>OZ243960.1:0-2745000 GCA_965214435.1 Rubrobacteraceae bacterium
ACTTCAGCACCGTACGCCGCCGGAGACGATGAATTTTTGATGTTTGGCATTCAAAGCGTAGTGCGGAGCTTACAGAAGGCGTCGCCGCAGAACAAGGTGTCTCATGGAGGATACAATAGCGGCGTAATGGTCGGAGACGCTACAATAAACCCTTGAGATACCGGCGGCTCATACTGGTCGTGGTTCTGGTTCTGGTCGCGGCGGTCGGGTGGCGGACCCAGGGCTCTCCAGAGACCGGTACGGGCACCCTGACGCTACCCCAGCCAGCTCCGAACGCGGGCGAAGCAGCGCCGAACTTTACCACGGAGTCTCTCGATAGCGGGGAGTTCCGACTCTTAGACGAGGGCACCTACGTGCTGACCTTCTGGAGCCGGCTCAACCGAGGTTCGGCCCGCTCTCACGACGAGCTTGCCGACCTAGCAAAAGCCTACCCGGATAAAGAAGCAACCTTTGTGGCGGTATACGTTAGCAACGTGACCAGGGCCGACCGTGAAGGCGCCCCATACACGGTGGTCCAGGACTCTACCGGAAATCTAACCTCGCTCTACAACGTGAACCGGGTCCCGAGGACGTTCCTTATCCACGACGGACGCATAGTGTTGGTACAAAACGGCTTCTACAAAGAAAACGCGCAGAAACTCCGGGAGGCGTTGCAAGAAATAATCTCCGAGAAAACCTGATGCCGGCACAGAAACTTTTCTACAAACCACCTGTAAACTTCCACGGAACCTACCACAGAAAGAAGTTATGAGACGCGAAAATTTGGTACAGCTTTTAGGTGTAGCGGTCACTCTGGGCACTATTCTGGTGACCATATTCGGCCTGATCTTCGTTTTCACCCACTAAGGCTCTCCACAAGTAGACCGCAACTTACGGCCGGGCTCCGGCGGAAGCTAATTCCTGCCGGGTCCGGTGGGCTGCCGCCCGGGCCGCAGTCCGGTAGTCGTCTTCCGGTCCTTTTTCGTGGGCGTACAGGATACTCCGGCTGCTATTGACGAGCACCCCGCTCCCGTGGCTGTCGAGTAGTGCCCGGACTCCGGACGCCGTGCCACCCTGAGCCCCGTAGCCCGGAACGAGGAACAGGTGATCCGGCAGTATACCGCGGACCCGAGCCCCGACCTCCGGGCGCGTCGCCCCGACAACCGCTCCGGTGTCCGGGTAGCCATCCGGACTCCCGGTTTCCCCGAGACGCGCCACGAGTCCGGCCGACACTTCCAGAAGCGGTGGCTCCCCGTGCGCCTGCAGCGTCCCGGCCGAAGGGTTTGAGGTCGCCACCAGAACGAACGCGCCCCCGCCCTGACCCAGACGCCGCACCTCCTCCAGGAACGGTGTGACGGCGTCCGCGCCCATGTACGGGTTAACGGTTACGCACGTAGCGCCGTAGACCCTGAGGTGGGCTTCGGCGTAGGCGGCTGCGACGGGCCCGATGTCGCCCCGCTTTACGTCGGCTATAACCGGCAGGTCCAGCGCCGCGGCCTCCCGGATAATTTCCGCGTAAATTTCCATGCCGGCTGGACCCAGGCGCTCAAAGTAGGCGGATTGAAGTTTTACGGCGGCGACTTCAGGCTCGACGGCTTCGAGGATACCGAGGCAGAACCTGCGGACCGCCCCGGCTGCGGGGAGTCCGGTCTCATAAAGCTCCGGCGGCAGGCGGTCCGGGTCCGGGTCGAGCCCGGCTACCGCCACGCTGGCGCGCCGGCGGGCGGAGCGGAGCAGGGCCTCCACCAGGCAGCGGTTACCCGGCTACTTGATCGCGTCTTTAAGGGCGTTGCCGGCGGTAAACTTCGGGACCTTTGAAGCGGGGATGTTGATCTTGTTCTTTGTCTGCGGGTTGATACCCTCCCGGGCCTCGCGCCTCTGAACGTAGAACTTGCCGAAGCCGGTGATCTGAACGCTGTCGTCGCCCTTGAGCGCCTGGGTCACCACTTCCGTGAACGCGTCGAAGAACCTCTGAGCCTCGCTCTTCGGTGCCCCGGTCTCATCCGCTATCTTCTGGATAACCTCGGTCTTATTCAATGCTCTCGACCTCCTGTCTCTTCCACGAACAACCTCCCCGATCACGTTCGGAAGACTATAGCAGAGGCATTTTGCGGCCTCAATTTCTAGCCCTGCTGGTCCAGACCTAAATCTTTCATCTTCAGCAGGCTGTCGAAAGGTATGCCACCGAGGCCGTCTCCTGGCGACGCCTCCCGGCGGTCGAGCACCGCGAGTATCCGGCGGACGTCGGCCCCGGCTTCCCGCAGGCCCCGCGCGGCTTGCGTGACCTGAGCCCCGGTGGTAACGACGTCTTCCACGAGCACGACCCGCTCGCCGTCCCGCAGCCCACCCTCTATTGCGCGCCCGGTCCCGTACTCTTTCGCGGCCTTGCGGACTATGACGTACGGCAGGCCGGTCTCTAGCGCCAGGGCAACCACCAGTGGAACCGCGCCAAGCTCCACGCCCGCGAGCCGGTCCACACCTTCCGGCAACCGGCCGGAGAGCCCGGCGGCGATGTCCCGGAGCAGGCCCGGCTCGGTCGAGAACCGGTACTTGTCCACGTAGAACCGGCTCCGCGCCCCGCTAGAGAGCACGAAGTCACCCTCTAGCAACGCCGCCTCCCGCACCCGCCGGGCCAGGTCGTTAGTCAACCTCTAAGCCCGCTCCGGGCTGCCGGAGTCTCCGCGTTCGAGGTCTTCTAGCGCGGCGTCGAAAGGCCCGAAATCCGTCCGCTCCAAAAGGTCCCCAAGGTTTTCGGAGCCCTCTCTGGCGGACGACAAGCTGGCCTCCAGACCCGTGTTGATCTCCTCCAGCAGCCCGACCGCACGGCCGAGTATCCGGGCGAGGTCGCCGTCCGGGGCTTGGTGGAGAGCGTTAACGAGACCTTCAAGTTCCGAGACCCGCTCCTCCAGATCCTCGGGCGCGGCGAGTTGATCTTCTCTCTCCTCCATAAGCTCCGGACTATACATTATCTTTATCCCGGGAGCGGTCTTCCGGCTCCCCGCGACGCCTACTCGCCGTCCGGCCCAGCAAGATCCCAAGACCCGCGGCGGCCAGGATAAGGACGAGGAACGGCAACCCGGCCCACACCAGGATGCCGTACCCGGCTCGCAGCAGCAGGAAAGAGGCGAGCCCGGCGACCCCGACCCCGAGCGGGACGACCGCGACCAGTACGATTAGGAGCGTCAGGGGCGGAGTCCGGCCCATCCGGTCTACTTCACCACCCGGTCGATAGCTTTTACGAGGTCGTTTACGGTCTCCTCGGAGACCCCGTCTGCTTCCGCCCGCTCCTCGACGAAATCTTTCAGGAGCACCGTATTGACCCGCCGGATCGCCGAGAATATGGCGTTGGTCTGCTGGACGACCTCGGCGTAGGAGACGTCCCCCTCATCGACCATTTTCGCAACCCCCCGGACGTGGCCCTCAACGCTCTTGAGACGCCTCAAGACCTCGCTCTTCGCTTCCTTACGCAAAACCTTTTGCCTTTCTATCTCCGGGACCGGCCGCGAGTTCCTCCAGAAGTTCGGTCACCACGCTCGCGTCGTGGAACGGCACGTCTCCGTCCGGCAGGTGCTGGACCGTCTCGTGGCCCTTTCCGGCCACCAGCACCACATCGCCCGGCTCCGCGCTCTCCAAGGCCCGCCGGATCGCCGCCCGACGGTCCAGGATGATCTCACAACGTTTCGGGCCACCGGCCCCACCGGCGACCTCGCGGGCTATTTCTCCCGGATCTTCGGTGTAGGCGTCATCCGTGGTGACGATCGCGAGGTCCGAGAGCCGGGCCGCCACCCGGCCCATTATGGGACGCTTGGCCCCGTCCCGCTCCCCGGCGGCCCCGAAAACGCAGATAACGCGGCCGCGTTCGTGGCTACCACGCTCGCTACGGGAGGTCTCTGCGACCTCGCGGGCTACGTCCAGGGCGGCCTCCAGCCCGACGTCGGTGTGGGCGTAGTCCACTATAACCTCGAAATCTTCCCGGGCCGCCGTCGCGACCCGCTCAAAGCGGCCCGGAACCTGTGGCATGTTGCGCACGGCTCTCTGGAGCGTCTCCTCCCCCACCCCCGCCGCGAGCGCGAGCGCCGCGGCCCCCGCCACGTTAGAGACGTTGTACCCGCCGAGCAGTGGCGTTTCGAGCGCCAGGTCCGCCGCCCCTCTGCGCTCCAGACTAAAGGCTGTCCCCAGGCGCAGGGCCTGCACGTTCTTTATCCGGTAGTCTGCGTCCTCCGCGACGCCGAAGGTTCTCACGTCCCGAACCTCGCCCGCGAGCCGGCGGCCCCAGGCGTCGTCGGCGTTGGCGATCTTGGGTCCCGAGGCGCGGTAGAAGAGCTTCCGCTTGGTCTTGTAATACTCCTCCATCGTGCCGTGAAGGTCGAGGTGATCCCTGGACAGGTTTGTAAACATCGCCCCGGCAAAACGGGTCCCGGATACCCGGTGGAGGGCGATACCGTGCGAGGAGACCTCCATAACCACCCGCCGGACACCGTCCCGGAGCATCTCGGCCAGCGTACCCTGCACCTCGACCGCCTCCGGACTCGTGCGGACCGCCGGCCGGTAGATACCGGCGGATATCGTACCTGCCGTACCCATCAACCCGCTCCGCTCCGCTCCGGAGTCTTCGGCAAATATGGCGTGTAGCGCGTAAGAGGTCGTGGTCTTCCCGTTTGTACCGGTAACGCCGTAGACCTCAAACTCTTCCGAAGGATCACCGGACACGGTGCAGGCGAGCGCCGCGAGCGCGGCCCGGGCATCGGGTACGACGGCGACCGGCGTTCTGGATAGAGTTTCGGTGGAAATGCCGGGGTCCCGCTCAGCCACGATCAGGGCCGCCCCGCGCCGCAGCGCCTCCGGGACAAACTCCATCCCGTCACGCTTAAAGCCCGGAACCGCCACGAAAGCCGTCCCCGGTCCCACGAGGCGGGAATCGTAAGCAACCGACGTCACCCCGTCACCCGTCAGGCAGCCCCGGACACTGGTCCCGAGTACTCTCTCCAGCCGCTCGATGTTTAGTCCCACATCGGGTAGTGTAACAAGAGTAAAACAGTGCTTCTCTTCCGTCCCGAAGAGGCGAAATGCCTATTTCTATCCAGAAAAAACGTAAATGAGGTCACACAATTCTAAAAGCGTGTGTTAGTCTACTCGCGTTGTTGAAAGCGGTTTACAGAAATTTAATTTACAGACGTTTCGTAGACTTGCGGTAGGCAAGCCCGGGATATCCGGCGGGGGGCTGGATAGAGACCGATTACGGGCATGATGTGCCGGTAGAGTCCTCGACCACGAGAGGAGATGGATGTCGAGCGAGAGCGCCTTGATCCTGACAGAGCGGACGGATGAACTTCTGAACCGCGGACGCAGTCAAGGATTTGTCAGTACCGAGGAGGTGGCCGAGCTCCTTCAGGACGGTGAGTTATCCGCCGCCGAGGTAGAGGAGTTCTACGCCACCCTCGAAGAAGAGGAGATCAACGTCGTCGACGCCGAGTCGGCGGATGTCGGGACGGTCACCACCGTCGCCGCGACGATTCCCGCCCCGCAGCTACCGGAAGTGCCCGCGCTTCAGCTAGCCCACGCCGTGGCTACCGGAGATTCGATCAGGATGTACCTCGCGGAGATCGGGCGTGTCAGGTTACTAACGCACGCCGATGAGATCCGGCTCGCCAAAGGCATCGCCCGCGGCTGCAAGCGCTCCAAAGACCGCCTCGTGGAGGCGAACCTCCGGCTCGTGGTCTCTATCGCCAAAAAGTACCGCAACCGCGGCGTCTCGTTCCTGGACCTCATTCAGGAGGGTAACCTGGGGCTTATCCGGGCCGCCGAGAAGTTCGACCACACAAAGGGCTACAAGTTCTCGACCTACGCCACGTGGTGGATACGTCAGGCCATAACCCGCGCGATCGCGGACAAGGGCCGGACCATCCGCATCCCGGTGCACATGGTGGAGAAGGTCAACAAGTTCCACCGCACCCACCGCCGGATGACCCAGACCCTCGGACGCGAGCCCATCGACGAGGAAATCGCCCGGGAGCTTGAGATCACCGTCGAGGAGATACTGCGCTTGCAGGAGATCAGCCAGCGCGCGATCAGCCTCGAAACCCCGGTCGGTGAGGAGGATTCCTCCCACCTCGGGGATTTCCTGGAAGACGCCTCGTCGGTTACCCCGACAGATGCCGTCTCGGAGTCCCTGCTAAAGTCTCACCTGCGCGAGGCGCTAAACGAGCTTCCAGAGCGGGAACGCCAGATCATCGAGCTCAGGTTTGGGATGAAAGATGATAGGCCTCGCACCCTTGAGGAAGTCGGCCGCGAGTTCGACATCACCCGCGAGCGGGTACGCCAGATCCAGATGAAGACCCTGAACCTCCTCCGCGAGCAGCGGCGCACCCAGAACCTGCGCGAGTACCTCAAGTAGTGGCGGATACCCCGAGGGGTAACCAGGAGCCCACCTCCGAGGAACTACACCGCTTTGTCTGCGACCTGGCGCTTCAAGCGGGAGAGCTACAACTCTCCCGCTACGAGCGTCCGGGAGAAATTCAGGAGAAAGCACCGAAAGACCTGGTTACTGAGGTAGACTTTCTTTGTGAGGAACTACTCATCTCGCGGATACAAGAACGCTACCCAGACGATAACATCCTCTCCGAAGAGCGGGGCGGCGAAACATCCTCCTCCGGCCGTAGCTGGCTGCTCGACCCGCTAGACGGGACGGCGAACTTCTCCCGGGCGAACCCGATGTTCTGCTGCTGCGTCTCGGTGGCCGAGAACGACCGCATCACCCACGCCGCCGTTGCCGCCCCCCGCCTCGGTGACCTCTACCACGCCCGTCTCGGAGGCGGAGCTTACCGGGATTCGGGCGGTCAAAGCCAGAGGCTAACCGTAAGCGCCACGGAGCAACTGGAGTACGCTTTTACCGGGGCTGACGTGGGGTTTATAAGACAGGGCAACAAGCCCGAGAGCGCCGGTCTGCTGGAAGTTTTCGCCCGTAGCTGGCAACTCCGCGCTCTGGGCAGCGCCGGTATACGCGGGGCCTGGCTCGCCGCCGGTTACATCGACGTCTCGGTCGGCACCCGCAATACGGCTTGGGACTACGCGCCTACGGCCCTACTGGTCTCCGAGGCCGGAGGCACCGTTACCGACCTCTCCGGAGAGACCTGGAGCTACGAATCCAGCGGCATGATAGCCAGCAACGGCCTCGTGCACGACGAGGTACTCCAGACTCTGGTCAAGACCCTGGACGAGAACCGCCCTACCTGACGTTAATTGTTGCCGGGAGTATTCGAGGCATTTCGGCCCGGAGCAGAACTCGGCGTCCCAGAACTCGGCGAGCCGGAAGCCGGCGTCTCGGAACCCGGCGGTAACTGTCTCCGGGAAGAAGCCGGTTGCTGCGGGGATTGCTGCGGAAAGGCGGGTTGAGGCGCCGGTGTAGCGGCGGGCTGCTGACCACCACTACCGCCGGGTGCGGCAGATGGAGACGGTACGGCGGGCGTCGGCGTAGCGGGCTGAGGAGCAGGAGTCTGAGGTGCCGCCGGGGACCGTTGTCCGCTACTACCAGCGCCGGGGGTAGCTGTAGAAGACGGTGGCGGTGCAGATGATGGTGGTGCGGACGGCTGCTGCTCCGCCAGCGGGGGTGCTGAAGGCTGTATTACGGTCTGCTGGCCGTTCTCTCCCGGTACGATGATAGGCTTCGCGCTCGAGTCTGGTTTGTAGCCCGGAGGTGCGGGCAGTACCCGGTACTCATCTTCGGGCGAGGTGGTCGTTTCCCCGGTGGTACCGCCCTTCTTATCCTTCTCTGGCTTCTCTTTCTTCAGCTTCAGGTCCGGGCTCGGGGTATCGAACTGGCGCACTTCCGGGTACTCGCTCACGGCTTTTTGCATGTAGTCCGACCAGATGTCCAGCGGGAAGTTTTCGCCGTTGATCTGCTGGTACCCCCGGATGTTGACCATCGAGGTCCTCTCTTCGGGGTAACCGACCCACACGCTCGTCGTTAGCTGCGGTATGGAGCCGACAAACCAGGCGTCCACGAACGCTTCGGTGGTCCCGGTCTTTGCAACCGACGGACGCCCGATCTCATCGTCCAGGTCGTGGAACATGCTCGCCGTGCCCTCGGTCACGACGCCACGCATGACCTGCGTGACCGTCGCGGCCTCATCCTTGGACAGAACCCGGTCTTCCTGCAGCTTGTGGTCCTTTACGGTAACGGTATCTCCCCCGTCCTCCTGACGGGTTACCTTCTGGACCAGGAACGGCTTCATGTGCATACCGCTGTTAGCCAGGGTCGAGTACGCCGAGGCCATCTCGGTGGGCGACAGACCCTCCCTTATCCCTCCGATAGCCGTCGAGGGGTAAGGGTCTAGCGGGCTCTGGATGCCCATCTCCTTTGCCATCTCGACCACTCTCTCAAGACCGAGGTCTATGGCGAGTTGCATGAAAACCGTGTTATCCGAGTCTTCGAGCGCCTTTTCTACGGAGATCTCCCCGCGCTCTATCCCGGCGTAGTTCGCGACCCGGTAGTAGTCTTCCCCGGCGTCCGGCGGCATGTCTATCGTGAGGTCCCGGGAAGTGTACTCGGTGTCCGGAGAGACTCCGGCCTTGACGGCCGCCGCGAGCACAAAGACTTTAAACAAGCTTCCCGGCTGCCGCTGGCCCTGGGTCGCGAGGTTGAACTTGATCTGCTCGAAGTCCGAGCCACCGACCATAGCTTTTACCGCCCCGGTCGCCGGGTCTACGGAGACCAGCGAGGCCGACGGGTCCCCTTCTTCCGGGTTTACCGTACCTTCGACGGACTCGCTCGCCATCTGCTGTAGCTCCGGGTCGAGGGTGGTATAGATGTCGAGCCCGCCCTGGTAGATCATGTCGTCGCCGTACTCGCGGGCGAGTTCCTGGCGCACCGCGTCGAGAAAGTACTCGTTCTCACGGTCCGGCTCGGCCTGCCGTCCCCGGCTGAGCCCGAGGTCGGACGCTACCGCTTCGGCGTGCTCCGCCTCGGATATGTGCCCGTACTGGAGCATCCGGTCGAGCACGATGTCCCGCCGTATCCGGGCGCTCTCCGGGTCGGCGAACGGGTCGTAGGCCCCCGGCAGGTTTACGATGCCGGCAAGCATCGCAGATTCCGCGATGGTCAGCTCTTCGGCGCTCTTGTTGAAGTATGTCTTGGCCGCGGCCTCCGCCCCGTAGGCGTTCGC
The DNA here is from genome assembly GCA_965214435.1 of Rubrobacteraceae bacterium. Taxonomy (GTDB): domain Bacteria; phylum Actinomycetota; class Rubrobacteria; order Rubrobacterales; family Rubrobacteraceae; genus Rubrobacter_A. The sequence goes on from OZ243960.1 coordinate 9,141, forward strand.
CCCGAAGTACACGGTGTTCAGGTACTGTTCCAGGATCTCCTTTTTAGAGTAATCCTTTTCGTACTGCCAGGCGAGGGCGGCCTCCGTGATCTTGCGCTGAAAACTCGCTATCGCCCGCTGGTCCTGGTCTATAAACGTATTCTTCATTAGCTGCTGGGTTATCGTCGATCCACCCTCCTGGATCGACATGCTGGTAACGTTCTCCCTTACCGCCCGGGCGATGGACTCGAAGTCGAGCCCCCGGTGCTCGTAGAAGCGGTGGTCCTCGATGGACACGACCGCGTTACCGAGGGAAGGGTCGATCTCGTCCATGGAGACCACGGAGCGGTTCTGGGCCCCGTACAACTCATTGATCACGTTTCCCTCCGAGTCGTAGACCGTAGAGGTCTGGGCGAGCTCGGCCGAGGAGTAGTCTTCGAGGTTCGGTAACTCTTTTGATGCTTCATTGTAGGCATAACTGAAGGTCGCCACACCCCCGGCTCCCACGAGCAGCACCCCAAAAACCAGGACTAGCGCGATGACTCTTAATCGGCGCCACGTTTTGCTTCCCTGCCGCTGGCGACGCCGGCGACGGCCGATCTTTGTACGAATTTCGGGATCCATGAAGGGGTTATTATACAGTAGAGGGTGTTTTTTAAACCCCGCGGAGTATACGAGCTACAGGAGTACGGATGAACCATCAAACGCTGGACCGCACGACGGAGATCTCTCGCTCGCTATTGCCGGCACTCGCCGATAACGACTACGTGTACCTGAACTCCGGCGGCAGCGGCCCGCCGACCCGCGCGGTAGTAGAGGCCATGCGGGAAGCCGACGACCTCTGCTCCGGCCCGGCGTACCTGGAAGGAGCGGCGTTCTACGCCCGTCTGGGCGAGGTCGTCTCCCGAGCCCGCGAGGCCGCCGCAAAGCTGGTAAACGCCGACCCCGGCGACGTCGCCCTCACCCAGAACACCACGCACGGCATGAACCTCGGGGTCGGGGCCCTTAACTGGCAGCCGGGAGACGAGGTGATCTCCACCTCCACCGAGCATCCGGGGTGCCTCGTGCCGCTCTACAACCTCCAGAACCGCTACGGCGTCAAGGTAAAACTCGTCTCACCCCCGGTCACCACCGAAAAGATAGAAGCCATGATGACGGACCGTACCCGCCTCGTAGCCCTCTCCCACGTAGACTGGACCACAGGCGAGATATTGCCGCTACAGGAGATAGCGTCGCTCGCCCGCTCCCGCGGCGTAACGACCCTGGTGGACGGCGCCCAGTCGGTCGGGGACATTCCGGTCGACGCGCCCGCGACCGGCGTAGACCTGTACGCTTTTACCGGGCACAAGTGGGTCCTCGGCCCCGAAGGCATGGGCGGCTTCTACGTGCGCCCCGACTGCGGTCTATACAGCCCGAACGTCGGCTACGCGGCCCTCTCGGACTCGGCTAGCTTCGACTACGAGGGGAACTACGCGCTGCACGAGGGCGCGCGCCGCTTTGAGGCTTCTACGGTCAGCCCGGCGCTCGCCGGAGGGTTCGCCGCCGCCGCCGAAGCTGTAGTCCAGCGTGGAGCAGCCGGCTTCGAGGGTATCCGGGAGAGGGCCGAACTACTCGCGGCACGCCTCGCGGAGCTTGCGCGGGTCACCGTGGTCTCACCGAGGCCTGCGGTCACGGGTCTCGTGAGTTTCCAGGTGGAAGGGCTTCCAGCAAAGGCGGCGGCCGAGAAGCTACTCGGCGAGAGGTTCATCGTCCGCTTTGTCCCGGACCCGCACCCCTACGTGCGAGCCAGCACGCACCTATTCAACACCGAGGAAGAGCTGGAAGCCCTCGTCCGGGCCGTGAGCCGGTTGTAGTGTAGGTCCCCGCGTTGCGTAGACCACCCGGGTTAACTAAGCTACAGCCTTTGTGAGAACAGCGGAGGGAGCTAGATGCGGGCATCGATATTAACGCGAGTGGCACTTATGGCGGCGCTGACGGCGGTGGGGGCGCAGTTGACCATCCCCGTCAGTCCGGTGCCGTTCACGCTGCAGGTACCGGTGGTCGTGCTCTCGGGGCTGTTGCTCGGTCCCCGCTACGGCGCTCTGGCCCAGGTCGTCTACCTGGTCATGGGAGCGGTCGGCATCCCGGTATTCGCCGGGTTTCACGCGACCGACGCCCTTTTCAGCCCGAGAGCCGGATACCTGCTCTCCTACCCACTCGCCGCCGCGGTCGCCGGGCTCGCGGCCGGTGCGGTGGTGAGTGCTGCCCGTGGGCGGGCCGTAGCCGCCGGGACCTTTTCGGGGCTCGCGGCGTTGGTCGTGATCTACGCTCTCGGGGCAACGTGGCTCGGCGTCTACCTGAGCCTGCCGCCGGTTGTCGCGCTGGCACAGGGGGTCCTGCCGTTTGTACCCTTCGACGTTATAAAGGTGGTGCTAGCCGCGCTCGTAGCTACTGCTGTGGCACCCCAGATTTCCTCTCCCGGCGCACCAGCTACGCGGGTCAAGTAGTTCCGGCGTACTCCAGCAGGAAGTCCACGACGGAGTCGAGGTCCGGCGCGAGGTAGGCGGGCTCCGCGGCCCCTACGGCTTCTCCGGAGAATGCGCCCCAGCTTACGCCCACCCCCAGCATACCGGCCGCCCGGGCGGCTTCTATGTCGTGCGGAGAATCGCCGACGTAGGCGGCCTCTTCCCGCGGGACATTGCCGAGGACTTCGAGGCCCTTGAGCAGCGGGGCGGGGCGCGGTTTGTGCTCGGTGGTGTCCTCCATGGTCACGAAGTGGTCTACCACCGTCCCGAGGCCGGGAAAAGAGTCGAGCGCCATGCGGACCGACGGACGGCGCTTGGAGGTCACGACGGCCAGCTTTGTACCGGCGTCTTGCAGCCGGGATAGCGACGCCTCGACGTTGGGGAACTCCCGGATCAACTCGTCGTGGTGAGCCTCATTGTGAACCCGGTAAGAATCCAGCAGCTCCCGCGCCAGATCCGTAGGGTCCTCGCCGCTGTTCTCCGGGTCTCTGCCGAGCAGCAGCTCCATCTGGTACGGAAGCGGCTGTCCGACGCCGGCCATGAGGGTCTCCCGCGGTATCTCCCGTCCCAGAACCTCTCTCGTAGCGTGGCGCAGCGACTGGTAGATAAGCTCCGTGGTATCGACCAGAGTGCCGTCAAAGTCGAAAAGTACGGCGGTTAGCTTCATGCCCGCTACTCCGGCGAGCGCCGCGAGGCGTTTTCGCGGACGAGGTCGTCTAGATTCCAGGTCTCTAGTTCCCGGATGCTCGCCGTGTCGGTCAACTCCAGGTGCACCGGAGTGATGCTGATCTCCGCGTTCTCGATGGCCGCGAAGTCGGTGCCCTCCTCGCGGTGATGCTTTGGCGGGTTGTTGTAGATGTCGTAGGAGACCCGGCCTTCCTTGTCTTTGACCTCTATCAACTCGTCCATGTATAACCGGCGTCCGAGGCGGGTGATCCTGGCTCCTTTCAACCCCTCGACCGGGACGTTCGGCGCGTTCACGTTTAGCACCCGGTTCTCCGGGATGTTACCGGACAGCTTCGCCAGCCGGGCGGCGAACTGCGCCACCGGCTCGAAGTGTAGCTCGACATCATCGCCCTCGTGCCAGGGACGGCCGACGCTCAGGGAGACCGCTATGCCGGGGACCCCGGTCACGATCCCCTCAAAGGCTGCCGCAACGGTCCCCGAGTACGTAATATCGTCTCCCAGGTTCTCCCCGTGGTTGATCCCGGAGACCACCACGTCCGGGGTAAAGTCCATGAGCCCGAGAGAAACGAGCCGTACGCAATCGACCGGGGTGCCGCTGCACGCGTAGCCCGACGACCCGTCGGCCATCGTCCGCTCCTCCACGTGGAGCCGCTCGCCGAAAGTGATGCTCCGCCCAACCCCCGAGCGGTTCCGGTCCGGGGCGACGACCAGCACCTCCCCGATCTCCTCCAGCGCCCGGCGGGCCGCCAGGATACCCGGCGCGTCTATACCATCATCGTTAGTAAGTACTATTCGCATCTTTTTATACTTCTTACCTTAGCTGCTAAAAACTTTGCAAGGTCCGAGATTCTACCACCGTTTAAGCCCCGGCCCCCGCTTCGCGCATCAACGAACCATCGGCTATAATTTCTCCTGATCTGGGTACACATCCAACCCGACGGTCAGGCAAGAGAGTCCGGGGACGACCCCGAGCCTGCAAGGGATTTCTATCCCCGGACCGTCTGTAAGCAAGTAGCATTTAGCACTTTAGCCCAGTTTAAGTTAGTTTCGGACTGGAAGTCCGGGAGGAGGTGGCAAGTGGATGCCGTAGAGTGGTTTGACCTGCGTTCCTACGATCACGAACAGTTCTCCGACCTCGCGCGGCTCGCCCGGCGCAAGCGCGAGCGGGGCGTTACGACGAGCCTCGTGCTGCCGAGCCGCAACGTGGCCGACACGGTCGGGGAGATCATCGACCAGATACACACCGTAAACGCGGGGTGTCCGCCCGACAGCCCGCTGGTAGATCAGATACTCGTGGTCGACGCCGACTCCACGGACGGCACCCGGGAGGTCGCCGCCCGCCACGGGGCCGAGGTCTACTCGGAGAACGGGCTTATGGCCTCCTACGGTGGCGCGAACGGCAAGGGGGACGCGATGTGGCGCTCCCTCTCGGTAGCGAGCGGGGACCTCATAATGTTCGCCGACGCCGACACCCGGGGCTTCGAGCCGCAGTTCGTCTACGGTACGCTCGGCCCGCTGCTGGAAGTACCCGGCGTGCGGTTTGTAAAAGGCGCGTTCCGGCGGCCGTTTAAAAGAGACGAGGCCGTGCAGCCCGACGGCGGCGGCCGGGTCACGGAGCTTACGACAAAGCCGCTCTTTAACCTGTTCTACCCGGAGCTTACTGGTTTCGTACAGCCGCTCGCCGGAGAGTTCGCTGCCGACCGGGAGCTATTCAACTCCGTCCCGTTCCTTACCGGCTACGCCGTCGAGACGGGGCTCATGATCGACGTCCTGAAGCAGGTCGGGCTCGGGGCTATGGCCCAGGTAGACCTCGGGGAGCGCCAGAACCGCCACCAGCCGCTCTTCGACCTCGGGCGCATGTCCTACTCCGTGCTCCGGGCCGTCGCCCGCCGGCTACGGCAGGACGGCCGGTTACAGCAGGTCCGCAACCCGTACCTGCCCGAGTCGCTGTTCCAGTTCAGCGACTACCTGCACGCCGTCGCCACCCCGGAGGGCCTCCGGCTACAAGAGCACGTCGAGGACCTGGTAGAGCGCCCCCCGATGTCCGAAGTCTTGAAGGTAAGCTAGCGGGGTACCGCTAGCTTACCTTTTCCTCGACCTCGCTGGCGTTGGCGGCCAGCACTCTGTCGACGAGGTTCGGGGGGACTTCCTCGTAGAAACCGGGCTCGACGTGGAAGTTGGCCCGGCCGCCGGTGATAGAGCGCAAATCGCGGGCGTAGGTAAGCATCTCGACTTGAGGCACCTCGGCGGTGACCACCTGCCGCTCACCGCGGGGGTCTATGCCCATCGGCCGTCCCCGCCGCCCGGAGAGGTCGCCCATGACGTCGCCCACAAGCTCGGTCGGGACGAGCACCTCGACCTTTACGAACGGCTCCAGCAGGACCGGGGAGGCTTCGGCGACGGCACTTTTGAACGCCATCGAGCCGGCGACCTTGAAGGCCATTTCCGAGGAGTCCACGGAGTGGAAGCTGCCGTCGAAGAGCCGGGCCTTTACGTCCACGACCGGGCAACCGGCCATTGAACCCTCTTGCATGGCTTCGAGGATACCCTTCTCGACCGCCGGGATGTACTGCCGCGGGATCGCGCCGCCGACGATGGCGTCCTCGAACTCAAAGCCCGAGCCGCGGGGCAGGGGTATAAGCTCGATCTGGCAGTCCCCGAACTGTCCCCGGCCGCCGGTCTGCTTTTTATAGCGACCGCGAGCTTTGGAAGAAGCCATGATCGTCTCTTTAAACGGCACCTTCGGCGCCCGAGCTTCAACCTCGACCCCGTAGCGGCGGGTGATCCGGTCCAACGCGAACTCCACGTGCATCTGTGAGAGCCCCGAGAGCACGTCCTCGCCGGTGGACTCGCTGCGGGAAATCTCTAGCGACGGGTCTTCGTCGGTCACCCGCTTTATGGCCTCAAAGACCTTCTCCTCCTCTCCCCTGGCTGCCGCCCCTATGGCAAAGGCCGTCGTCGGCTCCGGCAGCTCTACCGGCTCGTAGCGCAGCGGGACCTCCGGCTTGCACAGGGTATCGAAGGTCGCAGTGTCCTTTAGCTTCGCGACCGCGATAATGTCCCCGGCTACAGCCTCGTCGGTGGGCGAGCGGTCCTTGCCGCAGAGGTGAAACACGGTGCCGAGCCGCTCGGCGGTACCCGTGCGGGGGTTGGTCAGCGCCTCGTCCGAACGGCACCGGCCGCTGACGATGCGCAAGACGCTCAAACGCCCGGCGTAAGGGTCCACGTAGGTCTTGAAGGCGTAGGCTGAAAACGGCCCTTCGGGGTCGCAGGCTACCTCGTCTCCGGTGTCGGAAGTCCAGCGGGAGCGGTCTTTCGGCGAGGGAGCACTCCCGGCGATTACGTCCAGCAGCCGGTCCACCCCGACGCCGCGCTCCACGCTGGTCGCGACCACCGGGATGATCAGGCCATCCGCGATGCCACGCCGGATACCCTCGAATGTCTCTTCGACGGTCAACTCCTCGCCTTCGAGGTACTTCTCCAAGAGCGTGTCGTCGCTCTCGGCTATCGCCTCAAAGAGTTGTATCTTCGCCGCGTCCACCTCGTCTTCCAGGCCCTCCGGCACCTCGGGTGTCTGCTCCCCGTTTACAAACGCTATACCGCTGAGTAAGCCGTAGACACCTTGCAGGTCACCCTCCTTACCGATAGGCAGGTTTAGCGGCACGACCGCCGGCCCAAACCTCTCCCGGAGCTCTTGGACGACGGCCCCGAAGTCCGTCCGCTCGCGGTCGAGGTGGTTTACGACCACGACGTGCGGGATACCCTCCTTCTCCCCGCGCCGCCACACCCGCTCGGTCACTACCTGTACCGGATTCTGGGCGTGGACCACCAGAATCGCGCAGTCAGCGACCCGCTGGGCCACGAACGCGTCCCCGATAAAGCCGCCATCTCCCGGTGTGTCGAGCAGGTTTACCTGACGGCCCTTCCATTCTAGCCGGGCGACGCTCATCCCGAGCGTCATGCCCCGCTCGGCTTCTTCGTCCGCGTAGTCGAGCACGTTTCCAGGGTTCTTTCTACCGGAGGTCAGGGAAAGCATCGCCTCCCCAAGCGCCGTCTTCCCGCTACCCCGGTGCCCGATCAGGCACACGCTCCGGATCAATGCTGGTTCGGTTGCCACAGGCTCCTCCTTTCAAAGCCTATCCCCTCCCGGCCGCTCTTCCGGCCGGGGACTCAGCTTACCCCAGCATAAAGCTTCCCGCACCCTTTCTTGCCTAAAGATATGTTCCGACCGCCAATACGACCGTCTAGAAAGCTCGTTACGGGGCATTACCTCAGCAAAGGCTTTACATCGCCGGAACAACAAAGAGAGGAGAGCGGTTTGGGCAAGAAAAAAGGCTCAAAAGACGAGAATCCGCTGCAGACGGATCTGGGAAACACGACCATAGAGACCTCCGTGGTCACGGCCGTGGTGGGTATGGCGGCCCGCGAGGTCAAGGGCATACAACTCGATGTCGGGGGCCAGAGTCTGCCAGGAGACAATTCACAGACCGTGGGTGAGTTCTTTAACGGCCTTACCGGAGGAAACAGGTCGCGAGGCGTCTCCGTCGAAGTCGGCGAGCGGGAGGCAGCGGTAGATTTGAACATGAAGGTCGAGACCGGAAAGTCCATCCCCGAGGTAACCGGCGCCGTGCGCGACACCGTGGTCCGGCGCGTCGAAGACCTCACCGGCCTGTCGGTGACCGAGGTGAACATAAACATCGACGACCTCTTTAGTACAAACGGGCAGAACGGCTCTTAGAAAGCCTGCTCCTGGAAAACTGTACAGACGAGATCATTAACCCCGGTAGTTAGTAAGACCAGAGCAGGCCGGTCATCCGGAGCTAGCAGGTGACCGGCGGCAGCTACCGGGTGCTACAATGCGGCTGAAGTATTAAATCCTTTAGCCGGAGGCGGAGATCAGAATTCGCGCGGTAGCCCGTATAGCGGTCGGAGCGGCACTCGTAGCCGTGCTGTCGCTGTTCGGGCTACTCTTCGCAAACCTTCTCGCAGACCTCCTTCCGCAGAGGGACGTGTACGAGGGTGCCGGGAGGTTGTTGCTGCCGCTGCTCGCGACGTTGGGTTTCGCGGGGTGCCTCGGCTACCTGTCAATACACCTCGCTCGCAGACCGGGTTGCACCTTTTTAGCCGGACCATCGTTTACTGGTCCGGAACTGTCCGGGGACTCGTTCGCGGACGTCGTCACTCTGGTCTCCGGGCGCTGGCCGCTACTAGTCGCCCTTCTTTTCGGGCCTCTGCCCGTTCTGTTCGCTGGCCTCGGGGGCTGGGTCTAAACTCCATCCAATCTTGCACGGCATACCAGAGCCCGTGCAGGACTAGCTTGTCGGTAGCTGCTTTCCAGGGCCGCCGGCACATCTTTAGTAGAGCTTAACCAATAGCTAAAGGATGGTGTATAACCCAGTTTCTAGGCGACCTTTTCGCCCCGTTATTCAACCTGCTCGGAGAAACATTAATGACCTTCCACGGTTGGGGAGCGCCGTGGTGGCTAGCCATTATGATGCTCACCATTATCGTTCGTGGCCTGCTATCTCCCCTGACCGTAAAGCAGGTCAAGAACATGAGGAAGATGCAGGAGCTGAAGCTGGATCTGGACAAGCTCAAGGCCAAGTACAAGAACAAGCCGAAAAAGCAGCAAGAAGCTATCACAAAGCTGTATCAGGAGCGCAGGATCAACCCGGCAGCCGGCTGCTTGCCGATGTTCGTACAGTTACCGGTCTTTGTCGTGCTCTACCACACCATCATCCGGTTCGAGCACCTGGAAAGTTTCAAGACCGGCGGGCTCCTGTGGTTCCACGACCTGACAAACGCCGACCCCTACTTTATCCTGCCCATCCTCTACATCGTCACCATGATGGCCTCCCAGGAGGTCGCCATGCGCCGCACCGCTTCGGGACAGAAGAACCTGATGCGCTTTCTGCCGGTCGTGTTCGGTATATTCCTCTCCCGCTTCCCGGCCGCGCTCCTGGTCTACTGGGTGAGCGGCAACGCCCTTACGTTCGTGCAGAACCTCCTGATTATACACCTTCAGCTCCAAGAGCGGCTCCCAGGGCGCCAGCAGCCCCCAAGCCCGCGCAGGCGTCTGTCAGTAAGTAGTTCCGAAAATACAGCGCCCCCGGTTATGAGAACTGGGGGCGCTTCATATTACTCTGGTTGAGGAGTCGCTAGACCAGAAGCATCATCGGGTTCTCCAGGAGACGCTTTACCTCGGCCATGTACAGGGCGCCCTCGGCTCCGTTGGCGATACGGTGGTCGGCGGAGAGGGTAAGCTTCATCATGCTGGCCGGGACGATTTCGCCGTCCTCGTTGTAGCTCGGGCGCTGGACGATGCTGCTCACGGCTACTATCGCGGCCTGCGGCTGGTTGATGATCGCCGAGAAACTCTCGACCCCGAACATGCCCATGTTGGAGACGGTGAACGTCCCGCCCTGGTACTCGTCCGGCTTCAGCCCACCCTCGCGAGCGCGCTTCGCCATGTCCTTGGACTCGCTGGAGATAGCGGCGAGCCCTTTCTTGGCGCAGTCCCGGATGACCGGGGTTATGAGGCCGCCTTCGAGCGCCACGGCCATCGCCATCTGGACCGACTCGTGCAGCTCGACGCCTTCGGAGGTGTAGAGCGCGTTCAGCTTCGGGTGGCTCCCGAGACCGACGGCGCAAGCTTTCATCACAAAGTCGTTGACGGAGAGCTTTATCTCCTGGTCGGCGAGCCGCTCGTTTAGCTGCTTGCGCAGGGCCATCGTCTCGTCCATCTGGACTTCGACGGTCGCGTAGAAGTGCGGGACCTCCTGCTTGGCCTGCTGCATCCGCTGGCCGATAACCTGCTGCATCCTGGAAGGCTCCAGGATCTCGGTTCCCGGCTCGCGGGTCGGCTCCGGCACAAAGGTCTCGGCAGCCTGCGGCTGGGCCTGGGACGCCGCCGGGGCCGAAGCCTCCTCGGAAGAAGTCTCTTCCTGGGCTCCGTCGGCTTCGGCTCCGTCCTGACCGTCGCGCTGGGCGGTCCCGCTCTCCATCGCGGCCCGTACGTCGCGCTCGACAATACGGCCCTGCGGCCCGGAACCGTCTACCTTCGAGAGGTCGAGGTCGTTCTCGTCGGCGAGGCGCCGGACTATCGGGGAAGCCCGGAAGTTGCCGTTCGCCTGTCCGTTGGCCTGGCCGCCGGCCTGGCCGTTACTAGCTGCCGGCTGTTCCTCGGAGCTTTCCTCACCGCTCGGGGCTTCGGTCTCTGTGCCCGTGGCCGTAGACGCCGACCCGGCCTCTTCCTCCCCGCCGGCTTCCGCCTCGGCTTCGGCCTCTCCTCCGCCGCTCTCTTCGCGGGCGGGCGCTTCTTCGCCCTCGCCGAGGATCACGGCTATCGCGTCACCTACGGGGATACTCTGGCCTTCGGAGGCGTAGAGTTCTGAGAGGGTCCCGGAGTCTTCAGCTTCAAGTTCGAGGGTGACTTTGTCGGTCTCTATTTCGGCTATAGGGTCGCCTTCTTCGACCTCGTCTCCCTCACCCTTGATCCACTTTATTAGGGTGCCTTCCTCCATAGCGTCGCCCATTTTGGGCATGATCACTTCGGGCAACTTACTTCTCCTCCTGATACAAAGCCCGACGGGCCGCGTTTGCTACTTGCTTCTCGCTCGGGAAGGCTTCTACTTCCAGGTTCCGCGCGTACGGCGCAGGAACCTCCGCCCCGCTGACCCGCTCGACCGGAGCGTCGAGGTAATCGAAGGCCCGCTCCTGGATTATGGACGCGACCTCGCTCGCCACCCCGAACCACCGCCACTGCTCCTGAACCACGACCGCCCGGTGGGTCTTCTCGACCGACTCTACGATAGAGTCCTCGTCAAACGGCCTTATGGACCGCAAGTCTATGACCTCGGCTTCTATGCCGTCCTCGGCCAGCGTGTCGGCCGCCCGCAGACACAGGTTGACCTGCCGGCCGTAGGCGATGAGCGTCACGTTCCCGCCCTCGCGGGCTATCCGGGCCTTGCCGAACGGTACGGCGCCGTCCTCACTATCATCTACCTCGCCCTTGGTGCCGTAGAGCGCGCCGGCTTCCAGGAAAACGACCGGGTTCGGGTCCCGGATGGCGGTGAGCATCATGCCTTTTACGTCGTTCGGGGTTACGGGAGAGACGACTTTGAGGCCGGGGAAGTGGCCGTAGAAGTTCTCCAAGCTGTGGGTATGCTGGGCGGAGAGCTGGACGCCGCCGCCGTTGGGTCCGCGGATAACGAGCGGGACTTCTACCTGACCGCCGGAGAAGTAGCGCACTTTGGCGGCATTCTGGATGATCTGGTCCGCCGCCAGGAACGAGAAGTTCCAGGTCATCATCTCCACGACCGGCTTCATGCCCATCATCGCCATCCCGATTGCAGCCCCGGTGAAACCACCCTCGGAGATAGGGGTGTCCATTACCCTTTGCGGGCCGAACTGGTCTATGAGGCCGTCGGTTATCAGGTGGGTGCCGCCGTAGACACCGATGTCCTCGCCCATGAGGACGACGGACTCGTCACGCTCCATCTCCTCGACCATAGCCTCTCTGAGGGCTTCTCGATAAGTCTTTTCCTCCGCCATATAACTACTCCTCCCCCAGGTACTCGTCGGCCCCGGAGTAGACGTCGGTGTAGAGCTCTTCCATGGCAGGCTCTTCGCTCTCGTCGGCGAAGCTTACCGCCTCGTCTACCGTCTCCTGGGCCTCGTTCTTCATCTCTTCGAGCTTGTCCTCGTCGGCGGCTTCGAGCTCCAGGAGCCGACTTTCGAGCAGCCCTATCGGGTCGCGCTCCCGCCACTCTTTAACCTCTTCTTTGGTCCGGTACTTCTCGAAGAAGTCCGCGGCCCCGTGGGGTGCGGTGCGGTAGGTCATGGCTTCCACGGCGTACGGTACACCGGTCTCCCGGACCTGCTCCGTTGCCCTCCCGGCGGCTTCGAGGACGGCTTCGAGGTTCATCCCGTCCACCTTTTCGTGCTCTATACCGTAGGCGTCGAACTTCGCCCCGAGGTCGGTCATCGCCGTGGTACGGTCGACGCTCGTGCCCATCCCGTACTGGTTGTTCTCTACAATAAAGACCACCGGGCACATGCCGTCCTGGCCCCAGAGCCCGGCGAGGTTCGCCGACTCGTGAAACGCGCCCTGGCTCATGGCCCCGTCGCCCAGGAATAGCTGGCAGATGTGCTCCGTCTCCTGGTAGCGCATGGCGTAGGCGATGCCGACCCCGAGCGGTATGTGGCCGCCGACGATGCCGTAGCCACCCATGAATCCTCTCTCGACGTCAAAGAGGTGCATCGAGCCGCCCTTGCCTTTTACCAGGCCGGTTCCCTTTCCGTAAAGCTCGGCCATGACGTTCTTCGGGTCGCTGCCGAGTAAGAGGGCGTGCGGGTGGTCGCGGTAGGCGGTGATGACGCGGTCGCCATCTTTGTACGCATCTATAAAGCCGGTCGCAACCGCTTCCTGGCCCGTGTAGACGTGGAGGTAACCGCCTATCTTACCCTTCCGGAAGCTTTTCTGGCAGGCCTCCTCAAAGGAGCGGACCATCACCATCTTGCCGTAAAGCTCTAAAAGGTGCTCTGAACTCGTGGCTACCGCGCCCTCGGCGCCCCCACCCGACTGCTCCGTTTGCTGCTGCTCCGCAGACATTTTTCTCCCTTTCCTAGAGGTACAGCCGTTGCGAACAGAATACCAGAACCCCGCCCCACGCTCTTTCGCTACGAGCCCCGGCTCAAACCTCGATATTTACATGCTCTATACCCGGCATCAACACATTCTATAACCCTCCAGACGCCACGTCTCCAGCGGGCTCTAGTACTCCAGTAACCGGCGGCGGGCGGCCTTGAACGCCCGGGCGCGGTGGGAGTCCTTGTTCTTCTCCTCACCCATCTCCCCGTACGTCTGTTGCGCACCCTCCGGTATAAAGATAGCGTCCCACCCGAAACCGCCGGTTCCCCGCGGTTCGGGGGCTATGTTCCCGGTTACCTCCCCGGTAAATACCTCGATGGACTCCTGGTTTTCGGCGATGGCTATGGCGCAGACGGCGAGGGCAGAGCGGTCGAGGAAAGTTTCGAGCATGGCGCAGAGGCCCTCGTTGCCGACGCTCGACATAAACCACTTGGTAAGGGCTCCGGGGAGACCGCGCCAGGCTTCTATAATGAGGCCGGAGTCTTCTACGAGTACCGGGCGCGGAGGAGAGCCCAGGGCTTGGTAGGCGTCGAGGGCTTTGCGGGCGGCGACTTCCGCCACGTCGAGGGCTTGTATCTCGGGGAGGTCGAGGTCGGCGCTGTCGAGGTCAAGACCCAGGATATGGGCGGCTTCCCGGCGTTTATTCTCGTTGGAAGTTACGAAGATCGGTCGCACGAGCGTAGCCTACACGAGTGTACACACCCTTGTGTCGCCGGTGGCCCGATTGTGGTACAGTCGCTTGTATGCTTGGCGAAAAGGCTGGACGTTTACAAAGCCCGAAAAGCAGGACCTTCCGCGACAAAGAACAGGACACCAGATGCCGCTCGTAGACCTCGACCGTTTCGACTTTCTGTACGCCAACCGGGTCAAGGGCATGCGCACGGCGGCTACCCGAGACCTAATGGCGACGCTTTCGCGGCCGGGCATTATTTCGCTGGCCGGCGGTTTTCCGGACACGAAGGTCTTTGGCGAGGAGGCGTTCAAGGAGATCTCGACGAACGTCGCCGCCGACTCGGCGCAGGCGTTGCAGTACGGGCCGACGGCTGGGCTTGAGGGTATTAAAGACGTGATCGTGGACGTCATGCAGGCTGAAGGCACCCCGGCGCGCCACGAGGAGGTGTTCGTGACAACGGGAGCCCAGCAGGGCCTCGACCTCGTCGGGAAGGTCTTTCTCGACGAGGGGGACGGCATCATCTGCGAGGGACCGACGTATGCCGGGGCGCTAAACGCCTTTGCCGCCTACCGGCCGCGGATAATGCACATCCCGATGGACCGGGCCGGCATGATCCCCTCGGCCGTGCGCGAAGCTTTGGATAAGGCTAAAAAACAGGGCGTGCGGGTGAAGTTTATCTACACGGTCCCTAACTTCCAGAACCCGGCCGGGGTTACGCTGGCGGCCGGTCGCCGCCGGGAGCTTCTGGAGCTTGCGCGGGAGTACGACGTGATAATACTGGAGGACAACCCTTACGGGATGCTGCGTTTCGAGGGCGAGCCCTTGCCGACGCTCTCGGCTCTGGAGCAGGAGAGCGGCGACCCCGACCGGGTGGTGTACCTCGGGACGTTCTCGAAGATATTCGCGCCGGGAGTCAGGCTCGGGTGGGTGCAGGCCCAGCCGGGTATTCTGCACAAGATCAACGTCGGCAAGCAGGGGGCAGACCTCTGCTCCTCAAACCTCTCGCAGATGATGATCGCGAGCTACTTCCAGCACGCCGACTGGCGGGCGTACGTAAAGCGGCTTATCGGGATCTACCGCGAACGCCGGGCCGCAATGCTCGACGCTCTGGCGGAGTTCATGCCGAAGGAGGTCCACTGGACCCACCCCGAGGGCGGGCTTTTCGTGTGGGCCACGCTACCGTCGTACATCAACGCAACGGCGATGCTTCCGAGAGCTATCGCGCGCAACGTAGCTTACGTACCGGGTGAGGGCTTCTACGCCGGGGGCGAGGGAAAGAACTGCATGAGGCTGAACTTCTCGTTTGTCGAGCCGGAGAGGATCCGCCGGGGCATAGAGCTCCTGGCGGAGGTGATCCGGGAGAACATGGAGCTCCGCGACAACCTGGAGCGTGGTTCGCGCAGCTCACAAAGCTTGCGCGGCTCACGGTCTCCAGGAAGCGCCGCGGCCTCCGGGCGATCCTCCGGGTCTCCCGCGGATACCGAAGGTTAGAAGAAACCATGGCATGTCTCGCGGTTCTCATGGGCGGTCACTCGATGGAGCGGGAGGTCTCGTTCCTCACTGGTGGTCGGATCCGGTACGCGCTCGAACGCCTCGGTCACGAGGTGCACGCTTTCGACCTCGATGAGGACACCACGGAGAAGCTGATCGAGCTTTCCCCGGACGCGGCGTTTGTCTGCTTGCACGGCGTCGGCGGCGAGGACGGCACGGTGCAGGCGCTACTCGAAACCCTGGAGATACCGTATACCGGTAGTGGACCGCTATCCAGCATCCGGTGCATGGACAAAGACTATGCCAAGCGGATGATGCTCGCCAGCGGCGTATCAACGCCGCCTTTCAGGACTTTTCAGCGGCGGAGTTTACAGGAGATGGGGGCCGCGAGCGCTCTCGAAATGGCGGCCGATTCCCTGGAGTACCCGCTGCTGGTCAAGCCGGCTCGGGGAGGCTCGGGGCTCGGTATCACCCGGGTGGACGGCGGGGAAGGGCTGCTCGACGCCGTCTACCAAGCTTTCGGCTACGACGCCAAGATCATCCTGGAGCGCCAAGTATTCGGGACCGAGGTAACAGTCCCTATACTGGAGCCAGCCGGCGAGCCGCCCCGGGCGCTCGGTATAGTGGAGGTCCGGCCCCGGGAAGGTTCCTACGATTACGGGGCCAAGTACACCCCCGGCATGACGGACTTCGCCATACCGGCCGAGATACCGGCATCCGTCGCCACCCGGGTGGAGGAAACCGCGCTAGCGACCTACCAGACTCTGGGCTGTTCCGGTTTCGCCCGGGTAGACATTATTCTGGAAGGTGAAGAGCCGCAGGTTATAGAGGTAAACACGATCCCCGGCTTTACCGACACTTCCACCCTGCCGCTCGCCGCCGAAGCCGCCGGGCTTTCCTTCGAGGACCTCGTAGAGACTATCCTTGAGGCCACGCTGGAAGCCGGGGCTCCGGCAAAACTCTAAAACCTCCGGCTAGAACCTGTAGGCGAGGTGTACCTAAAACCTGCAAGCCGCTACTCTGACACCTGTAAAAAAGATAAGAAAACGGGTTCGGGCTATTTCCTGCAGCCCGGACCCGCCATGAGTTGCTCCTTGAAAGGCTTACTAAGCCCTGGTCCTAGCGGTTCTCGGTATCGTCGTCGACCTCGATCTCTTCCTTGCGGACGTCTTCCTCGACGACTTCCTCGTCCGTTTCAACTTCCTTGCGGATACGGACCTCTTCCTTGACCTCCGGCCGCTTGCTTACCACGACCTCTTCCTCGGTCACCGGCATCCGGACCTCGTCCTCGCCGATCTCATCCTCGGAAGCCCGGCCCTCTTCGACTGGTACCCGGTCTACCTTGACCTCTTCACGCTTTTTGGGCACCCGAATCTGCTCGCGCTCGGTGCGGACCCGCTTGCGGACGTTGACGCTACCGGCTTCCCGCTCGCGGGTACCGGCCACGAGCTCTTCCTCGGAGCGCTGTACCCGAAGCTCGTCCTCATCTTCTAGGTCGCTGCTCCCACGCTGACGGACGCCTTCGTTCTCCTCGTCGTGCTCGCGGAACTCGCCGCTATCGGTATCGCCCATCGCTATGCCGGGGCGATCATCGTCATCGCGCCTCTCTCCACGGTCGAGGTCATCGTCTCCCCGGTCGATGTCGTCGCCGCGGCGTCCTTCCGTCCGTCCGACGTCGTCATCGTCCGTGCGGTCTACGACTACATCGTCGTCCCGGTCGTAGTCGTCATCGTCGTCGTAGTAGGAGCCGTAGGTACTCCGGCCTTCAGAGCCTTCGGCGTCACCGAGACCGTAGTGCTGGCGGACTTCCCTCTCGAACTCCGGCGTTATGTCCTGATCATTGTCGAACGCGGGAGCCTGCTTTACTTCCTCTTTCTCCGCGGATACCACGAGGCGCTGCTGGTCATCGTCGGCGCTTACCGAGTCCATCGGGATCAGGGTCGACTTGGTGCCGAGAAAGCCCATTTTTACGCCGACGTATTCCGGCTCATCTCGCTCGTTCAGGAAGAGATCGTCTACCTTACCGACCTTGTCGCCATCCCGGTCATATACCTCGTAACCAGCGAAACGCTCTTCCATCTCCACAAAGCGGTCGCTGCGGCGCTCTCTTGCCACTTGGAACCTCCTTCGGTGTCCGTATCTTTCCCCCCAGCCTCAAAACGGCTAGACGGCTCTAGAATATACTTTTCCCATCCAACCAGCAACCAAAACACGTTTCTAGGTTCTTTTAGTGTCGCAGGGCACATTTGTTGAAAATTTTCCTGCGAGCCGTTCGGTACAAAGTTTCCGGTTTCACGGTTGCTAGCTTCCCACGGGAAACTAGCGCCCACTCGCTTCGAGGTATTCCCGGGCAGCGAATAAATTTTGTCCCGTTCATGGAGATTACTCGCCCGAAAGCCGGGGTGAAAGCCCCGGCTCCGGGAAACAGGCGTAAGCTGCGCTAGGTGCAGTTCACGCTGGGCGCGACGGCTCAGCTCTGGACTTGCACTCCAGCCCTATTGCCCTCTACGCCCTCCGACCGGAGCGCGTGGCCGAGTAGTATCCAGGGCAAACCGAGCATTATGTACGGTAACCCGAGGTAGACGAATGTCTCCAGGGTTTCAGCGGGCAGCAGCGTCCGAGGTCCGAAGGCCAGCGCTGAGACGGTGGTATAAGCTGCCCAGAGCAGCGGGATGCTCCCCGCAAATACCGGCACCACACTCCACTTCCCGAGTAATCCCCTTCGCCAGACGACAAAACCCAGCAGCGTAATAGAGACGGACAACGTCCAAAACCCTGCCGTGGATAGAATAAGTATGAGGGTGTCGGCGGCCGATCCGGTAAATATTTCCAGAGCGCCGCTCACCAACACCAGGGCCAGGCCCGCAGCACAACTCAGACCCGCGACAGCCGCGAGCAACAAACCAATTAGAGCGGCCATGTGAACTGGTCCAAGCCGCCCGGCAACCGTTAGATGCCGCGTCGGCAGGTGCCGTGTCGCAAACCCCGTCTGGGCGTCGCGTCTGCCACCAGCTATCCGGCAGACGAGCCCGATCAGCCCGCCGACCAGCAACAGAGACCCGGCTTGCATCGCTAGCTGTAGAATATCGAAGAAAGCAGCTTGCAATGACGAACCCGTTGACCAGAACAGCCGTCCGTACAGCGGCATACTTACGCCGTGCACCACGAACAAGCCGCCGCCCGCAACGGCCATCAACCCACCCAACCTGGAAAGCTTTGTCATGTCCAACGCGTGACCCCTTTCTTTTACCGCGGTTGCGAATAGCTCCAGGAACGTATAGATCCATAATCTAAGTAGCCCTATCCTGCCATACCGCCCCAATTCTTCTTTACACAAGCTCCTGAAGGAACGCGCCATCTCGTCCCCAAAGTCGCGCCGGAAGCGCTCCGGGTAGAGGACGAGCAGTATCCGGTAAAGCCGCTCTGAAAGCAGAATCACACCGCGCCTCCCGTTCACGAGTAGTGGATCCCAACTCCTGGACAAATACTCATCCCTACAGCCGGCTAGTCGGTGGCGAGATAAGCGTTGGTCCTCTTCGCGGTCCTGTAAGCGTCCCACCCGGACCACAACTGAACTGTCGCCGCGACTACGACCAACGATACTCCCAACGCCCCCGGCGCTCCGGATATCCACGGTCCGGCCGGCCACCAGAACAGTGAGACCATTATCAGCGTGATCCCTTTACCCATCTGATGGTTGTACATCTGTCCGAGTCCGGGGCAGACTAGCAGGCTGCATATTACGGCGAGCAGAGGTTCCCTTTTGTATGGCACCTTGCTCAACCTCGACCGTTCTCTTTCCCTGCGGGTACTACCGACCAGCTCCACTAGCGTCCGGAACCACAGCGCTATCCAGGCCACTACACCACCGGTTCTCAGTTCGTCCCGGCACTGGTCCCGGAATAGCTGGACCATGTCCGCCCCGTACTCCCGGCGGAACTCTTTCGGGTAGAGCACGAGCAATGACCGGTAGACTCTTTTGGAGACTAGAGTCAGGCGACTGTACTTCTCGTTTGCAGACATTACGCACCTCCCGGCGCCAGACCGGGCCTCGGCTTGATGCCCTTGCTCCGGGCTGCCTTGACGAGGTCTTCGAGGCGGTCCACTTCGGCGGATGCTACCTGCTGACCGAACTCGGTGATGCGGTAGTAGCGGCGGCGCTCGTCGTCCAGTTCCGGGTCCGGGCGATTGTCGGACTCTTCGACCCAACCGCCCTCCAGCATCCGTTTTATGGACCCGTACAGCGTACCCGGCCCAAGCCGCACCCGGCCACCGGTCCGACGCCGCACCTCCTGCATGATCCCGTACCCGTGCCGCTCCTCATCCGCCAGCGCCAACAATATGTTCAGCGCCGCCGGGGTTAGCGGCAATAAGTCTTCCGGATTTCCGTCTTTCCGGTCTCCACCTGCCACAGACCCTCCTCTCAATACTGTATCAATAGACGATATATTATCCTACGACCTATATCGTGTCAAGACTGATACGCTTCGCGGCAGCAGAGAGGACGGTACGCTGCAATGCTGCTTAGCGGGACTTTTTGTTCGAGGGATACTCACGGTTGGAGCGGGTGATGGAGGCGCGGCGGCTGGTCTGGGGCGAGGACGGGAGCCTGACCTTCAATGTTTGGGCGTGGGCCGAGGCTCTGACCCGCAGGGTGGCGTGGCCGGTGTTGGTGTGGTTCTCCGGCGGCGGGTACCAGCGGCTGGGACTGGTGCGGAGGCGGCTGTCGGAACGGGGCGACATCGTCGTCGTCACGGTCGAAGCGGTAATGGGGCCGGGTGGCCGGCGACCCGCGGCTCGACAACTGGTTACCCTTTAGGCTCGGCCTTGCTAGCACGATTCCCGAGCCAGACATCGACGAGGCCGATGACCAGGGCGAGAACGACAAAGGCGACCGTAAGAATGAGTGCGGTGCTGATCGCGTTGCCGTAGTCGCCCCCGGAGGTTCCGAGGCCGCCGAAGAAGATGGCCCCGACCGCGGAGATGCCGATCGCGGTCCCGATCCGCTGCCCGGTCTGCTGCACCCCGGAGGCGGTGCCGCCCTCGGCCGGCGGGATCTCGCTGAGGGTGATGGTCTGGTTGGGCGAGATGACCAGCCCGCTGCCGAGGCCGGCGATCAGCAAGGGCACCGCGGTAGCCCAGCCAACGTGGGCAGGATCGAGGCGCAGCACGACGGCGGTGGCTGCGAGCCCGACTGCCACCATCCCGAGGCCCACGACCACCAGCGGCCTACCGAACCGCGACACCAGCCGCCCGCCGAGCACCGAGTCCACCGCAGAGCCGACCGCAAACGGCGTCAGCGCGAGCCCGGCTGCGAGCGGCGAGTACGAGTTTCCCTGCTGGTAGTAGATGCTGAGGACGAAGAAGATCGAGGTGAACCCGGCGAAGTATAGCAGGGCGAGCGTCGAGCCGAGAGCGTAGCTGCGCACCCGCAGCAGGGCGAAGTCTACCAGCGGCTGGCCGTGCTGGCGCTTGGCCCGCCGCTCCCAGGCCACGAACACCCCGAGCAGCACGGCGAAGACCCCGATCAGCCACCAGGGCGCCGACGCCGGGTTCTGCTCGGCGATCACCAGCGGCAGCATCAAGGATACCACGGCCCCGCCGAGTAGCGCCGCGCCGATCACGTCGAGCCGCTGGCGCTCACCGGGAGTCTCGTCCCGCGGCAGGAGCCGGGAGCCGATCGCCAGCGCGGCCACACCGATGGGGACGTTGACCCAGAAGACGTAGCGCCAACTCCCTTCGGAGCCGAGCATCAGTAGCAGCCCGCCGAGCAGCGGACCGATCGCGGTGGAGATGCCTACGGTCGCGCCGAACGCCCCGAACGCCCGGCCGCGTTCGGCGCCGCGAAAGAGTTGCTGGATGAGCCCGAGGACCTGAGGGTTGAGCATCCCGGCCGTCGCGCCCTGCAACAGACGGATGATCACCAGGGCGGTCGCGTTCGGTGCGAGGCCGGCCACCGCGCTCGTGATCGTGAACAGTGCCAGCGCGATCAGGAACATCTTCTTACGACCGTAGTCGTCGCCGAGCCGGCCCGCCGGGACCAGCACGAGACCGAAAGTCAGCGCGTACCCGGAGACCACCCAGGACAGCTCGGCCGACGACGCGCCGAGATCTTGCTGGATAGACGGCAGGGCGACGTTGACGATGCTGACGTCGAGCAGGGTCATAAAACCTGCGATCAGGCACACCGCCAGGGCGCGCCACCGTCCGGGGTCGGGTTGCTGCGGGTCACTCACGGACGAACTTTACCCCGGGCGGCACGTCGCGAATCATCATCGTGAGGTCGGACCCGGAGGTGCGTCCAGGCTCCGCGTCCGGGGTCCGCCTGAGGCATGCTCCCACCATCGCCGGGCGGCCTGTAGTTCGCGCGGACGGCCGACCACGCCGCGCTGTACGGAGTGGGACTCGGAACACCGGCTTCCACTGAAGAGGCATAAATACCGCGCCGGGCTGCGGGGTGTTCCCGCCGGAGAGATAAGGCCGGGGTCGTGACCGAAAGATTTGGGAGGTTGAAGATGGCCGACGGGCACTCGGTAGCCAAGCTCGCGGGGGCGACTTGCGAGGCGGCGGGCGGGATCGGCGCCTTCTTCTCACGCGAGGTCTTCCGGGAACGGCACCCGAAGATAAAGAAGCCCTCGTTTACTCCGCCGGGACCTGCGGGTCCTGTTCGGAGCGCAACTCCGTACTCTCTGACTTTTAGGCGGTAATGACGATCACGCCCAGAAAGTTGTCGAGGGCGTCCAGGGCCATCCGGGACTGGCGGGCGCGACGCTCGGCGCGTCCGAGCCGGCGGCCGTTCTCTCTTTTCGGGGCGGCGGGGACCAGGCCCCAGTTCGAGTTTATCGGCTGTAGTACGCCATCTTTCGTGGTTATGTACTGCGACAGAGCGCCGATCATGGTGTCTTTGGGAAGTTGAATCTGCTCTTCATCACGGGCGAGGCGGGCGGCGTTAGAACCGGCGACGAGGCCCATCGCGGTACTTTCGACGTAACCCTCGACACCGGTGAGTTGTCCGGCGAAGAACAGCGGCTCGCCGCTCCGGACGCGCATGGTGGCGTCCAGGATGTGGTTCGAGCGGAGATAAGTGTTGCGGTGCATCACGCCCATGCGGGCGAACTCGGCGTTTTCGAGGCCCGGTATGGTACGCAAGACCCGCTTCTGCTCGCCCCACTTCAGGCGGGTCTGAAAGCCGACGAGGTTGAAAAGCTCGCCCTCGGCGTCGTCCTGGCGGAGTTGGACGACGGCGTAGGGTTCCTCTCCGGTGCGGGGGTCCGGCAGACCGACCGGCTTCATCGGACCGAAGCGCAAGGTTTCGGGGCCGCGGCCGGCTATGATCTCGACCGGCAGGCAGCCCTCAAAGTACATATCTTCCTCGAAGTCTTTTATGGGTGCTAGCTCCGCGGTCGTAAGGGCCTCGATAAAGGCGTAGTACTCCTCAGCGGTCATTGGACAGTTAAGGTAGGCGGCTTCGCCCTTGCCGTAGCGGGAGGCGAGGTAGACGAGGTCTTCGTCCAGAGATTCGCGGAAAATTATCGGGGAGGCGGCGTCGTAGAAGTAGAGCGTCTCGCCGGAGAGGTCGGAGATGCCGCGGGCCAGCGCGTCGGAGGTCAGGGGGCCGGTCGCGAGCACCGTGGGACCAGATGGAATATCCGTGACTTCCTTGCGGACCAGGGTTATGTTCGGGTGGGCCTCGACGGTCTCGGTGACGGCGCGGGAGAAGTCTTCGCGGGCGAGACCGAGAGCGCCGCCGGCCGGGACGGAGTTGGCATCGGCGCAGCGGATGATCATGGAGCCGAGACGCCGGAGCTCTTCTTTGAGGAGCCCGGAGGCGGTTTCGAGGGAACGGTTGCCCATCGAGTTCGAGCAGACCAGTTCGGCTAAAGTGTCGGTGTGGTGGGCCGGGGTCTGTTTTACGGGGCGCATCTCCCAGAGCTCGACCGAGCAGCCGGTTTCCGCGGCCTGCCAGGCCGCCTCGCTACCCGCAAGACCGCCGCCCACAACCGTTACGTCTGCCATAGATCTCCCTCCGAAAAATACCGCTCTTCTCCGACGGGCCATATTCTATACGCGGAGACCGGGTGTCAGGTTTACAAGCGTCGCCGGAGAGGAAAGAGTCTGAAAGAAAAATAACCGGAGACAGACGGGAGCATCGGATTGCAACTCGAAGGCCGGAAGGTACTGGTAACGGGAGCATCCTCGGGTATCGGCGAGGCGACGGCGCGCTTTCTCGCCTCGGACGGGGCCCGGGTGGCATGTTTGGCTCGGAGCCAGGAGAAGATAGAAGGTCTGGCTGAAGAGATCGGAGGAGTCGCCGTAGCAGCAGATGTTCGGGACGAGGCGGCAGTCAAACAGGCGGTAGATAATGCGGCTGAAGCCCTGGGCGGCCTTGACGCGGTCGCGAACATTGCCGGTGTGCAGCTTCTCGCCCCCTTCTCCGAGGGCCGGACCGAGGAGTGGCGGACCTCGCTGGACATTAACGTGCTCGGGGTGTGCCTCGTGACCTACGCGGCGCTCGGCCACCTGCGGGCAGCGGGCGGCGGGGACATAATAAACATGGGTTCTATCGCTGGGCGACGCGTGACCGGCTCGGACGGGGCGGTTTATACCGGCACGAAGTTCGCCGTTCACGCCATAAGCGAAGCCTGGCGCCAGGAGTTCCATGAGGAGGGGATCCGGGTCATCCTCGTGTCGCCGGGGTGGGTGAATACGAACCTCGGAAAGAATATGGGGAACGAGGAGATCCGCGAGAAGCTACAGAAGCGGCAGGAGGAGATCGGGCTTTCCCCCGAGGACGTGGCCCGCCAGATCTCCCGCGCCCTGGCCGAGCCGCGCCACGTCATGCTCCACGAGATAGCCGTCCAGTCTATCTACGAAGCGTAAGAGAGCCGGGGAGCCAGCCTACTCTTTCGGGTGACGCTCGTCGGCGGCGGCGAACTCCGCCCCCAGCACGAGGAGATAGACGACCGTACCGAAAAAAGGCGTTAGAGGCCAGGCCATATCGTTGTCGATAAACCGGGCGATGAGCGCCGCGATCCCTATGGCGGCCCCGACCGAGAAGAAGTGGAAGTTGCCCCACAGGGCCGACCTGCGAGGCTGCTCCTGAAAGCGCGCCCTGACACCGCCAAAGGCCAGCGAACCCACGAAACCAAAGGCTACTACGGCGCCGACCATGAATAGCAGCGCGTTCAGGGTAGTCGGCAGACCGCGGGCGTGGACTAGCAGGGCTCCTGTGGTCCAGGTCATCAGCGTGTAGCCGTAGGGAGCGCCACTAGCGCCTACGGCGGTGCGGAGGTTTCTACCGTAGCGGTCGCCGATCATGGGCTCATTCTACCCCGAGGCCGGCAGCCCACGCCTCCCGGTCGTCGAGGACCTTAATGGATATCTAGGTGCGGGTCAGCGTAGTTATCTCTAGCGGCAGTTGTTCCACGACCTCGATGCCATACTTCCGGTACTTTGAGGCGTCGTCCGGGTTGTCCGTAACGAGCCGCAGGCGTGTAAGACCGAGGTCTTGCAGGATCCGACTCGCCACCAAGACACCGGGATAGCAGCCGAAAGTGCCGCCGTCCTGCGCGTGACAGACTTCCGACTCATCGAATAACTCGACGCCCCGGCCTTCCTGCTGGAGGTAGACGATGACCCCCTCACCCTCCTCCGCTACCCGAGAGAGCGCCTTCTCTAGCTGCCCCCCGCAGTCACACCTCAACGAGTGCAACGCCTCCCCCGTCAAGCACGACGAGTGTACCCGCACCAGCGGCGCTAGCGGCGCTAGCTCCGCAGAACCTTGTGAACCGTTGGTGCCTTCTCCGTTGGTGCCTTCTCCGCCGGAGCCTTCTCCGCTAGTCTCCGCTACCGGATTACCCGCTACCGGATCACCCGTTGGCTCGCCCACTGGCTCGCCCATTATCAGCGCCAGGTGCGTCAGGCCCTCTACTCCTCCTTCGTAGGCCCGTACCCGAAACTCCCCGTAGCGCGTCGGCAGCCGCGTCTCCGTGGCGAACTCTAGCATCGGGCTCTCGTGGCGTCCGCGGTACTCGGCTAGCTGCTCGACGGTCACCATCTTTACCCCGTGCTCTTCGCTAAAGACCTCAAGGTCCGGCACCCGTGCCATGGTGCCGTCTTCTTTCATGATCTCGCAGATCACCCCGGCCGGCTTTAGTCCCGCCAACCGGCACAGGTCCACGGCGCTCTCGGTCTGACCACCCCGCTCCAACACTCCGCCGTCGCGGGCCCGGAGCGGGAAGATGTGCCCCGGCGTTACCAGGTCGTCCGCTCCGGTCTCTTCGTCCGCGGCTACCCGGCAGGTGAGCGCCCGGTCGGCGGCCGAGATGCCGGTTGAGATGCCCTCCCTAGCTTCTATGGAGGCGGTAAAGGCCGTGCCCATCCTTGAGGCGTTGTGGGTGACCATCTGCGGTATCTGTAGGCGGTCTAGTAGCTCACCGGCCATCGGCAGGCAGATCAGGCCGCGGGCGTGGGTAGCCATGAAGTTGATGTCGTCGGCGGTGACGAGCTCGGCGGCCATGGTAAGGTCGCCCTCGTTCTCGCGGTCTTCATCGTCACACACGATGACCATCTTGCCGGCCCGGATGTCTTCTAGGGCTTCTTCTATCGTACTAAACGGCATCTTCCACTCTCCTCTCAAAGCTTTCAATTCTCTCTAGCGGTCAGGATGTTTTCCTCATCCCCGACCGGCTCCTGTTACTTGTAACTTCTACGAGCCGCGTCGTCGCTGAACGTATACTATGTGTATGGTAACCCTTCGGTCGCGGCCCCGCCGGTTCCGGTGACCCGCGCACGGGTCTTTAGTGGGCCGGATCTTATTCGGTACTTCATTTCTCACCTCCCGACGTCACCGGGCCGAGTCGCGGTCGTAGAGCAGGCGGTTGGCGAGGAGCTTGAGCGGTTCGGTGGTATGCGAGAGTTGATCCGGGTTGGCGGTCGCGCGGCGGGCGAACAGCAGGGCGGCGTTAAGGGCGGTGCCGATGACCACTCCGGCGGGTCGCCGACAGGCGGCCGCGAGGAACGGTACCCCGAGCAAGCTAGAGCCGACCGCTAGCGCGGCTTGACGATCCCGTTGGAGAAGAGGATGATCGGCTTGATCCGCAGCGCCTTGCCGAACAAGAAGCTTATATTCGGGATGCGCGAGGTCTTGGCGAGGTACTCCAGGATGTCGAGGGTAACCAGCAGGTACATCCGGTCGCGCAGACCGCAGACCCGGTCTAGGATACCGTCCATCCCGACGCCCGTCCGCGCCAGGCGGGCCGCCTCGCGGACCAAGAAACCCTGGGCCATCGTGGCCGATCCGGAGTCCAGGACCTCGATCCTCTTTTTCACGCCCTCCTCGCGGACGAGGTCCCGGCCCTGCTCCGCCGCTTCGCCCATCCTGGTTACCGCCGGTGTCGGGGCGATATGCAGCACCTCATACCCCTCGTCTGTCAGCAGGGCGAACGTCTGCGCGTAGGACCCGACCGAAGGCGCCGAAGTCGTGGCCGGCGGAAGGTCCGGGCTCAGCATCTGGTTGAACTCGCCGGGGGTTATATTGAGGCCGTCGAGGTAGCTCTTCCCGCCGTACTCGAACGGGATCGGTACGACCGTGATATCCAGCGAAGCCTGTATATCCTTCGGTAGTGAAGCAGTGCTCTCCGTGACCGGCGACCTGTCTCATACCGGCCACTCCTCCAGCGGCCGGAACCCGCCCGTCCGTTCCACCTCGTGGACCAGGCTCACGGCCCGGGAGTTGTACGGCGTCGGCAGACCGGCCTTTTCTCCGAGGGCCAGGATCTCCCCGTTTAAGGAGTCGATCTCCGTGAGCGAGCCGCGCCAAAGACTCTGCCAAGTAGACCCGAACATCGGGAGCTTCCCGAGCCGGGTGCGGGACGCTAAACGGAAAGCGGAGAGCGGTACCCGTTCCGGCAACCGGGTAGCGAGACGCATCGCTCCGGCCTGCGGGGAGCGGTCCAGCCGGACCCCGGCAGCCGAGACCGTCGCGAGCCGCTCCCGCATGAGACGCAGCGGCAAGCGCGAGGTAGATTTGGAGAAATATATCTCCTGTAGTGGACGGCCGGTGGCTGCCGGCAGCGCGTTGTTCAGGTTGCCGATCAGCTTCGTCCAGCGGGCGGCGGCGATGTCCCGCGTAGTCTTTACCGGCAACGCCCTGCGCAGCGTAGCCTGGATCTCCTTTAACCGCGAGGGCCGGGACACGAAAGGGTCTCCGATGGTCAACCAGCCGCGGACGTGGCACTCGACTTCTCCCGGCTCCAGAAACGTGGACATCGAGACCACCACGCAGCCGACGATCTGCTCCGGAGAGAAGAACCGCCGGGCGATGCCGTCGCAGCGAACCCCGTTCTGCATCGTGACGACCGGACTTTCTCCGACGAGCGGCGCGACCTCCCGGCAGGTCGCCTCCAGATCCTGGGTCTTACCGCGCGTGGTCTAACACCCGGTGGGTTTTCTCGTTTACCCCCGGTGCAACCCGCGTTGTGTGGCCCCCTGCGCTCCGGGGTAAAAGTGCTCTATGAGAGGAAACATATAAACGGGAGTCTCACAGAGCGGGGTCTGCGCCGGAGCCTGCTCCTGGTCGCGATGGTGGTGTTCGGGCTGTTCGTCGTCTGGCGCTTTCTGGCCGGGGTCGCTACGGTCGTGCTGCTGCTCTTGCTGGGCGTGCTCCTCGCGGTGGCGCTCTCAGCGCCGGTCGAGGCGCTCTACCGGCGGAAGGTCCCTAGGTCCGTCAGTTCTCCGCTGGTCGCTTTTGGCGCGCTGGCGTTTCTACTGGTGCCGGGGTACCTCTTTTTCCCGCAGATTCAGCGCGACAGCCTGGCGCTACTCGAAGCGCTGCCAGGGGCATTAGAAAGTATCAGGGGGCAGGTCTTTGGCATAGCCCGGTCTTTCGGGCTGGAGCCCGGCGCCGGAAGCGGGTTTTCCTTGTCTTCACTGTCGGGGTTCGGGGAGCAGTTGCTCGGCGGGCTATTAGGGGTGTTCAGCACCTTCCTGTTCTTCGCCGTGGGAGCGGTAGCCACGATCTTCGTCGCCGTCTACTTGGCGGCGAGTCCGGGTCCGGTGGTCGACTGGCTTGTGAGGTTCTTTCCTCCGGAGCGCCGGCCCAGGGTAGAAGAGGTGCTCTCCAAGAGCCGGTCCGTACTGCTGAGCTGGCTCGGCGGGAGGCTCACCTCGATGGGAATAATAGCCGTACTCTCCACGGTAGCCTTGTACATTATCGGGGTGCCTGGCGCACTCGTGCTCGGCATCTTCGCCGGACTGGTAGCGTTCGTGCCGTACATAGGCCCGATCGTCTCGGTGATACCTCCGGCGCTCCTGGCGCTCGCCGAAAGGCCGGTAGACGCCGTGTGGGTGGTCGTCGCCTACGTAGCCATCCAGCAGATAGAAAGCTACCTCATAACGCCGCTCATAATGGAAAAGGCCGTCTCGATGCACCCAGCGGCGGTCATAGGCTCCGTCACGCTCCTCGGGACGGTCTTCGGGTTTTTGGGGGCGCTCATGGCGCTGCCCATCACCGTGGTAGTAAACGTGCTGATCGAGGAGTTGTGGTTTCGGCGGATGGAGAAAACCCCCGACCGTAAAGCCGGGACCTAGCACCTAGCTGGGATAAAATCCTGGTGGTCGGGACCGGAGGCGAGGGACGGGCAAGTGATTGAATTTCTATCAGACCTGAAGAATGTTTTGGGGCCCCGGACCCTCTGGAAAGTAATCGTCAGGATGCGGCGCAACGACCTTCTCGGTCTCGCCGCGCAGCTTGCCTACTTCTTCCTGCTGTCTTTCTTTCCGTTCCTGATCTCCCTGGTCTCCCTGACCGGCCTCGTTATCGACGACCCCGAAAGCGTGCTCAAAAGCCTGTTCGAGACGACGTCGTCCGGATTCCTGCCCGAGGAGGCGCGGGTGCTGGTCGTGGACTATATCGACCGCACGCTGCGGGCCGCAAACTCCAGAGCCCTGATATTCGGCATTCTGGGCGCCGTGTGGCTCGGGCAGGCGTCGTCTATCTCCGTTACAAAAGCGGCGAACCGGTCCTACGGCCTGGAGGAGACCCGGCCGTTCTGGAAGCTGCGGGGCGCGTGTCTGATTATAACTTTAGGGTTTACGCTACTTATAGCGGCCCTGACCCTCGCGGTTTTTAACGTTGGCGTATACGCGGCGGGAGCCACCGGACTGCCGGGTTACGCGCTACTGATCTGGGACTTCGTGCGGTGGGGACTGGCCTTCGTTACCGTGACGCTGGCGCTGGACCTGCTCTACTACCTGGCCCCCGACGCTAAAGTGCCTTTTAAGTGGATCACGCCGGGCGGCGTCCTGGCTACGGCCCTCCTGTTCGTCTCCGGGGCGATACTCAGCTACTACGTTTCGAACATCGGGAACTACGATCAGGTCTACGGCCAGCTAGGGGCGGTAATAATCTTTATGCTCTGGCTCTACCTCTCCGGACTCATGGTACTCATAGGACTGGAGACCAACGCCGTGATCGCCCGCTCAACCGAAGAGAAAAAAGGCGTCGAGATCGTCCACGACAAAGACTCTAGCAGAGAGCGTTAGAACACAGCCGAGACCTCCCCGGCAGCGAGTAATATAGCGACTTCCGGAGAGCTGCGTTGCCCGGTTACCAGGCGGTCGCGCCGCCGTCCACGATCACGGTCTGACCGGTCATGTAGTCCGCGGCGGGCGAGGACAGGAATACGATAACGCCCTTGAGGTCCTCGGGGTTGCCGAAACGGTGGAGCGGGATGCCGTCCAGCATCCGGTCCTCGAACTTCTCTATAAGCCCGCCGCTCATCTTGGTCGGGAACCAGCCGGGGGCGATGGCGTTGACCGTGATGCCGTGCGGGGCCCAACTCGTGGCGAGGTCCCGGGTCATCGAGACGATGGCGCCCTTGCTGGTGTTGTAACCGACGGTCTGCATGTACTCCGGGTGGCCGCCGTTAAAAGCGGCCACGGAGGAGATATTCACGATCTTACCGCCCGCGCCGCGCTCTATCATGCGGCGTCCGACAGCCTGGGACATAAGGAACGTCCCGCGGATGTTCACCTGCACTACCTGATCGAACTTCTCCACCGGCATCTCGGCCGCCGGAGCCCCCCAGGTAGCGCCCGAGTTGTTTACCAGAACGTCTATATCCCCGAAAGCTTCTTCCGCTTCCCCCAGGATGCTTTCGACGTCTTCCGGCTCTGTTAAGTCGCCGGCGACGGCCACGGCTTTACCGCCGCGGGCCTGGATCCCCTCCCGCACCTCTTCCAAAGCTTCCTTTTTGCGGGAGCAGAGGATGAGGTTCGCGCCGGCGTCTGCCAAAGCTTCGGCCATGTACCGCCCGAGCCCCCGGCCACCACCGGTAACCAGGGCTGTCTTGCCATCGAGGCGGAAGAGATCCAGGGTGTTCAATTGATATCCTTTCTGTTAGCCCTTTTGGTAACCCTTAGCTCGGGGACGGCGGGGCGCTGGCCTCCGCGCGCTCCTCGTCGGCGAGTACCCGCCGCAAGAGCTTGCCGACGGTAGACTTCGGCAACTCCTCGCGGAACTCCACGGACTTCGGCGTCTTGTATGGCGCGAGCCGCTCCTTGCAGAAGGAGAGTATCTCCTCTTCGGTAACAGAGCTGTCGGGCACCCGGACGATAAAAGCTTTTACCGTCTCGCCCCGGTACTCGTCCGGTACACCGACGGCCACGGCTTCGGAGACGTCCGGGTGCTCGAAGAGGATCTCCTCGATCTCCCGCGGGTAAACGTTATACCCGGAAGCCACGATCATGTCCTTCTTCCTATCGACGATGTAGAAGTACCCGTCCTCGTCCACCTGCGCCATATCACCCGTGCGCAGCCAGCCGTCTACAAGCGTCTCCGCGGTCTCGTCAGGCATGTTTAAGTAACCCTTCATCACCTGCGGGCCTTTTATAACGAGCTCGCCCGGCTCGCCGAGCGGCATCTCCTCTTTACCGGTCTCGGAGTCCACGACGCGGGCGTCGGTCGAGGGCACCGGGATGCCGATGCTCCCTTCCTTGGTCTCCCCGAGATACGGCGGGTTGAAGTGGGTTACGGGCGAGGCTTCGGAGAGTCCGTAACCCTCGTAGAGCGTCTTACCGAGCTTCTCCTTAAAAGAGTGCAAGAGGCTGACCGGCAACGCGGCCCCGCCAGAGTTGAAGATCCGGATCTTCTCGAACCCGTACTCCGAGAGGTCCGGCAACGCGTTAAGCCCCATGTACATCGTCGGCACGCCGCTGAACATCACCGGCTCGTTGTCTCTCACAAGCTCCGCTATCTCCTGCGCCTCGAAGCGCGGCACGAGTAGCTGGTTCAGACCTTGCTTGAGCCCGAAAAGCATCACGCACGTCAGGCCGAAGATGTGGAACATCGGTAACACGCCCACCACCTTCTGGTTGTTCGAGAAAGCCTCCGGGTCGTCGATAAACAAATCGAGCGCCTGCTGGACGTTGGCGAGCAGGTTGCGGTGGGTCAGCATAGCGCCTTTGGAGACGCCGGTCGTCCCGCCAGTGTACTGCAGCGCCGCCACGTCCTCGGCCGGGTCTATCTCGACCTCGGGCGCGGGCTCGGCTTCTTCCTGCAAGAAAGAGTCGAAGGTCTGGTCGGGGGCTTCCACCTCGGCGGTACCCTGAAGGTCCACGACCACGACGGTCTTTACGTTCGTCTCATCCTGGACGGCCTTTACGCGGGGATACATGTCGGCGTAGACGACGACCGTCTCGGCCCCGGAGTCGCGGAGGATGTACTCTATCTCGCGTTCGACGTACATCGGGTTTAGCTGGGTCACGATGGCCCCGAGACGGACGGTGGCGAAAAAGGAGATCACGTACTGCGGGCAGTTCGGGAGCATGAGCGCGATCCTATCGCCCTTGCCGACACCTTTAGCCGCAAGAGCCGCGGCCAGCTTCTCGCTCATACCGTAGAGTTGAGGGAAGGAGATCTCGCGCCCGTAAAACGTGAGCGCGGTTTTATCCTCATGGTCTTTCGCGGCCTGCCCGAGTAGCTCCCAGAGTGTGCCGCCGAAGATCTCCACCTCCGGTTCGGCCTGTCCCTCGTAGTACTTCTGCCAGGGCCTGTCCATGTTAGCCATGATGCCTCCTTGTCGGCCGGCCACTCTCCCCTATCCCTGCCGGCAAGTCTTTCTCGTTTATTCCTATCCAGGTCCTACCTAACTGTAAATGATACAGGTAAAAGCCGTATTTTGCGGCCGTTGAGACCATGCTTCAAACGATGGCGTTGCCTTTGGTATCGAAGACCCGGAACGCGCCGGTTCCCATCGCGACCAGGTTTCCGGCCTCGTCGTAAACTTTAGCCTCGGCGGTCGCCGTCCGGCGGGTGCGGTGGACGACCTCGCCCCGGCAGGTTATGCGGCCCTCGTTTACCGCGCCCAGGAAGTGGACGTTCATCTCTATAGTAGCCGTCCGGACGCCGACCAGCGCGAGCACGGCGATGCCCATGGAGTTGTCTATGAGCGAGGCGTAGACCCCGCCGTGGAGCGTGCCGGCCCCATTCAGGTGCACGTCCTCGATCTCGATGGAGATCACCGCCCGCCCCGGCTCGACCTCATCTACCTTGGCCCCGATGTGCCGGGAGAACGATACCTCCTCATCGAAGTAGCGGGCCAGCCGGTCGAGCTGCTCCCGGTCCGGCGGGTGCGCACCCTGCTCCGTCATACCGTCTCCTTACTATCCTCGTAGACCAGGAAATCTATGGCCCCGGAGGCCACGGTCTCTTCACCCTTGCGCGCGTAAACCTCGAAGGTATAAAGGGTATCCTCTCCGACTTCCTCGGTTCCGGTGACCCGGCCGCCGACCCGGAGCACGTCGCCGAGGTAGACCATGCCGGAGAATCGGCTCCGGAAGCCCTTTACGTAACCGTGGACGAGGTAGTAGGAGAACGGGAGGCTCATCGTCGCCATCGTCAGCATGCCGTGAGCTATGACGCCGGGGAGGCCGGCCCTTTCGGCGGCGTCGTCTATGGTGTGGATCGGGTTGTAGTCCCCGGAGGCCCCGGCGTACTTTATGAGCCCCAATCGGCTAACCGGCTCCAGGACTGTTTCCTGAAGTTTGTCCCCGACCTCCCAGACCGGCGGCTTACCGGCCATGCGCCATCGCCTCCCGGACGACTTCGGTGACGACCACGGTGTCGTGGGAGGCGAATATGCGCTCCCCGTCCGGGCTGTCGCCGGTCCGCTCGAAGATCAGAAACCCGAGAGTCCCCCGCCGGCTCTCCTTGTCGTAAGAGTCTTGTAGCTCGACGCGGCACAGGACCTCGTCGCCGACAAAGAGCGGCCTCTCGTAGTAGATGCGGTGCTCACCGTGAATCAGCCCTTGCGACGGTAGCTCCAGCCCCTCTACCATCCCGTACTCAAAGGTCCGGGGGAAGGTCGGCGGCGCGAGGAGCCTCCCGTAGCGGCTGCTCTTGGCGGCGGACTCCTCCACGTACAGCGGGTTCGGGTCCCCGATGGCCTCGGCGAACCGGCGGACCGCCCCCTTCTCGACCGGGTTAGAGACCGCCTCAGAGCGCTGCCCGATAAACTCCTCGTATAGCGCCATCAGGCTTTCGGCCCGCCGGCAGCGTACAGAACCTGCCCGCTGATAAACGACGCCTCTTCAGAGGCGAAAAACAAGACGGCGGCGGCTATATCCTCCGGCTTGCCGCCGCGGCCGACCGGGATGGTCTCTACCCGCGCGGCCACGAAGTCGTCGAATTCCACCCCCATCCGGGCGGCGGTGGCCCGGGTCATCTCAGTCTCCACAAAGCCAGGGGCGACGGCGTTTACCGTTATGCCGAAGCGACCGAGCTCTACGGAAAGTGTCTTGGTAAAGCCCTGCAAGCCGGCCTTGGCAGCCGAGTAGTTCGCCTGGCCGCGGTTGCCTAGAGCCGAGGTCGAAGAGATGTTTACTATGCGGCCGTAACCACCGTTTACCATCGGCTTCTGGGCGGCCCGGCTGCACAGGAAAGCGCCTTTTAAGTGAACATCGGTGACCATCTGCCAGTCCTCGTCGGTCATCCTGAAGAGCAGGTTGTCCCGGGTGACGCCGGCGTTGTTTACCAGGATGTCGAGCCGGCCGTAGCGGCTCGTGGTCTCTTCGACGGCCGCCTCGACCTCCTCAGGGTCCGTGACGTCGAGCCTGGCCCCGAATACATCGAGGTTGTCTCCGGAGAGGTCTTCGGCGGCGGAGAGGACGCCTTCCTTGTCGATGTCCGCAAGGCAGACCTGGGCACCCTCCTCAGCGAGTCTCCTGGCGGTGGCTTTACCGATGCCACGGCTCGCGCCGGTAACCAGCGCTACCCGGCCGTCGAGTCGTCCCATGTTTGTCCTCCCTCTTCTCGTCCAGCCTGTTAGCATTTCAGCTTATCAGCACTTCAGCTTTTGGCTGACCGGCTGACCAGCTAGTAATCGTAGAAACCTTCGCCGGTCTTGTGGCCCAGTTTGCCGGCCCGGACGAGGTCTTTGAGGATGCGCGGCGGCGTGTAGTAGGGGTCGCCGAGTTCTTCGTGGACGTAGGAGAGCACATCGAGGCCTACGTCGAGCCCGATAAAGTCTCCGAGTTCGAACGGGCCTATCGGGAAACCGAGGCCCTTTTTTACGAGAAGGTCGATCTCCTCTTTACTCGCAACGCCTTCTTCGAGCAACCGGCACGCCTCCAGGAGCATCGGCATCAGGAAGCGATTCGCAACAAATCCCGGCACGTCTTTCTGCACGACGACCGGGACTTTGCCGAAGGAGGTCAGGAGGGCTTTCACCTTCTCTATGGTCTCGTCGCTCGTCAACAGTCCCCGCGGCACCTCGACCGCTTCTCTCAAGGGTGGCGGGGTGAAGAAGTGGGTCCCGCAGACCTTGTCCGGGCGGGTTGTGGCCGAGGCGAGGTCGGTGATGGAGATGGAGGAGGTGTTGGTCAAGATCAAGGCTTCCGCCGGAAGCAGTTCGTCCAGGGCCGCGAAAACTTCTTTTTTCGGCTCGACCTTCTCCACGATCACCTCTACTACCACCCCGGCTTCGCGGAAGCTTTCCATTTCCGCGGTCCAGCGGATGCGGTCGTAGGCGGCTGTGGCCGCGTCTTCTGTGATGATGCCTTTCCTCGTGAAGCGGGCGAGGCCGTCCTGGACATAGTTCTGGGCTTTTTCCAACGCCTCGACGGAGAGGTCGCAGGCTATGACGTCGTGGCCGGCGGTGGCGGCGACCTGGACTATGCCGGCGACCATCGTGCCGGTCCCGAGGACGCCTACGGGTCGGCCGTTCTCCATTTACAGGTCGCCTTTTTGCATGAGGTCGTGGGAGTGGAGGATCAGGTTGTGCACCCGCTCTCCGAAGGTGGCGAAGCGTTCGTCTTTAGTCTGACCGTTTACCCAGCGGGCGTAGATCTGCTGCAGAATCACCGCCAGCTTGAAGTACCCGAAGACGACGTGCCAGTGCATGTCTGAGAGGTCGCGCCCGCTCTTCTCAGCGTAGCGGTCTATGAACTCCTTGCGGGTCATAAAACCGGGGGTCGAGGTTACGGTCGGCAACACTTTCTGCATCTCTTCGGGGTCGTCGGGCTCCACCCAGTACGAGAGCGAGACGGCGAGGTCGAAGAGCGGGTCGCCGATGGTCGTCATCTCCCAGTCGAGAACGGCCCGGACTTCGGTGAGGTCGTCGGGGTTTAAGACCAGGTTGTTCAGCTTGAAGTCGTTGTGGATAATCGTTGGTTCGGGGCTTTCCGGAACGTTGTTCGAGAGCCACTGTGTGAGCGGTCCGACCTCGGGGATGTCATCGGTCTTGGCTTTTTCGTAGCGCTGGATCCAGCCCTTCGTCTGCCGCTCCAGGAATCCCTCCGGGCGTCCTAGCTCTCCGAGACCGGCGGCCTTCCAGTCCACGGCGTGCAACTCAACCAGAGTATCCACAACCATTTCGCTCATCCGGCGGCACAGCTCGCGGGTGGGCTCCACACCCTCCGGGAACTTATCGTCGACGACGGTGCCTTCCTGGCGCTCCATAACATAGAAAGGAGCCCCGATCACGCTCTCGTCCTCGCAGAAGAAGTAGGGCTTTGGGGCGAGCGGGTAAGCCTCGTGGAGCTTCATCAACAGCCCGGACTCCCGGCCCATGTCGTGAGCTTTTGGCGGGACCGGCCCGAGCGGCGGCCGCCGCAGCACGCCCTCCCAGGTATCATCCGCACCCCGGATACGCAGGAGGTAGGTGAGGTTCGACGCGCCCGACGGAAACTGTTCCACCTCCAGGTCACCGTCCGGCAGACCGACTATGTTCTCCCGCAGATACCGCTCGACCGCGTCGAGGTCGAAGTCTTCTCCCTCGCGGACTTTTATGGTTTCGGACATCGGTGCGCCCTCCTTTTCCTCCAGGTTTCTACCCCGCGCCCGGTGCGTCAAACGCCGGTTCCGAGGGCATCTTCGACCCGGCGGAGCCGGCCGTCCTTTACCTCCGCGACGAGGCCGCTGGCCCCGACATCGCCAACGAACTGTATTTCTTCCGTATGATCGTTCTCGGCAAACCAGCGTCCGGCCCGGCCTTTTTTAAGGACGTCGAGCGTGGCGTCCGGGTCATCCTGTGGTACCCGGCGGGCAAAGTCCCGGGCCATCCAGGCGGCATCGTTTAGCTGCCAGCCATTCGGCTCCGCGGCATCGAGGTGGGCCAGGATGGTCGCGGCCCCGAGGAAGTCCTCGATAGTAAACCGGCCCATGGAGCCGGCGCAGATCAGGTACACCGACTCCGCCCTCGACGACTGTATGTACCGGGCCACCGCCGGGGCATTCCGGAGACAGCCGATCAAGAGCCGCGAGGCCATCGAAGCTTCGGCTATGGCCCGGGTGCCGTTGGTGGTCACGAATATAACGTCCCTGTCCCGCACGACATCCGGCGGATATTCCCCCGGATACGGGCCGCAGTCGTAGCCCTCGATGTTCAGGGCGTTCTGCTCCCCGCCGCGCAAAAGGCTTTCCGGTTCGAGATTACTACCGACGTCGTCGGCTTCTTCGAGGCTCGCGACCGGAAAAACCCGGCGGGCGCCGTTCTCCAGGATGGTCAGCAGGGTAGTAGTCGCCAGAAAGGTGTCTATGACGACGGCAGTGGCGTCTTCGAGGCGCTCCGGCGCAGTCTCCTCCCGGCTCATCAACACCCGAAGCTTTTTCATACCCTAGTTTTCATAAGCTAGCTTCTGCCCTTTCACCGCCCGGCTCCACGCGGGTACTTCCGCGCGGACAATTCTACAGAACCCGGCGGTTACCGTTAGACCCGGCCAGCGCCAGTCTAACCGTCTTCGGGGTAGTCGACCGCTACCTTGTCGGCCCGGACTACCAGACGGCCCGAGCTGGGCGTAGAGTTAAAGAGGTTGGGACCCAGGGTCCACCAGTCGGTAAGGCTTTCCGTACAGGTCTGGAGCGTGACGATATCCCGGCCGGGGATCGGGGCCGTCACCCAGTTCTCTCCGGGGGAGACGGCGAAGATCTCGGTGACCCGGTACTCGTAGGTGGTGCCGTTGGCGTCCGTGAGGTACACGGCGTCGTCTTTCTGCATGGCGGGCAGGTCGTAGAACTGGTAGTAGCTCTCGGTGCCCTGGTAGCCGACCCGGTGTCCCGCTATGTAGGTGTTGGCTCCACCCTGCCACGGGAAACCTGTAACCGGGACCTTGATAGCACCCCGGTGCAGGTCTCGTAGCTTGGCGCTATTCTTTACGGTATCGCCGTAGAGATCTAGCCTCGGCACCGTCAGGGACATTGTAGGGTCGCCCGGTGGTGGCGGCACCTTAGCCGCTTCTTCGGCGGCCCGTTTCTCAGCGGCTCTCTCTTCCTTCTTCTTGGCCGAAGCTTTTTCTTTGTCTTTCTTACCTTCTTTATTATCTTCAGTGGCTTTTTTCTCCGAAGATTTCTCGTCTGAAGTATCTTTGTTCTCCGCCTGGGCAACCGGGTTTTCCGCGGCATTGCGGGCGACGTCCCCGGCGTCCGAAGGCTCGGCCGAGGCTATGTCGGTCAGCTTGGGGATAAAGGCGAGGGTAACGCCGAATACAACCAGCACCGGCACCAGCACGGCGCAGAGGTGTAACAACCGGTTGCGCCGCCGGGAGGTCCGGGGCTCGTGACTACTCTGGTTTCTGGAAGGCTGGTTCACGCGTTTAGTCCCTTTCGGTAGCGACCGTGCTCAATTTCTGGTCTCCCGGCGGTCGCGCGGAGGGTAACCTGACCTTCTGCCGGAGACCGTAGAAGCTTTCTAATTTTACGCATTAAACACATCCTTTTCAGTTTAGTACACTGACCTCGAACCTGGGGCAACCAGGCAACGGCTTTTGCCGCGGAGTCACTTATTCTATTCAAAGTTCTACCCAGGTCTACGGTTCGCGCGCTGGTTTGGCTCACCGGGCACCTTACTACGGAGGTTGTGGTGGCCGATGAAAGAGGTGCGTCCGGGAGTCCCGGAAGTTAGAATGTACGGAACCCTACTAGAGCCGTAGGGTTGGCAAACGGCGGAGAGTCGGGGTTTATTTTGAGCATACCGAGTCGGAGAGACCAGGACGAGGACCAGAACCCGTACACTCAGATAGCGCTCGGGCTGGTGTTTCTGGTCGGCGGCATCGTCATGGGGCTTACCGTGACGTTCTGGATCACCTTCGGCATGATGTTCCCCGCCGCCGCTCTGATCGGTAACGGCGTCTCTCAGCTAAAAGGGAACGGCGTCTCACAACTGAACCAGCAGCGGCACCAACCAGAGCCGGTCAGCAAGGAGCGGGAGCTACTCTCGGCGCTGCGGGACAACGGCAACCGATCAACCCCGGCCGAAGCCGCCATGCAGACCTCCCTCACCGTGGAAGAAGCCGACGCGTTACTCTCGAAGCTTGCGGCTGGCGGGCACTTGATGGTGGAAAGTCACGCCGGGGCGCTAATCTACAAACTCCCCGCCAGCCGCGATTCAGAGCTAACGGGGCAGGGCTAGAACCTGGCGCGGGGTTTTAGCCCGTCACACCTACCTCGGAGCATTTTTATAAAACTGGCTGTTCTTCGGGCAGTCAGTTTGCACCAGCCTTCTCCCTCTCTTGTAGCTCTCGCTAGAGGATCTTGCCGCTGCCGCTTTTCGGGAGTGACTCGACAAACTCGACGCTTCTCGGGTACTTGTAGACCGCCATCTGCTCTTTCGACCATTCGATGAGGTCTTCTTTGGTTACGCTCCCCTGCTCGTCTTCGCGCAAAACGACCACGGCTTTTGCGGTCTCGCCGCGCCGCTCGTCGGGGATGCCTATAACGCAAACTTCCTGGATGGCGGGGTGTTTGTAGAGGGTTGACTCGACCTCTGACGGCCAGACCTTGTAGCCTCCGGCGTTGATCACGCGTTTCAGCCGGTCGACCATGAAGAAGTATCCTTCCTCATCACGTACCCCGATGTCCCCGGTTCTGAAAAAGCGTTTCCCGTCCCGCTCGAAAAACACCTCCTCGTCGGCCTCCGGCCTCTTCCAGTAGCCGGCCATTACCTGCGGTCCGGAAGAGACGATCTCACCTTCCTCCCCGACTCCAACCCCTTCTAAAGTCTCAGGGTTTACGATGCGGGCATCCACGTCAAAGGACGGTATCCCGAGGCACTGTAGCTTCGGGCGGTCGGGCGGGTTCATATGGGTCTGGCTTATGGTCTCGGAAAGCCCGTAACCCTCAGCGTAACGGATGCCGGTAAGCTCGTGGAGCTTCTCGCCGATCGCCGCCGGCAGCGGAGCCTCGCCCCCGCCGACCACCTGAAAAGACGACAGGTCATATTCACCGATCTCCGGGTTCGCCAGAAAGTCCACGGCCATGGTCGAGATGTTGGTCCAGCCGGTGCAGCCGTAACGCTGGACGAGTTCGGCGGCGAGTTGCCGGTCCCAGCGGGTCATGAAGACCATCGTAGCTCCCGCGTAGACCGGGGCGTTCAGGCTGTGCTGCATCCCCGTAACGTGGAACAGCGGCAGCGTGCTGAGGATCACGCTGCCGACCGTCACGTTGTTCCACACCGAAGCCCCGACGAGCGTGGCCTGCAACGTCCGGTGGGTGTGCATACAGCCCTTGGGCCGACTCGTGGTCCCGGAAGTGTA
This sequence comes from Rubrobacteraceae bacterium, assembly GCA_965214435.1. GTDB lineage: Bacteria > Actinomycetota > Rubrobacteria > Rubrobacterales > Rubrobacteraceae > Rubrobacter_A. The sequence continues at coordinate 49,156 of OZ243960.1, forward strand.
CGGCAGACAGGCGAGGTCCCCGCCCTCTACCGCTACAGGCTCCGGCGAACGTCCGGCTCCGAGCGCCACGCTCCACGATATAGCGTCCGCAACCTCCCGGGCCGGCTCGGATACCACGTCCGGGACGGTGAGGTCCGTCGCTTCTTCCAAATAATCCGAGTAGGCGGCGACGATGATGCTTTGCAGGTTGCTGTTCCCAGCGAGGGGCGAGAGTCGGTCGTATAGTTCCTGAGCGGTTACGGCGACCTGGGCTCCGGAGTCCTCGACGTAGTGTTCGAGTTCTTCGGTAACGAGCATCGGGTTGACGGGTACTACTACCGCACCCACTCGGAGGACGGCGTAGAAAGCTATCGCGAACTGCGGGCTGTTCTGGAGGTAGAGGATGATCCGGTCGCCCTTGCCGACACCGAGGTCTTTTTGCAGGTATCCGGCGATACTTTCGACCTCGCGGGCGAGCCTGCGGTAGGAAATCTCCGTTCCGTAGTAGATGATGGCCGGTTTCTCCGGATAGCGTTCGGCGGAGACCTGAAGGTTGTGGTGAACGCCCGTCTCCGGCAGCGGTAGGGAGTGCGGCACCCGCGGCGGCCAAAACTCGTGGTGGGTTTCGACCATAACTATTTCCTCCTAACTACCCGTGAAGTTCGGCTGGCGCTTCTCGAAGAACGCGGCGATCCCTTCCTGGTGGTCTTCCGTGTTGCCGCAGAACGTTTGTCCTTGGGCTTCTTCTTCAAGAGCATTCGGTAGGTTCCGGTCGAAGCTGCCGTGGAGGACGGACTTCATCCTCCCGAGAGCTTTGGTCGGGAGTGCAGCGAGCTGTCCGGCGAGCGCCATAGTTTCCTCCGCGAGCGACTCCTCGGGTACGACTTTGTTAACCAGCCCGATCCTCCCGGCCTCTTCAGCCTCGACGGACTCGCCGAGCATCGACATCTCCATCGCCTTCCCGAGCCCGACGACCCGCGGCAGAAAGAACGAGACCCCGGCGTCCGGCAGCAGCCCGATCTTGATGAACGCGACCGAGAACTTCGCGCTCTCGGCGGCGATACGCAGGTCACAGGCCAGCGCCATTCCGAGCCCGGCCCCGTAGACCGGACCGTGCAGCGAAGCCACGATAGGTTTCGGTATGCCGGTCATCTTCATCACCGAGCGGCTGTAAGTCTGGCGCAAATACTCCCCGAGGTCCGGGCGCTCCGAGCCGTTTTGCGGGGAGAGGTCCTCGCCCGTAAGGTCGGCCCCGGCGGAAAAGCCGCGACCCTCGCCCCGGAGCACGATGCAGCGTACCTCGTCGTCTTCCGCGGCCCGGTCCAGAGCCGCGTTAAAGTCCTCATGCAACGGTCCGTTGAAAGCATTCAAGACCTTGGGGCGGTTCAGGGCGATGGTGGCGACCCCGCCGGTCTTCTCGAAAAGAATAGTTTCGTACATACTTCTCCTTCCCTTTGCACGAAAGATAAGCCCCCTGCTCGTGTTGCGCAAGGGGCTTATCCGGGATGCGTTTGCTGTGACGCTATCTGGTCGCCGAGCTACCTTGAGCTGTGGTGGCCGCCTGGCGCTCCCGCTCCTCGACTTCGTCGGCGTCGCCCTGGTAGGTCTCCGTAATGAAGACGACGCAGGCGAAGGAGATCCCGGCTAGTACCATCATATAGATGGCTATCGGCACGTAGCTACCGAAAGCCTCAAAGAGCGAGGCGCTGATGATCGGGGCCAGCGCGCCGCCGAAGACCGCTCCTATCTGGTAACCCAGGGAAGCTCCGGAGTAGCGCAACCGGGCGGTGAACATTTCCGAGAGCAGCGCCGCTTGAGGGCCGTACATCATGCTCAAGAAAGTCTGGCCGACTATGATGGCTAGCCAGATCAGGGCCGCCGTCTGAGTGTTCAGCAACCAGAAGTACGGGAAAGCCCAGAGCCCGAGAAGGGCCGCACCGGCGAGATATACCTTCCGGCGGCCGACGCGGTCGGAGAGCGCGGCGAAGCCCATGAGGGCCGGTATTTGCACTATGGAAGAGGCTAGAACGCCGGTCAACATTATGGGGCGCGATACCCCGAGGACTTCGGTGCCGTAGGAGAGCGTGTAGACGATGAATATATAGAACGTTGCGTTCACGACTATAAACGCGCCCGCGGCGAGGAAGATCTGCTTCGGGAACGTCTTGAAAGCGTCGATGATCGGTGACCGGGACTGCTGCGGCTCTTCCGGTCCATCTTCATCAGACTCCCCGGACGCACTGGCCTGCTGTAAGCGCTGGAACTCCGGCGTCTCCTCCAGGCGTAGCTGCACGTAGAGCCCGACGCCTATGAGGACAAAGCTTGCTATAAAAGGCACCCGCCATCCCCAGGACGCCATCGTCTCGGGGGCCAACGCCGCCCCGACTAGAAGGAAGATCGCGTTAGCGAGGATGACCCCGACCGGAACGCCGGCCTGGGCAAAGCTGCCGTAGAAACCCCGCCGGTGACGGGGGGCGCTCTCGGTCGCGATAAGTACCGCCCCGCCCCACTGTCCGCCGACCGCGAGGCCCTGGGCGAAGCGGAGTATCACGAGAATTATTGGGGCGAGGATCCCGATGGTAGCGTAAGTCGGAAGAAAACCTATAAGGGTGGTTGCAACACCCATCGTCATGAGCGCTGATACCAGTGCCTTTTTGCGGCCGATCCTGTCTCCGAAGTGACCCCAGACCACCCCCCCAACCGGCCGCGCGACGAACGCTACCCCGAACGTGGCGAACGCGAGCAGCGTCGCAAAGAACGGGCCCGCGCCCGGAAAGAATAAGTCCGGGAAGAAGAGCGCCGCCGCCGTACCGAAGATAAAGAAGTCGTACCACTCGATGCTGGAGCCCGCGAGGGCCGTAAGCGCTACTTTTAGTATGTCTCTTTCTTGGACCTGAGCCCCAGTGCTTGCACTAGTCAAGTGTTCCTCCTATCGTCAAATATCCAGGACCAGAAGTCTCCAGAAGCTTTCCCCAAAGCCGTAGCTATTGCTACAAAGCAGAACTATCGCAGATTCTTTCCGAGAAAGCGACACTCATACGCTATATATGAAACAAAGTGAGCTTCCAGGATAGTCCGGCGGTCGGCCTCGCAAGCCTGCCTTCTGCATAAATAAGTTGAGGAATTCTGGGTTGGCTATACTCTCACCGCTTAAACCTTGTTCCACTGCAATCTGGGATCTACACTAACCGGATGTCGTGGCAGGTTGGGTACGCTGAGGAGTTCGCCGCTATAAAGTCTGGTTTCGGGAAGACATGCTAACGGTGCGCGAGAGCCTTGGGCCACCGGTCAACGACCTCCGTAGAGCGGTCCGCGCCTGCAAGTTCCGGGACTACAACCTGGAAGGCATCGAGATGTTCTTGGCGCTTGAAGACCTGTCCGCGCCGCGGGTGAGCCCGGCTAGCGGGCCGCTCGAAAGCGGGCGGCTCGGTCGTCTTGCGCAGGACTACCTCGGGCGTCTGGCGGGCCGGCGCAACCGGGTATCGCTCGACGACGTCGCCACGGCGCTGGAGGTCTTGGCGGCTAATCACTTTGACCCGGTGAGGGGCGAGGATCCGCGGACCAACATGGCGACGCTCGGGGGGCTTACGGCCGGACCGCTCGTCCGGGCGGTCAACTTCCACAATACGCCGCGGGCGCGGGCGGCCGAGATCGAGCGCTGGTTATTGGAGGCGGGAAAGCTTTTCCGGGCGGTCGGAGAAAAAGATCTGGAAGATTTGTTCTCCGGCACTCCACACTCTGGCTCGCTGGGGCAGCTTACAGAGCCGCCCTTGATCCCGGTCTTCTACGAGGGCTACCGCAACAACTACGACGTCGCGCTGCCGATGGTCGAGCGCGCCGGGCTGCGCGCATGGTTTCTTATTCCCAGCGCGTTTATTGACACACCGGTGTCGGAACAATACGCTTTTGCCCGGTCACACTACATCGGCCTTTCCGATGAAGACTACCCTGGCAAACGGTGCGCGATGTCGTGGGACGAGTTGCGCGACGTGGTCGCCCGCGGGCACGTGGTAGCCTGTCACACGGCTACGCACTGCGCGGTCTTTGACCTTAGAGGCCCGGAGGACGTGCGGCGAGAACTGTTCGACTCGCGACGCCGGCTCGAAGACGAGTTGGGATGTGAGGTCCGGACCCTGGCCTGGCTGCTCGGTACATCCTACGGCGAGGACCGGCGGGCCGACGCCGCCGTTCAAGAAGCGGGCTACCGGCTGGTGGTCAGCAACGCGAAGATCCAACGCCTCCCCGGATCAACCCCGGAAACGACTAACCCATCGCCCCACTGAGCACTGTACGTCCGAGGTTAAGTTACGGATGTCCTTGAGTAACGGAAGTATAGACCTGCGTGGTTTACGTCTATGCCTGGTCGCCGCCGCGCCGCAGGGCATTTATTACATCCTGCGGTCCCTGATACTCACCTTCGGGGAGCCGTTTGCGGACCTGGCCGACCGCTACCCCCGGCACCCCGTTGTTTTCTAGTTTGTTGAGCAACTCTTCCTTGCGGATCGGGAACTCAACACCCTCCAAATAGCGGCCTATGTTGGTCGGTAGATGCTTCCTCAAAAAGTCCACGGCCTTGCCTCCTTAGAGCGCTCTCTGCGCGGCGTTCCTGCTTTGTTACCCACTATACCTCAGAAGTACGTCCCGGCGGCAATGGAGGACGCGGCCAGTAACCTTACCGGTCCGCAGCTACACAAGACCTTACGACCACGACACACGTCCTGAAGAAGAATGGCTACCGGAGGTTTGGTAAATAGGTTGTTGCCAGGTGTTTCGGGAAGTGCGCTGCGTGGCATAGTTAGTGTTACGCTGCGAGCACTGGTACAAAAGGATTCTAGGAAGGGAACAGATAGATGAGGAAGATCACGCTAACGGCGCTTATGGCGCTGATGTTGCTGGCTACTTTAGGGGCCGGCAGCGCCCTGGCCCAGACCTCGGCTACGGCGGCAGGGGCGAGCGCCGGGGCGAGTGCCGAGTTGCGGGATAACGAAGGCAACCCTGTTGGCAACGCTACGTTCGCCGAGGGTGAGAACGGCGTAGTCGTTACCGTCAACATAACGGGTGGTATAGAGCCTGGGGTGCATGGCATCCACATCCACGAAAAGGGAGACCTCAGCAGTCCGGACTTCAAGTCCGCTGGCGGTCATTTCAACCCGACCGGCGCCGAGCACGGCTTCGACAACCCGCAGGGACCGCACGCTGGCGACCTGCCGAACATCACTGTCGGGCAGGACGGAACGGCGAGTTACCAGACCGTGAACGACCGGATCACGCTTTCTCCAGGCCCAAACTCCATACTGGACGAGGACGGCAGCGCGCTTATCGTGCACGCCATGGCCGACGACTACCAGACCAACGACGACCCCGAGACTGGTCCCGGAACGTCCGGTAACCGAGTCGCCGCGGGCGTTATCGAAGCCACGGAGACGATGCCCGAGACCGGCGGCATGAACCTCTTCTCTCTGGCGGTTGTGCCGGCCATCTTGATGATCGCCGGTGGCGCCGGACTGCTCGTCATCGGGCGGTCGCGCCGGGCCTGAACCAGAGTCTACCGGGGGTTGGTCCACGGAAGTGCGGACCAGCCCCCGTTATCTTAGCTCGACATCTCGATACCGGAGCCGGTCCGGACTACAGACCTTACCGTTATCCAACCCTGACCGTTACCCGCTGGGCGACGTTGACGCCGTATCCGCCCTGGTTCCAGGTCTGTTCGCCATCGGTCGGCTGCGTTTTTCCGGTTGCGTCGGTAGCCCGAACACGTAACTCGTACTCGCCGGTCTCCCAGGCGTCCCACTCGTGCGTCCAGTAGGTCCACGCGTGGGGACCGGCCGGCTCGCCGAGTTCGGTCTTCTGCCACGTCCGTCCGCCGTCCGGGCTAAACTCGACCTGCTCGACCGGACCAAAGCCGGACCAGGCGCGGCCTTCCAGCACCGTCTTTCCCGCCCCGACGCGCCGCTGCCGGGTTAGGAAATCCGGGATGCCGGGTGGCACCATCAGGGCGTGGGGATATTTGCGGGTCACGGGCGTGCCGGGGTCGTCTCCGGATTGCCGGTAGTTGTACGCGACCGCCTGCTGTATACCTTTAAACGGCTCGTCTATGGCCTGGATCCCCTTGAGCCATTTGACAGACGCCATGCCGTACCAGTCGGGCACGATGAGCCGGAGCGGGGAGCCGTGCTGGGGCGGGAGCGGCTGGCCGTTCATCTCGTAGGCGAGAAATACCCCTTCGCGCAAAGCTTCCTCGACCGTCAGGCTCCGCTCGTAGTCGTGCTCGACGTCCTGGTCCACGCCCCGGTCGTAGCCGGAAAATAGGATCTCCACCGCATCGTCCAGCAGGCCGGCTTCCTCCAGGATTGGGCGCAGCAGGGTGCCCGTCCACTCGGCGCACCCGACCGCCTCGTCGTGCCAGGGAGCCGAGACCGGGCGCGGTGAGAGGTGTGCCCGCCCGTTGCCGCCGCACTCCATCATTACGGGCGTTGTGATTTTCGGGCGTGACTTTAAGTCTTCCAGGGTTAGCCTGAGCGGGTTCTGGACGAGGCCCGTTACCGGAAGCTCGTAGGTAGCCGGGTCTAAGTGCGGGATGTCGAAGTGGATCAGGAGGTAGTGCATCCCGGTGGGTGTGATCCGGTAGCGCAACCCTTCTAGATGCATGCCGGGGTTGCGGAGGGCGAGGCCCACCTCTTCCCGGGAAAACTCCGCGCTCGTGCTAATCGGCGCCATATATTTTTCTCCTCCAACATACTTCCCCAATAAACCAGACCAATTATCCCACAACCTCTCTCTCGAAGAGCGCCTGACAATGTGGCTAGCACGTCCACTGTCCCGGTGGGAACCTAAACACAAACTCTTGCCGTCTGGATAAACCCGTGTACCTGGTAGAAAAGACCGTTGGGAACGGGCGGATCTCCCCTTATTCTCCTTTAGTGAAACGTGCCCGCACATACCGCCGCCGGCGTCTGGGAGCCATACTATTCGTGGTCGCTATCTCTTACGCCGTTTATATCGGTAGCACGGCCAGCGCCGAACCGGCCTATTCGTCTTACACGGTCGCGCCCGGCGATACCTTGTGGTCGATAGCGAAGACCCACTATCCACCCTCAGAAGATCCCCGGCCAAGAATAAGAGCGATCCAGGACATAAACGAACTCGACACCCCGGAGATTCGCTCCGGCAGGTCCCTGGAGCTGCCCGCAACAGAATAAGGGCCGGCCGCGGGCAACCAGTTTATCTAACTGGTGCTCGCGGTCGATCCTTATGTTTCTGCTACACGCCCGGGTGGACTCTAGCTCGTCACCCGGAGTTAACGGGTCGTGGCTTGCTCCACAAAGAAGTCGAGGGCTTCGGGGTTTGCCAGGGAGTCGCGGCTGGCGGCCTCGTCTACCGGGGTGCCCGTGAGGATCTTCTTTACCGGCACTTCGAGCTTTTTGCCGTTTAGGGTACGTGGGATCTGCGGCACGGCCTGCACCTCGTCCGGCACGTGTCGCGGCGAGCAGTTCTCTTTGATGCTCTGCTTTATCTTCGCCTGTAAGTCTTCGCTGAGTTGGGTGTCTTCATCTAAGACCACGAAGAGCGGCATAAAGGAGTTGCCGGTGTCGCGCTCGACGTCCACGACCAGGCTGTCGGTGACTTCGGGGACGGCTTCCACGGCCCGGTAGATCTCCGCGGTCCCCATCCTCACGCCGCCCCGGTTTATAGTCGAATCGCTGCGGCCGTAGATCACGGCGCTCCCTCGGGGCGTAATCTTGATCCAGTCCCCATGCCGCCACACGCCGGGGTACATGTCGAAGTAACTCTCCCGGTACTTCTCCCCGCTCTCGTCACCCCAGAGGTACAGCGGCATCGAGGGCATCGGCTCGGTTATGACCAGCTCCCCGACCTCGTCCACGAGCGGCAACCCCTCCTCGTCGAACGCCTGCACGCTGGCCCCGAGCGACCGGCACTGAAGCTCCCCGGTCCGGACCGGCAGGATCGGCATACCCCCGACAAACGCCGTGCACAAGTCAGTGCCGCCACTGGTCGAGAACAGCCACACGTCGCTCTTTACGTCTTCATAGACCCAGGCGAAACCTTCCGGCGGCAACGGAGAGCCCGTCGAGCCGACGCTCCTCAGGTTGCTAAGGTCGTAGTCCCGGCCCGGAGAGATGCCGGCATTCTGGCACGCGGTCAGGTAGCTGGCGCTCGTCCCGAAGCAGGTCATGCCGGTCTGTTCGGCAAACTCCCACAACACGTTCATGTCCGGGTAACCGGGGTTGCCGTCGTACATCAGCACCGCCGACCCCGGGAGCAACCCGCTGACCACCACGTTCCACATCATCCAGCCGGTGGTCGTAAACCAGAAAAAGCGGTCGTCCTCGCCCGCGTTCATGTGCAGCGTCAGCTTCTTCAAGTGCTCCAGCAGGATGCCGCCGTGACCCTGCACGATGGCTTTCGGAAGCCCGGTCGTCCCCGAGGAGTAGAGCACCCAAAGTGGATGGTCGAACGGCACCTGCTCGAACGTCAACTCCGCGCCCTCGTGCTCGGCGAGCGCGGCGTCCCATAAGGTTACGTCGCGCAGGCCGCTAGTGTCGGGCTCGGCGCTGAGGTACGGGAGCACCACGGTCTTTTGCAGGGAGGGCATCGCCTCTTGAAGCTGTGCGAGGGTGTCGGTGCGTTCGAAGTCCTTGCCGCCGTAGCGGTAGCCGTCGACGGCGAAGAGGACCTTCGGCTCTATCTGGGCAAAGCGGTCGATGACGCTCTTCGCCCCGAAGTCCGGGGAGCAGCTAGACCACACAGCGCCTATAGAAGCGGTCGCCAGGAAGGCTATGAGCGCCTCCGGGATGTTTGGTATGTACGCCACGACCCGGTCCCCGCGCTCAACACCCATCGACCGCAGAGCCGCCGCGGTCGCCGCGACTCTCTCCCGGAGCTCTTTCCAGCTAACCGTCCCGAGCGGCCGCAGCTCCGACTGGTGGAAAACCGCCGTCTCCTCCGGCCGCGCATTGCGGAAAGAATGCTCGGCGTAGTTTAACTCGGCTCCAGGGAACCACTCGGCTCCCGGCATCCGGCGGTCGGCCAGTACCTCGCGGTACGGTTGTGAAGCCTGTACGTCGCCGTACTCCCAGATAGACTCCCAGAAGGCTTCGAGGTCGGTTACCGACCACTCCCAGAGGTCCTCGTAGTTGTCGAACGAGAGGTTCTTGTTCTCCTTTAACCACCCCATGTAGCGGGTTACGTTGGCGTTCGCTTTAAACTCTTCCGAGGGCTCCCAGAGCAGGGTCCCTTCTACAGCTTCGGTCATGCTATTCCCACCTTCCGTATCTCTTCCCCGGGACTATTATAGCCGGGTGGGCACCCGGGTTACCGGGCGGTCCACCCGCCGTCCATGGTAAGCGATGAGCCGTTAATAAACGAGGCTTCCGGGGTGCAGAGGAATGCGGCTACCTCGGCTACCTCCAGAGGTTCTATAAGGCGTTTTATGGAAGGTTGGGTGAGCATGACCTTCTCTATGACCTCATCCTCCGGTATCCCTCGGGTGCGGGCCTGGTCGGAGATCTGGGCTTCCACCAGCGGCGTCCTCACGTATGCCGGACAGATGCAGTTCGACGTAACCCCTTTCGGGCCGCCCTCCAGAGCCGTGACCTTCGAGAAGCCTTCCAATCCGTGCTTGGCCGACACGTAAGCCGCCTTGAACGGGGAAGCCCGCAGACCGTGCGCCGAAGATATGTTAATGACCCGCCCCCACCCCTTCTCGTACATCCCCGGCAACGCCTGCCGTACGATCCGGAACGGAGCTTCGAGCATGAGCGTGAGGATCGCCGAGAACTTCTCCGGCGGGAACTCCTCTATGGCCGCCACGTGCTGAAAGCCGGCGTTGTTGATAACAATGTCGGCCTCGACTGAAAGCCCGTCGAGCACCCCGTGATCCGTAAGGTCCGCCGCCACCGCCGTGCCGCCGAACTCCTCAGCCGCTTCCCTCGCCCCTTCTTCATTAAGGTCCACCACCGTGACCGCGGCCCCAGCCCTCGCCAGCCGCCCGGCGCAGGCTCGGCCGATACCACTGGCAGCCCCCGTAACGAACGCGCTCTTGCCGGTGAGGTCCAGGTTCACGGCCGACATCCCACTCGCCGCAACGCTATTCTCCAAGTCTTCCTCCTTACACCCGACGCTCTTCAAAGCTGTCGGCCAGTACACTACCCGCTTTCGGCGCGGAGCGCGACGGCCAGTAGAAAGGGTCTAGAAACCTGTACAGCCCAAGCCCCGTTGCCCGGTTGCGGGCTAGCTCCGGGCACTTTGTAGAGCAGACTCGACGAAGTGTAGCCGGTCGTTGCCCCAGAACATCTCCCCATCCACGAAAAACGTCGGCGCTCCGAACGCCCCCCGCTCGACCGCCTCCCCCGTCGCCGCCTTTAGCGCCTCTTTATTCTCCGGCGCGGAAGCTCCGGCGAGCACCTCCTCGGCGTTCAGCCCGACTCTGCGGGCGACCTCGGAGATAGGACCGTCCTCGTCGGCCTCCTCCGTGCCCTTCGGCGCGCCACCCTCCGTCCAGTACAGGGCGAAAGCCTCCCGGGTAAACGGCTCCAGCAATCCTCGCTCGCCGCTAAAGATCGCCGCCCGCATGGTTTTTAAGGTCCGGAACGGAAACGGCTCCGGGAACCGCAGCGCCAACCCGTAGTAGTCGGCCCAGCGGTGAATATCTTCTAGCTGGTAGCGGCCTTTGGGTTTTATCTCTATCGGGGCCTGAAGCCCGACAGCATTATGTAAAGCCCCGAGCAACATAGGCCGCAGCACCAACTCCGCCTCGTGCGCCGCGCAAACCTCGACGGCTCGTCCGTACGCCAGGTACGAGTACGGGCTTACCAGATCATAGAAAAACTCAACCTTGCCCATCCGACATCCCCTTTTTACCCGTCCGTGCCGCCGCTAGAGTTACTCACTGCCCCGGTCTTCCGGGTCCCGGGGGTTCCGGCGCCGCGTCGGCAGGTACACAAACCAGTAGGACCCGACCAGAATAGCCAGGAACAACACCAGAGCCAGGATAAACTGCACGATCTCCGAACCCAAGACTTCCTCCGTTACTCGCTCCACTTGCTGCCCCACAAATTCTACGATACCCGGCGCCCGTAAGCTCACCGCCCACTCTATAGAACATGCAGAGTAGAAAATAAATCCGTTACAAAAAACTTCTGTAATGTAATTACAATGTTATGTTTTATATTTAAACTCAATAAATGCAAAAAAGAGTAAACGTCTTTAGAGAGGAGCGGGTTGTGTTGAGTAAGTTAAAGGTTCTAGCGGCCGTGCTGGCGGTAACCCTGGTTGCGGCTTCGCCGGCACTAGCGCAGGAGACGCAGGACCCGGAGACCGTGACGGTTACGTTCCGGCTATCCGTAGACGGTCAGGTTCCGGGATGGCAGCATTTCGGTGTGGACTACCCGATCGGGGGCGACGAAGTGGGCGACATCCCGCTGTGCACCACCGGGACGGACTCGGGGATGGCCGCGCCGCCGTGCCGGAGCGGGGAGACTTACACGGCTAGTATAGAAGTGCCCGCGGGCTCTCCGCTGGCCTTTGACTTTGTCCGGAACGATACCCGAACCGCCCCGGAGCGTTTCGCGAGCGAGAAAATGACCCTTGCGGAGGACACTACCGTAAGCGCCGCCTACCACTTCCCGGGCGGGACGGCGTCCGCCGGGACGGACTCGGGTGCCGATACCGGCTCGCGGACGGCTCCCCTACCGTCGGGCTCCGCGGAGGGCCAGTACGCTCCCGCGTCCGGGGACGAGGGTTCTACCCAGCGGGGGTACTCCGGAGGCTCCGCGGCGACCGGCGGGGAGACCGGAGGCGGAGAGACCGGGAATGGTTCCACGGGTGCCGAGGCTAGTGAAGGCATAGTAGGGGGCGTTCTTCCGGACACCGGCGGCGCGACGCTCTTACTCGCGGGGGCGGGCGCGCTGCTAACGGTCGCCGGCCTTCTCGCCTACCGCCGGGCACGTTAGACTTAGAAGACGCTAGAAAAAGGGTTGCCTAGAGGTTTTACCCGAGGGTAATCCGTAAGATAATTCGGAGGGCTACGGGGTGCATTACTCTGTAGCCCTTTTCCATGGGTCCTTGTTCCCCGGTAGCGACGGTGCTAGCATCCTCTAAGCACGACTTCTTTTTGGGAAAGGTGTTGTTCGCGTGGGAAAGCCCGCGGGTAGGGTAAAAGGGAAATAGGAGGAGAAAGCATGAAAGGTCTTACTTCAAACTACCAGCTAACGCTGCCGGCGATACTGCGGCGGGCGGAGTTGCTTTACGGGCCGAAGGAGATCGTCAGCCGCCAGCCCGACAAGAGCTTCCACCGCTACACCTACACGGACTTTGTCCGCCGGACCAAGAAGCTGGCCGTCGCCCTCGGGGAGTTAGGGTTGGAGAAGGGCGATCGGGTAGCAACGCTGGCCTGGAATACCCACCAGCACCTCGAAGCTTACTTCGGGGTACCGTCGGCCGGGCTCGTGCTCCACACCATAAACCCCCGACTCGGCAAGAATGACCTCGTCTACATAATGAACCACGCCGAAGATAAGGTGCTCCTTATAGACGAGACCATGCTGGGGCTCGTAGATAGCTTCAAGGACGAGGTGGACCTGCAGAGGATCGTGGTGTTCTCCGCCGACGGGTCGGCCCCGGAAGGCATGACGAGTTACGAGAAATTCTTGGAAGACGCCGACGAGAGTCGTTTTGAGTACCCGGACTTCGACGAGCACGACGCGGCGGCGATGTGCTACACCTCGGGGACGACGGGCCGGCCGAAGGGGGCGCTGTACTCCCACCGCTCCATCGTGCTCCACTCCATGATGTCTTCCATGGCTAACACGTTCTCGATAGGCGAGGATGACTGCGTGCTGCCGGTCGTGCCGATGTTCCACGTAAACGCCTGGGGCCTGCCGTTTACGGCGACCCTCGTCGGAGCGCGTCAGGTAATGCCGGGTGCGCACCTCGACGCCGAGAGCCTGCTGGAAGCTTACGAGGGCGAGAAGGTCACGTTCACCGCCGGGGTACCGACGATCTTCCTCGGGGTATTGCAGGCGTTGGATAAAGAGCCCGGCAAGCACGACCTATCGAGGATACGGTCGCTGGTGATCGGGGGGTCCGCGGCCCCGAAGGGTGTGATCCGGTCTTTCGAGGAGAACCACGGGCTGACGGTGGTCCACGCCTGGGGCATGACGGAGATGGACCCGATCGGAACCGTGGCGAACCTGACCGCCGAAGTGCGGCAGCTTTCCGAAGACGAGCAGCTCGACTACCGGGCCAAACAGGGTTATCCGGTGCCGTTTATCGAGGTCCGGGGCCGCGGCGAAGACGACGGCTTTATACCGTGGGACGGGGAAGCGATGGGCGAGCTGGAGGTCCGCGGGCCGTGGGTGATAGGGTCGTACTTCAACACCGACGAGGGGAGCGAGAAGTTTACCGACGACGGCTGGTTTATGACCGGGGATATCGTAAGCATAGACGAGTACGGGTACGTCGAGATCCAGGACCGCAGCAAGGACCTCATAAAGAGCGGTGGAGAGTGGATCTCCTCCGTAGCCCTGGAGAACGCCCTCATGGCCCACGAGGCCGTGGCCGAGGCCGCCGTTATAGCCATACCCGATGAGAAGTGGCAGGAACGTCCGCTCGGGGTGGTCGTCCTCAAGGAAGGTGAGAGCGTTACCGCCGACGAGCTAAAGTCGTCCATGAAAGACGACTTCGCAACCTGGGAACTGCCGGATGCCATAGAGTTCGTCGAGGAGATACCGCACACCGCCACGGGCAAAGCCCTAAAGATGAAGCTGCGCGACCAGTTTGAGGGTTACTCCCCAGCGGGCACCTGAGACTCCGGGAAACCTTAGACGGCCGGTCCGGTAGCGTCCGGACCGGTTGGGGCGTCCGTTTACCCGCGACCACCGAGGAGTCCCTTGAGCTTTATACAAGAGATAGCCGTTCAGAAGAACGTTCCCATGACCTTGCGCGACGGGACGACACTGTACGCGGACGTCTACCGCCCCGGTGGCGAAGCATCCAGTGCCTCGTACCCGGTCCTCCTCACCCGGTTACCGTACGGGAAGAGCCTGCCGCTCGGCACGGGGTATGTAAACCCCGTAAAGCTCGCGGAGCACGGTTACATCGTCGTCGTCCAGGATGTCCGGGGACGTTTCGCCTCCGAAGGAGAGTGGAACCCGTCGGTCTACGAGTTCGAGGACGGCTACGACACGGTCCAGTGGGCGGCCGGACTACCCGGCTCCGACGGCCGGGTCGGGATGTACGGGGCCTCGTACTTCGGGATGACCCAGTGGCAGGCGGCGGTGACGCAGCCTCCGGCGCTAAAGTCCCTCGTCCCCGGCATCACCTACGGCAACTACCTAAACGGAGCCCAGTTCCGCGGCGGCGTCCGGGAGCTCGGCCTCCGGTTCTACTGGTCAGAGGCGATCCTGGCCCCCGATACCCTGGTCCGCCGCTACCGCGAGTCTCCCGAAGAGCTGCGTAAGCAACTACCGGCCCTCGTAGGCGTCATAGACCGCATACCCGAGGAGTACGATACCCTCCCACTGGAAGACTTGCCGGACCCCGGCGGCGCGGTACCGTACATGTTTAGCGCCCTCGACTATAACGTGGACGCCGGCGTCTGGAACTACCTGAACATCGACGGCCGCTACGACAAGGTCGAGGTCCCGACGTTTCACATCGGGGGCTGGTACGACATATTTATCGGGGAGACGCTGCGCCAGTACGCCGCGATGAAGGAGCAGGCAGCCCGCGAAGGCTTTACGCCACCTCGCCTGCTCGTCGGACCCTGGTCCCACGGCCGCTTTGAGAGCACCGTCGGGGAGTTAGACTTCGGTTTCGCCACCTCCAGTCTATTTCTGAACTACAAGGGCGACCTCGCCGACTACCACCTCCGCTGGTTTGAGGCCACCGTCAAGGGTAACGGGGCGGCGCTGGAAGGTCAGGCGCCCGTCGAGGTCTTTATGATGGGCGAGAACCACTGGCGGACCTACGAGGAGTGGCCCGTACCCGGCTCCCGCGAGGAGCGGTGGTACCTCCGCAGCGGCGGCCGGGCGAACACCCAAGCGGGCGACGGACACCTTTCCAGGGAAGAGCCCGCTTCCGGAGAGCCGGAAGACACTTACGATTATGACCCGGAAGACCCGGTCCCGACCCTGGGCGGGGCGCTCCTGATGCCAGCGGTCTACCGCCCCGGAGCCCGCGACCAGGCCCCGAACGAAGACCGCCCGGATGTGCTGTGTTATACGAGTGATACGCTAGAGAGCGGATACACGGTACTCGGCGCGGTCCACGCCACGCTGTACGCGGCGTCTTCGGCCCCGGACACAGATTTCGTGGTGCGGCTGGTGGACGTGTACCCGGACGGCCGGGCGATAGGGGTGGCGGACGGTATTATCCGGGCCAGCGCCCGTGAGAGCTACCCCGCGCCGGGGGTTATACAGCCCACAGAGCCGAGCCTGATAAAGCCGGAGCAGGTCTACGAGTACACCATAGACCTATGGGCGACCGGCATTACCTTCCTACCCGGACACCGGATACGGGTCGAGGTTACCTCAAGTTCTTTTCCGCGCTGGGACCGGAACCTGAACACCGGTGAGGACACTGCCCACTCCTCCCGCGCGCAGGTCGCCCGCCAGCGCATCCTCCACGACGCCGACCACCCGAGTCACATAACGCTCACCGTGGTGGCAGACTGAAAGACGTTCAGAAGGAGTACGGGTTAGTCGGGCAGCGGACCAGACCTTTCAGCTTTTCCAGGTATATTGGCCGTAGTTCGAGCGTCGGGTTCTCCCTTGCACCGTACAGAGCCGCAAACTACCGTGGAGGATCTCTGGGTTACCGGGTACTTTTCCTAACCGACCGCCGCTACGATTGTAGCTCGTGGAAGAACCGGAGCATCTCCGCCGAGGCGTCGGGGCCTTTGGAGTCGGTGTAGGAGCCGGAGGCGTTTCCGCCGGACCAGGCGTGCCCGAGCCCGTGGACGGTCCACTGTTCCATAAAGACCCGACCGCCAGCGTCGCGGTGGACGGCGCTCGTGTAGGCGTAACCGCCAGGAACCTGCCCTTGCCGGGCGACCACCGGAGATTCCGGGGTTGATGAAGTCCGGTAGTGGGCGAGCAGGTGGTCCGCGTTGCGCGGGCTAACGGTCGTGTCGCGGTCACCGTGGATCACGATGGCCGGGGCCGGGCGGTTAAGTCCGCTGGCGGCCGCCGCGGCCGCGCCGCCGCGGGTGACGGCGGAGTTCATGCCCTGCATGGCCGTAAACGCGGAGGAGAGGTCACGGGCGGAACCGGGGGCGAGGCCAGAGTGGACGCCGATCGCGGCGTAGAGATCTGGGTACGCTGAACCCAGGATCGCGGCCATCGCCCCGCCGGCCGACATCCCTGCCACATACACCTGTCCTGGATTCACGCAGTACTCACCGAGGATCTCGCACGTGATGCCGGCGATAATGGACGGCTCTCCCCTTCCGCGCTCCTGGTCGCCGGCCTTGAACCAGTTCCAGCACTTTGAGGTGTTGGCTCCGGAGCTCTGCGCGGGGTAGGCGACGAGGAAGGTTTGATCTTCTGCGAGCTTGTTCATGGCCGTACCGATTGCAAAGTCGTCCGGTCCCTGGGTACAGCCGTGGAGCATTACTACCAGGGACACCTCCTGACCGACGTACCCGCCGGGCACGTACAACTTGTAGCCGCGTGTCCCGGCCTGGTTTGTGTAAGACCGTTCGACAAACCGCCCTCCCACCGCACCGGCGTCGGGCGCGGGTGGATCCGGCCTCCAGAGCTTACCGGATGGAGCCTTCGCGGACGGCGCGTCCCGGTGACCGCGGCGCGGTCCGGGGGGCCGCCGTAGATGCTGCTTGAGCGTCTCCGGCTGCGGAGGTTCTTGGGAGGGCGCCTCAGGCTGCACGGTCTCACCTACCACGCGGGAGAACGTCTCGATCGGCCCGTCTTTTCCATCTTGCGCTCTGCGCGGGCGCGCCGGCTGCGAGTAAGCTTCCGGCGAGAACCGCCCCCCGAGGGCGCGCTGTATGGCGGCGGTCGCCTCAAGGAGCTTTCCCTCCTGCGTTAAACGCGTGACCTCGACCATTCCGTCCGGCAAATGATTGTCCATAAACACATTCTCCTCTCTCGATTTACGAAGACCGGATACGGTCTCCCAGCGCCGCTTTTAGCGCCGCCTTGGCCCGGAAAGCGCCCAGCACGACAACGGAGTTGATCGTCGCCAGCGCAAGCTCCGTACTGACGTCATCGGCGATACTCGCCAGCCCGAGCACCCTTATCTCCAGCGTCTCACCGGCGGCCCGAACCGCCTCCAGGTCCTCGCGGGTGTAATGTTGCAGGCCCAGTACCAGTTCCTTGCGGGCTACCGTCTGCCGTACCGCGTCGGCGTGAGCCCCGATCTGGTTGCGAATCGCCGTGCGGATAAAGTCCGTGCGGTTCTGGTAAAAGCCCTCCCGCACCAACAGGTCGATCTGCCCCAGATCCACCGGCGCCAGGTTGATCGTGATCTTCTCCAACTCACCCGTCGTCATCTCTACCTGACTTTCTAACATCCATATACCATCCATATGGATGGTACCACAACTGAGGATCTATCGCCGGGTAAGGCTTACGGTATTAGTCACGCCACCACTGCACCCGGTCTTGCAGGTCTTTCCAGCTCTCCCGGTGGATGCCGTGGGTAAAGCGGATCTCAAGTCCATAGCGGGTTAGCCTCATGGCTCGCCCGGAGACCCTGGACGTCCACCGGCCCTCGAACAGGTCTTCTCTCTGGATAAGGTTGCGGGCTTTACGCCAGTGAAGGTTCTGGCAAAGAGTTTCCTCGAACTTGGCGGACTGCCACAAGTAACAGGCGTCGATGACCGCCTGGTGTACGGTGTAGGTATCCGGCTGCTTCCAGCCCAACAAGAAACGCTGTCAGGCGCGGCGGGAAACCGGGGCTTGGCGGGAGGCCGGGGCTCTAGAGGTAGCGGCGGGCACCCTGGTAACGGCTCATCTGGCCCGAGGCCCGCAGGTCTTCGACCACAACCTTGCTGCCATTGAAGGGGGCGTGGACGATCCTGCCGTTCCCGCTATACATCGCCACGTGGGTAATATTGCGGGGGCTAGAGCCGAAAAACAGTAGGTCACCTTTGCGGATGTCGCGGTAGCGCACCGCGGCACCACGGGCTCTCTGGTCTGCGGCGTCGCGGGGGAGGTCGATGCCGAATGAGCGGTAGACCTGATAGGTGAGCCCTGAGCAGTCGAGGCCGTAGGAGCTGGTACCGCCCCAGATATACGGGGTGCCCTTGAACCGGAGCGCCCGGTTTACAACTTTGTCCGGGGTGGGCTTTGACTTGAGCCTGACCCGGCCTTCCCGGAAGGGTGTAGCGTGTTTGCGCGACATCCACCGGTGGCCGCCGCCGGGAGCCGCAACTTTTGCCCTGCCGGAGACGAACTCGATGACCGGCAGGCGGGTGCCGAAGCCTACCGAGTGGTCCACCTTCGTAAGCGCGCGGTCTTTGTACAGCAGACCGTATTTGGAGTTGACCTGGATGATCAACTCGTCGTTCGAGATGTCGGCGTTTTTGTTCGGTGTGAGCTGGTGTCTCGGGACCCACCCCGGGTAGCCCCACCCGCTCTTGGGCGTCTGCTGGCCGCGGACGGCGACCTTTGCCCAGCTTCCGGAGGTGCGCAGCACCCGTACTTTCTGACCGTAGAGCGCCTGGGTCTGGGTCTTTCCTATAAGCCAGCTCTTCTGGAAAGAGTTCATGGCGCGTTCCCAGGCGGTCAGGTTGGTCTGGTCCGCTGTGGAGAAGCGGTCTATCCGCGAGCGGGCCTGATAAGCGTTCGTCCACAGCGTGGCCGCCTGGACGTCCACGTAAGCGTCCTGTCCGGCGTATACTTCGGCCCTTGCCTGCGTCCCCGTGGAGAGCAAAACCGCGAACGCCACCGCCAGGGCTAGCGCGGCCAGCAGCGCTACAGGTCTGCGGGCGGCGGTCAGCGACCTTGCGGACACTATGTGCGCTCCCTGGCTTCCATCTTCTACCGGCCTTTCTAACGACTTCCCGCCTCGCATACCCGGCGCGGGCTACGCCTTTATTATCGGCCGGAGACCGGTGCGCCTTTAATCTGGTCTTCCTATTCCGAGCGGGACGGAAAAGAATCCCTTCTGCACGGGTATTCCCGGTGCTAGCCGGGGACGGTTGTTATCCGGCTCCGGAACCGATTCCGGGTACTCCCGGACCTATGGGTAACCCTAGCAGGGACCAGATTATGAATAGCGCGCTCCAGGAGATCAGGAAAAAGACGGCGAACGGCAGCGTGAGCGAGAACAGGGTGCCGAAGCCGGCTCTCGGGTCGTACTCGCGCATAAAGCCGAGTATCGCCGGGACAAAGAGGTTCACGGGCGTGATGATGTTGGTCGAGGAGTCGCCGATGCGGAAAGCGAGCTGGGCGTAGGCGGGGTCATAGCCGAGAAAGAAAAACAGCGGGACGAAGATCGGGGCCAGAAGCGCCCACTGCGCCGAGCCGCTGGTAATAAACAGGTTCATCACCGCCACCAGAAAGATAAAAGCGACCAGGACCGGCAAACCGGTGAGATTCACACTTTCCAATATTTCGGCCCCGGATACAGCGACCACGGTAGAGAGGTTAGAGTAGTCGAAGTAGTCTATAAACTGGGCGGCGGCAAAGAACACGACGATAAGCCCGGCAAAGTCTTTCATGGCTTCACCCATGTAAACCGGAATGTCCACCGGCCGCCGGACGCTCCCGCTCGTGAGTCCGTAGGCTACCGCCGCTACAAAGAAAAAGAGCAGTAGCAGCACCACGGTACCCTCCAGTAGCGGCGAGGGCACCAGGGCTCCATCCTCCCCGCGTAGCGGCGAGCTCCGCGGCAGCACCGCGGCTACCAGCCCGACCAGAAACAAGACGCAAACGATGAGCGTGTTCCGGAGCGCCCGGTTTTCGCGGCCGGTAAGCTCTCTCTGCTGCGAAGTCTCCTCCCCGCCGCGGTACTCTCCCAGGCGTGGCTCGACCACCCGCTCGGTTACCTGCCCGCCGATAAAGGCCAGGAGAAACGTGGAGACGGCGGTGAAGTAGTAGTTAGCTACCGGGGTAACATTCGGGCTGCCCTGTAAGGATTGGGCGGCCTCGGTAGAGATACCGGAGAGCAAGGGGTCGACGGTGCCGATTATTATGTTGGCGTTAAACCCCGCCCCGACCGCGGCAAAGCCGGCTACTATTCCGGCGATCGGGTGGCGGCCCAGCCCCAGGAACGCCAGCGCCGCCAAGGGAGGAATAGCCACGTAGGCCGCGTCGGAGGCTATGCTGCCGAAGATACCGGCGAAGATAACCGCGTAGGTTACCAAAGACGGCGGGGAGCTCGCGATGATCTTCTGCATGAACGCCCCGATAAGCCCGACCTTCTGGGCCAGGCCGATCCCGAGCATCACCGTTAACACCAGCCCGAGCGGCGGGAACTCGACGAAGTTGGTGACCGCCGAGGTCAGCATGTGCCGCAACCCGGCCCCGGAGACGAGGCTCCGGACGTCTACCGCCTCACCCGAAGAGGGAGAGTCAACCGAGACGCCCAAAGCGCCGAGGATCCAGGAGAGCACTATCACCAGAAAAGCCAGGAAAACAAAGATCCAGAACGGATGCGGCAGCCGGTTGCCGCCCCTCTCTACCGCGTTGAGGATGCGAGAGGTCACCGGACTCTACCCGGTCCACCGTAAGCTGGAGTGTGGCGAACCGTACTCAGCGCGGGTACCCGTCTTGCTCCCGGACGCCCGGACCAGCTGGCATGACGCCTGCCTCTACGGCTGCGTAGAAAACCCGTGTAAGATTTCGCTCGCGTTTCCGCGTGCTTTATTTCCGCCTCGTTCCGCACCCGCCTAGGTTACCCATCTTCGCTTTCCCGCAATCGTAGGAAGCCAACGCTTTAAGCGTAAAATTCCATCCCTTCCGGCGGGTCTTTCCGGTCGGCGGCTATCCTGGCGGGGAGGTCGGAGGCGTGGATCTCTAATCTGCGACCGTCGGGGTCCGTGAAGTAGAGCGAAGCGCCCTCACTCTGGTTTTACTGCCAGATCTCCGCTCCAGAGCGTTCTACGCGACCGGCTAAACCTTTAAAGTCCTCTTCGGCTACAGAGAACGCCGTGTGCGAGTAGTCGGAGGAGGCGAGAGATTTAGAGGGCTCTTCGACCAGGACTACCCAGGCTTCCCCGGCCAGGAGGTACGCGCCCCCGCTCCACCGGGCGACCAAACGGAAGCCCAGAGTCTCCGTGTAGAACGCCACGGACTCCGCAAGGTCCTGCACGGAGAATGTCAGGTGGTCGATGCCAGTTATCATACTTTTCCGACTACGGGATCTCTTGCAGCCGGGTCATGAAACCCTCTGGTATCCTGCGCGGCTTTCCGCTCCCGAGGTCGATGCAACCGTGGCTGGTATAACCGGAGACCAGCGCCTCTCCGTCCCGCGATAGCGTGTACTCAAAGCGGAGCGTCGCCCGGCCCAACTCCGCGAGGCCGGTGTGGAGGACCAACTCGTCGTCGAAAAAGGCGGCTTTCTTGTAGCGGATGTTAGCCTCCACGACGACGAGGCCGATCCCCTGTTTTTCAAGCTCCCTATAGGAGAGCCCGGCGGCCCGGACCCACTCCACGCGCCCGACCTCGAAGTACGAGAGGTAGTTCGCGTTGTTCACTATGCCCTGGGCGTCAGTCTCCGCGTAGCGGACCCGGAACCCTACCTCGTGGGCGCGGGGTGCTCCTGCCAAGCCCGGCTTACCGTCCCTTGAACTCCGGCTTGCGCCGCTCGGCGAAAGCCCCCATACCCTCTTTAGAGTCCTCGGTGGCAAAGAGTATGGCGAACTGGTCCGCCTCGTACTCCAGCCCGCTTATGAGGTCTATGTCGAGCGCCTTGTTCGCGGCCGCTTTAGCGTGGCGGACGGCGGTCGGGCCGTTTGCGGCTATCTCGGAGGCCAGTTCCCGGGCGGCGGATAGCGCCCCGCCTTCCGGGACCACCCGGTTTACAAGGCCGATGTCCTTTGCTTCTTCGGCACCGACGCGGCGGGCGGAGAATATAAGCTCCTTGGCGAGCGCCGGTCCGATAAGGCGCGGCAAACGCTGGGTGCCGCCCATGCCGGGCAGGATGCCTAAGCCCACCTCCGGGAAGCCGAACAGGGCATTTTCGGCGGCGATGCGGATGTCGCAGGAAAGGGCTATCTCACAGCCGCCGCCGAGGGCAAATCCGTTTACGGCGGCGATGGTCGGGATCGGGCTTCTATCCAGGAGGGCCATCGCCGCGTGCCCGAGCTCCGCAAAGCGTTTGGCTTCTATAGCGTCCATCTGGCTCATCGCCGTTATGTCGGCCCCGGCGACAAACGCCCGGTCCCCGGCACCGGTCACTATTATCACCCGCGGTCCCGCCGCTTCGAGGTCGATGAGCGACTGCCCGATCTCCTCTACCACCTGAGGGTTTATGGCGTTTAGCTTATCCTGACGGTCTATCGTCAGGGTCGCTATACCGCCCTCGTCCTGCTCAACTCTTACGTAGTCCACAAAGCTCCTCCAGCCTCGCCACTCGACACCGGATACTCTACAGCTTTTGCCGCGAACCTACCGCGCCACTAGAGCACTGTTAGAGCGCCGCGCTAAAGCTTCTCTCTCCCGCGACCGATACTAGTACTGGTATGTACCGGAGCCTGCACACCCGCCCGCTCGTAACGGCGCTCGTAGCGGTATCCGGTGCTGCGACCGTGTGGTTCGCGCAGGCGATGCTCGGGGCTTTCGTTTTTGGCGAGGGAAGCTTCCGGCAGAGGCTCCTCCTCCCCGATGGGAACGAGTTGCTCGACCGGGTACTGCTCGTAACGCTGCTCGTTTTGGTCGTGATCTTTGGGAAATTGATCGTCGAGTACCGGCGGCGGACCGCTGAGGCGGCGGAGGCTGAGGAGAGGTTCCGCCGGCTCTCCAGCGCGACCTTCGAAGCCGTAGCGATTACCGAGAACGGGAAGATAGTAGACGCCAACGAGAACCTCGCAGCCACCTTCGGTTACGAGTTGCACGAGTTGATCGGCCTGGGCGCAGCAGATCTTGTATCTCCCGGCTCCCTGGAGTTGGTAGCCGCCAAGATGCGGTCGGGCGACGAGGAGCCCTACGAAGCCGTCTGCCTCGGAAAGAGCGGCGCTACCTTTCCGGCTGAGATCCGGGGCAAGGCGATCACCTACGAGGGACGTCCGGCCCGGGTAGCCGCTCTGAGAGACATCACCGAACGCCGGCTGGCCGAGGAACGCTACCGCTCCCTCTTCGACAGCGCGCCGGAAGGCATATTCCAGACCACGCCCGGCGGCCGGCCGACGGTCTGCAACCCGGCGCTCGCCCGGATACTGGGCTTCGTCTCCCCGGACGACGTCCTGAAAAACATCGGCGAACTCTTCGACACGCTCTGCCCCGACCCGGCGCGTCGCAAAGAGTTAATGACCCTGCTGCGCGGGGAAAGGACCGTCTCCGGGTTCGAGGTCGAGGTTCATCGGGAAGACGGGCGGCGGCTGTGGGTCTCGCTGGACGTCTGGGACACCGGCGGCTCCGGCAAAGAGCCTGAACGTTTTGAAGGCCGGGTGGAGGACGTCACCGAACGCCGGTTGGCCGAGGAAGCTCTGCGGGAGAGCCGGGAGCAGTTCGAGGGAGCCTTCGACTACGCGCCCATCGGGATGGCGCTCGTCGGGCCGGACGGCCGGTGGCTGAGGGTCAACCCGGCGCTCTGCGGGATCACCGGTTACAAAGAAGCCGAACTGCTGGAAAAGACTTTTCAAGACCTAACCCACCCGGACGACCTCGACAAAGACCTCGACTACTTAAAGAAGATGCTCGCCGGAAGCATCCGAACCTACCAGATGGAAAAGCGCTACTACCGTAAAAACGGCTCGCTCGTGTGGATTCACCTGTCCGTCTCTATGGTCCGCGACGCTGAGAATGCCCCAGCCTACCTCGTCTCCCAGATACAAGATATTACCGACCGCAAAGCCCGCGAAGAACGCCTGAGCCACCGCGCCTCCCACGATCCCCTTACCGGCCTGGCAAACCGCTCGCAGTTTCTGGAGAGGCTCGGGCTCGCGCTCGGTGGCAGGGGCGCGTCCCACTCCCGCGTGGCCGTCCTCTACCTGGACCTCGACGGCTTTAAAGCCGTAAACGACTCTTTGGGCCACGAAGCCGGCGACCAACTACTCGTGGAAGTCGCCGAACGCCTAGCCTCTTGCCTGAGAACCGGCGACCTGGCGGCCAGACTCGGCGGCGACGAGTTCGCCGTTCTCCTGGAGAACGTCCGGAGCGCCCGGCAGGCCGTCACCGTAGCGGAGCGCATTTCCCGGGAGATGCTCCTCCCCTCCGAAGTAGCCGGATGCCAGACGCCTGTTACGGCCAGCATCGGCGTCGCCTTCGGTTCCTCCGGCCTTTCAGAGCCGGCCGCGCTCGTAAAGGAAGCCGACGAGGCGATGTACGAGGCGAAAAAGGAGAAGGCTCCCTACCGCCTGGCCGGCATTATCTAGCAGGAAGCCGGCGGAGCCGGAGGCTACCGGCACTCCTCCGGGTACTGCTCGCAGTAGGGCGTGTCGCCGGGGATCTTACCGCGGTTGCGGACCACCCACTCGTAGGCGGTGTCCTGGATCTGGCGTACGAGCGGCAGGGTATAGAACCGGTGCGGCAGGGTGGTGCCGAGGGCGACCGCGAGCGACATGTTTACCGCCTCGGCTCCCCGGTGCCGGGCTTGCGGCTTGCCGGGTTCGCCGGGTACGAACGTCCACGCCGCCTTGCTGCAGTCTTCAGCGGTCAGGCCGGCTTCTTCGGGTACACCGGACTTTTGATACGGTACCACCGTCACGCGGCGGTTTCGGTCGAGCGTCCTCACGGCGCGCGCCGACCAGGTTCAGAAGTGTCAAGCTCCGTCGAATATGAGGGTTAGATGTTGCGGCAATTCCGCCACGGTGGTTCCTTTCTGCGTTTCTTTCGCTGAAACTGTCCTTGCGAGTACTACTTTTCTACATTCAGGGCACTTTCCGTGTACTCGGAGGCGGCGTTCCAGAGCAGCCAGCCGGTAAGCCCGGAGTCCCGGACGGCCCGCATCTGCGCTTCGACCTCGGCCGGGCCGTAGTCCGGGGCGCCGTAGTCAAAGTCCTGTAGCCAAGGCCGGATCTCGACCTCCGGGTTCGCCTCCAGGGCTTTTGACTGGAAGTCGCCCATCGCCGCCTCCACGACCTCGTAGGGGTAGGCGTTCGGGTTCTGGTAACCGTAGGCCGCGGGCGGGTAGTGAGACGGGTATACCATCGGGCAGAGCACGTCGAGGTGCGGGACCATCTTCGAGACGATCTGGCCGACCCCCACCCAGTCGTTTACCCCGACGAGCCCGAACACGTCCGCGGAGATGTCGACGCCGGAAGGATCGAGATCTTCCTGGGCCTTTGCGAGAAACGCCGCTATGGCATCCGGCTGGGTCGGGTAGGTCTCTTCGCCAAACGCGAGGTTCGCCATCGGGCCGTCGGACGGGAAGCGCACGTAGTCGAACTGTATTTCGTCGAAACCGGCCGCCGCCGCTTCTTCGGCGATGGCGAGGTTGTAGTCCCACACTTCCTGGCGATAGGGGTTGGTCCAGGCGGCCCCGCCGTAGGTCAGCCAGGGGTCTCCAGTGGTCGAGTCGAGCACGGCGTACTCGGGGCGGGCGCGGGCCAGTGTATCGTCCTGAAAGACCGCGAGCCGGGCTATGGCGTAGATGCCCTCTCCGTGGAGCCGGTCCACGAGGCCGGAGAGGTCGGGGATCTGCTGACTCGTAGCCCCTATCTCTTGGGCCAGCGGCACGTCCGAGGCGTAGGTTGTCTTTCCACCGTCTTTGACGTCCACGACGAGAGCATTGACCCCGGTCCGGTCCGCCAAGCTCAACGTCTCCTCCAACTCTTGACCACTCGCGACGTACCCCGGCACGTAGAGGCCCCGCACAGCCTCTGGTTTCGACGACCCGGCTGCCGGCGCGTCACTCGCCCCGCCTCCGGCCTCCTCCGCCGCTGTACTGTTGCCGCCGGCTGGCTCCGCGGAGGACTGCTCCCCGGTAGTCTCCCCCGTGGCGGCCTGCCCGTTGGCGGCCTGCCCGTTGGCGGTCTGCCCGTTGGCGGTTTGCTCGGTAGCACCGGCTGTAGTCTGTTCCGGATCTCCGCCGGTGGGACCGGTTGTGGTCGTCGGCGGGGAGTCCGTCCCGGTGCTTTCGTCTCCGGCATCTCCGGAAGAGCCACCTCCGCAGCCGGAGAGTACGGCCGCCAGGAGCGTTAGAGCAAGAACTATAAAGTATGTTCCGTACCGGACG
This sequence comes from Rubrobacteraceae bacterium, assembly GCA_965214435.1. Classification (GTDB taxonomy): domain Bacteria; phylum Actinomycetota; class Rubrobacteria; order Rubrobacterales; family Rubrobacteraceae; genus Rubrobacter_A. The sequence continues at coordinate 75,457 of OZ243960.1, forward strand.
CGCCACTGTCGGCTGCTCGTTTTCGACATATCCGGCAAACGGCTCCTCCTATCATGGGCATTCTCTGGCTACAGTCTACCCGTCCTGGCTGGTCTCGCGAAAGTCCGGCCTACCGGCCTGGACCCGCGGACTTCTAGAAGAGTGCTCCGATGAGGACTCCGGCGGTGTACAGCAGGCCAAATACGGCGTGTAGACCGGCGGTGCCCTTTACTACGGGAAACAGCCGTTCGGGGACCGTGGTCGCGGCGATACCCTTCCAGAGTCTTATGCCTAGCGGTAGGCTCACGAACACTGCCACCACGGTAAGGGGCAGGGTCCCGGAGACGGCGAGTGCGGCGGCGATCAGGTAAGAAAGCAGGATCAGGGCCCTGAAAACGGAGATGCCGCCCCGGCGGCCAAAGACTATCGGCAGGGTGCGGCGGCCGCCGCGGCGGTCGGCTTCTAGGTCCCTTATGTTGTTGGCGAGCAGTATGGCCGCGACCAGGCAACCGAGCGGGACGGCCGCCAGGACGACGTGTAGTGGAAACCCGTCCGCCTGCACCGCGTAGGTGAGAGAGACGATCAAGAGCCCCATAAATACAAAGACCGTCGCCTCGCTGGCCGGGGTGTAGGCGACCGGCCGCGGCCCGCCGGTATAGAGATACCCGGCGAGCGCCGAAAGAAAGCCGAGTATCACCACCGGCCACCCGCCAACGTATATGAGGTAGAGCCCGAGAAAGAACGCGATCAGGTACAGTCCCAAAGCCCCCAGAAGCACCGCCCGGGCCTGCATCCGGCCCTGCACTATGGAACCGGCTATACCGACGCTCGACGCCGTGTCGAGGCCGCGCTTTTCGTCGTAGTACTCGTTGAACATGTTAGTGGCGGCTTGTATCAAGACGCTGGCGAACAGCATCGCCAGAAACGGTCCCCACGAAAACACCCCGTCGACCAGCGCCAGCGACGTACCGAAGAGCACCGGCACAGCCGAAGCCGTGAGCGTGAACGGCCGCGCCAGCAGAAACCACTCCCCGGCCCCGAGCCCCCCGGCGCCTTTTACACCCATGAACCGCTTTCTGGACCCCTCGGCCCTGACACTTTACCCATAACGAAAAGAATACCTCATGTTCCCCGGAGGCCGACGTCTCCGACAACATCCCTGGTAGCATCTTTGTACTTTGAGCCAGGTTACTCCCACGAACGAACGAGCAACCAACCCCGAACCGCCACGACGGAGCGGCTCCCGGCCGGGCGGAGGCATACCCCACGGACTGCTGGCCTTTGTAGCCTTCTGTCTACTGGTAGCCGGGGCGGTCGCACTCTTCGGGAATCCTATCCCGGAGCCCGGTCCGCGGGAGACTGTTTTTCCGCTGCCGGCGGGGTACCTCGGCTCCTATACGGATGACTGGGGCGCGCCGCGGACCCAGGGAAGCCACGAGGGCACCGACCTCTACGCGCCGGAAGGCACACCAGTCTACGCCGTAACCGGCGGTACGGTGAAGCTCGCCCGGGACAGCAAGGAAAACGGCTGGAACACCCTGGGCGGTTACAGCGTCATGGTCACCGCCGGCTATGATGCCGGACCCGTCGAGCGTGGAGACGCCCTGTACTACGCCCACCTGAGAAGTCCCGGCCCTCTCGAACCCGGCGACGAGGTCGAGGCGGGACAGAAGATCGGGGAGGTCGGAGACACCGGCGGCGGCCCCGAAGGAACCACCGGCCGATTTCCGGAGCACCTCCACCTCGGGTGGTACGCCCGCACGCCGAGCATCTCTACCAGAGACCAGGCCGCCAGCGGAGCCCTGAACCCCTACCCGCTCTTGAACTGGATCTCCGAAAATTCCAGCGTAAGCCAGGGCGGTCAGGTTACCAGAACTACCGCGGATAGCTGAGCAGGATTCCGCGCCACCAGCAATTTACTTTCACTTTCCAGCGATCCCTTGTCTAGTACGATCTTTTCATCCGGGTAAAGGGCCTAGGGCGGTGAGCGTAGCATGCAGCGACGGGCTCGCGGAGGCCGGTCTTGTAAAGAGGAGACGGCGGTTGGTTGAGAACTCCATAGAAGCGAGGAAACTGGTCCGGCGCTACGGAGACTTTACCGCGGTGGACGGTGTGGACCTCGCGGTAGCGAACAACGAGATCTTTGGTTTTCTCGGTCCGAACGGAGCCGGAAAGACGACCACCATCTCGATGCTGACCACGCTGTTAAAGCCTACATCCGGCACGGCGCTCATAGACGGGCACGACATCGTGGAGGAGCAGGCCGAGGTACGCCGGGCTATCGGGGTCGTCTTCCAGGAGCAGAGTACCGACGAGAAGCTGACCGCCCGTGAGAACCTCGACTTCCACGCTGTCCTCTATGGCGTACCCCGCAAGGAGCGCAAAAAGCGCATTCTTGAGGCTCTACGGATGGTTGACCTGGAAGATAGGACCGGGCAGAAGTTGGAGGAGTTCTCCGGCGGCATGAAGCGCCGCATGGAGATAGCGCGGGGACTGCTGCACACACCGCGCGTTCTATTCCTCGACGAGCCGACCCAGGGCTTGGACCCGCAGACCCGCAACAGCATCTGGGAGCATCTGTTGAGGTTGCGGAAGGAGACCGGCGTAACCGTCTTTATGACCACCCACTATATGGACGAGGCCGAGTACTGCGACCGGGTGGCGATCATGGACGAGGGCCGGGTAGTAGCGCTCGGCACCCCGGAAGAGTTAAAGAACGGGATCGGCAGCGACGTGGTCACGGTTACCTCTCCGAGCCGCGCCGGCGACCTCCTCGCCTACGCGGAGGAGATGGGCGTGTCCGCATCCGGAGCCGGCACCGAGGTACGCTTCGAGGTCGCGGACGGGGCCCGCTTTGCCCCGAAGCTATTGAGCGCCTTTCCCGGAGACGTCGAGACCGTAAACGTCCGGCGGCCGACGCTCGACGACGTGTTCTTGAACCTGACCGGTCGCAGCATCCGGGAGCCCGGCGGCGAGTAGACATCTGCCAGGGTGTGCGTGAATTAGCGAGGGGTTGAGGTTATGCGTTCATTAGAGGCTATATATGCGATCTGGAAGCGGGAGATGATCCGGTGGTGGCGCGACAAGCTGCGCATCGTCGGCTCCCTGAGCTTCCCCCTGATCTTCCTGTTCGTTTTCGGCAGCGGTCTGTCGGGGTCGATGGGCTCTCTCACCCAGGGAGCGGGGAGCGCGGACCTGGACTTCAAGCAGTTCATCTTCCCCGGCATTATCGCCTTTAACGTCCTTATCGGGGCGGTCTTTAACGGCATCTCGCTGGTCCAGGACCGGGAGTACGGCGTCTTGAAAGAGGTGATCGTAGCCCCCATAAACCGGGCGGCGGTCGCCTTTGGCAAGACGCTCGGGGGTGCTACGGTGGCGAGCCTGCAGGGGGCGCTGGTACTGCTTCTGGCCCCGCTGGTCGGTATAGAGCTTACGGTCGGGGTAATCTTGAAGGTGCTGCCGGTAATGCTCCTCGGGGCTTTCGCGCTATCTTCTATGGGTGTCGTAATAGCCGCCAGGATGAGCAGCACCCAGGGTTTCCAGCTTATAAGCCAGTTCGTGATCTTCCCGCTGATCTTCCTCTCCGGCGTGTTTTTCCCGCTGCAGGGCCTCCCAACCTGGATGACCTGGCTGGTGCAATTTAACCCGGTCAGCTACGCCGTTGACCCGCTGCGGAGGATCGTGCTCGGGGCGCAGGGCATCACGAGTGAAGCGTTCGGCGAAGCCGGACTCGGTATTACTTTCAGCGGCCACCTGGTTACTCTTACGGAATCACTCCTGGTCGTCGGCATCTTCGGGCTGGTGATGAACCTGCTCGCCATGTGGCTCGTGAGCATTCAGGATTGATAGTAGGAGCCACAGACAGAGAGATCCGAGGTCCAGTGCCAAACAGAGTAGCCAACGAGTAGAAGCCTGCCGGCGATCTGGCGTTAGCGGCCAACAAACAGGAACTACGCAACCGGTTTCATCCCACACAACCGCTCTCGAATGTCCCGTAAATGACAAAATAGCTCGTTACCCTACCCGGTAACAACCGGAAACCTCCCCTCCAAAACAGTCTGCAAAGCTTTGTTTCTAAAGTTTTAGTATTGACTGAAATGACTTAACGTACTATTATGCTTATGGTTATAGAAGACAGGTGTACGGAGGCAGTGTATGGATCGGGAAAGAGAAGGATACGCCGAGGACTTCGGGTTACTCTTCGAGGGCTTTGGCCTGCCGAGGATGGTCGGCCGCGTCCTCGGTGCTCTGCTGGTCTCCGAGGAGCCCGAGCTCTCCGCCGAGGCGCTGGCCGAGGCGCTGGACGCTAGCCGGGGATCTATTAGCTCTGCTACAAGGACGCTGGTCGGCCTCGGGCTCCTGCAGAGGGTGAGCCACCGGGGACAAAGGCGGGACTACTTCCGGCTAAAGGCCGGTGCCTGGGACGAGATGATGCGCCGGGAGCTGGAGTCGTTGAGGAGCTTCCGAAGGATGGCCGAGCGGGGCTTGAGCATCGTGGAGGGTAGTGGAGAAGGTTCCTCGGGTGCTACTGAGACGGCTTCCCGGAGCAGCTTGGAAGAGATGCGCGACTTCTACGCGTATTGGGAGAAAGAACTTCCGGCTGTATTGGAGCGGTGGGAAGAGAGCAAGAAGAGGCGTAAGAAGAAAGAAGAGGAGGTCTCATGGACGCAGTGATCCGGACGGAGGGTTTCACCAAGACCTACGGTAAGGACCGGGGTGTAAAAGACGTAGACCTGACGGTGGAGAGAGGAGAGGTCTTTGGCTTCCTCGGCCCCAACGGCGCCGGCAAGACCACGACCATCCGGACGCTCTTGGGCTTCATGCAGCCCACGGGTGGAAAGGCTGAAGTATTCGGGCTCGACTCGCAGAAAGACAGCGTCCGCATCCGGGCGCTGGTAGGGAACCTGCCCGGCGAGTTTACCCTGGAAGACCGGATGACCGGCAAGAAGCTCTTAAAGCTCTTTGCCCGCTTCCGGGATGTGGAAAGTTTGGACTACGCTTACGAGCTGGCCGAGCGGTTGGGCGCGGACCTGCAGCGCCCGATGCGGAGGCTTAGCCGGGGTAACAAGCAGAAGATAGGGCTTATACAGGCCATGTTTCACAAGCCGCCGCTGCTCATCCTCGACGAACCTACCGGGGGCCTCGACCCGCTGGTGCAGGAAGAGTTCCTGAAGATTATCCGGGAGGTCAAGGAGGAAGGCCGGACGGTCTTTTTCTCCTCGCACGTCTTGAACGAGGTAGAGCGGGTCTGCGACCGGGTCGGGATTATCCGCGAGGGTGAGCTGGTGCGGGTTGAGGACACCGACACGCTCATAAACAAATCCTTCCGGCACGTGATGCTGGAGTTCGCCGACCCCGTAGGGAGAGACGAGGCCCGGCGGTTCGAGGAGCTTGGGGGCGTGGAGAAGTTTGAGAAAGACGGCGCGCGGGTCTCTTTTGAGTTGCACGGCAACCTGGACGACGTCATAAAGCTCGCCGCGAAGCACGAGGTTGTGGACATGATCTACGAGCGACCGAGCCTGGAGGAGATCTTCCTCGCCTACTACGGCGGCGAAACCGACAAAGGTGCTGGCGAGAACTCCGCAAAAGACTTCGCTGCAGGCAACGCAGTAGGCGATGCGGCAGGCGGCGCAGAGAGCAGCCGAAACGGCAGCGGGACTGGCACAAAGACGACCGTCGACAAAGGAGACTCGTAATGAGCGCCGCGGGAACTCGGGAGACTCAGGCCCGGCCGCCGCAGACGGCGGAGAAGCCGGGTAGCGGACGGAGCTTCGCCGTACTGCTCGGTCACGTCCTGCGGCTACAGGCCCGCAGCGCCGCTATCTGGGGCGTGGCGTTGGGAGCCTTTGGCGTGATGATGGTCGCCATCTTTCCCGGTATAGCCAGCGGTCCGGGTCTGCAACAGATGAGCGAGGCTCTGCCGCAAGGCATGATGCAGGCCGCGGGTGTTGAGGATATAGCCAGCCTGGGCACCATAGAAGGTTTTCTGGAAGCGGAGATCTTCGGTCTCGTGCTGCCGCTGGCCCTGCCGTTTTTCGCGATCCTCGCCGCCGCCGGGGCCATAGCCGGGGCCGAGGAGGCTCGCACTATAGACGTACTGATGGGAAACCCGCTCTCGCGCTGGCAGCTAGTAGTAGCCTACTTCATAGCCATAGCGGTCTCGCTGGCGGGAATACTCGCGATCTTCGGCCTCTTTCTGTGGGGCTCGGCCCGGTTTATAGACGCGGAGCTACCGCTCGGCACGGTCGCCGGGGGTGTCTTCGGGGCGTGGCCTCTGGCCCTCTTCTTCGGCGGGCTGGCGCTGCTCTTCTCGGCCATCTTCCACCGCAGGATGCTCGCGGTGGGCATCGCGGGGGCGGTGCTGGTGGCGATGTACTTCATGGACGTGCTGGGCAGTCTGGTCGAAGACGTAGAGTGGGTAAAGAACCTCTCGGCGATCTACTACTACGGCTCGCCGCTCACGGAAGGCATAGATTGGGCGAGCTTCGCCGGCCTGACCGGGGCGGCCCTGATACTCGCGGCCGTAGCGGTCTTCGCTTTCCGCCGCCGCGACATCTACACGTAGACCAATGGATACCTCAAGAAAGGCAAGAGCCTAATGAGCGCTGGACAGATGCAATCGCAGAAAGGGACTACTTACCGCGAGGCCCGGAGCCCGAACGGCCTCACCAAGCTGTTGGCCGTGACCGGGCACACGATAAGCTCGCGGGCGCGGGGCGCGCTGATCTGGGGCGCGGCGCTCGGCGCTTTGGGAGCCCTGTTCGTGGCGATATATCCCTCCATCTCGGGCAGTAGCGCGGGCATGGAACAGATGGTAAGCAGCATGCCGGACGCCATGAAGGAGTTGATCGGCTTCGGGGCGGGGACCTTCGGCTCCGTCGAAGGCTTTGTCGGCGGTGAGATGTTGAGCTTCCTGGTACCGCTGGCGCTCTCCTTTTTCCCGATACTCCTGGCCTCCTCGGCGCTGGCCGGCGCTGAGGAAGACGGCACCATAGACGTACTGATGGGCAATCCGCTCTCCCGCCCCCAGTTTGTGCTGGGCCGTTTTCTGGCCGCCGCCGTACTGCTCCTGGGCATCGTCACCCTCATGGGGGCCGCGACGTGGCTAACGGGAGTCATCGCGGACGTAGACCTCGGGCTCGGTTCCATGGCCGCCGCCTCTCTGACCCTGTGGGCTTTGTGCATCTCCTTCGGCGGTCTCGCCCTCCTGCTGTCGGCGGTCCTGCACCGGCGCTTTCTGGCGCTCGCGATACCGGCGGCGCTACTCATCCTGATGTACTTCGTGGATGGACTCGCCGGCTCGGTGGATTTCTTCGGTACTATCCAGCCGCTCTCAGCGTTCTACTACTACGGCTCGGCCATAGAGAACGGTATGGACTGGGGTAACTTCGGGGTGCTCACAGGGGCTACCGCGGTGCTAGTGGTACTGGCGGTACTCGTCTTCCGGCGGCGCGACATCTACACGTAGAAAGCTAGAAAAGCTACCGGCCGGAAATTCCCGAGGGCCTGCCAGACCAACAGACATAACCCGAGTGGCCTGGGCTACTGCCCGATCTCCCCACACCGGTCGGGCAGAGCCTGTCTCAATTTCAGAGCCGTCGGCGGGAACCCTACCGTGTGGGTGTGAAAGATGACCTGATCGTCCGTTGACCTGTTCAATAATATCTACGAGAAAGATACAGGACATGCTGGTAGAAACCTCCGAGAAGACGGGAAAGTCTACTAGAATACTGCGCGAAGATCATATGAAAGGCAAACCCTTGAACGACGCCACATCGAAAAGGAGCACCAGATGAGCACCGCCGATACCTCTGCAACTGGAAATTCCGCGACGGCGAGCGGGGTTACAGACAAGCGGCTGACCCGGCTGCGGATCTGGAACCTGGGCCTCACGGTCTTGCACGCCGCCCAGGCTGTGGTGATACTCATCCTAGCCACCGACTTCACCATCACCGTCACTTCCTCCTTCCCCGCCGGACCTCCCGGCACCCCACCACCGGCTCCCGACGCGTTGTTCGACGTGCGGATCGGGACCGCCATCGCCGTGTTTCTGGGCCTCGCCGCCCTCGACCACTTCCTTACCTCCACGGTGTTCCGCCGCCGCTATGAGGCGGACCTGCGAGACGGGATCAACCGCTTCCGCTGGCTCGAATATTCTTTAAGCTCGACACTGATGGTGCTGCTTATAAGCTTCTACGCCGGCATCACCGGGCTTGCCGCCGTTATCGGGATTGCCGGGGCCAACGTGGCGATGATCCTGTTCGGGTGGCTACAGGAGAAGGTGAACCCGGCCGGCCAAGACACCGTCACGATGGTACCGTTCTGGTTCGGCACCCTGGTCGGGCTGGCGCCGTGGGTAGCCATTACCGTGAACCTCACCGGCGCGGAGACCGTCCCGGACTTTGTCTACGGAATCTTCTTCGCCCTGTTCGCCTTCTTTATCAGCTTCGCCGTCAACCAGTGGCTGCAGTACCGGCAGATCGGTCCCTGGCGCAGCTACGCCTTCGGCGAGACGGCCTACCTGGTCTTGAGCCTCGCCGCAAAGTCCGTGCTCGCCTGGCAGATCTTCGCCGGCTCCCTCGCGGGCTGAGTACCCAGCCACGCATCGATACGAGCGGCTCGGCGCACATACGCAGTATGGAGACCGTAGAGAAAGAACTTCGGGGATGACCTACAGCTCTACTATAACCGGCAAGAACGTTTGAGTAAGGAGTCAACCCGAAGGTAAGGAGGTATAGCGTTGCTAACCACAAACCAGGTACCGGAGACGAACATCATCGAGATGAAGGTCGACGGGGAAGTAGAGACAAAAGATATAGAGGCCGCGCGTTCGGAGATATCCTCGGTGCTCGAAGATAACGGCAGGCTAAGGGTGCTCGTCGTGTACGAGAACCTCGGGAGCATGGGTCCGAAGGCGATCTGGGAAGACGCGGGGCTTGAGAAGAGCATCCTGGACAACGCCGAGCGGCTGGCGGTGGTGAGTGAGAAGCAGTGGATTGAGAGTCTCGCTGAGAATATGGGCTCGTCCACGAACATAGAGATAGAGACCTTCGAGCCCGGCCAGCGGGAGGAAGCCCTGCGGTGGCTACAGGCGTAGTGCCGAAATACCGCTTGAAAATTATCTTCGAGGTCTAACTTCTCGACAGGAAAGGGGTGCCGCGGGAGGCTACCGTAGTCTAGGCTCAGTGTGGCGGGTAAGGGCGCTGGACATTGGCGGCGGAGATGGTGGCGGCCAAGGGCGCACCGTTTCTGTCTACTAAAGCGGTACTTGGTACCTGCCCTGCCACGGTCTATAGGGTTAGGACCAGTTTGCTCACCCCCTTTTGGCCGGGACACTCGCTGAGTCCAGGGACCAGTCGATGCGATGAGCACGCCCTAACTCGTCGCATAGAACTCTCAACAGTTGTTGCCAGACGCCAGCCTTTTGCCATTCCCGCAGCCGACGCCAGCAGGTCACCCTGCTACAGCCGAACTCTCTCGGGAGCGTACCCCACGGCATGTCCGTCTTGAGCACGTAGATGATGCCGCAGAATGCCGCCCGATCCGGGGCGCGTGGCCTGCCCCCTTTTGGCTCGGACACCTCCTGCGGTAATAAAGGCTCTACGATCTTCCACAGCTCGTCGGTGACCAGCTTTTCGGCCATACCTGATGCGCTCAGAGCTTCTCCTCCAGCTTTTCTCATTGCGCCACTTGTATCGAGGGTTCACTGCTAGCTTGAGGTCCGAATTCCGGCTCGAATCCTCTCTCTTTGCAAGCCTCTTGAGGCTTGTGGACGGCGATGGCCCTGGGTGAAACCTCCCGCCACTCTACCTCGAAGTTGTTGAAGAAGTGGAAGATGACCATGCCCGTGGTGCAGTTGATCTCTGGAGTCAACACATACCCGGAGCCGTAGATGCCATCTGCAGTCTGGTAGCCAGTGTCAAAGTCTGTAGGCTCTCCAGTATAGTCGGTGTAGGGTGGCTCGTAGCCACCTTCGGTTCGGTCGAAGTTTTGGAGGTCGATAGAGAGCCCTATAAACAGCAGCGTTACCAGAATAAACCCCAGCGTTGCGAAGGTGTAGATGAAGATATTGCGTAACTTTTTCAAGGCTTCGCTCCTTTACAAGAGATCGGTAAGTAATGACTTACCAATCTGTAGTGTCTTCATCAGGCTGCGCTCCTTTGCATCCGGCCTCGAAACCAGGCGACGGTGCGGGCTATCGCCTCTTCGTGCGGCGTCGGCTCGAAGGGGCCGAAGGTTTTCTGGAACTTGGAGACGTCGGAGAAAAAGGGTTGGGCGTGCTGGTACCAGATCTCCGGAAACTCCCGCAGCGGAGATATGAAGGCCCCGGCGAAGCGGGCCGTGGTTTTAGAGAGCACCGCCGTCTTTACAGGAATCCCGGTCTTAGCAAAGACCATCTCCGTGAAGCGCTGTCCTGTTATGGGTTCGGCGGCCGGCAGGTGCCAGGCTTCTCCGTCTGCTTCATCTCTCTCGCCCAGAGTAACCAGTGCCCGGGCCACGTCGGGCAGATAGTTGAACTGGTGCGGCACGTCTAGCGAAGCGAGCCAGCGCACCATTTTGCCCGTGACCGCTGCACCGAACAGGTTATCTCCTGCAATAGACCCAATCCCGCGCGGGCCGTAGTAGTCGGAGGCCCGGCCCATCGTGGCGCGGACCTTACCAGAGCGGTGTGCTTCTAGAAGCTTCTCGGCCATTAGGATGCGTGTCTTGCCTTTGCGGCTTGTCGCTTTCTGAGGCGTATCTTCGGTCATCGGTTGCGGACTTGGGCCGTACATGTAAAGGTTGTCGGCGAAGACCAGCTTCGCCCCGGCAGCCGCCGCGCCTTCGATGATGGCGTCGGTCATGGGTGGGAACTCTTGAGTCCACCGCGTGTAAGCCGGCTGGGCAGCGTGGTAGACGGTCACGGCTCCGGCACAGGCGGCCTTCGCGCCCTCTACGGTTGAGACGTCGGCCCGGAAGGCCTCCACGTTTCCTACGCTGTCGGAAACTTTTCCGCCCCGGCTCACGGCCCGGACCCAGTGGCCGCGTCTCGTGAGCTCCTCGACCAACGCCGAGCCGATGCCGCCGGTAGCTCCCAGCACCACGTGCAGTTCATCTTTAGTGTTCATGCTTGGTCCCTTTCTGTTTTCCGCGCTTTCTTTGTTCAGTCGTTGCTGTACTCGGAATAGCTGACCCGGTTGCCGAAGGGGCGGCCCAGCAGCGCCAAAGCTGCAAAGAGCGCTTTCTGGAGCAGTACCGGCGGGCCGGCGACCCAGAACTCGTGCTCCAGAGCCAGGGGCGCCATCCGGAGCGCGGCGGCTGGCTTGCCGGGGGCGAGCTTGCCGGCGCGCTGCAACCCGAAGACCGTCTCGAAAAAGTGCTCGGTGTTTAGGGCGGGCCGGAGCTCAACTCGGTGGTGCAGCTCCTCGTCGCCCTCCGAAGCGTTCCAGAACGTGTGCGGCGTGCCGGGTGGAACCGAGATCTCCTCTCCTGGTTCCAGGACACGCTCCACTCCGGCAGTCCTCATGCCCATTTTGCCGGAGAGGACTACGAAACGCTCCTCCTGGCGGACGTGGATGTGGGCTGGGATCGGGGCGTGGTCTTTCTGGACGAACTGCTCGAACCGGAGAAGCTCACCACTCGTGTCGGCGGCCGTCTTCTCGAAGATGAGCCGGGTGTCGGGACTCTGGATCTCCTTGCCGGAGTAGGCCATCTTCGGCCCCCTTACGCCACCCGCCGGGAGGACCGGCGGGAGAAGATCAGAACTCCAGCGAGCGCCAGCATCCAGGCCAGAAACGAGAGAACCCCGACCGTCGCAAAGAGCGTTCCGACGTCGATACCCACCACCGAAAGCACACCCGGCAGCAGAAGAGCGGCGACGATCAGGCCCAAAATCCCGAGCCACTTCGGGAACCGCGCCGAGCGCAGAATTGCCACCGAGACCAGCCCGACCCACAGGGCGCCCGTGAGGCTTACGCCGAGAAGCTCCCCGACGCCGCCGGCGTACTCGTTAAAGGCGACGTAGGCCACCTCGACGGCCTCGCGCGTGGCGGCGCCGGAGTTCGGGTTTAGGTAGATCTCCGCCAGAAACGGCATCAAAAACAACCAGCGCACGATGCCGAGAGCCCGGGCCAGGGCGCTGACCACCCCGACCGCCGCCGCGACCGCCAAAAGCGGCGAAGAGGAATCACGCTCCTTCAACACGTAGTAGAGCAGTATCGAGAGCGGCAGGATCAGCAGCGAGTAGGCCAAATAAGCCCCGTAGCCGACCACGACCGCCCCGCGCTGCTCGACCATGAGGGGCAGGTTGACGCTGGCGGGCTCGTCCAAAGAAGCCGGCCAGCTTATCGAGGAGCTCAGCACGAGAAACGTCGGCACCATAAGCACGGGCTCCAAGATCAGGAGCACCCCGGTCCAGCGCCGTAGCCCGTCTCGACCCACCCCCTCGCGCTCCTCCACGAGCGCTCTGTCCGCCGAAGTTGCGGTCATCCTCTTCCTCCTTCCGCGGCCTCTAGCCGCTTCGTTAGCCTGTACGAAAGAGGATCGACCCTCACACAGTGTGAGGGTCAAGAGGAAAAGAGGAAATTTTTCAGAAAAGTTTTTGTGGAGCTCTTCGAGCGGACTTCTGTAGCGCTTTATAGCTGGCCTTTTCTATGTTCCGGCAGAGGCTGTTTTGACGACGGGTAGCTGCATCTCGACCGTGACGGATTCGAGACCGTGGGGTTTTTCGGCCTCGCTGTTCTCGTTCCAGAAAAGGTGGATCTCCCGGACCGGACCGGACACCGAGTACCCATACTCGCCGATCCAGACAAAAAGCGCCTTGACAGCCTCCGTTACTTCCCGCAGCGGACCCTGGTGTACGACGCTGGCTACCTCCGGGGCAGCGGGCAGCCCCCGAATCACCGCTTTAGTCCCTAGAAGCTCCGGCGGCCCGCCGTTCATAGCTCCGTCGTCCACAGCCACGGCCACTTCCATGTCTATATCTTTCTCCACGAACTCGGTGAGATGGTAGATCGCCATCTCCGGCCCGGGCTCTCCATGGCCCGACCTCTCAAGCCAGCCGTGGAGCCCCTCATAAAGCGTGCAACGGTAGAGGGGCATGTCTTCGATAGAGGGCACGGTTACCCGCGCGGCGGCGACCGTCAGGGGGGACAACTCCTTGAGGACCACCTCGTAGGGGGAGGGCTCGTCTTCGCGCTCTATCTGCTTTAGGCGGGCTTCGACGCGGGCCAACCGCTCGCGGCCCTCGCGCAGCTCTTGCTCCAGGTCTGCCCGGCGCATCGTTAACATACCGCGCAACTCGGCGGCGGACGGCAGCGGGTCTTCATCCCCTTCGTCTAGAAGAAGCCGGACTTGCTCCAGCGAGAGCCCCAGGTCCTTTAGCGCCAGGATGCGGTTGAGCCGTGGCAACTGCTCGACAGCGTAGAAGCGGTAGCCGGAGAGATGGTCCACCTCCGCCGGCTTTAAAAGCCCCGTCGCGTCGTAGTGCCGGAGCATCCGCACCGACACCTGCCCCAACTGAGAAAACTCGCCTATCTTGAGCATGCTCACCCTCGCTCGTTCGATACTTGAACTACCAATTCAACCTTACAAAAGAATGCACCCGGTTCGAGTACACTGTAGCTTAAAGCCAGAGCCGACCCAAGAAATTAGCTTACTAAGGTTTCCTCCGACGTTTTGAAATGCGCTCTCAGTAGAATGTCCGCCGGGTCCAACCGCTACTCTAAGCTTTCTTTGTCCACGCCGGGGCCACCTGCACAGTACCCTGGCATCTGCGTCAGGTAACCGGACACCTGAGAGGAGTTTTTACTATACTTAGTAGCATTATTAATGATAAGAAAAAAATGTTTTGTATCGACTCCGGAGCGCCGCGGATGTACCTTGCTGCCGGCAGAGCTAGTGTAAGGTTCTGATGCTGGGTAAGGGTGGCGAAGGCTCGGGCGGGAGAGCCAGCGGCGGACGGCAGAGTGTAAAAGGCACCCGGAAGCAGGTCCGGAGAGCGTCGAATAACGAGCGTTCGAGCGCGAAGTCCCGGAAGCGGCGTCCGACCCGGATACCAATCTCCAGCCTGACCGGAAAGCTGCTCGCGCTCGCCGGCATCGCCGGGTTGGTCTTGATCGCTTACTTCGTCCCTAGCGCGCTCTACATAGCCGTCGGCGGCTTTGCCCTGGCGCTCATCCTATCGTTTCCGGTCCGGGCGCTGTCCCGCCTCATGCCCCGGGGGCTCGCGATACTACTGACGTACCTGGCGTTGATCGGGCTGGTTATACTCGCATTCCTCGTTCTCGTGCCGCTACTCGTGGAGCAGTTGGCAAGCCTGGTCGCCGCGTCACCCGAGATAGCCCGCAGCGCCGACCGGCTCGCCCGGGACTCGCTCCGATTCCTCGCGGACCGCAACATGCTCCAGGGAGCATCGCCGGACCAGGTGATAACCGACCTGCTCGCCCGGCTCTCGGAACGCGCCCAGGGTCTGGCCCAGAACCTCCTCGGAGGGCTCGCGGGCTTTCTCTCGGGAGCCGTGAACTTCGGGGTAAACCTGATCGGGGCCATCTTCGTCTCCGTGTACCTGCTACTGGATGTCCGGAGGATTAAAGCCGCCTACCTTAAAGCGTTGCCACACCGCTACCGCTGGGACGGTAGAGAGCTGTGGAACGAGGAGGGCGCGTCGCTCTCCAAGTACCTCGGTGGCCTGGCCCTTGTCGTCGCGGTCCAGGGTTCGCTCACGGCCATTGCCCTTTTTATAATAGGCGTCCCCTACGCCATACTCCTCGGGGCCTGGGTATCCGTGACCGCTATCATCCCGTACATAGGAGCTTTTCTAGGGGCCATACCGGGTGTTATCGTGGCCTTTTTCGTATCGCCCACCAAGGGTATCATCGCTGCGCTCGTGTACCTCGGGATCCAGCAGCTAGAAGGTAATTTCCTGACGCCCCGCGTCCAGGGCGAGGCCCTGCGGGTGCACCCGATCATCGTGCTCCTCGCCATTGTTATAGGCGGCGGGCTGGGCGGCCTGGTAGGCGTGATAATCGCCGTCCCTACCCTCGCCGTCCTCCGGGTCCTCTTCGACTTCTTCCGCGCCCGCCTGAGCCTGGAAGATTAGCGGCGACGCGGCGGCGTACGTCCCGGCAGAAACCGTGAAGCTTATGCGACCCTGAGACGTTGGGCTGAACGACCGGAGCTTCGGCGCGGTCTTGTCTTGCGTAACGAGGTCCTAAACCAGAGGTGCCAGGGATTCCAGCGCGCGCTCCACGACCTTTGCCGTGAGCGATCTTTTTTCCCACTCTTCGCGGGTTAACTCAAAGGCGTTGGTCTTGTCGAGCTCGAACATCTCTTCCATCTGCCGGGCGAGCCCCTTGTCGTAGAGTTCCAGGTTCACCTCGTAGTTTCCTAGCAGACTAAATCGGTCGATGTTCGCCGTGCCGATGGTCGTCCACAGGCCGTCTATAGTGGCGGTCTTGGCGTGGATCATGATGTCCTTGTAGCCGAAGATCCTCACCCCGGCGTCAAGAAGCTCCCAGAACCACCGCCGCCCGAGCCAGTCCGCTATTACGTGGTTAGAGTGCCAGGGCAGGAGGACCTGCACGTCCACCCCCCGGCCCGCCGCTTCCTTGAGCGCCGCCCGCAGCGCCCGGTCTGGTATAAAGTAGGCGTTGGTCATGTAGATGTGGCTATCGGCCCGGTCTATAGCCTCCAGGTAGAAGCTGCGGATCGGGAATATCCTCATGTAGGGGTCGTTGCGGTGCAACGTGGCGTTTGGCCTCCAGTTACGACCCGGACCCAGGTTTATCTCAGGCAGATCCTCATTGCGTTGGGCGTCCCAGAAGTCCACGAAAGCATTCTCAAGCTCCCGGGCCTCGGTACCCTCTATCCTGAGGTGCGTGTCCCGCCAGCTACCCGAAGCGTAGAGCTCTCCGATGTTGTAGCCGCCGACAAAGCCTACCCGGCTATCGACTATGAGCAGCTTGCGGTGGTCCCGGAAGTAGGTGCGCAGATCTAGGAACACGCCCGGATGGTTGACCGGCTGGAACCGGAGCGTGTGTATCTCCTCCGGAAACCGCTTGAACTCCGCGGGCACGACGAGGTTGGCGAAGTCGTCAAAGATCACGTAGACCTTTACTCCTTCTCGCGCCTTACGCACCAGCGCGTCCACAAAGCGCTGCCCGAGAGCGTCTCCTTTCCAGATGAACGTCTCAAGCATGATGGTTTCTTCGGCCGCCTCTATGTCTTGGAGCATAGCCTCGTAGATGGCGTCGCCGTAGGAGTAGAGCGTTACCCGGTCGTCACTCTCATCCAGGGAGACCTCAGGGTAGTCGGCGTGCGGGTACCCTTTACTCTGTTTGCTCCGCCGCCGGCGCATGGTGTCCACCGTCACAAGAGCCCCGACCAGCAGCCCCTGAATGGCGGCCGTGACACCCGTAGTCCAGAGAAAGAGCTTCCAGACAACCCGGGGGAAACGCTTTATGCTCTGCAAGAGATCGCGTATCCGCAAGCCCAACAATCTACCTCCAGTACGCGAAGCACCACCGACAAAATGCCCCTGAACTCTAATGCGCGACGCCCGAAAAAGCAAAGAACAGTATACACTCCGGCCTCTGGCGGCCCCCATCTCACCCTCTAGACCCGCTCGACGTGGAGCGGCGGACGTTTCCCACACCACAGAGCCGCCGGGCTACAGAAGGTCCCCGGAACATCCCGGTAGAATTACCGGACGAATTCCGTGGAGAGGAGTAGAGGATGGACAAGCGCGAGGGTGCGGCGGAGCGGCAGACCAACATCTACCTCTCCGGCCTCGGGGGACGCAAGCCGGTCGTCCCTGTCGGGTCGGACCAACTAGAGCGGGCGGCTAAAAGGAAGATGTCGCGGGAGGCGTTTGCCTACGTGGCCGGCGGCGCGGGCGGTGAGAGCACGGTGCGCGAGAACCGCGCCGCCTTCGAGCGGTGGCGCATAGTACCGAAGATGCTACGCGACGTCTCCGAGCGCGACACCTCGGTAGAGCTTTTCGGGCGGCGGCTGCCCACGCCCCTGCTACTGGCCCCGGTCGGGGTGCTGGAGCTGGCGCACAAGGAGGCTGACGTCGCGGTGTCGAGGGCTGCGGCTGAGACGGGAGTGCCCATGATCTTCTCCAACCAGGCGTCAAAGCCGATGGAGAAGTGCGCGGCGGCGATGGGCGACGCGCCCCGGTGGTTCCAGCTCTACTGGAGCAAGTCCGACGAGCTGGTCGAGAGCTTCGTCCGGCGAGCGGAGCGGTGCGGTTGCGACGCCGTCGTGGTCACGCTGGACACCACCATGCTCGGCTGGCGGACCCGGGACCTGGACCTCGCCTACCTGCCGTTCCTGCGCGGTAAGGGGATAGCCCAGTACACCAGCGATCCCGTTTTTCTGGAGAGCCTCTCACAAGAACCACAAGGTAGCGGAGGCCCGGTCAGGCTCAACCTGTCTACGTTCAAGTCCCTTGTCGAGTTGGTACGCTCGTATCCGGGAGGATTGCTGGAGAACATCACCTCGCGCAAGCCGCTGGCGGCGGTACAGAAGTTTATCTCGACC
The DNA here is from genome assembly GCA_965214435.1 of Rubrobacteraceae bacterium. GTDB lineage: Bacteria > Actinomycetota > Rubrobacteria > Rubrobacterales > Rubrobacteraceae > Rubrobacter_A. The sequence goes on from OZ243960.1 coordinate 92,959, forward strand.
TACTCCCGGCCCTCGCTCACCTGGGAAAATCTAGAATTCCTGCGGGAGCGCACGAGCCTGCCGATAGTGCTCAAGGGCATTCTCTCCCCCGACGACGCCCGGCGGGCCATCGAGCACGGGATGGACGGTATCGTAGTCTCCAACCACGGCGGACGGCAGGTAGACGGGGCCATCGCCTCCCTCGACGCCCTGCCCGGAATAGTAGAGGCCGTGGACGACAGGGTGCCGGTGGTTCTGGATAGCGGCATCCGCGGTGACGCGGACGTGTTCAAGGCGCTCGCGCTCGGGGCGTCGGCGGTGGGTGTCGGGCGGCCGTACGTCTACGGGCTGGCACTCGCGGGGAGGGCCGGGGTGCGGCAGGTGATCTCCGACCTATCCGCCGAGTTCGAGCTGACGATGGGCCTCGCCGGATGCCGGTCCGTCGGTGAGATCTCCCTAAATAACCTCACCCGGGCAGAGAGCACCGTCCGCACCTCTTAAACCCCGGTGTCCGGGTTAATCCGGGAAGACTTTGCCGGGGTTCAGGATGCCATTTGGGTCGGCGAGCCTTTTTATGCCACGCATGAACGGCAGCGAGTCGCCGTGCTCTTTTCGCAGGTGCTCGCGTTTGCCGGAACCGATGCCGTGCTCGCCGGAGCACGTGCCGCCACGCTCCAAGGCGTAACCTACGATCTCCGAGTTCACCGCCTCAGCCCTGGCGAGGTCTTCCTCGTCAGCCGCATCCACTGGGAAGATGGCGTGGTAGTTGCCGTCCCCGACGTGACCGAGTATCGCCCCGTCGAGACCGTGGTCGGAGATGGTGCGGCGGGCGGCGGCCAGAGCCCCCGGCAGGTCGGAGATCGGGACGCACACGTCCGTGGACACCGCGCCCTGGTCCGGGTAGAGGTTCCGCACCGCGATGCCGGCCTCGTGCCGGGCCTCCCAGAGCTTCCGCCGCTCCTCCTCGTCCTCCTCGAACTCGAAGTTATGCGCGCCGCCGGAGGAGCAGACCTCGCGGGCCTGCTCAACGTCCCGCCCGACAGAAGCTTCGTCGCCGCTGAACTCCAGAAACAGGGTCGGGGAGACGGTGTAGTCCGTGTTTTTGTAGGTGTTTACCGCCTCTACGGTCCGCTCGTCGACCAGTTCGACGCGTCCGACGGCCATGCCGGTCCGGATCAGGTCTATAGCCGACCTCCCGGCGCTTTCTATATCCGGGAAAGTCGCCCGGGCGGCGACCGCCGCCTCGGGGACCGGGTAGAGCCGCAGCACGAGCTCCGTGAACACCCCGAGCGTACCTTCGGAGCCTACGAACAGCCCGGTCAGGTTGTAGCCGGCGGAGGACTTCATCGAAAGTCCTCCGGTGGTCATTACCGTGCCGTCGGCGAGCACGACTTCCAGGCCCAAGACCTGATCCCGCATCACCCCGTAGCGTACGGCGTTCGTGCCGCTGGCGTTGGTACCGGCCATCCCGCCGAGCGAGGCGTCCCAGCCGGGGTCTACCGGAAAGAACATCCCGTACTCCGCGAGGCGCTCGTTGAGCTTGCCGTGGGTCACACCGGGCTCGACCCGCGCGATAAAGTCGTCCGGGCGGACCTCCAGGATACGGTCCATCCTCCCGAAGTCCAGGCTGATGCCGCCGCGCACCGGGACGACGTGACCCTCAAGGCTGCTCCCCTCGCCGAACGGGACCACGGGCACGCCACGCTCGTTCGCGTAGCGCAGGACCGCGGCCACCTCTTCCCTGTTCTCCGGGAAGACGACGGCGTCCGGGAGGTGCGGCGGGTGGTAGGTGATGCTGCGGCCGTGGCTGGCAAGCGCCTCCTCGCCGGTCGTGACGCGCTCCCCGCCGGGGAGCAGGGTCCGCAGTTCGCCGGGCAGGTCCACGAGGTTACTTCTCGGCTACTACCGGGTTGGTCAGGGTACCGAGACCTTCGACTTCGATGGTCACCTCGTCGCCGTCCTTGAGGAACACCTTCGGGTCGCGGGCAAAGCCGACGCCGGCGGGGGTGCCGGTCGCGATGATGTCGCCAGGGACCAGGGTCATACCGGTGCTCAGGAAAGCTATGATCTCGGCTACCGGGAAGATCATGTCCGAGGTGTGACCGTCCTGCATGACCTCGCCGTTGACCAGCGACCGCACAGAAAGGTTTTGCGGGTCGGGGACCTCGTCGCGGGTTGCGATGTACGGTCCCGTGGGCGCGAAGGTGTCGATGGACTTGCTCCTCGTCCACTGCCCGCCCTCGGCGAACTGAAGGTCGCGGCTGGATACGTCATTGCAGCACATGTAGCCGAAGACGTACTCCAGAGCCTCCTCAGCGGATACATTTTTCGCCTCCTGACCGATGATCACGGCAAGCTCGGCCTCGTAGTCGGCCTGCTCGGTGATCGGGGGTATCCGCACCTCGTCTCCAGGTCCCACGATGGTGTTCGGATACTTGGAGAAGACTATCGGTCTCTCGGGTAGCTCTGCGCCGGTCTCCTCGGCGTGGTCGCCGTAGTTCAGGCCGATGCCGATTATCTTGCCCGGCCGCCTGATAGGTGCCAGAATGCGAACCTCGCCGAGCGGCACGCCGCCGCCATCCACCGGCCGGCGCTCGGGGTCCCGCCCGTGCTCGATAAACTCCAGCATGCTCATGTCCCCAATGGGCTCGACCCGATCGCCCTCCACAGAGCCTATCCTCATCCCATCCCCCGTCGAATAAGTAACCAGCTTCAAAGCTTCTCCTCTCCCCAGACACTGCCAGATCAACCTTCTCAGACACGCATCTTAGCAGGGTGTCTAGCTTCAGGGCTGGAGACGCTCTATCTCCCAATCCCCGCACCCGTCCGAGCTGTACAGTAACCGGTCGTGGAGCCGGTTTTCGCGACCCTGCCAGAACTCGACCGACGCCGGCTCGACCCGGTAACCACCCCAGAACGGCGGGCGCGGTACGTCTTCGCCGAACCGATCTTCTAGCTCCCGCAGCCGGTCTTCGAGCACTCCACGGTCTTGTACGGTCCGGCTCTGCTCCGACGCCCAGGCCCCAAGGCGGCTCGCCCGCGGGCGCCCTTCGTAGTAGGCGTCGGACTCCTCCCCCGCTACGCGGACCGCCCGGCCCTCGACGCGGACCTGGCGCTCCAGTTCTCCCCAGTAGAATACGAGCGCGCAAAAAGGGTTCTCCTCAAGCTCCCGGCCCTTACGGCCCTCGTAGTTGGTGTAGAAGACAAAGCCCTTCTCGTTGAAACCTTTTAGTAGCACTATTCTGGCGGCCGGCCGGCCGGCCGGGGTCGCCGTGGAAAGCGTCATCGCGTTCGGCTCGTGCAGGTCCGCGGAGAGCGCCTCCCCGAACCACCGGCGGAACTGCTCTACAGGGTCTGCGGCGGCGTCTTTTTCGGAGAGCCCGGCGCGGGTGTACTCTCGGCGGAGACTTTGCAGGTCGGTCACTGGCTACCGCCCTCGCCTACCAGCCCCAGGTCCCGGCCCCACCCTTGAACGGGCCGACGATCTCCGAGGTCACCCACCCGCCGTAGAAGTCGCCCTTCTGCGCCTCTACCTTTTCGCCGTCGATCCAGCAGTTATCCATCCTCGACGGATAGAAGGCGATGTGTCCCTTCAGGCTCTCGAAGCCGGGCGTCGGGTCCGGGTAGATCCAGGCGGCCCGCTCCTCGCGGCGCTCGTCGGTCACGATGTCGTAGTACCGCGCGGCTCCCTTCCACTCGCAGAACGAAGTGCCCGATACAGGTGTAAGGTGCTCCATCCGGATGTCGTCCTCCGGGATGTAGTAGACCGGCGGGTGGCTCGTCTCAAGAACCCTCTTGGCCCGCATGGTGTAGGCCAGGGTCACGTCCCCGAAGACGACCTTTATGCGCCGGTCGGTATCCTCCAGGCGCGGCGGTCGCGGGTAGTCCCAGACCGACTCCTGTCCCGGCCCCGGCTCCGTGCGCTGACGACCCATGTGCGACCTCCTAGTTCGTACGTTGCTTGTTAGATGATTATATGGAGGTCGGGGGAACGTTACTATCCAGGCTTTCACACATCCCGGATAACGGCTTCGGCCTCGATCTCGACGAGTATCTGCGGCGATATGAGCCGCTGGACCTCGACCATCGTCGTCGCTGGACGCACCTCTCCAAAGACTTCCCGGTGGGCCTCCCCAAGCTTCTATGTCCGTAACGAAGATCCTGGTCCGCACCACGTCCCCCATACCGCACCCGGCGGCCTCCAGCGCGACCCGGATGTTGTTCAGCGCCTGGACCGCCTGGGCATAGGGGTCCCCCACCCCGACGATACCGCCGCTGCCGTCCGTGGCCGTAGTCCCGGAAACGTAGACAAACCGCCCGGCTCGGACCGCCCGCGAGTAGCCTACCGCCCGCTCCCACGGCGTCCCGCTGGTTACCCGGAGGCGTTGTGGATCATCCTCCACGCTCTACCTTCCAGTTCCCCAGGAATAGCCTAAGCGGAGACCGGCGGACGGCGGACGGCCCACGGGCGCGCCTCTTCTAACTGGGCGGCGAGCCGGAACAGGGTCGCCTCGTCCCCGAAGCGGCCGGCGAAGTGGGTCCCGACCGGTAGCCCGGCGGCGGTCCAGTACAGCGGCACCGACATCGCCGGTTGCCCGGTCACGTTAAAGAGCGGCGTGAACGGCACGTAGACCACCGAGCGCCGGAACCCTCCCAGCGGGTCGTCCGGCGGGGCGTCGAAAGTACCGAGCGGCGGCGGTGGCTCGCCGAGCGTGGGCGTCAGCCACAGGTCGTACTCCCCGAAAAAGCCCGCCACAACGCGCGAGACCCGCTGGAGCGCCCCGACCGCTAGCAGATACTCGGACGCGCTAAATCCGCGTCCCATCTCGTAGAGTGCCCGGGTCAGGGGCTCCAACTCATCATCCGCCGGTAGCCAGCCCATAATTTGGGCGAGCCCGTCTACACCGGAGGCGACCCCGGCCGACCAGAGGACGGTAAACGCCTCGGTCAGCGTCTCGCCGGCTACCGGCGGCGAGGCTTCTTCTACCTCGTGGCCCAGCTCCTTACAGAGCCGGGCAGCGTCTCTTACGGCCGCTATGCAGTCGTCGTCGAGCGGTGTACCGGCCGGGGCCGTGGTGGCGAAGGCTATGCGCAGGGTACCGGGGTCCGCGCCGACCTCGTCCAGGAATGGCCGGCCGGGGTCCGGGGCGACGTAGGGGTCGCCGGGGGCGGGACCAGAGACCGCGTCGAGCAGGGCGGCGGAGTCGCGCACGGAGCGGGTAACGGCGTGCTCGGCGACGAGGCCGCTCATCACGTCGCCGAAGTCCGGGCCGAGCGGGTTCCGGGCCCTGGTGGGTTTAAGCCCGAAAATACCGCAGCAGGAGGCCGGGATGCGGATCGAACCGCCGCCGTCGCTCGCGTGGGCCATCGGCACGATCCCCGCCGCGACCGCTGCCGCAGCACCTCCGCTGGAGCCGCCGGTAGAGCGTTCGGTGTCCCACGGGTTGCGGCTCGGGCCGAAAAGCTCCGGCTCGGTGGTCGGTTGGATGCCGAACTCCGGCGTATTCGTCTTGCCGACCGTCACGAGCCCCGCCTTTTTAAACCGGGTCACGAGCTCCGAGTCGTGGTCGGGGATCAGATTTTCGGCAAAGCGGGAGCCTGAGGTCAGAGGTACCCCGGCATAAGAAGCGGTAAGATCTTTGAGGAGGAACGGCACGCCCGTGAAAGGACCGTCCCCAGTACCGGAAGCTATTTCTCGCGCTTCGTCGTACATCGGTTGGACGATCGCGTTTAGCGCCGGGTTAAGCTTCTCGGCCCGGCTTATCGCGGCCTCGACGAGTTCTCCGGCCGTGACCTCACCTTTCCGGACCAGTTCCGCCTGCCCGGTCGCGTCCATAAAAGCCATGTCACTCATGGATATGACCTCCCCTCAGCGTAGAAACCTTATGCCACCTGCCGTACATCTTACCGGAACCGTGACCTTTCCAGAAAGCAAAGCTCCCCGCCAAGTTACTTTGGCGGGGAGCTTTGTAAAAGCGGACCGTTATAGGCCCTTAGTCGTGCCCGGGTCTACTCTTCGAGGAAACCGTTCTCCTGTAGCCACTGCTGGGCGACATCCTCGGGAGCTTCGCCATCGACGTCTACGGAGGCGTTGAGCGTCTGCATGGTCTCAGTGTCGAGCTCTTGGGCGATGGGCTCGAACGCGGTATTGAGCGGGTCGCCGTACTCGTTGGAGGTCTCTTCGCGGATATTTATGGCCGGGTTGTAAATCGGGAAGAAGTTCTCGTCGTCTTCCAGGACCGTGAGGTCGAGAGCCTGGATCCGGCCGTCGGTCGTAAAGACCTCGCCAAAGTTGCAGGGGTCGCCCGCGTCGGTGCGCTCGTATACCACACCGGTGTCGAACAGCGACACGTTGCCCTCGGGGAACTGGTAGCCGTACTTCTCCTCCATGCCCGGTAGACCGTCGTCCCGCGTCCGGAACTCGCTCTCGACGCACAGTGTGGCGACGTCCGGGTTGTTCTCGATCAGAGGACCGATGTCCGAAAGGTTCGTTACATCCTGTAGCTCGGGGACCTCCTGCGGAGCCTCGGAGCGCATCGCGAGCGCGTAGGTGTTGTTAAACGGCGCGCGGGCCAAGAGCACTATGCCGTTCTCCTCCAGTTCGGCTTCTTTAGACGACTGGTACTGCGCTTCGGCGGGGAAGACCGGCTCGGTGTTACCGAGGAAGTTGATCCAGTTCGTCCCGGAATACTCCCAGTACATGTCGATCTCGCCGCTTTCTAGCGCGGCGCGGGCCGCGTCCGTGCCGGCGAGCCCGGTCTGGTCGGTTATATTCGCCCCGGTCGCCTCCAGCGCCTGGACGGCGATCTGGCCGAGGATCAACTGCTCGGTAAAGTCTTTCGACCCCACGGTAAAGTCGGCGTCCGAAAGATCCACGTCGGCCAGCGGACCGGCCGCGCTCGGACCTCCACCCCCGACCCCGCAACCGGCGGCCACGGCCACCAGCAGGACCATAAGGCCCGCTACCTTCATCAAGGTCTTGTTCACGAACTTCACGATATAGTTACTCCTTCTCTATCTATACAGTATTCTCACAACGGACTGGAGGGTTTCCGGTCCGCCCCCTCTTACTACAGTCCCTCCCTCTATAATCCTTTAGGCCGCAAGATGTCTTCGGCTACCCCGGCGACGTAGTCGATAGTCAGAGCGAGCACGGCGGTCAGAACCGAGCCGGTAATCAAAACCGGTGGACGACTGAGCTTGATGCCGTTATTGATGATGTCCCCCATCCCACCGGCGTTGATAAACGTCGCGAGTGCCGCGGTACCGACCACGATTATCAGGGCCGTCCGAATACCGGCGAGCATTATCGGGATGGCGAGCGGCAACTCTATCTTGAACAGAACGGCGCTCTTTTTCATGCCCATCCCGCGTCCCGCTTCTATAACGGAACTATCAACCTGCTGGATACCGACCATCGTATTTCGGAGGACCGGCAAAAACGCGTAGATCACGAGCGCCAGTATTGCGATGCTAGGACCAAACCTGTTGAGAAAGACCGCGATCAGGACGAGTACCCCGATGGACGGTATGGCCTGCCCGACGCTCGCTATACCGACTACGGTCGGTGCCACCCGCCGCAGTCCGGGCCGGGTCAGTATCACGCCGGTGGTGATAGCCAGCACCACGACGATCAGGGTCGCTATCCCGGTAAGCTCCAGGTGCTGTACCACCCGCTGGAGAATAAACTCCCGGTTAAGGGTACGCTGCTCGATGCTGTCGAGTTCCTGGCTGCTAACCCACAGATATAACGTGACGCACACCGCCACGAGGAAGAGGGGCATCACGAGGTATCGGGCTAGCTGCTTACCAACAGCGGCCCCCCGGCCCGTTCCTTTCTTCTGCTGCTCTTCACCCTCCGGCGGCCGTGCCTCCTTGAGTTCCGGAGACTCCTTTTCCTGCTGCTGCGTGCTCGCCACTAGGGTCGCTCCCCGCTTTTCGGGGCCTGTGTCCAGGTTCGCCTCATCCGCGCACCCCTTCCTGGTCCAGGGCCTCCCGGTCCGGGTTGCGCATAGAGTCGATCGTGTCGAGCACCTTGTCGAAGTCGACGACCCCCTGGTAAGAACCTTCTTTATCGACCACGATGGCCGAGCCTTTGTAGGAGGTGATCATGGCGTTCAGCGTGTCGTAGAGGCTCGCGTCCTCGTTTACGACGGCTATCGCCGGTTGGCCGGCCTCTTCGAGGTTCGAGCCGTTACGCTCCATGTCGTCCGCGCTGACCCACCGCTTCGGGTGCCGCTCACCGTCGAGCAGCAGTACGTAGTCCCTTCCGGTGTCCCGCATCGTCTGCCGTACCGCATCAGGACCATCAGACATGCTCGCCACCGGCCAGTCTGAAGGCTGGATATCGCTTATGCGGCTCAGGGAGAGACGCTTTATGGAAGCCCCCGACCCTACAAAGTCCTCGACGAACTCGCTTGCCGGATCGGTCAGGATGTTCTCCGGCGTGTCGTACTGGGCGATAATGGAGCGCTCCTGGAGGATCGCGATGCGGTCGCCCATCTTTATCGCCTCGTCTATGTCGTGGGTAACGAAGACGATGGTCTTCTTTATTTCCTGCTGCAACCGCAGGAACTCATCCTGAAGGCGCTCGCGGGTTATCGGGTCTATAGCCCCGAACGGCTCGTCCATGAGTAGGACCGGCGGGTCGGAGGCCATCGCCCGCGCCACGCCTACCCGCTGCATCTGACCGCCGGAGAGCTCTTTCGGGTAACGTTTGCGGAAGCTGCGGTCTATGCCGACCGTATCGAGCAACTCGTCTGTCCGGTCCGAGATGCGCTGCTTGTCCCAGCCGAGCATCCTCGGGACCGTCGCGACGTTGTCCTCGATGGTCATGTGCGGGAAGAGACCTATCTGCTGGATCACGTATCCCATCCGTCGCCGGAGCTGGTCCGGGTTCACGTCCGTGACGTCCTCGCCCTGCAAGAAGATCTTGCCCGAAGTAGGCTCGATGATGCGGTTGATCATCTTCATGGTCGTGGTCTTGCCACACCCGGACGGCCCCACGAAGACTACGATCTCGCCCTCGTGGATCTCCATCGAGAGGTCTTCGACCGCCGGCTGGTCCTGCCCGGGAAAGGTCTTGGATATATTCTCCAGCCGGATCATTACGTCATCCGACCTGGCGCCGGTGTTATGTCCGTTTTCGCTCAACTGATCCCCCTAGAGGTTGTTAGCTTTGTGAACACCGTGAAAAACACCTCGAACAACAAGGCGAGCACTACGACCCCGAGGGTCCCTGTCAGAATTGAGTTGGTCGCGTTCGCGCCACCGATACGGTTGAGTCCGGAGAAGATCAATCCCCCGAGCCCCGGACCGTTGACGTAAGCCGCTATGGCCGCGATACCCAGTATGAGCAACCCAGAAGTCCGCACGCCCGCGACGATAACCGGCCAGGCCAGCGGCAACTCGATGCGCACCAACTGCTGCATATTGCTCAGCCCCATGCCCTTGGCGGACTCCGTGATGGCCGGGTCCACACCCTGCAGTCCGGTTATCGTGTTCCGCAGTATCGATAATATCGCGTAGACCGTGAGCGCAACGACCGACGGCAAGAGCCCGAGCCCTAAAATCGGGATCATTAACCCGAAGAGCGCGAAAGACGGGATGGTTAGCGCTATGGAAGCGACTGCCAAGACACCCTGTGCCGCCGGCGGCCGACGGTAAGTGAGTATCCCGAGGGTTACACCTATAATGGTAGCGATAGCCAGGGAGGCCAGCACGAGTTGCGCATGGGCGATAGTGTCTATGAGTAAGTCGTCCCAGCGAGATGTTATGTACTCGAAAAGACTCAAGATTTCATCTCCCCGCCCGTCCAGACTCTGTAAGCTTATGCATAACTATGCTGTTCCTTCTTTCCGCTAGTATTTAACTGTCGCTCTATAATGTCAATCCCTTCGCAACTCTGCTTGATGCGTAGGAATATACACAACCGCGTATAGTAGATCAAGTCTAAGCAACACAAAACGCGCATTCGTATGCCTTCGTTACTCGAAACTCACCGCACACATGCCAATCTTAAAACTGTTTCACAATGCGAACCATGGGTGGTGAATGTTCTTCTTGGTGCCCCTGCTCTACAACAGGGCTTCCCGCAAGATAGGAGGCTCTCCGGCGGCGGGGAGCGTGCTGCCGTAGCGCTGGCGCCAAAGCGGGGCGAAACCGGGGTCTACGGCCGCTACGCTCCGGGTGGCGCGGGGATGGACGGTCTCGGAGGAGATGCGGTTCCCGTCAGGACCGTAGACGCCGCCGGGCGCGCTAAAGCGGGCGTCCGGGTAGGCGCCGAGCTGGTTCGCGCTCGCCACGTAGACCGCGTTATCCAGAGCGCGGGCGGCGCAGGCGAGATCGTACTGGTAGCCGAAAGGGTCGCGCCAGCCGGCGGGCGCCAGGATGAGCTCCGCGCCGCGGGAGGCTGTTTCGCGGACCACCTCCGGGAAGCCGAGGTCCCAGCAGACGACCACCGCGACCCGGAGCCCGCCGGCTTCCACGACCGGAAGCTCGGAGCCGGGGACGAAAGCCCGGTACTCGGCCGTCTCCTGGACCAGGTTTAGTTTGCGGTAGGTCAGGACGAGGCCCTCGGGGCCAACGAGGTTTACGCTGTCGAAGACGCTCGTGGAGTGCGGGCACCGCTCCGGAAATCCGTAGGCGACAAAGAGGTCGAGGTCGCGGGCAAGCTCCGCAAAGCGGCGGACGCTCGGACCTTTTTCGGCGTCCTCGGCAAAGTGGTAGACCGTTTGTAGACCCGAGTACCCCGAGGTAAAAAGCTCCGGGAGGACGGCCCACCGGAGGTTCGGCTCGTCCGCGCGGGCTCTCGTCAGAGCTTTCTCCGCGAGCAGCAAGTTCCCCTCGACGGCTCCCGGCCGGGGGTTGAGGTTCAGGCTCGCCAACCGCGGCAAACCCCTTCCCGGCTCATCTTCCGTACCGCCGACCAGCCGCAGAAAGGAGCCCGTCCCGAACGAGCCTCCGGGAGCGGAGTTTCCGGGAGCGGAGCTTCCGGCAGCGCGAGGAGGTCGTTCCCGATGTCCGGCCCCGAAGGGCACTCTGTTTGCCATATGGCTCTCCTCCTCTACAGGGGACGGAACTTCTCGCGGTTGCCGACGGCTCGTTCTCCAGAGTATCCGGAGTGCAGTTACAGCGGAGTACGGGTGAATCTTAATCGCGGATGGGCGGCAGCGGCATCGGCCCGTGGGATAAGAATCCGGGTCGTGAGGAAGTGGCGGGTTATACTCCGGTAGCATTGACATCCGGAGGGTAAAAGGCAATGATATGCAAGATGTCATGAGCTTACACAGCCGACAACCGCGGGTTGCAGCGGGCTACCGGAGTCTGGAGCATCGGGACTCGACGCGGCGTCCTCCGGACCCATGACCTACTCGGGTATCCTTGCCGCTGGTTTCTAACTACGCGGGCGTTTCGCAAACAAGCGTACTCGCGGCTCGGGATCGTTCAAGCGTGGAGAATCGGAGAGTTTAGAAAGTAGTCGAGAGGAGACTGGTAGATCGTGTGCGGTATCGTAGCCCAGTATAACGGCGTGGACGCGGAGTCCGCCCGGCGCATGCTAGAGCGGGTGACCCACCGGGGCCCGGACGAAGAGGGGAGCGTGCGGGTAAACGGGAACTGGCTCGGCCACCGGCGGCTCTCGATAGTAGACGTGAGTAGCGGCCAGCAGCCGCTGGTTACGGAGAGCGCCTCCGGAAACGGCAAGCTGTATCTGGTCGGGAACGGGGAGATCTACAACCACAACGACGTCCGGAAGATGCTCCCCGGCGTGAGCTACGCGACAAATTCCGACAACGAGGTCGCCCTCCACCTCTACGACACCTGCGGCCCGGAGGCCATCTCCGAGCTACACGGCATGTTCGCCTTCGTGATCTCCGGCGAGGACGGACGCTTTCTCGCGGCCCGCGACCCAGTCGGCATAAAGCCACTGTACTGGGCGGAGCGCGACGGTCACATTACCTTCGCCTCGGAGCTACGCTCCTTCGACCCGGACCTGCAACCCGAGGTGGAAGTCTTCCCTCCCGGCTGCTACTGGACCCCGGAGACCGGCCTCAAGCGTTTCGCGCTACCCGTTCCCCACGACGTGGACAAGCTCGAAGACTTCGACGGTCCCTCGGAGCCGGGGGCGGAGATACCGGAAAATATCCTGACCCGCGTGCGCGAGCGTCTTATAGACACCGTCGAGCGGCAGATGATGGGCGACGTGCCGGTGGGCGTTTTCCTCTCCGGAGGCCTCGACTCCAGCCTCGTGGCGGCAATAGCGGCGCGGTGGGCCAAACGTAATGGCACCCGGCTTATGACCTTCGCCGTCGGCCTCGAAGACTCCCCGGACCTTCTGGCGGCCCGCGAGGTCGCCGAGCACCTGGATACCGAGCACTACGAGAGTATCTACACCGCCGAAGACGCCTGGGAAGTCTTGCCGCGGGTGGTGCGCGCGATAGAGTCCTTCGACCCGGCACTCGTGCGGAGTGCGGTACCGAACTATATCCTGGCCGAGTTTACGGCGCGGTACGTGAAGGTCGTCTTGACCGGAGAGGGTGCGGATGAGATCTTCGCGGGCTACGAGTACTACGAGGACTTCAAGACCGAGGAGGACCTGCACGCCGAACTGGTCCGCACCGTCGAGGGCCTGCACAACCTGAACCTCCAGCGCTGCGACCGGGTAACGATGGCCCACAGCCTGGAAGCCCGAGTCCCGTTTCTGGAGCTGGACATGATCTCACTCGGTCTATCCCTACCCGCCGGCTGGAAGCTAGCCGGGGAAGACCAGCTAGAGAAACGCCTACTCCGACAAGCCTTTGACGGCTGGCTCCCCGACGACTTCCTGTGGCGCAAAAAGGCTCAGTTCGGCGACGGCTCCGGGGCCTCCTCGGTCCTCAAAGAGCGCATGGAAGAGAGCGTCACCGAAGAGGAGTTCGAGAACGAGCGTTACGAGGTGGACCCGCCCTTACGCACCCGCGAGGAGGTAGCCTACTACCGCATCTTCGCCGAGCACCTCGGCGGCGTTGACCCGAAGTTCAACATCGGCCGCTTCGCCACCGCCTAGATACCACGACCGCCGTCGACCAGGATCACCGCGCCGGCGAAAGTTGCGGGGTCATAGGAGGCTGACAAAGCGCGGCTGAAGCCACGTCCGTTGGTCTGATAGGACTCCGCATCCCGCCCAAAGCCAGCCCGCCGGGCTCGGGGAAGCCGGACGCCCGGCGCTCGCGTCTGCCACTTCGCAGTCGGTGATGACCCAGGTCGTGCGCCGCTTCTCCTCTTCGTCCCACGCACCACCCACTACGCAGAAATTCTCGACTTACCTGGCTCTCACCAGAGCCCACAACTGTTTCTAGTTCCACAGTTGTTGGCATCTCCTCGATCCAACCCTCATCGACGATCGTACCGGATCTAACAATTCCTTTCAACATTAAGTTTTTGTAACAAAGAACCTGGAACGCGTCTAAGTTTACTATTCTTACCTTTCCGGCGCCACTGTCGGGAGAAGTATCGGGCGCAGAAGGGAGCTGGTTACAGGGACGTTTTATGGAAATTCATCGCACCTGGACAAAGGGCTTGTACCGGGGTTGGGCTGGTGCTGTAGCAGCGGGCTTTGCTCCCTCCGGTTCCAGGCTTTAGAGAAAGCAGCGTTTCAGAAAGGGAAAGATGCGTACAGAAAGGCTATTCACGCCACCGGAGCTGGACTATCCGTTTGCTCCGGCGGTCAGCGAGCATATTGAGGTTTTGGACGGCGAGATCTTCGAGTGGGCCCGGGACACGGGCCTTCTCTCGACGGAGAGGGCCCGCCGACTGTTTGGCGGAGCGGGGCTGGGCAGGCTGGTCGCCCGTACTCACCCGGACTCATCCTTGGAAGACTTGCGGATTATAGCGGGCTGGTACGCGTGGTTGTTCTTGCAAGACGATGTGAGGGATGATTCCGCAGTCGGCCAACGGCCCGGGGAGTTGTCCACGCTCGACGAACGCTTTATCGAGGTCCTCGAAGGCGGCGCGAGCGCGAGCTTGCGTACTGGAGAGGATCCACTAGTCAGGGCCCTCTACGACCTGCGGGAGCGGCTGCGCGGGCGGCTGCGAGACGGGGAGCTTTCACGTGTTGGGATGCGCCGCTTTATCCGGGCTTTCCGCCAGCACCTCGACGCCACCCTCTGGGAAGCTTCCAACCGGGCTCGCGGTACCGTACCCGACATCGAAACCTACGTAAGGATGCGGCCACTGACCGGCGGACTCTCCATAGTCACGGAGTTGGTCGAGCTTCTCGAAGGTACTTACCTCCCGGTAGAAGTGCGCGCGAACCCCACGGTGGCGCGTCTGACGGAGGCGTCGCACAACATCGTCTGCTGGGCCAACGACATACTCTCCCTAGAGAAAGAACTCCGGTGCGGCGAGGTCAACAACCTCGTCGTGGTGCTACGCGAATCCGACGGGCTAACCTTGCAAAGAGCGGTAGACCTGGCCGCCGAGATGCACGACGCCGAAGTGCGAGTCTTTGCCGGGCTTCAGGAGGCACGGCCGTCTTTCGGGCCTGCCGTAGACCCGAACCTGGACCGCTACGTGTCCGATCTTAGAGCCCGGATAAGGGGGGTGTTGGATTGGACGCGCGAGTCGGGGCGTTACCGTACACCGGGGGAAGGAGAGAGTGAGAGCCTGACGCGAGGCTCTACCACCGTGGTTGGGAGGCGATAATCTTTTCGGCCATGCCGGTATCGATCGGTCGTGAGAAGTAGTAGCCCTGCGCGTAATCGCAACCCATCTTCCTGAGCCACGCTAGTTGAGCGGAGGACGATACGCCTTCGGCGATCGCATCCATACCGAGGGCGTGGGCCAGGGTTGTTACAGTCTGTAGTATCTGGGCGTCCTCCTCGGAGCCTCTTCCGGTGAGGGCGCCTTCGACAAAGGACCGGTCGATCTTCAGGGCGTCGGCCGAGAAGCGGTGGAGCATGCCGAGCGAGGAGAAACCCGTGCCGAAATCGTCGATGTAGATCTGAACTCCCAACCGGCGCAGACCGGCCAGCGCCTCGGCCGCGGTGTCGGTGTCGCGCATGATCGCGCTCTCCGTCACCTCCAGCTTCAGGTGCCGCCCGTTTAGACCGCTGTCATGGAGTATGTGTTCTATGTGTCCTGGAAGCTCCGGGTAGATAAGCTGGGCGGCCGAAAGGTTGACGCTTACGTCCAGGGGACGGTGATCCGGGTAATTTTTCCGCCACCGCCTGGCATCCCAGCAGGCTTGCCGTAGCACGGATAACCCGATGGGTAGGATCAGGTCCGTCTCTTCCGCGAGCGGGATGAAGTCCGCCGGATGGGTAAGGCCCCACTCCGGATGATCCCACCGGGCGAGGGCCTCGAAACCCACCACCTCGCCGCTGGAGAGCGAGACTATCGGCTGGTAGCGGACCGTGAACTCCTCCCGCTCCACGGCACGCCTCAAGTCGTTTTCGAGCCGCAGGGTCCGGACGGCCGCGGTCCGCATGTGGGGGGTGAAAACCTTGTAGCGGGCTTTGCCCTCATCTTTAGCCCGGTACATCGCGGTATCGGCGTCGCGCAGCAAGTCCTCCGGCTGTCGGTAATCTGATGGTTGAAGGACTACCCCGACGCTCGCTGTAACGTACAGTTCGTGCTCGCCGAGTAGAAAAGGTTCCCGGAGCCTCCGCTGGATCCTCTCGGCCGTTCTCTCGGCATCCCTAACTTCACTCAAGTCTTCGAGCAAGACCGTAAACTCATCGCCACCGAGCCGGGCGACGGTGTCGGCCGAATGTACGCTAGCCCGGAGCCTACGGGCCACCGCGACGAGCAGCCGGTCGCCCACGGAGTGACCGAGAGAATCGTTGACGTTCTTGAACCGGTCGAGGTCCAGGAAAAGTACGGCGACCAGGTAGCTCTTATCCTTTCTCGCCCGCTCCAATGTGCGGTCCAGGCGCTCCGCGAGCAAGGTGCGGTTCGGCAAGCCGGTGAGCGGGTCGTGCATCGCCTCGTGCACGGCCCGTTCCTCTGAAGCCTGCACCTCCACCAGTGTCCCCACCAGGCGGCTCCGAAACTGCCACAGCAGCACGAGCACCACCGTAACCGCCGCCGCCAGCGAGAGGATCTTAAATCCCGACTGGTACCAGGACGGCAGCACCGAGCTGAAAGGAGAGACCTCACCTAGTATGCCCACCGCGACCATTACCAGCCAGGCGGCGACAAACAGTAAGCCTAATATTTTCTTTGAAACGTATGGGAGAGCCGCCCCGACAGCCAGAAGAGGCCCGAGGACGAGAACCGGGGTCAACCCCGGCTGAGACACCGCGACGATCAGCGTCGCTACAAGAAATCCCGAGCACACGATGGCGAGCGGGGCGGCGCGTCTCCACCGACCGGCTTGCCGACCGGCCAGAAGGCGGGCCACGAGCAAAGAGGACCCGTAGGCCAGGAGCGTAAGCCCGGTAATACCCGACCCCAAATCCCCGAATACCATCCAGGCAACGCTCCCAAAGAATCCGAAAGCCACCACGACCACGACCAGCCAACTGAGGAGCTGTAGTAGTTGCGTCTCCTGGTTTGGAGTACGGTCTGTTGTAGAAATGCTGGCCCTACGGTCGGTGTGCTGACGGGCCTGCTTGTGTTTTTCCCCGCTGTACGAGTGCAACGCCGCCCGCAGCCCCTTTCTAGAATGAAATGACGACCAATATTTTACCGTCACGAAAGTACCAAAACTCTAGCTATAAAGCATCATATTTGAGCGAAATTCGAGGGTTTCAGAATTAGCTAAAATTATTTGCAACGTTAAGCTCATTCTAATATAGTATCGTATAGCGATGCAACGTATAGCGATAAAACTTGGATAGTGAGCATGAACCGCGACACGACTAGTACGGGAGATGGAGGGCGGGATCGGCCAAAGCCACTACCCCTGTCTCCTCCCGTCTTCGACATACTCCTGGTTCTATCCGACGGGGACGAGCACCACGGCTACGGGATAGCCAGGGAAGTTGAGTTACGCACTGGCGGGGAGGTAAAGCTCGGACCGGGCATTCTTTATGGGGCCATAAAGCGCATGATCTCGCAGGGGTTAATCGTGGAGTCTGGAGAACGGGAAGCCGAACAGCGGAAAGCCGCCAGCCACGTGGCCCGAGGACACCAGGACGGTCGCCAGGGACGCCGCCGCTACTACAGGATCACCGAATCGGGCAGACAAACTGCCGCGGCCGAGGCACAGAGGCTCCAGAGCCTGGTAAACGCCGCAAGAGACCGGGGCCTTCTACGCGGTCCCGGGACTATGCCGGAGGAGATATAAATCATGAGTGCACCGAGAGACCCACAAGACGATCACCACGAACATCTCCCACGCGGGCACCGCAAGGCTTACAGCGGCTCCACCAGACTGTACCGGAGGCTGCTCTGGTTCTACCCGGAGGAATTTCGCGAGGAGTATGCTCAGGAGATGGAGTGTTACTTCGGCGAGCTGTGCGAGGACTCGCTGCGCCGTGGCGGCCTTGTAGCGCTCCTGGTCACGAACCCTGTTCGACCTCCTGCGAAGCGCGAGAGTCGAGAGGGCGCGGTCCTTGCCGGATGGTGAGGTAGAACCCGTTTCGGCCGCAGCACTTTCTCTAGCCGTGATCCCCGGAGCGGGACGGTTCTACAACTCCCAGCCGATCAAGGGCATGGCGCACCTGGTGCTCCTACCGTTTCTTTTGTTATGGGTTTTAGCCCCGATCTTATCGGTGACTGGCGAGAGTTGGATTGCGGGAGTTCTGTTGGTCGGTCTGTGGGCCTACTCCGCGATAGACGCCTGGACGAGAGCGCGGAAGATCAACGCCATCCGCCGCACCAACTCGTAGCAATACGCAGATAAGCCAGCCATAGAAAGACCCTGATATTGAGAGACTCGGCGTTGTATGACGATACCCGTGTGCCTCTCCTACAGCTTTATTTTCACGGCGACGTTCTTGACCTGGGTGTAGCTCCGGAGGGATTCAAGCCCCTTTTCGCGTCCGAAGCCGCTTTTACCGTAACCGCCGAAGGGCATCTCGATCCCGCCGCCGGCCCCATAGTTATTGACGAATACCTGACCGGAGCGCACCCTGGCGGCCACGTGGTGAGCCTTGTTTATGTCGGTGGTCCAGATGCCGGTTATCAGGCCGTACTCCGTGGCGTTGGCGATGGAGATAGCCTCTTCTACCGTATCGAACGTGAGGACCGCGAGCACGGGGCCGAAGATCTCCTCCCGGGCGAGCCGGTGATCCGGGGAGAGGTTGTCGAGGACCGTGGGCTCGAAGAAGAAGCCTTCCGAGAGCCCGTCCAAGCCGGCTTTGTTGCCGCCGGTCAGGATCTCCGTGCCGTCGTCGCGGGCGAGCGCCAGGTAGTCGTCTATCCTCTGTAGCTGCTTTTCGGAGATAATCGGGCCGAGGTCCGGGTCCTCGATGCCCGGCCCAAGGGTCAGGCTCTCCATCTTCTCCGCGACGCGAGATACAACTTCATCATGCACCGAGCGCTCGACGATGAGCCGCGATCCGGCGGAGCAGGTCTGACCAGCGTTCTGGATTATGGCTTTTACGACCCAGGTGGCAGCCTCATCGAGGTCCGCGTCGGCGAAGACGATGTTCGGGGACTTGCCGCCGAGCTCCAGGAGCACGGGCTTTACGTTCTCGGCCGCCGCTTTCATCACCCCGACCCCGGTCGGCACCGAGCCGGTGAAGGTTAGCTGGTCTATGCCGGGATGGGAAGCTAGGGCCACACCAGCCTCGCTCCCGTAGCCGGTCACCACGTTAAAGACGCCGTCCGGCAGTCCGGCCTCGCCGGCCATTTCGGCCATCTTGAGAGAGGTGATCGGGGTGTCCTCGGCGGGCTTTAAGACGACGGTGTTCCCGGCGGCCAGGGCGGGCGCAACGCCGCGGACCGCGAGCTGTATCGGGTAATTCCAGGGGACGATGTGGGCGGTAACCCCTAGAGGTTCCCGCAGCGTGTAATCCAGGATACCCGGCTGGACCGGGATGGTCTCGCCCAGAATTTTGTCCGCGGCCCCCGCGAAGTACTCGCAGTACCGGGCCGCAACCTCGACGTCCGTCTGCGACTGCGCGAGCGGCTTGCCGTTATCTAAAGTCTCCAGCCGGGAAAGCTCGTCTTTGTTCTCGCGGATTATCGCCGCCAGGCGCAGGAGGATGCGGCCCCGCTCCGCCGGGACCATGTCCCGCCACTCGGGGCTCTCGAAAGCTTCCCGCGCCGCCCGGACAGCCCGATCCACGTCCGCTTCCCGGCCGCGGGGAATCTCCGCGAGCACCTCTCCGTTAGCCGGGTTTACCGTGTTGAACGTCC
The DNA here is from genome assembly GCA_965214435.1 of Rubrobacteraceae bacterium. Lineage (GTDB taxonomy): Bacteria > Actinomycetota > Rubrobacteria > Rubrobacterales > Rubrobacteraceae > Rubrobacter_A. Next base: position 112,225 of record OZ243960.1, read on the forward strand.
CCTCGCCGTCCACCCACTCCCCGCCGATAAACATTTTCAGGTCTCGCAGGGTAGAAACCTCTCTTTGCACAGACTTACCTCCTTAGTACGTTTGTTTTGTTACGTTGCGATAATTAGGAGCTGCGTACCTCGCCTCCGGTCTCTCCTTCGTCGAGCGCGGAGCTTGCGTAGGTTGGGGCTGGTTCCCGGGCCGGGCTCCGATCTCCGAAGACGCTCGCCAGGAACTCCGGTGGAAGTGGCTTGGTTAGCGGGGTGACTACCACCATTACTACCGAGGCGATGATTACCGAGTATCCGGCGGATCCGAACGGGTTATCGTTCATGAAGCCCAGGTAAATTACCGCGTAGCACCCGACGCCGACCAGGAAAGAGGCGATGGCAGCGGTCTTTGTCGCCCGGCGCCAGAGGCTCCCGATCAGTACCGGACCGGCCAGTCCGGATACGATACCGCCGACCCCGACCCAGAGCAAGACCGCAAGAAACTCCGGCGGGTTCCAGGCGATAATTACGCCCGCGATAAGTGCCAGGGCCACCCCGAAACGACCGATCAGGAGCGCCCGGCGGTCTGTCTCCTCCGAGTTCTCATCCCGGGCGAACGTCTTGCGGTAGAGGTCGTTTGCCAGAAGCTGGGACACGGAGACGACCAGACCATCCGAGGTGGAGAGCACCGCGGAGATGATCGCGACCGCCAGGAATGCGGCCACCACCGGCGGGAAAAGCTCGGTAAACAGGACCGGAATAACCTGGTCCGGCCGGATCTCCGTGTCTATCAGGGTCGCCCCGAGCAGGCCGCCGAGCGCCATCATCGGCAGGATACCGCCGGCCACGATGGAGAACATGGCGAACTTGCGCATCTGGCGGGCGCTGCTGAGGGCCATGAACTTGTTGCCGAGGTGCGGCAGGATGCCGAACGGCAGGTGGGCGACGAACATCAGGAAGATCAGCCACGCGCTGCCGTAGATCGGGTCTCCATCCAGGAACAAGGTGTCCCACCCGGCCGTGGAGTTGCGCGCGGAGACCGCGTCGTTGACCGCCCCGGCCCCGCCGTCTATGCCGAAGCCGGTAAAGAACATCACCGCGACCGCCACCGCGATAGCCAGCATGAGGAGGCCCTGCACGGCGTCGGTCAGGATGTCGGCGTGGGAGCCTCCCATGACGATGTAGACTAGCAGCACGACCGCGGTAAAGATGAGCGCCGGTATGTACGGAAGGCCCATCATCACCTGGAACAGCGTAGCGGCGGCTACGAGCTGGGCCGTTATGTAGAACAGCAAGAGGAACGAGACTATCGTCAGCCCGATCCTCAAGAAGTCCGAGTTGTACCGCTGGCCGACGAACTCCGGGATGGTGCGGTTGCCGAACCTGTCACCCATCGTCTTGACCAGCCGGGCGGCCATCAGCATGCCCAGGTAGATCCCTAACGGGTAGACGATCGGGTACCACAGGCTCGCAAAGCCCTTGGAATACGCGAGACCGGGCATCCCGAGGAACGTCGAGCCGCTGGCGACGGTCGCCACGAACGCCAGCCCGAGCACCCAGGGTCCGTAGGAACTCCGCGCCACCGCGAAGTCGTCCGCGCTCGTGGTCCGCCTCATGCCGATAAAGCCCATAGCCACGAAAAGGCCGACAAACCCGACGAGGAATACCCACGACCAGACTACGACGGGGTCATCCACCGTCTTCCTCCGTCTCGTCGGCTTCCGAGACCACGATGCTGGTCCCCCACAAGACATACGCGGCTAGCACCCAGGCCGGCAGCATCAGCACGAACCACCAGATAATCACGTTCATGTCGCCATCCTCCTCTCCGAGACCGCCTCCAATACCGGCGGTACGTCCTTGACCCTGCCCACGGCACCGGTAAACCCCTCGACCAGCCGCGCCTTGCGGAGCGGTCGTCCTTTCTGTGCGTGGATGTAGTAGGGGATGTAGATCAGGGCCGAGCGCTCCCGGGTTATCTCCGGCGTCCCCGAGGGCCGGTAACGCCGCGCGACGAACTTCTCGATGTACTCCCCGGACAACTCCTCCGCCTCATCCCCGGAAGTTAGCGGGTGTATCAACTCTTCTTCCCGGACGTCCCGTTCTTCTTCGGCAGGCCACTCCGTCGCCGGGCTCGTAGACTTATTCATACCGTTGACCCCGGTAAAAAGCCGCACCCGAACCTCCCTACCCAGGCTTTTCGACGCCCGTACCTTCCACGCCTGGAAGTAGTAGGGATAGTAGCAAACTAGCGGAGCCAAAGACGCCTCTTTTTTCCGGCTCCACCGGCGGGTAGGTGCCGCCCGGCTACGGCTTTTCTCCGTCGAGTCTCCGGCGATCAGTATCTCCACGTTTCGCCTCTCCCGGACCGCGGGTCCGAGTTGGGACCTTTACTACATCGCTTAAGAGTAGTACTCCGGCGCTTTCTTGAACTTCGGCCAGGAGTCGGGGTCGTGGCCGGTTACGAGGGTTGCGCCCTTGCCCTCGACGGTGCGGCGGATCTTCTCCGTAGAGTAAGCGACGTCGGCGGCGGAGTGGATCAGTCCGGGAAGCGCCTTGTTGTTGTAATGGTCCATCGTGTAGCAGGCGTCGGCGGTCAGCATCATCGGCCCGCTCTCTGGCAGGTCAACGAGCAGGGAGGTGTGCCCCGGCGCGTGACCCGGTGTAAACATAGTCTTTATAATGCCGTCCCCAAAGAGGTCGTAGCCGTCGTCGTGCGGACCGTCGAGAAAGACCCAGCTAACGTCCTTGTCGAAGTCAGGCCTTATGTAAGCCGGCTTCTGGAACCAGTCCGGGGTAAAAGCGTACTCCAGCTCGCGGCGCTGCACCACGTGGCGGGCGTTCGGGAAGTGGCCTATCGCGCCCGCGTGGTCGAGGTGCAAATGAGACTGGATCACGTACTGTATAGATGCCGGATCAACGTCCATCCGCTGTAGCTGGTTCACGACGAAGTCGTCCTCGCTCATCACCGGCACATAGGCATCGGCCACGGGACCCCAGTAGTCGTGCGGGTCCACGTCTCCGGCGACCTCCAGGGCGTTACCGCCATCGTAGAGCACGTTACCGCTCGGGTGCATGATCAGGTAGAACGGCACCGGTATCTCATACGGATCCCCGAGCCCCTGGTTCATCTTGATAAACTGCACCTGGGTCTTCAGGCTCCCGCACTCCATGAAGTACAGCCTGAGATCATCCGCCACAGTCTCTCCTTTCTTTAGAGCCTTTAGAGCCGGTCAGCTTGTCAGCATTTCAGCTAGTCAGGAAAAAGCTGACCGGCTGTCCAACTTTTAAGCTGACCGGCTGAAAGCCGCCGGAGGCGGCGGGCTGACTAGCTGATAAGCTCCCTTACCAGTTCTCCATCGACTCGCGCAGAATGTTCGCGAGGTCTTCCTCCGTAACTTCCCGCGGCGCGCCGACCAGTAGCCTTTGCTGTTTCATCGCGCCGTTCACGAGGTCGTCTATCTCACTCTCGTCGTAGCCGAGTTCCCGCACGCCGCTTGGCGCGCCGACGTCCTTCATTAGCTGTAGCAGGATGTCCGGCAGCGTGTTCTCGTCGGCGTTTTCTATACGCTTTCCAGCGAGAAGCTCCGCGACCTGCCGGTGGCGTTCGGGCATGGCCTCGTAGGTAAAGCGGAATGCGGCCGGGGCCGTGACGATCACCGACCAGCCGTGCGGCACAAAGGGGTGGTCGTTCGGGTAGCCCGGCGGCTGGTACTCGTGCTTGAGGCCGGCTATCGGGTAGGCGCAGGCGTGCGGGATGTGGACCCCGGCCGAGCCGAACCCTATCCCCGCGAGCGACGCCCCGAGCATCATCGCTCCCCGGGCTTCGAGGTCTTCCCCGTTGTCCACGGCCCGCCGCAGGTACTTGCCGCCGTACTCCAGCGCCTTGCCGGACCACATGTCGGCGACCGGGTTCGCCCCCTGATACGGCGGCCGGTCGTCGGGCGACTCGGCCTTCGGGCGCTCGTCGTAGGGCTTTGACAGGTAAGACTCCGCAGCGTGACAGACCACGTCGAGGCCGGCGGATGAGGTTACCTCGGACGGCAGGCTTCTGGTGAGCAAGGGGTCCACGATGCCCCGGTTCGGGCGCAGGTAGGCGTGGGAGATGCCGGTCTTCACCCTCTGCTCCGGGAGGTCCAGGATCGCTACGGTCGTCGCCTCGGCCCCGGTGCCGGCGGTCGTCGGTATCGCCAGGAGCGGTTTTAGTGGCGCGGGCGGTTTCTTACCGCCACCGACCGGCGGGTTTACGTAGTCCATGATCTCCGCCGGGTGCGTGGATATAAGGTCCGAGACTTTCGCCGTGTCGATGCTGGTCCCGCCGCCGACCGCTACAAAACCGTCGAACTCCCCGTCTACGGCGAAGTCCGCCGCCTGCTGGAAGGAGTCCGCCGTCGGCTCGACGTGGGCCTTGTCGTAGACCTCAACCTGTATGCCTTCGGCCTCGATCAACTCCTGGATACGGCCGGAGATACCGGCTTGCACCACGCCAGGGTCCGTGACGAGCATGACCCGGCTCACCCCCATCCGTTTTAGCTCCCAGCCGGCCTCCTCAGCCGCGCCAGGACCATACTTCAGAGGTGTAGCCTCCAGCGTAAAGATCGTCTCGTGGTTAGAGCCCCCGTTGCCTGCCATAAGGTACGTCTCCTTTCCTCTATTCGTACCTCTCCCCCACTCCGGAGCATACCTACCTCTCAAACCAGCGGCAACCCGGCCCTGTGATTGACAGACCTGGCGATAAGAGGAAAAATGTAGCATTAGGTGGGTTAGTTACAAAAGTGGATAAGAGGAGATCTGTATGTCTTCACCATACGAAAGTCGGCCGTGGCTCGCCCGATACGCGGAGTACGTCCCGCATGAGTTGCCGGAACCGGAAGAAAGCATGATCGCGCTGTTCGAAGCCGCCGCGAAACGTCACCCGGACAGAGACGCCATCCGCTATTTCGATGAGACCATATCTTTTGGAGACCTCGACCGGATGGCCTCAACCTTTGCCGCCCGGCTCGCCGCCTGGAACGTCGGCAAAGGCGACCGGGTCGCCGTCTACCTCCAGAACGACCCGCAGTTCCTCGTTGCCCAGTACGCCGCCTGGAAGCGGGGCGCAATAGTCGTACCGCTAAATCCGATGCTAAAAGCCCGCGAACTCGACTACCACCTGAACGACTCCGGCGCGAAGGTACTCGTGTGCCTGGAAAGCCTCTACCGGGACGTGGCGAAAGAAGTGGTGCCGCAGACCTCGGTCGAGAAGGTCATGACCACTAACGAACTGGACTTCCTCCCGGACGACGCCCCGCAGCGGACCGGTATCCTCGAAAGCTCGGAGAAGCTTCATTTCGAGGAGACGGAAGACCTCATGGAGTTACTGGCCGGCGAAGCGCCCGTCGAGAATGAAGTGCGTGTCTCTGTCGGGCCGGAGGACATCGCCTACCTGGTCTATACCTCCGGGACCACGGGAAAGCCGAAGGGGGCCGTCGAGCTTCACCGCAGCGTGGCGTTCAACGCCGAGGTTTACCGCACCTGGATGCGGATCAGCGATGAGGACTCGGTCTTCGGGGTGGCTCCTTTGTTCCACATAACCGGCCTGATCGGGCACGGCGCGCTCGCCGGGCTCGCGGGCGTGCCGCTCGTCTTGTTCCACCGCTTCGACCCCGCCGAGGCGCTCCGCCTGATCGAGCAGTGGAAGCCGACGATGACCGTTGGGGCGATAACGGCGTTTATCTCTCTCATGGGCGCCCCGGACTCCGACGGCCGGGACCTCTCCTCGCTCGTCAAGTGCTACAGCGGCGGCGCCCCGATAGCGCCGTCAATCACCGAGCGCTTTGAGGAGAAGTTCGGCGTTTACATCCACAACATCTACGGCCTTACCGAGTCCAACTCCCCGACACACGCCACCCCCTACGGCTCCCGCGCCCCGGTGGACGAGGAGAGCGGCGCGCTCTCGGTCGGGGTTCCCGTCCCGAACTGCGAGGCTACACTGGTCGGCATCGCGGACCCCGAAGAAGAGGTACCGGTCGGGGAAGCCGGGGAGTTCGCGGCCAAAGGGCCGATGATCTTCAGGGAGTACTGGAACAAACCTGAAGAGACCGAAGGCGCGTTCCAAGACGGCTTTTTCCTTACCGGGGACGTGGCGGTCATGGACGAGGACGGCTGGTTCTACATCGTGGATCGGAAGAAGGACATGATCAACGTTTCCGGCTATAAGGTCTGGCCCCGCGAGGTAGAAGACGTTCTCTACACCCACCCCGCCGTAAAAGAAGCCGCCGTTATCGGCGTTCCGGACGAGTACCGCGGCGAGGCCCCGAAAGCCTACGTCGCCCTTAAAGAAGGCGAGAGCGCAACGGAAAAAGACCTCGTCACCCACTGTAAAGAGCAGATGGCCGCCTATAAATATCCCCGGCAAGTCTCGTTCCTGGACGAACTTCCAAAGACCGCAACCGGCAAATTCCTGCGCCGCGAGCTGCGGGATGTCCCGGCCGGAAAGTAACCAGCGCCGGCTATGGAATCTATCGAGACAATATGTGCCGTTGGCACATACCGGTTTCTCTCTAGTATAATAAAGCTTCAGCAGTAAAGAGACGACCGGCAGGGTAGAAGGTCATGGAGACTTTTTACAGAAACGCCGGACAGGGAGGTTTTTAGGGTGACGGAAGACAGCAGGAGCCGGATGGGCATGGACCCGACGGAGTTGTGGCGGCAGTGGTACGAGGCCGGCTCGAAGATGTGGACGGAGGCGTTGCAGGGTAGCCAGGAAAATTACATGGATCCCTTTGGTATCTACCGGCAGTGGTTCTCCAACATGGAGGATACCCGGGAGCGGATGCAGAGCGCTTCGGAGGAGTTCATGCCGGCGGTGGGCGGTATGCCGAGCATGGGTGAGATGCCGCAGGTAGATTCTAAAGGGTTGCAGGAGAACATGCAGCGGTGGATGGAGATGAGTGCCGACGCCTACCGCCGGATCGCGGAGAACCAGCGGGGCGTACTGGAGACCCTTCCGCGCTGGTTCCAGACGCTGGAAGAGGCCCGGAGCAACTTCCTCCAGGCCGAGAGCCTGCCGACGGACCCGGTATCCTTTGGGGTGCAGTGGTACAACGCGACCAGCGGTCCGGTCTCCAAGTTTACCGAGGAGTTGCTCCAAGAAGACAAAGTCCTCGGGCCGTCGAGCCGCTATCTGGAGCGGTACACGACCTTCTACAAGCTGTTCCGGCGCAATGCCGAAGAGTCTTTGAGCGTACTCCAGCTCCCGACCCGCTCCGACATAGCGCGGGTGGCGAACCTGGTGATCTCGCTGGAAGACAAGGTCGATAATATAGAAGAAGCCTTCGAAAACTTTGAGTACGGCTACACCCAGCCGGCGACCGCCGAGTCCATAGTGACCCTCGAAGGCCGCATAGACCGGGTCGAGAACAAGCTCGACCAGCTACTCACGGCGGTAGAGGCCATCTCGCAGAACGGTAGCTCCGGTGAGAACGGAGCCGCGGCGGAGACCAACGGTTCCAGCGACAGCGCGAGCAGCTCCGAGAGTAGTGAGGTGTCCGCGAGCGTGGCTACGAGCGGCGCGGCGAGCGGAGTTAGTAGCGACCGGGAGCAGATCAAGGCTACCGGCGCGGCGCGGCGCAAGGCCGAGGAGCTTGGCGTGGACCTCGCGGAAGTCGAGGGCAGCGGCGCGGACGGCCAGATTACGGTCGAAGACGTGCGTAAGAAAGGAGAGAGCTAAATGACTGAACAGGGTACGGTACCCGAGAGCTTCCAGGACTTTTTCGACAAGTACGAAGAAGGGTTGAGCATCGTCTTTGAGGGCGCTCAGGCCGAGACCGGCCAGACCCCCAAGGAGACCATCTGGACCAAGAACAAGGCCAAGCTCTACCACTACCAGACCGACGCTGAGAAAAAGCATCCGGTCCCGATCTTCTTTGTCTTTGCGCTTATCAACAAGCCCTACATCCTGGACCTCCGGCCGGGTAACAGCCTCATCGAGTACCTGTGCAACGAGGGCTACGACGTGTACCTCATCGACTGGGGCACGCCGGGCGACGAGGACTCGGGCCTCACCTTCGAGGACTACGTGCTGGACTACATCCCGCGGGCCATCCGCAAGGTCCTGCGGCACTCCGGAGCCGAGAAGCTTACCCTCTTTGGGTACTGCATGGGCGGCACGATGAGCGCGATGTACGCCTCTCTCTACCCGGAGACGCTGGAGAACCTCATCCTCATGACGACGCCCATCGACTTCGACAAGGATGAGTTAGGGCTCTACGGGCTGTTTACCGACCCGCGGTATATCGACGTGGGTACCATGACCGACGCCTTCGGCAACATCCCCGGGGACATGATCGACACCGGAAACCGGATGCTAAAGCCGGTGACCAACTACATCGGCACGTATGTGACCATGTGGGAGCGCATCTTCGAGGACAAGCCGATGGAGACTTGGCTCGCCATGAACAAGTGGGTCAACGACGGCGCGCCGTTCCCGGGGGCAGCGTTCAAGCAGTGGATCACGGACTTCTACCAGGAAAATAAGCTGGCGAAGGGTGAGATGAAGCTGCGCGGCAAGCACATCGACCTTTCCAAGATACAGGTGCCGTTCCTCTCGATCGCCGGTACCAAGGACCACATCTGCACTCTCCCCCAGGCCGAGGCGGTAATGGATCTCGTCTCCAGCCAGGACAAGGAGTTCTATACCCTCGACGCCGGACACGTCGGCCTCATGACCGGCCGCGGCTCCAAGAAGAACCTGTGGCCGAAGGTCAACGACTGGCTCTCTACCCGCTCGGGCAACGGCAGCAGCTAGAAACCTGCCGAAAGAGCCGGAACCAGAGGGGCGGGGATTTACCCCGTCCCTCTTTTCGTGCCTACCCTCTCCTGGAGTCGAACGGGCCGGTAGTGGCTCTCACGTATAATCCGAGCGGGCGTCCCGGAGAATTTTCCGGGGTTCGCCGGCCAGTAGAGGGCGGGGAAAGAAAGGGCTAACAGATGAGCATTACGCCAGAGGTAGCGCAAGGCGGCACGCCGCCGGTCGATTTCGTAGACGTCGACCGGCTCCTTTCCGACGAGGAGTGCGAGGTACGCGACCGGGTCCGGGCTTTCGTGGACGAGAAGGTCGTTCCGACGGCAGCAGATTACTGGGACCGGGCGGAATTCCCGTTCGATCTACTGCCGGGCCTCGGGGAACTCGGGCTGATGGGTGGTTCCTTCGGCAAAGAGTACGGGTGCGCCGGGTGGAACAACGTCGCCTACGGGCTGGCGATAGCGGAGCTGGCCCGCGGGTCGGGTAGCTTGGCGACGTTCCTGCACGTCCAGAGCGGCCTAGCGATGGCGGCCATCCACGCCCTCGGCTCCGGGGAGCAGAAAAGGCGGTGGCTGCCGGGGATGGCCCGGTGCGAGGAGGTTGGCTGCTTCGGTCTTACCGAGCCCGACGCCGGGAGCGACCCCGGTTCCATGTCAACTACCGCCGTGGAGCGCAACGGCGGCTACGTGTTAGACGGCGAAAAGAAGTGGATCGGCAACGGCTCGTTTTCGGACGTGGCGGTGATCTGGGGCCGCATCCGGGGCGGGACCGAGGACGGTAAGATCTCCGGCTTTTTGGTAAAAGGCGATAACCCCGGCTACAACGCCGAAGTCCTACCACGTAAAGGTTCCCAGCGCTCCGCCCTGCAGACGCACATTAAACTAGAAGACTGCTACGTCCCCGCGGAAGACCGGCTGCCGGGCGCAAAAGGCTTGGGCTCGACCCTCTCGGTCTTGACCCACTCCCGCTACGGGGTGGCCTGGGACGGACTCGGTCAGGCTCTCGCCTGCTACGAGGCGGCGCTGGCTTACACGAAGGAGCGGGAGCAGTTCGGCAGCCCCATAGCTTCCTACCAGCTAGTGCAGCAGAAGCTCGTCACCATGATAAACGAGATATCGCTTTCCCAGCTACTCTCCATCCACATGGGCCGGGTCAAGGACTCCGGGGACCTGGTCCCGGCGACGGTCTCAATGTTCAAGATGAACAACGTCGCCAAAGCCCGTCAGATAGCCGCGTTAGCCCGTGAAGTCTTGGGCGGCAACGGCATCCTGCTCGACTACCGGGTAATGGAGCATATGGCCGACATAGAAGGCGTCTACTCCTACGAGGGCACCCACGACGTGAACACCCTGATCGTGGGCCAGGCCATCACCGGCCACCGGGCATTCTCCGCCCGCCCCCCGAAAGATCGCAAGCCCGAGGAAAACGGCCGCGCGGAGGAGAAGCCGGAGTAACCTGGTAGAAAAATGCGGCGCCCGGAAAATTACCCCGGGCGCCGCCCCTTTCCCCACAGAAAGGTTCTGGTAATACTTTTACACCTTCTCGAAGATAGCCGCAATACCCATGCCGCCGCCGATGCACAACGTTACCAGGCCGTAGCGGCCGTTGGTGCGGGCGAGTTCGTGCAAAATCTTCACGGTCAGCACGGCTCCGGTAGCCCCTACCGGATGGCCGAGAGCGACGGCCCCGCCGAGAGGGTTCATCTTCTCTTCGGGCACCTGCAACTCTTTCTCCACCGTGACCGCTATGGCGGCGAAAGCCTCGTTCGCCTCCACCACGTCTATCTCGTCGATGGAGAGGCCAGCCTTCTTCAAGGCCATCTGGGACGCCGGGATCATACCGGCTCCCATCATCGACGGGTCCACGCCCGCCACCGCCGCCGAAACGAGCCTTCCGGCGACCGGCATTCCAAGCTCCTCAGCCTTGCGGGAGCCGGACACGAGCATCATCGCCGCCCCGTCGTTGATGCCGCTGGAGTTACCCGCCGTCGCCGTGCCGCCGTCGCTCTTGAAGACCGGCTTTAGCTTGGCGAACGACTCCTCATCCGCGTTCGGCCGGACGTGCTCGTCCTCGGTGAACTGCACCGTCTCCTTTTTCTGCTTGACGTCTACGGGCACGATCTGGTCCGAGAAATAACCTTCCTGGATCGCCTTGGCGGCCCGGTGGTGGCTCCTGAGAGCGTAGGCGTCGGCGTCCTCGCGGGAGACACCGTACTGCTCGGCGACGTTCTCCGCCGTCACGCCCATGTGGTAGTCGTTGAATACGTCCCACAGCCCGTCGTAGACCATGTGGTCCAGAATTTTGGCGTCCGGCATCCCCATCCGGTAGCCGTAGCGGCCTTTGGGCATCAAAAACGGCGCCATATCCATGTTCTCTATGCCGCCGGCCATAACCACGTCAGCGTCGCCCAGGGCTATCTCCTGGGCCGCGGATATTACGGCCTGTAGCCCCGAGCCGCACATCCGGTTGAGGGTCATGCCGGGTTTCTCTACCGGGAGCCCGCTCTTTATACCTACCTGGCGTCCGGGGTTCATGCCCTGACCGGCCTGAAGGATGTTACCGACTATTATCTGATCCACCTGCTCGCCCTCGATGCCCGCCCGAGAGAGTACCTCTTTCCCGACCGTCGCCCCGAGGTCCGTGGCAGGCGTGTCCTTTAGCGCCCCGCCGAAAGTTCCTATCGCTGTCCTCAAGGGTGCGGAGATAACCACCTCACCGTTGCCGTTGCCATTGCCGAAGCTCATGCTCTCCTCCTGATTTCGCTACGCTTCCCTCGTAGCATACCGTAGAATGCCCGAACCATCTTCTCCGAGGTCTCGCTAGCCTCCCATCCCCCGGCGCATCCTCTCCACATTACCCTGATAGTAGGAGAAGACCGAGTTCAAAAACTCTCTGTACGTGTTGGCCGATTCCTCGGAGAGCGTCTGGAACGCTTCCCGCTGGCGCTTCGACTGCTCCGCTATCTCCTCCGCTGCCTCCCGGTTGCTCTCAGCCTGGTTCTGCAACTCCTGGATGACGCTCTCGAAGAAGCTCTGGGTTAGCTGCGTGCTCCTTTCGCGGGCCTCCTCCGAACGCTCGCCGACCGTCCGGTAGGACTCCCGGATAGCTTCCGCGAACTGCCGGGCAGCCTCATTCACCCGCTGGTTTTGTTGCTGATCTATCTTGATCTCCTTCCTCTATCCTTTACCTGAAGGAAGGATACCCCGATGGAGCGGCAGTGTAACAGCAACGAGGCCTGGCTTTATCGCCAGGCCCCGCAGGTACCGCTTATTCTTTTCCGGCGGACGGACCGCCGATGCTACCGGTATCTCTACCGGGCGACCTTCTTGGCAGCTTCCAGGCCCTCGCGGTAGTAGGAGTAGGGAGCATACAGGAGGTCCATGTAAGCGTCGACCGACTCTTCTACCAGCGTCTGGAAAGCGTCCCGCTGCTGCTCGGCCCGCTCTACGAGCTGCTGGGTCATCTGCCGGTTGCTCTCAGCCTGCTGCCGGAGCTCGCGGATCGAACCCTGCACCATGTCCTGCGCAAAGCGGATGTTCCGCTCCTGGAGGTTGACCGTCTGATCCAGGACCGTCTGATACGAGTCCCGGGTCGTCGTCGCCATCTTCTCCGCAGCCTTGTTGGCCTTGTCCATATTAGCCATATCTATCTTCCTTTCTCGCGGTCTCCCGCGAAACATCGTTCTTACCCTACTTATCCGCAGCTCTTACTCCGCGTCGTCCTTTTCCTGCTTCCGCTGCGGCCGGCCCGTATACAGCCGGAAGAAAGAGTCCATCATCTGCTGGTACTGCTCCAGAGACTTGGCCCAGAAGTCGAGGTACGACAACCCCGTATCCGTGATGGAGTACATCCGGCGCGCCGGACCACCCTTGGAAGTCTCCCAGGTTGACTCGACAACCCCGTCTTTTTCCATCTGCCGCAGCGTCCGGTACAGCGTCCCCGGGTTCATCGCTCCAAACCCGAAAGCTGCCGCCCGCTCCATAAGCTCATACCCGTAGGAGTTCCAGTCCCGCAACGACAACAATATTACCGGTACCAGCCAGTTCCTTGGTCGGGCTTCCGGCCCCCGCTGGCGCTCCGGTTTCTGTCCCTTGTCTTCCATGTCTCTCTCTTCCATATATATGCAGTTTACACATAGGTGCTTGTACTGTCAAGCCCAACCGAAAGTTTTTGGTCGGTGATGTTTTTTCGATCTCCGGCGCTACTTGCACCATTTTACCCATTATCCGGGATCGTTGAACCTTCGATAGGATATTTTCGCTCCGTCTATATGTGCGTGGCGTACGTAGTTTGCAAGATTTTTTACCTGTAGCTAAACTGCGGGTGGAAGGGTTCATTGATTTTCCGAAAGGGAGGAAGCTGTGAGTAGCTTAGAAGGAGCGGTGGCGGTCGTCACGGGGGCTGGCCGGGGTCTCGGACGGGCGATAGCCGAGGAGCTCGGGCTCGGGGGAGCCAAGGTGGTCGTTAACTACGCTAACAGCGAGGGACCGGCGCAGGAGTTAGTAGACAAGCTGTCGGGTAATGGCACCGAGCAGGCGGTTGCGATACAGGCGGACGTCTCGGACGCGGAGCAGGCAGCGAACCTCATAGAGCAGACGGTAGAGAAGTTCGGCCGGATCGACATCCTGATAAACAACGCCGGTATAACCCGGGACAAGACGATGAAGAAGCTCTCCACTGAGGACTGGGACACGGTCGTCACGACCAACCTCAACAGTTGCTTCTACACGGCGAAGGCGGCTCTGCCCCACTTTACCGAGCAGGAGTCCGGCAAGATCATCAACATAAGCTCGTTTGTCGGCCAGGCGGGTAACTTCGGCCAGACCAACTACGCGGCGGCCAAAGCCGGCATTATCGGCTTTACCAAGGCCGCGGCCAAAGAGCTCGCCCGCTCCGGCATCACGGTCAACGCCGTCTGCCCCGGTTTCATGCAGACCGACATGTTCAGCGACGTCTCCGAGGAGATACAGGACAAGATCCGCAAGACCATCCCCCTCGGTACCATCGGAGACCCCGCCGAAGTCGCCAAAGCCGTCCGCTACCTGGTCGTCGACGGCGACTACATCACCGGCCAGACCATAAATATCAACGGCGGCAACTACATGTAAACCAGCCAACACGCGCTGTATACAGAGCCCTCTCCCCGGTTACTTCGGGGGAGGGCCTGTCTTTTCTCAAACGGCCACCGCAAAACGCAACCGGCCCGAGGGCCTAAAATAAACCTCTAACAAACCCAAAACTTCGCCGCGCAGGATCTCCATCCGCCACCTCTATGTGCGAGTTAGCACACATGTGGGTTTAGAATTTATCTACAATGTTCATGTATACTACCAAGTCGTATACAATAACAAGCATTGTATATAACTATATGGAGACGGGATCGTAACGAAAGGTGGTCTCATGGGCAGATTGAGCGGACGAACGGCGATAATAACCGGGGCTGGCCGGGGTATCGGAGCGGCCGAGGCGATCCGGATGGCGCAGGATGGCGCGAACATCGCGGTTCTGGACCTTTCGGCGGAGGCCGGGCAGGACACGGTCAGAGCGGTCGAGGAGGCCGGGTCGGAGGCTATCGCGGTAGCTTGCGACGTATCGAGCTCCAAGCAGGTCGGGGCGGCTTTTCAGGAAGTGGCGAACCGCTTCGGGCGCATCGACATCCTGGTCAACAACGCGGGGCTCTTGCGGGATAATCTGTCGTTCAAGATGAGCGAGGACGACTGGGACAAGGTATTGGACGTGCACCTCAAGGGTAGTTTCCTGTGTTCGCAGGCGGCCCAGAAGTACATGGTCGAGCAGGAGTACGGCAGGATCGTGATGACGTCTTCGATCGTGGCGCTCGGAAACAAGGGGCAGTCGAACTACTCGGCCGCCAAGGGCGCTCTACAGTCGCTGGCCCGGACGTTGGCTCTGGAGCTCGGGCGCTTTAACGTCACCGTCAACGCCGTGGCTCCCGGCTGGATCGAGACCGAGATGACCCGGGAGGCCGCCGAGCGGGTCGGTATAACGATGGAGGACATGAAGGAGCAGTTCGCCAAGAACATCCCGCTGCGCCGCTTCGGCAAGCCGGAGGATATCGCCAACGTCGTGGCGTTTCTGGTCTCCGATGATGCCGCGTATATCAGCGGCGAGACGATCTACGTCGCCGGCGGGCCGTCCAGCTCGGTGATCTAGGCCAACTTTTACCGCAATAACTTTTGTTCGGGGCGGAGGGTATGTCCTCCGCCCCTTTCGTATGGCTTATGGAAGACCTTTGTCGTGGAAGTCTTTCCGGAGCTTTGCGGCATCCTGGAAGATTATGCCGGTAAAGCCGGCCTTCTCGGCGGCCGTGACGTTTTCGGGCAGGTCGTCTATAAAGAGCGAGGCGGCGGGATCGAGGCCGGTACGCTGTATCAGGAGGTCGTAGATCCCGGCTTCCGGCTTTATCATCTTCTCTTCCCCGGAGACTATTATGTCCTCGAAGCACTCCAGGAACTCGTACCGGGACCGGGCGACGGGGAAAGCTTCCGCCGAGAAGTTGGTCAGGGCGTACAGAAGATAGTCCCGGTCTTTAAGCTCCCGGAGTATTTCCACGGTTCCTTGTATGGGGCCGCCAAGCATCTCCGGCCACCGGACGCGGTAGGCCTCTATCTCCACGGTGTATCTCGGGTAGCGGGCTTTTAGGAAGGCGGTCGCTCTGGCGAAAGTCCGTCCCCGGTCGAGCTCGCGGTTCCACTCCGGAGTGCAGATTTCTGTCAGGAAGTAGTCCATCTCTTTTTCGGTGGAGAAGATCCTGCGGTACAGATAGCGGGGGTCCCAGTCGATCAAGACCCCACCGAGGTCGAATACCATGCTCTTTATTTCCCTATAGTCACTCACGGTCTGAATAGTAGAGCGAATACCGCTCGACTGCAGGCATAGCGGTTACTCTCGCCGGCCAGGTTGGGAAGTGTAGTACGGTTTTATCCGCCCTCGATCGACCGTAGTACGAATAAGGCTTTATCCAGTCGCCGCTCTTCTCCCGGGAAACCGCGCACGGGGATTGACGTGCTTCTATCGGTCAGTGGCAGTGCCTGTGAGGTGGCTCCAGGGGCTATGGCTGCCGGCCGGCTAGCTCTGAGAGGCGGCGCATAACATCACTGGTTGCCGGGTACAGGGATCTGTAGGTCTCGAAATACTCGTCGTACAGCCTGACGTTATCTTCCTCCGGCTCGACCACTTCTTCGCGGAGCCTTACCCGGGCGGTCGCTTCTTCCACGTCCTTGTAGACGTTAGACGCCACCCCGGCGAGGAGCGCCGCCCCGTATGCCGGCCCTTCGTCCGTGGTGGTGCGGTGGACCGGCATACCGTAGACGTCCGCCTGTAGCCTGCGCCACAGTTCACCGCGAGCCCCGCCACCAATAATCCGCACCTGTCCGATCGGCAGATTCAGCTCCCGCATTATTTCTAGGGAGTCTCTGAGGCTGAAGACTACTCCTTCCATTAAAGCTCGGGTCAGGTGCCGCTTGTCGTGACGGGTGGTAAGACCGAAGAACGTACCGCGGGCGGCGGGGTCCAGGTGCGGCGTCCGCTCCCCGCTGAGGTACGGCAGGAAAAGCAGTCCCTCGGCGCCGGGAGGAGCTTCGGAGGCAAGCCTGGAAAGCTCATCGTAATTGAACCTGCCGTCCAGGGTGTCGTGCCACCAGGAGAGCGAGCCGCCCGCGGAGAGGGTCACGCCCATGAGGTGAAACTTGCCGGGTACGGCGTGACAGAAGGCGTGCAGGCGTCCGGAAGGATCCGGGGTAAACTCCTCGGCGTGGGCAAAGAGCACCCCGCTGGTCCCGACTGAGGAGCTAACAAAACCTTCCTCCACGACGCCGACCCCCACGGCGGCCGCCGCGTTATCTCCCCCGCCGGCCGCGACGGGGGTACCGGATTTGAGTCCGAGTTCTTCGGCGGCCTCCCGGCGCAGGTTGCCGGTGCTCTCCGGGCCTTCGTGGACCCGGGGCATCCACTCTTCAGGGACTTCCAGGGCGTCGAGGATCTCCCCGGACCACCGCCTCCGCTCCACGTCCAGAAAAAGGGTGCCGGAGGCGTCGGAGGCATCCGTAGCATACTCGCCCGTGAGCCGGAGGCGGACGTAGTCTTTGGGTAACAGGACGTGGGAGACCTTCTCGTAGTTTTCGGGCTCCTCGTCTCTCAGCCAGAGGACTTTGGGGGCTTGGAAGCCGGTCACGGCGGGGTTGCCGGAGAGCTCTATCAGCCGCCGCTCTCCGACGGAATCGGTGATCTTCTCGCATTGCTTCTCGGTGCGCTGGTCGTTCCACAAGAGGGCGGGCCGTATCACCTCATCCCCCGCGTCGAGAAAGACGGCCCCGTGCATCTGGCCGGTCAACCCGAGCCCGACAACCTCACCGTCAACCTGGCTGGAGATGGAACGCAGAACCTCTCTGGTAGCCTGCCACCAGTCTTCGGGGTCCTGCTCGGCCCACCCCGGACGCGGGGTGTGCAGTGGGTATTCCGAGGAAGCTTCCGCGACGACCTCCCCGGACTCGTCAACAGCCAGCCCCCGGGTGCCGGTCGTGCCTACGTCTAGTCCTACGAGTATGCTCATGCCACGCCCTCCGATCCTGCCGCCGCGTTGTCCCCACCTCACGTCCATTATGCAGCCAAAAGACCCGGCGGACCACCTCGCGTCCACCCGGCTCGCCCGGTAAGTTACTCCGAGGTCAACCGGTCGAGATATACCAGCAGTTGGCGGACCAGGTGGGGGGCTTCGACTTGCGGGCTGTGGCCCACTTCGCCAAGGTTTATGTACCGTCCGGCGGGAAAGGCGCGGGCCGTGGCGCGGGCGGAGGACGGCGGGGCTAGAGTGTCACGGTTCCCGGAGGTCGCGACCACGGGTCCCGGGTAGCGGCGAGCGGCGGCGGATACGTTCCAGTTCGCCAGCGCCCGGGCATTGCCGGAGTAGCCGGCAGGATGCATCATCCGGGCTTCATCGACCAGCTCGTCGAGGTAGTCGGGGACCCGGGTGCGGGTGGAGCGGCGCAAGACCCGGCGCAGCGCCCGCCGGTCGCGGCGGTAGCTTTCGAGGACCGGGTACAGGTATTCGGGCGTGCGGAGGCCACTGGGCGGGGCGGTGTTCAGGAGGAGCATGCCGGGAAATCGCTCCGGGTCCGAGAGGGCGAGCTCCATCGCCACGGCCCCGCCGAAGGAGTGGCCCACGACCAGCGCGTCCCCGACGCCGAGACGGTCGAGGAAAGTCCGCAGGCTCCTGGCGTAAAAGCGGACCGAGGGATAGAAATTACCGTTTACGATGCTGCTGCCGAAACCGGGCATGTCCGGGGCTACAAACCGGAGGCCCGGCAGCGGGTCGGTCAGCAGTTCCCGCCACCAGGACTTGCCCGAGTAGTTGCCGTGAATCAACAGCACGGTGCGGTCCGCCGGGTCGGCGTTGCCGGCGGCGGTATCGAAATAGCTGAGGTTTACGCTCCCCTGCGGAGCGTCGGGAAGGATGGCCGCCTCTTCTACGGGTTAAGGACTATCTTGCCGGTCGTGCGGCGACCTTCGAGGTCCGCGTGGGCTTCGGCCGCGTCCTGTAGCGGGTAGCGGGCGCCGACCGTGATCTTGAGTTCCCCGGACTGTATCCAGCCGAGCATCTCCTGCAAGCTCGGCAGGTAGAGGTCGGGGCGGCCCATTACCTGCGGCAAGAAGAACCCGACGACGGAGTGGTTCTTGCGCATCAGGTCCACCGGAACGATGGTCCCCCGCTCCCCGCTCGCCGCCCCGAACACGACCATCCGGCCCCAGGCCGCCAGACACCGGAGGTTGTTCTGCAAAAACTCCTCCCCGCCGACCATCTCCAGGATAACGTCCGCTCCCTGTCCGCCGGTCGCTTCTTTGACCTTTTCCGGCCAGTCCTCCTCGGTGTAGTTTATGAGGACGTCGGCCCCGAGGGAGCGGGCAAGGTCCAGTTTCTTCTGCGTGCTGGCGGTGGCTATGACGGTACCGGCGTCCATGAGCTTCGCCATCTGGACGGCGAGGGTGCCCACACCGCCGGCCGCCGCGTGGACGACCACGGATTCGCCGGGCTGCATCGCGCCGGAGGTTTTGAGGATGTGATAGGCGGTCAGGCCCTGTAGCGGGATGGCGGCGGCGGTGTCGAAGTCGAGGCCTTCGGGAAGCGGGATCAGGGCTTCCGCCGGCGATACCGCGTACCCGGCGTAGCCGTCCGTCCCGAGCAGCGTCACCACCCGGTCGCCGACGCTTACACCGTCCACCCCGTCCCCGACCGCCGAGACGGTACCAGCGACCTCCGAACCGGGCGTAAAGGGTAGCTCCTGGCGCAGGACGTACTGGTTGCGGCGGCGCATGGTATCCGCGTAATTTACGCCCACGGAGCGGACCTCTATCTGGACCTGCCCCTCACCGGGCTCGGGACGCTCGACGTCGGTGTAAAGCAACACCTCCGGTTCGCCGAACTCCTCGACCCGGACCGCTTTCATCTGTGCCATGCAGCCTCCCGCTCTCAAGCCCGACGGTTACGTCCGACGTTAGTTCTACTAAGCTCCGCTAACGGTGAAACTATACTAGAAGCAGAATACTTCCGAGCCGCCGGACTATTCGTTCTCTACTTGAAAGCCTGTATACCAGTAAGGGCATTGCCGAGGACCAGGGTGTGCACCTCACTGGTACCCTCGTAGGTCAGGACGCTCTCCAGGTTCGCCATGTGGCGCATGACGGGGAAGTCGTGGGTGACGCCGTTACCGCCGAGGATGGTCCGGGCTTCGCGGCAGACGTCGAGCGCCTCGCGGACGTTGTTCAGCTTCCCGAAGGAGATGTGCTCCGGGTAGAGCGTACCGTCGTCTTTCATGCGCCCGAGGTGGAGGGCTAATAATAGGCCCTTGTCTATCTCCAGCAGCATGTTCACGAGCTTTTCCTGGGTAAGCTGGAAGGAGGCTATCGGTTTGCCGAACTGCTCGCGCTCCTTGGCGTATTCGAGCGCCGTTTCAAAGCAGTCGCGGGCCGCGCCCATGGCACCCCAGACGATGCCGTAGCGGGCCTCGTTCAGGCAGGAGAGCGGGCCTTTCATGCCTTTCGCTTCGGGGAGGAGGGCGTCTTCGGGTAGGCGGACGTTTTCGAGGTCTACGTCGCACTGGATCGAGGCCCGCATCGAGAGCTTGCTTTCTATGTTCTTCGCTGAGAAACCTGGCGTGTCGGTGGGGATGAGGAAACCGCGGACGCCGTCGTCGGACTGGGACCAGATCACGGCTACATCCGCTATGGTGCCCATCCCGGTCCAGCGTTTGCGGCCGTTTATTACCCACTCGGAGCTTTCCGGGTTCCACCGCGCGAAGGTCTCCATGTTCACCGGGTCGCTGCCGGCGTTAGGCTCGGTAAGCCCGAAGCACCCGATGGCTTCCCCGGCGGCCATCTTCGGGAGCCACTCCCTTTTCTGCTCCTCGGAACCGAACTTGTGGATCGCGGACATCGCCAGCGACCCCTGCACGGAGACAAAGGTCCGGAGGCCGGAGTCGCCGGCCTCAAGCTCCATGCACGCGAGGCCGTAGGCCACGGCGCTCTTGCCGGCGCAGCCATAACCTGTGAGGTGCATGCCGAGCAGCCCGAGTTCGCCCATTTCGGGGACGATCTCGCGCGGAAAGTGAGCCTTCTCCCACCACTCCTCGACGTCCGGCTTGATCCTCTCGCGCACAAAGGCCCGTACCTCGTCCCGGACCTCAAGCTCTTCGTCCGAAAGCTTGGTCTCCAGGCTCAGGAAGTCGTGGGCTCCGGGGCGTCCGTCTGCCTTTCGGCGGGATTCTTTCTGCATTGCGGCCATGCCATCACCTTCCGTGGCTGTCGTGCGGGGGCGTTTCTCTGCACCAGATTTTCCCATAAACCTCAAGGCTCCGTCCTGGAATGCCATTACAAAAGGCTGGAGAGCCTCGCCACCGCCCGTCACATCCTGCGGGCGGTGTACCCGGCTAATAGAATGCCGCTCAGACTATTGAGAGGACGTTACGGAGGGTTGAGATCTGATGTTTCCGCTAGAAGGCACCCGGGTGCTGGACCTCTCACGAGTCCTGGCCGGTCCGTACGCGACGATGGTCCTCGCCGACCTCGGCGCGGACGTCCTGAAAGTGGAGCGACCGGGCACGGGCGACGATACCCGCAACTGGGGACCGCCGTTTGTAGGGGGCGAGTCGGCCTACTTCCTCTCGGCGAACCGTAACAAGCGCTCCCTGACCGCGGACCTCAAGGACACCGAAGACCTGGAACGGGTAAAGCGCCTGGCGTCCGGGGCGGACGTCGTCGTGGAGAACCTGCGGCGCGGGGCCCTGGAGAAGCTCGGTCTCGGTTATGAAACGTTGCGGGAGGTTAACCCGGCCCTCGTCTACTGTTCCATAACCGGCTTCGGTCCCGGCCCGGACGAGGAGAAACCCGGCTACGACTTTCTGGTGCAGGCCCGCGCCGGCGTCATGGGCATAACCGGCCAGCCCGCCGGGGAACCGACGAAAGTGGGTGTGGCCGTCGCGGACATGGTCTGCGGTCTCTACGCCGCGAACGCCATCCTCGCCGCCCTCCACCGCCGGGACGTTACCGGCGAAGGCGTAAAGGTAGAAGTCCCGCTCTTCGAGTCGACGCTCAGTTGGCTCGGCAACCGCGCCCAGGAGTACCTGGTCTCCGGCGAAGATACCGGCCGTCTGGGCAACGCCCACCCCTCCATAGTCCCCTACCAGACTTTTAGAGCTTCTGACAAGCCAATAGCCGTCGCCGTCGGTAACGATACCCAGTTCGGAAACCTCTGCAAGGCGGTAGAGCGCGAAGACTTGGCCCGCGACGACCGCTACGCCACAAACCCCGACCGGGTCGCGAACCGCGATAGCCTGGTAGCCGAGTTGGAGAAAGTATTCGCTACCCGGACGGCGGACGAGTGGGTAGCCGCCATCCGGGAGGCCGGCGTTCCGTGCGGCCCGGTAGACAGCCTTGCGGAAGTATTCTCAGACCCGCACGTAAGAGGTTCGAGTATCCTGCAGGAGGTAGAACATCCGGCCGCCGGTACGCTGGAGACCCTGGCCTCTCCGCTGCTGTTCGACGGCGAACGTCCCCCGGTCCGTCGCCCCCCGCCGACCCTCGGAGAGCACACGGATGACGTGCAAAACAACGGGTGGAATTAGAATCCTCGCGTAGCTTCTCCTCGCCACCGCCTTTAGATCAGCCCTGGCCGATAGTTTCCCGAATGATAGCTACCCTGGTCAGTAACCCGGTTATACTGCTTTACTCGTGAAGTTTTCGTCCAAGTTAATGACGCTCTATGCTGTGGCTCTGCTTCTCTTTGGGACGGCTCTGCTTTTCGTGCCGGAAGGTTTCGAGGCGGCTGTAAGCCCGGTCGACTCCGCTCCTCAAGCCGTCTTCGTTCAACTCCTTGGCGCAGCTTTCATCGGCTTCGCTGCCGCAAACTGGATCACGCGTCGTTCCCCCGTTGGAGGCGTTTACGGTCGAGCCACTGTATTAGGGAACCTGGTGTTCTCGCTCGTTGGGTCACTCGCCCTGATTGGAAGCTTCCCAGCAGAACCAGGGTTTGGTTTCTGGCTTCTGCTCGGTATTTTTGGCATTGGAGCCGTTCTTCATGGTGCCCTTCTCCTCTGGCGTGGACCTCGACAAGAGCACTAGCCTTCCTCTAGAGGTAGTGGTGGACTCCCTGATAGTGGCTCATAAGACTTGAAGCTTCCAGGTTTTCGATCGCGGCCCTGCTGCCACCAAAGGGAGCACGAACTACCGTGCCGTCACCGCGGTACCTTTAGCCCTCTGATCACCGGTATCGCGGGTAACGTCGATGCCGGGCGAGCGCTAGATCTGATGGGTGAGACCCGAGCGGTCGCACCCGCAAAGCGTGAGGGAAAGAGTAGGATAGATTAATGGGTATGGACGCTCGAAAACGCCGGGTGCTGGGGGTGGTGTGCCTGGCAACGGTACTGGTGATCCTGAGCATCAACCTGCCGTCGGTGATCCTGCCGGCTTTGGGCGACAAGCTCCGGGCGTCTTTTGCCGAGCAGCAGTGGGTTATAAACGCCTACGCGCTGTCTCTGGCAGCACTATTACTAACTGCGGGCTCCCTGGCCGACCGGCTGGGCCGCAAGCGTATCTTTGTCTGGGGACTGGTATGGTTTCTCTTCTCCTCGCTGTTGTGCAGTCTCGCCTGGGAGCCCGTCGTCCTCGACCTCGCCCGCGGGGCCCAGGGCGTGGGCGGGGCGGCGCTGTTCGCCGGCTCGCTGGCGCTTCTAGCCCAGGAGTTCCAGGGCGCCGAGCGGGGCAGGGCGCTCGGGGTGTGGAGCGCGGCGATAGCCGCCTCGATCGCCGTGGGACCGCTCGCCGGAGGAGCCTTGAGCGAGACGTTCGGGTGGCGGTGGGCCTTTTTCCTCTGCGTAGCCCTCACCCTGCCGGCCATACCCCTGGCGGTTGCGAACCTCTCTGAGTCACGCGACCCGGAGGCCGGCGGTATAGACTGGATCGGGGTCGCCACCCTTGCAACGGGGGTCTTTTTCCTGGTCTTCGCCCTCGTGGGTGGCAACGACCGTGGCTGGGGTAGCCCGATGACCCTGGGCGCCCTGGCTCTGGGCGTCGTACTGCTCGCGGCATACCTGCTCGTTGAGAAAGTAGAGCGCCACCCGATGCTCGACCTCTCGCTCTTTCGGGTGCCGACCTTTGTCGGGGCTTCCCTGGTAGCATTCTTCGTCAGCGCGGCGATCTTCGCCACGCTCGTGTTTGCCCCGCGGTACTTTATAGACGCGGGCGGCGCCTCGCCCTTTGGCGCGGGCTTGCGGCTCTTGCCCTTTGCACTCTCGGCATTCCTGGCTTCGGTCACCGTGGGCCAGATAGCCGGCCGCCTCTCGCCCCGCCTCTTTATCGGGATCGGCATGTCCCTGGTCGGTGTGGGCCTCGTACTACTGTACGGGGTGGACCCGAACTCCGAGTGGACCCGGCTCGCGCCCGGGTTCGCGGTATCGGGGGTTGGTCTGGGACTCGTCAACCCGCTTCTAGCGGCCGCGGCCCTGGGGGTGGTCGGCCCGGAAAGAAGCGGCATGGCCGCCGGCATTAATAATACCTTCCGCCAACTTGGCGCGGCCTTCGGGGTGGCCGGGCTCGGGGCGGTCCTACAGGGAGTAGAGACCCGGGCCTCCAGAGCGGGCGTAAACCCGGCGCAAGCGTTCGTGGACGGATTTAACGAAGTGCTGCTGTTCGGAGCCGCGATCGCTTTCGTCGGCGCACTCATCGCCGTAGCCCTCGTGCGCCCTAGAGACTACGTATCATCCACCAAAAGCCCCGGACCAGAAGACGAATAAATCCTTTCCTCGCAAACGGCAGGTTTCGGGGTAAGGCGGCAGAACGGTCACGTTAAAGAAGCTGCGCTCGGACCGGGATTCTCCATCGTCACCATCCGGAACGGCGGCTATAGCGGCGAGCTACTTCGGGGTCCGCCAGGGTCTTTGACACGGGCAGGTGAGGTGGCGTAGTCTTCCCCTGGCTTGTTAGAAGCTGGCTGGATCGGGGTTTTAGAGAAGGGAGTTCTTGTGGCGCAGAGAGAAGGTTCTCAGGAGCGTTCCCGAAGAGACGGAGAAGCATCCGACGAGCCATATATCCCGGCTTCCCGTTCTCTGCCGGAGATCACGTTCAAAGCCGTCGTGCTGGCCGTCTTGCTGACCGTAGTGTTAGCGGGTGCCAACGCCTATCTTGGCTTAAAGGTCGGCCTTACGGTCTCGGCGTCGATCCCCGCCGCGGTTATCTCGATGGCGGTGCTGCGCTTTTTCAGAGAGTCGAATATCCTGGAGAACAACATCATCCAGACCGCGGCCTCAGCCGGAGAGGCGCTCGCCGCCGGCGTTATATTCACGATCCCGGCGCTCGTCATACTCCGCTACTGGCAGAACTTCCAGTGGCTGCCCGTGGCGGCCATAGCCATCACCGGCGGTATCCTGGGTGTTATGTTCACCATCCCGCTGCGGCGGGCTTTGATCCTGCAGACGCGCCTGAAGTTTCCCGAGGGTGTTGCGACCGGCGAGGTCCTCAAGGCCGGTACGGAGGGAGGCCAGGGAGCCAAAGGTATCGCCGTGGCCGGCGCGGCCGGGGCGGTCTTCAAGCTTTGCCAGACGGGGTTCGGGGTTGCGGCCTCCACGGTATCCGGGGCGGTGACCGCCGGCGGGGCCATCTTCGCCATCGGTAGCGGCCTCGGGGTGGCGCTCCTGGGGGTTGGCTACATCGTCGGCCTGAACATCGCCATTCTGGTCTTTTTGGGCGGTGCGATCTCCTGGTTTTTAGGCATCCCGATCTACACGGTCCTGGCGGGGCCGGAAGGGGTCCAGAGTATTACGCAGGGTGCCGCCGGATATGACGCGGCCCTCGCGATCTGGAGCAGCCAGATCCGCTATCTCGGCGTCGGGGCGATGGCTACCGGCGGGGTATGGGCGCTCATCTCTCTGGCGGGGCCTGTCAGGGACGGCGTACGCTCGTCGATGGAAGCTATGCGCCGGGCCCGCAGCGGCGAGGACGGAGGCCTGGAGCGTACCGAAAGAGACACCCCCATCAACTTCGTCTTCTTCGGGGCACTGGCAATGGCGATACCGATCTTCGTGGTCTTCTTCTTTGTGATCGACCGTAACGCCCTCGACATCACCGGTGGGCTGTACTTCGGCACCATCGTCTTCGGGGTTATCTTCGCCTTTATCGCCGGCTTTCTGTTCTCCTCGGTTGCCGCCTACATGGCCGGGCTCGTGGGCTCGTCTAACAACCCGGTCTCCGGCGTTACCATCGCGACCATCCTGGCTACCTCGCTTATCCTGCTCGTCTTGCTGGGTACCCAGATAGATTTCGGCGTGGACGCCGGCAAGGCTACAGCCGCGGCCGCTACAGCCATCATGGTCGGCGGCGTGGTGTGCTGCGCGGCGGCCATCGGCGGCGACAACTTACAGGACCTCAAAGCCGGTCACATCGTCGGGGCGACACCGTTCAAACAGCAGATCATGCAGGTCGTCGGCGTGGTCGTGGCGGCTCTGGCTATAGCCCCGATCCTCTCCGTACTGTTCCAGGCTTACGGCCTAGGCGACGTGTTCCCCCGGGAGGGCATGGACCCCTCGGAGGCTCTGGCCGCTCCACAGGCCACTCTCATGGCCTCCGTCTCGGAAGGCGTCTTTGCCGGCGGCTTGCCGTGGGGAATAATTAGTATCGGATGCGCCATAGCCGTGGCGATCATCGCCGCCGACCGCGTGCTGGAATCCCGCGGCTCGGGTTTCCGCATGCCGGTCCTGGCCGTCGCGGTTGGTTTGTACCTGCCCATAGAGCTTTCAGTCCCGATCCTGGCTGGCGGACTGGTCGCATTTTTGGCGAGCCGGTCTCCAAGCCGCCGACGGGCGGAGATTGGAGACGGCTTCGACGAGGTCAACGTCCGCGCGTCGCGCAGCGGCCTGCTCTTCGCCTCGGGCCTCATCACCGGTGAGGCGCTCATGGGTATCCTGCTGGCTATACCCTTCGCCGTCGCCCAATCCACCGACGTGCTCACCGTCGCCCCCGAGGCGCTCGGCGTGAGCGAGGGGGTGTTTACCGGAGCGGTGAACCTGATCGGCGTGGCGGCGTTCGCCCTCTTCGCCCTCTGGCTGTACCGGGTTGCCAGCGGCGGACGGAGAAGTTAGAGAGCGCGGCAGGCATTTATCCGGGTTCCCACTACGGTTCTGAGCTGCGGCTTTCCGAAGTAGATGCCGCGGTTCCGGCGCAGACTGACCGGGGGAGATTTTTGTACAGATGTATGAAGGTTGAGGTGCGGAGTTCGTGCTACTTTGTAAGGTATGAGAACAACTGACTTGACCCCTGGATCATCCAGGGGACCTGGACGCCTGGAATACGCCGACCTGCCACCCGGGATAGGCTTCGCCGCCAAAGACGAGCCCCTGCGCAGGGACATCAACCTGCTAGGAAGGGTCCTGGGGCGGGTGATCCAGGAGCAGGAAGGGGAAAGCCTCTTTGAGGCGGAGGAGGAGCTAAGGCTCCTCTGCAAGCGGCTGCGCTTTGACTACGACCCCGCACTCGACGAGCAACTCCGCGGGCGGATCGACGGCATGGACGAGTCGGAGATGGGCCGCATCGTGCGGGCGTTCTCGATCTACTTCCAACTGGTCAACGTCGCCGAGCGCTACCACAGGGTCCGCCGCCGCCGGCAGTACGAGTCCGCGGAGAACGAGCCGCAGCGGGCCTCGCTAAGGAGCAGCCTCTCCCGGCTCGCCCAGAAGGGCGTCGACGCTGAGCACCTCGGGCGCGCTCTGGAGAATATGAACCTGAGCCTGGTGCTGACGGCCCACCCGACCGAGGCCCAGCGGAGGACTATCCGCCGCAAGCACGGGGCGGTCGCGGAGCTTCTGAACGCCCTGGATTCGGGCAAGCTGACGGCCCGGGAGCGCGCCGGGGTCGAGGATGAACTGGCGGAGGAGATCACGCTTCTCTGGCACACCGACGAGCTGCGGGTGCAACGGCCGGAGGTGGAGGGGGAGATCCAACGCACCCTCCTTTTTTTCGAGCATCCCCTCGTCTCCGCCACGCTCGACGCCTACCGCAACCTGGAGGACGAACTCGGCCGCCAGTACGGCGAAGAGAGCCCGCCGGTAAATCCGGTTCTGAAGTTTGGTTCCTGGGTCGGCGGGGACCAGGACGGCAACCCGTTCGTCCGGCCGGAGACCATGATAACGGCCCTCAAGATGCAGCGGGAGTTGATCCTGACCAAGCACCGGGAAGCGGCGCTCTCCCTGGCCCGGCACCTGACCCAATCCGTGAGGCGCATCGGGATCTCCGCGGAGCTTGAAGACTCCCTGGAGAGCGACGCACAGATCTTCCCGGAAGCGGCCGACCGCTTTACCAATGAAGATCTGAACGAACCTTACCGCCGCAAGATGCTTTTTATAGCCGGCCGTCTCCGGCGAGCCCTGGAATCCGACGGGGAAGACCCGCGAGGCTACCACGGCGCGGCGGAGCTACTGGAAGACCTCCTAGTGGTGCAGCGCAGCCTCCTGAGCCACGCCGACGGGCGGGCGGCCAACGGGAAGCTAAAGGACTTTATCCGGCAGGTAGAAGTGTTCGGCTTTCACCTGGCGAAGCTCGACATCCGCCAGGAAAGCTCGCGGGTCCAGGAAGCCGTCGCCGAGGTCCTGGTCTCTACTGGCGAGGACTACGAGCAACAGGACGAAGCCGGCAAGGCGGCTCTGCTCCGGCGGCTACTGGCCGAGCCCAAACGCGAGACAGAGCCGCAGAACCTCTCCCGGGAGACCAAAGACGTGCTCGCGACCTTTGAGAACATCCGGCGGACGGCCGAGATGTTCTCCGAACCGGCCGTCGAGACGTTTGTCTTGAGCATGGCCCGCGGGGCGAGCGACGTCCTGGCCGTCGTGTACCTGGCTCGCCGGAGCGGGCTGGTCGAGGTCGACGAGGAGGGACGCTGCAAAAGCGGGACCATAGGCGTCACCCCGCTGTTCGAGACGGTGGACGACCTTGAGGCGGCGCCCGAAGTGCTGCGGGGATTATTGGAGGACCCGGTGTACCGCTCGTTTATCGCCGCGCGGGGAGACGTGCAGGAGATCATGCTCGGCTACAGCGACTCCGGTAAGGATGCCGGGCACGTCACGAGCAACTGGACTCTCTATAAAGCGCAGGTAGAACTCGCCGCCGCAGCCCGCGAGTATGGGGTCAAGCTGCAACTCTTCCACGGGCGCGGCGGCACCGTCGGGCGCGGCGGCGGTCCCAGCTACGACGCCATCCTGGCCCAACCGCCGGGGACCATCGGCGGGCGCATCCGCATCACCGAGCAGGGCGAGGTCATCTCCCACAAGTACGGGATGGAAGGGCTCGCCCGCCGCAGCCTCGACACCGTACTCGCCGCCGTGCTCGAAGCGAGCGTGGACGCACCCGAGGAACAAGATAAAGCTGTCGAAAAAGGCTGGACCGAGGCTCTGGACGGGCTCTCCGGCAGGTCCCGCGAAATCTACCGCCACCTCGTGTACGAGGACGAAGATTTCCTTACATTCTTCTCGGAGGCGACCCCGATACGGGAGCTTTCGTTACTCAACATCGGGAGCCGTCCGGCAAAGAGGGTGGATAGCCCGGAAGTCGAGAGTTTGCGGGCGATACCCTGGATCTTCGCCTGGACCCAGAACCGGCTGCTGTTGCCCTCGTGGTACGGCGCGGGCACGGCGCTCTCCGAGGCGCTTGAAGATGGCGACCGGCTACAACTCTTGAGGGATATGTACGGTAGCTGGCCGTTTTTCAAGACGCTCGTGGACTTTATGCAGATGACACTCGCCAAGAGCGACCTGCGGATCGCCGCGTCCTACGCCTCGCTCGTCGGTGACGCCGGGGTGAAGGACCGCGTCTGGGGCCGGGTCTCCGAGGAGCACGAGATGTGTATCCACGCGCTGCTAAAGATCACCCAGCAGGAAAACCTGCTCGACGGATCTCCTATACTGCAACGCTCGATCCGGCTGCGCAACCCATACGTGGACCCGCTTTCCTACATACAGGTGAACCTCCTCCGGCGCTTCCGCGCCCTCCCCGAGGACTCGCCCGAGCGCGAGGCTATGGCTCGCCCACTCCTGCTCACCGTCTCGGCTGTCTCCAGCG
Organism: Rubrobacteraceae bacterium; assembly: GCA_965214435.1. Classification (GTDB taxonomy): domain Bacteria; phylum Actinomycetota; class Rubrobacteria; order Rubrobacterales; family Rubrobacteraceae; genus Rubrobacter_A. Next base: position 141,596 of record OZ243960.1, read on the forward strand.
GGCTCGTGAACACCGGGTAGCCGTCGGGCCTACCGGCTACCCCGGCGTTCAGTATCGTCTTCCACCTCGACCTCTTCTTTGCGGAGGTCTGCCTCGACGACCTCCTCGTCTTCCACGACCTCTTTACGGATGCGGAGTTCCTCTTTAACCTCGGGGCGTTTCTCAACCACGACCTCTTCCTCGGCGACCGGTATCCGGAACTCCTCCTCCCCGATCTCCGCCCCCGCCCAACTGCCTTCTGAGGGAGCCACCCGGTCTATGTAGACTTCCTCGCGGCGCTTGGGGACCCGTAGCCGCTGCTTCTCGGTGCGGACCCGCTTGCGGACGTTTACGTGCCCGGCCTCCCTCTCGCGGGTCTCCGCTACCAGCTCTTCCTCTTTGCGCTCGACCCGGATCTCACCCCGCTCTCCAGGGACGCCCCGGCGGTCAGCGTCCTCGTATCCGGTGGCGGGCCGAGCCTCGCGGGCTCTCGCATCTTTACGGTCAACGTCATCAGGTTCCTCAGCAGGGCGCTCCGAGTAGATAGGCTGAGGTTCTTTACGCTCGCCGGGACGCGGGTCTACCCGCTCGTCTCCACCGGAATCGTCAGCGTAGTAATCGCCGTAGGATCGGCTTTCCCCGGTGTCGGTCCTGGAGCGGTTGGTCCCGTAGTATTGGTGAACCCGGCGCTCGAACTCGGGCGTTATATCCCCGTCGTTATCGAAAGTCGGGGCCTCTTCGATAGCGTCTTTAGGCGCAGCGACCTGGATCAAATGCCGCTTCTCGTTTACCCGGACGGCGTCCATCGGGATCAAGGTCGTCCTGGTACCGAGGAAACCCATCTTCACCCCGACGTACTCCGGCTCGTCATACTCGCCGACGAACAGGTCGTCCACCTTCCCAACCTTTTCGTAATGCTCGTCGTAGACGGTGTACCCCGAGTACTGCTCCTCGATTCCTCCACGAGCCATCGCGCGCATCGTCTCCTCTCTCCACCAGCATCGGCGGACCGTTCATACGCCCGTGCGTACCCCAGGTGCGGGATACGAAACGTCTCTCAACGTCCTCTCACATCCGGCAACGGACAGCACTATCATTCTGAGGACTGTACCAGGATCTTTACGTGTCGGTCTTTGTGGTCCACCAACTCCCCGAAACCTCCCTCGACGACCTCCGAGAGCGGGATCCGGGTGGTTACAAGCTCCCCCGCGTCTATGCGGCCGTCTTTCAACGAGAATATCGGCCGTAACCTTGACACGGACTGTGCTTCTCATGCATCATCCGTTACGGAGCAGTAGGGGAAAGGAGGCTCCGTAATGGAGAGTAACGGTGCTACAAGAGTGGCACTGGTCACGGGGGCGGCGCGGGGCATCGGGCGTGGGATCGCCCTGCGGCTGGCCGCCGACGGGCTAGACGTTGCTGTAAACGATATGGAAGCGAACCGCGAAGGGCTAGAGGAGGTCGCCGGGGAGATCCGGGAGGAGGGTCAGCGCTCGACGACCATCGTGGCCGACGTCTCCAAAGAGGGCGAAGTCGAGGATATGGTCCAGAACGTCGCCGCTGAGCTCGGACGGCTGGACGTCATGGTGGCGAACGCCGGCATCGCCCAGGTGGTGCCGCTCCTGGACCTCACGCTGGAAGACTTCGACAAGTTGATGGCGGTCAACCTGCGCGGGGTGTTTCTGTGCTATCAGGCGGCGGCGCGGCAGATGATTCAGCAGGGCGGAGGAGGCAAGATCATCGGCGCGGCCTCGATAGCCGCTCACAAGGGCTTCGCGATGCTCGGTCACTACTCGGCCTCGAAGTGGGCTGTCCGGGGGCTTACCCAGGCCGCCGCGCAAGAGTGGGCCGAGCACGGCATAACGGTGAACGCGTACTGTCCCGGCATCGTCGGCACCGCCATGTGGGATCTCATAGACGAGCAGATGGGCGAGCGCACGGGTCTCGGCAAAGGAGAGACGCTCCAGCAGTACTCGCAGCTAATAGCGCTCGGCCGCGTCGAGGAACCGGAGGACGTAGCGTCCTTCGTCTCGTACCTCGCTTCCAGAGATTCCGACTACATGACCGGCCAGTCAGTGATGATCGACGGGGGAGTGCTGTTCTCGTAGAGATATTTAAGCCTTGACGCGGCGTACCGGCGCATATATCTTGCCTCTTGCTTTATGAGGTACTAGGGAAAGGAACCTCTATATGACGGAAGTAGCGGGGTCTAGGGAGCTAGGCAAAGAAGCTCTGCTGGACGCATACCGGATCATGCGTACCATCCGGGAGTTCGAGGAGCGGCTGCACACGGAGTTCGCCACCGGCGAAATTCCGGGTTTCGTGCACCTCTACGCGGGCGAGGAAGCCATAGCCGCGGGCGTTATGGCCCACCTCGACTCCGACGACTACGTAGCCAGCACCCACCGGGGACACGGCCACGCCATCGCCAAGGGCTGCGACGTAAAAGGCATGATGTTCGAAATCTACGGCAAAGACGAGGGCATCTGCCGGGGCAAGGGCGGCTCGATGCACATAGCCGACCTCGACAAAGGGATGCTCGGGGCCAACGGTATCGTCGGCGGCGGCCCACCACTGGTCTGCGGCGTCGGGCTATCCGCCAAAGTCCGCGGCACAAACCAGGTAGCGGTCTCGTTCACCGGCGACGGCGGCTCCAACCAGGGCACGACGCTGGAGAGCATGAACCTGGCCGCCTCGTGGAACCTGCCCGTTGTCTTTATTATAGAGAACAATGGCTACGCCGAGGCGACCTCGACCAACTTCTCGACCCGCGGCATAGACATCGCTAAAAGGGCCGACGGGTTCGGGATGCCGGGCGTGGTCGTGGACGGCCACGACTTCTTCGCGGTGCACGAGGCCGCCGGGGAAGCCATCCGGCGCGCCCGGGAGGGCGGCGGCCCGGCGCTCGTAGAGTGCAAGGTCAACCGCTACTTCGGCCACTTCGAGGGCGACGCCCAGACCTACCGCGCCGAGAACGAGGTCGAGAACGTCCGCCGCGAAAAGGATTGTCTGGACCTCTTCAAAGGGCGGGTAACTTCCGCCGGTCTCGTGGAAGAAAGCGAAATATCCGAAATAGACGACGAGGTGAAAAGCCTCATCGAGGAGTCTGTAACGGAAGCCAAAGCAGCCCCGGAACCGGGCGAGGACAAGCTACTCACCGACGTGTACGTGTCTTATTAGAGCATTTCAGCTAGTCAGCATTTCAGCCAGCACAAAGGCTAAGTTGCTGATGGACTGATCGGCTGACCGGCTAATTAGCTGACCGGCTGATGAGCCGCCGAAGGCGGCGGACTGATCGGCTGACCAGCTTTCGAAAGAGGGAGGAACACTGTGGCGCGCAGGATCAGCTACATGCAAGCGGTCAACGAAGCGATCGAGCAGGAGATGCGGCGGGACGAGACCGTCGTGGTCTTTGGTGAGGACAACGTCGGCGGGGCCGGGGCTCCGGGTGAGGAAGACGCCTGGGGCGGGGTGATGGGCGTGACCAAGGGTCTGTATCACAAGTTTCCGGGCCGGGTGCTCGACACCCCGATCAGCGAGTCGGCGTTTATCGGGGCTGCCGGCGGGGCGGCGGCTTCCGGGCTGCGGCCGGTCGCGGAGCTTATGTTCGTGGACTTCATGGGCGTGTGCTTTGACCAGATCTACAACCAGGCCGCGAAGTTTCGCTACATGTTCGGCGGCAAGGCCGTAACCCCGATGGTCATCCGCACCATGTACGGGGCCGGTATCCGGGCCGCCGCCCAGCACTCCCAGAGCCTCTACCCCATCTTCACCCATATCCCGGGCCTCAAGGTCGCTATCCCGTCCAACCCCTACGACGCCAAGGGGCTCATGGCCACCGCCATCCGGGACGACGACCCGGTAATATTCTTCGAAAACAAGGTCCTCTACGCCACCGAGGGCGAGGTACCCGAAGAGTCGTATACGATCCCGCTCGGCGAGGCGAACTTCGTGCGCGAGGGCGAGGACGTCACCATCGTCGCCATCGGGCGGATGGTCGGGATGGCCGAGCAGGCAGCCGCGGCCCTGGCCGACGAGGGGATAGAGTGTGAAATAGTTGACCCCCGCACGACCTCGCCACTGGACGAGGACACCATCTACGAGAGCGTCGAGGAGACGGGGCGGCTCGTGGTCGTGGACGAGTCGAACCCGCGGTGCAGCATCGCCACCGACATAGCGGCGCTCGTCGCGCAGAACTGCTTCAGCAGCCTGAAGTCCGCGCCGAGGATGGTCACGGCTCCCCACACGCCGCCGCCGTTCTCGCCGACGCTCGAAGATTTGTTCGTGCCCGACCCCGAGCGGGTAGCCGCCGCCGTCCGGGAGGTCGTCGGGACCGGGGTGGGCTCCCAGGCGTGAGCACCGTACAGATCACGCGCCTCGCGATGCCGAAGTGGGGCCTCTCGATGACCGAGGGGACCCTGGTGCAGTGGCTCGTCGAAGAGGGCACGGAAGTAAGCCAGTCCGACGAGATCGTCGAGGTCGAGAGCGAGAAGATCAACAACGCCGTCGAGTCCCCGGCGGCTGGCGTCCTCCGGCGGCACGTCGCAGAAGAAGGGGACGTGATCCCGGTCGGCGGCATGCTCGGCGTTATCGCCGACCGCGACGTGCCGGACTCCGAGATAGATTCTTTTGTCGAGGAGTTCCAGGAGAACTTCGTCCCCGAAGAAGAGGACGCCGGCGGCCCCGAACCTGAGAAAGTAGAGCTAGGCGTCGGCCGCATCCAGTACCTCCTGCTCGGCGAAGACGCCCCCGGAGAGCCGCTAATTTTGCTCCCCGGTTTCGGTGGCGACATTAACATCTGGGTCTTTAACCAGGAGAACCTTGCCGCCGCCCGCCCGATCTACGCCGTGGACCTGCCGGGTCACGGCGGATCCACCAAAGACGTCGGCGAGGGCGACCTCGACTTCTTCGTGCGGACGGTGTCGGAGTTCCTGGATGAAATGGGTATCGAGAAGGCGCATCTGGCGGGGCACTCGATGGGCGGGGCGATAGCCGGGGCGTTTACGCTCGCCCATCCCGAGAGGGTAGCGTCGGCCATACTAATAGCCAGCGCCGGGCTCGGGGAGGAAATTAACGCCGACTACATCGAGGGTTTTATAGCGGCCAACAAGCGCCGGGACATGAAGAACGCCCTCGGCCTCCTCTTCGCCGACCCGGACCTCGTCACCCGCAGCCTGGTAAACGACGTGCTCCAGTACAAGCGCCTCGACGGCGTGGACGAAGCCTTGCGTAAAATCGCCGACAACCTGTTCCCGGACGGTCGGCAGGCCGGCGTTTCGGACCTCTCGGATACCCCGGTTCCGATACTCGCCGTCTGGGGCCGCGAAGACAAGATAGTTCCCGGCGAACACGCCGGGAACCTTCCCGAAAACGCGGAGGTAGAGGTCCTCGACGGCATAGGCCACATGGCGCAGATGGAAGCCGCCGGCCGGGTGAACCGCAAGATCGGGGATTTCCTCGACGACCTGGAATCGTAGCGTAGTCCGCCTGTGTCCCGTTCCGTAACCGTCGGCGTCATCGCCAACCCGGCCTCGGGGCGGGACATCCGGCGTCTGGTCTCCGGCGCGTCGGTCTTCGACAACGCCGAGAAGGGCAGCATGGTCTACCGCATGATGGTTGGCCTCGGGGCCGTCGGCGTCGAGCGGGTCCTGATGATGCCCGCAGCCGCCGGCGTCTCCGAAAGCCTGGAGCGCAACCTGCGCGGCAACACCCGGGGAGACAAAAAGCTGCCCGACCTGGAGCTAACGGAGATGACCGTCCGGAGCACCGCTCGCGACACCGTCGAAGCCGTCGGCGCGATGCTCGGAGAGGAAGTAGCCGCCATCGTCATCCTCGGCGGCGACGGCACCAACCGCATTGTAGCGCGTCATTGTGACGATACTCCGCTGTGTACCCTCTCGACCGGCACGAATAACGCTTTCCCGCGGATGCGGGAGGCGACGGTCGCGGGGCTCGCTACGGGGCTCGTAGCCACGGGCGAGGTCAGAGACGGAGTGTTGCGAAAAGAGAAGGTCCTGCGGGTCGAGATGGACGGCGACCCGGAGCACGACTGCGCGCTGGTGGATGTGGCGGTCAGCGCACAGCGGTGGGTCGGGGCGCGGGCGTTGTACCGGCCGGAGGAAATATCCGAGATCTTTGTGGCGTCAGCTTCACCGGATGCGGTTGGGCTCTCGGCCGTCGCCGGTCTACTGGAGCCGGTCCTGCGCGAAGCGGAATACGGCCTCCACGTAAAGCTAGAGAAAGTGGAGCATGCGGATCAGGTAATAACCGTGCCTTTGGCTCCTGGTCTAGTGGTACCGGTCGGCATCGGTGAGTACCATCGGATAGAGCCCGGAGAAGCCATAGAGGTAGAAGATACTTCCGGCAGCCTCGCGCTCGACGGCGAACGGGAAATAGAGCTTGGTCCCGAAAGCCGCGTAGAGGTCCGGCTGGACCTGGAGGGGCCGGTAACCATCGATGTCGCAGAAGTAATGCGGCAGGCCGCCGGGAACGGCCTGCTAAATGGTGCTTTATAAAAACTTGGTATTTACCTAGTCTTCGAATAAATTACGCAATGCCATTTTTGCGCTTTCCCGCTGGGCAAGGTCGTGAGCCTGTTCGTTCTTCTTGATGTCGGCGTGTCCTTTAACTTTTATGCACTCAACCTCATGGTTCTCTGCGACCTCTAGAAGTTCGGCTATCAGCCGGGCGTTTGCTTTCGGAACCTTCCGCATGACTCCCGTTAGTACCCATCTTACGTACTCAGAGTCGGTATAGAGGTTTACCTTGCGCTTCTTGTTAGTTTTAAGGGCCTTCAGACCTTCTAGGGCGGCCCGTAACTCCATCTCGTTGTTGGTAGCCTGCGGCTCACCTCCTGAAATTTCCTTTACGCGCTCGCCGGAAATCAGCATGACGGCCCACCCTCCTGGTCCCGGGTTGTCACGACAACTGCCGTCTATCCACACCTCTACTCTCGCCATCTTTCTACAATACCTTAGAAGGGGGTGCGGTAGCTAGCCGTTTATATTTATGCAGCGTACACTGGGCACTGTGAGCAACCGAAGATTTAAGCGCTTGAATGAGATGGACGATCTGCGAGACATGGGTGTCTTTCCCGTGTCTGTTCACGCGGGCGCTACCGGCAACGTGCTACTCACCATCTGTTTGACATATTTGCTGTGTGGTCGTTATAAAGGGCCTCTCGTATTACCGGTGTGGTCTGGAGCGGTGATTTCCATGAACCTCCTGCCGGTTATCGTCCTGCGCTCTCGCATGGACGAAAATACTCACTATCCCAGGATTTCGGAGATGGACTTCTTCAGCGACCAGCACAAGTTTTCAAGCTGGGTCTACGCCGTAGCTTCGGCGAACATGCTCGTGTGGATAGTGCTCTCCTGGAGCTTCTTTTCGTACCGGCGCGACCGAAAGTCGCTCGGCGGGGTGTTGGTTCTCGCCTTTGTATGTACATTTTTCCCGGCCTGGAAGAGGTTGTTCCGCCGCTAAAGCGCGGTCAGAAAGCTCGCGGCGATTTCTCCATACGACCTCCAACCACCTTTGCGGCAAGACTCGGAGGATCTGGCTCCGAGTTGCGCCATCCGGTACGCTGGCGCACGGCTGTTGCTGCGATGAGCGCGATGCTACCCAGCACTATCGGGAAGAGCCAGAACACTACGAGGTCCAGTGTGGCCTGCGCTTCTACCCGTAAGGTCCCTTCCCGGACGGCGGCGGAGTAGAGTTGGGTGACCCATTGGAACGTGAGGTGGAAACCGATGGCGGTCCAGAGGTTGCCGGTAACCACCCGCAAGATGCCGAGTACGACGCTGAAGGTGAAAAAGAGGATCACCCGGTCCACTGTACCCGCGGCGCCGACAGCGGCACCGAACAGGGTAAAGAGGGCCGCCTGCATCAGCAGGGCTAGCCAACGCGGGTAGCGGGCCGCCAGGTTACGGTAGAAGTAGCCCCGGAAGATCAACTCTTCCGGCAACGCTTCGTAGAAGAACACCAGCAGCGGCAGGTAGAGCGCGAGGAGTACGATGCCGGTACTCGGGGCGCTAAACTCGATGCTCGCCCAGCCGAGCGCGAGCGTTACCGTCAGCCCGATACCGGCGGCGACCAGCCAGAACACCGCCCCGAACAGCGCAACCCTCCCGCCATCCGCCAGAGAAGTCAGGCGGAGACCGGACCACGGCCTGCAGTCGAGGTACCGGCGGGACACGATGATCAGTGGAATGACCATCGCCGAAATAGCCACGGCCCGGACGGCGTGGCCCACGCGGTCCGCGTAAGCCGGTCCGGAGAACGAGCCGATTCCTCCAACGACGAACAGCCAGATGACTATTACCGCTATAAACACGACGGTCACGCGCCAGAACAGGTTCGGTCGGTTAGACTCCATACCTTCCTGCCGGACATCCGGCGAGGCCGATGGGGGGTCCTGGTCTAAGTCAGGCAATGTGGTCCTTCACCTTCTCGCCCGCTGGCGGGGTATCGGCCTCGCGGGGAACGTCCGATTCTACTCTTACCCTATGGCCGGCGACTGGCCGCGGAAGTCCTCCCGGAGCTGATCCGGGTCTATGTTGTACTTCGCCAGAAGGTCGGCGTGCTCCTCGGGGTCTACTTTTTCGGGGAACTCCTTATCGGCTTCGTTGGCCTTTTCCGGGCCGCTCTCGGTGCGCACGCGTTCCATTATTATGGCTTTCGGTATCTCCATGTCCGCTCCTCTCCCGCCGTAGCGGTAGTCCCTTTTCCCGGCTGTCACTGTGCTGTATGGGCGAGTAAAGATCAAGGCGAAGGTAGCCGGACTGGGGTAGAGTTAAGCAAAGTTTGTGGCGGAGGAGTTGAGTTATGGAACAATGGCTGCGGGCGGACAGCGAGACGCCGGATGAGGTGCGGGCGCGGGTCCGGAGCGGCGAGCACGACGGGCCGACGGGCGGGCTCGCGAGCGGGTACGTGCAGGCTAACCTGGTCGTGCTGCCTGAGGAGTACGCCTTCGACTTCCTGAAGTTCTGCGTGAGGAACCCGAGGCCGTGCCCTATCCTGGAGGTTACCGACGCTGGGTCGCCGGTGCCGCCGGTCATGGCTCCGGGGGCGGACCTGCGGACGGACGTGCCCCGCTACCGGGTCTATGAGAACGGGGAGCTGGTCGATGAGCCGGCGGATATTCTCTCTTATTGGAGGGAGGACCTGGTGTCGTTCCTGATCGGGTGCTCCTTTACGTTCGAGGCCGCTCTGCTGGACGCCGGTCTACGCCTCCCCCACCTGGACCAGGACCGGAACGTGCCGATGTACGTCACGGACAAGGAGTGCGTGCCGTCCGGACCTTTTAGCGGACCGATGGTGGTCAGCATGCGGCCCTACAAGGCAGACGAGATCCCGAAGGCGGTCGCGGTCTCCGGGCGCTACCCGACGATGCACGGGGCTCCGGTCCACGTCGGAAACCCGGAAGCTCTCGGTATTCAAGATATAAACGAGCCGGAGTTCGGGGACGCTATCTCTATCGGGGAGGACGAGACACCCGTTTTCTGGGCTTGCGGGGTGACGCCGCAGGCGGTCGTTATGCAGGCCCGGCCGCCGCGCGTGATCACGCACAGCCCCGGCCACATGTTCATCACCGACCGCCGCAACGCGGAGTTCGAGGTCTAGCGCCCGCCGGATGCAGTGCTGAAATTTTTATACACCCGGCCGACTTACCCCGCCGGTCCCGAACTGCTACCGTGTCCGTAGAAGGAGGGAGGATACCTATGGGCAAGAGGCTCAGGAATTTGGGACCGGGGCTGTTGGTGGCGGCGGCGTTTATCGGGCCGGGAACGGTGACGACGGCGAGTGTGGCGGGCGCGGGGACGGGGTACGCGCTGCTCTGGGCGCTGGCGTTCTCCATAATCGCCACCATCATCTTGCAGGAAATGAGCGCCCGGCTCGGCATTGTGAGCCGCGAGGGGCTCGGGGAGGCGCTGCGCACGACGTTCGACAACGTGATCGCCAAGGTCATACTCGTGGCCCTGGTAGTCTCGGCGATAACCATCGGGGCGGCGGCTTTCGAGACGGGTAACATAACCGGGGCCTCGTCGGGACTCGCGTCCATCGGCGGCTTCTCTTCCGGGGTGTGGGCCGCCATCGTCGGGATTCTGGCGTTCGCGCTGCTGGCCTCGGGGGTGTACAAGATCATAGAGCGGACCCTGGTGGTGCTGGTCTTGGTGATGAGCGTCGTGTTCCTGCTGACGGCGATCATCGTGCGCCCGAGCCTCGGGGGCATTTTCGCCGGGTTGTTCGCGCCGGGTATCCCGGACGGCTCGCTGGTCACGGTGATCGCGCTCGTCGGCACGACGGTGGTTACCTACAACTTCTTTCTACACTCCAGCTCCGTCCAGGACAAGTGGCCGGAAACGGTGCCGACCGGCGAGGCGCTCTCCGAATCTCGCTTCGACACGACGGCCAGCGTTATCCTGGGCGGCCTTATAACCCTGGCTATCGTCGTGACCGGGGCGGCGGCGTTTTTCGGGACCGGTACCGAAGTGAATACCGCGGCCGACATGGCCTTGCAACTGGAGCCGCTGCTCGGGCCGGCGGCCAAAATATTCTTCGCCGTCGGGCTGTTTGCGGCGGGCATGACGAGTGCGGTGACGGCCCCGCTGGCGGCAGCTTATGCGACCGCAGGGGCTTTCGGGTGGGAGCGGAACCTGCGGAGCTGGAGGTTCCGGGCGGTGTGGATGGTGGTGCTCGTCTTCGGTACCGCTCTCGCGGCTTTCGTGGGCGCGAGCCCGACCCAGATCATTATTTTCGCCCAGGCCGCCAACGGTCTCCTTCTGCCGCTGGTCGCCATATTCTTGTTGATAGTGATGAACCGGAGCGACCTGCTCGGAGAGTACCGCAACGGCATCGTCGGCAACGTCCTCGGCGTCATAGTAGTATTGGTCGCCCTGTTCCTCGGGGGACGTACGATCTTTAGCGTCCTTACAACTATTTTCGGGGGTGGTTGATGAGCGACTCGCGGAGCAAATTACGTTTAGGAGTAGACGTCGGTGGTACATTCACCGACCTAGTGGCCCTCGGCAGCGGGGACGTAAAAACGGTAAAAGTACCCTCCACGCCGCAGGACCAGTCCGAAGGCGTGATGAACAGCATCCGGTCGGCGGAGGTCCAGACTACAAACGTCGCGGCCTTTGCCCACGGCATGACGGTCGCCACCAACGCGCTCCTGGAAAGGCGCGGCGCAAAGACCGCGACCGTTACCACCGAAGGGTTCCGGGACCTTTTGGAGATAGGCCGCCAGAGCCGCCCCGCCCTCTACAACTTATCCCAGGGCAAACCGCCATCCCTCGTGCCCCGCGAGCTGCGCTTTACCGTCCGCGAGCGGATGGGACCCGACGGCGAACTCGAACCGCTGGATGAGGATAGTTTAAAAGCGGCGGTCTCCGCCGTAGAAGAAGCGGAGGTCGAGGCGGTAGCGGTATGTCTGCTATTCGGGTTTCTACATCCGGAGCACGAGGAGCGGGTCGGGGAGAGACTGCGGGAGGCGCTGCCGGGCGTGCATGTTTCTTTGAGCAGCGAGGTGTTGCCCGAGTTCCGGGAGTATGAGCGGCTCTCGACGACCGCCGCCGACGCCTACCTCGGCCCAAAGCTCGCCGCCTACCTCCAAAGCCTGGACGACGAGGTGGAGGGAGCCGGCATGCCCGCGCCGCTGGTGATGCAGTCCTCCGGCGGGGTCATAGAGCTGGAAGTGGCGGCTCGCGGCGCTGCGGCATGTGTGCTCTCGGGGCCGGCGGGCGGGGTCGTCGGGGCGGCGTATGTGGCGGAGGCCGGAGGGTATAAAGACTTGCTGACCTTCGACATGGGCGGGACGAGTTCGGACGTGGCCGCTATCCTGGACGGCGAGGCGCTCACGACCACCGAAGCCGCTATTGCGGGAGTGCCGATCAAGCTTCCGATGGTAGACGTCCACACCGTGAGCGCCGGCGGCGGCTCTATAGCCTGGGCGGACGCTGGAGGAGCCCTCCGAGCCGGACCGCACTCCGCCGGAGCCGACCCCGGCCCTGCAGCCTACGGGGCCGGCGGCGAGGAACCGACCGTCACCGACGCGAACCTCTTTCTAGGCTACCTCCAGGACGGCGCGAAGCTCGGCGGCGAAGTAGTTCTGAAGCGAGAGCTGGCAGAGAAAGCCCTGGAGAGGGTCGGGGAGCGGGTAGGGTTGTACCCGTTGCAGGTGGCGCTCGGGGTGGTCGAGGTCGCGAACACGGAGATGGTCGGGGCGCTGCGGGTAATAAGTGTGGAGAAAGGCTTTGACCCGCGGGAGTTCGCCCTGGTGGCTTTCGGCGGGGCGGGACCGCTCCACGCCTGCGCGTTGGCCGAGGAGATCGGGCTTAGCACCGTGCTCGTCCCGAAGGCCAGCGGCGTCCTCTCCGCTCTCGGCCTCGCCGTCTCAGACCTCCGCCGTGACTACGTCACCCCCCTGCTATCCACGCTCGAAGAGGCGGACTCCGGCCGGATAGAAAGAGCCTTCGAAGAGATGGAGTCTACCGCGGATAAAGACATGGACTCTCCGCAATATACCCGGCGGGCCGACCTGCGGTATGCGGGCCAGTCCTTCGAGCTTACGGTGGACGCCGGGGATGATCCTAAAGACCTGAAAGGACTCGCAGCCCGCTTTCATGAGTCCCACGAGCGCCGCTACGGCTACCGGATGGACGAGGAGGCCGTGGAGCTGGTCAACCTGCGGCTCGTGGCGACCGTACCCGTCGAGAAGCCGGAGCTAGAAGAGTCCGAACCGGAAGGTGAAGCCGAGACCGGCAGCCGGAAGGCGAACTTCGACGGCGAGTGGATGGAGGTGGTGGTTCTGGACCGCGACCGGATGGGCGTAGGCTCGGAGGTTGAGGGGCCGGCGGTGGTGGAGTTCGCCGAGTCCACGTGCGTCGTGCGTCCCGGCTGGAGCGGGGCGGTGGATGTGGCCGGGAACCTGGTCTTGAGGAGGGAAGATGGCTAACAACCGACGGCTCGACCCGGTAACGCTCTCGGTGCTTTCGAGTGCATTGTCCGGGGTTGCGGAGGAGATGGGGGCGGTCCTGATCCGGGGTGCCTACTCCTCGAACATTAAGGAGCGCCGGGACTGTTCGGCGGCGCTTTTCGACGCCGGAGGGAAGATGGTCGCCCAGGCCGAGCACATCCCCGTGCACCTCGGCGCTATGCCGGAAGCTGTCGCGGCGGTGATGGAAAAAGACCCCGAGCCCGGCGACGTATTCATCCTCAACGACCCCTACTCCGGCGGCACGCATCTGCCGGACATAACCCTCGTCTCGCCCGTGGTGCCCGGTGAAGATGGAGAAATTATCGGGTACGCCGTCACGCGGGCGCACCACTCGGACGTCGGGGGGATGAGCCCGGGGTCTATGCCGAGTTCCTCGCGGGAGGTCTACCAGGAGGGGCTCGTGATACCGCCGGTGCGTCTCGTAAAAAATGGGGAGTACGTCGAGGAGATCCTGGATTTAATCCTCGCCAACGTGCGCACGCCGAAGCTGCGGCAGGGAGACTTGCGGGCCCAGATCGCGGCGAACCGGCTAGCGGAGGTCCGGGTGTCGGAGTTGATCGAGCGCCGGGGCAAAGATACGGTGCTCGCAGCCTTCGAGGAGGTCGTCTCCTACACCGAGCAGCGCACCCGCGAGGCGATCCGGGAGCTGCCCGACGGCGAGTATTCGGCGGAAAGTGAGATCGAGGGCGACGGCGTCACCGACGAGGACGTAAAGATCCAGGCGACGGTAAATATCCACGACGACGAAATTTCCATCGACTTCTCCGGCACGGCAAACGCGGTCCCCGGCAACGTGAACTGTCCGCTGGCCGTGACCCGCTCCGCCTGCTACTTCGCCCTGCGGGTCCTCCTCCCCGAAGACATTCCAGCAAACGCCGGCACCTACGCCCCGTTACAGATAACAGCTCCCGAGGGCAGCCTGGTAGCCGCCGAGAGCCCGTCGGCGGTCGTCGCAGGCAACGTCGAGACCAGCCAGCGCGTCGCGGACACCATCCTCGAAGCCTTCTCCGGCGCGACCCCGCTACCGGCCGCCGGACAGGGCACGATGAATAACACCATTATTGGGGGTCCCGGCAGCGGAGGGTGGACCTACTACGAGACCATCGGCGGCGGCCAGGGAGGGAGCGAAGGAGGCTCCGGACCCTCCGGCGTCCACGTCGGTATGTCGAACACCCTGAACACCCCGATAGAAGCCCTGGAACTAGAGTACCCGATGCGAATAACGCGCTACGAGTTGCGCTACGACTCCGGCGGGGCGGGAGGAGAGCGGGGCGGCGACGGCCTCGTCAGGGAAGTGCGGGTGCTGGAGCCGGCGACCCTCTCGCTGCTTACCGACCGCCGGCGGCACGGTCCGCGCGGAGCCGGAGGCGGCGAAAGCGGCGCGCCAGGCAGGAACCTCCTAAACGGTGAAGAGCTGCCCCCGAAGGCGAGCCGGGAGCTGGAGGCGGGAGATGTGGTTACGGTCGAGACCCCTGGCGGTGGCGGGTACGGGGAGCAGCGCTAAAGAGCGACGTTACGCCTCTATGTCTTCCGTGGCGGCAACTTTCTCGGCCTTCGGGTCTTGCCGGTCGCGCAGGAGCAGGTAGCGGCCGGCCAGGATGGCGGCAGCGGAGAGCAGGGCGACGCCGCCGGAGAAGGCCCAGGCCACGGTGTAGGAGGTACTGGCGACTATAAGGCCGAAGAGTAGAGGGCCGGCGGCGGCCCCGCTCGACGCCCCGGTCTGGGTGACGCCAGTGGCCGCTGCGGGCGCTCCGGGGTTGGACCTTACGACGGCGAAGTTGAACAGGCCGGGCCAGCCCCAGCCAAAGCCGAACGCCAGCAAGGTACCGGCCACGAGCAGGCCGTTTATCCCGGTCGCTAGCAGCGCGAAGCCTGTGGCACCGACGACGAGCATCGTGGCGACCAGCCGCAGCCGGCCGCTCGACATCCGGTCGGCAAACCAGCCGAAGCTCACCCGGATGGTGATCCCCACGGCACTCCCCAGAGCCAGGAGCAGCCCGGCCGTTCCGACGTCGAGACCGGCGGAGACCGACGACTCTACGATAAACGCCCCGAGCGGGGTCGCCGCCGTCGAGCCGAGCCCGATGCCGACCGCGAGCAGCACGAGCGCCCGCAACGGCACGTCCCCGGCCCGGGCCTCCTTCAAGCGCCGGGAGCCGCCTAAAGTCTCCGCCGGAACCAGAAGCGCCACGGTCAGGGCGAGGACCGAGGCCCCGACGAACGCCCAGCGCCACCCGACGGTGATGGCGACCGTCGGGACGGCGAGGCCCGCGAGCAGGGTAGCGGTCGGTATGGCGGCTTGCTTGATCCCGAACGACAACCCCTGCCTGCCCGCCGGGACCTCCCGGACGAGCGAGAGGTGGGTGGCCGGGTGCGCGACGGCGTTCGACAGGCCGCCGAGCATCAGGCAGGCGACCAGCGAGTACCAAGACCGGGCAAAGACCGCCACGCCGAGGAGCGCTGTGGCGCTTCCGAGGGCGGCAAGGCGCATCCCGCGGTGCGACCCGATGCGCTCCACGACCCGCCCGAAGATCACCGAAGACGCGGAGGACGACACGAAGAACAAGGCTACCGCGAGCCCGAGCGCGGCCTCGTTAAAGCCTAGCTCGCCGCGCACCTGTACCGCGAGGCCGCCGGTCAGAAACGCCGGCAGCACCCCGGTCGTGGCGACCGCGACGGCCAGCAGCACGGGGCGGAAGTTCAGGGTCTCCACGGGGTTCTCCCGGCGCGCGGGTAAGATACCGGGCGCAGCAAAGGACGGAACATGCCGGGGATCATACCACGGCATCCACGGCCCTCTTCCGGACCCCCTGATTGTGGCCGGTAGCCCGGCTCCGTAGAATAGCGGAGGTTCTCCGGAAAGGACGCGGATGAAGATACGGGAGGTTCGGGTAGCTGGTTTACGTGGGGCGACGCCCGAAGGTGGATGGACCACCGAGCTTAAACCGGACGACGTCGTTAAGAACTTCGAGAAGTTCTTGATCACACTCTCACCCGGAGATATTCTTTGCTCAGTCATGCCGTCGCCTCGTCGACCGGAGTCCTCTTTATCTTTCACCTTTCGCGAATGGGCGTGAGGATAGAGGCTCGTTGCTATTGTGCATGGTCGGTGCGACGTTTCTGACGCCGCACATAGAAAAAGGCGATCACACCGAGAAGTCCCAAGACGACCACCGCTCCTATTAGTAGGCTGAGCGAGCCGGTAGCCAGACCCGAGGCGGCGAGTACGGCTAGCGCGGTGTATGGGATGCGCCCTAGCGTGTTCAGGACCACGAACCTAACCGGTGTGATCTTCGAGAGCCCGGCCAACGAACACACCGCGTCCCCGCCGGCCGGTATGGGCAGCATCAGTGCCACGAGCATCCACAGGCCGTTTGGCGACATCTTGCCGGAGTAGGTATCGAGGATCTTCTCCCCCACCAGCTTTGAGACCATTGGCCGGCCAAAGCGCCGTCCCATGAAGAACGCCATCACCGAGCCCAGCACGGCCCCGAAGAGGCTCAAGGCGAACCCGGCCCACGGCCCGTAAGTAGCCACACCCGCAAGCATTATGGGCGCGGCCGGTATTAACGCGACCACGACCTGGGCGGCCTGTAGTGAGAAGAAGAGTATCGGTCCCCACAGCCCGAAGCCCTCGAAGAAGGTTCGTACTTCCTCGGGCGAGGAGATGGCCTGCCACACCGACCCTATTTCCTCTAACGGCAGGTACCCCTCTATGTAGACTACCGCCGCCGCGACGGCCAACGCTGCTAGAAGCGTGGCGGTCCAGATCCGGCGAGTAAAGCGCGGCAGCCGCGGCAGGCTCAATGGTCCGGGGCCGAGCAGGGCAACGGCGAAGGCGGCATGCACCCGGGCCGAGAGGCGGACCAGGAAAAAGCCGGCTACGGCCACCGCGATACCGACGAGGACCGTGAGCAGGATCTCTAACGGCGTGTCCGCTACGTAGGAGCCGATCTGGATTATGGAGCTTGGAGCCTCACCACCCGAACCGGAGGCGCTGACCGAGCTTCCTATCTGGAGGGCGGACTCGGGGAGTCCTCTACCGCCTTCAGGGAGATCGAACCACAGCGGGTAGGTGATTAGATCCCAGGGAAGCTGGAAAGCTAGCGAAACAACGACGAGTTGCACTATCCCTATAGGAAACAGCAGCACCACATAGACCAGGTCCCGCCACAACGCCGGGTCCAGCAGCCGGGTCCGCAGCCGGACCAGGCGAGAGCTACCGAGCGGCGGGCGGCGGTAGGGCGAGGGTATCTCGACCCTGAGAAGTAACCTTATTCGCCACCGGTCCAGCCGGGCAGCCAGCGTCCATACAAGAGCGGTCAGGGCGAGTATCGGGACGCCCACCAGGATCGTTATCAGCGAAAATCCTAGAGCGCCGAGTATTAACAGCGTCACGAACCAGAAAAGCCCCGCCCAAAAGCTTGAGAACAGGAACAAGCCCGCCCCGGCGTACCTCAGCAAGAAGGTTATTAGACGGCGCAACGGGCCACCCGGTCCCACCCAGAGTCTGCTACCGATCCTACTCATCACACTCCCCCCGTGTGTTTCAGTATCTCATCTGCTATGCCCCTGCTTTGCGGAGCGGCTCACGCTGGCTCGCGCGGGCTCAGCCTCCTCCGCCGTGGGAGTGCTCGGGGACGGTCGGTCCCTCGGAAGGCTGTATCAAAACCCACCCCGATCCCTCGAAGGAGAGCTGGAATGTCTCCCCGCTACCACACCCGGTAAAGGTCTTGAACGAGACATCACTCCGGACGCTCGTGCGGACCCCACCGCTCCAGGCAACCGCCGAGTCCGGGTCGGCGAAGGTCGGGGTGCTGGTGTCCAACAAGACCGGGTCTCCGTCCGACGTTACGGCGACCTCGCCGGTGCCCTCCAGCACCACATTGAACAGGCCGCCAGCGAGCTTACCCGCCCCCTCGACGCGCCGGATGTCCCAGACGATGCCCGGGTCAAAGGCCAGAATGTTCTCGCCGTTGACCGTCATCTTCTCGTCTTCGAGGCTTATGACCATGGTCTTGCGCTTCTCGTGGGCTAGAAAGAGGTCCCCGGTACCCGAAGCCGTCATAAGGGTGTCTTCCTCGCCGCTGACGGCCTTTTTGAAAAAGCGCCCCAGGCCGCCACTCTTGTACTCAAAGCGGACATCGCCCTGGTAGGCGACCATCGAGCCGAGCTTGGCCTGCACCTCCTCGTCCTCCAGGCGCACCTTTAGCATAGAAGAGTTCTGTAGTGGTTCATCCGCCAAGTTCGGTATCGTAACCGAAGATGATTTTTGGCGATGGTAGGGATTCGTTGGCGTGGATACGTAGCGCCGAAAGCGCACCTTACTTTACGGACGAGCCATAGCGGCCCGACCGCTCGAAGGGTACAGTACGGAAGCTACTCGGCTAAAGGCTGTATCCAGCGCCCGGCTCATCTCAGGAGCCGGCGCTCAGCTCTTTGGCAACGAGTTCCGAGCTCGCCGGTATATAGAATCGTAAGCTCCGGCTCTTACAGCACCTGGCCTACCCCGTGTCTTGCGCGAGCCTCACCACACTAGCGGCCGGGCGCCGGCCGGACCATAGTTGAAGATAAGGTCCCCGTAGCCTGAGCTGTTTGCGTTGCGTACGATCCACCTGCCGTCCCGCACTATCCCTACAGTGTCATCTCCGTCTCCGTCCCAGTCACCGACCACCGGCGTATCGGACGCCACACCGTATCCAAAGGAGAGGTCCCCTTCTCCTCCGGCGTTGGTGTTCTTCAGTATCCACTGCGCCTCCCGCCTTATGCCTACACTGTCTTTACCGTCCCCGTTCCAGTCCCCAACTACCGGCTTGTCGTTAGACCTACCGAAAGCGAAGGTGAGGTCCGGCTCGCCTTCGGTGTTCTGGTTCTTCAGGTAGAAGGTAGCGCCTTCTCTCACCCCTATGGTATCTTTGCCGTCCCCGTTCCAGTCCCCGACCAGTGGCGGGTCGGTCCGGGAGAAGGCGTCTGTAGAGGTGCCGGGCTTTAAGAGCCGGAAGCTCTGGTCGGGGGCTCTGCCGAGCTCGAGGGTGTTCCACAAGGAGAACCGGCCTCCTCCGCGGTAGATGCCCGGAGTCTTCGTGCCGTTGCCGTCCCAGTCACCCATTACGGTCACGTTCTGTGAGGCGTCGAAGGAGGCTGTGGAGATCTCGTCGGCGTTGCCGCCCGTGAGCGTATAGCGCAGGTAGAAACCGGTCTCGCCCGTGGTGCCCTTTGAGATCGCCGGCTTTGCCCCTACCGGATCCGGCTCTACCGTAAACGACCACTCTCTATCTGCCGAAAGAGTGTTGCCGGCCCTATCTTTAGCGCCTCCGGCACCGTCTCCGGAGCCTCCCTTTACCCGGGCGGTGTAGGTCTCACCGTAGTCGAGGTTCGCCGAGGGGTCCAGGGTAGCCTGCTTGTTTGCGGCGTCATACGTTACCGTGGCCGAAAGCGGTGTGCCGGAAGTTCCCTTCACTAGCGTTACGGTCGTCCGGTTTACGGTGCTCGCATCCATCGGCTCTGAGAAAGTGACCTCTACATCCTTGGTCCTGGCTACCCCGCGGGCGCCTCCGGCGGGAGTGATGCTATCTACCTTCGGGGAGGTGGTGTCCACGCTCCAGCGGCGGACGGCCGGCGTGGCGTCGGTGTTGCCCGCTTGGTCCGTAGCCCGGACC
The DNA here is from genome assembly GCA_965214435.1 of Rubrobacteraceae bacterium. Classification (GTDB taxonomy): domain Bacteria; phylum Actinomycetota; class Rubrobacteria; order Rubrobacterales; family Rubrobacteraceae; genus Rubrobacter_A. The sequence goes on from OZ243960.1 coordinate 161,231, forward strand.
CGGAAGGTGTGGGAGCCGTCTTGGAGGTCCGAGAGGGTGGCGGGTGAGGTGCAGGCCGAGTAAGCGCCGCCGTCGAGGCTGCATGAGAAGCTGCCGCCCGGCTCGGTCGAGGAGAAGGCGAAGCTAGCAGACTTTTTGTTGGTCAGGCCGGAGGGACCGGACTCTATGCTCGTCTCCGGCGGTGTAGCGTCGACGGTGGTAAAAGACCAGGTCTCATCACCGGCGAGGGCGTTGCCGGCCTTATCCTTTACGCCGCCGCCTGCGGCGGAGCCGCCCTTGACGGTTACAGTGTAGGAGGCGTCGGAGGCCAGGTTGCTTGATGGGTCCAGCGTAGCCGTCTCCGTCGCCGCCTCGTAGGACACGGTTGCTGGGACGGCCGCGGTAGCGCCCTGGCGGGTGAGGAAGAAGGTAGCTCCTTTGACGGTCTGCGGGTCGAGGGCTTCTGAGAAGGTGACCGTAACGCTCTTGGTGGACGCTACTCCTCTAACGTCCTTCTCCGGGGAGCGGCCATCTATCGCGGGCGCGGTCGTGTCCACGGTCCACCGCCTCACGGCTGGCTCGGAGTCCTCGTTACCCGCCTCATCAGTAGCCGCCACCTTGAAGGTATGCTCGCCGTCAACAAGGTCCGTGTAGGTCTTTGGCGAGGCGCACTCCTCGGCCGGGCCGTCGTCCAGCTTGCAGAGGAATGTAGAGCCTGGCTCCGTGGAGGAGAAGGCGAAGGAGGCTCTATCCGAGTTCGTAAGCCCCTCGGGGCCGGAGGAGATAGCAGTGTCGGGCGGCGCGGTATCCGGCGGTGGAGCAAGCTTCTCTACGGCGACGGTAACCCGGGCGGTGTCCGTACCGCCTTGGCTGTCCGAGACCTTGTAGGTAAAGGAGTCCTCGCCGCTAAAGTCCTCCTCCGGAGTGTAGGTGCAGAGTCCCTCAGGGGTGCAATCTGCTCTACCGTTCTGTGGTTGGGTGTAGTCGCTTACCGTGAGGGCGTCTCCGTCGGGGTCTGTGTCATTTTCTAGGACGTTCACCTCGATCGGGCTATTCTCGTCGGTAGTCGCCGCATCGTCCGTGGCTGAGGGTGGTCCCCCGGGAGGCCCCTGAGGTGGTTGGTCGAGGCCGGAGAAGGCCATGACGAACGTGTTCGGTGCTCCCTCTTCCGCGGCTCCGGTGTAGGGCTTTGCCAGCGAGTAGACTTCCTTGTCCGCACTAACGCTCTCCAGTGCCGCTACCGCCTCAGGCTGGTCTGCCGCAGCGCCGTAGTAGAGCTTGAAGGAGCGCTTCGCTCCGGGCTCTATAGCGCCGAGCGAGAGGTCTACTAGAGTACCCTGGTCGTCGGGGCCATGATCTTTGAAGAAACCGCTCGCCCCATAGTTCTCCTTGCCGTCTAGAGGGTCGGGGCTCGCGAAGCCCTCGTTGCTGGAGAAGAGGAGGTAGGGACTCTTTTCGCCTCCTATGGTGACAAGCTCCTCGGAGGGTGTGGGCTCGGCGTCCCAGTCGACCACCCTCCTGTAGCGCACGTCCTCCGCCGCCTGACTTCCGGTGTTCTCGATGGTCACTTCGGCAACGAAGAGGTTGTCGGAGGCGGTGGAGGTCTTGAAGGCGTGGGTGACCCGAAACGATACGCCACTACCAGCGCTATTCGCACCGGCGCCGCTCCCATCGCCCACGTCTACCACGGAGGTAGCACTGTTAGCTGAGGCGACGAAGCTTGAAGCCGTGACGTTGCTTTTGCCGTAGTCGGGGTTGCCGCTGACAAAGCCCCTAGTGCCCGTATCAACATCTGCGATACCCTACCCTTCCTGGCTGCCGCCGGGTGAAACACCGTCGTTACCGGTGGAGGAGAGGCGCAGGCTGACGTCTGTAGTTTCTTCACCGGATGATGGTGTGTTGCCGGGGACGCCGAGGTTGGCTTCGGGCTCTACGCCGAGCTTTACGGTGCCGTTGTCGAGGACGGCTGGCTCCTCTACCGCCGCCCGGGCAGGGGATGCGGAGAACAGCAAACACAGAAAGAAGGAGATTACACACGTCGGAATGATAAAGCGGTGTAGCAGAGGGCTTTGTGGGTTCTTTGTCTGGACGGACATATCGCTAACGGCCTCCAGACTTCATCTTCGAAAATGATCCTACTGCCGCCACGAAACTTATAACGGCACCTGAAGCTGCCATGTAAACAGAGGTGAGTATTAGCGCTGCGTCCGCCGATCCTACTAACCTCACTATCAAAGCGATCGGGAGGCCACCAATAGGACTTCCAATTACCTTAAAAAACTCAAGCCACCCGGAATGGAATTCTTGGTTTAACTCGGCTGCTCTAACCTCCAGCTCCTCTTGTTGGTTCCGCGCGGCGCAGCATACGCCCCCACCTATCAAACCTCCTAGAACCGCACTGGCTTCTAAAAATCCTACTCCACCGAGTGATAAGGCATACCAACTCACCCATAGCAGAACTATCGTGACTACAACATACAGCACTGCGTCGTTTCGGTGTCTCGTGTTCAACGTTTCTCTCCTACGTCACAGCACGTCGACTGTTCGTTGCCCAGCCACCATATAAATCGAACTCTTTCTTTTTAGCGGTACGCGAGAGCAACTTATTCTCCTAAGGCCTTTGGCTATTACCGTCTTTATTAGCTCGATCGTTGAGGTAGTATTCTTTGCTTACCAACCAGTCCTTGCGCGTGAACAACTCTGTGCCAAAGCCGAAGGCTCCAGAAACAGAAGTAGGATTGTATAGAGCGTTGCGAGCGTTGGGTCCTGCTTTACCACCCAAGAACCTCGGGGTAACGCCGCGCCAAGTCCTCGGGAAACCTACCTGCTTGAAGTTCTTCATACCGATGGTACGGAATGCCGCATTAGAGATCCCGCCACCTATCCCGGCCGAGGCAGCACCAAGAGTTGCGCTTTGGAAGGTAAGCTCTTTGTCAGGGTCGAGGGCCGCAGACAGACCGGCACCGCCGACACCGGCAGCGGCGTTTATTCCAGCTACTGTCGTGGCTCCACCGCCCACGGCAGTCGCAGCGGGCACGGCTATGGGTGCGACTCCGCCAACAACTGCGCCTCCGGCAGCCGCTCCGAGAGCCCCTCTCCAGGTGGGATCTTCCGCTATCGCCGCGTAACTGCCCGCTCCGACGGCGCTACCAATAAGCGCTCCGGCGACTACGAGCGGTATTATCTCACCGTCCGGATCCGGCGAGGAGTAGGGGTTGTTGGTCCCATAGATGTAAGGGTTCAAGGTCTGCGGTACGGAAGCGACGCCTTCTACCGGGTCCTCACTGGTGAACCTACCCACCGAAGCATCGTAGTGGCGAGCGTGGAAGTCGTAGAGCTTGGTTGCGGGGTCGTAGGCGTTTGCCAGGTAGCTGTAGGGCTGCTCGCTCTCTCCGCTTCTCTCGTTAGGCGTCCCGAACGCCGTGTAGCCGTAGGTGTCGGTGAGGGTACCCCCGCCACCGGAGAGCGCCGTTACGCTGCCTAGCCGGTCGTGGTGGTAGTAGCTCTGGCTCTCTGAGCCCTCTTGCTCACGAGAGACGAGCCGAGCCGCCGGTCCGCGTAGGTAGGTAGTGGCTGTCTCTAAAGTGGCTGCATCCGCGCCGGTGCTTTTCTCTTGTATGGCTTCCGTGCCATCGTAGAGGTAGCCGGTCTCCTTCTCTCCCACCTGTGATGTGACCTTACGGCCGAAGGCATCATAGGTGTAGCTAGCACTACCCGTCCCTATGAGACGGTCCTCGTAATCGTAGGCGTAGTCGGTGGTGCTCTCTCCAAGAGTCTTACTCGTGAGGTTGCCGTTCTCGTCGTAAGAGTAGGTGGTGTTGCCGGCCTTCGTCATCTGCTCTGCGGCGTCATAGCGGTAGCCCGTGGTCTTCGTGCCGTTCGGGGTGGTCATCTCCAGGGTGGTACGGTTGCCGGCTGCGTCATAGGTGTAGCCGTAGCTGCGGTAGCGGTGGGTTTCTTTTGTAAGACGGTCCAGCGCATCGTAGGCGTAGGTGCTCTGCTCGCCGTCCTGGTCCGTTCCCTCTCTGTCGGTTATGGAGGTGACGTTGGAGTTCTTGTCGTAGGCGTAGGTGAGTTCCTTGAGCACCGTAGATGCCGGATCTGTAGACGCCGGATCTGTAGACGCCGGATCTGTAGATGCCGGGCCCGTGGCTCTGGCTGCGGTCACCCGCCCCAGAGGGTCGTAGGTGAAAGCTTCTCCGGCTCCGGTCGGATAACTTGTTTCCGTGAGTCGGTCTAGCTTGTCGTAGGCGTAGGTGGTCTCGGCTCCTGCCGGTGAAGTGGCGGAGGTCATACGGTTCGCCGCATCAAAGGCGTAGGTAGCCTTCCTGGCTGCGCCGCCGGCTGTGCCGCTGCTTGCGCCTGGATAGGTGAGAGCCGTGCGGTTGCCCGCCGCGTCGTAGGCGTGCTCTGTGGTCCCTTGAGGAGAAGCTTCTCGCACGAGCCGGTCACGCTTGTCGTAGGTGTAGTCTGTCGTGCCGATCTTGTCGGTAAGGGTAGTGAGGTTGCTCACGGCATCGTAGGATAGCTCTTCCGTACTCGCATCCGGGTAGCTAGTCCTTGTTAGCCGGTCGAGGGCGTCGTAGGCGTAGGTGGTCTCTCTACCCCTACTGTCGGTGCGGCCGGTGACGTTGCCTACGGAGTCGTAGGCGTAGCTGCGGGTCCTCTCTAGCGGGTCGGTCTCCCGGGTAAGCCTGCCAAGGGCGTCGTAGGCGTAGCTTCTTGCGTGGCCGTTAGGATTGACGGCCCGGGTGAGTCGGCCTACCGCATCGTAGTCGTAGGACGCCTCGCCGCCCGCAGCATCGGTTACTCCGGTGAGCCGGTCTATAGGGTCGTAGGCGTAGCTCGTCGTCTTGCCCTTGGGGTCTGTGGTACTGCTCATCCGGCCGGCCGCGTCGTAGGCGTAGGTGGTGGTCGCGCCATCCGCGGTGCCGTCCGGAAGAGTCATTCCGGTGAGCCTCGTGAGAGGGTCGTACTCTAGGACAGTCTCGTTGCCCTCGGGATCTGTAACGCTCGTGAGGTTCGCCTCGGTGTCGTAGGCGTAGGTGGTCTTGTTGCCGAGAGGGTCGGTCTCCGAGGTGACCTTGTCGGTGCCGTTGTAGGTGCTCGTCCAGGTTTCTCCCCGCTCGTCGCTGTAGCTTGCCGGGTTGCCGGTAGCGTCGTAGCCGAAGCTTTCCGTAGCGCCTCCGGGGTGTGTGACCCCGGTGACCCGTCCGAGGGCGTCGCGCTCTATGGCGGTGCTCCTACCGAGGGCATCGGTTGTCTGCGTTACCCTGCCGAGTGGTCCGTAGGAATAGTCGGTCTCGTTACCCTCTGGATCGGCTAGGGATGTGAGGTTGCCTTTGCTGTCGTAGGTGTAGGTGGTGGCCCTTCCCTCTGCGTCCACCGTGCGGGTTGGCTGTCCACTGGCGTCGTACTCCAGGGTGGTCTTTTCCCCGAGGGCGTCGGTTACGGTGGTCGGGTTGCCGTTATCATCGTAGGCGTAGGCGGTGGTTTCTCCTGCAGGGTCGGTCTCTGTTTTTAGGCTGTTGTAGGGCTCTCCGTAGGTGGCCTGCCAGGTAACACCTGTCGGGTAGTCTATCTCTGTGAGGTTGCTCTTGTCGTCGTAGGCATAGCCGGTGGTGTTGCCTAGCTCGTCGGTCTCTGAGGTGCGGTTGCCATCCTCGTCAAAGGTGTAGGTCCTCTGGTTACCTAGTGGGTCTACTACCTTGGTGACCCGCTTCATCGCGTTGTAGAAGAAGACGCTCTCGTTGCCCTTGGAGTCGGTTACGGTGGTCTCTCTGTCTGCCTTGTTGTAGGAGAGGGTCATCTTGTAGGTGCCGTCTTCGCCTACGGTGGAGCTTACCCGGTCCTCTTCGTCGTAGGTGAAGGAGAAGGTGCTGCCGTCCTTGTCGATGACCCGGGTGAGGTTATACGGCCCTCCGGCAGCGGCGTAGGTGTAGCGGATCTCTTCTCCGTCCCTATCCGTTACGGAGGCGAGGTTGCCAGTATCGTCGTAGGCGTAGGTGATGGATTTGCTGGACGGGTCGGTTAGGCTGGTGATCCTGCCCTCCGCGTTGTAGGAGAGGATGATGTCTCTGTCTGCTGTGTCCGTGATCCTGGTCAGGTTATCGCTGGTGTAGGAGAAGGTGATGGCGTTTCCGTTGGGGTCCGTGATCTCCTTCAGACGGCCCCCGGAGCCAAAGCTCCATACAAAGCCGTTTTTCTTCTCTAGGGTAAACCCGGGAGGAGTGGTAGAAGAGCCGCCAGTCTGTTTGGTGAGGGTATCCTCGTAACCCGCCGGGGCTGTATAGGAACCGTCGGGGTTCTTCTTGAAAACAAGCCTCTTGCCCTCAGGGTCTATCTCAGTTATCGAGCCGTCGGGATTTTCTTTGAGGCGGGTATTGTAGGAGTAGGTCCAGCCGTAGCCCAGAGGTCCTTCTATGGTGTCCTGGGAGTTGTAGGTACGGACGAACTGTAAAGGGAAGCCTTTACCTGGCAAGTTGAGGTCTTCCGTGGTCTCGTACATGTTGCCGGTGACGAAGTTGACCGGGTCGCCGCCGGTGGCGTTGGGATCTTGTGGCACCCCGAACTCGTCGGATACTTCGGGGTCTGGTTCCGGGCCCGGAGGTGAGCCGGAGTCCTGTCTCGGCGGGACTGTGATCTGCCTGGAGTCGGTAGCGGTACTCAAATCCGGGGTCTCTACTTCCACCTTTAGCGCGTAATCCTGCTGCTCATCTCGCAGGGGCGCCTCGACCTGCCAGGTCACCCGTCGCTCTTCGCCAGGGTTCATGGCTCCTATAGAGATCGTCGGCTCGCCCTCTACGGTCAGTCCCTCGGGAGAGGTGGATAGGGTTGCCGTGACGCTCTCCACCTGGGTGTAGCCTTCGTAGCGGACGATAGCGTCTACGGTGAATGGGTTCGGGTTTAGGGCACCGTTGTCGATGAGGAGGTTTTCCGGGGCGCTGGCCTCGACCCCGAGCTTGCCGGTCGTGGGCGGTACGGGAGGCGAGGAACCCTCTAGCTCGAAGGCGCCGATGTCGCATAAAGCGTTTCCGTCACCGTCGCCGTCGTGCATGCGGGACACGCCGCGCTGATCCTCAGGAGGACAGTAGTCTCCTCCGGCATCTATGGCCGGGCTGCCGGGTTGCAGCGCGTGAGTCTTGGTCGGTCCGCCGTTGTCCTGTAGCGGGCCGAGGAGCGGGTCGGTGTCGGTCTGGTCGGTTGGTTGATCGAAGTTGCAGGAGTCGCCGGAGTCTAGGTTGTGACCATTAGATACAGAGGTGCCGTACTCTGTGTCGAAGCAGCTATCGCTGTTGACGCCGTCAGTAACAACAGTCCCCGACATCTCAAGTTCGTAACTGTTAGAAATGTTTCCACCCTGAAGCGCCCTGTTGCCGCTCAAGGTAACGTTGTCGAGGTAGAGCTGTATGTCGTTGTATATACCGCCCCCTCCAGGTTCGTCGGTAGTCGCCGGATCCGCGGAAGCGAGGTTATTACTGACAGTAGTATTGGTCATTTGTACGGTGCCCGAGAGTAATGCTCCGCCGCCACTGCCACCCCAACCGTACTGTGGGGGGTCGTTACCAACTCCCCAGTGGGACTCGTTGCCGCTTATGGTGCTGTCTTTTATGGTGGCGTTTTGTCCCCACCACAGTGCAAGGCCACCTCCCCAACCGCCGGTAGCGCTGTTCCCGCGTATCGTCGTGCCCGTCATCTCGAAACGATCGACTGGATCGAAGGTCCCGCCCTCAGCGTAGATACCGCCTCCTCCGTCCCCACCGTCTACTACATTATTCTGTATCACACTGTCGCGAATCTCGAAAACATCGGACTCGGAACTGTCGAAATAGGTTACTCCCCCACCACCTCCGTCGCAGGGTCCGACGCAGCGGTTGCCGCTTACATTAGTGCGTATGAGGCGAAAGGTGTCTGCATCAAACACGGCCGAGTTGTAGATGCCTCCACCGTAATAGCCGTTGCTCGAAACGTTGTTAGCGACGGTGCTATCCTCTACCGTCAGAGAAGCATCTTCGTTTAAGATTCCTCCGCCATGTCCGCCATCCGGCGTCATGTTCTCCGATATGGTGCTGCGGGTTATAGTGAAGGTACTTCCGGTGCGGTTGCTAGCCGAGTTGTAGATACCTCCGCCGACCCCGCCGGTCGTGGACTTGCGTTAGCGGAGTAGCCTTCAAAGTTGATGCTACCACTATTCTCGGACGTGTTTCCATCGACCTGACTATGTAAGATGGTCAGACTACCTTGGCTATTGCCCGGCGAAGACCAGTAAGAGGAGTCTGCACTAACTGCCCCACCGTCCCCCGTTGCGGTGTTAGATTTTGCTCTCACATTCGTTAGCGCCAGGTTCGTGTTCAGAGCCCAAACGCCACCGCCATCGCCGGTATAAGTGTACTGGCGGCCAGCTTGATCTCGGGCGATGAAGTCCCGTGCATCGCCGCCGGTAATCGTTAGACGCTCGATTTCCAAGTTCGCTACCGACAACGCCTGTATAGCACGGTCTATCCCGCCAGCGTCTACAGTGGTGAGGTCTCGACCAGCCCCGCGAATACTCATCCCATCCGGGTTGGTGACGTCCAGGTCACCCGTTGCCGATGCATCCTCATCCCGGCCTTCCAGGGTTAGCAAGTAATCACCGCCCGGCACCTCCACCGTGTCCTTGCCCGCCGCTGCGTTGGTCTCCTGCACCGCGGCCCTCAACGTACACACCCCGTTGCCGGTCGCGGTCTCGCACGCGCCGTCGCCGGGGTCGGCGTCCACGGCATCCTCCGTGGAGTTGACCCGTACGGTAGCTTCGAGAGCGCTGGCTTGCCCGGCATCGGATGCGCTCTGCGCTTCCAGCGACATCGCCCGCAAAATTTGGTTGGTTTCTGCTTGTGGGGTGTAGTTAATGTCTACGGTTTCGGTGGTACGCTCGCCTTCTGGTGTGATCGCGGTGACCCGGACGTCGTTTTCGCCCTTTTTCAAGCCGTCTACCTTCGTAGCGAAGGCGCCGTCCTCCACTTCCACTTTGCGACCGTCTACCCGTACCTTCGTACCTTTGGCCGCGTCGACGCGACCCCTAACGAGGACGGCACTTTTATGGGTCTCACGGGGCATGGCAGGAACGGTGAGTCGTGGGCTGTCTTCCTCCTCTTGAGCATCGGCAGACGTAGCCGATACTCCGGACACGGCCAGAGCACAGAGAGCGCCAACAAGCGCCAGAACGACCGGCAATAGCCGTAACCAAGGCCTCGCCCGGTGAGCAAAATTCCCTAGAAAGCGCAGCCTCCCCAAAGTCCCCCATCCTCTATCGAGTTTATGCTTCTGCGATGCTTATCGGACCGTTTGGAGAAAAACTTTAGCCAGAGGTGTCAGCGAAGGCTAATCGAAGCGATGCGAAGACGTTTGGATGTTTATAAAGGACCATACGCTTACTTCTGATAACTAGCCTTATCCGCTTTACAGACCCCTCTCTGTTACTGATAATGCGTCTTTGGGCTACGGATAAGGTAGTGAAATTACTTTTGATAACAGGGAGGCGGGTGTTATGGGGATGACGGCGGAGGGTCGGTGGGCCGGGGTGGGAGCGGAGTACGAGGGGTGGCTCTCGCGCCAGCCCTTGTCGGCGAACACGAAAAGGAGCTACCGGACGAGGGTGTCTCAGTACCTCGAATACTTGGCGGCTACTCCTGTCGAGTATGGGGATCCGCTGGGGGATCTTCATGCCCGCGATTACGCGGTCAGGGACTACAAGGCTTATCTGAAGGTGGTGAGGAAGGCGAAGCCTTCTTCGGTGAACCTGAGCCTCGCGGCGGTAGATAACTTTTATTTGTTTTTGGGCATGGGGAAGCCCGATGTGAGACGGGAGGATCTGGCCCAGGCTGCTCCGAGGTCGTTATCCGCCGAGGAGCAGAAGCGGTTTTTGAGGGCGGTCGAGCGATCGGCTGGGATCCGCGACCGGGCGATAGCGTTGTCACTGTTCTACACGGGCTTGCGGATCGGGGAGTTGTGCGGGTTAGATGTGGGAGACGTGGCGCTTTCCGCGAGGAAGGGGCGGGTGGTAGTGCGTTCGGGTAAGGGGGATAGCTACCGGGAGGTTGTCTTGAACTCCGAGGTCCGTGACGCTCTCTCCGGGTGGCTCGCCGAGCGGCGAGGATATCCCGGAAGCGAGGAGCGGGAGGCGCTGTTTTTGAGCCGGAGGGGCAGGCGGCTTTCTACGAGGGCCGTGGACCTGATCGTGCGCAAGCTCGGTCAAGAGGCTAACCTCGACCGGCCGCTGTCGGCCCACGCCTTGAGACACACGTGCGTGACCAACTTGGTTAGGGCCGGGGCCGACCTGGTCTTGGTGGCGGAGATCGCCGGTCACAAGAGGCTCGAGACCACCCGCCGCTACAGCCTGCCCTCGGCCGCTGACCGGGAGTCGGCGATGGAAGGTATCCGGGTGGAGTATTGATCCGGATGGAACATTGATCCCGACAGACAGCTCGGGGTAGGCAAATGCCGGGACAGTTCCTTACCGAGGAGAAGCGTCACTCCTACGGACGCTACGGTGGTGAGCCCACCGGGGAGCAGTTGGCCCGCTTTCTCTACCTGGACGATGCCGACAAGGCTCTCATCGACCGGCGATTGGCCGGGCACAACCGGTTAGGCTTCGGTTTGCAGCTCGCCACCGTCAGGTTCCTCGGGACTTTCCTGGCCGATCCTACGGACGTCCCGGAGGGTGTAGTGGTCTACTTGGGCGCGCAGCTTGGTATAGAGGAGCCGCGCTTCGTTCTTGGACGCTACCTCGATCGTCCGAGCACCAGAAGAGAGCATGCAACAGAGATCCGCCGGGCTTACGGGTACGAGAGCTTCGGTGATCGGCCCTGGCACTTCAGGCTGCTGCGGTGGCTCTACGCAAGAGCCTGGCTCTCCGATGAGCGCCCCAGCGTGCTCTTCGATCTGGCTACTTCCTGGCTCGTGCATCGGAAAGTTCTGTTGCCGGGTCCTACGGTGCTGGAGCGGCTGGTCGCCAGGATCCGCGAACGGGCGAACCGGCGCCTGTACCAGAAACTCCACGAGCTTCTGGACGAGCCGCAGAAGATCCGGCTAGAGCGGCTGCTCCTCGTCGAGACCGGCACGCGCCACACCACGCTCGACCGGCTCCGGCGCGCGCCCACCCGGCTGAGCGGAGCAGAACTGGTCCGGGCTCTAAACCGCCTCCGGGAGGTCCGCTCACTTGGCGCGGGCTTCCTGGATCTCTCCGGTGTCCCGCCCGGTAGGCTGGCCGCTCTCGCCCGCGTTGCCGGCTCCGTGAAGGCGCAGGCGATAGCCCGTATGCCGGAGGAGCGGAGGATAGCTACCCTCCTAGCTTTCGCAAAAAGGCTCGAGGTGCAGGCCCAGGACGACGCCCTAGACCTCTTCGACGCGCTCGTTAGCGACATGATCGCCACCTCAAAGGGCTTAGATCGCAAAGAGCGCATGAGGACTCTTAAAGACCTCGACTCCGCAGCACTCACGATGCACGGTGCCTGCCAGCCGATACTGGACCCCGCCCTCCCGGACGAGATGAGCCTCGGGGATCTAAGAGCGTATATCTTCGCGACAACGGGTAGAGACGATCTCCACCGGGCCATCGCAACCGTCTCCTCCGTCGCCCGGCCGCCCGAAGAGGAGCACCGCAAGCAGCTCGTCAAAAAGTGGAGCACCGCGAGGACCTTCTTGCCCGACTTACTGGCCGCCGTAGAGTTCCGGGGCACCGAAGCCGCATCCTCTGTGCTGGAAGCCCTCGAGTACCTGCGCAGCGCCGGGTGGACCGGTCGCTACCTCCCCGCTGACGTCCCGCTCGCAGCGGTCGGCAAGGGATGGGAGAGCATGCTCCAGGATACAAACGGCGCGCCGGACGGTAAGCGAAACGGCGTGCCAGACGGCAAGGTAGAGCGTAAAGTCTACTCGCTCGGCGTGGTGGAGGCCCTTCAAGACGGTCTAAAGCGCCGGGACATCTACGTCTCACCGAGCGAGCGCTGGGCGGATCCGCGCGCGAAGCTTCTCTCCGGCGAGGAATGGGATACCGCCCGCCCGCAAGTACTAAGAACCCTGCAACTACCGGCCGACCCCAGAGAATACGTAAAGGAACTAGAAGAGAAGCTCGACGAAGCCTACCGCCGCACGGCCGATAACGTGCCCCACAACGAAGCCTTGCGGGTGGTGCTAAACGCCCGTGGCCGAGACGCCCTGGACATCACCAGCCTCGACGAGCTGGAAGAGCCCGCATCCCTGGTAGAGCTGAGAGCAAATCTCGCCGCGATGCTGCCCAGGGTCGACCTTCCAGAACTGCTTTTGGAAGTGCACGAGAGGAGCGGCTTCGCCGAGGAGTTCACCCACGTTGGCGAGGGCGGCGCCGGAGGAGGAGCCAGGGTCCAAGACCTGCACAAGAGCGTATGCGCCGTCCTGGTCGCCGAGGCTTGCAACGTGGGCCTCGAGGCGCTAGCGAGACCCGGTGACCCGGCGCTTACCAGAAGCCGCCTCTCGTGGGTAGCCCATAACTACTTCCGCGCCGAGACCCTTACCGCAGCCAACGCGCGCCTGGTAGATGCCCAGGCAGAGATACCACTGACCAACGCGTGGGGCGGCGGCGAACTCGCGTCGGTGGACGGCCTGCGGTTCATAGTGCCGGTAAGGACCATAAGCGCCGGTCCCAACCCAAAATACTTTGGCCGCGGCCGGGGGATCACCTACCTGAACTACATGAGCGACACCTCAACCGGCTTCCACGGCATGGTAGTCCCCGGTACGCTCAGGGACTCGCTGTTCCTCTTGGACGGGCTGCTGGAGAACAAGACCGGCCTGGACCCAAAGGAGATCACCTCCGACACCGCAGGCTACTCGGACATCATCTTTGGTCTGTTCACCCTCCTCGGTTACCAGTTCAGCCCGCGCCTCGCAGACGCCGGCGAGGCAAGGTTCTGGCGCATAGACAAAAACGCCGACTACGGGCCTCTAAACGGCCTCGCCCGGAGCCGGATAGATACCAAGACCCTAGAAGAAAACTGGGAAGACCTGCTCCGGTTGGCCGGCTCCTTGAAGCTAGGAACCGTAACGGCCTCCGAGTTCGTGCGCACCCTGCAAGCCCCGCAGAGGACCTCTACCCTCGCCGGAGCTCTGGCTAGCGTCGGCCGGGTGGCAAAAACTCTTTTCTTGCTCTCCTACGTAGATGACGATGCTTACCGCAGAAGGATACTCGTGCAGCTAAACCGCCACGAGGCACGCCATAATGTAGCCCGTAAAGTCTTCCACGTCCAACGCGGCGAGGTCCGTAAACGTTACCGGGAAGGACAGGAGGACCAGCTAGGAGCCCTTGGCCTCGTAGTAAATGCCGTTGCTCTGTGGACCAGCTTCTATCTCGACCGGTCCGTGGAGCACCTTCGAGAGCAGGGAGAAGAAGTAAGGGAAGAGGACCTCGCACGGGTCTCGCCGCTCGTTCGTGAGCACGTCCACGTGCTAGGGCGCTACCAGTTCACCCTGGAGGAGTCGGTGGCCGAAGGGGGTATGCGCCCTCTACGAGACCCTACCAGGGTCGATGAGTACTAGGTAGAGATCCCGGAGCCTGGCACCTAAACTACCCGGCGGTGTCCGGCGGACAATCCTGTCCGGATGCTACTCGCACTCCAGGTTCAGTGAAGCGTTTGCCGCTTATAAGGCCGACTTCGCTGGAGGCCTTCCGATTCGTATATTCTGATTCCGGCGGTGCTCTACTCGCTCACGCCCCCTCGTCGAACGCCAGTCCAAGCTCTTCGGCGGCGGCCGAAAGACGCCGGTCACGCGTCCAGAGGCGTACACTACCGGCCAACACCGCAGAGGCCAGCAGGTGCACGTCGATGTAGCCGATGCCTCGGCCCATAAGCGTGCGACGTTCAATGAACTCTAGAGCTTCTGAGTTCGTGGTCGTCACTACGGAGGGTAGCTCCCCGAGAAGGCCGAGGATCTCATCCCGGTTTTCTAAGTTGCCGCAGGCCAGTTCTCCGAGTACGAAGGGGTGCACCATCACCCATCCTTTCTCCAGCGCCTCAGAGAGCGCCGGCTCTCCGGAGCGCAGGTGGTCGATCCAGACAGAGGTATCGACCAGTATCACGCCGAGTCGCTAATCACGCTGATTTGCCAGTCACGCCGGTTGGCTAATCATGCAGACTCGCCGCGCCGCCGGGGGCGACAGGGGACCGGCTCCAGTCCCGGCTCGCTGCCGCCAAGGCGGGCCAGCCTGCGGGCGCTCTCGCGCTCGATCAAGGCCCTGAGCCCCGCGTGTATCAACTCCGTCCGGCCTGTAACCCCGCTAATCCGCCGGGCCTCCTCCAGCAGTTCCTCATCCAGGTTGACCGTCGTGCGCACGATGCTCGCCTCCTCTGTGTTCTTTGACTTTACACCACATCATATATCAAGTGATGTTAAAAAGTGTGCATTGGAAACTGTGCCCTTTACGCGAAGTCCGAAGCCGCTGGTAAGCTTACTCCGAGGCCTCGACACGATCGCCCGTCCGGATTTCGCCACTCGACAGCACATCCGCTCGCAACCTGCCTCGATGTACCAAGCCACTCAGCACCCCTGAACGTGACAGACGTTCGAGGTGCACGCGTGGCTAGCACCGATGCTGGCCCCGGCACTCAATCTCTCCAATCCTAAAGCGCCGCCCGATGAGATCGTCCACAGCCATGCTCCTTACGACGAGATTGCGTCGGGCCTTGGCTGGTGAAAGCTCGACGCCCCGAGTAGAAAGTCCCTCCAACGCTTCAGCCTCTACCAGCGTAAGATGTGGGAGACTTCGCTAATGGCCCTGCAATATATAGGCGGAGCCACGTTTAGCAGAAAAGAAGTCTAGAAATCCCACTCCTTGCTTCAGTGGTGAACATGCACTTCAATGAATAGCTATACGTCTCATGCTACGAGCGGGCACAAAGCTAAGTAATAAATATAGTTTGTGGACCTTAAGCAGGGCTTATGTGAGATATCATTGGCTTCCGGGAAAATCTACTGGGTCTCGAATCTGCGCAAATACCCCATTTTCATGCAGAAAACTGGATTACCGAGAGCGGACGTTCCCGGAAACTTATCTACGAATGTTTGCCACGCGACTTCGCTTATTGGCCTGGATGAGAGCTTCGCCGTCTCCGGGCCATCAACTATTTGCGCTGGGTGGCATGACCATGGAGACACTAGCTGGAGATTAGCCAAATCGAAGGCGAAATTTAATCCCAGGAGGTAGCGCAGTGGCCGACGTACGCTGGAAGGAAGAACGAGAGCCCGTCATAGAGTTAGTGTACCGGATTCAGGCTGACCACGGCGGCAACCTCCCAGAGCGGGAGGCGCGGAAGTTCGGGCCGTGGGCGGCAAGTGCCGTCAAGCGCGCAAAGCACATCCGGTGGTTAAACGCCAAGGGTTCACCGCCGGTTTTGAGCGTTACCAAGAAAGGTTCCAAGGCTCTCGACGCAGCGCTGGCTTCCCGGGGCGTGCTCGGCACCGAGCGGTTCGGCGGCTCCATCATTCATGCCTCCTACGAGCATGCCCCTGTGCTGCTGCCGCAGTCCTTAGGACCTTACCTGGCACTGCAACGATGGGCTTTGGAGCATGGGCCCCTCTCACAAGAAGATATCGACCGTATCGCGAATTCTGAAGAGGAGACCCCCGGAGAGCCAGAAAACGTCGACAAGCTCCACAGGCAGTCCTTCCCCGGTGAGCTTGTGTACCAGGTTGCTTTTCAGCTCAGGGAGGGACATCCGTTGTGTGGTATCCCGTTAGACCTCAAAGGGTACGAGGGGGCCTACCATGTGACAGTGGTACTCACCCGGCGCGGAGCGCCAGACGAGCCCTCCGTTTTCATGTTCGACACCTTTGCCCTTGAGGGCGATTCACACCTCGTACTCTCCCAGCGGGCGCAAGAAAATAAACTTGGCGGGCGGGCGCCGTCGATCTTATACACTTCTCATGAAGGCAAGGAAGAAGTGTTCCAGCTTGTGGCTAACCGGCAGGGCCGGTTGGGTAAGATCGTTACCGTGCTACGGGCGAAGAGTGCCGAGGACGCTCGAAAGACAGCGTACCGCCTTCTCAATCCTTTTCTCTGCGATCTCTCCTTCAAGTATGACGTGCCCATCGAGGTTTTGCAGATGAACGTTGCGGAACTCGCAACCTTGTCGCTAGGCGGTATGAAGCAGGCCGACTTTCCCGAGAAGGTGTTCGATCCCGAGGAGTTTCTAGGTCCCGGCTTGAGCTACGAGGAGATGCCCAACTACGAGTTCTTTACGCGCCTCTATAGAGAGGCCGCGAACTCTTCGAGTCCAGACTACGGCTTCTTATGCTTTTTTCGCATCGCTGAGGGCATCATAATGCTGCGGCGCAAAAGGATCGCTGAAACGGATAATAAACTCTGGAGGAAAGTGTCACACCTAGAGGTCTTCCTGGAGCGGGAGATCGCTGAGAACGACGAGGGAAATCTATTTCCGCCTGAGTTGTTAGGTAAGTCGCTTTGGGAAGTATACGAGAAGCTCAAGCGCGACCGTGTCAAGGTAGGCCACGGCTTTCTTGATGAAGAGGATCCTCTACAGGACTACGGGGACATAATCACCGACCGGCTCGAAAGCGAACAGCACGCCAGTACCCGTCGTGCCCAGGCACGCTACCTCGCCCGCCGGATGCTGGAAAATGAGTTCTAAATCCGTTATTCGATAGTCGGTCACCCTCCTATTACCTCTGAAATTATGGCCGGGTAGTGCTCCTCAACGGCGGAGACAGCGGCAGATAGAAGTGGCGCTATCGAGTCGCCCTTCGTGCGCCCGACGACCGCTGACCAGTAGCCGGGGTGGTATCTGACGAGCATCCCGGCCGCGTAGGCCACCGTATGTAGCGCTAGCAAGGTCGACAGCACCACCCCACCGTCGGTCGGAAGCTTCAGGTACTCTTCGCCGGAGGCGGCTACGGTAAAGGGCATTTCGCGCCGCGGGTGCTCCTCTGAACCAGCGTCGTAGTAAAGGTCAAACTTATGGCCCTCCGCCACTTGGTGGCGCGGCTCGCGGGCGAAGTGCAAGGTGTTCGGTGCGGTAACTGTGAAATGTACAAGATTCCCGAGAGCCTTCGCTATCCAATCTTTATCCGGCAATCCAGCCCGAGTTCGGACGATACCCAACCAAGCGTGCCGCCTAACTTCCACGTGGGGTGGCACCTGCTCGTTCGTGGCACGAGTTCCCGGCTCGAGTCCGCCGGTTAGCTTTACTTCACAACGTAGGCGACTCGGGTGTTCCCCGAAGGTTCTCTCGTAGAGGTCCGCAATATCCGGTATCTGGCCGAGCATCTCTTTAATAGTGACCTGCGTTCCGGAGTCAAGCTGAGTCCCCGGGCTGCAGACGGACAACTCACTTGGTGTAAATTCGTGACGGACTGTGCAACACTCGGAGTTTTCGCTTACCCGCGCGAGTTCTGGAAAAGTACCTCTCTGCCCGATCTTCACTGGCAGGTCAGGTACCGCCTCCCGCTTCGTATTCAAGTCCGCCCAGCCGGACGTGTCGAGGCCATGGCTGCCCGCAACTTTTGACTTAGAGGGGTCCAGGAAGAGTACCGCGCCACGCGCGAGCGCCAACGCCCCATAGTAAAGAATTAAGGGCCTCCCGAGCTCGCCCGCGCTGGCGGCGTTGCGAAAATACTCTCGCCCCTGCGCGAAGTGGGCGGCGATCTCGCGTGCCTTGGTCTCCTTGGGCTTCTGATCAGTCCTTTCTTTGACGAACCGCCTGACGAGTTCGGGGCTCTCGTAGGCGGAGAGTGCCGCCCATACCTTGCCCGTCGAGGCTGGAGTCACCACCCCGCTACGTCCGGCATAGTCCGTCCTGTCTCACTCGTCCGTCACCCCTCAACTCTTGGAGGCGATAGGGAAGTTAAATGTGCCATACGCCGGATCAGACCTGCTCGTTATGTGTGCGAACTATGGGTGGAGTTACGCTGACAGAAAAACGCGTCCGCGATGGCCCACCGCGGCAATACGAACCGCATAGACCTGGACCGGAGGCCACAGACCACCCTTCGCCTAGCCCGTCAAGGCATCGACAGCCATACGTTGCAGGGTTAAAGAGTAGGTCTGCGCCGGATCTCCCTGCGGACTCGTGAACTCGTACTCGAAAGAAGTGTCGGCGAGCTTATGAGTACGCACGGGGATGTGGAAGGTATAAGGGTCGTTATGAGAGGGAAATAGCCTTCCACCTTCGTTGCGCACGCTAAGTTCCACCTTTACCTTGCCGTCTGCCCTCCCAGCGACCCTTACGCCTGATGCGGCGAAGCAAAGCCGGGCGCAAGACGGTGCCGACGAGATCCCCGCGGCGGACTATCTCCTCGGGCGTGGAAACCACGACGTCTTTCGGGAACGGCAGGTCCTTGAGCGCGCGGAGGATCTCGACGGTGACTTCGTGCTTGCCGGAGCCGCCGTCGTCGGAACCGTCGGGTATCACCACGAGCAGGTCCACGACGCTATCTACCCTATACTCTCCACGGGCCAGCGAGCCGAACAGTACTATCTTGAGCGGGTCGAACCCGGCGACGATGCGCTCGACGGCCTCTTGCAGCGGCAACCGTATGTCCTGCCGGCCGGCTAGCTTTCGGTCTCGATCTACTTCTATGGGAAGCTTATATTGTCTGTCTTCCTTCATCCCGTCACAGATCTCCATGGAACGCTGGTCCTGAGTAAGCCGTAGAGATGGTATTCGGTGTCTTGCATATTACGCGGCATCATACTCTGGGGTACCACTCGGATCAGCGCCGCCTCTGGTAAGAGATGTGCAGGTGAGACGCCGCAGCCTTCTTGGCCCGCTCTCCCCGCCGGTCGTAGCGGGCGGTGGTGTCCACGCTGGCATGCCCGGCGAGCTTCTGGGCCGCCGAGAGGTCCTGGGTCTCGTCTATGAGGTCGCTAACGAACGACCGCCGCAAGTCGTGGGGCGAGAACTTCGCCGTCTTTGCTATCTTCTGTAGCTCCTTCTCGCGGCGCTTTAGTATGTCGTAGACGCTCTGGGCGACGATGCGCCGCTCTATGAGCCGGCCACTCTTCAAGAGCGGGCAGAAGAGCGGCCCCTCCCACTCACCGCGGTAGGAGAGCCAGTCAGCCAAGGCGTCCTCCGCACCGCCCACGGCGTAGACGATCCTGGCCTTCTTTCCCTTGCCACTCCTCACCCGCACCTCACCGGAGGCGGGCTCGTAGTCCGAGAGGTCGAGGGCGACCAGCTCGCTCCTCCTAAGGCCGCAGACATACAGGGTGGCGAGCATGGCGGCGTCCCTGACACCCCTGCCGGACTTCTCGTCGTCTGCGCAAGCATCGAAGAGCATCCGGAGCTCCTTGCCCGAGAGCGAGCGGCCCCTAGGTAACGTCTCGCCAAGCACGGGTGCCAGGTCCCGGGCCCGCTCGTAGTCCTCGGCGCTCGTGTACCCTAGGCGCCAGCACTCCTTTAGGACGCCTCGCAGAGCGGAAAGCATCTTGTTGGCCGTGGCCGGGGCGTAACGCTGCGCTAGCTCCGAGCGGATGGCGGCGGTGTGCTGGTAGCGGAGGTGTTGCCAGGGGAGGGTGAGGGCGTTGGCCCGATCTGCGGATACTAGTTTGGCTATCGTCTCCAGCGCCGTGCGCATGGTCCTGCGGGAGCCTTCGGAGAGGGAGGCCAGGTAGACCCGGGCGGGGTGGAGGTGTGGAGGGAGCACCGCGGCGGGCGAAAGAGCCTCCGGGATCTCCTTGACTGGGAGTTGCGAAACCACAACCTCCGGGACACCGACCTGTGGACCCGGAGCATCCGTGCCCGGTATGTTCGTCGGGCTGATCTCTTCCCGCCTCAATGCCATACCGGAGCTCCAAGGATGTCGAAGTGGTAGTCGTGGGTCCACACCGGCGCCTCGAGGCGCTTTGAGATAGCGAAGAGCACCGCGTTCACCAGCGTTATCTCCTGGTCGGGTAGCGCCGCACGGCTACAGCGGCCGCCCGGTGATCCTCCGCGCCGGCCACCACGAACGGGTACTTCTCCTCAAGCTCGTCGAGAAAGCCCCTCGCCTCATCTAGGCGAAGCTTACGCATCACTAGGGTGTACGCCTCCAGCAGCACCGGGTAGGGAACCGCTACCGTAAGGCCCTCCTCGCCGACCCGCGCGATCTCCTCCGTGGCTCGCCGGTGGCGCTCGTCGTCCGGGTCCCACATCGCGTACAGAGGACCCGTATCCGCCACCACGACGCCCCTCAACCTTCCGCCAGGTAGCTGTCGTGCTCGCGGCTAACGTCTGAAAGTCCGCTGCCCTCTCCGGAGGACGTCACGGCCTGCTCGCCGCTCAAGCTCGCCAACTCTTCCGGCGTATACTCTTCCAAAAGACGCCCGCCGCTACTACTTCGGGAGGTGGTCTCTTCCTGATCCTCGGCGACGGTAGCGGCGGACGCGGTGGCGGCGACCGCATCCGCGGTGACCCCGGCCATCTCGATATAGCCCTCGGCCTGCTCGCGAGCCACCGTCGGGAACTCTTCGAGAAAAGCCCCGACGGAGTAATCGGCCTTCAGGTAATCCACGAGCATCCGGACCGGCACCCTCGTCCCCGAGAATAGAAGCTCTCCTGACATCACTTCGGGATCCCGCGATACTATCTCCTTCGCCTCCACCAGAAAACCTCCTCTCCAACCAATCACGCTGTTGCCCGTCAGAACTCCGCGTAGAGTTACGGCCTATCCTGAAGTACCATGTTAACAGACCTATATAGACTTTGGGAACATTAATTCTCATAGAGAATAATCGACTAAAATTTAGCGGGACATGGCTCCCCAATGAGAAAACTGTAAAGACCGACCCGTAATGTCTGCAACCTATAGCTGTCACTCTAGTGGCGGTAAGCTGCTGAGAGATGGTGCATCCTGCGTGGTGTCCTCTGCTTACGGTCGCGATTCCTCGCGTAGCATGTCCATCAGCAGTCCGTCGTGCCAGGTGCCGTCGGGGCCGCGCTCGTAGCGTCGCATGACCCCGACGGGACGGAAGCCAGCTTTTTCGTAAGCCCGGATCGCCGCAGCATTGTCGGCAGCCGGGTCGATGGTAATGCGGTGGTGACCACGCTCCTCGAAGAGATGGTGAGCGAGAAGCCGGATCGTCTCCGTGCCCAGCCTCCGGCCATGACAGGCCGTGGTGAGAAAGATGTCCACGCTCGCGTGGCGGTACATGGGGTCGTCTTCCTCACCGTACTGGATCGCGCCGACGATCTCCCCGGCTACCTCGATGACGAAGCCCTTGTCGTTTCCTATGAAACCTTCTTCGATCTCGCCTTCGATGTCGGAGCTACCCCACCGCCGGGCGACCTCGGGCTCCTTCCGGATCCGGACCAGCGCGCCGGCGTCCTTGGGGCCGCCCGGACGCAGCAGTACACGCCCTCCTCTTAGAATGGCCATATTGACTTGACTCTCCTTTGCGACGGGGCGGACTCATATGTAGAAGAAGGCCCGGTGACGGCAAACCGTCACTAGGCCAGATAGGAGCATCCTAGTCTGGACCGCTCTCCGTACGTGCTAGTCCTCGTCCGTCAGGCTCTCGGTGAGGTCCGCCCCACCTTCAACCTGTTTGCCGGGGAAAACGCTCACACCCGCCCGTACCGATGCCTTTTTACCCACCTCGACGTTGTCCCCGAGGACGCTGCCTTCCATGAGGCGAACAGCGGCGCCTACGGTGCACGAGCGCCCGACCAGGGCTCCGTCCAGGTGCGCATCCTGGTCTATCGAGGAGCCGTCCGCGACGGTGCTCCGTACCACCGTCGCACCATCCCCTATCGAGGCGCCCGGGGCTATGACCGAGTGTGGCCCGACGTGGGCGCCGGCGGCAATGTGGACATTATCTCCGAGGACTACCGGCCCTTTGAGACTACCTTCGTCCACCTCCACGCCGTCGCCGATGAATACGCCCTCCCGGATCTCCTCCCCCGGCGGCCGAACACCCGCGACCGCGCCGTCGAGCACGGCCTGCTGGGCGTCCATGTACTGCTGGATGTTGCCGATGTCCTCCCAGTAGGCTTCCTCCAGAACATAGCCGTACATCGGGCGTCCCTCGTCGAGCAGCTTGGGGAAGAGGTCCTCGGAGAAATCGTACTCCTCGCCCTCCGGGATGTCTTTGAGGACGCTCGGCTCGAGAACGTAGAGGCCGGTGTTGGCCGTGTAGGAAAAAGCCTCTTCAGGGTCCGGTTTCTCCAGGAAGCGCTCCACGCGCCCGCCATCGCCCGTGACCACTATGCCGAACTCCGAGGGGTCGTCCACTCCCTGCAGGATCAGGGTCGCCTCGGCCCCGCGCTCCTCGTGGAAGGATACGGCCTTCTGGAGGTTTGCGTCGGTGAGGGCGTCGCCGCTTACGACCACGAACCGCTCGGTGAGCTTGTCTTCTATGAGCTTGATCGAGCCGGCGGTCCCCATGGACTCTTCCTCCACGGAGTGCTCCATCCTGACGTCCCAGCCGGAGCCGTCGCCGAAGTAGTCCTCTATGACCTCGGGCATGAAACCAAGAGTGGTTATCAAGTCCTCAAAGCCCTGACGCTTGAGGAGGTTCACTATATGCTCCATACACGGGATGTTGGCTATAGAGATCATGGGCTTCGGCTGATAACTCGTTAGAGGCCTAAGCCTCGTCCCTTTGCCCCCAGCCATTATCACAGTCTTCATGGCACCGAACGCTCCTCCCGCATTACGCGCCAGTGGCTACAGCGGCAAGGCTCTGTCCGATAGTTTCTTTCCTGCCGATAGTACCCTGGAAACCGTGCCGACAACCGCGCAACCTATGGGCGGAGCGTTACCCTCCGTTTCGTGGATGGTCCACTCAGCATACGGGTACAGCGGCACGGACCGGACAGCCGCCTCGATCTCTTCCCGGTTCTGCCCCCGCATCTCCAGCCGACCGCCGGAACGGTCGGGCTTCAGATCCAGCGAGACGAAGATGCCCTGCTCCTTGAGCTCGCCGAGCCGTTTGTACTCCTGCTCGATGAGGGGCGTCGGTGGCATCTCCTCGAAGCTGAACTCGACCCGAAACGGGCTGGCCGCTTCGCCCGTCTGGTCGTATGATTTCACGACCTGGACCTCCCGGTTATCGGGCTTTGTGAGTGATTTGCAGACCTTACTGACCTCAAGAACCGGTCTGGGGCACGTAGTCGCCCTGTCCGTCTTCGCTTTTGTAGACTATTGCCTTGGTCTGCAGGAAAGCATCGTAGCCGTAGGCTCCAAATTCACGGCCGTAGCCCGACTGCTTGTAACCTCCGAAAGGTGCCTCGATATTGAGCTGTCCTCCGTTGACGTAGATCTGGCCGGTCCTTATCTGCCGGGCCACGCGCTCAGCCCGCTCGTCGCTACCGCTCTCGACCCGGCCGCACAAACCATATGGTGAGTCGTTTGCCATGCGGACGGCGTCTTCATCAGTGTCAAAGGGGATGATGCTGAGCACCGGACCGAAAATCTCTTCCTGGGCGATCTTCATGCGGTTGTTAACGTGCGTGAAGACGGTCGGTTTGACGTAATAGCCGGTCAGTAAATCTTCGGGTGGTTCGGGGCCTCCGGTGGCGAGCACGGCGCCTTCGTCCAGTCCCGATAAAATGTACTGCCGGATGGTGTCCCGTTGCCTGGCGGACACTATGGGTCCCATGTCGGTGCTGGAGTCCAGAGGGTCTCCTACCGCCAACTTCTCCGCGGCTTCTACGGCGACTTCTGTCAGGCCGTCTATCCGGTCCCGGGGCACGAAGAGCCTGGTGGAGATGCCACAGAGCTGGCCGGAGTTTGCCATGACCTCGTCGACACCTTCCCTGACCAGCCGCTCCAAGTCGGCGTCGTCCAGCAAAATGGCGGCAGATTTGCCGCCGAGCTCCAGGTGCGTCTTCTTTACGGTCCCGGCCGCCGCCTCGGCCACTTTCCGGCCCGAGCCGACAGAACCAGTGATCGCCACGAAGTCAATGCCGGGGTGGGAAGCGATGGCGTTGCCGATTTTCCCGCCAGGACCCAGCACCAAATTGAACACCCCGTTAGGTATTCCCGCTTCGTCGATCATACGGGCAATCATCAACCCCACGAGCGTCGTGTCGCTGGCCGTTTTCGCCACACAGGTGCAGCCGGCGGCCATGGCCGGTACGACCTTATCGAAGAGGAGCACAATCGGGTTGTTCCAGGGAGAGATGGCCCCAACGACGCCATACGGCTCTCTTACTACCCGCGAGTTCCCCAGCGACACTTCGTACTCGAAATCGCGGGCCACCTTGATGGCGCTCCTGACCAGGTCTACAGCCATGTCGGCGAGGAAGGTCTTCGCGAAAGAGACCGGACAGCCCATCTCTTTAGCCATCGTGTCGACCATCTCTTCGCTGTTGCGCTGCATCACGTCCGCCAGTTGCCCCAGGTAGCCGAGCCGGTCTTCGAGCGGCGTTTGAGACCAACCAGGAAACGCGGCCCTCGCAGCCTTCACGGCCTTATCCACGTCTTTCTCAGTGCCGTTGAGCACATAAGCCAGCGTCTCCTCCGTGGCCGGGTTGATGACGGTGGCGGAGTCCGTACCCGAAGCCTCCACGAATTCCCCGTTGATGTACAGGGACTCCGTGACCCGTTCTGCGTTCGTATCGGTAGCTGTCGTCATGTTCGGTTCCTTTCTTATATCCCTTTTGCTGCGCGTTACTCGTAAATGAAATCCACTCCGTTCGTCCTATCCTCAAATACACTCCAGTAGAAGTCCGCGATCTTTTCGGGTGAGAAACGTGTGCCCGGCTCAATAGCCCCGTTGACGGTTACCGTCGCCGCGCTGAGAGGGCCGTCCGCGAAAGCCTGCTGGAGCATCTGGGCCACGGCCAGCACCCCAATTTTGCCGAGGGATAGCGAAGCCGCGCCCTGCTGAGGCTGGTGCGCCAGGCCACCACCCGCGAGGATAAACTTGCCACCGCCCCGCTCTCGCATGGCGGGCGCCAACTGTTGGGCCGCTTCGATAGCGCCCACTACGTTCACCCGGTAGTCTCTGGCGTAGTCCTCGGTGTCGTAGGAGAGTAGATCTCCCATCTGCAGTACGGCGGCGTTGTAGATGACCGCGTCCGGCGCTCCCTCATCCGCCACCGATTCGCCCAGTGCTTTCTGGAAGCTCGACGCGTCGGCTATGTCGGCCAGGTAAGAGCGTACGCCGATGTTTTGGACGGCGAGTTCTTCCTCTATCTGTTGCAACCGTTCCCAGTTACGGGCGATCATGTTTACCCGGTAGCCTTCCCTGCCGAACCTCTCGACGAGCGCTTTTCCGAGCCCGGGGCCTACTCCGATCACCGTACACACCTCTGCCACTACCCCCACCTCCCGTTACCGACTGACGGTGCCCTTGGCACAGGGACCTCCACCCGCCTCGCCGGAGGTCCCCGCGAACCATCCCGTTTAAGATCCTGCGTTCCTGCTCAGCCGCCGCTGGAAAAGTACGCCGCGTTGTCTCGGGCGAAGGTGGCGAAGGAACGCGGCAGCCGGCCCGTGATCTGCTGGAAGTCTTCGGTGTCGGTGCTAGAGAATGCTCCGTTTCGTCCAGCCTCGTAGACACCACCTATCTCCTCCGGAGAGCCGGTGGCCCGGCTGTGCTCGGAGAAGGCATCCGGGTCTGCTTCCCACCGGATGGTGCGCCCGCTAGCCTCCGAAAGCGCGTCGGATATCTCTTCGCCCGTGATCGCCTTCGGCCCGGTCATCGTTACAGGCTCGTCCTTCTGAGTCCCGGAACTCATCAGCAACGCCTCCGCCATCAAGGCGATGTCGCGGGCGTCGTTGAATGCCACGCCAGAGTCGCCAGTGGGCAGGTAGAACGTATCCTCTCCGGGATTGTAGAGGCCCGGGATCATCAAGAAGTGCTGCATGAAGATGGTGGGACGTATCGCATCAAAGCGCACCCCGTCTAATCCCCCCAATATTTGCTCGCCCCGCCAGTGGGCGACCGGCACGGCCGACTCATCCTCATCTTCTTCGGGGGACCGGGCCGCGTCAACGCTCAGCTTCACTACGCGCTCCACGCCGGCGCGTCCTGCCGCCGCGGCTACCGCTTGCTGCCAGCCGACCATGCCGCCTACGAGCGGCACGATCACCATGAGCTTGGAAACTCCCTCCATGGCCCGGTCGAGCGTCGCCTCGTCTTCTGGGTCAAAGGCAACCGGCTGGACAGTGTTTGGGTTCATGCGACGTAGCAGCTGGGCTGAGCCACTCTCTGGATTGCGGGTGGCCGCCTTGACCTCCATGTCGGGGCGGGTGGCGAGCAGCGAGACTAGCTCGCTGCCCACGTTCCCCGTAGCTCCGGTAATCAATACTGTCTCTGGCATTTCCTAGCTCCTTCTATGTGATGTGTCCGTTTTCTGAACGGACTCTAGCTTCCCGACGTGACAAAGGCGTGACAACATCTGCCCGCCGTTCCTCGCCGCCCGTGAGAATTATCGGGCCGCTCCAGTAGCCCTCGGTTCGTCTGCCAAGGTGCACATGCGATCACGCCTGTCAGCCAGGATTGTGTATTTACCCTCGGGTTCCGTATAGGAAGTTCTTGCGGTGTTGGCGCTTACGACATGGGCATTTGTGACGTTAGCATCTGCGATCAGCACCGTATCGTGCGGGCGTTGTGCCCACCAGGCGTCTGAAGTGGCAGCCGAAATGGCTCTGGTCGTAGAACCCTACTCGTTGGGCCACGCGCACCGGTGACATACCGCAGGTAAGCAGGGCCTTCGCCCGGTCTATCCGCGCCTGGGTCAGATAGGCGTGCGGTGGCACTCCCACCTCTTCCTTAAAAGTACGGTTGAGATGATAGGAGCTCAAGCCCGTGAGATTTGAAAGGTCTTTTAGGGTTGCGCCACGGGCGAGGTTATCTTGCAGGTACTCTTTGGCAAGCCGCACGGCGGGCCTAGACCCACGGAATGCTGGAAAGGAGGGGCGGTTTTGCGCGTGTCGCAAGATGAGGTCACCCATGGCCGAGTAGAGTAGGCAGTCCTGTTCTAGTTCCGATGCACCCCGTTCCGGTGCGGCGTGCGCCTGAACCAGGCGACTGACGACGTCCCGATCATGAATGAGCGGGTCGGCGAAGAACGGCTCTTCAGCCTCGTCAGTGCTGGAGACTTCTCGAAGCATCTCCTTCATAGTACCCATAGAGGGGTAAGCAAGGCGGAAGGACTGCCACGCCTGCCGGTAGCCCAGACTCCTCGCCGCGTGCGCCTCGCCGGAGTGGATCATAAACAAGCTGGCCCCTGGCACGGTACGCCATTCACCCCGGTAATCGTATTCGGCCGAAGTGTCCAAGCTTAAGTAGATCTGGTACTCCTGGTGTACATGTCTGGGATAAGACTCAGGACTTCCCGGTGCGAAGCGACACGCTTCAAATAGCACACCCGAACGAGAGTAGGCTGTAGTTTCATTCTGTTGTTCTTGGCGCACCATTAGCTTAGTAAGTTTCTCACTATAATTAATTGCTCTCAACACCGTGGGAAATCTCCGCGCGGAATGCTTTACAGTCAACATGTGAGCCCTTACTGCATTGTCTTGTCAGGGTGAGTACATATAATCAAAGTAGACTGCATACCTTGCATTTCTAGCGCCCCAAAAATACAGATATTGGGCGCTATTAAACCTATTTCTAGGTTCCTATACATGATTATAGGACTCTACAAATGGTAGGGGAGAACTTCAGTACCAGCGACAAAGCAATGCTACTTTTCGCTCCTATGTGAGAGAGCAGCGTTACCCGCAGGGATAAACGAGTTCCGCGGTTACACTACCCTCATGGCCTCCATACCGCCAGAGACAATAACCGTAGAAGGCACCACTCTCAGCCTCGCGGTGGAGCGCAAGCGCGTGAAGAACGTGAACGCTCGGCTCCGAGGTTCGACGTTGTTTGTCAGCGCTCCTCCAGACCTGCCTCCCAAAAGGCTGCACCAGATCGCGAACGAGATGGCCCGCAAGCTGGTGCGTCGGGCCCACGCTCAAAGGGCAAACTCAGAGGAGGACGCTCTGGCGTTGGCAGCAAAGGTAGCCCGCCGGTTCCCGCAGCCGCCGGGTGCCAAGCGGGTAGTGTTTGTCACTACCCAACGAGCGCGCTGGGGCAGTTACAGCCAGAGGACGAACACCGTACGCCTCAATGCCGCCCTGAGGTCTATGCCGCAGTGGATTCTGGAGGCGGTGATGGCTCATGAGCTAGCCCATGCTATTCACCCCGATCACTCCGCTGCTTTTCGGAAGCTGCTACGCGGCGTATGTCCGGATACGGATCGGGCGCAGGCTTTCCTTGCCGGGGTGAGCTGGCTTGGGAGCAACTGGGAAAGCTTGCCGGGTGTTGAGCTGGCTTTGTTGACCGGGACTGCTAGCGGTCAGAGCGCAGAAGAATGATGTCGACCTCGGTCAGTGGCAGCGACACCGATGATTCACCGTTAAGAACGGCGTTATAGCTGCCAATGAAAGCGTCGGCTGATGTTACAAGCACACTA
This sequence comes from Rubrobacteraceae bacterium, assembly GCA_965214435.1. GTDB lineage: Bacteria > Actinomycetota > Rubrobacteria > Rubrobacterales > Rubrobacteraceae > Rubrobacter_A. The sequence continues at coordinate 189,628 of OZ243960.1, forward strand.
CAAAGTGTCCTCATACACCTCAGAGAAAAGGTCGCATAAGAAAGGTTATTCGACATTTTGCTAGGATAGCCGAGACAGAGGTTTTCGAGGGAGGATCGCATTGTTGGACCGAGTTCGGGAAGCTGAGGTCGTAGAGGGGCTGCCGACGGCGGAAAGGATGGAGCCGGCCCGTGATCTCTCGGGCGCCGGCACCGACGGTCGCCTGATCGAGCTCTGGCTGCACGGCAAGAGTGAGGCTACCCAGGAAGCGTACCGCTCGGACCTGGCGAAGTTCCTGGACTTTACGGAAGGCAAACCTTTGAGAACTGTCACGCTCTCAGACGTTCAGGAGTTTGCCGACTTCATCTCTGATTTATTGGCGCCCGCCTCCCAGGCAAGAATCCTTGCGGGAATGAAAAGCCTCTTCGCCTTCGGGCACCAGGTAGGATACCTGCCCTTCGACGTTGGTCGCCCGGTGAAGCTGCCTTCGCGCCGCGATGATCGGGCCGAAAGGATATTGTCCGCTGACGACGTCCACTCCATAATCGCCCATGCTAAGAAGGGTCGTGATCGAGCTTTGATTCGCACCCTGTATATAGGAGGGCTTCGCGTCGCCGAAGCCGTGACCCTCAGAACGCGAGACCTCGTGGCAAGAGATGGTAGCAGCGGAGCCAACGGTAGCGATGCTGGCGGCCAGCTTGGAGTGTTCGGCAAGGGCGCGAAGACAAGGCCTGTGCTCGTACCCGATGGTCTCTTTGCGCAACTCTCCACTCTTACCCTATCCAATCTTGATGCTCCACTGTTCCGCTCCCAGAAAAAGGGCTCGGACGGAGGGCCGCGACCCATCACACCGCGACAGGCCGAGAGGATAGTCAAGGCCACGGCGCGTCTGGCAGGCCTGAAGAACGCCTCCGAAGTGTCGCCTCACTGGCTTAGGCACGCCCATGCCTCCCATGCGATGGACCGGGGCGCCAAAATCCATCTCGTGCAGGCAACGCTCGGCCACTCCGATATCTCCACCACCGGCAAGTATCTGCACGCCCGCCCTGATGAATCCTCAGCTCTCTACCTGAGCTCGTGAAGAGTGGTTTCCCCCATTGACACTACCCCGCACGCTACCCGCAGGTCACCGGGTCTGCAACCAATGAGTTGCTTGTGATTACATTGTGTAGCAAGTGGCTTGTAGACTTTGCCCCTAGTGACAGCGACCCTGTCCCCGGGCCTCTTAACCAAGTGCAGTAACCTCCACGCCGACCCTCCGCACCACTTTGTAAATAATTACAGTTATCTTACACGATGCTCCAAGCACAATCCGCTTAGGTAAGGGGTTTCTGGTCAAATTGACTCGGTAATAGAATTATCTTACACAAATTGGGCGGCTTTTCAGGTGTTTTCCGGCTTGTACTCTTACCCGGAACGGTCGGCTATCTTGGGGCGCCAATCTTCTACTTTAGCCGGGTCGAGGCGCTCGATGCCCTCGCTTGCGAGATCATCGAAGTCCCCGTCGGCGGTGACGATCGTGGCCGAACCTGTCCTGAGCATTACCGCCGCGTGCAGCAGGTCTCGCGCGGCGAGCCTCGAGCTGGACTGCGAGCTGTACCGGTCGGCTAGCTCGCAGGCTAGGATGACGTCCCCGGCCCGGACCGCCTCGATCGAGCCCTTCATTACGGCGGCGAAGTCGAGCACTACCCGCTTGCCCTCGGGCCATCGCTTGAGGGCTAGGTAACGGTGGAGCATCTCCTGCAGGACTTCGGCATCGGTGAAGAAGGCCGCGGGATTTAGCGCGGCCAGACGGAGCACCTCTTTGCAAGGCTCCTTGAGCGGATGGTCCCGGCCGGCGGCGTAGGTCGGGATGTTGGCGTCCAGGAAGACTGGGCCCGACCGGCCGCCCTCAGAGCTTCTTGTCAAAGGTGTGGCATCTTGTCGTCGTCGTGTGCTTCGGCGAGCTGGCGCTTGAGGATGTCCACCTCGGGCACCTCCTCTACACTCACCGCGCCGATTCTCTCCGCCGCCTCCAGGCGGGCCTTTGCCAACTCCTCCTCATACGACCGTTCGATCAACGCCCGCACCAGCTCCGAGACTGACGAGCCGCGGACGGCGGCCACCTCCTCCAGCTTCCCCCGAGTCTCCGGGTCCAGCCTGACCTCTACCCTCTCCGTTCTCATGGTCTGCCCTCCAGATGTACGTACATGAGCGTACGGTAGCAGTATACCGTACGGGTCGAGCACCGCGGAGCACATCCCATGCATAGCGGTTATTCTTTTGCGGGGAAGCTTTTTTTGGGGTGACGGTACCGAAAAGGAAATGGCGTACGGTAAGCGTCCCGAAAATAGGAGCTTTCTAGCCCAATGGTGTTGCGTTGGGAGCTATCTCGGCGCGATCAAGGCCAAACGAGTGGCAAACACTGTGCTCACCATCCGAAAACAGTGCAAGAGACGCCCCGGAACTAGAGTTCCGACGTTACGAACCGGCACGGAGATAGGTTTTTGCTACCAATAGATACTTCCTTACCGTACGCGATTCCCACGATGGTACCGCTACGCGGACGACGGATGTTCCAAAGGAACGGTCCCATCGAGATGCTCTTCCACCAAGAGTCCGCCGAAACCCGAAGTTTGCGGTGGTGTTTACACAGAGTACACTAATATTGATGGCAGTCCTCCCGATATTTGCGGTAATCATTTTCCTGATTTCCGTCAACGCCTTGTACGTCGCGGCTGAGTTCGCCGCGGTTGGGGCGCGCCGCGCCCGCGTTCGGGAGCAGGCCGAGGGGGGCGAGCGTCTGGCCCGCCAGTTGCTGCCGATTCTCGAAGACCGCGCCCAGCTGGACCGCTACATAGCTGCGTGCCAAATCGGGATAACTCTCTCCAGCATCGTGGTCGGCTTCTACGGCCAGGCGCAACTCACGCCCATCGTAAGCCCGCTCCTAGTCGCCTTGGGGCTGGCGGAGGGCACGGCCGCTTCCACGGCCGCCATAGGCCTGCTCCTGGGATTGACCTTCGGGCAGGTGGTGTTGGCCGAGCTCCTGCCGAAGTCCATAGCCATCCGCTATCCCGAGCGCATAGCTCTGGCCGCCATGCTGCCGATGCGCTGGTCGCTCGTCGTGCTGCGGCCGTTCATCGCGGTCCTCAACGGCTCGGGGCTCTTCCTGATGCGCGTGATGGGGCTGCGCACCGATCCGGAGCACGGCCACGTCCACTCGCCGGACGAGCTGGAGATGCTCTTCCGGGAGAGTGCCCGCGGCGGCCTGATCGACGCCGGGAAACGCGAGATGCTCGAGAACGTGCTGCACCTGGAAGAACGGGTGGCTCGCCAGGTGATGGTCCCCCGCAATCGGCTGGTCGTCGCGCCACTAGGCATCCCGCCCGCCGAGCTCCTCGAAAAGCTTGCGGACTCTCCGCACACCCGGTTTCCCATCCACAACGGCGGCATAGACAACGTCGTCGGCATCGTCCACCTGCGCGACCTCTACCTCTTCGTCCGCGAGAATCCCGAAGGCGACCTGAAGGAGATCCTGCGAGAGGTGCCCCTCGTGCCGGAGTCTACTCACCTACGGGACTTGTGGCAGACTATGAGCGACTGGCGCAGCTACGTGGCGGTCATATTCGATGAGCACGGCGGCACGGCGGGCATCGTCACGGTGGAGGACCTCGTGGAGGAGGTCGTCGGCGAGGTCCGAGATGAATTTGATCAGGAGGAGACGGACATCATCCGCGAGGACGACTCCGGGCGTACCCGGATGCGCGGCGACCTGCTGGTGCTGGTAGCTAACAGCCGCCTGCTACTCGACCTACCCGAAGAAGCCGATACCGTCGGCGGGCTGGTGCTGGATCGTCTGGGTCGTCTACCGCAAACCGGCGACGAGGTCGCCGTCGGCGGCACGGAGCTGCGGGTAGAGGTGGTACACGATAGCAGCGTCGAGGAGGTCAGTGTCCGGCGAGCCGACCGGCCGCCGGACGACGAGACGGACCCGGAGGGCGAGGCACGATGAGCGAGGTGGTACTGCCACTCCTGGTCGTCGCCCTCCTCATACTGATGAACGGGCTTTTCGTCGCCGCAGAGTTCGCAATCGTGGGGGCGAACCGCACCCGGGTCGAGGGCATGGCGCAGGGTGGAAGCCGCTCGGCGCGCTACGTGCGGCGCGTGCTCCAGAGCCCCTCAAACCAGGACCGCTACATCGCCATAGCCCAGCTCGGGATAACGCTCGCGACCATCGGCCTCGGGATGTACGGCGAGCCCGCCATAGCCGGCTGGCTCTACGGCCCGCTGGAGTACGGGCTCGGACTCGGTACCGCCCTCGCCCACACACTCGGCACCGTGCTCGCGGTGTCCATCATGACCTACTTCCACGTGGTCATCGGCGAGATGATCCCCAAGGCGCTCGCGCTGCAAACCCCCGAGAAGACCGCCGTGCGGGTCTCGACAGCGATGAGGTTCGTGGGCCTCCTCTTCCGACCCGCGGTCGTCGTTCTAAACGGGGTAGCAGTCGGGCTTCTCAAGCTCCTGCGCGTACCGGCCGCCGACGACGCGGGAAGGTTCTACTCGCCCCAAGAGCTCGAGAGCCTCGTCGAGGAGAGCCGCGAGGGAGGTACCCTGGGCGAGAACCAGCAGCGCCTGATCGCGAACATCTTCGACTTTGGCGAGCGGGAGGTCCGGCAGGTAATGACCCCGCGTACGCGGGTGGTGGGCGTACCGCTTGGCAGCGGCCCCGAAGAGATAGAGCGGACCATCCGAGAGTCCAAGCATAACCGCCTGCCGGTCTACGACGGCGACCTCGACCGCATCGTGGGTATCCTTCACGTGAAAGACTTCATCAAGTGGCAGCTCCGTAGCGGCGATCCCGCAGGCAGCGTCGCGAACTTCGACCTGGAATCTTTGCTCCGTCGCGCCCCACGCCTGCCGGAGAGCGCCCCGGCAGAGAAGCTGCTGGCGGCCTTCAAGCGCCTCAGGGTACACTTGGCGGTCGTCATAGACGAGCACGGCGGCACGGCGGGCATCGTCACGATGGAGGACCTCGTGGAGGAGGTCGTCGGCGAGATTCGAGACGAGTTTGACCGCGGCGAGGAACCGGAGCTGCGGACGCTCGACGACGGGAGTGTACTGGCCCACGGCCAGATGCTGCTGGAAGAGATCAACGAACGCCTCGGGGCGAGCCTCGTCTCGGATGAGTTCGACACCCTTGCGGGCCTCATGATACAAGAGCTCGGCCGTCCCCCGAAGGAGGGCGACGTCGTGGAGTCGGACGGAACCCGGCTTGAAGCCGCGCGGGTCGAGGGTCTGGCGATCTCCCGCGTGCGGGTCGTACCCGCGCAGGCGGAGAAAACCTCCCCCGACAAACCGGAAAACTGAGCCCTGATCCCGCACGGCGTCCCCGGACGTGGTGGGCGGCGGTACGGGCGCGCTGCTCGCGGTCGCCCTGACCGTTGAGCTCTTCGTCCCCGGCCCGAGCGTCTCGACGGCCGTCGCCCGGTCGGCTTTGTGAGCGAGATGCTGGTGGTGCATTGAAGATGCGGCAGGTTATGGAGTACGAGTAGGTCGGGTAAGGACGGCGTATTGCTGCGAGAAACAAGGGGCACGCCGACGCGCTGAACGATGGGTGGCCGCGGACAGCCGCTATGCTGCGGAGGATCGCCGACCGCTACGCCTCCGATGCCCGCAGGGAGGACGTGAGGGCCGAGCTACGCGAAGACTTTTGGCGTTAGGTAGTGACTGCTAGGCTCGGTGCTTGAAGGAGGGCGTTGAACGACATCGCGCATACGAGGCAGCTGATGGACCGGATCGGCGCCGAGGTGCCGCTCCAAGGAAGGATATGGGCACCGCCGACGATGGGGCCTGGCCTGTGGACCCCCGGCTTCGGCGGAAGGTTGTCGCCGGCGAGGTTCCTTGAGCTCTCTGTCTCGCTAGACCAGTACGTCGACCTCAAAGAACCGCCTAGAGGCGTCGGTACGGCGGAGGCGGCGGTCGCCGCGATACTCCAAGCATACGACAGGCGAGAATTGCTCGCCCAGCTCGCCTACCTTAGCCGGGCCAACGACAGGCCGGCCGACCAGCCCGGCATCACCGCCTACTACCGGCAAGCGCTGGGACGTTTCGGCCCGGCTCTCGACGCCGTCCTCACGTCGACGGACCGCGAGGTGCGGATCGTGGCGCGGCAGCAGGTCCTGCTAGCGACGAGGGAGCTCTTGCGCAGACCGCTGGTGGACGGCGCGCGCAGGGAGTCGCCGGCCCTGGCGACCGCCATCCTCCTAACCCACGCGGTCGGCTCCATGCGCGAAAAGATCGCCGCGCAGGACACGGGGAGGGAGCTCTGCGGCTTCCCTGCCCACCTCTTACTGGAGCTGGCCCGCAACGCTACCCTCTACGAACAAGACGACGCGGGTGCGATGATTGCTCGCACGTGGACGCTATGGCGCGAGCATGGGCCTGGCGAGCAGAAGGTCCGGGAGTTAGGTGCAACGCCGAAGGAGCTCGTTCGCGAGGCGACGGGGCTGGAGCTGGAGGACCTCATGGCGATCGGCTTCGCGGCCTACGGGCACCTAGTGGGCACGAGGCGGGGCGGGCCCGTGCTCATGAGCCCCGACTACTTCGCGCAAGCCACGAAGACCGTCGAGCAGGAGGAAGCCGCCCTCCAGACTCTGACGTCCACGCCTGACGGGATGCGCGAGCAGCTCCGACGCGCCACAGGCGAGTACGACTTCCTGCCCTTCCAGTCGAAGCCCATCTTGAGGACGGACGACGGCTTCTTCATTCTCGACGGCCGGTTCCTCCTAGACAAGTTCACGACCAGGGGCCTCTACTGGATAGTCAACGACTACCTCAGGGACGATCTCAAGGACGAGTGGCGGCGCGGTCGCTGGAGCGAGGCGCACGCCAAGATGGTCGAGAACGTGGTCGAGGACCAACTCCGCTCCGTGGCGCCGGGCCTTCCCGGCAGCCCCGACCGCGCCTTCTACGGTGAGGAGGAGATAGCGGACGCCTACGCACGCAAGGACGGCGGGAAGGTCTGCGACGCGGCCATCGACTACGGCGACCGCTTCCTGCTCTTCGAGGTCGTGGACCGGCAACTCACACACGGCACCCGTGTAGAGGGCAAGGCCTCGTCGTTCGAGAAAGACACGAAGCTGGCCGTGGTGGATAAGTGCCGCCAGCTCGACGTCACCGCCAAGGCACTGCTGGGTAACCCGAGCGCCCTCACCGGCCAGCCGCCCGTTCCGGGGATGAGGGTGGTCCCGGTGCTCGTCGTGGCGGGCGGCTACCCGAGCGATCCTGTCTCCCGCGGCTATGCCGAGAAGAGGGTCGAGAAACAGGGCCTCCTCAGCGACCCGCGCATCGACAAGCTTGGCATAGTAGATCTCGGTGAGGTCGAAATGCTGGAGGCCCTAGCGCGAACCCACCACGACTTGGCCAGGGTCGTCGCCGACTGGAAGCGCTCCGAGTTGGGCAACTTCGCCCTCCGCAACTACCTCATCAACCGCCACGACGGTCGGACCTTAAGGTCGGAGAGGGTACAACGCCGCATCGAGGAGGTCGGCGACGCGCTCGCCGCGCGGGTCGGCACGCCAGAGACCAATCTGTAAACCACGCCCGGCCAGCGCGACGGAACGCCGCCCTCCCCGTGTAAGGGTAGTATTAGGGAGATGTTACGTTTGTAAACCGAAAGTGTGTAGTTTTCGCTACCACTCTCGCTATCTCGCCCGCCCGCTGGACTCCCTCAGCTAAGTCCAAGCGCGCCCTCCATGCCGGCGAATCAGCCTACACTGCTTTATCCGCCACGGCGTCCGCGAAGGAGGAGGAGTATGCAGGGGGCCGCAGACAGGCCTCCCGCAAGGCGCCCCGCTCGGTCTCCCGGCTAGAGACCTTCTCAAAGACCCTCTCCTCGAAGACCCTCTCGCAGCCGTCAGCCACGAGCGCGCCGCGGCTCCAGCCTCTGGTCCTTCCTCGACATCCTCGCGTACCCGACCCTCATGCATACATTGTCCCGAAAACGCCCGACATATCAAGTACCGGGATTCCGCAATCGGGACGAAGTTCCGGGGCTGCTACAGGCGGTTACGGGACGCCTTATCGGGATGATCTGGTTCAATCCCTCTATCGAGCGTATGCGGGACGGCAAATCACAGCGTTGCACCGTCCTTACCCGACCCTACCTGAGGTCCGTGGCCGCTTTTTCGCCGTCCGCGCTGTAGTTCAGCAGGCAGAGGCCTGCTCCCAAGGCGGCTGCGAAATAAACTGTGGCCCCCGCGACGACGAGCCAGGTGTTCGCGTCCAACGCCGCCCCGAAAGCCGTACCGCCGAGAAAGCCCAGTGCCAAAGGCAGCGTGAAGGCCAGGTGGCAGGGACAGGCGACGAGCGCCGTCGCGGTGAGTAGATAACCGGCTATCATTCTCACCACCCTCAGCACTCTCCGGTAACCCGGCACGCCTCGACGTGCTCGCGGTTGTCGGCGAGGAGTTCTTCTCCGAGCCGGAGCATCTGAAGCACCCGCTCGTCGGTTATGGAGTAGTAGGCGTACCGGCCCTCACGCCGTCCCTTGACGTAGCCGCACCAGGCGAGACACTGCAGGTGAACCGAAACCCGTCCCTGGGTAGCCCCGACGGCCTCCACGATCTCCCCGACCGTAGACTCGTCCCGGCGGGCCAGAAGCGCCAGGATGGACATGCGGGTGGGGTCGGCGAACCCGTCGAAGAGCTTGGCCGCGACCTTCATGTCCGGGCTCTCACGCCCAATCGTGGTTTGGGCGAGCGGTGGGGCTTCCTTCGTCGGGTGCTCCATGGGGGCTCCTTTCTCTATTCGGCGCAACAGGAGAGCTTGGCAGGATCTTTGCGGCGCGAGATGGCGGCTATCTTGAGTGCTTCGGCCATCGTCGGGTAGACGTGGATCATGTCTATGAAGTCGTCTATCTTCGCGCCGAACCTCAAGCCCATCGCCGCCTCGTGGATGACCTCCGCGGCGTTCGCCCCGACCATGGAGATCCCAAGCACCTCATCCGTGTCGGCGTCGGCGACCATCTTTATGATGCCCCGCGTGTCGTGAATGGCCTTGGCTCTCGGGACTAGCTCCATCGGTATGGTCCGGCACCAGCAGCGGTGTCCCTGGGCTATGGCTTCTTCCTCTGTAACGCCAACTATCCCTACCTGCGGGTCGGTAAAGATAGCCCTGGGGATTACCGAGTGGTCCACGCTCCTCATCCCGTCGCTACCGCTCCCGGAGAAGGCGTTCTCGGCGACGATCTTGCCGTCGTGGGCTCCGACGGGCGTAGCCATCTGGCTTCCGGTCTCGGCTCCTATGACGTCCCCGGCGGCGAAGATGTGGGAAACGCTGGTTCTCAGGTGCTCGTCCACGAGGATCTCGCCCTCGCCGTTGGTCTGTACTCCGGCTAGATCCAGGCTAATATCCCGCGTGTTCGGCCGGCGGCCGGTGGCAACCAGCAGCCGCTCGGCCCGCACCTCATCTCCTGACTCAAGCTCTACCACAACCCCTTCTTCGGCACGCCGGACACGCTTTATCTTGGCGTTGGTTTTTACGTCGAGGCCCTCGTCGCGCAATATTTCTTGCACGGCGCGGCCTACCTGCGGCTCGTAGCCGTGCTTGAGGACCTGATCGCTTCTTTCCAGGATGGTAACCTGGCTTCCGAACCGGGAAAACATCTGCCCGAGCTCCAGGGCTATGTAGCCACCGCCGACTATTACCAGGGATTCGGGTAGCTCCGTAAGCTCCATCTCCTCTTCGCTCGTGAGCAAGTCGCTGGTCATATAGGGGACTTCGTCCAACCCCTCTATCTCGGGAGCTACAAGGCTTGAGCCTAGAGCCACGAGGATTCTCTCTCCCTCTATCCTCTCTCCGCCCACTTCGACGGCGTGGTCATCTACGAAAGTGACCCGGCCCTGGAGGACCTCTATGTCCTCCGACTCACCGGCCACGCTCTCGTACTTCTGGTCGCGGTATCCATAGACAATCTCATCCTTCTGTCCGATGAGCTTCCCGAAGTCGAAGTCCAACGCAGCCGGTTCCAGTCCCGGATAGCGCGGGTTACGCGCCTCGTGGACGATCCTGGCAGCTTCGATCAGGTTCTTCGACGGCAGGCACCCCCGGTTTACACAAGTCCCCCCGACGGTGCGCGCCTCGGTCATCACGGCCGTCTTGCCCATCCCGGCGGCACCCAGAGCCGCGGCGAAAGCCGTCGAGCCACTGCCCAGTATCACCAGGTCGTATCGCGCGTTCGGCATAAAGCACCCTCCTCTGCTTCGCTTGCTACCAGCTTCCTCTTCTCGCGGAGAGCCTCCTTACACCCCAGACACCGAGGCCTGCTATCGCGGCGAGCCCCAGGACCCAGACGAAAACCAGGAAGGCTGCGATCAGCAACATCACGCCCATACCGCCGCCACCGGCCATTCCCATACCACCCATCGCTTCCATACATTGCTCCATCATGCCCATAGCGTTACCTGCCTTTCAGAGGACTTTTTGGTGCTTCCACTTTGCGCCGTCCTGCTTCATTGCCTCATTTGCTAGACGTCCAGTTTCTCCAGTACCTCAAGGTATGCCTCGGAGTAGGTCGGGAACTGGGCCACTGAGTCGAGGAGCTTCTCGATGGGGATCTCCGCCCGGATGGCCTGGGAGGCCTGGTGGATCCACTCACCCGCCAGCGGCGCAACAGCCCACGCCCCGACGAGCACCCGCCGCTCCCGATCGGCTATAAGGGACAAAGTTCCCCGCGGCTCCTCTTCGTAGGTCCAGGGTCTCGCGATAGCCTTCGTCACGTCTAGCGTGGCGGCGGCGACGTCTATGCCCTCTTCCCGCGCCCGCTCCTCGGTGAGGCCACAGGCGGCGACCTCCGGGTCGGAGAAGGCTACCCTGGGTATCCCCCGGTAATCCGCCCGCCGCTCCTTGCCGAGGATGTTGTCGGCAACGACCCGGCCCTGGTAGAGCGCCACGTGGGTGAAGAGCGCGATCCCTGTGACATCCCCGAGAGCCCACAGACCCGTTTCTCCGTCGAGCCGGCAATGGTCGTCTATGGGGAGACCGTTGTCTACGGACTCCACGCCGACCGTCTCAAGCCCGATACCGTCGGTGCGGGGCTTTCTACCGGTGGTGATCACTACCAAGTCCGTCTCTGTCTCCGCGCCGTCGTCGAGCTCTACGACCGTACCCTCGCCGTCCTTGCGCGTCCTCACCACCTTCCGACCCGTCAGAACCCGTATGCCCTCCTCTTCGAGGGCCTCTTGTATGAGCCTTCCGGCCTCCGGGTCCTCGCGGTTCATGAGCCTATCTGGCGACTGGACTATGGTCACCTCCGAGCCGAAGCGCGAGAGCCACTGGCTCGCCTCCACACCGTTGGGGCCACCGCCGATGATGAGGACGCGATCAGGGACCTCGCGGGTCGTCGTCACCTCGCGGTTGGTCCACACGGTAACGTCGTCGAGTCCCTCGACCGGCGGCACGTTTGGCTCGGAGCCGGTGGCGACGATTACGTGCTCGGCCTCAAGAGTCTCTCCGTTGTCCTCGACTTTCCCTGGTCCCGAGAGCCGGCCCTCGCCCTTCATCTACCGTGACGCCTTTTTTCTCGTAGCCTTCTATCTGCCCGGAGTCGTCCAGGTTGCGGATCATGGCGTCCCGGTAGTCGAAGAGCTCGTTCATCTTCAGCGTGGGCGTGGTCGTGCCAAACGCCCTATCCGCCTCGCTCTTCGCCTCCGGGGGCCTCAAGAGCGTCTTTGAGGGAATACAGGCCCAGTAGGCGCACTCGCCCCCGATCAACTCCTTCTCCACCACCGCCACCTTCTTGCCACCTTTTATGAGCCTGCCGGCAGCAGCCTCACCTCCCGGACCCATGCCTAGCAGGATCACATCGAACCTCTCCGCCATCTTCCTCCCATCTATAAGTTTCTTTTGCCGTCAGTGCCGGACGGTCCAACCCAGGACCACCCGTAGCATCTCTCTGCACATATTTGGATAGGCGAATATCATTGTATTTGGATAAGCGAATACGTCAAGCGTTGAGGGACTTTCGTGTAAAGTTTCAGTGAGATCAGGCGATGCTGCTTGTGAGGGCAGGTAGTTACCTTGTACTTTGAGCAGGTAGGTTGAGAGTGAACAGGAAGAGACATGGGTGGTCACGGCGGATCGCCGAGGCGGTGTTGCCTCTCGCTTTGCTGGCGGGGCTGCTCGCCCTGATCTCACCCTCCGCGACGCTTGCGGCGAACCCGGACTTCATCCTGGCGGTGCTGGTGCTGGCTACGGCCCTCGGCATCCATCCCAGCCGGTTCGTGGAGCTCAGGAGCAGGTGGCGTCTCGTGCTCACGCTTTCGGTCGTCCCCTTAGCCGTGCTCGCTCCAGCAGCCTGGGCGCTGAGCCGGCTGTTTTCGAGCCCGACCAGGGAGGGCATCCTGGCGCTCGGGATGGCCCCGACCGAAGTGGCGGCGGTGGGTCTAGTCGCGCTCGCCGGCGGCGATGCGGCCCTCGCGCTCGCGGCCGTGACCGGCTCCCTGGTTGTCTCCGCTTTGGCCGGGCCGCTCGTCCTGGCTATGCTGTTCGCGGGGACAGCGGGAGATGCCGGAGGAACCGGAGGTGGTGGAGAGCTGGTGGTCCGCTTTGCCCTGGTGGTCATACTTCCCCTCCTTGTGGGAGCCTTGGCGAGGGCATTCGTCCCGAAGCTCGCGGACTTCGAGCCGGAGTTCTCCGCGGCGAGCACCCTGTCCGTCGCCGTGCTCGTCTACGCCTCGCTGAGCGGCGTCGACGGCGGAGCCGGAGCGGCACTGGCCGCGCCCCTCGTTGGCTCGGTCCTGTTTCTCTTCATACCCGCCGGGTTTGTGCTCGTCCCGGTATTTCTCGCTGGCGGTAGACAATACCGGGGTACCATCCCACTTGTCTTGGGCACCCGGGATTTTGCCGTCGCCGCAGCCCTGGCCGCCAAAGCCTTCGGTCCGCCCGCCGCGGCGGTCGCTGGCGTCTACGGCGTGCTCATGCTGATCGCCGGCGCCGCAGCCGCCGGCCTCCTGCGCCGAAATTAGTAAGCTCCAAACTCCTCCTACTGTATGCTGCGTGCGCGCGACCGACCCACCGGAGCCCGCCGGAGAGGGCGAGGTCGGCCTCGACAGAGAGTAGTACGCTGCCACAAGGTTCTCCGCAGATCTCATGTAGCGGCTCCTGATTCCCACCTTCGCGAAAAGAAGCGAGTAGAGCCATGAAAACCAAAGTAGGCGCACGCACCAACCCCCTTCTACTCGATGATCGGCTGCGAGATGATCCAGAGGCTGGATACGGTATAGACAGAGACGCGCGCGGGTAACGTATTCGGCTAACCAGCCCTCGGCAAACCAAGAAACCGAGGCAAACCTGCTCTTTATGTGTGCGACCTATAGGTGGAGTTGCGATGACGGAAAAACACGGCCGTGGTGGGCCACCGCGAAAATACGAACCGCATAGGTATGGGCCGGAGGGCACCGCCCACCCTCTGCTGAGCCCGTCAGGCCATCGACAGCCATGTGTCGCAAGGTTAAAGAGTCGGCCTGCTCATCGGTCTCTTTTTCCTCTGTTACCAGGGTTTCCTTGTTACCAAGGTTTCCTTACCGGTCCGGCTGAGCATCAAGGTCTTCGGTGTTCCAGCCCGCGGTCTTAGCCCCGGCCCCATAAGCGCTCTCCAAAAACTCCAGCAAGGTCTCCTTCGGCGAGTCGCTGTTACGCACGGCCTCGTAGGTAAGGAGCGCTGTCCCTCCTTCCTGCCAGGAGGCGGCCTCCGGACTCAAGGGCTGGTCGGTGAGGCCTTGGGGCTCGGGGGCGGTGTAAGAGTAGAAGGCGGGCTCGCGCACGTTTTGATCTCCCACCCAGAACCCGCAGGAGATGACTTCGTGGGAGTAGGCCTCGCGAGTTACGGGGTCTACGTCGTCGGGTAGCTCGGCACGCTTGCCGGAAACCCGGGTGACGGCCAGGTCGAAGCTGTGCCAGTAGAGGTGCACCGGGCTCTGCTTGCCGCCAAAACGGCCAGCGTACTCCTTGAAGACCTGATCAACCCACACGAGCACCCGATGGTAGCGCCGGACGTAGCTCCCATCGCAGGAGGAGTGGTAGGTATTCTCCTCCAGCGTGTGCTCGTCATCCAGATCGAAGGGACGGGTGTTTATGGAGACGTCTATCCCCAGAGAGCCGAGCCCTCCCATGAGCCTGCTATAGAACTCCGCCACTGGCAGATCGGTTAGCGCGAAAGAGAACTCCCCGCCATCGCTGCTCATAACCACCAGGCGGTTCTCCAGCAGATCAAACGATATGTCGAAGGTGCCCGCAGAATGCGGTATGGGCCCGGTGGTGAGCCCCCGCGGGGTGACGTACAGGGTGACGTGCCACCAGTGGTTTCTCCTCGGAGAGAGCTCCATACGCACCTTGCCCACTACCTGGGCGTAGCGGTGCAGCGTCTCCTTGGTCTCCTCCCACTCCTCTAAAGGAAGCGGCGGCAACTCCATCTCCGAAAGCGCAGCAGTCTCTCCAGCCATCCCTCTATCTCCTCCTTTTTCTCGTCGTCTCTCTGCGAACCCTCGGCTAAGAACCCTCGCGGGCGTCGTACTCTCTTCTAGCAGCCTCGACCTCCTCCTCTATGTATTCCTCGGCCTACACGCACAACTCGGCGGGTATCCCGATCAAGGACTCTCCGAGAGGCGTGAGCGAGTACTCTACCCGGGGCGGTATCTCCGGGTACACCTCACGTCCGACGAGCCCGTCCCGCTCCAGCCTCCTCAAGGTCTTGGTGAGCATCTTTTGCGAAATACCCTCTATCTCCCGGTGGAACTGGTTGTGGCGCATGGTACCCCGCGAGAGCGCGTACAGGATCAAGACCGCCCACTTGTCCGCGATGAGCTCCAGCGTCCGCCGCGAGCGGCCGCCAAGGTCGAAAACACTCTCAGATCCGCCGGCTTCTCCTGGGTTGTTAGGAACCACGAGGTAAGTATAGAACCTTGGAGTAAGTACTTATCGTTACAACCATGCCCCGATTAAATCGTGCCTCGGAACACTGCGGTAGGTCACTGCGGTAGGTAACGATCGAGCTATGTTCGTGATACAGGAGGAGTAGTGATGAGTCCCAGTACAGCTACAGTCAGAGCTACGGCCGGCATCCACCACGTAACTGCCATAGCGGGTGATCCGCAGCGTAACCTGGATTTCTACGAGGGTATCCTGGGATTGGGCTTCTTCGAGCATGCAGGTTACCATCTACCAGCCCAACTACTATGAACTATGCTTTAGAGCTTCGCCAGGGAGTCGAGGTGTCCGGCCAGTTCCTCTGGTGCGGCAAAGAACGGTAGGTGGCCGGTCGCCATCGAGACGACCTTCTCGCAGGGCATCTCGGTGTACATCTTCTCCTGGGCGGCGGGGCTGGCGGTCCTGTCTCGCGTGGTGTGTACGTAGGTTCTACGCACGCTGCCGAAGTTCCCCTCGGTCACCTCAACGGGTGTCCCCAGCGGGGCTATGGGTTGAGGGGTGACCAGATGTAGGGCCCGCTCGAAGTCCTCCTGCGGGCAGTCTTGGTAGAGGGCCTCCTTCAGCCCCTCTTCCGAGATGAGGGCCCTACCCTGATCCGGCTGCATCTCCACGTAGTTGAAGACCACCGATCCGCCGTCTCCCTGCGAAGCCTCGCCGGCGCTCTTACCGCCGGGTAGCAGTAGAGCGCACACGTACACGAGCTTCTCTATCTTCTTGGGGCGCTGCTCGGCGGCCTGGCTGATGGCGACGCCGCCCAGGCTGTGTCCGACGAGCACGACAGGCTCGGGCTGCGCATCGAGCGCTTCGACGATGCGATCGGTGTAGCTCTGCAACGTGACCTCTGCGGCCGGAGTCCGGTCCTCACCGTGCCCGGGCAGGTCGAACCTCACGACTTCGTGGGGGGCCTGCTCCAGAAGAGGAACTACCTTATCCCAGCACCACGCGCCGTGCCAGCCACCGTGGATCAAAACGAACGTACTCAATTGAAACCTTTCTCGGGCTCTGCTCCACGCTTTCGTGGAGTTCCTCGTGCCCATTCCAGAGGGTACTCGTATAGTACTTCTCGTTAATTGTACCCGCCCGCTCTCACGATCCACCTCGGGGCATCGAAGACCTCCGGCAAGCAAGTCGTGGCGGCGCTGAAGGGCGTCGTCGCGGACCAGCGCGAGAGAGGAGGCGACGAAGAACCAGCCCTCATCGGAGACGTCACTCGGGCAGGACCTCCGGTTCTTCGGCATACCCTCATGCCAGCGCGCCAACCGTACGAGAGTTCATAACACGCTCTAGTCCTGTACCATCTATGATTGCTCTATTCTACGGGCTCGGAGGACCTCCAGAGGAGCCCTTGCCAGAGGAGCCCCTAGTTCCGCTCCCCGCATAGCTTCTGTAGTTCTCGGCTCTACGCAGACGATCGGGAATGCTGGGCTCCCCACTCCGGGCATCCCCACTCCGGGCATCCCCACTTCGGGCATCCTCACTCCGGGCATCCTCACTCCGGGCAACGACGATCATGCGAGGAGTTGCTGTCGTGTGCAGGGTACTCCGCAGGCTCTTAGGCTCGGCCACGATACGTGCTCCCGTCCAGGTGGACGCTATTACCATGGCCGCGGCCACCAGGATTATGTCTTTTATGATGTACTGCGCTACTAGCGTCGGCGCGAAGGCTCCCTGGGAACCGGCGAACAGCTCACCGGCGAACAGCACCAGCGGGGACATAGCCCCCAGCATCTGAGCCCCCATAAGCCATACTCCCACCCGCAAAAACCTGCCCGTAACGAAGCACAAGCCGATGGCGACCTCCAGTGCGGCGATGATCGCTAGCCCCACGCTCGGCGAGACGAGCCCGAATGTGAGCGTGGTCGTCGTGCGGGTTGCCAACTCCTCGATTGGGCTTAGTCCCGGGAAGAACTTGAGCGCACCAAACGCTAGAAAGACGAGTCCCAGGCTCAGACGCAGTAGCGCGATGCTGTGGGCGACCAGCCAGTGGTTTAGAGAGGTATCCAGTCGGTCGAACCTATCGAGTATTGTCCTCAAGGGTGCTCCTTTGAGCTGTAGTCATAGCTTGGTATGAAGTCAACTAACAATGAGGTATACGTTGCTAGAGGTCGGGTGGTTCATTAGCTGCCGGCTAACCACAAGCTTTGCGAAACTCGCTCTAGATCGCTCTAGAGTTGTGGCTGATGAGGTCTCGCGGGAGGGAGGCGAGTGTCGGAAGCAAAACAGCACTACCCTCTGGGATCCAAGCGGGAAGTAGTCTAGTTCTACCACTCCTAGGAGATCCATCCCTTGCTGATGGAATTTCTCGAAAACTAGCAGTAATAGAAAGGACCGGCGGGGAGAATGGGGAGAAGCCGGTCCTTTAGAAGGATGGTACAGAAACTCGGCGTACATACAACACCTATCTTCGCCGGGGGACTGCTGCGGGGAGCCCCGGTGCATCCTCCGGCCGATTCGGAGACCAACTCGAATGTCTTGAGGGCCCAACACTCGTAGCACCACCAGAGCGACCATGACCCGCGCTGTATGTAGACGTTTATCCGGGTTCCGTGTTTAGCGGTCGTTTGTCAAAAAACACGAAAGGTTTGCACTAAAGTTTTCGGGCCGCCGGGCCGATAACCACTGCGTGAGGGTGAGTCGGTAAGCATCCGGTGCTGCGGATTTCGGTTTCGCTGTGGCGGGCTACCGTAGCGGGCTGGTGCGAGCTTTGCGGGGGACAAAGAAGCTTAAAGCTTTAGAAGAGCAGTAGGAGGAGGTCTAGATAGCGGTTATGGGATATCGGTTGCGGACATATCTTCTCGGGAGCTTCGCGGCCCTCGTGGTGCTCGGTTTACTGGTCTTTATGGGCCTCAATACTTTAGGGAGCGACGGTGAGGAGTCGGCCGAAGTGACTGCGGTAGCCGCCGAGCAGGAGGCCAAAGCCGAGCAGGAGGCTAACGCCGAGGCCGAAGCCAAAGCTGAAGAGGAACGCCTAACCGCCGAAAAGGCTCTAGCCGAGGAAGAACGTAAAGCCGCAGAAGCCCGACAAGCCGAGGAGCAACAGGAAGCTGAGGAGCAGCGGGCTGCAGAACAGGCGGCTGCCGAGGAGGCCGCTGCCGAGCAGGAGCGGTTGGCCGCCGAGCAACAGGCCGCCGAGCAACAGGCCGCCGAGCAAGCCGCTGCTGAAGAGCAAGCTGCCGCTGAGGAGCAAGCTGCCGCTGAGGAGCAAGCTGCTGCTGAAGAGCAAGCTGCTGCTGAAGAGCAAGCTGCTGCTGAAGAGCAAGCTGCTGCCGAGTACGATGGCTGGCGCGAAGCAGCCACCGAGCAGGCCGCCGAAGGCGAGCAAGCCGCTCCCGGACCGCAACCGGTCCCCGAGCCAGCCGCCGAGCCAGCCGAGCAGGCGGCCGCCCCGACCAGCACCGCCCTGAGCCTCACGGTGCCAAAGATGGGCCTCTACAACAATATCGTGACCAACAGCGTAGACCCCGGCGTGCTGGCCCAGGGCGCGGGCAAGCTGCCCTCCTCGGGCTTTCCGTGGCAGCCGGGCTCTAATACCTACATAGCCGGCCACGTCTACGGCTACGAGGAAACCGGTAGCTGGCAGCAGTTTGCGGGGCTGCCGGGCATGTCGGCTGGGGATGAGATCTTCCTGACCGACGCGGACGGCACTACCTACACCTACCGGGTCTCTGAGGTGCTCAGCGTCTCGCCGTACGACACGTGGGTAGCGGCACCGCAGCCGGGACGCGACATGGTCAGCTTGCAGACCTGCTCGGGGCCGGGCTGGAGCGAGCGCCTGATCGTTCGGGCTGACCGGGTAGCTTAAGACTCTACAGCGAAGAGGGTCGACGGCCTTTCTTCGTCGGCCCTCTTCTTTAAAGGGTCCCCAAAAGTAGAAAACTACCCGTCGTCGCCGGGTGGACCGAAGACACTCCTCGTTGCAAACAGCCGGCTTACATGGCTGCCATCCCGGGCAAAAACCATCAACTCCTCGTAGCTTTTCAGCTCGAGGGGAGCGCCCCTGGAAAGCGTGTTGTTCGCCGGCTCGGGGCTGCTCGACAGGGTATTCCCGTAGTGCCTGCCGGCCCGGTTGCTCACCCACATTACTCCCGCCTCGGCCAAGGTCTCGGCCACGAGGACCAGAGCCCCGAGGGCCAGAGGCTTGCCTACGTCACCGAGGACGCCTTTTAGCCTGCTGCTAGGAACCCTCGTCCGGGCGGGGGTCAACTTCGCCGGCTTGGGTGTAGGCCGGCCCGTCAGAATATCCGGCGTGGTGTCTTGTGTGTTCAGGGAAGCGCCGCAGTGCCCACAGAAGCGGTTCTCTGGCGAGTTCGGGACATTGCAGCGCCAGCACGTGGTTTGGTCTCCAGTCATGGTACGGTCACCTTTCCCTCCCGGTTGGGTTTTGCTCGAAGGATAGCGCATTCTCGCTACGCACCTCATCTGTTTGTAGCCAATCTAGATACAGACGAGCTAGGTACGCAAGCTTGGAACCTTACCGGCGCGAAACAGATGATGCGCCCTGGTCCGAAAACCAGCGTGTGGAAGACGGAGGCTGGTTGGTGAAGCGTCAGAATGCTCTACCCTACTTTAGAGTGCTCGTCTTACCGGGGGAAGCCCACTCATCACACGTCTTAGTACTACGGCGATGGTTTCGCTAGTTACCGCGTTTTCGGGTGTAGCCGCGGGAGTTCCTTTGGGCTACGATGTCTCCGCCACGGGCAATATTCTGAAGGGAGGCCAGCAAAGCGTGGAGGAAACCAGACTGCTTCTTTTCTTGGCGGCCTCTGCGGTGGTTATCGCAGCACCAGGACCGGATAACATCCTCGTCCTTACCCGCGGCGTGACGCTGGGACGCAAAGCGGCGCTGGTTTCGGCGACTGGTGCGAGCACGGGACTGGTTTGCCACTCGTTGTTCGCGGCGGCCGGGCTTTCGGCGATCCTGGCAAGCTCCGCGACGGCATACTCGGTCGTGAAGTACGTGGGTGCTGCCTACCTGATCTACCTCGGCGTAAGGTCGCTGCTCGATCGGGAGAGGTTCGCCTTTGCCTCCGAGGACACGCCGCCCTTAAACCTGAGGCGGGTCTACGCCCAGGCAGTCGTTTCCAACGTCTTCAACCCCAAAATAGCGGTCTTCTTCCTGGCCTACCTGCCGCAGTTCGTTACCCCCTCGGCTACGGGCGGTACAGCGCTCCAGCTACTCGGCCTTGGACTGAGCTTCGCGCTCGGAACCTGGGTAATCTTCAGCGCCGTCGCCTACTTCTCGGGCGCCTTGGGAGGCTGGATGAGGAGCCGCCCGAAGATAGCCAACGGCCTGAGCTGGCTGACCGGCGGGGTGCTGGTGGCTCTAGGCTTACGACTGGCGTGGCCAGAGCGTCGGTAGACGACTCTTTGCCCCGCCGATACGGTTTCGGACCCGTATCGGCGGGGCAATCTGACGCCAAGCACGGTGCCGGCTTGAAAAGTGTTGCCGTAGGAATAGAGGGCATTACAAACCCCGAGTATCGAACCTCGCAATTATCCGGAGCAAGCGTTGAACCGGCAGGCAGGCGATCTTCACCTGCCACGTGCGCCGTGACTGCGCTCTCGATTAGCTCCGAGGAGCCTTCGCTGGTGAGACGTATCCGTAGGCCGTAGGAGTCTCACTGCTCGTCGCTGAGAAACCCTACGGGCACGACCGCGGAACGGATCTTTAGGTGAGCGGCTACGGTAGCACGCTATCTTGACGCTACCTGAGCAGCGGCAGGCCGCCGGTGAGCTTGTTGACGGGCTTCTTGTCTCCGTAGAGCGCTAACCCCAGGTAGCGTAGATCCTCCGGGGCGAGAGCGGCCAGCTTCTTCTCGTACTCCTCGTAGGTCTTGCTAGCTTGGGCCGCGTCGGTGAGGTCCACAACGAGCAGGCCCTCGGCACCGGCAGCCTTGGCCTTGATATCCTTGAGAGCTTGCGCACTGGCCCTGAGAACGGGTATCGGGATAGTCACGAGGCCGGCGTGCCGGTCTCCAGAGCGGTCCGCGACGTCCGGTCCGATGATGGACTCGACCCTGTAACCTATAGTCGTCGCGAGTACCCCCGCCGCGTTGACCGCGAGCCTGACTGGTAGCTCGCCATCCAGGACCATAACGCACTTTTTCTCTTCCCTACCTACCAAGACCGCCTCCTTATTGCTCTCCTCGATTTTCTCTCGGTCTACTCTTGTCTGTGCTACTCGGGCTTCACTACCGTGGCCTTTGGTGGCTCGCGCAAGCTCAGCATCACCCCACCCACCACTACAAGCCGCCGAGGACCTGGCGGAGCCCGATCGGCTCACCGAGGACGGCCACGGCGAGAGCGACCCCGAAAACGGGCACGAGGTTGAGTAGCCCTACCGCGGACCCAGCGTCGATGCCTTTGAGACCTCGGGCGTAGAGGAAGAAGGCCAGTAGAGAGCAGAAGACCCCCAAATACGCCACGATCAGCAGGGAGCCCGGCCCCGGAGTTTGCCACTGTCCGGCTTCGAGGAAGAAGGCTACTGGCGCGAAAGCCGCAGCTCCGGCTACGGTCTGGTAGGCGAGCACGGTCGCCATCGGATACTTGCGCACCACGTCGCGGGTGGCGAAGTTATAGAAGGCCCAAACTACGCCGGCCGAGACCAGGATCAGGTTCCCAAGCAGTCGTTCCGATCCCCAAGGACCGCCGCTCGCTTGTGCGCCAGCGGCTTGTGCCCCGGCGCTCACCACCAGGTAGACGCCCACCATGGCGAGTCCTACACCGATGAGACGCCCTAGAGAGACCCGTGACCGGAAGATGACCGCATCCAGCAGCATCGTGATCGCCGGATAGGATGCTACCAGGAGCGCGGCGTCCGAGGCCGTAGCGAGCTTCAACCCGTAGTTCTCCATCGAGAAGAATAGCGTGATCCCCAGTAGCCCTCCGAGGCTGAGCCTGCCGGTGTCGGCTAGACCGGGACCCTGCAAAGCGCCCATGACCCACGCCACCGCCACGATCAGACCGGCCGCGACCAAAAAACGTAAAGCCCCTACGGTCAGGGGCGGTATCTCCGAGAAAGCGGTCTTCGTCGCCACGAACGAGGTACTCCAGATTAGGGCTGCTCCCGCCACCGACACTACCGACGACATCCTCCCCAACCTATCCGCGGAAGACCCGGTAGTTTCCGCGCCGGAGGCCTTCCCGCCAACGCCATGTTCCTCAGCCACCCCTCTCTCCTACGTTGGCGATGCTCCTCACGAAACTCATGTTCGTCCTTTCATCCACGTTTTAGTAATCACCCTAGTGGTTACTAACCTAACAGTGTCGGTTGGCGGGGTCAAGAGGTTCGGTTAGAGTAAGGGGCATGGATAGCAACAGGTCGGAGTTGGTGGCTTTGCTGGGGGACCTCGGGTTCACGGAGAACGAGGCGAAAGCCTACCTGGCGCTCTTGAAGGAGCAGCCGCTGACGGGTTACGCGGTGGCTCGGGCGTCTGGGGTGCCGCGCTCGAAGGTGTACGGAGTTCTGGAGGGGATGGTCGAGTCGGGGGTGGTGCTGGTAAGCCACGGAGAGCCGGCGCGGTATGCACCGCTACCGCCCGAGGACCTCGTCGGGACGCGCAGACAGGAGACCGAGGCGACGCTCTCGGCCGCCGAGGAGGGGCTCAAGGGCTACGCGGAGGAGGCCGAAGGACCGGGGCTGATCTTTGACCTCGCCGGGCGTGCAGACGTGATGAGGCGTTTAAGGGAGGTGATCGGCCGGGCTAAAGAGCGGATTCTGCTGCAGATTTGGAAGGACGATGCCCCGGAGCTCGGAGAGGCGCTCGCCGCCGCTGCCGAGCGCGGGGTGGAGATCGTGGTCGTCGCCTACGGAGATCCCGGCTACGACGCCTTTGCCACGGTCTACCTGCACGAACCAGGTCCCGAGCAGATCGCCCGCGAGTACGGAGGGAGGTGGGTGGTCTTAAGCGCCGACGGCGGCGAAGTCGTTACGGGTAGCGTGTACCCCGAGGAGAGCAGCCGTGCCGCATGGTCTTCGCACCCCGGCATGGTCGTCCCCATCACCGAGCAGATAAAGCACGATCTGTACATTGCCGAGATGCTCGCCGTACACCGGGCGCCCCTGGAAGAAAGCTTCGGGCCGAGCTTGCAGCGACTGCGGGAGAAGTTCGGCCCGTCAGCCGCCGCCTACCTGCGCACCACGCGCAGATCATAGCTGCACCACCTACACCAAGTATCGTATCGAGACTACGATAAACACGCCGCTTCTGTACCATCTAGACTCTCCCGACGGAGCGCGCTTGTAACGCGTTTTTATCGGCTTCTCGGCCCACGCGAAGCGTATCAGATGAGGTAGATCTGCCTGTTGAAATACGCTCTGTTCGAGGCCGAAAGGCTCCTCGACCGGTCAGATGAGATCGGCAACGACTCACCGGACCCGGTGGACGTAGTGCCGCCACTTGTGCCGGTTTCCGTGGTCCCCGATGCTGGGCTGCGATCAACCTCTTCGTGTTCTGCCCCGTAGCAATCAGCAGCGCCTCGATGTTTGTCTTATCTAGACTTCTGAGCCTAAACCTCCTCATGCTGTGCCAGTCCTTGGCTTCGGCGAACAATGGTTCCACCCACACCCGCCTCTTACGCAGGGCCTTCTTGTAGGGTAAGGTTCCCTGGTAGGCTCTTACCCTGTCCACATACACCTCGTCGAAATGCCGGAACACCGTCCGGCCCCGCTTGTTGGGTGTGCACTGGGCTCTGATCGAACAGGCGGCGCAGACCTTTGCTTTCGCCTTGTAACGTGTACCTTCTCGGGAGTCCCCGTTGTTCCAAGGCGTCAGTTCCTGGCCCTCCGGACATCGGAAGACGTCTTGTTCTTCATCGTAAGCGAACATGCTCGGAGAAAAGAAGCGCTTGTCCGGGTTTCCGCGCTCTTTGAGGTTCACGTAGGCGCGGATACCGGAGCGCTCCACGGCTGCTATGTTGGCGCGGGTGCCGTAGGCGGTGTCCCCAGTGACCCGGCGGGGGCGAAGGCGGAAGCGGAACGATGTGTGCCAGAGGAGGTCGAGCATCGGTTGCTGTTCCATGACCTCCGAAGAGGTGACCAGCGCGTTGAGGATGACGCGGCTCTTGCCGCCGTCCACCACGTAATGAGCATGGTAGCCGAGTCTGAGCTTCTCTTTACCGTAGCGCATCGGGGTTGCGTCGGGATCCGTCTTGCTGGCCCTCGTGTCGGCGATCCTTCGGTAGCTGCCGCTGCGAACGCTCCTGTCCTGCCTACCACCTCTGGAAACCCAATCACCCTCGGCGTTGGCGGCCGCGAGCGTTTCGTCTCCGGCCGAGGGCAAGGCTTCGATGAGGTGCGCCGTACCTTTTAACTCGCTCATGTCCTCCGGCCCACCCCTGTCCGGATCATCACCGTCGAACAAGTCTTCGAGATGCGCCTCGACGGCCCATCTCGGAGCCAGCGAGTCCACCGCGGCGTTGGCTTTTACCTTCGTGGCGTCAAAGAACAGCTCCTTCCCCCACACTAGCCCGGCTTCAATGCACATCTCCACGATTCGCTCGAAGAAGTGACGAAATATACCTACGCCGAAGCGCTCGCGGATGCGGGTGAGGCTCGAGTGGTCCGGCAAGCGCTCGAAGAGATCGTAGCCCAGATACCACCGCAAAGAGAGGCGGTCGGCGACCACCCTCATGAGTTGGCGCTCGCTCCGAACATCCTCGAAGAACATGATGAGTCGCAGCTTGAAGAAGACCATCGGGTCCACGCTGGGCCTGCCACCGTTGGCATACAGCGGCCGGACCAACTCCCGTACGAACGAGAGATCGAGCGTGTCCTCCAGACGCCGGTATAAGTGGTCCTTCGGGACGAGATCCTCGAGCGAGACATCCTGCGGAAGTGCGGCGAAGTTGCGGATCTTCGTGCCCATCATGGCGGTATGCCTCCTTCGATCGGTGCGAGGAAGGTTCATGCTACTCGGGTTCGTCCGGTTACTCCACGCTAGCGTTATTCAACAGGCAGCTAATCTTTTACTGGTACGCTTCCAGGTGGCTCAAAACTCGCTATTTATGCGGGTTACGAAGTCCGAAGTCCAAGGGGGTTTAGTTGGTACAGGAAAACGGGTCTCGGCCCGGGCAGAGAAGGGTGGCGATTTATTGTCGCGTCTCGACCGGCGTTCAGGACAATGATCGGCAGGAGCGTGACCTACTTGAGTACGCAGAGAGGGCGGACTTCGAGGTGGTGGAGATCTTCAAGGAGACGCTCTCTGGAATCCGGAAGTCGAAGGGCAAGCAGCCGGTCGAGCGCAAGAGGGTAATGGAGTCGGCGCAGCGGCGCGAGATCGACGCGGTGCTGGTCACGGAGATGACCCGGTGGGGACGCTCGACGCAGGACCTAATGGACACCCTCGGGGATTTAGCTTCGTGGGACGTCTCGCTGATCGCGACGACGGGTCTCACGTTCGATCTGTCCACACCACAGGGAAAGCTCATCGCCAACCTCATGGCTAGTCTTGCCGAGTTCGAGCACGATCTCCTCCGGGAGCGTGTGAGGAGCGGTGTGGCGGCGGCCAAAGCCCGGGGACAGAGGTTCGGCAGGCGGCCTGGTTATCGCCCGTCGGATAAACATGCCGTCGAGGTTATGAGGCTCATCGAGGAAGAAGGCTACTCCCAGCGGCGGACGGCAGAACGTCTGGGGATCTCCAAGACCACGGTCAACGAGATCGTCAAGCGGAGTAGGCAGGATGCCGGCTCAGAGGCGCCCGGAGCTTAGCGTAGGATCCTGCGCGTTTGCTACTCGTACTCCACAATCTATCGGGATTTGACACCTGTAAGTTTAGTGCTAAACTATTGCCCATGGTCGATGTTACCAACATAAAAGAACCTGGACGAGCAGTTTCCAGGCGTTCCGAGCGGCCGGCTGAGTTCGGTAAACCGAAGAGTTCGGTCAGGGCCTGGGTCAGGATGTTGAGGGCGACGGAGAAGATAGAACGCGTGCTTGGCCGGGACTTGAAGGACCGGTGGGGTTTGAACCTCGCTCAGTTCGAAGTTCTCGCTCACGTCGGGTCTAAGGAAGGCTTGACGCAAGGGGAGTTAGCCGATTCTCTACTGGTAACCAGGGGCAACGTAGTACAGATGCTCGACAAGATGGAGAGATCTGGGCTCGTGCTGCGACGACCGGAAGGCCGGACAAACCATGTCTTCCTGACCACAGAGGGTCGTAGCCTTTACAAAGAGGTCGTCCCATCCCACGAAGCACTGGTAGACGATCAACTCTCGGCTCTCTCAGAAGAAGAGCAAGGGCATCTGCTGGAACTCGCGGGCAAGCTAAACCAGGCTCTCGGTTAGAAAGCCCTTTCTTGGATACTTATGTTTAGTATTAAATTTACCTCACAACTGAAGAATATTAGACAGAGAGGGGGTGTGCGATGTAGAGGCAGACTAGAGTAGATCAGCGCTTGATAGAAGTGAGAAACGTTGAAGAAGTTAGAGGAGAAGCAGATGCAGCAGCAGCGGAGTAGCGTCAACGGTACTGGCAGCGGACCCAGAGGCTTGTTGAGTCCTGAAGAGAGCGTAGTGGTCTTGATCGACCATCAGCCGGCGATGTTCTACGGTATTCAGTCCCACGACCGTCAGACGGTGATCAACAACACGACCTTGCTGGCCAAAGCGGCGAAGGCTTTCGGGGTGCCGGTGATCTTGAGCACCATTAACGCCAAGGGGTTCGGTGGCCCGATTCTCTCTGAGGTTCAGGAGATATTTCCCGAGCAGGAGCCCATCGACCGGACCCAGATCGACGCCTGGGAAGATCCGAACCTTCGCGAGGCGGTGCTCGAAACCGGCCGGCGGCAGATAGTCATGGCCGGCCTGTGGACAGAGGCTTGCTTGGCGTATCCGGTAATTGCGGCTCGCGAGGAGGGCCTGGAAGTCTACGCGGTAGCCGACGCCTCGGGCGGTGCCTCTGTAGAAGCGCATAACATGGCGATGCAGCGCATGATCCAGGCGGGCGCGACACCCGTGACCTCCCTCGACGTGCTTTTCGAGTTTCAGCGGGATTGGGCCCGCGAGGAAACTGCCCCGGCGGTATTGGAGATCTCCAAGCAGCACGGAGGCGCCTACGGGCAGACCATCGTTTACGCCGAATCGCTCCTATTCCCCGCTCTCGCAGGGAGCGGCTCTAATGGCGAGGATGACGCCCAAGCAGCAGACGAAAACTTGGCTGAGTCACGCAGTACAGTGAGCTGATCTCCCGGGTAGTTAGGTGGTGGGCGGGGTCTTCTAAAGTCCTCGCTCACTAGCTTTCGAGGGTGCTTTCGTCGCGAAGGCTCTGGCCGAGGAGGCTCCCGCCCAGGACATTTAGCTACGGTTGTTTTTGCATTGGCGACCACCAGTCCAGGGTCAGGGCCGGGCATTGAGGAGGGTTAAACATGACAAACGCGGAGCGGTCTAAACTAAATCTCACCCATCGGTTCGAGCCTGGCGACCCAGAAGGAGACCCGGAAGGCGCAGGCGTCACTCTACTGCTCCTGCACGGGACCGGCGGCGACGAGGACACGCTGGTCCCGCTCGCCCGGTACCTGGCACCCCGGGCGAACCTGTTGAGTCCCCGGGGAAAAGTTTCCGAAAACGGTGTCCTACGCTTCTTCAGGAGGCACGCTCCCGGGGTGCTGGACGTAGAAGACTTAAAGGCCCGTACCCACGAGCTTGCCAGTTTAGTCGAGGAAGCCGCGGCCCTGCACGGCTTCGATCCCGGTAAGGTCGTCGCGGTAGGCTACTCCAACGGCGCCAACATCGCCGCAAGCCTCCTACTCCTGCGTCCCGAAGTGTTAGCCGGAGCGCTCTTACTGCGTCCCATGACGCCCTTCGAGCCGGAAGTCTTGCCGGACCTGCCGGGTACTCCGGTATTCGTGGCGGCCGGCCGGGTGGACTCGATGGTACCCGCGTCCGAGCCCGAACGCCTGGCGGAGCTTCTCAAGGCGGCCGGAGCCGAGGTAGAGCTGCGCTGGCAACGTGGTGGCCACACCCTCGTCCGCGAGGAATTAGAAGATGTCCGGGAGTGGCTCTCGCACGAAACAGCATCACTGAAGAGTGGGAAGTAAGTCGAAGGCCGACGACGAGCTACCTGAACCTTATAAATCAGAGCATAGCAAGAGTCTCGCCAGAAACACTGCGAGACCAGCACTGCGAAACCATTATCCAGACTGGCGTCCAGACACGAGTCCACACAAACGTTTGAGAAAAGAGGAAGACCAACATGGAACTCAGAGGTATACATCACGTCACGGCGGTGACCGCGAACGCTGCGGGCAACGTGGACTTTTACACCAGCACCCTCGGCCTGCGGTTGGTCAAGAAGACGGTAAACCAGGACGATACTTCGGCCTACCACCTCTTCTACGCCGACAGGCTCGGCAGTCCCGGCACCGACATGACCTTCTTCGATTGGTCGTTCGCCGGCCTGAAGGTCGAGGGTGCCGGGGAGATCTCGGCTACCACTTTCCGGGTCCGCGGCCGGGACGCCGTAGGATGGTGGGAGAGACGGTTTGAGGAGCTCGGCGTTGAGCATGGGGGCATAGAGGAGCGCGACGGCCGTTCCCGGCTACGCTTTTCGGACCCCGAAGGCCAACGACTGGAGTTGGTGGATGACTCCGGAGCCGCCCTCCAGGGCGGCGAGCCGTGGGAGAAGAGTTCGGTACCAGAAGAGAAGAGCATCCGGGGCCTCGGGGCGCTCACGCTAACCGTAAAGAACCTGGCGCCCACCGCGATGGTACTTTCGGAGGTGATGGGCTTCCGCAAGGTAAGGGAGTACCTGGACAAAGGTCACCGGGCAGCCACCTACGAGGTCGGTCCCGGAGGCCCCGGCGCGGAGGTGCGCCTCGTAGAGCGTCCCGATTTGCCACTACACCGCAGGGTCGGGACCGGGGGAGTACACCATGTGGCGTTCCGGGCGCCAGACGATGAGGAGCACGAGGCGTGGCAGAGGCACCTGGCCCGGGTAGGCTTGGGGGTCACGCCGGTAATAGACCGCTACTATTTCAAGTCTATCTACTTCAGGGAGCCGGGCGGAGTGCTTTTCGAGATAGCCACCGACGGACCCGGCTTCGCCACCGACGAGGACGAAGAGCACCTCGGTGAAAACCTCGCCCTGCCACCGTTTCTGGAGCCGCGCCGGCAGCAGATACAGGCGACTTTGAAGCCTATCGCGTCTGCCAGGGTCACCGGGTAAAGAACCAGAGGACGCTACGGTTAGGGCACACGGCGCTTTGAAGGATCTTGTGTCCGACGGGTGGAGGACTTCGAACGGATGGACTTGTCGATCTTCGGCCCGTGCGGCAAGCTCTCCATGTTCAGCGTTTAATACTACAGTCCAAGGTACATGGCCGGGGAATTCGTAGGATCGGCGTGGAGGTAGCGGCCTGTAGTCGCCAGTGAAGCGTGCCTAAGAGTCTGCATGATGAGGCGAGGTCCGCCCCACGCCTCTTGGCGTGGGTGGCGTGGGAGTAACGCAGCCAGTGGGGGGAGACATCTTTCGAGAGGCCGGCCTTGTCCGCCGCCCTCTTTACTATCCTGTTGATCTGCGAGGGGTCGAGGTGACCGCCGCGGACAGTGTTCTTCTTGCGGCTAGCGACGACAGGTTCGTCTTCGCCGGCGAGGGTCGCCGGCGAGGGTGCCGTTTTTCTTTAGTCTGAGCGCGAAGATCTCCTCGAGCACACTCTGAGGTAAGAGAATGAAGCCGGTCTTGCCGCCATTGCCGAAAGACGTTGTCTGGCTAGAGCCGTTCTCCCGCTCTTTCAGATCCCGCCACTTCAGGCGACGGGCGTCCTCGCGCCTTAGCTTGCCTTTCTACTAACTTGGCGGCCGACTCATGCCGTACTTTCTCATAGAATCTCCTTGACTTAGAGTGTACTCGAAGATGTAGAAAGGTTGGGCCATGAACAAAGAAGAGCTCACCGTAAAGGAGGTCGCCGCCACAACCGGGCTCTCAGCCCATACGCTGCGCTACTACGAGCGGGAGGGTCTCATAGACCCGATCGGGCGCGCTGAGAGCGGCCACCGCCGCTACTCACAGCGGGATATAGCCTGGATCGAGTTCTTGGGCAGGCTCCGGGCTACGGGCATGCCGATCCGCAAGATGAAGCGGTTTGCGGACTTCAGGCGCGCCGGTAACGTAACAGTCCCCGCAAGGCGGGCGCTGCTGGAGGAGCACGGAACCGAGGTGCGACAGCGGGTGGCTGAGCTGGAGAGGGATCTTGCGGCGATCGACGAGAAGGTCGAGCTCTATGCAGAAATGGAGGCTAGGAATGACGCAGCTACGACATCAGACCGAGCAGACACGCTTCGAGCGGGGATCGGCTAAGCTCGCTGAGGTGGATGGTAAGGCGGGCGCAGAGGTTGTGGCACCTCTGGGAGACCTCGGCCGCTACATCATCGAGTTTGCCTTTGGAGACATCTATAGTCGCGAGGGACTCAGCCTGCGCGACCGGGAGCTCGCCACGGTTGCAGCACTTACGGTGATGGGTGGACGCGAGCCACAACTCAAGGTGCACATTGGCGCCGCACTCAACGTGGGTCTAACGGAAGATGAGATAAAAGAGACGATCATTCAAACCGTGCCGTACGCCGGGTTCCCGACGGCTATCAACGCCATGAACGTCTTTAAGGAGGTTGTGGCAGAGACAGAGGTCGAGTAATGGTTGCCAGCCTGTAGATGCCGGAGCAGGTTCCCTTCCCAGCTAGCCTTATTCCACCGGCGGGGAGCGCGAGAGCTTCGATCGTTGCGTAAAAGGTGCACTGGGGTAGACAAACCTGTCAGAAATAGATAAGTGCTACGGGCAAGTCCTACCGTAGAATGCAGGCATGAAAGAGTGCCCGGATGTCCGTATCATCATTGTGCCCTACGACTCGGGGCACTACCGGCACAGGATGGGCGCAGGACCGAGGCATCTTCTGGACAATGGTATTGGAGGAGCGCTGCGGTCGAGGGAGCGAGCCTTGAGCTTTGTCACTATACACCCCGAAACCGATCCGCCGGTCGAGGTGGCGACCGCCTTCGAGCTGGATAGTATGGTCTCCCGCCAGGTGTGCGAAGCTGTCGCTATGGGCGAGTTGCCGCTGGTACTCTCCGGTAACTACAACACTGCGGTGGGGACGCTCGCCGGAGCCAGAACTGGAGCCATAGCTGAAACTGGAGCCATAGCTGAAACTGGAGCCATAGCTGAAACTGGAGACGAGGGGTTGGGTATCGTGTGGTTTGACGGCCACCCGGACTTCAACACTCCGGAGACCACGACGAGTGGCTTCTCGGACAACATGGGCCTCTCCATCGCCGTCGGGCACTGCTGGAAGAATATGGCGAAAGGCGTGCCCGGCTTCTCTCCGGTGGCCGAAGAAAACGTGGTGCTGGTGGGGACCAGTGAGATAGAGCCCGCAGAACAGGAACGGCTCGCCAACTCGCAAGTGACCGTAGTTGGTGCGGACCGTATCGGCCGGGAGGGTTCAAGCGCCCTTGCGGAGGCTATGGACGGGCTTGCGAGCCGGGTCGGCAGGGTGTACGTGCATCTCGACCTGGACGTCCTCGATCCCGCCAGGGTAGGTCGGGCGAACGAGTATACTCCCGAAGGTGGGTTAGATGATGGGGAGTTGAGAGCGGCCCTTGGCTTGGTCCGCGAGCGCTTTACCGTTGCTGCGGCTGGTATCGCCTCTTTTGATCCGGCTTTCGATGAGGAGGGACAGGTCCTACGGGCGGCCCTCTCCTGCGCTGAGGTGCTCACTTCTCCGGTCGAAACCGCCGTCTAGGCATAGTAGAGGCCAGTAGAACGATTCGAAGAGGGGGAGGGACACGTGGCAAAGACGTTAGGCTTGGTCGGGGTTCCGACCAGCATGGGAGCATTCGCCCCAGGTCAGGAGAAGGGTCCCGGGGCACTCAGGGACACCGACCTTCCAGGGCGACTTCTCCATGCCGGTATTGAGTTAGCAGATTACGGAGATGGTAGTAGAGTGCGGCGCTGGCGCCCGGACAAGGATAACCGCCGGGCGCAGAACCTATCCACCGTTGTAGAGGTTGCCGAGGAGACAGCGCAGAGAGTAGTGGAGGCTCACTCGGCCGGTCATCTGCCGCTGGTCATAGGTGGTGACTGCACCATTGAGCTTGGCACCGTGGCGGGTCTCCTATCATCCGGTGAGAGCCTCGGCCTCATCTACTTCGACGTCCATCCGGACCTCGGCGTCCCCACCAGCGTGACAGAGGGAGCGCTCGACTGGATGGGTGTCGCCCACCTGCTAGGCGAAGAAGGTGCAGCGGAGCCCTTGAGTCGTTTCGGGCCGCGCTTTCCCTTGCTGAGGGATAAAGAGGTGTTCCTCTTCTCCTATGGTCCCAAGCAGGCGACAGAGTGGGAGAGAGGGGTGGTCGAGCGCCGGGGCCTGAGAGGCATACCCGTAGGCGAGGTCGCCACCGATCCGGAAGCCACTGCGGCGCGGACCCTCGAAGAGATGGAGCGCCGCTTCGAGAGACTGCTCGTGCACTTCGACGTGGACACGGTGGACTTCAACGACCTACCGCTCTCGGAGAACACGGGCCGCAACCAGGGTCTTCCTTTCGAGACGGCGATACGGGCGCTGGGGAGGCTGCTACAGAGCGAGCGGCTGGCGGCGGTGACCATCACGGAGTTCAACCCCGACCACGGAGAAGAAGACGGGTCGACCGCGGAGGCGTTAGCGGATGGAATCGTCCGTGCTCTTTCGGGGTCATCTGCGTTAAAGAGCTAACTTACTATCGCCACTGCAGGCTCCCCGTTTGCAAACGCCTTGCGGAACACGAACCGAAAGGTGCTTCCGGTACGCCCCTTAGCTTGCCTTTTAACCCGTTAGTGCCTTAAAAGGCACTTTTACGCTAGGTAGTTACACTTCACCAAAGCAACGTGTTCATATGATAGGAGGCTGCTGCCCGACGTATCTGGCGCGCGGACGGATGATCTTGTCCGCCTCATACTGCTCGATGGCGTGTCCCACCCAGCCGACCGTCCTGCCAAGGGCAAATAGTGTGAGCGCCGCACTCTGGGGTAGGCTCAGAACCCTTACGAGGAGCGCCAGCGCGAAGTCCACGTTCGGTTGCTCGTCCATCAGGTCGCCAATAGTGTTCGCCACTTCCTCTCCCAGCTTTAGCGCCTCCGAGTCAGGGTAGTTCGCAGCCAGGGCTGCAAGCAGTACCGCGCTTCGGGGATCGCCTCCAGGATAAAGGTGATGACCAAAACCGGGTATGGTTTCTCCACGTCTCAGCCGGGAGGCGGCGACACTCCTTGGATCGTCAGCCGCTTCGGCCTCCGCCAGTAACGCTTCCACACGCTCGGTATTGCCACCATGCTTCACTCCGCCGAGCGCCGCAAGCCCGGCCACTACGACGGCATAGGGTGTTGCCCCGGCTGAAGCAACACACCGGGCCGTGAAGGAAGAGACGTTCAGTTCGTGGTCCGCGCACAGAACGAGCGCCTGGTTTAGCAGGTCCGCTGCCCGCTCATCCTGTGGAAGCCAATGTCGCTGCAAGACCCAGGCCACGGTGTCCCCGGCGCTTTGCCCATCGCCGGTGGCCGACGCTACTAATAAGCGCAGGATGTGGACGCTGGTTCTGGCAACGGCGGCGGGACGCAGATCGTAGGCGGCTGGATTTCTCGCCGCCGCGCCGTGCAGCGTCACCCCCAACGCCTCAGTCGTAGAAAAAGCTTCGGACCCTTCTGGTCTCTCCAGTGGAGGACCCGACGGTAAGTCGATCATGCCGGAGGCTCGAAAGAGTTCCGGAAGCCCTTTATGGTCACCCTCCGTCATGCTACCCGTCCAGATCAACTCGGCGACCTGCTCTAAAGAATAGTTCTCAGAAAGGGCGATGGCATCACGCCCTCTGTAGTACAGTCGGCCTTCGGCGATCAGCGTGATGGCCGACTCCATTACCGGCATGCCCCAGTCGAGCGCACCCTCTGTAGTCCTTGTGGGATTCCGCCGCTGTTCCCTACGCTCCCTTAGCTGCCGCACATCCTCTGCCCGGTAGCGTCGGTTACGCCGCTTGCCCCCAACGGCTTCCGAACGGATGAGCCCTCGGCTTACGTAGGCGTACAACGTCTTCAGGCTAACCCCCAAATCCTCTGCTGCCTCACGGGCCGTGAGGTAACGCTCCCTACCCATGCCTTTCACTATCCTTTCAGCCTTTACAAAGGCTTACGATACGCTGTCACAGCGTGCGTAGTTGATTTATAAATCAACGTTGATAACTAGCAGTCAGCATTCTACAGTAGTGAGAAGTCCGGCGACAGGAGATAAATATGTACACACGGAATAAAGAAGACGGCCCTAGAAGGGAGCGTAGCGGTCTCGTCTCCCACATCCTCCTGCAGCAGGGAGACTTGCCGGAGGCTGCGGATGCCGGCTTTACGGCGACGTGGGTTGAGATTGCTTCAAGGTCCAGGCAGCGGCTTCACGATCATCCTTCAGAGCAGGTCTACGTGGTTACCTCCGGAAAGGGAGTAATGCAGGTAGGAGAGGAGGAGCAGGAGGTCGGCGTGGGTGACCTTATCTATATACCTTCAGGCGCCGTCCACGGCATAAAGAACACCTCTTCTGAGGATGTGCTCACCTACATCTCGGTGGCGACGCCCGCTCTGGACGCGGAAGCCGCTTATGATACCGGACAACTGCGTTTCCGATCATTGTCGCCGCCCACTGGCGGCTCTCGCGAGGTCAAGAGCCGGTAGAGCCCAACCCCGAACTCTCGCAAGCGGCTAACTACCTCTACATGCTCTCCGGTGAGATTCCGAGTGCCGAGCGGGTAGGGGCGCTTGAGACGTACCTGAATACGGTCTCTGACCACGGCATGAATGCCTCTACCTTTGCCGCCCGCGTGATCGTCTCGACCCGTTCCGACCTTATTTCGGCAGTTTTGGGTGCGGTCGGGGCGCTCAAGGGACCACTGCACGGCGGCGCTCCGGGCCCAGCGCTCGACGTAGTCTTCGAGATCGGGGAAGCTTCCCGCGCGGAAGAGCACCTGCGAGCGAAGCTGGATCGCGGCGAGCGGCTAATGGACTTCGGCCACCGGGTCTACCGGGTACGTGACCCGAGAGCGGACGTTCTTGCTACCGCGGCCGAGCGGCTCTACGCCACCGATGCCGACCGGGATCTCTACCGACTCGCACGCGAAGTAGAGAAGACGGCGTTGAGGCTGCTCAAGGAGTACAAGCCAGATCGCACCCTCGACACCAACGTCGAGTTCTACACCGCGCTCCTTCTACACGGCCTGGAGCTTCCTACAGAACTATTTACGCCCACTTTCGCCCTAGGACGAGTGGCGGGCTGGACGGCGCATTGCTTCGAGCAGCGGGAGCTGGACCAGCTCATCCGCCCTCAGTCCGAGTATGTGGGGGCCGAAGATCGTGCGTGGACGCCGTTGGAAGAGAGATAGCTTTACCGAGAGTACAGAGAAAGGATGAATGATGAGACGACCGAACGTGACCAACAAAGACGAACTGCAGTGGGCAGAGCGCTCCCACGGGGACAGGTTTGGCTACAGGCGCAAGTCCCTGAGTTCCGCCACCGGCGGCGAGAAACTCGGGTGCAGTCTCTACGAAGTACAGCCCGGGAAGAGAGCGTGGCCGCACCACTACCACGGCGCTAACGAGGAGGCCATCTACATCCTGGAGGGATCGGGCACGCTCCGGGTAAATGGCGAGGAGGTATCGCTATCCGAGGGAGACTACGCGACATTCCACGCCGGGGCGGAAGGTGCGCACCAACTCGTCAACACTTCCGGTAGAACGTTGCGGTATCTGTATTTCTCTACCATGGTGGAGCCCGATGCGATGGTCTACCCGGACTCCGGTAAGGTCGGCATCTTCGTTGGTGCAGCGCCCGGTGGTCCCAAGGAAAAGAGGACTCTCAGCGGGTTCTTCAGAGAGCAAGACAGAGTTGACTACTACGAAGGAGAAGAGTAACGGTCCCTCTTCTCCGGCAGGGGTCGTGGAGCCTCGATGATCTGCGCGGCTTTCGCAACTTGCTCTACCGGTGTCTCTGCCGACGTGCCGACGCGCTATTCGAGCTTTGCGAGGCGGTTCTCACCGCGGGTAGCTTGCCTTCACCTGTCCACCTGAGCCTCGCACCAGTTCATCGGCGGGGCTGGGGTAGCCTCTATGCAGCTTTGAGCAAGGGAAGCATAGATGTAGAGGCATTCAGGAATCTGCTTGCCCGGTACCCGCTAGCCGCCAAAATAAGACCCCAGGACCCTCTCTAACCGGACAATTATCCCCGGATCATCCGATGGCCCCTAACATGTCAGCATACGCCGCACACAGAGCACACCCGGCAACATTACAGGTAATCTTGACACACCCAGACTTGACATGCCAGCATATATGTGTAAACTGCATGTAGTGGCTGCTAGAAGCATAGGCCCTAACCGCTACGGTGAGATGGTAGAGATGTGATGAGTAAGAAGGAGGTTGTACAGGGATGGCTAACAGGGACAAGGCTAATAAGGCCGCCGAGAACTTCATCAGGACCACCGCTGACTCCTACAAGGTGTTTATTGACCATTCGGTCGCGCTTGGGGAACGCAACGCGCGTTTTGCTCGGGGGCTGGTAGAGAGCGCAGCGAACGAGGTGCGCCAGCAGGCCGAGAGCAACCGGGTGGTTGCCGAGCGGTTTGTAGAGCGGGCCGAGAACCAGCGGGACGCTTTGCAGACGCTGGTTGAGCAGTCGGTTGACGCCTACATGGATTTGCTCTTCGCGCCCATCTCCTACACCAGGGAGGGCTTGCGGGAGGCCGAGAAGGCTACCGCGTAGGATCTACCCTGGATTATTCTGGATAGAGCGTAGAGAGTAACCGGTTGGTTGCTCTGGAGAGGTTTCGGCCCGTTGGCCGGGACCTCTTTCTTTTGCCGTGGTTCGAGGTACCGGCCTGGTTCGAGGTACCGGCCTGGTTCGAGGTACCGGCCTGTTTTGTATAAAGTGATACAATGCTGGTATAGACATTGTACCTCTAACAGGAGGTAGAGTCCGATGAACGGGGAGACTATCTAACCGCATCAGGCGCTGGCGTTGTGGGATGACCACGCTGTGACACGCTCAGGGCTTGCCGCACGGGCCGGTGATCGCCGACTCCTCACAGGAGCGGCTTTGCCGGTCCGAATACTTTTGTCGCAGAGTTCTTGCGACAGGACTCTGCTGCCGGGGGGCTATTCTACAAAACCTTTAGAAGGGAAGCGCCATGTACCATACGGATGGACCGCAGCGTGAGGAGAGCGTACAGCGATCAGGGTCGAGACCAGAGGACCCTCAGTGGAAGCTTACGCAAGAAGAGTGGGATGAGGAGCATGAGCGAGTTCAGCAAGAGGAGCGTACGAAGGTCCGGCGGGAGGAGCTTCGCCAGTCCAAACTAGCCGCCTGGAAGGCGTTTGTGCGGGCCGAGCGAGAGGATCTGGAGTCCCGGAAGGCCGGCCAACTCGCTAGGTTACTGGGCGATCCGCTACCAGAGGAGCCACCGGAGGCGCTGGCACGACTGGTCTCTGCGGACCAGAGACAGGCCGAGGAAGGCCTGGTGGCCCTGATGAGTGGCGGTAAGGTGTTCTACAAGCACGTGGAAGATCTCTCGGAAGAGGATATGCCGGCCAGGATCGCGGCCAGCAGCTTGCGAACGAAGTGGCTCAAGCAGCGTCGAGAGGTGTGGGGCGGTTACGAGGGTTGAGGAAAGTTTCTCTTGAACAGGGTCTTGACGCTCTACTGGTGCCCGGCTTGCGAGGATGGTGGGTGGCGCTTGACAGAAGCTACCCGTGCCAGAGCACTATTAGAAACAAGCGATGAGAACCTGACCGAGGGCGGCTTGGTGGTTAAGTTTCTCTACGGTGACTGAGAGTACGCGAGCCTCTTCGACGCCGAGATGCTCGACATCACGGGGGTGTGAATACCACAGGGGTGTGAACCCAAGAGAGCAACTCATAACCGCTTACTACTAGCGGACTGGTTTTACAGTCTCAAGGTTCTTGCGCTCCAGTTTCCTACCGCATGCCGGGCAGCAGGCGATTTTCTCCGTGTAAGTCTCGCTAGTTCCGAGATCATCGAAAAACTGCCATCGGTAGTTTCCTCCAACCCACCAGAGCTCTCCCCATAGTCGGTTGTGGTGCCCGCATGG
Source organism: Rubrobacteraceae bacterium (assembly GCA_965214435.1). Classification (GTDB taxonomy): domain Bacteria; phylum Actinomycetota; class Rubrobacteria; order Rubrobacterales; family Rubrobacteraceae; genus Rubrobacter_A. The sequence goes on from OZ243960.1 coordinate 227,672, forward strand.
ACAATATAGCTTGGCCACTGCTCTGCTCGCCTCTCTCCCAGGATATGTAGAGGGTTATGTAGACGTCAACCAGAAGAAGGGCTAGAGCTTCTAGTTTCTACTCTCTCTGTAGGCCGTGACCCGGCTGTGGCTATAGCTATGGCCCCATCCCGGTCGTTCTGAGCAGCAGCCCCTCCTGACTCAGGACCCGTATCTTCTTGCTCTTACTAAGGACCTCTATCAAGCCCGTACGCTGGAACTCGACCATCGCCTTGGATACCGCCTCCCGGGTAGAGGCGATCATCTCCGATAGCTGCTGGTGGGTCAGCCGGAACTCTACTACAGTACCGTTTGCGGCACCCTCCCCGTCGTCGGCGCTGCCGTCGGCGTTGGCGAACCTCTCTACCAGGCTCAGAAGCAGTAAAGCCAGGCGGCTTGCCACCTCTCGTGGCAGGAGGGTGTAGATGCACGCATCGGAGCGGCGGATCTGCGTTGCCAAGGCGGAGAATAGAACGCCGGCTAGCTCTGGACTACGCTCGATCGCAGACGCTATGTCGGCCTTTGAGACCGAGGCGACCCTTACTTCCGTAAGCGCCTCGGCATGTTCCTCTTGAGTGCTGGGAGGGGTCCCGGGCTGGAGGCGCGACAGGCCCGGTTTGCCAAAGATACCGCCATCCTTGAGCAAGCCGGTGGTAGCCTCCCGGTAGGGGTTGTAGGTCTTGTAGGTTCTCAAGTCTCCGGATAGCACAAAGTACAGCCGGTCGTCGGGATCGCCGGGGACGAGTATGGTCTCTCCAGCCCTAAACGATCGCTGGACCACCCTCAGCTCCGCCTGTTCAAAGCTTTCGAAAAGTTCCCGGCCTTCGGCTTTTACGTTGGATTCCACGGCAGTTTGCATGAACCGCGCCTCTCTTGAGATTTGTTGTAGCAAGTCTTACCCGAAAACACCTTTTTTCAAAAGACGCTTCTCGCCAAGTAGCCTTACCAAATGGCTTTTTAGACAGGGTGTTACATTTATCGCTACGGGATCTTCGAGAGCCGGCCAGTACCGGGTTACAGGTGGTACAGAGCTACAGTATGGATCTTTTACGAGCGTCCGCTAAAGACACCCTCTAGGGGCGATCGCCAGGGCGCTCTGGATACTTGGTTATCTCAGGATGTCCGTGGTAGGCCCGCAATATCGCCGCGTCGAGATTGGTATATAGAGGGAAGCTTTCCGAGAGTCCGGAGACCCCGATCAGGCGCTCGACCTCCCCGCCCTCGCGCACCACCAGCACAAGCTCGCCGCCGATTCGGAGTAGAGCGTCGGCGTGGACGATGAGACCTTAGAGCCATACACTCCATAAACCCCGACGGCCGAAGATCCGCCACCACCCGCCGCCTCAGCGGAGGAGATCCTCTCGGCTGCCGGGCGGCCTCGCGGTAGCCGTCCGCCTCCGGTATCCCGTTCTCCGGTACCCTGTTCTCCGGCATTCCGGTCTGCAGAAGCTTGAGGTCGAGAGAGCGTACCTCGGCGATGGCCTTATCTAAGACCTCGTCCAGCACCCGGACGGTCGAGATGTCTATCTCACCGTAGATCTTCACGACCGTAACCCCGCGCTCCTGACGCATCAGCGCACCCGCGCGTGGGTCTTAAGGTTATCGCCGGGAAGATCATCCTTGTCCATATACTTCTTTCCCCCTCTCCGCCGGCCCTACCAGGTACCCGTACCAGGTACCCGTACCAGGTACCCGTACCGGGTCCCCGTACTTGGTGTTTCCATGCCGGACCCTTCCCGTGCACCTAAGCTTGCCACATCCGGTGGTTCGCGGCGAGCCCATACGGCGAGTCCATAGAGACGAGCTGGTCGATCTCCGTTAAAGGCTGTGGCCTCTTGTGCCGAAAACCCATATAGCTGTAGATAACTACAGATAGGCCGTATACCCGAGCTTTGTATGCTCGCTCATACTCTTGCAAGTTTAAAGATGTTCACTCATGCTACACGCAGTAGCATAAGCAGGGCACAGCCGCAGGACGCCGTCGGAGGACGCCGTCGCAGAACGTGACGGCAGGAGGAGCGAGAGCTTTAGAAAGGATCCGCAACAGATGTCCGAAGGTAGAGGCGAGGAGCGCCAGGGCGAGGAGTGCCAGGGCGAGGAGTGCCAGGGCGAGGAGTGCCAGGGCGAAGACCAGGGTGAGCGCCAGGGCGAGCGCCGGGACAGAGACCAGAGCGCCGAGGAGGCGCTCGCCACCTCAGAGAGGCGCTTTCGGGCGGTGGTCGAGCAGTCGCCTTTGGCCGTCCACGTCTTCGCCCCCGACGGCCGCTCCATAAAGGCCAACGAGGCCTGGAACACCCTCTGGAACATACAGGAGGGCGAGGAGCCTGAGGGCACGAGCGTCTTCGACGACGAGCAGTTACATGCCGCGGGCCTGATCCCCTACTTACAGGAGGGTGTAGCCGGGATGGCGGTAGAAAGCCCGCCGCTCTCTTTCGACCCGGCCCGCGTCGGCCGCGAGGGAGACCCCAAGTGGCTCAGGGGTCTCGTCTACCCGGTAAGAAACGAAGCCGAAGAGGTAACGGAGGTCGCCCTCCTGCTAGAAGACGTTACCGAGCGCAAGAACTTAGAAGACCAGCTAGCCTACCAGGCCTTCCACGACCCCCTCACCGGTCTACCCAACCGAACCCTCTTGCTGGACCGGCTGGCCCAGGCCCTGATGAGGGCCGAGCGGCGGGCCGAGCGGCCTGCCGTCGGAGTGCCGGACGGGGAGCAGGTGGCACTACTCTTCATGGACCTCGACAACTTCAAGTACATAAACGACTCCTTGGGCCACGACGCTGGCGACCGACTACTCGTCGAGGTGGCCCGCCGGCTCCGAGGCCGCCTGCGGCCAGCGGACACGGTAGCCAGGCTAGGCGGGGACGAGTTCGTAGTGCTCTTGGAGGAGGTGGAGGACGCCGAGGAGGCGCTCCGGGCAGCAGAGAGGATCTCTTCGGCGCTACAAGCCCCGTTCGCCCTTGCCGGCCAGGAAGTCTTTGCGCCAGCCTCTATAGGGATTGCCGTGTCCGACCCTGCGAGAGTCTCAAGTGCTTCCGGTGCCCCGAGTACCGTAGGAGGAGTAACTAGCGTAGCCGGCGGGGCCGGGAACCTCCTCAGAAAAGCTGATCTTGCGATGTACGAAGCCAAGAGGCGGGGCAAGGGCCGCCACGTCGTCTACGAGGCGGCGATGGGAGCTCAGGTCGGCACGCGCCTGAAGCTAGAAAACGACCTGAGAAAGGCTCTGGGTAGAGACGAGTTTACGCTCTACTATCAGCCAAAGGTCTCCCTTGCCGACGAACAGGTGGTCGGGGTCGAGGCCCTAGTGAGGTGGCATCACCCCGAAAGGGGCCTCGTGTTGCCCGAGGAGTTCATACCGCTGGCCGAGGAGACCGGCCTCATCGTCGCCATCGGCCGGTGGGTATTGCGAGAGGCCTGTCAGCAGGCGCACGAGTGGCGAAGCCAGTGGGCCGGAGAGAACGGGGACGCACATACGCCGCCGACGATGTGGGTGAACCTCTCTGCCCGCCAGTTGCAAGAACCGGATCTCTCCCGTCAGGTATCCGCGGCACTAGAGGAAACGGGCCTGGAGCCAACCGGCCTGGGCCTTGAGATCACAGAGAGCGTCCTCGTCGGGGACAGCAGCGCCTCGGTCTCCCTGCTAGAAGACCTCAAAGCTTTGGGAGTCTCACTGGCCGTGGACGACTTCGGTACCGGTTACTCTTCTCTTGCCTATCTAAAGCGCCTCCCCGTAGACTATCTGAAGATAGACCGATCGTTTGTCGGCGGGCTCGGCGTAAACGCCGGGGATGAGACTATCGTCTCTGCGGTGATGGGCCTTGCGCATGCTATGAAGCTAGAAGTGGTGGCCGAGGGTGTGGAGACCGCCGGACAGCTACAGAGGCTAAAAGAGATGGGGTGCGAGAGAGGGCAAGGCTACTACTGGTGGAGGCCCCTGCCAGCCGAGGTGGCATCGGAGATGTTGCTTGGGGACCCCGACCCGCCACCTGGATGAGACAAATTGCAGAAGTAAAAGAAAAGCTAAAGACCTGGACTGACCCGGACCCCGAGACCCTACTCGAGCCCCCGAAGTAGCGAATTGTGTCTCCCGACCAGCGGTCCCCTCGCGGTAGTCGCACCGGACCGGCTACCGAGTATTGGTGGACACTGTCAGCGGCTGCCCATGAGCCGGGTACCAGAAAATCGTTCGCTTATCCTACCCCAACGTAGCCAGAGTCTTCGGCGATCTTTGATGTACGCTTCATCCGAAGTTGGTGCGGATACGTATTAGATTTACAAGTAGAGTTATTGGCGAGATCTTGGCGGCACGTTCTCGGAGCTTGGGATGCGGAGATGACGGACGTATTCGGGCGAGTCCCCGTGGGAGTCCCTGTAGGAGTCCCCGTGGGAATCCCCGTAAAAGAGGTCGGGCCAGAGCGTATCAGTTGCCATCATAAAGACGGGAGTGACCGAGAAGATGAACCCGGATAGCTGGGAACAATCGCATACACCCGGGCTTACAACGTCAAAGCCGGTACTGCTCGTCGTCGACGATGAGGCGGATGGTCTTGCCAACATCGGGCGCCAGCTCCGTAGCCGCTACGGCGGGGACTATCACGTCTGGTGCGAGGACTCTGGGGAGGCTGCCATGGATACGCTAAGAGTGCTTGAGGCGGCTGGTGAAGATGTGGCCGTCGTGCTCTGCGACCAGTGGATGCCCGGGATGAACGGGACAGAGTTCCTGACCCGAGCCCACTTGCTCCATCCAACCGCGAAGCGGGCGCTTCTCGTCGCCCGGGACGACACGACGGTCCGAGAGCCAATCCTCGGGGCGATGGCCCTCGGGCGGATCGACTACTATGTGACCAAGCCTTCTCCTCTATCTCCCGACGAGCAGTTTCATCGGGTCATCGCGGAGTTTTTGGATGAGTGGAGTAGTGCAAACCGTCCTGGATTTGTAGCCATCCGTATCGTCGGCGAGCCGGATGCGCCCCGCTCCCACGAGATGAAGGACCGCTGGTCGCGTAGCGGGGTTCCCTTCGAGTTCTATGCGGTGGACTCGAAAGGAGGGCGCGAGCTCCTCACCCGGTGGAACAAAACACCCGAGCAGGTTCCCGTAGTGATCTTATTCGACCGCGAAGCACTCGACGCTCCCACCAACGAGGAGGTCGTCGCCGCCTTCGCGGAGAATATACCCTTTGCGGTGAACGTCGAGCCGGAGGAACGAAGCTTTGACCTGGTCGTCATTGGCGCGGGTCCCGCGGGGCTTGCCGCCGCGGTCAACGGAGCTTCCGAAGGACTTAGCACGCTGGTTGTGGACGGAGAGGCGATGGGCGGCCAGGCGGGCACGAGTTCCCTGATCCGCAACTATCTAGGCTTTCCGCGGGGGATCGGCGGCGCAGAGTTGGCGGCGCGGGCTTACCAGCAGGCGTGGCTGTTCGGGGCCTCCTTCCAGTTCGAGCGCCGGGTGACGGCGCTGAGCCGCGGGCCTACCCGCAACGGTGCCCGCGACGAATCGGAGGACCTGGTGGTGGCGTTGTCCGATGGAACGGAACTGGTTAGCCGGGCCGTCGTCATCGCCACCGGTGCTTCTTACCGCCGTTTAAGTATCCCTAGCCTCGAAGCTTTCCAGGGTGTAGGAGTGTTCTATGCCGCTGTGACGAGCGAAGCTAAGGCCCTAGAAGGAGAAGAGGTATACGTCGTGGGCGGCGGAAATTCCGCCGGGCAAGCCGCGGTGTACCTGTCCAAGTATGCCTCGCGCGTAACGCTTCTGGTGCGCGGCGGTTCGCTCGCGGCCAGCCTCTCCGAGTACCTGATGGGGCAGATCGGGGCGGCTGAAAACGTCGAGGTCCGTTTGAATACGCGGATCGCGGATGGTGGCGGTGAGGGGCATCTTGAGTACCTGGTCCTCGAGGACCCTACCTCCGGGCTTACAGAGACCGTGCCAGCCGCAGCCCTCTTTGTCCTCATCGGCGCCACACCCCACACGAGTTGGCTGCCCCAGGAGATCGAGTGCGACGAGGCCGGCTTCGTCCTGACCGACCGAAACCTCCTCTCGAACAATAGCCAAGCTTCCCGGCAGCGGTCCCGCAAACGCCTTGCGCTGCCGCTAGAAACGAGCATGCCCGGGGTCTTCGCGGCCGGCGACGCGAGGCACCGGTCGATGAAGCGGGTGGCGCCCGCCGTCGGCGAGGGCTCCGTTGCCATCAACTCTGTTCGCGAGTACCTGAACTCGGTCTCCAGATAGCAAGCGCATTATCGGCATATCGGCATATCCAGAGTTGATTCTGAGTTTAGGTCGTTTGAGCCTAACCAGGAGGGTGAGTAGCCCTACGATCCAAGCGGGTCGTGGAGTAGGCTTTCCACGGCGCCCCGGCGGGCCGGGGATGGCTCGCGAGTAGCTGCAACCGCGCAGGATGGCCCAGTGACGGCTATCGTAACTCCACCCCTTGAGCGGGGGTCGGCTGATCTTTATCCGAGGCCGGGTCGTCAGACCGCCAGAACGGCGATCCTCGAGTACATCGAAGATTCCTACAACATCAGACGTCGTCACTCTGTGCGAAGAGATTAGACTGAGAAGAGGTACCGTGGCTTAAAGACGGGTAGTCCGTGTAGACGGAACAGACCCACTCCAGAAGAAAGGCAAGTAAATGAGCGATAAAGGGCAGACGCAGCTATTGTCCATACTCACCCTGGCGATATTCGAGGCGGTGAAAAGGCCGTTGGGCGCACGGCTTCTTCCCGAGGAGGTACCCGGAAACAGGGGTCTTCGTGAGGATTTAATGGATGCCGCAATGCAGGCAGCGGTGAGGATACCCGTAGTTATTCTTGCTTCAGTCCTGGTGCGGCAATTGGCAAACCAGCGCAGGTAAAGCTCGATCCTACAAACAGGCCTGCTCCCTACCCGATCAGCCTCTCCACCCGGTCCACGATCGCGAGCAGGTCCCGGGTACCGATGTTCTTTATATCCGCGACCTGCCCGTCCACGCCGACCTTCGCGTCGAGGCCGTCGGTGAACTGTACCTCGATCCAGCAGGCCACGCTCGCCGGCATCTGCGGGTCGGTCCCTTCGTCGTAGACGAGCAGGTGCGGCTGGAAGCGTCCTACCTCTCCGTCGAGGGTTTGTGGGCGGGCGATGACCACCTCGGTCTGCGGTCGGTATCTCTCAAGGGCAAGGGCGAGCGACTCACGGTACATCTGCGGTGCGATCACGATCAAGATACGCACGATCTATGGGTCCCTTCTCGCGGAACGGCCAACAAAGATCGACTCTAGCGGAAGTCGCCCACGGGTATACAGCATGTGTGCCTTTTCTCTACTATACACCTATTGCTAGCAGACTCTGTCCGGCTGGCCGGAAAGTATCCGAAGTGTGTAAGCAATCCTATCTGGCCTGCCGGGCCGGTTACTCTGCTCCGGGTTCCGGCTGACCGCCCGCGGGATCGCTACGGCGCACGTCCCAGGAGGAGATCCAACCCTCCGAGAGAGCCTTGCTTACGGCCTCGCCCCGGCTACCGACCCCGAGCTTTTTGTAGATGTTCGAGAGGTGGCGCTTGACCGTCGTCTCCGAAACGTGCAGGTTCTCGCCTATCTGCCGGTTACCCGAGCCGCGGGCTGCGAGCAACAGTATCTCCGTCTCCCGGCGCGAAAGCCCAGACTCCACTTCTTCCTCAGGCTCCAGCGCACTGCGGGGCACGGAGAGGATCACGTTCTCCCCATGCTCGTCGCGGGCGACGGAATGTACCGCGGCTAGGAGGTCCTTCATGGAAGCGTTCTTTGAGAGATAGGCGCTCGCCCCGAGCCCGAGTAGCTCGCGCACCAGACGCTGGTCGGCGAACACGGTGACGATCATGACCCTCGGTTGCGGCGAGATCTCCAAGAGGCGTCTTAGCGCGGCCTGCGCCCCCATGACCGGCATCTCCACGTCCAGAATCACCACATCGGGGGTTCTCTCCCCCGCGAGGGCCACGGCCTGCCGCCCGTTTTCCGCCTGCCCGACCACCTCTATACCCTCTGCAGTGGAGAGCATCTCGGCCATCCCCTCACGTACCATCGCGTGGTCGTCGGCCAGAAGCACCCTTATAGGGTGGCCCTTGAGGCGGCTCTTCTCTATTGGCCCTTTCTCCTCAGTAGCGGCAGGGTTACCTCAAGCGTCGTCCCGCGCTCGCCCTCGGAGGTGATCTCGAAGGAGCCGCCAAGTAGCTCGGCTCGCTCCCGCATCGACGTGAGCCCCGTACCCTCTGAGACGGCTTCCGAGTTCTCAAAGCCGGGACCCTCGTCCCAGACGAGAGCTAAAACCTCCTTCGGGGAGATTCTAATCTCCACCGTTAGGCTGCCGGTGCCGGAGTGGGCCACGGCGTTTCTGACACCCTCCCGGAGGATCATGTAGAGCTGGTCGCGCACGTACTCCGGGAGGTGCGCCTCCTCGCCCTCGACGCGGACCTCGTACCCGACCCCATCGGGCACGCTAATCCTCATGAGGTTCTCCAGCGCTATCCTGAGCCCGTCCGAGGTCTCCACCCCCCGCAACTCGCCGGAGAACTCCCGCATCAGGTTCACCACCTGCCCGGCCTTCTCCCGGGCCAGGACCAGCCTCTCCCAGGCCCTCTCGGGATTGCTCTCCATCATGGCCTCATAGAGATCCAGGCTCTGGCTGACGACCGTCATCTCGTGGGCGAGGCGGTCGTGCAGCTCGCGGGAGAACCGGCGGCGCTCCTCGAACTGGGTCTCCTTGACCTTTGTGAGCAGGTAGTCCACGTAGGAGGCCATTACCAGCCGGGAGACCCGGTCCATCACTATCTCCTGGACCGCCAGGGAGATCTCCGCCACCTCTTCTCTGGAGGTCTCGGCGGGCAGGTTCCTGACTACTATGGTAACCGCCGCCTTGCACAGCGCCACCCCGGCCCGAAACGACTCGTCAGGATGCGGGTTGAGCGGCTCCTCGGCGGCCTCGATGTTGCGGTAGATCTCCTCCTCGACCGCCAAGAGAGACGCTTCCTCTCCCCGGAGGACCTGCGCAGCGCGCGTGAGAATGTCCCGGGCGTTCGTCTCTAGCTGCTCCCTCGTCGTCCCCTCGCCGACGACTAGCAGGCTGCCCATCGCACCGAGGCGGCGCTCGTAGTCGGAGAAGATTTCGCTGAAACGCTCTTGCAGTATCCGCGCCGCCTGCGGGACCTTTGCAAAGGAGTTACCTACATCCTGCATTGCACCACTGATCCCTACTCTACCTTGGCCCGTATCATCCACGAAAGCATACACTCTTGGACCAGCGCCAGCGCCGCGCACCCTTGCCGGACCCTACACCTCGTGGGCCGAAAATCTACACCTATCGGGCCGACTAGGCTCCGGAAGCATGTAAATCCATTTACACGAGTCCGCATTGGAGTAGGGTTTGCCGCAGATGCTCGCCGAGACGGCGCGAGCACTCGACACACTGGCCCCGACACACTGTAAGTCCTCTACCAGGGGAGAGTAGGCATGGCGAACGACGAACGGCGCACCGACCGGTCCACGGCGGTAGCAGACGAGTATACGGGGTACACGGTACACGACAGGGACGGGGATAAGATCGGCAAGGTCGACGACCTCTTCCTCGACGAGAACGACCGGCCCGAGTACTTTGGCGTGAAGATGGGTTTCCTCGGGACCAAGTCCACCCTGATACCGGCGGACATCGCCAATGTAGATAGGGATCAGGGCTTTATCGAGGTGTCGGCCGAGAAGAGCACGGTCAAGGACGGCCCCTCCTTCGACGACGACCAGGAGATAACGCCCGAGTACGAGAACGAGATCCGCGATTACTACGGGCTGGCTCCCCTGGAAGGCTCTACCGGCCGGGGCACCTACGGCGCGTACTACGGGGACGCCGGCGAGGATTACGAGGAGCGCCGGAAAGACAGGGAGCCCGGTAGGGAGCGAGAGCGTTCCGGCGAAGTCGGACCCGGTATGGAAACGGGCGACATCGAGGACGGCGAGTTCCGCGGGCACGCCGAGGACGATGAGGGAGTCAACCAGCGCGAGGGTAGCGACCTAGAAGACGAGGACGAGCTCCGGGTACAGCGCAGTGAGGAAGAACTGGTGGCCGGCACCCGCGAGCGGGAAGCCGGTAGCGTCAACGTCCGCAAGCGGGTGCGTACCGAACGCGAGCAGCTCCGGGTGCCTAAAAAGCGCGAAGAGGTCGAGGTAGATCGGGTGCCGGTCGAAGAAGGCCGGGCAGCGGAAGGCGAGATCGGCGAGGACGAGGTCCGGATGCCGGTGACCGAGGAAGAGGTCGTGGTAAGCAAGCGGCCGGTGGTCAAGGAAGAGGTCCGCATCCGCAAGGAGGTTGAGGAGGACGAGGAAATCGTCGAGGAGGACGTCCGCAAGGAGGAGATAGAAGTCGACGACGACACCGAACGCGGTAGCCGCGGATAACGCGGTAGCGGAAGCCGTTAGCGGGTGTTGGGAGAGATAGCACTCCGGCAAGTGGTCTGTCTGTTACGAGTCAGCGAGATAACGGAAAGCAGGAAACTATGGATCTAGGCAACTTCAACCCGGAGGATATAGAGCAACACCTGGAGGGTGTGGACTGGCCGGCGGACAAGGAGCAGGTAGCTAGTCAGGCCGAGAGCAACGGTGCTCCCGGACCGGTCGTTGATCAACTGCGTCAGCGGGCTTCCGGAAGGCGAGTTCTCCGGTCCTCAGGACGTGGTGAGCAAGCTCCAAGGTTGAGATAGCTTTGCCCGGGACCCGGCGAGCCAAGTAGTGCCGTTGGGTCCTTACCAGAAGGAGATCAGTATAGCGATGGCGGAAGCAGAACGCCGTACGGAACAGGCTATAAAGGTGCGCCAGATCACCGAGGTCCGCCCCAACTGGAACGAAGAGGGCCGCGGCGAGCCCGGCAAGTTCTCTTTTCAGCTCATCCTGGATAATGGCGCCGAGGAGTACCTCATCCGCCCGACGGTCGAGGATGCGAAGGTCTTGAGGAAGCTGATCCCGAGGGTTGGGACCCTGTACTTCGACACCGGGCGCGGCGTCCTGATGGCCCACGACCTGCCGCTCGTCAGCTAGACACGTGCAGGCATAGACAAACGAGCGGTCCGACAAGAGCACGCGTCGAGGCAAGGAGTAACCCGTGGCGGATGCCGAGAAGACCATAAAAGTGCGGCAGGTAACTCAAGTCCACTCCAACTGGAACGAAGAAGGTCGTGGAGAACCCGGTAAGTTCTCGTTCCAGCTCATCCTGGACAACGGTGCTGAGGAGTACGTCATAAGGTCCACCGCCTCGGACGCCGACGTACTGACCGACCTCTTCTTCCAGACCAGCACGTTATATTATGATACGAAACGCCAGGTATTTATATTCGGCGACATCTCAAAGTAACGTTCGGGAAGTCGAGAGGAGAAAGGAATCATGGGTAGCGACAGAAATAGAGACCCCGACAGGCCGGTAGAACCCGAAGAGGCCCGACAGCACGGCAATGATCCGGACGCCGTCCGCGGCGATGTAGGTGATCGGGAGACCGCCGGAGAAGCCGGGGAGAGCCGGTCCAACGACGCCAGGGGCGGCCAGACGGACGCCGGTCCCCGAAGGGCTAGCGAGGAGCGCGCCGGGAGGGAGGAGACCGGCGAGCGTTCCGGCCCGGAAGGACCCACAGATCGCGACAGCCGGGACCGGGAGCGTGGTCATCAAGGTAACGACCGGGACAGCGAACGCGAGGGCGCGGGTTCTACCCGGACTAGTCGGGCGAACGAGTCGAGGGAGTCGGATCTCGGCACGAGCTGGATCAGCATTATCTTCGGTTGGATTACTACCCTGGGTGCCGGGCTGCTGTTGGGTGGGATCGTCACCGGCATAGTCGGCGCGATCCTCGGACTCGTCGGGCTCGGCAGCGGCGGTATATCGGCGCTCGTGGGACTCCTCGTTCTCCTGTTTCTCGTCTACCTGATCGGCGGCTACGTCGCCGGGAGGATGGCGAGCCGTTCGGGGGTCAAGCACGGCCTCCTGGTACCGGTTCTGGCTCTGGTTATAACCCTGTTGCTGGCGCTCGCCTCGGGAGCCCTGGGCCTGGGCTTCGCGGAGCAGATCAGCGGTGCGATACCCCAGAATCTGGCACAGAACATAACCCAGGGCCTTCCTCAAGGAGTACCTCAGGGTGCCGGCACGGGAGCCCTCGTAGGAGCCATCATAGCGGGTCTTCTGGTGCTGATCTTCCCGTTCCTCGGGGGCATCCTCGGTGGTATGTGGGGTGCCAAGACCGGACAGCAGCGGCCATAGGTGCGATATTCGTACGCCACTGTTCGGGACCCGCAACGAAGCGCAGAGCGGGGTGCAAGGTAGATAACTGTGCTCCTCTCTACTGGATCGCCGTTCCTGGGTCCGGGTTCGTACTTAGTAGCCTCGTACCCAGCGGACTAATAAAGCCTATCTAGGATTGGAGGTGAGATGGGTTATCTGCTGAGAAGGCTGCTCATGATCGTGGCGCCGATATTGTGGCGCAAGTTCCGTGAGCGCCAGGGAAGGAAAGAAGAACAGTAGAATCGACCTCAGGGCAGGAGGAGAGAGATGGGTATCATATCCTGGATATTAGTTGGTCTCATCGCCGGTGCACTGGCGAAACTGGTCATGCCCGGCGACGATCCCGGGGGCATCATAGTCACGATCATCATCGGTATCGTAGGCGCTTTTGTAGGTGGCTTCGTTATAGGCATCTTCGGCGGCAGCGGTGTAACGGGGTTCAACATATGGTCGATTCTGGTGGCTGTTCTGGGGGCAATCATCCTGCTCGCCGGGTATCGCCTGATAGCTAGCAGGGCGACCTGAGGCGGCATGACACTTACACCTCACGTACCGGACAGCCCGGCAAACACAGTAGTAGAGAGAGGGTGAGTAAGGGATGAGCGAGCGGGACGACCGGGAAGTATTCAGCCCTCTCGAAAGCGCCGGCGGTACCACTACCATCGCGAACACCATCGTCTCGCAGATAGCCGGTATCGCTGCCGGAGAAGTGGAAGACGTTCGCCCGGCCGGGAATACTTCCCGGCGTAAAGGTGGGCTGTTCCGCCGGTCGAAGGGCTCTCCGGAAGAGACCCGCAACGTTTCCGTAGAAGTGGGGCAGACCGGAGTCGCCGTGCACCTGACGGTAGGCTTCAGGTACGGTGCAAAGCTTCCCGAGGTGGCCGAAAGAATCCGCGAGAAGGTCGTCAATCGGGTCGAGAACCTTGTGGGGCTGGCGGTCACGGAGGTAAACGTGAGCGCAACCAATATCGTCTTCCCCGAACAGGAAGAAGAGGGCCGAGACGATGGAACGGTCAGGGGAGGATCGGGAAGTCAAACCGGCGGCAGGAGTTTCGCCGGGGACAAGTCAGAAGCCGGACTGGATAAAGAGCCTCACGGAGAACCCGGCGCCCGCGAACCCGGCACCGGACGCGCGGAGGACTCGGGGTCCGGAACGGACCCTGAGGCCGAAAACGGCCCGGTCTTTGAGGGGGTGGTGCGGGTGGAGGACGTTCCCGTAGAGACGGACGAGACCGCCGAGCTCGACGGCAAAGAGAGTCAGGTAGAAAAACACCTGAGTAAGGACACGAGGCATGAATAGCGACGACAATTCTCGCGAGCGGCAGCCGGTAGAACCCCGGGAAGCCAGAGCGCAGGGCAACGACCCGGATGCCGTCCGGGTACAGGACAGCGACAAGGATAAACGCGAGCCACAGAGAGGCGACACGCCGGACCCGGACGGGGAGTTGGGGCGGGTCCGGCGGCCTTCCGGTAGAGACGGCTCGCGCCAGGAAGCCACTTCGTCAAGCAGTGGTGGCGAAGAAACCGACCCGGACGACCTCCTGGACCTGCGAACGGATCCCGGCCAGGATGCCGGGCGGTGGAGAGCCCGGGGCCCGCTGACGGAGACGTATGCCCGGGGAGGTCACGGCGCCCGGCTTTATGCCGGTGATGAAGCCGGCGCAGAGCGGGACGCCGACTGGGATACCAACCGGAACGATGAGCGGGAGGCTGATCGAGGAGACCGCGAACCGGCAGCCGTGGACACTGTAGACCGGGAGAGCCGGAGAGAGGCGGACAGAGAGGCCGAGCGGGAGAATCGGAGAGAAAGGGACCGGGAAACCGACCGGGAGGCCGACCGGGGCACGAGTTTTCCGAGCGTTATATTCGGCTGGCTATCGTCGCTCGGGGCAGCTCCGATACTGTTCGGCATTGTTGGCACCATCGTGGGCGCAATCGTGGCGTTGCTGGGTCTCAGCGCCACGGCCGGAGGGATTATAAGCTCCGCAGGGTTCCTGATAGCCCTCTTCCTGGTGTTCCTGATCGGCGGCTACGTCGCCGGGCGGCTGGCTAGCCGCCAGGGGCTAAAGCACGGCCTCTTCGTGCCCCTGCTGGTTTTCATCCTCGTGGTGTTACTGGCGGTGGCCGGGGGTGTTCTCGGAAGCACCTTCTCAAATGTACTTGGCAGCGCGGTACCGGCGAGCCTCGCGCAGAACATCCCGACGAGCATCCCGCAGGGCCTCGGCATCGTGGCAATAATCTCGCTCGTTCTCATAATCATCGTACCCTTTCTAGGGGGAGCACTCGGAGGTCTGTGGGGCGCCAAGACCGGACGGCAGCGGCCGTAGGTGACCGTAGTCGAAGTAAGACTTTGGTCGAGTCGAAAGACTGTAGACGATAAGGAGGTAATGTCGTGGGGCGAAATCGCAACAATAGATCCGAGAACACCGGAAGTAGCAGCGGCGGCAGTGACGGAAGATCCAAGCGCGGCGAAGCCAAGCAGCAGTCGCAGGAGGTAGCCCAGCAAGGCCAGCAAAAGGCGTCCGAGGCTGCCGAGCAGGGCCGGGAGAAGGCTGCCGGCCAGCTAGACACTCGCAAGGAGCAGGCCGCAGGCCAGATCGAGGGTATCTCCAGGGCTTTGCGCCAGACGGGCGAGCAGCTCCGGGAGCAGGACCAGGGCTCCATCGGCAGGTATGCCGAGCAGGGGGCCGAGCAGGCCGACCGACTGGCGAACTTCCTGCACGAGAAAGAGGGCGACGAGCTTATAGGCGAGATCGAGGACTTCGCCCGCAACCGGACGGCGGTATTCCTCGGGGGAGCATTCCTCGTAGGGGTCGCGGCGGCCCGCTTTCTCAAGAGTTCCGCCGGCCAGCGCGAGAGCTTTGACGTACAAGGCCGGGCCAGGGAGCTTGGCGAGGCGGCGACCGGGGCGAACGCCGGCTCTGGGGCGAACGCCGGCTCTGGGGCGAACGCCGGCTCTGGGGCGAACGCCGGCTCTGGGGCGAACGCCGGCTCTGGGGCGAACGCCGGCTCTCCGTCCAACGGCGGCTCCTCTAGCGAGCGGTCTTCCGGAGAGCGGTCTTCTGGCGAGCGATCTTCCAGTAGCTCCGCTGAAATCTCTGAAGGCTCCACCGGAGGTTCCTCCGGAGGCTCCAGCCGCCGGTCGGGTGGCCGGTCGAGAAGGAGTCCGGAATGAAGGTTGTCCGCCAGGACCGGGAGGGGATGTCGACCGCGGAGTTGATAGGAGATCTCTACCGCGGCACCTCAAACCTGCTGCGCCTGGAGATAGAGCTCGCGAAGACCGAGCTCAGCCAGAAAGCTTCGCGGGTCGGGAAGAACGTCGGGTTCCTGGCGGCTGGAGGGCTCATAGCCTACGCCGGTTTCCTGGCGCTTTTGGGTACGATCGTCGCCATTCTGTCGGCCATAGGGTTGCCGGTGTGGCTGTCGGCTTTGATAGTCAGCGTGATCGTGCTGGCCGTGGGGGGCTTTCTGATTTACAAGGGGCTAAAGACCTTGCAGCAGGAGCAGCTAGCCCCGCAGCGCACGTTGGACACTTTAAGGGAGGATCAAGAATGGCTGAAGGACCAGAAGAGCAGCAACGACGGATAAGGCGGGAGCCGCCCCCCGGAGAAGACCGGCCGGAGATCCGGCGTCGGCTTTCGGCCGAACGGGACGAGCTTGACCCGGACCCCACATCAACGGACGACGAGATGGAGGCGCTGCGGCTGGACATCGCCCGCACGCGGGCGGAGATGAGCGAGTCGGTGTACGCCTTACAGGAGCGGATGAACCCACAGTACATCCGCCAGCAGGCCACGAGCCAGATCCGCCAGGGAGCTTCGGATCGGGCTAAGGGTGCAAGTTCCGGGGTAACGGACACTATCCGCAACAACCCCGTCCCGGCAGCACTTACCGGAGCGGGCCTCGTGGGGCTCGGGTGGTTGATCGCCAGCGGGGCCAGCGGGAGCGGCTCTAACGAAAGCTACTCCGGCAAGAGCGACTCCGACGAACAGTCCGGCTATCGGCAAGAGAGTCCGTACTACGACCTTGAGTCTGAGTACACCTACTCCTCCGGTTCCACCAGCCAGGCGCTTGAGTCCTACCCGTATGACGACGACGATGACGAGTCAGAAAGCCGGAGCGGACAGGCCAGCCAGAAGGCCAGCCAAGCGCAAGAACAGGCGAGAGAGCGGGCCGGACAGGCGGGGCAGCAGGCTAAAGAGCGGGCGAGCCAAGCCAGGGGTGAAGCTCAGCAACGGGCGCAGCAGGCGAAGGGCGGCTTCCAGCGGGCGCTCCGGGAGAGCCCGTTGTCGTTGGGCGCCATAGCCGTGGGTCTCGGGGCGGCCGTCGGCTTCGCCATCCCCGGGAGCAGCAAGGAAAACGAGCTTATGGGCGAGACCCGCGACCAGCTCGCCAACCAGGCTCAGCAGAAGGCGGATGAAACCGCTCAGAGGGCGCAGAGGGTAGCCCAGCAGGCTCGGGAGACGGCTGAGGAAGAGGCTAGCCGCCAGGACCTTAGCGAGTAGTAGAGGTCGAGGGTCGGGCGCCAGGATGCTCGGCCCATCATGGTGAGACTACACAACGAACCGCGAGTAAAGGGGTGATCTCCGAATGAAGATGGACGATGTACAGGTGCCGCGAGAGCGCGGCGAGCCGTCGGAGGCGCCGGAGGAGTGTGTAGGGTACATGCTCCAGGACCTACTGGGGCAGAGGATCGGCAGGATCGAAAGTATCTTTTCAAACAGGGATGGTAAGCCGGAATACGTCCGGGTCAAGCTAGGACTCTTCTGGTCGAGGTCGGTTCTCCTGCCGGTAGAGTGGTTCGAGGTCGACCACGACCGGCGCGTTCTCAGGATCAAGTAGGAGACTCGCCGATGGGTCCCGATAACAGCGAAGGTCACGCGGAACTCAGCCGGCTCCTCAAGCGGGCGATCCGGCACCTGGAAAGCACGAACCTCTCCGGCGCCAACGAAGCCCTGAAAAAGGCCGGTGAGAGGGCCGCGCTCCTGGGTAGGCCGCTGGAATACCGGACCGTCGCAGGCAAGGGCGAGAAGACAGAAAACACCGGAGACCGGGCATGAAGGCAAGCTGTTTTCGCCAGGAAGGCTATCCACTGCTGCGCCGCCGCTGTAACGTCCATACCCGAGTGTAGTGATCACATAACGAGAGGAAAAGAAGTCGTGAGTGAGCAGAGAAGCAAGAAAGGGAAAGGCCAAAGCCAGAAAGGCCAAAGCCAGAAAGGCCAAAGCCAGAAAGGCCAAAGCCAGAAAGGCCAAAGCCAGAAAGATCAGAGCCAGAAAGACAACTCGCTGCAGAGCGAGCGCGGCAACACCCTCATACAGGCCGGCGTGGTCTCGAAGGTCGCCAGTGACGCAGCACAGGAGATAGAGGGCGTTCGGATGGGCGGTGGCGCTTCACAGGCTGCCTCCAGTCTGTTGGGCGGCATCACCGGCGGTTCGGGCGGGAGCCGGACCCGGGGGGTTTCGGTGGAGGTCGGAGAGGTCGAGGCGGCAGTGGATTTGATGATGACCGTCGAGCACGGCAAACCCGTCCCGCAGATCTCCGAGGCTGTCCGCCGGAACGTCGTAAACCGCATCGAAAACCTGGTGGGTCTTAGGGCCACGGAGGTAAACATCACGGTCGCCGACGTTTTCTTCCCCCAAGAAGAGCAAGAGCAGAGCCAGCAGCCCGAAGAGAACCAGGGCCGAGAGTAAGGTGGCTAAAGCCAGAGCGGTAGAGCCGGGTTACATAAAGACCTACGGGAATGCCTACTCTCGACGCAGAGTTCGTGCGGTGTCTACTGCGGTATCCACTGCATCCTGGCCGGAGGTACTCTACCGGGGCTGCCCTACGCTTGGGAAACGTCCTTGACGTCGGAGACTTATAAAGTGCCCGTGAAGGGCGCGGGAGCTACTGTAGAAGTAACTAGACCCTGGAGAAGGAAAGGAGGTTCCTGTTGGCGGGTTTGACCAGCAAGCAGTGGGGAGCTTTGATCGGCTTTCTCGTGGTATTTTCGGCAGCCGTGATAGGAATCGGCGTCACGGCTATCGCCATACTGTTCGCCATCGGCGGTTACTTCGTGGGCAAGTTCTTAGACGGAGAGATCGACTTGCAAGAGTTCCAAAACCGCGCCCGGGGACGCCAGAGAACGCGATAGCCTGAGCCAAAACCTCTCCGAGCGCAACGAGAAATATCCGGTAATAGTCAGAGAGCCGCCAGCAACCCTGCGACTGCGGCCTGGCGAGTGAGCAAAGGAGTAGAAAGATGCCCCAACGGGTCGAAGGCAGTGTAGAAATAGATGCTCCGGTAGATAAGGTCTACGGCTACTGGGAGACTCTGGAGAACCTGCCGTACTTTATGAGGAACATAGAGGAAGTGACCGCTACCGGCGAGGACACTACTCATTGGAAGATAAAAGGACCCTTCGGCACACAGGTCGAATTCGACGCCCGTACCACGCATAAAGAGTCCAACGAGTTCATAGCCTGGAACTCTGTAGAGGGGGAGGTGGAAACCTCTGGACAGGTACGTTTCTATGAAGCGGAGCCGGGACAGACCGGGGTCGAGGTGACCATGAACTACGCCGATCCGCCGGGCGGGAGGCTAGGAGAGGTGACCTCCAGACTTCTGGCGGACCCGCGGGTTCTACTGGAGCAGGACTTGCTCAATCTGAAGGACATCATGGAGGAGCAAGCCTCCCCCGAAGAGGTACAACAGCGTCCGGCAGCGGCGACCGCGCAAAGCAGCATCGTTGCGTTTCTCACTTCGGGGCTAGGTTTAGGACTTCTCGGCTTGGGCACACTCCTACTTCTCCTGCTTCGGCGGGGCAGAGGCCAAGGCAGAGGCAGAGGCCAAGGCAGAGGCCGGGGCAGAAACCAAAGCTCGGACCGAAAGATTCGCCTGACCCTTGAGATCTAAAAGCCGTTCGGACTCCTTTTAGGGACCTCTTTTTGAGGGTACGTAAGAGATCTGGAAAAGGCACGAGGTCCCTACCGAACAAAACCCCGTGGCGGGTGTATCGACGTAGAGAAGAAGCTGGCTAGAAGAAGGAGCAATGCCCGTGTATACCGTCGTTTTCAAGTTGTTGCGGAGCCCCGGAGGGCGAAGGCTCGTGCTACGGGTCCTCAAGAACAAGCGGCTCAGGAGTCTCGTCTACGGGCGGATGAAAAGGGTCCTCAAAAGTAAGCGGGTCAGGGGCTTCACCTACGAGCTGGCGAAGCGCAGGATTATAGGGCGCCGGTAGGCTCGACGATCGGGAGGCCGAAAGAGTGTCATCCGGTCGAAGAGCCGGGGCTCGTGCACTGACGAAGACCGTCTTCGAGGCCGTAAAAGGGATGTGCAAAGCCGCGCGGAAAGGCATCAAGGACCCGGCCCGGCTCGTCCGGCGGGCTTCGAGTATTGGGACGCCAGCGGCCCTCCGGGCGGCCGCCGGATACGCAGCGGCGGTCCTGTTCGGAGTCGCCACCGGTATCCTGATCGGCCGTCTAAGCCTCGTTAGAGGTACGGTTTCTCCGGGCGGGCGGGATGTGTCGGGCTCCGGCGGCGAAGCCGCCGAGCTAGATTACGTGACCGGTATGCAGACGCCCGCGGAACCCGAGGAAGGGGACGTCGGCCACCGGAGTCCCGCACCGATACCGGAGTCCGGGCGCCCACAGCTCTCCGCCGAACCTATTACGGGGACGAGTCTCGACGCTCCGCTGCCCGGCGTAACAGCGGAAGAGGAAACAGAGCGGCGCGTGCTGGCCCGGCTGGGGGAGGATCCCTGAACGGCGGGTCTCCGGCGCCCGAACGTGGAGGTCGCCGAGGGCGTGGCGGAGATCCGGGGCCTCGCCAAGTCCGAAGAGGCGAAGGGTGCGGCCGGCGAAGTCGCGAGCGAGGTCGAGGGCGTGGACGAGGTGCTCGATTTGGTAGAGGTGCGGAGAGTCATCTAGCCCTCATTGGTCTGCAAGTAGAATGATAAGCCCATGGATGGGTGGCGGGCGATGAACAAGTAGGCCAACGACCCCGTACCGGTGCCCGGCGCGGCTTACAAGCAGTGGATAGAGGACTTCTACCAGCAGAACAAGCTCATCAAGGGTGAGATACGGCTGCGGGGTGGTCGGGTGGACCTCTCGAACATCGAGTGCCCCGTCCTCAACCTCGCAGGCAAAAAGGACCACCTTGTCTTCTGCGGCCAGGCCGAGGCGACGATGGATCTGGTTAGCAGCGAGGACAAGGAGTTCGTGGCCCTGGACGCCGGACACGTGGGGCTGGTCATGGGCCGGGGAGCCAAAAAGAACTTGTGGCCGAGAACTACCGAGTGGCTGGAAACCCGCTCGGGATAGGAGAGAAAGTGGAGTAGCGCCGGCTCGTCCGTAATGGGAAGAGGAGAGGAGCGCAACTTTGCTTGCTCTCCTCTTCCCGATGGCCTAAGACCGGTACGGGCTGTTCCGCGGGCCGGTTTCTGAAGAAGATCCCTTGGGCTAACCCTTGGGCTAAAAGTCTGCTGTTACAATCGTGCCTGCTAGCTTCAGGAAAAGGAGTTACCGCATGCAGCGAGAACAGCACGAGAAGGTCTACCGTACGGAGCTCACTCCGGTGAGTTTCTTGAGGCGCAGCGCTTATGTATTCCCGGATAAGACCGCCGTGGTCCACGAGGACCGGCGCTACACTTACAAGGAGTTTGAGGAGCGGGTCAACCGCCTTTCCTCCCGCCTTCAGGGGGAGCCGGACCTCGCGAAAGGAGACAGGGTCGCCCTCTTGTGCCCAAACATCCCCGCCATGCTGGAAGGTATGTTCGCCATACCGGCGGCGGGGCTGGTCTTGGTCGCCATCAATTTCCGTCTGAGCGCCGACGAGGTCGCGTATATAGTGAAGCATTCGGGGGCGAAGATGGTCCTGGCGGATCACGAACTTGAAGACCGACTGGAAGGTTTAGAAGGCGTAAAAGTCGTCCGCATCGACGATACGGGTGAGGAGGGCGACCCGTACGAGGACTATATCGCTAAAGGATCGCCGGAGCCGGTGGAGAGCGTTCTCGAAGACGAAGAAGCGATGATCTCCATAAACTACACCTCAGGAACCACCGGGCAGCCCAAGGGTGTGATGTACTCCCACCGCGGGTCGTACCTGCAAGCTCTCGCCCAGGTGATCGAGTTGCGCATGAGCCCCGAGAGCGTGTACCTGTGGACGCTGCCGATGTTCCACTGCAACGGCTGGTGCTACCCTTGGGCGGTCACGGCTGTGGCCGGAACACATGTATGCTTGCGGAAAGTTGACCCGGACAAGGTTTGGGAGCTCTTTGAGTCTGAGGGCATCACCCACTACTGCGGGGCTCCCACCGTTCAGATACCGCTCGTTAATGCCGGGGGCGCGCATGCGCTGGAGCGGCAGGTGATCACCGGCATCGGGGGCTCACCGCCCTCGCCCGCGGTCCTCAAGCAGTTCGAGGCCTTGAACATCATGCCGATACATCTGTATGGGCTCACCGAGACCTACGGACCGAGCATCGTCTGTGAGTGGCGTCCGGGGTGGGAGGATCTCTCCGCCGAAGAGCTGTCCGATCTGCTTGCCCGCCAGGGCCAGGGAAACCCCGTCGCGGGCCTGGTTAGAGTGGTAGACGAAGAGATGAACGACATCCCGAAGGACCAGGAAACGATGGGTGAGATCGTCGTGCGCGGCAACACCGTCATGCAGGGCTACTTCGAGAACGAGGAGGAGACGAACGAGTCCTTCAAGGGCGGCTGGTTCCACACCGAGGATATTGCCGTGTGGCACGAAGACGGGGACGTGGAGATCCGCGACCGGGACAAGGACGTTATCATCTCCGGCGGCGAGAACATCTCCAACGTCGAGATCGAGCAGGTCATCCAGGAGTACCCGGCCGTGGTGGAGGCCGCCGTGGTCGCCATGCCGGACGAGTACTATGGCGAGCGCCCCAAGGCATTCGTCACCCTTAAGGAAGGTAAGGAGGCGACCGAAGAGGAGATCATAAACTTCGTCAAGGAGAGTATCGCCCGCTTCAAGGCTCCCGCTGCTGTGGAGTTCGGAGAGCTACCGAAGACCGCCACCGGAAAGGTCCAGAAGTACATGCTGCGAGATAAGGAATGGGAGGGGCGCGAGAGGCGCATCGGCTAACCGCCCGTCTTTTCCTGGGTAAGCCGAGCTTCTTCGATCATTCCGACGTGTGGTAACGGCCAGGGGCGGAAGACAAAGGAGGATGCTGTGTCGGGCATTGGTGATGTGCGCAACGAAACTGTGCTGGTGGTAGGCGGCACGCGGGGAATAGGCCAGGCGGTCGCCTCCCGCTTCGCGGAGCTTGGGGCTGTGGTCGGTCTTACGGGTACGGACGAGGAGAGGGCCTCCGAGGTGGCGGACTCGCTCGCGGATGCCTGCGGGCATCCGGTCACCGGGTATGGCCTCGACGTCAGGGATCGCGAGCAGATCACGGACGTAGTAAAGCGGTTCAAGTCTGAGCAGGGCAGTGTTGGTACCCTGGTCTACAATGCCGGCATCAGCCCGGTGTACGTCTCGGCGGAGAAGATCGAGCAGGAGGATTGGGACTCGATCATCGCCACGAACCTCACCGGTGCGCTTATCGCCGCGCAAAGCGTCGCCCGCGAGCTTATATCGGATGGCCGGAGAGGGTCTATTGTGTTCATGGGTTCATTGATGAGCCTGGTCGGTGACTCGCGGCTCGCAGCCTATACGGCTTCCAAGACTGGACTCGCCGGTATGGCCCGGGTCATGGCTCTGGACTGGGCCCGGCACGGAATTCGGGTCAACGTCGTGGCTCCGGCTTATGTAGCGACCGACTTCAGCAAGGGGCTCCAACAAAACGAGGAACTTCGACAGTCCGTCATAGATCGCACTCCGCTGGAGCGTTTCGGGGAGCCCGAGGAGATCTCGGACCTGGTCGTGTTCCTAGCCTCCGAGAGCGCCAGCTTTATGACCGGGGGAGTCTATCCCGTAGACGGGGGGTGGACGGCCCGGTAGCGAAGAGAGTTCGTTCGAGTACCCCGGGGTTCCAACAAGGAAAGGAGATGTTGCAGTGAACCAATTTCTGATTTTCTTAGAGTATTTTTCATAGATTGAGAAGTCCGGCGGAGCTGCGCTGGGCGACAGGAAGAGTATTTGTGCTCCCGCACCCTCGATGAGAATCCCTACACCCTACACGGGTAACCCCTTAGACCAGCCCCCAGCACGCTTGCCTCGTCGTTGGCCGGACGGTTGAGGCGCCGGCTCGCCGGGTATGCTTCCGACTCTTCGCGTGGGGTGAGGGTCCGTAGCCATAGCCTCTGCGGTGGCAAGCTAGGACTGCCCCGTCCGTAGGTGTGTCGGAATCAGCCCGGTCCGAGGACGAGGAGTATGCCCGCCATTACAACGCCGCTGATGAGCAGGGTTACGGTGGTGTAGCCTAAGATGTCCCGGATGCGTAAGCCCGCTACCGCGAGTATCGGGATGGTCCAGAAGGGCTGTATCATATTCGTCCACTGGTCGCCGTAGGCTATGGCCATAACGATGACGTTGTGGCTTACGTCGAGCTGGTCGGCAGCGTTGACGAAAATCGGAGCCTGGATGGCGAACTGCCCGCCTCCGGAGGGGACGAAGAAGTTTACGAGGCCGGCGAAGAGCATGGTAAAGAGTCCTAGTGTCTGGGAGTTAGAGATGCCGACAAAGAACGTGCCGAAGATCTCAACCAGCCCGGTTGCGGTGATCATGCCGAGAATACCGGCGTACAGTGGGTACTGCAGCAGTATCTGGCCGACGGTCTTGCCGGCGTCGGTGACCAGGGCCACGAGTTGTGCCGGGGACTTTACCAAGAGCAGGATGGCCGCCAGAAACGACCAGTTGACGATGTCCAGCGTCAGAGCGAAGCCCTCCTGGGCGAAGTACACCACCAGGTAAGCTACTAGAGCTACACCTATAGAGAGGGTTATCACCCGCGAGTTGTCGGCGCGCTGGGCGGGCGTTCTACCCTCGGCAGCCTTCTCACTACCATCGCCGGAGCCGGCATCGGAGCCGGCATTGGACCCCTCGCCGGAGCCGGCATCGCCGCCCTGGGCAGTGCCCTGGGCCGCCTCCGGGGAGTCGGTGGTCGGTGTCGCCTCTTGGCCTTCTTGCTCTGAGGAATCATTGAGGGGGTCGGCGTCCGCATCCGGGTCGAGTTCGATAATAGATTCGTCGCCCCGCGGGGACAGGAGAGCCATTGTGAGGGCGACCGCCCCAAGCACCAGGACTACGGCGAGTATGTTCCACCACACGAAGATCGTCTGGGTTACCGGAATGGTCGGCCCGAGATCCTCGAAAAAGCTACCGGGGGTGGCCGCGGCCAGAGGTCCCGAGCCGGAGTATCCCATGTGCCAGACTACAAAGCCCGAGTAGGCGCTGGCGACCAGCAAGGGGTAGTGTAGCCGGATACCGCGCTGGCGCGCTGATTTCGCAACCTGGACCGCCATTATCCCGCCGATGATCAACCCGATGCCCCAGGAGATCAAAGACGCCACACCCGCTATCAGGGTAACGTAGCCGTAAGCGGTGGCTGGTGAGCGGGGGACGCCGGCTATCGCCTGGAGAAACCGCCGGACCTGCTCTGTGTTGGCGAGGGTGTAACCGAGAGCCAGCACGATAGAGATCTGGGCGATGAACTCCAGGAGCCCCGCGAGCCCGTCGCCCCAGGCCCGGACCACCTCCACGGGGCCACTATCGGTCAGGCCGAGACTCATCAGCGCCACGACGAAGGTCAAGAGTATGGCGAACACCAAACTGTCCGGGATCCAACGCTCCACCACCCGGACCATCGGACGCGACAACGCTCGCAACATAAGCCTCTCCTTTCTCCCGAGCGGCCTAGTTTACTCATACCCGTAAGCCGGTTTCAATGACTCGAAGATCGAGGACTCGAAGATCAAAGACAAGATCGCTCCGGGCGGAGCCGGCTTCCCAAGTGTATAGTGAAATCCGGGAAGGAGCCAGCGTGTGAATACTGTAGCCGTGAAAAGAGAGACGTTCGGAGTACGAGTAGTAAACGCGCAGGATTTTACGCTAATGGTGCATCCGCTAAGTTCGGTGCACTTCGTTAACCTACCGATGTTACCCTCGGCATCCCCGCTACACCCAACCTCTTGGCCGGGCGGTGCCTCCTACGCCGACCCCAGATGTATGGGTGACGGTGCTCGTTCCAGTAAATAGTAGCTTTTGCTATCGCGGCTTCGATTTCTTCCCAAGTCTCGAACCTGCGGCCCTTGAGCGCTAATGACTTGAGGGTTTTCCACCAAGGTTCTATGAGGTTGAGGTAGGCAGCGTACTTGGGCTGGAAGACAAACTCCCATCGGGGGTGCGTGAGGCTGAAGAACAGGACGTCATAAGCCTTATGGGTATTGAGGTTATCTAAGATGACGTAGAGCCTCTCGATGTCTGAAGGAACCCACGCCTCGACCTCCTCCAGAAACTCGATGAAGTTAGAGATGGAGCGTCTCTGATGAGTGGCGGTCAGTACCTCGCCGGTATCGGGCTGAAAGGCTCCGAAAACGTAGCCTTGTTTCTCTATCCTGCCGTAGTCGAGCTCTTGGGTAGCTCTACCCGCCGGTTTGCTAGGTATTCCTTCGGCACGAGTGTAGATGACCTTTGTGCCAGCATGCGAACGGGCGCTCACGGGCCCCATCTCGTCGATGCAGATCACTACGGAGTTGGCAGGAGGGGATGTGTAGAGGCGCTCAATGGCCCCCTTGTATGTTGTAGATGGCCGTAGAATTGGCCCGACGGGCACGACAGACCGACGCCCCCTTGGTCCAGGCTTCGCCGGAGACCGTAAAAAAGCACAGGTGGTCGTGCCCCGCTAACTGAAGAGCCCGAACGGTTGCCAGGGCCCTCGAGTAAGAGGAGCCCGCATCGGCAAGGCCGGGCCACGAGAAGAGCGAAAGGGGCACACTCGATGGAACCAGAGCAGACTTACGTAGGTATCGACGTCTCTAAGAGACGACTGGACGTCGTGCTGCGCCCGAGCGGTGAGTACCTGGGAGCAGACAACGACGAGCGGGGTATCGCGACCCTCGTCGCCCGTCTGGAGGGAGCGCGTCCTGCGCTCGTCGTTCTGGAAGCGACGGGTGGCCTCGAGCAATCCGCGGCCGCGGCCCTGGCCCTCGCCGGTGTGCCGGTGGCCGTCGTCAATCCGAGGCAGGTCAGGGATTTCGCCAAGGCTGTAGGTCGCCTCGCCAAGACCGACAGGATCGACGCCACCGTGCTGGCGCACTTCGCGGAGGCTGTCCGACCGGAGCCACGCCCCCTGGCGGACGAGGACGCACGGGAACTACACGCCCTAGTGCTCAGGAGGCGCCAGATCCTCGACATGATTACCGCCGAGGGCAATAGGGTGCGTACCGCCCCCAAGGTGGTCAAGAGGAGGGTCGAGGCACACTTACGCTGGCTGAGAAAGGAGTTGGAACGGGCAAACGAGGACCTCACGCGTGCAGTGCGCGAGAGCCCCATTTGGCGGGAGAAAGATGACCTGCTCCAGAGCGTTCCGGGCGTGGGACCGACCCTTTCCGCTACCCTGCTCGCCGAGCTGCCCGAGCTTGAGCACCTCGGCCGGAGGAAACTCGCTGCTCTGGTAGGGGTAGCACCGCTCAACCGTGACTCCGGGACCCTGCGCGGTATACGCACCGCTTGGGGAGGTCGCTCGGCGGTTAGAAAAACTCTCTACATGGCGACCCTGTCCGCCACGCGCTCCAACCCGGCGATCCGGGAATTCTACGGGCGCCTGGTGGCGGCCGGCAAGCCGAAGAAGGTGGCGCTCACGGCCTGCATGAGGAAGTTGCTCGCCATCGTGGGCGCGGTGCTGAGAAACCGGAGCCCCTGGGACAAAGGCCGCCTAGCTTCGGGGGTGGCGTAGGAGTCTCGAACGTTGGATCGCGACCTATAAGGGCTTGACTTTCACCACGGTTGCTTTTTTCGGCAAACTCCGGATCCACCCGCTCGCCGAACCAGCCTTCTTGCTTTCGCCATCTCAGGCCCTCTCGGGTAAGAACCTCGGCCACCCTTGTGCGTTTCATGCTCACACCTTTCTCTTCAGAAAGGTATGCAACCAGCCGGTCCAGAGTCCACGAACCGAAGGGAAGCCCCAACTCGTCGGGTGGGGTGAGCGCCGCCTGGATGACCTCTCCCACGTCCTCCGGACCGTAGGTGGGAGGTCGCCCGTCACGGGGACCCTCTTCGAGACCGGCCATGCCGAATCTATTGAAACGTCCCACCCAGCGCCTCGCGGTCCTCTCGTGGCAGCCGAGCTTCTCGGCAATTTCTTTAGGCAGGTAGCCCTGGTTGGAGTGAAGGATTATCTTGGCGCGCTATACCTTGCCAGCCGCCAGCCTGCGTCGGCGCTCCATACGCTTTAGCTCCTCGTACTCTTCGCGACTGAGGGGACGGATGCGGGTATACGGGCGCATTGGACCTACCTCCTCGTAGCAGGTGCTCCATTGTACTAAACTTAGCGGATGCACCATTAGTGGTTCATCCGCCAAGTTCGGTATCGTAACCGAAGATGATTTTTGGCGATGGTAGGGATTCGTTGGCGTGGATACGTAGCGCCGAAAGCGCACCTTACTTTACGGACGAGCCAGTAGGGTAAAGCGGCCTTGCGGGGCCACCTCCCGGAACTGCTCCAGGTTCGTCTCTCTCACAGCGCTACTCCTTTTCGTAGTGCTTCGTACAAGAGCCCCAGTTTACTTTAGGAGATTAACGAATCGAAAGGCTTGCCACAGTTTATCAGCCGCTGGTAGTGCGAGTTTGTACGTCATTGCTCTACTCCTCTGTAGGGTCTTCTGTCTAACGGCCGGCCGCCAGGTTTATCGAACGCAGCGCGCCTACGCTCGCTGGTTCGGCGCTCCGATCGACCTGCTCCGGCGGATCTCATCGAAGCGTTCGCGGGTGATGGGGTAGAGAAAGACCAGCAGAAGGCTCAGCAAAGTGAACACCTAGAAGAAGATGCCCTACCGCCGCTGCCCGGTCTGCAACTCGTCGTACTCGATCACATCCGGAAGCATGCTCCACGGTATGAGGTAGGCGACCGAAGTGCCGATCCCCACAAAGAACGCAATAAAATGGTAAGGCGTTACGACGTTTTGGGGAACAAAAAAGAGGGCCGAGAGCGCCGCCATCCAGATCAGGGCTCCTATCACGTAGACCGGCCACTTGCTGATGCGCCGGCTCAGAAACGCCCACACCGCGAGAAATGTTGCGGCCGTAACCTGGAATATCAGGACGACCGCGGTAAAGCGGTCTCCGGCGTTCGCGGGTCCAGGAGTACCAGTTATTGGTAATGTGCCCCTCAATCCGGAAGGACGAGGCCCCCGTGCCCCACAAGAAGCCTTCCGGGAACTGGCTCACCGCGCGCCGGCTTTCTTTTTCCGCACCCCGGCGGCGGTCTTCAGGCCCCGTTTCTCGAAGCTGCGGTACAGCTTGATGCTCAGAGCCGGGAATATGTCTACGAGTTTGGCGAAAAACGGGTTTGGCAGGCAGGCTTCGACGGACTTTTCGGCGATGACCTTCCGGAGCACCTTTGAGACCTGCCCGGTCGTCAGCGGGTCGCCGGTCGTGAAGCTGATCGCCCCCTCGGGCCGGTCCACCTGCACGTCGAGCATGTGGGTATCGACCACGCCGGGGCAGACGCAACTGGCGTAGACGCCCCGGTCGCGCAGCTCGGCGGCGAGCGAGATGGTAAAGCCGCGCACGGCGTGCTTGCTACCGGAGTACAGGGCGTTGCCCGGGGTAAAGCCGACGCCGCTCAAGGAGGACATGTTGACGATGTGCCCCGAGCCCTGGCGCACCATGACCTCGGCGGCAAGCTTGGAACCGTACATCACACCCTTGACGTTTACGTCGATGTGCTGGTCGATGGCGGCGACGTCCTGCTCGTGGACCCAACCGGGGATGATGATGCCGGCGATGTTACACAGAATGTCTACCCGGCCGTACTCGGCCACGACGCTCTCGAACAGCTTTCGCCAGTCGTCCAGATTCGTCACGTTCAGGGTGGACAGCCGCACCGCCGCGTTACCGAAATTCCGCTCCAGCCCGACCTCGTCGAGGTCGCAGAGCACGAGCCGGTAGCCGCCCTCGCCGAGCAGGTCGAGCGCCAACTGCCGTCCGATGCCGCTGGCCGCGCCGGTGATGATGGTGACGGGCGCGGCCGCTGCGCTATCCATGGTCTACCGGACCCCGGCGCGCTGACGCGTCCGCCCGTGGGGCTTTTCGGGTTCTTTGTCGAGCTTGTTTTCGAGCGCCTCGCGCAGCTCGAAGATGTAGGGCCAGTAGTCTACCTGGATGGTGTGCCGGGTGGAGCCGACGTAGCGCTTTTTCATCTCGCGCCGGTCCTGGCCCATGACTTCGAGCATCTTGTCGCGGTCGGGTAGTTGCAGACGACCGGAGATGAGGCCGGCCACCCATTTAGCCCGTAGCTCGACGATCGGGATAGCCGAGCCGGTTACCTGGAACAGCCCGATAAAGAACAGGTTGGGATAGTCGGGGTGGACGACCCGCCGGTAGAGGCTGATCTGGTTTCCCTCCGTATTGATGAGCTTCTTCTCGAAAAACGGGAACTCCACGAAGTAACCCGTGGCGTAGATGATGGCGTCCATTCTCTCTTCGGTACCGTCGGCGAAGAGTACCCGGTCTCCGCGCAACTCCCGGATGCCGGGCTTGAAGATCACCTCCCGGTGCGCCGCCCGCTCTAAGAGCGCCGTGGATATGGTCGGGTGCTCGCTTAAGAGCTTGTGGTCGGGTTTCAGGATACCGTAGGATTCCTGGTCGCCGACGACGACCTTTAGCACCGCGTGATAGAAAGCTCTTTTAGCCCACAGCGGCAGCTTCGCCCCGGCGGGCGTGTCGAGCGCCGCGTCGGAAGGCTTACCGAACACGAAGCGCGGGAGGATCCAAGCCCCCCGCCGCGTCGAGACAAAGGTCTGCCGGCTGACGTAGCTGGTCTCCGTGGCAATGTCCACCCCGGAGTTCCCGATACCGACCACCAGCACATTCTGGTTCTCAAAGCGCTCCGGCACGCTATATTCGCGCGAGTGCAACTGCTCGCCGTCGAAGTGTCCCGGGAACTCCGGCATCTTCGGCGACCAGTGGTGGCCGTTGTAGATCATCACGGCCCGGTAATCCACAGTTCTCGTCTCGTCACTGTCGAGGTCCCGCACCGTGACCCGGTAGCCGTCCTCTCCGGGCGTCTCGCCACCGAGCGGCTCGACGTTCTCCACCTTGGTCCGGAACGTGATGTGCTCGCGCAACCCGAACGCCTCGCAGTAGTCGTTGAAGTACTGCCAGAGTTGGGTGTGGTGCGGGTAGTGCGGCCAGTCCTCCAGCATCGGGTAGTCGGAGAACTCCGTCATCTTCTTGGACGTGTTTATGTGCAACCCCCGGTAGGAAGCCGCCTGCCCGTTGTCGTTCTCGTACTTCCACAAACCAAAGCAGTCAAACGGGACCCCAGCCTCCTTGAGCGCCTTTACCGCCGAAATCCCCGAGACTCCCGACCCGATTACACATACCTTATCCGCCACTTCAGCCTCCTCGTTGCCTGCAAGCCCCACTCGTTTCCCCGAGAGCCTAAAACTAATTATTGAACTCGAACTATAGTTCGAGTTTTATCCGAGGCTATGCTAGCGTGTCAAGCGGACATTGAAGAGGGGGTGATCTCCGGGGTTTCGACATAGCGTTTCACGGTTATGGGGGGATCCGGGAGGGCCAGTGCTACAGAAGGCTGGCTGCCTCTCTATCGAGAGTAGGAGAAACTGTTTTGGTTTTTGGGGAAAGATCCTTGTTACGGTCGGCGGTCATCCTGGCGGCCACCCTGACGGTGGTTCTGGCGCTCAGCTTTGCGAAGGCTGAGACAGCCTCGGCCCAGGGCATCTTCGGCACGGGCGAGAACGTTACGCTCGCCAATGGCACCGAGTGCTTTATCTTCACCAGCGTCGGCAAAACTTACTGGCAGCCCGAAGTGGCATCTTTGCACCAAGTCGACTGTGACGGGACGCCCGTAACTCTGTTCGTCGAAACTAGCTTGAACCAGACGTCCGGCGGTAACGCCTCCGACGGCGGTTTCGACTTCCGCTTCTTCAACGGCTTCTACGTCGGGACGCTGTCCGTGCCCGCTACGCCGGGGACGTACTCGGCGACCACCCGCGCGACCATTGACGGTCAGACCTTCGAGGTTAACGACTCGACGAATGTACCTGCGGGCTCTTTGTAGTTGAGGAAGGTCGCCAGTGGAGGGACCGGTACAGCAGAGATCGGTCCCTTCTATGTGAACGAGGCGTACGGAAACTCTCAGGCTACCCTGGAGGTTAAGATGAGCGTGGGGGCCGGAAGGCCCAACCTGGAGACGGTTTAGTGCAGGCGTGTGCGGAAGTCCAGGACATCCCGGCCCGCCACTGGTAAACACCAGCGGTGAAATTTAGAACGGAGGACTATTGCAGGAGACGGTGGACATTTCGCAGGTCTTTGCGGAGGAGGGGGTGCCGCGGGAGCCGCAGCAGGCTCGGAGCCGGGCGACGCGCGACGCTATATTCGAGGCGGCGGCCCAGCTTTTCGAGGAGAAAGGCTACTCGGGGACGAACACCAAGGAGATAGCCGCGCGGGCCGAGGTGGGAATAGGGACGCTCTACTTCTACTTTACCGACAAGCGCCAGCTCTTACTGACCATGCTGGCGGACAAGATCTCACACTACTCCCGTCTCGGGACGGTAGACGTAGAAGCTGTTAAGCGTGATCCCCGCGCGTACCTGCGGGCGGACCTGGCGGCGGGCTTTCCCTACAACCGCGTGTACTACGGTCTGGTACGCTCGGTCGGGGAGCTGGAGTTTCAGGACAAAGCCTTCCGGCGGGTGACGCACCAGATCGTCACAGCCCTCTGCCAGCAGATGCTCGGCATCATAGAGGCCGGCCGGGAAGCGGGCTTGACGCACCCGGATTTGAACGAAGAAGAGACGGCCCGGACGCTGGCGATCGTCGTGTACGGCTTCTACAACCTGTTGCCCAGCCCGTCGCGGGTTACGGAGGATGAGTACTGGCGTCGCCACGCCGCCGCCGCGGACATGGTCTACCGGGCAATATTCGCGGATAAACCACCCGGAGACGGGAGCAATTAGCGTGATGATACACAGAGCTTGAACGGCGTGGTCGGCATCGGTGTTATCGGGTGCGGGGAGGCGACGCAGGCGCTACACGTACCGGCGATCTCTAGCCTCGGCGCTCAGACGTGCATCACGACTTGTGTAGACGCTTCGCCAGTCGTCACCGAAACCGTCGCCATTCAGGTGATGGTGCGCTATCCGACAACGTGCGCCGTTACCTCTGAGCGTAGGTACAGCGTATACACGGAGATGTACGCCGAACGCTACACTACCGGGCTGCGCCGGGAATATCAGCGAAACCGATGTAACCGTGCCGTCCCTGGGCGACCCGAGCGTCCGGGCATTCATGAATGCGCAGGGATAAGGAGATCAACTCGCACCCTTCGCCGCGGCTCGCAGGCGGGAGGGCGAAACCGTACTGCGATTGATGCTGGCGGGCTACCGGGCCGCGGGCCGCGGCGCGGCGGTCCGGACCGACGAGCCTATACCGGAGGACCTGTCGCCGATCCAACTCCACCAGGCCGAACATCGAGCCGTAGCGCACCATCAAGAGAAGCTTCAAACGCAGGAGTAGATAAAGCCTATGAACACAGCACGATGGACCGCGGCGCGGGCGTGGGAGTGGTACGAAGAACAGCCCTGGCTCGTCGGGTGCAACTTTATCCCGAGTACGGCCGTCAACCAGCTAGAGATGTGGCAGGAAGAGACCTTCGACCCCGAGACCATCGACCGCGAGCTCGGATGGGCGGCGGACATAGGCTTCAATACCGTGCGCGTCTATCTACACGACCTGGTATGGAAGACTGACCCGAACGGTTTCAGATCCCGCATCGACCGGTACCTGGAGGTCGCCACTTCCCACGGCATCCGGACGATGCTCGTACTTTTCGACGACTGCTGGCACGACGACCCCCGTCCCGGACCGCAGCCGGACCCGGTACCCGGCGTCCACGGCTCGCGGTGGGCTATGTCGCCGGGGAGCGCGGCGGTGGAAGACCGGCGGCAGTGGCCCAGATTGCGGTCCTACGTCGAGGGCGTAGTCGCGACGTTCGGGCGGGATGAGCGGGTGCTGGCCTGGGACGTCTACAACGAGGTCGGCAACCGCTTTATGGCGGACATGTCCGCTCCCCGCTACCGCCGGCTGCCGAGCCACGTCCGTACCTACGTGCGGCATGTGCTAAGGCGGAGCCCGTCGCTGGACCTGATGGACGCGGCGTTCGGGTGGGCGCGGTCGGTCCGGCCGGCCCAGCCGCTCACCTCCTCGGTGTATTATCCGTTCCCCAAGATCAACCGCGCTGTGCTCGCCCAGAGTGATGTGGTCACGTTCCACAACTACGAGGGCCCGGAGGCGCTGGAAAAGCAGATCTCCGACCTGAAAGCCCACGGCCGGCCGGTGATCTGCACGGAGTGGCTCGCGCGAGACAGCGGTAGCCGCTTTGATACGCACCTGCCCATCTTCCGGCGAGAGAACGTCGGTTGCTACAACTGGGGTCTCGTAAGCGGCAAGAACCAGACCATCTACGGCTGGGAACACCGCGGCGGCACCGAGGAACCGGCCGTGTGGCACCACGACATTCTACGGGCGGACGGCACGCCATACGATGCCGGGGAGACGTACCTGATCCGGCAGCTTACCGGGTAGTCCGGGCCCTGGCGGCACCTTGCGACTGGCGAGCCGCTATGAAAGAATCTCCTCCGGGGAACAAGGGGTATCATGGTCGTGGAACGCCGGTGGCCGGCGGGCCGCGCGGTCGTCTAGTTCGAGGAGCGTACAGTGGACTTCGAGTACTCAGAGAAGGTGCAGGGGCTGCGGTCGCAGCTAGAGTCGTTTATGGACGAGCACATCTACCCCAACGAGCGCACGCACCACGAGCAGCTCGCGGAGGCTACCGCCCGGGGAGAGCGGTGGTCGGTGCCGCCTATTATGGAGGACTTGAAGGAGGAGGCGCGCTCTGCGGGGCTCTGGAACCTCTTTCTGCCGGACTCCGACTATGGGGCAGGCTTATCTAACCTGGAGTACGCTCCACTGTGTGAGATCATGGGCCGCTCCCCCATCGCTCCCGAGGTCTTTAACTGCTCGGCCCCCGACACGGGGAACATGGAAGTCCTGGTACGTTACGGGACCAACGAGCAGAAAGAGCGGTGGCTAAAGCCGCTCTTGAACGGTGAGATCCGCTCCTGCTTCGCGATGACCGAGCCGGACGTCGCCTCCTCGGATGCGACCAACATCCAGTCGCGCATCGAGCGTACCTCCGGTGGAGACGAGTACGTCATAAACGGCCGCAAGTGGTGGTCGTCCGGAGCCGGAGACCCGCGGTGCAAAATAGCCATCTTCATGGGCAAGACCGACCCCGACGCCCGGCGTCACGAGCAGCAGTCCATGATCCTGGTCCCGCTCGACTCAGAAGGTGTCGAGATAGAGCGCGTGCTGCCGGTCTTCGGCTACGATGACGCGCCTCACGGCCACGCCGAAATAAACTTCAACGACGTCCGGGTGCCGGCGGAGAACATCTTGTGGGGCGAGGGTAAAGGCTTCGCCATCGCCCAGGGTAGGCTCGGACCGGGGCGCATCCACCACTGCATGCGGCTTGTCGGGGTGGCCGAGCGGGCGCTGGAGTTGATGTGCGAGCGGGTAAAAGCGCGCGAGGCGTTCGGCAAGCCGATAGCCGAGCAGGGGGTGGTGATGGAGTGGATCGCCGACTCCCGCATGGAGATAGAACAGGCGCGCCTCCTCACCCTCATGGCCGCCGACATGATGGACAAGGTCGGCAACAAAGAAGCGAAGTCGGAGATCGCCCAGATAAAAGTCGTGGCCCCGAACACGGCGCTGCGCGTCCTCGACCGGGCTATACAGGCCCACGGCGGCGGCGGTGTCTCCGACGACTTCCCGCTCGCCTACCTCTGGGCCGCGTCGCGCACCCTGCGTCTGGCCGACGGCCCCGACGAGGTCCACCGCGCCGCCGTAGCCAAGCTAGAGCTGCGTAAAGAGCGCAAGGGAATAATGATGACCGAAGAGTTGAAGCAGAGCTAGAGGCCAGTAAGGAGGGACGGCGGTGGCGACGACGGTAAACACGGTAACGGGGCCGATCTCCTCGGATGACCTCGGCATGACGCTCATGCACGAGCACTTCGCCTTCGGGTATCCGGGCTTTCAAGGAGATCAGACACTCGGCGGCCGCAGCCGGGAGAGCATCATAGAGACCGGTGTGGCAGTCGCCGAAAATGCGAAGTCCCGCGGCGTCAAGACCATCGTTGACGCTACCCCGAACGACTGCGGCCGGGACGTGGAGGTGCTGCGCGAGATCTCCGAGCGTTCCGGCGTGCAAGTTATCTGCTCGACCGGCTACTACTACGAGGCCGAGGGTGGTCCGGCGTACTTCAAGTTCCGCCAGGGTCTCGGTAGCGCGGAAGGCGAAATCTACGAGATGTTTATGGCGGAGATCTCCGACGGCATCGAAGGCACCGGTATAAAGCCCGGCGTCATAAAGCTCGCCAGCAGCAGAGACGCCATAACCGACTACGAGGCGATGTTCTTCCGGACCGGAGCCCGCGCGCAGGCGGAGACCGGCATCCCGATCATCACCCACACCCAGGAAGGTACGATGGCCCCGGAGCAGGCCGAGATGCTGATAGCGGGCGGCGCGAACCCGGAGCGCGTCATGATCGGCCACATGGACGGCAACACCGACATGGCCTACCACCTAGCCACTCTAGCCACCGGCGTGAACATCGCCTTCGACCGCTTCGGCGTGCAGGGTATCGTTGGCATGCCGATGGACCAGATGCGCATCGCCTGCCTCCTCGGACTTCTCGGCCTCGGTTACGGCGAAAAGATAATGCTCTCCCACGACACCGTAAACGTCTGGCTCGGCCGCCCGCCCGTAATGCCCGACGTGGTCGCCGAACTACTCGGCGGTTGGCACATAACCCACCTCTTCGACGACATTTTGCCCACTCTAAAGAAAGCCGGCATCACCGACGAGCAACTCGATACCACCTTTGTAGAGAACCCGAGGAGGATCTTCGACTCCTGAAGGTAAACCACGGGACGAAAAGGGCTTCTTATTGCTCGGCATCAAGTACGAAGCCGCCCGTATGGGCGGTGTGGACGAGGCTACGCTCTCGAAGATAGCCGACCAGCTAGAAAGCGAGGTCGGAAGAGGCTGGCAGTCTAACTCCCTGGTACTCCAGGGCCGCAACGCCGTGCGCCGCGAGCACGGGATGCCGCGCCTCGGTGAGCTTCCTCCCCCGCCACCCGAAGCCCCCTCCCGTCCCTGGTACCGCAGGCTATTCTAGAGAGCCTACGGCTCTGCAGCCGGACGTATCGATTGCGCGGAGTAGAATATAAGCAGAGCTTATTTGAACCGTTTAAGAAACGCGGAGGTACTACGATGGCTAACATAGAAGTATTCGGCGGCGAGCTTGTGGATTCCCGAGGCACGGTGGTTACCTACAAGCAGAAGTGCAGCAAGTGCGGCCACACCTACCCGTACAACAAGACCACCATCGTCCCGGCCTACGGGGTCCGGAGTTGTCGTGCGTTTACCTGCCCGGAGTGCGGCCACTTCCAGGAGGTTAAAATGGAGTACCACAAGTAAAGAGTGCCGTGGGTAGGGCTATGTACCCCGCACAAACCTCTCCCGCGCCGCGTATGGTGTTCCGGGAGGTAACTTCCGGACGAGGAGCGCGGTGCGGGCTTCGTCCGTCTCGTAGTCATCCCCCTGCATCTCCAGAAGCTCCGCCGCCCGCTCCGGCCGCATCTCGTACCAGTCTTCTTCGAGGTACTTGTACGCTTTCAGTACGGCCACGAACTCGTCGTTCCTTTCGATACCCGGGTCCCCGCCGAGCATGTCCTTGTATTCCTCCGGCGAGTACAGGTGAACCTGTATCTCTCCTTCGCCCTCGTGGCTCATGGTCTTGTAGAACTTGAGCGGCGTACCCTGCTGCTGCTCGGCCTCGCCGCCGGCCTGTCCTCCGGAATTCGCCGAACCCCTCGGGCTGTCCCGCTCCCGCGCCCGCGAGATGTATACGGCCCCGGCTATTACGGCACCGACCAGCACCACCACGGCTACTATCTCTATAATGAATAGTATTACATTACCCACGCTAACCTGCTTTCCTATCGGGCCGCCGCTCCACGAATACCATGTACCCAGGTTATGGCCTAACGTACCACGCACCCGGCTTCTGAAACATCAGAGCAGCGGTGGTTCTTCCCCGCGGCGGAGCCTGTTGGCGGCGTTGTGGGCGCTGCGGGTGGTCTCCGGCAGCCGGTAGCGGGTGCAGCAGGCCAGCACTAACTCCACGGCGCTGTCCAGGTCTACCCGGTTACCGACCGAGACAAAGACCGGCGACACCCGGCTCCGGGTCCGAACCACCTTCCCTACGACCTCGCCCCGGTGTACGAGGTCCGAAGCGCTGCCTTTATCCTCACCGGGCTCCTCGAACGTTCCTGTAAGCCGGGTTTTGGCGCAACCGACGCTCGGTACATCCAAGAATAACCCCAGGTGCGAGGCGAGGCCGAGCCACCGCGGATGGGCCTGACCGTGGGCATCGAAGATAATAGCGTCTACCGGCGTCGTTACTTTTTCCAGGGCTCCGGCGACCGCCGGTATCTCCCGGAACGCCAGGAGCCCCGGCACGTACGGGAACGCTAGCTCCGCCGTAAAACCCTGTATCTCGACTACCGAGAGGTCCGGGAAGGAGAGCACCGTTACCGTAGCGTAAGCCAGGTCTTCCTCGGTGGACACATCGGCCCCGGCCACGTACCGTACCCGGCTCAAGTCCAGGGTGGGACCGGTCTCGACCTGCGGCGCGAGTTCGCCCTGCAACCGCCGGGCGTCGGCAGGGGATGGGTCCATCGCGTGTAGCTGCTCTATCTTCATGGAGACTGCAACAGGATACCGCACCACACCGCATAAAGTCAGCCCGACCGGTAGAATCTGGAGGGGGTAATGTACCACCGGCCGGACTAGACTCTCCTTACTATACCCGCTCCCTATTACGCGCGGCTTACCCGGCTATTACAAACCAGTTGCGGAACAGAAACGATCCGGTAACGATATAGAGACCCGGCCCCGACAAACACTGTCCATTTTGCCGAATAACTTTACTTCAACTTCAAGGTTAGAGTTAATCCGGTACAGGGCGGCACGGGTGTTCGGGCTACTCCACGGTCACCCGGACGGTGTGGTAGCCGGTTGCGCCGGAAGGTATCGGCGGGGCTTTCGACTCTGTTTGGGTTTCGCCGGCGCCGTCGGTGGCCCGGACCTTTATGACGTGGTCGCCGGTGTTGGCGTCCCAGTCGTAGACGTACTGGCGCCAGGCGTCGACGTCGAGTTGGACGGCCAGGTCCGCGTCGTTCCAGGTTTTCCCGTCGTCGGTTGAGACCTCAACGCGTTCGATACCGCGGGTCGGGGCCCAGGCGACGCCGCCGATTTGGGCCGTACCGGCGGGGAGAGTCTGGCCGTCGGTGACGGTGTCGATGCGGGACTGCGTCTTGATCGGCCCGTTCTTCGACCAGCCGCGTTTGATCCAGTACGCATCAAAGCCCCAATCGGTTAGCTCTATTTCCTGCAGCCACTTGGTCGCCGAGACGTAGCCATAGAGACCGGGAATGACGAGCCGGGCCGGGTAACCATGCTTCCTGGGCAGGTCCCCGTCGTTTAAGCCAAAGGCGACCAGTGCTTCGGGGCGCTCGAAAGCCAGATTCGTCCGG
This sequence comes from Rubrobacteraceae bacterium, assembly GCA_965214435.1. Lineage (GTDB taxonomy): Bacteria > Actinomycetota > Rubrobacteria > Rubrobacterales > Rubrobacteraceae > Rubrobacter_A. The sequence goes on from OZ243960.1 coordinate 266,742, forward strand.
AAGCCTCCGGTCCAGCCGTCGACGCTGCGCCCGACGAGCTGCTCCGAGGAGCGGTTGATCTTGTCCGGGGCGAGGCCCGCTTCTTTCAGTACGTCTTGCAGCCGGACGCCGGTCCAGCGGCCATTAGATACCAACCCGCCGCCGACCTCGTTCGAGACGCAGGACATGGTGATGTCGGCTTCTATGGTCGGCATAGAGATCAGGTCGTTGTAGGAGATCTCTATCGGGTTGTCCACCGCGCCCGTTACCTTTAGCGACCAGCGGTCGCGGTTTATGCGGGGAGATGAGATGGCCGTGTCTATAAGGTAAAACTCGTCCGACGGGGTGATAAGCGGCGGCATCCCCGGCACGTCGATGGACGCTCCCGGTGGCGGAGGGGGAAGCTTGGTCGGCACGCTCGCGACCTTGCGGGGTGCCGGGGTCGAAGGAGCGCTCGTAACCTGTGCGCCGCCATCTCCGGAGAGCGCCCGGCCGGCACCCGCAGCGGCCGCGCTCGCCACCGCCGCCGCGCCGGTCAACGCCAGGAAGTTGCGGCGGTTTACGGATAAACCTCTGGTGGAGTGCGCCTCACGCGACCTCACGCCTTCCATGGATTGCCGGGGCTCCGGGTCTTTTGCGGGCTCCTCCGCGCCGCGGTCCGGCATTTCCATATCCGAGGAGCGGAACAAGGAACGGGTCACCACCGTCCCGGCAGCAAGCGCCCCGGCAATGGTCAGCACCGTAACGATGGGCGAAATAAACGGCTCCGTAAACGCGGCCAGCAGAGCTATAGCGGCGAGGAGTACCACGCCGCCGAGCGCCAGTAGCGGCGAGCGGCGGCTCAGGACGGCGAGAAAGGCGCAGAAGCCCAGAGTCACGAGCACCACGACGGCGACCAGGATCGGGCTCGCCGCCTTGCCGAGCGTCCCGATGGCTTCCGTGGCTAACCCGCCGGGCGTAAGCTCTATGATTCTCTGGGACACGGCCACGGGGATCGAGGGCACGAGTTGAAATAAACCGTGGACCAGTTCCGCGATGCCAAACGCTGCGCCACCACCGACCGCTCCCGCGACCGCTGCTCTAAACCTCTTGTTCAAAGTACCGCCATCCTCCAAGAAATAACTGCCGCAAATGCAAAAGCATCTATGTTTTATACCGTACCTGGCTTCTATGCCCGAATACGTTCACTAAAATACGTGTGGATCATGCCGGGACGGCGCTTGGTACTTCTCTTTTTTGGGACTAAAATCTATGTCAAGGCGATGACGGGAACGAGTACGGCCGGAAACGTCCGCTACAGCGAGCCGGGGGCGGTGGAAAGCCCGGTGCGGTGTCAGGTCCGAACATCCTCCCCGAGCCGCCGACCGAAAGCGTAGGACCGGGGAACCCCGATTCAGACGGTGAGTAGGCTCGGCCGGGTACGCCCGTTACAGCGGAGTACGAGCGGTCCGGAAGATGTATTCATTCCGGGCAAGCGGGGTGGTACCGCGAGAGCTTACGATAGCTCCCGTCCCTATGGTGGAGCTTTTGGTCCAGCTCCGTCCGCGGGGCGGGAGCTTTATTTATGAGAAGGCGGTAGATAGATATGGCGTTCGAGAAGGTAGGGTCCAGGGTAGACCTCCCGCGGCTTGAGGGGGATATGCTCGAGCTCTGGCGCGAAACCCGGGCATTCGAGAAGTCGGTCGAACAGCGGCCCGTAGACGAGCCGTTCGTGTTCTACGAAGGACCGCCGACGGCTAACGGCCGGCCGGCCTTCCACCACGTGCTGGCGCGGGCTTTCAAGGACCTGATCCCACGCTACAAGACTATGCAGGGCTACCGCGTCGAGCGTAAGGGCGGCTGGGACTGCCACGGCCTGCCGGTAGAGTTAGAGGTCGAAAAAGAACTCGGCCTCTCCGGCAAGAGCGACATCGAGGAGTACGGCGTCGAGGAGTTTAACCGCCTGTGCCGCGAGTCCGTTCTACGTTACGTCGGGGAGTGGCGCGAGATGAGCGACCGCATGGGTTTCTGGGCCGACATGGACAACGCCTACTGGACGATGGACGACACCTTTATCGAGAGCGTCTGGTGGGCTCTAAAAGAGTTGTATAACAACGACCTTCTCTACGAGGGCTACAAGGTAACCGCCCACTGCCCGCGGGACCAGACCTCGCTCTCCAGCGCCGAAGTCGCCATGGGTTACGAGGACGTGACCGACCCGAGCGTGTACGTAAAGCTGCCGCTGGTGGAAGACCCGGAGACGAGACTCTTGATCTGGACGACCACCCCCTGGACTCTGGTCTCCAACACCGCCGTCGCCGCAGCGCCCGATGTGGAGTACGCAACGGTAGAGACCGGTGGCGAGAAGCTCATAATCGCCCGCGAACTCCTCGACAGAGTCCTCGGCGAGGGTAACTACACAGTCCTCGACACGAAGCCGGGCCGGGAACTCGAAGGGCTTTCGTACCAGCGGCCGTTCGACTATATACCGGTCAGAGCCGCGGACAACCTGTTTACCGTCGTGCTCGGCGATTACGTGACGACCACCGAGGGGACCGGCCTCGTGCACACCGCCCCGGCCTACGGCGAGGACGACGCCCGCACGGGTAGGCGCTACGACCTCCCTACCATCCACCCCGTAAAGCCCGACGGCACCTTTGACGAGCGGGTCGGGGAGTTTGCCGGGCGCTTTGTAAAAGAAGCCGACGCGGGACTCGTCGAAGAGTTGCGCGAGAAAGGTGTACTCTACCGCTCCGAGGAGTACGACCACGCCTACCCCCACTGCTGGCGCTGCGGCACGCCGCTCCTCTACTACGCAAAGAAAGCCTGGTACGCCCGGACCACCGCCGTCCTCGACAAACTGCTCGCCGAAAACGAGGACATAAACTGGGTTCCCCAGCACGTGAAGTGGGGCCGATTTGGAGACTGGCTCAAGAACAACGTCGACTGGGCGCTCTCCCGCGAGCGTTACTGGGGCACGCCCTTGCCGGTCTGGCGCTGCGAGGAGGGGCACACGACCGTGGTAGGCGGCGTGGCGGAGCTAAAGGAGCACGCCACCAGCGAAGTCCCGGAAGACCTGCACCGGCCATACGTGGACGGCGTGACGATCCGGTGCGAGGAGTGCGGCGGGGAAGCCATCCGGGTCCCGGAGGTCATAGACGTCTGGTTCGACTCGGGGAGCATGCCCTACGCGCAGTGGCACTACCCGTTCGAGGACGAGAAGCAGTTCGAGCGGAGCTTTCCGGCGGACTACATCTGCGAGGCCATCGACCAGACGCGGGGCTGGTTCTACTCGCTACTGGCGATCTCGACGATGCTCTTCGGGCAGAGCTCGTATAAGACGTGTCTCGTGCTGGGGCACGTGCTAGACGCCGACGGCAAGAAGATGAGCAAGAGCCGCGGCAACGTGGTGGACCCCTGGGAGGTCTTCGACCATAAGGGGGCCGACGCCCTGCGCTGGGCGCTCTACACGGCCACGAGCCCCGGCAACCCGCGCCGCTTTTCAGAAGATCAGGTAGACGAAGCCATCCGCAAGTACCTCCTGACCCTCTGGAACACCTACTCGTTCTTTGTGACCTACGCCCGCATCGACGGCTTCGACCCCACGACCGACACCGTACCGGCCGGGGAGCGGAGTCTTATGGACCGTTGGGCGCTCTCCGAGCTACAGCTCACCGTGGAGAGCGTGACCGAGAAACTGGATAACTACGACGTTACGGCGGCCGGGCGGGCCATAGGGGAGTTCGTGGACGAGTTGTCCAACTGGTACGTCCGGCGCAGCCGCCGCCGGTTCTGGAAGGGCGAGGATGATGCCGACAAGCGGGCCGCCCACTCGACCCTCTACGAGTGCCTGGTGGCGGTCACCAAGCTTACGGCCCCCTTTACTCCGTTTATAGCCGAAGCTCTGTACCAGAACCTGGTCGTAAACGCGGACGGGACCGGGGACGCCCCGGAGAGCGTGCACCTCGCGGACTGGCCGCGGGCCGACGAGGACCTTGTGGACCGGGATCTCTCGGAGAAGATGGCCGCCGCCCGGCGGGTGGTGGCGCTCGGCCGTACGGTCCGGAATGTCACGGCGATAAAGACCCGCCAGCCGCTCCGCGAGGTCGTGGTCGTCGGCGGTGGTGAGGAGAACGGCCGGTTCCGGGAAGGGGTCGAGAGCCTGCGGGAGATCGTGCTGGACGAGCTGAACGTCAAGGAGCTTTCTTTCGGGGAGGCTGAGGACGTGGTGGCCTACGACCTCAAGCCGAACCTGTCGGTCGTCGGGCCGAAGTACGGCAAGCTCGTGCCGGGCATCCGGCGGGCGCTCTCGGAGGCTCCGGTCGAGGTTGGAGCGCGGGCGGCGGCTGGGGAATCGGTCACGGTCACGGTAGACGGCGGGGAGGTAACGCTCGCCCCCGAAGAGTTGCTCGTCGAGCCGACCGAGAGGGCCGGGTACGCGCTTGAGAGGGACCGGGAGCTCACGGTCGCCCTCTCGACGGAACTGGACAAAGAGCTTATCGAGGAGGGACTCGTGCGGGAGTTGGTCCACCGGGTTCAGAACCTGCGGCGCGAGAGAGGCTTTGAGATCGAGGAGTTCGTAGAAGCCAGCCTATCCGGTAGTCCACGGCTTACCGGGCTGCTTTCCGGCGGTTGGGGAGACTATTTCAAGACCGAAGTCCTGGCCCGGGAACTGCACCTCGACGGGTCTCCACCAGCGGACGGCGCGTTGGCCGAAAGCCTCCAAATAGACGGCGAGGAGTTACGGGTATCTCTACAGCCGCTCTCCTGATGTGGCGCCGCAGGATAAACCTCTGGCAAAATGGGTATGATGTAGTGGTTGGGACGTTAGTTAGCAAAGGGAGGTTACGTTGTTCGGAAGAAAATCTCGGGCCGAGAAGCTAAAAGCGAGGGCTAACGAGTCATCTCTGATACCGCTGGCAACGCTGGCGACCATCTACGGGGTAACGCAGCCGGTTCTGGAGCGGTTGCTCTACGATGATGACCTCCGGGACAACATCCGCACCTTTATAGAGTCGGCCCAGAAAGTCTACGGCGAGGTATCCGGCGAGAGCCCACAGAAGATCGTCGACCGGCTCTGGGAAGACGACAAGCTGCGCTCCCAGATCGAGACCGCCGCGAGCGCCGCTCAACAGGGCCGCAAGCGGATCCAGGGTCAGAAGGTCAAGGACGGCAGGAGCAGCAGCGGAGGTTCGTTCCGCAGGGTCTTCCTCGTCATTTCAGCCATTATGGCTTTCCTGTTTATCAACCCGAAAACCGGCCCGCAGGCCCGGCGCATGGCTCAGGACGTGATCAACTCCGTCAACTCCTAGAGCGCTCCGGGAGACTTGGCTACCGGAGAGGTCAGAAAGGTCGTGCGGAGGTAGTGTCCGGCGGGTTGAAGTCCGGACAAACCCGCTCGACCTCCCGGTCAAAAGCCTGTCCAGCCGCGGTCTCGTCTTTCTGCGAATCCACAAACTCAGACCGGAGGGTGGTAAGGCCGGACAGCACCTCCTGGCGCGCTCGCTCGGCCTTGTTGCGGGCGCTCTCGCTCGGCGTTCCTTCGTCTTCCAGCCGCTCGACCCGCTCCTTGAGGCGTAGTGCTCGGTCCACATTCGCTCTCTGAGCTTCAAGGTACTGGCGGATGGCATGCCGGGCCTCCGGGCTTTCGGCACCGGTGTCTCTGGCCGGGCGAGGGTCTGCGGTCGTGGGCATCTTCTCCGCCGGCAGGTCCGGCGACTCTGTCCGCGGCTGGAAGAAACGCCGGACGGCGTTCTTCAAGCTTATTCCCGGCGAACGATAGAACTTGGACCATTTAAAAGCCTTGAAAGGCGGTAGGCTGCTCTCTCCCATGAGTCACATACTAAACCGCGGCAGCTTTTTCATTGTGATTCTGCTCTCACCCCTCTTAATTACCGGTTGCTCCGGATTGTTTGGAGATAACCCGCGGGAGCAGGCGAACGATGCGCTGGCGGAGTCGAACGAGGCTGTAGCCGAGCATGACCGTCTGTTTAGAGAAGCTCGCGACACTTATACCGGAGCCAGAGAAGCTATAGAGTCCGGCAAAGACCCCGGCTCTCAGGTAGGGGAGATCTCCTCCGCCAGAGAAACACTCCAGAAGGCCCGGAACGAGCTGAAAAGTGCCCGCGAACCTCTATCCCGCGTGCAGAATTTGGAGGACGGGGATCCGGCAGTACAGAACTATGCGGAAAAGCTGTCCGGGGCGATGGGTCACCAACTTACCGCCGAGGCCCGCGAGATAGAGTTCTACAAGCTACTCGAAGGAGACCCGGCACTCGAAGAGAACCGGGACCAAGCCCTGGACATTCTTTCGGAGGCCGACGGGCAGTACAAGGCCGCGGAAGATAGCTACCAGCAAGCCCGGAAAATTGCCGACGCCAACCCGGAGATTATAGGGCCGTCGACGACACCAGCCTCCGAACCCACCACTACAGAAGGCACCGGCGCATAGAAGAGAGTTCTACGAGGGAGTGGTGTGCTCAAACACGGCGACCCCGTCGCGGCTGAAGATCTTCCGGTAGTCCGGGTCCCGTTCGAGCTTCAACGTCGAGCTGAGGTTTAAAACCGGGTTTGTATAAGTGTCGTAGCTCGGCTCCGTCTCGTCGATTACCACATACTCGGCGTCCTGGATAGTCGGGAATAAATACAGGTAGCGGCGGTGGGCGAGGTGTGGCCCCAGCGGGTTTGTGGTCGAGACCGGTACACCCTCCGGTATCAGGCTCACGGCCTCGTTCAGAGCCCGGGCGTGCTCCCGCGACGGCGGGTCTATTACGGAAGAGTAGTTACCGGGACTATGAAATAGCGGCAGTGGTCCGGTCCGGTAATCTGCTTCTACCCCGAGAAGCAGGATTATGCAGGCCAGAGCCAGCGGCACCCCGTGGAGCGCCCGCCGGCCGGGTAGAAGGGCCGCCAGCCGCGAGGCTTGTCCGGGAAACCGCCTCCGGGATTGTATCAACCTATACTTCAGGCTTAGAGTAAGGTTGATCGAGTTGCTTATACCGGCGGCGGCTGCCAGGTACACGAACGGCAGGATCGGGGCTGAGTAGTGATAGTCGATGCTCGTCATCTGGGGGCGGTCGCTGAGGAGGTTGATCGCGAGTTCTGGTAGCGGTATGGCGAGCAAGAAGGGGGCGAAGAGCCCGAGAAACGCCGGGATGCCGAGCAGCTTGACCAGATAGAGGAGCTTCTCTCCCGTAAAAACGTACGACAGGGTAAAGCCCGGGTCCGAAAGTGCCGTCCGGGCTACGCCGGTTATGGAGCCGCCGAACGCGTCGTAGCGGCCCTCGACCAGTTCGCTCGCGTCTCCGGGGTTAAAAGACGGTATGAGAAAGAGCATCACGAACAAAAAGTAGGCGCTGCCGGCGGCAAAGATCGGTACTCCCCACCGGGGACGTCGGAGAAGGAAGATCGCATACAGCCCCATCATCGCCACGATGAGGGATATCTCTTCTTTAGCCAACGAAGCCAGCACGGCAAAGACGACGAACGGCCAGAGCCGCTTTTTTATGAGGTAGTAGAACGCGAATAGCAGAAGGGTGCCCGCCATCGTCTGGGCGTGGAAGTCGAAGAGGTTAGCGGATTGCAACCCCGGGTTAAAGAGGTAGGCGATAGAGACCAGGGCCGCCGGCCACCCTCCGTACCCGCCGAGGAACCTCTTTGCCAGCAAGAATAGCGGTATCGCGCCCGCGCCCACGACCGCCGCCTGGACGACGAGGAGCCATATCGGGGAGGGGTATATCCAGTAGAGGGGTACAAAGGCGAGGAGTAGCAGGTCGGCGTGGTTTTTGAGGCGGCTGGTAAGTTCGCCCTGCTCGTCGGTAGCTTCGAGGATGCGGCCCTGGGAAGAGTTCCAGACAGCCTGGTCCATATTGCCGAGATCAAAGCGGGAGGAAGCGTAGATCTCGTGTTTGTACACCGAGAGACCGGCGAGCAAGACCGCGTATAGCACGGCGCAGAGAAGGACCACCCGCCAAGGCGTCGGCTTCCAGAGCTTGTAGCCGGACAAACGTTTGCGGACTCGGCTAGCTACCTTCAAGGCTCTTCCAACCGTAGTGGGCGGGAGCCAGCCGCCCGGCGGCGGACGGCACCTCGTATCCGGCGTCGCGTAGCCGGGAGAGCACGGCCTCCGGCGGCTGGACGTTTCTAACTTTCCTCGCAACGCCGCCATCTGTGTGCCGGACGGTAAGCTCCGTGCCGTCCGCGCTCGTGGTGGACACGGCGGTAGCGTCCCGGCTGAACTGCGGGTAACGGCTTTCCGGGGCGGTTTTTATGCCGGTTTTCTCGAAGCCCCAGTCGGCGGGGTCCAGGAGCCCGATGCCGTACTCTCCGCCGTCCGTCCACATGACGGGCAGCTTCTCGCCAAGACTCGGTACTAGAGGACCGGGGTCGTAGAGCCCGAGGTCTTCCGCCCCTGAGATGGGTAGCTCCTGGCTACCAGTGAATACTCTTAGCTCGGACTCTCGGAGGCCCGCGTCGCGGGGACGCTCGGCAAAGACTACCGCGTTGTCTACCCGGTAGTAGGACAGTGGTCCGACCTGTTTCTCGGTCTCGTAGACTACGGCCTGGCGGCGTTCCAGCACGTCGTAGGCCGTGAGGAGGGATCTACCATCCTCGACGCTCCAGGTGTAAGCGGCGATGTCCGAGACCCAGGCTGGTCCGAGGAGCGCCGGACGTCCCAGCAAATCCGGCTCCATCAGGAGGCTCGACACCCCGCTGGCGAGCGACACGAGCGTGTTCGGCGGCGAGGAGGTAGTGAATCGGGTGGCGAGGATTCGGCCGCGGTCCGTCGAGAACTCCGGAAAGACGAAAGCTTCGCCGGTAGAAGCCGCGTAGAGCCGGGCCCGGGTCCCGCGGACGAGGTCTACGCTGTAGAGGCTGGCCCGCAGCGACTCGCCGGTGCCCCACAGGACCGGGAACGCTACGCTGCGCGACCCGCCGAACTGCGAGGGCACCCCGGCGTAGCCCTCGCCGCCACGGTAGATGGGCGTCACCGCCCCAGACTCCGGCTCCAGGGAGACGACCGAGCCGTCGGTGGTAGCGTAGATCAACTCCTGGCTTCGCTCCCCGGCCGCGAGAGCGCCCCCCGCTACCGCGAGCGCCAGCAGCCCGGCGAATAGCAGCGCCCCATACCGGACGAGCAACCGTACAAGACCCGGCCGCCGCGCCAGAAACCGGTCCAGACGCGCGTCAAACTCCCGGGGATGCGGGGGAAACCTCATAACGTAGAGAGTATAGCGGGCTCTTACCGCCCGCTAGAGCGCCTGGCACTCCGGGCAGAGGTGGGTACCACGGCCAGCGACCCGGGACTTTACGATCTCCGCGCCGCAAACCGGGCAGGGCTCCCCCGTCCGGGTAAAGACCTGCAACCTGTGCTGATACTTGCCGCCCTCGCCGAAGGCGTCGTGGTAGGAATCAAAGGTCGTGCCCCGGAGCTCGATGGCGTCTTTCAAGATGTCGCGGGTCGCGGCGTGGAGCGCCCGCACCTCGTCCGGCGTGAGGGTGTCGGCCTTGCGCAAAGGGTGGACCTTCGCGGCGAAAAGGACCTCGTCCACGTAGATATTGCCGAGCCCGGCGATCACCGACTGGTCGAGGAGCAGACCTTTGATGCCGGCCTTGCGGCCACCGAAGACGTTTTGAAGGTACTCGGGGGTAAACTCTTCCGAGAACGGGTCCGGGCCGAGGCGCGAGATGAGCGGGTGGTGATCTACGTCTTCCGGGGCGTAGAGGTTGAAGTAGCCGAGCCAGAGCCGGGTAAAAGCCAGGACGGGGCCGTCTTCAAACTCGACGACGGCGGTATTGATGCGGTCGGGATCTTGCCAGGAGGGGAGTTGGAGGACGCGGCCGGAGATCACGAGGTGAATAATGCCGACCACGTCGCCGAAGTCGAGCGTGATGATCTTACCCCGCCGCCCGGCTCCCCGGAGAGTCCGGCCCTCCAGCCGCTCCCCGAACTCCTCCAGCGGTACGTTGGTCACGTCGGGTCTAAAAGCCGCGGCCCGGACGACCTTTTTGCCGGCCGCGAGGACCGCTATGTCGCTGGATATTACCGTTGTTTCGGGTAGTTCGGGCACCGCGCTACTCTCCCCCCAGGATTTTCTCTATGTAGCGGGCGACCCCGTCTTCGTCTATAGGCTGGACCACGAGGTCGGCGACGGCCCGGATCTCCTCCGTCCGGCCCCCGACCGAGACGCCGAGCCCGGCAAAGCGGAGCATGTCCACGTCGTTGTCCGCGTCCCCGAACGCCGCCGTGCGGGACGGATCTATCCCCCAGTGGCCGCAGAGGAACTCCAGCGCCGAAGACTTGGTGCCTTCGAGCCCTCCGACCTCGACGTAGTGCGGCAGACTGCGGGTCACGAAAAGCTTGCCGGCAAACGCCGCGCGAGCCTCTTCGAGCCAGCCTTCTATCTCGTCCGGCTGGTCCACGAAGACGAGCTTGGTGGGCTCCTCTCCCCCACTCTCCAGCCAGTCGGCCGGGGAATCCACCACGACGACGTCCGGGTCTTCCCCGGCCCGCAGGTACGCGACCGACGCCGGACTGTCGGGTGCGACCACGGTTCCCCCGTCCGTGAAGATCCTCGCGTGCAGCCCCCGGTCGGCCGCCCACCGCAGAGCCTCGGCGCTTACGTCCCGTGGAACGGTCCGGTGCAGCAGCGTCTCGCCGTTCATCCGGCGCACCATCGAGCCCCCGTAACAGACGACCGGGTCCTCACCCCCAAATCCCAGATTTCCGGCGTACTCGTAGGCTCCCTCAAAGCGCCTTCCGGTTGCGACCACGAGCCGCACGCCGCGCTCCCGGAGCCGCCGCAGAGCCTCGACCGTCCGCGGCGAGATCGTCAAGTCGTGGCGCAACACGGTCCCGTCGAGGTCGAAAGCCCCAAGATCAAAGGGCGTGTTCCTGGTCTCTATGTCTCTTTTCTCGCGCAAAATTACCGCAACTTCCTGTAAGCCAACTGGCATATTCTAGCCTGATGTCGCCGGTCCGTTTCGCGCTATCCCTGGTAAAAACAGTCTAATGGAGCGCGGGAGGTCAATAGAAGGAGCGCCGAAAACCGGGGAGGTCGGGGTGCCGGCCGACGGGCGATTCGCCCCGAGCCCGACCGGACCGCTCCACCTCGGCAACCTGCGCACCGCTCTGCTGGCGTGGCTGTTCGCGCGGTCGGCGGGAGCACGCTTCCGGGTGCGGGTGGAAGACCTCGACCGCTCGCGCGTGCGCCCGGGGATGGAAGAGGCGCAACTCGCCGACCTCCGGGCTCTCGGGCTCAACTGGGACGGGGACGTGATCCGCCAGTCCGAGAGGTTACCCATCTACGAAGATGCTATCTCCCGACTCGACGCCGCCGGACATATCTACCCCTGCTACTGCACCCGGGCGGAGGTCCGGGCCGCGGCTTCGGCCCCTCACGGCATCGCGGCCGCCGACCGCTATCCCGGCACCTGCCGCGAGTTAACCCACGCCGAACGCCGGCAGCGGGAAAGGTCCGGCCGCCCACCAGCTCTACGGGTGCGGGCGGAAGGTACCCGGATGATCTTTGAGGACCGGCTACTCGGCCACGGGGAGTACGAGGTCGACGACTTCGTCGTGCGCCGCAACGACGGTACGCCCGGCTACCAGCTAGCCGTGGTGGTCGATGACGCCGCCCAGGGTATAGGAGAGGTCGTGCGGGGCGCGGACCTCGTAGACTCGACACCCCGCCAGCTAGTGCTCGCCCGGCTGCTCGGCTTATCCGGCTTCGACTACGCCCACGTCCCGCTCGTCCTCGGCCCCGACGGTAGTCGGCTCGCCAAGCGCCACGGTGCGGTAACGCTCTCCGACCGCCGGGCCTCGGGCGAGACTCCCGGGACGGTGCTCGGCTGGATGGCGGCCTCCCTCGGGCTGGCGGGAGCCGGGGAGGAACTGTCGCCGGCGGACCTTCTGGCGCGCTTCGATCCCTCCCGGCTGCCGCTAGAGCCGACCGTGTATTCCCCGGAGCCGGCGGGGTCTTAACCGGCTCAGACGGGCGTATCGAGTAGTTCGCCGAGGTGCCGGTCTACCTGTTCGATGTAACCTTCCTCGAAACCAAACAGCCCCAGGTGCCCGGACACGAGGTCGATCACCCGGAGTTCGCTGTCCGGGACCAGTTCCTGCTCTTCTTTGCAGTCCCGGACGGGAAAGAACATGTCCTCGCTGATCGGCATTACGAAAGTCTTTGCCGTGACGCGTCCGAGTGCTTTGGAGAGGTCGCCTCCGGTGTGGCGGCTCACGTCTCCCCGCTGCCACTTCCACGCCATACACAAGAGGTCGTTCGGGTCCATCGGCTGGAAGTAGGCGTCCACGAAGCCTATCTGGAAGTCGTCCGCCGAAGCAAAGCCCAGAGGCCGCCACTGCTCCCTCTTCCAGAACTCCGTCGAAAAACCCATGACGGACCAGATCCTGGCGTGCCGCGCCAGCCCCGCCCGCACGTCCGCCGGACTCCCGTACCACCCATCCCGGAATCCGGGGTCCGAGGTAATGGCTTCGGCTAGCGCCTCGGTAAAGATAAAGTCGTGCGGGGTATTCTTCGCGGTACCGGCTATCGGGGCGGCCCGCTTTACTTTTTCCGGAAACCGGACCGCCCACTCGTAGGTCTGCTGCGCCCCCATCGAGCCGCCCACGACGAGTTGCAGCTCCTCGATACCGAATTGCTCCCTCAAGAGCCGCTCCTGCGCCCGGACGTCGTCGCCTATCCTGACGTGCGGAAACCGGGCCATCGTGTGCGGCTCCCCGGTATTGTGGGGCGAGGATGAGAGGCCGTTGCCGATCTGGTTCACGACTACTATAAAGTACTTTTCGGGGTTGAGGGCGTGCTCCGGGCCGATATACACGTCCCGCATGATCTGGTGCGTCCCCGAGTACCAGGTCGTTACCAGGACGGCGTTATCTCTAGCCTCGTTTAGCTCGCCGAACGTCGCGTACGCGAGCTTAGTGTCCCGCAGCGTGTAGCCTTCTTCAAGCTCAAAGTCTCCAAGCTCGAACGACTCGTAAGGTCCGTGCATCTCTGGCGTGTAGTACGGGTTCTCGATCACTCCTCCGCCTTCCCTTCCCAACAGTAGCCGATTACGCCCGAATATCAGGCATCCCTCTTACCCGAACGCTACCCGTCCCGCATACCCCGCGCAACCATCCACGGCACCGTATGTAATTGTGTAAGCACGAATCAACGGAGCAGAGCCGAGGAGATTCGACCCCCTGTCCGCACGATAATAGTCCTTGCATGTTTGTGGAGACACATGCGGACTCAGTGGATATTACCCACGTCGTCCCGGCAATACAGAGAGAAGTTCGAGAGTAGTGGTTTTGCCGGGAGGCCGGTAGCTTTGCGGACACAAAGGGGGCAGGTACGAAGAAGGGCCGGACCACTCCCAAATACTAAAAACTCCTCGTCCAAGCCACGAAAATTTGGCCGGTTGTACACGGCGAGTACATGACTCGTACATTACAATGTCCCGTGATAGGAGAGCTTACCACGCTCGTACTGACCGTTTGTGTTGACAGGAGGCGGACATGTCCGAATCAGCCACAGAGCAGAGGAAGGGTGCTCTCGGGAGGTTTCTGGACGGGGTCGAGTGGCTCGGCAACAAGCTGCCAAATCCGTTTATCCTGTTTGTGTGCCTGGCCTTGCTGGTCATTTTCTTTTCCTGGTTTGTAAGCCTTTTCGGTGTCACCTTCGAGGACCCGGCGAGTGGCGAGCAGGCGTCGATCAGGAGCCTCATCTCCGGAGATGGTATCCGCTTTCCTGACCTCCATGCTCACCAACTTCGTCGAGTTCCCACCGCTCGGGCTGGTGCTCGGGATAATGCTCGGCATAGGGCTCGCCCAGAAGGTCGGGCTCCTTGAGACTGCCATGAAAAAGACCATACTCGGCGTGCCCCGGAGCATGGTGACCCTGGCAATCATCTTCGCCGGCATCTGCGGCAACCTGGCTTCGGACGCGGCGTTTATCATCATCCCGCCGCTGGCGGCCCTGGTCTTTCTCACGTTGGGCCGCCACCCCTTGGCCGGGATGGCCGCTGGGTTTGCGGCGGTGGGCGCCGGGTTTACGGCCAACGTATTTATCGCCGGTACCGATGCGCTCCTGTCGGGTATCTCGACGGAGGCGGCGAACATCGTAAACAACGACCTGAACGTCACCCCGGTAGCCAACTGGTACTTCATGATCGCCTCCACCTTGATGCTCGTAGGTGTCGGGTGGTTTGTCACCGAGCGCATAGTCGAGCCCCGGCTCGGCGAGTACGAGGGCGACGGGCAGGACCGGGAGCTGGAGGAGATCACCCCGGAGCAGAACCGGGGCCTGAGAAATGCTCTTGTAGCCGGCGTCGCCTACTTCGCTCTCATAGCCGGCCTCATCGCCCTGCCAAATTCCCCGCTGCGCAACGAGGACGGCGGGCTCGTACCATCTCCGCTGCTGGAGGGCATCGTACCGATCATCCTGCTCTTTTTCGTGACGGTGGCCGTCGCCTACGGTGTGACGGTCGGTAAGATCACCGCGCCCGCCGACGTGCCACGCTATATGGGAGAGGCTATACAGGACCTCGCCGGGTTTATAGTCTTGATCTTCGCCGCCGCCCAGTTCATCGCCTACTTCGAGTGGACCAACCTCGGCGCCTGGGTCGCCGTGAACGGTGCCCAGTTACTGGAAAGCCTGAACGTCACCGGCGTTTTCGGGCTGTTGGGATTCAGCGTCCTCACACTGTTTTTGAACCTGCTTATTACCAGCGGCTCGGCGCAGTGGGCGCTCGAAGCCCCGATCTTCGTGCCGCTTTTCTTACTGCTGGACATCAACCCCGCCTACACCCAGCTAGCCTTCCGCATCGCCGACTCCTCGACCAACATCATCACCCCGCTCAACCCCTACGTGCCGATGGTTCTGGCTTTTATGCAAGACTACAACCGCCGGGCGGGCTTCGGCACCCTGTTCTCTCTGATGCTCCCCTACACGGTGCTCTTCTACATCAGTTGGGTGATCCTGTTCCTGGTGTGGACCCTGCTCGGGCTGCCGATAGGACCCGGCGAGTACTTAAGACTCGACGGGTAGCTCCGGGAAATACGGATACTACGAGGAGGTAGAGACCTATGCCACACGATCACCCTAAGAGCCTACCCTTTAGCGAAAGCGACGCCGCAGGATATCTAGAGGAGTTGCGACCTTACGTCGAGGAGGTCGAGGAAGAGCTTTTAGACGTCAGCCACCGGATACACGAGAAACCGGAGATCCGCTTTGAGGAAGAGTTCGCCAGCGGACTCCTCTCCGATAAATTAGAAGAGCACGGCTTTACGGTCGAGCGGGGCGTCGCCGGCCTGCCGACGGCTTTCTCGGCTACCGCCTCGAACCTGGAGACAAAGACCGGGGGACCTTCTAGCAAGCCGGACGACGAAGAAGTCCCGACGATAGCGGTGTTCTGCGAGTATGACGCCCTGGAGGGCCTCGGCCACGGCTGCGGGCACAATATCATAGCCTCTACGGGACTCGGCGCGGCCATCGCGGTGAAGCGGTGGCTGGGGGACCATCCGGAGACACCGGGACGGCTGGTGGCGCTCGGTAGTCCGGGCGAGGAGGGCGGCGGGGGAAAAGCGTACATGATAGAGGCCGGCTGTTTGGAAGGTGTAGACGCCGCCCTGATGATCCACCCGGCCGGAGAGAATCGGGGAGCCAAGGACTTTCTGGCGCGGGTCTCCTTGGATGTGACCTTTACCGGCAGGCCGGCCCACGCTGCCGTAGCACCCTACGAGGGCGTAAACGCCCTGGACGCCGCGAACCTGACGCTCGTAGCCATCGGGCTGCTGCGCCAGCAGATACGTCCCGACTCGCGGGTACACGCTATCATTACCGACGGCGGACAGGCGCCGAACATTATCCCGGAACGGTCCGCCCTGCGGATGTACGTCCGGTCCCCCGATAACGCGTACCTCAAAGAGCGCCTCTTGCCCGCGGTCGAAAACTGCGCCCGGGGAGCCGCCCTGGCAACGGGAGCGGAGGTGGAGATCGTGCGTCCCGTCCCGGCCTACGAGAGCCTGCGAACAAACGGTCCGCTGGTCGAACTCTCGGAGGCTAACCTGAGAGCGCTGGGTCGGGAGGTTGCGGCGGGCGACGCCGGCGGCTCCGGCTCCACGGACATGGGCAACGTCAGCCAAGTCGTCCCGGCTTCTCACCCGTACATCGAGCTCGTGCCCGGTGTGGCGCTACACACCGTGGAGACTACCGAAGCCGCCGCCTCCAGAGCGGGTGATAAGGCCGTGATAGACGGGGCGCTGGAGATCGCCATGACCGCTGCGGAACTGTTCTCTCAGCCCGAGCTACGAGCCGCGGTAGAGCAGAGCTTTGAGGAAGGGACATAGCGGCCACCAGGTACACTCCCGTCCTACCCCCTGCAGGATAGGCCCGAAGGGCGGCCTACGGGCGCGAGTCAACACGAAGGGAAATTTCATCTCCCGTTTGCGAGAAACCCGGTGGAAGAACCGGCGTCAACCGCCGGTCACCACGCCGGAGGAACCGCCACCGTCTACGACGAACTCCGCACCGGTCATGTACCTAGAGTGGTCCCCGTCTCTCTCCGACCCGCAAAGCGGCGAGTCTGGAGCGGAGGTTGTTTCTACGTCTCCTATACCGGCGTGATGAGTAGACAGGTATCGAGAATGCCTAACGGCCGGATCTGTACCATGACGTTCGGGACACCGGAGCTTATGACAGCGGACTTTTCGCTCATATACGCCGCGCAAGCCAAGGCTCAGGTACTCAATACCTACTCCGGATTCCTGGTGCTTTCCAACCTCTTCGACGCCGTCTTCCGGCGCAACCCCAGCCGTTTCGCAATGGTGGTGCTCGGCAACGTTATAGGGCTCTTGATAGTCGGCGCGGGGGTGCTCGGCATACTCGAAGCGTACCTCGGCCTGCTGGGTATCCTGACCACCAGCCTCTGCAGCATCATAATCTCCGACTACTACTTGGTCGGCCGCCAGTTTGCCGCAGACCTGCAAGAGGCAGCGGAAATGGGCGTGGAGTCGATAAACTGGGCCGGGTCTACAGCATGGTGCTCGCCGCCGCCGCCGTCAGCTTCGCGCTGCAACAATCCGGCATCTTTGCCCTCGGGTTTGTGCTAACCCTGGCGATAGCCCTTACCTCTTACACGGTCCTCCGGTCGTGGGTCTTGAAGCCGAGAGTTCTTACTAAACGCGTCTCTACTGAGGTAGCCAGGGAGTATCCAGGCTTGTGACGCTGCTTCCAAGGTATGGCTAACCGACTTCCTCGGATAAATCTTGGAAGCTGATTGGTGTATATTGCCGATACGACATCAAATATATTTTGGAAGGAAGTACTTGGCTGTACAGCGGATGTCGGGGGATAGGACGCTCGTAGACACGGTGAGCCGAGATTTACGCGAGATGATCCTGAGCGGAGAACTAAGGCCGGGGGCGCAGCTGGTTCTTACGGAGCTGGCGCGGAGGATGTCGATAAGCGTCATGCCGGTGAGGGAGGCTATCGGGCGGTTGCAGGCCGAGGGACTCGTGGATCAGGTCCCCCACCGCGGGGCTCGGGTGGCGAAGATATCCGTTGCGGATCTGGAAGATCTGTACCGGGTGAGAATATCGCTTGAGACCTTGGCGGTACGTCTGGCGGCAGAACGTTTTACCGGGGAAGATTCCGCCCGGCTTTCACGGACCCTCGAAGATTACCTGGACGCTCACAGCCGGGGTGACGAGGCGCGAGGAAGAGAAGCCCACGCCGAGTTTCACCTCGGTCTATACGACATCTCGGGTTCCCGCTGGCTGACGCGCGCCATCCCCCCGCTGTGGGATGCGGCCGACCGCTACCGGCGGATGTCTACGAGGCTGCGGGGTACGGTCAAGGAGCGGCACCGCGAGCACGAGCAGATCCTGGAGCACTGCCAGAACCAGGACCCGGAGGCCGCGAGCGCGGCGCTGGAAGAGCATTTGGGCCGGACGTTAAAGCTGGTCAGGGAGGAGATCAACGACCCGGAAAGGGGTGATGAGGATGGCGGACGCTGAAGAGTACGGTCCTGTCGGAAACTCGATCGTCTTCGAGAACGACCTGGTGAGGGTGTGGGAAGTGCTCCTGGAGCCCGGTGAGAAGCAGGATATGCACCAACACCACCTGCCCTACGTGATCGTCGCCATAGAACCCGGAAACAACCGGATCACGAACGTGGAAGGCGAGGTCCGGGATACGGAGGAGAAGCCCGGCGGCGTCGTCTACCAGGACTCCGGACAGATCCACGAGCTGCACAACGTGGGCACCACCCGGTACCGCAACCGGCTTATAGAGATCAAGCAACCAGCCAGAGAGGAGCAGTAGAAAATGGGCGAGACCAGACCGGACATGCAGGAACTGTTGATCCAGAGCGAGGAGATGGAGTGGCGGGAGAAGTCGCTGGAGGGCGTCTCCGAGAAGATGCTCTGGCGGGACGAGGAAACGGGAGCCTCTATAGCCCTGATCCGCTTCGACAAGGGCGCTGGCCTTCCGCAACCCCACAAGCACGCTTCAAACCAGTTCATGTACTGCCTTTCAGGGCACTACGAGTACACCAGCACCGGCGTGACCCTGAAGCCCGGCACGTTCTACTGTAACCCGGAGGGTAACGTTCACGGCCCGACCACGGCCCACGAGGAAACTGTGGTGCTGGAGATCTACGACGGCCCGCACTACCCGGAGACGCCGGACTTCTACACCGACGAGCAGGACGCCCGGTAACCCGGTAAAGAGAAGGGGTAGCAGTTGCCCAAGAGAGAGCTCAAGAGCGAGAAGCTCTACGCCCCGCCGCGCGGGGGGATATTCTCGACCGCCATCGAGGCGCCCGCGGGACGCACGGTCTACGTCTCCGGCCTGACCTCCCGGAACAAAGAAGGGGACATCGTCGGCAAGGGAGACATCAGGGTTCAGACGGAGACTATCCTGACGAACATGCAGATCATACTCGAAGAAGCCGGGGCTACTATGGGAGACATCGTAAAGCTCACCGTCTTTATCCGGGACATGGATCTGTTCGACGAGATCCACGACATCCGCCGGTCCTACTTTGAGGAGCCTTACCCGGCCTCCTCGATGGTTGAGGTCTCGATGCTCGCGGACCCGGACCTGCTCATAGAGATAGAAGCCGTGGCGGTCGTGGAGTAGGTATGAAGAGTGCCGTCTGGGACATGCACGCCCACCTCATTCCCCCGAACGTCGTGGAAGCCGCCGAAGCCGGGCGGTTCGGTATGCGGGTCGAAAACGGAAAGCTCGTCCTCCCCGGCACGGCGATTCCCCTGCAAAAGCTTACGGACCTCGATGCACTGCTCGAATGGATGGACGGCCGCACCATCTCGGGGGCGGTGATCTCCGTTCCGCCACCGCTCTACCGGTACGACCTCGAACCCACAGAAGCGGCAGAGTGGACCAGACTCGTCAACGAGGGACTACAGGGCATAGTCCGCCAAGTCCCCGACCGTCTACGGAGCCTGGGCCACCTACCGCTCCAGGCCCCGGACCTCGCGGCGTGGGAGGTGGAAAACTCTCCTTCAGAGGCCCACTCCGGGTACACCATCGGGTCCAGCGTGGGAGGACTGACGCTCGACGACCCATCCCTCGAACCGGTCTTTCAGAGCCTGGACGCCGCCGGGCGCTTTGTGTTCGTACATCCCGTGGAGGCCCCGGACCCGAGGCTGGAGCGCTACTACCTCGGCAACCTGCTCGGCAATCCCTACGAGACGTCGCTCGCCGCCGCCTGTCTAATATTCTCCGGCATGCTCTCCCAGTACGAGAACATCCGGTTCTGTCTGGCGCACGCCGGCGGCGCCACCCCGTACCTCATTGGCCGCTGGCAGCGGGGCTACGACACCGAGCGACCGGGCATCTCTACGCTGTCGGTAGAGCCGCGCGAGGCGCTCCGGAGACTCTGGTTCGACTCCGTGACGCACAGTGATGCAGCGCTAAAGTTGCTCGTAGAAGAGGTGGGCGCAGAGCGGGTGCTGCTCGGTAGTGACTACCCCTTCCCCATGCGGGAAGATCAGCCCGTGACGGCTCTGGAAGGTCTTCCGGAAGACGCCCGGGAGAAGATATGCGGGAGTAACCACGTCCGGGCGCTGGATCACTTTTCGGAGGTATCTACTTGAAGCTTATTACCTATTCCATTGATAGCCGGCAGCGAGTCGGGGCACTGGTGAGCGAGGCAGTAGTGGACCTTGGCGACCGTTACGACTCCATGCTAGCCCTTATAGAAGAGGGCGACCTCGATAAGTTCCGTTCTCTAGTCGAGAAAGCCTCACCGGTGGCGCAGATCGGCGAGGTAGAGTTAGAAGCCCCGATACCCGCTCCGCGGCGGAATATATTCTGCGTCGGGTGGAATTATCTGCCGCACTTCGAGGAGGGACGTGGCCGTCGCGATGGTCAGGAGCAGGATTTACCCGAGTACCCGACCTTCTTTACCAAAGCAACGACCGCGGTAACCGGTCCCGGCAGTGACATTCCCTTCGACGCCGCCTTTTCGGACAAGATCGACTACGAGGCCGAGCTTGCCGTCGTGGTGGGCCGGCAGGGTGTGAATATCCCCGCCGAAGAGGCGCTGCGGTACGTATTCGGTTACACGGCGGCAAACGACATCTCGGCCCGCGACGTCCAGAAGCGGCACGGCGGCCAGTGGTTCAAGGGCAAGTCGCTGGACGGTAGCTGTCCGATGGGACCCTGGATCTTGACTTCCGACGAGGTAGCAGACCCGCAAAGTTTAGGTATTCAGTGCCACATCAACGGTATAGAGAAGCAAAGTTCTAATACAAAGAACATGCACTTCCCGGTAGCGGAACTTATCGCGGAGCTTTCCCGCGGCATGACCCTGCTGCCAGGCGACATCCTCCTGACCGGTACGCCGGAGGGCGTCGGGCAGTGGCGACAGCCGCCGGAGTTTCTACAGCCCGGTGGCGAGGTCACCGTGACCGTCTCCGGTATCGGCGAACTTACCAACAAGATAAGCGAACGTTCAGTAAATCTACGGGGGAGCACTCATGTTACTTAAAGAGGTCGGGTATGTCCGGCCGGAGAGCTTGGAAGACGCGATGAGCATCCTCGCGGACAACGAGAACGCCCGAGTACTTGCCGGAGGCCAGAGCCTGCTTAATGTTATGAAACACCGGATCGCCTCGCCGGAGGTACTGGTGGACATCGGTGGGATTCCGAATCTCAGCTATATCCGGGAAGAGGCCGGGGAACTCCGGATAGGGGCGATGACCACCTACGATGAGCTGGAGCGTTCCGAGACCCTGCGCTCCACGCACCGGGTCGTCGCGGAGATAACCGGGTCGCTGGTGGACCAGCAGGTAAGGAACCGGGGCACCATCGGCGGGAACCTCTGCTACTCGGACCCGACCTCGAACCTGCCGCCGCTCGTGGTCGCGCTCGGGGCGATGCTGGTCGTATCTGGCAGCGACGGCGAGAGGGAGGCTGAGGCGGAGGACTTCTTCGGCGGGGCTTACAGCCCGAACCTCTCTCCCGGTGAGGTCCTGACCGAGATCCGGCTTCCCTTATTGGAACCGGGAACCGGCCACGGCTACAAGTCGCTGCGGGCCAGCGCCCACGGCTGGGGTCTGGTGCACGCGGCAGCGCGCGTAACCCTCGACGGTGACGCGGTAGAGGACTGCCGGGTGGTGCTCGGGTGCGTCTCGGACGTGCCGGTGAGGGCCGGGGCCATGGAAGAGTACCTGCGGGGCCGGAGCCCGAGCCCGGAAGCGATAGAAGAGGCGGCGGAGACGATAGGGGAAGAGATCAACCCTCTACCCGACACGCACGCCTCGGCCGGATACCGCCGCCGGATGGCTAGCGTCATGGCCCGGCGCGCGGTACTGGAAGCGATACAGAGAGCGGGGGGTTAACGTGCAGTCCAAAAGAGTCGAGGTAGAGTACAGCTTTCCGGTGGAGCTTTCCGTAAACGGGGAGCCGTATGCCGAAACGGTGGCGGCCCGCAGGCTGCTCGTCCACTTTATCCGGGACGACCTCAACATAAAGAGCGCGAATGTCGGCTGCGATACGGGGAACTGCGGGGCGTGCACCGTGCTTCTGGACGGGAAGCTGGTAAAGAGTTGCATGATGCTCGCGGTGCAGGCGAACGGGGCAGAGATCTCGACCGTCGAAGGGCTCGCGGCCCCCGATGAGGAGCTACACCCGATCCAGCGGGCTTTCTCCGAGCATCACGGCCTCCAGTGCGGCTACTGCACGCCGGGGATGCTCTTATCGGCCAAGTTCCTCCTGGAGAGAAACCCGAGCCCGACGGAGGAGGAGATCCGGCGCGGCATAAAGGGCAACCTCTGCCGGTGCACCGGTTACGAGAACATCGTCACGGCGGTTCAGGCCGCGAGCCGGGACATGTAGGGCGTAGCAGAGAAGCGGTCCGGGGAAAGGGAAACCCCGGACCGCCTGCGGGGGAGATCTCAAAGACTCAAGGGGTGATGTAAGCATGACGGACACTGTAGTTCGACCAGATACCCGGCAAAACGCGTGGTCGGGGAAGAGCGTGCCACGCAAGGAGGACGAGCGGCTCCTGCGGGGTCAGGGCGCTTTCGTGGACAACATCCAGTACCAGCATATGGGGTACGTGCACTTCGTCCGCTCGCCCTACGGGCATGCGAGGATAGTCCGTGTAGACGTCAGTAAGGCCGAAGAGCTGGCCGGCGTGGTGTGCACCATGACCGGCGAGGAGGTCGCCGAGAAGCTCGCGCCTTTCTTCCAGATCGCCCCGGAGCCTGGCGGGAACGTAAACGACTATCCGCTGGCGGTCGGCAAGGCCCGCTTTGTCGGGGAGCCCGTGGTCGCCGTAGTCGCAAAGACCCGCGAGGGAGCCCGCGACGGCGCGGACCTCGTCGAGGTCGAGTACGAGCCGTTAGAGGCCGTCGTGGACAATGAGGAGGCGCTGGAGCCTGGGGCGACGATGGTGCACGAGGAGGTCGGGTCGAACCTGGCCTGGCACGGGGTCTACGACTACGGCGACATAGAGGGCGCTCTTAGAGAAGCGGATCACGTCGTGGAGATAGACCGGCTGCACTTCCACCGCTTCGCGAGCACCCCGATAGAGACCAACGGCGCGGTCGTGGAGCACGACCCGGGGACCGGCGTGTTTACGATGCACTGCAACAACCAGCTACCCGGCATCGCCGTGTTCTACATAGCGTCGGCGCTCGGGGTCCCGTTCAACCAGGTACAGCTCGTCTCAAAAGACATCGGCGGCGCTTTTGGGAACAAGATCAACTCCTACACCTACCTGACACTCCTGGCGCTGCTCGCCAAGAAAGCCCGGCGTCCGGTAAAGTGGACCGAGTGGCGCAGCGAGCAGGTTGCGGCCAGCGGGCACGGCAACGAGCGCACGTTCCTCGACATAAAAGTGCCGGTCATGGACGACGGGACCATCCTGGGCTTTGACGTGCGGGCCATAGACGACGCGGGAGCGTATCTGCGCTACGAACCTCTGGCTAGCGTGATCTGGGCCCAGGTCGTCCCCGGCTGCTACAAGTTCAGCGACGTCCGGGTGGACTTCTCCCAGGTCGTCAGCAACCGCGGCCCCGTATCCCCGAACCGCGGATACTCCCGCCTCCAGCACCTGTGGCTGATAGAGCGCATCGTGGACATCGTGGCCCACAAGCTCGGTTTCGACCCGGTCGAGATCCGCAAGAAGAACTACGTCCAGGCGGAGGACTTCCCCTACGAGACCCCGAACAAGTGCGTCTACGACTCCGGGGACTACGTCCGGTGCCTGGATGTAGCCCTGGACCTCATAGACTACCCGGCCTGGAAGCGCCTCAAGGAATCGCAGGACGCCGGCAAGCTCATAGGCATCGGCATAGGCTCCACACTCGACTCCGGGGCGAACAACTTCGGCCAGGCCAGGATCGTCAACCCGGAACTCCCCTTCTCGGGCAACAACGAGGCCGCAAACATAAAGCTCGACCTCGATGGCGGCATCGTGCTGACGCTCGGCACCGTACCGCAGGGCCAGTCCCACGAGACGACCGCGGCCCAGGTCGCCGCCGGTATTCTCGGGGTGACGCCGGACGAGGTGACGGCGCTCGTCGGGCAGGACACGCGGCGTGGGGTGTACTCCGGCTTTTCGGGGACCATCGCAAGCCAGTTCGCCGTTACGGGCCTCGGGGCCGCACAGGGCGCGGCGGAGAAGCTGGCCGCGGAGATCTCGCGTCTCGCCGCCGCGGTACTCGGCGCCGACGAGGAAGAGATAGTCCTCGAAGGTGGTTTCGCAAAAGTCGAGGACGACGAGGACCGGGCGATACCGTTTGCGGGGCTGGCGGGCATGGTCCATTTCAGCCCGGCAGAGATACCGCCCGGTTTCGAGGACGTCTCGCTAAACTGCAGCCACATCTACCGTCTGCCGGTGGAAATACCGGACATAGAGACCAAGACCGGGAACCTCACCCTGACTTACGCCACCCAGATCCACGCCTGCGTTGTCGAGGTGGATGCGGAGACCGGCGAGACGCGGGTGCTCGACTACGCCGCCGTGGACGACTGCGGGACCCGTATCAACCCGGCGGTAATAGAGGGCCAGGTACACGGCGCGACGGTCCACGGCATCGGGGCGGCGCTGTCGGAGACGCTGGAGTACGACCGGGACGGCCAGCTCCTGAACATGAACTTCTACGACTACAAGGCGGCAACCGCGCTCGACGTACCGCACATAAAAACCGGTGAGATCGAGTCTCCATCGCCGTTCTCTCCCACCGGCGCTAAGGGCATGGGCGAGGGTGGCGGCGCTCCGCTTCACACCGTGTGTAGCGCTATCCAGGATGCGGTCTACGGCCGCAGCGGGGGTATCGTGGCCGACTCTCACAACCCCGACGAGCGGGTCTGGCGTCTGATCCACGAGCCGGACTCGGCGGGGACCGGGGTGCGGGTTACGAGCCGGAACGGAGGTCCGCGATGAAGATAGAAGGTATCACCAGCGTCTCCGTCCCGAAGGAGGCCGTGTGGGAGACGCTGACCGACCCGCGGAGGGTTACGGAGCTATTGCCGGACGGGGAGATCACTGCCAGCGGAAAGGAGACTTGGCAGGCGCGCCTCTCTCCACAGACGGCGCTCGGCAAGAGCCCGTTCGACTTCACCTTCGTACTCGTGGATGAGCGTCCGGGCGAGCATCTCGCGGTTTCCGGCCACGGCTACGGTTCTCAGCACGTCGTGGACCTCTCGGCAACCCTGGAGTTGCAGGATGAAGGCTCCGGAACCCGGATTACCTGGGAGGCGGAAGTCCGTCTCGGTGGGGTGCTCGCCAGCCTCGGCCAGCGCTCTCTCCCCTACGTCGTCCACCGCCAGGTCGAGCAGGTGCTACAGGGTTTCGAAAAGGAGAAAAGTTACTCGGGAACACCGGCATAGTGCAATTTAGAGGTAACAAGGAGGTGCGATGAATGTCACGTTCGACCTGACCGGCGAGGTGGTGGTGGTAACCGGCGGGGGCAGCGGTATCGGGGCCGGGTTTTGCCGGGCCTGCGCGCAAGCCGGGGCGACGGTGGTAGCGGTTGACGTGGACGGAGAGAGCGCCCGCCGGATTGCCGAAGAAGCTAGCGGACCAGGCTCCGTAGAAGCCGCGGAACTCAACGTCGGCGACCGTAAAGCCGTCGAGACCTTTTTCGGAGATATTTTAGAGCGCCACGGCCGGGTAGATGCCCTCGTGCAGTCGGCGGCGATTCAGCCCCGCACCCTGATCTCCGAAATGCCGCCCGAGGAGTGGCTGAGTGTGATGGACGTCAACCTGAACGGGGTGTTCTACTGCTCGAAGGCCGTTGCTCCGGCGATGATGGAACAGCGCAAGGGGTCTATCGTTACGTTTACTTCGGGGCTGGCAAAGGCCGGTCATCCGCAGGCGTCGGCCTACGCCTCGACCAAGGCGGCGCTCGTCGCCTTTACCAAATCTCTGGCCCAGGAGTTGGTCCCGTATGGCGTGCGGGCGAACGTGCTAGCCCCCGGAGTGACCAACAGCCCACTGTTTACCGGCCCGAACACCGAGGAGGAGCAGGAGTATTTCCGCCAACAGAAGGGGGTGGGGACGGTCGAGGACGTGGTGGACCTACTCATGTTCCTCGTCTCCGACGCTTCGGACACCCTGACCGGCTCCGTCCTCGACCGGGAGATAGTCCTTTCAAGATCAAAGCATAAGGCCCCGCAGGAGAGCGGTTAACGTAGTGAGGAGAACTCTGCATGCAGCATAAGAACGGGAGCGCAAACGCCCCGCCGGTCGTCATAGTCGGAGCGGGGCCGGTCGGGCTGGTGGCCGCCCTCTACCTGCACCGGCTCCGGGTCCCATTCATCGTACTGGAGGAGGACGACGACCTATCCACGGCGGCCAAGGCCGGCACGCTGACGCCGCGGTCCCTGGAGATATTTTCCCAGATCGGCGCGAT
The DNA here is from genome assembly GCA_965214435.1 of Rubrobacteraceae bacterium. GTDB lineage: Bacteria > Actinomycetota > Rubrobacteria > Rubrobacterales > Rubrobacteraceae > Rubrobacter_A. The sequence continues at coordinate 293,095 of OZ243960.1, forward strand.
CGACGACCTGCTCAAACAGGGCCTGCGCCTCGACGTCGTAGACCTCGTCGAGCGCCGCAAGAACCGGGTACTCATGCGAATGCCGTTCCACGAGCTGGGACGGGAGACTTCCTACCCGTTCACCATAAACCTCCCCCAGAGCGACTACGAGCGCATACTCTTCGACCACCTGCGGCACAGCGAGGTCGGCGAGGTCCGCTTCGAGCACCGCGTGGTGGATTTGGAGCAGGACGACGAGGGTTGCAGGCTCACCGTAGAGACCCCCGGCGGGACCGACACTTTAGAAGCTTCTTACGTGTTAGCCTGCGACGGCGGACGCAGCGAGATCCGGCGTCTACTCGGGATAAAGCACGAGGGCAAGACCTACCCCGAGAAGTTCGCGCTCATAGATATGGAAACCGACCTGGATTCGGACGGCGAGCGCCGGCCGGCTCACCTATCGTACATCTTCGATCCGGAGGAGTGGCTAATTCTGGTCCGCCAGCCGGACATGTGGCGGGTATTGTGGCCGGTACCGCCGGACTCCGGGGAGCCGGAGCCTGACGACCCCGAGGTGGAGCGTAAGGTCCGGTTGGCCGTCGGCGACCGGCCGGTCAAGATCCTGTCCGCCATAAGCTACAAGGTTCACCACCGGGTGGCGCAGCGGTGGAACGTCGGGCGCACCTTCCTGCTCGGCGACGCGGCGCACCTGATCACACCGATAGGCGGCCTCGGCGCGAGCACCGGGATCATGGACGCCAACAACCTCGCGTGGAAGATAGCCTGGGTCGTCCGGGGACTCGCAACCCCCGAACTTCTGGATACCTACGAGAGGGAGCGACGCCCGATCGCCGACTTTATAGCCAGCGGCCTCGCGGACCGCAACCGCTCCATGATGCGGATGCGGAACCCGCTCAAGCGGGCGCTCCGGGACGCCACGCTGCTCCTGATACAGCGCTTTAGGGCCCACCGCTGGAGCATCGCCTACACCCGCTCCCTGCTCGGGGCTACCTACAATACGGAGGCTCCCCCACGCCGGAGACTGGCGAAAAAGGCGCTCGAAAGCGTTCTCCCGAACTCCAGCCCGCCGGTCGGCGTGGGCGACCGGGTTCCGGACGGTCCCCTCTTCGGGCCGGACGGCCGCCGTTGTACGTTGCACGGGTTGGTGGGAGTCTCCTTTGTCGCGGTCACCTTCGACGACGCCCGGAACCGGCCGTGGATCACACCTCTACAAGAGCAGTCGCCGTTCTTCCGCCACTACCTCATAAGCTACGTCGATGCCCCGCACGACACGGGCCTGCGCGACCGCACCTTCTGGGACGTCGGGAGCAACCTTACCGGGAGGTTCGGGGCCGAGCCCGGCACCACCTACCTCATAAGGCCCGACGGACACGTGGCCGGCGTGGAGCCGCCGGGAGGACGCCCGGCCGGGAGCCTCTACGAAGAGTACCTAGGAAATTCCTCTACACAAGAATACGTCGCCAACGAGGAGGTCAGAATGCTGTCAGGAAGCCAGTCGTGAGCCAGGCATCTACGAGCGCCAACCAGTCGGGTAACGTCTCCGTCGGGTGGCTGAAGGATACGGTAACCGGGATCTTCGCGGCGGCCGGAGTGCCTTCCCGGAGCGCCTCGACGGTGGCGGAGGCCCTGGTGGATGCTGATAGCCGGGGTATCCCGTCGCACGGCGTGATGCTGGTCCCGATGTACATAGACCGCATCCGGCAGGGCTCGGTCTCAACCCGGGAAGAGGCTGAGGTCGTGCTCGATGCTGGGGCCATCGCCGTCCTCGACGCCAATCACATGTTGGGCCAACTGAGCGGCGACGGGGCGATGGAACTCGCCGTTAGCAAGGCGCGGTCGCACGGGGTGGGTGCTGTGACCGTCCGGCGGGCGTTCCACTTCGGGGGCGCGTTCCGCTACGTCCAGGCGGCGGCCCGGGCCGGTTGTGTCGGGGTGGCCGCCGCGAATACCCGGCCGCTCATGCCCGCGCCGGGCGGGGCGAGCCCCGTCGTCGGCAACAACCCGCTCGCCTTCGGTATCCCGAACGGTGACGAGGAGCCGATAGTCCTGGACATGGCGCTCTCGGAGGCCGCGCTCGGCAAGATCCGGCTGGCAGCCAGCGAGGGCCGGGAGATCCCTGACACCTGGGCGACGGACCCCGACGGGCAGCCGACCACCGACCCCGAGGCGGCGATCGCGGGTATGCTGCTGCCTATAGGCGGTCCTAAAGGTTACGGCCTCGCCCTCGTCGTAGATGTCCTGACCGGCGTGCTCTCCGGCGGGGAATTCGGGGCCGGGGTGAAAGGTATGTACGCCGATACCTCGGTCCCGAACGACTGTTCCCACTTCTTCCTCGCCCTCCACGTGGAGTCTTTCGGTGACCCGCAGGGCTTTACCGACCGCCTGCGCGAGCTGACCTCCCAGATAACGGAGTCTTCCCGATCTCCAGGTACGGAACGCCTGTTCCTGCCGGGACAGTCGGGAGCGGAGAGGTTCGCGGCCTCCGCGGAGCAGGGGGTACACCTCGACGGCAGCACCTTAGAAAACTTGAGAGAGACGGCGGAACTCGTCGGAGCCGACCTGCCCGCCGGGAGTTGAGATCCGGGCGTCCCCGACCGTGGACGGCGGCTACCGGGCCTGGTTGACTCCAAGAAAAGCCGAAGAAATAGATCTGGAGGTTCAGCGTTGGCCGAATACGACGCGGTCCTTGTAGGAAGCGGGATAAACGCCCTCACCGCCGGGGCGACGCTGGCGAGGTCGGGCTGGCGGGTCTGTGTGTTGGAGCGCAACGACTGGCTCGGCGGGGCTATAAAAACGGAGGAGATCACCGCTCCCGGCTTTCACCACGACGTGTTCAGCGGCTGGCACCCACTGTTCGTCGGTGGCGCGGCCTACGCGGAACTCGCCGACGACCTCCACGCCCGGGGCCTCGAATACCTGAACACCGACCTGCCCACCGCCTCCGCCTACCCGGACGGCGAAAGCGCCTTCCTGTCCACCTCCCAGGAGGACAACGTCGCCGAGCTGGACCGCCACGCCTCCGGCGACGGGGCGGCGTGGGAGCGGACGCTAGAGGAGTTTATGCCGAACGCGGATCTGGCCTTCGGGGTGTTAGGCACGGAGTTGTGGTCCCCGGCGGGTCTGAAGCTCGCGCTCCGGGCGTACCGGAGGATGGGCGCCCGTGGCCTGCTGGACTTTGTCGGCGGCGCGGCCTCGACCGCCCGGGACTGGTTGTCGGACACTTTCAGGTCGCCGGAAGTCAGGGGGCTCCTCGCACCCTGGGTGCTGCACACCGGGCTCGGTCCCGACGCGGCGGTCTCTGGTTTTATGAACCAGGTAATAGCGGTCGCGCTCCAGACGGGCGGTATGCCGATACCAAAGGGTGGCGGCGCGCGCCTGGTAGACGCCCTGACGGCCATTATCCGGGAGCCCGGTGGTAGTTGCGAGACCGGAGCCGACGTCAGCAAGGTGCTGGTCTCCGGTGGGCGGGCCGTGGGGGTTCAGCTAGCGGATGGCGAGACGGTCATGGCGAGCCGGGCGGTGGTTTGCAACGTCACCCCGACCCAGCTCTACCTCCGCCTGCTCGAAGAGGAGCACGTGCCTTCGGGAATCCTCCGGGAGAGCCGGCGTTTCCGGTACGGGCGGGCGGGGATGCAGATACATCTCGCCCTCTCCGAGCCACCGCGGTGGGAGGGTGACGAGCGGCTCGGGCGGGCTTCCATGGTTCACGTCACCCCCGGCCTCGACGGCGTCTCCCGGGCGGTCAACGAGGCGGACCGCGGTCTCCTGCCAGCCGAGGCGACCATAGTCTGCGGCCAGCCACTGACCGCAGACTCGTCACGAGCCCCCGAAGGTCGCGGGATGCTGTGGATCCAGCTTCAAGAACTGCCTTCCAGACCCCGAGGAGACGCTGCCGGCGAGCTCGACGTCGGGAACGGCGAGTGGACGGAGTCTCTGCGCGAACGCTACGCGGACCGCATACAGGAGCGGCTCTCCCGCCACATCCCGAACCTCGACTCCGCGGTCCTGGAACGCGCGGTACTCTCCCCGGCGGACCTCGAAAGGGCGAACATCAACCTGGTCGGCGGCGACCCCTACGCCGGGGCTCTTACGCTAGATCAGAATTTCCTCTGGAGGCCGCTTCCGGGCCGTCCGGCTCATCAGACCCCGGTCCAAAACCTCTACCATATCGGGGCGAGCACCCACCCCGGACCCGGCCTCGGCGGCGGCTCGGGGATGCTCGTCGCCCAAGAGCTATTGCACGAGCCACTGGCCCGGAGAATTCTGCGCCGAACGCCGCTGGCGGGCCGTGCATTAAAGTCTTTTTAGGAGCTTCTGCAAGACTGTGTGGGTGGGTCGTACGGGGTTGCTCTTTTCTTCCCTCCGCTACACTGTTGGTAGAGTGGAGCCGAGGGGATTCGAACCCCTGACCTCCGCCGTGCAAAGGCGATCTCTTGATTTCGTGGCAGTTCGTCCACGTCCGGAATGTACCGTAAACAGGCCGATTCTATTGATTATAGACAGCTTATTGTTCGCCAAGTATCCCTGAATATCGTCTGGGTTGGTGTCAAATTGGTGTCAGATTCACGTCTCCAAAGGGTCAGCCTGTGCCACCTTTACTTCGAGGCACATCCTACCGAGATCGCCTGCGACATTTACTCGACCGAGCAAGTGCTGGAGGCTGTCGGTCATTCTCAATAGGTATGCAGCTTTCTCCGAACCGAGACGTGTGTGAACCGCTCATTTCAGATCTCCTGCGCTACGCTAGCAGTGTCCGACTCAACGCGTTAAACTTGGTTTAACTATATTTAACTTTATCTAGTGCGGAGGCGAGCATGTCTGAGAAACGTCGACTGAAGAGGATCGGTGGCTCACTGATGGTTAGCCTACCACCAGAGGCCCTGGCGGGCGCGAGACTTTCGGAAGGCTCTGAGGTCCAGATAAGGAATGAGGCCGGGCGGGTGATCCTCGAGCCTGTGGCGCCGACACCTTCGGATGACCTAGTAGCTTTTGCCGAGAGGTTCATGGACCGCTACGAGGCGGCATTCCGCGAGCTTTCCGACAGGTAGTGCGGCGGAGGTCCAGCCTACAGTCGAGGAGGTGCTATTTTTGCACTCTGTGGCCCTCGGAACCCACAGGGGTGCTGAGGGTCTCAGGGACGGCGGTGCGCTAGAGGCGGCGGTACAGAGGCCGTGGGGTGTCTCGTTTGGCCAAGCGCACTTTGAGGGGGTATGGGATAAGGCCGCGGCTCTGGTCGAGAGCATTATTAAGCGTCACCCGTTTGTGGACGGCAACAAACGTACCGGAGTATTTGCAGGAGCAAGGCTCCTGGACCTCGCGGGCTATGATCTTAAAGCTACAAACGAGGAGTTGGTGGGGTTAGCTCTCCGGATAGCGGAGGGTGAGATAGAGGTGGAGGGGATCTCACGGTGGTTCTCTGATCACACCGTTGCGAAGGAGTAGCAGACAGGATTCGAGCAAACCGACTCCAGGTAGACTCCTTTGGTGTAGGGTCACACCGGCCAGCCATCAGCGCAGCACCTGATGACATCTCATTCAGTAATGGCGTCCGACAGCGCTCCTCCAGTATCCACGAATCGGCTATGCGATCTGTAGTTCCGTAGCCGCTCGCAGAGATCCTTTTCCCAAGGTCTCGATACTCGGAGACAAGAAAGGACGGGTGATCGACCTATCAGCCTCGGTGATTATTCGGATACCCTCCTCTGCCATCGAGTAACACCGAAGAGGGTATTCCGTGCCACGCTGCGTAACATACGGCGATGAAATGAGTACGTCCGACTCTGCTCCAGAGAGCAGAGACACCAGACTTTCTTTCCAAGAGCGACCTAGCGGTATAGCTACCATGCGGCTTGAAGATTGTTGGATCGCACTGTTTCCTCGTCCATGCGCTCCGGTTCCAAGAGGTTCAGGGCTATGCTCCCGCTGTGATCGGTCACAAAGCCGTTCTCGATGATGCCGTGCTCGGAGGGTCGTTTGCCCGAGTTGTACTTGCGACGTTTGATGAGTAACTTCATGCTGTCGCTGTGCGGACGGAGCACTTTGCGGTTATCAGCTTTGGGGTAATCCATCTTAGACATCCACCAGAGGTGCGTATAGCTACCCGTCATGCGGATACGCTCGACAGTGACCCGTTGGGCCGGAGATGAGATATGCGAAGGGTTGGAGCAGACGAACTGCTGGCAGAGTCGCGGGTTGGCCTCCGGGCTGTTTACGAAGCCGATCAGGGACTTAAGGTGCAGGAGAGACGGTAACCCCGGTCAAAATGATGGATCTTGCACATCCTGACTGTTTCGGCAAACAGAACTCTCACCGTATCATTCCAGGGCTGCGCTGAAAGTGCGAATTTCCACATTGGTATCAGATTGGTATCGAATTAGGTCTACCGCTCCTTTTACCTGCAGGTAAGGTTTTTTAAAGTGGAGCCGAGGGGATTCGAACCCCTGACCTCCGCCGTGCAAAGGCGGCGCTCTCCCAACTGAGCTACGGCCCCAGTGTATGCCAGGGTATTCTACCCTTTCTCGCCTCGTCCGGTAAATCTACTGATTTGCAAACTTTTTGTGACATGAGGCGTTTTCGTCAGTGTAAAGGTCGGTTATCCTTGCTCCGCCTCCTCTTCGGAGACGAACATCCGGACCATATCCCCGGTGTCACCCTCGGGCACGCGGTCCACGCCGACCATCCTGTCGATGACCATGTTTTGGAAGCGGTGCAAGGGCTCCTCGAAGCGGTAGCACATACGGCCGCCGCGGTAGGCCGGGTTTGAGAGACCCTGCTGGACCCGCTCGACGATCTCTATGTCCTGGCGGTTGACGAGGTCCCAAAAGCTCGCCAGCCCGTCTAGCGCTTTGTCCGCGCCCTCGTTCCCCGAAGACTCCGGGTGGGCGAGGATCATGGTGTGCTCTTCGGTGTGACCCGCGGCGACAGGCTTCGCCATCAGCACGAAGATATGGTTCGGCAGCACGACGATGGCGGTATTCGGGAACATCCACACGAAGCGCCCGCTCCGGGAGTCCTGCTCGCCGAGCGCCGAGAGCGGCGGCAGTCCGTCCCAACCGCCGGCGTCGGTGTTCTGGGAAACGGGAGTGGTGCACATGCCCGTGTACATCCCCGGTCCCTGCCAGCGGTAGTGGTCCTCCATGCGGCTGACCTGCACGAGCTCGGGGTGTACCCATGGCAGATGGTAATACTCCATAAAGTTCTCGCCGACGAGCTTGTAGTTGGCACGGACCGTGTAAGGTTTCTCGCGGGCGAGTTGCCACTCCTCCAGCCGGTAGCCCGCGAAGCGCTCCGGCAGGTCCCCGAGCTGTTCAGAGAGCGGGACCGCATCCCCGTCCAGGTTGATGAAAACGAGAAAGCCCCAGCTATCCACGTTCACCGGCATCAGGCCGTAGTCCCGCTTGTCGAAGCCCTTTACATCGGACATGTCGAAGATGCCCTGCTGGTCCTCGGGTATATCCGAGCCCTCGAAGAGTGGCGTGCCCAGGAGGTTGCCCTCTAGGTCGTAGGTCCAACTGTGGTAGGGGCAACGGATGCGCGACTTTATGCTCCGGCAGTCGTCGTCCAGGAGCTTCGCGGCCCGGTGGCGGCAGACGTTCTGGAAGGCCTGGAGATCACCCTGCTTATCTACGGTGACGATCACGGACCGTCCGGCAACCTCGGCGACCACGGCGTCGCCGGGTCTCTTTAGCTGAGAGGTGAGGCCGACCGCGATCCAGCTTTTTGCGAACACCCGCTCTTGCTCCAGCCCGAAGAAGTCCTCGCGGGTGTAGGCGTCGGGGGTGAGGGTCGAGGCGAGGTCCACCGGTAGCCTGGTCTGGCGGTAGGTCTCCTCTCTGGTGAAGTCGTCTGTGGCGGAGTGATACGGGCGGTCGGCGCCCACCCTGCCGTTCGCGCGTTCTATGGTCAATCTTGCCCCCTTGACGGCCGTCTCTCTACCGGGGAGACGGTGATACTGCTGTGCCGGATCTCCCTGCGCTAGCCCCAGCGGCTAGCTACTCTTACCGTGTATTGCTTTTCCATTCCCTCACCTCCTTTGCCGCCGGCCGGATACCTCTTGTGAGTGCTCGCTTTCGGGCTCATTAGTCTCACCGGAGGAGCTTGTCGTCAAATGGATACAGCGACAGTATCACCGGTCCGTTATCGGAGATCCAGACCTCATCTTCAAGCTTCACGCCCTTCAATTCCGCAGCCTCCAGCGTACCGGGGAACGGCACGAACAGCGGCTCGGATATTCTGGCAGGTCGGCCAGCGACCCAGTGTAGCCGAGGCCGGGCCGAGGCCGGGCCGAGGCCGGGCCGCGACCTCCCGGGTAAGTTCGTGGGCCTCGCATTGCGCGGGCGTCGCCCAGTCTTCCGGAACCAGGGGGTCTTTTCGTACCCGGTGGAGAGTAGCCGTGCTCGCCACCGGGCGAGAGCGTCTTGTGGTAGGAGACCCAGAGCGGTTTGGGCTCGCTTATTCCGGGTAGGATCGCCAGCCGAGTAGACTCGGTCTTCGACCGAGACCCCGCGCCACGTTTACCGCCCGCTCGTGGACCGCCGCCGGGCCGCGAGCGCGGCGACGCCTGCAGCCCCGGCCACCACGGCCCCGGCTACCGCCCCACCCTTGAGAAGAGTGGAGCCCAGAGCGCCCTTGCGCAGTATCTTCTTGGCCGCCAGGTAACCGCTCGTCGCGTTCGTGCCGGGTCCGGGCCAGGTGGAGGCCCCGACCATGTACAGGCTCTCGACGGGCATCTGGTAGTTCGAGGAGCCCGGGAACGGCCGGAACAGGAAGTTCTGCCGCAGGTGGAAGCTGCCGCCGATGGAGTCGCCGCCGACGAGGTTCGGGTTGTGGTTCTCCAGGTCTTCGGGCGAGTAGACGGTCCGGTCGAGGACCAGGTTTCCCACTCCGGGAGCGTACTCCTCTAGCTTCCTCATCACCCGGTCGGCGACGGGCTCGCGGACCTCTTCCCAGGTGCGGGCGGAGATCTCACCCGCCGCGTCTCCCCGAATTTCCGAGGGGAACGACCGGACCTGGATCCAGATCACCTCTCCCTCACCCGTTACGCGTGAAGGGTCTACCGCCGAGGTCTGGCCCACGATCAGCAGCGGGCTCTCGGGCAGATAGCCGTTCATCGACTCGGTATAAGTCTTTGCCAGATCCTCGACGTAGGGCGGGATGTGAACGTAGGCGAACTCGTCCAGGTCATCCCCCTCGGCGGCCCACCGGGGCTTCCCGGAGAGGGCCAGGTGGATCATCATGGTCCCCGGCCCGCGCTGAAAACGCTGTACCCGGCGGCGGAACCGGGGCGTTACCGCCTCCTCGGGTACCAGCCGCTCAAAAAGGACTTTCGGAGAAAGGTTCGCCACCACGGCCCGCCCGGCCTCTATCCGCTCGCCGGAGGCCAACTCCACACCCGTAGCCCCTCCGCCGCCATTGCCGTTCTCGGTAAGGATGCGCCGGACTTCGCTGCCCGTGCGGACCTCGCCGCCGTTCTCTTCTATCAGCCCGACGAGCGCCTCGGGCATCTTCGAGGCTCCGCCCTCCACCACCGACATACCCTGCTCCATGTCGGAGAAAGTCTCCATAAACGGGAACATCGCCCCGCCCGAGACATCTGGGCCGAAGTCCATGTGCAACCCCCAGGTGGCGACGAGCGCCTTCATTTCGGGGGTGGCGAAGTAGGTGTCACCGAGCTCGCGGGTAGAGCTCAGGATGATCTGACCGAGGTCCACAAGCTCGTTTATGCCCTGCGACCGGACGGCCTTAATCAGCCCCCACACGGCGTCGGTGCTGGGCAGTGGCATCCCGTAGATCGGCAGAAAAGCTTTGCCGAACGCCCCGAAGCGCTCGTGGAGGCGTTTAAAGCCCTCGGCGTCCGCCTCGCTGTGGGAGCGCAGGAGCTCCATCGTGCGGTCCTGGTCGTGGTAGACCCTCAAGCTCTTGCCGTCGGGGAAGACGTTGGAGTAGGGCTTCGGAGAGGTCTTGTAGCGCAGCCCGTGGCGCTCCAGGTCATCCTTTAGCTCCGCGTAGACCGGAGAACCCAGGAAAAGGTTCTGGTTCATCGAGTAGAGGTCGTGGATAAAGCCCGGGCGGGTGACCTCCCCGCTCATCACGGCTCCCCCGACGTTCTCGTTGCGCTCCAGGACGAGCGTCTTCCACCCGGCGCGCGCCAGATAGACGGCGCACACCAGGCCATTGTGCCCGGCTCCGACCACGATCGCGTCGTACTTTAAATCGGCCACGGCGTCCCGCCTTTCCTAGATCACATGAGATCCATATCTATCCCGTGTCCCCGCTCACACCAGCCCGCAAACCCTCGGAACTACCGGAGTCGCTATCCGGCTCTAATGTTTCGGACGGTGGTTACTGGATCCACCTTACCGACGCTTCACGAGTTCCATTGTTGCCAGCGGCGGTAGACTTCCACGCCCCCGTCGGCCGGCGTGTGCTCCAGGGGCAGCCGCCTCTCTTCAGGGCTCTTCGCGAACTCGTCGTAGAAGTTATCGAACTCGAAGTACTTCTGGTCGTCCGTATAGTACTGGCCCTCTTCTTCCCGGGTAACGACGTACGCTACCCTGTCCGGGCTCGCGTAGTAGAGGGCGCCCAGGCACATGGGACACGGATGAGCCATTACGTAGACCTGGTAGCCCTCCAGACTCGGCGTACCCAGCCTCTGGCAGGCGATCCTTATGGCCGCGACCTCCGCGTGGGCCGTGGGGTCATTAGTCTGCTCGACGAGGTTCGGGCTCTCCGCGAGAAACTCCCCGGTCTCCGTGGAAACGACCACGCAAGAAAACGGCTTGGCGCCGCGCTCCACGTTCTGGGTCGCAAGCTCTATAGTTCGTTGTATAGGGTCCAAGATATGAAATCTCCGGATCTATTAAATCTGCCGGTCTTCACAGCTCTAAGACGAGTCCCAAGAAGCGGCGTACGTCTACCAGTGATCTGTGATGTTTACGCCCGCCGAGAGGCGGTCCCGGAGCCACTCCGGTCACCGGGACCCGCCAGTCACGGTCACCCGGCTAGTCGAAGCGGTCGGTGTCCTTTAGGTACTCGTAGAGAAACCACGTCCGGCGCTCGGTCCCGTCTATGACGTCTTCGAGCAACCCCGCCGTCGCCGCATCCCGGTTCTCGTCGCAGATGGCGTGCGCCTCCCGCTGCTTTTTGGCGATGTGCTTGTTGTCCTCCATCAGGATACGGAGCATGTCGTCGGGGTCCACGAACTCCTCGTTGTTATCCTCTATGGTCTGCAACCCGCTTATATGAGAGATGCTGCGCACGGTCGTGCCGCCGATACGCCGCACCCGCTCGGCCAGAGGGTCGACCGTCTCGAAGATGGCGTCCGCCTGCTCGTCTAAGAGGAGGTGGATGTCGCGGAAGCGAGCGCCGGAGAGGTGCCAGTGAAAGTTCTTGGTCTTTACGTAGAGGGCGAGGGCGTCGGCCACCAGCGGGTTCACGGCGGCGGTGATCTTCTGTACTACCTCGGCGGGGAGGTCTGTTGGGGTGGAGAGTTGCTCGGGGACGTTCTGGTTAGCGGCTGCTCTGCTGTCGCTCATGACAGGCGCTCCTTTCTCGGCTCACCGTTCGGCTCACCGTAAGTGGCCTCTTGCTTTTCTTACGGTAGCTTTGTGTACCCTTTAACCTGTCACTCTACGCTTCGCCACTCCGCACTTTTTTACTCCCCTCACACCGCTCTGGCGTCCTCCACCCGAAGCCGGTCCGGGCCGTGCGCAGTATGGAGAAGCTCGCTCTAGCGCCGTAAGGTAACATGGTGCCGGGAAGCAGCCGGCTACCAAGAAACCCCCTACTGAAAACGTGGTTCTGTGAGAGAAGCGTTTACTTGGCATGAGCTTCGCCGCCGCCTACCTGACCGTCATGAACGTCCGCAGCGTGGCCCGCGCGTCGACGAGCGCGGTGCGCCGCAGAAGCCCCGCACTGGAGCAACTATCCGGTGCCGTACTCGACCTTGCCCGGGCGGTACGGGCCCTCTCCGCGTATTTAGAGAAATCCGGCGATCCACAAGAGACGCGCCGGTTGGCTATCGACGCCTCGAAAAAGGCTACCGGGGTGCTAGAGGGTTACCACGACCTCTCTACCAGCGTGCTCGTCGGTCAGATCCGCACTACCGCGGTAGACCTCCTGATAGGCTCGGGTATGGACCCTTCATCCGCCGTGCAGACCCTCGAAGAAGAACCGGGTTAGATCAGGGAGACTAGAACGGGTGAAGCGGTAATAACTTCACCCGGCCACCCCGGCGCGGACGCCATAGACGGTCGGGAAACGACCGGAAGAGACGAGCGCCCGGATGAAAATGAGGTCGAGCGGAGCGTCGGCCAAACCAGGCTACAAACGAACCTGAAGGTCAGCGGTCCCAGGATAGAAAAGACTGTTCTGGAGACCGGTGTTTCCTTCTCGGGTAAAGGGGTAAGTACTTTGGTGGTAATCATTACACAGAGGAGGGTTTAGGGTGGGAATTATATCCTGGATTCTAGTCGGACTGATAGCCGGGGCATTGGCGAAGCTGATCATGCCGGGCGACGATCCCGGCGGGATTATCGTCACGATACTCATCGGCATCGTCGGGGCTTTTATAGGCGGATTTGTCTTCGGGCTCTTCGGTGGCAGCGGGGTAACCGGGTTTAACATCGGGTCCATTATCGTGGCCGTCGTGGGTGCGCTCATCCTGCTAGCCGTCTACCGGCTGGTCGTGAACCAGGCAGGGTAGGACGCCAAGAGATGTCCCGGTACACGAGGAACTATTAGCTCTGGTTGCCAAGCGCCGGCTACGGTAAGTAGTCTCGGCTGGAGGTAACATGCTCCCCGCCCTGAAGACCCCCGATAGCTCTATCGACCTGCTCCGCGAGGGATACACGTTCATCCCGCGGCGTTGCGACCAGCTCGGCACCGACGGCTTCCGGACCCGGCTGCTTTTCAGACCTGTGACGTGCATCCACAGGGCCGACGCCGCGGGCATGTTCTACAGCGGCCACCGTTTCACCCGCCAGGGAGCTTTCCCGACGTCGATTGTGCATCTGCTACAGGATGAGGGGAGCGTCCAGGCCCTAGACGGCGACGCCCACCACCACCGCAAGGCCATGTTTCTATACACCCTCCAGGGTGAGGACCCCATGGACCTGCGCGGCATCTTCGAGCGAGAGTGGCACGCCGCCGTGCTGCGCTGGCAGCGCAAGGGCCGGATAGTCCTCCACGACGAGTTGGACGAGCTTCTGACCCGCACGTCGGCGGCCTGGGCCGGCGTGCCAATGAGCGAGCGGGACGTGAGCCTGCGCACCCGGGAGCTATCCGCGATGGTCGACAACGCCGGCAGCTTCGGCCCGGCGAACTGGTGGGCGAGGGCGCTTCGCAACCGCTGCGAACGCTGGGCGCGGCGGATCATAGACCGGGTACGCGCCGGTGAACTTCGGCCCCCCGAAGGCAGCTTTCTGGCCGTCGTAGCGGCCCACCAGAAACCCGGCGGACAGCGGTTGAGCGTGGAAACGGCCGATGTGGAGCTTCTCAACGTGCTGCGGCCGATGCTGGCGGTAAGCCGGTTTATCGTGTTCGCCGCTCTCGCGCTGCTGCGGTACCCGGACTGGCACGACACCTTCGTGGCGGGCAACGACGAGGACCTCGAAGGGTTCGCCAACGAAGTCCGGCGGCTGTACCCGTTCTTCCCACTAATCGGCGGCCGGGCAAGACAAGCCTTCTCCTGGGAGGGACATGACTTCACCGAGAGCGAGTGGGTCCTGCTGGACCTCTACGGCACCAACCACGACGCGCGCTGGTGGGAGAACCCAGAAGCGTTCAAGCCCGAAAGGTTCCGGGGCTGGTCCGGGGACCCCAACACGCTCATCCCGCAGGGGGCCGGCGAGTACGCCACGGACCATCGCTGTCCGGGAGAGCCGATCACCGCAAGCCTCATGAAACAGGCCGTCCAGCTCCTTACCCGCGCCACGCGCTACCGGGTCGGGGTGCAGGACTTCAGTATTAGTATGAGCCTCATGCCCTCGCTGCCGAAGGACGAATTTATCATCCACGACGTACAGCCCCGCGTCCCGGCTTAGCCACACGTATGTTGGCCGTTGAGGAAGTTTGGGCAGGCTATCAGTGAAGCTCTCTTTACCGGCTATAGTCGAGGCGGAGGGAGAGCGTGATCAGCTTGCGCACCAGTATTGTCAGGGCCGTGGTCGCCACTGCCGTCCACGTGTAGTTCAAGATCAGATTCAAAATGGTCGCCCCGACGAAGAAGTCCAGCCCCAGGGCGGCATGGTCACCTAAAAGCCGGGCGACGCGACGCCGGCCCCCGGACCCGCGCATCGCCGGCACCGAGCGCGCAATACCGATAAAGACGATGACGACCCCCACGGCGAGCAACGAGACCCTCGCAGCGTCTACGACGGCGTAATATGTTTCCACCGCGCGCCTATCTTCATTCGGTGTCGCGCGGCTCCACCTCGCGCCGCTCGCGCTCCAGCTCTTGCGAGAGGAAGTAGTTGAGCACCGTCCGGATGGTCGCTATAGCGCCCAGCAGGATAACGTCGTCGATGGTCGGAGCAACGGCCGTGCTGAGTATGTCGGCGCCGAGCTGAAACTCCAGCCCCAAGGCCAGGTAGCGCCCGAGGTACAGCCTTATCTCGTTGTTCGTGTAGCTCCTCAGCCCCACCAGGGTAAGAACGTACCGGAAGGTCGTCGCCAGGGCGCCGAACCCGACCACGGCCGCTCCTATAGCCTCGACCACGAGCCGCAGGTAGCCAACCGCCGTCTGAAGTAACTCTTCCACGACCTACCAACGTCTCCACGAGCCGGTCCGGCCGCCGACTGTAAGGGCCTTTACCTTCATGTCCAATCCTCCGCTACCAGACCGTTTTTGGCCGCGAGTGTGTAGCGCAGCGTATTCTGAGCCGGCTAGAGTTCGTCGCCCCACCACCCAGGCTTCTCGCTCAGGAACCGCTTCCGGCACCGGACGGATCTTCCCCGGAGTCCGGCGCGGATGGCTGGTCGGCGGAGAGGTCCGGGCCGCGGTTCGAGAGCGCCGAGCGGACGGCCCGCAGCAGACCTATAGCACCGAAAAACCCGCTGACGCCCGCTAGCGGCCAGGCTATGAGTCGGGGGAAGCGGGCGCCCAGCAGTCCCGTTCCGAGCAGAATGGTGCTCGCGCCGGCCGCGAACGCTTGTTCGTGGGTTTCCAGCGGGGAGCCGCTCTTCTGGAGCACGGCGCTACCCACCCGGGTTACCGTGGCCGAGGCCCCCGAACCGCTGCCTACAACGCCCCGGCGGGCCTCCCGGCGGGCCTTCCGGTTGGTACTGTCTATGGGGCTGTCCGGTCGTACTCTGGGTTGACGGTTGGCGTTTGTAGACTCTACCAGCCGGATCTCCCGCGAGTTCGCGAGGTCTTCCTCGAACAGGTCCTCCATCCTCTTTGCGAAGTCCCGGTCTTCGGCCACCAAGTCTATCTCCCAATTGGCGCCGAGGCTGCTGATGTTCAGGTTGGTAGAACCTACCTTCGACCACCAGCCGTCGGCCACGATGGTCTTGGCGTGGATCATGGGTCCCGAGTACTCGAAGATCCGGACTCCAGCTTCGAGGAACTGCCGGTATCCGGAACGCGAGGCGGCCCCGATCCAGGGTATGTCGTTGGTGGCGGGCACGAGTACCCGCGCGTCCACGCCGTCCCGGGCGGTCGATATTAGAGACTGGGTGAGGATCGGCATGGAGAGGAAGTAGGCGTCCGTGACCCACAGCCGCTCCTGGACCCCGGCGGTGAGCAGTTCCAGCAACCGCAGGGTGCGCATCTTGCGCGGCTCCTGGATGACCACCCGAGCGTTCGCCTGACCGGCCGCCTCGATGCCGGCCGCCTCGGGACGCTCGTCTTTGGGCAATGGCCGTCCGGACTCGACCCAGGTGCCAGCGAAAGCCCTTTCAAGGTCGGCCACCGCCGGTCCCCGTACGCTGACGGCAGTATCCCGGTAAGGCAGGCCGGTATCCGGGTCCCGGACCAGCCAGTCCTTCGAGATGCAGACCCCGCCCGTCGAACCGTAGTTGCCGTCCACCGCGATCACTTTCCGGTGGTCGCGGCGGATGACGCCGAGCGGCGTGCCTACAGTGGGCGGGTTAACGACCCTAACGTCCACGCCGGCTTCCCGCATCGTCTTCCAGTGGGAGTGGGGCACGTCCAGACACCCGAACCAGTCGTAGAGGACCCGCACGCTCACCCCCGACGAAGCCTTTTCGCAGAGCGCCTCGGAGAACCGCCGTCCGGTTTCGTCCGCGGTGAAGATGTAGTTTTCGAGGTGCACCCAGCGCTCCGCCCGCCCTATGGCCGCAAGCCAGTCGTTGAACGTCCGGCTCCCGTCCTTTAGCAGTTCGAGCCGGTTATCCTTGCGCAGCGGGGCGTTGCTGGTGCGGGCCAGGGCTTTATCCAGCCGGGCGTTACGGGGCGCCTCCGGGGAAGAACCAAGATCTCCGTCGCTCATCAGGTACCTCCTGCTCTGCCGCATGATCGCTCTGCCCCGTCCGGCGGGGTGAGGCTCGCGACCATTTTCTCAAAGTATCGTAGCGGTGTCCGAAGAACCGTGGGGGCCAGAGGTTCAGCCGCTGAAAGACAGCAACACGAAAGAGCCCACGTACAGGAGCAGTATCAGGAAGCTCTCAAAGCCGATGTTGGCGATCCCGCGTTCCTGACGGCGCAGAAGACCCAGGAGCAGAACCCCGGTCATCAGGATGGTCAGGGAGATTAGGAATATCTGCTGCCCGGAGATGGCGTGGTAGATAGAGCCGTCCCGGTAGGCGATGTCCGAGAAGGCTATGAAGATGGTGTCGAAGGCGTTGCCGCCGATAATGCCGCCGACCGCCAGCGTCAAGGCTCCGCGCCGCACGGCGACCACCGAGGTAACCAGCTCCGGCAGGGAGGTCACCACGGCGGTCAGGATGCCTCCAACGAACGTCGCCGAAAGCCCGGTCTCTTGGGCGATGTTGATGCCGGTACGGGCCACCACCCACCCGGCCACCCCTATAACGAGAGCGAAGGCCGCGAACCGGACCCACAGCCCGGCCAGGCTGAACCCCGCCGTGTCCCCGTCTTCGGAGTCCTGCTCCTCTTCGTCTTGCGTTTCGGTGGTTACCCTCGGCCCCCACATGGGATTCTCCTGGGTCTCCGAGATTACCCGCAGCCCGAAGATGTAGCCCGCCAGCAGGAGCGGGGTCGCCGGATGTATGCCCCACAGCGTGACTTCTGGGCCGGCGAACGCCATGAGCGGTATGGCGAGCAGGGCGACCAGCAGCGTTCCCTGGGCCAGGTTCGCGGTAGAAGCCGCCGCGTGCTCCAGGTTGGCCCGGCGGTAGACGGCGTCGGCCACGGCGAGGAATACCGTCTGCGCGGCGATACCGCCCGCCGCGTTGCTTATGGCAAGCTCCGCGCTGCCCGAGTAAGCGGCGGTTACCGAGGTAACAATACCCGATAGGGAGGTGCTGCCCCCCAGGAGCACCGCGCCGACCAGAGCCTCTCCCAACCCGGTGCGGTCCGCCAGGGCGTCCGCCACGCGGGTCAGCCGGGTGCCGGCCACCAGGATCGCGATCGCCGACACCGCGAACAAGACCACCGACAGCGTCAGCGATAGACCACCGAGGTCAGGCAAGCAAACTCCTTTTGCTACACGCCGTAACGAACACCGAGAGACTATACCCGGCAAAGCGGAGCCTTGCAGCATCCAACACGGTTACCAGAGGTCTCGATGGGACCCTTCGAGTGTGGATCACCAGCTAAAGCTCTTTAAAATCAGTTACGTGAACTGGTCTTTAGGGTAGCTGTCCGGCGCAGCTACGAAGGCCGAGCGTCGAACGCCACGGCGAGTGTCGGATGCTCGATGAGGTCTTGGTAGATCTCCCCCATCCGCTCTGGCGGGTAAGGCATCCCGTGCTCCAGCCACCACCGGATCAGCGCGATGGAAGATACGACGAGGTGGTGGGCCGCAACCTCCGCTGGCACGGCCTTACCCCGACGGGCTTCCTCGTCCGGCGCGTACAGGCGTAGCGTGTCGCGCGTGCCGATCTCGACCATCCGCCGGACCAGCGCCGTCGAAGCGCCGTCTCCTAATAGCACCCGGCATATCTCGGCGTTTTCCCCCACGTACCGGAAAAGAGCCCCCCCGACGGCGACCGGGTTATCCCCGGTCTCACTCTCGCCTTCTCCGGGCTTCAGCAGGCGGAGCAGGTCGTCCAGTACGACCTCCAGCACGTCCCCGAGCAGGGCGTCCTTGCTCTCGTAGTGGCGGAAGAAGGTAGCGTAACCGACGTCCGCGCGCCCGGTAATGTCCCGGATCGTCACCTCCTCATAGCCCTTCTCCAGAACCAGCGAGATCATGGCCTGCGCCAACAGCCGCCGCGTGCGCCGCACCCGCCGGTCCCCCACATCCTTCTCCATCTCATGCACGGCCCCCACAATATGCCCTCCGTCCAGCACCAATGCCTTCACAATGTTTTTCCTAGTCATGATATAGTGTATATCATAATGTACATACTGTACCGTATAATATCTTCGGGTATAGCGGGTTACTATCAGAGGAGCGACGGATGAGAGAAGTAGGAGCGTCGGGCAAGGGCCGGTGTCCGGTAGATCATAGGACTTTTTCCCAGCAGAAGACGGCGCGTGTAGCCGAGCCCGTAGAGCCCAAGGCGGTCGAGCGGGATTCCGAAGGTGTATGGCACGTGCGGTCTCACGCCCAGACGCGGGCGGTCTTGCGAAGCTCGGATACGAAACAGGCGGGATTCAATGCCGAAATGACTGAGAGGACAATGGGGAGAATGAGACTTCCTGTCCTTTATCAGGAGGGTAAGGAGCACAATGAGCAGCGCAAGCAGACCGCCCGCTTTTTCTCACCCAGGACCGTCAGTGAGAACTACCGGGAGCTCATGGAAGAGTTAGTGAAAAGCTTGATCCAGGAGTTGCTGCGTAAACAAAGGATGGAGCTCGACGTGCTGAGTTTCAGGCTCGCAGTAAAGGTCGCGGGCAAGGTCGTCGGGCTCACCGACAGCCGCCTGCCGGGGATGAACCGGCGGTTAGAGTCCTTCTTCGCCAACGATACGACGGAGTTCGGGTGGAGTCCGCGCAAGCTCTTGAGCTTTGCGCGCAGCCAGACGCAAGTCGCCGCGTTCTTCTATTTGGACGTCAAGCCGGCGATAGAGGCGCGCAAAAAGAGTCCTAAAGAGGATGTGATCTCCCACCTCATCTCCAAAGGCTATGGAGACGCCGAGATCCTCACAGAATGCCTGACCTACGCCGCGGCGGGCATGGTAACGACCCGCGAGTTCATAAGCGCCGCCGCCTGGCACATGCTGGAGCAGCCGACGGTCCGCGAACGCTACCTGGCGGGCGACGAAGAAGAGCGTCACGCGCTGCTCCAGGAGATACTGCGCCTCGAACCCGTCGTCGGTCACTTATACAGGCGCGCCACCGCCGACGTCCCGCTAGAAAATGGCGGCGGCGAAACCGTCACCATCCCGGCGGGCAGCCTCATAGACCTGCACGTCTACGCAGCCAACGCCGACGAGGCGGTGACCGGGGAGTGTCCGCTGATGGTCGTCCCGGGCCGGGAGCTACAGAAAGAGAAGGTCGGACCGGCGGTAATGAGCTTCGGCGACGGGAGCCATCGCTGTCCGGGGGCCTTTGTCGCTATCCAGGAGTCCGATGTCTTTCTACAGAAGCTACTCGTCCTGGAAGGACTGCGCATCGAGCGTAAGCCGTCGGTTAGCTGGAACGACCTCGTCGCCGGCTACGAGTTGCGCGGCTTTACCGTAGCCGTCGGGTAGTGGCTTTACTCCTACGGCCGACGGTCTGGAAGCGTGGCTCATTTGGCCCGGCCGTCGTTCTTTACGACTTCCAACCGGCGCGCTACCGAGGCGGTGGTCAGCCCGTAGACGGCTACGATGTCGAGGATAACGAGAAAGGCCAGGGGCGTGAGCGCCTCCGCCCCGGAGATCCCCAGAGATGCGAGCTCCAGCCCGAACACCAAGGCGACGGAGACGGCTACTATACCGCGGGGCGCTATCCAGGATAGGAAAACGCGCCCGCGCCAGGGGAGGTCGGAGCGGAACGGTAAGCTACAATGCCCTGAGTGGTGGGTTCGAGGAATCGGGGAGGGGTGGTCCGCATGAGCCGGGAACGAGGAGAAGCTATAGTCTCGGGCGCACTTCAGGTCCCCGCCGGGGTGGAAGGTTGCCGGGAGTCGTTGGAGGAGAGCGGGGCGTGAAGCGATTCGTGCGGGGGCTCCGCGAGAAGCAGGGACGGCCGGGTAAGTTGCCGGAGGCCGAGCCGGACGTTACGGTCCACCCGACGCCGATTCCTATCTCCAAGCGTGTCCGCGCGGCCTTGATCCTGGCCGCGCTCGGCCTGATCGGGCTGATAGTCTGGTACGTGCCGAGCGTGCTTACGACGGTCATCGGCGGCTTCGCCCTCGCCCTCGTGCTTTCTTTCCCGGTGCGCTGGCTCTCGGGTCTCATGCCGCGCGGGCTCGCGATCCTCAGCTCGTTTCTGCTCCTGTTAGGAATCGTCGTGCTGGCGGTCCTTATCGTCGTGCCGCTGGTCGGCGAGCAGTTCGCCGCGTTCGCCAAAGCCCTGCCCGCCATAGCAAGCTCCGCCGAACAGCAACTGCGCGACGCGCTGAACTTCTTCCAGCAGCGGGGTCTGCTTCCGAACGACTCCGACGAGGTCGCCTCCAGGGTCCGCGAGGACTTCACGAACGCCGCGCGGGCAATCGCCGGAAACGTGCTCGGGGGCGCTTTAGGTGTCATCACCGGCACGTTCAGCTTTGCGCTGACGCTCTTCGGGGTGGTCTTCGTGGGGGCCTACCTCCTCGCCGACGTCCGCCGCTTCAAGGCTTCCTACCTGCGCGCCGCGCCGCACGACTACCGCAGGGACTTCCTTACCCTGTGGGACGCCTTCGGCTACTCGCTCTCGAAGTACCTCAGCGGCCTCCTCCTCGTGCTCGCCATACAAGGGGTGGTCTCCGCCGTGGGTCTCGTAATACTCGGCGTGCCATACGCCCTGATCCTCGGGCTCTGGGTCTCCGTAACGGCCGTCATACCGTACCTGGGGGCCTGGATCGGGTCCATCCCGGCGGTCCTCGTGGCCCTTACCATCTCCCCGACGACGGCGCTCCTGACGGCGGTGCTGTTCCTGGCGATCCAGCAGCTAGAAGGCAATTTCCTGACCCCAAAGATCCAGGGCGACACCCTGCGCGTCCACCCTATCCTGGTCTTTCTCGCCGTCATAATAGGCGGAGGACTGGCCGGTATCGTCGGCGTGATCGTCGCCGTCCCGTCGCTCGCCGTGCTGCGCGTCCTCTTCGACTTCTTCCGCGTGCGCCTGACAACGAACGGTTGACGTGCAACTTGCGGAGGAGCGAGCACGGGAACGTTTTCCGAGAAAGATATTGGTCCTAACCTAGCCGCCGAATATCTCGAAGCCCAGGGCCGCGGCTCCCGTAAGGACCGTACCCCAGAAGACCAGGCTGACACTCATCCAAAATAAGAGTTTTCTGACGGGAGCGCCGAGGGCGAGGGCTATAAGGGTACCGAGCGGCGCCCCGGTGAGCATCGGAGCCTGCAAAGCAACACCCAGGGCTCCGTAGCGGTTCCACATCCGCTCGACGCGCTCGCGGCGCTTGGCGAACCACCCGTGATTATATGCCCACCCCTGCAACCGCTCGCCGGCCACCGCCACGAGCGCCGCCCCGATGAGCCCGCCGACGGTGGCCGCGGCACCACTCGCAATAGGCGGGAGTCCGGAGGCGAGACCGACGGGTATCCCGAACCAGAGGTCTATAGCGCCGCAGGCCGCGGCCGAGAGTAGTTTAATCAGCGTCGCCATTATTGCCTCCGGGCTCCCGCCCACGGGGGAAACGGGAGTCGGTTGACCGCCCGTGGGTCCTACCGAACAATAGAGCTGTCAACCTTGAAAAAATAGCCAGACGGCCGCTGCCAGACCATACGAGATGATCCCTATCCTGAGCGTCCGGTCTTTTACTTTCCGGGCCAGTACGGCACCCAGTTGTCCGCCCACGAGTGAGACGGAACCTAAGATGACAACCGCCTGCCAGGCCACCGACGTCAACAGCGCGAAACTGACGGCGGAGGCGGTGCCGATCACGAGCTGTAGTACGGCTTTGAGGGCGTTTAGCCGCTGCAGCGTGTCTTCGAGGGTCAACCCGAGCACCACCAGCACCGCCACACCAACGGCCGCGCTGAAGTAACCGCCGTAGACGGAAGCCGCGGCCTGCCCCAGGTACGTGCTGATGCCCGGGCTCTTCCGGGCCGAACCGCCCGTCCTGCGGCGGGAGATCTCGGGCTCGACAGCCAGGAGCGCGCAGGCCGCTAGTACCAGGAAAGGCCAGTACACTCCATATTCCGACGTCGAGTCCCAGCACTAATCGTCTCCTGCTGCAACGGAAGTTTGCTTGACGAGAGCCGCAGGTTCGTAAGCCGTCGCCCCGGTTACCAAGGACCTCGCGAACTCAGTACCCGTTTTTATCCGACTTTAATAGCAGAAGGGCGACCTCGCGGGCGGACTTCCAGAGGCTCGGCGCTGCGGCGCACTACGGCGGTCACCCAGGCGCCTTCCAGCAAGATGAGCAGGCGCTCGGCCAAAGCTTCGGAGTTTTGGAAGCCGGCCGCGGTAACCAGAGCCGAGAGGTGCTCCCGAACCCCGTCCTTGTGCTCCCGGTCACCGCCCATGCGGGATGGTCGGCATCCGCTATCTCGGCTGCGCGTTGATAAACGCGCACCCTTTATACCCCTCCTCGTCGAACAGGTAATCCCCGTAAGCGTTCCGGGTCCGGCACGCGGGTGGTGGCGGAGCGCGCCTTCCGCGAGGCCGGGCTACCGCCACCCGAGCCCGCGCTGGAGCTGGCGAGCACCTCCTCTATAAAGCGGGCGCTCGCGGCGGGTCACGGCTACGCGCTACTCTCCGGGTACGCCGTCCGGGAAGATCTTTCCCGCGGCGAACTCGTCTCGCCAGAGGTCAGGGGGCTGGACCTGCGGCGGACCCTGGACCTCGTCCGCCACCACCATCACCCGCCGTCACCGTTGGCGGAGGCATTCCTGGAGACTATACGTTCGTCCCACAGTTAGGAAGCGGCCCGTCAGCCGTCGCCTCCGGCGACTCGTCAGATTCTCAGCCTTGTGAGCAACCTCCGGGCGGAAAGCGTTCCCACGGCTGAAGTGCTGAGAGCTTGGAAACTCAAACGATCCTTTGTAGAGGAAGAAAAAGCTTGAAATTCATTTATATTGTAACCGCTTCGTTATCTGGAGGCGCTACCATCATCTTTGGTCGTATTGTCGGTATTCTCGTGGGGAGATTTGAGTGGGCATCAGAAGGTTGTTGCGGGGGTTAGTCGCCATAGCCCTGGTATCCGGCGGGATAATACTTATCGGCGCCGGCCTTCTAGGTGGTTTCTTAGGCCCGAACCTGCCGGAGAGTGCACCGGCGGACGGGAGTATGCGGCTGACGGTCCCGAAGATGGACCGCGCTACGGACGTACCGGTCTACACCTCGACGGCCGACGACGGCTCGGCGCTCGACGCGGGAGCTCTACACGTCGCGGGTACCGGTTACCCGTGGGAGACGGGGGCCAACGTCTACATAGCGGGCCACCGGCTCGGGTACGCCGGGACCGGCAGTTTCCTCCTGTTCTATGACCTAAACAAGCTCGAAAACGGCGACCCGGTGATCCTGACCGACGCCAACGGAGCAGAGTACAACTACAAGGTATTCAAGGAGTTCGTGACGGACCCGAGTGACACCTCCGTCACCCAGCCGGTCGGCAGCAACATCGTCAGCCTCCAGACCTGCACCCTGCCGGACTACACAAAGCGTCTCGTGGTGCAGGCGGAGCTAGTTTCGGTGGCCTGAGAGGGTACAATAAAGCCACATAACCCTACAAACGAGAGGTGGAAAGAGTGGCCCTCTACGAGTACAAGTGCGGGCAGTGCGATGAGCGGTACGACCTCATGCGGTCGATGAAGTTTGCCGATGAGCCGGCGGAGTGTCCGGAGTGCGGATCGGCCGACTCGCGGCGTTTGATCTCTAATTTCTCCGCTGTAACCCCCGGAGCTTCGGCGGGCGCCAGCAACCCCGTGATGGACCGGCGCATCGCCAGCGGTGGCGGAGGCGGCTGTTGCGGCGGCTCATGCTGCGGCTAGAGCTACCGCGCAGACACGCCTAAAGCCCGGTTAGCCCAAACGCCATAGAACGGTGACTGGATAGTGACCGGAGAAGTACCCGCGCTAGTTCTCAAGGGCATCGAGGAGTTCAACCGCCGGGAGTTCTTTGAGTGCCACGAGTACCTGGAAGACGCCTGGATGGAAGAGCCCGGCCGGGTACGCTTTCTCTACCAGGGCATCCTCCAGGTCGGGGTCGGCTTCTACCACCAGCAGAACGGTAACTGGCGCGGGGCGACCAGCCTCCTGCGCAACGGGACCCAGCGTCTAAAAGAATTCGAGCCCGAAACTCTGGGAATAGACGTCGCAAAGCTCGTCAGAGAGAGTGAGCGTTGTCTAGCAGAGTTGGAGGAGTTAGGTCGAGAGCGGGTACGGGACTTCGACCGGTCGCGGGTGCCAAAAGTAGAGTGGGTCGAGGAATAAGTCGTGGGCCTGCCTGGACTCGAACCAGGGACCTCCACTTTATCAGAGTGGCGCTCTAACCGCCTGAGCTACAGGCCCATTCCGGAGACACCGGCTTTTCAGAAGTACCGGTGATAACCGCGATAATGTACACCACGCGGGGACTTTCGGCAAGGTATATACGGGCTTCAGGCTTATTCTGGGGAGGGCGTTCATTGAAGACCCGGTAATCGGGAAGTAGAATTCTCTGGAGAAAGTTTCGTATGTATAGCTGCGGGGCGCCGGAGCGGGCTCTGCGGTCTTGAGAGGAGCAAATAGTTAGTGAGCGCCAACGGCTTCACCCGGATGTCCATTTATGGGATAAACCTGGACCTGTTTAGCTCGAGTCCGATCGTCATCCTCAAGGTCGAATCAGAGAATCGCTACCTGCCGATCTGGATCGGGCAGCAGGAAGCCCGCTCGATCCTGATGAAGATTCAGAACCAGACCTTCAGCCGGCCCCTGACCCACGACCTGGCCGTTAACCTGGTCTCGGAGCTCGGCGGCACCCTGGACAGCGTAACCGTCACCCAACTGAAAGACTCAACGTTCTTCGCCACCATCGGCGTAGAGATCGGCGGCCGCACCGTAGAAGTAGACTCCCGGCCCTCCGATGCCATCGCCCTCGCGGTCCGGGCCGGAGCCCAGATCTTCGCCGCCGACGAGGTCATAGAAGAAGCCGCCGTCGTCTTTGAGGAAGCCATGGAGGACACTCCGGAAGACGAGGTCGTGGATAAATTCAAGGACTGGATGAATCAGATCACCCCGGAGGACTTCCGGGAGAGATAAGACCCCACCAGACCGCTGGACGCCGGGGCCGTCGCCTAGCCCGGTAACTCCTCTAAGGGCTCCAGAGTCGCCCGGCGCTCCAGCAGACCGGCCTCTTCCCACGCCCAACGGCCCTCACGCTCCTCGACCCCGAAAGCCGGCGCGCTCCCGAATACAGCGCCCATCCCGGCCGCCACGCTTTTCCCCGCTACCATCGCCTCTCCACTACCGACGGCTGCCAGGTTCCGGTAGTGCACTAGAAGGCCCTCTCTCCGCTGGAGACCACCAACTCTCCAGACCGCTACTATCCGCAAGCCTCCCACAAGTTCCCCGAGCGCCCGGCGCAACAGGAAGATCTGCAGCGCCGTGCGGGCTGCGGCGTAGTTCGCGGCGGCGGACGCGGCGGCCAGCAAGTCTTCCGCTTCCTCAGTCTCCATAGGCGCGGCAGGGAGGCTTCCGGGTGCCGCGAAGCCCCGCGAGGAGATGCGGTCGCGGTGGGTAGCGAGCGCGAGGCGGCCGAGGTCTCCGGAGCCGACCGTTGTGACCAGTGCGAGGGAGCCGGGGTCGAGGTCCAACTCTTCGGCCCCGGCGGTATCGAGGATCTCCGCCACCCGGAAAGCGCCCACCGGCGCGGAGCGTGGATCCCACCAGCGCCCGCCCGCGGAGACCGCCCGGCGTCCGAGCGCATCCGGGTCTCCGGCAGGACCCGCGAACGCGGAATCCGTAAAACGGGAAAGGTCTTCCTCTTCTATAAATCCTTCTCCGGCGGCCCAGGCTGCGTCGGCCTCCGCGGCCTCCCGGACGGCAGCGGTCCCGAGGATTGGCGGGCTCGTCTCGTAGAGGTCGCGGGGAATGCGGCGAGCCACCTCCCGCGGTGGCATCCCGAGGTTATCCACCGGCGTGTCGGCGACGAACAGGACCCCGTACTCGGGAGCGGAAAGGAGATCCGGCGCTACGTGAGACGTTGAAGCCGCGACCCATCCAAACTGATCCCGGACAGCCGCCGCGTAGACCGGGCTCCGGGCTCCGGGTAGGCTGGCTGCGACCGATAACCTTTCCAAGGAGCCTTCGGCACGTGCACCGTCTGGCGCGTAGATCACTAGTTCGGCTTCTTCACCTTCGGCGTGCCACTCGTAGTCCCCAACCTGCTCGGCCATGGATTCTTCTACGGCTTCCGGGTGTTTACCGGCCGCTTCACGGAGTTCAGTCGAGCACCACGAGGGTTTCCCCGGAGCGGACGGCTTTGCCGGCCTCGATCTCCACGGTGGATACGGTGCCGTCCCGGGGAGCCCGCACCTCGCTCTCCATCTTCATCGCCTCCAGTACGCACACCGCTTCCCCGCTCGAAACCTCCTGCCCCTCCTCGACTAGTACCTTCACAATAGTCCCCTGCATCGGGGCTGAGATCGCACCCTCGCTCGCAGCCACCCGCACGACCCTCCCGCCCTTGCGCCGCGGAGCCTCCCTCCCGGAACGCCGCTCCTCCGGCTCGCCGTACACCCGGACCCGGAACAACTTCCCGTTTACCTCGACCTCTACATCCCGCGCCTCTTTACCGGAAGTCTCCGCTCTAGCACCATCCGCGGACGGATGATCCGCGGACGGGGTTTCGATCTCAAGTTGTCCCATCCGGGCGGCCACAAAGCCCGTCGTGTAGTTCCCGGAGACAAAGAACTCGTCATCCAGGAGCGCCTTAAAGAACGGCAGCGTGGTAGAGATACCCTCGACCCGGAACTCGGAGATGGCCCGCCGCAGCCGCGACAGGGCGCTCTCGCGGTCGGCCCCGCGCACGATAAGCTTCGCGAACAGCGGGTCGTAGGCATCCGGCACCTCACCCGGCTCCCGCAGCGAGGAGTCCACCCGGACGCCCGGGCCTCCCGGCTCCTCGTAAACGGTGACGGTCCCCGGGTTCGGGGCGAAGTCGTTCGCCGCGTCTTCAGCATTTACGCGGACCTCTATCGCGTGTCCACGCCAGGCAACCTCTTCCTGGGAGAACGGCATCTCCTCTCCGGCGGCGATGCGGATGCCGGTCTCGACGATGTCCACGCCGGTGACTTCCTCGGTGACCGGGTGCTCGACCTGGACCCGGGTGTTCATCTCCAGGAAAAAGAACTCGTCGCCGGCTTCGCCTTTCTGGACCAGGAACTCGACCGTACCGGCGGAGTCGTAACCGACGGCTTCCGCAGCCCGGACCGCGGCCTCACCCATCGCCTCGCGCATCCCGGGGTTCATCGCCGGGGATGGACACTCTTCGACCAGCTTCTGGTGGCGGCGCTGAATAGAGCAGTCGCGTTCTCCGAGGTGGACCGCGTTCCCGTGCTTGTCCCGTAAGATCTGGAACTCGATGTGCCGCGGGTCCGGCAGGTACTTCTCAAGATACACCGCCCCATCCCCGAAGTACGCCTCTCCCTCCCGGCTCGCCCGTTCAAAAGCGGCTTCCGCCTCTGACTCGTCCCCGGCGACCGCGAAACCCTTTCCGCCACCACCAGCCGAAGCTTTCACCGCCACCGGGTAACCGTACTCGGCGGCAAACTCCGTGACGGCTTCCGCTGAGTCCACCGCCTTTTCAGTACCCGGCGTTACGGGCACACCAGCTTTAGACATGATGCGCCGGCTCTCGACCTTGCTGCCCATCGACTCTATGGCTTCCGGGTGAGGCCCGATCCAGACGAGTCCCGCCTCCACTACCGCCCGGGCGAACGGCGCGCTCTCCGCCAGAAATCCGTACCCCGGATGCACCGCCTCCGCCCCACTCTTTTGCGCGGCCTCGATCAGGTTCCCGATATTCAGGTAGCTTTCGGGGGCGGGTGTCGGGCCTACATGAAAAGCCTCGTCCGCGAGCCGGGTGTGGAGCGCCTCCCGGTCCGTATCCGAGTAGACCGCGACGCTCGCGACACCCATCTCCCGCAGCGCCCGGATGATGCGGACCGAGATCTCCCCCCGGTTCGCCACGAGTACCTTCTGGAACACTAGATTGTCTCCTCCCACGCCGCGAGCGACCACAACGAATCATCCGGCCTTACCCCCCGCGGCAATGGCCGCCCAAGCCGGCCGGCAAGCTCCCAGCGGCTCTGCCGGGGTTCTTCCCGAGTCCGCTCGTCGGAACGCAACACTTCCAGGGCTGCTGCTATCGCGGCGGCTTCTTCCGGGGTTGGAGCCGGGTCTAACCTCACAGCGGGATGTTTCCGTGCTTGCGCGGCGGGCGCTCGGGACGCTTGGAGCGGATGGTCTCCAGAGCTCTTATGAGGTACGGCCGGGTCTCGCGCGGGTCGATAACGTCGTCTATAAAACCCATCTCGGCGGCGACCATCGGGTTGTTGAACTTCTCCTCGTAGTCGGAGATCAAGGCTTCACGTTCAGCTTCAGGGTCATCCGCTTCCGCAAGGCGCCGCCGGTATATAACCCCGACCGCGGCGGAGGCTCCCATGACCGCGATCTCCCCCGTCGGCCACGAGACGTTCACGTCCGCCCCGATGTGCTTGGAGCACATGACGTCGTAAGCCCCGCCGTAGGCTTTCCTGGTAATAACCGTCATCTTCGGCACCGTAGCTTCGGAGTAGGCGTACAAAAGCTTCGCCCCGTGGCGGATAATCCCGCCCCACTCCTGGTCGGTGCCCGGCATAAAGCCTGGCACGTCCACGAACGTGACGAGCGGTATGTTAAACGCGTCGCAGAACCGCACGAAGCGCGCGCCCTTGACGCTCGCGTCGATGTCCAGGGTTCCGGCGAGGACCATGGGCTGGTTGCCGACGACCCCGACAGCGTTCCCGTCGAGCCGCGCAAAGCCGATGACCAGGTTCTGAGCCCACCCTTCCTGTACCTCGAAGAACTCCCCATCGTCCACGACGAGCTCGATCGCCCGCCGGATGTCGTAAGGCTTGTTCGCCGAGTCCGGCACCAGTTCCGCAAGCTCCTCGTCCCTGCGCCCCGGCGAGTCTTCGGGCTCGAAGTACGCCGGGGTCTCCAGGTTGTTCTCCGGCAGGAAAGACAGCAGGTAGCGCACGTCTTCCAGGCAACTCTCTTCGCTGACGGCGGCGAAGTGGGCCACGCCCGAGGTGGTATTGTGGGTTCCCGCGCCGCCGAGGTCTTCAAAGGTAACCTCTTCGCCGGTAACGCTCTTGGTGACTTCGGGGCCGGTGATAAACATGTGGCTGGTCTCTTCGACCATAAATATAAAGTCCGTTATCGCCGGGGAGTAGACCGCGCCACCGGCGCAGGGACCCATGATCACTGAGATCTGGGGTACCACCCCGGAGGCTTTGACGTTGCGGTGGAAGATATCGGCATACCCGGCGAGCGAGGTTACACCCTCCTGGATACGGGCGCCGCCGGAGTCGTTAATGCCGATGATTGGGCAGCCGGTCGAGATGGCGAGGTCCATGACCTTGCAGATCTTCTGCGCGTAAACTTCCCCGAGCGAACCACCGAAGACCGTGAAGTCCTGAGAAAAGATGCAGACCTTGCGACCCAGCACCTCCCCGTACCCGGTGATCACTCCGTCCCCCAGAGGTCGGTTCTCTTCCAGCCCGAAGTTGTACGAGCGGTGAACCCGGTAACGGTCCAGCTCTACAAACGTCCCTTCGTCCAGCAGCAGCTCGATCCGCTCGCGGGCGGTGAGCTTGCCTTTCTCGCGCTGGCGCTCCACGGCCTTCTCGGATGCTGGATGAGTCGCCGCTTCCCGGAGCTTCCGCAGCCCCTCCAACTTGCCCGCGGTAGTGTCTTCTCCAAGCCGTTCTCTTTGCATAGCCCGGGATTCTAGCATGTGACGAACCGCCGATTCACCACTCCTTCACACCTCTCAAGCCCACTCAACCTCAAGCTCAGGTGCATCTTTCAGCGTCTGCATAACGACGCAGTACTGCTCGGTCTTTTTCCGGAGGTTTTCTAGCTGTTCGTCGCTGGCATTAGGAGCTTCGATGTCGAAGTGAGTCGTTATGCGCTCGAAGCCGACCGGCACCTCTTTAGAGATACCCAGAGTTCCCGCGAGGTCCATTTCTCCTTCTGCGGTCACCTCGATCTTCCTGGTTTCTATGCCCATGGCCTCGGCGACCATCTGGCAGGTAACCTGGGCGCAAGCGGCCAGCGCCCCGAGCAGGAGATCCCCGGAACAAGCCGCTGTTCCCGCCCCACCGACCCCGGCGTGGGCTTCCGCCGCGTAGACCGCCCGGCCGATGTCTACCGAGCAGGAGACCGGCGTATCGGTCTGGCTCGATTTCGCGGTCATAGTTATCTTCGAACTCTCCGGCTCGCTCCGATATTTATCTTTAAGTGGCTTCTGCACCGACCTCAGGTCCATGATCTTCCCTCCTTTAGCTAGCCTTTCCTCAAGGCATTGTAGACGCTTTGAACACGCCGCGGGTCTACGTCTAGGACCGGTACAAACATATCCCACCGCCCACGAAAAAGGCTCCCCCGCGAGAGAGCCTTCTTACGTTTCGGTTCGTGTGCGCAGGCGTCTAACCTTCTAGCAGGAGAGACTCCGGGTCTTCTATGAGTTCTTTTATACGGACCAGGAAGCTCACGGCGTCCGCGCCGTCCACGATGCGGTGGTCGTAGGAGAGTGCCAGGTACATCATCGGCCGGACCTCGACCCGGCCATCTACCGCCATCGGGCGCTCCAGGATCTTGTGCATCCCCAGGATGGCTACCTGCGGAGCATTCAAGATAGGCGTCGAGACCAGCGAGCCGAAGATGCCGCCGTTGGTGATGGTGAAAGTCCCGCCGCGCAGGTCTTCGAGGCCGAGCTTGCCGTCGCGGGCTTTCTTGGCGAGGTCGGAGATCTCCTGTTCTATCCCCGCAAAGCTCCGTCCGTCCGCCCCGCGCACCACGGGCACCACAAGCCCTTCCTCGGTGTTTACCGCAACCCCGATGTCGTAGTAGTGCTTGTAGACAAGCTCGTTACCCTGCAGTTCAGCGTTAACCTTCGGAAACGCCTTTAGCGCCCCGATAGCAGCCTTTGTGAAGAACGACATAAAGCCGAGCTTTACGCCGGTCCGCTCCAGGAAGTCGTCTTTGCGGCGCTTGCGGAGTTCCATAACGGCGGTCATATCGACCTCGTTAAAGGTCGTGAGCATCGCCGCCGTCTGCTGGGCCTCGACGAGCCGCTGGGCGATGGTCTGCCGCCGCCGCGACATCCGCACCCGCTCCTCGCGCGGGTCTCCCTGGCCGTCCTCTGAAGCTTGCTGCTGTGGAGCTTCTTGTTGAGTAGCCTGCTGGCTCTGCTGGCCGTTAGACTGCGAGGAGGATTCTTCTGTTTGGGTTTGTTGGGCTGCGGGCCGGGACTGCTCCCGGATAAGACGTTCGACGTCCTCCTTGGTGATCCGGCCGCTCGCGCCACTGCCGGATACCCCGGAGAGATCTATCTCATACTCTTTGGCGAGTCGGCGCACCGACGGCGAGGCCCGGTAACCGTTAGTCCCGTCTTCCCCAGCCTCGGCTTCGCTGCTCCCAGCCTCCGTCGTAGCCGGAGCAGCTTCTACCGGCTCCTCTTGCGGCTCTTCGTCCGGAGCTTCTTCTGCCGCTTCGGGCTCTTCTTCGGCTGGAGCTTCCTCCGCAGGCTCGGGCTCTTTTTCGGCGGTAGCTTCCTCGGTAGAGGTTTCTTCGGCGGTCCCGCTTCCGGATCCGCCCTCGCCTATGGTGCCGATAACCTCACCGACGCCGACGGTATCACCCTCACCTTTAGATATACTTTCGAGGACGCCGTCCTGTTCGGCTTCGACCTCGAAGTTGATCTTGTCGGTTTCGAGCTCTACGAGGGTCTCCCCCGACTTTACTTCATCCCCCTCGCTCTTCATCCAGCGGCCGACCGTCGCGTCGGCTACCGACTCTCCAAGCTCCGGAACGTGGATCTCAGGCACTACGCACCTCGCGCTTTTCTGTTCTCTGGGATTCTTTAAAGGCTGCGAAAGCCGCCTGAACTATACCGGCGTGCTCTTCTTTATGGAACCTCGCCGAACCCTGCGCCGGACTCGGCCGGGCCGGCTTGCCAACGTAGCGCACTGGGAGGTCGTCGTCGACGAGCTCCCTGAGGCGCGGCTCCATAAAGCTCCACGCGCCCATGTTCTTCGGCTCCTCCTGGACCCAGACTATCTCCCGGACGTTCGGGTAGCTTTCGAGCATCTCCCTTATGTCATCGTCCGGGAACGGGTAGAGAAGCTCCACGCGCCCGACGGCCACGTTACCGGCCTCTTCCCGCTCGTCGCTCGCGGCAAGCTCCGTGTAAAACTTGCCGGTGCACAGGATCAGCCGTTCCACCGACTCGGCCCTCTCGCGGGCCTGCTCGTCATCGAGCACAGGGTGGAACTTGCCTTCCGAAAGCTCCGTGAGCGGCGAGGCCGCCAGCGGGTGGCGCAAGAGGCTCTTCGGCGACATGACTATCAGCGGCCGCCGATTGTCGGTGAGCTTCGCCTGAGCCCGCAAGAGGTGGAAGTACTGGGCAGCCGTCGTGCAGTTTGCGACCCGGACGTTCTCGTGGGCGGCGAGCTGCAAGAAACGCTCCAGCCGGGCGCTCGAGTGCTCCGGTCCCTGGCCCTCGTAGCCGTGGGGTAGGAGTAGCGTCAGGTTCGAGGTCTGGCCCCACTTCGCCTGCCCGGAGACGATGAACTGGTCGATCATCGGCTGGGCGACATTCACGAAGTCCCCGTACTGCGCCTCCCACAATACCAGTGTGTTCTCGACATTCAGCGTGTAACCGTACTCGAAGCCCAGAGCCGCTATCTCCGAGAGCGGGCTGTTGTAGACCGCGAACGAGGCATTCGCTTGCGGTATCGACTGCAGTGGGACGTACCTTTCGCCGCTCTCGGTGTCGTAGAGCGCGGCGTGGCGCTGGGAGAAGGTCCCGCGCACGGTATCCTGACCGCTCAGGCGGATCGGGACGCCGTCTTCGAGCAGCGAGGCGAAAGCTAGAGACTCGGCGTGAGCCCAGTCGAGGCTGCCGTCTCTGTCCAGACCGCCACGGTTTTTCTGGAGCAGACGCTCGAGCTTGGAGTTCGCGTTAAAGCCGACGGGAAGCTTGAGCAGCGCCTCGTTCAGTCCTATCAGACGGTCGGCGTCAACGGCGGTGTCCGGGACCTCGACCGGCGGCGTGTAAGGCTCGTCCGTCATGGTGTCCTCGTCGGTATCCTCCGGAGACTCCTGGACCGAGCGCATCTTCTCCATGATCTCCTCGACCATATCCTCGGCCTCGGCCTCGGAGATGACGCCCCGGGCTTCCAGCTCGGAAGCCCAAATCTCCCGCACCGCCGGGTGGTCGCGGACGATCTCGTACATCCGGGGCTGGGTGTATACCGGCTCGTCGCCCTCGTTGTGCCCGAACCGCCGGTAACCGATAAGGTCGATCATGAAGTCCTTGCGGAACCTCTCCCGGTAGGCGAAAGCCATTTTCGCCGCCGCCAGACACGCCTCCGGGTCGTCGGCGTTGACGTGTACGACCGGTATCTCGTAACCCTTTGCGAGGTCACTCGCGTAGGTGGTCGAGCGGCCCTCCTGGCGCTCGGTCGTAAACCCGAGCTGGTTGTTCGTGATTATGTGGATCGTCCCGCCGGTCCGGTAGCCGGGCAGTCGCGAGAGGTTCAGCGTCTCGGCGGATACACCCTCGCCGGGGAACGCCGCGTCTCCGTGCAAGAGCACCGCGAGCGACTTGTCTTCATCTTGGTACGGTTTTCCGGCCTCGTGGCGGTCTTCCTGGGAGCCGCGGGCCATGCCCTCGACGACCGGGTTGACGTGTTCCAGGTGGCTCGGGTTCGGGGCCAGGTTGATCAGGACCTTCGTATCTTCCTCGCCGCTTTCGAGGTGAAAGCCCCGGATGCCGAGGTGGTACTTTACGTCCCCGACCCAGGCATCACCCTGGCTCTCGGAAACCGACGGGTCCTCACCCTTGTCCGGTTGCTGGAACTCACCGAAGATCTTGGAGTACGGCTTGTCCAGTACGTGGGCCAGGACGTTCAACCGGCCCCGGTGGGCCATCCCCATCACTATCTCGGGGATGCCGCTCGAAGCCGAGGACCGCACGAACGAGTTCAGCATCGGCACTACCATGTCGGTGCCCTCGACCGAAAAACGCTTCTGCCCGAGAAAGGTCTTGTGGAGAAACTTCTCGAAGGTGTCTATCCGGGTGAGGCGGCCGAGCAGCCGCTTTGCGTCCTCTCCCTCAAGCTTTCCGGTGAACTCCCCGGACTCTACCGCGTCCCGCAACCAGAACCGCTCCTCGGAGATGTGGATGTGACCGAAGTCGTAGCCGGTGGTGTGGCAGTAGATCCGGCGTAGCTCTTCGACACCTTCTTTGGCCGTCCCGACCTTTTCCGCTACCGCCCCGGCGACGACGCTCGACGGCATGGCTTCGAGGTCGTCTTCAGTGATCCCGTGGAACTCCGGCTCTAACGTCGGGTCACCGGGCGGCTCTTCAAGCCCTAGCGGGTCCAACTGCGCCGCCGAGTGGCCGAAGTCCCGGATCGAGCGTATAAACTTCGCCGCGCCGACGACTTTGTCCACATCGACGCCCGCCGAACTTGCGGTGTCACCGGCGAGAGTCCCGGCGGAGCCGTGGCCGTTGGTCCCAGAGCTACCATCCGGCATCCGGGTCTCTGGCGGGCTCCAGGTTTTAAAGAACTCGCGGGCTTGCTCATCGACGGACTCGGGGTCTCTCTGGTAACTCTCATAGAGTTCCAGGACGTATCCCAGGTTCGGTCCAAAAAATTGTGTTTCTGTCAAGTCCTCCAAAGTGGATCACACCCTCAGGTCTACGGTCTTTCGTGGTTTGCGACTTGCTTGCAGCAGGTTTGTGGCGCCGGTATGCCGGTTCCCCTCTGAACCCCTTGCAGGGCTGAGACTTTGGACGCTATATTCCCGGAACGATGAAACATACCAATCCTTGTAATAATACCCTATCTTCGGGTTCTTAACCTTTTCTGTAAACCTGCTGCAAACCTGGATTACCGCCGGTCACCGAGCTCCAGGAGCGCGAGCCGGAGGTCCTCGGCCATCCCGCTGTGGCCGAACTTCTCGGCCTGGGTTATCCCCTGCTCGTAGGTGGTGCGGGCTTCGTCCGGGCGGCCGGTGCGCGTCAGGACTTCGCCGAGCCTCTCGTAGGCGTTGCCCTCGTCTTCGGCGACCTCGATGTAGCGGCGGAGAACGGCGATCTCATCTTCGTAACGCTCGGCCTTGCCGTACTCGTTGGCTAGCGCCAGAAGGCCGGTCGGGTTGTCCGGGTTATCCGCGAGCATCCGCTCGAAGTAGTCTATGCGGGCACCGGTAGGGTCCATGCCTTCGGGGTTGTCCATCCTGGTCTCCTCCACGCCTTTTACGGTTTGTAGTGTCTGGTTTAGTATAGGGCGTAAGATATCTTCAGAGAAAGATTCCCGATTGACGCACTTTGATACCCGGGCCGTCCATGCCGGCGAAAAGCACAACGACAACCACGATAAACCTTCCGGAGAAGAATCCGGGTACGTACCGGTATCGACCCCGATCTACGCCTCGACGACTTTCTCCCACCCGGACATAGAGACTACCGACCGGGTTCTGGGCGGCGAAGAGCCGGGCTTCTCCTACGCCCGCTACGACAACCCGACCGTCGCCGCGTTCGAGAAAGCGGTCGCGGCCCTTGAAGGCTCCTCGAATGCCCGGGCGTTCGCTTTCTCGTCGGGGATGGCCGCCATGCACGCCGCGCTCACGGCGGCGGAACTCGGCGACGGCGGTAAGGTGCTTTTGGCGGAGCAGATCTACGGTTCCACCGCGACGCTCCTGCTCCAGATCTTCGGCTCCGCCGGTGTCGAGACCAGGTTTGTTGACGTCTGCGACCTCGCAGCGGTCGAGAAAAAGGTGGCGGAGTTCAAGCCCCGGGCGCTCGTCGTGGAGTCGATCTCGAACCCTCTGCTTCGCATCGCCGACGTCCCGGCGCTCGCGGAGATCACGGAGTCCGCTGGCACGGCCCTGGTGGTGGATAACACGTTCGGCACGCCGTTTCTGCAACGCCCGCTGGAGCTCGGCGCGGACATCGTGGTCCACAGCGCCACGAAGTACCTCTCGGGGCACGGCGACCTTACGGCCGGCATCGTCACCGCCCGGCCACCGTACGACGCGGCCGTAGAACAGGTAAGGAAGCT
This sequence comes from Rubrobacteraceae bacterium, assembly GCA_965214435.1. Classification (GTDB taxonomy): domain Bacteria; phylum Actinomycetota; class Rubrobacteria; order Rubrobacterales; family Rubrobacteraceae; genus Rubrobacter_A. Next base: position 329,595 of record OZ243960.1, read on the forward strand.
CGTCGGCGGTGTGCTCGGTCCCTTTGAGGCGTGGCTCGCCCTGCGGGGCTTGAAGACCCTGCCGCTGCGGATGGGCCGCCAGTGCGAGAACGCCCGCGAGATAGCCGACCGGCTCGCCGGGCACCCGAAAGTTACAAAAGTCAACTACCCCGGACTCAAAGACCACCCGGACCAGGATACCGCCCGCCGGGTGCTCAACGGCAGCGGCGGCCTCGTCTCGTTCGAGCTAAACGTGGAAGACTCGGGAGGCGGTTCGGCAGACGGGCGGGTCTTGCGAGAGGCGGCGTTCCGGTTTCTGAACGCGCTCTCTCTGTGCGTAAAAGCGCCGAGCCTCGGGGACGTGTACACGCTGGCGATACACCCGGCGACCTCTTCACACCGGGAGTTCTCCCCGGCGCGGCGGGCGAAGCTCGGGGTAAAAGAGAACCTCGTGCGGCTCTCGTGCGGTATCGAGCACCCGCAAGATGTGATCTCCGACCTCGAACAGGCCCTCGACCGCTTCTAGATCACACCTAAATTGTGGCTTTGTCAACCCGATAGAGCCAAACCCGATAGTAAAATTACAAAGCTATGAAACGCTTTCTCTATTACCTCCTGGCTCTCGGCTTAGCGGCGGTTGTCGCTGGCTCTATCTACAGTGTAAAACCCGCGGTTGCTCAGGGAGAAAGCCCGGAGGTTTATGTTGCGGAGATCGACGGCGGCATAGACGCCGACGCGGCGGAGTACCTGCAACGCGTCATCAACAAAGCTCAGGAAGATGACGCCGCTGCGGTCGCTATAAAACTCGCCACGCCCGGCGGCGCCCTCGACGCGACCCGGAACATGCTCGGCACCATAAACAACGCAGAAGAACTGCCGGTCATCACCTACGTAACACCGGAGGGCGCGCGGGCCGCGAGCGCGGGGACCTTTATCCTCATGGGCAGCGATGTGGCGGCGATGGCTCCCCAGACCAACACGGGAGCGGCGATCCCGGTCGACGGCTTTGGCCGGAACATATCGGGAGACATGGGTACCAAAACGACCAACGACGCCGTCGCCCTTATAACCGGCGTGGCGGAAGCTCACGACCGCAACGCCGAGTGGGCCGAGTCCGCGGTAAGGGAAGGGCTCGCCATAAGCGCCCAGGAAGCGCTGGACCTGGAAGTTATAGAGTATGTAGAATCGGGACTCCGGGGAGTCCTCGAAGCAGCCGACGGAGAGACCGTTCAGCCGAAGGGTATTACGCTAAACACCGCGGACGCGGCCCTGGTCCAGCAGTCCCGGAGCTTCGAGGAACGCTACGGCTTCTCGCCCTACCTGGCGGCAGGCGTCGCAGTGCTCGCGCTCGTTGCGCTAGTGGGTACCACGCTGGCGGCCATCCGGGCGACCCGGCAAAGGGCAAGCACCGGCTCCGAAGGCATGGTCGGCAAGATCGGGGAGGTCCGCCGACGCGTTACGAACGAAGCGCCGGGTCTGGTATTCGTGCACGGCGAACGGTGGCGGGCGCTCCCCGAGACCCGGAAGCTACAGCCGCTCGAACCCGGCACCGAGGTAGAGGTAGTGGCGCTCCGGCGTGGGTCCGTGGTCGTGCGCCCCGCCGAAAACGCCAACTAGCACTCAGACCGGAAGCCGTCCGGCAACCCGGTGGTAGACCAAGCCGTAGTAGAAGTCTCCACTCGCGGCCACACCTTCCAGCATCTCCGTCCACCTCTCGCGCTCCGCAGCCGTAATGCGACCCGCCGCGAGTGCCGCGTCCGCGAGACCTTCCAGCAACTCGCGGGTGTAGGGTAGGTAGCGATCGTCGGTCCACAGGAACGAGCGGCGCGGCAGTAACTCCAGACCGGCTTCCCGCAGCAGCGGCCGGAGGCCGAGCGCGAGCGTCGGCTTGAGGTCTCGCCTTTCTTTAGCGTACACCCGGCGCGAGAGGTCGTGGTCCGGGAAGTTTACCGAGTCGGTGAGCAGGTCCTGCTCCACAAACGCCAGCACACCGCCGGGTTCGAGGCGGGTAGCGAGGTCGTTTACCAGGTCAGCCGTACCAGCCGCATCGAGATACGGGACCATTACGGAAGAGATGATCCAGTCAAACTTCCGCTCCCCGAACGGGAACGCCGCCGGCTCCAGGACGTCCCACCGGCCGAGCGTAATGTTACTAAAGCCCTCGGCTTCTATCCTCTCCCGGGCAAAGGCCAGCATCCCCTCGCTCTTGTCCGCGGCGTATACGGCGGAATCCGGCAGAGCCCGAGCCACGCGCCGCGAGAGTGCGGCCGTCCCGCACCCGACTTCGAGAACTGTAGCCGGAGCGGGGTCCAGGAGCGGCGCTACGAGGTCGTCGAACATCGCCCCGGAAGCCGGGGCTTCGGCGCGGGCCTCCATGCGCCCGGCGGCCGCGAGCGCCTCCGCGCCGAGGTTGCTGTAATCGGGTATGCCCGGTATCCGCACGGGATCCTCCGGTAAAACCTAACTCTGTCCGGGCGAGAGTTGCCGAAGAAGCTCTTCCGGGTCGGTGGTCGGGGTCTGGCAGGCATACTGCACGCAGACGTAGGCTGTCGCCCGGCCCTCGCGCACCGGGCGGTCGGCGAGCAGTGGTACGAGGTCCGCAGCCTCCTCGTCGTCTTCGCTACGCCCGGCGACCACCTTGTTCGGCAGGTAGCGGGCGTAGACGGCGTCTACGAGAGCCTGTGTATCCTCGCCTTCCGGGTTTCCGACTATCGCCACCTCGTAGGGCCGGGCGTCGGCGAAGTCTTTGGCCGTGAGCAGCCGGCCGAAGCCGCCGGGCAGCCGCTCCATGCCACCGGCCAAGTCTTCCAGCACGGTTTCGGCTATCGCGCGGTACTCGTCTTTATCCAGGAAGAGCGCGAGCCGGAGCAAGACGTCCGTGGCGACGGAGGTCCCGGACGGCGAGGCGTTGTCGTAGATGTCGCGCGGCCGGGTGACGAGCTTCTCGTGGTCGGCGGGGGTGTCGTAGAAGGTGCCGCGCTCCTCTTCCCAGAATAGCTCTACGATACTCTCCGCCAGGGAGTTTGCCTCCTCGAGCCAGCGCTTCTCGAAGGTCGCCTCGTAGAGCGCGACGAGTCCGTCCGCGACCATTGCGTAGTCTTCCAGGTAACCGTTAAATCGGGCCTGACCGTCCTTGTACGAGCGGCGGAGCCGGCTATCCACCAGGAGCTTTTCCAACAGGAAGTTGGCGTTCTTTTCGGCGGCCCTCCGGTACTCCTCGTTTCCGGTGACGCGGGCGGCAAAGGCTAGGGACTTCAGCATAAGGCCGTTCCAGGCGGCCAGGATCTTCTCGTCCCGCCCGGGCCGGACCCGCTCCTCCCGCCTGGCGAGTAGCGTCTGGCGAATGTTGGAGATCCTCTCACTCAACTCTTCTGTGGAGAGCCGGAACTCGGAGGCCACGGCTTCCGGCGGCCGGGGGACGTTCAGGATGTTCTTGCCCTCGAAGTTCCCACGCTCCGTCACGTCCCAGTACCGGGCCGCGAGCCTTGCGTCTTCTGGATCCAGGGCTTCCTGAATCTCCTCCGGCGTCCAGACGTAGAACTTGCCCTCTTCGCCCTCGGAGTCGGCGTCTTCTGCGGCGTAGAAGCCGCCCTCCGGGGAGGTCATGTCGCGCAGCACGTAATCTATGGTCTCCCCGGCGATACGGCGGTAGAAAACATTTCCCGTCGCCTGATAGGTTTCGAGATAGATGTGGACGAGCAGGGCGTTGTCGTAGAGCATCTTCTCGAAGTGCGGGACCAGCCAGTAGGCGTCCACCGAGTAGCGGGCGAAGCCGCCACCGAGCTGGTCGTAGATGCCGCCGGCCGCCATCGACTGCAGAGTGCGCTCGACGCCGGAGAGCGCGGCCCGGTCTCCGGTGCGGTAGTGGTAGCGGAGGAGAACTTCGAGGTTCATCGGCTGCGGGAACTTGGGTGCTCCGCCAAAGCCCCCGAAGCGGTCGTCTAGCTGGGAGAGGAGGGAGCCGGCGGCCGCGTCCAGGATGCCAGTCTCGCCGGTTTCGCCGGAGCGCGGAATGGCGGCCCCGGTAGCGGTCTGGAGGTACTCGCGGACGTTTTCGGCGCTGCTCATTACGTCGTCGCGGCGGTTTGTGTAGGCGTCGGCGAGGCTGGTCAGGACCTGGAGAAAGGACGGCATGCCGCGGGCGGGACGTGGCGGGAAGTAGGTTCCGGCGTAGAACGGGGCTCCGTCCGGGGTCATAAAGACCGTCATCGGCCAGCCACCATGTTGTGTCATCGCCTGGACGGCGGACATGTAGATAGAGTCTATGTCCGGCCGCTCTTCACGGTCTACTTTGATGTTGACGAAGTGCTCGTTCATTAGCCGGGCGGTCGCCGCGTCTTCAAAGGACTCGCGCTCCATTACGTGGCACCAGTGGCACGCCGAGTAGCCGACGGAGAGCAGGACCGGTTTGTCCTCTTTCCGGGCCTTCGCGAGCGCCTCCTCGCCCCACGGGTACCAGTCGACGGGGTTATCCTTGTGCTGCAAGAGGTACGGGCTCGTCTCTCGCGCCAGCCGGTTCGCCATGATAAGTCCTCCTGGTTTACTCATCTCTAGGGCAGGGTAATGCGATTTTATACGCCCGATCGGGTGATTGATCAGTGAATAGAGAAGGAGAACCAGGTTGGCTGAAAACGGTATAGAGGCCGCGGACTTTGACTCGACCCTCTCGACACTGCGCCAGGGGGTCGTAGAGGTCGCGGTCGGCAAGGCCAGAGAAGAGGTCGACGGCTGGCAGCGGAAGCTGGCAGCCACCGATGACCCAGAGCTCGTACCCGTGGCGGATAACCTCTCGCGGTTAAGTACGGAGCTCGACCGCGAGCCGCTGGACGGCGTGGTGATCAGCGGCCTCATGACCACGCTCGCGGATCAGACCCGCGCCCTGGCCTCGAGCGACGTCGCCGGCACGGTCACCGACAAGCTGGAGCAACTCGGCCAGCTTCTGGCGAGCGAGGGCGCGTCGCTCTCCGAAGCCCCGTCGCCGGAACTATGAGCCGGTAAATCCGGAACTGGTAAACCCGGAGCGGCACTCCGGAGCGTCTGGTATCTTGGGTAGTTTGAGAAGTAAGATGCGAGGAGGAATTATGAACGTGCAAGAACTGCAGAAAACCGCCAGGGAACTGGTGTCGCCAGATCGGGGAATCCTGGCAGCCGACGAGAGCTTCGGGACCATAGAGAAGCGCTTTAGCGCCCTCGACATCGAGTCCACCGAGGACAACCGGCGAGCTTACCGGGAGATGTTGTTCAGCACCGAGGGCATAGGCGAGTTCCTGTCCGGGGTGATCCAGTTCGACGAAACTATCCGCCAGAAGGCTTCGGACGGTACCCCGCTGCCGCAGGTGCTGGAAAACCAGGGCGTCGTGCCGGGCATTAAGGTAGACGGTGGCGCGGTAGCTCTGCCGCTCTCCCCGGGCGAGAAGTACACGCAGGGCCTCGACGGTCTCGCCGGCCGCCTCGAAGAGTACCGGGAGCTCGGCGCGCGCTTTACCAAGTGGCGGTCGGTCATCACGATCGACGAGGGGCTGCCGACCCGCCGGTGCATCCGGGACAATGCCCAGGGGCTCGCCCTCTACGCCGCCTTCTGCCAGGAAGCGGGCCTCGTGCCGATAGTCGAGCCGGAAGTCCTTATAGACGGCGACCACTCCGTAGAGCGGTGCTACGAGGTCTCCGAGCTTACGCTCCGGACGACCTTTGAAGCGCTCTCCGAGCATGGCGTGGAACTATCCGGGATGCTGCTCAAGCCGAACATGGTGATCTCCGGCAAAGAAGCCTCCCACCAGTCCAGTCCCGAAGAAGTCGCCCGCTACACGGTCGAGTGTCTGCTGCGGACCGTCCCGGCGGCGGTGCCAGGCATCGTGTTCCTCTCCGGCGGCCAGAACGACATCCAGGCGACCGAGAACCTGAACGCGATGAACTCGATGTACAGCGACCTGCCGTGGCAACTCTCCTTCTCCTACGCCCGAGCCTTGCAGGAGAAGCCGATGGAGATCTGGGGCGGCAACCCGGACAACGTCGAGGAAGCCCAGAAAGCTTTCTACCACCGGGCAAAGATGAACGGCGCCGCCCGCTCCGGCAGCTACTCCGAAGACATGGAGTCCGCAGCGTAGAGATAGCCTGAAATAAAAGCCGTCCGGCGTCCGGGACTTGCAGGAGCCAAGTCCCGGACGCTTTTTGCTACGGAGCTACCGGTGGTCGTCGGTTCCGGTGAGGTCCGCGAGGAGGTAGAGTAGATCGGTCGTGGTGAGGATGCCGGCGAGTTCGTTGCCGGAGATAACCGGCAGGCAGCCGATCTTCTTTTCGGCCATCGTGCGGGCGGCGGACTCGACGCTGTCTTCCGGAGAAACGGTCTCCGGGTTCCGGACCATGATGTCCCCGACCAGGATCTCCTTTAGCGCGGTCTCGCGGTCGGCGGGGTCGGCGCTTCCGGCGGCGGGGCTTGTGCCCTTCAGGTCCCGGTCGGATATGAGCCCACGGAGCCGCCCGCCGTCGTCCAGCACCGGCACGTGGCGGATATTGTTTTCCGCGCAGACCTCCAGCGTCCGGGCGGCGTCGGCGTCCACCGGTAGTGTTACGACCTCCTGGACCATTACGTCCCTCACCCGCAGCATATATCTATCCTTCCGTTGCGTGTCCCGGGCGGTGGTCCGCTCCGGGCGTGGTAGTGTAGAAGCTTAAAGGTAAGCGAAGTCCGGAGGTAAAAATGTTAGAGGTTTACCAGAAAGAAGGATGCCCGTTCTCCCGTAAGGTCCGCACGCGGCTGAGCGAGTTGGGACTGAGCTGGATCGCCCATTCCGCGGATTCCGGCACACCCGCAGAGGATATGCTGGAGAGGATCAGCGGGGAACGGAAGGTACCGTACCTTGTGGACGCCGACCGGGGGGTCGCGATGCCTGAGTCCGACGACATCATCGCCTACATCGACGAGCACTACGCCGGTGTTGCTCAAAACCGCTAGACACGGTGGCCAGGTGCGATAGCTGTCGCTAGACGCGGTCGGCGCGTACGATCAAACGTTTATCGAAGGCCGGTATGGGGGTGCAGGTCTGGAGCGTCACCATATCTCTCCCCCTTACCTGCCCCATCACCCACGAGTCTTCCGGCCCGGCCACGAACTTCTCCGTGATCCGGTAGCGGTAGCTCCGCCCGCCGCGGGCTTTCAGGAGTACCTCGTCTCCCCGCCGGAGCTTATCGAGGTTGTAGAAGATGAGGCGGCTCCCGGTCCCGGCATACCCGAGCCTGTGCCCGGCGAGGTAGACGTTTCGTTGCCCACCGGTCCCGCTATCCCACGGCATCGACGTCTCCGGCACATGGATAATACCCCGGTCCAGCGCCTGTTGGCTGTCCGAGTCGATGACCGGCACGTCGTAGACTCCGAGCGCCGCGACCGACAGCGCCATCGCCGCCCCCGGACCCGGATCAAAGTACCGCGGAGCGCTGGCGAGCGCGAGTTCGTTCCTAGTGGGCGCCGGCCAGTCTTCATCACCCATCGACATCGCCGCCGACCGGGGCTCCAGCCTGGACTCTGGTCTGGGCTCCGGCCGTTGCGCCCGCCGAGGCTCTTGCCGGGACTCTACTCCGGATTCCTTACGGGTTGCCGGACGCGGCGGGGTCCGAAGCCCGGAGCTTTGTTTGGCCGCCTTTCTCTGAGGCTCCGGCTCTGGCCGGGGTGAGTGGTCTTCCGGTAGCTTTTCGGTGGTCGTGAGCGCCGCGGGCTCCGCCACCGCGGTACGCTCGCCGGGTCTGTCGAGCAGGAAGTTGACCGCCAGGATAGCCCCGGCCGCGAGCACAACCGCCAGGACCATCGTCACGATGCCGACCCTCAGCAGCACGCTGCCCTCACCCCGGCCGATGTTGGAAGCTAGCGTCTAAAAGGCTCATCTCTTCTACGGCTTATGGCCTGCGCCGGGACACCCGAAGCAGGCCAGCGAGTCCTGCGGCTATGAGACCAAGACCGCTCATTACGACCACGGACACCGGCAACCCGCCGGTATTCGGCAGCGGTTTGTTGGGAACCGTACCCGGAACGACCTCGTTCTTTCTATCGGCGGCGGCTCTATCAGCGGCGGTCGGGGCCACCGTGGTGTCGTCCTCGTTTGCGGCGTCCGGGGCTTCGGCGGAGTCCCCGACTACCTGGCAACCTTCTCCCCCGATGCCCGTGGAACTGATGATCCCGTACTTGTCATTCGGCTGGTCGCCGGGAGTATCGCCCTGCTTGACCGGTATCGGTATAATGATCCTGGTGGGGTTCTCTTCTTCTCCGACCATCTCCCGGCCGTTCGCGATAATAGTTCCGTCTTCTTTTATGCTGATGTCCACGTTCTCGCCGTCCCGGAGCCTGAACGGAGTGCCCCGGTCGTCGAGCGTCAGGGTAAGGTCTTCTCCATCCTCCGTAAGCTTACAGTTTTGGGTCTTGATCACGATCTGATCTATGCCGACCACTTTCGTGCCGTCCTCTAGCGTGTCTATTATGTCCCCGGGCACTAGCACATCGTTCCCGAAAGCCGTCCCCCCCGCCAGCGGTCCTTTATCCTCGTCCTGCGGCTCGGGCTCCATGTCCGATGGCTCATCCATGCCGTCCGTGTTGTCGTTGCTGCCGGTGGTCTCCCCATTAGTATTACCCCCACCATTGCCACCCGGCACCGGTTTCTCGGTCGTCGGCTCGGTCGTCGGCTCGGTCGTCTTCTCGGGCGTAGTCGTGCCGGCGTCCGCCTCGCACTGTATGTCCGTGGAGGTCGCCACGGTAAGCCCGCCGCCGTCGAGCGTACCGTCGCCGCCCCTTATTTCAAAAGGGTTGATCGGCTCGCCCGGCGGGACGCCTCCCAGCACCAGGGTGCCCTGGATCTTCTGTAGCCGTACGTTCTCGCCGTCTATGAATAGTCCCTGGGTGCCGTCGTCATCTTGCAGCACCAGAGAAGCGCCGTCTCTGAACGTACAATTTCTTTCGATGAGTATCTGGTCCGTGAACCCGTCCCCGTCCCTGTCCAGCGTGACGGTCGGCGCACCGGCGAGCGGACCCGGCGCCTGCGACGCCTGCGCCTGCTCGACCTCCTGAGCTTGCACGTTGTTTGCCTGAGACTCCCGGAACGGTTTCAGGTCGTCGGCTCTCCGAACCTCCCCGGACGAGGTTTCTCTACCGGATGTAGTCTCTCCCGTAATCTCCTGGGCTACCGCGGTAGCCGCCGGCAACGCTATCAACAACGTTACTGTGGAGAGTACCGTAACCGCCATTAGCGTAGCTAGTGTAAGCGGTGCCCGCGCCCACCCCGCCAGGTTCCCTTTTCTCCCCCCGTCAAACCTCACGCCGTTCCCCTCTCCCGCTCAAGCCCCACGAGAAGCCGCCGGGCGACCTCTAGAGGTTCTCCTACAACCACGTCTCGACACAACCATCCTGACAATGTACTTCAAGCAATAAGATACATGGAGTATTGTACATTTCATATAGAAGCTTATCTACACTAGACCGGCCGGTTTATCGGGTTACTTTGAAGGGAAGGTAGTTTCTCAATAATACTGAAAGGAGAATACTTTATGCCTGACTCATCGAGGATTGCGCGGGTCGCCCACAACCTGGGGCTCGCGACGTGGTTTGGCGGGTCATTGTTCGGGCAGGTAGCGCTGAACCCGACTATAAATAAGATCTCTTCCCGCCAGGAGCGCGGGCGGGTCTTAAACGAGTCGTGGGCGCGGTTTAACGCGGTAAATACGCTGGCGCTGACCGCAACCGCCGTTAGCTGGCGGCTCGGCGGGCTCCTGGAAGCGGACGGCAAACCCGGAGTCCGGGAGCGCGGTCTGGCTTCAGCGAAGAACTTCCTGCTCGGCGGGGCGCTCCTTACCGGGGCCGGGGCCGGCATACTTGGGGCTCGGGTCGCGGGTCAGGCCCCGCAAGACGCGCCGGAAGGCGGCACGCCGGTCGAGTCCGGGACCGAGCCCGCGCCGGAGACGCCGCAGGAGGCCGCGACTTCTCAGCGGCTTATCGGGGTGCTGGGTTCGTCGTCATTGTCGCTACTCGCCGGGGCTATCTGGATCTCCGCCATCCTCGACGCCCGCGCTAGAGAGCGGAGCCGCAGTGGCATCCTCTCCCGGCTCTTTTCGTAAACTCTCGTGGATACCGGCGGCCGCCCCTGTGCGCCGCCGGTTACGTTGTACTCTCGTGGGCTGCTTTTGCGTGGATCGTTAAAGCTTTTATCGAAGTCTGCCGATACTTGTATCCGTGGCGTGAGGTACGTCGCGGACGTTGCGGGAGTACCAGCAGGAGGCGCGAAGATCACACATCTCGGAGACGAAAGGGAGCGCAAGGCGGCGCGTCTGGCGGCGCTGGAGTATTTGGACGCGGTACGCCCGGAGGCTGACGGCGTCTTACAGGAGTTGGTCGACGAGCTGCGGGGTGCCTTTGGCGTAGAGCTGTGCATGGTAACCCTGGTCTTGTCCGACGTACAATACTTCCGCGTGTGGTCCGGGATGTTGCCGCCGAACCTGGTAGAGACGCGGCGGGACCCTCTGGAGCGCAGCATTTGCCGGTACGTGGTCGGGTCCGAAGCCCCGCTGGTCGTCCACGACTTCGAGGAGACCGAGGAGTTTGGCGACCAGAACTTCTGCGTGGACTACGGCATGCGCTTCTACGCCGGCACGCCGCTGACCACGACCGACGGTCACACTATCGGGGCTCTTTGTCTACTCGACTCCCGCCCCACCCAATTCGGTAAAGAGGACCTTACCCTGCTCCGGTCGTTCGCGCGGTCGGTGGTCGGCCGGCTCGAAGTGCTCGGGGCTCTGGGCCGCGAGCGGGCCGTGCGGGAAGAGCTTGAAAAGCTCGGCCACCGGAACCGTTTGATCCTGGACTCCGCGGGAGAGGGTATCTATGGTCTGGACCTCGATGGAAAAACCACTTTCGTGAACCCGGCTGCGGCGCGTATGACGGGCTGGAGCGTCGAAGAGTTACTCGGCAAATACCAGCACGAAGTGACCCACCACACAAATCCCGACGGCACTCCTCACAGGGTGGAGGATTGCAGTATCCACCACACGCTCACTCGCGGTAACGCCTGCCACGTGAGCGGCGAGATATTCTGGCGCAAAGACGGCACGAGCTTCCCGGTCGAGTATGTAAGCACCCCTATAAGAGACCGGGGCGAGGTAGTGGGCACGGTCGTCATTTTCGAAGACGTCACCGAACGCAGGAAGGCCGAGCGGGTTGCAAAGGAGAGCGAGGAGCGGTTCCAGGCCCTGACCGACGCTACTCTAGAAGCCGTTCTTATTATAGACGAGGGCATAATAGTCGAAACGAATCGGGCTTACGCCAAGATATTCGGTTACGAGTCGCAGGAGATACTCGGGGAATCGGCCTTAAAGGTGGTAGCCCCAGAGTCCATAGAAACAGTGTGGAACAACATCTCCTCCGGTTACGCGGAGCCTTACGAGGCCGTGGGGGTAGACAAGGACGGCACACGTTTCGACATGGAGGTCCACGGCCGGGCTTTCTCGTACAAAAACCGCCCCGTCCGGGTAACCGCCATCCGGGACATCACGGAGCGAAAAAAGAATGAGCGGGCGCTGCGTACAGCAGAAAAGCAGTACCGTACGCTGGTAGAGCAGATCCCGGCAGTCGTCTATATAAGCTCCCTCGACAGTAGCCGTCCGAGCCTCTACACGAGCCCGCAAGTCTTGTCGCTGACCGGCTACTCCCCGGAGGAGTGGTCCTCCGACCGGGATTTGTTCGGCAAGGCGCTCCATCCCAGAGACCGCAAACGCGTGCTAAGAGAGCACTCTCGGGCCAACAGCACCGGGTCACCGCTAGAGATAGAGTACCGGCTAGTCACTAGAGACGGGCGGGTCGTGTGGGTCTGGGAAGGGTCCGTGGTGGTGCAGGACGATACAGACCCCGTAAGATACCGGCAGGGCATCCTCGTGGATACCACGGATAAAAAGCAGGCCGAAGAAGCTTTGAGAAGGAGCGAGTCGCGCCACGCCGCCGTGGTGGACACGGCGTTCGACGCGATCATAACCATGGACACGGACGGGAACGTAGCCTCGTTCAACCAGGGTGCGAGACAAATATTTGGTTATAAAGAAGAAGAGATCGTCGGCCAGCCGCTGACGAAACTCCTGCCCGGTGAGTACCGGGAAGGTTACCGGGTCGGCATGGAGCGCCACCTGAGAACGGGCGAAGCCCACTTCCCGGGGCAACGAGTATCAGAACTCGAAGGACGCCGTAAGGACGGCGGGATCTTCCCGCTCGAAATTTCGGTTGCCGAGATGCGTGACGGTGGAGAGGTACTTCTTACCGGTATTATCCGGGATATTAGCGAACGCAAAGAAGCAGAAAGGAAGCTGCGGGAGAGTGAGAAACGTTTCCGCTCGCTGGTCCAGAACTCCTCGGACATCATTACCATACTCGACGCCGACGGCGTCATTCGCTACCAGAGCCCGTCCGCCGAGAGGATTCTCGGGTACCGCCCCGGAGAACTTGCCGGAGAGCAACTTTTTGATTACATCCACCCGGAAGATGCCGTCGGAGCGCTCAGGGTTTTTGCGGGGGCTCTAAGAAACCCGGAGACCGAGACGGTCGCCGAGCTTCGGGCGCGCCACACAGACGGCTCGTGGCGGTGGCTGGAGGGAGTAGCGGTCAACCTGCTGGACGACCAGAGCGTGCGGGGAGTGGTGTTGAACTCCCGGGACGTGACCGAGCGTAAAGCGCTGGAGGAGAAGCTTTCTTACCAGGCGTTCTACGAGCCCCTTACAGGCTTGCCGAACCGGAATCTCCTGACCGAGCATCTCCGGCAGGCTCTGTCCGGCGCGAAGCGGCGCGAGAACGTCGTCGCGGTGCTCTTTATAGACCTGGATAACTTCAAAGTTATAAACGACTCCCTGGGACACGAGGCCGGGGACCGGCTACTGGTCGCGGTCTCCGAGCGACTGCGGGCTTGCGTGAGACCGGAAGACGTCGTGGCGCGCTTTGGCGGGGACGAGTTCGCCGTTCTGGTCGAAAACCTCTGCGACAGAGCTGGCGCGATCCAGGTCGCAGAGAGGGTCGAGACCGAGTTAGAGCGGGAGGCTTTTACTTTCGGAGAGTACGAGACTTTTGTCTCGGCCAGCATAGGAATAGCCCTGAGCGGTCCCCGTGCGGAGAGCCCGGAAGACTTGCTCCGAAACGCCGACGCGGCGATGTACGAAGCAAAGGTCAAGGGCAAGTCTTGTCATGCCGTGTTCAACCCGGCCATGAAGGACCGCGCCGTACAGCGCCTCAGCCTGGAAAACGGTCTGCGCCGGGCCCTGGAGCGCGACGAGTTTGTTGTTTACTACCAACCCACAGTCCTGCTCGAAAGCGGCCAGGTCTGCGGCTTTGAGGCGCTGGTCCGGTGGCGGCATCCGGAGCGGGGGATGGTTTCTCCGGCAGACTTTATCCCGCTTGCCGAAGAGACCGGCCTGATCCTGCCGCTGGGCCGCCGGGTTTTGGAGAAGGCGTGTCTGCAAGCCAGAGACTGGCGGGGACGTTTTCCTCTGGAGCCGGCGCAGGGCATAAACGTTAACCTCTCGGCCAGCCAGTTCCGGGACCCGCAGCTCGTGGAAAGCGTCGCCGACTCCCTGAGAGAAACCGGCCTGCCACCCGGAAGCCTGACCCTGGAGATTACCGAGAGCGTCCTCGTGGAAGACACCCGGCGCACCGACAAGACGCTCGCAGACCTGAAGACGCTAGGGGTCAAGCTGGCTATGGACGACTTCGGCAAAGGCCACTCTTCCCTGGCGTACCTCAAGCGATTGCCCGTAGACTACCTGAAGATCGACCGGTCGCTCGTCAGCGGGCTGGAGAAAGACCGGGGCAACGCCGCTATCGTCTCCGCCGCCGTATCGCTGGCCCGGGCCTTCGACCTCCGGGTGGTCGCCGAAGGTATAGAAACGGAGAATGAGGCTCTGGAGGTCTCCGCGCTGGAGTGCGATATCGGGCAGGGTTTCTACTGGTGCCGGCCACAACCTGCGGAAGAGATAGAAAAACTGTTCTCGGGGACCGGCGCGCTGACGCCCTAACCCGGCCGCCCGGACAGGTTGCCGAGCGCGGCGAACAGGAGGTCGAAAAAGGCTTCGCGGTCGAGGTTTACGCCGACTTCCGCGTTCGGCGGCTCCCCGGATACACCGTTTACGTCGCAGACGGTCTCGCCGCGGGTCAACTCCCCGGCGCACTCCACCCCGACCCACATCCGGCGGGTCGTGAGAACTTCGGGGTTCAGTACCGCGGCTACGGCTACGGGGTCGTGGATCGGGGGCGACTCGAAGTCGAAGGTCTTTTTGTAGGCCCTGGCGAAAAAGCTTATGAGGTCCGCCAAGGTTCCGCCCAACAGGCCGAAGCCGCGGACCCTGTCGAGTTGTTCGGTGCTCATCGTCGCCTGGTGGGTCACGTCGAGGCCGGACATGGTTATCGGCACCCCGCTCTCAAAGACTATCCGGGCGGCCTCCGGGTCCACATAGATGTTGAACTCCGCGGCGGCGGTCGTGTTTCCGGCTCCGATGCTGCCGCCCATGAGCGAGATCCTCCCTACCCTCTCCTTGAGGTCCGGACGCTCCTTTAGAAAAGCCGCCACGTTGGTTAGCGGTCCGGTTGGGATCAGGGTGACAGGCTCCGCCGAATCTTCGATGACCTTCTCCATTAGTTGGACCGCTTCAAGTTCATCAGGTTCGAAGTCTGCTTCCGGTATCTCAGACCCCTCAAGACCGCTCTCGCCGTGAACGTCTTCCGCCGTTTGCAGTGCCCGCTGCAGCGGCGCCGCCGCCCCAACGCCTACCGGGATGTCCCGGCGGCGGATCAGGGATAAGACCCGTAAAGCATTGCGGGTCGTCTTTTCTAACGACACGTTACCGGCCACGGTCGTTACCGCCCGTACCTCCAAACCCGGCGACCCGCAGGCCAGCATCGAAGCTACCGCGTCGTCGTGCCCAGGGTCCACATCCAATACCACCGGTATAGCCAACCTCGAACTCCTCCCAGCAACCAGCCCGGACACCGCCTCGCAGAGTCTCGCAGGTTCTACACCCCGTGGAAAGAATTACTACTCATCAAAACCGACTGCGTTATAAATATAAGTGCAAAGGGCATATAGAAGTTGGCCTGAGTATTTCGGGTACCTACACCCGGCCAGAAGGTTTAGCAGAGGAGTATGAGCGGCAGATGAAGAAGTCAAAGAACACGGATCCTGCGCACGATGTGTTAGGTTACGAGCGGCAGCCGTTGGATGCGATCTTCCGGCCGGAGACGGTGGCGGTTATCGGGGCTTCCGAGCGGGTCGGGAGCGTCGGGCGGACGCTAATGTGGAACTTGGTCAGCAACCCGTTTGGTGGGACCGTCTACCCGGTAAACCCGAACCGGCCCAACGTCCTCGGGATAAAGACCTACCCGAGCATCGGCGAGGTGCCGGAGCGGGTGGACCTCGCGGTCATCGTGGCCCCGGCCCCAGCGGTCCCGGGCATCATCTCCGAGTGCGTGGACGCGGGGGTTGCGGGAGCCGTTATCATCTCCGCCGGTTTCCGGGAGATTGGTCCGGAGGGTGAGGAATTGGAGCGGCGGGTCATGGAAGAGGCTCGGCGGGGCGACATGAGGATCATGGGTCCCAACTGTCTCGGGGTGATGAACCCGGTGACCGGCTTGAACGCGACCTTTGCCGGGTCGATGGCCCGCCGGGGGAGCGTGGGTGTTCTAAGCCAGAGCGGGGCGCTCCTCACGGCGATACTCGACCGGAGCTTCAAGGAGAACGTCGGTTTCTCGGCGTTCGCTTCGGTAGGGTCGATGATGGACGTAGGTTGGGGAGACTTGATCTACTACCTCGGCGGCGACCCGAACACTAAGAGCATCATCATCTACATGGAGTCCATAGGCGATGCCCGCTCTTTCCTATCCGCCGCCCGCGAGGTCGCCCTGACGAAACCGATAATCGTTATAAAAGCCGGCCGCACCGAGGCCGCCGGTAAAGCCGCCGCCTCCCACACCGGCACGCTCACCGGCTCCGACGAGGTACTGGACGCCGCCTTCAAGCGCAGCGGCGTGCTGCGGGTGGACAGCATTCAGGGCCTCTTCGACATGGCGGAGGTACTAGGTAAGCAGCCCCGGCCCAAGGGTCCGCGCCTCACCGTAATTACCAACGCCGGTGGGCCGGGCGTACTCGCCACGGACGCCCTGATCTCCGGCGGCGGCGAACTCGCCGACGTGTCGGATAAAACCATGGGTGAGCTAAACGAGTTCCTGCCCGCCGCCTGGAGTCACAACAACCCGATAGACGTCCTCGGGGACGCCAACCCCGACCGCTACGCTCAGACGCTCGAAACCGCCGGCAAGGACCCCGAGAGCGACGGCCTGCTCGTCGTCCTGACCCCCCAGGACATGACCGACCCGACCGAGACCGCCGCCAAGCTAGCCCCATACGCCAACAACAGGAAAAAGCCGGTGCTGGCGAGCTGGATGGGCGGCGGCGCGGTAGCCGCCGGAACCGAGATCCTCAACCGCGCCGGTATACCGACCTTCGACTATCCCGACACCGCGGCTCAGGCTTTCGACAACATGTGGCGCTACAACTACAACCTCCGCAGCATCTACGAGACCCCCGAGATGGGAGCCGAGGACGACATCGACCGTAAAGGGGCGCAGGAGATAATAGATCACGCCCGCGAGTCCGGGCGTACCCTCCTCACCGAGGCCGAATCCAAGAACCTGCTCTCCGCCTACGGCATCCCGACCGTCGAGACTATCGTGGCCGAAAGCGCCGACGAAGCTACGGAGCACGCCGGACGCCTCGGCTACCCCGTGGTCCTGAAGCTCCACTCCGAGACCGTGACCCACAAAACCGACGTCGGCGGCGTGCGCCTGAACCTCTCCGACGAGGCCGCCGTCCGGGAAGCGTACAGCGAGATAGAGCGGTCGGTGACCGAGAAGATGGGCGACGGACACTTCGACGGCGTTACCGTGCAGCCGATGGTCCCGCTAGACGGGTACGAGGTCATCGTCGGCAGCAGCCCCGACCCACAGTTCGGCCCCGTGCTACTCTTTGGCTCCGGCGGCAGCCTGGTAGAAGTCTACAAAGACCGGGCGCTCGCGCTCCCGCCGCTGAACACTACCCTGGCCCGCAGGATGATGGAGGAGACCCGCATAATCGAGGCTCTGAAGGGCGTTCGCGGTCAGGAGCCGGTAGACATTGCGGCGCTGGAGAGGCTTCTGGTGCGGTTCTCGCAGCTCGTCGTGGACCACCCCTTTATCCAGGAGCTTGACATAAACCCGCTGCTCGCCTCTTCGGAGCGGCTACTGGCGCTTGACGCGCGCGTGGTGTTGTACGAGAGCGACGCGGACGAAGAGGAGTTGCCGCGGACGGCGATCCGGCCCTACCCCGCGCAGTACGTAACCGAGGATAAAATGGCCGACGGTACTCCCATAACCATACGCCCGATCCGTCCGGAGGACGAGCCGCTCATGGTCAAGTTCCACGAGTCGCTCTCCGAGCGCAGCATCTACATGCGCTACTTCCACCTGATGAACCTGGACCAGCGCACGGCCCACGAGCGGCTGACCAGGATCTGCTTTATCGACTACGACCGGGAGATGGCCCTTGTCGCCGAGCGCCAGGACCCGGACACTGGAGAGCCCGAGATTATGGGCGTCGGCCGCCTGAGCAAGCGTGGCGGCGTGACCGACGAGGCGGAGTACTCGATCCTGGTCAGCGACCGCTTCCAGCGCCAGGGCCTCGGCACCAAACTACTCGACCGTCTACTGGATGTCGGACGCGCCGAGGGACTGGAACGAATAACCGCCGACATACTCTTCGACAACCGGGTCATGCAGCGGGTCAGCAAGCGGTTCGGCTTTAAACTCCGCCGCGACCTGCAAGAGATGGTCTACAAGGCCAACCTTGAACTAGATCAGGCAGCGTAACTCTCCAGCATCAGAGTTTCTAGCTAGAGGGCTCCGGCGGATATAGCCGGGGCTCTCCAGCTACCCCATACGCTAAAGCTCTCGACTTTCCGTGCCGATAAAAGTAGCGTGTTCGATAATGGCCTGGTAAAGGCCGGTAATGGAGAGGAAGCATGGAAATGGCGAAACGGTTCAAGGTAACTTTCGTGATGCTCGCGGCTGTAGCGACGATGCTGGCAAGCGCCCTGCCAGCCTATGCCGCCAACGAGCGTGGATGCGGCATAGGTGACAACGTCGGCAAGTTCTCCTCCGAAGCGGGCAAGAGTGGAAACGGTAGGCAGAACGGCGAGTTCGCCTCGCGGGCCGCCCAGACCGCAGAGCCCAACTTCGGACAGGAGATCTCCGGTCCGACCGGCGCCACCATTTGCGCCAGGAGTAGATAGCCAAAAGATCATCATTACGAGAGCCGGGACTTTAGAACTTCGGCTCTATGGTCAGTGTTCCAGAACCAGTGCCCGCTGGCAGAAGCCGCAACCACTTCAACGCCGGGGACCAGATTATGAAACTCCAGCATACAGGACGCGTATTATGTTGGAGAACAGTAATCCCTGGACCTGGAGGCAACGTTGGGAATAATAACCTGGATAGTATTCGGCCTTATCGCCGGGGTCGTCGCGAAACTACTGATGCCGGGCCGCGACCCCGGCGGTTGCATAATTACCATGCTGCTCGGCATTGCGGGAGCTTTTGTCGGGGGTTTCCTATTCAGCCTCTTTACGGTGGGCACGTTCCAGGCCAGATTTAACTTCGGAAGCCTGATCGTAGCGATAATTGGGGCCCTGGTGATACTGCTGATTTACCGCCTGGTGGTCGGCCGCCGGGCATAGAGAAAGACCGAGGCCCGGAGCACAAAACCCCGGGCCTCGACTCTTCGAGTAGGTTTTCTAGCTTACTTGGGCGACTCGTAGAGCTGCAGGTCGTTGCCGTCAGGGTCCTCAAAGGTCGCGACCCGGCCCCAGTCGTGCTCGGAAATTCCCGCCGGGAACTCGACGCCTTTGCCCTGCAAGTCCTCCATCGTGGACTCCAGGCTGTCGTCTGGATTGAAGGTCAGGACCGGACCGCCCTGTGAAGCACCCGAGCCCTCCGGCTCCCGGCCGTTGAGCCCTATCCGGAGGCCGTCGGCCTCGAACTCGGCCCAGTCACCGTCCCGCTTTACCAGCGAAAGCCCTAGAGTGTTCTGGTAGAAGTCTACCGCCCGGTCCGTGTCCTGGACCGGCATCCAGATGTTCGATACTCCCATAGCCATGTGAACTGTCTCCTGTTCCTCAGTTTTACTTTATCAGCCGAACGCTTCCGTAAAGCACCCGACTATTTTGCTCTCTACTTCCGGGAGCGGCACCTCGTGGCCCAACTCTTTTCGCAGGCTCGTTACCCCGAACTCCCGGATACCGCACGGCGTGATCCGGTCGAACCAGGTGAGGTCCGTCTCCACGTTCAGGGCGAAGCCGTGGGAGGTGATCCACCCGGACGAAAACTTTACCCCGATGGCCGCTATCTTACTCTCTCCGACCCACACGCCGGTGTAATCAGGATGACGCCAACCTTCGAGTCCGTACTCCGCGAGCACCTGTATCAGGACTTCCTCAAGGTCCCGCAGGTACTCGTGGGTATCCCGGACCTTGAGCCGCAGTATCGGGTAACCGACGATCTGGCCCGGACCATGAAAGGTCGCATCCCCGCCGCGATCACTCCAGAAGACCTCAGCCCCCAACGACCGTAGGTACTCCTCCCCCGCCCCGAGGTTCCCAGCGTCCCGCGCCGCCCGACCAACGGTGTAGACCGGATGGTGCTCCAGCAGAACCAGCGTGTCCGGTATAGCGTCCGCCTTGCGCTCCCGTACGAGACCCTTCTGCATCTCCCAAGCTTCGGCATAGGGCGTCAGCCCCGGCAGCCGCCGCACCGCCAGCGAGAGACCGTCTCCCGCTGGCCGCCTCTCAAGCTCCAAGGCTTTCGCCTAGACCCCGACGCTCTTGCGGGCGTCGGCGGTCTGCTCGTGGGCGTGGTAGGAGCTGCGGACCAGCGGGCCGCTCTCGACGTGCTTAAATCCCAGCTCGTCGAGCCCGTAGCGGCGCAAGAGCGCGAACTCCTTCGGCGTGTAGTAGCGGCTCATCGGCAGGTGGTTCTCCGTTGGACGGAGGTACTGTCCGATAGTCAGGATGTCCACGTCGTGCTCGCGCAGGTCACGCATGGTGGCCTTTATTTCCTCTTCCACCTCCCCGAGCCCGAGCATAAACCCGCTCTTGGTCAACCCGTCCGGGTTCAACTCCTTCGCGTACCGCAACACCTCCAGCGACCGTCCGTACTTCGCCTGCGGCCGCACCGCCAGATACAGCCGCGGAACCGTCTCAATGTTATGATTAAAAGTATCAGGCTGGGCATCGATCACGGCTTCTATAGAATCCCGGTCGCCCTTGAAGTCCGGGGTCAGGACTTCGACGGCGCAGCCGGGCACGCGGTCCCGGATCTCACGTATCGTGGCCGCAAATATCGCCGCTCCGCCGTCTTTTAGCTCGTCCCGGTTTACGGAGGTTATAACGGCGTGGCGGAGGTCCATCTGCATCGCGGCGTTCGCCACCCGGCGCGGCTCGCCCCAGTCTAGTTCGGTCGGCTTGCCGGTCTGTACGGCGCAGAAGCCGCAACTCCGGGTGCAGACATTGCCCAGGATCATGAACGTCGCCGTCCGGTTGTTCCAGCACTCCCCGATGTTCGGGCAGCGGGCTTCCTCGCAGACCGTGTGCAGCGAGAGGCCGCGCATGGTCTCCTTGATATTCCGGTATCCCTCGCCGTCCGGGATGCGGGCCTTGAGCCAGTCCGGGCGGCCGTGACTGCCCGGAGCGCCTCTCACCTGCTGCTTGAACGGCAGGTACTCCGTCGGTACACCATCCGGCGGCAGAGCAACCGGCCTATCTTCCCAGCGGTGCCGGACCTCGAAGGTCTTTGTGCCGTCGTCTAGAACTTTGAGATTAACCTGTCTGCGGGCCACGGCTCTCCTATCCATAGTCTCTCTCCTGGTATATTAACGCATCCCCGCAGGACGGATGGATGCAACCGCCGAGAGCGGCAAAAGCGTAATTCCACAGCCAGTCCGGGAATCAAACTCCCCGTACGAGAACCGGGTGGAACGTCCTCCCGCCGCTCTCCGGAAAGTTACGTACCGCTCCCGGTCTTTAGGATGGTTGGGGTCATAAATGTAGACCAGGCGTACTCCATCTCTATCTTCGACCCTGTACGGTGCTACGGCGTGCGCCTGGGCCAGACAGCGGAAAAAGCGCCGGTTGAGCGCGGGACCGAAGCAGAGGATGTGCGGGTCCGGGCTCTCATCCGGCAGCCGGAGATGTTTGAGGGCATAGCCTGGTTGGCCTCCCCGGGCGCGCAGCCAGTTCCGTACGGTAACCGCTACCGCCCGCAACCCGTACTGCCGGACATGATATTTCCGGATAACGGATAGCAGACTGGCGTCGGGGGAGAGTCCGGCCAGGTCTCCCCCGTCCCTCTCGTAACCGGCGAGCGCGGTTGCCACCATCCCGAGGCACAGACCGCGCCCGTACAACAACCTCTCCAGCCGGCGTGGCGGCCGAAAACCACTCTGCTGCAGCACACCGGCGCGGTTCCGGAAACCAAGTCCGTCCCGCGCCGGGTCGAAGCTGCGTATCGTAGCTGCTTTAGAAATGTATGGCGTGCCCGTCGACGGCCATGGCAGACTCGCCGATAACTTCCGAGAGTGCCGGGTGCGGATGGACGGCCATGCCGAGCTCCTGCGGCGTACCCTCGACCAGCTTGGCGAAGACGCCCTCGGAGATGAGATCGGTGACGTGCGGCCCGATGGCGTGCATCCCGAGTATCAGGTCGGTCTCCGCGTCGGCGACGACCTTGAAGAAGCCGTTGGGCTCGCCTTCTATGAGCGCCTTACCGATGGCCCGGAACGGGAAGTTCGACTCCTTGGCCTCGTAGCCCTCTTCCTCGGCCTGAGCCTTGGTGAGCCCGAAGGAGGCTACTTCCGGACGGCAGAAGGTAACGCGCGGGACGAGGTTCTGGTCGAGCGGCATCGGGTTCTCTCCGGCCATGTGCTCGACGGCGATAATGCCCTCGTGCCCGGCGGCGTGCGCCAGCCAGTAACCGCCGATCACATCTCCCGCCGCGTACACCCCGGGCTCAGAGGTCTGGTAGAACTCGTCCACCTGCACGATGCCCCGGTCGTCAAGCTCGATCTGGGTTACATCGAGGTTCAGGTTCTCGGTGACGGTCTTGCGCCCGACGGCAACCAGTAGCTGCTCGGCTTCGAGGACGTTATCCTCGCTATCGGCCTCGCCGGTCGGGGCATCCTCGCCGCCGTAGGAGCCACCTTCCTCCTGGGCTTCTTCCTGCTTGCCGGAACTGACGTCAGCGATCTGGATTTTCACGCCGTCGTCGGTCTTCTCTAGGCTCTCGGGGTCGGCCTGGGTGCTCGTGAGCACGCGGATGCCGCGGTTCTCGAACTCTTTCTGTAGCTGGGTGGAGATCTCCGGGTCCTCGCCGGGCACGATGCGGTCGAGCAGTTCGACTATCGTTACCTCGGTGCCGAAGTCGGAGTACATGCTCGCGAACTCGACTCCTACAGCACCCGAGCCCAGGACTATGAGGGACTTCGGGTAATCGGTCGCGGTGATAATGTCGTCGCTGGAGATGACCTTCTCCCCGTCGAACTCCATACCCGGCAGGGAGTTAACCGCCGAACCGGTCGCGATCAGGACGTTCTCGGCTTCTATCTCCTGCTCGCCGTCCTCGCCCTCGACCTTTATCTTCTTCGGCTCCACAAAGCTGCCGGTGCCGGTGAAGGTCTGGATCTTGTTCTTGCGCATCAGGCCGGATACGCCCTTCTGCAACTGGCTTACGACCTGATCCTTGCGCTTGGCGGCCTGCGAGTAGTCGAACTCGAAGTTATCGACCATGATCCCGAAGTCCTCGCTGTGCCGGAAGTCGTTCAGCATGGAGGCCGTGTGCAAGAGCGCCTTTGTCGGGATGCAGCCCCAGTTCAGGCACGTGCCGCCGAACGCCGGCTCCTTCTCGACTATCGCCACGCTCATCCCGAGCTGAGCAGCCCGAATCGCCGGTATATACCCCGCGTTCCCGCTACCTATTACTACCAGATCAAACTTATCCGCCACGGTTCGCAGCTCCTTTCGTAATCATTGTCCTAATTCTAACCTCAACGGGACTTCCCCGCCGCTACCATTTTCACTCTGACAACCGGGACAGTAGTGCGTCGGCCTCCCGCTTACCTTTTCCCGCACGACATCTCCTCCGCACCCCGGACAAGGCTCGCCCTGCTTCTCGAATACCCGCAGGTAGTTCTGATGCTCCCCGCCCCGGTCGAGCACGTCCCGGTACAACCGCACGGTCGTCCCCCGATGCTCCACACCGGCCGCAAGGTTGTCCCGGATAGCGGTATAGAGACCTTCCCACTCTCCCCTGGATAGTGTATTCGCCTTGCGCCGGGGATGGAGGCGAGCGTCGTAGAGGATCTCATCCACGTAGATGTTCCCGATGCCGGAGACCACTTTCTGGTCCAACAGCAGCGGTTTGATCTGGGCCCGCCGCGAACCGACCTTCGCGGGCAGATAGTCCGGGGTAAACCCGTCCGAAAACGGTTCCGGTCCCAGCGACGATAGCCGGTCATAAAGCCCTTCCTCATCGAGCAACCGCGCCCGGGTAAAGCGGGTCTCGTCCCGCAGAAAGAGCCTGCGCCCGCCGTCCAGGTGGAGGATCAGCATCAGCGCCGTCTCCGGCTCCTCGACCGGTGGCACGAGCAGTAGCTGGCCCCCGATCTTTAGCTGAAAGACTAGAAACTCTCCGCTATCAAGCTCCACGATGAGGTGCTTGGCCCGCCGCCGCGCACCACTTATACGCTTCCTGGCAAGTCCCCGGGCGAACTCCTCCGGCGACGGCTCTTCGACGAGCGCCGGGTCGAGGACTTCGGCGCTTTCTATGGTATAGCCGACGACCAGTTCGCGCAGGTCTTCTTTTATAGTCTCTACTTCGGGTAGCTCGGGCATCGGTCCATATAGTCTACCCCGCTTCGCGGCCGGTAGTAGCGAAGCCCATCACCGGCGCGGGCTCGCCGTAGACCGCTTTGTAGAGGCCGTCGAGCATGACAGAGCGGGCGTCGAGCGAGCGCAGCGCGCCCTCGCGGACTCTGCGCTGTCCTTCCTCGTCTCTAGCGTAGGGGGCGACAGCGTCCATCATTATGCGGGCGTGCTCGACGTCCATCGTGACGTGGCTGATGAATATTTCCAGGTCTTTATCCGAGAGGCCGGCGGATTTCTTCAGACCTTCGCTGAGGCGGGCGTAGATCGGGGGTACCGGCCACTCGCTCGCCGGCCCGAGCGCCCCGAGCCCGAGCCGGAAGTCCGGATCCCGCGTCAACTCCCGGTGGGCGGATATGTACAGATCTATCTCCGGCAGCGTCGGCGGCTCCTCCCACTCCTCCTCGCTCATCCCGAGCGCCCGCAGGAAGCGCCGGTACAGGGCGGGGTGGGTCTCTTCGGGGTTGAGCGCGCCGTACTCATCGAAGAGGATTCCGGCCAAGGCGAGTTGCAAGGACTCGCCGTGACCGCAGTTCGAGATCAGGGCCGCCAGGTACAACCGGCTCACCCGCACGTGCCGATAGTACTGGACGGCGAACGTCCTCACCCCCTCCGGCTCCGCACCCTCATCCCCGAAACGCGAGAGAAACGGGTGCACCAGCGCCGGATGCCCGATGACCTCCCGCTTTAACTTGCTGAAAAATTCTGCCGTATCCAACCCGTTACCTCCTGAACGCTCCGTAGTGTCACCTAGTTTATCCCGGCTCGCACCTTACTACCGTGTCGAACCCGGAAATAGCAGTTTTCCAGGCAATTTACCCGTTGGAAAACGTACCGGCGCGGTATAATTACGCTATGACAGATACGATCAATAATCGGCAGGAGTGGCTCTCGGTACCCCGGCGACAGGACGGGGAGCGGCTCGACCCGCACGTCTACGCGCGGGGGGTAAATGGGTTGACCGTCGAGGAAGCTGTAGGGCGGGCTTACCCGCGGGTGATGGGGATACTGGCCCGGAGCGGCGAGCGATACTCGGAGTTCGAGGGGGAGTTGGTACGCCAGACGGTCCGGGCGTGCCTGATCTCGCAGGTCTCAAGGGCTAACCTCTACCGCATCGCGGGCATTCTGGTCGCTGACCGGCGCGACGAGGGCGCCCATCTCGGGACCTCGTTAGCCCTCGCCTACGTAGCAGCCCTCCGGAAAGCCTTCCTGCGGGAGCTGGCCGTCGGTGAGCGGGTGTTAACGTCGGAGGGTGTCGGGGAGATCCGCTATATCTCTGGGAATGGGACCCACGCCGCTGTGATGCTCGATCACGGCCCGGAAACTTGGCTGACCGTAGAAAAAGTTTCTCGCCTAGAACGCGAGCCGGGAACCTCCGGTCCAGCCTTTACTGCCGGCCTTCGACAGGCGTCCTAATAAACCGTCTGAACTACTGGACAGCTTAAATTAGTCCGTGGAAATAGGACCTACCGTTGCCTAACATAGTTTCTTTAAATTAGCAGGTTCCTTTGTCTTATCTATAATAAACCTGCTCTATCTAATCAGTATGTAGTGAGATAATTCTATTACTATTATCTGCTCAAAAGACCTAATGTAACATTGCCCAAGTAGCCTAATATGGGAAGTGTCGCGCTAACAAAAGATAAAATCGTAAGGACAGTACTGCCTCGGTCAGAAGTCTTTTGCAGAGAATCTCGCTGCTGGGCTTCCTCAAAGGTTGCAGCAATGCCGAAGAATATCATTCCACCACCAATAAGAGCTAGAATGAGCACTATTACTTTCACTACAGCAGTTAAGATCAGATTAGGCAGTACATAAGTTGCCAACACATGAAGGGTAGCGGCGACGGCAAAAAACGCCATGCCTACTCCGAACCACGAAAGCGCTTCACTCTGAAGTAGCCTACTGAGTTCATTGAAAGCTCCGAAGAAGCTGACACCTATACTCAGGCCACCTAGCGTGTAGCAAACCCATTCGAGAACACCAGAGAGGTCAATATACCAAGGCGCAATCCACAATAAGGTTGTTAGCCAACCGAAGATAGCTGCTACTGCAAATCCTCAGTATACAGATGTCTCGGCATCATTCGAAGGCTCACTCATAGCCCTTATTCTATTGTTTAAAAATTGGACTTTTCCTCTTCCACATTAAACCAAGCCATCTTCTAATCAGTACGCAAGGTAAAAGCCTTAGCCCGTTGGAGGCTCAGATGCGAGAAGAGGGTTTTCGGCGGTGGTGGTACTTCTGCT
The DNA here is from genome assembly GCA_965214435.1 of Rubrobacteraceae bacterium. Classification (GTDB taxonomy): domain Bacteria; phylum Actinomycetota; class Rubrobacteria; order Rubrobacterales; family Rubrobacteraceae; genus Rubrobacter_A. Next base: position 355,823 of record OZ243960.1, read on the forward strand.
GTAGTGTATGTTTCAGCCTCAAAGATGGGAGTGTGGGTATGGAAGGTTCGAAACAGAAGGCGCGGGTGATCTGCAACCCGAACTCGGGTGGTGGCGACTACGACCCGGATGCGGTCCGCCGGGAGCTAGGAGACCTGGATATAGAGTGGATCAACACCGAGAGCGCCGACCATGCCGAACAGGTAGCCCGGGAATACGAGGAAGGGTTGCTGATCGTCGTCGGCGGCGACGGCGCGGTGACGAGGGTCGTTAACGGGCTCGGGCAAGCCGGCTTCCCGGAAGGGGTGACGCTGGCGATCCTACCGACGGGTACCGGCAACGACCTCGCCTCGACCCTTGCTATCCCCGAGGACTACGACGGGGCGGAAGACGCCATCCGGGCAGCGCGGGTGCGGAGCCTGGACGTGATGCGGGTCCGCTCCGAGGAGGCCGGGGAGCACTTCGTGTTGAACGTGGTGACCGGCGGCATCGGGGCCGAGACCACCGAGAGGGCCGACGGCGAAATGAAAGAACGCTGGGGAAAGCTCGCTTACCTGCGGGCTTCTTTAGAGGTGGGCCGCGAGTTCGAGGTCCGCGAGGCGACGCTGACCCTCGACGGAGAGGAGCGCAAGATCAACGCGGTAAACGTCGCTGTCGGTAACGGCCGTTACGCTGGTGGCGGCTGGCTCGCGGCACCACGGGCTAACCCCGAGGATGGTCTTCTGGACCTCGTGATCATAGAAGACATCGGCCTCGGCGACTTCCTCTCGATGACCCCCGCGGCCCTCGCCAGCTCAGATTACCTGGACAAGAACGGTGTCTTTTATAAGCGGGCGAAGGAGATCCGGATCGACACCGAGCCACCGGGCTTGCAGTTTACCGCCGATGGAGAGGTGATCGGGGGCGAACCCGTCGAGTTCGCCGTAATACCGCAGGCACTCAAAGTTATCGTGGGACCGGACTATACTCCGGAGCAAAAATGAAGATAGCTCAGATCTCGGACATCCACGTCGGGTCGGGGAAGCACGACCCAAAGCTAATATCCGCCGCCGTCGAGGAGATCAACGCGTTCGCGCCGGACCTAGTCGCCGTCGCCGGAGACCTGACCGAGACGGGTCACCGGGGGCAGTTCGAGGAAGTCAAGGAGTACCTGGACCGGCTGGAGTGCCCGAACGTCATCGTGGTCATGGGCAATAAAGACGCCAAGAACGTTGGGCTCCGGCACTTCAAGAGCCTCTTCGGACCCCGGCAGCGGGCGCTCACGCTCCAGGTCCCGGAAGGCGAGGCGAAGGTCGTCGGGCTCGACTCGACCAGGACGGACCTCGACGTGGGCGAGGTCGGCGCCGACAGCTATCCCTGGCTCGACTCGGAGTTACGCGGCTGGGACCGGGGACCAAAGATCGTCGTGTTACACCACCACCTCATGGCGGTGCCGGGCACGGGCCTCGACTCTGGCATCCTGCTGGACGCCGGGGATCTGATGGCTATCCTGCAAGACCTCGAAGTAGACCTGGTCCTCGCCGCCCACCGACACGTACCGTACTTCTGGAACATCTCCGGCGTGCGGGTGGTCCACTCCGGGACGACTTCGAGCTTCCAGATCCGGGGTCTCATCCCTCCCTCGTACAACGTCATAGAGCTCGGCCCTGAAGAGGTCACCGTTACGATGCAGCAACCGGGTGAAGGTAAAGAGGGCAGGAACCAGCTCGCGAGCTTCGCCCGCTCCCCGGCGAAAACCAGCAGGCTCTACCCGGCACTCGAGTGGTTCGTCGGCTACGGCTGACCCCGGCACAGCTACACGGCCCGCAAGCGGTGGAGTCCCGCGAGTTCGTGCTAGCATAGGAAAATGGACAGCGTAAAGGTACTCTTTTTCGGCGCGGCGGCCGACCGGGCCGGTGCCCGCGAGGTTAAACTACAGGCGTCGGGTACGACGGTTGGGGAACTGTGGCCGCTGCTTACCGAGCAGTACCCGGGGCTCTCGCCCATGCAGGGGACGCTGGCTTTCGCCGTCAACGGCGAGTACGCCCGCAAGGAAGACCCCGTATCTCCCGGCGACGAGGTCGCCGTTCTGCCGCCGGTCTCTGGCGGATGATCTCCATCACCACCGACCGGATAGACGTCGGCTCGCTCCTCACGGACGCTTTCCGGCCGGACTGCGGCGCGGTTTCGAGCTTTATGGGGACGACGCGGGTGGACGAAGCCGGGGAAGGAGCCGAGGTCGAGTACCTGGAGTACGAGGCTTACCGTCCGATGGCCGACCGCAAGCTGGAGGAGATAGAAGCCGAGATCCACGACCGTTGGGAGGTTGGGGAGGTGTCTATCGTCCACCGGCTCGGTCGGGTAGACCCTGGAGAGGCGAGCGTCGCCATCGTGGTCTCCGCTCCCCGGCGCGGGGCAGCATTTGAGGCCAGCCGCCACGCCATAGAGCGCATAAAGGAGATAGTGCCGATCTGGAAACGCGAGATCTGGTCCGATGGCTACGTGTGGGTCGGTAGCCAGGTGGGCACCAGAACTTCCGCCGGATAATCTCCCGGTCTCTCACTTGTAGAGAATTTCAAAAGGTCCAGAATATTATCCGCCGGGCCAATTACAATTGCCGGGTGGGGAAGTAAATTGAGCGTTTCACTCGCGGGCAAGTTTGGGGGCAGCTTTGGGTAGTTACGATGACCGGCGCGTAGGACTTGAGCAGGAGTTTTTTCTGGTAGACGAAGCCGGGAGGATCTCCGACCGTGCGGATGAGTTTCTGGAGCTTTTTGAAGAAGCTTCCGGCCTGGACCCGGAGTGTGCCAGGCATATGGTCGAGGTTAGTACGCCGCCGGTCTCCTCTATAGAAGACCTGGCTGGCGAGTATCTCTTCCGGTTACGGCGCGCGGTGGATGCCGGCCAGGAGCTCGGGCTGCGGCTCTACCCGCTGGCCGCCTATCCACTACCCGTCACGCCGACGCTGCGCGAAGAGACCCGTTACCAGCTACAGGCGTGGACGCTCGGCTCCGAGAGGTTCCTGCACGCCGGACGGTGCTCCGGAGCCCACCTGCACCTGGAGTTGCCAGAAGGGGCCGTGGATTCGAGGGTCGGGGTAGCGTACGGTGCTTCGTGGGAGGCACGAACGGAGTTGCTCAACGTCTACAACCTCGCGACGGCGCTGGACCCGGCGATCATCGCCCTCGGCCGCTCCATGCCGTTCTACCAGGGAGTGGCCGACGGACGCGCCGCCCGAACAGCCTTCTACCGGGGCTGCCCAGCTATCGCTCCCGAGGGTCTGTACGCGGAGCTACAGGTCGTCGGCGGTCTACTGGACTATCCCTCCGGGGTCGAGGATATTGTCAAGCAGCAATTCGACCGCTACCACGCCTGGCTCGGGGCGATGGACCGCGCGGGGGTCGAACGCCGCCTGTTCCTGGAAGAGAGCGGCCTGCTGGATGCCGCCTGGAACCCGGTCCGCCTGAACGTCAACGGAACCGTGGAACTAAGGAGCATCGACAGTAACTACCCGGAATTTATCCTGGCGATAGCCGACCTGGTAAAAAGCGCCGCCGACCGCCTCCGCCACGAAGGGTTGACGGTCGAGCCGTCGCCGGACACGGGGGTCTTTGAGGTCGCTGGCGGTAAGCTGCGGGTCCCCGGCTTTGCTTTTCTCTCGGGCGAGCTTTTCCGCGAGGCGGCCACGCGGGGCATCGAGAGCCCGGCGGTAACCGCTTACCTCGACTCGGTCCTGGAGTTCGCTACCGGTAGTTCCGGCAAGCCGGTGGAGGAGTGGGAACCGTTCAAGACCGGTGGCCGCTACCGGACCACGGAGACCGAGGTCTTGTCGCGGTTTGGTACCGCCGACGGCGTTATCCACGAAGGCGAGGGCCTCTCTCTAGTGCTGGACGCCTGCGAGCACCTGGAACAAGAGGCGCTCCCCGCCACCCCGGAAGGTGTAGCGCCCCGCATCCCATAGCCCGAGTTTCGTAGTCCGCTTTTCGAGAGAGCTTTAACGGTAGAAAACTACTGCAGATATATACTCATCCTTGTATGGGTAAAGAGCGCCAGTCAATGGATATGGACTTCGGGGTTCGGGTGGGGGTGGTGATCGAACGCAGCGGAGCGCTGCTCCTGGTGCGCCACGAGAAGCCGGACCGCGACCCGTACTGGGTGCTACCCGGCGGCCGCCTGGAACCCGGAGAGACTATACCCGCGTGCGCCGAGCGGGAGGTCGCCGAAGAGGTCGGGCTAGAGGTCGGCTTTCTCGAAGTCCTCTACATCAGTGAGTTCTTTCAAGAAGACCGCCACACGGTCGATATTACGGCAAAGGTCGAAGTCCCGGCCGGGCAAGAGCCAGAGCTCGGGAGCGACCCGGAGGTCGAACCCGGCGCCGAGACAACCCTGAAAGACCTGCGCTGGGTCAGGATAGAAGAACTCGGGGAGATAAACCTGCTTCCGGGCTGGGTCCGGGACCGGCTCTCCGGTGACGCCGCGCGCGGTTGGCCCAGAGGCGACATCTACTTGAAAGGCTCGGATGACCACTAACTTCCAGACGTTGATGCTGCTGGTGGTACTACAGAACGTCATACTACTCGGGCTCGTCATCGGGCTCTACTACGTCGGGGTGCTTGTATCCCGAATCTGGGGCGGAAAGGCGAGCTTTTCGCTCGCGCCTCTAGGGTTTACAAAGCCCCGCAGCGGCTACCTCGGTGGGGTCGGGACCGGGGTTTTAGTCGGGATCCTGGCTTACATAGGGAGCCTGTTTGTCGGCGGGATCACCGCCGTCGTACTCCGCGCGTTCGGCTACTCGGCCGAGAACCAGGCTCAGGAACCTCTTCTGCGTGGCTTGCAAAGCTACGTCCAGGAGAACCCCGTGGCCGCGATATCCCTGGCCGTGCTGGTAATAGTAATCTTCGGTCCGGCGGTCGAGGAACTGGTTTTCCGCGGGGCCATCTTTAACGGCCTCTACCGGCTGGGACGCCGGTTCTCACGGAGAGTCGGCGACAGCGAGAGCCACGGTCGCCGGGCGGAAGTAGCCTCGTTCGCCGCCGCGGCGCTAATGTCTTCGGTGGTTTTCTCTCTACTCCACCTCTCGCCGGTAATTTTGCCCTCTCTGTTTATCCTGGCGCTGGTCTTGTGCTGGCTTTTCCGCCGGTCGGGCAGCCTGATACCGCCGTTCGTCGCCCACGCGACGTTCAACTCGTTTACTACCATCCTGCTCATACTGAGCGCCCTCGGCTATATACCCTCACCTGGCTGAGACAAAAAGGTTCTGCGGGCATAAAAAAGGACCCCCGGATAGATAAGCTCCGGGGGTCGTACCCTTTGAGTGTTAGCAGGTATCTGGTTTTTTGCACGTCCGCCTGCAACTTGCGGGCGAGGCGGAGAAGTAACCTAGTATCCCGCCAGGGTTTTCGATGGGCTCTAGGTCAGAGCCACCTCTCCCAGAAGATACCTGCCGTTACTACTACTCGATGCGTCTATCTGGATCACCTCCTCTCGCGTGCTTACAAGCTGGAGTTTACTACTCCCGCTCGTATCCGGCAAGAGAGATTTTTAAGTTTTATTTGCTTGCTTTAATTGCCGCCTTAACAGGTCCAACGCCCGGTTGGCACTCCGCTCCCGGATGGCCTCCCTGGAGCGGCTCCAAGCCGAGAGGTCCAGCTTCTCGGCGACCGTCTCCCCCGCACCCGCGAGCCCGAGCCACACGAGCCCGACCGGCTTCTCGTCGGTCCCCCCGCCAGGGCCGGCGACCCCGGTTATGGATAAGCCGTAGTCCGCCCCGGCACCGGCCATTACGCCCTCGGCCATCTTGCGGGCAACCGGCTCGGAGACAGCCCCGTGGTCGGCTACGAGCGACTCCGGCACCCCGAGCAGACGCTCCTTGGCCTCGTTGGAGTAGGTAACGAGACCTTCGACGAAGTACTCCGAAGAACCGGGGGCGTCGGTCAGGCGCTTGGCGAGGAGCCCTCCGGTGCAGCTCTCGGCCAGCGCCAGGGTTGCGCCGCGTTCTTTGAGGAGCCGGCCGACGGCGCTCTCCAGGGTCTCGTCGTCCTCGCCGAAAAAGAACTCGCCGAGGCGGGAGAGGATCTCCGCGGCGACGGGCTCTATCTTCTCGCGGGCTGCGTCTCCGGTGCCGCCGCGGGCGGTGATGCGTAGGCGGACCTTGCCCTGTCCGGCGAGCGGGGCGACCGTCGGGTCCGGGGCGTCGAGAAAGTCCTGCACCCGCTCGGCGAGGTTCGACTCCCCGATCCCGATAAACCACAGCGTCCGGGAGGCTATGACTCCCTCGCTCCGCTCCCGGACGACCGGCTCCAGCGCTTCCTCGAACATACCCTTCATCTCGACCGGCACACCGGGAAAGGTCGCGAACAGTGTCCCGTTGTCTTCCAGCAGTGCTCCCATCGCCGTACCGCGGGGGTTCGGCATAAGCTCCGTTCCTTCTGGGAAAAGAGCCTGGGTATAGTTGGAGGCTGACGGCTCGCGGCCGAGGCGGGCGAACATGGTATCGACGTGCTCGCGGGCCTCGGAGTACTCGACCATCTTCCGGCCGGCTACGGCGGCCAGGCACTCGTTCGTGAGGTCGTCGGAGGTCGGCCCTAATCCGCCGGTCGTCAGTACCAGGTCCGCCCGGGCGGCGGCTTCTTTAAGGACTCCGGCGATACGGTCCGGATTATCCCCGACGGTGGTGTGCCGGTAGACGGCGACGCCGAGGCCCGCGAGGCGGCTGCTCATCCAGGCCGTGTTCGTGTCTACGAGTTCTCCGAGCAACATCTCGGTGCCGATGGTAACGATCTCTGCGCTCTTTATCTGATTCATTTTTCTATTCTACAATCAGCCGTATAATGGACATCGAACGTCTTCACGCCGCCGACACTTTTGCCCGCGCCCGCCTCTCGGATAAACGCTACGGTCATACCCTCCGGGTCGCCGATACCGCCGCACGCCTGGCGGAGCGGCACGGCCTCAACGTAGAAAAGGTCCGGCTCGCGGCCCTCCTGCACGACGCCGCCCGGGAGCTCGGGCAGCCGGAGCTACTACGGATAGCCGAGAAAAAAGGCATTCCGGTAGACGACTTTGAGCGTGACCGTCCGATACTCCTTCACGGCCCCGTAGCCGCCGTGCTCGCCGGGGAGGAGGTCGGGGTAAAAGACGAGGACGTTTTGGAGGCGGTCCGGGTGCACACCACCGGCGAACCGGGGATGGGACCACTGGCCCTCGCCCTCTACATAGCCGACAAGATAGAGCCCGCCCGCGACTACCCGAGCGTCGGGGCGTTGCGGGAGCTGGCCGAGGAAAGCCTCCGCAAAGCCGCGCTCACCGGTCTCCGCCGGGTCCACGCCCACAACCGCAACCGGAGCCGCCCGACCCACCCGAAAAGCCGCAAAACCCTAAAGTGGCTCGAACAGACCGGCGACACCGGCGAGGGCTTCCTGCAAAGCCGGATATAGCAGGTAGAGAAAGACCCCGCAAACCACCACCGCACCCGCCGCCACAAAAAACTCCACCACCCCGCCAGAACGTACACCGCCCGGCAGGAGCCTGAAAGAGCCGCCCAGCGGCCAGAACAGGGGTACGCCGCGGGTGTTCAGCGCGTCGGCCGCCAGATGAGAAGCGTAGCCGGCGACCAGCGCCAGAAAGATACCCGAATAAAGGCCGGAAAGCGGAAATAACAGCAGCGCGAACAGGGCCGCCCCCGGCAGCGAGTGGGTCAGCGTCCGGTGCCCGACGGTCCTAAACAGCGTAAAGGAGACGAGCCTGAGCAGCCAGCTCACCGGCCGCGTCGCGGCATTTAACAAGGGGTTCTTTAACGGGCTAAGGCCGTTGCCGAGCCGGCTGCGGGGATTATCCAGGTCCGGCAGCCAGGCCGCGGCCCCGGCTACCGGGTAGGCGTAGACCGGAGGTTCCGTCCCGAGAGCCAGGGAAACCCCGGCAAGGGCTGCAACCCCGAAGACCGCGTGCGTGGTGGCGTTCAAAACGGGAGCAGTTTAGCAACTCTAAAGGGAGCGCTCCGGTCTGCTAGACTGCCGGGCCGTGCGGGTCATACCTATCGTGGTGCTGTTGGCGGTGTTGCTGGCGGTCTCCGGGTGCGCCCCAACTTCCTTCGGGGACGACCGTCAGAGGGCGGAGCCTCCTTTAGAACGTCCGGTGGTACTCGTGCTGGCCGACGGCCTCTCCTGGGACGCCGTCGAGCGGGAACCAGCCCTCGCGGACGCGTTCCACGCCGGGGCCGCCGCGAGCCTCTCGACCTCCCAGGGCGCCGCGCCGGACGACCCGCGGGTAGGCTACCTGTACCTCGGGGCCGGCTCCCGGGTGGACACCGCCGTCCTGCCCGCTACGCTCCCGCGAGACGCCCGCTCCCTTCCGGGCGCGTTTACCGGTCCAGCTTCTACCGTCCAGCCGGGTCTGCTCGGTGAGACGCTCCGGGAGACCGGAGTAGAAACCGCCGCCGCCGGACGTTCGCCGGACCGCGCGGCGCTCGTGCTCCTGGACACCGGAGGCCGGCTGCCGCCCATTTACCCCGAAAACCCTGTAGAGGGCTTGGAGGCGGCGCTCCGGGACGGCGCGGACTTTGTAGCGGTCGGGGCCGGAGGACCCGAGGAAGCCGGGGAGGTAATAAGAGCCGCCCGCGCGTTGCGGACCACCGTGGCCGTCGCCGCGCCAAACGTCCGGGCGGCGGCGGGCGAGTCTCCACTAACGCCGTTCGTGGTGCTCGGAGAGCAGGGGGTACTCTACTCGCCGAACACCCGGACGAAAGGTCTGATCTCCAACACCGACGTCGCCCCGACGCTGCTCGCCGAACTCGGCGTGGACCCGCCGCCCGGCATCCAGGGCCGGGACGCCGAAGTCCGGCCCGGCTCGGTGGCGGGAGTAGAGCAGCTCGCGTCCCGGCTCGACTTTGTCGCCGAAAAAAGGGCCGAGGTCTGGATCGCAGTCGGGATAGCCGGTGTACTGGGCCTTCTAGCGAGTACCTTGTGGAAGGGCCGGCGCGGCTTACACGCGGCCCTCTTCGCGCTCCCGGGCGTCCCGGCGGGCATCCTGCTCGCCGCCATCCCTCCCGTGACCAACGTCCCGCTCGTGGCGGCCCTGATCCTGGTTTGCGCCGGAGCCCTGGCTACGCTCTCCCTAAAGCTCTCACGCACCCCCTCCGGCGCGCTGGCCGGGATATTCCTCTCAACGGCGGTCCTCGTCGCGGCGGACGCGGCGGCCGGCGGATTCTTCATGCGCTTCTCCATCCTGGGCTACAACCCGGCCTACGGGGCCAGGTTCTACGGCATCGGCAACGAATACTCGGCGATCCTCGCCGGGGCCTTTGTAACGGGCGTCGGGATCCTTGCTCAATCACTCTCCTACCGGCGGCGGTCGTTCCACTGGATACTGGCCGTAGCAGCGGGGATAGCGGTCATACTCGCCCTCGGGCTACCAGGGATGGGCGCGGATGTCGGCGGCTCGCTGGCTCTAGGGTTCGGGTTCGGGGCGAGCGTCGGGCTGCTGCGCGGCGACCGGCTTCCGGGCGTTGTTCTCTGGGCGACGGCGGGACTTCTCTTTGCGGCGGCGTTATTCGTCGGGAGCGGTATCTTGGCTCCCGAGGCTTCCCACGGAGCGCGGGCGGCGAGCGGCGGCTCAGGGCTAGGCGAGATCATCGTCCGCAAACTCCTCTTGAGCTTGGGCCACCTCTCGAACCCGCTATTCATCGTACTACTCGCTATTACGGGAACTTTGACCTACGCTGGCTGGCGGCGGGCGCGGGGAACCCCCCTCGCCGCCGGGATGCTCGGGGCCGGCGTCACGGCTCTGGCCTCCGGAGCCTTGAACGATTCCGGCATCGTCTCGACCATCCTCGTCCTCGCCTACCCGGCAGTCGCGGCCGTTCTCGGCGTATTGCTCGTAAGAGACGTCAAGAACCGGCGGGTCAGATAGATGGAGGCTGCGCCAGAGTTTTACGCTATCCGCAAAGGCGAGCCGGCGGACCGGGCATTTCTGCGGGATGTGCTCTACGAAGCCGTCAACTGGCGTCCCGGTAGCCCGCGTAAGCCACGGGCCGAAGTCTTGCGGGACCCGCGCATCGCCCGCTACCTGCAAGATTGGGGACGACCGATGGATGCAGCCGTTGTTGCCGCGGAAAAAGCGGTAGCAGTCCGATTGGAGCGGCGTGGTACCGGGTTTTCTCACCCGCGGAGCCCGGTTACGGCTTTGTCAGTGCCTCCGTGTCGGAGCTTTCCATCGGTGTGTCGGCCGGTTACGGTTATATAGGCCGGGGCGTCGGCACGGCTCTTTCAGGAGCCCGGAGCCAGCAGTCCAGAGACGAGGGTTTCGATGCTCTGAGCCTGGGCATCGAGAAAGGTAACCCGGCGGTAAGACTCCACGAGCGCGCCGGTTTCACCAGAACTTACTCTCCGGGGAACGCCTGGACGATGCGGATGAATCTGTGGCAGGAGCGGGAGGTAACTCAACCCCGGATCGCCCCGAGGTAAATCTCTTCTATCTCGGCGGCTACCCGCGACCAGTCGTAGCGCCGGGCGGTTGCGAGACCAGCTTCGGCGAACCTCGCCCGGCGCCTGGAGTCCAGTAGCAGGCTGGTCAAGGTATCCGCCAGGGCACCCGGGTCGCCGGGTGGAAAAAGAACACCGTCTTCCCCGTGGTTTATTACCGCATCGTAACCGGGGATGTCGCTGGCGACGACCGGCAGCCCGGCGGCGAGGGCTTCTATGAGCACTATCCCGAACGACTCGGCGCCGGTCGAGGGCGCGCACAACAAGCCGGCCAACTGCATAGCCCGGACGAGCCCCTTCTCGTCGAGCACCCCGAGCACCCGGGTGTTCGGTGGCAGCAGCCTACGGTACGGCCGGACGTCTTCCGGGCGGCTACCGGCGATCAGCAACCGCGCCTCCGGCACCCGCTCCATCACCTTCGGCAGCGCCCGCAGGAGTACCGGCAGCCCCTTGCGTGCCGCCCGGCCGACAAAGAGTATGTCCGCCGGGTTCCGGGGTAGCCCGCCGGAGGGCCGGAAGCGCTCTACGTCGACACCGTTCGGTACTATGCGGTAACCACCGGGAAAGTACTCGGCGACGGTCTTTGCGGCGGCGGGCGAGACGGCTACCCTGGCACTCAGCGACCCGATAACAGGTTCAAGGGCGAGCCTCCAGGTCTTGTAGTGCCCGCAGCCGTTGGGGTAGTGGGAGTGGAAGGTGCCGACGACCGGCACCCCCTGGTCTCTCGCCGCCCGGATCGCGGCCCAGCCGAGCGGTGGCAGGAGCGGCTCGTGGACGTGTACCACGTCGGGGCGGTTGCGCTTTATGGCACGCCGGACTTTGGGGGGCATCGCGGGTGAGAACGCCAGGTTCCCTAAAGACCCGTTGGACGGGAGGGGGAGTGAGCGGCCGACGGGGGTGACGCGGGCGGGCAGTGCTCCGTGGCGGCCGAGTTTAGGGTGGAGGAGGCGGGTCCGGAAATCGAGCGGGTCGTTCGGGGAGATCACACCCACCACGTGCCCCCGGCGCTCCAGATGGTCCGCCAGCGCGTCGACGTGCTCCAGCACCCCGCCGGGAAACGCCCACGAGTACGGACAGACGAGTGTAACCCTCATAGAAAGCTTCTACCCCGTCCCCGAGGAGCCGAACCCGCCCTCGCCCCGGCCATCGGTCCCGGCTTCTAACAACTCGACCTCGACGAACGCGGCCTCCGCGGCCCGTACCAGAACGAGTTGGGCGATCCTCATCCCGACCGAGACCTCGAATGCCGCCTCGCGGTCGTGGTTTATGAGGGGGACCTTAATCTCACCGCGGTAACCAGCATCGATGAGGCCGGGCGCGTTTACGAGCGAAATTCCGTGTCGCACGGCGAGCCCGCTGCGCGGCAACACGAGCCCCGCGTACCCCTCCGGGATGGCGACGGCGATGCCGGTTCTAACCACGGCCCGCCCGCCCGGCGCCAGCGTCGCGTCCTCGGCGGCTGCGAGGTCATAGCCGGCGTCTCCGGCATAGGCTCGGCCCGGCATCCGGGCGTTCTCCGACAGCCGTCTGAAAGCTACTTCCACGCGGATCCGACTTGCATGGGGCTGTGACTTTTCGCGGAAAGTTCGGGGATCATAAGGGCCGCTATCTTAGCACGGGGCGGTCTCCGGGCCGAGACTTCAGGTGCTATTCTTTACAGCATGGACGGAGAAGGAACAAAGCGTTACCTGGTCACCTCGGCGCTACCCTACGCCAACGGGCCATTGCACGTCGGCCAGATCGTGGGCGCGTACCTCCCGGCGGACATCTTCGTCCGCTACCTGCGCGGCAGGGGCGAGGACGTGGTCTACATCTGCGGAACCGACGAGCACGGCGTCCCGATCACACTGACCGCCGAGCGCGAGGGTAAGTCACCCCGCGAGGTCGTCGACTACTGGTACAGCCACATGAAAGAGACCTTCTCCCGCTTCGGCATCAGCTTCGACAATTTCTCGCGTACCTCAACCCCACTGCACGCCGAGAACACCCAGCTCTTCTACCGCAAGCTCAAAGAAGGCGGGTACATCAGCGAGGCCGAGAGCCTCCAGATGTACAGCCCGACCGAGGGCCGCTTCCTGCCGGACCGCTACGTCGAGGGTACGTGCCCGGTCTGTGGCTACAAGGAGGCTCGCGGCGACCAGTGCGACAACTGCGGCTCGTGGTACGAGGCTTACGAGCTAATAGAGCCACACTCCAAGACCACCGGCGGGCCGGTAGAGGCCCGGGAGACTACGCACCTGTACCTCGACCTCCCGAAGTTCTCCGACCGGCTGAAAGCCTGGATCTCGACCCAGGAGCACTGGCGAAGCGCGGTAAAAAACTTTATCCTCGGCATGATCGGCAGCGGCCTTGAGAGGCGGCCCATTACCCGCGACATACTCTGGGGAGTCCCGATTCCCGAGCCTGGCTTCGAGGACAAACGTTTCTACGTGTGGTTCGACGCCCCGATAGGCTACGTCTCCTCCACGATGGAGTGGGCCGAACAGGTCGGAGAGCCCGACCGCTGGCGCGAGTACTGGCAGGAGCCGGACACGAAGATGATCCACTTTATCGGCAAGGACAACACGGTTTTTCACGCCGTCGTGTGGCCCGCGATGCTCATGGGCGCCGGGGAGGACGGCGAAGAGCCCTACGTCCTCCCCTACGACGTCTCCGCCAACGAGTTTATGAACCTCGAAGTCGTTATAGACGGCGAGCCCCGCGCGATGCAGATGTCCACCAGCCGCAACCTCGCGGTGTGGCTGCACGAAGCCCTGGACCGCTTCCCGGCGGACCCGCTACGCTACTACCTAGCTTCTACCCTGCCAGAGACCGGGGACGTGAACTTCTCATGGCGCGAGTTCCAGGCGCGGGTAAACGGCGATTTGATCGGCAACCTCGCGAACTACATAAACCGCGTTCTATCCTTTACCGAGAAATACTTCAGCGGCGAAGCTCCGCGCCCCGCCGAACTCTCCGGTAACGCCCTGCGCGTCCTTGAAGACTTCCGCGAGATAGAAACCTGCTACGCGGCCAAGATGCTCGACAGCCGCCCGCGCGAGGCTTTAGGCGAGCTAGTAGCCCTCGGCCGCCGGGCCAACCAGTTCTTCGACTCCGAAGCCCCCTGGAAAAGCCGCAAAGACGACCCGGAGACGGCCCGAGCCACGATGTACGCCTGCTGCCTCCTGCTGGACTCCATCGCGTACCACATGACACCCTACGTCCCGGAATCTATGGAGCGACTAAAAAGCTTCTTCAGCGGCGGGATAGCCCCCGTGCCAACCCCGGACGACCTGCCGGGGGGATACAGCGTCTCCGGCGCGGAGCCCTTGTTCCGCCGGATCGAGGACAAAGAAGTAGCCTCCGCCGAGGACGAGTTGCGGCGGCGGGCCACCGGGGAATAAGCCTCGAACAGCGACCAACCAGCGTTATAGGCTACTCGGTCTCGTAGCTCTTTTCTTACCAGATATTTACGCCACAGCGCGCAAGAGCACGACCAGCGCCACACCGAGTAAGACGACCTGGATAGCCGTCACTACCTCAACGGGAATCAATAACTATAAGTTTCTGCGAGAAGGCTGTATCTATCAAGAAGGTTGTGGTTCTACGCAAGCGCGACGGCTTACCGACGAGAGGAGGGCTGGAGCCGTAGTAGCGGCTCCAGCCCTCTTGTGTAGGAACGTAAAAGTTATGCGGCCTGGGACCTTTTTAGAGGTCCTGCGAGACGCCGCGGCGCGAGCGAAGCCAGACGACGCCTGACACCCCGATACCGAGGGTCAGCAAGCCTGTGGCCGCTAGCAGGAGGGGCGAAGGTCCGCCGGTAGCCGGCATCTGCGCCGGAGCGGCGGAGGTATTGCCGGAGCTTGCGGCGGAGGCGTTATCAGAACCCGTACCGTCGAAGCTCTGGACCGCTACGTTAGTCGCGATACCCTGGAAGGCGAGGCCGGTACCGAAGTTACCGCTCGCCGTGATTCCGCTGAAGGCCCAGTTGTCGATGACCGCGTTGGTATCGACCTCGAACCCGTCCTGGCCGTCGGCGTCGCCGCCGTCTCCGTTGTTAATGGAGGCCACGTTGGAGATCGTCACGTTGTTCACCACGAAGTCGGTCCAGACTCCGGAGTTGTCCGAGTTCTGGGCTACCAGGTTGGCGAGCGTCAGCCCGCTGGCCGCCCCGTCGACGTCTTCGGTGCCGATAGTAACGGCGTGGGCTCCGCCGTTCCCGTCGATAATGGGAAGCTGGTCGCCGATACCCGTGATCGTGAGGTTCGGCGTGACGACGGTAACGTTCTCGGCATAGGTCCCGGGACAGACGCTTATGGTAGCGCCGCTCGCGGCGGCGTCCACAGCACCCTGGATGGTGTCGTAGCCGGCGTCGGTTCCGCAGCCGGCAATGCCGTCGGCCTGCTCGTCGTTGTCAACGAACAGCGTCGTGTACCCTGTCTGCTGCGCCTGTGCCGGGCTCGCCAGCAACACGGCCATCGCGACCATCCCGGCGAGAGCCGCCAGACGGGAGAGCACCGAGCCGCCCATGACCCTACTCTTTACTTGCACCATATTTCCTTTCTTGTTCAGAGAGAAGCTGCTTTGAGCACCCTCTGTGCTTTTCTACAGTTTCAGTTTCTTCGAAAAGGCTCTAGATCGTTCGCTACCCCCTTCCCGTCGGATGCGTCTCGTGCCCTGGCGTCTAGCACCCTGGCGCTCTCTGCACTTACCCTGGAGTCCGGACTCCTGTACCCCCGTTATACGGACGGGATAGCCGCAGTGTTCACCGTCGAGCCTCGCGGGAGCGATAAAATCCGGGGACACCTATATCCAGGAACATGTTTCGTAAGATTTATGCTGTCCCCACTAGACAGCCGCAGCGTAAGAGCCGGCCACCTCAGCGAGTGTCGTAGTCGTTTCTGTAGACAGTCTGGTTTTTTCGACCGGATGACTCCCAATTGGTCTTTACACTCCGGAGTCCGGGATCGCAGCAGAAGAGAGATCAAGGTCTTTGCCGGTCCCTTTTACTCTCCACCGCGCACAGTACATGGAAACACAATGCTAAAGCCTGCTCTTGCGGAGTCGGCGGAAGTAGTGGAAGTCCGTTCGTCTATTGTAGGAATCTACCGGTCAGAAGTCGCCGGGACACCCGCCCCTCAAAATGTAGAAGATGGCGTCGAACGTCTCACGCAAGGCGTGAGTATAGGGCTTATGGGAGCTTAAATAGCCACTCTGGCCCTCAGCTCTACAAAACTCCCTCTAAGACCTACTACCGGTACCCGCAGCAGCTTACTCGGTCTCGTAGCCCTTTTCCTGCCAGGCGCTCAGGCCGCCCTGCATGTTCGCCACGTTGGTGTAGCCCATCTGCTGTAGTGTCTCCGCGGCGAGCGTTCCCCGGCCGCCAATGGCGCAGTGGACCACGATGCGCCGGCTTTTGTCCGGCAGATCCGAGGACGCCCGGTACTCCAGCAGACCGCGGGGTATAAGCTGCGCCCCCGGTACGTGAGCCTCTTCCCACTCGCCCGGCTCGCGGACGTCTACCACGGTCATCTCCTCGCCGGAGTCCAGCGCCTCGTGGACATCCTCGACGCTTATCTGCTCGGTCTTATTCCGCGCCTCGGCGACCATATCTTCGTAGTTCTGCGCCATCTCGGAGCCTCCTCTTTGAGAATTCCTTCTATGTTATGACGCCGGTCATGGTAGCACTCTGGGAGAGAGCGGGCTCTCCAGATAAAATCAGGTAGTAAACATAGAATGGAGATTACTTGAGGGACTACGATCTTATCGTCATCGGAGCCGGAACAGCCGGGTTGGTCTCCGCAGCGGGCGGAGCTTCTCTGGGAGCGAAGGTGGCACTCATCGAGCGGGACCATATGGGCGGCGAGTGCCTGAACTACGGCTGCGTGCCGACCAAAGCCCTTATAAAAAGCGCCAAGGTCGCGAGCCTCATGCGCCGGGCTACAGAGTTCGGTATGGAAGAAGTCCCCGTAGAAGTCGACTCCCGGGCGGTGATGGCCCGAATGCGCGGCGTCATAGAAAAGGCCGGGGAGCCGGACAGCCCGGAGCGGTTCCGCAAGCTCGGCGTCGAGGTGTATATCGGGGAGGAGGCTACCTTTACCGGAGAGCGGGAGCTGTCGGTCGGGGCTTCGGGCGAGAAACTCCGGGGACGCAGCGTAATAGTCGCGACCGGCTCCCACGCCACCCCGCTCCCGATGGACGGCCTGGACGAGGTAGGTTACCTCGACAACGTGAGCGTGCTCGGCCTGGAGAAGCTGCCGCGGTCGATGGTGATCGTCGGTTCCGGGCCTATAGGCACCGAGTTCTCCCAGATGTTTACCCGCCTCGGCTGCCGGGTGGAGCTAATCTCCTCCAGCAGAGAGCCGCTGCCCAAAGAAGACGCGGAGGTCTCCGCGGCCCTGCGCGGCTACCTGGAGGCCGACGGCGTGTCGTTCCACGGCGACTTCCGGGCTGAAGCCGTGCGCCTCGAAAACGGCGAGAAAGTCGTGACCGCGAGGAACAAAAACAGCGGCGCGTCGGTCGAGGTGCGCGGGGAGGAGTTGCTGATCGCCGCCGGACGTGCCCCGACCGTGGACGGTTTAGGCTTTGAAAAAGTCGGCATAGAAGTCGGCGAAAGCGGCCTCGTGGTAGACGAGCGCCTGATGACGACCGCGGAAGGTATCTACGCGGCGGGCGATATAGTCGGCGGCCCGCTCTTTACCCACGCGGCGGACTACCAAGCCAAAGTTGCCCTCCAGAACGCCCTCTTTCCCATAAAGCAGAAGGTGGATTACCGGGCGATGCCCTGGACCACCTTTACCGACCCCGAAGTAGCCCGCGTCGGTCTCACCGAGAGAGAGGCCCGCGAGGAGCGCGAGGACGTGAAAGTTTTCAAGCACCCCTTTAGTAAGCTGGACCGGGCTATCTGCGACGGCGAGACGGAAGGTTTCGTCAAGCTGGTCACCGACGGTCGCGGGAAGCTACTCGGCGGCCACATCATAGGTTCCGACGCCGGCAACTACATCGGCGAGGTCGTCCTGGCTTTGCGCAAGAACCTCTCGGTCGGGGACCTCTCCCAGACCGTACACGTCTACCCAACCCTCTCCGAAGGCGTGAAACATGCCGCGGACAACTACTACCGCGAGCGGCTCTTCTCCGGACCGACCAGGAAGCTGCTCGACACCTACTTCAAGGTGCGCCGGAGGCTGCCCCGGAACGTGCGTCAGGCTTTGCGGTAGTCGGTGGTTACGGTGTGGGTTCCGTCGGGGAGGTCTTCTACGCGGTAGTCGCCGAAGAGTATGGGGTCTATTGTTGCGAGACAGAGGAACAGGCGGACGGCGAGCTCCCGGATCTCGCTTTCCGCGTGGGCGTCGGCCCGCATCTCGACTATGTGCCGCAGCGCCCGCACGTTCCCGGTAAAGACCATCGGGGCTTCGGTCTCGTTCGGCAGCAGCGAGCGCGAGGCTTGCTGTACCTTTTTGCGGGCGTCGGTCTTGTAATCCGCCGAGAGCCTAGCGTCGCCACCTTCCTGACGTTCCAGCAGACGGTCGGCCAGTTCCTCGTACTCGGCGGCGGCCCGGTCGGCGCGCTGTTCGAAGAGCTGGTGTAGCTCCGGGTCGGTGGCGTACTCGGGACGCTCTACAAAACGGAGCACACTACCAGAAACGTACCGCTGACTTACCTGGGAAAATCCAGTGCCGGCGCGATGCCGGACGAGCTCGTGGGTGACGCTGCGACTGATTCCGTAGAGCAGGAAGCTGAAGCTCGCGTGCTCCAGCACGCTCCCGTGGCCGGCCGACGTCAGGCGCTCGAAGTACGCTGCGGCGTTCTCGTTCGTGGTCCGCTTCGGGCCAAAGGACATGTAACATAGCTGGCCGGAGGTTTTAGCGAGCTGCGAGGAGTCCGGGAGCGTAGTCGGGTCGTCTATGTACGCCGGGAATTCCAGCGAGGTGTCGAAACCTTCGAGGAAACCCGCGAGCCCGGCGGTACTCGTCTGTGGTTTCGCCAGCGTCACCACGCCCGGGGCCTGTAAGTAGGAAGTTCCGGCCTGCGTGTGCCGTGCCGGGGAGTGGATGGCCGGGAAGCCGTCTGCGACCGTCCCCCCGAGCTTCTCGAACATCTCTCGCGGATGGCTCTTGCGCTGTGTCTCCAAAAAACTCCCTTCTTATAAGAAAGACCCCGGCACGACACCGGGGCCTCTGTCTATGCTCGTGTAAAGCTACAAATTAGGAGGTTACTTCGCCTTCGGGCGGGGTGATGGCGAAGCCTACACCTTCAGGGGTCTCGACCTTATCTATGGTGCCGCCGTCAAGGGCCTGGCTTATGGGGGCGGCTATGCGGAGCAGATCTTCGCCCTCGTGTTCGACGATCTGGTCGTCATCCAGCGGTTCGCCGGCTATAAGACCGATCTGGGTTTCCCCGTTTTCGTTTTCCTGTACCGGGTCGAGGCGTAAGACCGTGCCCTCCGGGCGCTCGACGCTCTGGAAAAGACCCTTTGCTTCCTCGGTGACCGTTATCATTTTCCTCCTCTTCCGCCGGTTCCCGGTGACTTCTGGATCCGCTATCGCGACCGGACGGTGGAACGTTGGAGTGTGTAGTTACCCTTTCAGACTAACATCGTCCGGGCGTGGATCAAAGTTAGATTTATTACTCAGGAGGCGTCCGCCTCTAAAACCGGGGAGAGTAACTCTTCCAGGCTCTTCTGCCGGGCTCTATCCGCGGGCCGCGAGAGGTAGAAGTCCGCGTGGTAACGACCCTCGCTCTCCTTGCCTTCGGGGTCGATGCCCAGCTTTTCGAGCTCCTGGCAGACGTACTCGCGCTCTTCCGGGCTGGCAAAACGGCGCTGGTCGAAAGTGTGGGTCTCTAGCTTCTCCGTGAGAAGCCCACGCCCGGAGAGAATCCCGGCTACGCTGCTGTAATCCACCCACCGGAGCGCGAACGTGGCGACCCACGGTTCCTTGCCCTCCGGTATACAGTCGAGTACCCGGGCAAAAGTGCGCTCCGAAATATACCCGACACCACCCGTAACGGTGAGCAGGTCCGTTCCAGAGACCGCTTCCCGCAGCGTCCCCGAAGGCCCCGCGTTTTCAAGGTCTTCTACCGCTCCCTCGTCGAGCAGCCCGGTCTTGACTCCGTAAGAGACCGCGTTTGTCGCCACGTCCAGCCCGACGACCCGCGGCGCGTTTTCCTTTCGGTGCTCTCTGTAGAACCTGGCATCCGCCGCCGCAAGCTCATCGCTAGAAAGTTCTTCGATCTCTTTAGAGCCGTACCGCTCGTAGAGGTCTCTAAGGGTGACGTTGTGTTTGAGCAGGGCCGCGTTGATACCGTAGGAGCAGCAGAGATCGAGCACGTTGACCGGCACCTCATCGGCGATCCTACGCCGCTCCTCTACCAACGCGGAGAAGATCCTCTGGCCGTGATGCGGGATCCTGTAGTCCAGACTTCCCAAAGTGTTGAAGTACTCTCTAGGGTCCTCCTGGTCGTAGATTTGATCGAAGCTCGCTTTACCGGATTTCTGATGTTGACTACCGCCGTCAGGAGCCACTGCCTGACCTCCTCCGCCTGCCGGACGCGCGGCAAGAGACGGGCACGCAGATGCCCCCGCCCTACCGTCAGTACAGCAAGCATTAAGTTTTCTTCAAAGCATGCCGGAGATGCTAGAGTATTTCTCGCCCAATTACAAGCCGGCCGCAACACCTTCGCCCCGGGGGTCGGCTGCGCCAGTAAAACGGGAAGGTTTCCCATCCGGACCATACTCGATAGAGAGGCCGGTGGCGTTGCCAAGCGGGGTCGCGGCGGGGACCACCTCGTGGCCGAGCGCCGAAAGCTGACCCCGTACGTCCTGCGG
The DNA here is from genome assembly GCA_965214435.1 of Rubrobacteraceae bacterium. Lineage (GTDB taxonomy): Bacteria > Actinomycetota > Rubrobacteria > Rubrobacterales > Rubrobacteraceae > Rubrobacter_A. Next base: position 376,064 of record OZ243960.1, read on the forward strand.
AATACCGTTTTCGACCGCGAGCAGTCCGGGGACCACGAAGCTCATGCGGGGCGCGGAGATCGCCTGCTGGATGTCCATGCCGAAGTCCGTGAGGTTCATGAGCATCTGCGGCGTGGTTTGTATAATGGTGCGGCCACCGGGGGTGCCGAGGGCCACCCACGGCTTACCATCGTGCAGTACGAGGGTCGGGCAGAGCGCGTAGAGGCTCTGGCGGCCGGGATAAACGTCAAAGACGTTCCCCGACGGCTCAAAGCGGGACCAGGCGAGGGCGTCGTTCAGCCAGACGCCGGTCCCCTCCGGCATTACCTTGCTCCCGAAAACGTTGCCGAGGGTCTGCGTCGCGGAAACTACGTTACCCTCCCCGTCAGCCACGACGAAGTGGGTGGTATGCTCCTGAGCGGCGACGGGGGTCCCGGTGGAAGCTCCGGCAAGTGCGGGCGGGCGGTAGCCGGTAGGTGAGCAACTCGTTGCAGAGTCGTAGGTGGTAGGCGGGTCGTAGGGAGCGGCGCTTGAGGGGTCTACCTGGTCCGCGATATTGGACGTAAAATCTTCCGAGAGCAGCAGGTCTATCGGCGTCGGCTCTATGTCGGGGTCGGCGGCGTAGGCCCGGGCCGCGGGCCAGGCTTGTTTGGAGACTTCGGTAAAGGCGTGGAGGTAGGCGGCGGTGTTGTGGCCGAGGACGGCGGGGTCTAACTTTTCCATGGCCCCGAGCCGGAGGAGGGCGTTCCAGGAGGTTGCCGGTGGTGATGCCGTGACGACCTCGTTGCCCTCGTAGTCCAGGTTTATGGTCGGCCGCCACCGGGCTCGGTTGTCTCGCAGGTCGTCCATCGTGAGAAAGCCGCCGTTCTCCTGCACCGCGGAGACCATCGCCTCTCCGAGTTCGCCGCCGTAGATAGTGTCTGAGCCTTGAGAGGAGATCCGGCGTAAGGAGTTGGCGAGGTCTTTTTGCACGAGTCGGTCCCCGGTGGCGAGCGGCACGCCGTTTGTACCGTAGATCTGCCGGGCATTCGCGGGAAAATCCGGGTACTCCGAGGAGATCCAGGCTCCCAAAGTCTCGTCCACGACAAAGCCTTCTTCGGCGTAGCGGACCGCGGGCTCCAACAACTGCTCCCACTCCAGATAGCCGTACTCCCGCCACATCGTCTCCCAGGCTTGCATACTCCCCGGCGTGGCGACGGTCGGGGCGCCGCAACGATTCGCCTCGTAGTCCGGCGTCGGCGGCCGGAATACGGACGGGTCCAGGGACGCGGGCGTCCGGCTCCCGACCTCCAGGAAGCGCGTCTCTCCCGCTCGGGCGTCGTAGACGACGGTTGCGCCATACCCGCCGATGCCGCTCATCATCGGCTCGACCACGCCGAGAGCCGCGGCCACCGCCACCGCAGCGTCAAAGGCGTTTCCTCCCGAGGCCAGGATCTCAAGCCCCGCTTCGGTAGCTAGTGGATGGGCGGAGCTGACCATACCGTCGCCACCGACCGCCGGGCTCGTGGCGGTACTCGTAGCGGACTCTATTTCGGGAGCTTCTGTCCCACCAGGGTCCGCGGCGGGCGTGGTGGCGGCCGTCCCGGCGCTCTCCTGCCGGCCAGTCTCTCCGGTCTCCGGGTCGGGATTGCCCTGCTCGGGGTTACTGCAGGAAGACGACGCCCAAACCACGAGCGCGAGGAGTAGTAGCGGCAGGATTTTCCTCAACCGGGGTCTTCAAAAAGATAGGATGTCGGTACGCCGGCCAACGTCGAGTTAGTCTACCCTACCGACGGGCCGCATTACCGACGCCCAGTCTTTTGGCTTATACAGCTTCGGAGAGTGCCCGGCGGAGAATGGTCGAGTGGCGGCCGGTCCGGATGGTCCTTAGAGCTTTGATCTCGACCTGCCGCGTCCGTTCCTGGGAGATGCCCAAGACTTCGGAGACTTCCCGCAGGGTCCGGGTCTTTCCGCCGTCGAGCCCGTGGCGCATGTTCAGCACCCGCGCCTCGCGCTCGGGCAGAGAACTTATCGCCTCCCGGAGAGACGGCTCCCAGACCTCGGCCTCTATTTCCCGGTACTCCTCAAGGGACCGCTCATCGGCCAGCAAGTCTCCCATCTCCGTACCTTCCTCGGAGCCGCCAGCTCCGCCGAGCCGGGTGTTCGTGCTGCCGACGGGTTGGCCGACCTCTCGGAGCCGGCGGACCTCCCCGGTATCCGTGTCGAGCCGTCCGGCCAGTTCCTCTTCCGTGGCGTCGCGCCCAAGCTCGATGCTGAGGGCGTTCTCGGCGCGGCGGAGCCTGAAGATGGCGTCCACGACGTGAGCCGGGATACGCACGGTGCGCGCGTAGTCCGCGATGGTCCGGGTAATAGCCTGCCGGATCCACCACGTGGCGTAGGTAGAGAAGCGGTTGCCCATCTCGGGGTCGAACTTCTCGACCGCCCGGATCAAACCGGCGTTACCCTCTTGTATGAGGTCCTCAAAGGCTACCCCGCGTCCCCGGTACTTCTTCGCAATAGAAACTACCAGCCTCAGGTTCGATTCTATGAGCCGCCGCCGCGCCTGGTGGTCTCCGGCCTTTGTCAGCCGCGAGAGTTCGACCTCTTCGGCGGCGCAGAGTAGCTTGCCGTCCCGAAGCCTACCGAGGTACTGTGTGAGGGTCTCTCTTTCCTGCACCACTCCGCTCCTTTCTCCTAAGCCGCCGAGGGTCCGTAGCCCCCGGAGACCCGCGGTCCACCGTGGGTCACAAACCGATCCAGCACCCGCTCGTCGAGGCTGGAAGTTACCCGCCAGCTACGCCCGCACCCGCACTCTAGCTCCAGCGAGCGCCGCTCTTGCCCCCAACCTCGCACGGCCGCCGCTTTTAGCGCCTCCAGGCAACAGCCCGGCAACCCGCGGACGTACACCTCATCTTCCGGCTTTCCAACCGGGGCCAGCGTCGTATCCGGCCGCAGCGACCGCTTCTGCAAAGGACGCTCCCGCAGAGGCTTCTGCTGCGTCATGCCGCCCCCTTCCGCTGGTCGTCGTCCCTTTTCTCGGAGAACGCGCACCACTCGGGCTCGACCGGTATCGGCGCCTGCCACGTCGCCCCGCACGCCGGGCACTCAAAGGAGTCAGCGGTTCCGTGGGCGCTGCGGCGGCAGCAGCCCGGCAGGTCTTCTTCGTAGAACGTTTCTTCACCGAGGGTGGAGATCCAGACCCCCACTACGCCGCCCTCCCGGAGAGACGCCCGATCCAGGACGAAGCCTCCCCGCGCGTCAACTCGTTTACCGGCTTGCCGACCATCTCCTCGAACTTCGGCAGCCCGTCCTCGACGGCGTCGGATATCAGCGCCTCCAGGTAGTTGAGCTGCTTGCGCGTCGCCGGCAGCGCGTTCTTGTCATCATCCCGCGCCGGGTCGGCCGCCGGGACATTCCGCGCCGCATGGTCTTCTACCGGCACACTCTTTGGCACCTCCCGCGGCGCTTGTTCCACCGGCTCCTCACCGAGCTCTTCGAGGGCCGTCGCCCCGATGTTGATCGCATCCCTAAGAGCCCGCGCCTTTGCCCGCGTCTCCGCCATCCGGATGACGTGCGGCACGATGGCCCGGCCCACGTTCCCCGGGCTCGCGTCCCCGATGCCGGTGAACTTCCCCTCCTCCGTCCGGACCACGGCCCGCGCTATAGCAACCTCACCGTTGTCGCCGCCCGGAATCTGCAGCAACTCCGTCTCGATGCTCCGCAAACCCCGCTCGTGCGCCTCCTCAAGAAGGCCCGCGTACAATACAAACCTCTTGCCCTGCCGCTCGATAAAGAACTCTTCTCTCATGTCCCTCTAAACCTCCTCCGGCGCTTCTACACCGCTACTACTGCCTTCACTGAACTGAGTGAGGATGTGGATAAAACAAAACGTCATTTCTGCATCAAGCTATACGCTCGTAGGTGTACTGGCGACCACCGGGGGCGGCGGTTTCGATGCGGCGGTGGATCAGGCCGAGTTTGGCGAGCTTGGTGCCGCGGTTGTTGCAGGCCGTGTGGTTGAGACCGAGCTTGGCCGCGAGATCCGCGTTGGTGATGGAACCTGAAGCGTAGATCATGTCCAGCGTCTCGACCAGATGGTCCGGCAGCTTGCCGACAACGCCGGGGCTCTCCCCGACCTCGTCCACCCGGATCATGGCTAACGACCGCTGCGCCAGCGACGCCTCGACGTTCTCCAAAAGGTCCCGGTCTTCTTCGACCAACACCACGTACCGCTCCCCGTACTCCCCGCTCGCGACCCTAGAGGCCAGTATCCCGAGCGCCTCATCCGCGAAGGAGTAGTCCATCAACTCGATGCCCCGCGTGTCCACGTATAGCACACCACCCTTTGGCAACGACTCCAGAGCATCCCCGAGAGCCTCCCGGACCGTCCGGCCCGTCCGGCGGGTAACCATCAGCCTACCCCCCAGACCACCCTCAGCCTCGGCCCCGAGATCGTAAACCCGATCGGGCCGCTCTTCAGCCAACGTGCCTGTCCTCACTGTCGTCAGTGAAATCATATAAGGGCATTGTACCGGTGGGGTCGGTGGTTCGCAAGGGTGATTTCGGCATCTTTTTAGATTCAGTCACTGGCGGGACGCGGCATGGAGACCCGGACAAAGGTCCCGAGAAAGGGTGGGACGCTGCGGGAGTTGGTCCGACTCTGGTAGGCGGTAACGCGGCTGGTACCCGAGCGCAGGGAAAGGGAGCCACCGGAGCGGGCGGAGATCTGGGCTACCAGGGTAAGGCCGCCGCCGCGCCCGAGCTCGCCGGTCGTGGAGACGCCCATCTTAAGGGCGTGGCGCAGGGCGTCGCTGTCGGTCGCGGTATGGTCGGCGTACTCCGGGTTGCGGGAGAGGGTCTCGCGGACGCCGGGGCCGCCGTCGGCGATGGCGACTATGACCTCTTCGCCGCGGCGGTCCGCGCGGCCGTGGCGGCCACTGACGATGTGCTGGTAAGCCTGGACGGCGGCGTAGGCCCCGAAGGACGAGGAGGACGCGGCGCCGTGCTCGGCGGCGTTAGCCATGACCTCGGAGAGCGTGGAGCAGACGGCGACCCGCTCTTTAAGGCGGTAGCTCTGGTTTTCGAGGATCTCCGAGATGCGGTTTATGATGCCGGGGATCTCCTCTTCGGTGTGGAAGTTTATGAGTTCCTGGAGCGTGCCGGGGTTGTGGCGGCGGCGCTCTTCGAGGGACGAGACGTCGGCGTTGGTGTCCAGGCGGTCGCCGAAAAGCCGGAAGAAGTTCATCCGTTCGAGGTAGGCGGGCACGTCGCGGCCGGAGAGGGCGAGGTCTATCTTGCCGCAACGCGGGATCAGGAACTCCAAAAGCGCCGCCAACCCGCAGATCCCCGACGGCTCGACGAACTCCACGCCGCGCAGGTCGAGCACGACCGGCTCCCCGTCGAGCCGCGCGGCGGCCTCGAAAACAGGGTCGAGGCTCCCGAGCGTCAGTACGCCGCTCATCGCTCCCCGGTTCTGGGTATCCAACTTTAGCCGCGCGTTCATGGTGCTAGATCTTACCCGCGGAGTAAAGCCGGTCCTGGGCGGTGGAGATCCCGACCATCATCCTTCTCGGCGGAGTTCGTAGAATATCTCGGTGTAGCGGCGGTTGTCGTAGCGGCTGATAATGGAGCCGGTCCCGACCTCCTCGAAGCCGCACTTCTCGAACACCCGCTGCATCCGGTGGTTGTGCTCCAGCGTCGAGCCCCGCACGACTTTGAAGTTCAGCCGCTCAAAGACGTAGGCCGCCAGGAGGTCTACCGCGGTGCTCGCAAAACCCCGGCCCCTCCGGGCTTCGGGGCCGATCTTGATGCCTAGCTCGCAGCCGTCGTGGCGGAAGTCGTATAGGGTAGCCATCCCGATAGCTTCTCCCTCAGCCTCGATCATGAAAGTTTTTACGCCGGGATCCGCCCACCGGGCCAGATAATCCCGGCGCGCGGAGGCCAGGGAGACCGAGAGCGGCGGCCGCCCGTTCCAGGCCGCAAGCTCCGGGTCGCGGTCCCAGGCGTAAGCGGCCTCTATGTCCCCCTCATCCGGAGGACGCAGCGTGACCGGCCCCCGGCTAAAAGTCTCTATGTCCTCGGCGTGGATTCCATCTCCCTCCAGCAGCACCTATTACCCACCCTTGAGTATAGAACCTTCCACGAAAAAAGCGGGCAGTAAAAACTCATAGAAAAAGGGCCGGCTTTTACAGGAGGAAGTGCTCCTCTTCCGGCCCTTAGCGGGTCCGTGAAGGACGCCGCTAGAGTAATGTAACTAGTGTAACCTGCTTCGAGAGCCGACGCAAGAGCCTTCTCCAAAATGAAACGCCCAAGTCGCGGACCTCCGGCACGAACCTCCGGGTGGCATGCCCCATGGGTAGTGCTATAATTCCGCTCGCGAGGGCCGCTAGCTCAATTGGCAGAGCAAAAGACTCTTAATCTTTAGGTTGCAGGTTCGAGTCCTGCGCGGCTCACTCTCCAAAGCCCCGGTTCTCCGCCGGGGTTTTCGCGTGCGGATGGCGGTATTGTCGGTGTCGCCGTCCATTAAAGCCGGGGTTAGAAGTTGTGTATGGCGGCGACCACCCGCCCTTGTATCTCGACTTCTCCCCGCTCCACCACTATATCCTCGTGCCCGGCGCTCTCGGCTTTAAGCCTCACCGCGCCATTCTGCCGGTAGAAGCGCTTTACCGTTACTTCATCCTCTGCGAGCAGCGCCACCACCACGGTTCCCTCCGGGGGGTCTGTATCCTCCTCGACCACTACCAGGTCGCCGTCGTGGATCCTGGCGTCCACCATGCTCCAACCCACCACCCGCAACAGATAGCGCTGCCGGCCGCCTCGGGACCTTAGTAGCTCGCCGGCCACCGAGTACGCCTCCTCGTTAGAGACAGCCTCCAGTCCCCGGCCAGCGGCGATTCGGCCCAAAACCGTGCTCTCCCCTATCGCCCGCCAGCCGCGCTCGGTGATCTTTACCGGCCGCCGCTGATTCGCCGGGGCCGGAGAACGCTCTATAAACCCGTCAGCCTCCAACTCCTCAAAGATCCTCTGCCCCGTCCGCGAACTTCTCCGACCCGAAATAGCCGCAACTTCTCTGGCCGTCGGAGGCATCTGCCCCCGCGACAGGCGACCGGCGAGCGTCCGCAGTACCTCCAGGTGACGTGCCGCAACTCCTCCGATATCCGCCGGTGACACCATAACTATCCAGCAGGATAACACGGATAGCACTTGCAAGTAAACACATGTTTCCTATACAGTAAAGTGCAGCCTCTGTGGAGTCCAAGCGGAGGCGAGGAAAACAGTAGAAGAGGAGCGCCCCGACCAGGGATCCTCCCAACCGGCCACAGGTTTGGCGGCCTGCCGGAAGAGAGGATAGCAAGTCGGGCCGGGTACGCTCGTCCTTATTCTACCTGCCGGACCGGGGCTCTCACCCTGCAGATGGCCGGTAGAGCTACCTGGAAGGTGGCTACCCCTCCGAGTAGTCCCGGCGGGGAAAGGCGCGGGCGCTCCTCGCTAGACGGAAGGAGAAACACTAGTGGACGTCAATAAAACTTACGCCTACCCGCTCTGGTCCGAGTGGCCCGCAAGAGACCTCCTTCACGCCCGGAAAGTCCGGTTCGTCCGGGTTGACAGGCCAGGCTCAGGGGCGGTCTAGGGCGCTTGGACGGCGAGATATTAGTCCGGGTCCTACCCGCCGCGGTATCCTCGATAGCGCTGGTCCTCTCCCTGGCAGGCCTCTACCTACAGAGAAGGGACCGCAAGCCTCACTTGAGAGTTCGGATGCGCTACGAATACCGGGTGGGTAAACCTAGAGAAGCTTCTCCAGGAACCGGCGACAAACGGCCCCGGATACACGATAGTTCACAGAAGAGCCTGTACTTTAGGCTCGGCGATTTCCTGGCCGAGCGTCCGCGGGAGTCCGGGGTGCGCTATCCGGAGGGTCACCCCGTGATACGCTTCTCCCTCTCAAACGAGGGAGAAAAGACCGTCTACCTGAGCAGCGTCCGCCTTTACCTGCTGACCGGCGGCCGGCTCGGTGTTCACGTCGGCGGACGCTCAAGCGCAAAGTGTTCAGGCACAGAGCACTCAGGCGCAAGGCGCCTCGGCGAGAAGCACTTTTGGGGGGAGCGTCTCATGGTGGACCTTTTGCGGGAAAGGGTGTTGCCGGGGGAACTGGCTACTAGCACAGCGAACATACTCGGGCCGGTCGAGGCCGTGAGAGAGCCGGTCGAGATCATCCCCGGCGACGCCGTCGGGTACCGCTTCTCGCTCGTACGTCTCGCGGATACGATAAAAAACGAGGGATACGAAGGAAACCTTCGTCTGGTGCTCGAAGCCACCGACCGGGTTGGTACCGTCTACCGGCGCACCTTCAGGGTAGATACCTACCTGTGGGCCTCGGAGACGTAGATGCTAGCGGCCGGGGTAAGCCGCCGTAAATCGGGGCATAAAAAAGAGATAGGGGGGTGCAGGAGCCCCTCTATCTCAGAATTTCCTAGAGTCCGGAGCGGCGGGCGCCCGGACTTAGGGGTTTAGTCTCTACGCCCGACGGCGCAGCAGACCGTAGGTCAGAAGACCAGCGCCAAGAAGCAGCGCGGCACCCGGAAGCAGGATGGCCGGGCCACCGCTCTCCGGAAGGTCGCCAGAAGCCTGGCCGCCAGAGGTGGTGGAGCCCGAAGTGCCCTCCATCATGGTGCCGCCACCCGAAGTGGAACCGCTGGTATCCTGCGCCATGGCGGTCGGCACGAGTATCATCATGGCCAGCAGAGCGGCCGTCATCAGGTAAACTAATCTCTTCACTTAGTCTGCCTCCCTTTTTCTCTATACACTATCAACAACGTCCTGCATTAACACTCCCTTTCGGAAGCTACCCCTCAGTGTACAAGATGAAACTTTGAAGGTCTCCGATTATCTTAATTTTTTTTAATAATCTTGGTAAATTTAATACGGTACTAGCCGGGGGTGCTCCGTCGACCGTTAACACCGGCGGCCGGTACCGGCGGCTGGCGGGGGCAGTAGGATTCGAACCTACGGATGTTTTACCATCTCTGGTTTTCAAGACCAGCGCATTAGTCCGCTCTGCCATGCCCCCGTGAACCTGTCGAGGGCTTAGTCTAACCGATCTTTTAGAGCGTAAAGGCTGAGGGACAGAGGTCGTTTAGCGCGCAACCTGAGCAGTTGGGTTTGCGAGCTTTACAGACGCGGCGACCGTGGAAGATCAGGAGGTGCGAGAACACGGTGTGGTCTTTTTCGGGGACGACCGGGAGCAGGTCTTTCTCGATCTTCTCGGGATTCCGCTCCCGGCTGAAGCCGAGCCGGTTCGACAGCCGCCGGACGTGGGTGTCGACCACCACACCCTCGTTTATACCGAATGCGTTCCCGAGAACCACGTTCGCCGTCTTGCGGCCCACACCCGGCAGGGCAGTAAGCTCCGGCATACTCCGGGGCACCTCGCCACCGTGGTTCTCCACCAAAACCCGGCCCATACCTTGCAGCGAGCGGGCCTTGTTCTTGTAGAACCCGGCGGGCCGTATAAGAGACTGCAACTCTTCGGTGTCCGCCCCGGCGTAGTCTTCCGCGGCGCGGTACTTCTCGAACAACTCCCCGGTAACCTGGTTTACCCGGACGTCGGTTGACTGGGCCGAGAGGATAGTGGCTACCAGGAGCTCCAGAGGGTTTGTCCAGACGAGTTCGGTCCTGGCCTCGGGGTAGAGAGCTTTTAACCGGGAGATAACCTCTCCGGCCGGGGCGCCGGGCATCAGGGACCGGCCGTTGTGCGGAGAGAGATTCTGTCGAGAGAAGTTTTCATGCGGGGGACGATTATATACCGGGTCTATATTGGGCCGAAAGTGTATCGGGCTGGAAGCGCCGGGCGGGGCGAACAATTAAACTGTCACCGGATGGGAAGCGGCTGCAAAGGAGAACGCTGATGGCTTCGGTAACCTTCGACTACCAGAACTTGAGAGAAGTTGAGGGCGGGATAGAGGATCGGGAAGTACAGGAGATACAGTCCCGGCTTTCGGACGCGATCGACGGTCTCCTCGCGGACTCGCCGGGCTTTATGAAACTCCCGAAAACGGACGAGTACCGCGAGGCCTCGGTAAAGGTGGCGGAGGAGATCCGGTCTTCCGGTGCCACGGACTTTATCCACGCCGGTATCGGCGGCTCGGCGCTCGGGCCGATGGCGCTCCACCGCGCCCTGAACCACCCGTTCTACAACCTGCTCGGGGACCGCGGCCCCCGCATGCACTTTGCCGAGAACACGGACCCGGCTTCGCTCTCCACGATCCTGGACATAGCGGACATGAGCGGCACCTGGGTAAACGTCGTGACCAAGAGCGGCTCGACGGCCGAAACCATGGTGAACTTCCTCGTGGTCCGCGGCGCGATGGTCGACGCCCTCGGCGACTTCGGCTACCAGGGACGCACGGTAATGACCACAGACCCCGAGGAAGGTTTCCTCAAGGAGATAGCCGACCGCGAGGACTTGCGGGTGCTGCCGATACCACAGGACGTCGGCGGACGTTTCTCGGTCTTGAGCCCGGTCGGACTGCTGCCGGCGGCCGTAACCGGGATAGACGTGAGCGCCCTGCTCTCCGGGGCGGCCCAGTGTGTGGACGACGTAAACGAGCAGAAAGCGGAGCACCCGGCGGTCGTCGGGGCGGCGATGCACTACCTCATGGATACCGCCCGCGGGCGCAACGTCCGGGTCATGATGACCTACGCCGACGCTCTGGAGCGTACGGCGGCCTGGTTCGTGCAGCTCTGGGCCGAGTCGCTGGGTAAGGACGGCAAGGGCTCTACCCCGCACGGGGCCGTCGGCACCACCGACCAGCACTCCCAGGTCCAGCTCTACATGGAAGGCCCGCAGGACAAGGTGATCGAGATAGTAGAGGTCGAGGATCACCCGCGAGACCTCGACATCCCGCCGGCCTACGAGGACTTGGAAGGCGTCGGCTACCTCGGCGGCCACACGATGGGCGAGCTACTGAACGTCGAGTGCGACGCCACGAGGAAAGCCCTGACCGAAGCCGGTCGCCCGAACTCGACCATAAAGCTCGGCGCGCTGACCGCGGAGAACATCGGCTACCTGATGCAGGCTTTGGAAGTCCAGACCGCCGTAACCGGGACGCTCTACGGCGTGAACGCCTTCAACCAGCCCGGCGTAGAAGCCGGAAAGGAGATCACCTACTCCCGCATGGGCCGCCCGGGCCACTAGCCCGAACCAAGGCTCCTAGCCAGAACCATACTCGCCGAGAGCGCCGGCCACGCGCCGCAGATACCGCGCAACGGTCCGGCGCTCATCCGGGGTCAACTCTTCCGCTGCGGCGTCAAGCTCGTCCAGCAGCGGTTGTAGCTTCCGCAGCATTTCCTGCACAGCGTGCGGCGTCGGCTCCAACGCGAGCCGTCGGCGGTCGGTAGGGTGTGGCCGGCGCTCGACGTGACCGGCCTTCTCTAGCCGGTCTACCAGCGCCGTGGCCGAAGCCGGCCGCATCCCGAGGCGATGTCCCAACTCCACGGGGCCAAGTGGACCGCTCTGCAACAAGTGGTCGAGCGCCACCACATCGTTTACCCCCAATCCCAACCGCCGCGCCAGACTGTGGGTAGCCTCATCGTTCGCCCACGTCACCTCCCGCAAAGCCTGGGAGAGATCCCGGGCTCCCGCAGACTCCAGTGAAGTTTCTTGCCTTTTCCCTTGACTATCGTCCTTCATGACTTAATATTAGCACAGCTAGTAAATAGTTTATCTAACTACTAGTAAATCTACCTACTGCTAAAGACGGAGAGTTGTGGTGTAAAGCGAGGGAGTTTTCCGAGGAGCAGGATGGAAACTGGAGAACCTGCGCCATACTAAGTGGGGCATGAAGAGTATTACCGAGGAGGGATTTTGCACCGGAACGGCTCACGAGGCGGAGCAGACGTAGAGGAGGGAACAGTGGAGACTGACCGTCAGGCTTCCGAGAAAAACGCCACCGGACGACCGGCGATACAGGCTGAAAAACTGGCGCGGACCTTCGGAGAGAACAAGGCCGTTGACGGGGTGGACCTCACGGTTGAGGAAGGTGAGATCTACGGTTTCCTCGGGCCTAACGGGGCGGGCAAGTCCACCCTCATGAGGATGCTGTGCACGCTCCTGACGCCCACCGGCGGTCGGGCCACCGTAGCCGGCCGGGACGTTATCAAGGAGCCGGAGGCGGTCCGTCTGCGCATCGGGGTCGCGCTACAGGACGCCGCTTTGGACGAGAAGCAGACTGGGGTCGAGATGCTCCGCTTGCAGGGTCGCTTCTACGGCCTCTCCCGGCGCGACACCGACCGGCGGCTGGCGGACCTGCGGGAGCTGGTAGACATCGGCTCGGCGCTCGGGGACCGGGTCGCCACCTACTCTGGCGGGATGAAGCGGCGGCTGGACCTGGCGCTCGCGCTGGTCCACAACCCGGAGGTGCTGTTCCTCGACGAGCCGACCACCGGCCTCGACCCGGTAAGCCGGGCTAAAGTCTGGGAGGAGGTCCGCCGGCTCAACCGTGAACTCGGCATGACCGTGTTCTTGACGACCCAGTACCTGGAAGAAGCCGACGAGCTGGCCGGGAGGGTGGGAATTATCAGTCGGGGGAAGATCGTGGCCGAGGGCACGCCGGCCGACCTCAAACGCTCCATCGGGACGGACCTGATCATCGCCAACGTCGAGGGCGATACCGACTCAGCCCGCCGCGCCCTGGAGTCCGTGCCGCAAGTAGAGAGGGTGGACGTCAACGGCTCGGAGGTCACCGCGGCCGTCGAGGACGGCCCGACCGCCGTCAGCCCGGTAGCCCTGGCTCTAAATGGCGTCGGGGACAACGTGCGGGTCCGCGACCTTTCTCTGCGCACCCCGACCCTGGACGACGTGTTCCTCTCCGCGACCGGGGAGCGCATCGGCGACTACGCTGAAGGACCGGGAGACGACACCGCATCCGCGACAACCGCAGAGGAGGAAAGATGAGTACCGCATCCGGGGTAGACACAAAGGGTGGCGCGCCCGGCACGCGTTCGGCGGACGTGGTCGCCTCACGGGCCGGTTTCTTCAAGGACCTCTCTTCCGTCGCCCTCCGGGCATTGCGGCAGATACCGCGCGAGCCGGAGGCTATTATTCCGGCGCTCATCATCCCGATATTCTTTTTCGTGGTGAACGTCGGGGCGCTCGGGGACATCGCGGATCGCACGGGCGTCTCGGACTTCAAGGCGTTCCAGTTGCCGGTGGCGATCATCTTCGCGGTAACCGGCGTCTCGCGGGCCAGCGCGTTGGTCACCGACATCACCAGCGGCTACTTCGACCGGCTGCTATTGACCCCGATCAACCGCCTCGCGCTATTGCTCGGCCTGATGATCGCCGACTTCGCCCTGGTAGTAGCACTCTCCATACCGGTACTGATCCTCGGCTTTATTGTCGGCGTCGGCTTTTCTACCGGTATTCTGGGGTTTTTCCTGTTTATCCTCCTGGCCGGGGCGTGGGGACTGGCCTTTACCGGCTTCCCGTACGCGATAGCGCTAAAGACCGGGAACCCGGCGGCCGTTAACTCCAGCTTTATCCTGTTCTTCCCGTTCGCGTTCCTGACGACCACGTTCCTCCCGCAAGAGGCCCTGACCGGCTGGCTCTCCACGATAGCGGACTTCAACCCGGTAACCTACCTCCTGGAAGCTCTGCGCTCGCTACTCACCGGCGGCTGGCAAGCGGACTCACTCTTGCAAGGTGTCGGGGCCATCGCCGCGGTCGCCGCGGTCAGCTTTACCCTGGCCGCCCTGGCCTTGCGCGGGCGCGTCTCTCGCGGGTAGCCGGACCCGGAAACAAGCATATCCAGCGTGCTAGACTCGAAGCGTTGTAGGGCAGGCGGGTAGCACGCGGGAGGAACATTGGAGCGGATCGACATAGACACGGCGCGGGGCAAGGAGCGGGTGCCGCCCGGACAATACCTGGTCGGCGACCGCTGGCCTATCCTCACCTACGGCCCGACACCCAAGGTAGACCCGGCGGAGTGGGACCTCACCGTCACCGGCCTGGTTGAGAACCCGCTACGCTTTACCTGGGAGGAGTGGAACGAGCTACCCACGGTAGAGGTCGCGGCCGACATGCACTGCGTCACCTCCTGGAGCAAGCTGGACAACGTGTGGAAGGGCGTTCAAGCCCGGAAGATACTCGAGATGGCGGTCCCGGAAGAAGAAGCCAGATTTCTAGCCATCTCCTGCGACGGCGGCTACACGACGAACGTCCCGATAAAAGAACTGTACGAGGACGATGCGCTGTTCGCCACCCACCACAACGGCCAGCCGCTGGAGACCGGACACGGCTATCCGCTGCGGCTCGTCATCCCGCGCCTCTACGCCTGGAAGAGCGCCAAGTGGATCCGGTCTCTGGAGCTTACCGCCGAGGACCGTCCGGGCTTCTGGGAGAACAACGGCTACCACAGCTACGGCGACCCGTGGCGGGAGCAACGCTACAGCTTCTCCTTCTAGCCACCGGTATGCTCGTCGAGTAGCTCCGACGCAGCCTCTACCGGAAGCGGCTTGGCGAAGTAGTAGCCCTGTCCGAGGCTGCCTTCCGTCCGGTGCAGGTGGGAGACTTGCTCCTCGGTCTCCACCCCGACGGCGACGAGTTGCAGACCAAAGACCTCCGCGAGGTTCGCGATGGCCGAGAATACGGCCGGGTCTCCGGGAACGTGGCTGAGGCTGCTCATCTCACCCGCCACCGTCCGAAGTTCCACGCTACTTTTATCGGCACCAGACCGTAGATCCTTTAGTGTGTACCGGGACCCGCCGGACATCTTTCCGGAAACGGGTTGCATACCGAGTTTCGTATACTAATATTTGCGGTTGTAACTCACGCAGACCTTTAAAGGAGGATGTTGTGGCTAATGTTGAGCGCACGGCGCATGTATCGTGGGAGGGAAACCTCACCCAGGGCAGCGGTAACTTCACGGCTGGCAGCGGGGCGATGGAGAACGCTCCGGTGACTTTCGCTTCCCGGGTCGAGGAGCCGGAGGGCAAGACCAGTCCGGAGGAGTTGATCGCCTCGGCGCACGCGACCTGTTACGCGATGGCGCTATCTAACACGCTGGCGGAGGGCGGCACGCAGCCGGAGCAGCTAGAGGTTGACGCCGTCTGCACCCTGGACGACCAGCAGTTGAAGATCACCACCGTAGACCTTGATGTCCGGGGTTCGGTACCCGGTATGAGCGGCGAGCAGTTTGAGGAAGCCGCCCAGCAGGCCGAGCAGATGTGCCCGGTCTCGAACGCCCTCCGGGGCAGCGTGGAGATCCGGCTGAACGCCAGCCTCACTGGCTAGCGAGCTAAAGCTCCCATCCGCGAACTTTGTAGAATCTGGAGAGAGCCCCGGTAGAAACGCCGGGGCTTAACTCTTTTTGTATTATGGATCACGCCTCCCCCGTGTCCCGGATTACTCGTTCGGGCCAATTTTGCTAAGTCCAAGGGGCTATGTAACTAGCCTTACTGTTTCCTACTAAAGTTAGAACAGAATACGCCTGCTGTGGCGACCGGACCCCGTGTCGGTGCCGGGACAGAATAGACTACGGGACTCGGGTAGGTCCGTAAGGCCTTTGCGAGTTCTACAGGAGGCAAGCGTGCAAGAATACATGTCAAGCAACGGGTCGAGTAACCGGCGGGTCGGAGTGGCGATCGTCGGTCTCGGAGGTGCGGTGGCGACGACCGCGGTCGCGGGCTCGGAGTTGATGCGCCAGGGTCTTGCGGGTACCGAAGGTTTGCCACTGGCTAACGCCGCCGCGCCAAACGGCGACGGCAAGTTGCATCCGCTGTCCGGCCTTGAAGACCTCGTCCCCTACACGGACCTGGTTTTCGGTGGCTGGGACCTCTCAAGCGACGACCTGGCGAGCGCCGCCGGTTACCACGGCGTGCTCTCCGCCGAGCAACTCCGGGCTGTAGGTCCCGCGCTGGAAGGTGTCCGGCCCTGGCCGGCAGCCGGCAACCCCGAGTTCTGCCGCAACGTCCAGGGAGACAACGTGACCGCCGTCCCGGGCCACCGGGCGCAGTCCGACGCCATCCGGGCCGACTTGCGGAGCTTCAAGGAGACCAACAACCTCGACGGCGTGGTGCTCGTCAACCTGGCCTCGACCGAGAAGCTTGCGGACCCGACGCTGACCGTACTCTCGACCGTTGACGGGTTCGAGAAGGGGCTCGAAGCGAACGATAAGAACATCGGTCCGGCCATGATCTACGCTTACGCGGCGATCTCCGAGGGTGTCCCGTACGTGAACTTCACCCCGAGCGTCGCGGCCGACATACCGGCGCTAACCCGGCTGGCGAGCCTGCGTAACGTGCCGATCTCGGGCAAGGACGGCAAGACCGGCCAGACTATGATGAAGACGGTACTCGCCCCGGCCTTGCGCTCGCGGGCACTCAAGGTAGACGGCTGGTTCTCGACCAACATCCTCGGCAACCGGGACGGTGAGATCCTGGACGACCCCGACTCCCTGGCGTCGAAGATCGACACCAAAGGCTCGGTCCTCGACGATATGCTCGGCTACGAGGTCGGCAGCCACCTGGTCAGCATCCACTACTACCCGCCCCGCGGCGACGCCAAGGAAGCCTGGGACAACATCGACGTCACCGGCTTTCTCGGCCAGCGGATGCAGATAAAGCTGAACTTCCTCTGCGGCGACTCGGTCCTTGCTGCCCCGCTGGTCATAGAGCTCGCCCGGCTCTCGGACCTCGCCCGCCGGCGCGGCTCCGGCGGTGTCCAGGAGCAGTTCGGCCTGTTCTTCAAGAAGCCGATGATGATAAACGGCGACCGCCCGGATCACGCGTTCCACCGCCAGGAAGAGCGGCTGTTCGCCTGGATCTCCGGCCGCGACACCCACGACCGTATAAAGTCTGTAGGCGCGTGAGCCAGAACAAACTGGACACCCGGGTCCTCGGAGGCGTGCGCGGCCTCCTGACCGAGGTCGGGGACCTCAAGCGCGTCCGGGTCGCCCACCGCGAGGGCTCGCTGGCCGAGCAAACTTTCCGCCGCTCCTGGACCGCGCTCTCCTCCGGCCAGGAGCCGGCGGCCATCGCCCTGCGCGAGACCAGTGCCGCCTGCGCCGCCGCCCGGCTCGGCGGCATCGACGAGAACGTCCTCAACCGCGGCGGTCTTGACGACGCTGCGGCCCTCGATATCCTCTCGGAAAGCTTCGATGAGGTGACCGGCGGCCTTCCCGAGCCACTACGCGAGCATCTGCGCGGCGCTTTAGGCACCCGGGAAGCCGTCGAGAGCGGAGGGACGGACGAGCCTACGCCGGTCCCGAGCTTTGTCGGGGCTCTGGCCCGCCAGCCGCGGGCCGGGGCCACCCGTCCGGGGACGCCCCGACTGATCCTAGACCCCCAGGAGAGCCACGCCGACCACTGCGCCACGGTCGCCGTCTACGCGACGCTACTGTCCGGCTTTTTCGACGCCGATCCGGGGACCGTCTTTCTCGCCGGCCTCTCCCACCACCTGCACAACGCCCTCCTCCCCGACTCCGGCTTTGCCGCCGACACCATCCTCGGAGAGCACGCAACAAAGCTGCAACAAAGCTTCGCCGGAGAAGCCCTGGAAGAGTTGCCGGACGCGCTGCGCGAGCGGGTCGAGGAGACACTATCCGCCGTCGTCGGCCGGGTGGACAACCCGGAGGCGCGGGCGTTTCAGGCGGCGGACGTACTCGACCGGGTTCTCCAGATGGAGTACTACGCCCGGGCCGCGGCCTTTACCCTGGATCAGGCCCTCGACGACCTGGACCTCGTCCACCCCGGTCCCGAGCAGGACTTCCACCTCGAAGTTCTCTCCGGCGCAGGTCTCCGATGAACGGCGCTAATAACGGTGCCGAAAACGGTACCAGGAAGCTCGGCTGGGGCATCGCCGGCTGCGGCTGGGTCACCCGGGATTACGTGGCACCCGCCATCCGGGTGTCGAAAGGCGGAGAAGCCGTCGCCCTTCTGGACCTCGACCCGGCCGCCCTGGAAACTACCGGCCGCGTCCTCCCGGAAGCCGCCCGCCACACGGACCTCGACGAATTCCTCGCCACCCCCGGCCTCGACGCGGTCTACGTGGCGACCCCCCACCACGCCCACACGGCGCTCGTCGAGGCTGCGGCCAGCGCCGGCAAACACGTGCTGTGCGAAAAGCCGATGGCGAACACCGTGGAAGACGCAGAGAAGATGGTCGCGGCCTGCGAGGCTGCCGATGTGGTCTACGCCACCGCCTTCGACCAGCGCTACCACGCCGCCCACCGCCGGTTGAGAGGGCTGATCTCCGACGGCACTTTAGGGACCATAACCATGGCCCGCATCCACTACGCCTGCTGGCTGCCCCCGGAGTGGGAGCCCGAGACCGCCGACGCCCCGCACGATAACTGGCGGGTAGACCCTATCCGGGCCGGTGGTGGCGCTTTGGCCGATCTAGCCCCGCACGGCTTAGACCTCCTCCAGACCCTGCTCGGCGAGGAGATAGTAGAGTTGGCCGGTCTCAAGCAACGCCGCGTCTTCGACTACCCGGTAGAGGACGGCGCGGCGCTCGTCGTCTCCTTTTCCGGAGGCGCTCTGGCGACGATTCACAACGCCTTTAACTGCCCGGACACCCTCCCCCGCCGCACCCTGGAGGTCTACGGGACAAAGGCTGCGGCCATTACCCGCAACACGATGGGCCAGGTCCCCGGCGGTACCCTGGAGCTTATACCCGCGGACGGCGAACGCCAGATGATAGAGATACCGCCCGAGGAAGACGTCTCCCCTTTCCTCTCGCAGGTCGAAGCCTTCGAGGATACCCTGCTCGAAGACCGTCCGTACCCCTTCCCGCCCGAGAGGGACCTGCACACCATGCGGCTCCTCCAGACGGCGCTGCACAGCGGCGGGGCGTGGGTAGAGCCCGCGGAAAGGGCCTGAGAATGCCGCTCTCCCGCTACGCTTGCGCGAACTGTGGCTACTGGCAGGAGTTCTTCGCCGAGCCGCTGACCTGCCCGGTCTGCTTAGATGTCCGCCATGTCCCGCCAGAAAACGGCTGGCAGTTCCTCTCCCCGGAAGACCTCGACGCCCGCGGGGAGTGTAACTGGTCCGAGGTCGAACCCGGCATCTGGCGTTTCACGGTCGAACCCACGCTCGGCATCGGGCCGGTCGGCTACCTCGTCACCAACGGAGAAGGCAACGTAGCTTTCGAGGGTTGTGATTGGTATAACGAATCATCGTTGCAGCACATCGATTCACTTGGAGGTGTATCGTGGCTCTCGGCGTCGCACCCGCACTCGCACGCGGCGCTGTGGCGGGTCTCGGAGCGGTTCGGGCCGCGGGTCGCCATACAAAGGGAGGACTTGCCGTGGGTCTCAACGCTAAATGTCGGGCGGCCGTTCGACGAGCGGTTAGAGATACTTCCAGGGCTGGAGTTGATCCACGTCGGCGGACATTTCGACGGGCAGAGCGTTCTATACGACGGGGATAGAGGTATCCTCTTCTGCGGCGACGCGCTAAAGCTGGAGCTTGAGGACGACGGGCGGACGGCGTACGCCATCTCCTGTCACAAAGCGTTTGTCCGGGGCATACCGCTGACCCCCGCGGAGGTCGCGGGGTACCGCGAAGTCTTTGAAGACCTGGACTTCGAGCAGGTATTCACCACTTTCGAGCAGGGCAGGAACGTGGGCAAGAACGAAGTATTAAAGATGCTCGACATACTCTTAAGTAAAGAACCTTCCATGGAGCCGATAAAGATATGAGAGAGACATCCAGCAGCGAGCCTCGTCCGGTAATCGCGTACCGCAAGAACCTGCCAGCCGGGGAGACGATAGATTTCTCGTACACGGGCCTCGACCACCTCGACATGCCGATCTACGCGGCGGCGTTGTGGCTGGAAGGTGGCGGCTTCGTCAACGGTCTCGGCTACGGCGTGAGCCGGGAGGAAGCCATGATCGGGGCTTTCGGAGAGCTTACCGAGGTGGCCTCGGCCCACGTCGTCCTACCGGAACTCCCCCGCGTCCACGGCTCCTACAACGCCCTGGTCACAGAACGCGGATATCATGGCGTTCTCAATCCCCTGGAAGCCTGCCTCGAAGCGGGCAGCGACTACGACCACGACCGGGAACTTAGCTGGGTCGAAGCCCGCCGGTACGCCACGGACGAGACGGTCCTGATACCCGTGGAGTTCGCCGCCACCGCTTTTGGGGACCTCCTGCCGGAAGAGCGGAAAGACCCACTCGTCACCCCGATAACCAACGGCCTCGGGGCCGGGCCGGACCTGATCCATGCCCTATCTCATAGTCTATTAGAGTTGCTACAACGAGACGGCAACTCGGTGAACTACCGGGCGTTGGATCAGGGGGTCGCCATAGACCTGGACGCCGTTGAAGATTCCGGGACTCACGACTTACTCCAGAAGCTCGAAGACGAGGACGTGGAGGTTATCGTCAAGCTGGCCGACACAGACTTTGGGATGTCGAACCTTTACGTGGTGGGCTACGACCGGGACCCGGAAAAAGTTCCGTACCCGATCACGGAGAGCGCCTGCGGCGAGGCTGTACACCCGGACCGGGAGACCGCCCTGCGCAAGGCTCTCACCGAGTTCGTCGCCGCCCGCTCGCGCAAGATGTTCAACCACGCGCCGCTGGACGTGCTCTCGCCCGTACTGCCGGAAGGGTACGTCGAGCGTTACCGGGAAGAGCCGGCCGCGAGCGAGGAAGACCGCTCGCTAGAAGAGATGCTCGGTTGGCTCTCGATGTCGTACGCGGAGATCATGGAGCTTCTACAAGACCCCGTCTTCGCCGTCCGCTCCCACGTCTCCTTCTCCTCGCTGCCGGAAGGGAAGGTAGAAAGCAACGAAGACCTGCTACAGCTTACCGTGGACCGTCTCGCTACCGCCGGGCTCGACATACTCTACCTGGACTACTCGCCGCCCGGTGGCGGAGTGCGGGTTACCAAAGCCCTCGTACCAGGACTAGAAGTAGAGACCGTGAGCTACGGTAGGATCGGGGCCCGTAACCTCCGTCGCTTATTGGAGCGGGGCAGCGACCTCGTGGCGACCGGAGCAGAGCCTTCGGGGAACGCGGGCCGGATACTACTGTCCGAAGACGCTGAAAAAGAACTCGGCCCCGCGTGGTTAGACTTCGACGCTCTAGAAGAGGCCGTCGGGAGGTTGTACCCACTCTACCGGGAGCCCGCCCGCCACGTCGCGGCACTCACCGCCGAGGAGCGGGGTATCGCATGAGCCTCCGCTTTGCATACAACACGAATGGGGCTCAGAACCACCGCCTCGACGACGCGCTGGCGATGATCTCCGAGTCCGGCTACGACGGCGTCGCCCTGACCCTCGACCACCACCATCTAGACCCGTTCGCCCCGGACCTCTCCGGCCGGGCACAGAAGTTAGCGGACCGGCTCTCGGAACTCGGGCTCGACGTGGTTATCGAGACCGGTGCCCGCTTTCTGCTCGATCCCCGCGTAAAGCATGAGCCAACCCTCGTAACCCCCGACCCCGAAGGACGCGCCCTGCGCCTGGACTTCCTGTACCGCTGTATAGAAGTCGCCGCGATTACCGGGGCGGAGGCCGTTTCGTTCTGGTCCGGGGTGCCGCACGGGGACGCGGACCGCGGCGAGTCCTGGCGCTGGCTCGTGGAGGGCGTTAGCTCCGTCGTCGAGCGAGCCGTGGAGAACGGCGTTACCCCGGCGTTCGAGCCGGAACCTGGGATGCTGGTCGAGACTGTAGACGACTACCGGCTGCTGGCTGGCGAAGTACCGAACCTCAAGCTGGCGCTCGACACCGGCCACTGTCTGGCGACCGGGGAGCGCGACCCGGCCGGGGCCGTCCGGGAGATGCGGGACTCTTTAGGGACCGTCGCCATCGAAGACATGAGAGCGGGCGTTCACGAGCACCTGCCGTTCGGCGAGGGTGAGATGGATATACCCGGCGTCCTTTCGGCGCTCGGAGAGGTAGAGTTCGGCGGCCTGGTGTGTGTAGAGCTTTCCCGCGAGTCCTACCGGGCTCAGGAGGCGATACCGGCTTCTATAGCGTATCTCCGGGAAGCTCTGGAGCGGGTAGAAGCGAGCGGTTCACCGGCAAGGACTAGAGGTTAGGGTGCGGGTTTGTTTTATCTCGCGGCGGTTCTGGCCGGCGGTCTCGGGGATGAGCGTCTACGCGTCGAACCTGTTGCGGGAACTCGTCCGGGGTGGGCATGACGTGACCATGATCTCGCAGTACCGGGACGATGCGGCCGGCAAGGGCGTGTACGGTGGCGGTCCACCGCCGGAGGTGCCCGGAGTGCGGGTGATCGGGCTTGAGTCCATCGGCGAGCAACGGGGCGGCGACTTCGAGCTCGACATCCAGCGAATGGTAGAAACCGTGGAGGCCGAACACGAAACGGAGCCCTTCGACATCATCCACGCGCAGTACGGCTACCCGACGGGGCTCGCGGCTCTGGAGGCCGGACGGCGGCTCGGCGTACCGAACGTGGTCTCTATTCAGGGCGGCGACGGTCACTGGGTCGGGAAGTGCTGCGGTACCCACAAGCGGGCCATGCGCGCTGTCCTGGACCACGCCGGGGCCGTCCTGATCGGGTCCCAGTCCTTCGCCGCCGAGGTCGTAGAGAACCACGGCGTCTCTACAGAACGCTTCACCATAATCCCCGGTGCCGTCGACACCAAACGGTTCTACCCGGTGGACGGGACGAACGGAACCTTACCGGAGATACCGACGCTTCTCTACCACGGCCGGGTAGACGCCCGTAAAGGTGCCCTCGACCTGCTCGACGCCGTAGCAGAGCTACTGGAGCATCGGCCGCTGCGCCTCATCGTCTCCGGCATCGGCCCGGACAGTAACTCGGCCGCCGAACGAGCCGGGGATCTCGGCATCTCAGAACACGTGGAGTTCTCCGGCTACGCCGACTACGAGAAGGCCCCGGAGGTCTACCGGCGGGGGGACGTCTTCCTTTCTCCAACCTACGCCGAAGGTTTCTCGAACACGATCCTGGAGGCGATGGCGACCGGTCTGCCGATAGTCTCGACCCGGGCCGTCGGGGTCGTGGACTGCCTGGCGGACGGGGAGAACGGGCTGCTCGTGGAGCCCGGTGACATACCTGGACTGGTCGCGGCGACCGCGCGGCTACTGGACGATGCGGAGTTACGCCGGAAGCTTTCGTCACAAGCTTTGAGCGATGTCCGCCGGTTATATGCGTGGCCGGTCGTGGCCGAGGAGATCACTGCCGTCTACACCTCACTGCTCGGCACACGCCCGGACAAAAACTGGTCCGACCCCGGTCCGGTCGAACCCTGCCGCTTCCGCGAGACGCCGCACCTCCTCTAAACCGCGATGCCGACCGCTCTTTTTATTTCGCCCCACCTCGACGACGTCGCCTTCTCCTGCGGCGGTACCCTGGCCCGGCTCTCGGACGAGGGCTGGCGCACGGTACTCGTCACGACCTTTACCAAGAGCGTACCGGACCCGACCGGTTTCGCGCTAGCCTGCCAGTTGGACAAGGGCCTCGCCCCGGACGTGGACTATATGGCCCTCCGTCGCGAGGAGGATGAGAAGTTCGCCGCCCGCGCCGGGGTGGACGAAGTACATCACCTCGACTACCCGGAGGCTCCCCACCGCGGCTACGAGAGCGCCCCGGCCCTGTTCTCCGGCGTCCGGGAAGGTGACGAAATTTGGAAGGATTTGTCCGGCGAGTTAGCCAGTCTCTCTAGACGGTATCGTCCAGAGGTAACCCTTGTTCCGCAGGCCCTCGGCAATCACGCGGATCATTTGCAGGTGATACGAGCCGTGCTGGATCAGGATTGGGCTACGGACTCCATCCTCTGGTACCGTGACACCCCCTACGCCATCCGCAACCCGGAAGCCCGGCCCTCGCCGCTCCTGCCACCGGACCTTGCGGAATTTCCTGTAGACATATCCCGTTACCTGGATACGAAGCTCACCGCCACGGCAGCCTACACTACCCAGCTAGGTTTTCAGTTTGGAGATGAGAACGGAATGCGGACCTCTCTTGCCGACTTCGCCGAAGCTGAAGCTCGCAGGGCGAGCCTGGCCGGGGCCGTGGAAGCCTTTCTTGGTACTGAAGAGCCTTTCCACTACCGGCTGTAGTGTCTGGCAGGTCGGCTGCGTGGTGCGGAAGCTTACGAGGGTGCTATCGTAGCTTGCGCTCGGTCTCCGGCCCCTCCTCGCGAACCTCTCGCAGCAGGCTCTTGCCCAGGGCGATGCAGAGGCAGATCAGGATTATGGTAAACGGCACGGCCCCGACGACCGCTGCACCCTGAAAGGTAAGCCCTCTACCATCCAGGAGTAGCACCGCCGCGAAAGAAGCTCCGAAAGCCGCCCACATAAGCCTGAGCGGTTTCGGGGGAGTCAGACTGCCGCCGTAGGTGGTGCTCCCTAGCATAAAAGAGGCCGAGTCCGCGGAGGTTATAAACAGCAGTCCGATAGCGAGCATGATGAACAGCGAGATCACCTCGGATAGCGGCAGCGACGCGAACACCTCAAACGTCACCAGTGCCTTACTATCTCCGGCTACCGCCGCAAGACCTCCTTGACCGTAAAGCTCTAGCCAGAGAGCAGTACCGCCGAAAACCGAGAACCAGACAAAGCTAACCACGCTCGGCACCAGCACCGCACCGACCACTACTTCCCGTATCGTCCGGCCCCTGGAGATGCGGGCGATAAAAGTCCCCACAAATGGCGACCACGAGATCCACCACGCCCAGAAAAAGAAAGTCCACTCCTCCGCCCAGTTTTCGCCCTCGGCTCCCCCGGAATAGAGGCTCATCTGGAAGATGTTCGAGAAGTAGCCGCCGATGGACTCGGTGAACGTCGTCAACAAGAATAGCGTCGGCCCGAGGATCATCACGAAAACCGTCAGCACTCCGCAGACGCCCACGTTTAGCAGGCTCAATATCCGGATACCGCGCCCGATACCGGTGGCCGCCGAGACCGCGCATACCACCATCAAGCTCGCGATGATCGCCACCTTTACGTAGTACGCATCGGGGAGGCCGAAGAGCAGGCTCAGACCGCTGTTGAGTTCCGTGGTGCCCAGCCCCAGCGAGGTGGAGACCCCGAAAAGGATAGCCAGGACCGCCATTACATCTACCGCCTGGCCCACAGGTCCCTCGACCCGCTCCCCCAGCAGCGGGTATAGCGCGGAGCTGATCAACGCCGGCCTCCCTTTCCTGAAGCTGGCGTAGGCTACGGCTACAGCGACCGCGGCGTACAGCGCCCACGCGTGCAATCCCCAAAACAGGAACGTATACCGCATCCCCAGCCGGGCAGCCTCCGTGGAGCCCGCTTCCACCGCGCTATACGGAGGATCGGCGAGGTGTATAAGAGGCTCTGCCGTGCCCCAGAACAAAAAACTTAGCCCCACACCAGCACTGACCAGCATCGCCACCCAAGAGACCCACCCGAAGTCCGGCCGCTCATCAGCGCCGCCCAGCCGAACCCGGCCAAAGCGACTGAAAGCTAAGATGAGCATGAAAACCAGTATGGCGAGCACCACAATCAGGTATACTCGCCCAAAAGCTGTCACCACAAGCTCCCGGAGAATCACGAATGTTTCGGAGAGGCTCTCTCGGAACAGCACGCCCCAACCCACAAAGGCTATTGCTAGCACGAGCGAAACGTAAAAGACCGGGCCGGGTCGAGCCGTCCTCTCCCGTTGCACGAAAAACCTTCCCCTCTTACGCTCTGATCAACCCCCACTGCCCCTATCAAGCATACTGGAGTTCTGATAATCATTCTAACCTATCCTGCCCGACCAGAGATTCACCTCCAGAGCTACCTGCAACTCGATACCCGACCACGAAAGGAGCATTGACTTCAACGGCCTTTGTTTCAGTCAGTAAGGTTGTTTTAGAAGCTGAGGACAGATTCTTACCGCCCCCACTCTCTAACTTTTTACCAGCTACCGCGGGCGGCCCACGTGTAGGGGGTGCGCCACTCTTTCGGGTGGACGAGGTAGACTACGCCGCCGGAGCCGGTCCGGAGCCAGGCGCGGGAGAACTCGGCCCGGTTGTAGACGCGCGGGACACCGGCGTTGGAGCTTGCGGCCGGGTCGTTGACGATCACGTTCCCGGAGCGGGTGAAACCTTTTATGACCATCAAGTGCCCACCGCTCCGCTGTAGCGGCGCTCCGGAGAGCCGGGAGCCGCTGGAGCGGTTGTCCCAGGCGACGCTGGCTATTACCGGTACACCCGTGTCGATCCAGCGTTCTACCTGCTCTATGGAGCTGAAGCGGCTGACCGTAGACTCTAAACCGTACGCTGAAGCATAAGCCGTATTGAACGGCCAGTTGCCCCAGCCACGGTAGGCGCTGTCGTAGGTTCCACGGGCCACGGTCGGGACGCTCTGGTTCAGGTTTTTCCGGCCGGTCTTGTTCGACCAGTAGGCCATGACCATCGAGAGTGAGGTCGGGCTGCACCACACCTCGCCGCCGTTCGCGTAGATCATCTGCGACCGCGCCGGCACCCGCAGGTTATCCCCCCACGCAGCTTTCAAAGGAGCGCCGACCAGCCGGGTGCCGTGGCGGGAGGAGTTTGAGGCTAACACGGACATTTTGGTAAAGACCGGCGAGCGGCCGCGGTCTTTGGACATGAGCTTCAGGTGGTACTGGTAGGCTTCGGCTTTCGCTCCACTGCGGGCGCGGAGCGTGTCGGTGTCCAACCGCCACTTCGCGTCGCTCTGGCCGTTTACGCTGTGGCGCTTTATGTCGGAGGTGCCGCTGGCCCACACACCCATAACGAACCACCGGCTCCACTGGCCGCCGGAGCGTACCCGGACCATGACCTGCACCCAGGTTCCGCGGGGAGTATTGACGTTCCACGAGGGTATCAGCGTGTCGAACGGGGTCGAGGTTTTGTGGACCGGCGAGAGCAGCCGGCCCCAGTAGTAGCGGCCGCCGTTGTAGGTACGGGCGGTGTCGGTCGCGGTGAGCGGGTTGCCGGTAAGCCGGACCTGCCCGTCACCATTCGGGAGTTTCCTGACAGACGTCCGGTACTCGGAGCCGGCGGCGAAGCTCTTCTGGGTCTGGTACTGGTCGAGGTCTATGTAAGAGGACGGAGCGGCTTCGACCGGTTTTGCGGGGACTATAAAGAACATGATTACCAGCACCACGACGGCGCACAGACCACCCAACGAACGTTTCACCGCTTATACCCCTCCTTGTCCGACCGACAGCGGGAGGGGTATAAACTTTGTCCCCTCCACACCTCTTATCGGCTCGCGGAGGGAAATACTTTAGGCTGGGGCTGCTAGACCTCCAGCAGGACCTTACCTATAGTCGCGCGGCCCTCGATAGCGCGGTGGGCTTCGGCGGCTTCGTCGAGCGGGAAAGTTTTGCTGACGGGCACCCGGAGCTTGCCGCTCTGGAGGTAGTTAGAGATCTCCTTCCGGGCGGCGGCGGCGCGGCCGGGACGGATCCAGGGTCCGCCGAACCCGTTGACAGACTGTCCATTCAAGCTAAGTTGCCACATATCCGGCGGCTGTAACCCCTCGCCGCTCGCGGCCCCGAACGTCACCAGCCGCCCCAGCGGGGCCAGACAGTCGTAGGCTCGTGCCCCGCTCTGCCCGCCGACGGACTCCAGAATAACATCCGCCCCGCGGCCGCCGGTCAACTCCAGCACCTCATCCGCCCAGTTCTCTCGGGTGTAATCGACCGCATGGTCCGCACCAAGCTCCAGGGCATAATCGCGCTTTTCCTGGCTACCGGCCGTCCCAATGACCGTCTCAGCACCCGCCAGCTTCGCAAGCTGTACCGCCAGGGATCCAACCCCGCCGGCCGCCGCCTGCACCAGCACACTGTCACCGGGTACCACCCGTCCGGCGTCATGCAATACACCGTAGGCGGTGATGCCCTGGACGAGCAGCGCGCCCGACGCCGCACCAAGCTCCACCCCTTCCGGCACCTCGACGATCGAGTCGGTGCCCGCCACTGCGTACCCGGCGTATCCACCGGACCCGAGGACGGCCACGACCCGGGTACCTTCCGCCGGACCATCAACGCCCTCACCGAGCGCCGCGACCGTACCGGCGACCTCGAAGCCCGGTATCATCGGCAGGTCCGCGCTGCCAGGGCCGTGGAACATGCCCCGCCGCATACCCGTGTCGGCGTAGTTCACGCCCGCAACCTCGACTTTTATTAAGATCTCGCCGGGACCGGGAGACGGCGGGTCTATCTCCTCGAGCTGCAGTACCTCCGGGCCGCCGGTCTCGTGGATGCGGATAGCTTTCATTCAAAGCTCCTTTTACGTTTTTGGTAAGTGTTTGCTAGTAGCTAACCATCGGGGCCTGGTGGACGTAGGCGTCGGAGTCGAGTTGCTTTAGCATAAAGTCGGCGACGTCGGCGCGCGAGATCTTTGACCCGCTATTGCGGCCGACGTAGCCTACGCGGTACTCGCCCGTGCGCTCGCCCTCGTTCAGCATCGGTCCCCGCACAATCACCCAGTCGAGCCCACTCTTCTGCAAAACCTCGGCATGACCTTCAGCGTCCTCCAACACGTCTCGCTGCAGAGTCTTGAGCAGAAACACGATCGCCTTGTCAAACAGCTTCGGCTCATCTTTCGGGTCCTGGACCCCGGCACCCGTGAGGCTAATGACGCGCTCCACACCGTGCTGCTGCATCGCGGCGACGATGTTCCTGGTGCCAGCGGTCTGCACGTCTTTCGGAGACGTCTTCGTGTGACCGAGGACGCTCAGGACCGCGTCACTCCCGGCAACCGCCTTCTCGACCGTCTCCGGGTCTTTGACGTCGCCCTGGACTACGTGGAGACGGTCGTGCTGGATGTCAAGCTTCGCCGGGTCCCGGACGAACGCCGTAACCTCGTGGCCGGCATCGCTAGCAAGCGCTTGGCGGATCAGTGGTTTACCGGTCCGGCCCGTCGCGCCGAATACTGTAAGCTTCATTGTGGAACCTTTCTCTAGCCGCCGGACCGTTCGGCCTGGCGCAGACCGAAGAGCGCCCAAAACGCGAACACTACGATCAGGGCCGCTCCGAGGCCGAAGGCCAGGGCCACATTTTCAGGGTTGTTTGCTATAAAGCCGCGGCCGGCCTGGAGTATGTAAGTTATGGGGTTTACGTTGGCTATCGTGCCGATCCAACCGGTCAAGAGATCCAGCGGGACGAAGACCGGGGCGAGGAACGTAGCCAGGAATATCGGGGTCTGAATGATAAACCCGCCCTGGCTGGTGCGGATCAGCAGCGCGACCCCGGCGGCGAACAGGGTCGCCGCGATGTTAAGGAGTATCGCCAGTCCCACAAGGCCGAAAAGGTCGACACTGGAGCCGAGCACGTCCATCCCGGCTATTAGCGCGGCTATGGTAGCCACGGCCGCCGTTGATGTGGCCCGAACGAATGAGACCACTAGGTACCCGAGGATTATGCCGCCGCGCTGTTCGGCGGCGAGCATGAAACGCTGGGCAAAGCCGCTCTCGAAGTCGCGGGCGATGGCAAAGCCGGTAAACGCCCCGCCGATGGCGACGGTCTGCAACAGGATCCAGACGTACTGGAAGGCCGTGTATCCTGCCGGGAACTCGAAGCCCGGAACCTGCCCGACCCGCGACAACCCTCCGGCGAAGGCTATCAAGAAGAACAGTGGGAACAACAGCGCCGGTATAACGAGCGACGGGCTGAGAAAGAAGTTGTGGAGGCCGCGCCACGCCACAGCCTTAGCTACGGAGAAGATCTTGCTCATGTGCGAGCCACCCTTCCTTTTAGAGAGATCACGGCACCCGCTATGCTGAGGACTATGACGACTCCTACGACCAGAAAGCCATAGAGCAACGCCTGCGGGTCCCAGCCGGTGATTATGAGGCTGCGTATCCCTTCTACCAGGTAAGATATCGGGTTGTAGGTTGCGACGGTCTTGAACCATCCGGTATCAATGAGGTCCCGCGGTAAAAGCACCGACGATAGGAAGAACGAAACCAGGAGCAGCGGGAATAGCCCCTGCACGGACTCCCCGGAGCCGGTACGCAGGGCGAGGATCGCCCCTATTCCGCCAAAGCCGAGTGCTGTGAGCATGTTGAAGAGTATGAGCACCAGCACCCCGAGGAAACCAGCTTTTATGTCCACCCCGAAGAGGAGACCGGTCACAATGAACACTATGGCTTGTAGAAACCCGAGCGCGCACACGCCGGTGAGCAGACCGATGAGCAGGGCCGCCGGTCGCATCGGGGTGAGCGCCAGCCGGTCCAGGAAGCCGGTCTCGATGTCTTTGGCGAGATCGGTGCCGGCGGAGACGGCGGCGAACAACGCACCCTGAACCAGCGGAAAGGCCAGCAGGAAGGCGAAGTAGGAGTCGGCCGGAAAGCCGGGTATATCGGCGGCCGGGCTCAGACCCGCAGCTTGCAGGGCGAAGATGAGGAGCGGAAACAACAGCGCCGGTACTATGACCTCCGGCTGTCGCAACAGGCGCAGTATCGAGCGGCGGGCCAGGTAGGCGATCTGGGAGGTAAGCATGGAGTTCATGCTTGGGCCTCTTCCATCTCGGACTCCTGGCTCTCTTCGTCGCCGCTTTCTAGCTTGCGACCGGTCTTCTCGAAGTAAACGTCGTCCAGGGAAGGCTCGTTTAGTTCAAGGCTGGCGATCTGGATGTTCTCCTTGTCCAGCGCCCGCACGACGTCGGTCAGGCTGCCGCGGCTGCCCTTTTCAAGCCTCACGGCCGCGACCCCGGTAGGACCGGCGATCTGCTCCCCGAACTGCTCTAGAACCCGCGACATGGCACCTAGTTGCGAAGCGTCGGTCGGCGCAGCCTCGATGCTGAAACGCCCGATCTCGGCCTTTAGCGCCTCCGGGGTATCCTCGGCCACGATCTTGCCGCGGTCGATGATCCCGACCCGGTTGGCGAGCGCATCAGCCTCCTCCAAATACTGGGTGGTCAGGAAAACGGTTACGCCCTCATCCCGGGCGAGCCGGGAGACCTCGTCCCAAAGCCCCGAGCGGCTCTCGGGGTCGAGACCCGTGGTCGGCTCGTCGAGAAAGAGTATCCGCGGCTGGTGGACGAGCGCGAGCGCCAAGTCCAGCCTCCGCCGCATCCCGCCCGAGTACCCGCCGACCTTGCGCTTGGCGGCCTCGGTGAGCCCGACGCGCTCTAGTAGCTCGTCCCCCCGCTGCTTGCGCTCCTTGCGGCCCATGCCGTGCATCGCCGCCTGCAACCGGACGTGCTCCACACCCGTTAGAAACGGGTCGAGCGCCGCCTCCTGCAAAGCCGCCCCGATGGAAGCCCGTACCTGGCCGCCTTCTTTTACAACGTCGTAACCGGCAACCCGGGCGACCCCGCCGGTTGGCGGTAGCAGCGTAATAAGCATGAGCACGGTGGTGGACTTCCCCGCCCCGTTAGGCCCGAGGAAACCGTAGATCTCCCCTTCCTCAACGTGCAAGTCAACCCCGTCAACCGCCCGCACCCCACCCTTGAACTCTCTCTCCAACCCTTCGACCTCTATGCCCCGGGCCTTACCTTCCATTGCAAACCTTTCCGCCCAACTCCGCTCCTTTGCTTCCTGCTATACTTTAGCGGACAGTTGTCCGCTTGCTGATAGTAGCGGACGGTTGCTTTATTTCAAGTGTATCGTCGGAAGATTTACGGAGTGTGGGTAAGATGGTGTACAAGTCTCGGTCGGAGCGGCGCGGGATCCCGCATTTGAGCTTCGGCGGCTCCGGTGAGGTGCGGACCGAGCGGCGGGACGCGGCGGAGCGCCGGCGGCGGATTCTCAGGGCGGCGCGGAAGCTCTTTGGCGAGAAGGGCGTGGACGCGGTCAGCATGTACGAGGTAGGCCGGACGGCCGGGGTCGGGCAGGGCACGCTCTACCGGCGGTACGAGCACAAAGGCGCCCTGTGCTCGGCGCTGCTCGCCGAGAGCGCCGAGCGGTTCTCGGAGGAGATACAAGCCCGAGACGAGAGCGGAGATTCGGCGCTCGCGCTGCTGGAGTACCTCCTGGTGCGTCTAGTGGACTTCAACGAGGAGAACGGACCGCTGCTCGGGGCGATGCGGGACGCGGCCGGCGGCGGCCGGCGTCACGAAGTGTACCGGGGTCCGTTCTACGGGTGGTTGCGGGATACGACGGTAACGCTGCTCACGCGGGCGGTCGAAGAGGGCGAGGCCCGGCCGCTCGATGTGGAATACGCCGCTGACGCCCTTCTCGCGCCGCTAAACATCGACCTCTACCTGTTCCAGCGCCACGAGCTCGGCATGCAGCCCGAACGCATCACCGCCGCGCTGCGAGGTCTGCTACTCCACGGCCTGCGGCCAGGTTAGCGGAGCTAGCGATTATCGGGGAGTGCCAGGCGGAGGCCGAGGCCCACGAGTACGCTGCTGGTAAGCCAGCGCAGGGTGGCGGCAAAGCGGGGGCTGCTCCGGAGCCAGCTTCCGAGGCTTCCGGAGAAAAAGGCTACGGCGCCGAAAATGAGGAACGTCAGCAGTGTGAACGTCAGGCCGAGGCCGAGCAGCCGGAGACCAACGTTTTCGTTGGCGGGACCGGCGAACTGCGGCAGGAAAGCCAGGAAGAACAGCGCTATCTTCGGGTTTAAGAGGTCCGAGATGGCGCCCTGGCGGAAGAGGGTCCAGGCTTTTGTGGGAGTGTTATGTTCGGGAGCGGCGTCGGGGACGGCAAAGCTCTCTTTATCGAGAAAGGACCTTACGCCGAGGTAGATCAGGTACGCGGCTCCGGCGTACTTGACGACCGAGAAGGCGGCCGCGGAGTTCGCCAGTATCGCCGACAGACCGACGGCCGCGAGCGCAGTGTGCACGCAGACCCCCGAGCAGACGCCGGCCGTGGAGATAAGACCAGCTCTCCGGCCCCGGGCGATGCCGCGGGTGGCGACGTAGATCATGTCCGGTCCCGGCACGACTATGAGCGCGAGCGAAGCCGCCACGAATAAGAATAAAGTCGTCTGGCTCAAAGCGGCTCCTCCCAAAACAAGCTAGCTCAACCCCTTCTCGCCAGTCTACCACCGGCTAGGCACTACGATTTGCGGCTTGCTCCGTGAACCACTCCAGCGTAGCGGCGAGCCCTTTTTCGGCCGGTACTCGCGGCTCCCAGCCGAGGACTTCCCTGGCCCGGCTGATATCCGGGCAGCGCTGTTTCGGGTCGTCTTCGGGGAGCGGCTCGTGGGTTATGGAGCCCCCGCCGGAGAGTGAGAGGACCATCTCCGCGACCTCTTTTACCGGGTACTCGACAGGGTTTCCGAGGTTGACGGGCCGCCACTCCCCGCTACACATGAGGCGAGAGATGCCTTCTATAAGGTCGTCCACGTACTGGAGGCTCCGGGTCTGAGAGCCGTCGCCGTAGATAGTCAGGGGGTGGCTGGAGAGCGCCTGGGAGATGAAGTTCGGGATCATCCGCCCGTCGTCGGGGCGCATCCTGGGGCCGTAGGTGTTAAAGATGCGGACTATTCGGGTGTCGACGCGGTGGTGGCGGCGGTAGGCCATCGTGATCGACTCCGCGTACCGCTTGGCCTCGTCGTAGACGCCCCGGATGCCGATGGGGTTCACGTTCCCCCAGTACTCCTCCGGCTGCGGGTGGACCATCGGGTCCCCATAGACCTCAGACGTCGAGGCAAGCATGAGCCGCGCGCCTTTAGCTTTGGCGAGCCCGAGGGCATTGTAGGTCCCGAGGGCGCCGGCCTTGAGGATCGGTATTGGGATGCGCTCGAAGTCCTTCGGGCTCGCCGGAGAGGCGAAGTGGTATACCTCGTCGAGCGAGCCGGTGACCTCGATAAACGTGGTCACGTCGTGGTTCACGTACTCGAAGCTCGGGTCCGCTTTTAGGTGGGCGACGTTCGAGAGGTCTCCGGTGCGCAGGTTGTCCATGCAAGTTACCGTGTAGCCTTCAGCGAGCAGTCGTTCGCAGAGGTGGCTCCCGATAAACCCGGCTCCGCCGGTCACGAGCGCCCGCTTACGCGCCGGGCGGCGGCTGTTTCCCTCCTCAGTCACGGCCGAAGCCCCGGTACAGGAGGCCGTGCTCAGTGGCGGCGGATGGTTCCAGGACGTTACGGCCGTCGATAAGGAGCTTCGGCGGCTCCATGAGGCCGGCGGCGCGGCGGAGGTCGAGGCCGCGGACTTCGTCCCACTCGGTGACGACAACCGCCGCGTGCGCCCCGTCGAGCGCGTCATAGGGGTCGAAGACCACTTTCAGGTCCTCTACCTGTCCGGCGGCGGCTTTGCCGGCCACGGGGTCGTAGCCGACGGTCCGGGCGCCACGGGCGTGAAGCGCGCGGGCGATGGAGAGGCTCGGGGCTTCCCGGAGGTCATCGGTGTTCGGTTTAAAGGCGAGCCCGAGAAGGGCGATGCGCTTGCCTTTGAGGGTGTGGAGGTCCCGCTGGAGCTTGGAGATCACCTGCCGGCGCTGGCGCTCGTTTACGGAGACCGTCGCGTCCAGGAGGACCGGCTCGTAATCGTACTCGCGGGCGATGGAGCGCAGGGCGGAGACGTCCTTCGGAAAGCACGAGCCGCCCCAGCCGATACCGGCGTTCAAAAAGCGCGGGCCGATGCGCTCGTCGAGGCCGATGCCGGTGGCGACGCTTGAGACGTCCGCGCCTACCAGTTCGCAGATGTTCGCTATTTCGTTGGCGAAGCTGATCTTGGTCGCCAGGAACGCGTTCGCCGCGTACTTGATCATCTCCGCGCTCGCAAGATCCGTCGTCACGAATGGCACCACAACCTTCGGACGGGGGTCAAGCTCCGACGGGAAGCTCTGCTCGATGATCGGGCGGTACAACTCGCGCATGGTGTCTAACGCATCCCGCCCGTCGGAACCGAGCACTATCCGGTCCGGGAACAAAGAGTCGTACACCGCGCTCCCCTCCCGCAGAAACTCCGGGTTCGACACGACCCGGTAATCCACGACGCTACCGTCCCCGGCTTCCGCGGCTCCCTCTTTAACGAGCATCGAGACGTAGTCGCCGCTGCCGACCGGGACGGTGCTCTTGTTGACCACGACCAGCGGCTTCTCCCTACTACCGCCCTCAGATCCGTCCTCCGCGAGCGCCCGGCCGATACCCTTCGCCACGGCCGCGACGTTCGAGAGGTCCGCCGCCCCGTCATCACCCTGCGGCGTATCGACCGCGATAAACATCAGGTCCGCCCCGCGCACGGTCTCGGCGAGCTCCGTGGTAAAGGAAAGCCGTCCGCGCCCGGCGGCCCGCGAGACCACTTCCTCCAGACCCGGCTCGTAGATCGGCATCCGGCCGCCCGAAAGCTCTGCCACGCGCGAGGCGTTGCGGTCCACGCACGTTACCCGGTGACCGACGTGCGCCAGACATGCCCCCGTCACGAGCCCGACGTACCCGGCTCCCACCACCCCGACGTTAAAGTGCTCCGTCAAATACCTCTCCAGACGTGACCTGCGGTTCCGGACGATAGCTTACAAGACAAACCGCCCTCCCGTAGCCCCGCGTTTTTGTAGAAGACGCTGTCGAGCCCGTGCACCGCCGGACGGCTTCGCGGTCCCGTGGCCGGTAGCGGCGGATGCGGAGCGTTCGGTTATCGTTAATAGGCGCCCTCGTGGCGGAAGACGGCTCCGACGGTCTTCAAGATGATCTTGACATCGAGGGATAGTGACCAGTTCTCTATGTAGTACAGGTCCAGACGAACCATCTCCTCGAAAGAGAGGTCGCTGCGGCCGCTGATCTGCCAGTACCCTGTGATGCCGGGTACCGCCGCGAGCCGCTTTTTGTGGGCCTCGCCCATCTTCTCGAAGTCCCGCAAAGGCAGCGGACGCGGGCCGACGAGGCTCATCTCGCCGGTCAGGACGTTTATTAGCTGCGGCAACTCGTCGATGCTCCAGCGCCGGATAAATCGCCCGATCGGCGTTACCCGCGGGTCGTCTTTTATCTTGAAGACGGCTCCCTCAGCCTCGTTGCGGGCCTCAAGCTCCGCCTGACGCGCCTCGGCGTCCACGTACATCGAGCGGAACTTGTAGCAGAGGAATACCTTCTCGTCTGCCCCGACCCGCTTCTGCAGGAAAAAAACCGGCCCCGGAGAGGTTAGCTTGATCAGCAGGGCGACCGCGAGGAGTAGTGGCGAGAGCACCAGTAGCCCACACAGAGAACCGGCGACGTCCAGCGCGCGCTTTAAAGCCCGCTGGGTATTGTCCAGACGCGGATAGCCGACTTCCAGCAGCGGGAGTCCTACGTTATCGGAGAGCACGGGCCGGCTGCGCATCAGGGTCATTGCGCCCGGTATGACGCGCAAGGGAATACCGCGCAGCCGGACGGAGCGTATCAAGTCCAGCAGCTTCTCATCCGGCAGGCGTTCGGCGCCGGCCAGGATCACGGTCCGGGCGTCCGTGCGGTCGAGCGTCTCGCGCAGGGCGGTGAGGTCCACCCCCCGGTCTTCGAGCTCGACTTCGCCGACGACGGTGTAGGCGCCGGGCGAAAGCTCCATCATCCGGCGGACCCGGGAGCGTTCCGCCGCATCACCGACTACTAACGTGGGGATAAGCCCCAGGCCCCGCCGGTAGACCCACTCTATCCCCTGCTCGTACAGGAGCCGCAGGCCGCCGTCTATAACCAGGGCCACGACCGCCGCGAGCAGGACCTCGCCTAGAATGAAACCGCTCTCGTCGTAGACCACGGACCCTATAGCCAGCAGCCCGGCCCACCACAGGATAGCCCCGACGAGCGCGCCCGGGTTGCGCCGGCTCTGCGCCCGGTCGTACAAGTCGTGGGCGGCGAAGAGCGCGAGCCCGACCGCGAGCACCACCGGTAGCGCACCGGAGACCTCCTCCAACCGCCCTCCGCCACCCGAGAGGTAAGCCGCCGCAAAAATTCCGCTGAGCAGCGAAACCGCGTCCAGAAAAAGCAGGATGAGCACGCTGACGGACCGCCTTACGGTCCCGCCGAGAAGCTGTTTTATCGCGTTTCTCAACTTATATCTCGACCCCTGGAGCGCAAAAGGCGCTCCACATTACCAGCTACGTTAGCCTGCTATGCTACCAACCTTTAAATGAACGTGCGACACGGCCCACTATACACTTCGCTGTGCGACGTGG
The DNA here is from genome assembly GCA_965214435.1 of Rubrobacteraceae bacterium. Lineage (GTDB taxonomy): Bacteria > Actinomycetota > Rubrobacteria > Rubrobacterales > Rubrobacteraceae > Rubrobacter_A. The sequence continues at coordinate 412,968 of OZ243960.1, forward strand.
GTTACGCGGTCCGTGGTTTACACCGCAGGTTACGGGGCCGGTGTCGGTAGACCGGTGTCGGTAAATCAGTGCGGTACCATGGCGGCGATGGCGGCGCAGAACACGGAGATCCGGGCTTACCAGGCGAAAGATGCCCGCGGTATCGCGCAACTCTTCTACGAGACGGTACGGTCGGTAAACCGCGCCCACTACTCTGACGAACAGGTAGCGGCGTGGGCGCCGGAGATACCCGACCCGCGGGAGTGGCACTCGCGCATGGCCGGCCGCCGGACGCTGGTCGCAGAGAACGTCGGCGAGGTGGTCGGCTTTGCCGAGCTAGAGAAGAACGGACACCTCGACATGCTTTATGTGCGTAAAGACACCGTAGGCACGAGTGTGGGTGGAAAGCTCTACGAGGCGGTCGAGCGGGAGGTAAGAGATCTGGGCCTCAAGAAAGTCTTTACAGAGGCCAGCATTACGGCCCGGCCGTTTTTCGAGCGGCGGGGCTTCCGGGTGGTAAGGGAGCCGTCTGTGGTAGTCCGAGGCGTGGGCCTGACCAACTTCGTTATGGAGAAGCAGCTATACCCGGAAGGGTAGTTAGGTACCCGGAGCGGAGCGGCGGTGCTCGTGTCCATCATAGTCTCCGCCCGGTGCTCTTCCGGTAGTATCGGGAAACTCGCTGCCGGACGACCCGCAAGAGGAATACCGGGTTGCCGACGACGTAGCGCCGCCAGAGCCTCCGGGGTTCTATAAAGAGGCGGGCGAGCCACTCAAAGCCGTTATCCACCAGGATGCGCGGCCCCCGGCGCAACCCGCCGGAGACGTAGTCGAATACTGCCCCGAGGTTCATCGAGACCCGGGCGTCAAGCCGCTCGTGGTTCTGGTAGAGCCACCACTCCTGGAGGGGCATCCCGAGGCCGACCACGAGGACGTCGGGCGCGGACGCGTTGATCTCCCGGACCACCGCTTCGTTCTCCGAGCTGCCCGGCGATGGGTCGAAAAAACCGTGCCGGACCCCAACTATCTTGAGGTCCGGGTGCCGCTCCCGGAGACGGCGCGCCGCCTCTTCCCCTACCCCGGGCCGGGCACCGAGGAAAAACAGCGAAAGGCCGTGCTCTTCGGCAAAGGCCGCGAGCCGCCACATCTCGTCGGCGTAGGTAAAGCGCACCAGCGGCGGATGCCCGAGTATCCTGGCAGCTAGCGAGATGCCGGCCCCGTCGCAGAAGACTATCGGGGCGTCGTTCAACAGCGTCCGCAACCAGGGCCGGTGGTAGGCGAGGTTCATGCAGTGCACGTTGGCGTTCAAGAACAGGGCGCTTTCTCCCCGCCGCACCACCGAGAGTATGGCCTTGTGAAGCTCATCCACCGAGATACGGCTTACTCCTACGCCGAGGATATCGACCCGCTCCGGCGTCCACCCGGCATACTCGGTATGTCCATCCCCGCTCACCGCTCCGCCCCTTCCGCGAGCTCTTCCCACAGCGCCGCTTCCAGAGCTTCGAAGCGGGCCTCCCAGGAGGCTCCGCGGGCCGCCTCGATCCTACCCCGCGCCTTCTCCTCCGTCTCGGTCTCCGGCAGTCGCCGCAGCGTTTCGACAAAGTCTTCCGGGGTCGACGCCAGGTAAACGTGCTTCCCGAGGTCCACGAGCGCCGGTAGCGGGGTCGCGATCACCGGCCGGCCGGTCGCCAAGCACTCGTAGGTCTTTGAGGGCGAGACGCTTTTCGTGAACTCCCCGACCCGGTACGGGATGACGAACGCGTCCACCCCCCGCAAAGCCTCCGGGAGCTTTGAGTGCGGCACCTCTCCCCGGTAATCCACCCCCGGAGCCTCCAGCAGCCCGGCTTCCGTCCCGAGCGGGTCGCCCAGGAGACGCAGCGTAAAGCCGGCGGCGGCTATCGCCCGCAGTACCGGGAACTCCGTCGCCCGGCCGCCGATGTGGCCGAAGTAGCATACAGTACGGTTCTCTCCAACCGGCCGGTCCCCGGAAAGCGCGTTAAACGGCTCGAACTCTACTCCGGGGCCGCTGAGCAGCGCGTCCGGGCGTGTGGGCCGGACCTTCTCTAGTAGCGTCGTCGAGGTGCAGGAGACAAGGTCCGCGGTGCGGAGCAACTCGCGCTCGGTGTCTCCTATGTCGTTCGGGACACCGGTAAAGCCCTCGTAGTCGTCGCAGCAGTCGTAGAGGGTCAGGCGCGGCTCCAGGGCGGCGATGAGGTCCAGCGTCGTTCGGGTCGGGGGGTAGGCCACGACTATCGGGGCTGCGCCGGTCAGACGTTTCAGGTCGCGCGAGATCCTCGGTACGAATAGCTTGCGGTTTATACGCCGGAACGTTCGGGCGGTCGGCGGGGCGACGAGCGGGGAGTAGACCGTGAGGTTCGGCTCCTCTGGAGCTTTACGTCCGCTTTTGGACCGCGAGTTTGTGAGTCGCCTCATTACCTTCCGGACGGTCGCCGCGTCCGGCCGCGGGTTGTAGATACCGGTGGTCTCGACGAACGTCGTCGGATAGCCGGCCCGGGCAAAGAGGGCGGCGAGCGCCTGGTGCCGCTGCCAGAGAAAGTCCCAGCGGATGCTGGCGAGGACTACCACCGGCGGCTTTTTTCCCGGCGCGTCCAGAGCTTTACTCCAGGTACCCGTAACGGGCCAAGAGAGGGAGCGTCAGCGCCGTTACTAGTCTCCGGTCCCGGTTACGCATCTTCCCGGCCCACTCGTCGTCGGATTTCAAGACCACTTCCCCGGTCTGGAAACGGTTCGGGTTTCCGGCGACGGTGTGGCTCTCCCCGAGCTTTACGCTCCGCTCCCCGGTAAACGGCCGCGCAAGAGGCTCTTTTTCCCCGACCATGCCGAGGATGGCTCGCACCGAGCTTTGCGGATCTTTTACAAAGTCCTCGTAGCGGATTCTGAGGTAGTGCTCCGGAGTTCGCCGCCAGAGGGCTTCGGCGGCAGTGTTCCAGGAGGTCCAGATCAGGGCACTTTTGATGACCCCGATCTCCGGCAGATAAGATTTTTCTTTGCGGTCCGGCTGGACTTTTTTGCGCAGCCACGAGAAAGCCGCCGCCCGCGGGTCGCGCACGAGGTGCACCACATACAGGTCCACGCCCGGCAACCCGCCGAGTAGGTATCCGTAAGGCGGGGCTTTTGAAGAATCCACGATCATCCGGCTATCAGTGGCGTCTTTTATCGCCCGGTACAATCTGTAGAGCCGCTCCGGATACCTGCCGAGCCGGGAGTAAAGGTAGCATCTCCCCGCCGGAAAAAGCATCGGTAGAACGTGGCGGGTGCGGGTCCCGAGCGCCGAGAGCCAGACCATCTCCTCCGCGTCTACCCCTCCCGGACCGCCGTACGCCCCGTCCACGATGTGTTTCCACAGTCCGCACTCCGAGAACGGTTTCCCGCAAGAGCAGAGCCTGTCCTCGACAAAGTTGTGCTCCCAGATAAAGTTCAGCTCCCCGGCGTGAAAAAAGCCGTCGAGTTCGCCGAGGATATTGCCGAGGATAGTGCTCCCGCTCCGCCCGAAACCGGCGATGTACAACACCTTTATTTGGTCATCAGCTTCGCCCGACGTCACGGCCGAGATCTCCCCTTCTAAGGAACCTACAACGCTTGCGGCAGTTTAACCAAATCTCTTCCAGCTATCTTTTCTTCGGCTTTCTAGTTCTAGAGGGCCGGTCCCGGTCGGACGCATAAAGTAGCGGGCGACGTCTACAGCCGGCATCGGATCCCTACCGTGTATCGCGTCAAGCCCGAAGAGGCGGAGTATCTCGGTGATACGCCGGACCTGCGCACCGGTCACAGAGTGCCGCCAGCTATCTCTCGGCCTTAGTCACGTGATGCGTATCCTTAGGCCATTCAGAACAACCGTGAGATGCTCCCGACTACCTCACAATAATCATCAAGCGTTGGATCGGACCAAGTATATTGAGCCGCTCAAATAGTGGGAGCGTCCCACGGTGGAGTCTCTTCAAACTTCCGCGCTAGGAAGTCGACGAAGACCCGTACCTTGAGCGGTAGATAGGCCCGGCTCGGATACACCAGCCACACGGCTGGGGACTCAAAGGCCGCAGCTGTAGCCTCGTAGTCAGGAAACAAGTCGACTAGCCGGCCTTCACGCAACTCCCGCCCGACGATCCAACGCGCCTGCAGGATGACGCCCATACCATCCAGGGCGCACTGCTTGAGAGCTACCGCATTGGAGGTGTGCAGACGCCCTCCTACCTTCACACTGGTCTCGTACCCCTCTTAGTCCCGGAAGCGCCAGCGGTCGGTAAAGCCGTGGACATCAAGGAGCAGACATTCGTGGCGCTCCAAGTCGCCCGGTTTCTCCGGACGCCCATGACGCTCCAAATAAGACGGGCTAGCGCAGGCCCGGGCGATCATGGGCGAAAGCCGCCGCACGACAAGCCCGGAATCGGATAGCGGCCCGAGCAGCAGCGCCACATCTATCCGCTCTTCGACCAGGTCGAGCGTAGCGTCGGTGAGCACCAGGTCAAAGGAGAGCTCCGGGTAGCGCTCCACCAACGCCGGCAACAACGGCACCAGGTTCAGCAGCGCGAAGCTGACCGGGGCTGCCACTCGCAACGTACCCTTCGGGCGCTCGCTTACATCAGCAGCCTGGAGCCGGGCACGCTCCAATTCCTCAACGAGCGGCTCGACCCGGTCGAAGTAGACTACGCCAGCCTCCGTTGGTGACAGCCGCCGGGTGGTGCGATTGAAGAGCCGCAGCCCAAGTTCATCTTCAAGGCCCTTGACAGCACGAGAGACCGATGACGGGTCCACGTTGCGATCCCGGGCAACAGCCGCAAAGCTGCCGCGCCGCATAACTTCCACGAAAGTGAGTAAAGTCGTCAGATCCATTCGTGCAGTGTACGCAATAGTGTAATTTTTTGAAAGGTCTGTCACGCGACTATTGCAGCTACTATGCTCTTGGCATAGGTTAAAGCAACCAACCGAACGGAGGCAAGTAATGAGCAATATCTTGCGCGTTGACGCGAGCTCGCGGACGATAGGGTCCTTTTCTCGGGATCTTGGAGACTACTTCGAGAAGGGGTGGCTGGAACGGAACCTGGGCGACCGGGTAGTAAGGCGCGACGTGGTCGCAGAGCCCATCGAGCACATCGCCAACCAAACTATCGTGGGCTTCTATACGCCGGCCGAGCAGTTCACCGAAGAGTTGCGGACGGCTACGGCGCGGTCGGACCAACTGATCGGCGAGCTTCAAGAAGCCGATATATTGTTGCTCACGATGCCGATGTATAACTTTTCGGTTCCGTCGGCGCTAAAGGCGTGGATCGACCAGATCGTCCGTATCGAGCGCACCTTCTCTTACGATGGCACAAATTTCGAGGGACTCCTTAGCGGTAAAAGCGCCTACGTCTTCTGTGCCTACGGGGCAGGTGGATACGTCGGCGGACCACTCGCTGCTGCCAACTTCGTGAAGCCCTACATAGAGTTTTTGCTGGATTTTATGGGAATTCAGAACGTCCGGTTCTTCGCCGTCGAGGCTACGACGGGGGACGAGCTTACCGTCGCAGCCAACGTAGAAGAGGTGGAGCGCGAGATCGACGCGACCGTCATGGAGGCGGCCATCGAGGCAGCTTGAGTATCCTAAGTCAACAGAAAACCGAGGAGGAAGCAGATGAGTAAGGTCGCAGTATTGGGACTGGGAGCAATGGGTTCGCGTATGTCGCGGAACCTTTTGAAGGCCGGTCACGAAGTCACGGTCTACAACCGCTCGCCCGAACGGGCACAGACGCTGGAGTCCGAAGGTGCCACGCCCGCTGAAACGCCACGTGAAGCCGCTGAGCGTTCCGAGATAGTCGTCAGCATGGTGGCCGATGACGATGCTTCGCGGGACATATGGCTGAGCGAGGAGACCGGCGCGTCATCGGGGCTCGGTGAGGGGACCGTTGCGATTGAGTCCAGCACCCTGACGCCGGACTGGGTATGGGAGCTGTCAGAGAAGATCCGTGGTCGGGGAGCCGGGTTTCTAGACGCTCCGGTAGTCGGGTCCAGGCCCCAGGCCGAGGCGGGGCAGTTGATCTACCTGGTGGGCGGCGAGACGAGGACCTTTGAGCGGGTCAGACCCGTGCTGGAAGTGATGGGCGGAGCGGTCCATCACGTAGGGCCCATAGGGCAGGGCGCGGTGCTCAAGCTCGCCGTCAACGCGCTCTTCGGCGTTCAAGTCGCGGCGGTAGGAGAGCTACTCGGGATGGTCCGCAAGTTAGGCGTAAAAGAGAGCAAGGCCATAGAGATTCTCGGCCAGACCCCCGTGATGAGCCCGGCGGCAAAAGGCGTGGCCGGACTAATGGAGTCACGGAACTTCGCACCTACATTCCCCATTGACCTGGTGGAGAAAGATTTCCGCTACGTCGTAGAGGCGGCGCGCAGCGTAGACGCAAAGACGCCGACCTCGACGGCCGTGCACGAAGTCTACAAGCTAGCGCGGAAGTCCGGGTACGGCGACGACAACATAGCGGGGGTCGCGCAGTTGTTCGAGTAGTCGATCTTTGGAGATTCGACTCGATGTACCTCGGTAGACGGGATTGGAGAGCCGGTTTACAACCCGGCCCGGAGTAAGACCGCTGTACGGCTCAACCGTTTTCTACCGTCCCCGCCGGGGCGTACGCCGCAGCGTACGCCCGACCGCCTCCCAGAAAGCCCCCAGGAACTGCCGGTCGCTCGGGCTCAGACCTAGAGCTATCAGGAGTGCCGCGAACGCGGCTAGAAAAAGCGGGGTGAACACGGCCAGCGCCAGCGGCCCCGAGAGGCCGGGAAACACTAGCCGGGCCAGATAAACCATTCCGGCGGAAAAGAGACCGGCGGCCAGCGGCCTCGCATACCGGCTGCCATAAGGCCAGTAGCCCAGAGTGCGGCGGACAAAGAACAGGGTCGCCGAGTTCGCCACGACGAGCGCTGTGGCCGTGGCGCAAGCCGCACCTATAATGCCGAAGGGCGGGACCAGGAGCAGGTTCATAACCACGGCGGTCGCCGCGGAACTCAGGGTGGCGGCCATCACCATCCGCTGGCGGCCGGTCATAGCCAGGACGCGGACCGTCGGGCCGACAGAGGAGTTAAAAAGCTGGGCGGCGGCCACGATCACGATCACCGGCCATCCGGAGATGAACCTCTCCCCGAAGACCGCCATTATGTCCTTCGCCAGGAGCGCCGTGAGCAGGAAAAATACCAGAGCGCCGGTAAAAGACCAGCGGGAAACGTCCTTGTAGAGAAAGCCCAGGTCCTCGTGGAGACCCTGGCGGTAAAGGGAGGAGATCATGGGCGAGAAAATACCGCCGAAGGCGATCAGGACCAGAGTCGAGAGGGTCGCCGTCCGGGCCGCCACGTCGTAGATGCCGACCTCGGGGACCGGCGCGAAAATACCGAGCACGAGCACCGCGGTCCACTGGTTTGTGTACTGCGTAAAGTTAGCCACGATCATCGGCGCCGAAACCGCGAACAGCGCCCGGCTCTCATAAACCGGCTTTACAGCCCGATCCAGTAGCGGCGGGAACACTTTCCGCAAGTAGTAGAGCGCGAGCGCCGCGCCGAAAGCCATCGAGATTATGTAAGCCGCCACCGCGCCCAGTATCTCCACCCCGAAGAGGTAGAAGACCACCACGAGCCCGAGGTTTACCGCCGGACGGACGACCTGCTGCACGAGTGTTGCGTACTTTACCGTCTGAAAACCCTGGGTAGCCCAGAGCACGAGGCTCATGAGCGTAAAGAACGGTATGGAGATCGAGAAGATTCGGAACGTGGTCTCCATAAAAGGTTTGCCGAAAACCCTGTCCGCCAGGAAACCGGCCCCAAAGAACATCAGGGCGGAGAGCACCCCGCTAAAAAACAGCGCCACGAAAAGGGCTTGCAGTATCGTTCCCCGGACGCGAGCGGTATCTCCTTCGGCCCGGTAGGAAGCGACGTAGCGGACGACCCCGTTGTCCATGCCGAACTGCGAGAGGATATTGGCGATCTGCACCACCGTAACCCCGAGGGTGTAGAACCCGAGCTGGGCCGGGCCGTGGAAGCGGGCTATGGCCGCCTGGGTCGCGACACCGAAAAGACGCCCGATCCCCTGCCCGACGGAGCTCATCCCCACGCCCCGCGCGATCCGGCCGACGTAAGCCTCGTAGTCTTCTTCAGAACGGGATTCCGGGCGAACGCTCAAAAAGCGACCCTGTATCTACCGGTCGTCCTCCGGCTAGCGCCGCACCCGGTACCCATAGACAGTAGCAGCGCCTTACCCGGCGATGTTCCGGTCGCGGTCCTCACGGTCCCGGTCCTCGCGGGCGATGGACTCGCGGGCGACGGGCTCGCGCTCCGGGTAGCCGGGCTTTTCCGATGTTCCCCAGTCCGGCTCGGAGGCTAGCTTTACGGCGGCGGCGGCCAGGACGAAGAACAGCAGGGTCGATGGCGGGATGTACCAGTGCCACTCAAACGCCGAGGAGAAAAGGTAGACGACCGTGGCCCCGGAGAGCGCGGCGAGCAGCGTCTTCCGGTCTCCGGCGTCCCGCGGCGGTGAGCGCCGGGCGGCGAGCGCCGGGTAACCTACCACGAGTGCGGCAAAGCCGGTGAGGGCGAGAAAGGCGAAGACGCCGGTCTCGGTGCCCTGCTCCAGGTAGACGTTATGGACCTGCTTTACGCCCCCGAATCCGGGGCGGTCCTGCATCCAGGTGTACATAAAGGTCCCGGCCCCGGTACCGGTAAAGGGATGCTCTTTCCACTCCTGCCAGGCTACCTGCCAGTAGTCGGAGCGGGAGTTTGAGCTTAGAGACGCGAGCCGGGCGTTCGGCCCGCCCCCGGCTTCCACCCGGCCGGTCACGGACTCACCGAGATCCCCGGAGAAGAGCCGCTCGCCGACCACGGCGGAGATTCCCGCACCGGCCACGAGCAACACACTTACGAGCGCCGCCGTCCCGAGTATCCGGCGGGCGGCCGGTAGCAACTCGTAGCGGCTTACGGCGACCGCGTAGAGCGCCTGTAGCAGGAAAGCCGCCGCGAGGGCTACCAGCAAGTCTACCTCAAGGGTACGGCCGGCTTGCAGCAACTGGGAGTCGGAAGCTGTTTCGAGGAACAACGCCTCGTTACCCTGCGCCCGGTACACGAGCCACGCCAGAGGAGCAAAGGCCAGCAGCAGGTTTGCAAAGGCCTGCAACCGGCGGTCGCTGAAAATAAAAAAGAAAACGACGCCTACCCCGAGGGCGAGAAAGCCGCCGCGTGAGAACGTAAAGTACAGCGCCACGCCCAGAGAGACGAGTATGACGGCGTAGAGACCGCGGACCAGGGGGTTCGACAGTTGGGTCATGCGGCCGAGGCCGAGGACCAGCCCGATGCCAACGACCACGGCCAGGGTATTCGCGTACTCCAGGGTAGAGCCGATCCGGACCCCGTCAGGCGTCGTTGGCGGGTACTGAACGGGGTTTATCTTCTGGAGCAGGCCGTAGCCGGCGACCGCGGCGGCCGTCAAGACGGCTCCATCCACGAGCGGCGGTATCTGGCGCATCGTGGTTATAGAGGCGAGCGCGAGGACGAAAATGGCGAGGTACATGGACGACCGGATCAACTCCTGAACAGTCTCGGTGTCGCTTATGGTCCAGAACATCGAGAGGCCCTTGACCAATACGAGCACCGCCAAAAGCCCGACCAGGACCCACCCTATCCCCGGCACGCTCCGGTAGTAACTGCGAGAGAACAACGTAAAAAGCAGCAGGCCGAGTATCCCGGCCGCCACCGGCAACCACCGCTCCGCCCCAAAGAGCCCGCGGTTAAGCATCCCGTAAGCGGTTACGGCGACCAGGACCAGCAGAACAGCGGTCTTGACGGCCACCATGAGACGTCCCGGACGCTCGCTCCCGGCGGTCTTTCCCAGCCCCACTTAAATACACCCGTTCAGGACGACGCCCACGAGGTTTACGCCGGACTCTAATAAATCATCGGTGACCCGGCGGGCGACCTGCTTTGGTGTCTTGGCGGCGTGCACGACGAGCAGTACCCCGTCGAAACCCTGGGAGAGCGTCCCGGAGTCGAGCACCCGGGAGGCTACCGGCGCGTCGAGCAGCACGAAGTCCCGGCTTTCTTCAAGGTCGCGCACGGCCCGGACAAAGTCCCCAGAGTTCAGGTGAGCGGCGGGGCTCGGCGGTATAGGGCCGGTCGGCACCACGAGAAGGCCCGGAGATGCCTCGAAGCCGTAACGCTCCAGGCTACCGCCGCCGGAGCCGCTGGTCAGGCCCTTGAAGTTCGGTTGTCCGAGCATCTTGTGCAGGCGCGGCCGGTCGAGGTTACAGTCCACAACGGCCACGCGATACCCGGACGCCGAGAGCGCGGCCCCGAGCCCGAGACAGACCGACGAGCAGCCGGTACCCGGCTCCGAGCCGGTAACCACGAGGCTTTTCGGCTGCTCCGCCGACTTTAGAAGCCGCAGGTTACGGGAGAGTTCCGCGTAGTGACGCCTCGAAAGCGAGTCCGGATCCAGCAGCCGGAGTACCTCAGGGTCCTGTGTAGTCTTTGCGGCCAGCTTACTCTTCCTCCGCCAGGTGTCCGTACTCAGGTATCGCGCCGAGCACGGGTACCCGGAGCGTGGCCTCAGCGTCTCTTACTCCCCGCCACAGCCGGCTGCGGGGTTCGAGCGCCACGGCCAGGAGCCCCCCGACGATTCCTCCCAGGATGATCCCCCCGGCCGCGTAGGGCAGGAGCCGCGCGCCCAGGAAATTTTCCGGGACAACGGCTCTTTTCTCCAGGCTCGCGGTAGCACCGAGCGTGCCCCCGGCGAGCCGCTCTTCCCCAAGCTCGTTTACCCGCTCCACAAAGACCTTCCCGTAGGCGTTGGCGGCTTTCTCGGCTTCCGCGGCCGTCGGACTGGAGAAGCGTACCAGAAGGCGGGTCTCATCCGCCGCGCCGGACGCCGGTACCGGCTCCAGCCGTTCCCCGAAGGCGTCTTCGCCTTTTTTCCAGCCGGCCCTATCCGCGGCCGCGGCTATAAAGCGTCCGTCTTCGGAGACGGCGCGGGTGATGTCTTGCAGGGACGTCCCGGACTCCGTTCCGGCCTCAAAGCCCCTGCGGGGTTCTACGACGACTACGGCCTCGGCCGTATACGAGGGCTCCCGGAGAAGGCCCAGGATCACGGCCGCCGCGGTGAGCACCAGCATTGCGCCCGCGACCAGCCGACGCCGCTCTCGGAGAACGTGCCGGACTTCGGAGACGGTAAAGTCTCCTCTCCGGCTCCGCCACGAACCTTGCCGAAGTTCACGCCGGGTAATCATCTGGCTAGTAGATCTCACTTTCGAGCACCAAACTTCTATAGTACTCTGGTCCCGAGTCGATCAGCATGAGTATGGCCGGCGCCTGCTCCGATGAGCTGTCCTCCAGCACTTCCCGGGCTTCCTCGTACCTCCTCTGAACCACCAGGGCGTCCGCGATGGCGAGATCCAACGACCCCACAAAGCTTTTTCTCTCAGCCCGGGCCGGTCCGTCCAGGGACTGTAAGCTGGCTTCCGCGCGCTGCTTAGCGGTTTTTAGGGTCTCGACCCCTTTTCCGGGCTCCCCGGTGCGGGCGTAGACTCTACCCAGGTTATAGAGGCCACCCAGGCCGATACGATCAAACTCCCGCAACCGCTCGTACTGGCGCTTGGCCTCCTCTAACTTTTCAGCCCGCAGAAGCGTCTCGGCGAGCCGCTCTATCACCACGGTCGCCCGCGGGTTGTGCTCCAGAGCTTCCCGGTAGGTCTCCGCCGCAAGCTCCGGCTGGTTCAGACTCTGAGCCTCGACGTTACCGAGCAGGTAGTACGGCTCGTAGTTGGCCGGGTCCCGGTTTGCCGCCACCCGTAACGTCTGCGCCGCTTCCTCGCTGCGACCCTGTTGCTGAAGCAGCGACGCTTCGGCTTGCAAGGGTTCTGGGCTGAAAGGGTCGAAGCGGGCGGCGGTCTGTGCGTGATCTATGGCACCGGTGAGATCCCCGGCGGCGGCCAGCCGCCGTTGCTCTTCCAGGTAGTAACCAGAGACATACAGCGTACCGGCGATCAAGATGAGAGCCGTTACTGCTACCCCGACAGCGATTCTAAAAAGTACTCCGCTCAAAGATCATCCACCAGACCTGAGAATATATACAACACTACCCAAATACAAGCCATGTACACCCGCGGCCGCCGCGAGCCACCATACGTACACGGCACTGGAAAAAAGGCCGGATTACAGCACGAGACACAAAGAACACGAAAAAGACGGGCCCCCGAAGGAGCCCGCCCGAGAAACCCTAGCTATCTTTCAGCTAGAAGCTCTGCGCTAGAAGTTACTACCGGACGATCCGACGGGCCAGGAGGCCACCGGCGACCAGCAGCGCGCCAGCACCGAGCGTCAGCAGCGAGATGCCACCCGTGTCGGGCAGAACACCCAGCGAGTCGCTGTCGGCGGCATCGGCAGTGGCACCGGTCGCGGCACCAGCGGCGGCGGCGCCAGCAGCCTCAGCCTCGGCACCATCGGCGCCCACAGCAGCAGCAGCCTCGGTAGCGGCAGCAGCAACAGCCTCGGCCGGAGCACCACCGGCGACAGCCTCAGCGGCAGCAGCAGCAGCGGCCTCAGCCTCGGCACCGTCGGCGCCTACAGCAGCAGCAGCCTCGGCGGCGGCAGCAGCCTCGGCGGAAGCACCGTTAGCGACAGCGTTAGCGGCAGCAGAAGCAGCAGCCTCGGCCTCGGCACCAGTAGCGCCCGCAGCGGCAGCAGCCTCGGCGGCGGCCTCAGCAGCGACGTCCTCTTCAGCGGTCGGGGCAGCGGTCTCCTCGCCGGCCGGAGCAGCTTCCTCGGCCGGGGCGGCGGTCTGTCCGCCGGTCTGGGCACCAGCAGTAGCCGGCGTACCACCAATGGTGGCGGCTACGGCGCTAACGGCATCCTCACCGGCCTGGACCTGGTTGAGGATCTGCTGGCACTGGGCACCGGTCACGTTGACCGTGGTGTCGCCGAAGTTGACCTGAACCGTCTGGTTGTTGTCACCCGTGTCGGTGTACTGGTCGCCACCGGTGGCCGTACCGGTGTTGTTGACCGTTACGATGGTCTGGCAGTCCTGCGTAAGCTCGGCGGCCTGCGTCTGGGTGACCGTCGTGTTGTCGCTTACAGTAGTGTTGTACTGACTCCCGCCTACGTTTTGGGCCGCAGCCGGTGCAGCAGCAACCATCATCATGGCGAGCATCGCCGCCAACATCATTACCTTCTTCAACTACTTCCTCCTTGATTGAGGATTTCCATCGACGAATACAATGCTCGCATCCCGTCGTTCGAGTGTCAACACCGATAGAAGGTTTTTATATATTTTTCTTAAAATTCCTTAATAAAAGTTTTGGAGCGCGATGTCCGGGGCTTGGTGCGAAAGATCTGGAACGCGTCAGACAAGGGGTTGTCCGGGTAAAGCGTCCGGCGGGCTGTCTACAGGAACAGAAAAAGGCGGACTCCCGAAGGAGTCCGCCCAAAGCTCTAGCTAAACTTTTAGCGAAGGTTTCGCTAGAAACTTGCTACTTACTACTACCGGACGATCCGGCGGGCCAGGATACCACCGGCGACTAGCAGCGCGCCCGCGCCGAGCGTCAGAATAGAGATGCCACCCGTGTCGGGCAGAACGCTCAGCGAGTCGCTGTCGTCGTCGGCAGTCGCACCGGCGGTCGCAGCGGCGTCCGCGGCATCGTCTGTGGTAGCGGCGTCGTCTTCTTCAACGTCCGCGGAGGCAACCGGCGTACCGCCGATGGCCGTGGCTACGGCGGTGGCGGCATCCTCACCGGCCTGAACCTGGTTGAGGACCTGCTCGCACTGGGCACCGGTCACGTTGACCGTGGTGTCGCCGAAGTTGACCTGAACCGTCTGGTTGTTGTCACCCGTGTCGGTGTACTGGTCGCCACCGGTGGCCGTACCGGTGTTGTTGACCGTTACGATGGTCTGGCAGTCCTGGGCAAGCTCGGCGGCCTGCGTCTGGGTGACCGTCGTGTTGTCGCTTACAGTAGTGTTGTACTGATCTTCAGCTACGTACTGGTCGCTGTCCTGGGCTATAGCCGGTGCAGCAGCAACCATCATCATGGCGAGCATCGCCGCCAACATCATTACCTTCTTCAACTACTTCCTCCTTCTGTCCAAGAACCTTCGCTGGCAGCATTTATTCACACATCTTCATCCGGGTACACACAACAACACCAATCAACCGGGTTTTCTAGCTTTTCGTGCATGACGTTCTAGGCTTTTGTGCGTTGCTAACTTACTCTTTTGTGCACAAGTTAGTACTAACCTATATCTAATACCAGATTCTAACGACGGCTGGCTCCGCTCGTCGGGGGTGCTGAGAGTCTGCGGCCGCGGGACGAGCGCCGGGGATTGTGGGTCAAAGCTCCAACCAGGCGCGGTTCAAGCTACCGGTAGCGGCCGCCGAAGTCCACGGTATATACGGTAGCGTACTCGTGCCCCTGGTATTTTCCGGTGCGAGAGCCGACGCCGACGGCGCGGAACCGGTCGTCTAGGAGGTTGCGCCGGTGACCGGGGCTCTCCAGCCAGTTACGCATGGCGGTCTCGGGGGTGCTGAGGTGGTCCGAGCCCCAGGCCAGGTTTTCGCCGATCTTCATGTACCGGTGACCTTTGAGCGTATAACCGGGCGCTTTTATGCGGTCCTCAAAAGTCCGGCCGTCCACAGAGTCATGAGAGAAATAGTCTTTGCGGAGCATGTCTCTGGAGTGGGCGCGGGCGGCCCGGGTGAGCTTCGGATTTACACAGAAAGGTTTGAGTCCTTTCTGGCGGCGAACCTCGTTGTGTAGCTCAAAGACTTTTAACTCTTCCGGGTTGAGCCGGAGTTCCCCACCGCCGCACTTGGGAGCGGAGCCGTTACCGTCTGCGACCGCAACCCCGGACGACGCGGCAGAGACTACCAAGACCGCTACAAGGAAAACCGCCAGAGACCTCACTATCGCACCCTGCCTTTCGATACTCCGACTTTCGGGACAAATCGTTTTGCGTGCCGGTTATGTTTTCGGCACAGAGATCTAAAGGCTTTAGCAAGCCCGGCAGCGGTAAGCTTTATAGCTGGCTCTATGGAGAGCCGGTAGAGGCCTGGTGGGTTGCGAGCGCCATCTTGCTTATGGTGTTCCGGGCGGCGGCCTCGGTGGTGTACTGGCCGAGCACGGCTACAAAGTAGTGTCGCTCGGTCCCGCTACGATCCTTGAAGAAGATCACCCCGGCGTCGCTGAAGGTATGGTTGTAGGAGCCGATCTTGTGCGCCACCCGCGTGCCTTTGGGGAGTAGGGCCGGCAGCCGGTCTTCGTAAGCGGTGTCGGTCATCGCGTCCAGCATCTCTTCGGATAACTCAGGGCTGGTAAACTCCGGGTCCGCCACGGCTTTCAACATGATCATGACGTCCTCCGGGCTGGTCTTAAAGCCGTAGGTGTATCCTCCGTAGGCCAGGTTCTCGACCCCGAGGCTCTCCAGGACAGCAACGACCGCCGGGCGTCCCAGGTACCGCTCCAGCATGATCCAGGCCGAGTTGTCACTCTCTTGCATCAGGTAAAAGGCACACTCGCGCAGGGTCATCGTGGTCCCGACCGGATAGTCCTTTAGCACGCCGGAGCCGTGGTACCGGACATCCGAGGCGCGCAGCGTGATCTCCTCGTCCAAATCCACCTCTCCGGTGGCTGCCGCCCGGTAGAGCGCCAGCATTACCGGCAGCTTCCCGAGGCTCGCGGCTTCAAAAGTCCCTTCGGGGTTTATAGATACCCTCGCGCCGG
Organism: Rubrobacteraceae bacterium; assembly: GCA_965214435.1. Classification (GTDB taxonomy): domain Bacteria; phylum Actinomycetota; class Rubrobacteria; order Rubrobacterales; family Rubrobacteraceae; genus Rubrobacter_A. The sequence goes on from OZ243960.1 coordinate 428,675, forward strand.
ACGCGGGGTCCGAGACCAGGACCCCGTAGACACCGAGATGACCGGCGGCTACCCGCCGCAGTTCGCCTTCGAGCGCCCCGGTGTCGAATTTCTCTCTGGGCTCTTTGTCCGGCGGCAAACCCGGCCGGCTGGCGGTCACGGGCGCGTCCACGCCCCTGACACTTTCGGGAGCGGCCGCGGGCATCGGCCACAGCGCATACGTCAGGGCTACCAGGGAAGAGAAGACAACGAGCAGCGCGGTCCGGCGTCGACGCCGGTAGATCCGGGCGGCCCGACGCCGGCGGCGCCGGAGTGAAGAGTTCCTCTCTACGGTGCTCTGCGAATTTCGCACGGGTACCCGATCCCTCCAGTGCTCCCGCCCGGCACTTCAGGACTACGAGTACGGGCGCCGGAGCAACGCCTTCGGCTACTTATTAATAGACCGGATAAAGGTAATAATAAACGCGGCGCAGATCAACATCAGGCCGCCGGCCGCCACGATCCCGAGGCCGGCGAAAAACACCGTTCCCGGGCTGGCCGGGTCCAGAGCGCCGGTCGTCCAGACCAGGGCGAACAGCGAAGCAAAGAAAGTCAGGAGGATCAAGATCATACCGCCCGGTAGGTCCCGGATCTGGATCGCCGCCCGCTCTACAAGGTATGAGAGACGGTCTTTCGGATACCCGGTCCTCCGCACGTTCTCAATGGCCTGCCGAAACTCCCCGTCCCCGGCGAGCCCGATCACCCGCGATAGATAATATGCTTCTTTAGGCGTCCTTCCGACCCGCAGCAGCGCGAGGTAGTTGCGGCGGTAGATATCCACGGCCCCCGACTGCGGCGCGGCGAGCTGTTTCAAAAAAGCGTGGCTGTCGAGCCGGATGGCGTAGCGGCGGGCTTCCTGTTGGTCGGCCCGGGTCTCCGGGTCGCGGGAACCGTTTTGGCCGCCCATGATCTCCAGTACCTCCAGGAAGAACATTTCCCGGGAGAACTCGATGGCGCTCTGGCGCTCGCGGCGGCGGGAGGAAATCTCCGTCCGGATACCGCGCGAGCGATACTCCTCACGCCTCAGACGGTAGATCTGATCCTGGTAGAAATCCCGGTCGCCGAGATCCTCCGCCGTGTCCCGCAGCCGGTAGGCTTCTTCCAGGTTTTCCGGAATTTTCCGCTCGTCCATAGTTCTAGGCCTGACCTACGCTTCCGCTCTTGCGGTCCCCTTCAATTAGCCTGAATAATAACATGACTCTCGATCTAGCTACCCCTTCTCAGAGGGCTCCAAACTCTCCGGAGCCGCCGTCTTCGACCCTGGTTTCCCACAAGGAGTAGAACAGCCCGACACCCCTTATCCGCAGCCGCAGATGACCCTCACCGGCCAACCTGGAGAGGATCTCATCCGCCTCCGCCGCCGTGATCGAAGCCTCCGCCGCCGCCCGGGCCGCAGACATCTCTCCGTTCCCGCGCAACGCCTTGAGGATGGCGCGCTCCCCCGCACCTGAAGTTTCTAAAGCGGCCCTGGAAGCCCGAGCCCCGGAAACGGGTGACCGAGAACCGGACGACCGGGAATCTCTCAACTCCGCTATCCCGCGCATCATAAGCGCGGCGGCCGGGACCGTCCAGCCCAAAGAAGAGAAGAATAAGAAGATAAATATCGCCGGTCCCAGGGACCGCTCTTCGGGTTCGAGGAATGGTATGAAAAATGGGATAGACCCTAAAGCCAGGAGCGTCGGCAACAATACGCCGAGCCCTATAATGACCTGGGTTCTCGAGCTCATGCCCGTCACGTCATACCCGTAAAAAGTACCGGGTTTTTCCGGAACGTTCTGTCCCACGCCCGGCTCGGGCGTGCTTCCGGTACTCCGCTCTATGCCCACAGGTAATCCTCCATGTATAGGATCTGAATATACCAGCCACTATATATTCCGGCTACCGAATATCTTGTGATTCCTCCGGCGCTGCGGGCGATGCCGCGGGCGGAACCACAAACGGTGCCGAAGAATCTCGTAAAGTGCTAACCTCTCTCCAGGCTGGGCAGGGCTGGACAAATAATGGAGGAGAAATGGCGGATAGCCTGACCGAAAAGATATCCAACACGAGGGAAGACCTCCTCGGAGAGCTGCAAGAGTTCTTGAGGATGCCCTCCATCTCGGCCAGTGAGGACAACCCGGAGGGTTTCCGCGAGTGCGCGGAGTGGGTCCGCTCAAAGCTTGAGGAAGCCGGGGCCGAAGCCCGGCTGCTGGAGACCGGCGGCCATCCCGTGGTGTACGCCGAAGTCGGCGACGGCGACCGCACGCTCCTCTCCTACGGCCACTACGACGTCCAGCCACCGGAGCCCCTGGAACTCTGGGAGAGCGACCCGTTCGAGCCCGAGGTGCGGGACGGCGAAATGTTCGCCCGCGGCATAGCCGACGACAAGGGCGACGTGATGGCCCGCATCCAGGCGCTCCGACTCTATACCGAAGAACACGGCACCCCACCGTTCAAGCTCAAGTTCGTCATAGAAGGCGAGGAAGAGGTCGGAAGTCCCTCGTTCCCGGACTTCGTGCGCTCCAACAAAGAACTGTTATCCGCCGACGCCTGCCTATGGGAAGGCTCGATGAAGGACGATTCCGGCCGGCCGATGGTCTTCTGCGGCACGAAAGGCATGGCCTACGTCGAACTCCACGCTCGTGGAGCGTCCCACGACCTCCACAGCATGTACGGCGGCATCGCCCCGAATCCTGTCTGGCGGCTGGTACAGGCGCTCAGGACCATAAAAGACGAGCAAGGTGAGATCACCCTGGACGGCCTCGACGCCCTGGCCGACGAACCCTCCGAAAAAGACCTCGACGCCATAGCCGAGATACCATTCGACGCCGCGGAACTTCTAGAGTCCTGGGAGACTGGAGCCTTTGATCGCAACCTCTCGGGAGACGAAGCCCTGCGCGAGATGCTCCTCCGTCCGACGGCTAACATCGCCGGCATCCAGGCCGGCTACACCGGCCCCGGCTCCAAGACCATCATACCCAGCGAAGCGTTCGTGAAGATGGACTTCCGGCTCGTCCCCGGCCAGAGCCCGGGTCCGGTCGCGGAGCTTATCCGCTCCCACCTCCGCAAGCGGGACTTCGATGACATAGAAGTGGTCGAGATGCACGGGGTCGAGGCCGCCAAGACCCCGGTAGGCTCACCGGTCGTCCAGACGGCGCTAGACGCCTGGAAGTCTCTCGGTCAGGAGGAGGCCGTGGTGTACCCGACGGTCGGTGGCAGTGGTCCGACCTCTCTAATGACGGCGGAGCTCGGGATACCGACCATCATGACCGGCGCGGTCGCCAACATCGGCAGCCGCATCCACTCCCCGAACGAGTCCGCTCGCCTCGAAGACTACTTCGAGTCCGTCGCCTACTTCGCCCGCTTTTTCGAAAGCTACGGGAAGTAGCGGTGCCGGAGACCCGTGGTCTGGATCTGCCCGAGAGGGTCCGGCAAAGCCTCGCCTCCGCCGTGGCCGACCGGGGCGTACAGGCGCGCGTGATCTCCACCCAGGGCCGCGAGTCTCTGCGGCCGCCGCAAGGCCACGTAATAGTCGCGGCCCCTAAGGATGAGATAGACGCCGCCCGCGGTCCAGCCCGCATCGTGCGCCGCCTGGAGTTTTACAAGACGTTCTACGGTCCCGTCGTCCGCCTCGCCCTCTCGGTCTACCCCATGGACGGCAACCCTCTCTCCGCCGCTACCCTCCTGAACATCTCCCAGGTCTCAGGCGACGCGGCCCTCTCCGGCCTTGGCCGCCAGAAGGAGATCTACCTTCACTTCTACGGCGTGACGGAGGGCGGTGGAGACCTCGACTACGCCTTCTCCAAAGAGGTCCCGAACGGTCCCGAGCAGCGGGGCGAGGCGAAGAAGGTGCTCAAGATGGCCCGCGACGCTTACTCCGGGACGCCGGAGGAGCGCCGGAGCTTCCGGGCCGCCGTCGGCCTGGCCGAGAGGGAGTTCGAGCTACCGGTACCCGAGCCCGAGGACGAGGTGTAGCCTTCTAAACCTATCGTCCGTATACTGGGTCGCATGTTATCGGAGCGTACGGCGGACGATTTCGCGGGCCGCCTGGGTCGGGTCCTGGAGCAGGCCGGGCGGCGGGGTATCTACGTAACCACCGGCAACGGGGCCTGTGACCTGGAGATGCAGCAGCTCACCCGGCAGTCCCCGGAGGAAGAGCAGACTCCACCGGGACGGCCGCACCATCTGGAGACGCCTCCCGGACCGCGGGACCCTGGCGCTCACGACGGTACTTCAAAGCTCTGTTACTTCCTGGACGGGGTGCAGAGTTCGCGCGAGATCGGGCGTATCGGGATGTCTCCCGTCGTGATCTCGACCGTCGCCGCCGCCATTATTAACCGCTGCGACCGCCGCTTCTCCCGCATGCCGCTAGAGAGCCCGCCGACCGTGGTACAGGCCGTGATCCTGCCCCGCAGCGCCGGGGACGAGCGTATAGAAGCTTTCTGGCAACTACTGCTGGAAGCCGGTTTCTCCGAGCTTGGGACGGAGGAGGTCCCCTCTTCACCCTACATAATCCTGGACTCCGCCGAGTACAGTGGCGAGGAGCTTGACCCTTCGGACTACGTCGGCATGAGAGAGCGGGCCGGTGTCAGGGTCCGGGCCATCCGGGAGCGGCTGGAGGGCGGGATGCTCCGGAACTGGGAGTTAGACGACCGGACCCTAGAAGACTCGGACACCTGGATCGCCGTTGACGGACAGCTCAAAGAGATCCGGGAGTCCAACCGCCGGGCCGTCGGCCTTATAAAAAGCGTCGCCCGCCCGGAGTTCGTCGGCAAGGACGTCGGGATGCTCCTAGATTTGGAACCCGGTATGCGGACAACGAGCTTCGTCCCGGACTGGCAACTAAGGCGGGCACCAGGCGAACACCGCACCTCGTGGTATTTACGGGTGTGGCCGCGCCAGCCAGGGGCCGACGCTCTAGGCTCGCTGATGCGTATCGAGGCTCCGCGCGACACGCCGCCGGAGACGGTAGACGAAATAACGCGCTGGGTGTTGGCGGAGCGTGCGCCGCTCGCCAAGCCCGACCCGCGGTGGCCGGCCATGATCTACCCGATCCACTACGTCGAGAAGCTCTTGAAACCACTCGTGCAGGGCTCCGAGCGGGACTACGCGAGGCTCGAACGCCACATCTCCGGAAACGGTATCGCCGGAAACGGAAGGAACTAGATGCTGCACGAGAACTTCTGTGACACAACCGCAGGCCCTATCGGAAGGGTAGTAACCAGCGAGGAGTACCCGGCAACCGCCCACGAGTTCTTTTTCTGGACCGCCGAGACCGGCGCCGCTCTACCCGCCGTAACAACTCGGAGATACTGGCGGGCCTGGATCGGATGAGGGATTGAATTTAAGGCTCTGCTATGGACACTGACATTCACCAACTCAAGTCGTTTTGTGAGCGATGGCTGAGAAAAGCAAACTACCGGCCTTCTTACACAAAGGTAAGAATTGCGTCGAGAACAGCTACTGCCGGAGGTACGCAGAACAGCCCTCTACACAACTTGAACAGGTCTTTTGATAGGTTCATAAGTTTGTATGTGGTTTTCAACCGTGTCTACACTGAAGTGGGCAAAGTGATGGTTAGCAGAGGGCAAGCTCGGCGACCAAGAGAAAAATACGCACCGCTGCCAGACAAGAAGTCAGCTACGATATATGTAGTTAATTACTACGGTGAAGCCAGACTAAGGAATAAAATTCAGAATAGCGAACTCTGCAGAAACGCTGTAGATGAACTAGCTCGTCTTATTCAAGAGCATCACTTTTATCTTCACGAAAATTACGAGACTGGTATGCCCGATATAGACAGGGATGAAGAGCTTGCCTTGCAAGCTGCAAATTATGAGCCGAGAGCAATTCTACAACTGATATACCAAGCACGGTGCAACTTATTTCATGGAGCCAAAGCGTTTGAGGAACGCCAGCGAGTATTGCTCGACAACATGAGCATCATATTAAAGTTTGTAACTTCGGAGGTTTTGGGTGTCCTTATACAAGATTTGAAAGAATATTAAGAAGATGATTTTGCCTTGATTGATGACGAGATGAAAGAGTAAATCTACATGCCTAGACCTAAAGGTGCACCTAATATTGTGCGCTTTAAAGATCGCAACTGCATAGAAACCAGTACTAACGAGGAAATTAAGCATCTTGCCAATTTAGATCCCAGCCCACTCAAGCAGTTTAAAGATCTACTCGGTCACCAAGAGAATTTCCTAAACTGGGTAGACGATAGACACCAAAAACTTCAAGAAGCGAATAAAACTCTATCTGAGTTGGAAGGAGGACGAAAAAGAGGACCAAAAGACGCTGTCTACAGGAAGTACAGATGGTACGCTGAACATCTCACTCTTCTTGAAGCGATCAACAGTTTCGAGGTTTTTTACAAGCAAACTTTAATCGTGCTTGCTTCTGCCTTAAGGGAATTTATTCCCCCAGGAAACATCAAAGGCTCAGTCGATGGAAGGGTACTCTGGTCTACGACTGAAGACGTAAATGTTGCATCGTTGTTGCTCGAACACAGGCTTTTTCACGATTTAGATGAAGTAGACAAGGCAACACAAATGCTCATCAACGCTCGCCGATACAATGTAAGCAACCCGAAATCACCACTCAAAGAAACTATCAAAGCGATTCAAGCCATCTTTCAGATCCGACACACACTATCCCACAATGGCGGCTTGGTAACCGGGAGCGACAGCACTAAATTAAAAGTATACGGGTACGATGCTCCTGTCGAAGAAGTAATAGACCCTACTAAAGAACACTTGGGCAAATCTGTAGTTGGGCTTCTTAAAGAAGAGGCAACTGATTTCACGGACTGGCTCAGGAAAAACACAATCAATTATTTGCAAGAGGTAGCAGAACGTAATCTGCTAATCCCACTGTCCAGAAGAGATACATTATCAACCCAATTGGGTGGAGGTAAGGAATGGGATGCAGTCCCGTGGACTGAATAAGCTCTGGTGGGCAAAATGACCCAGCAAGAGCCCTTACCAATGTTCGACTTCTCCGACGCCGTGGGTAGCTACGCTCGCGGTGAAGCCGGGGCACGGGGTGCAATCTTCACCCGGCGCGAAGTGGTCGAGTTCATCCTGGACTTGGCAGGGTACACGGTGGACCGTCCCCTGCATCAACTCCGGCTCCTGGAACCATCGTTCGGGGATGGGGACTTGCTCTTGCCCGTCGTGGAGAGGCTTCTGGCGGCATATGAAGCTCACGCTCCGGGACGCTCCGACCCGGTCGAAGACCTCTCCGGGGCGATCCGGGCCGTCGAGGTACATAGCGACAGCATCGAGGGCACCTGTACCCGGCTCCTCGGCCTACTCCGAGAACACGGGATCGACGAAGAAGCCGCTAATGAGATTCTCGGAGCCTGGATCGTCGAGGGAGACTTCCTGCTCGTGGAGTTGCCGTGGTCGTTCACCCACGCCGTCGGGAACCCGCCCTACGTGCGCCAAGAGCTAATACCGGACGGCCTCATGGCCGAGTACCGGGCACGGTACAGCACCATCTACGACCGGGCGGACCTGTACATCCCGTTCTTTGAGCGATGCCTGTCTTACCTGGAGCCGGGCGGGACCCTGGGCTTTATCTGCGCGGACCGCTGGATGAAAAACAGGTATGGGGGTCCGCTGCGGGCTATGGTGGCGAACCACTATCACCTGGCGGCTTACGTGGACATGGTGGACACGCCCGCCTTCCGTTCCGAGGTCATCACGTATCCGGCCATCACCGTGATCCGGCGCGAAAAGCCTGGACCCACCAGGGTTGCCCGCCAGCCTCGGATAGAGAGCTATTCCCTCGCGAAGCTCGCGCGGGCCATGCGTGCGGATAGCGTCCCCGAAGATAGTGGCGTGCTGGAGGTTTCGGGGGTTGTTCAGGGTCGCGAGCCCTGGATACTGGGGTCTTTCGACCAGTTGAAGGTCGCGCGCCGCCTGGAGGCGGAGTTCCCAACGCTGGAAGAGGCGGGTTGCAGGGTCGGGATCGGAGTCGCCACGGGGGCGGACCGGGTGTACATCGGGCCTTACGACGGCCTGGATGTTGAGCCGGACCGCAAGCTACCGCTGGCGACGACCAGGGACATCGAGAAGGGGACCGTGGAGTGGCGGAGGCTCGGCGTAATCAACCCGTTCCACAATGATGGTTCGCTCGTGGACCTCGCAGACTACCCGAAACTCGCGCGCTATCTGGAGCGGCACGAAGAGAAGATCCGGGCTCGCAACTGCGCCAAGAAGAACCCGGAGAGCTGGTACCGGACCATAGATCGCATCCACCCGGACCTCACGACGCAGCCTAAGCTCCTGATCCCGGACATCAAAGGCGAGCCGCACATCGTCTACGAGGACGGCCAACTTTACCCGCACCACAACCTGTACTTCATCACATCCTCGGAGTGGGATCTGAAAGCCCTGCGGGCGGTGCTCCGGTCGGGCATCGCGAAGCTGTTCGTCTCCATCTACTCGACCCAAATGCGCGGCGGCTACCTGCGCTTCCAGGCTCAGTACCTGCGCCGCATCCGGCTCCCCCGCTGGTCCGAAGTCCCGGAAAATGTCCGCAGAGCACTTACAGCCGCCACCGAGTCTGAGGACACCGAGGCGTGCAATAAAGCTGTAGTCACCCTGTACCAACTTACCCCGGAAGACGCAGCCGCGATGGGTCTCAACGGCGAACAGGGGCGTCGATGAGCATAGATCTGGCCGATTACGAGAACAAAGCTCGCGAAGCAGTAAAGGCGTTTTGGGGAAACCGCGAAGCCGCCCGCCAGAAGCAGGTCGAGAGCGGAAAAGCGGATCAGGGCGAGCGAGCCAGCGTCACCGCCGGAAAGAACATGGACGGCTTCCTGGCGTTGGCGAAAGATGTCGTGCGTCTCAACGGCCTGGACGAAGCCGAAATATGCCTGCAACGCCGGGTACTCGCACTCCCCGGATATTTTCGCCCCACGAAGCTATGGGACATGCTAGTCCTCAACGACGGCAGGCTCGTCGCGGCCCTCGAGTTCAAGAGCCAGGTAGGTCCGTCGTTCGGCAACAACTTCAACAACCGAACGGAAGAAGCCATCGGGACCGCGGTTGATTTGTGGACGGCCTATAGGGAAGCAGCTTTCGGACAGACACCTCGTCCGTTCTTAGGCTGGCTGGTATTGGTCGAAGACTGCGAGAAGTCCCGCTCTCCCGTCCGGGATAGTTCTCCTCATTTCCCGGTGTTCGATGAGTACCGTGGTGCATCCTACGCTGATCGGTACAACCTACTCTGCCAAAAGCTAGTTCGGGAACAGCTATACACGGCCGCCACCGTACTGCTATCGCCACGCGCTTCCGTAGACGATGGCGCTTACTCCGAGCTATCGGAAATGACCAGCTTGAAGACCTTTATCACGAGCCTCGCCGGACACGCGGCGGCAGAGGCGGCGAGAACCGCGTAGCTCAGTATTCAAAGAAAAGGAGACGAGCAATGCACCGGAGCAGGTTGGGAGCGATCATTATCGACTGCCAGACGGATGATCTCAGTGAGGCGGCGAAGTTCTGGGGCCAAGCGTTAGGATACTCCATCCGGGAAACGGACGATGAAAATTACGTAGAACTCGAAACTGAGCCGAACGATCTGCAGGTCGAGGTTCAGAAGGTAGATCACCCGAGCCGGGTTCACATTGACATCGAATCGGACGATATCGAGGCGGAGGTGCGACGGCTAGAGAAGCTAGGCGCGAAGCGGCTAGAGCAGGTGAAAAGTTGGTGGGTGATGGAGGCACCCACCGGCCAGCGGTTCTGCGTGATCGAACCTCAAAGGTCCGAGTTCGCCACCGAGGCGGACGTGTGGGAAGATTCAGGTGAGCGTTAGCGTAACCAGAAAGTACCTATTTATAAGCAGGAACAATACCGTACACCTTACCGAGATGCTGGATTCTCTCAATGGTAAAGGATTATATTCCTGGCTAGAGTTCGACGACGAATTGACGAGGTTGCGCTCGTGCTACACAGAGCTATACGGGAGGAGCTAGATGCTGCACGAGAACTTCTGTGATACCAACGCCGGTCCGATAGGCCGGGTCGTGACCAGCGAGGAGTACCCGGCCACCGCCCACGAGTTCTACTTCTGGACCGCCGAGACCGGAGCCGCCCAGAACCTGGACATCGGCCACATAGTCGCCGCCGAAGCCGAAGATGCGACCGCCATAGCCGTCCTCGACGACCCGCGCCGGTACTCGGACCTGCAAAGCTTTCTGGACGATTTCTACGCCTTTGACGGCGACCCGGAGCTTGAAGCGCTTTCAGAGCGGGTGGAGATACTGGTCTTCCGCGCCCGGGTCCTCGCCACCCGCCACCGCGAAGCGCGTAAAAAGAGCAAGCGCCCGGTACAGACCGGCCCGGTCTACTACGCCACCTCCGACGCCATCGAGTTCGCCCTCGGCTCCGAAGATTTCTCCGGTACCCCGATACCGATGCTCCTGCACGAGAACGGCAACGAGCGGGATGGTAGTCCGCAGCGTACCCCGCTCTACGCCGACGCCGACTACCTCCTCGGCCCCGAGGCCGGGCACCTGAACATAACCGGCATGAGCGGGCTCTCTACCAAGACCAGCCACGCCCTGTTCACCATCTCAAGCGTCTTCCAGAACTCCGGCGATCAGAAAGTTGCGGCCCTCATGTTCAACGTGAAAGGCTCCGACCTCCTGTTCCTCGACAAGCCGGTGGAGGTGGACCCGGAAGAGGACCCGGATCTCGCCGGGCGCTACGAAAAAGCCGGTCAGCGCGGGCTGTCGCCGGAGGAAAAGGAGATGTACGAGGCGCTGGGATTGGAGACAAAGCCGTTTGAGAACCTCCGGATCTTCGCGCCGCTGCGGACCGGTATGGACCCGGACGGACGGACCGTTTACCCGGCGGAGCTTACGGCCGGGCACCTGAACACCCTGCGCAACGCCCGCGGCGAGAGTCACCACGTCCACCCCATCGTGTGGGACCTCGGCGACGTGCTGCCCCACGCCGGGCGCATCTTCGAGCACTCCGACTACGACGACAAGTTCCGGGGTTTCGTCGAGACGCTGCGGGCCGACAGGGTCGAGACCCAGAACGAGTTCCACGGCGTAATGCGCGAAATACAGGACTACTTCGAGGACGAGGACAGCAAACAGACCTGGCGCGGCCACAACCGCATGACCATAAACAAGGTCTGGAACCGCTTTAATGGCCTGCCGTCCAAGTGCGGCGGCCTCCTGGTGCGGGGTAAAGTGGACTACGCCGACTCCCCGAACGTCGAGGACGCTTTCACCGACCGCGAGATGCGGGTGGTGGACATCTCAAAGCTCACCGGCGTGCCCCAAGATCTCGTGGTTACGAAGGTGATAAACAAGATCTGGGAGAAAGCCGAGCTGGGAGAACTCGGGGTGGACAAACTGGTGATCTTTGTCGACGAACTCAACAAGTATGCCCCGACCGGCTCGACCGACTCCTCGCTCAAGGAAACCCTCGTGGACATCTCCGCCCGCGGGCGGCACCTGAGCCTCACCCTCTTCGGGGCGCAGCAGTTCCGGAGCAAGGTAAACGACGAGGTCGTCGGCAACGCCGCGACCAGCCTCTACGGGCGGATAGGCGACGAGGAGTTAACCAACTCCAGCTACCGCTCGTTCTCGGCCACGACCCGCGAAGAGCTTCTACAGCTAGAGAAAGGACGCCTGCTGTTGCGCCACGCCCACTACGCGGTGCCGGTCTTCGGGCGTTTCCCGCGGCCGCCGGTCCTCATGGGCAAGCAGGGCACGGACATCTTCGGCAGCCAGAACGTGGATACCGCAACCGAAGTGCAGAACGTCATGCGGCATCTGATGCGCAAGCCGCCCGGGATCCAGACCGTAAGGTCCGACATAGAGGACGTCCCGGTAGACCGCATCCACGAAGCCCTCGACCGGGTGAATGCCTTCGCTAAAAACGGCAGCGGCCCGAAAGACCCGTACGAGACCTTTAAGCGCAACCTCGCCAAAAAACGCGCCGCCCGCTGGAACGCCGACGACGACCTCGACTTTCTCGCCAGCATAGAACGCATGAACGGGGAGTAACCCTGTAACGGGTAACCTCCTGGACCACCCGCGGTACTACCGGGGAGTGGAAGGCATTTCCTCTGGACAAGCGTAAGGGGTACGGGGCTAAACGAGCCTCGTACCCCTGGGGAGTTAGTAACCTCTCGGTTACTTGTCAGTTTAGTTTAATGACCGATCGGCTGTGCGGCCGGGTCGTTGGCGACAGTACTCGCAAGACCGGGGTCCGTACTCTCTATAGAGGACGCTACGGAACCAGCGGCATCTTCACCAGCCTGGACCTGATTAACGGTCTGCTGGCAATTGGCCCCAGTCGCATCGACGGTTACCTCGCCAAGGTTTGACTGGACCGTCTGGTTAGAGGAGCCCGTATCAGAGTACTGGTTACCACCCGTGGCCGTGCCGGTCTGCTCTACCGTTGCAGTAGTCTGGCATTCCTGCGTTAGCTCGGCGGTCTGCGTCTGAGTAACCACCACGTTACCGCTTATAACGGTATTGTTCTGGTCTTCTCCGCTACCCGTGCCGCCAGCGTCTCCGCCGCCGTTAGCACCACCGGTTCCACCGGTGCCGCCCTCGCCGGGCTGCGCGCCGCCACCATTGCTTCCACCGGTTCCACCAGTGCCACCGTCAGTTCCGCCGCCGGTACCACCAGTACCGCCTTCACCCGGCTGCATGCCACCGTCGGTTCCGCCGTCGGTTCCGCCGTCGGTTCCGCCACCAGTGCCACCCTCACCGGGCTGCATACCGCCACCGGTATCTCCACCAGTACCACCGCCGGTGCCTCCGCCGGTATCTCCGCCAGTACCGCCGCCAGTGCCGCCACCGGTATCTCCGCCGGTGCCTCCACCGCCGGTGTTTCCGTCGGTACCGCAGCCGGCTCCGAGTTCAGCGGGGGAGAATTCGTCGAACTGGTTTATTGCCTGCCCGCCGGGACCGTTCGGCGGCTGCCCGGCAACGGAGCCGTTGGTGACGTAACCACCGGCGGCGTCCGACAGGGTCTTGCCCTCTGGCAGGTCGCTAAATACGGCCCTCAGGACAGCCGGGTCGTCTGTCTGGCGCACGGCCTGCGCGCCGGCATTCGTCGTATCGGGGAAGTAAAGTCTCAAACCACCCGTGTTCTGTACCACGTCTTCCTGATCCAGGGGTTCGTCAAAGGTAAAGAATACCTGCCTCTGCTGACAGTCGATCCTTACCGATACCAGGTCCGGGTTTACAGAGGTGGTGCCCGGAGCTATGGGCGCGGACTGGTTTATGTTCGTCGGCTCGTTACCCTGAGGACCCGAGGAGACCGTAAAACTGGCTACAAAGCCGCGAGCAAAGTCCGCCGGGGTCAGGCTACCGTTAAAGAGAACGGTAATGGTGTTGTCTCCCTCGGGGTCCGTCTCCATCGAAGGTATGAAGTCCGAGCCGAAGAGGGAGTCCCCGCCGTCTACCGGTACGAGGGCGAAGCTCGTGCGGTTGCTGCCCGTCAGATAAGCCGGCTGATCGAAAGTGTAATCCACGAAAGTGCGGAAGTCACCGTTGTTGTCTACCGGTCCCGGCCGGAAGTTACCCACGGATACCAGGTCAGGCGCCACGGTCGGCCCGGTGCTCTGCGCCCGGGCCTGACCCGGCAAGAATAACGCCACCACCAGAACGGATATAACGGCCCCTAAAAGGAACCTCCTTAGACTAGTTATCGACACCAACACACCCCTTTCTCACAACTTTTTCGGAAAGATGCCTCCACAGCCACTCTTCCGTAAGTGTTATTTCACGTCGCTAGCAATGCTACATTAGACTTAACTTTGTTGTCAATATTTAAATTGCTTTTTATTTATATTGTTTAAGAAGTAAAATTTTCTTATGCTATTTTTAGACTATCTTGCCTCACATAGTTCTTGAAGCAGCTAGTAGAAACGCTGTGAGAGGCATGGCTTGCAGGGTTTAGAGGGGTCTTTGTGCGGCCGTTGATCTACGTTAGCTTCCGGTAGCGATGACTCTGTACAGATTACGGTGCGCCGGAAGTCCGGAGGTAGCGAAATTACTTGACCGGCGAAGCTCGGAGCACCGCTCGTATGCTCGTAGCTACGGCTTCCAAAGCCGTGTGGGTCTACGCGGACAGCACGGTCGCACGGAGGAAGGTCTTCTCGAATATACTCTCCGCTCGATGACCAAACCGTTCCGGCTCGCACTCTCGCTGGTCTTCCTTAGCGCTGTGGTGGACCTAATAGGCTTTTTGTTCGGTCTGTTCTACGCCGGCTTCCTCTACGACAACCTCGCGCACTTCCTGACGACCTTTTCGCTCGTGGTCCTCGCCACGGAGCTGTACGTCAGGCACCGCGGCAAGGTGCCTGAGGTGACGGCTGTCCGGGTGCTGCTGGCGGGCGCGGTCCTGGGTATTGCGGGAGGTGTGGCGTGGGAGGTATTCGAAGCCGGCCTCAGTTTCCTGCTCCCGCCCGGTATGATCTACAACCCGCCTCTGGACTCTATCGTCGATACGGCGTTCGGCACCCTCGGCGGGGCGCTCGGGACCCTGGTGGCAGTCAGATATCTCACCCGGACCCTCGCCTCTTACCAGCCGCCGGAGGTGTACGACAAAAAGACGGACCCGACATTCCGGTCGGGGTAGAACTGCGGTTTTTCCGGGCTCGGATCAGCTTTGCAGCCGGTCTTCCAGTAACTTCGGACCGGCCTGCGAAAGTGCGGCGTTGCAGCTAGAATAGACGTGTATTCAACTCATAGAAAGATCTTTATAGTCCGTATAGCCCACATCTCGGATACACATCTCGGGTACACCCGGTATGCCAAGCTTTGTCCGGAGACGAGCCGCAACCAGCGGGAGGTAGACGTGGCCGCCGCTTACACCCGGGCGGTCGATGAGATCCTGGAGAAAGACGTGGACCTTGTGATCCACTCCGGTGACGTCTTCGATACCATACGACCGGCGACCCACGTGATCGTGCACTTCTTAAAGGAAACCCGCCGTATCACGCGGGAACGCATCCCCTACCTCGGCATCGCCGGTAACCACGAGACCCCGCGCCTGAGAACCACGACCGCGGCCCTGGAGTACGCGAACCTCGTCGGTGCCCGCTTCGCCCACGGCTTCGCGCCAGAGGCGATGCTCGTGCCCGCCGGGGACGCGGAGGTCGGTGTTACGCTGGTCCCGCACGGGGCGGTCGGGGACCGGGACGTTATAGTCAGCCCGGACCCGGAGGCGGACCTGAACGTCATGGTCACCCACGGGACGGTGCCGGGCCTCACGGTGCAGGGGCACGAGCTAGGAGAGGTGGACCTACCGAACCACGTCCTTGAGGGCAGGTTCGACTACGTGGCCCTCGGCCACTACCACTACTTCCACCAGCACAAGGAGAACACGTACTACGCCGGGGCGACCGAGCGCTTCAGCTTCGCGGAGGCCGGGGCGGAGCCTGGGTTTCTAATACTAGATTTCTCGGACGGCGGCTTTACGGTAGAGCACGTGCCGATCGAGAGCCGGCCCATGATCGACCTTCCCCGTATAGACGCCTCCGGGATGAGCGGCCCCGACCTCTCGGAAGCGGTACTGGAAAGAACAGAGAAGGCCGCCCTCGACGGTGCCATCGTGCGCCTAAAGGTCCGGGACGCCTCGCGGGGTATGGCGGGCGCGGTAGACCGGGCGCTGCTGCGGGACCTCAAACGCCGGTGCCTGGACTTCAGCCTGGAAGTCACGGAAACGGGGGCGGAAGCTTCTCCCGGAGCCGACGCAGAAGTCGGCTTCTCCTCGCTGGAGGAAGAGTTCAAGGCGTTCGTTTCCGGCCGCCGCGAGCACGGGGAGCTGGAACCAGCGTTCGCCGGGGAGTTTCTGGACAAGGGTCTCGGGTACCTGCGGGACGCCCGGACCGGGGAGGGCGGCGGTCCGGCGTGATCCTGAAGCGCCTCTACCTGGAGAACTACAAGCAGTTCCGGGACCCGCTGGAGCTTTTTCCGCCGGAAGGAGCGGTCGGGGTCATCGGGGCTAACGGCTCCGGGAAGACCTCTATCTTCGAGGCTATCCTGTGGACGTTCTTTGGTTCGCGGAGCGGCGGGCCGCGCTTCGCGAACGACGCCATACCCTGGAGCGGCGGGGCGGCGAGCGACAAGACGCTGGTCGAGGTCACCCTGAACGTCGGCGGAGAGCCCTACAGAGTCTCGCGTTCCCTGTACCGGAACAAGACCGAGGCCCGCGTCTACAACCGGGCTGAAGAAGAGGTGGTCGGCGGCTCGTCGGAGGTCGCGGGCTGGGTGCAGGAGTACTTGCTCGGCATGGACCGGGTAGCGTTTGAGGCTACGTTTTTCGCCCGGCAAAAGGAGCTTGAGTTTTTTGCCGGGGTCACCGGCGTCGAGCGCCAGCGGGAGGTCGCCCGCATCCTCGGCATAGACCAGGTAGAAGCCGCCCAGAAGCTGCTCCGAGCCGACCGCAAGGACCTCCGCAGCGAGGTTGCGGCCCTCGAACGGTTTTTAGAGGAAACGGACTACGAAGCTCTCTCAAGAGACCTCTCGGAGGCCCGCGAGGAGCACCAGGCTCTGGAGGCTGAGGCCGGGCGGGCGGAGGAGGCGCTTTCCGCGGCCGGAAAAAAGCTTGCGGAGGCCCGGGAAGAAACCGAGAAGCTGGAGAAGCTCTACCGCGAGCACACGAGGCTTTCCAGCGCGCTCCACGCCGCGGAGTCGTCCCGGGAGCGGGCGGCCGACAGAGCCGGGGAGTTGCGGGAGAAGCTCTCGTCCCTGGACAAAGACGAAAAGACCATCGAGGAGCTAAGACCCCGTATCGAGGGTACAGGCAGGGTATCAGGCGAGATAGAAGTCCTGGAAGAGGCCCGCCGCCGCGGGGAGCGGCGGGAGTCGGCGGCCGGGGAATTGAAGCGTCGCCGGTCGGAGGCCCAGCGCGCCGTGGTCGACGCTTCAAAGCTGCTAGACGATCTCGACGGGGCGGAGAGCCGGGGTGTGGTCGAGGAGCCGATGCCCGGCTGGGAAGAGTTAGTGTCCGTGGAAGACGACGTGCGGCGGATGTACGGTGCGGCGGAGCTTCTGGAAGGGACACCGGCCGCCCACGGGGAGGCGGAGGAACGCTACCGGGGGTTGCAAGAAACGAGAAAGCGGTTTGAAGACCTCGCGGTGCGGGAGAAAGAGCTTTCCGGGGCTCGGGAGGCTTGCGAGGCCGGCCGGGCGGAAGTCGAGCGGCTGGACGGAGATCTGGCGAAGGTCTCCGGCGGCAAGCCCGAAGAGCGGGCGGCGCGGCTGCGGCGGGAAGGAGGTAGCTTACAGCGGCAGTCGGTGATGCAGCAGGGGCTCGCGGAAGCCGACGAGAAAGAAGCCAGAAAGCTCGCGGGCGCGCGGCGCATGATCGAGGACTCCAGCGAGGTAGCCGAGTGCCCGACCTGCAAACGAGACTTCAAGCCCGACGAGCACGAGGAGGTAATAGGAACCCTCTCCCGGCAAGCCGAAAAGCTCCTCACGAGCGCCGGAGAAGCCCGGGCCGAGTGCCGCCGTCTGGAGAAGGAAGCCACAGACCTCGACCGGGAACTACAAGAGGTAGAGCAGTTACAGCGCCAGGCACAGAAGCTAGAAGAGAGCCGGGCTGTCGCCGCCGCCCGACAGGAGGGTCTGGAAAAAGCCCTCGGCCGTATCCGGGAGCAGACGGAGACTCTGCGCGAAGACCTCTCCTGCTCAGTACCCGTTAGAGACGCCGAGCTGGAAGAAGCCCGGTCACGGGAAGCGTGGCTCCGGACGATACGCGAGGACTATCCTCGGTTGGCTGGCCTCGTTACGGCCTACGAGACCGCGGACGCTTCGGTCTCGGGGCTCGAAACGGAGATAAAAACTCTCGACGAGGCACCACCGTACGACCCAGAACGTCACCGGCGGCTCCTGGAGGAAAAAGCTGAGCTTGACCGGCTTTCGGGGAGGATAGAGACCCTCAAGAGCCGTCTGGAAGAGCGTCCCGGAGTAAAGGAGCGGCTCGAAACCGCCGTCGAGGAGGAGAAGTCGGCGTCCGAAAAGTCTACCGGTCTCCGGGAGGAGCTGGAAGCCCTTTCTTTCGATGAGGAGGTGTATACAGAGAGCCGCGGGCGGACCGCCGGGGCCGAGCGCGCCCGGGACGCGGCGCGGGAAGAGCGCGAAGAGCTTGGCGAAAAGCTCCGGCGACTCGCACACCGCGTCGAGGGCCTTCAAAGCGAGGTGCGCCGCTACGACGAGCAGCGGAAGCTGGCCGACGAGCGGGCAGCCAAAGCGGCGAGCCTCGGGGAGATGGACAAGCTCTTTTCGGAGTTCTACCGGGAGCTTACGGCCCGGGTGCGGCCGGTGCTGGAGGACGAGGCCAGTGCGCTGGTGCGGACGCTCACGGACGGTCGCTACGAGAGGATGGAGTTCGACCATAACTACGGGGTCCGGCTCTTCGACGGGCTCTCGGACGCGTATGAGATCTCGCGTTTCTCCGGCGGCGAGGCCGACGTCGTAAGCCTCTCGGCGCGGGTGGCGCTCTCGAAGATGATCTCCGCCCGCGGCTCCGAGGCTTTAGGTTTTCTGGTCCTGGACGAAGTCTTCGGAGCGCTAGACACCGACCGGCGGCGCAACGTCCTGCTCGCCCTCGACCGCCTGAAGAAGGCGTTCGGCCAGATCTTCGTGATCTCCCACGTCGGCGACGTGCAGGAATCGGCCCTTTTAGATGAACTCTGGTCCGTCGAGGAGGACGAAGACGGCAAGAGCACCGTTCGCCGGATACAGACCGCCTCCCCGGCCACCGGCATAGAAGAGCTGTCCGACATCACCCGCTGACAGAGTAAAAGTTCAGCGGCCAGAGGAGGCAGGCGTGGCCTACAAGATAGCGGTAATACCCGGCGA
Organism: Rubrobacteraceae bacterium; assembly: GCA_965214435.1. GTDB lineage: Bacteria > Actinomycetota > Rubrobacteria > Rubrobacterales > Rubrobacteraceae > Rubrobacter_A. The sequence continues at coordinate 447,534 of OZ243960.1, forward strand.
CGGCATCGGCCAGGAGGTCGTCGGTGAAGCAGAGAGGGTGCTGGAGAAAGCCGGCGACATCTACGGCTTCGACTTCGACTGGCGCTCCTACGACTGGAGTTGCGAGCACTACGCCAAGACCGGCCGCATGATGCCCGAAGATGGCCTTGAGCAACTAAAAGAGCACGAGGCCATCTTCCTCGGGGCGGTCGGCTACCCGGGGGTACCGGACCACGTGTCGCTCTGGGGCCTGCTAATACCGATCCGGCGCTCTTTCGAGCAGCACGTCAACCTGCGGCCCGTCAGGCTGCTCCCGGGTCTTGAGAGTCCGCTGCGGGACGCGGGTCCAAACGACATAGACTTTGTGGTCGTCCGGGAGAACAACGAGGGTGAGTATTCGGAGGCCGGCGGCCGCCTCTACCGGGGGCTTGACCGGGAAGTCGCTTTGCAGGAGTCGGTCTTTACCCGCTACGGCGTCGAGAAGGTGATGCGCTACGCTTTCACGCTCGCGGGGAGCCGCCGGGGGAGCCTGGTATCGGCCACGAAGTCCAACGGCATCATCCACACCATGCCGTTCTGGGACGAGATATTTCACGAGCTGTCCGAGGAGTACCCGGACGTGGAGACTAGCCAGTACCACGTGGACGCGCTCGCGGCGGCGTTCGTCTTGAGACCACAGAGTATGGACGTGGTCGTGGCGTCTAACCTCTTTGGGGATATTCTCAGCGACCTCGGGGCCGCTATAACGGGCAGCATCGGGATGGCGCCGTCGGCAAACTTGAACCCGGGGGGCGAGTACCCGTCGATGTTCGAGCCGGTGCACGGTTCGGCGCCGGACATCGCTGGAAAGGGCATCGCGAACCCGATAGGCCAGATCTGGTCCAGCGCTATGATGCTGGAGCACCTCGGAGAGAAAGAAGCAGCCCCGGCCGTCGTCGCGGCCATAGAAACCGTGCTCTCAGAGACTACCGTCCGCACCCCGGACCTCGGAGGCGACTCAAGCACCGCCGAAGTAACCGACGCCATCCTCGACGCGCTCGGCAGTTAAAGCCGGCTACCCCACCGGGTTCGACAGCGGCGCAAAACCGGTGATGCGGCAGGATACCCGGTCGCCGCTCTTTATCTCGACCGCGCCCGGCGTCCCGGTAGAAATTATGTCTCCGGGCAAGAGGGTCATGACCTCCGAGTGGAAAGAGACGAGTTCTTCCGGTGAGAAGGCCATGTTTGAGACTGTATTCTCGCGGCGGACCTCACCGTTCAGGACGGTGGATACGGTAAGGTCGGATACTTCTCCTACCTCGTCGGGCGTTACGAGTTCGGGGCCGAAGCTGAAGAAGGTATCGAAGCTCTTTGCGCGGGTCAGGTAGCGGGGGTTGCGCCGCAGAATGTCCTCGGCCGTCATGTCGATTACGGGCACAAACCCGGCGATAGCGGAAAGAGCTTCCTCCGGGGATATGTTTCTGATCCGGCGGCCGATCACGACACCCAACTCAGCTTCGGCCGTTACTTTCGCCGAAGACTCTGGCAGCAGAATATTATCCTCCGGGCCGATGATCGCGGTGTCCGGCTTCATAAAGCTTGCCGGCTCCTCCGGCGGGGCGGCGTCGAGGTCCCCGGCGTGCCCGGTGTAGTTCAGGCCGATGCCCCAGATCTTACGCGGCCGCCGGTAAAGAGGACCGTAAGCCAAACGTCCCGGCGGAACCGTTTCTTCAATGTTTTGCAGCCTTCCCAACCACTCCTGGAGCCTGAAGAACTCGCCGCTTTCCACTAGAGAGAACAGGTTCGTACTCCAGGACATACCATAGACGCGGTTCAGGGCTTCCAGGGTCGCTACTCCTCCAGTGGTTACAATGGCCGCGGTCTCAGCGCCCCTGTCTTGGACAGTCGCCAGTCTCAAGTTTTCCTCCTTCCCGTCCAGTGTAGACCGGCGCGCCAGGTACAGCCACGGGTTACCCCGAGCCCTTTAACTGTAGCGCAGTGTAGCGGGGCGGTTCTTGTGGTTAGATGCCCCGGACGTACGGGTATGAGCGTGGGCGGAGAGATGGACGTGATAGAGAAGACTTACGGCGAACTGAAAGTTTTTGCCCGGCCACTGCTCTGGCCGGTCAGGGTCGCGGCCCTAGCCTGGGCGCTCTTGCTGTTTGGGGTCACGGTGAGCTTTATGGGAGCCAGGGTGTTGATGGAGCGCGCCCGAGGTTTCCTCGCCCGGCTCGCGAAAGGTTACTCCGGCCGGGTCAGTGGGCGGCGGCCGTAGCTCGATAGCTCTTCCAGAAGCTTTCCGGCAGTGCTGGAGTCGAGGTCCGTTAGCCCGAAAGCGGACCCGCCGGAGCCGGACGCGACCTCTATCCTGAACGAAGCCAGCCGGCGGCGGCGCTGGAACGGGGAGCTGGATACGTTACGAGTCTGTAGCCGGTGGCGGGGAGCTATGGCAGTCGTCCGGGCGAGAAGCCGGTAGCGCAGGATCACGCGCCCTTCCTCAAGCCTCCAGCCGGCCGACCGGAAGCGAACCCACCCGTACAATCCGGCAGGTATCAGCAATAGGGAGAGGAGGTACACCGGCAGTCCGAAGCCCACCACGGCCGCGGACTGCAGCACGATAAACGCCACGGGCACGGCGGCCACGAGAACGGCCCGGAATATGTAGCGGCGGCGGGCCCGGACCGGCAGCGCCTCCAACTCCGAGAGCGGGGCCGCGAACTCGGGGGCCACGTCCCTCAGCAGCTTCTCGACGTCCTTGCGGGGTAGTAGGGGGAAAAGCGTCGTCGATACTCCCTGTTCGTCGCCAAACCCGGCGCTCTCCAGACGCACCTCCGCCAGACCGAACGGCTGGCGCAGAACGCCGTCTATAACCCGGATAGCCTGGATGCGGGAGAGGGGGACCGTCGCCTCGTGGCGTTCCAGTAGACCGCGCTGGATCTTCAGGTACCGGCCGTCGGCCGAGCGGGAGAGCGTAAAGCCCGCATGGGCCAGGACCGTGCCCAGTATCGCGAGTCCCCACGCGGCGAGCCCGATAGCCAGCGCGAAAAGTACCGCCACCGCGATCGAGCCCGGAGACAGATACTCCAGTACCCGACGGGCTAGCCTATCCGGCAGGAAGTTATCGAAGACCTGGGAGGCCACCGCGACCACCGAGAGCGCAACCCCGATCTGGCCGGAAGTCAACCCCGCCACCAAGAGCGCCCGCGCCCCGAGCCGGCGCACCACCTCGGGCTCCGCAGTACCTTCACCGGCCCCTCCGCCGACCTCCTCGCCTTCCGGCGTTTCGGTATCCGAGGGCTCCGGGCTCCGGCGTTCGGTAAGTTCCTCGCGCAAGGCTTCGACCGCGGGCCGGGAAAGGGCCGGGAGCGATATTTCCGGTTCCCCGCCACCACCGGCGGTCTCGACCCTGACCTCCACCACCCCGAATATCCGCTGCACGATGCCCTGCACCGTACTAACCGACTGGACGCGCTCCAGCGGCAGTGACCGCTCGCTTTTCTGCACGACTCCCCGCTTGAGGCGGAACGTCCCGTCCGCCACGCTGTAGGTCGTCGCCCGCCACGACAGAACACCCCAGATCGCGCTCCCGATAACGAGCACCATCGCGCCGAGCGCCAGAAAGAACATCACCCGCGTCGAGACCCCCTGGTTCACGAGGACCGCGACCCCCGGCACGATCGCCGCCCCGATAAACCGCCGGATCGCCCCTAGCGCCCCGAGCAGCATCCCGACCGGGTGTAGCCGCCGGTTCTCTATCCGGGGCTCCCGTATCCGGGTTTCCCCGGTCAAATCTCGCTCCCCCCGGTCTCCTGGGCGAGCTCCGAGATACGGTCCCGGACCTCCGAAGCCGTACCCGAAGCGAGCTGCGGGATCTCGTTCGGACCGGCCGCCGTGTAGAACACTACCGTTGAGAGTCCCAGGCGGCGCTGGAGTACGCCGCGCCGGGTATCCACGTGCTGCACCCGGGCCATCGGGACCAGCGTCCGGGTTATCCGGAAGATACCCCGCTGCAAGTCCACCTCAAGAGGCCGGATCTCATACCGCCACCGCCTCCACAAGACCCCGGGCAATACCCCGACCAAGAGTATGGCTAAGAGCACCGCCCCGAGCAGCGGCAGCCCGCCGAGGTAGAATGCTACTTCCCCCTCCCAGACCAGCACGTAGCTCACGAAACCCCCGACAGCCAGGATCGGCAATGCCTGCAACACCCCCGATATACGCCACAGGGTCTTTGCCCGCGGATCCAGCCGATACTTCGGAGCAAAGCGCACGTCGTACCCGGTGCCGGTCCTAGAGCCGGGTACCGAGCGGTACCACAGTCCGCTCTTTAGAGTCTTTGGCGGCTAGCTGGCCGCAGGCGGCGTCTATGTCCTCGCCCCGGCTCGGCCGCAGCGTGGCCGAGAGACCGAGGTCCCTCGCGTGCTCCAGAAACTCTTTCGCCCGCCGCTTCGGGGTGGCGGCGTACCCAGTGTCGGTCCAGTTAAAGCGCAGGAGGTTCAGGTGGTAGAGCGGGTCGTCGAGCAGGAGGGCGAGCGCCTCTACGTGCTCCGGGCTGTCGTTTACGCCGTCTAGCAGCGTGTACTCGAAAAACAGCTTGCGGTGGGTCTTCTCGACATAGTAGCGGGCGGCGGACATAAGCTCCGGGATAGAGTGGCGGGCGGCGACCGGCATGATCCTGCGCCGCTCCTCCTCGAAAGGGGTATGCAGCGAGATCGCCAGGTGGAACTGCTCCGGCTCGTCGGCGAAACGCCGGATCCTCTCCACCAACCCGCTCGTGGAAGCGGCTATCGAACGGGCCGCGAGGTTAAACCCATCCCCATCGTTCAAGATCTTAAGCGCGAGCAACGTCTCGTCGTAGTTCAGAAACGGCTCGCCCATGCCCATGACGACGACGTTCGACACCCTTTCCGGGGCGATGTCGCGGGCGGCGGTCAGGACCTGCTCGGCGATCTCCCGGGCATTTAAGTTCCGCTTTATGCCTAAAAGCCCCGTGGCGCAGAACGTGCAGCCCATCGCGCACCCGACCTGGGTCGATATGCAGACCGTGTTCCGGCTGCGTTTGCCGCCGGTCTTCCCATCCGCTTTGGTCGCATATCCCGGCTCGGGGATCATGACCGTCTCTATGGCGTGCCCGTCGTGGGTCCTGAAGAGGTACTTCCTGGTCCCGTCCGTCGCCCACGAGGTGCCCGCGTGGGAGAGCGTCGCGGCCGGCGCCTTCTCGGAGAGGGCTTCTCGCAACTTTTTTGGTAGCGCGGTCGCCTCCTCCCAGTCCCGGACGAGCCCGGTTGTCAGGGCGGCGTATGCTTGATCTAGCCTGTAGGCTGGCTCCCCCCGCTCGTTTAATACTTTTTCTACGTCCGGTAGAAACTCTTTCGACCTCAAAACACGCTCCTATTACGGGATATACCCGCAGATTATACCGGCGAGTGGGTATCAGGTATGGATGACCGGGTAAAAAGCTTGTCGCGGCGGTAGAATCTCGGGGTGAGCATCCTGGACCTTGCGATTATCTTGTTTATCTTAATACTGGTCGTGCGCGGCGCGCAGACCGGTTTTCTCGCGGGTGCTTTCTCGCTGGCCGGCGTGGTAGTCGGTGCGGCGCTCGGGTCCCGGGTGGCGCCCCTGATCCTGGCAGACAACGAGAATCCTTTTTTCCGGGCCGGTATCACACTGGTCAGCATCCTGGCGTTTGCCGCGCTCGGGGATGCTATCGCCCGGTCTATCGGCCGCGCCCTGCGCCGGCGCTTCCACGGCTCCACCCCGGCGGTGCTCGACAGCCTCGGCGGCGCGGTCCTCGGCCTCGCCCTCTCGCTCGTGCTCGTCTGGATAGTCGGCACCCTGGCACTCCAGGCCCCGCCGCTCGCCAACCTCCAACCGTCCGTGGAGAGGTCCAGGATACTGGCGACCCTCGACGAGCGGATGCCCTCCCAATTCTTTGCCGAGGCCGTCTCCCGGCTGGAACCTCTCCCGGAGATACAGGGACCTTCAGCCAATGTCCCGGAGCCCGACGGGTCCATAACCGGCGACCCGGACGTTCAGGCGGCAACCACGAGTACCGTCCGGGTTACCGGGATCGCCTGTGGCTACGGTATCGGCGGCTCCGGCTGGGTAGCGGCCCCGAACCTCGTCGTCACCAATGCCCACGTCGTAGCCGGAGAGAACGCCACCCGGATACAAACCGCGGGCACCGGACGCCGGTTGCCGGCCCGGGTCGTGGTCTTTGACCCCTCAAACGACGTGGCGGTCTTGCGGGTGCCGAACCTTGACGAGCCCGCCCTTGCCCTCGCCGAGCCGGAGCCCGCCGAAGAGGTGGCCGTAATAGGTTTTCCGGAGAACGGGCCGCTAGACGTTCAGCCGGGCCGTACCGGCCAGACCCGGCGGGTGATCTCTACCAACGCCTACAACGAAGGGCCGGTGGAGCGTACGGTAACCAGCTTTAACGTCTTTGTCCGTCCCGGAAACTCCGGCGGTCCGGCCGTGAACGAGAGAGGAGAGGTCGTGGCGACCATCTTCGCCAGTCGCGCCGATACCCAAGATTCCGGATACGGCATCCCCTCCCAACTCGTCAGAGACCTGGTAGACCTCGCGAAAACCCGCACGGCACCGACGAGCACCGGAGAGTGCGCCGCCTGACGGCGCAGTAAGTTTAGAAATCCGCGTTCCGCTTTCGTTCCGCGTTAAAAGCCCAGGTTCCCATTGAGGCTCCCGGTATCCTCGGCCGCCGACCGCACGTCGGGGTAGGTCGGGAACTTCTGGTCCATCCCTGTGACCTCGAAGATCCGGGCGACTACCCCTCCCCGGAGCACGAGCCGCAGGCTACCGTCTCTGGTCTCCGCCAACTCTTTGTACTGCTCGACGATAACCCCGAGACCCATCGAATCCATAAAGGTAACCCGGCTGAGGTCCACTACCATGTACGGCAGGCCGTCCACCTCCGCCGCGGCCTCCGCCAGCAGCGCCTGGAACCTCCGGTACGAGCCGAGGTCTACTTCCCCGTAAACCTTTACTACCGGCACCCTGCCGTACCTCTCCAGCGTCGCCGTAAACGGTACCGCCGCCTCCTCATTCTGACGCAAACGTTATTCCTCCTAACAGGCCTCTCGGGTCTAACCCGCCCCCAGGTATGTCCGCAAGCGGCCTACACATTTATACACAGACATGATAACGCAGCTTTATACTACAAAGTAGACTAGACATCTAAAAATCCGGTAAAACAGTTGCTTTTGAAAGCTGTCTACGGGTTTAGAGAGCGTCCTTGTAGTATTCGAGGCGGTCCAGGAGACACTCTATATACTCCAGAAGCTGGCGCAGGCAGATGCGGTAGGCGTTTATGGACTGCCCGTAGGGGTCGGGGACCGCACCGGCATCCGGAAGGCCGGTCGAGTATCTGGGGAGAGTACAGAGGTTTTCGGGTAGTTCTCCGAAAAGCTTCTGGAGCCGGGACACGTGCCGCGGACCCATCGCGAGTACCAGGTCGGCCTCCTGGAGCATAAACTTCTCTACTTGCCGGGCGCGGTGCTCTCGGGCCGGGACGCCGGATTCTTCAAGAACCGCCGCCGCTTTCGGGGCCATCGGCTCACCGGACAAAGCCGCCACCCCCGCGCTCTCCGACCGGATCCTGAGCCCCCGGTCCTCCGCGACGGCATCGAAAATCTCCCGGGCCATCGGGCTGCGGCACACATTCGCCGTACAAACAAAGAGCACCTTCTCCACCCGGTCTACCTCCACACTAAGCTCAGATCCCCGCCGCAAGTCACCCGGCTAATCCCCGGCGAGGGAGAGGCTGCCAGTGCAGTACGGTAGCCTCTCTACAAACTTTAGGGTCCGGCCTCAACCGCTTACCAGACCAGCGGGGTGTAACCCGAGTCACCGTAGGAGAAGCGGACGTCCGCCCCGCCGCCCGTGTTGGCGTTCTTCAAGTACCAACCGCCACCCCGCACTATACCCACACTGTCCTTACTGTCGCCGTCCCAGTCACCGGCCACCGGTTTATCGCTCGACCGGCCGTACGCGAACCGCTCATCCGCCCCGCCGCCCGCGTTAGTGCTCTTGAGATAGAAGGTAGCGCCCCGGCGGACTCCCACGGTGTCTTTTCCGTCGCCATTCCAGTCACCGAAGATCGGCTTGTCCGTTGCCCGGCCGTAGGAGAAGCGGATGTCCGCCCGGCCGCCCCCGTTGGTATTCTTTAGGTAGAAGCTGTCGCCGCGTACCACCCCGATAGTGTCCTTACCGTCGCCGTCCCAGTCGCCGACCACCGGCTTGTCGCTGCTGCCGCCGTAGCGGAAATACAGGTCGGACCTGCCGCCTTCGTTAGCGTTTTTGAGGTAGAACGTGCCGGAGCGATAGATGCCGGCGGTTTTCTCGCCGTCGCCGTTCCAGTCTCCCATAAGGGGGACCGTACCTCGGCTGGTACCGCCGTAGCGGAACTCCGTGTCGGCTTTGCCGCCGGAAAGGTCGTTTTTGAGGTAGAACGTGCCGGAGCGGTAAATGCCGGCTCTACTCTTACCGTCTTTGGAAAGTGGCTCCTCGCCGGAGACCCGCTTGTAGGTTGCAGTGTAGGTCGCGGGCGAGGTACCCGCTTTTATGTCCCGGGCCCGCGCGCCGCCGTCCGACCAGGAGTCGAACTCGTAGCCGGTTCCGCCCAGCTTCTGGGATACCGGCGCGCTCACCGAGTTTGTAGAACCGGCTATTACAGTCCGGCTGAACGGCGTCGTGGAACTCCGGCCTCCGGCAGAGAGGCTCAGGCCCGCCGGGTCCGTCTGGAAGTTCAGCCGCACGGTCTGCGGGTCGAGCTTCACCGAGGTGCTGCTAGAGAGCCCGCCGGAGTCTTTCGCGGTAAGCCGCAGTTCCAGGTAGGAGGGGTAGTCATGGTCCGGGGCGTTGAATGAACCCTCGGAGACGCCGGGGTAGTCCTTGATCCGGTGCTCGTGGCAGGTCCCGTTGGTGGCGCAGTGGTGGATGATTAGCTCCCAAGAAAGGTTTGCCGCCGCTAGCTTGCCGTCCTGCGGGTCCGTCGCCGAGCCCGAGAAAGAGACCTCGTCCCCTACCTTCCACTTGAGTGAGGAAGCCGGCGTAGCTATGGTCGCCTTCGGGGCGGCATTGCCCGCGGAGACCGAGATCGAGCGGTCGGTGCTGGAAGCGCCGAAGCTGTCGGTCACCCGGAGGCCAACGGTGTAATTCCCGGCGGTCCTGTAGGTGTAGGCCGGCTTTGCCGCGGTCGAGTCGTCGTAGGCCCCGTCGCCATCGAGGTCCCAGGCGTAGGAGATCTTGTCGGTCGGGTCGGCGTCGGTCGAGCCGGTGCCGTCGAAGTTTACCGTCAGGGGCGGTGGCCCGGTGGTCGGGGAAGCCTTTGCGCGGGCCACCGGAGGCTGGTTACCGCTGAAGTGGCGGATGCGCCGGATCTCCCCGTCGTTCAAACTGACGTAGAACAGGTCGCCGGACGGACCTATCTTCAGGTTGACCGGCCCCGATACCCCCGTGGCGAACGTGGTCCGGCTTGCCGGGTTTGGCAACCCGTTGGCCCCTTTCTGCATCGCCCAGATGCACCCGCGGGAGTAGTCGGTAAAGAACAGCGCGCCACCGTACTTCGTCGGGTAAGCCCCTCCTCTGTAGAAAGCCAGACCGGCTATAGAGGAGCTTCCCGTTCCGCAACTCTCCCCGGAAACCACCTTCTGGCTGTGGTTGTAAGCGTAGTAGGGTTTGCTAACGGCGCTTGGACCAGCGTTGTATAAGTTATTGCAGATGTTCAACCCGATGCTCGCGTAAGCTTCCGTCCGTCCGGCGCCCTCGTAACAGGGCCACCCGAAGTTATCCGCGTTCGAGTCGGCCGGAGAAGGGAGACGGTTGATCTCCTCCCACTGGCTCCAGCCCACGTCGCCGGTCCAGATCTCGTTCGTACCCGGCCGCGAGGTGATCCTGAACGGGTTGCGCAGCCCGGAAGCCACGATGCGCCGGGCGTTGGGGTCTGGGCTGGAGTACCGGGGGTTACCCGGCAGCCCGGCACCGGTAGCCGGGTCCACCCGGATAACGGTACCATCGAGCCCGGTTTTGTCCTGGCCCGTCCGGAGGTCCTGAGCCCGGAGAGCGCCGCCCTCGGCCGTCGGCGGCGTCTGGTTGCCGCCCACGCCACCGGTAGGGTCGCCGCAGGGGTTGCGCGGGTTACCGTCCTGTCCGTAGTCCGCAAAGGTAAAGCTCGCCCCGTCGCCCGCGCTGGCGTAGAGCGCCCCGTCGCGGCCGAAAGCCAGGCTGCCGACGGAGTGGCTCGGGTACTGCTGGCACCAGTCTTCTACCAGGACCTTCTCACCACCGGTCGCCTGATTGCCCGCGGCTTGCAGGCGAGAGAGCCGGCCGCTGACCACGCAGCCATCATCCGTGGCTCCGGGAGGATTCGAGCATTGATCACCCCACCGCGGCGCGGTGCCGCCTATCTTTGCGTCGTGGGTGTAGAGCGCATAGACATAGGGTTTCGATGGGAAACCGGGGTCGAGGGCCAGCCCGAGGAGTCCCCGGTCCCAGAAGTCGTGGGTGTTCTTGCGGAGATCAGCGAATACGGTCGGGGTGGTGTCATCCAGGTTGTCGAAAACCTTGATCACGCCGCGCTTCTCAGCCACGAAGACTCTCCCGTCCGGCGAGAACTCGACCGCCGTCGGCTGGTTTAGGCCCCGGAGAGCCGCCTGATCCTGAAAGCCGGAAGGTACAGCGGCCGCCGCTACCGTGGACTCTAGCCCTGTAACCAAGACGAGCGCAAAACCTATCGCCGCCAACGCCGCAAAAACTCTCGCTCTATTAGTCATGTCCTTTTCCTCCCGGAAAGATCACCCGGCTCGCCTACCCCACTACCTGAGAGCTAAAGCCTAGACCCGGCTGCGGAACGGCACATCAGCCACCCGGCACATTTATGGAAATTAGAGTCCTAGACTCAGCCGTTTCTTTAAAACTGCTTAAACCTGTCAATCTGGTCTATTGCGGTTTTTAGCCCGGTACATCGCCGCATCCGCGGCGCGCAGCAGGGCCTCGGGGCTATCTGTTTCCGGGCCGCTGAGAGCGATGCCGATGCTCACCGTTACCCGTAACCTGCCACCCCTCCACTCGACCGGGGACCGCAGCGCCTCCGCGAGCCGGCCGGCAACGTCGGCGGCGTCCTCCGGGGTCGCGGCATCTTCTATGAGGACGGTGAACTCGTCGCCTCCAAGCCGGGCAACAGTATCCTCGGGCCGCAGGCAGTCGATCATCCGCCGGGCGAGGGTGACGAGCAGGTGGTCCCCCGCCTCGTGACCGAAAGCGTCGTTTATGGACTTGAAGTTATCTATATCTACGTAGAGCACCGCGCAGGAGGTCTGTCTGCGGAGGGTCCGGGCCACGGCATGACCGAGACGGTCCGTTAGAAGCCTCCGGTTCCCGACGCCGGTCAGGGGGTCGTGCAGCGCGCGGTAGGCGAGGTCCTGCTCCACCGCCTTGCGGACGGTAATGTCTCGCAGGTATACAGCGTAAGCTTCGGTCCCGGAGCCGTCGGGCCACCTGACGCAACCGGCCTCGAAAAAGGGCCACGAGCCGTCGGCGTGCCGTACCCTGAACTCTACAAAACGCCCGGCGCCTCCGTTTTCCGGCGCGGCGAACAACTCTCCGAGCACCCGCCCGGTCTCCTCCGGGTGCAGATACTCGGAGAAGTGTCGGCCCTCGACTTCTTCCGGGCTCTGTCCCAGCGCCCGCTCGGTGGAGTGGCTGGCGTACCGCACGGCCAAGTTCTCGTTGAGCAGGAGGACCACGTCCGGAGACTCCCGGACGAGCCGGCGGAACGTTTCATCCGCGAAGTCGTTGGTGTCGCTGCCGGTCGTCAAACTCTTGGCACCCCGCTATACCCGCGCGCCGGTTCTACCAACGCCGGTTCTACTAACACTTCTACCGGCGGCCCGACCGTACGTATGCCGCGTGGTCTACACCGCGCCTGTTCTTTGTGGGTTCTGTTCCTCATGAGAGTAATGTTAAGAGGGCAAGAGGGAGAATCACATCCGCCAGGCAGCATATTTTGGTCCGGGCCATGCGGCGCCCGGAGTGCCGTCGAGAACCGTCTACCTGCTGTAATTTGGAGGGCCGCGGAGGGTTGGTACCACGGCGAGTGGTCTACGGGGGTACTGTAGATAGGCCGGTCGCCTTCTAGAGAATGTGCTACCCGGCCTATGTAAAAAGCTTTTACTCGGGGCATCATGTGGTACGTGTTTACTTTTCGACAGGGCGGGCCCGGCATTTCGTATTCCGAGTTCCGGTGCTAAGCGAGTCCAGGATGCCATCCGAGAAACGGACCACTCGCAAGACGGTGGCGATTCTGGGCGGAGACCCGGTCGTCGGCCGAGCGCTGGAGCTTCTGCTCCGGAACGCCCGCTACGACGTCCGGTACATCAATACGAACGCTCCGGAGGCGCCGGCCGTTCCGGGCAACGTCGGGGTCGTACTGCTCGGACCGGGGTGGGACTCCCGGAGCCGGAAAGCGGCTTTAGAGGGTATCGGGGATGTAGTTGGTGGGGAAGAAGTACCGGTTCTAGAACTGGGTCCCCCGGCCGACGACGCCCGGCTCCGGACAGCGAGTTACGTCCCCTGGCCCTGCCGCTCGGAAGAGCTAAAGAAGCGGATCGCCGATGTTCTACCGGTAAGGAAACTGCCGACCGGTAGATGATCAACGTGGTCCTGACCAAATACTACTTCTAGGCGGCGGACCCGGCGATTTGGTCTCGCGACGTATCCGGCGGGCGGGTGGAGAACTGGTCACTTTTACGGCACTTCATCAGCAAGGGCGGAAGCTTCTAAAACGCCCGGACCGTCCTCTCCTCGTCGATCCGGGACTGCACGGCCGGTTTCAAGTGTTTTCACCGGAGGGTGCCATCCTGGGCAATTGCGCACTGAACGACCTCTGGACTTTCCGGGACTTCTGGAGAAACGGCCGGTCGCTAACGAATCGGGCACTCCCCGGCTCCGCTTTACAGCCCTCCTTCCGGCGCGTCACAGACAGACTTCTCACAGGCTTTCCACGGTAGGCCCGGAGCCGGTACGCGTAATGGAGGTCTTTTTCGGAGAGGTCGATGAGGCGGGTATAGTCCAGCTTGACGTCTACGGGCAGATAGGGGGCCGTTAGGCTCGCTCCGGTTTATGCCAGGGGTCAGCTTCCTGAGGGGAAGTCTATAATCCCCCGCTCCAGGGCCCGGACGACGGCCTGGGTGCGGTCCGAGACCGCGAGCTTGGCTATTATGTGCTCGACGTGGTTTTTGGTGGTACCGACGCTGATCACGAAGTTCTGCGAAATCTCCCGGTTTGTCTGCCCGAGCGCCATTAGCTTTAGAACCTCGATCTCGCGCGGCGTGAGAGGGTATGGTAGCTGCTCTGACGAGCTTTTTGTGGCGGTGTTTCTCGGGGACTCCCTGGTTTCGTCCGCCAGCCTCCGGAGCAGGTCCGTGGCGAGCTTGCGGTTGAGAGGCGACTCGCCCTCGATCACCTTGCGGACCGCGGCGATGAGACCTTCGGAGGAACTGTCTTTGAGTACGTAGCCGGCGGCCCCGGCTTTGAGCGCCTCCAGGAGGTAGTCGGGGTTTTCGTGCATGGTCACTATAAGAACGCTGGTCTCGGGGTACTCCCGCTTGATATTGCGGGTCGCCTCCAGGCCGTCCATCTTCGGCATCCTCACGTCCATCAAGACCAGATCCGGCCTCACCCGGTAGCAGAGAGCGAGGGCTTCCCAGCCGTTGGAGGCTTCCCCTACGATGTTAAAGTCGTCCTCATCTCGTAACATGCTCCGCAAGCCGGAACGCACGAGGGCATGATCGTCGACGATCGCCAGCCGCGCTCTCCCGTGTTTCACTGGTAGTTACCCCTCATTGATAGCTCCTACGCATACTTGTCTACGAACTTTCGAGGCGTGCGGATCACCGGCTACACCGCTCATGAGCGCAGTCCATCGGGCAGGCCGCCCGGCTCGTCGGGCGGGGCGGAGCCGAAAGCTGGCAGCGGCACCTCAGCGGAGATCAGGGTCCCGGCACCAGGCCAGCTACGTATCCGAAACTTGCCGCCGAGCATGCTTATCCTCTCCTGCATCCCGGAGAGACCTACCCTCTCCCCCGGTCCCCCGCTCTCCAGGGCCGCCGGGTTGAAACCGCGGCCCCAGTCCCGAACGCTCAGGCAGACTTTCTCCGGCTCGTGCCGGAGTTCCAGGAAGAGCTGGTTGGTGTTCGCGTGTTTGCGGGCGTTGCGCAAAGCTTCCTGGGCAACCCGGAAGAGCGCGGTCTCCACGGCGACCGGCAGGCGCTCCTCCCGCAACTCCTCCGAGTAGTCTACGTGCCAGCCGCCATCCCGGAGACCTTTTATCTCCAGGCTAATAGCAGCGGCAAGACCGAAGTCGTCGAGCGCGGTCGGGCGGAGGTCCGCGATAATGCGCCGGGCCTCGCCAACGGTCTGCTGCACGAGTTCCAGGGCCTGGCCGAGTTCCTGCCGGCTCTTTTCAGAATCGGGGGGGTAGCGGCGAGCAAAAGCTTGCAGGTGCTGGTGGGCGGCGGCCGCTATCTGGGCGAGGCCGTCGTGCACGTCGTAGGAGACCCGGCGGCGCTCCTCTTCCTGGGTTTGGATCAGGCGTCCCACGAGGTCCTGTAGCCGGTGCTCGCGCTCGGTCAGTTCCCGGTAGAGCCGAGCGTTTTCAAGAGCACTCGCCGCCTGTCCGGTAAGGCTTTCGAGTATGCCGACCGTATCCTCTTCCCTGAGAGAGTCCGGGCCGTAGATCTCCAACACCCCGAGCACCCGATCCCGCATCCGCAGCGGCAGGCACATCGCTACCAGCGGCCTCTCGTCCGGGCTCGGGGGCTCCAGCCGGAACGTCCGCCGCTCGCCGGTTTCGAGGACCGCGTACAGGGTCGCCCGGGCCTCGGGGGTGTAGCGCGCCCGCCGCCAGAGGCTCTCAAAACCGATGGCCCGCCAGACGCGGAGCTCGCCCCTACCGTCCGGCACGCCGTCGGGCAGACTGACCACGGCGGTCGTCAGGCTGGAGATACGCTGCATGATACCGAGCAGGCGGTCCCCGA
Source organism: Rubrobacteraceae bacterium (assembly GCA_965214435.1). Lineage (GTDB taxonomy): Bacteria > Actinomycetota > Rubrobacteria > Rubrobacterales > Rubrobacteraceae > Rubrobacter_A. The sequence goes on from OZ243960.1 coordinate 462,548, forward strand.
TCTCCTCGGCTTCCAGCGTGGAACCCAGGATCTGGCCGGCCTCGTGCAGGGCCAGCAGCACGTCCAGGCTCCGCCGGAGGTTCTCGTCCACCTGCCGGCGCTCGGTGATGTCCCGGGAGTTGAGGATAATGCTCTTTACCACCGGATCTTCGAGCAGGTTAGTGCCCACCGCCTCGAAGTGCCGCCAGGAGCCTTCCCGATCCCGCGCCCGGTACTCGAACGTCCGCCGGCCGCCGGGTCTGTCCAGAAGCTCTTCAAAAACACCGTACACCGGCTCGACATCCTCCGGATGCAGGTGGTCGAAGAACCGGCTGCCGGCCCTTTCTTGCGGGGTTACGCCCAAGACGCGTTCCATCGCGGGGCTCTCGTAGCTTATGGTACCCTCCGCGTCGAGGACCGAAGTCATGTCCGAGACGTGCCGCACCAGGGACACAAACCGCTCCCCGCTTTCTCTAAGCGCGGCTTTTCTCCGGTGCCGCCGGGTTACCTCCGTAGCGTAGATCCTCGTGAGACCACCCGGAGCCGGGCGGATTACCTGGTGGTAGCAACTCTTCCCGACCTCTACCTCGCGGACGGTTATCTCGTCCGCGTTCTTTAAGCTCCGGGTCACAGGCCCGAGGTCTTCCAGCATCGGGTGCCGGGACCCGAGCGTGGTAAGGTCCGGAAACCTGTACTCGGCCGCGGGGTTCAGGTAGGTCGGCTCACCGGCCGCGCCCACCTCGATTATCGGGTGGGGACTCAGCCCGGAGAACGAGGCGAGCCAGGCGAGGTCTCCGCCGTCATCCGCCGTGTGAGACCCTCCGGTCCCCCAGTCTCCGGTCTTCCGCTCTTTGGTCTCCCGGAAGGATATGGAAAGCCTCTCCGTCCCGTCCCCGGCCCGAAAGACGGACATGGACACTCCGGCCTCGAACGTACCTCCGTCCGCTTTCCGGAGCCGCAGGTCACCGCTGAAGCTCCCCGCCGACCGGACACGCTCAAGGGCGGCCACGAGCCGTTCGTCGGATGGATCGAAGATGCTTCCACGGTTTATCAGGACTTCCCGTGACCCCCGAAGCATCCGGCAAGCAACTCGATTGGCGTCTAGTATCTCTCCATCGGGGCCGGCCAGCACCAGACAATCCATGCTGCTATCGAACATTGCCCGGTACTCGTGATCACCCGGCGCCAGACTCACTGGAGTATCTCTCCCAAGGCTTATAGCTTACCCTACGTTATACGTCACCATGTATCTTACTGCCTTTTGCAATGTAGTTAAACCTGGTGGTAACCCCGGTGGCTGGAACCCCTGGGTTTGGCTATAGGGAGTAGTTTCCGCTTATGCGTTTTCTTCGCGGAGGATCTTCTCCAGGGCCACCCGGCTCCGGCGGAGTTCGGCCTCTACGGTGGAGAGCCGGGCTAGAGACGGGTAACTGAGGCGGTCGCGTTCTACCTCGCTCGCGACGGCTGCGGCGGCCTCGTCTATCGCGGTCACGGCGCTTTCGAGTAGGATCAGGTCCGAGTCTTCCACGAAAGAATATTACCGCAAACCGCGTCGGGCATTGATCTTGTCCGCCGCCCGGTAGGCGTCGTATATGGCCCACACCCAGACAATGGCAAAGGTAACGTAGCCAATAAGGATGCTCATCAGAGCAACGTTTATAGCCTGCACCACGAGTATCACGAGGCCCTTACCTATCTGACCGTTGTAGATCTGGCCGAGACCCGAGATCAGGAAACTGAGCACCGCGGCTAGTCCCGCACTTTTCATGGCACCGCCTTTCTATCCAGAAACCGTGTCACCCCGTAGATACGCTCCTGGACTTCAAGAGTTGCGGTGCCTCTTTTTTAGCCGCAGGTATTCCTCATCTTCGGCCGCGGCGCGCCACTTCTCGCGGAAGATCTCCGCGGCCTGTTTTTTCACCGGGTCCTCGGTCTCCCGAGGCTGGCTCTTTTTACCGCCCTTGTACTTTGCATAGCGCCGGGAGCGGGTGTGACCCATCTGGAGGTATTTACGGGCGACGTCCATCCCGACAAAGTCTTCCGCGGAACGATACTCCAGGAACTTGGCGTAGATCCTCTCTGAAGCCTCTCGCGCCGTCTCCACGTCTTTGAAACCCCACAGCGGCAACAGCTCGCCCTTGTAAGGCTCGGCGTGGAAAACGCCCTGCTCTCCGCGCCCGACCCGGTACGCCTCCGGGTGGGCTCTCAGGTCCACGCCCTCGTAAGGATAGCCCCCCAATAGCCGGGTCTACCGGGCGGTGTCCCGGCACGCGCCCTCGCTGGAGTTCAGACCGGACAGGTCGTCTACCAACTCCAGATGCCGGTCCAGGCCCGCGATGTCCAGAAGCAGCCGCCGCACACCGCCGGGAGCCGTCAGAACGACCAGCCGGCGTCCGGCCCGCCGCGCCCGGCGGTCGGCGGCCACGAGCAGCTTGATCCCGGTGGCGTCCATAAACTCTAGCCCCGTGAGGTCCGCGACGAGGACGGCGGGGTTCCACCGCTCCACCCGCTCGAACGCGTGCCGGGTCTCCTTTTCGGCGGCCAAGTCCAACTCGCCGCTAAGGGCGATAAAGGTCGCGATGCCGTCTTCATAGCCGTGCGCTTTAAACAGGTCCACTAAACTCCCCCTCTACCCGGCTCGTTCCGGTCGGACGGTCCGGCGAGCGAGCCGCTGGAGAGCGGCAGCACGCGGCTCAGGGAAAGCCCGGCCTCTGAAAGCCAGATCGTACCGGCGTGCAAGACCTGCGCCCGCCGCTGGGTCGCCGCGGGCCAGTCGTCGAGTATCTCCTCCAGCACGCTCGTCGCGATGACTATACCGCTGTCCTCGACCTGACCGGTCAGAGCACTCTGCTGCCTCAACGACGCTTCCAGGTCTATACCCTCTTCCCAGTTAAAGTTGAGCCACAGCGAGCGCCCCCCGTAAGACGCTTCCGAGGCGAGACGCCGGATCTCCCGCGGACGGCCGTCGAAGTAGCCGGGGTCCGTGAGAAACTGAAAGCGCCCCGCTTCTTCCAGGCGAGATACCTCCAGCCCACGATCCTCGAACTCCCTTTTGAGTTCCACCGGGTAACCCTCATCACCGACCCGGTACTTGACCATAGAGCCGCCCCGGGCTTCGGCCATCTGGAAGAACGCCACGTCGAAATCGTGCATGAACTCCAGGCTCTGGGCGATCACCAACAGATTGTCCGGCACGTCCACGAAAGACCGCAACTGTCCGACGAGCGTGGACGGACGCTCTCCGCTCCTTAGAAACTCCTCTAAAGCTTCGCGCCGCACCCGCCACGACCGGCCAATTTTTAAACACGGCAGCCGGTCTTCCCGGCACCAGCGCCAGACCGTTACCTCTCCTACCCCAAGGTAATCAGCAACCTCGGCTACACTTAGTAAATCCCCGCTGGACTGGACTCCCTCCACAGCGCCGTACTCGACCTCCGACTCTAGTCTGACCGTACTTTAGCGTACTTTAACGTACCCGGAGCTTTATATACGCAATACAGTTAACTGTCAAGCACTTGTAGTAAGTGTAATAATCCGGGGTCGGCGCTGGAATTGCGGTTTTGTGTGAAAGCTTTATTTGCAGAGAGTAGGGTGCAAGGGTACATTACAGAGGCGCGGGTAACGAGCCTGTGCGGTTTAGTGTGGTCCCGGCCAGTTTCAAAGCTAGGGGAGCAGGTTATAGATGTATAAAGAGGTTTATGTTCCGGTAGACAACTCGGATTACTCGAACCAGGCGTGCGTCATCGGGGTAGACGTTGCGCGCAAGTTCGGCGGTCGGGTGGCGGGGTGTCACGCTTACGCGGCGAAGATGCACGACGTGCGTTTCCGGCAGATGGAGAGCGGGCTGCCGGAGGAGTTCCGGGATGAAGACGAGATGAAGCGGCAGCGCAAGATCCACGACCAGCTCATCACTAAAGGTCTGGAGATCATCACCGACTCCTATATAGACGTGCTGGAGCCTCTGTGCGAGAAGTACGACGTCGAGCTCGTCCGCCGCTCGCTGGAGGGTAAGAACTTCAAGGTCATCGCCGAGGACGTGAACGCAGGAGATTACGACCTCGTGGTGATCGGGGCTATGGGCATGGCCGCCGTAAAGGACACGGTTCTCGGGACCGTGACCGAGCGGGTGACCCGGCGCCTCACGAAGGCCGACACGCTTATAGTCAAGGACCTCGACCGCAGCCCGTTCGAGCACATCGTGGTAGCGGTTGATGGCTCGGCCAAGTCGCTCGGCGGCCTCAAGCACGCCATAGAGCTTGCGCGGGAGTTCGGGGGGACGGTGGAGGCCATAAGCGTCTTCGACCCGTACTTCCACTATGCGATGTTCCACTCCATAGCGGGCGTGCTTTCGAGCAAGGCTCAGAAGGTATTCCGCTTCAAGGAGCAGGAGAAACTACACGAGGAGATCATCGACTCCGGGCTAGCCAAGATCTACACGGCCCACCTCGAAATAGCCAAGAAGATCGCCGAGGACGAGGGCGTCGACCTCAAGACGACGCTTCTGGCCGGCAAGCCGTTCGAGCAGACGATGAAGTACGTGAACGAGGTCGAGCCGACGCTGGTGGTGATGGGCCGCATCGGGTACCACTCCGACGAGGAGATGGACATCGGCGGCAACACCGAGAACATGATGCGCTACCTGAACACGAACGTGCTCATTACCAACTACGAGTACCAGGCACCGGACCTCTACACCGCCGCCGAGCACATGACCTGGACCAAGGAAGCCCTCACGCGGATGGACCGGGTGCCGGGATTCGTGGTCGGCATGGCGACCGGCGCTATTTTGCGCTACGCCATCGAGAAGGGCTACACGGTAATTACGGCGGGCGTTATAGACGAGGTCATAATGAACATCCTGCCGCCGGGTGCGATGGAGTCGATGCACGCTATCGGAGACCAGATCCGGGAGCAGGAAGCCGCCGGCGAGGAAGCCCCGATAGACGCCCTCTTCCAGGACTTCGACGAGCGCACTGCCAACAAGACCAACGGTACGGCGAACGGCAAGGCCAACGGCAACGGTCACAAGACCGAGAAGGAAGCGTTGTTCGAAACGGGCGCCGGCGGGTTCGGGCAGTCCGAGTACCAGGGGGATGTAGAGGGCATCTCTGAAGAGGTGAGCCGGGAGATCTCCCGCGCCGCCCAGGGCCAGGACCGCTACGAGTGCGATGTGTGCCGCTACGTGGCGAAGGGCATGCCGGCCCGCTGCCCGGTCTGCAACTCCGACCCGACCCACTTCCACGCGGTGGACGCGGAGATCACCTCCACCGACGCCACCGACGCCGAGCTGAACCTGAGCGCGGTCTACGACGGCCGCGAGCTACACTGGACCGGCGACGCCCAGGCGCTCTTGGAGTCGCTCCCCGAGTGGCAGGTACAGCGCCGGGTAAAGGCCCGCGTCGAGAAGAGCGCGCTCAAAAAGGGCTACACCACGATCACCCGCGAGTACGTCGAGCAGCAGTACCGCGAGGAGACCGGCCAGGAAGCCCCGGAGATAAGCTCCCAGCCGACGACGGCCCCCATGGGTAACGCCTGTCCGGTAAGCACCGTAAAGGCCAAGGTCGAGAGCACCAGCGGCGCGAAGTGCCCGATAGACCACTCCTCGTTCGCCAAGGCCGGCTCGAAGGTCCCCGAGGGTGGCTCCAAAGAGTTCGCCTGGACCGACGATGCCATCACCCGTCTGGAGCGGGCACCGAAGGGCTTTATGCGGAATATCTCGCGCAACATGACCGAGAGCCTGGCCCGCGATCGCGGCACGACCAGCATAGATCTGGCACTCGTCGAGGACTCGCTCTCTGGCGCGCGGACCACCATGGAGGACGTCATAACCGGCAAGGTCTCCATAGCGGATCTAGCCCGCAACACCGGCCAGAGCATAGAGGCCGAAGATGGCGAAGCCCCGCACCCGCCGATGACCGTAACGATGGTCTGCACCACCTGCGGCGAGGAGCTGGAGGGCGTCCAGCCCCCCGAGGAGTGCCCCGTCTGCGGCGCACCCGGCGAGGACTTCGAGGCAAAAGAGCTTTAGGCGACACACCAACCAGAAGAGGCCCCGGTCCCGTGAGGGATCGGGGCCTTTTCTCATCCCACAGGAGATATCATGGCTAAGACCCACAAAGTAACCTTCAAGAAAAGCGGCGTAACGGTAGACTGCGCAGAGGACGAGTACATCTTGGAAGCTGGCGAAGAAGCCGGTCTCAACCTCCCCTACGACTGCCGCAGCGGCACCTGCGTAACCTGCGCCCAGAAGTGCCTCGAAGGAGAGATAGACCAGGATCTCGCCTTCGCCCTCGACGACGAAGACGAGGAAAAAGGACTACGCCTCATCTGCATCGGCAGCCCGCTATCCGATGTGGTGCTGGACGCCTGATTCGTCTGCTGTAGCAATACATCGTTGCTCTATATAGCAGTCGATGGCTGCTAGCATATGCTTTACTGTGGCTCTTGTCCAAATTATGCAACTGAGTCAGTTTGTCAGTAGACTACGATTATGCCGTCAATACTTGAGCAGTACAGGATCTCTGATTTTCTAGATTAGGAGCGAGACAAAAAGCTTATTCTGAACCCGGACTTCCAGCGGGGAAGCGTATGGACAGCAGCAGCTCGTTCATACTTAATTGATACAATTCTCCTGCAGTTGCCAATACCTAAGGTTTTTCTCAGAACAAGTGTCGACGTCCGGACTAAGCAATCTATTCGGGAGGTTGTAGACGGACAACAACGTTTGCGAGCAATACTCGATTTTGCTAGCGACAGATTCGTATTATCCACGCGCTCAGCGAACTTTGCCGGCATGAGATATTCGACCCTGGAACCGCAATTTCAGCAGATCTTCTTGAGTTATCCTATAGCAGTAGATCAACTTTTGAATGCGTCTAACGACGATGTGCTGGAAGTATTCGCTAGGCTGAACTCCTATAGCGTTCCTCTAAACGCTCCTGAGAAGCGCCATGCCAAGTGGCAGGGTGAATTTAAATGGTCAGTACGTGAATCTTCGCGCAGATGGTCCGTGCTGTGGGACAAGTACAAGATTATTTCTGTTCGAAACAGGGTTCGAATGGCAGACGATTCATTGATGGCAGAGATGCATGGAATCCTGTTAGAAGGTGTAAGAGACGGCGGTCAGCCTAATATTGACAAGTTGTATTCGCGCCACAATGAGACCTTCGACGCTTTAGGGACAGTACCACAGCAACTAGACGAAATTTTATCGTATTTCGATAAGAACCTAGGAGAAGATTTGGTAGGTACACCAATGCTCAGCGCGCCGCACTTTCTGATCTTGTTCGCGGCGCTAGCCCACGCTCTCGTAGGTATACCACCAGGGGACATGGCGGAGCTAATGCCTGACCCGACACGGGAGGCGCTCAGCGACCTAGCTATTGCTCAAGGTAACTTACGTCAACTCGCAGCCGTCATAGATGCTGATGATCCTGTACCTGGTTTCGAAGAATTCCACAGAGCATCCCAGTCTTCAACACAACGCATTGCGAGTCGTCGGGTTCGCTTACCTATGTTCTACCGAGCTTTACTACCTAAACTGCTCTAATACTTTTGGGTAGTGTCTACCTTATCAGGCCATACCGGCAATTTCTCGCAGAGACAGCTTGGCTTTCTCGAGAATTTGACGGTTGTCATTCTGTGCTGATGGGGACTAATTCACGACTGCATCAGTTAGGTGGTGAGATGACAGTTGTTCGTCTACATGATGCTTGGGCTCGGTTCTGTCGAGAGTTGATCATAATGTCGGCGGCATGCACTCCTTATACTGCTACAGGTCTGCGTATTAGCCGAGTACCCGGAGTCAGAGAGCGCAAAGACGTAGTACCTAAGCTCTTGAGCACGTACCCGAGGAAGCGCTCTGAACCTCGGTGGCATATCGCTTCCGAGTGCATAGATGCAGCTCAGCGCCTACAAATTGCCAACTTTTCTACTGTTGCGAGTGCTCTTGGAGCTACTAGTTCTCCAGCGAAAGATCTTCGTCATGTGCGTAACTTCTTCGCGCATCGTGGTAAAGATACCGCAGATCAAATTAAATCATGTAGCTTCTACAAAGCTTATATGGACATCACGCTAGAAGATTTGGTCGGGCAACTGGTCCCACCAGGGATTACCCTCATGGAATCTTAGATTATAGATATGCAGGTTGTAGCTGAAGCAGCGATTCAGTAAATAAATCTATGCCAGATAAAGAATAGTAAATTCGTTAGTGTATGGTCAAATCGTAGGAAGCCTATGGGATGCGACAAGTTGTTAAAGAGGATATTCATAGATCACCAAGTGTGCTTCAGCCAACCCTTCATCCGGAGGACTCGCATCCAGGTCCCCCTCGTCGTGAACCTGCTCTCCGCCGAGCTCTCTATTGAGCATATTTTGGAAGAGTACCTGCAGATCTAGCGGGAGTACATACTGGCCTGCGTAGCCTATGGGGCCGAGATGAGCCGGGGGCGGCTCGTAGACGTATCTCTCGAACGTCTGGCTTGAAGGTAAAGCTTGCTGAAGCTAAATAACCCTAACAGCTTGACTTACTTCAGTGTTGAGTAATACTCTGTATTAATTAGGTTACTATTCAGTAGGGAGCGGATACTAGATGGCTAGAAACACTGAAGTACTGAGTTTTTCGGTGCCGCCGGAGACAAAGAGGGAGTTCAAGGAGCTTGCTAAGGAACGCAGGATGGGCTCCAGCGAGTTGTTCCGGGAGATGGTGCGAGTCTATGAGGACTATCAGGAGGAGAAGGAGTTCCGGCGGCTCCAGCGTTACGGCGCGTTGAAGGCGCAGGACAAGTTCGGGAGCGAGGAAGAGCTGTTCGAGTCTCTTTATCTCGACCGGTAGCGGGACCCGGTGACGGAGGAAGGTCCGGGTAAGGTACCAAGAGTCGTCTTTGATTCAAACGTTTTTGTAGCCGCTTACAACTGGCCCGGTGGTGTAGCGGACCATGCCTACCGGCTCGTGAAGCGGGGAGCGGCCGAGCTACATACAAGTGCGTTTATACTCGGCGAAGTGGAGCGCATACTCCGGGGTAAGTTTGGTTGGGAAGATGATGAGGTCGCGCGGGCCGTAGCGCAGGTACGGCGGATCGCCGCAAGCGTTCACGAACCGACGGAGGAAGTAATAGTGGTCGAAGCGGACCCTACAGACAACCGCATCCTCGAATGCGCTCTGGTAGCCGACGCGGAGTTTCTCGTAACCGGAGACAAGAAGCACCTGTTGCCCCTGGGTTCTTTCCGGGGCATCTCCATCATCGGGCTGAAAGACTTCGTTGAAAGGCTGTCCGAGCGAGGTCTCCCACCGGGCACCGGTATGGCTTGAGAGTAAACTCGGGATGAGTAAATTCGGGAAGCGTAACCTGCCGGAGAAGACCTGCCCCGTGTGCGGGCGGCCGTTTTCCTGGCGCAAGAAGTGGGAGCGGGATTGGGAATCGGTCGTGTACTGTAGCGACCGGTGCCGCTCGGAGGCGAAGCGGCACCGTAAAAGGGGTTAGACCGAACTTCCGGCGCTACTGGCTGGCGACGCTGCCGCCGTCTACGCGGTAGTTGGAGCCGGTTATGAAGGAGGCGGCTTCGAAGGCTAGAAAGACTACGGCCGCGGCGGCTTCTTCGGGCTCGCCGGGGCGGCCGAGGACGATGTGCGGGCGGGTCTCGCGGAGGAACTGCTCTTCGGCTTCTTTACTGCTTATGCCCTGCTCGTTTGCCATTTCCTCGAACATGCCCTCGACCAGCGGGGTGCGGATGGTCGCCGGGGAGACAGTATTTACGAGGATGCCATCCGGGCCGTAGGCTTTGGAGAGGCTTTTGGTGAGGTTTAATAGTTCCGTCCACTCCTCGTCCGAAAGCTCCTCGAAGCTTCCCGGCCGCCCTATGCTTCCGGCGTTGTTTACTAGGATCTCCACGCTGCCATAGTGAGATTTCGTCTCCTCGACGAGCCGCTCTACCTCCTTCGCGTCCGAGACGTCGGCGGCTACGGCGTGGGCCTCGCCTCCGGAAGCCGTGATCTCCCGCTCCGCGGCTTCGAGGTCCTCTCTACCCCGCGCGCAAAGCACGACCCGGCAACCCTCGGCCGCTAGCGCCGCGGCGATGGCCTTCCCGATGCCCTTGCTCGCCCCAGTAACGAGCGCCACCCTGCCGTCCAATCCCAAGTCCATAGAAACGCCTCCTCAATCCGTGATGCAAGTTCGCTCCAGAAGATACCGCGCGTTAGAGGTACCCGTCCGGCACCGCCCGCAATCTTCTGGAGCGAGTTAGTAGGGTGGGGAAATAGAAACAATGTTGACAACCGGCGGATAAAAGTAGTATATTAATGGTGGTGTCACTGCACCTCGGGTAGGAGGAAAGGGTCCAATGGACTAGGTAGCTGACAACCTCCACGGAATATTTCGTGGAACGGGCCGGGGATCACCGCCTCACCGCAACCGCGTGAGAGCGGCTCCACCGGCCCGCATTTCTGCTCTGAACCGCTTCCAACCGCCGCCGGGCTATAACAGGCCGGTTAGAATACCCGGGAACGGCCCCGCAATCGTAGGGAAAGGAGCAGGTCGATGTCCAGGCGACAGGATAACAGGTTCGCGGAGACGGACGACCGGTACGACGGTTATCAGGTCTACGGCCGGCACTACGAGAAAGTAGGCAAGGCCGACGGCCTGTTCGTAGACGAGGGCGGACGTCCGGAGTACATCGGGATAAAGACGGGACTTCTCGGGAGCCGCTGGTTACTGGTGCCGATGACCCTGGTCCGGATCAATGATCAGCGGCACCTCATGGAAGTAGACTCGGATAAAGACAATATCGCCGAAGGCCCCACTTTCAGTGACCCGGCGGATATAACCCCCGAGTTTGAAGACCAGGTTTACGCGCACTTTGGCATAACCCGCGGTTATCCTCGCCCCGAAGAAGACGACCGCCTATCCTCCACCGGTGAGCCGGACCTGGACCTGGAGTACGACGAACGGGCCGGTAGCTCTCCCGAGACGCGGCCAGACCTCGACCCGGTGCACGAGCCCGTCGACCACGAACGCGCGGATGCCGGCATCCGCGAGCGCGGGAGGAAGTCCGGACCGGAGACGGTATCCGACGATGAGGTGCGGATGCCGGTGCTGGAAGAGAAGCTCGTGGTCCGGAAGCGGCCGGTCCAAAAAGAGGAGATCCGCATCCGCAAGGAAGTGGTCGAGGAAGAAGAGGTCTTCGAGGAAGACGTCCGCAGAGAAGAGGTCGAGGTAGAAGACGACACCGACCGCCGGCCGTAGCAGGCACCGGACGAACCGGCCGCCCGTGAGGCTTTCTCAGGCTTGTTATCCTGGAGCCCCGCCAGGAGACCGGCGACCAGCGCGAGGACGGCCAGCCGGCCGCGCGTGTTGCGCTCCTTACTCGTCCTCCCCCTACTTTAGTTCGGGCTCTTGCTCAGGTCCGATCCTTGAGAAAGCCGAAGAGTAGCCCGCGGAACGCTTCCGGCTTCTCGACGTGCGGGGTGTGGCCGCAGTCCTCTATCACCTCTTCGTGGTAGTTGCCGCCGTTGGCTTTGTAGGCGTCGAGCACGGCGCGGGTCTGGGAGATCATGGGCTGCGGCGGGTAGACCTCGTCGCCGGGCCAACCGGGCACAGCTTCCAGTTTCCCTAAAGTGCCGAACTCCAGCAGGGAAGTCTCGGATATGACCTGGTCGTCCTCCCCCCGCACCCAGAGCACGTCGGGCCGCGGTTCCATCTCCGCGAAACCTGATAGGTTGCAGTGTCTTGGCGAGATGGCGTTGAGTATCCCCCGCGAGCCGGGCGCGACCCCCGGCCAGTTCTCAGTCCCCCCTGCATCTCCCGGGTAGTTATCCTCGCCGGTCTTCGTGCTCAAAACCGACGAGAGGTAGACTTCCTCGCGCTCCCCGGCCGCCCGGAACGGCGGCTTGAAGTAGAACGCGTTCATCACGTTGCGCGGCGAGTTGGCATCCTCCTCGGACCGGTCGCCCTCCGCTATACGCCGCGTAAACTCCGGGTTCACCGTCCCGCCGCCCGAACCCGCGTAGTCCGGCCAGCAGGGTGTACCTCCGGCATCTTTTGTACCGCCGAAACCATATGGCGACATCGGGCACACGAGCGTGAGCGAGGCTACCGCGTCCGGGTGGTCCATCGCGTACCGCACGACGACCGTGCCGCCGATAGACCATCCTACGAGATGGACCGGCCGGTCCCCGAGCCCCAAAGCCTCGACCAGCGCCCGCAGATCTTCGGAGAAGTCCCCGAGGCCCCGCGTGGCGTCGAGCGGCTTTGTCCCGGAGCCACCGAAACCCCGCAGATCAGGGGCGATACCCCGGTATCGCGGCGGCAGGGCAGCGAGCGTCTCCTCGAAAAAGCGCCCCGACGAAGCATTCCCGTGGACGAACACTACCGGCACACCGTCCTCCGGCCCCGCGGAAAGGACGTGCGTCTCCAGCCGGGAGGTCTCCACCATCTCCGAGGCGACACCTTCCAGCAAAGCTACATCCGTCAACCCATCCCCCTAGCCTGGATATTACTCTTCTTTAAAAAGATTGTTTACTTATTCGGGATGGTTGTCAAGCTTACGCCTCGCGGCGCGCTCCGCGACGCGCTTCGTGTAGCAGGGGAACCAGCGGACGGTAGTGCTCGACTAGCTCTTCGAAGCGCATCCGGTTCAGGCCGGAGGGCGAGGGCACGACGACGTCGGTCACCCCCTCGACAGCCGGCTTTTCTTGCAGGCCCCAGGAGACCTTTGAGGTCGCCCGGAAGAGCTTGTAGACCCCGATGCCGGTGTAGGCGACGACCTCCGGCCGGTAGTAAGAGAGCTTTTCGCGGAGGTCGTCAGCGCCTTCCCGGACCTCTTCGCGGGTTAGCTCGTCGGCCCGGCGCGTCGGGCGGGAGCAGAGGTTCGTAAACCCGATGCCGGCCTCTAGTAGCGTGCGGTCTTCTGCGGGCTCGTACAAACGCTCCGTGATGCCGGCGGCGGAGAGGACGCGCCAGAAGCGGTTACCGGGGTGGGCGTAGTGGTAGCCGGTTTGCCCCGAGGAGAGCGAGGGGTTGTAGCCGCAGAAGACCAGCGCGAGGTCTGGTTCGAGAAGGTCTCCGGCCACGCGGCGGGCCTACCGCTACTCGCGGCCCCGGCGTTCTCCGGTACCCCGGTCTATGTCGTCGTCGTCATCGCGAGGATCGATCTCCGCGGTTTCTCCTTCATCGAGGTCCCGGCCTTCGACCCGGACCTCCTCTTCGTCGTCGTCGCGGTCGAGCGACTCGGTCCGCGCCCGCCGCACCCGCTCGTCTTCGGTCTCCTCGCCGCGTTCGATCCTGGCCCGCAGGTCGCGCAACTCCTCGTCCTCTTCGTCCCGCTCACTCTCCAGCCGCTGATCTCGCAACTCCCCGGCTTCTTCGTCGCGATCGTATTCGCGGCTGTAGTCCCTATCGGTCTCATACTCGTCGTTCCGCAGGTTCTCCAGGCGGTGCACGTCCGGACGATCGTCTTCCCGGTCGTCTCCGTCCCCGGCGGTCCCCGACTGCAAGCGGTCTTTATCGGGCAGGACAACGTCGCTGATGGTTATGTTGATCTCCCGTACGCTGAGGCCGGTCAGGGTCTCGATCCGCTCGGTCAGGTTTTCTCGCAGCCGCTCGGTTACCTCGCCGATGTTCCAGCCGTAGTCCATGCCCATGACCACGTCTACGCTCGTCTCGACCATGCCGACCTCGACGGAGATGCCCCGCGAAGGACCCCGAGAGCCCCTGCTTCCTCCCCCGGTAGACTGCTGGTTACGGCCTTCGAGGTAGATGCCCCGTACCCCGCGGGCCGCCCGGTCCGCTATCTGGGAGACGATGCTCTTGTTTACGCTGGTGTACCCGCGCTCCGTCCGCAGCGGGCTTTCCTCCATGCTCTGCTGCTGCTCGCTCGTCTGCTCGCTCATCCGCACTCCTCTGGTGGACCCGTGATCTCCCTACAATAGTGCCCCGGACACCGCTCGCGCAACCCTAGCCGCCGCTGAAACCTACAAGCCGGAGACCTGGTAGCGGTCCCGGCCACTGTCTTTACAAGCGTACATGGCGCGGTCGGCGTCGCGCAGCAGGTCTCCGCCCCGATCCTCCCCGGAACCGCTGAAAGCGACCCCGACGCTCGCCGTTACCCGAGCTTTCGAACCCCGGACGGCAAACGGCTCCCGGAGATCCTCTACTATCCTATCGGCGGTCCGGACGGCGGTCTTTAAGTCCAGGACCTTCAGCAGTATGGCAAACTCGTCTCCGCTCAGACGGGCGGCCATATCTTCCGGTCTCAGACCCGAAGTCAGGCGCCGGGAGACCTCGACCAGCAGTTGGTCCCCAATATCATGCCCGAAAGTGTCGTTTACCTTTTTAAAGCCGTCGAGGTCCAGGAACAGGACCGCGACCGCGTCCTCGGACCGGCCGCTCCTCAGCTCCTTTAAGGCAAGGTCCAGGCGTTCGGTAAACAGCACCCGGTTGGGCAACCCGGTCAGGTCGTCGTGAGAAGCCCGGTGCTCCAGTAGTTTCGCCTGAGTCAGGATTTTCTCGTTCAGATCCCGCAGCCGACCGACCAGGACCCCGGCCGCGACCACGACAAAAGCTCCCGGAACGCCGCCCCCGGCGGCCAGTGTCTCCAGTAGCTCTTCAGTGCCGACGCCCCCGACCGTGTTCAGCAAGAGGAGGTTTAGCGGGACGCTGATCATGACCCCCGCCGCGAAACCGGCTTTCGCCCCACATAACCAGCCGATAGCCACCACCGGTAGCATGGACAGGGCGGCCACCTCGCTCCCCAACGAGCCGTAAAGCAGCGCGAAGATCATCGTATAAGCGGCGACAGCCGCCATCATAATAAAGAAGCTGCTGTAGTAGCGCCGGACAAAGCCCACGAAATATTATCGTCCGGCCGGGCACAAACCTTTAGCCGCTAGAGCGTCTGATCCACACCGCTCTATTTAAAGCGGTACTGCCGGTACATGCCGGCGCTCTCGTCCACGTCGGCCTCGGTAACGTGATCGCGGCCCCTGGACGCGACCCGCTCCTCGATGCGTTTGCGGATAAACTTGCGCATCAGAAACGGGCTGCGCTTTATCCGGCGGTCGGCCTCCGGGTCCCAAGTGATCTCCGTTTTTTCCGCCATCGAGAGGCTCCTTTTCAGACTTTTGGATCTACATCTATTCTACCGCAGCTTTCTGCGGAACCCGCCAGGTAATGCGGCTAACAACGCCGCTACTCTCCGGCGCTAGAATAACGTCATGGAAAGTCACGCAATGCTTGAAGTACGGGATGTAAGCCGGCTGTACAAGAGTAGCGGGCGGGGCATCGAGGGGATCGGGCTGACGGTCCGTCCCGGCGAGGTCTACGGCCTCATGGGACCCAACGGCTCCGGCAAGAGCACGCTGTTACGTGTACTCTCCACCGCGATGCAACCGGACGGCGGCGGTTTCAGGGTCGGTGGGAACGACGGGCTCGCCGAGACGCGTAAAGTCCGGGCAAAGACTGGGCTCATGGTAGACCGGCCGACCCACTACGGCGACCTCTCCGGCTGGGCGAACGCTTTCCTGTTCGCAAGCTCCTACGGTATGCCGCGGAAAAAAGCCGAGCAGGCTTTGATGGAACTCTTCGAGTACTTCGGGCTCTCGGAGTACCGGGACGAGCGCGTAAAGAACTACTCTTACGGGATGGGCAAGAAACTCGCCCTCATAGAGGCGATGGCCCACAGCCCGGAGTTTCTGATCCTCGACGAACCCTCGCTCGGCCTCGACTATACCTCCCAGCTAGCCTTTCAGCGCAAGCTGCGGGAGCTTTCCTCCGAGGGCGTCGCCGTCCTGCTCGCCAGCAACCAGGTAGATGAGGTCGAGTCGTTGTGCGACCGGGTCGGATTTCTCTACAAAGGCCGCATCCTTTCAGAAGGGACGCCAGAGGAGCTTACCGCGACCGTCGTCGGCGTAAAGCGGATCGTGGCGACGCTCCGGAATCCGGTCGGGTACGAGCCCATAAGAGATGTTTCGGGCGTCCAGCAGGTAACGACTGAGGGGCGGGACCTGGTGATCCACTGCAAGGACCAACCGAACATCGTGGCCGACGTGGTAGCGGGCATCGTGGCCGCGGGCGGGGACATTACGGACCTCCTGGTGCGCCGCCCGAACCTCGAAGACGTATTCGTAAAACTTACCGGAGAGGCGCTCGCCGATGCGAGGAACTGAACTATGCTGAGGCTCAACCCGCCGGACGCTTACTGGAAAAAGGACGTGGTCGCGTTCTTCTCCAAGAAATTCGCGTTGATCATAAAGATGATCTACCCTCTCGCCCTCATAGTCCCGGTGGCCGTGACCGATATCCCGGCCCAGTACGCCGCGGCGGTTATCGGGATCGTGGCAATTATGTCCGGGACTTTCGGGGCTGGAGAGACGCTGACCAGCGACCTTAATGACGGCATTCTGATGCGTCTGGCCCTCACCCCGCTCCGGCCACAGAAGATAGTCTTCGAGGTGCTGGCGGTCAACGCCCTTCTGGACTTTCTGCAACTCTTGCCACCGCTGGTGATCGTGTTCCTGCTACACCCGGCTCCGCCACTGGTGATGCTGGCCGCGGCGTTTGGTGTGTTGATGACGCTGGTCGCGGCGAACTGTATCGGTATATTTATCGCGAACTTCACCACTTCTCCGGCGGACGTGCTGTTGTACGCGACGGCTATTCTATTCCCCCTGATCTACCTGTCCGGATTTTTCCGCAACCAGCACCCGGAAGGTATCCTCGCCACCCTGCGCGGCTTCGTCCCCTTCGCCTACATGAACGACGCCCTAAAGGAAGTGTTCGGCCTTGCCACCCGCACCGCGCCGGTCGAGGTCTTTATCTACCCGACGATCATCTGCGCCGTCATGGCCGCAGGCGTCTGCCTTTTGGCCCCGCGCCTCCTGTCTTTCAGAACCTAGCTCTCTCAGTTTACGCCCCGGCGCTTGAGGCCGGCCTTGCAGCGTTTCTCCAGGTCCTTTTGCGCCCGCCAGCGGGTTATAAGACCGGGTAGCTTGCCGAGTTCGCGCGAACCGGTGCGGCTATCCACGGAAAGCCAGCTGTTTTCCAGACGTCCGGTCAGGAGGAGTGAGACGTGTAACTCTCTGTCAGGCACCGAGAAGTCGTGGTAGAGGAGCGCCGCTGGAATTCCCTCCGGTAGTACAGCTTCCGGTAAGTATGTCCGGAGAGCTACTTTGTCCGTGTCCCAGTCATCCACCCGGACGGTGGTAGAGAATAAGCTTGCGCCATTCCCATAGGCCAGAACGCCGTGCTCGTCGCCGGTACGGCGGGCGGCGGGTCGGGGGGCTTCCGTCGGCGTGAAGCGGACGATGAGGCGCGGCATGTACCACCAGTTGTCGCGGCGGAGCAGCAGGCTGCCGATGATCCCTCGCGCGGGCGGGAACTTCCGAAGCTCCCAGTATAAGAGCTTATCCGCGAACAGGTCTCCCTCATGGTCCGGGGTTACTTCTACCCGGCCCTTTACGGCCAGTGGGGTCCAGCCGACGTAGGCCCTGCGGGAGTCGGAGAAGGTCAGGGCTACCTGCGGTGAACGTTCCAGGTCGCGGGCTAACTCCTCGCGGGCGTAGGGCAGCGCGAAGGCCGGGGCACCGTCGAGGGGTAGCGGGATGAGAGGCTCTATACGGGGTTTGCCGTCCGCGTCGGTGTAGGCGAGCTCGGCTACGGCGGCCGTCTCAGCCGTGGTTGCGAGGGCCTGCGGGTCGAGTCTGTCGTCCGGGTTATCCATCGGGTTGTAATAGTAACTCCCGGACCGTATAGTGGGCCATCGGGTCTAGGGTTTACGACCGAAGACCGGGGAAAAGGTAACGCGCGGGCGTTCGGAAGCGAGGAGGAACGGGATATGCCGGCTATAGCCGTGGTCGTGGTGGTACTGGTCGCTTTCTTTTTTGCATACCGGTTCTATTCGAGGTATTTGGCGGAGAAGATCTACGTTCTGGACAAGTCCTACGCGACCCCGGCGCACGAGTTCGAGGACGGGGTGGATTTCGTCCCGACGAACAAACACGTGCTATTCGGGCACCACTTCACGAGTGTTGCGGGGGCGGCTCCCATCGTGGGGCCGGCTATCGCCGCGTTCTGGGGCTGGTTGCCGGCGCTGATCTGGATCACGCTCGGCACCATCTTTGCCGCCGGTGTCCACGACTTCGGGTCGCTGGTCGTCTCGGTCCGGAACCGGGGACAGAATATCGGGACGCTTTCTTCGGGCGTTATTAGCAACCGCGCCCGCAGTCTGTTTCTGATCATCCTGTTCTTCCTGCTTACGCTGGTGAACGCGGTGTTCGGGGTGGTCATGGCTATCCTCTTTGTAGCGAACCCTGGCGCGGTGATCCCGGCGGTGGCGATCATCCCGATAGCCATGGTTATCGGGCAGTTCGCCTACCGGGGACGAGGCCCGATCCTGATCCCGGCGCTCGGAGCCGTGGCGCTCCTTTACATACTGATTCCCATCGGACAGGCGTTGCCGATACAGGTCGACGGTCTGGCGGGCATCTTCGGGCTGGAGCCCCGGACGATGTGGATAATCCTGATCTTCGCCTACACGTGGTTCGCCTCGCGGCTGCCGGTGTGGCTCCTCTTGCAGCCGCGGGACTACATCAACTCCTTCCAGCTCTTTGTGGCGCTCGGCGTGATCTTCCTCGGCATAGCGGTCGGCTTTGACACCATCGCCGCCCCGGCTATCAACTCGAACGTCCCGGCGGGCTCGCCGAGCATCTTCCCGTTTCTGTTCGTGACCATCGCCTGCGGTGCGATCTCCGGCTTCCACACCCTGGTAGCTTCCGGTACCTCCTCCAAGCAGTTAGATAACGAGGAGGACGCCCGGTACGTCGGCTACATGGGCGCTCTGGGCGAGGGCTCGCTGGCGCTCGGGTCGCTGCTGGCGGTCACGGCAGGTCTCGGGGCCACCGGTTGGCAGCAGAACTACCCGGATTTCGCTACCGCTTCGGACGGCGCGGTCGGCAACTTTACTCAGGGTGTGGGGAGCTTTGCCAGTAACCTCGGCATCCCGGAGACGCTCGGCGTCATCTTCGCCGCGGTCGTGGTCATCACGTTCGCCGGGACGACGATGGACACCGGCATCCGGCTTCAGAGGTACATAATCCAGGAGATCGGGGAGATCATCCGCGTCCGGCCCCTGACCCGCAACGTTACGCTGACGACCACCATCGGCGTTCTGGTACCTTTGGGTCTCGCGCTGTATCCCGGTGGCGGACAGGGAGGCGAGTCCGGTTTCGTCTTCGGCTACCTGTGGCGGCTCTTTGGGACCACTAACCAGCTCACCGCCGGACTCGCGCTGACCGTGGTCGCGGTCTGGGTCTTTACCCGCAACCGCAACCCGATAGCCCAAATCGTACCGCTCGTCTTCCTCCTGGCGATGACCACCTACGCACTGGGTATCCAACTCGTGGAATTTTTTAACGAGGGCGCGTGGCTGCTCCTCGTCGTAGACACGATAATATTTATCCTGGCCGTCTGGCTAATAATAGAAGCCATAGCAGCCTTTAACCGGGCGCGCGGCCAGCGGGACCGGGCACAGCGGGGAACGAGCCCGCAGTGAGAGAGCTAGCAACTAGAGGAGAAGTCGGATGAGGCACAGGATCATCCTGGTCCGCGAGTGGGACTCCCAGACGAGCGCCTCCGGGTGCTGCGGCAGGCTCGGCGGCGAGAACACCGAGCTTGGCGACCCGGAGACCTTCCGGCACAACCGCGTCGAGATGGAGTCGATGGGCGAGGTCTACCGGGCGCTCCGCGAGGACCTCTTCGATGAAGACGTCGAGATGAACGTCGTAGACCCGCGGAACATGATCTGGCTAATACCCTCCGTGCTCCGCGACGCCCGCAAGCGTGGCCTCTCGGTGCGCGAGACTTTCAAACAGATAAACCGCGGCGTCTCCTACAACGCCGTAATATTCGACGGCAAGGTGCTCTTCTCCGGCCACGTGCCGTCCGCCGGAGAAGCCGTATCCGCGGTCCGCTCCGAACTTTCCGAGATGGAACCGGCGGGGGTCTCCTAGAGTGTCGCCCGGCCTCAGGGACCTGTACAACAGGCTCAACGAACTGAACGAGGAGTTTCTGGTCAGCAAGTGGCGCTCGGGCCTCCAGAAAGAAGCCACCCGCCAGGAAGACGCTTTTATGGCGCTCTTATTCCTCGAAGCCCTCGGTGTGCCGAACCCGACGAGTTACTACGCCCTGGAGTTGTACCCGGAGTTCGTCGAGTCGTTCCACCAGTGGCACCGCCGGATGGGTATACAGACGTTCCCGGAAGCCGGCTTCTGCTGCTAAGTCTGGGCTGTAGCACGAGGCTATCTTGAGACGGCTGGTATTTTTCGGCGGCAAGGGTGGGGTCGGTAAGACGACGCTCGCGGCGGCTTTCGCGACGCTGTTGGCTTCGCGCGGCGAGAAGACGCTCCTGGTCTCGACAGACCCGGCACATTCCACGGCGGACATCCTGGGCGTCCGGTTGTCGGGAGAGCCGGAGCAGGTTGAGGGAAAGCTCTGGGCTGTCGAGATAGACGCGGCGGCGGATGCGGCGGCTTATGTAGAGAGGATCAAGGTCGACGCCCGGGAGTCGGTTAGTGCCGAAGTGCTGCCGACGGTAGAACAGCACCTCGACCTCGCGAAGTCCAGCCCCGGTACCGAGGAGTCGGCGCTCTTCGACCGGTTTGTGGAGCTAATTTCCCTGTGCCCCGAGGAGTACGACCGCATCGTATTCGACACCGCCCCAACCGGACACACGCTCCGCCTATTGACGCTACCGGCTCTCCTATCGACCTGGGCCGAGGGTGTAGTCCGCCAGCGGGAGAAGGTCGCCGGCATGGAGCGGATGCTAAAGAACATGGCCGGCGAGGACCGTCCGGGCGGCGACCCTATCCTGGAGCGGCTGCGGGAGCGCACGAGGCGCTTCCACCACGCCCGCCACCGGCTCGTGGACGATACGACGTTCTATTTGGTACTCATTCCCGAGCGCCTCCCCATAGAAGAGACGGGACGCGCCCTCGAAACCTTGACCACGAACGGCGTCAATGTCGGGGCCCTCGTGGTAAACCGGGTGCTGCCGGAGATAGTCGAGGGAGACTTTATGCGTGAGCGCCTCCGTCAGCAGTCCGAGTATCTTTCGGAGATAAAAAGCCGCTTTGCGGGCTGGCGTGTGATCCAGGTCCAGCAGGACGCCCGCGACATTACCCACCAAGAGCAGCTAGAACCCGTGGCGCAGCAGCTAGCCGCCGCCGGTCTCCGCTAAGATATACTAACTTCATGCAAGGATCCGCTGTCCCGCACCGACCGCTCAGCGTAGAGGAGTACCTGGAGCTCGAAGAAAGCGTCACGGTCCGCCACGAGTACGTGGGCGGGATGGTCTACGCGCGGGCCGGGACCACCAAGCGCCACAACCGGATCTCCCTGAACATAGCAGCGCGTCTCCTGCTCGCTGCCCGGGGAGGTCTTTGTCGCATCTACGTCAGTGCCGTAAAGGTGCGAGCCGCGGAAGACGCCTTCTACTACCCGGACGTAATGGTGGCCTGCGGACCGGAAGACGAGGACGACGACCCGCTGTTCGAGGAAGATCCCTATCTCATCGTGGAAGTGGCCTCCCCGAGTACTAGCGCCATAGACCGGCGCGAGAAGCTGCTGGCCTACAAGCGGCTCTCCGGCCTCCAGGCGTACCTGATAGTCGAGCAGGACGCTAGGAAAGTCGAGCGTCACTGGCGCGACGCTGAAGGGCTCTGGTGGCAGGCCGAACTCACCGGCGAAGGTACGATACCGATACCCTGCCCGGAGACCAACCTCTCCCTCGCGGAGGTCTACGAGGATTTGTAGGCCTGCTTTCGCCGGCACTCGGGAGAGGTGTAGTGGCCTTGTCAGAACTTGGTATCGGCATGAGGTTTTTGCTACTTCCTTACTTCTCGCGACTATACACTAGACGCCCTGGAAGTTAGGATTGCAGAAGGCTTAGCTCCGTGGGTTGGGGTAGGTTGTTCGAGTGCGAGTACTGCCCGCTTCTACGAGACGGCTACGCGGCTCTCGTCGGGTGAGTCAGTACGAAGGGAGATGATCCGTTGGGGCACACAGCACCGACACTCATCGACAGAGTAGTCGCCCGCTGGACCGGTCGGGGCAGGAGAGAGCTGATCGCCAGGCTAGAGGATGGGTTCGAGTCAGACTTCCTGTCTGCTGACGAGGTTCTCGCCACGGACCCTCATAAAAAACGGCTTGGTCACAAGGCATACGGCAAGCTCAAGGCAGATTTTGTACAGAGTTGGTCCGTTCGTAAGCTACAGCAGCCGCTCGATCTCGAACAGGCCGCCGCGGTAGCCTCTACCACAGGCGACGTTCAAGTGTTCGCGAGGGCGGGCAGCGGGAAGACGAAAACACTCGTCGCGCGGGCGATCTTCTTGCAGAAGCACTGTAGAGTGTCGCCGGGCGAAATCCTTCTGCTAGCCTTTAATACAAAGGCGGCGGAGGAGATGAAAAATCGCCTTGCCGAGACGCTCGGCGAAAGTTTGCCGCACGTGATGACCTTCCATGCGCTTGCGTACGCCCTTGTTCATCCTGAAGAGAACCTGATATTCGATAACGAGGATGCCAACCAACCTCTCCTCAGCCGTGAAATCCAGAAAGTCATCGACGAACATGTCAAGTCCGGGAAATACAAGGAGCGTATTCGGGATCTCATGCTCGCCCACTTCCGTGAAGACTGGAAAGACATCGTGAATGGTCGCTCCCGGATGAACATGAAAGATTCCCTTGCTCACTACCGGGCGCTCCCTCGCGAGAGCCTCAAAGGCGATTACGTGAAATCTTACGGAGAAAAGGTTATCGCCGACGCGCTCTTTGAGCACGGCATCGAGTACAAGTACGAGCGTAACTTCCGCTGGAATGGTACCAACTACCGGCCAGACTTCACGATCTCCACAGGGCGAGGAGGTGGCGTGATCGTCGAGTACTTCGGCCTCGAAGGAGATTCTGACTACGACCAGATTTCGCAGGATAAACGGAATTTTTGGGCCGGGCGCGACGGGTGGACGTTCGTCGAGTTATCGCCAAAGGGCCTGGCGAGATACGGTAAAGACTGGTTCACCCAGTCTCTTTTAGATAAGCTCGAAGAAGCTGGCGTCTCGCACCGACGCCGGTCCGAGGAGGAGATCTGGGAGCTCATCGAGAAGCGAGCGGTGGGTCGCTTTGCAATGGCAATGAGAAACTTTGTTAGCCGGTGCAGAAAGCGCGACATTACCCCTGAAGGTTTTAAATCAATGGTGGCGGGTCACACTCCTTATTCGACCGCCGAAGCGCAGTTCCTGGATGTCGGTGTTTCAATCTACCGGGGTTATCTGCAACGCCTCGCCGAAAACGGGCAGGAAGACTTTGACGGGCTTATGTGGCGCGCCGCATCCCAGGTCCGCGTAGGTCAGACTCACTTTGTACGAGATAAAGGCCGGGAGCGCGGTGATATTGCCCGACTGAAATTTATAATGATTGACGAGTTTCAAGACTTCTCGCACATGTTCCGTGGACTTGTGGATGCCGTGCGGTCGGTCAACCCCGGCACGCAGTTTTTCTGCGTCGGCGACGACTGGCAGGCGATCAACGGCTTCGCCGGTTCCGACCTCCGGTTCTTTGACGACTTTACGGCGTACTTCGAGGACACCTCGCGGCGGCACATCCGTACCAACTACAGATCTTCCAGATCGGTGGTCGATGTCGGTAATGCTGTGATGTCCGGGCGCGGCCCGGCAGCCAGACCTATACGAAGCGACGCCGGGTCGGCGCTACTGTGCAAGCTTGAAGATTTCAGGCCATCGGTTTCGGAACAAGCGGTGCACGATGATGATTGGCGCACGCCCGCTTTACTCCGGTTGATCAAGTACTTCCTGGATCGCGGGATGGACGTCGTCATGCTGTCCCGGCGGAACGCTGCACCCTGGTACGTCAGCTACGGTGAATCCGCAAGCCGGACGCCGGACAGGCTCGCCCGTTTCCTAGAACACATCCGTGCCCACCTTCCGGAAGAAGACCGGGGACGCGTTGAGATCTCGACCACGCATAAATACAAGGGTCTTGAGCACCCGGCGGTCGTCGTGCTGGACGCTGTTCAACAGAGCTACCCGCTGATCCACTCGAACTGGGTATTCCTCCGCGCCTTTGGCGATAGCATCCCCAAGATCGAAGACGAAGAACGGCGGCTCTTCTACGTCGCGGTTACGAGAGCCGAGCACTCGCTAGCGATACTGACCGAGACGCCTTCGCAAAGCCCCTACCTCAGCGACCTCCAACGCCGCGTTCGGCTCACCGAGCTTTCATGGGAGGACCTGTCACCCGCTCCGCCACTGGGCGGCGGTCGCCTGGAGATCAGGGCGTCCAACGCATATAAGGTAAGGGGTAAGCTCAAAGCTCTCAGTTACCGATGGAACCACCAGGAAGAATACTGGTGCAAATTCGTGCCGGAAGAGGGCTTCTCGTTCGACACGCTGCTCGGGCAACCGTGGGCCCAAAGCGACGTCCGACTCGAAGTCTACTCCGAGACAGGGGAATTGTTGCACCATAAAACAGTTCCTAAAGAACCTTTTCCAGCCGACTGACCGTGTACTGTCTCGCCGACTCCAACTCACTGGTGCCGGAATCTACCAGCGTCATCACGCTGCCAACAGTCTCGACGGTCGCCTCGTAAGCCCCGAAAATGTCGCCGCCGGGCCCCTCGTACTCGATGCGGATTCTGGCGCGGGTCTCAGCTTCGTTTATCCCTAGCACCCGGCCGGACTTTCTGTATGTCGTCCAGTCCCAGCCCTCACGGCACAGTATTTCCTTCTCGGAGATCTGCTCGAAGCTGCTTTCGAAGCCCGACCATCCCCGGTAGAACGGCTGGAGGTCCCGGACCGGACCGTTGCGGAGGACGAGGTTCTCGACAGCCCACGGTTCGAGGTGGCCCCAGGAGTGGCCGCCGGGGAGGTCCACGAGCGTCGGGGCGAAGCGGTGGCCGCCGAGGTGGCTCGTCCGCCACACCCGGAGGTCATCTCCCGCGTACCGCCAGCGTAGATCTTCGTAGAGCTGGTAGCCAAACTTCCCGCAACAGACGTCGTTGCTGCCGTGGGTGCAGACCAGTATGTCCCGCATTCCCGCTGTATCTTGCCGGTAACGCTCGAAACGCGAGAACGCTTCCGGCCCGTCGAGCAGGGCTTTGACGGCGGGCAGTAACTCGTCGTCGGGCACGAGGAAGTCGTCCTTTTCGTAGAAGGCGAAGGCACCCGGCGGTTTGCGGAAGTACAGGAACCTTGTGTAACCTTCGCGGGAATATTCCGTGTCCGGCATGATAGCCTGGAACCGATCCAGGAGCTTCCGGTTCCAGGCCGCAAACACCAATTCTTGCAGCCCTTCGGGGAAGTGGCGGGACCTGGATACGTCGTCTTTCCAGGGTGCGGCGACCTCGACGAGCAGGTAGCGCTCAAAGTAGGTCGCTGTGCCGGCGGGGTCCTCGCCAGCCTCTTTCGAGACGACGGAGCACAGGCGGCGTTCCGGACGGTGTTCGGAGACCATGACTACCCGCTCCTTTCGAGCTTGCCAAATTTTTCAACGTAGCGCTCACTGAGGTGAGATGTCCAGAACCCGAGAGGCGCGAAGACCGCGCCCATGACAATGAGCCGCCAGATGTCGCCCCAGAGGGCCGGCACGCCCGCGCCGTCGAGGAGCACGGCCCCAGCCCCCGTGAGGGCGCAGGTTACCGGCGAGAATTGGGCGACAGTCTGCATGCAGTCTGGCAGAACCTCCGCGTCGTAGTAGACGCCGGAGACGGGTAAGAGGACCGGGGCGATGACGTAACTGACCCGCCGGACTTTTTCAGGAGAGAGCAGTGGGAGGACAGCGGCCATAAGCTGGAGCCTACCAGGGAACCGCCCGCGAGGACGAGCCGGGCGACCAACTAGTTTGCTTTTGGAGCACCCGGGTGAGGGCTGTCTTCCGCGCGCCGCTCTGGAGAGGTGCTCCGTCGGGCCGCGGCCCGACGGCACTCAAAACCTATGTAAATACCCGCCTATTAACGGTGTTACGAGAAAGCCGGGTGGTCGTTACTCGTGTACCGCTCGGGTACGCGGTGACATCCGACAGGCGAGAGACAGAAACATTCCGGGAGATCTTTGCATAGTAATTATAAAACTTTGGTCCTACTGTGGCCGGATTTTGTCCTTTTCGCAATACCTCCGTAAACCTGCCCGGAGCATACTTCCACTCGTTACGTAAGACGGTCTCACGGGAGCTAACCCTGTGAGGCCCAGGCGGTAGAGGGAGGTAAAGAAAGTGGGCGTAGTGAATAAGACATTCGGGGAGTCCTGGAAGAGAGGAAAGCTGACTACGGCGCTGGCGGCGGCCTTACTCGCGGTGCTAGCGGCGGTAGTGCTGGCGGCATCCCCGGCATTCGCCCAGGAGACCACGAGCCAGGCACCATCCCAAGGCGGGCAGTATGGAGTATCGCCGGGCGAGGCGGGCACGACGACGGTGAACTTCGCGCTCACCACGAACGGAACCCCTCCGGCAGACGCGACGTTTTTCGCCCAAACCGTGCAGGGCATCGCGGTGCAGCTAACCGATCCCGACGGCGACGGGGTTTACACCGGCAGCTACACCTACAACACTCAGGCTTTTCCCGAGGGGGCACCGTTCTCGATCGTACAGGGCACGAGGACGGCGCCGGGCCAGGGGAACCTGCTCCGCCCCGGCGAGCTGTCGAAGGAGATCAAGAACTTCGGCGTGGTCTCACCGAAGAACGGAGACACCCTGTCCGCCAGCGTGACTTTCCCAACGAGCGGTAACACCAGCGCCGGAACCCCGGCGACGGGCCAGAGCGCCCCGGTCCAGGGCTCTTCCCGGCTCACCCTGAACGGACACGTACCCGAGGGACAGACCTTCTACGTTTTCCAGACAGGTATCAACGCGGACTCGGAGGCGACCATCTGCCAGACGGCCTACTCTTCTCCGTCCGCCGGTGAGTTCTGCCAGGGCGGCGGGGCGGTCAATACCCTGCCCTTCTCGGCTCCGGCCGGCAGCCACATCAGCTACACCATCTACCGCTACGACGCGGCTACCGACTCCACGGAGGCCGTTTCGAGCGGCACGGCCGTGGCGAAAGAGGGTCTCGCGATAGACGCCTCCTATACTTTCCACAAAAGTGTAAAGACCCGGTATTCCGCTCCGGCATCCACCACGGGCGGGTCCACCACCGACGTTGCGGCTGGCACCATGGGCGGCGGCGCGGGCGGCGCCGCTGATAGCAGCAGTGCCGATGCTAGCCAGTACTCCAACGCGGTGGATGCATCCGGTGGTTCGACTGGCGGTACTACGAGTTCCGGTACTATCTCCGGTGATAGCGCTGGCAGCGGCGGCGGTGGTAGCATCGCCGGTGACGCCGGGATCGTCAAAGGCATAAGCGGCATGCTCCCGGACACCGGCGGCATCCTGGTCCCGGCCGTCTTGTTGGGGGTCGCGCTTATAGCGGGAGGAATGATCCTGGCGGTTCGCGTTCGCCGCAATAACTTGAGCTAGCCCCAGTCAGGACCAGACAAACAAGTTTAGCCTAATAATCCAGTTTCAATGGAGGCCGGGACGTCCCGGCCTTCGTTCTTGGCCTTGGTAAAAGGCGTGCAGACATTAACTCCAGTGCACTATACCGGGCAGCTATCCGCGTAAACGGAGAAGAGATTTTGGGCAGAAGGCACGTGGCCGATATAATCATGTCTTCTCGCTAGCGGGTCAGCCGCTCTTCTGGACCCAGTTGCCGTTTTCATTCTTTTCGTACTTCTGCTCGACGGCGCTCCAGGCGACCCGGTGGGCGCGGCTTTCTTCGTTGTACTGCTCTTCAGCGGAGTTGAAGGCTTCCTTGTAGATCTCCTGGGCGTGTTTGGGGAGGTTGTTTCTTACACCCTTCGGCAACTCCTTGAGCTTATCGTACGACATTCTCCAGCCTTTCTTCTCGGATAGCGCGCTCTCTCTAAACCTGGTAGGTTTGTACCCGGGTGGCCGACGGAGGACACCAACGTCCTGGATATAGGTCAAAAGTCCCGATTATCTCTTCCGTAAACCGGGTGATCGGCACAGGCATAGCAGGTAATATAGTATCGGTGGGTCGGCGTCCTTCTGTTTTCCCCTCCCAGGACGCCGGGCTACCTATGGGTCTGCCCATGCGGGATTTTTAGAGCAGGAAAGATATAGGAGTAGAAATGGTGGAAAGCCGGGTGGAACAGCGGGAATCAGGCTCAGAAGACAGTGCTTTTGAAGACAGGATCCGGGTCGCCATCGTGGACGATCAGCCGCTGTTCGCCAGCGGGCTCGGACGCATTATCGGCGTCCAGCCGGATATGGAGCCGGTCGGAGAAGCTCATGACGGCGAGGCGGCGCTAGCACTCTACCGGGAACGTGAGCCGGACGTGGTCCTCATGGACATCTCGATGCCGGTGATGGACGGCGTCTCCGCGACCCGCAAGCTAAAGGACCTCGACCCGAGCGTCGCCATCCTTATCCTGACGGTCCACGCTGACGACGAGCACGTTTACCGGGGCATAAAAGCCGGGGCTAGAGGGTATCTGCTCAAGGACTGTACCCCCGAGGACCTGACGCAGGCGATCCGTACCGTCTACTCCGGAGATACCATAATGTCACCGGACATCGCCCGCAAGATGCTCTCAACCTTCGAGGGCATGAACGGCGAAGCGGAGTTGGCTCCAAATCTTACCGAGCGCGAACTTGAGGTTATAAAAGCCCTGGCGCAAGGCTTGAGTAACAAGCAGATAGCGCGCTCTCTAGGCATTTCAGAGAAGACGGTCCGCAACCACGCCTCGAACATCTATAAAAAGCTCCACATCTACGACCGGACTCAGGCCGTGCTCTACGCGATCCGCCGGGGCCTCGTGGACCTCGACGACCTGGACTCCTACTAACCGGGTTTGGGTGACTGGTCCTCCGCCGGAACCTCGACCGTAACCTCAGTCCCCTGACCGGGACTGCTCAGGACACGGAGTTCGCCGCCGAGTGCCGCCGCCCGCTCCCGCATACCAGCGAGGCCCACGCCTTCAGCGGCCCCGTCTTTAAACCCCCGTCCGTCGTCGGATACCCGCACCCGCGCCCGGCCGTCCTCCAGGTCTAGGGAGACCGTAACTTGCCGGGCCCCGGAGTGCCGGCGGGTATTGACGAGCGCTTCCCGGACTATACGCAGCAACTCTTCGCTGGTCGCCGGGGGAAGATCCTCCGGGAAATCTGCGTCTACCAGGAGGTCTATATCTCGCTCCGGGGTCCGCTGGCGGTTAAGCTCCACAAGCGACTCGACCGCCCGCACGAACGACTGTTCCTTTTCGAGCCTGAGGTTGTAGATCGCGCCGCGCAACCCCTCCACCGCCCGCCGGAGGGCGGATATCTCCTCGTCCAGCCCTCCAGGTACATCGTTATCGTTACCCCCGGAGACGCCTTCCAGGCGGGTAGCCTGCATCATCTGCAAGGCGCTTACCAGGTCCTGGAGTACCGTGTCGTGCAGGTCGCGGGCGATGCGCCGCCGCTCGGCGCCCCGGATCTCCAAAAGGGCTTCCTGGGTCTGCTTACGCTCTGTAATGTCATCACAGACTATGAGTATCACCGTATCGCCGTCGATGCCCTGGACGGTGCGGGCCGTCTCCTCGACCCACATCATCCCGCCGTCTTTGCGGACCTTACGCGCCTCCCAGCGGGCGACGCCCTGCCGGGCGCTATGCGAGTATTCCGTAAGGCGTTGGCGGATGCACTCCCGGTCTTCGGGGTGGAAGATGTCAAACACCGGCCGTCCCCGCAACTCTTCTCTTGAGTAACCGAGCTGGCCGGCACCAAAGCGGTTTACGGAGAGTACGGTGCCGTCCAAGTCCACGGTAAAGTACATGGAGGGGTTGTCCTCGTAGAGAAACCGGTAGCGCCGCTCGCCGAGACGCAGCTCCTCCTCGACCTTTTTGCGGTCGGAGATGTCCCGGGATGAAGAGAGTATCTCCCGCGCCTCGCCGGTTTCAGGGTCGTGGATGGTACGGCTGGCGGTCTCGAACCAGGTGTACGAGCCATCTTTACGCCGGATGCGGTAGGTAGCCGTGTAAGCCTCGGGCAGTTCCAGAATCCTCTCGTGCATGTTCAGGATCTGCTCTACGTCCTCCGGATGAAACATCTCGTAGGCAGAGCGCCCCACGAGTTCCTCCGGTTCGTAGCCGAGCAGCCGGTAAGAAGCCGGGGAAGCGTACAGGAACACGCCGTCGCGGGCGTGGCGGGAGATCAGGTCCGTCGAGTTCTCCGCCAGAAAGCGGTAGCGCTCCTCCTCCGGAGATGACTCCCCGTCCCATCTACCGTTACCGTGGTCCGTGCTACCCTGGCGCAACCGCAAACCTCCAACTCTAGTTACCCCCTGATCTTAGCCCATGTGTAACCGACTCTCTATCCCTAGCTGTAATCCGCAAAGGTTTTAGACAATTTGTCCCGCTGCCTCTAAAAGAGTGTCTAAACCAGCCATTCCGGGTATAGAATTGCTGTTAGGGAAGGAGAAAAAATGGAACAGATTACCGAGGGTCATCCGGCTCGCAGAATACCGGGTGGCAAGGTTTATACCTTGAAGCCGTACATTTTGGTTCTGGAATGCGATTGCGGAGAGCGGATGCTCTACGCCGACGCCGCATGTTTCCGCTGCCGGTGCGGCACCGACCACGAGGAGAGCGTCCGGAAACTAATGCATCTCGAACCCGAGTCCTGGTACGAAGACCACGCGGCGTGGCTCGACGGAGACGCTACACTGTACCCCGACGCAAAGAGTGGCTGGAGTAGACCGTTATGACCGACACTAGAGAGCCCAAAACGGACGCCGTACCGGCGGAAGAGCTTTGCGGGCGTTCGACGTATATCCGCTACATAGCCGCGTGTTACGAGCACAACCGGCTGGAAGTGCTGACCATCATTTCCCCCTCCGGCGCAAAGGCGTTACCGGTATTCGCTAGCCCGGAGTCGGCGGGAGAATTTCTAAACCTGGGGATGTTTAGGTCCGCCTGGCAGGTCCGGGAAGCCACGGCGGGGGAGTTGATCTCCTTGCTCATGGGCTACGCCGGGGACGCGAGAGAGGTGATCCTGGACCCTCCGCCCATACCGGACCTCGAAGACGCCACCACGTACCACCTGAGCCGTAAAAGCTTTATAAACTTCCTGATGAGCCTGCCGCTGGTAGTACCGGAAACCAGCTAGAAGCTAGAGTCCGATACTACTCGGAGGAGCCGGAGAAGTGGCTCCAGCCGGAGAGGTCCCCGACGATCTCTCCGGCCCGGCGGAAAACAACCTCCCCGCCGGTAGTCTCCCCAACAACGGTCACCGGCACTTCGCTCTCACTCGCCAGGTCGTTTAAGACCCTCTCCGGGGCTGCGATGAGTAGCTCGTAGTCCTCTCCGCCGGTCGCCGCGAGGAATTTCGGGTCGCGGTCCTGAGAGTGGATAAACTCGCGGGCGTCCTCGGCTACCGGCAGGCGGTCTAAGTCTATCCGGCAGCCGACGCCGCTCTTTTCGCAGATGTGGCGGACGTCGGAGGCGAGACCGTCTGAAACGTCGATCATGGCGTGGACCCCGAGCCGGGCCGCCACCTGCCCAACCCCGACCCGCGGCTCCGGGCGCAGGTGTTTTTTGACGAGCCGCTCCGGTGTGCGGCCGCCGTTTTCCAGCGCCAGGAACCCCGCCGCCGAAGCGCCGAGTTCGCCAGTCACGGCCAGCAGGTCCCCTTCCCGGGCACCCGAACGCAGTACAGGCTCTGCCTCCAGCTCGCCGATTATGGCGACGTCCACCGTGAGCGCGGCGGCCCCGGTGGTATCGCCCCCGAGCGGGTAGACGCCGAACTCCTCGCAGGCTTCGAGGACGCCCTGCATGCAGCGGAGGGTCGTCTCCGCGTCCGGCGCGCCGCCGGAGGAAGTTACAAACCGCGGGCTCCCCCCCATTGCCGCGACGTCCGAGACATTTACCGCGACGGCCTTGTACCCTACGTCCTCCGGTGTGGCCCATTCGCGGAAATGATGCCCGGAGACCAGCATGTCCGCCGCCACGACCCAGAGTTTCTCCCCGAGCCGCAGCACGGCGCAGTCGTCACCCACTGGGACCCGTACCTCCTCCGGTTTGGACGGTAGCCGGTCGGAGATCCAGCGTATCACCTCGAACTCGCCCAGAAGACTTTCTCCTTCCAGCTCGTCAGCCTTTAGAGCTTGTCAGCTTATCAGCCCGCCGCCTCCGGCGGCTCGTCAGCTTCTCAGCAATGCGAGGTAGAGACCTTCGGGCGAAGGCGTTGCCTGGTTTTACAGATTGAGCCTCGCTACCCGAGGTTGAGTTCTGAAGTGCTGACCGGCTTACTACTCAGAACGCTAAAGCTCTTTACCTTTTAGCCACTGCGCAGCCGCATAGAGAGCGCCGAGTTCTTCGGCGGTGTACCAGGACGGTAGCTCGTGCCACTCGTCGGGGGTCGCCCAGGTGTAGGCGTCGTGGGCGGAGTCCTCCAGGGTTATCTCTCCTCCGGAATAGCGGGCCAGAAAGCCGACGCCCGCGTAGATATCCCGGTCGCCGGGACCTTTCCAGGGCTCAACCCGGGTCCACCAGACGCTTTCCGGTTCGAGGAGTAGGCCCGTTTCCTCAGTGGTCTCCCGGCGGGCGCAGGACACGAAGTCCTCTCCGGCTTCGAGCATCCCACCGGGGTTCTCCCAGAGGCCGACCGGTGGCTTGCGACGGCGCAGCAAGAGCGCCCGCGGCTCGGGGTTTTCGAGGTCCAGAATTACCGTCCCGGCCCCGAGGTTCGCGTTGACGGTCTCCGGGCCGCGTCGGGCGGGTAGCGGGGGCTCGGGCAGCGGGTCCGCCGGCAGGTTGCGCAGCGGCTCCGCGACGCGGCGGATGTTCTCCGGTGCCCACCAGCTCGGCAGTTCCAGCCACTCCTCTACGGTGGCCCACCGGTAATCCAGGTGCTCGTCCGAGAGGCTCACCCCTGTATCCCGGGCGCGGCCGATGTAGAAAACGCTCGCCAGCCGCTCGCCGCCCGGACGTTCTCCGACCCAGCTCATGAGCGGTGCGTGGGGGGAGATCAGGAGTCCGGTCTCTTCATAGAGTTCCCGGATCGCACCGGACTCGAAGTCCTCGCCGGGGAGTAGCCGGCCGCCGGGTGGTTCCCAGGTACCGGCCGGGCGCTGGAGCAGTAGTAACCGGCCGTCCGCGCGGACGGCCAGCAGACCGGAGGCGAGTTCCGCCGTTACCGCCACGCGGACCCGGCGGGGAGGTAGGAGCGGAGTTTGCGGGCCGCGGCTTCGGGGTCGTCGGCATCGAGCACCGCCCGGACCACGGCAAAGCCCGGAGCGCCGGCCGCGGCTACTTCGGGGGCGGTCTCCAGGGTTACGCCGCCGATGGCGAACCAGGGGATGGAGAGGTCTCGCCGGGCTAGTTCTTCGAGTAGATCCAGGCCCGAGACGTCGCCATCGAGCTTTGTCGGGGTGGCGTAGACGGAGCCGACGCCGAGGTAGTCAGCGCCCTCCCGGACGGCTTCTAGCGCCTCTTCGACCGTGCCTGCCGAACGGCCGACGATAACCTCCGCCCCCGCTATCGCTTTCGCCTCCGCCGTCGATATATCTTCTTGGCCGAGGTGGACGCCGGCGGCGGATACCCGACGGGCGAGCTCTACATCGTCGTTTACCGTAAAGATCCCGTCCTCCCGGTCACAGACTTCTTTTAGCTCCATCGCGAGGGACAGGACTTCGTCGGCCGGGCGGTTTTTCTCGCGGAGTTGGACGATGTCCACCCCGCCCCGGACGGCGGCGGCGACGCGGGCGGGGAGGTCCGGTCGGGGGTCGGTCACCAGGATCAATCGCGCGTCGCGGAGTCTGCCGGGCTGCATTACCGCTCGATGCGCCGCGGGAGCCAGGCGACCACGTCGAGGCGCTTTGCGTAGTGGAGCAGCGGTTCGGTGTCCGGGAGGTCGAGCCCTACCTGCCGCGTCATGTGGAGCGTTTCTACCTCGGCTTCGGCGGGCTGTAGCGACCAGAGCTTGTGGTGGATCTCCCCTCGCCGGACACGCCCTTGAGGGTCCGCGCTGTACAGACAGTACCGCTCGGTCAAAAAGCGTTCCAGAGAGTCCGGCCCCGCGTCGATAGCTTTTCCGACCGGCTTGTAGGAGCCGACGAACTTCGTGTCGGGGGTCCGGCGGTGGGTGCGGACACTTTCGTAGAAAACCGTGTCGCCCGAAACCCGATACGACATCCTGGCATCGAAGTAGGGCAGCTTGAACGTCGCGCGGGCGAGCCGGACGGCCACGGGGTTGTGGGCGTCGAGGCTGAAAAACCAGATGCCGGGCCTCCCGCCGACCGAGACGTAGGTGCGCAGGTTAAGCTCCGGGAAGTTCGAGAGCGGCGGTACCTGTGGCAGAAATCGGGGCCGGACGCCGCTCATCCGGAACGGCACCACGGCGAGCCACGCCGACCCGTCGAAGGTGTCGAGCGTAAGGGCGGAGGGTATCAGCGGTCGCAGCCACTCTTCGGGTACGGGCCAGTGCATGAACAAGAGGTCGTGCCAGTGCATCGAGAGCGCCCAGGGGCCTTCCGGCGGCGGGTATGGCCGGTGGGCGGCGTCTTCGAGGAGGGCCTGGTTATCGGACATGAGCGACATTAGAGTTATCTTATCGTCCGGGGACGGGAAACTCTACAGGATCGTGCCGGTCCGGCGGAGCGCCTTTAAGAGTAGATAGCCGATAATGGCTCCGGGTATGCAGGAAGCGGCGAACGCTATAGCGAGCGCGATAAACCCGCCGCCGGCACCTTCGAGAAAGGGGGATATAAGGAGCGCGCCTAGAGAAGCCCCGATCAGGACGGTCCCGACAGGCTCGAAGAGTGCCGCCTCGTCCCGGCGGATAACGCGGTAGGCGAAACCGACCGCGAGTGCCCCGAACGGACTGCCCGGAAAGGCGAAGAGGCTTCCGGTCCCGGCGGAAAAGCGGATCGTGGCGGTAACCAGCGCCGCCCCGGCGGCCCACCACGGCCCGAGCAGTACCCCGGCCACGGCGTTCAGGCTGTGCTGAAACGGAAATACCCGCGCGCCGCCGACGGGTATGGCGAACGACGACAGCAAAACGCCGAGAGCCGCGAAGAGCCCGGCGAGGACTACCCTGCGGGTCGGGGTCGAGGTGAGGCTGCGGGCGCGCTCAGCCACTCTAAACCTCCTTTATCCGGAGCCGGCCGTCGAGCCTGCCGGGGTCTTTGGAGAGCCCGGCGAGGGCGTCGAGCAGCAGCGGCTCGAAAGTACCGGGACCTTTGGCACCAGACTCCCCGGCCGCAAGCTCCCCAGCCCGCCCGAAGTAGGCCAGAGCGCCGGCCACGGTCTCCAGTCTGTCGCTGTCTCCGTCGGCTCCGGCCGCCCCGGCTGCCAGGCAACCGACCACAGCGGTCGAGGAGCAGCCGCTGCCGACGATGCGGCCCATGAGCGGGTGACCGTTGTCCACGGCCAGCGTGCGCTCGCCGTCGCTCGCGTAGTCGGTCGGGCCGGTGGCGGCGGCGACGGTCCCGAGCGTGCGGGCGGCTTCTTGGGTGGCGGCTTCGGCGTCCCCGGCCAGGCTCTCGACCCCGCGCACCTCGGCGTCGAGGCCAGCCAGGGTCGCTATCTCCCCGGCGTTACCGCAGACGGCGAAGACTTCAAGTTCCGAAAAGAGGCGTTTGGCGGTCTCGGTGCGGGAACTCGTCGCCCCGGCCCCGACCGGATCGAAGATGACCGGGACGCCGCGCTCGTTAGCTTTCTTCCCAGCGAGCATCATGGCTTCTATAAACGGCGGGTCGAGGGTGCCCATGTTCAAGACCAGCGCCGAGGCGACGGCCGCGACCTCCTCCACCTCCTCGCGGGCGTGGGCCATGATCGGCAGTGCGCCCGTCGAAAGCGTGACGTTGGCGACCAGGTTTACCGTGACGTAGTTGGTCAGGTGGTGGATCAGCGGGCTTTTCTCGGAGATCCCGCGCAAAGCTTCTTCGGCGTTCATTATTCGTCTCCTTTCAGTACGGCTCCCAAGGCGTTGACCGGCCCCGCACCCTTTCCTATCTCCGTCAGGCCGTACCCGACGGCCTCGGACGCCACCGCGCGCGCCCGGCGGGCGGCATCCTTGAGGTCGTAGCCGAGCGCCAGAAAGCTCGCCAGCGATGAAGAGTGGGTGCAGCCAGCCCCGTGGGTCGCGTCCGCCGGATGCACGTCGCCTTCTATCCTCTCGAACGTCTCCCCGTCGTAGAGCAGGTCGTCGCCCGACTCGGTATGCCCGCCGGTGACGAGCACCGCTCCCGGTCCCATCGAGTAGAGCTCTCTAACGCACTCTTCCAGCCGGTCTTCGTCTACCTCTTCGCCGGGCAGGGCGAGGGCGAACGCCTCGTTTATGTTCGGCGTGATCACGGCCGCTAGAGGAAATAACTCCTCCTTGTAAGTCTCGACCGCTTCCGGCTCCAACAGCACCGCCCCGCTCTCGGCGACCATTACCGGGTCCACGACCACGTTCGCTAGCTCCAGGCGGCGGATGGCGTCGGCCACGGCGGAGATAATGCCGGCGTTAAACAGCATCCCGGTCTTTACGGCGTCGGCCCCGATGTCCGAGACGACGGCTTCTATCTGATCTACGGCCACCTCCGGCGGGAAGGCGTGGATGCCCGTCACCCCGACGGTATTCTGGGCGGTGGTCGCCACGATGGCGGTCGTCCCGTACACCCCGCAGCGGACGAAGGCTTTCAGATCGGCCTGGATGCCGGCCCCCGCCCCGGAGTCGCTGGTGGCTATGCTCAGTACTCGTTTCATTTCTCTCCTCTGTAGCTTCTAGCTCTCGGGCAAGAACTTGTTGGACATTACCTGGTCCACCTCGACGGACCTCGGGAGCACCTCGTTCTCGACGGCCCACAAGATGTAAGCCCGCCACTCCTCGGGGTCTTGGTAGCCGACCGGTTTCCCGCCAGACTTGAAGGTCGGGACGGTGAGATTCAGCGTCTCGTCGAGGACCTCGGGGTCTAGTTCCTCGTTCGCCGCGAGGATAGCCTTGCGGGCGGCATCCGGGTGCTCTAGGGCGTATTCGTGTCCCTCTGCCAGCGCGGCCACGAAGCTCCGGACGGTGTCGGGATTGTTCTCCGCGTAGGAGTCGGAGGTCGCGAGGACCAGTTCGTTGTAGGTCGGTACCCCGACGTCGGGGAGCTTTATAACGTTGGTCTCGAAGCCTTCCTGGGCGAGCTCGACGGCCTCGATGTTCCAGTAGGCGTCCACGACGGCGTCCACCCGGCCGGAGGTCAGCGCCGGGCGCAGGTCGTAGCCGACGTTGGTCTTTTCGACGCTCGACGGGTCCACCCCGGCCTCCCGCGCCACGGTGTCGATAACCGCGGAGCCGAAGGACTGCCCGGCGTAGCCGACCTTCTTTCCGGCAAGGTCCGCCGGTTCCGTGACCCCGGAACCTTTCAGGCTGATGATCGAGTTCAAGGGCTGCTGCACGACCGCCATTACCGACTCGACGGGTATATCCCGGACGCCGGCGTTGGTTACCTCGTTCTCGTAGGAGATGCCGAACTCGCTGCGGCCGGCGGCGACCAGTTGCAGCACGGCTGCCGGGTCCGAGGGCTGCTGAATATTCACCTTCAAACCCTCGTCCTTGAAGAATCCTTGTGCCTGGGCCGTGTAGATACCGGCATGGTCGGCGTTCGGATACCAGTCAAGCGTCAGCGTCACCGGGGTCCGTCCATCTGAGGATTCGGAGCCCGAGGACCCAGAGTCACCCGAGCCCTGCCCGGCGCAACCCGCCACAAGAACCGCAGTGAGGACTATTAGCAGCGGGACAGGTAGCCGCCGGGCGAGTTTCGGGCAGAGGACTTTCACGAGGTTGTTCCCTTCCGGGGCGCGTTCAACAGGTCAGTCACGGTTCAAGGTCCAGGGGGCGAAGAGACGTTGGATGAGGGCGACGAGCAAGAAAAGCGAGACGCCCATAACGGAGAGCAGGGCTATCTCGGCAAAGAGGCGCGGTATCTCGAACTGGCTTTTGTCCTGGATCATGAGGAACCCGAGCCCCTCGCTGGAGCCGACCCACTCCCCTATGACAGCCCCGATCACCGAGTACGTAACCGCGAGCCGTAAGCCGCCGAACAGAAACGGCAACGCCCCCGGTGCCTCGACCATGGAGAATATGCGCCACCGCCCGGCTCCGAAAGACCTCATCAACCGCATAAGATCCCGGTCTATGGACCGTAAACCATCCACCGTCGAGACTGTTATTGGAAAGAAGCAGAACAAAGCTACAATGATGATCTTCGGCAGAGGTCCGTAGCCGAACCAGGTAACGAGTATGGGAGCCAGCGCGATCACGGGCAGGGTCTGGGAGACGACGAGCCAAGGGTACAGCGAGCGTTCGGCCAGGGCGGAGCGGTTGATCAGTATCCCGGACGATACGCCGGCTGCCACCGCTACCATAAACCCGACGAGCGCCTCCTTCGCGGTCGGTGCCGCGTTGGTCAACAGCAATTCCCGTGACTCCCAGAACGCCCCGGCAATGGCGGCGGGTCCGGGCAGCAGGAAAGCCGGTACCGCGAAGATCCGTACCGCGAACTCCCAGGCAGCGAGCGCCAGTACGGCGACCAGCGCCGCCGGCAGGGCCGCTGAGAGGGGTTTCGGCAGGAGCGGGGATCGGGCGCGCTTCATCCGGTCACCCCGAGGGCTTTAAGGAGTTGGGTCTTCAGTCGGGAGAACTCCGGGGTGGATTCCGTCTTCATCGCCCGCGGGCGATAGAGGTCAACGGTAAGTTCCAGGCCCACGCGGGCCGGTCGCTCGGTCAGGACCACTACCCGGTCGGCGAGGAGGAGGGCTTCATCGACGTCGTGGGTGACGAGGACGATGGTGGCGGCGAGGTCCTGGCGGACCCCGATCAACCACTCCTGCAACCCCCGGCGGGTAAGCGCGTCTAAAGCGCCGAACGGTTCGTCCAGCAGCAACACGTCCCGCCCGAGGAGCGCCGTCCGCAATAGCGCCACCCGCGAGCGCATACCGCCCGAGAGCGTCCCCGGCGACACGTGAGAGAACTTGCCGAGCCCGAACCTCTCAAGCGCCGCTGCCGCCTTTTTCCGGGCTTCCTTCCGCCGCGTGCCCGTCGCCTCCAGGCCGAGGGCCACGTTCCCGGCGACGCTCCGCCAGGGCAACAGCAGGTCGCTCTGGGGCATGTAGGAGACCAAGCCAGGACCCGCTAGCGGAGCGCCGTCCTTCTCGATCACGCCCTCATCCGGGACTTCGAGGCCGGCGAGTTGTTCCAAGAGCGTGGACTTACCCGCCCCGGACGGACCGACGAGGGCGACGAACTCCCCTGGCGCTACCGAGAAGTCTATGCAGTCCAGGATGTGGACGCCGCCTTTCGTCACGCCGACGCCGCGGGCGGCGAGCTTAGCTTCTGCGCTGCGCCGCGACCCGCCGAGGCTTCTGTCCCCCACCGCCGTCATTCACGGACCTCTTCGGAGACCCGTGCGGCGGCCTCGAAGAAACCTATCTCCAGGTTCATGGCCCGGCGGTAGGTCCGGCTGATGGAAGGTGTGTCGGAGGAGTAGCGGTCGAGCAGGGTTTCCAGCTCGACAGCCAGGTCCTCGAACTCCGGGTCGGAGTAGGTGGCGGTCCACTCGGCGTAAGGGTTATCCTCGTCTACGCACTCGTCGGCCAGGGAGCGGCCAAGGAAAGCGTAGAGGCGCATGCACGGGATCATTGCGGCGCAGACCTCCCCGACGTTCCCGAGGGCGGCGGTCGAGAGCAGGAAGTCGGTGTAGGCGAGCGTGGCTTCTCCGGGGACGGTCCCCGAGAGGTCTACGTCCCATCGTTCAGCGTAACCGGCGTGGAGTTTCAACTCTTCCAGGGCGCCGGAGATCAGGGCCGCGAAAGCCTCCACGCCCTGGCGGTCGGGACTGTGGGCCAGCGCCAGCGCGTAGGCCCGGACGAAGCTTTCCAGGAAGAACGCGTCCTGGGCGACGTACTCCTGGAAACCCCTTAGCGGCAGAGTCCCGTCGGCGAGGCCCCGCACAAAGCGATGCCCGAGCGCCGCCTGCGCGAGATCCTCGTTCTCTTCCCAAAGTTCGCGGGAAAGGGTCACGCCGGTTGCCTATCCAGCGTCCAGGCCATCTCCCAAAAGTCTTTTTCAAGCCGGGCAATCTCCACAAAGGCATATTCGACTTTCTCTTCTTCGCTACCGGAGGCCCCGGAGAGTGCCGCGTCCGCGGCTCTTTCGAGACCGGTTACGTAAGCTGCGAACTCCGGGGTGGTCCAGTGCTCGACGAACTCCCGGTAGGCCGCGTCGCCGGGGGCGGCGCTAGTCCAGGCTTCGAGGTACGCCCGCTCTACCGCCCAGAGAGTCGTGATCGCCGCCGGGTAGGGTTCGTCTTCTAGCTGCGCGAGGAGGTTCTTATAAGCTCTGGTCGTCGGGTGGCGGGGTACGTCAAGGTCCAGGCTCTTTTCGGCAGCCTGCGACTCGAACCAGCCGAGTTCGGCTTCCGCCCCGACGAGACCGGCGGCTAGAACCGCCTGTGCCGGACGCGGGGATCGGGCCAGGAGCCGGGACTGGAATACAAGGAGGTCGCCGACAAAGAGGTAGTCTTGGAGGATCCAGCTTCCAAACGCCCCGGGCGGTAGTGTCCCCTCGCGGACGGCGTCGAGAAACGGGTGGCGGGTGGCCTTCTCCCAGGTTTTGGGGTGGGCGGAGATCAGGTCTTCAGCCTTCACGGAGTTTCCTCCGCGTTTTCACGTTCCCGAGACTTTTCATCGCGCCTCCTCCGGGAGAAGAGGGGAGGCGTAAGGCCAGGGCATCCCTGCGCCGGCATTACCCGGATCAGGTTCAGCGGGTCGGCGCCCGGCTCGTGGCTTACAGCCCGCGGCACCCTCTCAGCCTCTCGGCTCCCCGTGTATGGGTTATGTAATCCTCAATGTACCCCAAAGAAGCTTATGTGACAACCTCACCGGAGCCGGCCGGCCACAGAAGCCCGAGGATGGTGGTGGAAGCGGTGATCTCCTTTCCCACCTTCCCCAACGCTTCTTCACGGGACATCTCGACCACGCTCATAAACTCCGTCGGCTCCGGCCGGGGCCCGGATTCGTCCCGCACGGCCCGGCACCGGAAGAGGTGGCAGACTTCGGTGCTGCGGCCGGTGCTGGTGTGGACGGACACGAGGTGCTCCAGCCCTTCGGCCCGGTAGCCGGTCTCCTCCAAGAGTTCCTTCCGGGCAGCCTCCGCGGGCTCATCCCCCGCCTCGACCCCGCCGCCGGGAAGCTCCAGCGTCACCCCGCCGACCGGCTGCCGCCACTGGCGCACGAAAAGCATGTTACCGTCGTCCGTAACCGCGACCACCGCGGCAAAGCCGCCGCTCTCCAGCACGCCGTAGTCTATCTCCGCGCCGTCGGGCAGCCGAACCTCGTCCACCCGGAAGGCGCACCACGGGTTGCTGTAGAGGTACTCCCGGCCGAGCGTGTGCCAGCGATATTCCATGCGGGCAGTATAGAAGCTCAGGCACGAACCTGTATAATCTCGTTACATGTTCGTAGCAAAAAGAAAGAATGCAGGCATATCGGAGATCGGGGCGAGTGTCTTCGTGCCGGTCCGCCCTGAAGTATTGCACGCGGAGATCTTGGAC
Organism: Rubrobacteraceae bacterium; assembly: GCA_965214435.1. Lineage (GTDB taxonomy): Bacteria > Actinomycetota > Rubrobacteria > Rubrobacterales > Rubrobacteraceae > Rubrobacter_A. Next base: position 504,140 of record OZ243960.1, read on the forward strand.
GTGCGGGGCTTTCCACGGTGGGCTCCCGGCGTCCGGCGGGTCGAGGTACTGGACCGGGCCGGCATGCCGGGCATGGTCTCCGAGTGGGAGATCTCGGTTCTCGGGATGAGACGGAGGGTCTTGAGTGTCTTGGAGCTGGCCGAGCCGGACCGGCTGCGTTGGTCTTACGAGGGACCCATACTCGGTTGGGGGGAGTGCGCGCTGCGCGACCGGGGCGCTGGGACACTCGCCAGGTTCGAGACCGGCTTCCAGGCCGCTGACCCGCGTGTAAGCTGGCTAATGGGCACCAGGCTTGCCCACAATACCGCGGAGCGCTACCTGAGAGATGCCCTGTCCAACCTCGGGGGTGTGACGTCCGGCGAGCGCGGCGGGGTCCGGGTCGGGCCACTCGCGGGCATCTAGCCCTTTAGCGGTCAGCTTTTCAGCGGATAGCTTTCCAGCGGGCAGCAGAAACGGAAAGCTAACCGACTGACCGCAAGAACGTGGGAGGTCGGCACTTCCGCGACCCGCTGTAAAATCGTTAGTCGGCAGCAAAAAGGGAGGAGCCTTAGCCCCTCCCTCGTGCTGGTAATCTGGCTTGCTACTCGAAGTAGTTTGCGGCCTTGGTGGTGTAGCTCTCCATCTCGTCGGGGACCTCGTCCTCCGGGTAGATAGCCTCGACCGGGCACTCCGGCTCGCAGGCACCGCAGTCGATGCACTCCTCCGGGTTGATCATGAAGTGGTCCCCGGCCTCGTAGATGCAATCGACCGGGCACACCTCGACGCAACTCTGGTCCTTGGTGCCGATACACGGCTCCGTTATAACGTACGTCACACCCTCTCCTCTCAAGGTTTTCTGACTCAACTTTGTTTCTAGAGCTTTTATAGCAGTGCGATAACTACCTCACTACCAGGTGTTGACGGCCATCATCCAGGGCTATGACCGGCATCATGGCTCCGTGTGATCCAGGTCAAACACAGTTAGTTTTCCCGCTTGTTGATAAGGATTCTCAGCTACAGCTTTGTGTACCTTTAGCTCTGGCTACCTCTAGGTGCGGGCGCGGAGTTCGGCTGGTTTGAGGATGGTTATACGCTTGCTGTCGAGTTCGAGGATGCCTTCGCTGGCGAGGCGGGAGAGGGCGCGGGAGAGGGCTTCGCGGGAGATACCGGTCGCTTCGGCCATCTCCTGGCGGGAGAGGGAGGGCTCGAAGACAACACCGCGTTTGGTGACCCGGCCTTCTTCGGTGGCGAGGTTCAGGAGCATACGGGCGACGCGCTGGGGAGCGCTGTGGAAGACCAGGTCCCCGACGAGATTTTCGAGGTCGCGGGAGCGGGCGGCCAGGGCGCGGGCGAGGCGTAAGGAGCCTTGCGGGTAGGAGGTCATAAGCCTTACCAGGTCGTCCCGGAAGACGGCGTAGAGCACGCAGTCGGTAAGCGCGGTAGCTCCCTGGCTCTGCGGCTGGCCTTCGAGGGCGGAAGGGAGACCGATCACAGCCCCGTCGCCTACGACGCCCAGGATCTGATCCCGCCCCTTCACACCGCCAGATGACCGGTACAGCTTCACCCGGCCCTCGCGCACGAAGTAGACCGCCCCCGACGGCTCGCCCTCCCGGTAGAGCGCCGTACCAGCCCCGATCTCCAGGACCGCAGCCGAGATCGCCAGCGCCTGGAAGAACTCGTCCTCAAGACCGGCGAACAGCTCGAACTCCTGCAAACCCTCAAGCTTCGTCAGGTGCTCGACCGCCCGGCAGCGGGCACCCGGCAGCCGCGCCCAGGAAGGAGGCGCGTTCTCACCGTACATTGCGGGCTCCGACTTCTCTCTTATCCGCTCTCACAGAGTCTTTATACGCTAAGTAGCTAGAGTTTGCAGGAGAACCGGATTACAGCGGCAACGACCGGGTCCCGGAGATAAACTGTCGCCGGCAGGTAGAAGATACGAGAGGAGATCCTATGTTGGAAGGTAAAGTAGCCCTGATCACCGGCGCGAGCCAGGGCCTCGGGCGCGCCCTCGCCCTCGCCTACGCCCGGGAAGGCGCGTCCCTGGTAATAAACTCCCGCAGCGAAGATTCCATAAAACCCGTAACCCAAGAGGTAGAAAACCTCGGTGCCGAAGTCCTGTCCGTCCCGGCCGACGTAGCGAACGCTGAAGACGTATACAAGCTGGTGGACGCTGCGGTAGACCGCTTCGGGAAGATAGACATACTCGTGAACAACGCCGGGCTGCTAGGCCCGCGGGTTGCCATAGAAGAGTATCCCGAGGACGAGTGGCGGCGGGTCATAGAGGCCAACGTGGACGGTCCGTTCCTGGTGTCGAAGGCGGCGATCCCGCACATCCCGGAAGGCGGCTCCATAATAAACCTTGTGAGCGGCGTCAGCGTCGAGGGCCGGGCCGAGTGGGGAGCCTACTCCGTCAGCAAGTTCGCCCTCGAAGGGTTGAGCCAGATCCTCGCCGCCGAACTCGGAGAGCGCGGCATCCGCTCCAACGCCGTGGACCCCGGCGGTATGCGCACCGACATGCGGGCCGCCGCCTACCCCGAAGAAGACCCCCAGACCCGCATAACCCCCGAAGAGAATACCGACGTCTTCCTCTACCTGGCCTCCGACGAGTCCAAAGGCGTCACCGGACAGAGGTTCAAGGCCCAGCGGTTCCAGCGAGCGTAGCTGTGAACGTTGCTTATCTAAAGACAGCTTTTGACCGGGATATGACGGTCTGATAGCGTGACATCGTTGGTCGCAACTCCGCGGCTGCGACGGTGCACCACGTTAGAGGGGATCGGAGAATGGTCAAGCCACCTACCGGCGAGCAGTTGCGAGACATCTCAAGAGGCTTCGGCTTGCACATGGGGGATAAAGAGGTGGGCGCGTACCTCGGGCTCGTCGAAGGTACGCTGGCGTCTTACGAGAGGCTTGAGCAGTTGGTCGAGCCGGAGCTGCCGGTCCGGTACCCACGCTCGGGCGGCAGCCGCCCGGAGGATAATCCGCTCGGGGCCTGGTACCGCCGATGTTCTATAAACGGAGCTTCGGACGGCCCTCTCTCCGGCAAGCAGATAGCCATCAAGGACAATGTCTGCGTGGCCGGGGTATCGATGATGAACGGCACCTCGGCACTTGAGGGCTACACACCCGAGTTCGACGCGACCATCGTGACCCGTATTTTGGACGCGGGCGGCGAGATAGTGGGTAAAGCCGTCTGCGAGCACCTGTGTTTCTCCGGCGGTAGCCACACGAGCGACTCCGGGCCGGTTTTGAACCCGCACGATCACGGCCGCTCGGCGGGTGGTTCTTCCAGCGGCAGCGCCGCGCTCGTGGCCGCCGGGGAATGCGATATGGCTATAGGCGGGGATCAGGGCGGCTCGATCCGGATACCGGCTTCCTGGTGCGGCGTGTATGGTCTCAAGGCGACCCACGGGCTCGTACCGTACACAGGCGTGTTCCCGATCGAGATCACCCTGGACCACACAGGCCCGATAGCCGCCACCGTAGAGGACGTAGCACTCCTCCTGCAAGCCATCGCCGGAGAAGACGGCCTCGACCCGCGCCAGAAGGATATACAAGTTGCAGAAGACTACAGCACAGCACTGGAGGACGGCACGCAAGGCTTGCGTGTAGGCATCGTGACCGAAGGCTTCGGGTGGCCGGACCTCTCGGAAAAAGACGTGGACGACCTAGTCCGCGAATCAGCCGGCGTCTTTGAGCGACTCGGGGCGGAAGTTACGGAGGTCTCCATCCCCCTGCACCGCGACGGCGTCCACATCTGGAACGGCATCGCCATCGAGGGGGCCACGGAGCTTATGGTCCGGGGCAACAGCATGGGGACCAACTGGAAGGGCCACTACAGCACGTCGCTGCTCGACGCCTACGCCCGCGGACGCACGACCCGCGCCGACGACCTCTCGGAGACCGTCAAGCTCACCATGCTTACTGGACAATACTTGCGGGAGAGCTACCACGGCCGCTACTACGCCATGGCCCAGAACCTCGCCCGCAAGCTGACCGCGGCCTACGACGAGGCGTTAAGCTCGGTGGACGTGCTGTTGATGCCGACCCTGCCCCTGAAGGCGACGCTGCTTCCGGCGGCCGACGCCTCCATAGAAGAGGTGGTCTCGCGCGGGCTGGAGATGATCGTCAACACCGCCCCGTTCGACGTGAGCGGTCACCCGGCGATGACCGTCCCGTGCGGCCTCTCCGGCGGTCTACCCGTCGGTATGATGCTGGTAGGCAAAAAGTGGGACGAGAAGACAGTTCTGCGGGCCGCCAGAGCCTTCGAGAAAACCGGAGCATCCGCGGTAAAGCCCGTCAAGGCTCACGGGTAACTACCGCTCCCGAAATACGCGCCGGCGGGGACTGGCTTTCTAGCTCTCTGCCGGCAGGTCCTCCCGCTCGCCCCACTCGTTCCACGAGCCGTCGTAGTTCGCCAGGTTCTTATAGCCGAGTCGGTGGAGCGTAAACAGCGCGGCAGTCGCCGCCACGCCGCCGTTACAGTAGGCGACGACCGGCTCGTCCGTGTCTTCCGAGACCCCGGCTTTTTCTACCAGGCTCGCCAGTTCTTCTCTTGAGCGAAAGGTGCCGGTCTCGGGGTCTTTGAGGCTGTCGGCGTGGAGGTGCGTAGCCCCTGGTATCCGGCCACCGCGCGAGCCCCGGGCCACCTCGCCGGTGTACTGGCCCCGGTCGCGAGCATCGAGTAGTAGGGCGCTACCCTGACGGCTCGCGGCCAGCGTGCTCTCCGCATCGGCGTAAAGGTTCGGGCGCGGCTCAGGAGTGAAGGTTGCAGGCTCTGGAGCCGGAGCCTCGCTGGTGGTCGGTCGTCCCTCCGCGGTCCACTTCCGCCAGCCGCCGTCGAGTACGGAGACGTTCTCGTGGCCGTAGTACATTAGGGCCCACCACAGCCGTGTGGCGAACTGGCCGCCGGTGTGGTCGTAGACCACGACGTGGGTATCGTCGCCTATACCTAGCGAACCCATGAGGTCCGCGAAGCGCTCCGGCGGGGCGAGTTGGGCGGGGACCGGGTTCTCGGGGTCGGTGGTGTCCCGGGTCCAGTCCACGTAGACCGCACCGGGGATGTGGGCCTCGTCGTACTCCTCGCGGGCCGGCAGGTACTCGGCCTTCTGGCGGCCACCCCCGAGGTCGTGCTTTTTCACGTAGCCCCGGATGTCCACGACACGGAGGTCCGGGGCGTCTAGCTCTTCAGTGAGCCAGTTCGTCTGTACGAGGGGGTCGGGGGCCGTCTCCATAGGGTTATTCCTCCTCGAACAGATTATTCTGGCGGGTGTAGTCTTCGGCTAGCTTGTAGGCGGTTTCTTTGTCGTCTTGGGAGAGGCGGCCTTCTATTACCTCGCTTTCGAGGTAATCTTTTACGCCTTTTATCCAGCGTCCGGGGCCGCGGTCGAAGTGGGCCATGATCTCATTGCCGTCTATGGGACTTTCTAGCTGCTCGATCTCGTCTTCCGCCCGCACCTCATCCACCCGGCCCTTGAGACTCCGCCAAGACTCTTCGGCTATCCGCCGATTGCGGGGCGCGCTGCCGGTTATGTCCGCCCGGGCGAGCTTCAAGAGCGTGTCCACGTTTGCAAGCTCCTTATCACCCCGCGAAAGGTATGTGTCCCGGACAAAGCGCCTTACAGCCGAGTCGCTCCACGGGTCGCGGCCGACCGCGTAGCCCATCGGCCGCATGTGGTGGGCGACGAGGTGGCTTACGGCGTCGATGTCGTTTTTCGGGTAGACCAGACGCCCCATCGCCTTGCGGGCTATCTTCGCCCCGACGTTCTCGTGGCCGTAGAAGTGTATTTTCTTCGGGAGCGTCCGGCCGCCGCACTCCGGGCACTCGCCCTCCCCGCTGGTCTTCTGGGTAGACTTCGCGCCGCAGTACGTGCAGCGGTGCTCGTAGACCAGGGTGCGGGGCTTGCCGATGTCGTGAAAGAACGCCGCCTTGCGTAGTATCGGGTCGGCTTCTACGTTGGAAACCACGATCAAGGTGTGCTCGAACACGTCTTTGTGATGGAACTCTTTCTCCTGGGAAACATCCACCGTTTCCAAAAACTCCGGCACGATGTAGCGCATCAGACCGAGCCGGATCAGCGCCCGAATTCCCCGCGCCACGTTCTCCGAAACGAGGATCTTCTCGAACTCTTCCCGGATGCGCTCGGCAGATATGCTCGAAAGCCACCCGGCGTTTTCTTTTATGGCCGATTCGAGATCCGGGGTCATGGCGAACGGCCTCTCGGACCTCGACAGCGTGGTCTCAAAGCGCACAGCCCGCAGCATCCGCAAAGGATCGTCGCGCATCCGGTCCCGTGGCTCCCCGACGGCCCGGACGATACCCGGCCCGAGGTCGTCCCTCCCCCCGAACGGGTCTAGTATTTCACCCGTCAGGGCGTCGGCGGCGATGGCGTTTATGGTGAAGTCCCGGCGCGCCAGGTCTTCCTCGAGCGTGTCCCCGAAGGTGACCTCCGGGTGCCGGCTGCCGGCGGTGTAGAGATCGCTCCGGTAGGTCGTGACCTCTACATCGTAGGAGTCTACCCTGGCCCCTACGGTCCCGAACCTCTCGCCCACCGACCACACGTAGTCCGCCACCGGGCCGAGCAGGCGCTTTATCTCCTTCGGGCGGGCGCCGGTCGTCGCGTCCACGTCCTTGCCGGCCTCACTCATTAGCGCGTCCCGCACGTAACCCCCGACCAGGTAGAGTTCGTGACCGGCTTCCTTGAAAGCCTCCCCGAGCCGGGTTAGCGGTTCCGGGACTTCGATGTTTTTCGCGGCGGTCATCATAGCCAGTTGATTCTAATACCAGATCCCACGGAATCTAGCCGCCCCGGAATCTCCATGCGGGGGTACGAGCCGTTTTCTGGTAGCATGCCCGTTATGTGGTACCAGGATTCCCAGGAACGAGTGGCGGTCTTTATCGACGGGGCGAACCTCTACCACGCGATAAAGACCTACCACAAGGGTATCCTGGACTACGCCCAGCTACTCTCGGCGGCCGTCGGGGGCCGCAAGCTCTTGAGGGCGACGTTCTACATCGTCGAGAAGCACGAGGCGGACGAGAACTCGGGTGGCACGGCGGCCCGCTCGTTTGTCTACAACCTGAATCGCTTCGGTTACAAGGTGCGCTCCAAACCGCTCGTGGTCCACGAGAGCTTTACGGCCGACGGGGAGAAAATAATTTCCCACAAGGGCGACTGGGACATCGGCATTATAGTAGACATGATGCGCCTCGCCGGCCACGCCGATACCTACGTGCTAGTCTCCGGCGACGGCGACTACGTCGAGGCCGTCGAGTACCTCCAGAGCGAGAAAGGTATAAGGGTCGAGGTCCTCAGCACCAATCAGTGCACCTCCCAGGCGCTCCTGGACATCTGCGACCTCCACACCGACCTCTCCGAGATACCGGACCTGTTCCGCCAGAGCCGCCAACAGTCGGAGACCAACGCCTAGCTAGCGGAGGTTAGCGGAGCTAAGGTTCTCCGACTATCCGTACCTCGGGTTCCAATTCCACGCCAAGCTTTTCGTAGACGGTTTCGCGGGTAAGCTCTATTAGCTCCAGGGCGTCTCTTGCCGTGCCGCCGCCGTGGTTTACCAGGTAGTTTGCGTGGACCGGGGAGACTTCCAGGTTACCGACCATTGTTCCCTTGAGGCCGCAAGCCTCGATCAGACGCCCCGGCGAATCATCCGTGACCCGCTTGAACGTCGAGCCGCAACTCGGCTTGTTCGGCGACCCGTTCATCCGCTGCGCCCGGAAACCCTTTATACGGGCCTTTAACTCCTCCGCGTTCCCCGGTTCTAAGGTATATCCGGCCCGCAGAACCACCCATTCCGGCTTCTCGTGCAGCACGCTGTAGCGGTAATCCAGCCGGAGGTCGTCTCCGGTCAACCGGACCACGCCGTCTTCCGGCCGGTAAATGTCCGCCCAGTCCAGGACCTTTTTCGTCTCGCTGCCGTAGGCCCCGGCGTTCATGTACACGGCTCCGCCGACCGAGCCCGGTATGCCGGTCGCGAACTCCAGGCCCGCGAGTCCTTTAGCGGCGGTCTTGTTAGCGAGCACCGGGTAGAGCACGCCCGCGTCGGCGACGACCACATAGCCGTCGAACGCGACGTTTGTCAGGGACTTGGCGAGCCGGATGGTAAGCCCCCGGATGCCGCCATCTAAAATCAGAACGTTCGTCCCGCCGCCGAGCACCGTAACCGGGACGTTGTATTCGCGGGCGGTCTCGACAGCGTCCGTCAGTTCTTCGACGCTTTTTGGTTCGAGCAGGGCGTCGGCGGGACCGCCGATCTTCCAGGCCGTGTAGCGCTTTAGCGGCTCCCCCAACTTTGCCGAGGGGAAAAGACTTTGCAAAGTATTTTTATTAGATAGCACGCCGAGAATATAATAGGGCGGCGTCCGGTAGTCCAGTCCCGGACGGGGTTATTATCACGAGGGTTTCATAAAGCGGTATCCGAAGCCGCGCACCGTTTCTATGAGCTTCGGGGATGAGGGGTTGTCGCCGAGCTTGGTCCGCAGGCGCTGGATGTAGACGTTTACTGTTCGCTCGTCGATGTACTCGTCTTCCCCCCAGACCTGGCGGAGCAACGCTTCCCGGGGGAAAACCCGTCCCGGGCTCTGGGCAAGAGTGTGGAGGAGGTTAAATTCTCTCGGGGAGAGGTGTATCTCCTTGCCGCCCTTTCGGACTTCGACCAGTTCGGGGTCAATCTCCAGTTCCCCGGCGTAGAGGCGGCGGGAATTTTCAGAGTTCGAGCCGACGAGGTCCTTTTTGCGGAAGATCTGGGTGAGCCGGGCGACGAGTTCGCGGGGGTTTACCGGGGACCGCATATAGTACTCGGCGCCGAGCTCTATACCGACGATCCGGTCCATCGTGTCTTCATCCCGGAGGAGCACTATGGTCGCGATCCCCGGCCGGGCGACGGCGGAGATCACCTGGAACCCCCGCTCGTCCGGGAGGCGGTTATCCACCACGGCGACATCAAAGCTCTGCTGATCGGAGACCTGACGCGCCTGCGCCCCCGTCCCCGCCGGCCACACCCGCCAGCCCTCGGAGGCCAGGGCCCGCCGGAGGTGCAGCCGCTGCTCATCATCCCCGATAACCAGTAAAACAGACAAGCTCAAAACTCTGTAACCACCCCCGGACGGATCCTACACACCCCGAGAGTATAACTTCACACCACCCCGGAGAGAACCACCCGCCTTGTGACCAACGCCTCCGGAGGTTATCATGTAGGAATACTCGCGCTCGTAGCTCAGCCGGATAGAGCGTCTGACTACGAATCAGAAGGTCGCAGGTTCGAGTCCTGCCGAGCGCGCTCTTTTAACTCCTGTATTTGCAGGAGTTTTTCTTTAGCTTTACCTCCAGAGTATACAGTTCCCCGGCATCTGACGGGAGTAGAGGCTCCATCCAGCCTGCTCTCGGTTCCAGAGAGCAGTTCGTAGAGGGCATCCGCTGCCCGTTTCCGAAAGCCGTCCGGAGCACCCGTGTAGGTATTTCATAGTGGTGGAGAACGCTCTGTAGCTTATGCTCATCCGGGTGACACGGAAGCTTTGGCGCGCCTGAGTCAGAATCCCCGAGTGGGCTCAGGTTGTCCAGGCTGGGTTCATTCAGTAGGCGGGGAAGTTATGTAAAGACTATCGTGCGGTCTCCGCCCACGAGCACCCGGTCTTCGAGGTGCCAGCGAACGGCCCTGGCGAGAACGTACCGCTCCACGTCGCGGCCGATTGCGTACTATGTCCTCGGCAGTGTACCAATGGGTAACGTGGGCGATGTCCTGAAAGATTATCGGTCCGGCGTCGTGGTCTTCCGTAACGTGGTGGCCGGTGGCGCCGATTATCTTGACGCCGCGTTTGTAGGCCCGATGATACGGGTTGACTCCTGCAAAGGCGGGCCAGCACGACAAGGTCTATTTCGTGCTCGGCCAGAAGACCGAGGATTTCCGCTTTCTGCTCGGCCCTCGTCTCCTTTGTAACCGGCAGGTGGTGAAAGGGGATGCCGTAGACCTCGGCTAGCGGAGCGAGGTCGGGGTGGTTGGAGATAACGAGCGGTATCTCGGCTTCAAGCTCCCCGGCATTCCGCCGCCAGAGCAGGTCTGTAAGGCAGTGATCGTACTTCGAGACCAGGATAGCCATCCGCTTGGGCATGCCGGAGTAGCTCAGACGCCAGTCCAGGTCATACTCGCGGGCCAGGGAAACGAACTCTCGATCGAACTCTTCCAGACCGAGGTCGAAACCTCTCTCGTCGATCTCCATGCGCAGAAAGAAACAGCCTTCGCCACCGGGCTGCAGGTACTGGTCGATCCTCAAGATACTGCCGCGATGCCTCTCGAAAAAAGAGGAGATCACCGCTACCAGACCCTTTTGATCCGGGCAGGTTATCAGTAACCGTAGCTTGCGGTCCGTGGACGCGTTGTACGCAGGTCCGAATCAGGGTTCGGCTTCCGATGGACGTTGGTCTAACTGGACATGGAGCGTTCGCTCCCCTGGGGAGTTTCCTTGCGAGCTAGAGGTGAGACTTACGTAGGCTGGTAGGAGTGGTCTTCGTTCTTCTTGACGATGTTGCGCTCCGGGCCGAACGGGAATCCGGTGATGTCCTCGGCTCCATCTTCTTTCACAACGAGGATGTCGTGTTCGCGGTATCCACCGGCACCCGGCTCTCCCTCAGGGACCATGATCATCGGCTCCATCGAGACGACCATGTTCGGCTCCAGTACGGTCTCGATGTCCTCCCGAAGTTCGAGCCCGGTTTCGCGGCCGTAGTAGTGACCGAGCACGCCGAAGGAGTGACCGTAGCCGAAGGTGCGGTTCGCCAGAACCCCGTGCTCCTGGTAGATCTCGTTCAGCTCGGCGGCTATGTCCATGCACCGCACACCCGGTTTTATGAGTTCGAGGCCCCGCCGGTGCACCTGACAGTTGATGTCCCACAGCCGCAAATGCTCTTCGGAGGCTTCCTCGAAAAAGAGCGTCCGCTCCAGCGCCGTGTAGTAGCCGGCGATCATCGGGAAGCAGTTGAGGCTCAGGATGTCGCCGCGCTCTATCTTGCGGGAGGTGGGCCAGTTGTGGGCGCCGTCGGTGTTGATCCCGGACTGAAACCACACCCAGGTGTCCCGAAGCTCGGTGTCCGGGTAGGTCCTGGCGATCTCGCGCACCATAGCCTGCGTACCGTGCAAGGCCACCTCATACTCGGGGACACCTTCGTCTATGGCCTCGACCACCGCCGCACCGCCGATATCCGCGGTCCGGGCACCGTTCTTTATAAGCTCGATCTCCTCGTCGCTCTTGACCATCCGCTGGGCCATCGTCGCCCGCGAGATATCCACCAGCTCGGCTTCCGGCAGCGCGTCCTCCACCCTGCGACGCACTTCGAGGGTCATGAAATCTTCCTCAATCCCCAGCTTGCCCTTTGTGAAGCCGGCGTCCTTGAGGACTTCCTTGACCGCGTAGTAGAAGTTGTCCCTCCGCCAGTCGGTGTAGACGATGTTGTCGTCGAAGCTCCGCCGCCAGGGCATACCGGCGTCGATGTTGGCCGACACGGTAACGTGCTTCTCCTGGGTGATGATGAGCCCGTAGGTCCGGCCGAACTGGGTGTAGAGGAAGTCGCTGTAGTAATTGATGTTCTGGTACGACGTGAAGAGCACCGCCCCGATGTCGTTCTCGGCCATATGCCGGCGCAGGGCCGCGTTGCGGCTCTCCATCTCTTCGTAGGAGAAGGTCGGCCGAACTTTCTCGCCGTTCCTTATGATCTTGGTCCTCGGCAAATCGCTGATCTGCTGCACTTCGCTGTCCCTTTCCGTCTCGATGATTTTCGGTTTATCCGGAAGGTCCTATGACTACTTCATCCCGACCCCCCAGCTAGTAGCGACTCGTAGAGAAACGGCGAGACGTCCATCGGCGGCTCCTCGTCCAGGGCGAGGGCACTCACGATCTGCCCGGTTACCGCGGAGAGCAGGACTCCGTTGCGGAAATGTCCGGTAGCCAACAGCAGGTTTTCCCGACCTTTCACCGGACCGAGTATCGGGTGGCCTGTTGGAGTACCCGGTCTCAACCCGCCCCAGGTGTCCACGAACAGGGCTTCGGAGAGCCCGGGGACGAGCTCTACCGCGGCTCGCGAGAGTTGGGCCACGCCACCTAGAGTGGTGCGGCGGTCGTAGACGTCCGGCTCCTCGGTGGCCCCGACGATCACCCGCCCGTCTCTTTTGGGAACGACGTAGAAGTTGTGAGCATCCCACACGTTTGCCTTGATCGGCGCGGGCCACAGGTTCGTTACCAGCATCTCGCCTTTTACCGGGAAGAGCGGCAGGCTGACCCCGAGTTGCTCGGAGAGGAGGCCGCTGGACGCGCCGCCCGCGAGTACCACCGTCTTGGCCGAGACTTCTCCCCGCGTGGTGCGCACGCCGGTCACCCTGTTCCCCTCCACCAGAAACCCAACGACCCGGGTGGCCTCTTGTATCTCAGCCCCGTGAAGGACGGCGGCGCGCGCCAGCGCCTGCACGAGCTCCGGCGGGTTTACCTGGCCGTCGTCCGGCATGTAGAGACCCGCCGTGACTTCCGGGGAGAGTGCCGGTTCGAGTTCGCGGGCTTCCTCTCCCGTCAGCCACTCGGCCTCTAGTCCTTCGGCTCTCTGGGAGCGGTATGCGCCGATGAGGAACTCCTCCGACGCCTCGTCGGTCGCCGTCCTGAGCGCCCCGTCCCAGACGTAACCGGGGTCGATCCCGGTAGTCTCGTGAAGCTGCTCCGAGAGCTCCCGGTGGCGCTCCCGGCCGAGTAACATCAGGCCGAGAAACGGTCCCGGCGGCTCCACCTCACCCTGGCCCGAGAGCATCCCGGCCAGAGCCCCCGAGGAACCCGCCCCCAGCCGCTCCGCTTCGAGCAGCACGACCCGGGCTCCCTGCCGGGCGGCGTAGTAGGCTACCGAACACCCTATGGCCCCGCCACCGACAATTGCCACATCCGCCGTTTGGGTCATGGTCCGAACCTTCCGATGAGCTTCTTTACGTGTCCAAACCCGTTCACGCCCGGCCTCCTACACAAGCTCCTCGGCGCCCACCCGCACCTCGGCGGGTTTTGCGAAGTGGTCCTGGATGTACTTCTCACCCTCGTCGCAGAACAGCGTCACCACCGTCGCAAGGTCCGGATAAGCCTCCTTGACCTTCTTGGCGGCGATCAGGTTCGCCCCGCTCGACGGCCCGACAAAGAGCCCGTACCCCTTAGCGAGGCTCCGCATGGTCTCCACCGCCTCCTCGGAGTCCGCGGTGAGCGTAACGTCCACCAGTTGTTCGTGCCGGGAGAAGATGCCGGGGACAAAGCCGTCGGAGATGCCCTCTATAAGGTGCTCCCCGATCTCCCCGCACAGTAGCGTCTGGGACTCGGAGGGCTCCATGGCGAACAGCTTTACCTTTGGGTTAACCTCCCGGAAAGCCTGACCGACGCCTACCAGCGTGCCGCCGGTCCCGACACCCATGACCAGAGCGTCGGGCACTACACCATCCGGTAGCTGGCTTAGTATCTCCGGTCCCAGCCAGGTGCGGTTCTCTTCCACGTTCCACTCGTTCTCGAACTGTCCCGGGTTGAAGTAGCCGTCCCGCCTCCCGAGCTCCCTGGCCTTCTCAAGCGCCTCATTTACATGGAAGTGCCCGACTTTCAGCACTTCGGCCCCGAACGCCCGGCTTATGGCGAGTCGTTCGCCGCTCATACCCGCGGGCATCACCACGAGCATCTTGTAACCCTTTACGGCGGCTACCATGGAGAGGGCGTTGCCGGTGTTGCCGCTCGTCGCTTCGACTATGGTGTCTCCCGGTTGCAGAAGACCTTCGTCTTCGGCGCGCTCGATCATGTACTTAGCGATCCGGGCTTTTACCGAGCCGGAGGGGTTGAGGTACTCCAGCTTGGCGTAGATGCCCTCGACCTCCAGCAGCGGCGTGCCGCCTATGGCGTCCAGGATGTTGTTCGAGACCTTCTTCGTTTCCACGAGTAACCTCCTTATGGTTGCTCTTTGAGCGTCCCATCTTAGCCCCGGCCCGCCTCTTACACCGGGGACGCAACACGCCTGTCTTACGTCCGCCGACATCCTTTACTCATTGCACCCGCGATGAAGCTGGCACGGCATCCGGTTGCGGCTCACTCAAGGATTCCGACTCTTGCTTGAGAGGCCGGCCGGCGGTCTCCGTGGTAAACAGGAGCGCGACGAACGCGACCACGGCGGCGCCCATCAGGTAGTATCCCGGCGCGAAGTTGGTGCCCGTCAGGGCTATCAGGAACGTGGCGACAAAGGGCGCCGTACCGCCGAAGATCGCGTTTCCGAGGTTGAACGAGAGCGCGAAGCTGCTGTACCGCACCCGGGTCGGGAACATCTCCGTCAGGAAGGTAGCGAGCACCCCGTCGTTTCCCGCCAGCATGGCCCCGAGCAGCAACTGCGCCAGTATCGCGTACCCGACCCCGCCCAGCGACAAAAGCTCGAACGCCGGCAAGGTCAGTAGCACGAAGAGCCCGCAGGCGACCATCATGACCGGCTTCCTCCCGACCCGGTCCGCGAGCGCCCCCACTACGGGGAGGAATGTCGCATAGATCGCCACCGAGACGATAGTCGTCAGGATAGACTCGACGGGGCCGAAGCCGATCTCCTCGGCTAGGTAGGTCGGCATGTAGCTCAGGATCATGTAGAAACCCACGGCGTTGAGGCAGACTATCCCGAACGCTACCAGGGTCTGCCGCCAGTTCTCGCGCAGGGTCTGAAGAATGGGAGCCTGAGCAGTCTCCATATCATCCTCAAGAGCCCGGAACGCCGGCGTATCCTCCAGCTTTATCCGGATGTACAGACCGATCAGCCCCAGCGGTCCCGCTATCAGGAAGGGTATGCGCCAGCCCCAGGCGTAGAGCGCCTCCTGGGAGAGGTTGTACTGCAAGAGCGTCGCTACCGTGGCCCCGAGCACCAGACCGACGGCGGTACTCGCCGGGACCATGCTGACCAGCAACCCCCGGCGGTTCTCCGGCGCGTACTCCGCGATAAACGACGCCGCGCCAGCATACTCGCCGGCGGCCGAAAATCCCTGCACTAGACGGAACAAGAGCAGCAGGAGCGGTGCCGCGATGCCTATCGTAGCATGCCCCGGAATGAATGCGATCGCGAACGTAGCCGCCGACATGAGGATGATCGTCATCGCCAGGATGCGCTTGCGCCCGAGCTTATCCCCGTAATGCCCCCATACCACCCCGCCAATAGGCCGCACCACGAAAGAGAGGGCGAAGATCCCGAACGTACCCAGCAGAGCCGCCGTCTCATTGCCCGGAGCAAAGAAGACCGCCGCGATGATCGCCGCCAGATACCCGTAAGAAGCGTAGTCGAACCATTCCACCGCGTTGCCGAACGCCGCGCCGAAGACCGCCCGTTTTAAAACCGGACCCAGATTATACGCTGGGGGACCCCCTTGAGACTCTACCGCCATCGCATGCCTCCTCTAACTAGCCTTCCCTTCTGTGGTTGCAACAATTGCAACTGTGTTGTGAGTTTATGCTAGGAGGTCGCAACCGGGTTGTCAAGAGTGTAGTAATGAAATTTCTGAGAAGTTCTTAGGGGGGTGGAGTGGGATCCGCAGGAGCCAGCAACACGGTTCAGCCGGGCGAGCTTCGTAAGGAGCCTCCGGCGTCCGGCAACGATTTTGGTATCTCTTCGGGGTGTGTGGCGGGTATGGTTTGCCGGTAAGCGGGGAGACCACGCGCCTCAGCACGCGGACTCTACAGGTAGTCGTGGTGGTTTGGGGAGTAAGGTTTAGCGCGCAACAGGGTGGCTTGGGCTGGGATCAACGGCAGAGTCTGGATGGTGAGGGGCTGGCGGGTAGCCGCCGATGTCAATCGCCCACCCCGCCGAGCCTCACGGAGACGTCCGCCGCTGTTCGTTTGACTTGCAGGCTGAGTTCCTCAGCCTTCTCTGGAGGAGTCCGGTATCGGGCCGCCGCCATGAGGACTGCGGCGACAGCCCGGTCACGATGGTCCCGCACGGGCGCTGAGATCCCGACCTCTTCGAGAGAGACCTCACCGTCGTTGACGGCACGGCCGAGTTCCCTAACGCCTTGCAAGTCTTTCAAGTACTCTCGGGGGTCGACGACGGTACGCTCCGTGTAACGTTCGAGTCCCCGGTCGATGCGTCGCTGGACCTCTTCGGGTGACGCCTCCGCCAGAAAGACCTTTACGGAGGCGTTGGCGTGTCCCCGGAACTGCGTTCCGAGTGGAATGGTGTGCTTCACTCTCCTCGGGCTGGCGACCTGCTCGACCACCACGGCGGCCTCCTCATTCCAGACGACGAGCCCGCTAGTTTCCCCGGTTGCCTGGGCGAGGTCTTCGAGAAACGGCCGTGCCAGGCGGCGTACATCGAGGTTGGCTAGCATCGGGCTGGCGAGTTCTATCACGCCCACCCCGAGCTGGAAGCGGTCGCTAGCCGGGTGGCGCTCGACGAGGGCGTTATCTTCCAGCGTCGCCAGTATGCGCGAGACCGTACTCTTGTGCAGTCCGACGCGACGCGAGATCTCGGTTACCCCCAGAGACGGCTCTTCCCTGGAAAAAGCCTTGAGCACCTGTATACCGTTGCGCAACGCCGAGGTTCCCGTTCTCGCCGCCGGCTGATTACCTTCGCGGCCGTTAGCTTTTTCGGTAGCGTCCACCGCCAACTCCCCCTAGTAAGAAATGATGCACGTTGCTAGACCTTCCAGGTTTGCGGCTTCCTCACCGAGTCCTGCCACAAGGACTATATTGTACGCCAATATTCACTATCGGCACCATTCCCACGGAACACGCTCTTCAAGGTGGCGGCGCGGCCGGCGAAGCAAGTCCGAGGCGTCTCAGGTCACCGCCGCGGGTTTACGGTATACCTGCCACCTTCCGTTACTATGAGGTCCACGCGCACGTCGTGTTCTTCGAACGGCACTGCATCGACCACCTGAAGCTCGAAGGCCGGGGCCACCAGCACCGGACGTTGCCCGGAGCATCGGGTAAGCAGCCTGTCATAGTAGCCTCCTCCGTAGCCCAGTCTCCCGCCCCCGGGATCAAAGGCGACACCGGGAACGAGCGCGAAGTCGACACCCTGAAGCTCTACGCGGGAGCACTTGTCCGGGTCCGGCTCTCGGATGCCCCAGGTCCCAGCTCGCAGATCCCGCGCCGGGTCTTTTACCTCGTAAAGCTCCAGCCGTCGCTCTTTCCGCTCTACCCTGGGGAGCAACAACGCTTTTCCGTCGTTCAGGACGCGACGCACGAGCGCTTCGGTCCGTAGCTCGCTACCGAACCCGGCGTAGGCCAGCACCACCCCCGACCGCCGGTAGCTCTCAAGGCGCGTGACCCTCTCGATAATGGCCCGGCTCAGGGTATCCCGCACAGCGGCGTCCATAGCCCCACGCCGCGCGAGGACGGCCTCTCGCAACGAGGACTTAGCGTCCTGGTCTCCGCTCACAGGACGCTAGAGCCGCCCGCCCCGGGAGAAAATCTTCCCATTCATGACACGGTCCCCCAAGGTCCGTAGCCTCATCCATCCGCCGCCGTCAGGAGGATCATAGCCTCCCGCCGGATGCGCTCATCCGTGGAAGATGGCTGGCCGCCTCCAGCGCTTCCTCTATTGGCACGAGCTCGTACCGGGGCGGTTCCAGTCCTCGGGGTGCGGACTTTACGCTCCCCCGGGCACTGACCGGTAGGCGACCGGACTCGGTCATGATCTACTACAGCCTACAGCCACGAGGGGCTTGTCGACGGCGCGGAGTCTTCTGAGGACGAATCTTCGACCGACGAAGGTTCCAGGTTCGTGGTTCTAGTCGGGGTATCGGGGTAGAGCGGGTACTTCTCCATCAGCGCCCGGCTCCGGTCCAGAAGTTGTTCCTTCTCCGACTCGAAGTCCCCGCCGAGAGCGCCCGCTATTATACGGCCAATCTCGCGCATGTCCTCTTCCACGAGGCCGCGCGTCGTCAGAGCCGGGGTGCCTATCCTGAGCCCCGACGGGTTCATCGGCGGCCGCGGGTCAAACGGTATGGTATTGCGGTTGGTCGTGATACCCACCTCCTCCAGCCGGTCCTCCGCGGTCTTGCCGTCGAGTTCGGTCGAAGTGAGGTCCACCAGCACGAGGTGCACGTCCGTGCCCCCGCTCACCACGGCGATGCCGTTCTCCTGCAACTCCCCGGCCAGCGCCCGGGCGTTCTCTATGGTCTGGCGCTGGCGGTCGCGAAAGCTCTCGCTCTGGGCTATGCGCATGGCGACCGCTTTGGCGGCGATGACATGCATCAGCGGCCCTCCCTGCTGGCCCGGGAAGATGGCGCTGTTTATCTTCTTGGCGTACTCCTCTTTGCACAGGATCATGCCGCTCCGCGGCCCCACGAGCGTCTTGTGGACCGTGGTGGTCACCACGTCGGCGTACTCGACCGGGTTCGGGTGCACGCCCCCGGCTACCAACCCGGAGAAGTGGGCCATGTCTACCATGAGCTTCGCGTCTACCGCGTCGGCTATCTCGCGGAAGGCGGCGAAGTCCAACTGCCGCGGATAAGCCGACCACCCGGCGACGATAAGCTTCGGCTTGTGCTCGTGGGCGAGCCGCTCGACCTCCTCCATGTCCACCAACAGATCGTCTTTCCTGACGTGATAGGGAACCGGATGGTAGAGCTTGCCGCTGACGTTGAGCTTCATACCGTGAGAGAGATGACCGCCGTGGTCCAACGCGAGCCCTAGAAAGGTGTCACCGGGGTCCATGAGCGCCATGTACACCGCGTTGTTGGCTTGGGCGCCGGAGTGCGGCTGGACGTTGACGTGTTCGGCCCCGAAGACCTCTTTCGCCCGGTCTATGGCGAGCTGCTCGGCGACGTCCACCTCTTCACAGCCACCGTAGTACCTCTTGCCCGGATAGCCCTCGGCGTACTTGTTGGTGAGTACGGAACCAACCGCCTCCATTATCGCCTGCGGAACGAAGTTCTCCGAGGCGATCATCTCCAATGTACCCCGCTGGCGCTCTAACTCACGCCCCAGCACCCCGTAAATCTCAGGGTCTACCTCCGAGAGCGGAGCCGTCATATAACCTACCGGAAGCTCGACCGAAGATGCAGCCATCCTACCCTCCGAAGTCCGCTGATCCACCACAGAATTCTCCTTCCCTGACCTTTTCGACCATGTCCGCAATCACCGCTGAAATAACTCTACCGTACTCCAGAGCCCACCGGCGCCAGAGAGCCGGAAGCTTATCCTCCCAAACTTACGCCCTCGTAACCTTGACAAGCTAACTACTAGCCTTTATCCTCACGTTCACAACGTTGTTGTTTGTTCTGCAACAGCGAGTTACAAGAGTCAAGGGGTGGTGAAGTTGGAGGAGTTCATTGGAAAAGGTCGAATGGTGGAGGATAAATGCGTGCGCCATCCGGGTGAGGTATAAGAGATGCTACGAGCCAATACGCGCGGTTAGAATAAGGACTGCGAGCACGGGAGGTAGATAATGCCGGAGAGAAGAACGCCGCTGTACGACTTTCACCTACGTTCGGCGAGAAACCTGGTAAAGGGCGGGGGGGAGTACATGTTCCCTACGTCTTACATGTCGCCGGTCGAGGAGCATTTGAACGTCCGCAGGAACGCGGGGGTGCAGGACCTCTCGACGATGGGCGAGGTGGACGTCAAGGGGCCTGGGGCCGAGAGGCTCGTGCGGCGTTTGCTTGCCAACGAGGTGCAGGACATGGAGCCGGGCCAGCTCCGGTACTCGACCATGTGCAACGAGCGGGGCGGCATTGTGGACGACGTGACCGTCTACAAGTTCGACGAGGAGCATTTCATGGTCGTCCTCAGCTCCGGGCCGCGGGTGAGGAACCACCGCTGGATCTCCGATCACGCCAAAGGGTCGAGCGCCTACGTTACGGACATGACGGCGGCCATCGCCCTCCTCTCGGTGCAGGGGCCGCTGTCGCGAATTTACCTCAAGACCGTGGTCGAGGGCGTGGACCTCGACGCGTTGAGGTTCTTCCGTTTCGCGCCCGGTATGATCGGCGGGGTGGAAGTAATAATCTCCCGCTCCGGTTACACGGGGGAGCTTGGTTACGAGCTGTACGTACCGGCGGACCAGGCCGGGTGGCTCTGGGAGCACATCCTCGCCACCGGCCGGAAGTTCGAGCTCAGACCCTACGGCCTTGAGGCCATGCAGTCCCTGAGGATCGAGAAGGCTCTGCCCCTGTACGGCCCGGACATCAGCGAGGAGTATACGCCGTTCCACTTGGGCCTCGACCGCTTTATCCGGCTGCGCAAGCGGGAGTTTATAGGCCGGGAGGCCCTGCTGCGGGCTCAGGAGCGGGGGCTCGACCGGCGGTGGGTCGGCCTTACCATCGAGAGCGAGGTACCAGCTTCCCAGGGAGACGGTATCTACGCCATAGGAGACGTCGCGACCTTCCGGGAGATAGTAGAGACCGGGGCGGAAGCCGGCGAGTACGAGGACGAGTTGACGCCGGCAAACCGGCAGGTCGGCCACGTTACGTCCAGCGCGTGGGGGCCTTCGGTGGGCAAGATGCTCGTCATGGCTTTCGTGGACACCGCCCACGTCTGGCCCGGCGGCAACCTCCTCGTGAACATTAACGGCCGGCCCGTGCCCGCCAAAGTCGTCCAAACCCCGTTCTTCGACCCGGAGATGGCCCGCGCCCGGTCCAAGCCACAGGAAGACCAGCAGCGCTCCAAGCCCTCTCCTTCGCCGATGCCGGTCCTGGACTCCCAGGCCAGCCTCGCGGCGGTGCACTCCGGCAACGGGAGGAGATGATGGCCGGGGTAAACTACTCCGGCCACTACGACGCCATCGTGCTGGGGGTCGGCGCGATGGGAAGCGCCACCTGCTACCAACTGGCAAAGCGTGGAAAGCGGGTGCTGGGTCTGGAGCAGTACGGCATCCCGCACGCGCTGGGCTCCTCGCACGGCCACACCCGCATCATCCGGATGGCCTACTACGAGGACCCCTCATACGTCTGGCTGCTCAAGCGCGCCTACGAGTTGTGGCGGGAGATACAGCGCGAGGCGGGCGAGAAGCTTCTCCACACGACCGGCTCCATAGATGCCGGTTCCGAGGACAGTTGGCTATTCCAGGGCTCGTGGGACTCTTGCCGGCTGCACGACCTCCCGCACGAAGTCCTAACCGGTGCCGAGTTGCATCGCCGATATACCGGCTACAAGTTGCCCAACGACCACCTCGCGCTTTTCCAGCCCGATGGAGGATTTCTCGCCCCGGAGCGGTGCATCGTTTCCTACGTAATGGCGGCGCAGAACCGGGGGGCCGAGATCCACGCGCACGAAAAGGTCTTGGACTGGCAACCGCTGGACGGCGGGGTGCGGGTGCACACCGACCGCGGGACCTACGAGGCGGACAAACTCGTGGTTACCGCCGGGGCCTGGGACGCCGACCTGCTGGATGTCCTCGACGGCCTCGCCGTGCCCGAGCGGCAGGTACTGGCGTGGCTGCAGCCCACCCGCCCCGAACGCTTCCGGCCGGAGAACTTCCCGGTATTCAATTTGCTCGTGGACGAGGGCCGCTTCTACGGCTTTCCGGTCTTTGGGGTGCCGGGCTTCAAGTTCGGCAAGTACTTCCATTTAAACGAGACAGGCCCGGCCGACGAGATCGACTGGGAGCCTCACGGCTACGACGAGCAGCTATTGCGGGACTTCGCCGAGCGGTACTTCCCGGACGGCTGCGGCCCCACGATGAGCCTCGCCGCCTGCATGTTCACCAACACCCCCGACCACCACTTCATCATAGACGTACATCCGGAGTACGAGCAGGTGTCGTTCGCCTCGCCGTGTTCCGGGCACGGCTTCAAGTTTATGAGCGTGATCGGGGAGATCATGGCGGACCTGGCCGAAAAGGGAATGACTCCCCACGACATAAGCCTCTTCCGCTTGGACCGCTTCGGGCCGTCACCCGCCGGTCCCGGAACTTCCCCGGCTAGTCAGACCGTCGTCGAGCGCAACGGGCATTCTGACAACGGGCATTCCAGCAACAGGCACTCCAGCAACGGCAAGCCCCACTCCTTCCCGCGGGCGGCGGAGATAAATACGTTCTGGTAACAGACTGCGGGAATGAGAGCGAAAGAACTGGCCGAATCGGTCAATCGCTTGCTGGTAGACTAGAAAGGACATTGTAACGGTATTTGGGGTTGCCAGTACCTAGAGAGATAGTCCTTCTACGGCGTCCGGTAAAGTTAGTTGCGGCCGCGGACTACCCGGGCGGCTTCGGTACGGCTCTTGACGCCTAATAGTTTGTAGGCGGCGCGCAGGTGCTGTTTCACGGTCGACTCGGAGAGGTACAGTTGGCGGGCGATCTGGGCGTTGCTCAACCCGTCGACCACTAACTCCAGTATCTCCCTTTGACGGGCGGTGAGGGCGTCGAAGTCCATCGGCTCTTCGTTGGTAATAAGACGTTCCAGCAGGCTGCGCGGCGCGACGATCTCACCCTTTGAAGCTACCCCCAGCGCCCGGATGATCTGGTCCGGCTCCATCCTGGCGTGCAGAAAGCCCCGAGCCCCGGCTTGTAAGGCACTCCGGACGAGAGGTAGGTCTATGCTCAGGGTAAAGACCAGCACGGAAGTCTCCGGCGCCGCCTCCCGAACCTGCTTTATGCTCTCCGTCAGGTTATCCAGCCTCCCGGGAAAAAAGCAAATTATGGTGCACGACGGCGCTGCTCCCTCCGGCAACTCTTCCCCGAGGTACACCTGTGCGTCGTTTTCGAGAATGCGCTCCATCCCGACCTCTACGACCGGATAACTGCCGCGGACCCAAACAGCTCCTAGACGGCCCGAGTGATTGTTTGTAGGTTCTGCCATCTCGCTATTCAAACGCCTCTCCTAGAAAATTCGCCTCTCAAACAGGCTGCTATGTAAGAGATTCTACACAATGGACGTATAAGGTGCTAGCACTTTGTACGGTGCTAGCCACTTTAAACCAGTTCGTACAGGCGTGGGTAACCTCTCCGGTCCCCGTAGCACATTAAAGATATTCGTCTCATGTGCCGATATACACCTTAGTCGATAAAGGCAAACTCGTCGCGAGGCGGGGACGCAAAGCCACGGACCTCTACTCCTCAGAGGCAGCCGGGTTGCCAACGAAGCGCGTTCCTGGCTCGTCGTGAGGGTGGAGAGGAACGTTAAAGTGGAACCACGGCGGAGCGGAGTGTACGGGCGGCGGAGGGTCTGGGTTATCCTTACGGCTGCGTTACTAGCGGTTATAACCCTGATCCTGGTTTCGACCAGCACGGCCCGGAGCGCTCCGGCGCGAGCCAAGAGCGCCGACGCCTTTGTCGACTCCATAGGCGTCAATACGCACATGAATTACTTCGACACCGCCTACAATAACTACCCGCTGATAAAAAGAAAGCTAGAGACTCTAGGGGTGCGCCACGCGCGGGACAAAGCACACCTGGGAAGCTCGGATTATAACAGTGCAGTCTACGGCCGGTACCGGAACCTCTACAACTCTACCGGCATAAAGTTCAACCTTATGGTAG
Organism: Rubrobacteraceae bacterium; assembly: GCA_965214435.1. Lineage (GTDB taxonomy): Bacteria > Actinomycetota > Rubrobacteria > Rubrobacterales > Rubrobacteraceae > Rubrobacter_A. Next base: position 527,572 of record OZ243960.1, read on the forward strand.
ACCCGCGCAACCTCGGTCTGCGGTCGGTGGACCAGCGGAAGGTCGCCAACATAAAAGCCCTGGCCGGTAGCTCTCTGGAGTCGCTGGAAGGCCCGAACGAGTATGACGTGAGCGGCGCGGGCAACTGGGCAGGAGACTTGAGGTCTTACCAGAGAAACTTGTACCGCTCGACCAAGGCCAACGGCTCGACCTCAAGGCTGCCGGTTCTGGCCCCGGCTCTCGCCCACGCCCGCAACGCCGACGCTCTGGGAGACCTCAGCCCCTATCTCGACTACGGCAACCTGCATCCCTATCCGGGCGGGCGGGCCCCGACCCACGACCTCGACGGCTACAACATATCCAACACCCGCAAGGTAAGCCGCAACAAACCATTAAGGCCTACCGAGACCGGCTACCACACCGCCGCCCGGTGGAACGGTCCCCACCCGGGAGTGTCCGAGCGGGCGGCGGGCCGTTACATGCCGCGGCTATTCTTGGAGTACTTCAATCGGGGGATTTCCCGGACGTACTCCTATGAGTTGATCGACCTCAAGCCAGACCCGCGAGGGCTCGACCGCGAGAAGAATTTCGGCCTTTTGCGCAACGACGGCACCGAAAAGCCAGCCTACCGCTCAATGAAGAACTTAATCTCCGTGCTGGATGATCCGGGCCGGAGCTTTAAACCAGGCTCTCTCGACTACTCCCTGACCGGCGATACCCGGAACGTCCATCGCACCCTGCTCCAGAAGCGGGACGGGACTTTCTACCTTATCTTGTGGCAAGAGGTCTCCGGATATAACCTGAACACCAAACGCGACGTCCCGGTCCCAGGCCGGAACGTCACCCTGAACGTCAACAAGACCGTCGGTGGGGCCGCTACTTACCTCACCAACAACTCCGCTAACCCCACCAAACGCTACAGCGCAGGTCAGGCACGGCGGTTAAGCCTTACGGTGCCGGATCATCCGCTGGTCGTGGAGATCAGCCCTCAAGCCCAGAAGCCTGATCCATCTCCCAGGTCCGGTTCGCTTCCGGCCCTCTACCGGGATGGGACCTGGCTCCTGCGTGATAGCCTCTCAACCGGCCAGCCGGATAACGTCTTTAGCTACGGCGGTACCCGCCGCGGCACCACCCCTCTCTTGGGCGACTGGAACGGCGACGGCAAGAAAACCGCCGGCATCTACCGCAACGGCACCTGGTACCTGAAAAACTCCAATAAAGGCGGCCGGGCCGACCTCTCCTTTAGCTACGGCGGCAGCGGTACCCCGGTGGTCGGTGACTGGAACGGGGATGGCACGGATACCATAGGAGTGGTCCGGGACGGCACCTTCTACCTCAAGAACTCCAACAAAGGTGGCCGGGCCGATACCCAGTTCTCCTACGGCCGGTTGAACGATAAGCCGATAGTCGGTGACTGGGACGGCGACGGTAAGGATACTGCAGGACTCGCGCGCGAAGGTAGCTTCTACCTCAAAAACTCTAACAGAGGTGGCCGGGCCGACATCAGGTTCTCCTACGGCCGGTCGAACGACAAGCCGGTAGCCGGCGACTGGAACGGCAACGGCCGGGACACCGTCGGTATAGTGCGGGGCGGTACCTGGTACCTGAAGAACGCGAATAAAGGCGGCCGGGCCGACATCAGGTTCTCGTATGGTAGGAGCAACGATACTCCTCTGGTCGGAGGCCGGTAGAGAAATAACTTCCGGCTTCTCGACAGAACCATTGACCCTTTTCGTGCCTTCTGCCAGTGCGAAAAGGGTCGGTACTCAGTTTCCTCTCTCATCTTCAATGTACTCTTCATAAGCTTCGTAGGCTGGTTTCGGTTTCCAGTTGCGCTGGATCAGGCCGTAGTTATCCTCTGGTTCGTCCGGGTCGTTGCCTTTGTCCCTGAGGTTGTACCAGAATAAGGATTCCACGTAATCGACATCCAGGGCCGTGTCCAGGCTTTCGGTAAGCCACGCGCCCTGCTCTCTGTAGGTATCGGATGTCGCGGGGACCGGAGGATAACCATACTCGGTCAGCCAGATCGGCTTTCGACCATCATCGTTGGCGACCATAACGTCCCGCACATCTTTTACGCGCTCGCGCAGGGTATCCGTACCCTGGTCGGGGTCGGTGTACGGGTGGCTCCCGAGCACGTCAAAGTACGACCCGCCGCCCCTACGGTAGACGACCCGTAAGAACCTCTCGGGAGGCACGTAAGACTCTCCCCCGTAGGTGAGGCCGCCCAGGACTACCGTGGTCTCCGGGTCGGCGTACTTGGCGGACAGGTACGCCTGCTTCAGCAGCTCCGTGTATTCCCGGGGGTCCGGGCGGGGACGCCAGAAATTGCCGTGGTTGGGCTCGTTCCAAATCTCCCACGCAGGGACCTCATCTTTGTATCGGTCAACGGTTTTGTACGTGAACCAGGCGTACTCGGCCGGCTCCGGCGGGGTAAACAACCACTCTTCGGTGTCCGCGTTATCCCCCGCGGTCGAGGACCACTCGGCGCTGTAGTCGATAATCGGCAGCAGGTCGAACCCGTACTCTTCGCTCAAGCGGACCAGGGAGTCGTAGTCTTCCCACTCGTATTCGTCCCGATTATCCGGCTGTATGTCGGACCAACGGAGATCCAGGCGCACCGCGTCGAGGTCTAACCGCTGGATCTCCCGGGCGGCGCGCTCTACTTCGCCCCGGCCATCGTACATTTCGGGGCTCTCGTTGAGGTGAGCGGCGACCCCGAAACGCCAGTCTGGGCGGTCGGGTTCTCCGACGACCACTATCCGCTGGCTGGCGGCTGCCTCTTCTCCGCGACCGCTGCGGACGCTAACGCTGGCGGTGTACTCCCCGGGCTCTTCGTAGACAAACGGCCTGGGGTCCGCCGCGTCGCTGTCGGCCTCCCCGTCGCCGTCGAAGTCCCAGGAGTAGGATTCCGCCTCCCCTTCGACCTCTGCGCCGAAGTTTACCGGGAAAGGCGGGTGTCCGACGAGTTCCTCGAACCCCTCCTCGCGCGCCTGGTCGAGGTTCGGATATATAGAAACATTCAAAGGAGCCGCGGACCTGTCGGGCGGATCACTCGAACAAGATGACAACAACACTAAGAGTATAAAAAGGTATCCTGAAGCTGTAATAGAGCGTCTGTAGATAAAAGTGCCTTTCCAGTAGCGGAAAATATATTATACGCGGGACCGGATACACCGGGTAGCGACTAGCTTCACTTGTAATCTACGGGTGAGATACTCGGCGGTTTCGTACCGCTCTAACTTTCAAGCTCTTTTATCGTTTTCGACGGTATGCCGGCGACTACCACGTTCGCGGGTACGTCTTTGTTTACCACGGTTCCCGCGGCGATCACGGCTCCCCTGCCGACAGTCACGCCCGGCAGGATGGTTGAGTTAGCGCCGACCCAGACACCGTCCTCTATAAGGATCGGGAGTCCATGGACCTTACCGGCTCTCCGGGCGGCTCCTCCGAGGCTGTGCTCCGCGGTTATAAAGGACACCCCGTGCCCCACCACGACGTGGTCGCCGAAGGTTATAGGGGCGGTCATGTCGAAGTAGCAGCCACGGTTTATATAGCAACGCGCCCCGGTCACGAGCCCGCCCCCGTAGACGTACCCGCCGCCCTTGATGTTGGTCCCCGGCCCAAACCTCGCGCCGAGCAACCGGAACAGACCTTTACGCACGCTGGAACTCAGGTAATCATCACCGAGAACCCTGGCTGTCAGGTTGGCCGCGTGCGTGCCCACCGACTCCAACTGGCCGGCTAACAGGTTTATGTAAGACATCTTCTCCCCAAGCTGACGGCCCTTACTCTAATTTCTCGCTTCTCTGAAACCTGTCCCACAAGTCCTCTAGTACCTCGCGGAGCTCCCGGCCAAAACGCTCCCGGCTAAAACGTTCCGCGTTGTGGCGGCAGTTTTCAGGGCTGAATTCTTCTCCCTGGGCCTCGAAGGTCTCTACCGCGGCTCCCAGGGCCTCGGGGTTCTGCTCGTCGAAGAATACCCCGGTAGCGGCTGGGCGCGGCCACCCGACGACGGTCTCTAAAGCGCCGCCTTTGCCGTAGGCGATAACGGGGCATCCGGCGGCCTGAGCTTCGACGGGCGCTATGCCGAAGTCTTCGTCGGCGGCAAAGATAAAACCCCGGGCGCGGCTGAGGTAATCGGAGATTACGGGGTCCGGCTGGTAGCCTACCAGCTCTACGTTCGGTTTCGCCGCTTTTTCCAGGGCGGGGCGGTCCGGGCCGTCCCCGATTACCACGAGCGGCTTCCCTAGACGGTTGAAAGTCTCGACGATGAGATCCAGCCTTTTATAGGGGACAAACCGGGAGACGGTGACGTAGAACTCTTCCCGGGGAGCCTCGTGCTGGTAGCGAGAGACGTCCACGGGAGGGTGGATGACGCGCGCCTTCCGGCGATAGAGCTTCTCTATGCGCCGCGCCACATAAGAGGAGTTCGCCAGGTAGCCGTCTACCCGGTTCGCCGCGGAGAGATCCCAGATCCTGAGGTAGTGCAGTGCCAGACGGGCCGCAACCCCCCTAACACCCCGGGCCATATCGCTTTCCAGCAGGTAGTCCAGGTACAGGTCCCAGGCGTAGCGGACTGGCGTGTGCGTGTAGCTCACGTGCAACTGGTCGGCCCTCGTTAGCACCCCCTTGGCGACCGTGTGGCTCGAAGAGAGCACGAGGTCGTAGGGCCGCAGGTCCAACTGCTCGATGGCGAGCGGCATGAGCGGCAGGTAGTAGCGGTATTTGTCCCGGGACAGAGGCAACGACTGGATAAAAGACGTGTGCACGGAAGCACCTTCGAGCGGGGTTCCCGCTACGCTCTCGGGGTCGTGGACGAGAGCGAAAAGGTCCGCGCCTGGAAACTCATCCCGCATTCCGGCGATAACGCGCTCGACCCCGCCGAACCGCTGAAACCACTCGAAAACTATCGCCACCCGGACTTCCGAGAGAGGTTTCACCGCCCGGCGACCTCCCGTACCTGTCGCTCGACACCCTCCAGCATCGCCGCTAGCGAGAAACGCTTTCTGGCAACGGCATATCCAGCTTCAGCCAAAGTCCGACTTCTGGAAGGGTTTGCTAGCAGGCCCGCCAACACGCCGGACAGAGACTCCGGGTCTCCGGGCGGGACCAGCAGGCCGGTTACGCCGTCTTCCACAATCTCCAGAGCTCCCCCGGCCCGTCCGGCGACTACCGGACTTTTGGCTAGCATACCCTCGACGATCATGCGTCCAAAGGGCTCGGCGGCGACCGAGGCGTGCACCACCACGTCTGAGAGGCGCATGAGCCGGGGTACGTCGTCGCGGAACCCGAGGAAGTGTACCCGCTCTTCTATGCCCAGGGCTTTCGCCTTTTCCCGCAGGGCTTTCTCGTAAGCGCCTTCCCCGAACAGGGCTTCGCCGACCAGTAGACCGTGGACCCCGGGCAGCCGGCCGAGGGCTTCCAGGAGAACGTGCTGGCCCTTCCAGGGCGTGAGCCGGCTAAAAGCGCCGACGACCGGGGATTCATCGAGGCCGAGGTCCCGCCGGGCGTCCTGCAGCTCGGACGGGGTTACGGCGTCGAACGGGGCGGGGTCTATACCGTTATAGACCACGCGGACCTTATCGGCCCGGCCGCCGCTCTCCGCAAAAGCGGCGGCGCTGGCTTTCGAGTTTGCGATGACCCGCGCGGCAAAGGCGTTAGCCAGGAAAACGACCATCCGGCGGCGCAGGGAACTGAAGTGTTCCGGGGAGAGGACGTCACGGAGGTGCCAGATCATCGGCCGGCCGGCCAGCCGGCTTGCGAGAGCGCCGACGACGAACGCTTTCTGGGAGTTAGCGTAGATCACGTCGTAGCCCCGCGCCCGGCGGGCCAGCCGCCGGATAAGGTTCAACACCCCGGGCACGGCCCCAAGATCCCGCCACCCCCCTCCTTCCCGCCGGATGCTCTCTACCGCGCGGGAGGCCGCGAGTACCTCGACCTCGACCCCGGAAAGCTCCAGCCGCTCGCGAAACGGGCCGTCGGCGAAGAGCACGACCCCGGTGGGACCGCGCCGGTGAGTAATGATGTCCAGCAGGGAGAGTTCCGCCCCCCCGAGGACCCCGACGTGGTCCACGAACAGCACGCTCGCGCTCACTGGCTGCCCTCAGACCTTGTGAAGCTCCGACCGGGGGCGGCCTCCTGGACACCGGCCGCAGAGCGTTTTCTATCCAACGCCAGCCTCGCGGCATGGAAGCGGGCCGCCAGAGAGAGCCCGAGAAAGGTCCAGAAGACCATTCCGGTCACGCCCACCAGGAAGTTGTCGAATAGGAGTTGGGCCAGCACCGCAACGACTATACCCTGGCTGGTAACCGCAAAGAGGTCCAGCGCCGCCCCGCCCCGCCGCAGCGCGTAGTAGCAGAGCCAGGTTAGACCGCCCGCGTAGAGCAGGGTGCCCGGCCACCCGAGCACGAAAGCCACGTTCATTACGCCGCTGTCGAAAGTGCCCAGTTCCCCGAGCTGCCCTCCCGCCGTACCCAGACGGGTCGCGAGCCCCGTACTACCCATACCATCGCCGAGCAGGTTCAGAAAAGCTTGCGGAGCGAACTCCGAGTAGAACTCCAGGCGAGCGTTCAGGCTAACGTCGCTGCCCAGGTTGGTAAGGGTTTGCAGGCGCGAGCCGACGGCTTCGGCCACCGGGCCGAAATACAGCAGCGGCAGGGCCAGCAGCGCCGTCACCACCAGCGCCCGAAAGGCCCGCAACCGCAACTGTCCCTGACGGGCGGTGATAAACAGCACCCCGATTATCCAGCCGCCCCAGGTGGAGCGGACCAGCGCGAGCAGGAAGCTCGCGTAACCCGCCACCGATGCCGGCCAGCGCAGCGGACCGCCCTGGCCGAGGAGTATCAGGAGGCCGGCCAGCATTACCAGGGCGAACGGCCCCGGAGAGTTCAGGGTGCTGAACACCCGCACGCTGAACGCTTCGGGAGCGCCGGCGCTGGTGATGGATGCGCTCTGCAGCCAGTACTGGTCCCAGGCCGGGGGACTTAAGAACTGCACCAGACCGTAGAGCCCCATGATCAGAACGCCCCAGACAAAGGTCCGCTGTATGGCCCGCCGGTACTCTGGGTAGCTGCGCCAGTTGACCATGAGGTAGAAGGCGAAGATCACCGGTACCAGCCAGTTGAGCAGGTCGAAGGTGGCGGCGAACAGTCCGGACCGGAAAACACCTACCAGGTAACCATAGAACAGGCCCAAAAACACCAGACTCATAGGAAAAAACGTCGATAGCTGTAGCTTTGGCAGGTGCCGGAGCAGCGCGAGAAAGGCGAGCCCGGCTACCAGAAAGGGAGCCAGCATTACCGGGTTGGTCGGGTCCCAGCCGGCCCGGTAATCTATCAGACGCCGGACCGCCGGGGTCAGGAACCAGAGCCACCACGTAAAACCCAGGTACAGGGTCGGACGCTTCCAGTACAGCAAGGCTCCGGTAGTCAGGGCCGCCACCGGGTAGGCTAGCTTCAGCAGCCCTCCCTGGTTCACGGCGAGCCCGCCGAGCACCAGCAAAGCCAGACCCAGGATACAAACCCAGGCTACGAGCTCCGCCCCGGAGACCCGAAGGCCCGGAGGAGCAGTCCTTGCCGGTAACCGCCGGGCCACCGGCCTCTGTACTTTCCTCTCCAACTTCGCTAGTCCCTCTTTTGTCCGGGTACGTTGCGGATCTCGCATACCATCTTACCTGAGGCGGCGACGTCCGAGGTCTGAAAGAGCTTTGAGAAACCTGTGGACCTCGCAGTTGTTTTCGAGAAGCTCACGGCGGTTACGGGTGTTCTTCGGGGTCTTTTGTCAGAGATTCTGGTGAGGTCTCCGGCTCCGCCGCGGGAGGAGCCGGAGACCTCACCAGGAGCGTGGTGAAGTCCGTCCACCGGGGTAGGAGCTTTGGCAGGGGCTTTTTCAGGACCAGCGGGAAACTTGCCAGTACGCCCACCAGCCGGACGGACGTCGCGACGAGCAGGGCGGTACCCGCGCCGGTCAGGCCGTAGCGCGGCACCAGCACCAGCAGTAGCGGCACGCTCAACCCGACGCCTACACCCTGCATTACCGACACTATACCCGGACGGTCCAGCGACATGAAAGCGTGAGCCAGCACCCAGGCGGCACCTCCGAGGACCGCTTCGAGGAGCAGTATCCTGAAGACTGCGACCGCCCCCAGAAAGTCCGGGCCGTAGACCAGCCCCAGTACGTAAGGCCCCAAGAGCCCGAGGCCCAGGGCGACGAGCAGGGTGCCGGTGGTGCTGACCCTCACTGCCCGGCCAACCAGGCTTATTACCTCGTCCACGCCGCGTCCGGAAGCTTTGGAGAAGAACACGGAAGCCACGGCGTTCTGGAGGGCGTTCAGGATACGCGAGAGGCTTAGCGCCACGACGTAGAGCCCCATGAGAGACGGTTGTAACAGGCCGACCACCAGCACCCGGTCGAGCTGCCCGGCTACTATGGGACCGAACAAGTTCACTCCATAAGACCTCAGACCGTAGGAGGTAAGGTTCCCCAAGACCGAGCGCAGGTTCCGCAAGGAGGGACGGTAGATCCTCCAGAGCCGGACCAGCATCCACAGGAAGATGGGGACTATCGCCAGCACGTAAGCCATCGCCGCGTTAAAGGGCGTAAGCTTGTAGAACCCGGCCAGCACCACCAGAGCGAAGAGCGTAATTAGAGGCTGCGCGTAGCGGGATATATTGTAGAGCCCGAACTCTTCCCGGGCCTGCAGTATGTGGGTAAATATCAGGGCCAGCAGCCACACCGGGGCGGTGAGCATGAGCCACTGGGCAAAGTGTGCAACCTCGGTCGGGTACTCGGAGATCCAGCGTGGAATAAACACCACACCGACCAGCGTGGCGAGAAGGCCCAGCGGGGTACCCATAAGCAACGCCGCGGAGAATAGCCGGGAAGCCTTTTCCGGGGACTGCTTTATGTTGTAGAGCATGGACGAGGGTAGCCCGAGCGTCAGGGCGTAGGCCAGGAACTGCGGCCACAGGACCATGGCCGCTTGCCACCCCCGCCCATCGGGGCCTAGCAACCGGGCGGTGATCACCCCGGTCCCGACGTTGACCCCGAGTATCAGGACGTTTGCGAGCAGGGTCTGTACGGTGGCGTACACGCCGCTGCGCGCCGAAGCGAGGCTCCGCGTCCGGGCCAGCACCCGTCCTCCGGCCCGGATCACCCGGCGATCGTCCGGGCTTTAAGCGGAGAGACGCCTCTTTCTACAAGGGAACTCATCCCGGACGCTAACTGGTGTAGCGGTAGTATGCGGGGTTCTTCGGGACATCGGCATTGCTCATCACCGTGCCGAGCATGTTAGCTCCCACGGCTTCCAGGCTGCGGACGACCTGCCGTACGGACCTCTTGCGGGTATTCTGCGCGTCCAGCACCAGGAGAACGCCGTCTCCCCGGGTAGCCAGCACCAGAGGATCGGAGAACATTCCTATGGGCGGCGTATCCAGCAAGACGTAATCGAACTCCTCGCGTGCGGCTTGTAGAAGCTCCGCAAAGCTCCCGGAGTCCAGCAGCTCCGCCGGGTTCGGCATGATAGGACCCGCGGTCACCACCTTCAGCCCTGGCACCTGAGACTCCTGCGAGATCTTCTGCAAATCGTACCCGCCGGCGGTGAGACTCGCCAACCCCCGGAAGTTGCGCATGCTGAAGATCCTGTGCATCGTGGGCCGGCGCAGGTCACAGTCCAGGATCAGGGTACTCTTGCCCGCCTGCGCCAGCGCCACACCCAGGTTGGCGCAGACCGTACTCTTGCCCTCGCGGGGGCTGGGACTCGTCAGCGTGAGGACTCTGGGTGGATGGTCCACGAACGCGTACAGCAGGTTCGCGCGCAGCACACGGTAGGCTTCCGACGCGGTGCCGGCAGGCTCCAGGAGGGTCACCAACCGCCCGGAAAAGTCTTCGCTTACGTCTTCAGAACGCTCCCGGCGCTGTTTTAACCGCCGGATCAAACCCGCCATCTTCTAGGACCGGCCTTTTTTCCGGGCGGTCGGCGTCTCAAGCGTCGGTATGACGCCGAAGGTCGGTACTCCGGAGACCTGCTCCGCTTCCTCCGGCGAGCGCCAGCTATCATCCAGGTTATCGAGGAGTAGCGCCAGCCCCACACCCAGCAAGGTTCCTACTACCAGCGCAACCAGACCGTATAGTAGCGGCTGGGGACTCACGGGCTCGTCGGGCACCGCCGCCGGCTCCCACACGGTAGCGGTTACGGCGTTGGCCTCCGGGCTGATCTCGGAGACCTGCTGGACAAACACCTCCCCCATAGTGTTCGCGACCTGCTGAGCCCTTTCCGGGCTGCTGTCCGCATAGCTAATCTCTATAAACTGGGTCTCGGGGATCTGCTGTACGCTCAATCGTTCTTCCAGAAAATCTTCCGGGGTCACGTTCAAGTCCAATTGGTCGATAACAGTCTGGGCCAGAGGCCGGCTGCTCACGGCTTCCACCATGGTCTGGGTAAGCTGCTCCAGCCCCTGGATATCGCCCCCCAGGTTTCCGGAAGTGCTGGTGCCCTGCTCCTGCCCGACGAGTATGTTGGCCGACGCCTCGTAAGTGGGCTGTTGTAGAAGGCTCACCGCAAGTGCAATCCCCAGAGCCAGGATAACCGTCAGGAGGATTATCCAGAATTGCTCCCGAAGGGTCCTGAAAAACTCTCCAAAGGAGAGCACATATCCTTCGGGCTCTTCACCGGAGACACCCGGCGGCGGGTTTGCATTCATATGACTTGTAATTTTATAGTCAACTCCTCCAGAGAGCAAGCCCGGCTCGCGGGTGTAACCTGGTGACCCGCGATCCCTCATACCAGACCCCGTACCTTTCCTTTGAGTAAGTTCCACCGGTAGAAGACCTCCGGCCATCCGTTACGGCCGGCAACGGTCAGCGACAGCCTCCCGAGCGTCCGCGCAACCCACCAGACTTTAAACCACAGCGGGAACCCGTGCTTCTTTATAGCGTGGCTCCCTCCGCAAGCGTACGAGTAGGCCCGGCGTCGCGCCGACTCATCATACTGTTTTACGGGCTGATCGTGAATAACGACAAAGCGCGGGTCGTAGAAAAGATGCGCTCCTTTCTCCAAAAGCTGCAAGAGAAAGTCGGTCTCATCACCGGCACCCCACATCGTACCCGCTCCCGGACCCATGTCCTCGTCGAACCGCGCGCCCCGGACGCTCCCGGAGCGCAGCCAGATGTTAAACGCGATGTTGCGGTTCCAAACGTTGAACTTATCGACAGGACCTGCTGTCCTGGCGAATTTCCCGTTGCTGTCCCGGCCCTCCTCATCAGACGAGCGACCGGTAAGCCCATCGACCTCCCGGTGCTCCCCGAAGAACCGCGCCACCTCTGCGAGCATCCCTTCCGGAAGCTGGCAGTTGTCGTCCGGGAAGCCGATAATGTCCCGGGAGGCGTGCGCGAGCCCCAGGTTCTTCGCCCGCGAAAGCCCTTTCTCACACCTCAAGTGCACTACCGGGAACCTCTCTGCGTAAGGTGCGAGTATCGGCACCAGCCGGTCGTCCGGATTCTGGTCCACCACGATAAGCTCGAAGTCCCGGTAGTCCTGGGCGTCGAGCGAGGTGAGGAAGATCTCAAGGTCCGCAGTCCGCTCAACCGTCCCGAGTACGAGCGAAAAACTCATCATTTCAATTCTTCTCCGCTGTTTCTATAAAGCTATACACTGCGCTCGGCGCTTTCTGTACGATTCAATAAGCTCTTGCCGAGTCTCTTGAGCGCGGGCACCCTCCGGACAGCCTCCAGCATTAGAGAGAAACCAGCGTCCGCGGCATAGAGAAGCCCGAAGTTCACCTTCCCGGCGACCTGCTGCGCCACGGACAGCTCTTCGGGGAACCGGTAACCGAGCTTTATGAGGTCTTCGTCGTCACCGAACGCCCCGGCGACCATGACTTTCTGGGCCGGCGTGAGCTGGTCCTGCCACCGGTTTAGTCGCCTGGAGTCAGGGTTGCTGTTGTACATCTCGGGGTAGTGCCACACACCGTCGAGGACTTTCTCGCCGTCATGCTTTTTCTCTCCCGGACGGACCATTTCCTCGGACCACGGCATCACCAGGAAGTCGCAGATCCTCTTTGTCTCCTTCTCGGGATCTACTACCAACTGTTCGTAGGGGACCGTCAAGACCCGGTTGCTAAGCCCGGCCGCTTCAAACCCGGTACGGTTAGTGGTCTCTATGGTCTTTATGATCGCGGCAGTATTCTTAGTGGAGGCCGGTGAGAGAAGACCTTTCTCTCGTGCCCTTTGTCTAACCTGCAACATGGATGCGGTAACGGCTCTCGGGTCTCGCACGCAAAAGATAAACCGGGCCGCGGGAAAGACTTCGAGGAGGTCTTTAAATGCTAGAACGTTCCAAGGAGTCTTCTCGCTTAGTACCTGGCAGTCCCGGCTGCCGGCATACGGAAGAAGTAACCGCTCTATAAACAAGGCGACTTCCCGGTCGACATCTTTATCGGAGCCGTAGACGCTTATACGACCCGAAGCTACCGATGCGCGGAGCCTATTCCTCAACCCGACTATGTCCGGTACGAGGTCGAACTCCGGGCCGCCGCAGATGTCCGGATGGCTGTCGAGCATGCTCTGCAAGAGCGTGGTGCCCGAGCGGGGGCTGCCACCGACAAATACCAGCCGGTTGCCAGGTTGCAGGTTACCGGGTTGCGAACGGCTCTTCTCCATGGCTCAGACCACGGTGCGCAGCACGCCGAAAGCCTCAGCGTACTCGACGCCTATCTCCTTACCCCGGATGCTCGCTAGCGCCTCGACCGACTCCGGGCTCCGGATGTGCGGGCTCGGCCGGAGCTGGGTCGCGTGGCGTCTTATGGCTTCCTGCTTGGTCTCCAGGTGGTCCGTGATGTCGCAGAACGCCACGGGCCGGGGCAGCGGGCCGGAAGCCCACTGTATCTTGGTCATCTCGTAGGTGAAGACGTGCGGCACGAGCCACTTGCCGAATACTTCCGCTATGGGCCGGGCGGCGGCGAACGCCGTCTGGAACGCCGCGACGTGGTCCTGATCGTAGTCCTCGCCGTAGGGGAGCAGCAGTAGCTCCGGACGGTGCTCGTTGATCGCCGTCTCGAAAAGGTCCACGAGGTCCCTTTTCGGCAGGGTGTCGAGCTTCTCGATCAGGTCCTTATTCCCGTAGGCGATGTCGTAGGTGCAGCCGAGCAACTCGGTTACGGCCTCGACCTCCGCCACCCGCTCTTTGTAAGAGGTCTGGCGTTCGAGACCGTAGTGGTGGAACCCGTCGACAGCCAGGTACAGAACGTGTACCTGGCAGCCTTTCTCGGTTAGCTTTGCGATAAGCCCCGCGCACCCCATCGCCTCATCGTCGGCGTGAGGCGATATTACCAGGACCCGCTCCAGGTTCTCAGATAGAAGCATACTTGCTCTGCTGCTCCTCCCGGACCCGACGGTAGTCCTCGCGCATCCGGTAGTAGGCGGCGGTCTCCGCGATAATCTCGTCTAGCGTGAGTTCCGGTTCCCAGCCGAGCTTGGGCGCGGCGTCCAGGACCGGCACCTTCTCAAAGGACTCGGCCTCCATGTACATCGGGCCGTATATCTCCTTGGCGTCTACCCAGATGATCTCCGAGTCGCTGCCCAGCAAGGTCTTTACCCGCTCGGCAAGCTCCTTGATGGTCGAGCGGTTCGCCGGGTTACCGACGTTGAAGATCCGGTCCTCGCTCTCGATCGCCGCGTCCCAGTAGTGCGTCAGGAAGTTGGTGAGGTCCTGAGCCGAAGTGAACGAGCGGACCTGCTCCCCGGTGTCGAATACGGTTATGGGCTCGCCCGCCAGCGCCTGCTGGACGAAAGTCGGCATTACAAACCCTCCGGCCCGCGACTGCCGGGGACCCACGATATTAAACGGCCGTATCGCGAACGCCCGCAGGCCGCGGTGGGCGCTGTTTACGGTCATAACTTCCATTAACGTCTTGGCGACGCCGTACTCGATCCGGGTGTTGTACGCGCTAGGTACCCGTATGGCGTCCTTCTCCCCGAGCTGGCCGCTGCGGCCGTAGATCTCTGCGGAGCTGAACACGCACAACGGAACGTCCGCCTCCAGACAACCCTCGATCACGTACTCGGTACTCTTCACCATCTCCGAGCCGAGCCTCCCCGCGTACTGCAGGATGCCCGCCGGCCCAACGTGCGACGCCGCGTGCACCACCCGGTCCGCACCCGAGAAGCTGCCGCCGCCCTCAAAGAAATCCTGTATGGACTTCCGGATCACGGTGCAGCGAGGATGGGCGTCGTACTCACTGCCCTCGACCACCGCGGCGACCTCGGAGTCGATAACGGTCACCGAGTCCCCCGCAGCCAGATGTGCGTCCGCCACGTGAGACCCTATAAAACCAAAGCCTCCGGTTACCACTATGTTCATCTTCTGCTCCCCACGATCAAAACCCCTTAATAATTTGGGTTTTACGGAATTTTTAATGGCATTGCAGGCTAATATGTGCCCTTGAAGCACCTTATTCAAGGCCAAACCCATACGATTACCCGTTAAACGTTCTAAGGTGCGTGACGGTATCAGATAACCATTGCATACTAAGGTACCGCACAGTGCATTGCTGTTTTCTTAGAAGTCCACAGGGATCATGCAAAGTTCCATAGATGCTTTTCGACCACCGGAACGAACATTGCAGAGAGCCGATGTTAGCCGACTGTGTTGGAGACCGGGACATTAATATGAAAGCTAAATGGATGTAAAGTCCCGGATGGTAACTCTCGACGACATAGTGATTTTTACCCGCGCTCCGTTTCTGTTTACAAGCTTCTACACGCTCGGGCCTCGTGCCAGCGAGGTCTTTCAATACTTTAGTAGGTATATATGGCTAACGCTGAGTTAAGCCTTATGATGTTTAAAGTGCCCTTTACGCAGTCACTCGGGCTGTTGGCTTTTGTAAAGCGGGGTATTCAATGTAAATTCGGTTTGCAGAAGTTTGAGTAAATGTAACTTTACACGGGGTACGGAGAACAAAAGCTAAATGTGTGCCCGCTTAAATCGTTTAGAGGACAGTCAGCAAGAAGTCAGCGGTCGTTCCGGTCCGGAGGTTTTGGACCTGGATAGTGCGGTCCGGTCGGGTGGACTTCCGGCATGGCTGGGGCCTGTTCAGCGGCAGCGGCTGGTCGTGGTGGCGCTGGTCTTTGTGGATGTGGTGCTCGCGCTCTCTATCTGGGGTGTGGTGGTCGCTTTGCAGGGCCTCTGGGGGCGGGGACCTTTATCGGGGGCCATGATCACCAGTATCGTTCCCTTTGTGATCGTGTGGGTCGGGCTGCGGGCGCTTCTAGGTCTCTACCCGGGATATGGTTTGGATCAGGCAGAGCAGTTGCGCCGCCAGACTTACGCGCTGTTCAGTACCCTGGCTATAACCTCGGTCTTTGCCGTCGCCTCGCAGACGGGAGACTCGGTTTCGCGGTTGCTGCTCTTGGGAAGCTTCCTGGGTCTTCTGGTAGCCGCGCCCCCGGTCCGACACCTGGCGAAACTAGGTCTTGTACGGGTTCGCGTGTGGGGCAAGCCGGTCGTCGTGCTCGGGGACCGCGCGAACGGAGTACGGTTGGTAAACCTTCTGCGCCGCGAGCGGCATCTGGGCTTCGAGCCTGTCGGTATCTTTGACGACGGGCTCACTCCGCGGGGAGCAAGCCGCGAGGCAAGCCGCGAAGCTGTTGGAGATGCGCTGGAGTATCTCGTAGACCTCGGGCACGAGCGCGAGATAGACACCGCGATCTTCGCCACGCCGCACACCCGCCGCGAGCATCTAGCCCAACTCGTCGGCCGGGCAAGCACCAGCTTCCGGCACGTGGTCGTTACACCGAACCTGGGCGGGATAACGAACTCCGCGGTCGTAGCCCGGGACTTCTCGGGTACTCTAGGCGTGGAGATAAAACACAACCTCCTCGACCGGCGGGTGCAGCGCATCAAGCGGGGTACGGACCTCATCTTCACGGCTCTCGGGGGACTCCTGATCTTCCCGCTGCTGCTGGTGATTGCGCTTTCCATCCGGTTGGAGTCCGGCGGGTCGGTCTTCTACCGGGATGTGCGGATGGGGCGAGACGGCCGGCCGTTTTTCTGCGTCAAGTTCAGGACCATGGCAAACGACGCCGAGGCGCTACTCTCTCACCTTCTGGAAAAAGACCCCGAGGCGCGGGAGGAGTACGCCAAGTACCACAAGTTGCGCCGGGACCCCCGCATCACGCGCATCGGGCGGCTGCTGCGGAAGACGAGTCTCGACGAGTTACCGCAGGTCTGGAACGTGTTGCGCGGCGAGATGAGCTTGGTCGGCCCGCGGCCCTACCTGCCACGGGAGTCGGACGACATAGGAGAGTTGCAGGACGAGATCCTACGGGTAAGGCCGGGTATCTCGGGGCTGTGGCAGGTAACGGGCCGCAGCCGGACATCCTTCGGGGAGCGGGTTCAGATGGACAGCTACTACGTGCGCAACTGGTCGATCTGGCTCGACGTCGTGCTCCTGGCCCGTACCGTGACCTCCGTGCTTTTCGGTCGAGATGCTTACTAAGCTGGAGAGAAATAAGATTGCCCCCGGTAGACGGTGTACGGGTCTCCGCGGCATGGAGAATAGCGGGACCGGGGATTATAGTACGGCAGAGTGTGGCGGCGACAGAGGGAACCGTGGTTGAAGAACTATTTAATTAAAGGCGCGGTGATCGTGGGAGCCGTGATCCTGCTGGTCGAAGGTTTCTTCCTCTACCAGCTTAGTCAAGACCGGAATGTTACCAACGACGCCGGAGACGGCAGAGTGGCCCAACAGTACACCTCCCAAACAGGCTCTCCCGAGCGAAGCTCCGCCGGACAGGGAGCCACGGACTCGGCGGGCCTCGCCTACATACACCGCGCAACGCCGGAGAATACCTCGGAGAACAGCACCTACCTCGACAACCCGCGCCTCAACGGTAACCCGGACGCCGTCATAACCGTCACGCAAAACTGGAATCCCGACAGCGGCAACGGTGTGTACAACGACCACCTCATCGGCGTGTGGTACGACCCCGACGCCGGACAGTGGGCCATCTTTAACCAGGACCGCGCGGCCATGCCCGAGGGCGCAGCCTTTAACGTGTCCGTCCCAGAAGCGCAGTAGCCTACTAACCGCTCTCAGCGGTCCGGGTAGTAGAATGCGGGTGCTACAGAATACTGAGAAAGGTGTAACCGCACGGAGCTTCACGGAGGCGACATTCTCTTACCAGCGCGCTGGCGTCCGAGCGAGACGAAATCTCCGGTGCGCCGTTGAACGGTAGCGTAGAGCCGGACGGCCGCGCCGCGCCGCTGGCGCTCATGGTCCGCACGTCATCTGACAAACCCGGCACGCTACACACGCTCACCCGCGTGATCTTCGAGCACCGGGCGAACATTACCTACGTGGACATCGCCGAGCGGCTCGAAGGCGGCTCGACGGTCTACTTCGAGCTTGAGGAAGTGGCCGGCGTGACGGACAGGACTACGCAGGCCCTGCTCGATGACCTCCGGGCGCTTTCTATCGTGCGGTCGGTCGAGCAGACACCGCCATTCGCCAAGGTATACGGCAAGAGGATCATCGTGGTCGGCGGCGGAGCCCAGGTCGGGCAGGTGGTGGTAGGGGCCGTCTCCGAAGCCGACCGCCACAACATCCGGGGTGAGCGTATTTCGGTCGACACGATCCCGCTGGTCGGTGAGGAGAACCTGGCCGGCGCGGTTCGGGCCGTCGCCCGCCTCCCGCGGGCGGTAGCCCTGGTTCTTGCCGGCTCCCTGATGGGCGGCGACGTCGCCCGGGCCGTCTACGACATCCGCGAAAAGGGCATCGTCGTGCTCTCCCTGAACATGCCCGGCAGCGTTCCGGAAGCCGCTGATCTCGTGGTAAGCGACCCGATCCAGTGCGGAGTAATGGCCGTGATGGCCGTCTCCGCCTCCGCCCGCTTCGATATCCGCCTCCAGCAGGGCCGTCGCTACTAGACAGCCGGTCAGCTAGTCAGCACTTCAGTCTATCCGCTCTCCCCCGGAGGGCGTTGACTTGTTACTGACTGGCTAACGGGCCGCCGGAAGCCGCGGGCTGGTCGTCTGAAAAGCTCTAAAAAGCGTAAATCTTACCCGGTGCTACTAGAACCTCAGCTTCTCCGCGTGGTGGCGGATGTGGTCCTCCATAAAGCTCGCTATAAAGTAGTAGCTGTGGTCGTAGCCCTCCCGGCGGCGTAAGTCCAGCGGTTGACCGGCTTCCGCGCAAGCCTCCTCGAAGGCGTGCGGGTAGAGCTGCTCTTCTAAGAACTGATCTTCCAGCCCCTGGTCCACGAGTATCCGCCGCCCGTCGGCGAACGGGTGATTCCGCACCAGTTCGCTGGCGTCGTACGCCCGCCACTCTTCCCGGTCTTCCCCGAGGTAGTTCGAGAACGCCTTCTCACCCCAGGGAGCCCTCATCGGGGCGGCAACCGGCGCGAACGCCGAGACCGACCGGTAGCGCTCGGGCTCCCGAAGCGCCAGCACCAGCGCCCCGTGCCCGCCCATCGAGTGTCCGAAAACTCCTTGCGAGTCCGAGCGGGCGGGGAACTCTGCTTCTATGGCGTCCCGCAAGTCTCGTGCCACGTAGGTGTACATGTTGTAGTTTTCAGACCACGGCTCTCGGGTCGCGTCGAGGTAGAAACCGGCCCCGGTGCCGAAGTCGTAGTCTTCGCCCTCGCCCGGTATCCCGGCGTCGCGGGGGCTGGTATCCGGGGCGACGAGCATCAGGCCGTATTCGGCGGCCAGCCGCTGAGCCCCACCTTTTATGGCGAAGGTCTCCTCGGTGCAGGTGAGGCCGGCCAGGTAGTACAAGACCGGGACCGGTCCCTCATCAGCCTGCGGCGGCAGGTAGACGGAGAAGCGCATCTCCCCGCCGGTCGCCTCTGAGCGGTGCGAGTAGAAACCCTGGGTACCGCCGAAAGAGCGGTGAGAGCCGGTAACGGTTAGCTTTTCGACCATAACGGCGGGCCTCCGTTTCTAGAAGTTGATGACGCTCCGGATCGACTCCCCCTTGTGCATCAGGTCGAAGGCGTCGTTTATGTCCTCCAGCGGCATGGTGTGGGTTATGAGCGGGTCGATGTCGATCTTGCCGTCCATATACCAGTCCACGATCTTCGGCACGTCCGTCCTCCCCCGGGCCCCGCCGAAAGCGCTACCCTTCCACTCCCGGCCCGTAACGAGCTGGAACGGCCGCGTCGAGATCTCCTGCCCACTCCCCGCGACCCCGATAATTACCGACACGCCCCAACCCTTGTGGGCGCACTCTAGCGCCTGACGCATGACGTTAACGTTACCGATGCACTCGAAGCTGTAGTCGGCCCCGCCGTCCGTGAGGTCTACCAGGTAGGGTACGAGGTCGCCCTCGACCTCGGAGGGATTGACGAAGTGGGTCATGCCGAACTTCTCGGCGAGATCCTTCTTACCGGGGTTGAGGTCGACACCGACTATCTTGTTCGCCCCGACCATCCTGGCGCCCTGCACCACGTTAAGACCGATACCGCCGAGGCCGAAGACCACGACGTTCGAGCCGGGCTCCACCTTCGCCGTGTTGACGACCGCACCGACGCCCGTGGTCACACCGCAGCCGATGTAGCAGATCTTCTCGAACGGCGCGTCCTCCCGCACCTTCGCCACCGCTATCTCTGGCACCACCGTATATTCCGAGAAAGTGGAAGTACCCATGTAGTGGTACAACGGATCGCCGTTCAGGGAGAAACGGCTCGTGCCGTCGGGCATGAGGCCCTGACCTTGGGTCGAGCGTATAGCCTGGCAGAGGTTCGTCTTCTGGCTCAGGCAGTACTCGCACTCCCGGCACTCCGGGGTGTACAGCGGTATGACGTGGTCTCCGGCGGACACACTCCTCACGTCCCTACCGACCTCGGCGACCACCCCCGCACCCTCGTGGCCGAGGACCGCCGGGAAAAGCCCCTCCGGGTCGTCGCCGGAGCGCGTCAACTCGTCGGTGTGGCACACGCCGGTGGACTTTATCTCCACCAGGACCTCGTTCGGCCCCGGACCTTGTAAGTCCACCGTCTCGATGCTGAGAGGCTTTCCGGCCTCGAAAGCCACCGCCGCCCTTGTCTCCATATCCCCCTCTTTCTAGCCACCTATATTCATATAAACCGGTGCGAGCGCCGGCCAGGATAGCCGACGCCCGCACCTTAACACAAATATACGGCTACGCGTAAGCTTTCTCTAGGAGAAAGCCGCGAGCCCTGCTTCGGCGACCTGCTGGTCTTGGTCGGGCGTACCGCCGCTGACGCCGATGGCTCCGGCCACGTCATCCCCGCGCATCAGGGGGATACCCCCGGCGAAGTTGATGACCCGACCATGGTTCGTCGTTTCGAGGCCGTAGAGCGGCTGTCCAGGCTGGGTCATTTCGGCGAGGTCCTGGGTGGGCATCAGGAAAGAGACCGCCGTGAAAGCCTTGTCGATAGCGATGTCGATGCTCCCGAGCCAGGCGTCCTCCATGCGGGCGAATGCCTTTAGCTGCGTTCCATTGTCCACGACCGCGACGTTCATCGGCTGCCCGATCTCCTGGGCCTTTTGCTGGGCTGCCTGGATGATGCCCTGGGCCTCCTCCAACATAACCGTTTCTCGCGCCATAGTGCCTCCTGTTACTTCGCTGTCACTTGTCCGTCCGGCGGCGTAGAGAAACGCCGCCGGTGCTATCCTACCCGGAAGCCTGAGCGATTATGCCCCGTTGCGGCGCGACCAGTGTTCCTCGTCGACCGAGGTCTCGGCAAGCTCCAGCGTGGTCGCGTGGGCGACAAAGTCCACGTGCCGGTTTACGGCGTAGAGCGCCTGCGGGGCACACAAAAAGACCGACAGGGCTTCCTCGTAGACCAGACGGTCGATCTCGACGGCGAGGTCCGTCTGTTTACCGGGATCCACTTCGGTGGCGAACTGGCCCAGCAGGTTGTCGAACTGCTCGACCGGCGGACCCGCGCGGAATGGGCCATCCGCACTGTAGAGGGCTCCGTGCATGAAAGCGGGCGGAGCGTCGGAGGTAAGGTCGATCCAGGCGTGCATCAACACGTCGAACGGCAACTCCATCACCTTCTCGACCAGCGCGTGCTGCGCCGCGAGCAACTCCTCGTCCGGGATGGTGGTTACCTCGACCTCTATCCCTAGAGAGTCCCGGAGGTGCTCCGCGAGCATTCCGGCGACCGGCTCCGTGGCGGCCGGGGTCGCAAGCCTCAAGGCCCGGCCCTCGGGCCAGCCAGCCTCGGAGAGGAGACGCTTCGCCTCGTCCGGGTCGTGGGGGTAGGGGCTAAGGTCCTCGGGGTAGCCGGAGGCGTAGTGAGGCGTGATCCCGGCCAGCGGGTGGGCGTAGCCGTTAAAGCCTTCTTCGACGAGCCGCGCCCGGTCCACGGCCAGGTTCAGCGCTTTACGGGCGCGCGCGTCGCCGAGTGGCACGTCCTCTGCACCCCGGTTGATAAGGCCGATCAAGACCCGCATCGCGTCTATGGCGACCAGGCGCGCGTGCTCGGAGTTCTCGACTTTTTCGGCGTCGGCCGGAGAGACCTCACTGACGATGTCGATCTCACCTTCCTGCGTGCAAACGAGGTCGAGAGCCTCGGCCGGCGAGACGTCGTTCCGGAAAACGACCTTCTCAACCCGCGGGCCGCGCTCTTTGTTCCAGTGGTCCTCGTTAGCTTCGAGGACTACGCGGTCGGTGCGGTCCTCCCGGACGTCGAGCCAGACCGCGGCGAG
This sequence comes from Rubrobacteraceae bacterium, assembly GCA_965214435.1. Lineage (GTDB taxonomy): Bacteria > Actinomycetota > Rubrobacteria > Rubrobacterales > Rubrobacteraceae > Rubrobacter_A. The sequence continues at coordinate 549,233 of OZ243960.1, forward strand.
CGGGTTCGCCCCGATAATCGCGATCTCGTTGTCTATAGAAGAGTGGCCCTCGGCGAGGGTAAACGGACCGGTGCCCCACGGGCCCGGAGCGTCAATTACTCACCAGTGGCCTTCGCCGGTGCCTATCTTCCGGTAGCCGAAACCCTCCTCGTCCCAGAAGCGGCTGGACGGGATGTGCATCCCCCGGAACTTGCCCAGCACCAGCCCATCAGGCTCCGGGAAGTGGATGCGCAGCTTGTAGTCGTCCAGTATTTCCGCCCGTGAGTCGGGATGGAAGTTTAGCGAGGTTCCCGGCGGGTGTGGCGCTTTCCACCGCTGCACCTCGTCGAACGCCCGCTTGACGGAGTGGGCCGTGCACTCCTCGCCGTCCTGGAAGCGGATGCCCCGGCGGACGTCAATCTCGAAGGTGTTCTCGTCCGTCCAGCGGGAGTCCTCCATTACCGCGCCCACGATGTGACCTTCGGAGTCGGTCCGGACCGGCTCCTCCATCGTGTTCCAGGTAATGAATAGCCAGTTGAGCGGGTTAGGGTCCACGACGTGTAAGGTGCCTACCGCCGTGCGCTGCTCCTGCGCAGACTGCTGCGACTGAGCCATAAACTAGTGCTCCTTTTTGATCTCCTCTAATCCCTGTGATGGTTTGCATCACCTCCGAAGCCTATACGAATTTGTAGATACTTGCAACCAATTACTGGCCCGGTCCGCCGTTCTGGCCCGCCGTCCCGGACGTCTCGGATAGAATACGGTCATGGAAGGTAGAGACCCGGGGGATCCGGAATCCCAGGCCGAGGCGCTGGCCGCTGCGCGGCGTATTCTGGCTCGTCTGAAGCTGGAGTTGCTCGGGGACGAGGACGCCCTTCCCGGGGTCTTTACCGAGGAAGACCGCGAGCTTCTAAAGGACGATAGCGGGGAGCAGCAGTTAGAGGACTTGAAAACGTTCGCCACCTGGCACGAGTCTCTAGGCACCGACCCGGAGGCCGCGCTTCTAGAGATGCGCGAGCGGCTCTACGACCAGGTAATGAACCAGTTGCCGGGCTCTTGAGCGGCGGGCCTCCGGTCTGTGGCAGGGTGTATATAATGCGGCGGTCGATGGCGTTCCGGCACCTGAATGGCGGTCGTTCCTTATGAAAAGTTCGGTGGTTACAAACCGCGTCAAAGAGCTTCTGGCGCAGGCCCCGGCTTTTGACCGGCTGCCGGAAGAGGTCCGGGATGGACTGCTGCCGTATATTACCCTCCGGTACTTTGAAGCGGAAGAGGTGGTCTTGGAGCAGGGCCAGACCACCCACGAGTATCTGTACATCGTGGAGTCGGGTTCGGTGAGGCTTACAGAGCTGGAGAGCGGGCGTCTCGTCGACGAGTACGGCGAGGGCGAGGTCTTTGGTAACTACGGGGTCATTCGGGGCGGGGCGCTACCTTTTGAAGTCCGGGTCGTCGAGTCCGCGGTCTGCCTACTCTTGCCCATCGCCCGCTTCCAGGAAATATACGAGGCTCACGAGTCGTTTGCGGCGTTCTTCGACCAGAACATCCGGGCTTACATTTCGGACCGGGAGGGCGGTGATTCTGGGGAGAAGAGCGCCTTTGACGCCGCCGGAGCCCGGCTGTTATTCGGTACGACCCTCGGTGAGCTCGTAGGGCGTAGTCCCGTTCTTTGCGAAGTGGGAGCCACCGCCCGGGAAGCCGCTGAGACCATGCGCGAGCAGAACGCCGACAGCGTGGTGGTCGTCCGGGACGGCGAAGTGGTGGGGATTCTCACGGACATAGACCTGCGCAACAAGCTCGTCGCCGAGGCCGCGCCGGCCGACACGCCGGTCGAAGAGTTGATGAGCCGCCACGTTCTAAGGCTCGGTACCGAGGAGCCGGTCTTTAAGGCGCTGATGGAGATGATGCACCACCGGGCTTACCACGTGGTCGTCTCGGACGATCGTAACCCGGACGGCCCCGGTCAGCAAGCAAAAGTCCTCGGGGTGATCTCCGACCAGGACATCTCTCGGGCGCAGGGTGCCAGCCCGACGTTCCTTACTGAACGCATCGAGAAGGCCGACTCGGTAGAGGAATTCACCGGCCTGCGCAAAGAAGCGGATCAGGTCCTAGTTAACCTGGAGCGTCAGGGCGTGCGGGCAGAGGACCTTATATCCATCAACACCGAGTTCAACGACCGGCTGATGCGCCGCATTATCTCCCTCGTCGAAGGCGAGCTTAAAGAGTTTTCGCCGGAGATGGAAGTGGACCTGCCGTGGGCCTGGCTCTCCCTCGGGAGCGAAGGCCGTGGCGAGATGAGCCTTGTAACGGATCAGGACAACGCCCTGATCTACGCCGACCCCTCCGGTCCCGAAGAAGCCGAGAAAGCCGAGACCTGGTTCCGGACGCTGGCCGAAAGGGCGAACGCGGCCCTCGCCGACGCCGGCTTCGCGCTTTGCAAGGGCGACATCATGGCCCGCAACCCGCGTTGGCGCCAGCCGGCCAGCGAGTGGCACAAGACCTTCCGGCAGTGGATACTCAGTCCGGACCGGGAAGCTTTAATGCTAGCCTCCACGTTCTTTGACCTGCGCGGCCTCTACGGCGACTTCTCCCTCGTCGAAGACCTGAAGTCCAGCATTTCCGAGGCGCTGGAGAAAGAGAGCCGTTTCCTGCCGTTTATGGCACAGAACGCCCTGTCCCACCGCCCGCCGCTCTCGTTTTTCCGCCGCTTCGTGCTGGAGCGTTCGGGGGCCTACCGGCACACCTTTAACATAAAGCGTAGAGGTCTGAGGCCTATCGTGGACTCGGCACGGGTACTGGCGGTAGACCTCAAGTACCTCGACTCGGCCAACACGGTAGACCGGCTCCGGTACGCCGCCAGGGAGATACCTTCGTTAAAACAGACTCTGGACGACGCGCTCGACTCTTACTACTACCTCTCCGAGCTGCGCCTCAAGCATCACTTGCGAGCCATAGACCGGGGAGAGTCGGCGGACAACCAGATCAACCCTTCCTCCCTTACCGGCACCCAGCAGAGCATCCTGAAGGTCGTCTTCTCGAACACCGGAGATGTCCAGGACGCGGTGTCCCGCCGCTACGGCCTGGACCCCCGGTTATAAGTTCCGACCTGGCAAACAATCGGCGGATTGCCGTAGCATTCACCAATAGGTTCAGGTTACAATGCGGTCATGCTCAGTCAGCGCGTAGCAGAAAAAACAACCTCAGAAGACCTTCTCAAAGAGGTTGAGGAAGCAAGCAGGAACCTCGAAGAGCTCCTGGCGTATCACTCCGATGTACTGAAACAAGGTCGGGAGGGCCGCCGCTGGGCCCAGCTCAAATGGCAGTTCAGACACCTGATGCTCCGCCGCCAGATCGAACGCCACGTTTTGTACTGGCGTTTACAGCACCAGATAGCAGAAGACGCGTATAAAAAGCTCAGAGATATAGAACAAAAGAAGGCCGGTTAAAAGAGAGTCCATCCTGGGACAGAAGACCGGCAAAGGTGCGGGCCAATTGTCCAGACGCGACGAAATTCTACGCAATATAGAGCGCATCGAGCGCGGCATCGAAGCGCTCGAAGATTACAGGTTTGAGCTAGAATCTAACTACCGGCCCGCCGGAGACCGTATCCGGCTCTGGCGGGTAATAAACGTCTTCCTTACCTTGAGGCAAATAGACCGGCAGGTATACGGGTTAAGACTCCGGCTCAACGCCGCCCGCAACTGTTACCGGCAGATGCAATACTATGAGGTGCGCAGGTCCGTAGAGTCCAGCAGGTAAGAGCGCGGCAGGTCACTGCCCGCCGCGCGCGTCTCTACCCTAGTTGTTGGAGATTATGTTCTGTAGCTCGTCCGAGATCCTCTGCACAGCCTCGTCGGGATCGAGGTTACCCTGCAAGACGGAGTTAAAGCTGCGGCTCATCCGCTCGGACATCTGCGAGTAGTAGGGAGTAACCGGTCTGGAGCGGGCGTTATCCACGACGATATCCCCTGCCTGGGAAATCACGGGTGAGCCGTCTAGTACATCGCGATCCTGATAGAGGCTTTGCAGGGTCGGGAGGAAGGAGCCTTCCGTAGCCCGGAACCGCTGCTGATCCGGAGCGGTCATGAACTTTATGAACTCCCAGGCGGCGTCTTTCTTGTCCGAAGAGGCGTTGACGTACATATTCCAGCCGCCAAGGCAACTGAAGCTCTGCAGTCCTTCTTCGGCCACCGGCAGGGCAGCGATACCGACCTGGTCCTGCTGTACCGTTGAACCTTCCTGGTCGGCGAGCGCGTACATGTACGGCCAGCCACGCATAAAGACCGCGTCACCGGCGAAAAAGGCGTCGGTACAGTCCTGCTCCTGGAACTGCGCGACCTCCCGTGGGGAGATGTCGTCGGCTATCATGCTGCGCTCCGTGGAGAGGCCCTGGACCGCGCTCTCGTTGTCTATGGCAACGAAGTTCGGGGAGAGGACTACCGGGGTACCGGGGCTCGACGTGGATACGTTGCCCTCCAGGATCTGGCCTCCCGAGTTCCAGATAAACTCGCAACCGTTGACCACGCCGCCCTCGTACTGTGCACCCTGGTACACAAAACCGTAGCGGGTACCGGTATCCTCGCTTATCTGGCTGGCTATTTCCTTTAGACCATCGAAGGTGGTCGGCGGCGATCCCAGACCGGCGTCCTCCAGGAGATCCTGCCGGTAGTAGAGCAGCCCGGCATCCGAGAACCACGGCACACCCCAGAGGCTGTTCTGGTAGGAGCAGGTGCTGATCGCCTGCTGCAAGAAAGCGTCGGGAGCTTGCGGCTCGTAGTCCGAGTAGAGCCGCTGGGAGATGTCCTCGACCCAACCGTTCGACGCGAACTCGGCACCCCAGATCACGTCTCCCGCGATAACGTCTATGTCTCCGCCCCCGGACCGGAAGTCCGACACCAGCGAGTCGAAGTACTCGTCGGAGATCTCGGACATCTGACGGAACTCGACCTGTATATCCCCGGAGTTCTGCTGGTTAAAGCGGTCCACCAACTCCTGCGTGGTCCTCTCGTCTTCCGGACCGGTAGGCCCGTAAGAGAATACGAGCTGCGTGGGTCCGCCGCCCTGCTGACCGCTGTCACCGCCACCGCAGGCCGCGGTGCCCAGCATGACCGCTCCCGTGAGCCCCACCCCGCTCATCTTCAAGAAGTCCCGGCGGCTCCAGTTTCTACGCGATATACCGGATACACCCGCCGCGCGCCGCTGTCTGTTCATGTAAGCTCCTCCCCACTCTCCAATGTTCGCAAGAATCTATGTACGGCTTACCGGAAGATGAAGACGATGACGAACGTGGACACGAGCATCACTATCGACAAAAAGCGGTAATTCAGCAGGAGCGGCGTGCCCCGGAGTTCTTCGGTCTCCGCCCGCCAGTAGCTCGGGTCCCAGGTAAGCTCGTCGGTCTTTTCCAGGTCCGGGGTCTCTCCGAGAAGGCTGACCACCACGATCGTGATGATGCTGATCGCGAACAGTATACCGGCGAAGTAGAGGAACTGGATGGTGAACACACTGAGTATCTGGCTCAGGACAAACGCCACGACGCCCAGCGGTATCCAGACTACCAGCGTGTAAAACGACGCTGACGCCGTCATCCGCTTCCACAATATACCCAGGAGGAACACGGCGACCACCGGGGGGACCGTGTACGACAGGATGGACTGCAGGTAACCGTAGAGCGTCTGAAACTGGGCGATGGTCGGCGCCCAAACGATGGCTACTACCAAGGCTCCAACGGTCGCTACCCGTCCGATGTTTACCAGGGCCGCCTGGCCGGTGTTCGGCCGTAACGTCCGCACGAAGTCCATCGTCACCACCGTAGAAGCCGAGTTCAAGATGGAGTCCACCGTCGAGGTGATAGCCGCGATGATCGCCGCGAGCATCAGTCCCCGGATGCCTATCGGCAGGAACTCGAAGACCAGGGTCGGGAATATGAGGTCAGGGTTCCCGATCTCAGGGTAGAGGACCAGCGCGAAGGTACCCGGTAATATAAAGAAGAACAGGAAAGTCAGCTTAACAAACCCGGCCAGAAGTGAGCCCCACCGGCCGTGGTCGAGGGAGCGTGCCCCGAGTGTTCGCTGGACTACGAGCTGGTTTGTCGTCCAGTAGTAGAGCCCGATGATCAACACCCCGGTTAATAGGCCAGGCCACGGTAAGGACTCGTTGCCTATAGGTTGGATCAGGCTCATCTTCTCTGGACCCGCCTGCTGGGAGACCGCGTCCCATGAGGGAATGGCGCGCAAGACCAGGAAGAACACCACCGCCCCTCCGATAAGGGTCATGGTGGCCTGGATAGAGTCGCTGATCATCACCGCCGCGAGCCCGCCGAAGATGGTGTAGATAGCCGCCAATATAGCCAGACCCGCGATAGATACCCACAGGGGAATAACCGGGAACAGCACTTGCACCACGATGCCCCCGGCGTACAGCGCGGCGGCCATGTCGATAAACATATTCGCGAACAGGTTAAAGCCAGCAAACGCCATCCGGCTCCGCTGGTCGAACCTCTTGCTCAGAAACTCCGGCAGTGTAAAGACCTGGGAACGGAGATAAAAAGGTAGTAAAAAGAAGATAAAAACAACGAGGATGACGGTCGTCATCCACTCGTAAGCGTAGACGGAGATGCCCTGAGAGTAACCAGCTCCAGCGAGCCCCACGTAGGTAGCTCCCGACATGTTGGTGGCTACCAGGGAAAGTCCTACGAAAGGCCAGATAAACTGGCGGCCTCCCAGGAAGTAGTCGTCCGAGTTCTCGTTCTTTCCGCTGAGCAGCAGCGGGATGATCCTGCTCAATAGCAGGTAAGCAATTAATATCCCAATGTCGAGACCTGTTACTGTAAATCGCTCAGACATGTACTTCCCCTCTATCCCTGTTCGTAATCTCCACCCTTACTGCTCTGAGAATCAATGCTACGTCTTTACTGTTCCCCGCGCAACCCCTCTCGTACCCTCCGGGTCAGAAGTCACTACCTCATACCATCCGGTGGCCCGGATCTTATCTCTCAAGCATTATTCTCTTACACCGGCTGAGGTACCACTGACCGGCAAAGTTTTCTAGAGAGCGCAGCCTCGATGGGCTTCTGTCTTGCGGTAATTTTGCGGGGACCGGATACCTTGAGAGGTTGCCCTGATAAAGTATCCGTCGTAGTTCCTGTTATAAGCATTATCGAAGGGGGTTTGCAATGTTGCTTATGCGAGATCTTATGACGCGGGAGGTGGCGACGCTCGAACCCGGGGCAAGCGTGGCGGAGGCTCTTACGCTTTGTCGGGAGCGCCGGATCCGGCACATCCCCATCTTGGAGAACGGGCGGCTCGCGGGGATGGTCTCCGACCGGGACCTCCGGGACGCGAGCCCCGCGCTCGGGGACCCGAGCCGGAATGAGGTCGTGGAAAATACCGAAGTTGGAGAGGTTATGACCCGCGAGGTCGTGACCGCCCACCCGCAGGACCCGGTAGAGTACGCCGCCCAGGAGATGGATGAGCGGAAGATAGACGCCCTGCCCGTCGTCTCGGACGGGCCTTCGGATATCGAGGGTTCGGCGTCCGAGGATAAGGAGCTACTCGGGATAGTAACCTCCACGGACATCATGCGGGCGCTCTTGCTGATGGCCGGGGCGGACCGGTCGGGCTGCCGGATAGAAGTTCAGGCCCCGGACCGCAAGGGAGTGCTCGCCGAGATAGCGGACGAGATCCGGGAGCTGGACGTGGACGTGGTCAGCGTGCTCTCCTCCCCGCAGCGGCGTTCCGGCTACCGGGCAATGGTGTTCTGGCTGGAGATCGCCGACCCCTCTATGGTCCTGGAAGCCCTGCAGATGGCCGGCTACTCGGCGTCCTGGGTCCCACACCCCATAAGACCCGGTAACCGGGGCTAGGGTAGCAACGGACGCTAGCGATCGAGCAGATCTTCAAAACCCTCCCGGAACGTCGGATACTGAAAGACGTACCCGGATCCTACGAGCCGCCGGTTTGAACACCGCTTGCTGGTCCCCCGCCGCGGACCGTCCGGCGTCTCCCCGGCAACCTCCGGAGGGTTCGTCCCCACCCGGCGGGCGAGCCACTCCCGGACCACCCGGCGCTCGGCCGGGTCATGGTCAGACCCGATGTACACGGGCTCCGGGTCTTCTAGCAGCATGAGGTGTCGCAAAGCCCCGGCGCAATCTTCGAGGCGGACCCTGTTCGTGTAACCTTCAGGGTCGCCCGCGCCTTCCAGCAGCCGCTCGACCATACGGGTCCGGCCCGGCCCGTATATTCCGGCCAGCCGCAAAACGGTACCGGAAAAAGGACTCTCCGGCGGCTCACCGGAGTGACCGGTCCCACCGAGCACGAGTTGCTCGCCCTCCAGCAGCCGCTTTCCGGAGAAGCTCTCCGGGCGCGTGGGAGACTCCTCGTCTACCCACTTGCCGCCGGACTGGGCGTAGACCCCCGTGCTGGACACGAATATGATGCGCCGGATGCCGTCCTGCCCAGCGGCCAACGCGTCCAGCAGGTTTCTCGGACCTTCAACATACGCCGCCCGGTAAGCCTCGTCGGTTGAGCCGACCGGCGAAACGGCGTAGAAAACAAAGTCCAGGTTCACCGGTAGCGCGGCGCGGAGGGCGAAACCGACGGCTCCCGCGCCGGGTTCCATCAGGTCTGCCTCTACGGGCGTAATGGTTTCCGGAAGCTTTGACGGGTTACGCCGCAACCCGAATACCGTATGTCCTTCGGAAGCCAGCCGCTCACCGAGGGCTGAGCCGACGTAGCCGCAACCGGCGATCAGGACGCGCATTGGGGGAGTTTACGCCGGTTCCGGCTGTTCGCACACCACGCCGCAGGCTTTTCCGCTCTTTTTTGCCCGGTACATGGCGAAGTCCGCGGCACGCAGCAGTTCCCGGGCGCTCTGATATGACCTCAGGTTCGGGACGATGCCGACGCTCGCGGTTATGGAGACCTTTCTTCCTGAGACCGAAAAGGGAGCTTTAAACCCGTCCATGACCCGGCCGGCGACTAGTGAAGCCCCCGCCGGGCTCCCGAGGTCTTCCACGAGCACGGTGAACTCGTCGCCGCCGAGCCGAGCAACAGTATCCGCGGGCCGCACAACCGAGGAAAGCCTCTCGCCCACGGCTACCAGGAGCCGGTCCCCAGCCTCGTGTCCCAGGGAGTCGTTTATATCCTTGAAGTTGTCCAGATCCAGGAAAAGGACCGCCGCCGATTCCCCGGGCCGCTGGTCTCCGCGGCGGGATAGGGCCTGCTCCAGACGGTCTACAAACAGTGCCCGGTTCGCGAGCTCGGTCAGGGCGTCGTGGAACGCCTGGTGGGAAAGCTGCTCCTCAAGCCGCCGGCGTTCGGTGATGTTCGTGGCGTAGATTCTTACGCGCCCGCCGTCCGTCCCGGCTCCGGGAGCGGCGGATAACTCCAGGTGGTAGAAAGAGTCGCCGACTCGGATCTCCCGGTATCCGCCCCGTGTCTCGCGCCCGCCGCCCAGACCGAAGGCTTCCATAATGCAATGGTCCGCTCCCGCGACCCGCAAGTCGGGGAACACCTTCTCCGCCGCCGGGTTGGCGTAGGTCACGTTGCCGTAGAGGTCGGCTTCCAGCGTTGGGCTCGGGTTATTCTCCGGGAAAGAGGCGAGCCACAAAAGCTTACTTTCGGCCAGCCGCTGGTCGGTGACGTCGTGTACAGTCCCGATCTGGCGTAGTGGACAGCCGTCCCCGTCGCGGATGACCTCGTAGTTACTGTGTACGCAACGGACCTCCCCGCCGGGTCGCACAACCCGGTAATCGACGCTGCACTCCTCCCGGCCGTCGAAAGCCTGGCGGACCGAACGCCGGACCGCTCTCTTGTCTTCCGGGTGCACGGCTCTTAGAAAGGTTCTGTACGTCGGTACAAAGCTCCCCGGCTCGTGACCGAAGATGCGGTACAACTCTCCGGACCAGTAGGCCTCGTCGCGGTCGTAGTCGTATACCCAGCTCCCGAAGTGGGCTATCCGCTGGGCGGCGGCCAGCCGGGCCTCGCTGTCTTGCAAAGCTTTGTAAGACTCCCCGCGGAGAGCGGGTTCCCGGACCAGAGTGACGAGGTTCCGGCCGGAGGTTTCGGCCCGCCTCAAACTCACTTCTACCGGAAAGGTCGTACCGTCTTTTCTCCGGTAGACTTCCTCCCATACCACGGGAGCATCGGCCTCCGGCGCTTCCCTCAAATCCGCGAAGCTTTCGGACGCTTCCCTGATGTCCCGCGCCGAAAGCCGGAGCAACTCATCCCGACCGTAGCCCAGCATCTCGCAGGCCCGCCGGTTTGTTTCCACGACCCGTCCCTCGGAATCGTAAACGAGAAGCGCGTCGGACAGGTGATCCAGCAGTCCGCGCACCGGCTCGTCGCCGCTCTCTACCAGGCCCCGCCGCTCCTCGCGCCGGTAGACTACGGAGTCCAGTAGAAAACCCGCGGCACTTGCGAGTACGCTAAACATGTTCCTATCGCGTTTTACCTCCATCGAACCGCCTTCCGATGTCCAAGTCCCCGGGACCTGTGGAGCTACCGCTCGCTAACACTGTCGAAATATTGTATGCATAACTTTAGGTCGTGCAACACTTAAATACTGCTTTGCGGATGAATTTTCGACATTGGGCCATAAGAACGGTCCGGGAACCGGCCCTACCCGGTGGTAGCATAGCTTTATAGCCCTGCTGCTATGGTTTGCGACCGGACGACCGGAGGAAACAGGTTTTGGAAAAAGGCGGTTCCGGGATGGCAGAGCGGGAGGACGCGCTGGCCCGCTTCTACCTAGGAGAGCTTTCGGAGGAGACGATGGTCCGGGCGTGGGGTGAGCGCATGACCCCCGAGGACCGACGCCGGGTGGTGCTCGCGGCCATTATCTTCGGGCGTCAGTTCGACGAGCGGTTTTCGGAGCAGCCTTCGGTACCCGACGAGCGTGAAGCACAGCGTTTGTTGATGGCTCTGATCAACGGCGTCATAAAAGAGTTCGCCGAGCGGGAAGACCTGGACCTCTCGGAAGCAACGGAGTTTCTCGGCGACGTAGAAACTAGGGACTACGTGCTGGAGTTCAACGAAGTGCTCGACACCTATCACGCCACCGAAACCGACGGCTCGGAGTCCGGGTACTCGTTAAACGAACTGTTCGAGCGCGCCATCGACGACCGGCGCGAACGGGCGGTTTGGTCCCAGCACTGGAGCTCGGGCTGAGAGCAGCCTATCCGGTCTCCCGGGCGCTGTCCCCCGAGGTAACTTCCCGGCGGTCGTACCCGTCGGCGGACTGGCGCTCCACCCGCTGGTCTTTCCACCCGTTCTCCAGGGTGCGGCCCGGCAGGTAGACGATAAACATCCAGAGCACGAACGCCACACCAATAATCAGGAGAAACCCAGCAAACTGCAAAATCTCCGAAACCACCGGGTTCCCCTCTCTAAAACTACGATCTTAAACGTTTTGGTCCCGACTGCAACCGTATAGTAACAACTCGTTACCGGAGTGGTTGTTAACCGGTTAACCGGCGGCCGGCATCACGGGGTGGGTGTATTCAGGAGGTTCAGGCTTTCTTGCGGACGATACCTTCCATCAGGGTCCGGTTCGGTACACGGTAGAGGTAACCGTCCTCCGAGCGGAGGATCACGGAGGCGTAGCCCAGTTCCTCGACCGTACCTTCCGCGCCGTCCAGGGAGATCTCATCCCCGACGGAGAGGTCTTCCCGGACGTAGCGTCCGGCGGCGACATTCGCGGAGAGCGGGACGAGCCCCGGACCGAGCGCCAGTGCCACGGTAAGCCCGGCGGCGGCGAGCACGACCGCCATCAGCAGGACGAGGACCGAGGTCTCGATGCCGAGTTGGGAGGCGGCCAGCAGGGCGGCCAGGGCGAAGACGGCGCCGAACGTCACCCGGCGGAATATGTTTACGCCCCGGAGCCCCGCACGCTCGGACTCCCGGCCGACGAGTTCGGAGAGCCATCCGGCGCTCATTATCCCGGCCAACAGGATAGAGAGCGAGACGAGCGCCTGGCGGGAGAGGTTGACGATCTCGTTCGTCGTCTGCTCCAAGGAAGCGATGCCGAGGGCACTCAACGAGCCCGCTATCCCGGTGATTATTACTATTATGAAGAGCATCAGGCTCAAAAGTCGCGAAGGACCGCCGCTGTAACCCAGCCGCCAGATCCAGTAGGAAGCCCCGGTACGCTCCGAGAGGTCGTCCAGACCGGCCTGGCTTAGCAGCCTCTCCAGAAACCGCTGCAGCACCACGGCACCAATAAACGCTGCCAGCAGGATCGCCACCGCCCCGATCAACCTCGGGATAAACTCGCCCGCAACCTGCAAAAAGTAGTCAACGCTATCCGTCACCCGTAACCCTCCTCCATAGTACCGCCGTTAAATGCTGCGTGTCCGCAAACCGAGATAGTAGGCGAGCGCATCGAGGTACGACCGTCCGAGACCACCCAGGGTGTACTCCGCCTGGCGGAAAAAGGCCGAGATAAAGGCCCGGCGGACAGCGTCGTTAACGATGGCCTCCGGGGCCGCGGGTGTCTCCTCACCCATAACCGACAGCAGCACGATCATCCTGCTGTAGAACTGGACCAGTTGCTGGTGGTCTTCGCTCTCGATTATGAGCCGCTCTACCTCGCGAGCCTCCTCGCCTTCGAGCTCTCCGGCGGCGTAGGCCCCGATGCGCTCCAAAAGCTCCCACCGCTGTTCCGGGCTCATACGCTACCACCATCCGGGCTGAAAGGCTCCGCGCCGGAGACGCCGTTGCCCGGAGCGCCGTTGCCGCGGGAGAGCACGGCCAGGAGTGCCGCCCGGCCCCGCGAGACCCAACCCTTGGCCGTGCCCTCCGGGACCTCCAGGATTTCGGCTATCTCCGCGTAGCTCAAGCCCTCGACGTGCCGCAGCACGAGCGCCGCCCGGTGATCCAGCCGAACCTCCCGCAACCCCCGGACCGCCTCGTCCATCCTCTCGCGGCCCAGCGTGGCGGCTTCCGGGTCGCCGTCGCCGCCGGGAGGTTCCTCAAGGTACGGGATGGGGTCGCCCCGGCCGCCAAAGCCCCGCCGCTCCCGGCTAGCCTCCCGCCGCTGCTCCGAAAGGCAGGTGTTAACCGTAATCTTGTATATCCAGGTGCTAAACGCGCTCTCCGACCTGAAGTTACCTACGCTCCGCCACACCTTCATCCAGACTTCCTGGCTCGCGTCCTGAGCCTCCTCCGTACCCAAAATACGCAAAGCTACACGATATACAAGGTTAGAGTGCTTGAGGACGAGCCGGCGGAAAGCGTCCAGATCCCCGCGCGAAGCCCGCTCAACGAGGGCCTGATCCTCGAACGTCGTCACCCGGTAACCTTCGACGGTAGATAGATCAACGTCCCAAGCCCCCACACATTTAGCGCCCCCGTCATTGCTACGTACAATATCAGACCCTTGCTTCTATTAAACAGTTGCTGCATTATATGCTTGAAAGACCTTTGTTAGACGGATCTGACGGAATAACGGCTTCTACCGTAACTAAAGGTGGGCGCACCGCGTCTTACAGAGTAAGAAGGTTGGTAAAACAGTACGGGTGGTAGACCACCGATCGGGGGCGATGAGGGTTTGATCTTATACGACATTCACACGAAAGAGCTTGAGAACGGGGATCTACTCGTCCGGTTGCGCGGGGAGTTCGACTTGTACAACCTCGGCGAACTGCGCCGGACCCTGGACCGGGTGCTCAGCTTCCGGGTACGGATTTTCGTAGACCTTTCGGGCATAACCTTCGCGGATATCCAGACGTTAAGAGAGCTTGCGGTCTACTCCTGGCTGTACGCACATCACCTGGACCTGTGCGCCCCCTCCCGGCAGTTCATGCTCGGCGTAAAAGCCTGCGATCTACAGGAGCGGGTTCAGTTCTCGCCGAGCCCGGAAGCCGCCTCCGTCCTCCTCGTCGGCGATCCGGCAGCTTGAGAACGAGCCTGTGAAAGACCGGGAGAGTAGAGAAAAGAACCCCGCCGGAAAAGCATCTTCCAACGGACCGGCTCCGACCAGCGCCGACCGGGAGAATTACCCAACAGGTATCCGGATCTTCTCTCCCTCCACCGGGAGCAGGAGCCGCCGCCACCGTCTCTCGGAAGCCTGGAAGATAACCGTCTTTCTCTAAGCTGCCTCAAGGTAGTTACCGGATTCCTGGCAACCGCCGCGCCAGTTTCAGGGCACCGGCCATCAGCCGGGCGTAACGTTCATCGCCGAGGCGTGGGGGAGCACCGATGGGCAAGAGCCGCTGTAAAGCTACGGTCTGCGGCTCGGTGTACTTCTGGATACCGGTCGCACCGTGACGCCGCCCGACGCCGGAGTCTTTAAAGCCGCCCATCGGGGCGTCGACGGAAGCCCAGGCCGCGGCGTAGGCCTCGTTTACGTTTACCGTGCCGGCCTCTAGCCGGGTTGCGAGCCTGCGGCCTTCTGCGGTGTTCCGGGTCCAGAGGCTGAAGTTCAGGCCGTAACGGCTATCGTTCGCCTTCTCGACGGCTTCTTCCGGCGAGGTGACGCGGTACAGGGCTACCACCGGTCCAAAGGTCTCTTTGGCGTGGAGGTCCATGTCCGGGGTTACGCCTCCCAAGACCGTTGGCTCGTAGAAGTACGGACCGAGGTCCGGGCGGGTCCGGCCGCCGGTCAGGACCCTGGCGCCCTTCGCTACGGCGTCTTCGACCACGGCCTTGACTGAGGCGAGTTGGGAAGCGGAGACGAGGGACCCCATATCCGGGCCGTAGTCGAGGCCGCTTCCTAATTTTAGGTTCCAGGTACGTTCTACAAAGCGGCGGACGAAGTCGTCGTAGATACCGGTGTGGATGTAGAAACGCTCGGAGGAGATGCAGAGTTGTCCGGCGTTCGCGAAGGCGGCGCGTTCGGCCCCGGCGACCGCTTTTTCGAGGTCGGCGTCGGAGAGAACCACAAGGGCGTTTTTGCCGCCAAGCTCCACCGAGTAGTCTACGAGACGCTCCGCGGCCTGGGCGGCGACCCGGCGACCGGTCTCCGTGCTGCCGGTGAACATCACGAAGTCCGCGTTGTCTACGACGGCGGCGCCGACCTCCGGCCCGTAGCCGGTCACGACCTGGGCGAGGTCTGGCGGCAACCCGGCTTCGTAGAGCAGGTCGATAGCCCACAGGGCGGTAAACGGTGTTTTTTCGTCGGGTTTTATAACAGCGCCGTTTCCGGCCAGGAGGGCCGGCAGCGCGTCGGTGATTCCGATGGAGAGCGGGTAGTTCCAGGGTGTAATAAATCCGGCCACGCCCTTTGGGTGCCGGTACTCGCGGGCTGCGGTAAAGCCGGGGAACGCGCCCTGCCGGCGGCGGGGTTTCAGGTGCTCTCTCGCGGTATTCGCGTAGTACCGGGCGACTATCGCGGCGTCGAGCACCTCCTCAAAAGCGTTGCGGCGGGCTTTGCCGCTTTCCAGTTGGATCAGGTCCAAAACCACTTCCCGCCGCTCCAGCACCAGGTCGTGGAATCGGAAGAAGACCTTTGTTCGCTCTTTCAGCGGCCGCCGGAGCCACGCTTTTTGCGCCTCCCGCGCCCGCCAGATGGCTTCTACTACATCCTCTTCCGTACCGCGCGGCACACGCCCGA
The DNA here is from genome assembly GCA_965214435.1 of Rubrobacteraceae bacterium. Taxonomy (GTDB): domain Bacteria; phylum Actinomycetota; class Rubrobacteria; order Rubrobacterales; family Rubrobacteraceae; genus Rubrobacter_A. Next base: position 564,761 of record OZ243960.1, read on the forward strand.
TGGTTTCTCCCGTAAACGGGACCTCGACCTCTATCATCTCGCGTTCCCCGGACACTACGGAGACTCGGCGCAGGAGCTTATCCAGGAGCGCCGGACCGGCTCTACCTTCCGGCCCGTGTTTATCTGGAGGTAGATCTACCCGCATATACGCGCTTCCTTTCGCAGCCGCCCGAACCTTTCCGTTACCAGTTTAGAACGAGGAACCGGGCTCTTCGAGGAACTCGGCTTCCTCCGGGGTCGTGTCGCGGCCGAGGGCGGCGTTGCGGTGCGGGAAGCGCCCGAAGCGCGAGATGATCTCCGCGTGGCTCCGGGCGTACGATAGTAGCTCCGGCCCGTCGAGCTCTTCGTCGAGGGCGAGGAACAACTCGACCGAGCGTTGCTGGTCTTCGGCATCCTCGCTGTGCTCAAAGGGCAGGTAGACGAACATTCGCTGGATCGGCGGTAGCGCCAGGTCCATACCTTCGGAGACGGCGTGATCCGCCACGGCGCGCGCCCGGTGGTCGGTCGCAAAGGCGCGGGCCTCGCCGCGGAACATGTTGCGCGGGAACTGGTCGAGAAGCAGTACCAGGGCCAAGCAACCCCGCTCCGAGCCGCGCCAGTCTCCGAGCCCGCCGCTAACGGCCGTCTCGTAGTCTCCCCGGAACCGGGTCGAGACCTCCCGGTCGAAGTCCTCGTCCTTCTCGAACCAGACCTCGCGGAACTGTCCGCGCTCCGCCTCCCCGCCAAACCAGAAGTCCAGTATCTCGTCCACCCGTGACACGTCTATAGAATACCCTCCCCGCGCAGGTACTCTACCCACTGCCGGGCGAACGGGTCGAACATCATGGAGTAGTGGTTCGCACCTTGAAGCAGCGTCTGGGCCCGGAGGTCGAGGACTTCCGCCATCACGTCCCGGGTGTCGTTCGGGACCAGGGGCTCGGTCCCAGGGAAGAATCCCTCCGTCGCCCGCACGAGGGCTATCGGACACCCGACGCCACGAAGCTCATCGGCGGTCGGGGCCTTACCGGAGACGGCCTCGGAGTCTTGCAGCGCCGCCGCGTACAAAGCTTTTGGCTGGTAGCCGCCCTCGACGGTCCCGAGGTCGTAGCGGTAGTAGTCGGCGAGGTCCAGCGGGAGGTCGTCGTAGGTGAGGTCCTGGTCCGGGAACCAGAAGTTCAGGTAGTCCTCCGGAGTCTCGAAGACCATGTCCAGGCGGCTGTAGGCCCGCTGCAACCCGGCTTGAAAGGCCGCGGCTTCCTGCTCTTGCTCCTCGGTGAGTTCTTCCTGGGAAATTTCTATTCGGGGCCAGCCGCCGTCTAGCAGGACGAGCGACCGTATGCGGTCCGGGTAGTCGAGGGCTGCTTTCATGCCGACGAAAGCGCCCATCGAGTGCCCGAGGATGGTGGTTTGCTCGATACCGAGGTGGTCGAGGGCGCGGATCAAGTCTCCCGCGTGGGCTTCGAGCCCGTACCCTTCATCCGGCTTGCCCGACTCTCCCCGGCCCCGCAGGTCCACGCCGTAGAGCGTGTAAGCATCACCGAGATGACGCGCGGCGGCGTTGAACGCCCGGTGCTGGGCGGTAATGCCGTGGACGGCGAGCAGCGGTTCCTCTCCGGTCCCGGCCTTCCACACCGCAAGCTCCACCTCACCGGGTATGGTCTCTTTACTCCAGGTCGTTTGCTCCAAAAAGCTATACCTCCAGGGTCTTATCGAGTTTCTAACCGGCCGCCCGGGTATCCTCGTTATCGGCGTCGCGCTTCCGGCGTTCGTCGCGCCAGGATATTAGCTCTCTCAGGGGAGTGAGGTCGTAGTCGGGGCCGCCAAAGCCGAGCATCAGGTGGGTTATGCCGTTGTCGGCGTAGCGGTCGGCGTTATTTATGATCTGGTCCGGGTTGCCGAGGACAGAACGCTCTATCTCGCCCGGGTCACGCCCCACTTTCTGACACCAGTCATCGAGGATGCCGCTCTTGCGGCCGGCCTGCTCGGGGTTGCCGAAGCCGTTCCAGATGTGGGCGTGCTCGGCCACGATGCGCAGGGTGACTTTTTCGCCGCCGCCCCCGATCATAACCGGCAAGGGATTCCGGACCGGCGACGGGTTGAGCTTGGCGAACCGGGCTTCGATCTCCGGCATCGAGCGGTCTAAAGCCCGCAGCCGGTCGGGCGCGGTGCCGAACTCGTAGCCGTACTCGTCGTAGTCCTTTTTGAACCAGCCACTCCCGAGGCCCAGGATCACGCGCCCCCCAGAGATGTGATCTACCGTCCGGGCCATGTCCGCGAGCAGATGCGGGTTGCGGTAAGAGTTGCACGTCACCAGCGCTCCGAACTCCACCCTTTCCGTGACCTCGGCCATCGCCGCGAGCAGCGTCCAGCACTCGAAGTGTTTTCCCTCCGGCTCGCCGTAGAGCGGGTAGAAGTGGTCCCAGTTAAACAGCGTGTCCGCCCCCATCTCCTCGACCCTCAGCCACGTGTCCCGCATCTGCGCGTAGCTCGCGTGCTGAGGTTGGATCTGTGCCCCGACCCGTACCGCCATGCCGCCTCCTGTCGTAAGGTGCCGTCCCCACTAATTATGCGCCCGCGACGGCATTCGGGCCAACTCCGCGTAAACCTACCACCTTGATCCACCAACAGGCATACTCATACTTTTGGTTGTCCGGAATGGTCCGTTTGGAGGACGCTGGTGCACCGTAGCCCGTGCGAACATTCTGTCCGTTGATGTAAACACTTCCGGAGGAGGAAGAACATGAAGAGACTGACGATACTCCTGGCCGCGGTGCTAGCCCTTACGCTGGCGTTCGGCGCTTCGGCGATGGCCCAGCAAGAGGGAGGACTACCGAACGAGATCGAGGGTACGGACGCTAGCGAAGTGCTCCGGGGCACTCCTGGAGACGACTCTATCGTCGGCAACCTGGGCAACGACATCATCTTCGGGCTCGGAGGCAACGACACCCTGCTCGGCGGTACAATCTTTGTCAACGAGCCGGCCAACAACGACATCCTGTTCGGCGGGTTCGGCGACGACGTCCTGAACGGCGGGGCCGGCAGAGACCTGTTGTACGGCGGTCCAGGGAACGACTACCTGATCTCCGTCGAGGATCGCGGCGCACCGGACATCCTCGTGTGCGGACCCGGCTTCGACGAGTACCAGGCTGACGACAACGACCTCGTAAGCTCTAGCTGCGAAAAGCGGATCTTCCCCGTAGGCTAACTTACCGCGGACAAACTACCTGTCCAGAGAGCGGGACCGTCTTAAAAGGCGGCCCGCTTTTGTTTGTCCAGAGCTATCCGGCGTCGCCGATTCGGGTATAGTTGCGGGCGGACGAGCAAGGAGGTAGAAAGATGTTCAGTGGTCTTATGCCGGCGCTGGTTACGCCGTTCGACGAAGCAGGGGAGATAGACCTCGTCGCCGCCGAAGCGGTGATCGACCGCCACATCGCGGCCGGAGTAAACGGTATCGTGGCACTCGGGAGCACCGGCGAGTTCTCCCACCTTACGACCTCCGAGCGGCTCGGGTTCGCCGAAGAGGTCGTAGGCCTCGCCGCGGGAAGAGTGCCGGTAATAATCGGCACCGGGTCGAGCGGGACCCGCGAGGCTGTGTCCATAGCCCGCCACGCCGAGGAAGCCGGGGCCGACGCGGTGGTCACAGTCTCGCCGTTCTACTGGACGGTCGGTGAGGAGGCGCTGTTCCGGCACTTCGCGACCATCGCCGAGGCGGTCTCCATTCCGACGCTGGTCTACAACTTCCCGATGCTGACCGGCATAGACCTCTCGCCCGCGCTCGTCGGGCGGCTCGCCGAGGAGTGCCCGAACGTCGTCGGCATAAAAGATACCGTCCTGGAATACATCCACACGGTACACGTGATCCACGCGGTCAAGCAGGTTCGGCCGGAGTTCGCGGTGCTCTCCGGGTTTGAAGACCAGATCCTCCCGAACCTCCTCGCCGGTGGCGACGGCTCTATCTGTGGTCTCTCGAACGTCGCTCCGGAGCTGTTCGTCAACCTGGTGGACGCCGCCCGGAGCGGGGACTTCGAGCGGGCGACGGACCTGCACCGGCGGGTGCTGCGGCTCATGGACCTAGGAACGATGAGCGACCCGCCGATAGGCGCGTTCAAGTCGGCCATGGCGAAGCTCGGCGTCCGGATCTCCCCGCACGTCCGCGGTCCCGCCCTACCCGCCCCGCCCGAATCGGACGCCGCAATAGAAGCGTTACTCAGCGAAACCGGCCTCCTCGCGGTCTCCGGGGAAGCGTAGTTGAAAAACTCCCGCCCGAAAGCCCTCCTTTTCGACGTCTTCGGCACGGCGGTCGACTGGCGGGGCTCCGTGATCCAGGCTGGAGAAAAACTCGGCGCGGATAAGAACCTCGACGTGGACTGGGCCGCCTTTGCCGACGCCTGGCGCGGTCGGTACGCCCCCTCGATGGACCGGGTGCGCCGCGGCGAAATCCCCTGGGAGAAACTCGATGACCTGCACCGCGCCTCCCTCGAAGAGTTGCTCGGAGAGTTCGGGATAGCAGGGTTGGAAGAAGATAAAAAAGCTCACCTGAACGAAGTCTGGCACCGGCTCGACCCGTGGCCCGACGTCCCGACCGGTCTCTCCCGGTTAAAAGACTCATACATCGTCGCGCCGCTATCCAACGGCAACGTCCGGTTGCTGGTAGATCTCGCCCGGCACGCGGGTCTGCCGTGGGACCTCGTCCTCTCCGCCGAACTCGCCCGCCACTACAAGCCCGACCGTGAAGCCTACCTGCTCGGTCCCACGCTACTGGGCCTCGAACCCGGAGAAGTGATGATGGTCGCCGCCCACCCCGACGACCTCCGGGCCGCCGCCTCCTGCGGCCTCCAGACCGCTTACGTCCACCGGCCGCTGGAGTTTGGTCCCGGCTCACAGGTCGCGGAACCCGACCCGGCGTTCGACCTCGTGGCCGGAGACTTTACCGAGCTGGCGGACGTGCTCGGCGCGTAGCCGGAGGGTTGGCCCTACAGCGGGTAGAGCCTGTATCCGTTCCCTGTCCGGCTTTGGCCGGAATGTCCTCTATCTCGCCGACCACCGAGCGGTCGAGAACGGAGGCGTCCGGGTAGTTGGCTTCGACCAGGTTACCTGACGGGTCTCGCAGATACAGTTGGGCCGCACCTTCGGGCAGGCTGTAGACCCTGGAGAAGTAGCCGGAGCCCTCCAACACGCCGCGCTCCCTCGCCCGCGCGTACACGGCTTCGAGGTCGTCAACGTTGAGCCCGAAGTGGTGCGTGGCTGGCGCTTCATCGTCGCTCCAGAAGAGGTGTAGCTGCACTTCCCCGACCTGTAACCACCGCACCTCGAACGGGAAGTCCGGAGCCGGGACCTCCTCCATCCCGAAAACCTCCCGGTAGAAGCGCACCGACTCCTCGAAGTCTCTGGCGTGGACGCTAACGTGGGTTATGCCTGTAGCCGACACTGTGCTTTTCCTTTCTGCTGGTCAGTGCTTCACTATCTCAAATTTGTTATAGCTGTCGAAGTATAAATTACTGTTTTATAACATTTTAGTTACAAGTTCATAACAACTCTAGTATTTTGCAAACGTGATAGCTATAGTAGTCATGGGAAAGGTTTCAATAGACTAACTTTAGAGAGGGAATGATTTTTGGGGAAAATTTTTCGCTATAGGTGTGGAGGACTCGTTGCGCTTGTGGTGCTTGTAGTTATTATCGGTGCTTTCATCGGAGGCGATGAAGAGGTTGCTACAGACTCTCAGTCCGGGGGTTCGGGTCAGTCTGAGCAGAACCAAGCTGGTAGCCAGAACCAGAACCAGTCTGGCGACCAAGGGAGTGATCCGGCAGCTGCAGAGGAAGATCAGCCCGGCAACCAGGAGCAGAATGAACAGCCCGTAGCCGGAATAGGAGAACCCGTACAGGTTGGCGAGGTACAGTGGACTGTCACCGGAGCAGAGTCTACCAACGAGTTAACCGCTGAGTTCCAGGAACCCAAGCAGGGCGACTTCGTCATTGTAAACTTCTCTTTTACCAACAACGGAACCGAAGCCAAGACACTCGACTCTGAGTCCATGACCCTCATAGATACTCAGGGACGAGAGTTCCAAGCTGACACTGATACTTTTATGTATATCGATCCTTCCCAAGATGTATTCCTTGAGCAAGTCAACCCAGGTGTAACCAGAGATGGGACGGTCATTTATACTACCGCACCGGATGCTTCAGGTTTCCAGCTTGAAGTTGGAGATGCAGATCTCTTCTCAAGCGAAAGCGCACGTGTAGATCTAGGTTTCTAGGTAGAGTCTAGAATAGCGCGAAGCCGGCGGTCGCGGCCCCGAGCAGGCCGGTCAGGGCTACTATACCGAGGGTCACGGCGCGAAACATATCCTCGGAGCTGCGTGATAGGAGGTGCGTACCGGCGATCTTACCGGCGAACACGGCGGGTACGAGGATGGCTGCGAGCGCCAGGTCTTGCACCCCGGCGACCCCACGCAGGAAAAGCAGCGCGAGTCCTACAACGCCGGTGAATATGAAGTAGGCGGCGGCGGTCGCCCGGAAGACATGCTTGCGGATCTTGCGGGAAGCCATAAGCAGTACCACGGGCGGGCCGCCGATCCCGGTCGAGGTGCCGAGCAGACCACTCGTGGAGCCTGCGACAACGTCGGCCCACCGGCTGTCGGCCCCAGGAATTCGTGCGCCCCGGAAAAGCAGGATCGCCGAGACCACCACCAGCGGACCAACGGCGAGCCTTATGTACTCCGGCTCGGCGAGCTTCAGGATTTCCACGCCGGCCACGAGCCCGATAAAAGAGAAGGGCAAGAGCCGTGCGACCGTCCCCACATCCACGTCCCGGCGGGCGCCGAGCGCCACGTTTGTCGTGGTAAATAGCGAGAGGGCGGTATTTACCGTGATGACCACCGCCGGGTCGTAGATCAGCAATAGCGCGGGAACGGTGACCAGCGCAAACCCGAAACCGGCAAAGCCGGCTACGGTCCCGGAAACAAAGACCACCGCGAGGGCGAAGATTAGCTCCAGGCTCAAGAAGGGCGGTCGTTATAAGTAGAGCCCCCGCCGGGTTCAAGGGCGAGGGCGCACGGAGAAGTATTTGCCAGGGTCTTACCGGAGCGTGCCGGCGTAGAGCCGCTCCCAGGCTTCCATTTCGGGCGTGAAGTAGCGGACCCGGGTCTTTTTGTACTCGCGGGTCGAGTAGAGGGAGGTCCACTCGCCCAGGCCGGTCTCTTCGGCCATCGCCTGCAGGACCGCCTCGCACTCCTCGACACTGCGGCCGTGGACCATGCTGAACATCGCGTACGGCCAGTCCTCGTAGGTCGGACGCTGGTAGCAGTGGGAGACCGCCTGGTACTGGGCGAATGCGTTGCCGACGGCTTCTATCTGGTCTTCGGGGACCTTCCAGACACCCATCGCGTTCGCCCGGAAGCCGGCCTTGCGGTGGTAGAGGACCGCCGAGAAGCGGCGCATGATCTTGCGCCGCTGCAAGTCGTAGGCCCGCTGCAGAAGCTCGTCGTAGGAAAAGCCAATCTGCTCGCCCCACAAATCGAACGGCCGCGCCGTGAGCGGTATATCCTCCTGCAACGCCCTTATAGCCGCCTTGTCGTCCTCGCTGACGTTACGGTCGGCCCGCTGGCGGTCGTTCTCGCCGTACTGCGGGGCTTCTTTCTTGGCGGTCGCGCCCTGGTTCATATCGAGGGTCACCCCGATCTTGAACAGCTTCAAGGTCGGTAGTATCCGGGTCTTTTCCGCGCCGCTTATGTGGTGGAGCACGTCCACCGTACCTTCGAGCCCGAGCCGGGAGTCCGGCGGCACCGCTACGGTGTACCAGAGGTTAAGCTCGTTGTTGCGCTCATAGTTGTGGGAGACACCGGGGTGGGAGTTTATGGCTTTCGCGCCGGCGTTGAGTTTATCTTGCGGGATCTTGGCCGCGACCAGGGTTGACTGGTAGCCGAGGACCCGGGTATCGAAGATGGCGCTGATCTGGCGTATTACCCGGTTACGCTTGAGGGCTTCTATACGACGGATCACCTCGTCCCCCGGGAGACCGATCTCCCGCCCGATAGCCGCGAAGGGCTCCCGCTCCAGCGGCACTTCCCGCTGAATGAGGTTCAGGATATCTTTGTCTACGGTGTCCATCATGCGGCTACTGGAGGTTGTGCTGACCACGTTCACAAACCCTTCTCGACTATTAATAACTTCACGTTGTATAAAAGGATAATAACAGCGCCAACCGGAATACGGTATGAACTTTTTACCATCCTGAAGTCGTTTACTACCCGGGGACCGTAACTTTTAATAACCGGTCATCTTCGGGGGCCAGCTCACCGGGGCCGTCCCGGTTGCTGGTCAGTACATACAGCGACCCGTCCGGTCCCCTCTTTACGGTCTGGAGCCTGCCGTATTCGTCCTTCAGGTACTCCTCACGGCCCACGACTCGTACCGGGTCCGCAGGGTTTATTCCGACCCGGTAGAGCGAGCGTCCGCGGAGTCCCGCGAGCACCAGGCTACCCGCCCACGGCCCCTCCTCCAGGAACGCCGCTCCCGAGGGGTCCCAAATCTCGGTGCCGCTCTCCAGGATCGGGCTCGTGTACTCCGGTACGCCGCCCGCGCCCCACGCCGCCGGCCAGCCGTAGTTTCCGCCGGGTCTCACGAGGTTTACTTCGTCACGGCCGTCCGGTCCGCGGTCGGTGGCGTAGAGGTTGCCCGCGCCATCCCAGGCAAGTCCCTGCGGGTTGCGAAAGCCGGAGGCGTAGATCGGAGACCCCGGAAACGGGTTGTCTTCGGGCACCGTACCGTCACGCTCCAGACGGACAATCTTTCCGGCGATCAGTACCGGGTCCTGCGCCAGATTACCGTCCCCGATGTCCCCGAATGTCGCGTACAACTTGCCGTCCGGCCCGATGGCGACCCGGCCGCCGTCGTTGACGTCCGCCGCCGGTCCTTCCACGTAGTAAGCATCCTGGCGGGCCTGGCCGTCTTTCTCGACGAGCCGAACGAGCCGGTTGCGCGGCTCCCCGACCGCAGTCTTTGTAGTGTAGTAAGCATAGATATAGCCATTCTCCTCGAAGTCCGGGTCGAACGCGAGCCCGTGGAGACCACCCTCGCCCATTTCTTCCACGGGTAGGTCCGCGTAGGGTTCATCCCGGATCTCGCCGTTCTCCAGGACCAGGATTTCTCCGGAATGCTCGGTTATGAAGATGCGGCCGTCCGGGGCGAATGCGACTTCCCACGGCGCGTCGAGGCCGGTCACCAGCGTTTCGACTAGTAGCCCTTTTTCCGTCAGAACCGAACGGTCTCCTTCCGGCACTTCGGCGCTCGGGGTGCTCTGCGGTCCCCCGGCACACGCCGCGAGCAGCAGCAGAAGCGGTACGAGCCACAAGAGAGACCTCGCGGTCGCGGGCCTCAAGCCTAGCTCCGGCTTTCGAGGGCTTTCTGGTACTCAGCGTATATGTTCTGGACGTCTTTCCAGACCAGGCGCTTTGTCTGCTGCAGCTCGTCGCCGCGCTGGCGGAGGACGTAGGCCGGGTGAAAAGTCGCCATTGCTTTTGCACCGTGAGCGTCGTACCACTTGCCGCGGTCCTTGGTGATCTTGAAGTCCTTGTCGATCATGGTCTTTGCGGCCGGACCGCCGAGGCACAGGATGATCTCCGGTTTCACCGCATCTATCTGCGCTTGCAGGTATGGGTTGCAGGCTCGCACCTCGCTGGTCTTTGGCTGGCGGTTTTTCATCCGTCCGCCCTCTTCGACAGCCGCCCGGCATTTGACGACGTTCGTCAGGTAGACCTGCTCGCGGGTAAGGTCCACGGCGGCGAGTATATCGTCGAGCAACTTGCCCGCCCGCCCAACAAACGGCAGCCCGGTGGCATCCTCGTTCTCCCCGGGTCCCTCGCCGACGAGCATCAGCGGCGAGTGCGGATCGCCGGTCCCGAAAACCGTGTTCGTCCGGGAGAGCGCGAGGTCGCACTTCGTGCACACCGACACCTGCCGGGAAAGCTCCGCGAGCCGCTCCTCCCGGCTCTCACCGGCCTCCGAAGAATCAAAAAGACTATCCAAGACTTCCTCCACAAACCATACCAATACTCTACCCGCTCGCCACCATTCTACACCCCGCCGTAGGTGCTTCGGACCCTAGCGGTCCGCAGGTAAAATCGAAGCTTACTCCCTACCGGACGCGTCTCCTGCTCTGCGGTTGTCGGTAGTTCCCTTCTCCCAGGCGTCTGCGAAACAAGACGTTCAGTGCGTAGAGGATGAGCCCGATCACGATCAGAATGGCCGCTCGCAGCCAGCTTCCCGCGTCCTGCTGGGTAAGCAGGCCGAGGCAGGATATAGCGCCGAGTATCGGAATGATAAACGGAGCTTGAAAGTGCTGGTGGCGGACGGGGTTGCGGCGCAGGACCAAAACGGAGACGTTCACGATCGCGAAGACCGCGAGGATAAGAAGCACCGTGGTACTGGCTAGAGCCGAGAAGCCGCCGGTGAGGGAGAGCGCCAGGGCTAACAGGGCGGTAAACACGATCGCCACGACCGGGGTGCCGCGGAAGGAGTCCACCCGGCCAAAGACCGAGGGCAGCACACCCTCGCGGCCCATACCGTAGATAACGCGGGAGGCTATTATCAAGTTTATAAGAGCGGTGTTGGTGATACCGACCAGCGCGGCTATGGCAAAGAGGTTCGGCGGGATGGGCAGCGGCCCCGCCCTGACCACCTCAAGGAGCGGTCCGTTGGAGCCCGCGAGTGTTTCCGCCGGTACGACCAGTCCCGCGACCAGGGTCACCAGCAGGTAGAGAGCGCCCGCGGTCAGCAGACCACCGAAGAGAGCCCGCGGGTAGACTTGGCTGGGGTTCCGAGTCTCCTCAGCGATGTTCGCCGAGTCTTCAAAGCCGATCAGAGCGTAGAAAGCCGCCACCGCCCCGCCGAAGATTGCCAGCCCACCCGCAGCCTCCCCTCCCGGCGCGTCAAAGGAGAACGGCCGGCCGAAGTCCACCTCGCCGACAAAGATCGCTGCTATCCCTACCAATACCACCACCAGCAGGCCGACTACCGAGAGCACGGTGAGTACCGCGTTTATCGACGCCGACCCGGAAATACCGAGGTAGTTGATAACCGTCAGGATCAAGAGGAACACGATAGCGACCCCGATCTCCGGCAGGTCAATGAAAGTTTGCAGATACTCGCCGCCGAAGGCGCGTGAAATGGCGCTCGACGAGGAGAGGCCGCTCGCCATCACCGCGAAGGCCACCAGGAACGAGAATAACGGTATCTGGTAAGCCCGGTTGACGAATAGCGCGGCCCCGCCTGCGCCTGGATACTTGGATACCAGTTCCGCGTACGAGAATGCAGTCAGAATCGCCACGAAGAACGCGATGACGAACGGCAGCCAGATCGCCCCGCCGACGCTTTGGGCTACCGTGCCGGGCGCCACGTAGATACCGGCCCCTACGATGTTGCCAACCACGAACGCCAGGAGCAACGGAGTGCTGACCACCCGCCGCAGCCCGCCCGAGAATTCCTCCTGTGACGACCCGTTCGAGCCGGATCCCGCCTCAGCCATCTGTCCTCCCCTCAAGACGGTTGCTGTTTCCGATATGAAACACCAGTTTTATATCAAAAGCAATAACCCGGATCCGGACAAGCCAGTCTGAGGCATGGCGAGGAAACCTCGTGCCGGTAGGTGGCTTATTTAGTTTTCTGCCCGGATGGTGTTTCTGGACGCCTGGGCAGCAGCTCGGGTTCGGCTAACCGGCGTATTTGTCGTTGAGGTGGATCTGACCCCCTATAAGCGTCAGCGGGTGGCGCTCCAGTATTTCCAGGGAGTCTTCCGGGTCTAGCTGGCTGAGGCGGTACTGGCAGATGGCGAGCAGCGGTGTGCCGGGTACGTTCGTAACATCGTCCGCCAGGGCCTCGAACTCCATCATGCGGTCGGCGCCGGCGGTGTCGCGGGCGATCCAGGGTACGTCCGCCGAGAGCCGCAAGCCGTTGTAGCCGGCTTCGAGCGTGGAGCCGAAGAGCCCTTTGATGGCGTCCATGAGGTACTGTGGATCGAACTCCTCGCCGTCTTTGAGGAGCGGCTCGCGGTCGGTCATAAAGACTATGTCGCCTTTTTCCTCCGCGGCGGCAACGTCGATGCCACTGTCTTCGAGGGCTTCGCGGACGGTGGCCGAGGACTCTTCGGAGGCTGCATAGGCGCACCGCTCGTTCTGGTCAAAACCGACCCTGAAGCTGTCGGCTATGGTCTGGAGTACCCCGCCGGGGTTCTCGTGCATCGCGCAGACGTGCGCCCCGATGCCGACGACCTGTCCCTCGCTGGTGAAGATCATCTCGCTACTCATCTCTCTCCTCCTCTGTACTCTCTAACAACACTTTTTCGAATGCCTCTACTACGCCCGGGTCAAACTGGCTGCCAGAGTTCTTGTCGAGCTCGGCTATGGCTTTCTCCAGGCTCATGCCCTTGCGGTAGGGCCGGTCGTTGGTCATGGCGTCAAAGGCGTCTATGACCGAGATCAGCCGCGACCCGAACGGTATGTCGGGACCCGGCAACCTTCTCGGGTAACCCTGGCCGTCGTGACGCTCGTGATGGGCGAGCACCGCCTCGGCTACGTCCTCGAAACCGGAGATCCTGAAGAGTATGTCGGCCCCTATCCTGGCGTGCGTGCGCATGACCTCCCACTCTTTGTCGGTGAGCTTTCCGGGTTTGTTCAGGATGGCGTCGGGGATGCCGATCTTGCCGATGTCGTGGAGTGCCGCGGCGTACTGGGCAGTCCGGGTCTCCTCGCCGCCCAACCCCATCTCGGTGGCAACTTTCTCGACAAGATCCTGGGTACGGTGGATGTGCTCGCCCGTGGTACCGTCCCGGGACTCGAGCGCCGCCGCCAGGGCCGAGATAACATCCAGGGTGGCCTCTTCGAGAGACGCGTAGAGCCGGCTCCGCTCCCGGGCCCGGGCGAGCTGGCGGGCGACGAGCTTTAAAGCGGTGGCGTCGGCGTCAGCGTAAGCTCTGGACTCCCGGAGCAAAAACAGCGCGCCCCCGGAGCGTCCTATCGGCACGCCTAGCGCGTGGTATCCGCCCGCCCGTCCGAAGTGTGGTCGCCGGCCCTGGAAACTTACCGCCCGGAGCGCCTCCAAAACATCGTTGCACCCACCGGTGGTACAAATCGCCGCCTCATTTTCGGTGACGACCGCAGCCTCCGTGGCGTCTAGCAACTCCAGGGAGAGCGCCAGGACCGTCTTGTAGAGTTGCGCCTCGTCCTGGATACTGCCGAGGGCTTCGGAGGCGACCTGGACCATGCTCCCCTGCGCCGCCCGGACGGAGGCAACCTCCCGGGCGTGAGCGCCGCCGACGGCGAGCGCGCAGAAAGCCGCCGCCGCCCGTAAAGCCGCGGAGATTCCGGGTGGAACTCTATCGGCGGAGCGGAAATCCGGGTCCGGCAGGTACGCCGAGAGGCTGCCGACTTTCATCTTGCCCCGTAGAATCCGCACCTCGACATCCGGGGACTCTTCTGGCGCGGGGCCATCTGTGGCGAGTAGCGGTTGCGACTCGCCGACGGTTACCCGAAGCTCGACGGCCGCCAAACCGAACAGGTCCCGCAGGGCGGCGACCACCCGGCACAGCTCGTCTTTGTACGTCTCCGGGTCTTCGGAGATTCCTTCCCCGGCTTCTGCGAGGACTTCCAGCAGGCGCGGGAGAGCCTGCTCGTCGGAATCCCGCTCGTATGTACTCGTAAACCGGCGCACCAAAAGGTTATCGACCGGTATTTAGAAAAACTTTAGCCGGTTTGTAGTCCGGTTCGGCTAGAGACGGGCTTGCAGGTAGACCGGTCCGGTCTTACCCGAGGCGTCCGATGGTTCGGACGTGATCTCGACGGCCGCATAGGAATCCAGAGAGCGCTCCGGGTCCCCGGTCATCCGGCCGTCGCCCCGGTCGTCCAGTTCCATGACCCCGAGGGACGCCGGTTGGCCTTCCCGGTCGATAAGCCAGACCCGGTAGGATCGTTCCTCGGCCGGCTGCGGCAGGTTATAAACGTCGAGCGCCAGGTCCCCGCTTCGCGGGTCGAGCACCGCCGTGCCCCGAGCCTCGGGTGCCAGGCTCGTACTACCGACCGCTGCGACGACGAGGCTTTCGTCCGGCGGAGGGCCTTTTTGCAACTCCTGGACCTCCGCCCAGAGGTTTTCATTGTCCTGCCGGAGGTCGAGGTACGCTGTCCCCACGAGAACCAGGGAGATCACCGCTATCCCGAGCGTCAGCGCGGCCACCAGAGGCCATATGGCCCCCCGGATGCGGCTTTGACGGGGCCGAGGTTCACCGGCCCGCGGTCCGCCCGCCTCGTTTGTGCCGAGGGCGCGGGAAAGGGTCATCTCCTTCAGTTCCGGCCGCGGGGTAGCAGAACCGGCGGCGAGGGGCATAAGATCCAGGACCCGTGCTACGTCTTCAAGCTCCTCCCGGCACTCGGGGTGCTCGCGCAGGTGGCGGCGGACCTCCGCCTCCTCTTCCGGAGAAAGCTGGCCGAGGTGGTAGTCTGGCAGTAACCCTACTATGTGCTCGCTACAACTCATTATTTTCCATAGAACTCTTACGGGGAGATTGTAGAGCTTTGCGGAGCTTTTTTAAGGCCAGCCGCGCCCGGGTTTTGACGGTTCCGAGCGGGGTGCCGGTACGCTCGGAGATCTCTCGTTGGGAAAAGCCTCCAAAGTAAGATAATTCGAGCACCTCGCGCTGCTCCGGAGGCAGACCTTTCAAGGCCCTCACCATCGGAGACCCGAGTTCCGAGAGGTGACCGTCCTCCTCGGCGACTTCCGGGAGGTCCGGCAGCCGGCCACCTTCTCGCGATATCCGCTGGCCCCCGCTCCGGCGCCGCCGGAGTTCGTCGATGGCCCGGTTGCGGGTGATCTTGAAGAGCCAGGAGTACGGCCGGCCGACAGATGCCTGGTAACTCGCCGCCCGCCGCCAGACGGCCACAAAGGTGTCCTGCACCACCTCCTCGGAGGCCTCCCGGTCGCACAGGATACGCAAAGCCAGCGCGTAGGTTTGGCGGGAGTAACGGTCGTAGACCGCTTCGAGAGCCTCCGGCCGGCCATCGGCGACCAGGGCCAGAAGCTCTTCGTCGCTCAGATCAGCGTAGTAGTTTATGCGCGCCGCTCCCCCTACAACTAACTTCGTTCTCTTCCGGCCTTGTAAACCTGAGACCGGGATACCACCCCCACATCTTAACCGGGTGTCCGGCCGGAAGCCGGACACCCCGCGGCGGAGGTTACGGTGTCCAAGAAATTTTCCGGAAAATTAACCAAGAACGTGAATCCGAAACGCTGTCCGGCCTCGTTGTTACTGGTAGTTGTGCAATCGAAATGCAGGAGGATTCATGAGTAGAGTACCTAGAGCGGTAATGATCGCGATGATCTCCGCACTAGCGGCGCTGATCGTGGCGGCGCCGGTTATGGCTCAGGAGAGCGGCCAGCAGGCCCAGGTAAGGGTGGCGCACCTCTCCCCCGACGCCCCGAACGTAGACGTATACCTGAACGGCGAGCCGGTGGACGCCTTGCAGAACGTTCCGTTCGGCACCGTTTCGTCTTACCTGCCGGTACCAGCGGGCAGCCAGCAGGTCACCGTTTACCCCGCCGGAGATACCTCCCAGGCCGTAATAGACACGAGCGTGGATCTCGCGGCCGGAGAAGCCTACACAATAGGCGCGGTAGGCTCTGTTGCGGAAGGCACGCTACAGCCGATGGTCTACCAGGATGACCTTACGGCCCCCGGCGCGGGCAACGCCAAGGTACGGGCCGTCCACGCTGTCCCCGGTGCGGGTGCGGTAGACGTGGCGACCACGAGCGGCGCTACCCTGGTCGAGGGGCTTGAGTTCCCCAACGCCTCCCCTTACGCGGAAGTTCCGGCCGACGCATACACCGTTCTGGTCCAGGCCGCCGGTACCGACCAGACGCTCATCTCCCAGGACGCCACCCTGGAGTCCGGCGTTAACTACAGCGCCTTTGCGACCGGCAGCCCGGATGCGGGTAACCTGCAGTTGATCCTGGCGGCCGACAGCGCCCCCGATACTACGCTCCCGGACTCCGGCGGCATCTCGCCGGTAACCCTGGTATCCGGACCTGCCGCAGCCCTGCTCCTCGCGGGCGGCATAGTCGGATTCTTTGCGCTGCGCAATCGGGGCTCGCGGGGTAACGCTTAACGCAAAGTCCTAAACACCAGCGGAAAAGAAAGGGGCGGAGCCATAGTGGCCCCGCCCCTCTTGCGTTCCACAGCTCTATTCTCCGGATTCTCCGGGGCTTTGTTCCTCTTCGAGCGTTACGGCCGCCGAGCCGAGCGCGGTGCCCTGGCTCTGAATAAAGCGCCGCTCGGAGGTGTAAGCCTGGACCATCATGGCGAGTTCTACCTTTTCGCGCTCGGCGGGCAGGGTCCCGGCCTCTTCTTGTTTGGCGAGCTCCGCGCCGCTTTCCCCGAGGGAGTTCTCTAGCTCACCTATTCGACGCCGGATCTTCAACCTCCCGCCAGGCGTCAGGCGCAGGAAAGTTCTATTTTCCGGTCCTTCTTGCGGAAAGACCCAGGCGCTTCTCAGCCAGGCTTGCAGAATTTCGTTTTTTATATCCTGCTTGTTCTGGAGTTCCATAAAACCCACCCTTTTTCAGAGAGCGTAACGCTTTTACATAATGTAACCGCCGGACCGGCGAAACTCTACCAGCAACGCCGCGTATATATTGGTTACCATGAGATCTTCCACCCTACAAGAACCGGCGCTAGAAGCCTGGACCAGCCTACAGAGGGGACTCGGAGGAAGTTTTACCGCGCGTCGCCAAAGCCTCACGGGCCTAGTCTCCGGAGAGCTTACCCTGTTCCATAGCGACGGGCAAAAGCTTGGCTGGTTGAGACCCGACGGCCTCAGAGGCGCCCACCTCGAAGTCGGGGGGCTCGCGGCGGAGATAAAGTACTCTCCGGGCGGGGGCCACGGCTACCGGATGTCGAGCGCCGGGCTGAAACGGCTCGTCGCGGCAGAGCTACCCGGACCCGGTGGCGCTCTGCCAGAGGTATCCTGCGCGGGTAGAACCTGCGACTTGCGGGTAAACCGGCTGAGAAACTCGGCGGCGGTTCGGGTCGGCGGTCGTGAGGTTGTGAGCCTGGAAGGCAACTTCACAGGTCTCCGCTACAGGGCGGCGCTGCCAGAAGAGGATGTTCCGCTGGTGCTGCCGGCGGCGCTATTTCTGTTGTACTACGTCCCGGCGCTCCGGAGCCGGGCTTACCTGGCTGGGCCAGGTGTTGGGCTAAGGCCGGACTAAAAAGCGCGGGTGCCGGGGCGTCCGCCACAGGCGAGCAGGAGAAAGGACAAAAGTTATGCAAGAAGAAGGACAGAACTACGGAAGGCCGCGGGAACCCGGTGACGTGTCGGACGGACGCGGTAGGTCCGCCGGCCGGTTATCGGGAGGCCCTTCGGGGATAAGCCCTCAGGACGAGCAGACCTGGTCCGCGCTCTCGCACGCGAGCTTTTTCCTGAACATCTTTACCGGCTTTGTCGGGCCGCTGGTGGCGCTCGGCATCTGGCTGTTCTACAAGAACCGCTCGGAGACGGTATCGTTCCACGCGCTACAGTCGCTCTGGTACCAGGTGGCCTGGCTCTTGGTCATGACCGTCGGCTGGGGAATTACCGGCCTCGTAACTACCATTACGCTCGGGCTGGCAGCCATAGTGCTCGTACCGCTCATGTTGATCCCGACCATCGTCCCGTTCGTGCAGGCGGGGATCGCGACCTACCGGACTACCAAAGGCCGGGACTACCGATACCCCTGGATCGCCGACCGGGTGGACGGCGGGAGGCGGGAGATCCGCTAGAGTTTCGGCTGATAGCGGTCTTTGGGCGTGGCGTACACGGTGACCGTCGAGCCGGGCGGCACCCGAGTACCGGCCGCGGGCTTTGTAGACCACGTCACGCCCCGGTCGGCGTACCCCTCACGGTACTTGTAGACCACCTTCACCTTGAACCCGTCGTTCTGCAAGACTTCCCGGGCTGAGTAGTCAAAATACGTATCAAGGTCCGGGACCTGCACATAGTTAGCCGGGACCGGGCCTACTCTCGCCGGCTCTTCATCGTCCGGGCTGGCTCCAGGGTTATCTGCCACCGGAGCTCTCCCCGGCTCTGGCCTCGCTTGCTCAGCAGGCGGGCCGGCGTTTTCTGGCTGCGCGGCGGGTTCTTCCGGCGGTGCCGGTTGTGGAGTTTCTTGTTGGGGGGCCGGCTCCACCTCCTCAGCCGCCGAGGAGGTCTGATTACTCCCGGTCAGGTCGTCGTACCCGAGTGCCGCGGCGGCGATGCCCCCGGACAATAGCAGGGCCAGAACTGGTACCGCGATAAGCTTCCGCCGCTCTCTCCAACCCCGGCGGTGCAGCGCGGCTTTTCCGCGTCCGGCGGACTCCTGGAGGTCTTTCAGCATCGCGTCGGCGGACGCGTAACGGTCCTCCGGGTCCTTGGCGAGGGACTTCAGGATCACCTTTTCCATACCCGGCGGTATCTTCTTGTTCCACCGCCGCGGCGGCGTGGGCTGCCGGCCGAGTTGCTGGCGGGCTACGCTCTTCGTGGTCCCGCTAAACGGCGGTTCGCCGGTCAGGCAGTGGTAGAGCAGGATACCGACGGAGTAGATGTCACTCCTCGGGGTGACCTCTTGGCCGGTAAGCTGCTCGGGCGACATGTACCGGGCGCTGCCGATAATGTCTCCCTCTTCCCCCGAATCTTCGTCCGCCACGATGCGGGCTATGCCGAAGTCCGCGACCTTGACCGTTCCATCCCCGGTAACCAGGATATTGGAGGGTTTGATGTCCCGGTGTATGATACCCCGCTCGTGGGCGTAAGACAGGGCCGTGAGCAACTGGGACACGACCTCGCGGGTGTAGGACTCGCTCAGCCGCCGACGCTCGGCGATTATCTCCCCGAGGTCCTGACCCTCCACGCACTCCGCCACGATAAACGGGACTTGCCCCTCCCGGGAGATATCGTAGACCTTGACGATATACGGGTGATCCAGGGACGCCATCGCCCGCGCCTCCCGCTTAAAGCGCTGCTGGAAGGCGAGCTCGTCGGCGTAGCGGTCGTGGAGCATCTTGAGCGCCACCGTACGTCCGAGGATTACGTCTTGAGCCTTGTATACGACAGCCATCCCACCCTTCCCAAGGGTGCTTTTTACGTCGTATCTTCCTCCGAGGACCGTCCCTACCGAGGTCTCCAGCGTCTTACCACCTTCAGATGTAGTCTTCCTGATCGCCAATTATATAACTCTCGCTCCATGCTGGATACCACTCCACCTCATAAACCGTGCCGTACCCAACATAATGAAGCCTACAACACTTTAACACCACATTTTGCGCCGCGCTCTCCAGCGGGGCGTTGCTAAACGGCGGGCGGTATGGTCCATAATAGTCCCGGTTTGGTAGTCTTGGTGAAAGGGAGAGATGAGGACGGGCTTCGATACTTACCTGCGGTACGAAGAGTTGACGGAGGCTTTACACGGGCTGGCGCGGGAGAACCCCGAGTTGTGCCGGGTGGCGTCTATCGGCCAGAGTTACGAGGGACGTGAGATCTGGCTGGCCGAGGTCACCAACTCCGCTTCCGGCCCGGCGGCGGATAAACCGGCTTTCTGGGTGGACGGCAACACCCACGCGGGCGAGGTCACCGGCTCCATGTGCGCCCTGTACCTCCTGGAACGGCTCCTGAGCGGCTACGGGACCGACGAGCGTATCACCCGCCTGCTCGACGAGCAGGTCTTCTACATACTCCCCCGCCTCTCACCCGACGGCGCCGAACGCTACCTCACCACCCCCTACACTCTAAGGGCGACGACCCGCCCCTGGCCGGAACCCGAAGAAGAGCCCGGCCTCCAACCGGAGGACGTGGACGGCGACGGCCACATCCTCCAGATGCGCGTCGAGGACGAATACGGCGAGTGGCGCGTCTCGGAGCACGACGGGCGGCTCCTGGTTCAGCGCGGTCCCGACGAGACCGAGCCGGGGACAACGTATTACCGGCTGTACCGGGAAGGCATTTTCAAGGACTACGACGGCTTCGAGCGGAAGATCGCCCGCCCGCTCTACGGCCTCGACATGAACCGGCAGTACCCCTACGGCTGGCGGGAGGAGTACGAGCAGCGCGGGGCCGGACCGTACCCGCTCTCCGAGCCCGAGGCCCGGTCTCAGGTAGACGCTTTGTTGGAGCGGCGGAACGTGTTCTCCGCGCACACGTACCACACGTTTAGCGGGGCGATCCTGCGTCCCTTCTCGGATAAAGACGATTTAAAGATGCCCGATCACGACCTCTCGGTCTACAAGGTCCTCGGCGGGCGCGGTACGGAGCTTACCGGCTACCCGACGATCTCCGTATTCCACGACTTCCGCTACGACCCGAAGGACGTCATAACCGGCGCTTTCGACGACTGGGCCTACTCGGCTTACGGTGTCTTCGCCTTTACCATCGAGTTCTGGTCGCTGGCGGAGCACGCCGGGGTGGAAGTCAAGGACTTTATAGAGCTGTTCCGGAACCCTACCGAAGAAGACGCGCTCGCCATGCTCCGCTGGAACGACGCGGAACTCGGCGGCGGAGGGTTCGAGACGTGGAGACCGGTAGACCATCCGCAACTGGGGAGAGTAGAAGTTGGAGGCTGGAAGACCAAGTTCACGTTCCAGAACCCGCCGCCGCGCTTTCTGGAAAAAGAGTGCGAGAAGCTCGCCGACTTCGCCCTCTCCCACGCCGCGTGCGCTCCGCGCCTCACGACGGAGCTATCCACCGAAGAGCTACCCGGCGGGCTGCGCAAGGTCGAGGTCCGGGTACAGAACACCGGCTACCTGCCGACGAACGTGACCCGCCTGGCGCTGGACAAGGGTGTCGCAAAGCCGGTCGAGGTGGAACTAGAGCTTCCGGAGGGTGCGGAGCTCGTCTCGGGCGAAAAGGAAGTAACACTCGGGCACCTCAGTGGTCGCTCGGCGGTCGAGGTCAGCGGCTGGAAGAGTCCGGCGTTCTTCGGCGGCATCCCCTCGGACTACGCGGCCCGCGCGGCGTGGGTCGTGCGGGGTGAGGGGCCGGTAAAGGTAGAGGTGCGCAGCGAGAAGGCCGGGACGGTGCGGTTGGAGGGAGCCTGAGCCGGTTGAGATCAGTTTGGCGGCGGCCGGTAGCGGGCACGGTGAGGGTAGTTGAAAGAAATTTCTAGAACGGAGAATTTCATGCAGTATCAGGAGTTTGTAGAGCGGGTGGAGAGCAGGATCCAACCTGATAACACCGGTACCACGGCTGCGGCGATAGCCGCCACCCTGGAGACCCTGTCCGAGCGGGTCAGCGGCGGGGAGGCTAGCGACCTCGCGGCCCAGCTACCCACGGAGTTGAAAGGACAGCTTACAGCCGGTTCGGAAGACGCCGAGGAGTTTCCGCTGGAGGAGTTCTACCGGCGGGTAGCAGAGCGCGAGGATGTAAGCGTTCCGGACGCCACGCTCCACGCCCAGGCCGTAGTGCGGACGCTGCGCGAGGCGACCTCCGGCGGCGAGATGGACGACATCCGCTCCCAGCTACCCGGCGAGTACACCTCGCTCTTCGGCGGCTAGCGGGCCGGGCCAGATCCGGCTCTCAGGTCTCTTCCAGCATCTGGAGTACGGCTTCGACGGGCTTTTCTCCCTGGTAGTTGCCGACGACGTTCGAGTCCTCGTCTATAACGGCTATGGCGGCGGCCCGGCCGGTGTTGCGGGCCCCGAAGCGGCGGCTCACAAAGCCGCCGTAGTCCGGCAGGATTATTATGTAGTCTTCGGAATCCGAGTCCGGGGGTAGCTGGCTTGTGGCCTGCTGGTAGGCGGTGGAAAGTACAAGGTTGACCGTCATCCAGTATACGGGCGGGACGATGCTCAGGTCTATGACGCTCGCCACGAGCACGGCGTCGGGCGAAGGGTAGCAGGTGCGGACGGAGCGGTTTATCTCCTGGGCTGTCGGAGCCGTACCCTGGAGGTGGAAGATGAGGACCAGCTTGCCGCCCGCCGCGGTCTCCAGGCTTACCCGCCGCCCCGACCCCGCGGCCAGGAGGTCGAAGTCCGGGGCGCGTTGTCCGGTCGAGATCCGCTCCATAATCCTTATTAACCTTTCTTCTTTTTAGGCCGCCGCTCGCCGTACAGCACCGAGTAACCGACGGGAACGACGAGTAGGGTAAGGAGCGTCGAGGTCAACAGTCCGCCGATCACCGGGATAGCCAGGGCGGAGGAGATCAGGGTGCTCCCGCCACCGATGCCTAGAGCCAGCGGTGTGAGGGCGAAGATGGTGACCAGCGCGGTCATCAAGATAGGTCGCAGGCGTTCGCGGCCGGCCTCGATTATGGCCTCATCGACCGAGTCGTGATGCTCGCGGGCGTTTATGACGAAGTCGATCAGCAGGATGGAGTTCGCCACCACGATCCCGATAAGGAGCAGCACCCCGAGGAGCGCCGGGACGCTCAAAGCCGTGTTCGTGAGGAGCAGGGCTCCGAAAGCGCCGATAGTCGTCAGCGGCACGGCCAGCAGTATCACGAGCGGTATGACCAGCGAACTAAAGAAGACCACCAGGATCAGGTAGACCAGTATCAGGGCCACCACGATGGAGAGGAACAGGTTGCGGAAGCTCTCCGCTATGTCCTCCTGCTCCCCGCCGACGCTGGCTGTTACGCCGTCCGCGAGGTCCAGGTTATTCACCGTGGAGGCGACCTGGTTTGAGACGGCGTTTGTGTCCTCGGCGGTAATGGTGCCGGTCACGGTCACGGCCCGCTCGCCGTTGGAGCGGTTGATCGAGGCCGGAGCATCTACCTCCTCCACGTCGGCCACGTCCCCGATGGTAGCCCCGGCACCCGCCGGAAGATCTCTGATCTCGTCCAGCGAGTCGACCGCACTCTCCGGCGCGCCGACGCTGACCGGCGTATCGTTCAGAGTGAGCTGGCTCTGGTCGCCGATAAGCGTCCCTAGAGACTGAGTGACCTGGGCCGCGGAGAGTCCGGCTTCGGCGGCGGCATCCGAGTTCACGTCGACGGAGACCTGCGGACTACCGCCGGTTATGTCGCTTTCCACGGCGGCGAGCCCGGAGTTCTTGGAGAGCTCGTCGATGATAGTCTGCGCCGACTCCCGGAGTTCTCCGCTGCTGCCGCCGGTGAGCGTCACCTGCAGCCCGCCGGCCGGTGGACCCTGATCCTGGACGTCGGCCTGGAAGTCACCCTGCCCGAACAACTCTTCACCGCGCTGCTCTATCCGGGATACGGTATTGTCCACGCTAGCGTCCTGCCCGACCGTGATAAAAGCCTGCGCGGCGTTGCTCGACCGGCTGGCTCCCGGTCCGCCGCCGCCGAAGTCGTCCGAGCCGCCAACAGAAAGCTGGTAGCTCTCCACACCCGGATCTTCTAGCAGAAAGTCCTCCAGTGGCCGGAGACGCTGGCTGCTCTCCTCCAGCGCCGTCCCGTCCGGTAGCTCGACGTCGGCCACGACGAGCCGCGCCTCGCTCGGCGGGAAGAAGCTGACCGGCAGAAAGAACGCCGCGACAATGCCCCCGCCAAAGAGTACCAGCGCCCCGAGGAGCACCACCGCCCGGTGAGCCAGACTCCAGCGGAGCGCCGGGGTGTAGATACCCGCCAGCCGTCCGCCCTCGCCCCGGTCCTCATCCGTCTCCCTGGCGCTCCCCCGCTCGGCCGGCGGTCCCTCCTGCGAGCCTTCTCCGCCCCGCGCCCCGCCTCGCGCCCCGCTCCGCCGGGACCGGGCCAGTAGAAAGATCAGGGCGAGGACCACCAGCACGACAAAGCCTACAATACCCGCGACGACCGCCGGGTCGCTGAACGAGACTCCGTCCAGAGCGCCCGTAAACGCCGCGACGACGAGCGCTATCAGCCCGACACCAAAAAGGACAGCCAGACCGATACCGAGCAGGATAGCCAGGACGACGAGTGTAAGCTTTAGCCTTCCGGAGCCCCGGCCCTGCTCGCCGCCGGTCGACGGTCCACCGGCCCCTCGCGGTTTCACGAACATACTGAACAGTACCGGGATAATGGTGACGGCCACGATCAGGGACGCCAGGAGCGCGAAGGTTACGGTCAGAGACAAGGGTAGAAAGAACTCGCTGACGATGCCGCCGACGAGCCCGAGCGGCAGGAATACCGCCGCGGTCGAGAACGTGGAGCTGGTGATGGCGCTGGCTACCTCGCCCGTACCCTTTAAGGCCGCCGTCTCCGGGTCGTAGCCCTGCTGCAGATATCTGTAGGAGTTCTCCAGAACCACGATAGCGTCGTCAACAACCCGGCCGACCGCTATGGTCAGGCCGGCGAGCGTGAGAATATTGAGCGTCAGGTTGTCGCCCCACGAGAACAGGAGCGCTGCCAGGACCGAGGTTGGAAGCGAGACCGCTGTAACCAGCGTGGCCCGCACGGACCGCAAGAACGCGAAGATAACCGCGATGGCGAAAAACGCCCCGAGCAGCGCCTTCTCGACCAGGCCGCTGACAGACTCCTCCACGTCGGTCGCGGAGTTAAACACGGTGGTCACCTGGTCCCTCCCGAGCTCGTCCCGGACCTCACCGAGCGCTTCCTCCACCCTGTCCGCGACCTCGACCGTGTTCGCGTCGGAAGCCTTTAGTATGTTCAGCCCGAGGCTCGGCTCTCCGTTTGTCCGGGAGATGCCGGAGAGGTTCTGATTTAACTCTTCCACGTCCGCGACATCGCTCAACAGTACCGGCGGCCCGCCGCCAGCCGACGCCCCACCAGCCGACTCCCCGCCCGGAGCACCCCCTGGAGGAGCACCTCCGCCCGGAGGCCCTCCCGATGGGGCTCCCGAGGGAGCCCCTGAAGCTCCACCGGAAGACTCGCCCGGTGGTCCGCCCGAAGGCGGACCATCCGCCGCCGCGCCGGCTGCTGCGCCGGCTCCTATGGGCAGTTCGCGGAGGGCTTCGACGTCGGTAAGGCCGGTCTGGGTTCTGACGGGGGTCGAGAGGCCGTCTATATCGACGGTACCGACCGGGGCACTGGTACTAGAAGCCTGTATCGCCCCGACGACCGCCGAGGCCGGCAGGTTGCTTTCAGCGAGTGCTGAGGTGTCGAGATCCACCCGCAGTTGCCGCTCGGAGCCGCCGGCGAGTTGGGCGTCGCTCACACCGTCGAGGTCTTCGAGAAGCGGTATCACCTCGTCCTGGGCATAGGTGGTCAACTCGGTGAGGTCCCGTTCTCCGGCCGCCAGCGAGATGCTCAAGACCGGGAAGGACGAAGCCGACTGGCGGCCGACCTCCGGGGTTCCGGCCCCTTCCGCCAACTCCACGTCTTCGAGCGCCGTGCGGATGTCGTCCGCGGCTTCTTCGGTGTTGGTGCCAAAGCCGAACTCCGCCGTTACAAACGAGAACCCCTGCGAAGAAGTAGACTGCAGGTCCTCAAGCCCTTCGACGCTGCTTACCGCGTCCTCCAGAGGCTGCGTTACCTGCTCGTCCACGGCTTCCGGCCCCGCGCCAACCACGGGCGTCGCCACGGTGACCAGCGGGAACTCTACGTCGGGCAGTAGCTCCTGGTTTAGACGAGTGGTCGCGTAGAGCCCGCTCGCGATGAGCAGGACCGCCGCCAGGATCACCACGGACTTGTTACGGAGGCACCAGCTAACGATGAGGTTCATCGGCTCCCCTTTTATGTACGACGTCAAAGCTTTCTACCAGCAACTTCATACCTTTTAGAAAAGCCTGGGCCTCTCCGTCAGTCATCCGGCTTACGGCCCAAGCCAGCGGCCGGCGGCGGTCCTCGACGATGCGGCGCGCCAACTCCTTCTCCCCCGGCGCATAATCTACCAGCACGATCCGGCGGTCCGCCTCCGAGTGCCGCCGCTCGACCATTCCGTGCTCCACGAGCCGGTCAACGAGCTGGCTAACCGCCGGGGTCGATACCCCGAGAACCTCCGCAAGCTGTCCCACGGAATGCGACCCTCGGGTGAGGGCTATCATGATCTGGACGTGTCCTGGAGAAACGTGCGACTCCCTGAGCCCCCTGCGCGCCGAAACCTCCGCCAGCTCCACCGGACTCGGCCGCCCGAGACCCCGGCCCAACACCGGCAATAGCATTAAAGCTTCGTCCACAAGCTCCTCGCGGTCCAAACACTCGCCCCTTTATATAAGCTACTTATATAAGCAGCTTATACAAGTACTACGGAAAGCCGGGATTGTCAACGTGCGGGGGCTGCTCGGGTTTACGGGAGAAGGATAGTATAGCCTCTGACGGTAACATGAGAGGAGTGCGCTGGATGGCAAGAAGGTGGTTGCTGGCATTAGCTGGTGGGGTGGTTACCGGGGGACTCGCGCTGTTGAACGGTAGGTTAGAGCGCAGAGGTGGCCCGGGGACCGGGCTGCTCGGCGAGGAGCGGTATTACCGGTGGCGCGGGGGGAGGCTGGCGTACTCGGTGGCTGGAGACCCGGAGGCGGAGCCGCTGCTTCTGGTGCACGGCATCTACGCCGGGGCTTCGTCGCTGGAGTTCCGGAAGAACTTCGAGGAGTTGTCGCAGAAGTTCCGGGTCTACGCGCTCGACCTTTTAGGGTGGGGTGGTTCGGACAAACCGCGGCGCAGGTACGGTCCGGAGGACGTGACCTCACAGGTAGAGGATTTTGTGCGGGAGGAGATCGGGGGGCGGGCGCATCTCGTCGCGAGCTCGCTCTCGGCGGCGCTCTGCGTGCCGGCGGCGGTGCGGAGCCCGCGGCTCTTCAGGAAGGTAGTCTTGATCTGCCCTACCGGCTTTGGGACACTCGACCGGCCGTCCGGTAAGCTCGGGGATGTGATCTACGCTCTATTCCAGGCGCCGGTGATCGGTCCTTCGCTCTACCACGCCCTCGTCTCCCGGGCGGGCATCCGCTACTACCTCCAGCGCATGGCCTACCACGACCCGGCCCTCGTAACGGAGGACCTTATCGACGGCTACTACAAAGCTGGTCACGGACCCGGAGCCCGGTACTTCCCGGCGGCATTCGTGGCGGGCAAGCTAAACCTCGGGGTCGCGGAGTACTTCCCCCGGATGCCGCAACGGATACTCGTCTGCTGGGGCCGGGAGTCGAAAACCGTCCCGGTCAGGGAGATAGAAGAGTTCGTCAACCGCAACCCCCGCGCCGAACCGCTCATCTTCCGCAACGCGGCACTCCTGCCCCACGACGAGCGGGCGGAGGACTTCAACAAGGAGGTCAGCAAGTTCCTGGAGGTCACCGGACCGCGCCTGCGGCAGTAGGACGGTTGACGGGTAACACGTGAGCCTGGCCCCGCAAGACGTGTAAAATGCGTGGTAATGGCTTTTGACAGGATGACATTCGGGGTAAAGTCCGGCTCCCGGCGGTTACAGAGGTTTCTGTCTTGAGTCGCCGCAAAGGAAGGGCCGGGAAGCGTCGGCGGCGGGGGGTGTACCGTTTCCGGCTGTTCAGCCTGTTCCTCGTCTTGATCGGTGTGGCTCTGATCGGAGTTTACCTGCTGGGCGGTGGCCCGGGGACAGCGGCCTCCGGCCCGGAGAACTTCAACGTGCCGGACGTCAACGCGGGACAAGACGCGGCAACCGCTGGCGGCCCCCGCGACAAAACGCTAAAAGTCACTATCCCGGAGATGTCCCGCGTCGAGAACGCGAACGTCCCGTACACCACCGGCGACGACAGTGAGGCACTAAAGGAGAACGCCGCCATACACCTTAAAGGCACCGGCTTTCCCTGGCAGAGAGAGGCGAACGTCTACCTGGCGGGCCACCGCATAGGGTACGCATCCACCGACAGCTTTCTCGGGTTCTACGACTTGAACAAGCTGGAAAACGGGGACGAGATCTACGTAGAAGACGCGGATGGCACAGAGTACACCTACCGGGTCTTTAAAGAGTTCGTGGTAGACCCGTCCGACTTGTGGGTCACCGAGCCGGTCCCGGGCAAGAATATCCTCACCCTCCAGACCTGCACCCTCCCGGACTACACAAAACGGCTTATAGTGCAGGCGGAACTCGTAAGTTAGCGGCACCGGGTATCATGTGCAGAGCGTTGGAAAGTAGGGAAGGAGACACATGCCTCGACTGAGCGCGATGGGACACCCGGTGCATCCCATACTGCAGGCTATACCCGCGGCCGTTCTACCGGCTTCGACCATCTTCGATGCACTGTCCTACGTGGCAGACGACGAGGAGGGGTTGAGCGACGCCGGGCGGTACAGCCTAACCCTCGGCCTCCTCGGCGGGGTCGGGGCGGCCGCAACCGGCGTCCTGGACTACTACGAAATAAAGAACCGTCCCGTCCGCCGGGTCGCGCTCTACCACGGCCTCTCCAACGTGGCTCTCATGGGGAGCTACTACCTGAGCTTCCGGCGGCGCAAAAGCGGCCCGGCCGACGGTAAGGCGCTCCTGCTCTCCATACTCGGGGCCTCGATGGTTGGGCTCTCCGGCTACCTCGGGGGCGAGCTGGTCTACGAGCACGGCGTGCGGGTCGGGGAGGACAGAGACGGCATCCCCGGAGCTTCCTAGACGAGCCGTCCGGCGCTTGACGGGCCAAAAGACCGCCAATACCTACCGCTTCCCGGAGGTGGACGTCGCCCGCGGGCTCGCGATCATAGCGGTCGTCCTCTACCACTTCGTCTACGACCTCGACGCCCTGGCCGGGTACGGCATAGAGTCCACCTCCGGCTTCTGGGGGTTTTTCGCCGACGCGAGCGCCTTCGCGTTCGTCTTCCTGGCGGGGCTCTCGCTCGCTATTAGCTCCTCGCGGGCGCGAGTCACGCTCGGGACAGGCTGGGAGTTGTATAAGAAGTACCTGTTCCGGGGGCTCCGGATACTCGGCTATGGGATGCTTATAACCCTCGTGTTCTGGGTGTTGCAGTTCGGAACCGTCATCTTCGGCATTCTGCACCTGATAGGCGTCTCGATCATTCTGTCCTACCCGTTCCTGAAACTCCGGTGGCCGAACCTCTTCCTCGGGCTCGCTATCATAGCCTTGGGAGCCTTTATGCAGGCCCTGAACGTCTCCGCCGACACCGCATGGCTGGCACCTTTAGGCGTCGTGCCCGACTACCTCTTTATGCCGGACTACCGGCCGCTACTACCCTGGTTCGGGGTGGTACTCCTCGGACTTTTCGCCGGGAACATGCTGTACGCCGACCGGGCGGTAGTCCGGGCAAGAACCGTTCGGGCTCCGGCGCCGGTGCGTCCGCTAGCTTTTCTCGGGCGTCACACACTTCTTATCTACCTCGTCCACCAGCCACTGCTGATCTCGGTGCTCGCCGTCCTGGGAGTGGTGACGCTCTAGTCCTATCCGGCGGTCTCGCCCGCGGCCGGTCTCTCCGGACGTCCGGGACGGAAGACCATGCAGGTCGTGGTGGCGTGGCCGTAGAGGTTGCCGGAGGCGTCGGTGAGACGAGCCTCGGCGGTCGCGACCCGGCCTCCGGCGTGGATGGCGGGGCCTTCGCAGAAGACCGTCCCGGCATCCACCGTGATGGGCCGCAGGAAGTTTACCTTTAGCTCCAGAGTCGTGTAGCCGGTCCCGGCCGGGAGCGTGGTGTGCACGGCGCAGCCCATCGCGGAGTCAAAGAGGGTACAGGCGAGCCCGCCGTGGACGGTGCCGATAGGGTTGTAGTGATACTCGGCCGGCTCGCACTCGAATACCGCCCGGCCCTCAGCGACCTCCCGGAGCCGGAACCCGAGCGCCTCCGCTATCGGGGCCGTCGGGTACTCGCCCCGGGACATAGCTTGCAGGTACTGGAGGCCACTCTTCTCCTTTGCGGCCTCCGCCCCGGCGAGCGGGTCTCCCCACTCAAACGTTCTCCTGCGCTGCGCCGACTCCTCCGGTGACAACCTTTTTCCTTTCTACAGAGCTATAGCGGGCGTTATAGCGAGCGCGAGAGCCAGCTTTCCAGGGTCTGCGCCACAAGTTCCGGGGCGTCCTGCTGCACGAAGTGTCCGGCGCCGGGTACGGTGACGAGGGTCAGGTTGTTATCTACCCAATCCCAGGTACCGTTCAGCGTGGCGGGTAGCAGGTACGGGTCTTCGAGGCCGTGGATCTGGAGCACCGGCGAGCGCACTTTTATTACCGGCGACTCCACCTCCTTGTACGGCTCCCGCGGGTAGCTCCGCTTGTAGTAGTGGAGCATCGCCTCGAAGTCCGACCGGCGCATCGCCTCCAGATACTTCTCTCTGGCGGACGGGTCCGTTACCCACCGCACGAGCTTCTCGGCGGTCAGTGAGCGGTGCGCGCCTTCTTCCTGGAAGCGCCGCGTATAGGCGCTGCTCTCGTACTGCTCGGGGTTGTTGGCGAGTTCCCGGGCCAGGCCGCGCGGGTGGGGGACGTTCAGGATCACGAGCCCGTCCAGCATCTCCGGCACGTGCATCGCGAACTGCCAGGCTATAGCTCCGCCCCAGTCGTGGCCGCAGACGATAGCCTTTTCGTATCCTAGAGACCGGACCACCGCTACCACATCCCCGACAAGGAGCCGCATGTCGTAGTTCTCTACTCCCTCCGGCTTGTCGCTCAGGTTGTACCCCCGGAGGTCCAGGGCTACGGTTCTATAACTCTCTGACAATACCTCCATCTGGTAGCGCCAGGTGTACCAGAAGTCGGGAAAGCCGTGCAGCATGACGAGTAGCGGCCCCTCGCCGAGGGTCGCGTAGTGGACTTTTACGCCGGCGTTGTCGGCGTAGCCGTGTTCGACCCGGTCGTTGAAGTCCTCTTCGACGAGCCGGGGGCCGTCTTTAGCGGGGGCCTCGGCTGGAAACTCCGGGGCTTCTCCGGCTTCTGGACTTACTTCTTCAGGGGTCACCCTTCGGCGTCCAGGACGGCCAGGGTGCAGCGGGAGATGCACACGGGTTTTTCGTCTTCGTCGTGGAGGTGGACCTCCCAGACCTGGCTGCTGTGGCCCCGGTGGACGGGGGTCGCCACGGCGGTGAGGGTGCCGGACCTTTTGGGACGGACGTGACTGGCGTTGATCTCCGACCCGAACGCGACCTTTCCCGGCGGACAGTTGAGCCAACCACCGAGCGTGGCCGCCGACTCGGCGAGCACCACGCTCACCCCGCCGTGCAGGTACCCGAGCGGCTGGTGGTGGCGCTCATCCACTGGCATCCGCAGGACCACCCGCTCCGGCTCCAACTCCACGTACTCGATGCCGATACCCTTGCCGATGCCGTCCCGCTCCGCGAGGTCGTTAATGTCCATGACTTCCGCCTTCCCGTAGCCCGCTCACCGGCCAGCAGTATATTCGCCCGCCGGACGTTCGCAAGCGGAGGTCAGGGTTTGCTTTTCACCGGCGGCAGGGTGAGGAGGAAAAAGAGCGAGACCGCGAGGCACAGGCTCATGACGAGAAAAATGTCGGAGAAGGGTGTGGCGCCGAGGTCATAGAACGGGTTCAGGGCGGCGGTCGAGGTCTCGCGGCGGAACGCGAGAAAGGCTCCGAGGAGCGCGGGTCCAAATCCGCCGCCGAGGAAAAACATCATCTGGTAGATACCGAGTCCGACCCCGATCTCGGCGTCCGGGAGGGTCGCGGCGGCGGCGTTAGTGTTCGGAGAGTTGAGGCCGGAAAACCCGATGCCGAGGCCGAGCATCCCGGCGGCGACGACGAGCGGGGAGGCCCCGACCCCGAAGGTCGAGAGGGCGAGTGTGGAGACGAGCATCACGCACACGCCGGAGAGAACCAGGGGCCGCGGGGTGAACCGGTCCGAGAGGCGTCCGGCCAGCGGCGAGAGGATGGCGACGGCTACCGCGCCGGGGGCGAGCACGAGGCCCGCGACCCCGGCGGAGAGGCTGTTGACGTCGGAGATCAGGATCGGCACGAAGATGACCGCCGCCAGGTTCGCGAACATGGCGAAAAACCCGACCGCCGCGCACGTAACGTATGCCCGGTTCCCGAAAAGCCGCGGGGAGACAAAAGGCTCGGCGGAGTGCGAGATCCTCCACCAGAACGCCCCGATAGCGGCCGCAGCCGCGGCGAAGCTTCCCCACGACAGCGGGGAGGCGAAGCCGGCCACCTGTCCTTCGGTGACCCCGAAAAGGGCGAGCCCGGCCCCGGCGGCGAGCAAGAGCCCACCGGGCAGATCGAAGCTTTTCCCGGCGTCCGCAGCCTGGCTATCGGGCAGGATGTAGAGCGCGCCCACCAGGAGGACGAGACCGAGGGTCAGCGTGCCGTAGAAAAGGGCGTGCCAGCCGGCGAACTGTACTATCGCGCCTCCAGCCACCGGCCCGACGGCGGCCCCGATACCGACGCTGGAGGAGATCAGACCCAGAGCCCCGCCCCTCTCCCCCGGCGGCAGCAATTTCGCGACCGAGGCGCTCGCGAGCGCGGGTATAGCCCCGGCCCCCGCCGCCTGCACTATCCTCCCGCCAACCAGGAGGAGCAAACTCGGGGCCAGCGCGCACGCCAGCGACCCTGCGGCAAACGCGGCGAGCCCGACGGCGAACGCTTTTTTCAGGCTGTAGATGTCGGCCAGCCGTCCGTAGAGCGGGATGCCGACGGCGAAGACGAGCAGGTAGGCGGTTATGACCCAACTGGTCTGGGCTTCCGAAGAGCCGTAGTCCTCCCCGATGGTCGGGATCGCGACGTTCACCATCCCGCCGTTGGCGACCACCACGAATACCGCAGCCGATATGATGAATAGAAACGACCGCATCGAGCCGCCCCCGGCCTGAAGCTCGCTCTCTTCTGCGCCCGAATCGTTGCTACTCAAGACCACTTACGGTCTCACACCCGGACCTCTACCACAAGGGCGCTATTCTCCCCGTTTGTGGGCATTACCCATGTGGGGCGCTGTACACCCCCACCGTTCTGTACGGCAACCAGCAGAAACTAGTAGACGGAATGTTGAACAAAGAAACCCTCACAAAGATAAACGACCGCTCGCGGCGCTCCGGCGTCCCGGTCGCCGCCGCAGGACTCGCGGCCGGAGCGGTGCTCGTGGCGGTCGCGGTGCTCGCGACCGGGCTCGCGTCCCCCGTGCTGGCCGGCGGCATCCTGGTAGCCGGGGTGGGGGCGGCCGTCGCGGTGTACCTAAAGAGCGGTTCACCGGAGGTTACGCAACTCCACTACGACCTCGACGGGGAAGCAGCCAACCGGTTCGCCGCCGTGCGGCGCGCCTGCAAAGAGCTTGCGACCGCAGAGAAAGTCTGGTGGTACGAGCCTACTCCCGGAGAAAAGAGCGGCGCGACGGAGTACCGGGCGGCCGAGGTCGGTATTCTGGAGACACCCGGCATATCCGCGAACGTGGAGGTCTGGGGCATCTCGGCCGGGGGAGACCGGCTCTACTTCTTCCCGGACTGCGCGCTGTACTACGGCGGCGGAGACGGCGGCGGGGAGTACCGGCAGGTCCCTTACCCGGCCTTCGAGGTGGCTTTCGGGGAGGTAGAGAGACTGGAGGAGGGCGAGGTCCCGGCGGACGCGGAGATTGTAAACCAGACGTGGCGTCACCTCCGGGACGACGGCGGCCCGGACCTGCGTTTCACCTCCAACCCGAAGCTGACGACCGTGAGCTACGGCTCGCTCCGGCTGTCCGGACCCCGGCTGAAGTTGGGGTTGCTGGTATCCAGCCGGTCGGCGGCCGCCCGGTTTGCCCGCTCGTTCGGTCCGGCTCCGGAAGAGCCCCGGGAAGAAGAGCGGGTCCGGGACTTTGTCCCGCCGACCGTACCCGAGGCTACCTCGGCGGCGCACGCGGTGCTCGGCCTGGAAGCCGGGGCCTCAAAAAGCGAGGTCACGGCCGCCTACCGCAAGCTGGCCCGCGAGCACCACCCGGACACGGTGGCGGGCCTGGACCCGGGAGCCCGGGAAGCTTCGGAGACCCGCATGAAAGAGATAAATGCCGCCTACGCCGAGTTGCGCCGCGGGACTTAGTCCGGCATAGGAGTAAGCTCAACGGTGGATCCGCTTGCACCGTAGAAGCTGGGCCGTACAATGCAACGGCGTAGAGCTTCTAAAACCGGACGAAAAGGCGGCGGCGTACATGCAGACTAATATCCCATCCAGGCTGGGGCGGCTACCCGAGCTAGCCTACAACCTCTTCTGGACCTGGACCCCGGAAGCCCGGAGGCTCTTTTCCCGGCTGGACCCGGATCTCTGGTCCGAGACGGAGCGCAACCCGGTCCACCTGCTGCAGAAGACGGACAAGCTGGAAGCGGCTGCCGGGGACGCGGACTTCGTGGACGCCTACCACCAGGTCTTGCGGAGTTTCGACGACTATCTAGCAGGAAGGGAGACCTGGGTCGGCTACGCGTACCCGAACCTGGAGGGACCGGTAGCCTACTTCTCCGCGGAGTTCGGGCTGCACGAGTCGTTGCCGATCTACTCCGGGGGCTTAGGCGTCCTGGCTGGGGACCACATAAAAAGCGCCTCGGACCTCGGGCTGCCGCTCGTCGGGGTCGGTATCCTCTACGCCCAGGGGTTTTTCCGGCAGCGGATCGACGCGGATGGCCGCCAGCAGGAGATTTACGAGCCGTTCGACCCCGGCATCCGCCCCGTGAGGCCCGCCCGCAACCCGGACGGCGGCGAGGTGGTTGTTAGCATCGAGATGCCGGGCCGGGAGTTGTATTTGAAGGTCTGGAAGGTCGAGGTCGGCCGGAACACCGTCTTGCTGCTCGATGCGAACATCCCGGAGAACATCGAGGAGGACCGACAGATCACCGCCCGCCTCTACGGCGGGGATAACCGCACGAGGATCGCCCAGGAACTCATCCTCGGGGTCGGCGGCGTGCGGGCGCTGCGGGCCACCGGCCTGCGGCCTGCCGTCTACCACATGAACGAGGGCCACGCGGCGTTCCTCGGCCTCGAACGTATCCGCGAGCTGGTCAACGCCGGAGCCTCCTTTGACGATGCCCGCAAGGAAGTTGCCGGGAGCACGGTGTTTACCACCCACACCCCGGTCCCGGCCGGCCACGACGCCTTTGCCCCGGACCTTTTCCACGAGTTCACTTCCGGCTGGCCCGCGCGGCTCGGCACCGACGATGAGGGACTACTGAACCTCGGCCGCGAGGAAGAAGACTGGGGACCAGTCTTTAACATGACCGTGCTCGCCATGGAGCTCTCGGCCGGCCGCAACGCCGTCTCGAAGCTACATCAGGAAGTCTCTTTAGACATGTGGAGCCACCTGTTCGTTTCCGAAGAGAACGGCCAGGCTTCCGGGGACCGGGTATCCACGGGACCGGAGATCACATCCGTCACCAACGGCGTGCACACCTGGAGCTGGCTCTCCGCCCCGATGGGCGAACTCTACGAACGCTACTCCGGTGGCCGGGCCTGGCGCCGGTCGGTCCAGGAACCTTCCGCCTGGTCGTTTGTCGAGGAGATACCGCCCCGGGAACTCTGGGAGACCCACAACACCGTGAAAAAAGAGATGGTCGACTTCGTAAACGAGCGGCTCCGGCTGCAGCGTGAGCGCACCGGCACCGATGCCCCGGTTCAGGAGCTGGACCCCGAAGCCCTGACCATCGGCTTTGCCCGGCGCTTCGCGACCTACAAGCGGGCCACCTTGCTCCTCCACGACCCAGACCGGCTCCGCGAAATCGTCAAGAACGCCGACCGCCCGGTGCAGTTCGTCTTCGCCGGTAAAGCCCACCCGGCCGACAGCCCGGCCAAGGAGTTTATCCGGGAACTCTACAAGGCAGCCGCCGAGGAAGACCTCGCCGGACACCTGTTCATCCTCGAAGACTACGACATGGGCGTGACCCGCTACCTGGCGCAGGGCGTAGACGTGTGGCTCAACAACCCGCGCCGCCCGCTGGAGGCCAGCGGTACTTCGGGCCAGAAAGCTTCCTTAAACGGCGCCCCGAACTTCAGCGTGCTCGACGGCTGGTGGCCCGAGGCGTACAACGGCCGTAATGGCTGGACCATCGGCGAGGAGAAGGAGTACCCAACCCTGGATCAGCAAGACGACGCCGACGCCGCCTCGTTCTACGAGACGCTGGAGAACGAACTGATCCCGACCTTCCACGACCGCAACCTCGACGGCGTGCCCGAGGCCTGGGTGTCGGTTATGAAAGAAGCCATAGGCACCGTAGCCCCGGTCTTCTCGACCCAACGTATGGTCCGGGACTACATCCACCGGCTCTACGTTCCCCGGATGGCCGTCTCCAGGAGCTAGCAGTTACTTACCAGGGAGACCGCCGGAGATCTCGGCGGTCTCTCCCTCAAGCATTACCCGCAGGAGCAGCGTGACCCACGTCCGGTACGGCCGCCAGCGTTCCGCCATCTGTTGCAACTCCTCTGCGGACGGCGGTTCATCGAGACCGTAGGCCAGCGCGACCGCCCTTCCGAGCCGGGGCTCACGGGCTGGCAAGCAGTCGGGGGCTCCGGCCCCGCGCAGCAGGATCAGGCCGGCCGAGAAGTCTCCAATGCCCGGGATCTCCTTTAGCTGCCGCAAAGCTTCGTCTACCGGCGACGAACGCAGGCGTTCAGCGTCCAGGTCTCCTCCGGCAGCCGCGCGGGCCACGCCTCGCAGGTACTCGACTTTCCGCCCAGACAGGCCCAGAAATCTCTCTAGTTGCATAAGCCGCCGCGGACCGGGAAACGCGGGCTCCGGCTCGCCGTGTATCCATACGATCTCTCCGAGTTCTTCCGCCAGGCGGCTTTTAATTTTCGCGGCCTGCACGATCCGGATGCGGTTGCCGATAACCGCCCACGCCGCGGCCTCATACGGCGAGTTAAAACACACCGGCCGCAGCCCCGGATACCGCTCCTGAATCCTCCCGACCACGGGGTCCGTCCGGCCTACCTCTACAAAACAGCTCCCGTCCACATCCAGTGAGAGTATCCGCGCCACCTGCGAACGCACCACGCCGGCGTCCGCCTCCCCGAAAACCTCGCCCACGACGACCCCATTCTCGGAACGCACGCATACCCCGACGGCTTTTTCTCCGCCATCCGGGACGAATGCGAGGTGCAGGTGTCCCGCATCGTTACCCTCGTACGCCGCGGGAGCAAAACCTTCCAGGAACTTTACGCTCTGCTCCAGCGAGTACGGGCCTACTGGCTGGAACTCGAACCGGGTGCTGAAGTCGTTAGCCATCGTGGATCGTGATCCCATACCCGTCAGGGTCTGCGAACGTGAAGGTCCTACCGAAAGGCCCGTCAAACGGCTCCCGGACTACCTCAACCCCCGCGGAAACGAGCGAAGCGTGTAACCCGTCGCTATACTCGCACCGCAGCCACAGCGCAACCCCCCACCCCAACCGCCCAACCGCGTCGAGGTCCACCACCGGCTCCCGGACCGCGAACGGCACCGGCTCCGTCTTGAAGACTACCGCGCTCGGAGGCCCCGCCGGGTCCACCTCAAGCCCCAGAAGCTCCTCGTAGAACCGCTGCGAAACCTCAAGGCTCCGAACCTGCAACGCCACGAAATCCGGGCCGATCACCCTGTTCATTTACACTCCTCTCAGCTAAACTTATCAAGATCCTGATAATAATATCAATACCCTGATAACTTTCAACAGGAGATTTATGGAGAGTTCCAGTTTGGTAGAGGGCCGGGTAGGTTACGAGTTAAAGAGGGCGCAGTACGCGTTACGGGCACGAATGGACGAGGGGTTGCGAGGGATCGGGCTGACGACGCCGCAGTACGCGGCGCTCGTCGCGCTCGGGGAGGAGCCGGGGGCGTCCGGAGCGGGTCTCGCGCGAAAGTGTTTCGTGACGCCGCAGACGATGAACGGAATACTTACGAACCTGGAGTCGGCCGGGTTGGTCCAGCGGAAGCAACATCCGCAACACGGCCGGGTATTGCGAGCTTACCTTACGGAGAAGGGCGAAGAGGCTTTACCGCGGGCGCACCGGGTAGTAGAAGCGGTGGAGGAGCGGATGCTGGCGCCGCTAGAGCAGGGAGAGCGCCGGGACCTCGCGGAAGCGTTACGCCGGTGCACGGAATCGTTAAAGAGCGACCAAGTGGTATCAGAAGGGGCCTGACAGAACCGTGTGGGTTCTGTCAGGCCCCGGGTGATTCTCAGAGGGTGCAGGCTCTTTACTCGCCTGTAGACGTGTTAGCTGGGGACGTAGTCGAATACGTCCGGGTGCGGGCCGGTGCGACCGTCTTCGCCCTTGTCGAGCGCGGAGATCTCGTCCACGTCGTCCTGCTCCAGCTCGAAGTCGAAGAGGTCGAAGTTCTCCCGCATGCGCGAGGGCGTCACCGACTTCGGAAACACGATGTGGTCGAGCTGGAGATGCCACCGCAGGATAACCTGGGCCGGGGTCTTGCCGACCTTTTCGGCGATCTGGGCAACGGTGGAGTCGTCCAGAACGCCGCCCTGGGCTATCGGCGACCACGCTTCGGTGGCGATGCCGTGTTCCTGGCCGTAGCGGCGGGCAGCATCGTTGGTGAAGTAGGGATGAACCTCGATCTGGTTTATCGCCGGTACCGTGTCGGTTTCGGAGGCGAGACGCTCCAGATGATCCGGCTGGAAGTTGGACACCCCGATCGAGCGGGAGCGTCCGTCACGGTGGAACTCCTCCAGCGTCTGCCAGGTGGACACGTAGTCGCCGTTGAAGCGCGTCGGGAGCGGCCAGTGGATGAGAAAGAGATCCACGTAGTCCATGCCGAGCTTCGAGAGCGTTGTGTCGAATGCCTCGCGGGCGTCACCGGGCTCGTGGAACGAGTTGTTAAGCTTGCTGGTGACGAAGATCTCGCCGCGGTCGATCCCGGAAGTGCGGATAGCCTCGCCGACCTCGGCCTCGTTGCCGTACATCTCAGCGGTGTCGATGTGCCGGTAGCCGATCTCCAGGGCCTGGCTCACCGCCTCCACGGTGTCCTGCGGGTCTATCTGGTAAGTCCCGAAGCCGAGCTGCGGGATGGTGTTGCCGTCGTTGAGGCTGATGTTTGGAACCGTGCTCACGGTTGTCTAACTCCTTTATCTATCGTACCGTTTTCAAAGCCTGCAATACACTAGGATACCCTGGATTCACCCCTCGCAAAACCGGGCGTCCGTTGCGCGGCTTGCGATCGGGCTTGCTGTGGTCGCCTACAATACTCCCGGAGAGAAACCAAAGTCGAGGAAGAGCGGTAGATGATCGGCAGAGCCTCCGAAAATGTGAAGCGCCTGGCGCGGAGGGCGGCGGAGCGTCCACCCGTGGCCGAAGTTCTGGGACTTTTCGCCGGTCTCGCGGTTTCTCTGGCGGCGCTGGTCGGCTTTACGGAGCTTGTCGAGGAGGTATTCACGGGTGAGAGCCGCCGGTTCGACCGGGCGGTGTTGATCTGGATAAACGCCACCTTCCCGGCTTGGCTCGACGGTCCGATGCGGGTAGTTACCGCCCTCGGCTACTACTGGGTAGTGATACCGCTCGCCCTGTTGAGCGCCTACGGTTTCTACAGCCGGGGGCTCGAAATATCGGCCGTCCTGATCCTCGTCTCCGCCGGCGGGGCCGCGGTGCTCGCCACGGTCTTGAAAAGCATATTCCAGCGGTCACGCCCGGAATTGTTTGACTCCGGGTACACGGCGTCGTTCTACTCGTTCCCGAGCGGTCACGCTACCATCGCCGTTGCGTTTTACGGCACCCTGGCCCTGCTCGTGGCTATACGTCTCCAGGGCTGGCGGCGGTGGGCGGTTGCGGTCGCGGGAGTCGCGGTTGTGGTGCTTATCGGGTTTAGTAGGCTCTACCTCGGGGTCCACTACCCGACGGACATTATCGCCGGGTACCTCGCCGCGGCGATCTGGACCGGCGCGGTCGGGGCGGTTCTCGTGTACCGGGAACTGCTCCACGATCTTAGAGAATGGCGGACGGAGAACCACCGGGTAAAGTGAGTTTCTAGAACCTCCTGCCGGACACGGCGCTAACCCGAAGAAGTTCCGGTCTTTTCCGGGTCTTGGGACACGGAGTATTCTTCGTTGGCGCTGTTTATCGGCAATATATTCAGCGGTCCTTCGCGGAGACCCCGGATCCAGAGCAACAGGTTCTTACGGCCCGGTTCCCAGATAAGGAGCACCGCCAAAATACCGTAGATCGGCAGGTGCCCGACAAGCTCGGAGTAGTCAAAGACCGTGAGCGTCAGGTTGACCGGCACCAGCGCGAGCACGACTATCTCCCGCACAAAGAAGTTGAACAGGATCGTCAGCCCGAGCAGCAGCTCCACGGAACCCGCCCCGAAGATAAACACCCTGTCCGGCAGCGGAATCCCGAGGGCGCTCGTAAAGTTCAGCGGGTAGTCCTGTAGGAACGCCTGGGCCAGCGGCAGGTTCGCAAACTTCTCGCTAAACGCCACCGCTATAAAGCTAATGCCGAGGCCCAGGCGCAGCGCGGGTATGGCATGAGGCATCGTCCTCTCCGGCGCTTCGGTGGCCGGAAAGAGCATCCGGTCGATGGATACGGGACCACGCCCGGCGAGAAAAAAGAACGCTGCGAAACCCAGAAACAGCGCGTTGTCGAGCATCGGCACGAGACCGACCAGCGGTATTCCGGCGAACCACACGGCCGCGAGGGCCGCGGCGGCGATGCGGGTGAACGCCCCGTAGAACAGCGCGAGCGCGATAAACGTCTCGGCGAAACCGAGGAGGTTCGCCCATACTCCCGGCGGCTGATTATCGGGGGAGAACAGGTTGCCCTGCACGCCGTTTACCAGAAGCGGGACGGCGACGTGGACGCCCAGGATCAGGGGCACCAGACTGTAGAGTGCGCTCCGCCGCTCGTCCGTCGCCCCAAAAGCTCCCGGTCCCGGTATAAAGCTCCGTCCGCCCCGTGCCCGCCACAACAAACCGGCGGCCACGGTCGCGAAAAGTACGAGCCCGACAAACGTCATCGGCAGCGGCTGGAAGAACAACCCCCATTCGAGGTCTTTAGCGGAGGTATCCTCAAACCACTTCACGTGCGCGAAAGCCGGCTCCGCCGCGACCGCCGCAACCGCGAGTGCCATGACGGAAACTGCGCCGCCCGCAATAAACCTGAATAGATGAGACATGTAATCCCCCTGCTGTATGAAACGCCTTACGACCCGCGGTGTTTTATCCGGGCCGTAGTATTAATGTACCTCCGGGTACGTTCCCGGGTTGGGAGAGCGCTTACTGAGTTACAGGGTTTAGGCCCCGCCGGCGTGAGGGGTTACACAAGATAAGGTAAAAGAAAAGCTCCCCGGTAAGTACCAGGGAGCCTCTCGTAAAGTTGCTGCCGTATTGCTTTTAGGCGGCGACCTTTACATTGAAGGTCAACTCGTCCGCGCCTTCGGGGCGGTCCACTACTATCGTGTCGCCCTCGTCGAATCCGCCGCCGATGATCCGGCTGGAGAGCGGATTCTCGATGTAGCGTCGGATCGCCCTCGCGAGCGGCCGGCCGCCGAACTTCGGGTCGTAGCCGGTCTCGGCCAGAAACTCCTTCGCCGCCTGGGTGACCTCGACGGATACCTTCTGGCTCTCAAGGTGCTTGTTCAGCCGGTCGAGCATAATGTCCACGATGGAGAGCACGTTCTCCTTCGAGAGCGGCTGGAACACGATGGTCTCGTCCACCCGGTTCAGGAACTCCGGCCTGAAAGCCCGCTCCAGGGCTTCCCGCGCCCGCCGCTCGGTCTCCCGGAAGTCCACCCCGTCGCGCGCGGTAAACCCGAACTGCCGCTCGGATACCAGATGCTGGCTGCCGACGTTCGAGGTCATTATGACCACGGTGTTCTCGAAGTTGACCGTCCGGCCCTGGGCGTCCGTGAGGCGCCCGTCGTCCAGCACCTGGAGCAGGATGTTGAAGATGTCCGGGTGGGCCTTCTCGATCTCGTCGAGCAGTACCACGCTATACGGCCGCCGCCGCACAGCTTCGGTGAGCTGTCCGGCCTCTTCGTAGCCGACGTAGCCCGGAGGCGCGCCGACGAGCCGGCTGACCGTGTGCTTCTCCCCATACTCGGACATGTCGATCCTGACCAGCGCATCCTCC
Organism: Rubrobacteraceae bacterium; assembly: GCA_965214435.1. GTDB lineage: Bacteria > Actinomycetota > Rubrobacteria > Rubrobacterales > Rubrobacteraceae > Rubrobacter_A. The sequence goes on from OZ243960.1 coordinate 606,511, forward strand.
TCGCCGAAGAGGTACTCGGCCAGAGTCCGGGCAAGCTCGGTCTTCCCGACACCCGTAGGCCCAAGGAAGATAAAGCTGCCGACCGGACGCCGCGGGTCCTTTATGCCGGCCCTGGCGCGCCGGATGGCCTCGGCGACCGCGGAGACCGCCGGGTCCTGCCCGACGACCCGCTCGTGCAGGACGCTTTCGAGGTTCATGAGGCGCTCGGCCTCTTCCTGGACGATGTTGGTCGCCGGTACGCCGGTCCACTCCTCCAGAATGCGGGCGATGTCCTCGCGGGTTACCTCTGGCGACTCGGTCTCCCGGCTTCCGGCCCAACCCTCCTGCTGGCGCTCGAGCTCGGTCCGAAGCTCCGAGATGCGGCGCTTTAATTCCCCGGCCTGCTCGTAGTTCTCGGCCCGGACGGCGTCGTCCTTCTCGTGCTCGAGGCCGGAGATTTCCTCTTCCATCCGCTTTACGTCTACTGGCGGTACGGTCGAGCGCAGCCTAACTTCGGCGGCGGCCTCGTCCAGCAGGTCTATGGCCTTGTCCGGCAGGAAGCGGTCGGTTATGTAGCGGTCGGCGAGCTGGCCGGAGGCGGTTATAGCCTCGTCCGAGACCCGCACGCGGTGATGGGCCTCGTAGCGGTCGCGGAGGCCGAACAGTATCTGCACGGTCTCGTCCACGGTCGGCTCGTCTACCAGCACCGGCTGGAAGCGCCGCTCTAGCGCCGGGTCTTTCTCGACGTTCTTGCGGTACTCATCGAGCGTCGTAGCCCCAACTACCTGAAGCTCGCCGCGGGCGAGTGCGGGCTTGAGCATGTTCGAGGCGTTTACCGAGCCCTCGGCCCCGCCGGCGCCGACGATCTGGTGAAGCTCGTCGATAAACAGGATGATGTTGTTCTCCTCATCCTGAAGCTCCTTGAGCATCTGCTGCATCCGCTCTTCGAAGTCGCCCCGGAACCGGGTGCCCGCCACGAGCCCGCCGACGTCGAGCGCCAAGACACGCTTATCCTTGAGGGTATCCGGTATGTCCTCGGAGATGACGCGCTGCGCCAATCCTTCGGCCACGGCGGTCTTGCCAACGCCGGCCTCCCCGATCAGTACCGGGTTGTTCTTTGTCCGGCGGGAGAGGATGCGGACCACGCGCGCTATCTCCTCGGCGCGCCCGATCACCGGGTCTAGCTCCCCGTTGCGGGCCATCTCCGTAAGGTCGCGGCTCACCTGATCCAGCGTCGGCGTCCGGCTCTGCTGGCCCTGCTGACCACCGGGGTAACTCCCGCCGCCACCGCCGCCGCCGGAGTTACCACCACCGGGATAACCGCCACCGCCACCACCCGGGTAACCTCCGGGTCCGCCAGGGCCTACCTGTCCACCGCGCTGCTGCAAGAGACGGGCAATTTCCCGCCGCAAGGCGTCGGCGTCACCGGCCCCGTTCTGGGCCAGAATGCGGTACGCGTTGCCGTCGCCCTCGCCGAGCAGACCGAGTAACAGATGCTCGCTGCCGACCTTGCCCGCGCCCATCTGCCGGGCGGCGTTAAACGAGAGCTGCAAAGCCCGCTTGGCGCTCGGCGTAAAGGTGTAGAGCTGCTCGCCGGGGTCCCGGCGCGTCTCCCCGAAGCGCCGGCGCATCCCGTCGATGTTCGCGCCGGCGGACCGCAGAGCCTCGGTCGCTACGTTGTCACCTGCCACGATGCCCGCTAATAAATGGTCCGTGCCGATAGCCGCCGTCGGGGTCGTGCCCGCCGAAGACTCCCGCGAACGCATAACGGCCTCCTGAGCCTCACCCGAGAGCGCGTCGAACAAACTGCCGCCCCCGCCCTGGTTCTGCTGCTGTACGAGGTTCTGCAACATCTCAAACGGGTTCATACCACCGGCACCGCCAGTTCCACCACGGCCCATCATGCCGAGCTGGCGGGCGCACTGATTGCAGAGGTACAGCGTCGCCCGCTGATCCCCCTGCTGCTGAAAAACCTGTACGCTCGCCGGCCGGATACCACAATTTTCACAGATCATCCGTTCCACGCCTCCTGATATCTTTAAAAGCTTGTCGGGCTGTATTCCCCAAATACCGAATCTTTAGACAGTTTAAATCTAAGTGTGTCACGCTCATATTTTATTACTCCGGGGCCAGAGATCAAGTCCAGCGGCGGCCGCCAGCGTCAGCGAGGATAATTTGTGGTAAGTAATCGGGAGATAATTACCAGGAGGTTTAAAGCAGTGGAAGAGCGCGGATTTGTAGGGTTAGAGGCCCGGACACCGGAAGGCGAGGAGTTGGGCCGCATCACGGAGGTCATAACCGATGAGGTTTCGGGGGAGGTAACGCACGTCTTGGTCGAGATGGACGAGGGCGAGTCGGAGGTGCCCATATCGGAGGTGTCCTTGGATCCGGAGGCGGACTTCGCCACCTTCCGGGCGGAGCCTTCGGACGCGGAGCCGGGAGACTACACCGGGGACGAGGTCGAGCCGCAAGGTTATGCCCCGTCAGAGTCCGGCGCCGAGGACCGGGCGCACGAGGGGCAGTTCGTAGACACACCGACCGACCCGGCGGAGGCGGCGTCCCCGCTGGAAACCCAGGACGCCGAGTCCGGCCAGGCGAGCGGCTGGGAGGACGAGGGCTCGAACACCCCGGAGTCCGGCTACCCGCGCAACGACGTGTACATAGACCCGGACACCGGGGAGGAGACCGGCGACGCTTTTATGGAGGACGACGAGAGCCTCACGGGGGACGTGCGGGACCTTTTAGAAGACACCGAGCTTGAGGTTCGCTCCGAGAAGGAGGGCGTCGTGGAGCTAACGGGTTTCGCGGCCACCCGGGAAGACCTCGACGAGTCGGTGACCGAAATAATGTCCCTCGACGGGGTGCTCGACGTGGATACCACGGACGTGGACCTCGGGTAAAGCGGTTGTAAAAAGCAGAAGCGCAGATACTACACCGCTAGCATCTAGGGCTGCAAACGCTCTAGCGGCAGCTAAAGGGCTCGTGAGCCGGCCGCCGGATGGTGGACAACCGTCCGGATCTTCAACCCTCCGCGGACCTGCTGCGTCAGGTCCACGGTCAACGCCTCCGGCTGGCACGCCGCTACGAGGTCCTTGAGCATCGTGGCGGCCAGGTCCTCGGCGAAGACTCCCTCGTCCCGGAAACCCCACAGGTAGAGCTTCATCGACTTCGACTCTATGAGCTTCGCGTCCGGTCGGTAACTCAGCTTCAGTTCGTAGAAGTCCGGCCCACCCGTGACCGGGCAGACCGCAGTAAGCTCGTCCGTCGAAAACTCCACCACCGCGTCCGTGTCCCCGTGACGCCACGGCACCGTGTCGAGTTGCTCCGCCCCTATCGGTCCTCGCGCGTCCCGGCCCAATACCTTCGTGTCTCTGCTCTGCACCTGGCTCTCCTTTTGTAATGTATCTATAAACCCGATACTACCTTACCGTCCATCTAGGGTCGTCCGGCTTTCCGCTATACTGGTGTAGATCAGATTATCTGGTGGCGCGTTAGGGACTCTCTAGACAAGGGGGATGCATGTCAGGTGTTGCGAGCAGGGGTACTTTCTTCTATGCGGTGCTGCTAGCCGGCTTTCTTTGGATAGCCGCCGGGGCCGGGGTCGCCGACGCCCAGGAGGAGGCCGGTAACGAGGCGGCAATCTATCCGCTTCCCGGAGAAGAAGTTTTCCCGGAAGGCGTAGCCTACCAGCCAGAGACCGGAGATTTCTTTGTATCGAGCACCACGGACGGGACGATCTACCGCTCCAACGTCGCCCGTCCGGGGCAGGAGGCCGAAATCTTTCTCCCACCCGGCGGTGACGGACGCTCTACCGCCGTCGGTCTCGCGGTCGACTCCGGCAGGTTGTTCGTGGCGGGCGGTCCCACGGGCCAGGGCTTTGTCTACGACGCCAGTAGCGGAGCACTGATCGACAGTTTCTCCAACGGCAAGGATATGACGTTCGTAAACGACGTGACCGTCGCACCCGACGGCTCGGCGTACTTTACGGACTCGATGAGCCCGACGCTCTATAGACTATTCCCAACCGCGGACGGCGGCTACGGCTTTGAGACGTTCCTGGAGTTTGAGGGCACGCCGGTACAGTATGGGGAAGGCTTTAATCTCAACGGCATAGCCGCCACCCCCGATGGGCGGTACCTGATCTCCGTTCAGTCCAATACCGGCAAACTCTTCCGCATAGACCTTTCGACGCGTGAGGTCACCGAGATAGACACCGGCGGCGCGGACCTTTCTAACGGCGACGGCATCCTGCTCGAAGGCCAGACCCTCTACGTGGTCCGCAACCAGCAAGAACTGGTAGTGCCGGTCAACCTCTCTGCGGATTACGCCAGCGGCACGGTCGGCGAGCCTTTCACAAACTCATCCTTTAATTACCCGACCACCATCGCCGGCTACGACGGAAGCCTGCTCGCGGTCAACTCCCAGTTCGGCGCTCGGGAGAGCGGCGACCAGCCGGAGCTTCCGTTCACCGTCTCGGGCGTCCCGATACCCGCCAGCGCCGCCCCCGCAACCGCTGGCACTGCCACCGGGACCACGATGCCCGAGACCGGCGGCATGAACCCGGCGGTGCTGCTCGTCCCGGTCGGCCTGCTCGCGGGACTCGCGCTATTGGTAGCGGGCTACGCGAGGCACCGGCGCCAAGCTTAGGGGTGTAGGCGGATGACGGTCGGAAAAAGTAACCAGCAGACCGACAGCTCGCAGGTCCTAGCCGGTTTCGAACCAGGGTATCTCTTCCAGCAGTTCCGGGTGGCGCGCGGGTGTCTCGGTTACATCGTCGCCGACCACGAAACCCGGCTCGCGGCGCTCGTAGACCCGGAAATAGAGATGCTGGACCAAATGCTCGACTACGTCTTCAAGCACGGTCTCAAACCGGCATACGTTATCGACACCCACACCCACGCTGACCACATCTCCGGCGTCCGGGAGATAAAGAAGAAGACCGTGGCCCGGGTGGTGATGCACGAGAAAGCCCCGTCGAGCCTCGTGGACATCCGGGTCGAAGACGGCGACCGGCTCTACCTCGGCGAGCTGCCGCTGAAGTTCCTGTACACTCCGGGGCACGCCAAGGACCTCGTGAGCGTCGTCTTGCCGGGCGGTTCCGGCGAGCCTGGAAGAATACTCAGTGCGGACGCGCTCCTGATCGGCTCTTGCGGCCGGACGGACCTCCTTAACGGCAACGCCGTCCGGCAGTACCACACGCTCTACCACACCTACAATAGCCTGCCGGACGACCTGATCGTGTACCCCGGCCACGACTACAAGGGCCGCGAGTGCTCCACCCTGGGAGAAGAGAAGCGGAACAACGGGAAGATGAACTACGCCTCGGAGGAAGAGTTCGTGGCGTACATGGAAGGGGAGAACCCCGGACGCCTCTCCCCCGTCTACCAGTTAGCCGAGTCTCTGAAAGCGAACATGGAGTAGGAGCGGTGAAAAAGGTAGTTCTGTTCAGCACCTCGACTTGCTCGCACTGCCGGCGGGCGAAGAAGTATCTAAAAGAGCATCGGGTCCCGTTCAAGGAAGTAAACCTGGAAAACGACGCGGAGGCGGCCCGGAACGTGCGGCGTAAGACCGGGCAGAGCGGAGTGCCGGTATTAAAGATCGGTGGCCGCTGGATCGTCGGGTTCGACAGGCCCGCTATCGAGCGCGAGCTGGCGAAAAGCGCGTAGAACGGTTTAGAACAAGCCGATGATCTGCTGTACGGCCAGCACGGCGAAGAGTAGCAGGGCGACTACGAGGCCGGTGTTCGAGACAAGGCCGTTGCGGTACTCACGCGGAACCCTTGCGGAGTTCATCAGCCAGAGCAGTGTGATCGCCAGGAACGGCAGGAACAGAGCGCCGAGGGCGGCGTAGGTTATTACCAGGAAGACCGGCTGGCCGAGAAACAGCAGGACCATTGGGGGGAAGGTGATCCAGGCGAGGAATCCCCGGAAGTACGGGCTCTTCTCCGAGAGGTAGCTTTCGGCTTCTTCGTCCGGTACCCGCTGAGTAGTACGGACAAAGTCGGCGAAGAGGTAGGCCGAACCGTTCCAGGCCCCGAGGATAGAGCTAGTGGTGGCGGACCAGAAGCCGATCAGGAACAGCCAGCCGGCCACGGTCCCGAAGCGTGCCGCCAGCGGGTCCGAGAGCGCCACGAGCCCGTCGCTGCCGCTGATGGTCGTGCCGGTCCCGAAAAGGAACTCCGACCCGATAATAAGCATGGCTACCATGAACACGGCGGTCACGACGTAGCCGACGCCGAGGTCGGTGCGCATGGTGGGTATCCAGGACGAGCGCCGCCAGCCCCGCTCGCGCACCCAGTAAGGATAGGACGCCAGGGTGAAAGTACCGCTAACCCCGCCGATAATGCCTAAAGCGTAGATCAGGGAGCCCTCCGGTAAACTGGGCACAAAGCCGACGGCGAGTTCCCCGAGCCCCGGCGTCAGGAAGATTGCAAGCCCGACCACGCAGACGAACATCAGCCCGATAAACACCTCTATAACCCGCTCGAACAACCCGTACCGGCCCACGCCCACGACGATAAAGCCCGCAACGCCGTGCAGGATAGCCCAGGCCCAGATCGGCAACACGCCGGGGAACAGCGCGTCCACCGCGAGCGCCGAAGCCGAGGTGACCGCCGCGCCGAAGACGAATGTAACCAGGAACAGGTACACCACGAAGTACACACTCGCCCAGAGGCCCATAGAGCGCCAGCCCTCCAGGATGGTCCGGCCCGTCGCCATGTACCAGCGGCCCATCCCTTCGACCAGTCCGAATTTGATCACCGCGCCGAGCACTATCGCCCAGATGAAAGCCGTCCCGAACCGGGTCCCGGCTACGAGCGCCGAGATAAGGTCCCCAGCCCCGACCCCCGTGGCCGCCATCACCAGCCCCGGGCCTACGACCTTGAGCCGTCCCCCAAAAGACGCCGGAGCCGTCTCCTGCGCCGTCCCGCTCCTGGCACCCTCCGTAACCCCGGACATACTCACTCCTCCAGACAGTAAGCTCCGCCCCCTCCTACCGGAGCATTACACACTAACTCCCGCCTCTGGGCAACCGTGCCTACTGCACCAGGGCGCAACCGTCCTTGCGGGGGTCGCTGCCGCAGGCCCGCACGCCGTTCTCCAGCACCCTTATGAGCTGTGCGCCACCGGTCGGTATCTCGAAGTGCACGCCTATCGTTACCCGGTGGCCGAGGTCTCGCAGCCGGGACACCTCTTTCTCCGGCAGCCGGCCTTCGACGAGCAGGGTGTCCTCGTTGTGGAAGTGGCGCTGGTGGTCGACGGCTTCCTGGGGGCTCATGCCGTAGTCGATCAGGTTCGCCAGCAGTTGGGCATGGCCCTGCGGCTGCATCGGGCCGCCCATTACCCCGAAGGTCGCCCACAGCCGGCCGGTGGAGGCGCTCGTCGCGAGCCCCGGGATAATGGTGTGCATCGGGCGTTTACCGGGAGAGAGGGAGTTGGGGTGGCCTTCTACGAGTTGGAAAGAGTTGCCCCGGTTCTGCAGACACACGCCGGTACCGGAGGCCACGACCCCGCTGCCGAATCCCATGTACAGGCTGTTTATAAACGAGCAGCCGTTGCCCGCGGCGTCCACGGCGCACAGGTAGGTCGTATCCCCGCCGAGCGCGGCTTCCACACCGCCCGCGGAGACGTCCGACGCCCGAGAGGAGGAGATGTTTTTCCTGAGCCTGGCCGCGTACACTTTCGAGAGCAGCTCCGCGGTCGGGATATTGGAGGACTCCGGGTCCCCAATCTTCTCGTACAGGTCTTTGAAAGCGAGTTTCTTTGCCTCGGCTTCGAGGTGTATGCGCCCGGCGCTATCGGGCGCGTACCTCCCGAGATCAAAACCCTCCAGGATATTCAGCATCTGGAGCGCCGCGATACCCTGGCCCGGAGGCGGTATCTCATAAACTCGCACGCCGCGGTAGTCCGTCGAAACCGGCTCTACCCACAGGGTCTCGTGCGACGCCAGGTCTTCTTCTGAAAGGTAGCCGCCCATCTCGCGCACGGAGCGGGCCATGCGCCGGGCGATGTCTCCGGTGTAGAACGCCTCGGACCCTCCTTTTATGACGGCGTCCAGCGTGGCGGCCAACTCCTCATTCCTGACGAGTTGCCCGGCTTTGGGAGCGTGGCCGCCGGGCAAAAAGACTTTTGAGGCCGCGGCGTTCTGCCGGAGCAGCTCTTCGGCGGTCTCCCAGTAGCGGGACACCACCTCCCCGACCGCGAACCCGCCGGCGGCGAGGTTCCGGGCGGGCGACAGGAGTTCCCGCAGGGAGAGGTAGCCAAGCTTATCCGCGGCTTCCTCCCAGAGACGTACCGCGCCCGGCACCGTGACGGTCTCTCCCCCCCGCTCGGGCATTTCGGTAAACCCCCGCTCGCGGAACTTCTCTATGGTGGCCGACCGCGGGGCGCGACCGGAGCCGTTGGCGCCGAGGACCCGTCCCGTACCCGCGTCGTAGAAGAGCAGAAAGGCGTCGCCACCCATACCGGTCATCATCGGGGACACTACCGCCTGCACCGCGGCCATCGCGACACAGGCGTCAGCCGCGGTGCCGCCGGAGTCCAGAACGCGGATGCCGGCCATTGCGGCCCGGGAATCCTCGCAGGCAACGGCCCCGCGGGCACCGTACACCGTCGAGCGTCCGCCGGGGTCCGGCCGCCGATTAGACTGGAGACGCGTATTACCGTTGTCTACCATTTTGCTCCTCCCGCCGGGGTTTCTGAGATATCTCTCACGTAATGGGCTTTGTATATATTGATATACTGCACGTTTAGTAAACTATTTAGGAGGTAGGCAGTGAACAAGGGCGTATATATAGGGGCCACCGTGGTCTCCATTCTAGTCTCGATCTCGTTCTTCCTCAGCGGCCGTCGCAACGAGGGGATCTTTATCGGCCTCTGGGCTCCGACCATCCTCCAGCTCGGCCAGACGCTCCTCGAAGACGAATAGGTTCCCGACCAACCGCTACGCTGGGACCAAACCCTTCTACACTAAATCGGCTGTGGGGCGACCTCTTGGAGGTCCAGCCTCCGGCCGATTTTTCGTGCCTCACGTCGTGCCTCACGTAAGCCGGCCCTAGACCCGGCCAAACCCGCGGAGTAACTCCACGAGCGTTATGCGGCGTACGATCGGGCGTCCGTGGGGACAGACTTCCTTGAACTCGCAGGCCGACCACTGATCCAGCAGAGAAGCCATCTCGGGCTCCGAGAGGCTCTCCCCGAAGCGGGTGGACCCCCTGCAGGCCAGAGCTTTAGCCAGGTCTTCGCCGCCCGCCAGCGCCTCGACCGCCGCGACGAGTGCCGCCGCCGGGTCCCCGGCCGTCTCCGGAGCCGCCAGCACCCGGACCGCCCCGTCGCCGAACGGCTCCATCCTGAAGCCTAGAGCGCGGAGCTCGGTCTCGAAGTTCCACACCTCGGGAGCGAGGTCGGTAGAGAGACGCGCCACGTCCGGTTTCTCAAGCTCCACGGCGTCGGCCTTCAGGCTTCTCTGAAGCCGCTCGTAGAGGATGCGCTCGTGAGCCCCGTGCTGGTCCAGGAGGATCAACTCTTCCCCCACCTCCGCCACGATGCACCGCCCGGCGAACTGCCCGATCGGGACCAACTCCGTGCCCGGCTCTTCCGGCGCGCTGCCGCCCGGCTCCTTTTCCGGGGCGAGCGCCGCCCGGATCGCCCCGACGACTAGCGGATAAGCCGAGCGCCCACCCCGCAGCCGGACCGCGCTCTTTGCCGGGTGGACGTTCACGTCTACCTCGCCAGGACCAAGCTCCAGACGCAAAAACGCCGCCGGATGCCGGCCTTTTGGTAAGAGGTCAGCGTAAGCCTTGGAGACCGCCGGGGCAAAGGAATCCGCCTCGACGACCCGGCCATTGACCGTCACGTGCAGGTAGCGCCGGGTCGGGAAGCTGACCGACAGCGGACTCACAAACCCACCGAGAAGTCCGTCGTCCAGCGGGACGAGGTTCTTCGCCAGCGCGACGCCGTGGACCTGGGCGATCCGCTCGCGCAGCGAGACCGCCGCCGGCAGCGATAGAACCCCGCGGCCGTCCACCCGCAGGTAGAACCCGACCTCCGGACGGCTGAGGGCCAGCGCCTGCAGAACCGTCGTTGCGGCGTTGGTCTCGGAACGCTCGGTGCCGAGGAATCCCCGCCGGACCGGGAGGTTCAGAAACAGGTCCCGGACCTCGACGGTCGTCCCCGGCGGGTGGGAAGCCGGCCCCGTCTCGACAAGCTTTCCGGCGAGAACTTGTACCCGCGAGCCACGGGTAACTACCGCCTTCCGGCTCGCGGTGGTCAGGGTCAGGAGTGATACGGCGGAGATGGCGTGCAGCGCCTCGCCCCGGAAACCCAAAGATGAGACCCGCGCGAGGTCGTCGGCGGTGGTTAGCTTGCTCGTCGCGTGGCGGCCGACGGAGCGTTCGGCGTCATCGGGGACCATCCCGGAGCCGTCGTCGCGCACCCGGATCAGGCGTCCCCCGCCGCCTTCCAGATCCACCTCGACCCGTCCGGCCCCGGCGTCCAGCGAGTTCTCGACCAGTTCCTTGACCGCCGAAGCCGGGCGCTCTATCACCTCGCCGGCGGCGATGCGGTGGGCCGCCTCGGCCGACAGGAACTTTACCCGGCCACCGCTCCCGTATCCTCCGGCTTCTTCAAGAACCAGCCGCGGGAAGAGGTCTCCCACCCGGCGTCCGGACCTGTCCCCAGAGTACGGGCCGGTCCTTTCCTCGTGTACGGCTACGCTCTTCATGATACGGACATTCTGGCACGGACCGGAGGGGTAGCGCCACCACGGGGGTCACGGGACGTTGACGAGTCCCGCTGGTAAAGGACTTCTAATCGGATAAACCGAGATCTTCGGAGAATCTCCTGGAGATCCTCTTGAGGTGCGGGACGAGCTTCTCGACCCGGCTCTCGTCCAGCCGGCTCGCCGGCCCGGAGACGCTCATCGCGGCCAGGATCTTCCCGTCCGGGGCAAAGACGGGACCGGCCAGGCAGCGCACGCCCTCCTCCATCTCCTCGGAGTCCAGCGCGTAGCCCTTTTCCTGGATAAGCGCCAGCTCACTCTTTAGCTGCCGGGGGTCCGTTATGGTGTAAGCGGTAAAGCGTTTGAGCTCGGACTGCTCTATCACGTGGTCCACGATCTCCTCGGGCTGGTAGGCCAGGAGCACTTTTCCCGTACCGGTAGAGTGCAGGGGCGAGCGGTTGCCGGGTTCGGTAAACATCCGGACCATGCGCGGGGCCGATACCTGATCCAGGTACACCACGGAGTTCTTCTCCAACGCCGCGAGGTTGGACGACTCTCCGCTCACCTCCATAAGCTCCGTCAAGAAAGGACGGGCCAGCGGCCCCAGTTGTGCCCGGGCCGCCGTAGAGAGCGTGTAAGCCTTGATCCCTAGAGCGTACCTCCGGTTCTCCGGGTTCTGGCGGGCATAGCCGCGCCGGACCAGGGTAGCCAGCAGCCGGTGCGCCGTACCGTTCGCGAGCCCCACCGTAGGCGCTATCTCCGTCACCCCCAGCTCACTCTCCGAGCGGCCGAGCAACTCCAGAATGTCCAGCGCTCTCTCCAGCGACTGGACCCCGCCCTGCGTTGATGAGTTATTACTAGCTGCCCGCTCGGCCACTAATCACGCTCGCTTTCTAAAAACTTTATTCTGCCTATCGAAATTATCTTCCAAGTATACCCGCTGACGGATCATTCCAGACCCAATAAGCTCATATAGCAAACAATACAAACAGCTCGCTAGAGGGAGAAAGAGGGCTTTCCGGCTTCTAGACACGCTCGAAGACTATATCCTGGGCTCCTTCCCACAGCGTCTTCTCTCCTAGCGGCCGCAGGTTCTCGTGTCCTTCCGTAACCGTCATCAGGTGGTTGGCCGCCAGCTCTCCCAGCTTGCTCTTGAACACCGTCCCGTAGTACGGAAACAGGATCTCCGTCTCCGAGTACCCGCCCGGGTAGAACAGGATCTCTCCGGCCTGCGGTACGCTGGTGGCATCCTCCCACGGCACGCCGAGGTCGTAGTCGCCGAGTGGTATCCAGCACGATTCCCCGCTCCACCTTACGTGGATGATCTTCTGTTCGTAGGGTAGAAGTTGCTCGAAGGCTTCGACGGTCTTTGGGCAGCGCTCTCTTTCCCAGCGGGCGAGGAACTCGTAGCCGCCAGCTCTTATCCTTACGTCGCTCACTAGTTCGCGCTCCTTTTCGTTTGCGCTTCTTGGCGCTGTTGACTAGAGGGTGTTCCGGCCGGGTCGGGTTTGATCAACTTGCCGACCGGCTCCGGGAGGGCCTTGCCATCACGGAAGACCGTGTTCCCGCGCACGAGGGTGCGGACGACCTTTTCGGTAAAGGCCCGACCGATGTACGGGCTGATCTTGTGCCGGTACAGCAGGTCCTCCCGGTGTAGGGTAGATAACGCGTCGAGGTCCACTAGCGCAAGGTCGGCGTCGGCCCCGACTTCCAGGCGGCCTTTTCCGGAGAACCCGAAGCGGTCCGCAACCTTCCCCGAGAGCAGGGCCGCGACCTCCTCCAGCGGCAGGCCCCGCTCGTGGTGACCCTCGTCCAGCATGACGTTCAAGAGCGACTGGCAACCCGCGATGCCGCCCCACGCCCGGAACATGTCTTCGCCCGCCGCCAGCGACCGGGAGCCGGTGGCGAAACTTTCCCACTCCGCGCGTCCCGGTTCGTTGAAGTGGACGTGGGCCTCTATGGCTCCCGGAAGGACGTGAAGCCCGCGGGCGTCCGCCTCTTCGGCGGCCGTACCTTCAAGGTCGGGCTCTATGGCGGCTATCTTTCCGTCCGAGACACCGATGTCGGCTTCTTGCTGGCCTTCAGGGGTGACGAGGGTGCCGCCGCGGACGATAAGGTCGTAGGTGCTCACGGGTCCGCCTCTCCGCTTGTTTCGGATAAGGCGGCGGCAGATCCAGTATCCGTATTTCCTGCGACGAGGTCTAAAAAGCGGTGCATCACCTCTATCGCCACGCCTACGTCCTCCCTTTTTACGGACTCGGCGGGGTTGTGGCTTATTCCCTCCTCACAGCGGACAAAGAGCATCGCAACGGGAGTGAGCGCGGCCATCTGGGCGGCGTCGTGTCCGGCTCCGCTGGGCAGCCGCTCAATAGAGAGTCCCGAAGTTTTAACGGCGCGGCCTAGCAGTTCGGTCAAGTCCGGATCCGCCAGCACGGCGGGGGTCTCCTGGCGCACCTGCCAGTGGTATCCGCAACCGCGAGAGCGGGCTATCTCCCCCGCCCGGTGCTCGAAGTGGTCCCGCAGGCTCTCGCGTACCGCATCATCCCCGTGACGCAGGTCGAGAGAGAGCTCCGCTTCTCCCGGAATGACGTTGGCCGCCCCGGGGAGAGCGGAGATCTCTCCCACCGTCGCCACGGCCCCCGGTTGCACCTTGCAGGCGGTCTCCACCTCCAGCACGAACTCCGCCGCGGCACATAGAGCGTCTTTACGGTTCGCCATGGGCACCGTCCCGGCGTGTCCGGCTTTGCCGTCGAACCGGGTCTTGATACGGCTCTGGCCCTGTATGCCCGTCACCACCCCGACCGGCAGGTCTTTCTCCTCCAGCACCGGCCCCTGCTCGATGTGCACCTCGCAGTAGCCGAGCAGGTCATCCCTCCTGCGTCCGGCTCTTTCCAGGGCATCGGGATCCCCACCGAAGTCCCGTACCGCGTCCTGGAGTCCCTTGCCGTTCGGGTCTTCGAGCTTCAGGCGCTCCCGGTCGAAGGCCCCCGCATATACGGAGCTGCCCAAAAACGTCGTACCGAAGCGCAAGCCCTCCTCGTCGGCGAAAGCGACGACTTCGACAGAGAACGGCAAGCGCTTGCCCCGGTCGTGGAGTTGCTGGACACAGGCCAGGGCGACCATGACACCCAGAATTCCGTCGTACTTCCCGGCGTCGCGAACGGTGTCGAGGTGGGACCCGAGGACGAGCGTCTTCTCTCCCTCTCCTTCGTAGCGGCCGATCAGGTTCCTTATGGCATCCTGGCGGACGGTCATCCCCGCGTCCTTCATCCAGCCGGAGACGATCTTGTTGACCTCCCGCATCGCCCGGGAGCCGAAGGACCGGGTCAGAGCCTCACCCTCCTCGCTGATGTTCCCGAGCAGGTCGCAGCGCTCCATCACGGTCTTCGCTATATCCTTCATTTCTTCCTCCCGCACCCGCTCTCCCGACGGATTCTATAAATCCCTTGCGTCTTCGAGGATTTCATCGGCGTGAGTCTCGGGAGATACGTCCGAATATACCTTCTCGATCTCGCCTCCAGCCCCGAGTAAAAAGGTCGTGCGTGCAGCGCGTTCCCCTCCTTTTAACACCCCAAGCTCGGCCGCGGCTTTCCCGCCTTTGTCGGTGAGGAGTGGAAAGTTCAGCCGGTACTTCTCGCGGAAATCCCGGTGAGATTCGGCGGAGTTCGTTGAAACGCCATACACTTCTATACCTTCCCGCCGGTAATCTTCTATCCGATCCCGGAAAGCGCAAGCCTCTTTCGTACAGCCGGGCGTATCATCTTTGGGGTAGAAGTAGAGGACGGTCTTGCGCCCTTTAAGGTCCTGGACGGTCAGCTCTCTACCATCCTCACCGGTAAACCGGAGGTCGGGAAATTGCTGGCCTTTTTCTGGAAAGCTCATAGATACTCCTTTCGCCTGCTAGACCTCAACTCCCGCGGTAGGTGCTGTAGGACCAGGGAGAGACGAGCAGCGGCACGTGGTAGTGAGATTCCGGGTCGGCAATGCCGAAGCGTACCGGCACCCGGTCGAGAAAGGGAGGGTCAGGTAGTCTCGACCCTCCGGCAAAGTACTCTGCTACAGAGAAGACGATCTCGTAATCCCCCGACTCGAATTCGGCCTCTGGAAGTAGTGGCTCGTCGGTCCGGCCGTCGTCGTTGGTGCGGATAGTCTTTAGGGCCTGCCGCTCGCTGTTCTCGAAGCGATAAAGCTCGACTTGCATACCAGCCGCGGGCTTGCCGTTAGCCGTGTCGAGTACGTGGGTGGTCAGGAAACCGGGCACCGGGGATCAACCCCGCCTCTCTACCCAGCCCTCGATGTGACCGTATGGGTCCTGGGTGGCGTGGTAGATCCCCCGGTCGTTCTCCATCCCGAAGCGGTCCAGATCGTAGACGATGTAGTGCACGTTAGGGAACGAGTACCAGATCCGCTCTATCTCCGGGAACCTCTCCAAAACCGCCTTGCCCATGCGGTACAGGGTATTCTGCATCGAGGGGCTGTAGTGGTCGGTGAAGGTCGCGAGTGTCTGGTCCATGACCCCGCTCCAGGTCTCGTTAAAGTCTACTTCGGTGGTGTTGTACTCCCACTTGGAAGTGACGATGGTGGAGAGTATGCGATCGTTGGTCTCCGGCAGGGTGGTGAACTGCTCGTGCAGAAAGCCTTCCCAACCGGACTGCGTGGTCTTTAGTATGTGGACGTCGCCTATCCCGGCCTCTACCTTCCGCTCGCCGCTCTCGCCGCCCCACACCCTGGCCCGGTGCTGGCCGCGGCCTCGAACAAAGGAATGCTCGTGCGGCTGGCCGTCGACCTCGATCCGGCTCCACTGGGCCTGAGTGAACTCTACCCAGCAACTCGTGACGCTCGGACCGACTTCTAGAAAGTGGTCCACCAGCGCCAGACCGAAGCCCTCGATGGAATCCGTGAGGTTGTCTTTGGCTAGCGCGTTGACCGTGTTCCTCATGGTATCCGTCGCCAGCAAGCCGGTGTTGTCGCCCTCCACGTGGGCGGCCTCGAAGTCGCCCTCCAGCGCGACGCGCACGTCGAGGTCCCAGATCTCGTGTCGCTCCGCGTCGCGGTTTACCTTGAGGACCCGGACCTCGGTCTTGCCGTAGTTGTTCTGACCGAGGACGATGTTCGTCTTAGCCGTTTCCGTCATTTCGCGTCTCCTTCCTCGACAGCCTCTCCCAACCGGTAACGAGCTATCTTGGTGATCTCCTCTAGCGCCCGGACCACTTCCTCTTCGGAAGAGTTTTGCAACCGGCTCCCGGCGCTATCTAGTATGGAATTCTTGGTGTGTTCCCTGACGGCGAAGATCATGGGGATGCCGAACTTCTTTTTATAGGCGTCGTTCAGTTCCGTAAAGGACTCGTACTCTTCCTGCGAGAGCCGGTCGAGGCCCAGGGACAACTGCTCGCTGGCGGACTCGGACGTAAGTTCGCCGGCCATAGCCGCTTTCCCGGCGAGGTCCGGGTGGGCTTTTATGAGCGAGAGGCGCTGCTCAAGGGGAGCGTCCAGGACGGCCCGCTCGAACGCGCCGTGCATCTTCGGGAGGTCCTCGAAGGGACGCTCTTTAGATGCCGCCTCGGCCACCCACGGCGAGTGCTCATAGAGCGAACCAAAGCGCGCCACGAACTCCTCCCGGCTCAGGGCGTTTACTTTATCCAGTGAGATCTTCCCCTGCAATCCTGCTCCTCGACTAGTCCGGCTCTTTCGTCGGAAACTTTCAACGTCCGTTTCTAGCTCTTAGCTTTAGCTACGCATCCCGGTAAAGGTCCCCTCGACCATATCCTACAAACGGTAGTTGGCTATCTTAATGACCTCGACGATGGAGATCAGGGTTTCCATCTCCCGGTTGGGCTTGAGCCGGGACTCGGTGCCCCTGAAAGGGTCTCTTTAGTGTGGTCCCGGACGGTGGTTACCAACGAGAAGCCGAACTTTTTCAGTTAAGCAGGACGACGGAGAACTTCTACGATAACGCCAGTGAGCCCTCAAGGGTAGGGCGTTGCCGTCTATACGCGGGTGTCGAATAATGGCGGCAGCCGATTAGTCAGCCGCCGCTCTGTTTGCGGGGTATCTCTAAAGCTTTCCGCAGAGACCCCTAGACCGCCGTTAATCCCGGTCCGGGATACCTCCGACGACCTGGCCCGCAGTTTCCCGGCTACCGTCGAGGATGGGTTCGTACTCGTTGATCTTGTCTATCGAGAGGCCCATCGCAGCATTCGTTTCCCGCTCGCACAAAATCTCCACGAGCGCCGGGACCCGCTGCTCCTCGCTGGCCCGTACCGCCCAGTCCAGCGCCTCCCCTATGTCCTCCGGTCTCTCGACCCGGCGTCCGAGGGCGCCCATCGCCTCCATGACCTTTACGTTGTCTATGCCGTACTCGTTCTCGGGGCCTTCGTAGCCGATGTCCACAGCGTAGTTCATGTCGTACTTGATCTCACCCTGCCGGATAAGGCCCATGTAAGCGTTGTTGAGCATCACGAGCACGTAGGGGACCTTGTACTGGCAGGCCACCGCGATCTCCTCCATAAGGAACTGGAACGAGTAATCGCCTACGACGCCCACGACGAGATCTCCTGGGTTGCCGAGCTTGGCCCCGATACACGCCGGCACTTCCCAGCCGAGCGGTCCGGCCTGCCCGCAGCAGAGGTAGTGGCGCGGCTTGTAGGTCTTCTGGAACTGGCCGCCGAAGATCTGGTACAGACCGATGGCCGTGACGAAGACGGTATCCTCGTCAAAGTACTCGTTGATCTCCTGGTACACCCGCTGGGGCTTCACCGGCACGTCGTCGAAGTCGGTCTTGCGGAGCATCGTGGAGCGTAGCTCGTCCACCCGCTCGACCCACTCGCCGGGCTCCTTCTCGGAGGTCATGTCGCGGGCGGTCTCTAGCATCTCCCCTAGCGCGAGCTTTGCGTCGGAGACCACCGCGAGGTCCGGCGGGAAGACCCGCCCGATCTGGCTGGGTTCTACATCCACGTGGACGAACTTGCGATCTCCCCGGTACACGTCCAGATCTCCGGTGTGCCGCTCGGCCCAGCGGTTGCCGATGCCGACTACGAGGTCACTCTCCAAGAAAAGCGCGTTGGCGTAGCGCTGCTGGGTCTGCAACCCGACGGTTCCCAGGTGCAGCGGGTGGTCCTCCGGTATGACGCCCTTGCCCATGTAGGTCGGGCTTACCGGCACCTGCAGGTACTCGGCGAGTTCTATAAGTTCCTCGGAGGCGTCGGCGATAATGGTCCCGCCGCCGGGCATCAGGACCGGACGTTCGGCCGCGAGGATCATCTCTATCGTCTGCCGGATGGCCCCCGGCCGCGGCTCGGGCTTCCCGAAGTACAGCGGACCACCGCGCTCGGGGTCGAAGTCTACTTCGAGGCCGCTGGTCTGTATGTCGAGCGGCAGGTCTATGAGGACCGGACCCGGCCGTCCCTCCCGGGCGATGCGGAAAGCTTCCCGGAAGGTCCAGACGAGTTGTCCCGGCTCCTTTACCTGTACCGCCCACTTGGTTACCGGCTTGGCGATCTCCACGATGTCCACCGCCTGAAACGCTTCCTTGTGCAAGACGGTGGTGGGAGCCTGGCCGGTGATGCATATCTGGGGTATGGAGTCGGCCTGGCAGGTGTAGAGGCCGGTGATCATGTTCGTCCCCGCCGGCCCCGAAGTACCTATATTTATCCCGACTTTGCCCGTTACCCGCGTGTAGCCGTCGGCGGCGTGCGTCCCGCCCTCCTCGTGGCGGACCGCGTAGTGCTGTATCTGCTCGGAGGCGCTCATCGCCTTGTAGAGCGGTAGTATCGCCGCCCCCGGCACCCCGAAGACTACCTCAACACCCTCATCCTCCATAACCCCTACGACCGCGTCCATCACGTCCATTCTGGGCATGCGTGTTTCTCCTTTCCCAAAGAAACTAATGCTTACGAGCGACGATTCTTATTAGACTGGCTCTTTCGCCTCTTCCTGGGAGAGATCTTCGATGACCCGGAGTAGTGCCGAGTGATCCTCGCCGCCCCAGCCCTTTTTCTTCATGGTCAGAAGCATCTGGTCCACTATCGCCGTGACGGGTAGCGCCACGCCATACTCGCGCGCCGCGGCCAGCGCGATCCCGAGGTCCTTGTGATGCAGCTCCGAGCGGAAACCTGGCTCGAAGTCGTGTGAGAGAAGCTTTTCCCGCTTGACCTCCATCACCTTGTTACCGGCAAGACCGCCGCCGAGTACGTCCAGGATCTTCTCCGGCGCGACTCCCCCGCGGGCGCCGAGAACCAGCGCCTCCGATACCGCTTCTATGGTAAGAGCCACGACTATCTGGTTGGCGGCCTTGGTGACCTGCCCGGCCCCTGTAGCCCCGACGTGGTTTACCGTCCCGCCCATGACGTCGAAGAGCGGTCTGGCGCGTTCGAAGTCCCCTTCATCGCCACCGACCATGATAGAGAGCGTCCCCTCCTCGGCACCTACGTCCCCACCCGAGACCGGCCCGTCGAGCATCGAAGCGCCCTTCTCTTCTATGACTGCCGCCAACTCTTCAGTGACGACCGGTGAGATGGTGCTCATGTCCACGACGAGCGAGCCTTCCTTGAGGCCTTCGAGGATGCCGCTCTCTCCAGAGACAACCTCCCGCACCTGGGGCGAGTCGGGGAGCATGGTGATGATAATGTCGCTCTTCTCGGCGATCTCGCGCGGTCTACCGGCGACCGCCGCGTTATTCCCGGCCAGTTCTTCAGCCTTCTCGCGGGTACGGTTGTAGAGTACGAGGTCGTAGCCAGCCTCGATGAGGTTGCGGGCCATGGGCTTGCCCATGATCCCGAGCCCTACAAAACCTATTTTCTCCGCCATGTTTCTATCCTCCTTTTCCCTGTGCTCTTCTAAAGCTTCAGGTCTGTGACAGCCACGTCTTCCCCGCGCAATCCCGCCGGGAGCCAGGTAAAGCTGTCCTCCGTTTTTTCGGTGGTCGGGTTGTACTCCAGACCGACGTAGCCGCTGTAGCCGAGGTCTTCGAGAACCCCGAGAACGTAGGGGTAGTAGATCTCGCCGGTCCCGGGCTCTCCACGTCCCGGAGAGTCCGCGATCTGCACGTGCCCGACCATGTCTATGTGCTCCTGCAGCGTCGCTACCAGGTTCCCCTCCATCCGCTGCATGTGATAGAAGTCGTGCTGGATCGCCAGGTTTCCCCGTCCCACACTCTCTACAAAGTCCACCGCATCCTGCGTGGTGTAGATGAGGTACGGTCCATTCTCAAAGGTATTGACGGCCTCGACCACCACCTCGATACCTACCTCCCGCGCCTGGTCAGCGGCGAAGCCCACGTTCTCCCGGGCGAGCCCTAGCTGCTCCTCCCGGTCCATACCGTCTATCTCGTGGCCCAGAAGGATGTTCATCTTCCGGCACCCCAGAGATTGCGCCAACTCCAGCGCCACCGGCACGTTCTCCCGGAACTGCTCCTGGCGGTCGGGGTCGCTTACCAGCCCCCGGTCGCCGCCCGGCATGTCCCCGGCGTCGAAGTTGAATAGCGCGACCCGCACACCCGCATCCTTTACCGCCTGCTCAACCGCCCCGAGGTCCTCCCCCGACGGCCACCAGAACTCGACCGCCCCGAAACCCGCCTCCGCCGCCCGGCCAAAGCGCTCCAGCAAAGGAACCTCTTTGAACAGGATCGAAACATTCGCACTGAACCTCATCCGCCCGACACCCCCGTGATAGAAGTTTATCGTTCAGCAAAACTTTTATTTCGCTTTCCGGAATATAGCGTAACGTTTACCAGGGTAGCTGTCAAGCACTGTAGGGTGGTTGTGGGCTTTTTAGTAGGGTCGATTCCTGGCAGGGACTGGCGAGTGTTGTAATGCGTGTTCGGCTGACTCGACCTTGCAGTCGTTCGGGACAACCCCGTTGCTAATTCCGGCGAGCTGTCGCTCCGCGCGAAAGCGCTTCGGCGGGACGCAGGAGTTTTAGACGCCAGCGGAGAGGAGTCTGGCCTCTAGCCTCCGAGATCAAGGGTAAGGTTTATGTCTCTTGTCGGGCGGTCGGGACCGGCTACTTCCCGTCCGACGACGCTTTGGAAGCCTTGGCCGGGACAGAGCAAGGACTTGAGCGGCGGGCGGGCCAGGGCGGCTAAAGAATAATTACCGGCGAAGAGGGCGGGGACGGCTAGAGGCGTCCCCGCTCCGGGTATGGATTTCCGCTGTCGCTCAGCGGGTGGCTTCCGCGTTGAGCCGCATGAACTCCATGTGCTGCTCGTACTGGTCGAGGACATCGTCGATTAACTGGCTGTAGGTGTAGCCCATTACGTCGTAGCCCTGGCCGCCCTCCCGCAGGTGAACGTCGAGCCGGTAGTAGAAGTCTTCGCTGCGGCGCGAGCGGTCCCCGTACACCGGGAGTGCGGTCTCCAGCGGTTCGATCCGGTACCGGAACGGCGTCTCTTCACCCAGGTCGGCCACGAGCTCGACATAAGAGGCCCCCGAACCGTTTGCTCCGTCTGCCCCGTTCGTGCCATTAGTCCTGGCCGTGCCGTCGTGTACCTCCGTCTCGACGCCGTGATCTCGCAGTTCCTCACCAACGTCGGTCAGGGCCGGAAGTGCTACAGCCGAGAGGAACTCGGAGGCTGCCTCGTGGTCCGGGAAGCTCATGGTGCGCCTCAGACGCTGCTGCCAGGTCCGCGGGGACCTCCGTTGGCCGTCGCCGGAGGTCGTGGTGCTGCGCCCGGAGAGTCGGGCGGGCATGCTCTGGCGGCGGCTGTCCTCGCGGTAACCTTCCACGCGCAGGGCTTTGTATAGCCCGTACATCACCAGGATCAACACGAACGCGAACGGCAGTCCCATGACTATCGTGGCATTCTGGAGCGCCGGTACCCCGCCGACGAAGAGCATCGCCAGGGTGAGCAGACCGATCGCCAGAGCCCAGACGATCCTGACCCACGAGGGGGCGTCGTCCCGCACAGACTTGAGGTACGAGGAGAGGTTAGCCATCACCAGAGCGCCGGAGTCGGCGGAGGTGATGTAGAACAGCAGCCCAACGAGGGTGGCGATCGTCCCGACGACTATGAACCCGGGATACTGCTGGAGCAGGTTGTAGAAGCCTTGCGCAGGCTGGTTCATCGCGGTCTGGCCGAACTGCTCGTTGCCATTCCTCACGACCGATAACGCGCTGTTACCGAAGATGGAGATCCACATGACGACGTATATAAACGGGATGGTGAGGGTGCCGGCGACGAACTGCCGGATCGTGCGCCCCCGCGAGATCCGGGCCAAAAACAGCCCTACAAAAGAGGCCCAGGCTATCCACCACGCCCAGAAAAAGAGTGTCCAACTGTTAAGCCACTCTGTGGGCCGGTCGAACGCGAACGTTTGCAGGGTGAGGCTCGGGAAGTTGCTCACGTAGTCGCCGACGTTGAGGACCAGCGCGTTGAGCAGGAAAACCGTCGGGCCGGTGACCAGTAGAAAGCCCGCGAGCCCGATCGCCAGCCAGACGTTAATTTCGGACAGACGCCGGATGCCCTTGGCGACCCCGCTGACCGCCGAGATAATCGCCACCCCGACGGCGAGCACGACGAGGCCGGCCTGCGCGGGCAGACCTTCGGGGATACCGTAGAGGACTTCGAGCCCGTAGTTGAGCAGTACCACGCCGATCCCGAGCGTGGTGGCGATACCGAAGATCGTCCCGAGGATGGCGGCAAGGTCCACCGCGTGACCTAAGGGTCCGTAGATGCGCCGGCCGAAGATAGGATACAGCGCCGACCGGATGTTAAGAGGAAGATTCATCCGGTAGGAGAAGTATGCCAGCGCTATCCCCATCAGCGCATACATTCCCCAGCCGGTAAGGCCGTAGTGGAAGATAGTCCAGACGGTCGACTCCCGGGCGGCGGACAGCGTATTACCGTCGCCGGTCGGCGGAGCCAGATATTGGGTCACGGGCTCGGCGACCGCGAAGAACATCAGGTCGGTGCCGATGCCGGCGGCGAACAACATCGCGGCCCAGGAGAAGGTGCTGAACTCGGGCTCTGAATGCTCCGGTCCGAGCTTTACCTTACCGTACCGGGAGAGGGCGAGAACGACCACGAAGATCAGTACGACCGTCGCTATCAGGATGTAGAACCAACCGAACCAGTTCGAGATCCAACCGACCGCCACCCCGATAGCCCCGCTGGCACCGTCCGGAAAGAAAATCGCCCACAATGCGAACGCGAAAATGGCAATGGCGGACCCGAAAAAGACAACCGGGTTGATGCGGGACCTGGGCTCCGTACTCTCTGACTCGGGCTCTCTGAGATCGGCCATAAAGCTTTCCCCTCCTCTATAGCATTGTATGTCTCGCCTTTTAGATACTGATGGGCGTTTGTTACAGTCTCGTAGTAAAGCACATTAGATGGTGCGAGGGGAGAGTATTTTGGGACTATCCGCTACCAACTCCGGGAATGGAACAGTCTGGTATTTTTAGGAAATGGCGTACCGGGATCGCCGGCGGAGAAAGCATAGAGGAGGAGCACCGATAAAGCCATGGCAGAGTCAATGGTGGCTGTGTGCACAGACGAGGAGGAATAGCAGAAGTGTCGATCGTGGCTTTGCAAAACACGCTTATAGGTGGAGAGTGGTTCGTCGCGCACGGTACAGCGGAGCGCGAGATTAGTATTGTAAAGTTTACAAATACAACCACGTGACGAATTACCTTACTAACTATCGGAACCTAGTCGGCGATGATCTTCGGCTTTTGCTCCACTTTTCAGCCATGTGAGCGGACTCTCTGCCTCGTTACACGGGCTTACCCAAGCAATACGCCCAATTTTAGGTACTTCTCCTCTAGCAGCACCGGAGTAATGTCTTCTAGCATAGCTTTCATTTGACACTATAATTTCGTCAGCTTCAAACGCAGCTTCTAGTAAGTGCAAATCTTTCAGAACCTCATTTACGTTTAAACCATTATTTCTAGCGTAAATCTCCATTTTGGAGCGTAATTCGGTATCCGCGTTCGTATAGAGACGTACCACTTTGCCTCTCCTCTGCATAGAGACTAACCAAGACATAGCGAATTTGGATCGGTGCTTGGTCCGTTCCGCTTTAATATCTGAAGTCAATACGATGCGATGCGATATATTGTGAACTGTCTTGAGGAAGTCGCGGCACTGTCTCGACGTCGCATCTATTGCGGTCTCTCCACCAGAAGCGCGAGCCACACAAGCATCAATTACTAGTCGTTTAGAGAACCCGGGCATCTTTAGTTTACGCTTTGACGCGATTCGACCGCGTCTAAATAACGACTCTCTGCTTCGAGTTTGATTTCCGAGAAATCTTCAGGCCAATCTCCAAACGAACCTTGCTCGTCCAGGTTGTGACTCGAAACGTAAGTCTTGCCGTCTTGGAGCCTGCTAAACCAATGAAGCTTTACTATTTCAGAATCTAATTCGCCCTCTGCTATAAGGGTTTGCAGGCTGAGCAAGAGCAAGTCACTATGGGTTTCGACTATCACTCTAACGCCGCGTCCACTCGCCTCCGCAAGTAGCCGAGCCATTGCTGCCTGTGCACGAGGGTGTAGATGTATTTCGGGTTGCTCTAAGTACACCACTTGCCCAGGTTTCGCAGCTAGCAGTGCAACAAGGACTGGTAGGGTTTGCGAAACTCCGAATCCTACATCAGCTATACTAACCATATCGTTCATCCCATTAGCTGCGTCATGCGGCAGCCTTCCGACGAGCAGCTCAACTTGTACGTCATCTAACTGGTTAGCCTCCACCTTCCAAGTTAAACCTAGTGTTTCAAGATATTGACCTAGTTTGTCAAGCAAATGTTGCTGATTAGTTCCCCAGAAATTAATGATACTGGCCACGTAATTGTTAAATGTCCCGGGAAACTGGGGTCCCACTGAAGTGGTTTTGTAAGTCCGTGACGGGTTACCTCGTAGACCAGGAACATGAATTACATCTTTTATATGCTCTTCAAAAGATCGACTCGGCTTAGCCCTAGGAAGAGGTAAAGTTTCAGGCAAAGTACGCCTTTCACCTTCGCTAACCGGTTGCAGCCCGAAGTTTAAGAAACACTTAGACTGTTGCACTACCCATTCAAAACCTGGCTTTTCCTTTGCTTGTTCTTCCTCGCGTTCCGCCTCATATTCATCGGTCAGAATGTCCATGAAGATTTCCCTGAATCCCTTAAGCTGGCTAGGAACTAAAGAATCTATTTCTTTTGGGGTCATATTAGGGCGAAGAGTATAGCTCTCTTCGCCTTCTTTATAAGACATCTCGACTAGTTTCACACCTTTATTTGATCCACTACCAAACACCTCCGCGAGACATTGATCTCCATCTATCTCAAGCTCCACACAGAAAGTCTCTGCACGGACGCCGCTACCCAATTTGGATAGCAGTTGAGTTTCTGTAGAAGTAAATTGGACATTAGGTCCGTTGATAAGAAGAGAGCCAGGATCGTAGTCAGTTTCTAACGTTTGTTTAAGTAGTAACAGCGGCTGCAAAGCACTCGATTTACCCGAACTATTTGCTCCTGACAGAATTGTCAGTGGACGAACTTCCATAGAGCACTCTTCTGCGATAGATTTGTAGCCACGGACAGAGATCTTAGTTATGCTACTTGTATACACTTTATCCGCATTGGCCGGTCTTGTAGGCTCAGTCATCTTAGCCTCCTTATCGCGACTTTATCGCTAGCATTCTAGCTATATTTACTTGTGATTTGAAGCAGACTGTTTTTCAAAAGTTTCATCCTGCAAAATCTTTTACACCCTCGGTCTCCAGGCGGGAGAGTATCTCGCCGGCCCTATCCGTTACCGGGGCTGGGAGTCCTGCGAGCCGGGCGACGTGGACGCCGTAGGATGAAGACTCCGCGCCCTCTTCTATCCGGTGGAGGAAAACTATCTCGCCCCCGACGTCTTCGACGCTCGCCTTGTAGTTGCGGCAGCCGGGCAGCGTCTCGGCCAGGCGGGTTAGCTCGTGGTAGTGGGTGGCGAAGAGCGTTAGAGACTGTACGTCATCGTGGAGGTACTCGGCGATAGCCCAGGCCAAACTCATCCCGTCGTAGGTCGAGGTGCCCCGGCCTACCTCGTCCAGAATAACCAGGCTCCGCTCCGTGGCGCTGTTCAGGATGCTCGCCGCCTCGGTCATCTCGACCATGAACGTCGACTCGCCGCTCGCCAGCCGGTCTTCAGCCCCGACGCGGGTGAAGATACGGTCCACCACCCCTAGAGTAGCCTCCTCGGCCGGGACGTAGGAGCCGGTCTGGGCCAGGAGCGTAATCAGGGCGATCTGGCGCAGGTATACGGACTTCCCGGCCATGTTTGGGCCGGTGATGATCTGCAGCCGCGAGTCGCCGCTGATTCGAGTGTCGTTCGGCACGAACGGGGTGGCGAGGTTGTGCTCGACGACCGGGTGACGCCCGCCGGTGACGCTCATCCCACGCCCGGCGGTCACGGTCGGGCGGCAGTAGCGGAGCTCCGACGCTGCGGCGGCGAACGAGGCGAGCACATCCACTACCGCCACGGCCCGCGAAATTTTCTGCAACTCTGGGGCGGCTTCCTTGACGGCGGCCCGGATCTCCACGAGTATCCGCTTCTCTAGCTGCTCGACCTCGTCCCGCGCCGACAACATCCGCGCCTCGTGCTCTTTTAACTCGACGGTCGCATACCGGGCGGCGTTCTTCAAAGCCTTGCGGTGCTCGTAATGACCCGGCACCGCGCTCCCCTCCTTGCCCGCGACCTCTATAAAGTACCCCTCCCCATCCCGGTAGCCGACCTTGAGCGTCTTCAGGCCGGTCTTTAGCCGCTCATCGGCCTCGAAGCGTGAGAGCCACTCGTGCGCCCCGTCCCGGAACTCCCGGGCCTCGTCGAGTTCCGAGGAGTAGCCGGCCCGGATGGTCTCGCCAGCTTCCTCGGATATAGCAGCTGTAACGAGTTCCCGAACGCCCTCCGGTTCGCGCATCGCGCCGAGCACCCGCCCGAGAAGGCTGCTCTCATTGGTAGCCGGGGAAAGGGCTTCTTTTAACGGGCCGATGGCTTCTAGTGCGCCACGCAGGGAGAGCAGGTCGTTCGGGGAAGCCGAGAGGCGGACGATGCGGGTCGAGATCCGCTCCACGTCCGGGATGCGGGACAAAAGCTCCCGCGCCTCCTCCCGCAGCATGTAGTCCGAAGATAATGCATCGACCGCCGAGAGGCGCTGCTCAATGCGCTCGACCTCTAATAGCGGACGCTCCAGCCAGCGCCGGAGCGCCCGTTTACCCATCGGGGTTTTGGTGCGGTCGGTGGTTTCTATAAGATCTTCGAGACCGAGGTTCCGCCGGGTCGTGGAATCCAGGACCATCCCGGAGCCCGGAGAGTAGGGCCGGAAGGTCACGACCTGCTCCGGCGGGCTCCCACCGCGCAGGGAGGCGAGGTAGGAGACGAGAGCCCCCGCGGCCCCGACGAGCGCCTCCCGGCCTTCGAGGCCGTAACCCCGGAGGTTTGAGACGCCGAAGTGCTTCTTTAGCGACTGCTTCCCGGCCGAGGGCTCGAACGTCCAGCGCGGGGCCGGACTTATTTTCGCCCTTACCGGCGGCAGGTCTTCGGCGGCGGTCCGCTCCGGGACTACGAGTTCCCTGGGCGACCAGCGTTCTAGCTCGGCTGCCAGTCCCTCCTCCGGCACTTCGGTGCCGGTAAACTCGCCGGTTGAGGCTTCGGCGACCGCGATGCCGGCGGTTCCGTTTCGGATTACGACGGCGGCCAGGTAGTTCGACTCTCCGGCGGAGAGGACGCCGTCTTCTATGACGGTGCCGGGGGTCAGGATCTGGTCTATCTCCCGCGTAAACTGCTTCGGTTTGGTCGGGTGCGGTCTCTGGCCCGCCACCGCCACGGAATGTCCCTTGCGAAGAAGCGTCGCCAGGTGTTCCCCGAGGGCGTGCTGTGGAACACCTGCCAGCGGCACCCGGCCTTCTCCGGCGGCCTCGCGGCCCGTCAGGCGGATCGAGAGTTCCCGCGAGATGGTCTTTGCGTCCTCCTCGAAGGTCTCGAAAAACGTGCCCACCTGGTAGAAGAGCAGCGTCCCCGGCGGTAGCTGGGCCTTGAGTTCGGCGTAACGTCCTAACATACGTCTATTCTAAGCTGCGCCAGGGACCTTTTCAGCACTCGAATACGACACCACTACTCTCTGCGCAAGGCTTCGACCGGGGCGAGGCGGGCGGAGCGGTAGGCGGGCAGGACGCCAAAGACCACGCCTATCAGGGCGGCCACCCCGAACGCCAGGGCGATCTCGGGTCCGGTAAAGACCGCTTGCGGAAGGTCGGCCAAAAGCTCCGGTAAGAGTGTCGCGCCCCCGATACCGGCGGCAATCCCTAGCAGACCGCCGATCAGGGACAGGAGTACAGCCTCAAAGAGGAACTGCAATAGGACGTCCAGGTCCGTAGCCCCGACAGCCTTGCGGACGCCTATCTCCCGGGTCCGCTCGGAGACGGAGACGAGCATGATGTTCATCACCCCGATGCCGCCGACCAGGAGCGAGATGCCGGCTATCCCGATCAGGAATACCTGCAACTGGTCCGTTATGTCGGTAAAGGCCGACAGCAACTCCTGCTGGGTAGTCACGGAGAAGTCTTCGGCGCCGCCATGGGCCGCGGTCAGGGACTCCTTTATACCGCTCACGGCCCGGTCCACCGAGTCGGCGTTTCTGGCCTGGGCCACGATCAGGCCGACGTTCCCCTGACCGGAAATCTCCAGAGCATCCGCCGTCGCTATGTACGAAGTCTCCGGGACCGGCGGCCCGAAGCCCGGGTCTTCTCTTTCCGACACGCCCGCGACCTCGTACTCTCGGCCCCCGAGGTTTACCGTTTGCCCGACAGCCTCCTCGGGCGCGGCATCCAGCAGGTTCCGAGCGGCCGAGGCCGAGAGGACTATCTCTCCGCGGCCGTTCAAAAAACGCCCGGCGGATAGATCTACGGACCGTATCCCCGCGTATGAGGAACCCACGCCGGTAAGGGATACGGTCTCTTCCGGTGTCCGGGCGGCCACCGAGACACTCGGGGATGCGGCCTGGACACCGGGCAGGTCTGCGACGGTTTCGGCGTCTTCGGGGGTCAGGGTGCTGGCCGGGGCCGAGCCGAACGGGCCTCCGCCGCCGCCTTCAGAGCCGGGGCTGATGGTTATGAGGTTCGGGCCGAGATTGTTGATCTGACCGGCTACGCTCTGCTGCACCCCGTTGCCTATGGAAGTGAGCATCACGACGGCCGCCACCCCGATAATGATGCCGAGCATCGTAAGCGCCGTCCGGCCCCAGTTAGCCAGGAGGCCAGATAATCCCATCCCGATTATGCGTAAAGTCTTCATAGAGAGGTTACCTCGTCCCGCTCTTCTGGTCGGCGAAAATGCGGCCGTCCCGGATCTCGACCACCCGGTCCGCCTTCTCCGCGACCTCCCCGTCGTGGGTGACGACGACCAGGGTCACGCCAGACGCGCCAAGCTCCCCGAATAACTCCAGGATAGCGGCCCCCGATACCGAGTCGAGGTTCCCCGTTGGTTCGTCGGCCAGTATGAAAGCCGGCTCGTTAACCAGCGCCCGGGCGACCGCGACCCGCTGCATCTGGCCTCCGGAAAGCTCCGTGGGCCGGTGGTTCGCCCGCTCCGAGAGCCCGACCCGCTCCAGGGCCGCAAGCGACCGCTTTTTGCGCTCCCGGCCACCGACCCCGGCATAGACCATCGGTAGCTCCACGTTCTTGCGGGCGCTCTGGCGGGGCAGAAGATTGTAGCTCTGGAATACAAAGCCGACGAGGTCCCGCCTCGCCCGCGCAAGCTCCCCGGACTTGAGACGGCCGACCTCGCGCCCGTTTAAGGCGTACGATCCGGAGGTCGGCCGGTCGAGCAGGCCGAGCAGGTTCATCAGCGTGCTCTTCCCGGAACCCGAAGGCCCGATTATGGAGACCCACTCGCCGGGCTCAATATCCAGGTCCACCTTCGACAGGGCTTCTACCCGGTTCTCGCCCCGCCCGTATGTTTTAGTGAGGCCCCGGACCTGTATAGCTTGCCCTGCCTGCATCCCGCACTCCCTTCAAAAATGTCATCTTCACCGAACGTTCCCTGCCGGGCTTGAAATCCTCGCGCCCCGGATTCTCTTATACGTCCGGGTCCGGCAATGGTTTTCGGCTACTGCTACCAGATAGTACGCGGAACATCGCGGAATCCCTGTGAACGGTTAGGTCTTCCGGAAGATCCCGTCACAGCCCTGCCGCCAGCCCTGCTAGAGCACTGTTAGACTTGTACGGGAAGACCGGATCACCGTAACCGGATCCCTGTAGCCGGATCATCGCAAAGGAGCCTGAAACGGAGAACGAGAGGAACCGCTACGCGCGGGTGCGGGACCGGCAGAAGGCCGAGTGGGGAGCCGTCGCCCCCGGCTGGCAGCGCAACCGGGAGCGGATGACCGGCCCGGCGAGCGTCATTACGGAGCGGATGGTCGCGGCCTCCGGCGTACGCCCGGGAGATAAGGTACTGGACCTGGCTTGCGGGGTCGGGGACCCGGCGTTTACCCTGGCGGAAACTGTCGGTCCTTCGGGGCGGGTCCTCGGCCTCGACCTCTCACCCGAGATGGTAGCGGCGGCCTCCTCGTGGGCCGGGCAGCAAGGCGTCGAGAACGTCGAATTCCGCACTATAGAGAGCGAGCTGGACCTCGGCGTACCGGCGGAGAGTTTCGACGTCGCGACCTGCCGGCTCGGATTGCAGTTCATGCCGGACCCGGTGGCGGCTTTGCAGGAGGTACGGGCAGTACTAGAACCCGGCGGCCGGCTTGCGGCGAGCGTCTGGGGGGCCCCGGAGCGCAACCCGAACTTCACGGTGCCGATGGAAATTATCGGCCGCCACGCGGACCTCCCGCCGGAGCCCGGCGGCTCGCCCGGCATATTCGCCCTCTCGGACCCGGACGACCTGGAAGTTATCTTAAACACCGCGGGCTTTAACGACGTCCGGACGGAAGTCTTTAGAACGCCGGTCGTACAGGCGAAGAACCCGGAGAACTTCTGGTACGGCATCTCGACCATAGCCGGTCCGCTGGTCGCCCGGCTCGCCGCCCTTACGGAGGAGCAGCGCCGGGAGATCCGGGAAGACGCCGTGGAAACCCTCGGCAAGATGTTCCCCGAAGGCCCGGTCGAGTTCGACGGCGA
Source organism: Rubrobacteraceae bacterium (assembly GCA_965214435.1). Classification (GTDB taxonomy): domain Bacteria; phylum Actinomycetota; class Rubrobacteria; order Rubrobacterales; family Rubrobacteraceae; genus Rubrobacter_A. Next base: position 637,290 of record OZ243960.1, read on the forward strand.
GGCGATCGTCGTCTCCGGAAACGCGCCGTAGGTAAATCAAAGCCCTGTAGAAGAGGTCCCCGGAGGTTAGTGGAAACCTCTTGAGGGTATACCTGCTGAACTATTACCCGAAAAGGGGGGTTGCCATGTTCTTTGATAGCTGGTCGGTACTCGGCCGGACGCTAATCGTCGGTGTTCTGGCTTATCTGGCCCTGATCCTGCTTCTGCGGGTCTCCGGCAAGCGCACGCTCTCGAAGATGAATGCGTTCGACTTCGTAATAACGGTCGCCCTCGGCTCGACGCTGGCGACGGTGCTGCTATCCACGAGCGTAGCGCTGGCGCGGGGCATACTCGCCTTCGCGATCCTGATCTTCCTGCAACTCGCCATTACCTGGCTCTCGGTGCGCTCCCCGGCCGTCCGCCGCCTCGTAAAAGCCGAGCCGACCCTGCTCGTCCACAAAGGCAACCTCCTCCGCGGCGCGATGCGGAGCGAGCGGGTAACCGAAGACGAAGTCCTCGCCGCCCTCCGCACCGGAGGCGTAGCCGCCATAGAAGACGTGGAAGCCCTGGTCCTCGAAACCGACAGCAGCTTCAGCGTCGTACCCAAACCGTCCGGTAACTCCGACTCCTCGCTCGCCAACGTCGCGAGAACCAGAGCCCGCTGACCTATCCCTCCAGCAGCCGTGTCAGGCGCAGGTGGACGCCCTCATCCTCGTCGGTGACGTAGAAGAAGTCCCCGTCCGCGGTAATAGCTATACCCTCGACCCGCGGAAGCTCCGGGAATTCCCGGACAAACTCCGCCTCAAGCTCCCCGGAGTGCTCATCTTGGGGCAGCGTGGCTCGGAAGTGGGTCGCCACGGTGTCGCGGCCGCCGGGGTAGTCTTCGAGCAGGACGCTGCCCTTCTCTTTGCTGTCGATGTTCCCGGTAACCAGGTGCAACTCGTCGCCGACGAGCGCGAGGTCCCGCACCCCGGCTATCTCCCCGTCCCGCCCGACGGCGTCAACCACCCAGAAACCCGTGACTTCGGGCAACGCGTCGCCAGCCTCGAAAAGCCTCTCTATACCGGCTACCTCCACGACGAGAGGGCGGCCGTTTTCGGCTACCGGGAAGCGCAGGCCGAGGAGTAGCGAACCGTTTTCGCGGAAAGCCGCGCCCTCGATGTTGACCGGGAAGTCGTCGTCGTGGACCAGCCCGTCCCAGCCCTTCTCCTTTTCGACCCCGCGGTGACGCGTCTGCGTAATAAGCGCCTCGTAGGAATTTTCCCCGAGCGGCAGGAGCGCCGGGCCGCTATTCTGGAAGGCGTCGTTAAGGAGACGGTGCAGAACGAAGCTCTCCCGGTAGACCTCTATACCGGCCACCGGGTCGTCGGTGGTGTGCTGTACGCTGTCTTCCCGGAACCGCCCGATAAACCCGCGTTTGGGCTGTAGCGGGCCGTCCTTGCTCCCGAAGTGCGATCCGAAGAGGTATACCCATCCGTCGTGGCGGGCGACGGCTTCGGTATCGTCCGTCTTGCCGGAGTTACCGACGAACGAGGTGTCGGCGTGGAGGCGTTCGATCTCCCAGCCCTCGTCAATATCCGCGCCACGCTGGTGCCCGATCACCGCTATACAGTCCCCGACATCCCCCTCGTCCAAGACCGCCCAGAACCCGACCTCCCACCCGTGCTCGTCCAGCAGCCGCCGGTTCTCCATCGTCAAAAGTCCCGAAGCTTCATTCGGGTGCAGGTTCAAATCCAACTGGTGCAATCTATTGTCGCTTGGCACGAGTGTCTCCTTCAGTGTCTAACGTGGTTATAGGCAACAGCATACACGAAGCATCTCAAACGTCTTTAATGTAAATTTAGGCTGTGGCAGAAAGGGTCTTCGGGCACACACCAGGATACCCGGAAGGTAGCCGCTTCGGCTCAAGGGCAGATTTGTCAGAAGCCGGAGTCCATCGGCCGCTAATTGCTGGCATCTCCGGTAGCGAAAAGGAGGGTGCGGACTCGCTCGTGCTCTCTGGCGGCTATGAGGATGATCAAGACCTGGGCGAAGAGATTATCTACACAGGACACGGCGGCCGGGACGCCGATACGGGCAAACAGACCTCGCACCAGAAGTTGACTAGAGGAAACCTCGCGCTCGCATTTAACAACCTCAATGGTCTACCCGTGCGTGTGATCCCGGGTGACAAACTCAACTCTTCATACACACCCCGCAGCGGCTATCGCTACGACGGCCTGTACGCGGTGGACGACTACTGGCAAGAGGTCGGCCGGTCCGGTTTTCGTGTCTGGCGCTACCGGCTCTTGAAGCTGTCGCAGGGCCCGTCCTACTCGTCTACTGTCGCCGAAGCGCCCGGCGACTACTCCGTTCCCCGCCGTGAGGTAACTGTACTGCGCGTCGTGCGCGATACTGCACAGGCCCGTCGGATAAAAGCCCTCTACGGACACTACTGTCAGATGTGTAATGTCCGGTTAGAAACTCCCGCCGGTCCGTATGCCGAGGCAGCGCATATCCGGCCGCTCGGAGCACCCCACAATGGCCCCGACACGGCGGACAACATACTCTGCCTCTGCCCGAACCATCACGTTCTATTTGACCACGGTGGTGTATCCATAGACAACGACTTTTCATTGATCGGGGCGCCGGGATCTCTAACAAGGCATCCGCGCCATCAGATCAACGAAGTATATTTACGGTACCGACGTGAACGCTACTGAGCGAATTATCAGTAATTATAAAAATTCGATTACCCGAGCCATCGTACCTGGTTCCGCCACTCCTCCTGGCTCATGGTAGCGAGCAAACCTTTGAGGCCCCGGATGATCCTGCCGAATTGCTCGTGCCGCACGCTCGGCGAGAGCATTATCAAACCCGCATGTGTCCTACCGTTAGCAGTCCATTGTCGGGCCAGAGGCTCGAAGTCTCTAACATTGGAAGTTACGAAAACTCTTCCTTCGAGTGCCGCCATCTCGAATAGGACAGGGTCTTCGGCTCCTTCCAACTCATGGGAGTCTGCGGCCTTTACATCGTGGCCCGCGTCTCGAAGAGGGTTTCCTATCCTGCGACCGGAGATGTGAGCATCCAAGAAGATCCTCAAGCAACCCCTTGCCCTTTATGGTAAGGGAAAAAATAACTCGGGGTTGCCGCTGCGCCACTCCTCTTCAATCTTGCGGTTCTCCACGATCCTTCGGTCTATTTCTTCGGGGTATGTCCCGTAATAGGCGAGCGCCAGGTCGAGAGCCTTCTCCGGAATATTCGTCTCCTCTAGCAATCTTTTGCGTCCGAGAGCCCGGTACTCCTCGACAACCTCCCAAACGTCGAGACCAGCCCACGGTACCCAAACCCTCCGGTCGTTTTCAGGGCCGCGAAACGCCACACCGATAAACCTTTGGGACCGCGACTTCTCCGCGGCCAGGGACGCGGAGAAGCTTCTTTTCCCTTCGAGACGCCGGCCCAAGTTAGTGCGCACGAACTCCTCGTCTTCAATGAGGCGTCGCCTGCGGCGCCTTTCCTTCTCACGAGAACGCCTCTGCGCCGAAGAGGCGGCACGCCTTACGGCCACTGCTGCACTCTTCGCCATTTCTAGTAAACTCATCTTTCCTGCCTTCCGGCAACCACAGCGTACTCGCCACCTTAGTAATATCTGGTGCCCTCAGACTACTTTTTCGGACCTAGTTGACTGAAGTCTACTCCTTACGCCTCAACCCGTACAGGTTAACCCGGTTACCGATATCTACCCGGCCGCTCCAGACAGCAAGCGTTCTTCATCTAACGGTCGACTATGGCTGTTTGGCAGCCTCAGTCCTTCTGCAACACTCGCGGCCTGAACGAAGGCCGCGACTTCTCGAACTCTTCTAGCTCGTCCTCGTGGGTCAGTGTCAGGCTTATGTCGTCGAGGCCGTTTAAGAGGCGGTGGCGGGTGAAGTCGTCCATTTCAAACTCTTCTTCGACGCCGGGGCCTGTTACGGTGCGGGCTTCAAGGTCTACCGCTACCACCGCTTCGGGGTCTTTGCGGGTCTCTTCTAAAAGCTTCTTTACCGACGTTTCGGGTAGCTCTACCGCCAGAAGCCCGATCTTGGCGCAGTTGTTCTTGAAGATGTCGGCGAAGGACGGCGCTACGACCGCGCTGAAACCGTAGTCTTGGATGGCCCAGGGGGCGTGCTCCCGGCTGGACCCCGAGCCGAAGTTTTCCCCGGCCAAGAGCACCTTCGCCCCGACGTGCTCGGTCCGGTTCATCACGAAGTCCGGGTCCTCGCGCCACTCCTGGAACAGGAACTGCCCGAAGCCGGTGCGCTCTATGCGCTTGAGAGCATCGCTCGGTACGATCTGGTCGGTGTCCACGTCCGAATACCCTAGAGGCAACGCCTTCCCCTCGACACGGCTTACAGGCTCCACTAGCTCACCTCCATTGGGACGCCAAGCTCCGACGGTGAGGCGAACCTACCCATCACAGCGGTCGCCGCCGCCACTGCCGGGCTGACGAGGTGGGTGCGCCCGCCCTTACCCTGCCGGCCCTCGAAGTTACGGTTACTGGTAGAGGCGCACCGCTCTCCGGGGGCCAGGATGTCCGGGTTCATGCCGAGGCACATCGAGCAGCCCGCGTCCCGCCACTCGAAACCGGCTCCCGTGAATATTTCGTCCAGCCCCTCCTCTTCGGCCTGCTGCTTGACCCGCATCGAACCCGGCACGACGAGCGCCCGGATGCCGTCTTTTACCTTCTGGCCTTCGAGTATGGAGGCGGCAAGCCGGAGGTCCTCTATGCGGGCGTTGGTGCAGGAGCCGAGGAACACGGTATCCACCTCGATGTCCCGTATTTTGGTTCCGGGTGTTAGCGCCATGTACTTTAGCGCCCGCTCGTGGCCCTCGGTCTCGGGCTCCGGGACCGCATCGTCCAGGCCGACGGTCTGTGCCGGGGTCGTTCCCCACGAGACGTAGGGCACGAGGTCTTCGGCCTGTATGACGACTTCTTTGTCGAACTTTGCGCCCTCGTCGGTCTTGAGCGATGTCCAGTCTTCGAGTGCGGCGTCCCAGTCCTCGCCTTTCGGGGCGTGCGGACGGTCTTTCACGTACTCAAAGGTTTTTTCGTCGGGGGCTACGAGGCCGGCGCGGGCGCCGCCTTCTATGGACATGTTGCAGACCGTCATCCGGCCCTCCATGGAGAGCGACCGGATCACCTCTCCCCGGTACTCGATCACGTGCCCGACCCCGCCGCCGGTCCCTATCCTGTTCAGAATACCGAGCATGACGTCCTTGGCCGTGAGCCCCGCCGGAAGCTCGCCCTCGACCGTTACGGCCATCGTCTTCGGCCGCCGCTGCTGCAAGGTCTGGGTTGCCAAGACATGCTCGACCTCGCTGGTCCCAATACCGAAAGCGAGCGCTCCGAACGCCCCGTGCGTCGAGGTGTGGGAGTCGCCGCACACAATGGTCATCCCCGGCTGCGTAATGCCCATCTCCGGCCCGATGACGTGTACTATCCCCTGCCCGATGGTCCCCATCTTGTGCAACTGGACCCCGAACTCCTCGCAGTTGTTGGAGAGAGCCTCCATCTGCTTGGCCGAGACCTCGTCCTCTACCGGCTTGTCCGCGCCCCACGTCGGCACATTGTGGTCCATCGTCGCCAGCGTGAGGTCCGGGCGGCGCACCTTACGACCGGCGAGCCGGAGACCCTCGAACGCCTGCGGCGACGTCACTTCGTGCACCAGGTGCAGATCCACGTACAACAGGTCCGGCTCGCCCTCCACGCTCCGCACCACGTGCCGCTCCCACAGCTTCTCCGCCAGCGTCTTCGGCTTCTCACTCATAGGCTACTAGTTCCTTTCCTGTCCGTAGGACGGCTTGCGGCCACCGTACACCGCGAAGCGGTAGTTCTTGTAAGCGCAATCCACCTGCTCAAAACTCAGTTCTCTCAGCCACACTAGCTGCTCTTCTAGAGTATCTTGCCGGTCCTCTTTCATGCGGGAGAGGGAGTCGGCCAGGTCTTTCTCCGCAACACCATTCTCGCGTACCTGTTGCAGCCACACCTCTCTATAGCGCTCTTCGAGCTCCGGCGTCGGACCTAAAACCTGATCCCCATTCACAAAAATCCCGCCGTCCGCCAGCACATCGAACACCTTCCCGAAAAGCTTCTTCTTGTCTTCCCCGGAGAGGTGATGAATGGCGAGTGCGGAGACGACTGCCTCGTACCCGTCCGGGACCTTCGGCAACGGCTCCTCCGCGAAGTCCAGCACCCGAAACTCGAAACGTTCCGCAACCAAAGGCTCATCCGCAAACCGCTCCTCCGCCCGGGAAAGCATCTCCTCTGAGGCGTCAACCAGCGTGAAACGCGCACCCGGAAAAGCTTCGGAGACCAGCGCGCCAGACAATCCCGTACCAGCCCCGAGGTCCAGCACCCGGAACTCCCCGTCCCGTCCCCGCGACAGCGATAGCTCCCCGACGAGCGCACCGTAGAAGCCGTCGAAGTCCGGGACTAACTGACGCCGCGCCCGGTCGTAGCCGGAAGCCGTCGCGTCGAACGAAGCTCTTGCACCCGAGCCGGAAGTCACTTGTTTTGTCTCACATTTTGAGATATGCTGTTCATATGCTGGATAGTGTAGACGATAAACGGTCCGGGGGCAAGGAGCCGGCGAGCGGGGTCGGGGTATTGGACAAGGCGGTTGGTATCCTGGCGTTTCTGGCGTCGGACGGTCCGGCGAGCCTGGCGGGGGTCGTGGAGGGAACGGGGATACCGCGTCCGACGGCTTACCGGCTGTTGAGCGCGCTGGAGGTGCATCACCTGGTGGCGCGGGCGGGCGGGCGGTACTCGCCGGGGTTGCGGCTCTTGGGGTGGGGGAACCGGGCGGTTGCTGGTGGAGGTTGGATCGAGGCTTCCCAACCCGCCCTCGAAGCCCTGCGCGACACGACCGGCGAGAGCACGCAACTCTACATAAGAGAGGGCGACGACCGGGTTTGCGTCGCGTCCGCCGAGCGGGCGGCGGGTCTCAGGGACACGGTACCGGTCGGGGCGGTGATGCCGCTGTCATTGGGTTCGGCGGGGAAAGTATTGCTGGCGTGGTTGGAGAAAGGTTCTGGAAAGCCGGAGCTACCCGAGGTCCGGAAGCGGGGTTGGGCGGAGAGCGTGGCCGAGCGGGAAGAGGGGGTTGCCAGCGTGAGCGCGCCGGTCTTCCGGGACGGGAGGGTGGAGGCAGCGGTAAGCGTCAGCGGTCCCATCGCCCGGCTCGGAGAAAATCCCGGGGAGCGGCTTTCGGCCGCGGTCCTCGGCGCGGCCCGGGAGATCGGGGAGTCGGTGCGCTCGTAGGTCCCTAATGGTGGGGTTGTACTAGCTTATCCTCTATCTCCGGGGCTAGAGCGTTACATCTGGCAAGACCGGGGATTACGGGCTTTAAGGTTCCTGGACCTGGTTTTTGGGTAGGTGGTTCCGGAATGCAGTACAGAGAAAGGTCGGAACTTGATCGTAGCCGAAATAAGCATCGCCCCGCTCGGTGCGGAGTCCACGAGCGTCAGCCGGTACGTAGCGGCCGCCGTCCAGGCGTTGGAGACTTCCGGTTTGAAGTGCTCGCTGGGACCGATGGGAACAACGGTAGAGGCGGAGACCGTGGAGGAAGTCTGTGCCGCGCTGGCAAAGGCGCAGGCCGCCGTCTTCGAGCTGGGGATCGAGCGGGCGTACACCGTTGTAAAGATGGACGAGCGGAGAGATAGCAACCGCGCCTCCGAAGATATGGTAAACGCCGTCCGGGAGAATATAGCAGGCACCCGCTAGTTACCCGCCGGCACATCCAGCCCGGACTCTATTCGCTAGAATAGACTCATGGAGACGAGACAGCGAGTATTCAGCGGCGTCCAGCCGAGCGGCAACCTCCACCTCGGGAACTACCTCGGGGCGCTAAAGAACTGGGTCTCCGTGCAGGAGGAGTACCAGAACTTCTTCTGCATCGTGGACCTGCACGCGCTCACCGTCCCGCAAGACCCGAAGGTGTTGCGGGCAAAGGTGCGGGAGCTTACCGCAGTATACCTGGCGGTCGGGCTCGACCCGGAGAAGTCCGTAGTCTTCCGCCAGAGCCGGGTCTCGGAGCACGCGGAACTTGCCTGGCTGTTGAACTGTGTGACGCGCTTCGGGGAACTCTCGCGCATGACGCAGTTCAAGGACAAGTCGCTGCGGGAGGGGACGGAGTCGGCGAGCGTCGGGCTCTTTGACTACCCGGTCTTGATGGCGTCGGATATCCTGCTCTACAACGCCGACCGGGTGCCGGTTGGCGAGGACCAGCGCCAGCACCTGGAGCTTACGCGTACCCTGGCCCGGCGGTTTAACGCGGTCTACGGGGAGACCTTCGTCGTGCCGGAACCCATGATCCTGCCGACCGGAGCCCGGGTCATGGCGCTCGACGACCCGCTAAAGAAGATGAGCAAGAGCGCGTCGAGCGCGGCGAGCTACATAGCACTCCTCGACGAGCCGGACGTCGTGCGGCGCAAGGTCCGCCGGGCAAAGACTGACTCCGGTAGCGGAGTAACCGCCTCCCCCGAAAAGCCAGCCATAGCCAACCTGCTCGGCATCTACGCCAGCATGACCGGCGAGAGCATCCCGGAGATAGAAGAGCGCTTCGTCGGCCGGGGCTACGGCGACCTCAAGAAAGAGTTGGCCGAGGTCGTCGTAGAAGGACTGACCCCGATCCGGGAGAAAGCCCTCGACCTCCTCGAAGACCCCGCCGGCCTCGACGCCACCCTGGAGTCCGGGGCCGAAAAAGCCCGCGAGGTAGCCAGGAAGAACCTGGGACAGGTGTTTACCAGGATGGGACTGGATTAGTGGCGGAGAGCGAGTTGGATACCAGGGAAAAAGTGCTAAAGGTCCTGACCGCCATCCCGCAGGGCGTTCTGTACTCGACCACCGACTGGCAGCGCATCCTGGGCGACGACAAGCGTGGGATCCGCCGCACCCTCGACGAGTTGGAGTCGGAAGGTGTTATCGAGATCCTGAAGAGCGACGAAGGCCGCCCGGACAAACCGCTGTACAGAATCAAACCGGACAGGCATTAGCGAACCTTCGGGTCACAGACCAACCATACTTGACCGGGCAGTTGGGACGCCTCAGCCTGAGAAAGGTGGATCCACCCTCGTCTTTATACACCGGAGCTTACGCGAGTTCCCGTTCTGCCGGTACGGTCGGGCACAAGGCAGAGGAAAACGGAGGATCACGCGTGACCGCCGACAGACCACCGGCACTGACCGAGTACCGCATCCAGGCCCGGCAGCTCCTCAAAGAAGTCCGGCAACCCGACTCCGAAGAAACGTTGGAAAATTCCTTAACCAGGTTCCGTGTTCTAAGTTCTTTCGCGGACAAAACCGAAGCCCAGGTTATACGCGACGCGAAACTCAAGCACGCCCTGACCGTGATCTCCGTGGAAAGAGGTTACGGCTCCTGGAGAGCACTGAAGGTTTCGTTGCAGACAGCAGGTCCCGCGATGTATGCGGGCGAGCTAGACGTGTTCTTGAACCGCTGGTTCGCTAGCTACGAGGACGCCCGAGCTTCGCTCGAAAAAGAGGGTGGGTTCTTGTTGCCCTACGGACACCAGTTCTTTGTGTGTGAGGAGAGCGCCATCCGCGGGCTCGGGCTCGACCCCGACGACCCGGACTGGGAACTCGCCGGGTACGACTGGATAAGGCCCCGAGACCAGCAAGCGTGGGCACGGCTCGTCCAAAAGCGTGAGCAGGCCCCGCTAAGCGAGTAGTTATCCAGAAAGACGAAGAGAGGGATACCGGAATTCCGGTATCCCTCTCTCTGTACTGCGTTCCGCCCGGCCTGATACGTCAGGCCAGCGGTTGTAAAGCTCTGGTTCTAGTGAACCTGGATCTGCCCGAGCACCGCCTGGTCGGCCAGTTCCTGCGCCAACTCCTGCGCCCGCTCGTAGGCGATCTGGTAGCCACCGCTGCCGACCGGTACGGTCACCTTGGCAACGAAGTAGCCCGGCGATACCTCGGTAACGCTGGAGCTAATGACGTCGTCCGACTCCTCAACAGCCGGCGCCTCTGGCGCGGCCGGCGCCGCGTAAACAGCCTCGGACCCGGAAGTCGGGGCCGGAGCGGGGGCCGACGCTGGCTCAGGGGCCGGAGCCGGGGCGGGCTCGGGAGCCGGCTCAGGGGCCGGGGCGGGCTCAGGGGCCGGGGCGGGAGTAGGCTCAGCGCCGGCGCCGAGCACGGTCGCGTCAACGGTGTCGACGCCGGTAAGACCGATGGCCCGCGCCGCGCCCAGCGACAGGTCGATGTCACGCCCGGCGACAAACGGCCCTCGGTCGTTTATGGTGACTACGGTGCAGCTCTCGTAGCAGACCTGGACCTTGGTGCCAAACGGCAGCGTCTTGGAGGCGGCCGTAAGACCTTCCGGGTTAAACGGCTCGCCGGTCGCCGTCGGGCTGCCCGCGAGCTCGTACCCGTAATAGCTCGCCGTCAGGGGCTCTGCGTCAGCCTTACCGGCAATAATGCCGGAGATCATCAACGCGGTAATAATGGTCCCGAGGCCAACGAGCAACTTGGATGGCCGTCTTTCAGTTACTACTCGGTGCATAGTCCCCTCCAGAGGGTAGTTTGTATCGCACAACGGGCGGTACTGTAACACGATCGTAACTTCGTGCAATAGGAAATCGCGTATTTATTTCAAAAACTTTACGAAAATGTTACGAACGGGCCATCAGGATTGCCGAAATGAAACGGCGGACCTTTGTTAAGTGCAGGTTACCAGACTAGTTGGGGCTAGCGTCTCAGGCGAATGGCGCCCCGGCTATCCGGGTTGAAATACTCGGGCCAGACGGTCCGGAAGTCGTATTTTGCGCCGGTTAGCTTGGTGTTTGCGAGGTTTGCGCGGGTAAAGTTGGTTCCGGAGAGGTTTGCCCCGGAGAGGTCCGCGCCTTCGAGTTCGGAGCCGGCGAGGTCGGTGTCGGTAAGGTCGGCGTTTTCCAGGGTCGCTTCGCGGAGGTAGGCCCAGGCAAGGTAGGCGCTGGTGAGGTTGGTACCGGAGAGGTCCGTGCCCTTGAGGTTTGAGCGCAGGAGGTTGCAGCCCCGCAGGTAGAGTCCGGAGAGGTCCCGGCCGCTGAGGTCCACGCCTTTTATGTCGGGCTGTATGCTCGCCATGATTTGCAGTTCTCTTTTGTCGGCTATCTCCTGGCGCCGGCGTTCCAGGGAACGTTCGGACTCCTGGCGGCGCTGCTCGATCACCTCGGCCAGCTCTTCCCACTGTTGCTCGCGGTCGTCGGCGGCCGCCTCGCGGGTCTCGGATGCCTCCCGGAGTTCCGCGGTGACGAGGAAACCAGCAGCCAGCACGGAAAGCGCGACGACCGCCGCGCCAACCAGCGCCGACCCGAGCACGCTTTCGCTCGTAGCCGGAACCCCCGGCGGCCACCACAGAAACAGGCCGATGGGTATCAGGACGGCCGCCAAGATCCCGGTTACCAAAAACACCTGCTGGCGCACAAACTCACCTCCGTCCTCCGGCTTTGTCCCGTCTTGCCAGTCCTTCTAATCTTCAGCCCGTCGAGCCCTGTGAGAATACTACTGAAAAAGCCGTCCAGGGTCCCTACAAAGCACCTGAATCTACTTTTTACAGACTTTTGAAGGACGGGTCCGCGGTCCGGGACGGTGTTACAGTTTGTTGTGCTCTGGTTAAGCATAACCTTATATCGACAAGTGAGGTAAATAACGTGGAACGCCTCCGGAACACGCTCGGCCGCATAGACCGCAAGGGGTATGGGGCTTACAAGGACCTCCACGGCTCCTATGAGTTTGGAGAGTTCACGCTCCACGTCGACAAGGTTCAGCGCGACCCCTTTGCCCCACCGTCGCTCGTCCGGGTGCGGACGACCCACAACCGCTTTGACCCCGCGCTCTACGGAAACCCGGTGCGGAAGGTCGCTTTTGAGGACTTTCTGACCCGGAGCGTGGAAAGGGCGGTCCGGCGCTCGGTAAAAGGAAACCGGGGCTCCGGGGGGAGCGGACGAGTTGAGATCCAGCACCCCTCCCAGGTCGTGGTCCCCCGCACCTCGGTCGTGGTCACCGACGGTTACATCGAGGCCCGCATGGCCGTGGGGCTGCCAGCCCGGGGGCGGTCGGTCGACGCCCGGGCGGCCCGCGAGGTGCTACTCGGTGAATTGCCGGAGATCGTCGCGGGGTCTCTGGTTCCAGAAGGCGCGGATGGAGATTCGGCTTCTTTGCACGTGGCGGTGGTCGAGGACGCGGACTATCTGCGGCGGCGGCTGCCGTCTCTGGGGCTTGTGGCGTTTGTCACGGACGGGGCAATCCTGCCGCGAGAGAGCGGGGCCAGCGACCGGCCGCTGCAAAGAGGGGCGGTGCCGTTTTCGAGCCCGGAGGAGTTCCGGGTAAGCGTTACGCTTCCGAACCGGGGAGAGGTGTCGGGAATGGGCATCCCGGAGGGCGTGACGCTCGTCGCCGGGGGCGGCTTTCACGGCAAGAGTACGCTGCTCTCGGCGCTCTCGTGGGGAGTCTACGATCACGCGCCGGGCGACGGCCGGGAGCTGGTAGTTTCGAGGGAAGACGCGGTCAAGATCCGAGCCGAGGACGGACGGAGTGTGGCGGGGGTGGACATATCCAGCTCCATCGGGGAGTTACCCGGCGGACGGGAGACAGAGAGTTTCTCAACGACCAACGCTTCCGGGTCCACCTCGCAGGCGGCGAATATTGCCGAGGCTTTAGAGGTCGGGACCTCGCTGCTGTTCGTGGACGAGGACACGAGCGCCACGAACTTCATGATCCGGGACGAGCGGATGCGGGAGCTGATCCGGCGGGAGCCGATCTCCCCGTTTATAGAGACGGTCCGGCCGCTGCACCGCTCTTTGGGCGTCTCGACGGTCGTGGTCGTCGGCGGGGTCGGAGACTACCTGGACGTTGCGGACCGCGTGATCCTGCTGGAAGAGTATGGGGCCTACGACGCGACCGCGCGGGCCGGAGAGGTCATCGCGGAGTTCCCGCCCCGCGCTCCCTCTATCGAAGGTAATATAGAAGCTCCCCGCAAAAGGAGCATCCGGGCCGGGTCCATAGACCTGCGGCGCGGGAAAAAAGAAACGGCGCGGGGCCGGGGCCTCTCGGAGATCGAGCTCGGCCGGGAGCGGGTAGACCTCACCTACCTCGAACAACTCGCGGAGGCCGGCCAGACGGAAGTCATCGCGCGTATCGTCCGGGAGTTCGCCACGAGCCGGGGCGAGCGTCCGGTAGTAGAGGTGGTGACGGAGGCGCTAGCCGGAATCCGGGAGGAGGGCCTGGACTCTTTAGGCAACTTCAAAGGTCATCCCGGTGAGATGAGCCTGCCGCGAGCCCTGGAGGTGGCGGCGGCCATAAACCGTATCCGGGCGTTAGAAGCGTGGGCCGGGACGGGCGGCGGGTAGCGGAGGTTCCGGTACTGTTAGAGGGTAAGAGCGGCTTTTTTACCTTTCCAGAGGGTTACCCGAGCGTAATGGAGATACCGGCTGGCTACCGACCCTGGTATCATGTTTCAAATATGCGTAGTGGAGGGGATGAACGGGAGTAGATGGAAGATACCGGCGTAGAGTACAGTACGGCAGAGCAGGCGGACCCGCCATGGTTCCGGCTCCGGGCCGCGGCGGTGCACCTGTACACCGCGAGCGGGGCCGTACTGGCGCTCCTGATCGCCGACGCCGCGTTTAACGGTGCTGCGGTAACGGCGCTATGGCTCCTTCTGGCGGCACTCGCCATAGACAGCACCGACGGCCTCCTGGCCCGCAGGCTGCGGGTCAAGGAAGCCCTGCCGTTCTTTGACGGGGCCCGCCTCGACGACATCGTGGACTACATGACCTACGTCCTCGCCCCGATGCTCCTACTGTGGAGCACCGGCTATCTACCGGACGGGCCGGCGGGCATCGTCCTCGCCGCGCTCCCGCTCCTGGCGTCGAGCTACCAGTTCTGCCGGGTGGACGCGAAGACGGTGGCCGGCGATCACTTCTTCAGGGGTTTCCCGAGCTACTTCAACGTCGTGGCGTTCTACGTTATAGTCTTCAACCTCGGTCCCTGGCTTGTCGGGGCTCTGCTCGTCGTCTGCTCGGTGTTGGTTTTCATCCCGATCCGGTACATCTACCCGACCCGCACGACGACCTTCCGCCGCCTCTCTCTGACGCTCACGGCCTTCTTGCTCGTGGCCTACGCGCTCATCCTGTTCCAGATGCCGGACCCCTCGCCGTGGCTCCTCGGCTTTACGGCCTTCTACCTCGTCTACTACTTCGGCCTGAGCCTCTACCTGACCGCGAAGATACTGCGGAGCGACCGGCAGACAAGGGTCTCCTAGCGCGACCGCGGCCGGCCGGCCGCGGTCGAGAGTTGAGCCTAGTCCCGGCTGCTGGAACCTCCTTCGAGCGCGGAGCGCATCCAGCGCGGAAACCGGGACCAGAATACCTTCTGGGCTAGGTCCCACGGCCGGAGGAAACCCCGGCGGACGAGGCTGTCGAGTTGTAGCGTAACAGCGGTGCTACCGGATAAGTTATCAGCCGCATCGTCGGCCCAGAACTGGAGGCGGGTCGGGCGGGAGAGGCGCGGGCTCAGGGCGTAGCTGCCGTAGAGGTATTTGAGATCCCGGTAGGCGGTCACGCCGGCTTCGGGGTTTCGGACCTCGCCTATCACCCCGGCGAAGTTCATGAGCGGGCCGTGGTGGACGTTCAGGACGCCCGGCTCAAAGCCGCCGTCCACGAACTCGACCCGGAACGGCCACACCTGCCCCTCGACAAACGTCGCCGGGTCGTTGAGCCACGCCCATACCCGCCCGCGGGAGTGCGGTACCGTAAAAGTTTTGCGATAGACGTGGGTTACAAAGCCTTCCGGCGCGCCCGTGGGTACGGATATACCTCCGGCCGATGCGACGTTAGTAGCCATTCCCGGCTCCCTTCCGTAAAATGTATGCTACCTATATGTTATCTCCCCCGCGGACGCGGCGGGTTTGTCCAGGCTAGCGGGGTTGGTGGTGAAAGCCAGAATTTTCTACCTGGTGCTGCTCACGGCTCTCTTCTCGGGGCTCGTCGCGGGCGCGGCTGCCTGCGGACCGGAGTCCGGGGCTCCTCCGGCCGTGGAACCGTCCGGGGAAAGCTCCGGTGAGGGCTCCGGGGAGTGGGTAGCCGTTGGGGGTACGGAGGCGCGGGTCTGGGGAGATTCGGGCGAGCAGGGGGTTGTTCTCTCGCACGGAGCGGTTTACGACGCGGAGAGCTGGGAGGCGCAGGGCCGGGCGCTGGCGGATGAAGGTATGGTCGCCCTGGCGGTCGAGGACACCACCGGCGAGAGCGTCGGGGCGGCGATAGATTACTTGAAGAAAGAGCGCGGCACAGAAAACGTGGCACTCATCGGGGCCAGCGCGGGTTCGTCGGCCGTGCTGGAGGCTGCCCGGGAAAAAGAAGGTGAGGTATCTGCCCTGATCCTCTTGTCCGGGACCGGGGATACCTCGGACCTCGGCGCGTACCCGAAGCTCTTTGTGGCGAGCGAGGGCGAGGGTCTGAAAGACAGCCTGCAGGACATGGCGGCCGAGGCTCCGGGCGATAGGAACGAGGTCCTGATCCTCCCGGGCAATGCCCACGCCCAGGCTATCTTTACCACCGAAGAAGGTGACCGCCTGCTGCAAGCCATCCTGGAAAGAGTCCGCTGATCTTCTAACCGTCAGCATCTTAGCCTGTCAGCATTTCAGCTTGTCAGCACTTCAGTAAGAACGGTTCGTGAAAGGTCGATACTCTCGCGGCCCGCTGAGAAACCCTCGCTAGTGGTTGGCACCCTCCGCGGGCATGACGCTCGTCAAGGGCGGGCGGCGGGAGCACCTGAATAACGGCGAGCAGCACGCCGATAGCGCAGGTCCACCGCAGGTTTCCAGCTTAGCATCCGCCTCGGCCCTCCAGGCTTACCGGAGGGCGCCGAGCAGCAGGTATCCCAGACCCGCCGCAGCGGAACCGGCCAGCGCGAGCGCCAGGTACCAGGCAAAAACCCGTTTCCGCACCAGCGCAAAGACGGCCAGCGCCGCCGGGAGGCTCGTCACGCCCCCGGCGGTCATAAACGCCAGCGCCGCTCCGGGTGTCATGCCGAGGTCCATAAGCCCGCCCACGGTAGGTATCGCCGCGTAACCGTTGAGGTATGCCGGCACCCCGACCAGCACGGCCAGCGGCACCGAGAAAGGGCTCCCGGAACCGAGCAGGCCGCCCACCGTCTCCGCCGGGACGTAGGCGAGCATCAAGCTTTCGAGCAAGAAGGCGAGCGCGAGCCACTTCGCCAGGAAGAGCCCGGTCCGCCGGAACTGACGGTCGAACGTGGCCCTGCGCTCCGGCTCCCGCCAGAAGGCCCAGACCACCTCGTCCGGGTCGTTGACGGACTTGACCTTGCCGGTGGGCTGCTTTTTTAAAGGCTCTCCGAAGAAGCCCCGGCGCTGCAAGGCCCAGGTCGCGTAGCCGGCAAAGAGTCCCATCCCGAAGGCCGCGACCAGCCTCGCCACCGCGAACTCCGTCCCGAGGTTTGCCGCCGTGAGCACGAACATCTCCGGGTCCATGAGCGGCGAGGCCATCCAGAAAGCCATCACCGCCGAGAGCGGCGCGCCGGCCCCGAGGAGCGCTGCGACCAGCGGTATAACCCCGCACGAGCAGAACGGCGAGAGTACCCCGAACGCCGAGGCGGCGAGAACCACCGCGGCCACTCCTCCCGCGGCGAATACCTTCGCCGTTAGCTGGTCCGCAGCACTCGCCCGCGCGTAAGCGGCGAACAGTACCGAGATGAGCAGGAACCCCGCTATCCCCCACAGGCTCCGCAGCGTAAACCACAAGCTCTCCAACGCCTGGTCCGGGACGAGCACCGCAAGCGCCGCAAAGACCGCCAGCGTAACCAGCACAACCCGGTCGGACAGAGCCCGCAACCCGGCTAACATCTACCCGGCTCCTCCAGCAACTCCGTTACCTCGGCCTCTATCGCCGGGAGGCCCCGGTAGACAGCGACCGAGACGCGGTGGTGGCCGTCCACGACGAAGTATCGCCCGCCGAGCTTGTAGAGCTTTACCGGCGGCAGCGGTCTCCCGCCCCGGAAAGCCCCGTCTATCCGCCTCCACCGCTCGCCCAGGCATGAACATACTGGCATAAAGCCCCGGTCGAAGTCTCGGCAGCGCCCCACGCTACCCTCGACCTCCGCCAGCTTCACGGTCCGTACGTCAGGCGACCCGCGGCCCACCACCGTCCTCAGATCCCGCTCCTCAGAAAAGCAGGCGAGCCGGCCGGTAGTCCCGTCGCCTCTCAGACGGTCTACCAGCCACCCGAACCACTGCCGCCGCCGGGCGCGGCCGAAGTCCCGGTTCACCAGCTCCGCAAGCGTCGGTCCCTCGACCAGCCCCGCACCGCAGTACATGCAACCCATTCTCCATCTCCTTCTTTCAACCTGCTTTTAACTATATAACTAGCAAAATAGTTATACGCCAGTAAAATTTTTTTGCTTCTACTCTGAGTCGTCTTTCTAGGCCACGCTCCCCTCTTGTCCGATAGTCTCCTCGGCGCAGCACTCGTCCGAGAGGTAGCCGAGGAGGTTGTCCATTACGGTGTAGTCGGCGCGGCAGACGAGGCTCGTGCCGATCTTCTCGGAGGAGACGAGGCCGCTAGAGATTAAACGGTGCAGGTGGTGGGAGAGCGTGGAGCGCGGGATGCCGGTCCTCTGCTGGATACGGCCGATGGTCATGCCGTCTTGCCCGGCACGGACTAGCAGACGGTAGATCTCCAACCTCACCGGAGCCCCGAGTGCGTCCATTGCCGTTGCCGCCCGTACCGTGTCCATAGAGGCCAGTATACCCCCGCACCGGCAGCTTTCAACCAATAATCTAGTTATATGGTTGTGTTAGTTGTTCTATGGGTTTCGGGGCGCGTAGGAGCCGGTTTCGAGTTCCTCAAAGACGGAGGGGGCTTGCGGGGTCCAGTCGAGGAGGCGGCGGGCTTTGGCGGCGGAGAGGCGCTGGTCGAGGGCGAGGGCGTCGGCGTAGGGGCCGAGTTCTTGGCGGGCTGTCTCGAAGGGCCAGGGTTCTATGTCGCCGTCGGCTCCGGCGGCGCGGCCCGCGGCTTCGGCTATGTGGCGGACGGGGATGGGTTCGGTGGTGGCGGAGATCAAGAGCGTCCCGCCCGGTACGGTACCCGCTTTCGGCACGAGCATTTCTTCCAGTATCCGGGCGTAGAACCGGCCGAGGTCGTCGAGGTGTACGAGGGTCCAGTGGTTTTCGCCCGGCGCGAGGCCCGGTTTTTGTACGACACGGGCAGCCCCGCGCTCCCGGGCGGTATCCACCAGTTCGCCTATCACGCCGCCGCCGCGACCGTAGACCAGCGCCGGACGGACCACGACCGGTCGTACGCCGTTGTCACCCTGAAGGATGTCTTTCTCGACTGCCGGCCGCCAGGCCAGCATCTCGACCGGCTCTACCGGGCTCTCCTCGTCGGCCGGCGGGCCTTTGCGCGGGGTGTCGCCCATTACCCAGCAGCCGCTGGTGTAGATAAAAGCCGCGTTCGTCCCGCCGAGCGCCCGGAATACAGCCCCGGCTACCGTCCGGTCTCCCTCTTCGGCGTCCGGACCGTGGGTGGTCGCCGCGTGCACCACGGCGCGGGTGTCGCCCGCGCCTATCGCCGCCTCCACGCTGTCGCCGTCTTTTATGTCGCCCATCCGGGGTGTAATACCGCGCTCTTTCAACCTCTCCGCAGAGCTTTCGGAGCGGGCGAGGCCCGCGACCTCCCACCCGGCGGCCAGGAGGCCATCCGCAACCGCCGACCCAACATATCCCGTAGCCCCCGTTACCAGAACCTCCAAAGCTTTTTACCTCCCGGCCGGTACCTCACTGCAACGGAAGCAGGCTATAACAGGTGTGGAGCGCCGCCTGTGCCACCTCTTACGGTTGTACCGTATAAGTAACGGTATAAACTTACTCCGCGGCGCGGTCGGGCGGGACCGCGCCGCACAGGTCTAAGCTCGAGCTGGAATTTAAGAAAGACGGATTTTTGCGTACGTTCTACAGGTTGATGTCGTTTACCAGAGGCCGCCGGTGGCTGCTCGTCGCGGGTCTCGTGTGCGCCGTGGGCCTCACGTTGGCTACCATCGGCATCCCGTTTCTCGTCGGGTACACCATTGACCAGGCGCTCGGGAGCGAGAAAGGCGTCGCGGCGACGCCGGCCCTGTTGCTACCGCTCGTCGGGGGCATCCTCGGGCTCGCGGTGCTGCGGTTCCTGTTCTCCTTCGGGCGGCGGTATGCGACCAACTACCTCGGGCACGTCGTCGAGTACCGGATGCGAAAAAGCTTATTCCAGAAGATGCTCGACCTCTCTCACGGCTTCTATGACAGGTCCGCGACCGGGGAGCTGGTCTCGCGGGCGACCAACGACCTGCGCGTGATCCGGTTTTTCGTCGGCTGGGGTATGTTCCAGTTGTTTATAAGCCTCCTCACGCTGGTAGTCGTCGCGGCGGTGATGTTCTACATGAACGCCCCGCTGGCGGCCATAGTCTTGAGCCCGATGCCGATTTTGGCGCTCGCGGCCTGGCGGTTTGCCAGCCGGGTACACCCAATCTTCCGCTCCGTGCAGCAGAAGCTCGCCGACGTAACGACCATCGTTCAGGAGAACGTCTCCGGCATCCGGGTAGTAAAAAGCTTCTCCCGCGAGCCTTTTGAAGCCGACCGTTTCGGTGATAGGTCTGAAGGAGTCCTGGAACGGAGCCTCGCCGCCCGGGGGTTACGGGCATTCTACATACCGGGGATGAGCTTTCTACCGGCAGCCTCGGTGGCGCTCTTGATCTTCTTCGGCGGACAGGCCGTTATTAGCGGAGACTTCTCTATCGGATCTTTTACAGCCTTCCAGCTGTTCCTGATGCAACTTGTGTGGCCGATGCAAGGCTTCGGTCTCGTTATAGACCAGGCCCAGAGAGCACTCGCCGCCAGCGAACGGGTCTACGAGATCCTAGACACCGACCCAGACCTCTACTCCCCCGAGAAAGCGGAGCCGTTTCCCAGCAGGGGTTCCGCAGGCATCGGGGTCGAGTTCGAGGACGCCTCTTTCTACTACGGCGGCGGCGAGCCGGTCTTGGAGAAAGTAGACCTGCGCGTAGAGCCGGGGGAGGTGGTCGCGGTCGTCGGGGCTACGGGCTCCGGGAAGTCCACGATGCTCTCGCTCGTCCCGCGCTTCTACGACGCGACGGAAGGCTCCGTGAGGGTAGGCGGCGTAGACGTGAGGGAGTTGGACCTCGCGGGGTTGCGGCGGAATGTCGGGGTGGTTCCGCAGGAGACGTTCCTGTTCTCGGCCACCGTGCGGGAGAACATCGCGTTCGGCAACGTGGACGCTTCGGAGGAGGAGATCCGGCGGGCCGCCGGGATAGCCGGTATACACGACCAGATCTCCTCTTTCCCCGAAGGCTACGATACGGCGGTCGGCGAGTGGGGCATAACGCTCTCCGGCGGCCAGAAACAACGCCTGGCTATCGCCCGCGCCCTCGTCAAAGACCCGAAGATCCTCATCCTCGACGACGCCACCTCCAGCGTGGACGCCGAGACCGAAAAACACATCCAGGAAGCCCTGCGCGAGACGTTAAGCGCCAACGACCGCGACAGCGTCCGCCGGACGACGTTTATCGTGGCCCACCGGCTCTCCACGATCCTGCTAGCCGACCGGATAGTCGTCCTCGATGGCGGCCGCGTGGTCGAGACCGGAACCCACGAGGAGCTTATCTCCCGCGGCGGCTTCTACGCCGGGATGTACGGTCCCGGAGATACCCGAGAGCAGGTGTCGGCGTGAGGGGCGTAAAGAGCTACCTGGAGAAGTTCCCGCTCCTGCGGCTCATGTCGTTCGGGGCGGCTTATAAAGCGCGGTTCGCTCTACTGCTGCTCGTTATAACGCTGGCTACGGGCCTCGGCATCGCGGAGCCCCTGATCTTCAAGTACGCCATAGACAGCGGGGTTACACCGGGGAACCTGAACGTCATATACCTGGCCGCCGGGTTGTACGTGCTCGTCAACGTCGGGACCTGGGTGCTCGGGTACTTGCAGACCTTCGGGATGGGCTGGATCGGCCAGCACATAATATTAAACCTCCGGAACGCGCTCTTCGGGCACTTGCAGTCGCTGTCCCTACAGTTCTACTCCGAGCAGAAGGCCGGCTGGATCATCTCCCGACTCACCAACGACATCGAGAACTTTACCAACCTCTTGAACGACGGTGTCCAGAACCTCTTCAAAAACGGCCTCACCCTCGTAGGCGTCCTCATAGCCATCTTCATCCTCGACTGGCGGCTGGCGCTCGCGGTCTCGACCATCCTCCCCATAATGGTCTTCGGGACGATCATCTACCGCAACGAGAGCATGAAAGCTTTCCGCCGCGCCCGCGAAGCCATAGCAGAGGTCGCCTCCTACCTCCAGGAGAGCGTCTCCGGCATGCGGGTCGTGCAGGCGTTCAACCGCGAGGGACGTTCCTTCGAGGAGTTCGACGGGCGCAACGAGACCTACCGCCAGGTAAACCGCCGCTCCACCGTGCTATCCGCCGTATACTTCCCGGGTGTCGAGTTCCTGGGGGCGGCCGGCCTCGGGATAGTGCTGGTCTATGGCGGCAGCCGGGTCTTGAACAACGCGATGTCTGTCGGAGATCTGGTAGCGTTCGTCGGCCTGATCAACATGTTCTTCCAGCCTATCCAACAGCTCAGCCAGCTCTACTCCGACCTCCAGAGTACCCTGGCCTCCCTGGAAAAAGTCTTCTCCGTCCTCGACACCGAGCCCGACACTGCCGACTCCCCAGA
Organism: Rubrobacteraceae bacterium; assembly: GCA_965214435.1. Lineage (GTDB taxonomy): Bacteria > Actinomycetota > Rubrobacteria > Rubrobacterales > Rubrobacteraceae > Rubrobacter_A. Next base: position 659,013 of record OZ243960.1, read on the forward strand.
CGCCCGCGCACTCTCCGGCATCCGGGGCGACGTCGAGTTCGACCGCGTCGGCTTCGCCTACGACAAAGAGGGCGAGGACAGGATCTTGGAAGATGTCAGCTTCCACATAAAGCCCGGCGAAACTTTAGCCATCGTCGGGGAGACCGGAGCCGGCAAGAGCACCATCGTAAAGCTCCTCTCCCGCCTCTACGACCCGACGGAGGGCGCGGTACGCATCGACGGTGCGGACCTCCACGGCATCCGGGGCTCCTCCCTGCGCTCCCACATGGGCGTCGTCCTCCAGGACACGTTCCTGTTTACCGGCACCATAAAAGAGAACATCCGCTACGGCCGCCCGGACGCCACCGACGAGGAGATAGTCGCCGCCGCGAAGGTCGTTGGGGCCGACGACTTTATCCGGCGCTTCCCGGAAGGGTACGACACGCAGGTCCGGGAGCGGGGCGGGCGGCTATCGGTCGGCGAGCGCCAACTCGTCGCCTTTGCGCGGGCGCTATTGGCCGAGCCGCGCATCCTGGTGCTCGACGAGGCCACGAGCAGCGTGGACCTCGCAACGGAAGCCCGGATAGAAGCCGCCCTGGAGAACCTGGTAAAAGGGCGTACCTCGGTGATCATCGCGCACCGGCTCTCGACCATCCGCCGCGCCGACCGGATACTCGTCGTCGGGAGTGGCGGCGTGGTCGAGCAGGGCTCCCACGACGATCTGCTCTCCCGGCCTTCCGCCTACCGCCGCCTCTACGAGTCACAGTTCGCCGCGTAACGGTTTCCACCGGAGACCATCAGGCTATCTACGGAGTATCGAGCATTTTCTGACGAAGATTTATGATGAGAGGTATACATCCGCCCGTAGTTACGTCAAAATACAGGTTGCAACTATTACCCGATCTGGAGGGGCAGATAGGAGTGGTGCGTGCGAGTGAAGCTTTATCTGTTTAGACCGGCAAAGCTTTTAGCGGTAATGATATTGTTTGTCTTCGTCCTGGCTGTCGGGACGGCCGGGGTTCCGGCTCTGGCCCAGCAGGAGGATATTGGGGAAACTAACAGTGAGGCTCCGGAGCCGCCGGAGGTAGACGCTGCGGCCTGGGCGCTCATGGACGTAAAGACCGGGCGTTACCTGGCGGGCAGCAACCCGGATGAGCAGTTACCGACGGCGTCCATGACAAAGGTTATGACCGCGCTCGTCGCCCTGGAAAACGCGGACGACCTCGACCGCGAGGTGACCGTTTCTCTAAACGCCGCCTCGTATGCCAAGCCGCCGTACAGTAATGTCGGGCTCTATCCAGGGGATCAGGTCAGCATAAGGGAGCTTATTCAGGCGACCCTCATCCCCTCCGGTATCGACGCGGTGTACGCCCTGGCAGAAGCACAGACCGCCGGCAGCGTAGACCGCTTTGTCAACATGATGAACGAGAAAGCCGACGCTATGGGCCTCGAAAACACCAACTTCGAGAACCCGACCGGTATCGACGCCCCCGAGCACTACTCCAGTGCCCGCGACCTGGCAAAGATGGCCCAGGCCGGTCTACAGAACCCGTTTTTCGCCGAAACGGTCGATACCCAGCAGACCACCATTACCACCCAGGACCGGGAAATACGCCTTCTGACGACCAACGAGTTGCTGGCCCTCTACCCGCCGGCCACCGGCGTAAAGACCGGTACTACCCAGGAGGCCGGACCGAGTTTGATCTCCTCCGCAAAAGAGGGCAATGAGTCGTACATCGCCGTTGTCCTGAACGCCCCGGACCGCTTTTCCGCATCCGCGGCACTCCTGGATTACGCCTTTGACCGCTACGAGCAGCGGCCCCTGGTAGAGAAAGGAAAGTCCTACGAGGATATGCAGCTCCCCTACCGCCGGGACGAGACCGTGAAGCTGGCCGCCACGGAAGAGGTGACCGGCCTCGCCGGTGAGTCCGCCAAAGTCGAGCGCCGGGTAAATACCCCCGAACCGCCGGACCAGGCTTCCAAAGGCGACGAGATGGGGACCGTCGAGGTCCTCGTCGACGGGCGCAGCGTCGGCCGGAGCCCACTCGTCGCCCAGTCGGGGTATGACGAAGCCTCGCTGTGGAACAGGGTCACCTACACCGTCGGTGGACTCTTCCAGTAAGCCTTTTAGAGCTTGTCAGCCGGTCAGCAAAAACAAAAAGCTGCCAAGCTGAAGTGCTGACAAGCTCGGAGCTATAGGTGCTCCTGGAGAAACGCCGAGGCGTCAAGGGGGGGCAGCGGGTAAGATATCCAGTAGCCTTGTATTCCCTCGCACTCCATCTCTTCGAGGCGGGCGAGTTGGTCGTCGCTCTCGACACCCTGGGCGATGACCTTTAAGCCGAGTGCCCGGCCGAGACCGACCATCGCCGAGACCAGCACCGCGCTCTCGGGGCTCTTTGTAATACCGAAAACGAACGAGCGGTCTATGTTCAGCGATTCGACGGGGAGCCGGCTGAGGTAGGATAGCGAAGCGTACCCGGTGCCGAACCCGTCCACGGCGAGCCGCACGCCGAGGGACTTTAGTTCCCGGAGTTTGGGGATGGTAGAACTGCCGCCCTCCGTGAGCACCCTCTCCGGTATCTCCAGCCCCAGGGCCCCCTGCCCGAGCCCGGTCTCTTCGATGGCCGACGAGATCTGGCCCGTAAGGTCCGGGTAGCGGAACTGCCGGGCCGAGAGGTTTACCCACACCGGTGGGGCGGCGTCCCCGTACCGGTCCCGCCATACCCTGGCTTGCCGACAGGCTTCCTCAAAGACCCACTGCCCGATAGGCACCATAAGACCGGTCTCTTCGGCCAGCGGCATAAAGTCCTGGGGGCTCAGGGTACCGTGCTCCGGGCTCTCCCAGCGCAAAAGAACCTCGAACCCTAGAGTCCGGCCTTCCCCGACGAGCGCCTTTGGCTGGTAGCGGAGCCGGAACTCCTCCGCCGGAGAGTCCGCGGCCCGCCGGAGGGAGTTTTCCAGACCCCGACGGACCTCCCCGGAGACCTGTGGCCCCATGCCAGCCTTGAACACCTCGTAGCCGCCTCCGCCGCGCCGCTTTGCCTCATACATCGCCGCGTCCGCATCCCGCAGGAGGTCCTCACTCCTCACGGAGTCTCCGCCTATCGGGGTCATGGATATACCGATGCTGGTCCGGGCGCTGAATTCCTGGCCGGAGAGTTCAAACGGGGCTTCCAGGGAAGTGATGATCCGCTGCGCAACCCGAACGGCGTCTTCCGTGCCGCAGATACCTTCCAGCAGCACGGCGAACTCGTCCCCACCGATGCGGGCGGCGGTGTCTGACGGCCGGATACAAACCCTGATACGGTGGCCCGCCTCAACGAGCAGCCGGTCCCCGACCTCGTGACCCATCGAGTCGTTGACCTGCTTGAAGTTGTCGAGGTCCATAAACAGTACCGCGATGCCCGAGTCACTGCGCCGGACACGCTCCAGCGCCTGCCGGAGATGATCTTTGAAAAGCGCCCGGTTAGCGAGCCCGGTCAGGGAGTCGTGGAAAGCGCGGTGGGTAAGCTCGCTCTCCAGCGCCTTTCGGTCGCTGACGTCGTTCAGGATCCAGACGTAGTTCGTTAGACGTCCTCTTTCATCGTGTACGGGCGAGACGTACATCTCGCTCCAGAACAGGTCGCCGTCCTTGCGGCGGTTTCTCAGGACCCCGGAGAACTCCTCACCCGCCCGCAGCGCCCGGTACAGCCGCCGAACCTCCGGCTCATCCGGGTCCGGACCCACCAGAAAACCGGCGTCCCGGTCGATAGCCTCCCCGGCCTCATAACCGGTAATCTGCTCCATGGCCGGGTTGTAGTAGAGGATCCGGCCGTCCGACTCCCGCGCGTCGGTGATGACTATACCGTTGGAGCTCGCGGCGATAGCCTGGCGGCCCAGCCGCAGTTCGTTCTCGTCGCTCCTGCGCCCGGTAACGTCCCGGACGTTGACGAGCAACTCCCGGCCTCCGCTCCGGTCCCCGAGCCGGCTGCTACGGATCTCCAGGTGACGCCAGGAACCGTCCGCGTGCCAGAACCTGAACTCTATTGGTGACCGCGGGCCACTGGAAACTAGAACCTCCTCGAAAGCCTCCCGCACTACAGGAGCGTCATCCGGGTGAACGAGCGAGAAAGCGTCTTGTCCCACGAAGTCCCCGGCGTCGTAGCCGAGTAGCTGCCGGACCGCCGGGCTCACATACCGGACAGACCCATCTTCGCCCAACACGGCGATTATGTCCGGGGCGTTCTGGACCATCGAGCGGAACCGGTCCTCGCTCCGCTCCAGTTCTTCCGCCGACCGTTCGCGCTCCGTCACGTCGTCGACCACCGCCGCCACCTCAACCACGGCCCCGGAAGCGTCCGTAATCGGGTAGACGACCGCTTCCAGCCAACGCTCCGGGTCGTACCTCAGAGCCGGCGTCTCTACCGTGACCCCGTCGTCAACACTCTTTCTCGCGTAACCCGTGACCCCGGCGGCGGCCAGCCGGCCGTCCTCAAAGACGTTGGCGGCTCCAGAAGGTCCTCCGAAACCGAAGCCTTCCCGCCAGACCCGATTACTGAGGAGCATTTCTCCGTCCGGGGTAAAAAAGCACACGCCTCTGGGGGAACGCTCGACCACCGTCCGCAAGAGCCGCTCCGAGACGGGTAGCGAGCCCTCCGCCGCGCCCCGGCGGACCCGACGCAGGACCAGCGCCCCAAAGGACAGCCCGCAGACCCCGCTCAAGACGGCGAAGATGACCTTCTCTCTAACAGGTAGTTTCACGCGTATATTTGAATCGTAAACCGGTTAAAAGCGAGTGGATTTTCGAGTCTTGGAAGCAGGATCCGAGTTTTCCGCGCACCGTTCCGGAACAAGGTAGGTGAAGACATATCTAATTCACCCATGTATTTGTGCCAGTCCTGCTAGGCGTTGTCGCGGTTATGCACCTCGGCGGGCGGGCTTGTGGCTTCCACGGCGGTAAAGGTCTCCACGATGTTGTAGGTGTGGGATGCGCCTTTCGGGACCGTCCAGGAGTCACCCTTCTCCAGGACGACCATCTGCCCTTCGAGGTGGAGTTCCGCGCGGCCGTCTATAACGTAGCCTACGGTCTCGTACTCCCGCCGAGCTTCGGGCTTCGGTTCGCTCGGCTCCTCTCGGTCCCAGAGCCGCATCGAGACCGCTTTACCGGACGCCAGATAAGTCTGGCCCATCTCCCCGACCGGGGACTGATTCGAGTCTACTTTCTTTACGCTCTTGTCTTCAGACACGATCTACTCCTCGATAACCTTCTACCTGTCCGCCGTCATGGTAACAGAGCCTCGTCCAGACCCGGGCACTGTAGCACGGGATCAAGACCCCTCCAGGGCTATATGAGTACCCGGACGATTAAGTGTTTAAACACTTATAGAAAAGTTTTCAACAAAACCGGTGCGGCGGTCCGTTACTCGACCACCGCACCGGTATGTTTCCTGCTGTAGCGCTTTAGGACTTGCGCATCATGCTGTCGACGATATCCTGCAACTCGCCCGGATCGTAGCCGGGGGCGTACTCGCCCGGGGCCTCCGGCGGGTCCGCGGTCTGGCCGCCTTCCGGCAGGCCGTCGACGACCTGTACTTCCTCGCCGTCGTCCGGGTGCGGGCCGTTCCAGACCTGGCCGACGTCCTGGAAGTCGTCCGGGCTAAAGCGGTAGAGCGTCCGGTGGTTGCCCTGCTTCTCGAACGGCTGGGTCTCGGGGAACTTAGAGTTCGGCACGTTCGGGATGTTGAGCATCTTGGTAACTTCCGCGCCGGTCAGCTTCTCGAGCGCCTTGGCGTAGGCGACCTGGTGGACGCCGCCCCGGACCAGGAGGTAGCCGAGCATCTGCCGGGCTATCGGGTGGTCGGTCATCTGGTAGACCCGGATCTTGTGCAGCCGCGCCCCGCTCTCCAAAAAGAAGTTGTGCAGGAGGTCTAGTACCAGGTCGTTGGAGTTAAAGACGTAGTCACCCTGCCAGGGCTGGCCCATCGAGTTCGCCGCCAGCGCCGACGCGCCGTTGACGATAAAGTGGTGGGTGTTGCGGCTGTTGTGAAGCCCGGCGAGCGGCATCGCCGTCGGGTCTACTGAACCGTCGTTCTCTCCGTCGCCGTCGGCGCCGGTCAGCATACCGTTGATCGTGGCCGCCACCAGCTCGACGTGGCCGAACTCCTCGGTGGCGATGTTCGCGACCAGGTCGTAGAACGGTTTGATCTTCTTGCGGCCCCGCATGTTGAACGACTGGAACAGATAATTGTTGAGCGTCGACATCTCGCCGAAACGTCCGCCCATAAGCTCCTGTACCGCCGCAGCAGCGTTGGGGTCCGGCTGCTTCGGCATATCCATCTCGACCTGCAGTTTGTCTACTCGCAGGAACATGAGTCTCCTATCTAAGATCGTCCTCTACACCGCTCCTCTCGGCACCCTTCGCGGACGTCGCGGAGCGCTTCTAGAGATACCCGACATGATCCGGACGTAAACGACCCCGTTGTGGAGTTGTTTACGCCCGGACAACGCCTGACCTCCGGAAGAGATCTAGCCCTCCGGTCCAGCCTCCAGGATTTCCCGGTCTACCTCGGACTCGAACTTGGTAAAGTTCTCCTTGAAGCGGGCGGCGAGGTCTCTGGCCTGCCGGTCGTAGGCTTCTTTGTCGTCCCAGGTATCACGGGGGTTCAGGATACCCGACGGCACCCCGGAGACTTCTTTGGGAATGTTCAAGCCGAAAACGGGGTCTTTCGTGGTCTCGGCCTCGTCTAGGCGACCGTCTATGGCGGCCCGGACCATCTCGCGGGTGGCGCTTATGTCCACGCGGCTCCCGACGCCGTAGGGACCGCCGGACCAGCCGGTGTTTACCAGGTAGCACTTCGTGTCGTGGCGGCGCACCCGCTCGGAGAGCATCGTCGCGTAGGTCGTCGCCGGCAGCGGCAGAAACGGCGCGCCGAAGCAGGTCGAGAACGTCGCCTCGACGTCGTTCTCCATGTCGGCCTCGGTACCGGCGAGCTTGGCCGTGTAACCGGAGAGGAAGTAGTAGGCGGCTTGCTCGGGGGTGAGGGCGCTCACCGGCGGGAGCACCCCGAAGGCGTCGGCAGAGAGGAACAGGACGGCTTCCGGGTGCCCGCCCTGGCCGGAGGGGACATGGTTCTCTATGTACTCCAGCGGATAAGCTACCCGGGTATTCTCCGTGATCGCGCGGTCCGTATAGTCTTCCTCGCGGCTCTTGCGGTCGATGCCGACGTTCTCCAGGACCGCCCCAAAACGGATGGCGTGGTAGATCTGCGGTTCCTTCTCTTCAGAGAGGTCTATGGTCTTTGCGTAACAACCGCCCTCGAAGTTAAAGACGCCCTCATCGGACCAGCCATGCTCGTCGTCCCCGATCAGCCGCCGCTCGGGATCGGCCGAGAGCGTGGTCTTGCCGGTACCCGAAAGGCCGAAGAACAGCGCCACGTCCGGGTCGTCAGCTTCGCTAGCGCCACCTCCGGCGTTTGCCGAGCAGTGCATCGGCAGGACGTCGTACTCGGTCGGCAGGACGAAGTTCAAGACGGTAAAGATAGACTTCTTGATCTCCCCGGCATACGCCGTGCCGCAGGCGAGCACGACCTTGCGCTCAAAGTCGATGCCGACAAACGTCTCGGAGTTTGTGCCGTCTTCCTCCGGGTCGGTGAGAAAACCCGGCACCGCTATAACGGTCCACTCGGGCGTAAAGTCATCCAGTTCTTCACGGTCGGGACGCCGGAAGAGCTGCTGGGCAAAGAGCGCGTGCCAGGCATACTCGGCCACGACCTGCACGTTCAGCCGGTAGCGCGGGTCGGCCCCGGCAAAGGCGTCCACGACGTAGAGCTCGTCGAGGTTCTCCAGGTAAGCGGTAGCTTTGTTCAACAGCGACTCGAAAGTTTCCGGCGAAAACGGCTGGTTGACGGCCCCCCACGCTACCGTATCGCGGGTCGCGTCGTTCTCGATGATAAACCGGTCTTTTGGCGAACGACCGGTGCGCTTGCCGGTCTTGGCGACGAGCGCGCCACTCCCGGTAAGCATACCCTCCCGCCGCCTGACGGCCGCCTCGGCCAGCCGGGCCGGTGGTAAATTCTCGTGTACGGCCCCGATATGCGAGAGCCCGAATCGTTCGAGGGTTCTCTTGCGAACAGCGACGTCCATTATTTACCTTTAACCTTTCCTATCCCTTTTGAACTCCCGCGGAACGCTCCAAAGGGAGTCCCTCAGCGCCTGCGCGCATTATTAGCGGAGAGTCTAACAGACTCCACTTTTACCCGTCCCGGGACCGCTGTGTGCTGTCTTACAATAGCTTTCATCCAGGACACGACCGGAGATACGCCTCCCGCCGCGAAAACGTGTCTTTCGTTGGATGCCGCCTCACGGTCGAGAGGAGAAGGGCGGATGGGGGACGCACCGGAGACCGGCGCGTACCTCCGTTACGGGAAGTTATCCGGCCAACTCCGAGAGCGCGGACTCGTGAGCTACCAGCTCGCGGTCGCTGAAAAGCACGAACCGGACGCGGCGCACGCTTTTTAGCCCGGCAGCGGCGTCCGCCACGGCGCGCAGGGCTATACCGGCGGCCTCTTGCAGTGGGTAGCCAAAAGCGCCGGTCGAGAGCGCCGGGAAGGCGACCGAGTCAATGCCGCGCTCGTCGGCGAGGGCCAGGGAGTTCTCGTAGCAGCGGGCGAGTAGTTCGGCTTCCGGGTGGTCCGAGCCATAGACCGGACCGAGGGCGTGGATCACATACCCGTTCGGGAGGTCGTGAGCGCCGGTAATTACAGCTTCCCCAGGACGTATCGGGGCGAGCGGGCGGCACTCCTCCGCAAGTCCGGGACCAGCGGCCCGGTGAATAGCTCCCGCCACCCCGCCGCCCGGCATTAGCTCGGCGTTCGCCGCGTTTACGACCGCCGCGACATCCGGCTGGGAAGCTACGTCTCCCCTCACACACTCGATCTCCACGCCGTCTATCGTGCGGCCGGCCACGCGATACCTCCCTACCCGAGCGCCACGTCGAGGGTCATCATAACGGCGAAACCTACCATCAAGGAAAGGGCCGCTATGTCCGGGCTGCCACGCTTGGCCTCCGGTATAAGCTCCTCGGCGACCACGAAGATCATGGCCCCAGCCGCAAACGCCAGCGCGTAGGGCAGTATAGGCTGGGCTACCACCACCGCAGCCGCCCCAACTACCGCCGCAGCGGGCTCGACCACCGCCGAGAGCTGGCCGTAGAAGAAGCTCTTGCCCCGCGACATCCCCTCACGCCGCAGCGGCATCGAGACTGCCGTGCCCTCGGGGAAGTTCTGCAACCCGATGCCGATAGCCAGCGCCACCGCCCCTCCCAGAGAAGCCGCCGGTACCCCGGCTCCCAGTCCTATCCCTACAGCCCCGAAGGCGACCCCGATAGCCAGACCCTCCGGTATATTGTGCAGCGTGATTGCCGAGATGAGCAGTACGCTCCGCCGCCAACTGGTCGGCACCCCCTCGGCTTCGGACATCGACAGCCCCGGATGCAAGTGCGGCAGCACGTAGTCCAGTAGCCGCAAGAACACGCCCCCGGCCAGGAACCCGATCACCGGCGGCACCCACACCGGTAACGCCTTCCCCTCGGAAAGCTCTATAGCCGGAGCCAGGAGCGACCAGTAACTCGCCGCGATCATTACCCCCCCGGCAAACCCCAGCATCGCGTCCAACAACTTGCGCGGCACGTTCTTCGTGCCAAACACCAACGCCGCCCCGAGCGCCGTCATGCCCCACGTGAACAACGTAGCCACCAACGCCTGCAAGACCGGCGGCAACCCCAAGAAAACTTCTACCACAACCAGACCCTCTCCGCCTTGGAAATCATGCTTGCCTCCAAGGTAGTTTTGCTTTACCTAAATCTACAATATGTAGGACTTAAAAGTCAAACTCTGGTATAGTCGAGCGGTGGTTAAAAAGGACCTTTCGGGGGTGGAGCCGGTGGTCGAGACTGGGGTGACCGAGCGGCCGTCTGCTTCGGTGGGTGATTATTTGAAAGCGGTGTGGGAGTTGGCCGGCGAGGCGGGTGCGGCGTCGACCAGTGAGGTCGCGGGCCGGTTATCCGTGTCTCCGGCATCGGTGACGAGTATGCTAAAGCGGTTGCAGGAGATGGACCTCGCACGGTACGAGCGGTATCGCGGGGCGGCGTTGACGGACCGGGGCCGGGCCGAGGCGCTACGGCTGGTACGGCGGCACCGCCTGATCGAGACGTTCTTGCTGGAGCATCTGGAGTACTCCTGGCAGGACGTCCACGAGGAGGCCGAGCGGCTCGAACACGCCGTCTCCGACGAGTTTACCGAACGGCTAGCCTCGCTTCTCGGCCATCCGGGTCACGATCCTCACGGCGACCCTATCCCGGAGGCCGACGGGACGCTCGCAACCGAGGAGGCCCGGACCTTGAGTGACTCGGTGGCCGGCGAGGAAGTGAGGATCTCCCGCGTGGACCACCAGGAGGCCCCCGTGCTGGAGTACCTCGGAGAGCGGGGGCTGATACCCGGAAAGACGCTGAGGGTCCGGGAGGTGCGGACGCTCGACGGCGTGGTTGCGGTCGAGGACGGTGATGGCCGCCTCTTCTCCCTCGGGGATCCTCTGGCGCGGTCCATCTTTGTACAGAGCGCCGGGACTTAAAAGAGACTAGAGGGCGTCGGAGATTATCTTTTGGTGGTCGAAAGCGAGTTCCGTGGCACCGGGGTCGAGCATCGAGACTTCATCAGCGTCGGTGGCCGCGGACGGTTCACCTTCGGCGCGGGCGAGAAACGCCACGCTCACATTGTGCCCCCGGGGGTCGCGATCCGGGTCCGAGTAGACGCCGACGAGGCGCACGAGTTCGACGGAGAGGCTAGTCTCTTCCCCGGCTTCCCGGACGGCCGCGTCTTCTGCCGTTTCCCCAACCTCCATAAACCCTCCCGGCAGAGCCCACATACCCTTGTAGGGGTCGCTGCCGCGACGGATCAGGAGCACCCGCCCGTCCTCGTCCGGGATAACGACGTCTACCATGATCTTCGGGGTTTCCGGGCCGGCCATATTCTCTCCTCCTCTAAAAAACTTTATCGGTGCAAGGTCTACTACCCAGCGGCCCGGGCGGGTAATCTTCGGTAGCCTGGTAGAAGGTCAGGTAAGATCTAAGGAGGCTTATGAGCGTGCGACTTTTTTCCAACATCCGGGTCTACGACCACATAGGCGGTCTCTACGACACGACTCTGGGTTTCTGGTCCCGGGAGGTCCGCCGGCAAGCCGCTGAGACACTCGACCTGGACAGGGACGAGCGGCTGCTCATAGTCGGCATCGGAACCGGGATGGAACTATCCTACCTGCCAGCGTGGGTCCGGGGGCTCGGGGTGGACCTAAGCGCCGGTATGCTGGAAGGCGCCCGGCGGCGGCGCTCCGAGCTCGGTATGCACGACCTGGAACTCTGGGAGATGGACGCCACGGCGCTAGACCTGCCCGACGAAAGCTTCGATGCGGTTTACCTGCCCCTGATAGTGACGGTCGTCCCGGACGGGTCGCGGGTGCTCGCCGAAGCCACCCGCGTCACCCGGCCCGGCGGCCGGCTCGTCATAGCGGACAGGTTCTGGCCCGAGGACAAACCCCGTCCGACCCTGGCGCGGGCGGCGAGCGCCGCGCTCGGACACGTAGCCATGCGCTTTGACCACCGCTTTTCGGAGATACACACCGGTGCTCCGCAACTGCGGATCGAGGACTACAAAAGGGTGGCTCCCGGAGACTTCTTCCACCTTATAACGCTCCGCAAGCCCGGCTCCGGAGATTCATGAAGCTGCTGGCCGTCAGCGACCGGACGGACCCGGTCCTCCACAGCCGGGGGCTGGAGGCGTACGCGGCCGGGGTCGAGGCCGTAGTCTCCTGCGGAGACCTGCCTTTCGAGTACCTGGAGTACCTCGTCACCTTTCTGAACGTGCCCGTACTCTACGTCCGGGGCAACCACGATCCGGAGGAGGATAGCGGTAAACGTCCCGGAGGCTGCACACCGCTCGACGGCCGAGTAGAAGAGGTCGGGGGTGTGACGATAGCCGGGCTCTCGGGCTGCAACTGGTACTCGGGGGGGCCGAACCAGTACACCGAGAGGCAGATGCGCCGTCGGAGCCGCTCCCTGGCGCGCAAGATCGCCTGGAGAAAGCTCCGTGGCGGGGAGACGCCGCGGATTTTCGTTAGTCACGCGCCGCCGCTCGGCCTCGGGGATAGGGAGGACCCGGCGCACAGGGGTTACAAGGCATTTCTACCGCTCATAGACCGCTACGAGCCCGAGTTCTGGTTGCACGGCCACGTACACCTGTACAAACCGGAGCGGGGCCACAGAGTCTACCGGGGCGATACCCGGGTCCTAAACGTCTACCGGCACCGAATCCTGGAGGTCTAGGCTGGGAATAGGAGACTTCTACACCAGCGGCGATATAGCGGACCCGGCTGAACAAAGCTTTACGAGCGCCCGCCGCAAGGCACTTGTGAGAGACCTTCTAGCCCGGCTCCGCCGGAATTCAGAGTCCAACCGGCTGCACTCTTTTGAGGCGGCGAAGAGTGAATTTGGACCGGCGGGTCAAGTTTATCTCGGCCGGATGGAAGTTCCTATCTCCGAGATAGTCGGCAGCGTGGCCCGACACCGGGACTTCGACCGCAACTTCCTCCCCCGCAAGCCTGGTCTCGAGGAGCGCTGGAAGAAGATCTACCGGGCCGCCCGCGGCGGCGTGGAGCTACCACCGGTGAGCCTCTACAAGGTTGGCGGCGGCTACTTCGTCGAGGACGGAAACCACCGCATCTCCGTGGTCCGGCACGGGATCCGCCGGGGACGGGGAGCCACCATCAAAGCCGAAGTAGTGGCGCTCGTGTCCCGGCAAGCCCCGCCGGACGGCGTACAAGACGATGGAAGCTAGCGGTTCGGTACTATGCGCTTGTGCCCGAGCTTGTACTTCGGGGGGATCGGGTCGTAGCGGACCACGGTGCCGGGGTAGGGGGCGTTGATCATCCTCCCGTTTCCAACCGCAATGCCGACGTGCGAGACCGACCGTCCACCGCCGTAGTTGCTGAAGGTCAGGTTGCCCGGCGCCGGATTCTTTACCGCCGTGCCCCTCCGGGCCTGCTCCGCCGCCGTCCGCGGCAACCGCACCCCGAGCTTCGCGTACACCTGAGAGGTCAGCCCCGAGCAATCCACCCCCGAACGCGACGCCCCGCCGTAGCGGTACGGTACCCCGAGCCAGGTCTTTGCCTCCCGCACCACGTCCCCACCGGTCGCCCGCTTCGGGACCGGGCGGCGGGCAGTCCCCGGAGACGCCCCACCCCGGACCACCTTTACCGCGTCGGCGATGACGTACTTGTTGCCCTTCGCGTACCGGGATACCAGCACCGCGTGGCGGTCGCCGGCTTGCATCCGGTACGTGCCGAGTCTGACCCACCGCCCGCCGTTGCGCTGCTGGTTTACCCGCTTCCACTTAAGGCCCGAGGTCGTCCGCACCCCGAACGCCGTGGCCGCGTTGTAGCCGCCGTTCGCCGGCCAGCGAGCGTATACCGTGTAATTACCGGTCGCGGGTATCTTCACCTTGAACCTCGCTGGACCGGCCTTTGCGGGCCGCGCGTAGCGGTAGTTCCGCCCGTAGCGGGCCTTGTCGAAAGAGCTTATGCCCCAGCGACTCCCGACCGCAAAGCGCCCGGGGCTCGCGTTATCCACCACCTGGGTGTACGGCCGCGAAGCAGCCACGCTCTCCCGGGCCACCCCAGTTACCGAAGCCACCACAAAAACCATACCCGAGATCAAAAAAGCCGTCGATAGAACCACCAGTACCCGACGCAACTCGTCCCCCTCCAGAAACTATGTTTTACGTTGCAGGTGATATATCGGCTCGGTTACGGAAAAGCTTTAATTTTGTAAAGCTTTTTAAGTTTTCGTAACGTAGCCGGCTCGTAGCCGGGCTAGTTTATGAGGCTGAGACAGAGGGTATTCCTCTTAAAAAAGCGTAGAAAGGTTTATATGAAGGATCACGAATTTGTAGCGAACGTAAGAGACTTGGCGGAGGTCTCGTCCAACGAGGAAGCTGAGAAGGCTGTCCGGGCTACCCTGGAGACGCTGCGGGAGCGTCTGGCGGGCCAGGAGCCGCAGAACCTTGCCTCCCAGCTACCCGGCGACCTCGGTGAGCCGCTAAACGGCACTGGCGGCCAGGACAACTTCGATGTCGGGGAGTTCTACGAGCGGGTAAGCCAAAAAGAAGGCGTGAGCGCCGACGAGGCCGTCCGCCACGCCCGGGCCGTCACCGCTGTGCTCCAGACCGCCATAACCAGCGGGGAGTTGGAGGATGTCCGGGGCCAGTTAACCGACGACTACAACGAGTTATTCGGGACACCCGGCGAGTAGCCTTTAGAGAATTACCAGACGCGGCCTCCGGCGGCTAGAGTCGCCGGGGCCGCTCGTCCGTCCTACGACCAGCACTCCTGAAGAGGTCCTTTCTCACCGAACAGGGGGTCAGCTCCAGGTAGCGGGACGTTTCGGATGTTGTCCAAAACCTCGGGGCGCTCGCCCTCCTTGCCGGTCTTGATGTCGTATGACTCCTGAGCCGTCGGGTAGGCGCCTATCACCGCGAAGTCGCGGTCGGAGCCGGCGTTGCGGTGCCCGACCCCGGCGGGTATGACCACCACATCACCCGCCGAGACCTCGACCGTCTCTCCTTCCGGGCCACCGAAGTTGAGGCTCGCGCTCCCGCCTACCACGCAGAGTACCTCGTGGGCGTTCGAGTGGTAGTGGTGATAGGAGAAGACCCCATCTACCCAGGCCCCGCGCCAGCCGTTCTCCGCCAGAAGCTCTTTGCAGCGCGAAGTGGACCGTCCGGCTTCCTCTAAAGCCTGCGGGTAGACCAGCAACGGTAGACCCTCGTTATTCGGGATACGACCGTCGTCCCCGAAGGAGTATTTCTGCACTTCGACCTCTCGCACCAGGTCTTCCATCTGGTCCTCCCCGTGGCTTTCTACCTGGGCGGTTTATACCCGGTCTAGCGGGAGTTAAGCTCCAGGAAGTGGTCCACGAGGGAGCGGGCGATGCTGGTCCGGGGCGGGAGGTCGGGCAGGTTTGCGGCCGAGAACCAGCCGGCGTCCGCTATCTCCTCTTCGGGGTCGAGCCGGATCTCCCCTCCGGCGTACTCGGCGAAAAAGCCCAGCATCAGGGAGTCGGGGAACGGCCACGGCTGGCTGCCGAAATACCGCGGGTTGCGGACCTCTAGGCCGACCTCCTCGCGCACCTCGCGGGCTATGGTCTCTTCAACGGACTCGCCAGGCTCCACGAAACCGGCGAGGGCGCTGTACATCCCGGGCGGGAAGTGTGGCGAGCGGGCGAGCAAGGCTTCGTCGTCGTGTGTGATCAGCATGATCGCCGCCGGACTCAATCTCGGGTAGTAGACCGCACCGCACACCGGGCACTTTTTCGCGAACTCCGCGGGACCCGGTCCCGTCTCGGACCCGCACCGGCCGCAGAAGTGGTGGTCGCGGTTCCAGCCGACGATCTGCTTTGCCCGGCCGGCCATCATAAAAAATCCCTCGTCGATACCCAGCAGCATGCCCCGCAGGTCCCGGAACGACAGCCCCTCCGGCGCCTCCGTCTCCGGTAACACCTCGGCGGCGAAGCACCGCTTTCCACCCAGCTCCCCGATGGGTCTCTCGAACAGGGTTTCCAGGCCGAGCTTCTCAGGCGATACGTCCGGCACGGCCACGGCGGACTCCGACCCGTCGCGCACCAGCAGCCGTTCTTTACGAAAGATAAACCAGAGGTTCATCTTTTAACTATACCGCTCTTTCCGATCTAACTAAGGTTAGTCGATCTGTACACCATCTGTCACTTTGGCTGTAGAACAAGGACCGTCCCACTGAGAGAGGAACTAGCAAGCTCGAGCGTCTTGAGCGTCCATGAGTTCTCGGGCGACGGAACGCGCCACATCGAGAGTATCGCCGCTGCGACGCATCGCCGCCGTCGCAGTGGCACCTTCAAGCAACAACAGCAACCGCTCGGCCAAGTTATCAGGCTCATCAAATCCCGCTTCTCTTGCCAGGGCGGTCAGATGCTCCTTAACACCCTCTTTATGCTGCCGGGCCACGATGCGAGCCGGGTGGTTCGGGGCGGGGATCTCGGCTGCGGCGTTGGCGAACGCGCAACCCCGGAAGTCTTCTCCCGCCAACCACTCTCCGTAAGCCTCGAAGACTGCCAACAGCTTACCCCTGGGCTCTGCTACACCTTCGGTTACCTCTTGCAGGTATGCCCTCCACCTCTCGTCCCGACGACGGAGGTACTCGGCGACAAGCTCGTCTTTACCCCCGAAGCGGTTGTAGAGCGTCCTCTTGGAGACTCCTGCTTTCTCAGAGATGGTATCCACACCAACAACCCTTATACCTTCCCGGTAGAAAAGGTCCGAGGCCGCCTCCAAAAGCCGCTCCGCTCCCGGCCTCCTCCGAGTCGGTCTTTTTTCCTTCCCTTTCGTGGTTGTGCTCTGTTCCATAATCAGGTCCTCGAAATTGTTTTGTTATCGTCCCTTGATTATACAGGTCTGTGCACATACACTCCTCTCACAAACTACACAGACTTGTGTAGTTTACGTTGGTGGTATTTATAGCCCGAGGAGGTAGTGGAGATGTCTGAGATGTTCGGAGAGATCGTCGCGGTTGCTGGATGGTTCGCCGGCTTTGTTCGCGAGATGGATCGGGGCCTCGCTGTGGGACATGGGAACGAGCCGGTCGGGCAAAGCGATCCGTCGGTGCATCATGGGTCCCGGGGTCTTCGGGACGCAAGCTACGGGCGCCCGGTCGCGGGTAAAAACGTTCGTATCCAGCAGAGAAGTAAGTAGGATGCCGACCGGCGGCAATAAAGAGGCGATTGCCTGGCTGGTAGCGCCAGGACTAGCCTTGATCGCTGTCACTTACGGCCTCGCCCGTTTCGCTTACGGTCTTTTTCTGCCGGAGATGCGCGAGACTTTCGGTCTTTCTTCTTCGCTATTGGGAGTCATCGGGTCAGGTTCCTATCTCGGTTATTGTGTCGCGATCATCATTTCGCTGGTCTACACCTCGAGGACGGGGCCGCGCCGGATGGCGGTCGCCGCGGGTGCGGTAGCGGTAATAGGTATGACCGTCGTGGCGGTCGCGCCAGCGGCGTGGGTACTGGCTCTAGGGATACTGGTGGCCGGCAGCAGCACGGGGCTCGCCTCCCCGCCGATGGGCGAAGCCGTCGCGCGCGGGCAATCCGGAAGAGCCTGCAGGATAGATCCAACACTCTAATCAACTGCGGCACCAGCGTAGGGGTTGCAATCTCCGGACCAGCAGCGTTGCTCATGACCGGGCAGTGGAGGATCGCATGGGCTGCATTCGCGCTCGTAGGATTCGCCGTCCTGGTGTGGAACGCTATTATCATGCCTCGCAAGGCCATGATTCAACAAAGTGAGCCCGGCAGTAGCGAACCGGACGAGGACAGGGCTGAGGAAGGCGATTATTCGGGCGGAACGCGCCTGTCCTTCTCTTATTTGGTGGGAGCGGAGGTACGTTCACGCTCTTTGCCACTCTTCGTGGCGGCCTCCGGCCTGGGTTTCACCAGCACCGTATACTGGACCTTTTCGCGGGAACTCGTGGTGCAGGCGGGGAACCTGGGCGAAACGGGGTCAACCCTCTTCTGGACGGTCATTGGGATATCCGGTCTCGCCGGCGGCACCGCGGGCGACCTGGTAAGGCGCTTCGGTCTCCCTACCGTCTTGCGCGGCGCGCTCCTTTCGATGGCCGCCTCGATCGCCCTGCTCGCGGTGGCGTCCGGGGTGCTACCTCTGGCTTACGCCAGCGCGGCTCTCTTCGGTTCGGCTTACATAATGCTCACCGGCGTGGTCCTGATATGGTCGGTTACCGTCTTCCGCGAGAGGCCGTCCGCCGGACTCGGAGCCGGATTTCTCCTGATCGCTGCAGGACAGATGGTAGGTTCTCCGGTAGCCGGAGCCCTGGCGGGAGCAACGAACCCGACCACCGCCTTTCTCTCGTTTGCCGCCCTGGCGACGCTTACCACTTGTGTGAGGCCGCATCCCAAGGACACCGACGTTTCTGCAGTCGCCCCCGACACACACAAATAGGCAAGTTCGAGGATGGCGCCTTGAGTCCGGCACCCGACGACCTCCTTCCGTTGCGCGAGTTTCGAGAGCGTCTTGAAAGCAAACGAAAGTTAGAAGAAGCTCACGCGGTTACGCGGACTGTTCCTCCAGCATAACGTCGAGTAGTAGTGCGGCGGTCCAGGAGAAGAAGTCCGAGCCGTGACCGCGGCCGTCGAAGGGGTCGAAGTACTCGTAGAAACCCTGCTCCCGGCAGAGGTCGACGATCGTCTCCCGCAGCCGGTCCGCCGGCTCTTTGAAACCGTAGTCCCGGAGGCCGTGCATCAGGAACCAGTCTATGTTGATCCAGACCGGACCCCGCCAGTACTGCACCGGCGAAAAGCCGAAGCCGTGAACGTCGTAGGTCGGGACCGGCATCAGGTTTCCGTCCGAGAGGCCGAAGCCATCGCTCTCCAGAGCTTCCACCATGCGCCTCGCTCGCCCCTCGTCCGGGATGCCGGCAAAGAGCGGCAGGAAGTTCGGGGTGCAGTAGACGTGAATGGGCCGGTCCGCGACCAGGTCGTAGTCCAGATAGATGCCGTGCTCCTCGTCCCAGAACTTGTCGTTTATGGCGTCGGCTGTGCGCTGCGTCTGCTCCTCGAACGGTGAAGGGTCTTCGCCGAGGATGCGCGCTATCTCTGCGAGGTCCTCTCCCGACTTGCAGAGCAGGGAGTTAAAGAGGACGTCCTGCACGAGAAACGGGCAGTCCTCCCGGATACTCGCCTCGTCGTAGCGGCGGGCGGCGAAGAGCTTGACCAGGTAGGCGAAGCGGTCGTAGGCGGCGTTGGCTGGCCGGTCCTGGGCCGAGATGGTGTGGGTGTCGGCCCGCTGGTAGGCCGGGATCTCGTCCGGCCGCAACTGCAACCGCTGCAAGATGGCGTCCCACAGCGGCGAGTTGTCCATCCCGGACTCCCACGGGTGCCGGATGTAAACCAGTCCCTCGCCCTCCGGGTCGCGCTCCCGGTACAGGTACGCGTGCCAGGCCGCGAGCTTCGGGAAGGCGTACCTCAGGAATTCTTCTAATCCACCCTCCGCGGTGCGGTGGACGCGCAGAACGGCGGTGGCGTGAACCGGTGGCAGCACCACGCCCGAGGTCCGGGCGTTGTCCGGGGCGTCGGGGCTCTCGTCGGCGTTCCAGAAGTTTGCGCCGGGGAAGTAGCCGCGGAACTCGGGGTTGAAGACGATCTGGGGCAAAAGGCCGTTTTTCCACTGGGCCTCAAATAGGTGGCGCAACTCCTGCCCGGCACGCTCGGGATCGTAGCGGGCGTAGCCGATGGCGATGAGCGCCGAGTCCCACGACCACTGATGGGGGTAGAGCCTCGGGCCGGGCTGGGTGTACCCGCCGGTCCAGTTAAAGTCCAGGACCGTCTTCGCCTGCCGGACGAGAGCTTCGTCGTTCCGGGACACGGGTCTATCCTTTTCGCCGATTTCCCGGTTCTATGAGAACCAGCGCGTGATCTCGACCTTGTTCTCGGTAAAGAACCGCACGCCGTCCTTACCAGTGGCGTGCAGGTCTCCGTAGAACGAGTCCTTGATGCCGTTGAACGGAAAGAACGCCATCGGGGCCGCGACCCCGACGTTCACCCCGAGCATCCCGGCCTCGACCTTTTCCCGGAACTTGCGGACCGCAGGCCCCGACTCGGTAAAGATAGAGCAGGCGTTCCCGAACGGCGAGCCGTTGGTGAACTCTATGGCCTCATCGAGGTCTTCCACCCGCACTACGGACAGGACGGGACCGAAGATTTCCTCCCGACCGACCCGCATCTCACCGGTGACGTTGTCCAGGAGCGTCGGCCCCATAAAAAAGCCTCTCTCCCGCGGCGGCGTCCGCCCGTCGAGGACGACCTCCGCACCTTCTTCCTCGCCGAGATCTACATACTGCTTCACCTTCTCGCGGTGGTCGTCCCGGATCACCGGCGTAAGCTCGCTACCCTCCTCATATCCGGGTCCGACCTTCATCGCCGCCGCCCCTTCCTGGAGCGCCGATACCAGCCGGTCGGCCACGCTGCCGACCGCGACGACCACGCTCCCGGCCAGGCACCGCTCTCCGGCGTTACCGTAGGCTGAGGAGATGATGTTCGGGACCACCGCCTCCAGGACCGCGTCGTCCAAAACGATCATGGAGTTCTTCGCCCCGGCGAGCGCCTGCACCCTTTTTCCATGCGCCGTGCCGTGCGTGTAGACGTGCTTGGCGACCGGCTGGGAGCCGACGAACGACACGGCTTTTATACCGGGGTGCTCCAGGATGGAATCCACCGCCTCCCGCGCCCCGTTCACGATGTTAAAGACCCCATCCGGGAGCCCGGCCTCGGCCAGTAGCTCCCCGAGCCGGACCGCGGATAGCGGTGTACGCTCCGAAGGCTTCAGGATAAACGCGTTCCCTGCCCCGATGGCGACGGGTATCGTCCACAGCGGCACCATGCACGGGAAGTTGAACGGCGTGATGGCCGCGACCACCCCGAGCGGGTAGCGGTAAGAGGCGTTGTCTATGCCGCGGGCCACGTCCCGGACCGTCTCGCCCATCATCAGCGTCGGCATCCCGCAAGCAAACTCCACGACCTCTATCCCGCGCCGCACCTCCCCGGCAGCATCGGCTTTATCCTTGCCGTTCTCTAAAGTAACGAGGTCCCGCAACTCCTCGAAGTGCTCTTCGAGGAGCATCTTGAAGCGGAACAAGAGTCGGGCCCGCTCCGTGACCGGCGTCGCCGCCCAACCCTCGAAAGCAGTTTGAGCTTTCTCCACCGCCCGGTCGAGGTCTGCGGCGGTGGAGAGCGGGGTCTCGGCTATGACTTCCCCGGTAGCCGGGTCATAAACTGGCTCGGCCTCGCGGCCGTCGCGCTCTTCCCAGACCCCGCCGATAAAGTTGCGGGCCTCGACGTTCTTCTCCCTCACGTCTTGCATGTTGCGAGCCTCCTCTCCCGGCATGCGCCCGGGACGCTACTTTTCCTGACGACCCTCTCCCGGATTCCTCCCGTAGAACGAGAACGGGGCGGCCAGCAGGCTCGTATAAGCGTTCATCGACTCCTGGACCGTGGCCTGCAGCGCCTCCCACTGCTTTGTGGAGCTTTGTAGCAAGTCTTGGGCGAGTTGCTGGTTGGACGCGGTCTGCATTTTTAGCTCGCCGGAGAGCCCCTCGAAGAAGTCCTCGGCGAGCTTCGCGCTCCGCTCCTGGACCGCGGTGGCCTTCTCGATCACTTCCTTGTAGGACTCCAGGCTTTCGGTCAGGGCCTGGTTGGTCCGCTGCTGGCTTTTTAGCGCCTCGTCCACGACGGTCACGTAAGACCGCATCGCCTCGGTGAGCGCCTGGTTGGTCTCGGCCTGGGTCTTTAGCACGTCGTTGATGCCCTCGGCCCAGTTCTGGGCGAGGTTCACGTTCCGCTCCTGGGCGGCGACGGCGCTGTTCATCACCGTCCGGTAAGACTCCCCGATAGCCTCGGTCAGCCGCTCGCCCGCCTCTGTCGCTCGTCTTTCGGTCACTGGTTCCTCCTATCCGGGTACGCTTCGCACCCCCTAACAAACTATATCTCCAACGGAGCCCGGTCCGCAACGAAAGCCCCCTTCGGCGGCCAAACGTCTGCTACGATCAGGGGCCGGATAGTAGTCCGGCAGCTTCTAAAAGGAAAGGAACCTCTTATGCGAGCAATGGTTACCCCGAAGTTCGGCCCCGCGGACCTCTTTGAGGAACAGGACGTACAGCGACCGGAGCCCGGACCGGGCGAGGTCCTGGTGCGGGTAGTTGCCTCCGGCACGAACCCGATAGACGCCAAGCTCCGGGCCGACGGCAGCTTCGCGGGGCTCGAACCACCGGTGATACTCGGCGCCGACGTGTCGGGCGTGGTCGAGGAGGTAGGTCCTGGAGTTACGGACTTCGCCGCCGGAGACGAAGTGTATTACACGCCGGAAATGTTCGGCCCCGGCTCCAATGGCGGGTACGCAGAGTACCACGCAGCCTCAGTGGAGATCGTCGCGCACAAGCCCGCCACGCTCTCGCACATCGAGGCTGCGGCGGTCCCGTTGGCCGGCGGGACGGCATGGGAGGCGGTGGTGCGCCGGCTCGCGGTCGAGGTCGGGGAGACGGTCCTGATCCACGGCGGAGCCGGCGGCGTGGGCTCCTTCGCGGTCCAGATCGCCAAAGCTTCCGGAGCCCGCGTGCTAGCGAGCGCCGGCTCCGACAACCAGCAAACCTTAAAAGACCTCGGGGTGGACGTAGCTATCGACTACACGAAGGATAGTGTAGAGGAGCTAGCCCTGGAGGACACCGCCGGGGCCGGGGTTGACGCGGTATTTGACACCGTCGGCGGCGAGACCGTAGTAAATAGCATCCCGGCCACGAGGCCGTTCGGGCGTATCGCGACGGTGCTCGGGGCGCAGGGAGACCTGACCGCGCTGTACACCAGCAACCAGACCCTCTACGGCGTGCTCCTGACCCGCGAGCGCACCCGCCTCGACGAGATGGCCGTACTCATAGATCGCGGCCAGATGCGTCCTCTCGTGGAAGAAGTCTTCCCGTTAAATCAGGTCGGCAAGACCCACGAACGCCTTGAATCCGGCCACGGGCGCGGTAAGCTCGTCCTGAACGTCTCCGAGGAGTAAGCCTCCCCGGAAGTAACTTGGATTCCTTGACAGGTCCGGGCGGCAGGATACTATTCGCGGTCATGGAAACCAGAAGAGAAGGATATAAGCCCGATCTCGCGAGGAAGAACCTGGCGGAAGCTCTGGCCGAAGCCCGCGCCCGGACGCGGCTTCTGCTGGAGACTGTCTCCAACAGCAACCTCGCCGTCCAGCACGACCCCATAATGAGCCCGCTCATCTGGGACTACGGCCACATCGGTAACTACGAGGAACTGTGGCTCCTCAAGGAAGTCGCCGGCCGGGAACTCTCCGAGCGCGAACTCTACGACATGTACGACGCCTCCCTCCACCCCCGCGAGGAGCGGCCGTCCCTGAACCTCCTCGACCGTCGGGATGCGGGCCGCTACCTCGACGCCGTCCGCGAGGCGGTTTTAGAGGTGCTAGAGACCGCGGACCTGGAAGGCGACGACGCGCTTCTTAGAGACGGTTTTGTCTACAACATGATCCTGCAGCACGAGTACCAGCACAACGAGACGATGCTACAAACCCTCCAGCTCATGGGGGGCGAAGGCTACAAACCGGCCTCGAAAGTAGAGCTTCCCGCTGGAGACCCCGCCGCCGCAGAAGAGATGGTCTTCGTACCCGGCGGCGCGTTCGTAATGGGCACCGACGACCGCAGCGTGGCTTTAGATAACGAGCGCGGCGCCCACGAGGTAGACGTGCCGGACTTCCACCTGGACAAGACCCCTGTAACGAACCGGCAGTTCGTAGCGTTCGTCGAAGATGGGGGCTACGAGCGCGAGAACCTCTGGGAGCCGGAGGGCTGGCGGTGGATAAAAGCGGAGGACATGACTACTCCGAAGCACTGGTACCAGCCGGAACCGCACTCCTGGTGGACGGTGCGCTTCGGGTTTGACGAGCCGCTCGACCCCGACGCCCCGGTCGTGCACGTCTCGTGGTACGAGGCCGACGCGTACGCCCGGTGGGCCGGAAAACGCCTCCCGACGGAGGCCGAGTGGGAGAAAGCAGCCTCCTGGAACCCCAGCGAAAGCACCGCTGGCGGGAAAGGGAGGCTTTATCCGTGGGGGAACGAGCCCCCGACACCCGAGAAGGCGAACCTCGACCAGCTAGCCTTCCGGGCGGCGCGGGTCGGGATGTACCCGGCCGGGGCAAGCCCCTGCGGAGCTCTCGGCATGGTCGGGGATGTCTGGGAGTGGACGGCGAGCGAGTTCACCGGCTACCCGGGCTTTGAGTCGTTTCCGTACAAGGAGTACTCGGAGGTATTCTTCGACGCCGGTTACCGGGTATTGCGGGGCGGGTCGTGGGCGACCCGTCCGGGGGCGGTAAGGAACACGTTTCGCAACTGGGATCATCCAATAAGACGCCAGCTCTTTGTAGGACTCCGCTGTGCGAAATAGCTATCTAGCCAGTCAGCTACCCGGCACTTCAGCTAGCCAGCTTTTTGCTGACGGGCTGACAAGCTGAAATGCTGAAAGACTTCTAGTGTGCCGGATGGCCGCGTACCTCGGGGGGCCGGAGGTTGCGCTCTCCTCTGTAGTGCTGGAGCCGGAGCACTCGCTCGTCGTACAGGCTTACGCTCCGAAGGAGATGCTCTCCGGAACGGTTAATGTGGACGGGTTCGGCGTCGGCTGGTACGTGCCGGATGGGCAAAGCTCCGGAGAGGTAGACCCGGAGCCCGCGGTCTACCGCTCGAACGACCCGATCTGGACGGACCGGAGCTTCGCCGGTATAGCCCCGAAGCTCCGGTCCCGGGCGGTTTTCGCCGCCGTCCGGGACGCGACCCCCGGCCTGCCAGCCGAAGAGAGCGGGGTCCCGCCGTTCGCCGCCGGTCCCTACACGTTCATGCACAACGGCGCTGTAGAAGATTTTCGCAGTAGAGCCATGCGTCCGCTACGGGAGGCCCTGAGCGACGAGTCCTACGCGATGCTCCTCGGGGTCTCCGACTCCGAGACGGTCTTCGCCGGCCTCCTGGACCGCATCCTCGGCCGGAACTCGTACGGTAGTCAGGAACCGATGGGCCTGGCGGCGGCCGCCGCCGAAACGGTCCGGCAGGTCTCGGCGCTCGGCGAGAAGTTAGGTCTACAGGTCACGCTGAACCTCGGCGTCACGGACGGCGTTTCGATGGCCTTTACCCGCTACTCGCTCCAGGGACCGGGAAACTCGCTCTACTACCTCGAAGACGGTGGTTCATCTCCGGGAGCCGTCGTGGTCGCCTCCGAGCGCCTCGACGGAGACCCCGGCTGGACGGCGGTCCCCGACCGGCACCTCCTGCTAGTTAGAGGCCCCGATAGCGGCGTAGAGTTGCATCCGCTGCAAACCTCCTGACGCAGCTACCCCAAACAAACCACAGCTAGAATTAAAAGGGAAGTGATCCATGTCCGGCACACCCGGCAAGGTGACAGTAGAAAAGCTAGAAACGGATAACACCCCGACGTCCGGAGGGCCGGACGAGTTCGCCCGCGACGCGCGGGCCGGGCTTACATCCGTGCCGAAAGACCTCTCGCCGTGGCCCAAGTACTTCTACGATGCGCAGGGCTCGGAGATATTCGAGGAGATAACCGCCCAGCCCGAGTACTACCAGACCCGTACGGAACTCTCCATCCTGGAGAAGCGCGCGGAGGACCTCGTATCCCGCTGTAACTGCCGGGAGCTTGTCGAGTTGGGTTCCGGCTCGGCCAGTAAGACCCGGACCCTATTGGACGCCATGCTCGCCTTCCGCGGCCCGGAGCCCGTGCGCTACATGCCGCTGGATGTCAGCGCGAGTGCGGTTGAGGAGAGTGCCGGGAGGCTCAAGGAAGAGTACCCGGCTCTAGAGGTCTCCGGCTTTGTCGGGGACTTCGACCGCTCTCTAAAGCGCCTGCTAGAAGCGTCTTCAGGAGGAAACTCCGGCGGAGCCCAGGCTGGAGACCCGGCTGGCCGGCTGGTCATCTTTCTCGGGGGAACCATCGGGAACTTCACCCCGGAGCGGAGGGAGGAGTTTCTGCGGGAGGTTCGCTCCGGGCTCCGGGCCGGGGAGCACCTGCTGGTCGGGGTAGACCTGGTAAAAGACCGCGGCGTGCTGGAAGCCGCCTACGCTGATGCGGCCGGCGTCACGGCTCGCTTCAACAAGAACCTGCTCCGCGTCCTGAACGACAGGCTCGGCGGCGGGTTCGACCCGGACCTGTTCTCGCACCGGGCGGTGTTTAACGAGGAGCGCGAGCGCATCGAGATGTGGCTCTACTCGGACGTGGACCAAGAAGTTTACCTGCCGGGGTTGGACCTCGCGGTCCGGTTCGAGGCCGGAGAGGGTATGAGAACGGAGATCAGCGCGAAGTTCACCCCCGACTCGGCCCGCAAGATGTTCGCCGACACCGGCTTCGCGCTAGTGGACTTCTATACCGACGATAAGGACCTCTTCGGTCTCGCCCTCGGCGTGGCGGACCGCTGATAGTAGCCTTTTATAAACTTAGAAAATGTTCTTGCGCCGCAGGTAGAAAAGCATCCCGATACCGAGCGCGGAGCACAGCGTGATCACGGCGTAGAAGCCGAAGCGCCAGCCCGTCTCCGGCATGTAGTCGAAGTTCATACCGTAGATGCCGGTTATAAAGGTCAGCGGCAGGAAGACGGTCGCTATGGCCGTGAGCCGCTGCATGCTCTGGTTTATGCGCTGGGTCTGGCGGGTGGTGTAGATGTCGAGCGAGCCGGTGAGGTAGTCGCGCATGGTGTCGATCATGTCCACTACCCGCGAGAGGTGGTCGCGCACGTCGTCGTAGTACGCCCGGCTATCCTCCGGGACGAGCCGGACGGTCGGCTTCATCAGGACCGTGATCACATCCCGCAGCGGTACCGCCAGCCGCCGCAACGCCGATAGCTCGTGCTTGAGGTGAAACAGGGAGTCCAACACCTTGTCCGAGGCGTCCTCTCCCTCTTCCATGAGGTCTTCCTCGATGCCGTCCACGATGGCCGAAAGCCGGTTCATTATCGGCAGGTACTCGTCCACCACGGCGTCAAAGACCGTGTGGGCCACGTTAGCCGGAGAGGAGGAAACGAAGTCGCTGCCGCCCATGAGACGCCGCCGCACCCGGTCTAGCTCCCTTAGAGGCCGCGGGTGGACGCAGACCACGTAGTTCGTCCCGACGTACATGTCCACCTCGACGGTCTGGACCCGCCGGGTCTTTTCCGAGAGGTGGAAGGAGAAGAGTGCCACAAAGAGGTACTCGTCGTAGATGTCTATCTTCGGCAGGTGGCTCTTGGTGAAACAGTCCTCTATGGTTAGTTCGTCAAAGCCGAACACCTCTTGCAGCAGCCTTCCGTATGGCCCGTTCTGTCCGCCCTCGATGCTGTAGATGTCGCACCACACGAGGGACTCGGGGTCGGAGAGGTAGCCGGGAAGGTCTTCCAGGGCGACGTCCTCCCGGAGCCGGCCGGAACCTTCGAGGACCAGGAGGTTCACGCTCTCCGGAAGCTTCTTTGTCTGCGTGTACTCCATAAGAATTCGATTATACAACCAACCCGTAAACCGGCGGCCTTGTTACCACGACCTTGTTCCGAACAGCCGGGTACACGGCTTACAGCCAGATTCCGTGCCGGATCCGCTCGGCCGAGCGGATACAATCTGCCCGGCTGACAGAGCAACGTTCGCAAGCAACCACAGGAGTACGAGATGAGCCAGGAGCAAAACCCGACAAACGGTTCCCCAAACGCCGCGGCCGCCGGCACGCTAAAGGTCGGCGACCTCTCCGTAAACCGGCTCGGTTTCGGGGCGATGAGGATTACCGGCGAGGGCATCTGGGGAGATCCACCAGACCCCGAGGGTGCCCGCCAGTTGCTGCGGCGGGTAGTGGAGCTCGGGATAAACCTGATCGACACCGCCGACTCCTACGGCCCGGACGTCTCCGAGCGGCTTATCGGGGAGGCGCTATATCCCTACCCCGAAGACCTGGTAATCGCCACCAAAGGCGGCTTGGTCCGCGGCGGCCCCGGTGACTGGCGGACAGACGGCCGCCCGGAACATTTAAAGGAAGCCTGCGAGGGAAGCCTGAAGCGACTGAAGCTGGACGCGATACAGCTCTACCAGCTACACGCCCCGGACCGGAACGTACCCTTCGAGGAGTCCGTCGGCGCCGTGGCGGAGCTGCGGGAAGAAGGAAAAGTCCGCAACGTCGGGCTCTCGAACGTATCGGTCGAGCAGTTGGAGGCGGCCCTCCAGATAGTGCCGGTGGTCTCCGTGCAGAACCGCTACTCGCTCTCCAGCCGGGACACCGCCGACGTGCTCAAAGCCTGTGAGGAGCGCGGCATAGCCTTTCTGCCGTACTTTCCGCTGGCTGCCGGCAGGCTCAGCCGTCCCGGGGGACCGCTAGATGAGATATCCGCGTCCAAAAACGCTACCCAGTCCCAGGTAGCGCTCGCCTGGCTGCTCGGGTCCTCCCCGGTAACGGTGCCCATACCCGGAACCTCCTCGGCCGAACACCTCGAAGAAAACGTCGGTGCCGCCTCGGTCGAGCTTACGGACAAAGAGTTGGAGACCCTCTCCGGAGCTTCGTAGACCGGCGGACTTACTATTTCGGCGTCCCGGCACTGCCCGCGCTAAAGCTTTGCCCTTCCGCGGCCGACAATACTGTTTAACAGCGGTCAAGGAAATTATCGGGAAAGCAGTTGCTCGCTATGCCGGAGGGTACGGGTCAGAATAGCGGTTTCTCTGTCGCCTCCGGGGCGGGTGCGAACGGCTGTAAAAAAGACCGTCGGACAGCGCTAAGTCACCTGCGGACCGTGAGCCCCGAGGTTGACTCCGTACTCCGGCGGCTCGTCGAAGACGTGGGCGGAGCCTTCAAGGCCGGGTTGTGCGCGGTAGAGCTATCCTTACCCGGCAATCGGTGCCCGCGGGCGTGGTCTGGAGACCTGCCGGAAGACCTCGTAACCGGCTGGCACGAGACGCGCGGACGCGACCTCCACCGACGGGTGGTCGAGTGCGGAGCCCCGGTAGTCGAAGACCTCTCCGCTAGAGAGTCTGGAGACGGCGGGTCCGGTCTCACGTGCGATCTAAATTTAGGTTTTTACGCCGGGGTGCCGCTTTCTACCTCCAGCGGCGATACCGTGGGAGTGCTGTACGCTCTACGCGGCGCGCTCCGGGAGTTTACCGGCGATGAGTTGGCGGTAATGGAGGCTTTCGCCCGGGCGGCGACCGGTAGGCTGGAGTTACTCGACGCCTGGGCGCGGGAGAAGGAGGACAGGGACAAAGAAGCCCGGCGGAGCCGGGAGTTGCGGCAGGCGCTGGACTCCTCGCGGAATATGATCGCGACCCTGAGCCTCGAAGGCAGCTTCCGGTCCGTAAACCCGGCCTGTAAAGACCTGCTCGGCTACGAGCCGGAAGAGCTGGTGGGGCGCAGCTACCTGGAACTGATACATCCAGACGACGTCCCCTTTACCGCCGAACTAACGTCGGCCCTGGCATACGGAGAGGAAGAGGTCCGGTTTGAAAACCGATGTCTGACAAATACCGGTGCGGCGGTCTGGTTGGAATGGAACGTCACCTCCCTGCCGGATGACGGCGTCGCGTTCTGCATAATCCGTGACATCACCACGCGGAAGCAGGTCGAAGAGCTACAGACCGTCCGGGCGCGGCTCGCCGCCGGACGCGCCGACGTGGTCGCGGCGTTCGCCGGGGACGACGCCCTCCAAGGCGTCTTGCGCCGGGGCGCCGGGGCGCTTAAAAACCGCCTCGGACTGGCGGCCGTCCGGATCTGGCTTCTCGACCACGAGACCGGTGAGCCGCGCCTGCGGGCCAGCGCCGGAGCCGCCGGAGCGGGCGCGGAGACCGGGGCCGGAGAGACGGTCTTCCGGGCTGTAGAGCAGCGCAGACCTTACACGACCGACGACGGCTCCGGCAGCTCGTCCTCCTCTCTCCCCGACGGAAACTCTGCCGCTGGCTATCCACTGATGTATCAGAACCGTCCGGTGGGAGCCATAGAGCTTCTCGACCGCGAGCCGTTTTCGCGGGACCTGCTAGATGAGATAGGTCCGGTAGCCGACGCGATAGCGCAGGGCATCGAGAGCCGGCGGGCCGGGGAAGAGCTGCGCGAGGCGGAAGAGCGGTTCCGCAGCACGTTCGACCAGGCGGCTATCGGCATGGCGATCAACGAGCTCGACGGACGTTTTGTCCGGGTAAACCGCACGCTGGAGGAGATGCTCGGCTACCCTGGAGCAGAGTTAGTGTCGAAGAGCATCTACGATATTAGTCACCCCGAAGACGTGGAGCTCAGCGGAGAGAAGCTCCAGCGGCTGTTGAGGGGTGAAGTCGACCGGTACAGGATCGAGAAGCGTTACCTCCACAAGAACGGCGAGCCGGTCTGGATATCGGCGAGCGTGTCCGCGGTAAAAGGCCCCGGCGGCGAGCCACTGTACCTGATCGCCCAGATACAAGATATTACCGAGCGCAAAAGAGCCGAAGAGGAGGTCCGGCGCCTCAACGAAGGTTTGGAGGAACGCGTCCGGGAGCGCACCGCCCAGCTAGAAGCCGCTCTCGCTGAGATAAAAGAGAACGACGAGCGGCTCCGGGAGAGCGAGGACCGCTATAGCCTCGTGCTCCAGGGGGCAAACGACGGCATCTTTGACTGGGACCTGCGTGAAGGGCAGTTCTACCTGAACAACCGGCTCTACGAAATCGCCGGCCTCTCCCGCCAGGACCGCGTGTTGAAGATCGAAGACCTGCCGCGGTACATTCACCCGGACGACCGGCGGCGCGTCCGGGAGAACCTTCTGGCGTACTTTGAGGGTGGAGCCGAGGAGTACGAGGAGGAGTTCCGTCTCCGGCACACCTCCGGGGAGTACCGCTACTGCATAGGCCGGGCAAAAGCCCGCCGCGACGGAGAGGGCCGGGCGATCCGTCTGGCGGGTTCCATCCGGGACGTAACCGAGAGCAAAGAGGCCGAGCGGGCTCTAAAGGAGAGCGAGCAACGTTACAAGTCCCTATTCATGCACAACCCGCACGCGGTCTACTCGCTGGACCTCAAAGGGCGGTTCCTCAGCGCCAACCCGGCAACGGCGAAGCTAACCGGGTACTCGGCCGGGGAATTGGTCGGAACCTTCTCCGGGGACCTTATAGCGCCCGAAGACCGGGAGCGCGGTCTGCGGCACTTTATGAGGGCGACCTGGGGACTACCGCAGTCCTACGAGATGGGCCTGACCCACAAAGACGGGCAGCGGGTAGCCCTCTCCATGACCCAGGTGCCGATAGTGGTGGACGGCATCGTAGCGGGCGTCTACGGCATCTCCGAGAATATAACCGGCCGCAAACAGACCGAAGAGAAGCTAAAAAGGCTCGCCTCATTCCCCGAGTTAAACCAGAGCCCGGTAATCGAGGTCGGTCCCGAGGGAGACCTGTCTTACATAAACCCCGCCGCCGGAAAGCTCTTTCCCGACCTCCGGAACTTGGGCACGGAGCATCCAATACTCTACGGGTTACAAGAGGTAGCCGGCGACCTCGGTGACGGAAACTCCACCGCCGACGAGGTGGAGGTTGGAGACCGCATCTACCACCGGCTCGTCTCCCGGGTTCCGGACTTGCATCTTCTGCGCACTTACAACATAGACGTTACCGAGCGCAAAAAAGCCGAAAAAGAGCTCTACGAGCTAAACCGGAGCCTTGAGGAGCGGGTCCGGGAGCGCACCACCCAGCTAGAGGAGGCGATCTCCGGGCTGGAGCAGGCCGGAGCGGAGCTTAGAGAAGCCAAAGAAGGCGCTGAAGCAGCCAACAAGGCCAAGAGCCGCTTTCTGGCGAATATGTCCCATGAGATCCGCACGCCGATGAACGGGGTTATCGGGATGGCGGGGCTCTTGCTCGACACCGGACTCTCCGAAGAACAGCGCGAGTACGTCGAGACGGTCCGCTCCTCCGGGCGGAACCTGCTCACCCTTATAGACGACATCCTGGACTTCTCGAAGATAGAAGCCGGTAAAATGAGCATCGAGACCATCGACTTCGACCTGCAGACGATCACCGAAGACGTGGTCGCGCTACTCGCCGGACGAGCGCGGGACAAGGGGCTGGAGATCCTGAGCCACATAGAGCCCGATGTTCCCTCCGGGTTACAGGGAGACCCGGTGCGGCTCGGTCAGATCCTGACAAACCTGGTCGGCAACGCCGTGAAGTTCACCGAAGAGGGCGAGGTTCTCGTTCACGCCGCCCTCGACGAGGATACAGCCGACTCGGCGACCGTCCGCTTCGAGGTTACGGATACGGGCATCGGCCTCACTAGAGACCAGCAGCAGCGCCTCTTCCAGTCTTTTTCCCAGGCCGACTCCTCTACCACCCGCAAGTACGGCGGCACCGGCCTTGGGCTAGCCATCTCAAAGCAGCTAGCGGAGATGATGGGCGGAGAGATAGGGGTGGTGAGCGACCCTGAGGGACCGGGCGGGCGGCCGGGCAGCACCTTCTGGTTTACCGTCCGGCTCGGGAAGCAGCCGTCCGGAAGGTCTTCTCCGGAAGCTTACGAGGGTCTCCAGGGACGACGCATCCTCATAGCTGACGGCAGCGCGACGAGCCGCCGGGTCCTGGAGGAGCAGCTTTCTTCCAGAGGGGTCCGGTGCGGTACGGCTTCCGATGGCCCGCGGGCGTTAGAGGAGTTGCGCTCCGCGGCCGCGGGCGGCAAGCCTTACGACCTTGCAGTCCTCGACGCCGGAATACCGGACTCTAGGATGCAGGATCTCACCCGGCAGATAAAAGACGATTCTTCCATTTGCGGTACCCGGCTCGCGCTCCTGTACCCGGTCGGCCACCGGCCCGCCGCGGATGACGGTGGATCGGGGTTCGACGCTTACCTGACCAAACCCGTCCGGCAGCACGAGCTTTTCAAGCAGCTCTTACAAGCTATCGAGGGAACCGGCGCTGCGTATTCCGCGGTTACCGGCGGCCCGCCGGCCGCCGCGGGGTACACGGAGCGCGCGGAGCGGGAGGATACGGAGGGGCCTGAGAGTTCCGGGTCCCGGTTGTTGGTCGTCGAGGACAATACGGTAAACCAGCGGGTAGTAGTGAAGATGCTCGAAAAGCTCGGCTACGCTGTAGACCTCGCCATTGACGGGCTCGAAGCGGTGGAAGCGTTCGAGCGTTGCTCTTACAAGGCCATCTTGATGGACCTTCACATGGCGAGGATGGACGGCTACGAGGCGGCGGTCGAGATCCGCCGCCGGGAAGCCGGTTGTGAATCGGGGCGGCGAGTCCGGATCATCGCCCTGACGGCGAACGTATTGGAAGGCGAACCCGAGAAAGCTCTGGCCGCCGGGATGGACGCCCACCTCTCAAAGCCGGTGGACCCGGAGGAGTTAGCCTCGGCGCTCGACGGCCGGCTCCCTCCACAGGACCCCGCTCCGCAAGACCCTGATACCCGAGTTTTAAACCGGGACGCGGTAGAAAGCCTGCGCAAACTGCAGCGGGACGGAGAACCGGACGTACTCTCCGAGCTTATCGAGTTGTTCGAGGAAGACGCGGCCTCACAGCTAGCGACGCTGCGGCGGGCCGTGGAAGTGTCGGATGCGTACTCCGTGGAACTTGCCGCCCACGCTCTCAAAGGAGCCTGCATCAACATGGGCGGGGTGCGGATGACCCGCACCTGCGCCGAGATCCAGGACACCCCGGAAGATCTCCAGCAAGCCGCGAACCTCCTGAAAAACCTCGAAGCTGAGTTCGAACATTTGCGGGCGGCGCTGCGATCCGAACTAATCGGTAACTGAAATTTGCCGCCGCAGACGTTGGTATGGAGCCCGTATATACGTGAGGTACGTTAAAGGTCTGATCAACCTCAACCGATAATAATACATAGAAAAGTACGAACCGGGTCTACGGAAATTTGAGCTCGCTTCTCCAGGAACTCTCCGGCCGGGTATCCATGCGGCACTATTTTATAGGCTGATTTCGGGAGATGAGGTGCAGAAAAGGCGCGGGCCAGCCCTCGGCGGTAGCAAGATAGGCGGACGCGCGGGGTCCGGTCCGTCACCGCTTTCCCGCGCCTGGCGCGTTTACTTAGGGGTAAGCGTGCTTTTTATCCTAGCGTACTACCTGCTACCTCTACCGGGGGCCGCGCAGATCGTTACCCTAATTTTACTGGGGCTTTCTCCGCTCGTAATGTTCGTGACCGGCATCCGGGTTCACCGTCCGGCGCGTCCGGGAACTTGGTATCTGCTGCTCGGCGGCGTCTCGGCATTTCTCGCTGGGGATGCTTTGTGGGAGTATGGAGTCAGAGTCTTGCAATCCACCCTGCTGTACTCAGTCTCCAGCGCCTGCTACCTGGTTGGGTACATCCTAATCTTCGCCGCTCTGTTGCTCCTGGCGCGCGAGCGTAGCCCGGACGGGGATAGGTCCAGCCTTCTCGACGCGGCGATAGTGGCGACGGGGACCGGTATGCTTTCCTGGACTTTTCTGGCCGCGCCCTACCTTAGAGACTCGGTCTTACCGGCGACCGAGCGGTTGCTGCTAGCAGTCTACCCGCTCGTGGACATACTGCTGCTCGCGGTCCTGGTACGCTTTTTCCTGGCCCCCGGACCGCGGGTCGCCGCCTACCGGCTGCTCTGCCTGGGGCTCGCGGCGCTGTTGATCTCGGATGTGGCGTACAGCGCGGAGCGTCTCATGGGCTCTTACGACGCCGGTGCCGCGAGCGATGTCGGATGGTCGCTGTTCTACGTTTTGTGGGGTGCGGCCGCTCTACATCCCTCTATGCGGCAACTTACCCAACCGGCGCCCCAAGACCCTACGTACTCCTCCCGGAAGCGAATGATGCTGCTCGCCGCAGCATCGCTTTTGGCTCCCGCGGCGCTCACCGTACAGGCGGTCCGCGGATTGCCGACCGAGATACCAGTGCTGGTCGGAGGCTCGGCGCTCCTTTTCTTACTCGTTCTAGCCCGTATGGAGGGCGTCCAGCGCATCCTGCTGAGTATCCTCAAAGAACGCGAACGGGCCGAAACGGAACTACGGGCGAGTGAGCGGCGCTTTAGACAACTGTTCGACCAGTCGGTAGACGCCTTGATCATCTTCGATGATTCCGGGAGCATCCATGATTGTAACCAGGAGGCTTGCCGCGCTCTTGGTTACTCGCGAGACGAAATCTTAAATCTGAACGTTAGAGACATTAGCGCGGGGGAAGGACTGCTATCCAAAGCGGAGCGCAGGGAACGACAGCGGGAGGACGGCACGCTCTGGCAGCGTTACGTTGCCGGAGACCAGGACGGCAGGACCGTCCACGAAGGGCTTCACCGGCGCAAGGACGGCAGCACCTATCCGATAGAAGTGCTGATAGGCAGCGTCGACTACGGTGAGGAACGGTTGATCCTCGCTTCCGCCAGGGATATTACCGAACGCAAGAGGCTCGAAGACCGTCTACGCTATCAAGCGTCGCACGACTATCTGACCGGTCTGCCAAACCGCAAGCTCTTTGAGGAGCGCCTGGAAAAAGCGTCAGACCGAGCCCGGCGAAACGGATCTATCGTAGCGGTGCTCTACCTGGACCTCGACGGCTTTAAGCGGATCAACGACTCTTTAGGTCACGAGACCGGCGACTTGCTGTTGATAGAGATGGCCCGTCGGCTGGAGGCGTCTGTGAGGCCCGCCGACACGATCGCGCGTCTCGGCGGCGACGAGTTCTGCGTATTGCTGGAAGATCTCTCC
Organism: Rubrobacteraceae bacterium; assembly: GCA_965214435.1. Classification (GTDB taxonomy): domain Bacteria; phylum Actinomycetota; class Rubrobacteria; order Rubrobacterales; family Rubrobacteraceae; genus Rubrobacter_A. Next base: position 694,296 of record OZ243960.1, read on the forward strand.
AACGCTGGAGAAGCCAGAGAGACGGCCACCCGGATGGCACAGACGATAGCGGGGACCGCTAGCGTAGACGGCAAAGAGGTGCGCATGGCCGCTAGCATCGGCGTCTCGGTCGGCGCCCCGGGCAAGTGGGAGCCGGTAAGCCTGCTGCGCGAAGCCGACGCGGCGATGTACCGGATCAAAAGCGAGGACAAGATCTACCACGAAAGGTAAGTCCAGCCAGAGGATCAGGGGCCTAGAAAGTAGACGATAGCCTGGCTACCGATGGCGGTAAGGGCCACGAAGATTAAAGCCCCCGTCACGGCTTTGTCTCCGGTATTCAGGTAGCCGCGAACGGCGAAAATTATCCCCCCGAGCGCAAAGAGGACCACCCCCAGAGAAACCGCCCGTAAAACGAGCCCTACGACCAGACCGCCCGCGAGAAACACCAGGGAACCCAGGCTCAGGGCCAGCTTTACCGGGCCTGGAGCCCGCTTTTCCTCAAAGTCCTTCATAACCTCTCCGGTAGAGACCTCTCTGATATTCTAACGCCAAGACCGGCGGATAGAGAATCTTGCGCGGCAGCGCCCCGCATCGCCGGTCGTAGACCCTACAGCTCTAGCGGGACCCTGTACGGGATCCCGGAAGACATCGGAAGGAGTTTTATGAGACAGACGCGGCCCCGGAGGTCTGAGAAACGCCGGTCTTTGCTATCGGCCTCGATCGACGCTTCGCTCGAAGCCGCCGGGGCTCTCGGGCGGGCGGCCCGCCGTTCTAGCGGGGACATCCGGGCAGTACTCGACGCGGCTCCGGACCCCGCCGCCGTCCTTACCGGGGCGGTCCGCGCCGCGGACCTCGCCCGCGCCCAGGCTTTTCTCTGGACGGAGGCCGGGCTTACAGCCGGGGAACGCGCCTCCCGGGCGCTTTCCGCCGAAGTCCTCGGCTCCTACCGTCCGCTGCCCGGCTCGCGGGCGCTGTCGCTGGCCGCCGTCGCCTCGGACCTCTATCTCGGTTACGCGGCGCTCCGCAGCCGGGAGCGCCGGTTCCCGAAGCTCGTCGGGCCGGAGGACTGGGCGCTCCAGGACCGCCGCGGGGCCACCCTGGTCAAAGAGCTTGCCGGGGAACTCGGCGGCGTGCTCATAAAAGCCGGCCAGTTCGCTTCCACGCGCCCGGACCTCCTGCCGGAAGCTTACACCGGAGCACTCGCCTCTCTACAAGACCGCCTGCCGCCGGAGCGCTGGGAGGTAATGAGGAGCGCCCTGGCCCGCGAGCTAGGGGGGCCTCCGGAGGCCGTTCTCCGGGAGATAGACCCCGTGCCGGTAGCGGCGGCTTCTATCGCCCAGGTACACCGCGCCCGGCTACACGACGGCCGGGAGGTGGCCGTCAAGATCCAGTACCCCGGCGTTGACCGCCTTATAGCAGCCGACCTCGACGCCTTAGACCAGATCTTCACCGCCCTCAACCGCCTGGAGCCCGAGGTCCAACTACAACCGATAGCCGACTACCTCCGCTGGACTCTCCCCCTCGAACTCGACTTCGAGCGCGAGGCTGCGGCCATCAAAGAGCTGCGGGAGTCCCTGAAAGACCGGGACGACGTAGTGGTGCCCGACGTCGTGGACCGGCTCACGACCGGCCGCCTGGTAGTCATGGAGTACGTAGACGGCGTAAAGCTGACCGACCGCCCCGGTCTCGAAGAAGCCGGTATAGACCCTATCGCCACCGCCCGGCTCCTGAACGACGTCTACGCCGATCAGATGTTCTGCCACGGCGTCCTCCACGCTGATCCGCACCCTGGCAACCTCTTTGTGCGGCGCGGCCCCGACGGACCGGTCCTCGTGCTCCTGGACCACGGCCTCACCCTCTCCCTGCCGCCGGACTTCGTCGCCGCCCTCGGCCGCATGGTCGAGACCCTGCGGGCCGGAGACTTCGACGAACTTACCCCGGCGCTAGAGGCCGCCGGATTGCGCTTGAAAAGCCGGCCGGACCTGGATACGCTCCTGCAGCTCGTCGGCGTCTTGCTCGGCGGCGAGAGTGTGGTGCCCGGAGACACCGGAGAGGTCGGAAGAAAGCTCGGGACGGCTATAGGAGACATACCGCCGCGGCTCTTGCTAGCCGGGCGGGCCATCGGTATCCTCGACGGTATCACCCGCCAGCTAGACCCGGACCTCGACGCCCTGGAGATCGTCAGTAGCTACATACAGCCCTCGTAACCCAGAACTTATGTAGCCATCCGGTATACTTTAAGCATGGATAGCAAGTGGGTAAAAGTCGGCGACGCCCCGAACGAGACGATGGCCCTCATGATGGAGGGACTTCTAAAAGAAGTCGGCATAACCACGCTCGTGCGCCGGCCGTCAGGCTTCGACGTACCGGACTTCCTGGCGGCCGGTCCGCGGGAGATACTCGTCCCCCGCGAAGATGGCGAGGAGGCCCGCCAGATACTCCTCGACACCACCGGCCCCGGCTCGTGGACCTAGCTGCGAACTACAAGCAGGCGCTACTATCCGCTGGAGCAGGTATATTAGCGGGGACGGCCTTTGCATCGTATCTTTTCTATATAACGTATGTGTCATTAGACTGCGTTTATGCTTTCGAAACTTGCTCGTTCAACTTGCTGGATAGCGGGAATCCTGAAAGCGATACGGAGATATTTCTAGGTCTCTTCCTCATTCCTCTAGCAGTAGCTCTTGCTGCACTCTTACCGTCGATGGTACTCGGCTCTAGCTTCGTAAGGGCTTTAGTCGCTTCACTGGCCGTGTACGTACCAGTATTGTTCGTAAATGCTGTTCTCTTTCTGGTAATACCGCTGGCTGCTCCGCTTTATGCCCTTCCAGCTCTAGTAATCTCTGTAGTCTCGACTTGGAATAAAACAGAGGATAAGGAGCTGAACCGTTTGGTACTGATTACTTTGCTAGTAGCAATCGTCAGCTATGCTTTAGGACTACTGTTTGGAAGGCTTACAATTTCCGTGTTGGTAACGATCCTACTCTCGTGGACCATCTTGCCCACTTTAGCAGCCCTGTCCCTAAGCCCCGCTCCGACGCGTGAAATGCGGTAGCATGTCGCCCGGCTTTGAAAGTTAGCGTTCAGGAGTAAAAGGTGTCAGAGAGAAGCTATGACGGTCCACCGGAGATGGCGCTGGAGTCCGGCAAGGACTACTACGCGACGTTCCATACGGAAAAGGGCGATATAAGGGTCCGGTTTTTTGCTGACCGGGCGCCGGAGACGGTAAACAACTTCGTCGCGCTGGCCCGGGACGGGTACTTCGACGGCACGACGTTCCACCGGGTCATCAAGGGTTTCATGGTCCAGGGTGGGGACCCGACCGGCACGGGGACCGGCGGTCCGGGATACCGCATCCGGGACGAGTTCCACCCGGAACTGCGCCACGACCGGCCCGGCATCCTCTCGATGGCGAACGCCGGCCCGAATACCGGTGGCTCGCAGTTCTTCATTACCTACGCGGCCACCCCGCACCTCGACGACCGGCACGCGGTTTTCGGGGAGGTCGTCGAGGGCCTGGACACGCTGGACGCCATCCGGGAGCGCGACCCCCAGCGTGACTCCGAACCCGGCGACCGCATCGAGAGCGTCGAGATCGAGGAGTCTTAGAGTAAAGACTAGGCCCCGCGCCGGAAGACCGTGATAGTCCGGTGCGGGGCCTGGAACTGGCCTGTGGCTGGAGCGGGCGTGTAACTAGCGCGTAGCGAGCACTACGCCCGGAAGTGGAGGATTCCCCAGGTGAGGTGGCCGTTGCGGCCACCGTCTACCCAGTGGCCGAGGCCCTTTTTCATCCGCTCCAGGTACTCAGTGCTGACCACGCTAGATATCTCGTGCTCCCGGCGGACGGTCTCGTCGAGGACGCGGGCGTAATGGTTCGGGAGCTGCTCGGCGTGCTCCTCGAAACCGGCGTCCTCCAGACCCAAGCGCCGGGTCTCTTCCCGGTAGAAACCGGGCGAACCCAGAGTTTCAAGGTGGATGCGGTCCAGGATCGGCTGTAGCACGCCCTCGGGGCAGTTGTCCGTCTGCATCGGGTCGGTAAAGATAAACTCGCCGCCGGGCTTTAGTACCCGGGCGACCTCTTCGAGGACTTTTACGCGGGCGCCGCTGTGCAGGATGGCGTCCTGGGACCAGACGACGTCAAAGGCATTATCCGAGTAAGGAAGGTCCTCGAAGCTCGCGTCTACCACCTCGATCAGGTGGTCCACCCCCTGCTCCCGGTTCATCTGCCGGTCACGGTCGTTCTCGACCTCGCTCAAGTTGAGCGCCACGACCTCGCAGCCGTAGGTTTTCGCCAGGTACCGCGCCGACCCGCCGTAACCCGCCCCGATGTCCAACACTCGGGTCTCGGGACCTATTGCCTCAAGCTTTGAAGCCATCTGCTCGACGGTCCGGCGGCTCGCGTCGAAGATCTCCTCGTTCTCGGACCGGTACATGCCGACGTGGATGTCTTCCCCGCCCCAGATGGTGAAGTAGAAGTTGTCCGCGTCATCGGAGTTGTAGTAGTTCCGGGCGGTATTGACCGCGCCCGAGTAGTTACCTCTCACCTCTGTGTTCTCCTCCCCCTCGTCTTCGATGTACAACTTTTCGGCGACGTGGATAAAAAAGTCCGGCTCGCCCTCGGCGTAGGTCTCTTGGAAGTCGCCGTAGGTCGCTATCTGCTGGAAGCCGACCTCGCTCATGAGGCGGCGAGCGTACTCCTTGCGCAGCGGGAACATGTTCAGGTAGTAGATGGAGTCGTCCGGGAAGCTGTACCGGAAGCGGGCGAGCCCCTCGTCGACGTACTCGGGCTCGACGTTCACCGCGTCGCCGCAGTAGTAGTAAGTATGCTTGCTGGAGTAACCGTGATCCAGGATGGCGTCGTAGTTGCGCTGGTCCAGGATCAGGATTCCATCGTGCTTTAACATCGCGTAGAACTCCGCGAGCGTCCGGCGCCGGTCCCGCTCGTTGAACAGGTGGGTAAACGAGTTACCGAGGCAGATTATGGCGTCGAAGTCGCCCCGGACGTCCCGGTTTAACCACCGCCAGTCGGCGTGGACCGTTCGCAGGATGTGTCCCTCGGCTTCGCCGGGCTTACCGCGCTTGAGTCCGTTCTCAAACGCTTTGGCGAGCATCTCGGCGCTGCCGTCGGCGCTCACTACCTCGAAACCCTCGTTCAAGAGCCGCACCGAGTGGAAGCCCGTGCCCGTGGCGACGTCGAGTATCCTCTTCGCGCCCCGATCCTTGAGGTGCTGGATAAAGAAATCACCCTCGCTCCTCGCCCGCTGCTCCCAGTCGATAAGCTCGTCCCACTTCTCGACAAAGCTCTGGACGTACTCCATGGTGTAGTGATCCGTCTCCCGAACCTCGACCGGATCCTCACCAAAAAACTGCTTCGTATGCCTGTCGATGACAGTCCCTCCTTCGTTAGCAGAGCGATCATGTTACAACGTATCTGGGGAGTTTTCCTCCTATGCAAGATTCGTGAGCCGCGGGAGAGGGTAAATAGCCCCGTTGTTAGTCATTGCAGGCGCCAAAAGGAGCAGATGTGTCAAAAGAGGTAGCGGACAATTTCATAGAGACACTGTGGAAGCTTGAAGAGGACCGCGAGCTAGAGCCGATAATCGAGATGCACACCGAAGATTGCAGCGTCGGCAACGTGGCGGTCCCCGGGGAGTTTGAGGGACACGACGGGGCCCGCGAGTTCTGGACCAGCTACCGCAATACCTTTGGCGAGATGAAATCCAGCTTCCGGAACGTTATCGCCACCGACGGCCGGGCGTCTCTGGAGTGGACCACCGAGGGTACCGAAGACGGGGACACGGTCTCCTACGACGGCGTCTCCATCCTGGAGATAGACGGCGACAAGGTCTCGCGCTTCCGGGCCTACTTCAACCCCGCCCACCTCTCCCGGCAGGTCGTAGACTAGTTATAAACCTATGGACCAGCGCCGCGCCGGTATCCTGCTGCACCCGACCTCTCTGCCCTCGCCCTACGGTATCGGGGAACTGGGCGATGAAGCCTTTGAGTTCATCGAGTTTCTGCGGGACGCCGGACAGAAGACCTGGCAGGTACTGCCGCTGAACCCGGCGGACGCCGGCGGCTCACCCTACTCCTCCTCGTCAGCTTTTGCCGGGAACCCGCTGCTCGTGAGCACCGGGCGGCTCGTCTCCGACGGTCTGCTCCCACTCGTAGAAAAAGAACCCGTCGGACCGGTCGACTACCGGTCCGTGAACTCCCGTAAACCCGCGCTCTTACGGGAAGCTTATGAAAGAGCGCAGCCCGGGAAAGACTTTGAAAGGTTCCGGGAAGAGAACCGCTACTGGCTCGGGGACTACACGCTGTACCTGGCGCTCAAAAAGCGTTTCGGCGGGCGGCCGTGGGACGAGTGGGACGGGGAGCTTTCGCGCCGGGAACCGGAGGCGCTAGAGAAAGCGCGCCGGGAATACAACGGGGAGATCCGGTTTCATGCGTACGTCCAGTACCTGTTCTCTGAGCACTGGCAGGACGTGAAAACCGCGGCCAACAAGGCCGGGATAGAGGTAATAGGGGACCTGCCGATCTTTGTCGCCCACGACTCCGCCGACGTGTGGGCCGCGCAGGAGCTTTTTCACCTTGATGCCACAGGCTCTCCAACCGTAGTCGCCGGGGTCCCGCCGGACTATTTCAGTGCGTCCGGCCAGCTCTGGGGCAACCCGCTCTACGACTGGAGTGCTCTAGCGGCGACCGGCTACGACTGGTGGCTGCGGCGGCTGCGCTCGGCGCTAACGCTCTACGACACCGTGCGCATCGACCACTTTCGGGGTTTCGAGTCCTACTGGGAGGTGCCGGCCGGAGCCCTGACCGCTGAAAACGGCCGCTGGGTAGAAGGCCCCGGCAGGAACTTTTTCCGGACGGTCGAAGCCGCCATCGAAGACCCGAGCTTTATAGCCGAAGACCTCGGCGATGTCGGCCCCGAGGTCGAAGAGTTGCGGCGGGCGGCGGGGTTGCCCGGCATGAAGGTCCTCCAGTTCGCCTTCTCGGGGCCGGAGAGCGACTTTCTGCCCCACAACTACCCTAACGAGGACTGGGTCGTCTACACTGGTACCCACGACAACGACACCACCGCCGGCTGGTGGGCTTCCACGTCTCCCGGAGAGCGTACGTTCGCCCGGCGCTACCTCGGCAGAGAGTATGTTTCCGCAGAGGACTTCGTGCGGCTGGCGTACGCGAGCACCGCCCGTCGGGCCGTCGTCCCGATGCAGGACCATCTGGGCTTGGGTTCCGAGGCCCGGATGAACACCCCCGGCACCCCGGGCGGCAACTGGCGCTGGCGGCTCGACCCTTCCGCCCTCGGTCCCGGTCTCTCTAGAAGGTTGCGCGGCCTCGCCGAACTGTACGGCCGTTAGACCCTGGCTGTACTGTTCGGCTACAGCGTGCTCAAGCGGCCCGGCGGCCAGAAACGCAGGAACGCTTTGCCGACCAGGTTATCTTCCGGGACGGGCCCGAAAAACCGGGAGTCCTGGGAGTTTGCCCGGTTATCGCCCATCATAAAGTAGCTATTTTCGGGGACCGTTCTCGGGCCGAAGGATGAGGTGTCCGGAAACTGTTTATTGACGTAGGGATCTTTCAGGCGTTCACCGTTTATATAGACCGTGCCGCCGCGGACTTCCACCCTATCACCCGGCAGGCCGATGACGCGTTTGATCAGGTTCTCGTTCTCAACCTCAACGCTCTTGAATACCACGATGTCTCCCCGGTCAGGCTCGGTGAAATCGTAGATGAACTTGTTCGCCAACACCCGGTCCCCGACCAACAGCGTCGGCACCATGCTCTCCGACGGTATGACGAAAGCCTCCACGATAAACGGCCGGACAACCCCGAAGACCAGAGCAAACGAGATAGCCAGAATAATAACGAACTCGAGCGGCCCGCCGCCTTTTTTCCGCGCCGGGTTCCCCGCGGGGCGGCCCTCCTGAACGGCTTCATCTCCGCCCTTAGACTGCCCGGTCTCAAAATCGCCGTCGTAAGAGCCTTTGCCGGTCATAAGGGCTAAGAATACCGCACTTGAAAGAGTACCGCCTAAGAGTTCGTTCTCTTCAGGCTGCGGTCGTCTTCGAGGTGTATAAGGACGTCCGAGTTCGGCAGTTTCGTCTTGATGCTGTCTTCGAGGTCGTCGGAGATTTTGTGCGCCTCCCCGAGCGTGGTCTCCGCCCGCAGTTGCAGGTGGAAGTCCACGTGCCGCTGGGAGCCGCTCTTCCGCGCCCGGAGCTTGTGGAAACCCCGGACCTGGGGGTAACGCCCGGCCTCCTCGCCTATCGTGCGTTCCAGCACCGCGAGCTCCTCTTCGGGCAGGCTCTCGTCGGCGAGCACCCGCAGACCGCCCACGACGAGCCGTAAGGCCGTGTACAGGATAGCCACCCCGATAACCGCCGCTATCAGCGGGTCGAGGATCGTCCAGCCGGTCACCCAGACCGCCACGAGCCCGAGCGCCACCCCCGCGGCCCCCCACACGTCGGTAAAAAGGTTGTACCCTTCGGCTTCCAGAGCCCGGGAGTCGGTCTCGCGGGAGACCCGGAGCAGCCACCGGGAGACAAAGAAGTTTACTACCGCGGCCACAGCCATCACCCCGATGCCAACCCCGACGAACTCCAGCTCGCCGCCGTAGAAGACCCTCTCCACGGAGCTAAAAACCACCCACGACCCGACCCCGAAGAGGACCAGCCCCTCAAAGACGCCGGCCAGGTTCTCGACCCGTCCGTGCCCGTAGTTGTGGCGCTCGTCCGGCGGCGTATCCGACCGGCGGACGGCGAACAGGGCTACCAGCGAGGCCGCGAGGTCCGTCGCCGAGTGTACCGCCTCCGAGAGCACGCTCACGGCACCCGTCAGTATCCCCGCCGCCAGCTTCAACGAGAGCAGCAGGAGGTTTGAGGTGACGGACAGGAGTACCGGACGGATCTTCGGGTCCAGCGTAGGCTTCAGCCCCTTCTGCATGGTGGCTAGAGTATACCCGCGGCTTTACCCAAGAATTGCAGAGCCACTATCACCATGAATACCCCGAACGCCCGCCGGAGCAGCTTGTCCGGCGTGAGGTCCCGGAGCCGGACCCCGAGCCAGGCCCCGGCGATGGCCCCGACGATAAGCGGCGGCAAACTGAGAAGTTCCCCGAAGCCGGTCAGGATGTAGCCGGTCGCCCCGACGAGCGCGGTAAACAGCACGACCGCGAGGCTGGTCGAAACGGCGGTCTTTGTCCGGACGCCGAAGCCCAGGACCATCAGCGGGACCAGCATCACCCCGCCCCCGACCCCGACAAGCCCCGAGATGGCGCCGATGCCGACCCCGGCGGTGAGTGCCAGCGGCGTGGATATCCTCTTGCCCGCCGCATCCAGCGCCCCTTCCCGGCGGCCGCGGGCGGTCGGGTAGGCCAGAGCCAGGAGTAGCAGGGCGAAAGCGACCTCCACGAGGCGTTCCGGGGAAATCCGGCTGATAAAAACCCCGATAAGGGAGGCCGGGGCGACCGTGAGCGAGAGTAGCCCGGCCACCGGCCACCGGACCGGGTCCTGGCTGCGGGCGTTGCGAATGGTCCCCGAGAGCGAGCTGAAAACGATTATGACCAGGCTCGCGGCGACCGCCTCCTGGATACTCCAGCCGGTAGCGTAGACCAGCCCTGGCACGAAGATGATGCCGCCGCCCACCCCGACGATTCCCGACAGGACCCCTCCGGCGAGGCCGACGAGCAGCAAGATGAGAATCTGTACTAAATCCACCGCTACATTCTAGACGAACACGGATTCTCTGGCCCTGGCTACGACAGGGAAACGTACAGAATGGCGAACAGCCCGACGGCCCACAGGTAGTAGGCGAAGAGTATCATCGAGAACCTCCGCGCAAACCCTATAACCAGACGGGCCCCTACGTAGGCCCCGATAAACGCCGCCGCTCCCCCGACCAGAACCGCCCCGCTCCCCGGGGCCTCGCCGCCGGACGACAGATTCCAGACGCCGGTCAGGACCAGCAGCGGGACGGAGAGGAGGAGGGCGAAGCGGGTCGCGGCTTCGCGGTTCAACCCGACCAGGAGGCCGCCCGAGATGGCCGCTCCGGGACGGCTGATCCCCGGCAGCACCGCGAGCGTCTCTAGTAACCCTATGAGCAGCGCCCCGGGCAATCCGAGATCCTCTATCGGGCGGGCGCGGCGACCGAGCTCTTCGGCGATGTAGAGCAAGAGCCCGGAGACGAGCAGCAGTACCCCAACCTGACCGAGGTTCTCCGAAGCCTCCACGGCCACGTTCCTGAAGGGAGTCGAGATCAGGGCCGCCAAGACCGCCGCGGCTGCCAGCAACCCCCCGACCTGCCGTCCGCTGCCCCCGCCGAAAAACAGCGTCTGCAACAGCCCCCTAAACTCCCTCCAGAGCGCGGCCGGCACCGCGAGCGCCGCCGAGAAAGCGCAGATACCCGCAAACCCGCGGTCGTAGGGACGGCCGAAGATGACCTCCCCGGCAAGCGCCTGATGCCCGGAGGAACTGACCGGCACAAGCTCCGTAATACCCCCGATAAGCCCGACCACGAGCGCCTCAAGGAGGCTCAAAGCCTAAACCTTTAGAACTAGCGCCCCGCAGCGTCCGCGCACCGGCAACCGGCGGGTGGCGGGGTTCGCTGTCAGGTGTAGCGCGCCGGAGAACACCCGCGGAAGCTAGCACCTCCACGGACCAATTTCCAGCACCAGGCTACCGCTGCCGGGCTACCGCTGCCGGGCTTTCCAGCTTACTGACCGCGCACGACCATAACCGGGTAGCGGGAGTAGCGCACGATGCCTTCGGCGTCGCTGCCCATCAGCGCCCGTTCCAGGGTACGCTGGCCCTTGCTCCCGACTATTATCAGGTCTACGCCCAACTCCTCGCTGAGTTTGATGATCTCGTTGTCCGCCCGCTGCCCCACCCTGAAGTACTGCTCCGTGATCCGCCCGCCAAGAGCCTCGATCCGGGCGACGATCTCTTCGAGGAAACCTTCCTGCTCCCCGTAGAGTCTCGCGTACTCCGTGTCTGACACCCGGCTGCTTAACACCCACGGCGATATGAGGGCCACGTAGACGACGTGCAACTCAGCCCCGACCTTGTCGGCCATTCCGGCCGCCATCCGGAGCGCCAGTTGCGAGTCTTTAGAGCCGTCTGCAGCGAGTAGTATCCTCGTAGGCAGCATGTCCACCCTCGTCTCCTTTCTATTAAGCTTCACGCGTGGTAGCGCTTCCCGGAGACCAGCAACGGTTTGCGGGCCGCACGGCGCAACCCATCATAACCGGTCATCGTGTAAGCTGCTCTCCCGCGAAGTTTTGAAACCGCCGCGTCTCTAATGCGTCTTGTATGCAAAAACTATTTATGTTTCGGAGGTTGGAGGCGGAATTTAATAAAAATTTAAAGAACTTTTTATAAATTCGCTTTGTTTACGAATGGTATTGCGGTAAGGTTCCTCGAAAGCTATCTAATGGGTTGGAGGTACGCTTCTCAAGCACGGCAAAGACGTTACGCGCGGCTCTGCCTCATGTGGTGGGTACGCTCCAGTTTAAGAAGAGTAGTCGAAGAGAAGGAAGTTTATTTTGCAAAGGTTCAGGTCCCAGACGGGCCCGGTTTTTTACATATCGGTCGTTTTATCCATACTGTTCGTTTTGTGGGGGGCACTCTTCACGGAGAACCTCTCGAATACTTTCTCGGCGGTGCTGGACTATGTGATCGCCACCTTTGGTTGGGTATACCTGCTGGCGGTGACGGGATTTCTGGTGTTCGTCTTGTTCCTGGGACTCAGCCGCTTCGGGAGGATCAAGCTCGGCAAAGACGACGAAGAGCCGGAGTTCACTACCGTTGGGTGGCTTTCAATGCTCTTCGCGGCGGGCGTAGGCCTGAGCTTCCTTTTCTGGGGGGTTGCGGAGCCGGCGTCACACTTCGGCACCCCACCCTACGGGGCGACCGAAGCCGGGACGGTCTCGGCAGCGGAGCTTAGCCTGCAGTACACCTTCTTCCACTGGGGTTTGCACCCGTGGGCGGTGTACGCCGTGGTCGCGATGGCGATCGCCTACTTCAACTTCCGCCGGGACGGCGGGAACCTCATAAGCGCGGCTCTCCGGCCGTTGATCGGGGACCGGGTAGACGGGCCTATCGGCAAAGCGGTGGATATCCTGGCTATTTTCGCCGTTCTATTCGGGGTCGCCACGGCGCTCGGGATAGGCGCTTTGCAGCTAAACGGCGGTCTGAACTACGTGTTCGGGATCGCGACGTCGAACGTCACCCAGCTAATAATCATCGGTGTTCTGACGGTCGCGTTTATGATCTCCGCGGCCACGGGCATTAGCAAAGGCATTCTCTACCTGAGCCAGTTGAACATGGGTATCGCGGTGCTGCTCCTGGTTTTCATACTCGCCGTGGGACCGACGGTCTTTCTGTTCGAGACCTTTACCCAGTCCATCGGGCAGTACCTCGGGGCCTTTGCGCAGATGAGCTTCAATGCGAGCGCGTTCGAGGACAGTTCGTGGGCCGAAAACTGGACGCTCTTCTACTGGGCGTGGTGGGTCTCCTGGGCGCCGTTTGTCGGGGTGTTTATAGCCCGCATCTCGCGGGGACGCACGATCCGGGAGTTTGTCCTGGGCGTGCTCTTTGCCCCGACCGCCTTCAGCTTTCTGTGGTTTACCGTTTTCGGCGGGTCGGCGATCTACCTGGACCTCTACCGGGGAGCGAACATCGCCCAGACGGCCGCCAACAACCTGCCGAAGTCGCTCTTCGATACGCTAACGGCTTTCCCGCTCGGGAATGTGACCGCGATACTCGCGATCATACTGGTCAGCATCTTCTTCATCACCTCGGCCGACTCGGCGACGTTCGTCCTGGGCAGCATGTCCACGGACGGCGCGGTAAACCCCGCGGCGGTGGTGAAGTTGACGTGGGGTGTAATCATCGCTTCTTTTGCGGCCATCCTGCTGGTGGCCGGCGGCCTGAGCGCCCTCCAGACGGCCACGATTACCGCTGCGGTACCGTTTAGCATAGTAATGATCTGTATCTGCGTGTCGCTCTACAAGTCGCTCTCGGCCGAGGTAAGAGAAGAGGCCCGGCAACCCGCGCCATCGGAGACCGGCGGGCAGGCGGCCGGAGGTCCGGCGGGTAGACCGGCCCCGAACCTCGACAAGTGATGCGGGTAAGAAGGAACATACTCTCCGGCTTGCTCTTAGCCGTCTTTGTCCTCGTCGTGGCGGGTTGCGGCGGGGACACGGGCACCCGTCCGAGCGGCGGCAGTATCTCGGAGGATTTCGACTTTAGCGGCCCGCAGAGTACGGCCCAGTTCAACATCGGGTCCGAGAGCTTCACCGAGCAGCAGGTTCTGGGGGAGATCACGCTCCAGGCGCTGGAGGCTGCCGGAGCGGACGTCACAGACCGCACCGGGCTCGGCAGCAACGAAGCCGTGCGCCAGGCTCTATTGGCAGACGAGATAGATCTTTATTGGGAGTACACCGCTACCGGCTGGCTGGTCTTTCTCGCCAACACAGAGCCTATATCCGACCCGCAGGAACTGTACCGGGCCGTGGCCGAACAGGACCTGCAAAGGAACGACGTCGAGTGGCTACCGCCCGCCCCGGCCAATAACACCTACGCCATCGCCGCGAGTCAGGAGACCACCGACAGGCTCGGTGTTCAGAACATCTCTGACTTCGCCCGGCTGGTAGAGGAGCAGCCGGGAGAGGCAAACTTGTGCTTCAGCAACGAGAACGATTTCCGCAGCCGGGTGGACGGTCTGCCGGGTCTGGAGCAGGAGTACGGCTTTGAGATGCCGGATGAGAATTTGATCATCACGCCCCTCGACGCGGTCTACCAGTTCGTGTCCCGGGGCGAACGCTGCAACTTCGGCGTGGTATTCCTGACCAGTGGGTTCCTCCAGGAGTACGATGGCCTGCAACTACTCGACGATGACGAAAATTTCTTCGCCGTCTACAACCCCTCCCCAACAATGAAGCAGGATACCCTGGACGAGAACCCGCAGCTCGGCGATCTTTTTGCGCCCATCACGGAGAGGCTCGACACCGAGACGCTGCGGAACCTGAACTACATGGTCGAGGTGGAAGGAAGACCCGCCGAGGATGTGGCCGGGGAGTGGCTGCGGGAGAACGGGTTTATCGGGTAGCGAGTCCCCGGGTAGCGGAACCGCCGGGGAATCTTCCCGCGTATAATCTCTCCGGCGGCTCTAACCCGTGGAAGGAGGCCACCGGAGTTGCAGAACGGAGAGATAACCCGCGCCCTGGAGACCATCGTTACGCTGATGGAGATCAAGGGCGAAGAGCACTACCGGGTGCTGGCCTACCAGCGGGCGGCCGAAGCCGTTTCCGCCGCCGGCCGGCCGGTCAAGGAATTAGAGAGCCCGAGAGAACTTCCGCACGTCGGGGCCACCACGGCCGAGGTAATAAGCGACCTCGCCGCGGACCGGACGCCGCGGATACTGGCCGAACTACTGGAAGAGATACCGTCCGGCCTCGTCGAGGTCACCCGCCTGCCGAACGTCGGGCCGCGCACCGCCGGTAGGCTGTGGCAGGAGCTTGGCGTGGAGAGCGTGGAAGGGCTCGCGGGGATGGAGGAAAAGGAGATCAGCGCCCTCAAAGGTTTCGGCAAGAAGAGCGCCGAGCGTATACTCAAGGCCGCCAAAAACTACAACGAAACTGAACGCCGGATGCTGCTCAACGACGCCACGGAACTCGGGGAGCACTTGTTATCTTTCGTCCGCTCTCACCCCGCCACGACCGCCGCGGAGCTTGCCGGGTCCCTCCGTCGCCGCAAGGAGACTGTCGGCGACCTCGACATCGTGGCTTCCAGCGAGGACGCCCAGGCTCTGGCCGACGCCTTCGCGGAAGCGGACTTCGTGGAAGAGGTCGTGGCCCACGGACCGAGCAAAGTCTCCATAAAGTGCGCCGGGGTAGACGTAGACTTGCGGATAGTGGCCCCCGAAGCGTTCGGCTCGCTGCTGCACCACTTTACCGGCAGTCAGGCTCACAACATTGTGCTTCGCGAAAGGGCCGTGAAACGGGGCTTGAATATCTCCGAGTACGGCCTCGCGGAAGCCGGCAGCGGCGACTACAAAACGGTGAAGAGCGAGGAGGAGCTGTTCGAGAAGCTCGGGCTGCCGTATATCCCGCCGGAGCTGCGGGAAGATACCGGGGAGTTGCAGGCCGCCGACGAGGGGCGGCTGCCGGACCTCGTGGAAGTCGGCGACGTCCGGGGGGACCTGCACGTCCACACGGAGTACTCCGACGGCAAGGGGACCATCGAGAGCATGGCCGAAGCCGCCATCGCGCTCGGCTACGAGTACCTGGTGTTCTGCGACCACTCCCAGAGCCTGCGCGTCGCTAACGGCTTATCCCCCGAACGCTTGAAGAAGAAGCTAAAGGCCGTCCGGGAGGCTGACGAGAAGTACGAGGAGATCCACCTGCTCTGCGGCTCGGAGGTGGACATCCTCAAAGACGGCTCCCTGGACTACGAGGACGGGTTGCTGGCGGAGTTGGACTTCGTGGTCGCCAGCGTGCACACGTCTTTTCAGGTCGGCGAGGAGGCGATGACGGAACGCGTGATCCGGGCCATAAACAACCCCCACGTCCGCACCGTCGCCCACCCGACCGGCCGCGTCCTGAACCGCCGCGAACCCTACGCCGTGAACGTCTCAAGACTCATAAAAGAAGCCAAGGCTACCGGGACCCAGCTAGAGCTGAACTCCTACCCCGACCGCCTCGACCTCTCCGTGCCCTACGTCCGGGAGGCCGTCGGGGAGGGCGTAAACATCACCATAGACACCGACGCCCACGACGAGAACTCCCTGAGCTTTATGAAGTACGGCGTCTCCCAGGCCCGGCGGGCGTGGGTCGAGAAGGAGAGCATAATAAACTGCCTGCCGTGGCCCGAGTTCGAGAAGTACCTGGATAGCGGGAAGTAGGCCGGTCGCCGGTGGCCTGGGTAATTTTACTGGTTGCGGGGCTGTTCGAGATCGGCTTCGCCTTCGGCCTGAAGTTCTCGGAGGGCTTTACCCGCATGTGGCCGACGATCGGCATGGCGGCCTCCGGGGGCGTGAGCTTCTACCTGCTCTCCGTGGCGCTAAAGACCCTGCCGGTCGGGACCGCCTACGCCGTCTGGACCGGCATCGGGGCGGCCGGTACCGCTGTTCTGGGCATCCTGCTGCTCTCCGAGTCGAGCGAGATCCTGCGTCTGCTTTCAATTCTCTTAATAGTGGTCGGCGTCGTCGGTCTCCGGCTCACCTCAGCGTAAGGACACCGGGCTGTTTCAGCTTGTCAGCGCTTCAGCCAAAAGCTCTGGTTGGCTGACCGCTGAAAGTGTGTAGTTTGGAAGGACAGTGCTTCCGTGATCCGTTGCAATAACACTACCGGGGTCGGTTGCCGAGTGTGTACCATGCGACGACGACACAGACCAGAGCCAGTATTGCGAGCGGTCCCAGGAACGTGGGGTCGGCGACCGTGCTGGAAAACCCGAACAACGAGTGCGCTACCAGACCGCAGATCAAGGCTACTACCAGTACGGTAGACACGATGCCTCTGAGGCGTAACTGTCCACCTCCACTAGTAGGTCTGCGCGAATCCTTCTCTACCTTCACCTCAATTCCCTCCGCGACGCGTTCCGCTTCTTGAGACGCTTTCCCGATGATCACGCCGCCCAAGTCGGGACCTCAGCGGACCTTCTTCAGGTGTCAGTCTTAATAACAGAGCCACGCTAGACACGATTGAAAAGCCCGTTGCACATCCGAGGGCGAAGTTGGCCGCTGGTGGAAGACCGTGGACGGTGCTGCTAATAACCACAACGGCCGCCAGCAAGGGCACAATGGCTTTCAACATTTTAGTGGAAGGCCACTCGCCGGTCTGCCGACTCTCGTGTATTCTCATAATCGGCGTTCCTTTCCATAACCCGTACTGACGAGCATATTATTTATCGTCGGGCTGGGCTTGAGTATCCCTCAAAGGTAAGGGCCAGGTCACGTTCTCGGATGTGCTACAGGTTATGCTCCTGGCACGGACCGTACTCTTTAAACCCTGGCCTGATCCCTCGGTCCCTTGGCTAGAATCACTTCATCACCTCCGCGCGGGCCTCGCGGTTTCGGTCCACAGTCGTCAGGGTCCCGTCTCCGGCGGCGGTATGGTCCACGACCTCCACGCTCCTCACGACCACCGGCGAGCAGTACGAGCCATACCGGAGCTGGGAGTCGATGCCCTTTTACCCTGGGGCTGGCCCATAAGCGGCGGACCCAAACTCCGTAGAAAATTACTACCAGAACCGCGACTACCATCTCGGCCACGGAGATCACTTCTCCTCTGCCCTACAATTGTCCTAGCACTTTATGACAATAATAGTAGTATAGTGTCATATGACAGTAGGACGGTCAAGTGGATTTAAAGGTAGATTCAAAAAGTCACGTACCGGTACGGGTGCAGTTGGAGGAGCAAATCAAGCACCTTATCCTGTACGGGAAGCTGGAGGTTGGGAGCCGATTACCGAGTATCCGGGAGCTTGCCGGGTACCTGCGGGTAAACCGCAACACGGTGGCGCGGGTGGTATCCGAGTTAGAGCGTGGTGGATACGTGGAGAGCCGCCGCGGCAGCGGGGTATTTGTGATCGATCCCCCGGCCGAGACCCGGAACCCCAGACGAGAGCGGTTTCTGGAGCGGGTGGTGGAGCAAGCACAAGCCGAGGGTGTACCGGTAGAAGAGTTGGGTTACGAGCTTCTGACCCGGGCGAGTACCTTGCCAGTCGACAAGGTGCCGCTACTGTTCGTGGAGTGCAACCGGTGGGAGGTCGAGCGGTTCTCGACCGAGCTTGAGGAGCGGCTGCCGGTGCGGGTGGAGAGCGTACTCCTTGAAGAGTTGGAAGAGAGGATAGTCGCGGAAAAAGAGCCGCCCTGGCGCATCGTGGTAACGACCTTCTACTACGTGATCGAGGTCGAGCAGACACTCGCGGGCACCGGACTGGAGACCTTTGCGCTGCTTACGGAGGCGGCGATAGACGGGTTGCGGAGGCTTGCGGAGATGCCGGAGGGTACGACGGTCGGGGTCATTGGCAACTCCAGAACGTGTGTCGAGAACCTCATGAAGTCTCTGGAAGGGTCGGGCCTGGATCACCTGGACTTTTTCCAGCTCCGTATCGAGAATAGCGAAGAATCCGCCCGGGCAGAGCTTTTACAGGCTGGGGCGGTGGTTTGCGCAAGCTCCGTACTCGGATGGGTCGAAAAGTTAAACCTACCGGAAGAAACAGAGCTCATAGTGCAGGACCGTACCCTCAGCAAGGGCGGTATGGAGATGCTCGGCAGGGTGCTCCGCCGGTAGAAAAAGATCGAGGCCCCGCAGAGTTGCCCGCGGAGCCTCATTTTTCGGGATAGACCGTTTATGGTCTACGGTTTTAAGCCGCGCCTTCCTCCCGCTCATCTTCTTCGACCTCTTCGTCTTTCTCGGCATTCCAGACGCCCGGGTCCTCGAACTCCTCGCCCTCGCCCTGGGCTTCGAGCCAGCGTTCGGCGTCGATGGCCGACCTGCAGCCGTCGCCAGCGGCGGTAACAGCCTGCCGGTAGCGGGTGTCGGAGACGTCGCCGGCCGAGAAGACACCCGGCACGCTCGTCATTGTGTGCTCTTTCTGGATTATGTAGCCACCCCCGTCCGTCTCGACGAGGCCCTTGAAGAGACTAGTCGAGGGCTCGTGACCGATGGCCGCGAAAAAGCCGTCTACCGCGACGTCCTGCTCCTCGCCGGTCTTTACGTTGCGGATGTGGATGCCTTCCACGGAGTCCTCGCCGTGGATCTCATCTACCACCGTGTCGGTGACGAAGTGGATCTTCGGGTTGTTCTGCGCCCGCTCCAGCATGATCTTGGACGCCCGGAAGGTGTCGCGCCGGTGGACTAGCATAACCTCCGAGGCGTACTTCGAGAGCACCAGAGACTCTTCCATCGCCGTGTCCCCGCCGCCGACGACCGCGACTTTCTTGTCCTTGAAAAAGAATCCGTCGCAGGTGGCGCAGCCACTCACGCCCCGGCCCATAAGGCGCTGCTCGCTCTCAAGGCCGAGCCACTTGGCCTTGGCCCCGGTCGCGACCACGACAGTCTTTGCCAGTACCGGCTCTTCTTCAGGGCTACCTTCGGCCCACAGCTTGAACGGCCGCTCCGAGAGGTCTACGCGCTCGACGTTGTCCGGGCGCATCTCCGCCCCGAACCGCTCCGCCTGCGCCTCAAACTTGTCCATCATGTCCGGACCCACGATGCCTTCTTCAAAGCCCGGATAGTTCTCGACGTCACTGGTCAGCATGAGCTGGCCGCCGGTCTCAAAACCCTGAAAGACCACGACGTCCATGCTCGCCCGCGAGCCGTACAAAGCCGCCGTGTACCCGGCTGGTCCGGAGCCTACTATCGCCATGTCATAGACTTTATGCGCCACGGTACACACTCCTTGCGTATGTAAACTTGTAGGACCATAATATTTTAGTACATCCTGCAAACCAGATGGCTTACTCTTTCACACCGGCCGGCGTGAGATGCTAACCATCTAAAGAGGAGAAGTTTGGTCCGGGTTCTGCTCGTTGTAGCGGTTGCGGTAATCGTCGGGGGTGCGGCTTTCTTCGTCGTCCGGTCGGGGGATGAGACGGCCCGGGATCCGGGCACGGTCCCGGAAGAGCCGCAAAGCAGATCAGCGCAGAGCGGAGATGGAGGAGTTCGGCCGGCCACCACCAGGGCCGACGTTGCAACCACGACTGACCGTACCTGCGCTCCAGGAGGCTCCCCGGAGGTTACCGGTCGGACCCGGATAGGCTCTTTTGCTGCACCGGAGGGCGTACCGGATTACGAAGTAATCGAGGAGCAGCCGGACGGTAAAGACGGGGCCTGCGCGGTGCGGCTGCTCGCCGACACGAAATCCCGGAGCCGGGCGGATTTCGTGCTCATCGTCCGAGACCTGAAGGCCCGCTACGCGGATTACGACGCCGCTTCGGTGGAGTTCATCGATCTTAGCACGACGCTCGACTACCTCGGCGGCGCCCTCATATTCAACACCCCGGAAGGCGCAAACTTCCTGGGCTACACGCGGTTTCTACCGAACTCCGATGGCTACGTAGTCTCCGCGGCAGAATGACCGTGCCCGCGGGAGAAGTCAGCTACCCGAAACTGTCCAGGGCCGCAGAAAGCCGGTGTACTCCGGCCCGGATCTCCGACTCCGGGGTTGCCGCGTAGCCAAGCATCAAGCCCCCGTACTGTAAAGGTTCGTCAGCGTACCACGATAGCGGTATCGCTTCGACACCCCGAGCCGCCGCCGCCCGGGAAGCCGCCCGGTCATCGGAGCCTTCGGCCAACCAACCGACCAGGTGTAGCCCGGCCTCTGCGGGCC
Organism: Rubrobacteraceae bacterium; assembly: GCA_965214435.1. GTDB lineage: Bacteria > Actinomycetota > Rubrobacteria > Rubrobacterales > Rubrobacteraceae > Rubrobacter_A. The sequence continues at coordinate 714,614 of OZ243960.1, forward strand.
GCACCTCCAGGACTCCGGCCAAATGGTCCCGCGCCGCCTCTACCAGAACCGCCTGACGTTCGGCGTAGAGGGCGCGCATGCGGCGGAGGTGGCGGGCAAAATGTCCGTCCGCGATAAACCCGGTCAGTGTCGCCTGCTCCACGGAAGGAGGATGCAAGTCGGATAGCTCGCGGGCGGCGACAAAGGGATCTACCAGGTCCTGCGGCACTACCAGATAGCCGAGCCGGAGCGCCGGAAACAGGACCTTGCTAAAAGTGCCCGCGTAGATCACGCGTCCCCCGACATCCAACCCCTGCAAAGCCTCGAACGGCCGCCCGGCATACCGGTACTCACTATCGTAGTCGTCTTCGAGTACCCAGGCGTCCGACCGCCGCGCCCAGTCGAGCAGCGCCAGCCGGCGAGCCAGGCTCATGGTCGCCCCGAGCGGGTACTGGTGGGACGGCGTGACGTACGCCAGCCGGGCGTTTGGAGAGACTTTTTCCCCGGCAGAGACGTCGAGACCATCTCCGTCCACCGGTACGGGTACGAGCCGGGCTCCGGCGCCGGTGAGCGCAGCCTTCGCGCCGGGGTAGCCGGGGTTCTCCACCCAGACCTCATCCCCGGCGTCGAGGAGCAGCCTCGCCGAAAGGTCCAGAGCCTGCTGGGAACCGGAAACCACGATCACCTGCTCCCACGTACACCGTACCGCCCGCGCCGCTCCCAGATGACCGGCGATAGCCTCCCGCAGCGGCCGGTAACCGGCAGGATCCCCATACCCGAGCAATCCCCGCGCCGGCGACCGCCAGACCTTGTTATGCAGGTTCTTCCATACCCGGGAAGGGAACTCCTCCAGGGCCGGCAGCCCCGGCTGGAAAGCCCGAGGGCGGTTCTCGTAGTCCGACAGGGTGGGCGGCGTACCGGAGAGCAACACCCCGCGACGGGAGAGACCCCGGCCGCAAGATGTCCAGGGACTATCGGCACCATCGTCCCCGACCCGTAGCAACCCGTCGGGCAGGGAAGGACTGACGTACGTCCCGGACCCGACCCGGCCCTCCAGGTAGCCCTCGGCCCGCAACCGCGCGTACGCGCTCATCACCGTGTTGCGGGAGACACCCAGCTCGGCGGCCAGGTCCCTGCTAGACGGCAGCCGGGTCCCGGTCGCCAGCCGTCTTCCCAACACAGCTTCCCGCAGCTCGTCATACAACTGGGCGTGCAGCGCCGTCCGGGAAGACCCGTCCAACCGCGCAACCACGGAAACCGCGGTGAGATGTTTACGCATACATGCCAACTCCTGTAAATGGTTCCATTAATTGTAGAAGAAATGGCTCTTGCGGGCAGTCCGGTACGGGTCTATTATCTTTTCTCTTGCAAAGTTTCTGTGAAGTTGCGGCCGGCACTCGCTGTAGGAGACCGGCTCTATCGGACCGGAGGTGGTTACGGCGTGGATGTCATGCGGGGTCTCGGGGAGGGTGGACAGCGGGTGCCGCAGGCCGGTGTAGAGAACCTGATGCTGCACTTTACGCCGTACGCCGAGGACTGGGCGAAGCTGCCCCTGATCGTCTCCGGCGAGGGCTGCTACGTTACCGACGATAAGGGCCAGCGGTACGTTGACGGGCTCGCCGGACTGTTTACCACGCAGGTCGGTAACGGGCGGAGTGAGCTCGCGGAAGCGGCGGCGGCCCAGATGAGGGAGTTGCCGTTCTTCCCGAACTGGAGCTTCCAGCATCCCCGGTCGCTGGAGCTTGCGGCGAAGCTAGCCGAGATAGCGCCGGGAGACCTGAACTCTTCGTTCTTCGTCTCCTCGGGGTCTGAGGCGGTTGAGACGGTGATCAAGCTTGCGAGGCAGTACCACAAGGTAAGCGGCGAGGGCGAACGGTACAAGATCATCTCCCGCAAGTCCGCCTACCACGGCACGACGATGGGCGCGCTCTCGGCCACGGGCCTGCCCTCTTTTAAAGCCCCGTTCGAGCCGCTACCAGCCGGGTTTATACACGTCCCGAATACTCAGGAAGACCCGTCGAGCGCGGCCGACGCCATAGAGGAGGCCATAGAGTTCGGGCCGCCGGAGACCATTGCGGCGGTGATCCTGGAGCCGGTACAGAACGGCGGCGGGTGTCTGGTGCCGCCGGAGGGTTACTGGAAGCGGGTGCGCGAGATCTGCGACAGGCACGGGGTACTGCTCGTCTCGGACGCGGTGATCTGCGCCTTCGGCCGCCTCGGAGAGTGGTTCGGGATAGAGCGCTTCGAGGTGGTACCCGACATGAGCACGTTCGCCAAAGGCGTAACCAGCGGCTACTGCCCGATGGGCGGGGTAGTAGTGAGCGAGAAGATTACGGATAAGCTGCGCACGGAGGCACCGATGTTCATGCACGGCTCGACGTTCGGGGGACATCCGGTGTCAGCAGCGGTCGCGCTGGAAAACATAGCTATTATGGAGCGGGAGCGGCTGCTGGAGAACGTGCACGCCCTGGAGGGACACTTTGAGAGCGAGTTGCGCCGGATGGCGGCCGAGCACCCGATAGTAAAGGACGTTCGGGGCATGGGCTTTTTCTGGGGGGTAGAGGTCAGGGCCGAGTGGTCCGACGGCACGCCGGTAGAGGGTACGGAGTATCAGAAGTACTTCAAGGGTCTTCTGGCCGAGAAGCTTCTGGAGCGCGGTCTCATCTGCCGGGTGGATGACAAGGAGGAGACGGTGATCCAGTTCTCTCCGGCCCTGATCTCCGACCGCGAGGTGCTGTCAAAGGTCGCGGAGATTACCGGCGCAGCCCTCGGTGATCTGGAAAAAGAGATCGGCCGCCGCAGCAGCAAGTAGAAGCAAGAGATGCATAAGCTTTCTTGCCGGGCATCGTTCGGCATTCGTGGCGGGTAGTCTGTATCAAGAAAATTAGGGGAGGAGCAGGTATGGGAGGGAGTAACCGGTCGTTACAGGACGCGATCTTTGAGGTTGTGGAGGCGCGGCGCGAAGAGACGGTCCGGCTGTTGCAAGATTTCGTGCAGGTGCCGTCGGTAACCGGGGACGAGGGTGCTGTCCAGGAGGTAATCGAGGCGGAGTTCCGGAAGCGCGGGTACGCGGTCGAGCAGTGCCGGGCATCGGAGGGTGAGATCTCCCCGTACCTCGACCACGTCGGCGTGCAGTACGATCTCGAAGACCGGCCGAGCATTATCGCTACGAAAACCGGTACGGGCGGCGGCCGCTCCATACTACTCAACGCCCACGTAGACACCGTGGAGAACGGGCATATCGACACCTGGAGTCACGGTCCGCTCTCAGGCGCGGTCGTCGGAGACTTGCTGTACGGTCGCGGGTCCTGCGACATGAAAGGCGGTCTGGTCGCTTTCATCGCGGCTCTGGACGTGCTCGCGGCACTCGGTGTAAAACTCGGTGGCGATGTAACCGTGGCGGCGACCGTCGGCGAGGAAGACGGCGGGGTTGGCGCCCTGGCGGCCATTCTGGGCGGCAACCGCGCGGATGCGGCCCTGATCTCCGAGCCGACGCGCCTGCGTCTCGTGCCGGCGCAGGGCGGGGCGCTCGTCTTCCGACTGACCGTCTCCGGGCTCTCCACGCACGCCGCGACCCGCGACCGGGGCGTATCGGCATTCGAGAAGTTCGTGCCTATCTTCGAGGACCTCAGAGAATTCGAGAAAGAGCGCAACGCAGCTATCAGCCACCCGCTGTTCGACAAGCTGGAGAACAAGGCCCCGATCAACGTTGGCGTGGTCAACTCCGGGAACTGGCCCGTCACCGTTCCCGAGTCTTTATCCGCAGAGATACGTATGGGTCTGGTGCCGGGTGAAGACCTCGAATCTTCGCGGTCGCTTCTGGTGGAGCGCATAAAATCTGTGGCCGACCGCGACCCGTGGCTGCGGGAACATCCGCCGCGGATAGAGTGGCTCGGCGGCCAGACCGCACCCTCGGAGGTCCCGGTAGACGCGCCGATTTGCGAGGCGGTCGTGCAGGCGCACCACCGGGTAACGGGTCTGCCGCCCACCATAGAAGGCGTGACCTACGGCGCGGACATGCGGCTCTTCGACCACTTTGGGGGAATGCCGTGCGTGATGTACGGTGCCGGGGACGTGAGCCTAGCCCATGGTCCGGACGAACACATCAGCATCAGCGATCTGCTGACGGCCACGAAGACCATGAGTTGTCTGCTGGTTGACTGGTGCGGTGCCGGAGAAGACGGTGGACATTCGAGCGAGCCACAAGAGTCGTTGAGAACTACACAGGGAGGGTAGTAGTGCGAGCTTTGCGAGCAAGAATCTATCTGTTGTTGACTACTTTCGTTCTGGCTTTCGCGGTCGCGGGCTGCGGGGTTGGGGGAACGGGCGGTCCGAGCGCGGCCGGCCCGATAGCCGACATAGACCTCTCCGACGCGGAGTTTACGGTGGGTTCTAAAGATTTCACCGAGCAGTTGATATTCGGCAACATTACGCTTCAGACACTGGAGGCCACTGGCGCGGACGTTACAGACCAGATCGGGCTGGCCGGCACGGACGCCACCCGGGAGGCGCTAAAGTCCGGCGAAATAGATATGTACTGGGAATATACCGGGACGGGTTGGATCAACCACCTGGGAAATACGGAGCCTATCGTCGGTCGTGAGGCGCAGTTCGAGGCCGTCGCCAAAGCAGACCTGGAGCAGAACGACATCAAGTGGCTCTCACCTCCCGCCCCGGCTAACAACACGTTCGCGATAACCGTGAGCAACGAGAACGCGGAAGACCTCGGCGTCGAGAAAATATCCGACCTGGGACGTCTGATCGAAGAACGCCCCGAAGCAGCAACGTTCTGCACCGACAGCGAGTTCGCCACCCGCGACGACGCCCTGCCGGGCCTGGAGCAGGAATATGGGTTCGAGTTTCCGGAGGAGAACATCAAGACAGTCGCCATTGGCGTAATACCCTCCTCCGTTGACGAGGGCGACCCCTGCAACTTCGGCGTCATGCAGGCTACCGACGGGCGGATCCCGACGCTCGGCCTGACAGCCCTCGAAGACGACCAGGACTTCTTCCCCCTCTACAACCCGGCCCTCGTCATGCGCGAGGAGACCTTTAAAGAGTACCCGCAGATAGCGGACCTGATAAAGCCCATAGCCGAGAAGCTGGACACAGAGACCCTGCGGAACCTGAACGCGGCCGTAGACTCTGAAGGTCAAGACCCCGAGCAAGTCGTCGAGGAGTGGCTCCGCGAGCAAGGCTTTATAGAGTAGCGTGTCGTCTGAGCAGCCTGGCAAGCGCCAGCAGGTAGATGATGGTGACCGGCACCGGATAACGGGCAGCGTACGGTCGCTCTGGCGTTACCCGGTAAAGTCCATGCTCGGAGAAGAGCTACAATCGGTTCAGGTCTCGCGGAAAGGGCTCCTCGGAGACCGCTCCTACGCGGTAGTAGATACTTCCGACAGCCGGATAGCGAGCGCGAAAAGCCCCCGGAAATGGTCCGGGCTATTCGAGTGCCGAACGGAACTGGCCGCACCACCCGCCGAAGACGGGTCCGCTCCGGTCCGGATCACACTGCCCGACGGCACCACGGTCAGCTCCGACCAACGGAACCTCGACCAAACCCTGTCCGAAAAGCTCGGCCACGAGGTGTGCCTCCGCAGCGTAACCTCTGGAGAACCAGCCTCCGCCTACGAGTACGACCGGTCGAGCCTCGGAGAAGGCACCGGTAAACCAACGAACGAAGCCGTAAAGTCCGGCACCTTCTTCGACGATGCCGTCGTCCACGTAATAACCACCGCCACGCTGGACGCCCTGGTAGAACTCTACCCGCAGGGATGCTTTGATGTCCGGCGCTTTCGGCCCAACGTGGTGCTGGAGGTAGACGGCGCATCCGGTTTTGTCGAGAACGACTGGCCGGGCCGCACCCTTTCCACAGACTCCGGGGTAAAACTCGGCCTCCTGTACCCGTGTCCGCGCTGCGTAATGGTAAACCTGCCACAAAAAGACTTGCCGAAAGATCCGGGCATCCTGCGTACTGTAGCCCAACACAATGGTGGCAACGCCGGTATCTACGCCGCCGTCCTTCAGGGCGGCCGCATCAGCGCGAACGACCGAATAATGCTGGACTAAGTTACCCGGCGTGGCCGGGCGAGTAGCTGTACAGGAATATGGTCGATACGCACGCCGAGCAGCAGGCATGTAACACTACCGTCACCGCGCCGAGAGCTGCCGCCGTTGCGAGGACACCTGCAAGACGGTGCTTCGGCATTTTAAACGCGCAGGAACAAAGCCGGGTTAGGGTTCACTTTCTTGCAAGAGGTGGGCAATAAGATTAGTGGAGTTCTGTAGATAAGTGTAGGAGGTAGTTAGCGTGTCGGAAGCTTCGGTAGACAAGCACCTGTCATATTGGATAGACGCGGTATCCGGGGAAGAAGCCGGGGCAGGGTATCCGGCGCTTGATGGTGATACAACGGCGGACGTGGCGGTGCTCGGCGGCGGCATCGTCGGTCTTACCGCGGCGGCCCTTTTAAAGCGGCGGGGAAAGCGGGTCGTCCTTGTAGAGTCGCGCAGGGTCGGGCAATCCGTTACCGGACATTCCACGGCAAAAATAACCTCCCAGCACGAGTTGGTGTACGACTACCTGATCAATACTTTCGGCGAGACAGAAGCCAAAAAGTACGCCGACGCTAACCAGGCGGCCCTCGAACGCATAGCGGCTTTCGTAGAAGAAGACGACATAGAGTGCGACTTCGAGCGGGTACCGAACTACGTGTACACCGAGTCCGAGGACTTCCTGCCGGAGATGCGCCGCGAAGCCCGGGCGGCGCAGAGGCTCGGGTTGCCGGCCTCGTTTGTCGAGGAGACACCGCTGCCGTTTCCGGTCCTCGGGGCGGTCCGGTTCGAGGATCAGGCGCAGTTCAACTCCTACACGTACCTTTTGGGGCTCGCCGCAGAGGTGGACGGCGACGGCAGCCGGGTGTACGAGAATACCCGGGCGCTCGACGTGAAGGACGGGTCGGGAGACGGCGAACCCTGCGTGGTCACGACCGACCGGGGCACCGTGACGGCGGACGACGTTGTTATCGCGACGCACGTACCCTTCCCGTTCAAGGGACAGTTCTGGGGTAAGTCCTCGGCCCGGCGGGCGTACGTGGTCGCAGCGTCGATAGACCCGGAAAGTATGCCGGAGGGGATGTACATAAACGCCGAGACGCCCTCACGTTCTATCCGGTACGCCACCACCGCGGACGGGGAGACGCTGCTCCTGGTCTGCGGCGAGGGGCACAAACCTGGCAAAGACCCGGATACCGAGGCCCGCTACGCCACGCTCGAAGACTGGAGCCGGGAGCGTTTCGGGGTCACGGACTTCCGGTACCGGTGGTCTACCCAGGACTACTGGCCGGTAGATAAGGTACCGTTTATCGGGCGGCTCGGTCCCGGCACCCGGAACGTCTACGTCGGGACCGGGTTTAGCAGTTGGGGCATTAGCGGTGGGACCGCGGCGGCCATGATCATCTCGGACCTCATCACCGAAGGCCGGAACGAGTGGGCGTCCATCTTCGACTCGACCCGCACCGGGGTCTTGGCTTCAAAGGGGCTCTACGAAGAGGGCCTCGATGTGGCAAAGACTTTTGTCGGGGACTGGGTCGAGAGCCCGGAAGCCGAGAGCGTAGAGGATGTCGGGCGCGGGGAAGGCAAAATCCTGCGTTCCGGCCCCGGAAAGGTGGCCGTCTACCGGGACCCCGAGGGCGAGGTGCACGCCGTCTCGGCGACCTGCACCCACCTCGGCTGCGTCGTACAGTTCAACCCGGCGGAAAAGAGTTGGGACTGCCCATGCCACGCCTCGCGCTTTACCGTGGACGGCGAGATCATACAGGGACCGGCCGTAAAAGACCTCGGTAAAAAGCGGTTGTAGTCGAGAAGTGCGACAAAGCCGGCCGGACCGGTGGAAACTTTCTCAGAGTTCTCCGGCCGTTCGCGGACGGGTGGCGTTCCGGGCGGCCCGGACTTTTTCTCTGGCCGCCGCTGCCGTCCCCGCGAGGGCGGTGAGGTGGCCCATTTTGCGTCCCGGACGGGCCTCCGCCTTACCGTAGAGGTGCAGCTTTACCTCCGGCATGGCGCAGACGGCGTTCCAGTCCGGCTCTCCGGCGGCCCAGAGGTCTCCGAGCAGGTTCGCCATCGCCGCCGGCCGGACCCGCTCCGTACTTCCCAGAGGCAGCCCGCAGACGGCCCGGAGTTGCTGCTCGAACTGGGAAGTCGCTGCGCCCTCGATGGTCCAGTGTCCCGAGTTGTGAGGTCGGGGTGCGATCTCGTTGACGAGCAGCTTCTCCTCACCTGTCAGGAAAAACTCCACGCACGCCGTCCCGACTATCTCAAGCTCCTCAAAGATCCCGCGCGCTATCTCCACCGCCTCCCGCTCCACCTCCGGTGACACGTCAGCCGGCGCTGCGGTAACGTCCAGGATGTGTCGCTCGTGCGTGTTCTCCACCACGCCGTAGTGGGCGAAAGAGCCGTCAGGGCCCCGCGCCGCCACTAACGAAACTTCCTTCTCGAAGTCTACCCACGCCTCCAGCACCGCCTCGCCGCCTAAAAAGTCCCACGCAACGTCCAGGTCCTCTGCGCCGGTCAGCTTCGTCTGCCCCTTGCCGTCGTAGCCGAAACCCGCCGTCTTGATCGCTGCCGGGGTACCGACCTCCTGCAGCGCCCCGTCCAGCGCCGCCCGCTCCGCCACCTCCCGGAACGGCGCCACCGGAAAGCCCGACTCCTCTAAAAAGGTCTTTTCTCGCAGTCTGTTCTGGGCCGTGTGGAGTGCCTTGGGACCGGGACGCACCGCGACGACAGACGATGCTGCCTGGACGGTGGCCGCCGGGATGTTCTCGAATTCTAGCGTCACCACGTCTACGCTCCGGGCGAACTCCCCTACGGCTTCGAGGTCATCGTAGGCGGCGCTCCACTCCCGGTCCGCCACCTGCCCCGTCGGACTGCCCGAGTCCGGGGAAAAGACGTGTACCCGGTAGCCCATCCGGCGGGCGGCGAGCGCCAGCATCCTTCCAAGCTGCCCGCTGCCGAGCACCCCGACCGTCGCCCCCGGTAAGACAGGCCCGCTCACGAGAGCTCCGAACGGAGGACCTTTCGCCGCTGCTCCGCCCGGAACTCGTGCAGCTTCTCGCGCAGCTCTGGGCGGTTGTTGGCGAGGATGGCGACAGCGAGCAGGGCGGCGTTCGTGGCCCCGGCCCGGCCGATGGCGAGCGTCCCGACCGGAATTCCGGCGGGCATCTGGACGATGGAAAGGAGCGAGTCCTCACCAGAGAGCGCCCGACTCTCGACCGGCACGCCGAGCACGGGCACGATGGTATGGGCGGCGACCATCCCCGGCAGGTGGGCCGCACCACCGGCGCCGGCGATTATGACCTCAAGGCCACGCTCCTCCGCCTCCTTCGCATAGGAAGCCATGAGATCCGGCGTCCGGTGCGCCGAGACCACCCGCCGCTCATGCTCCACCCCGAACCGCTCCAGCGTCTCGGCCGCAGTTCGCATCGTCTCCCAGTCGGAGGCGCTGCCCATGATCACGCCGACGATAGGTGCTCTGTCTTCAGTCTGCTCCAAAAACTCATCCTGGACTCGCGTATGTTCAGCCCGCATCCTACACGAGAAGAGTGTGGTTGAAAGACCATGTTGGAAAAGAAGGCCACCTACTATGATTCTCGCATACACCGTAACATTAAAGAAACCGTAGGTGATTTAGCACAACAGTGTATTAACATTAACTGGACACTCAGTGATCGAAAGGTATCTGGCAGTGGGCAAAGGCAATTCAATTGAGATCCAGGAGGCGGAGCTTAGGAGGCGCCTCGAAATACTCAAAAGTCATTTTGAACAAGGCAAAATAAAGATATCACATCATATAGCGGATCAGATAAAAGAAAGTTTATTAGCAGTTCGCTATGGCGCAGATGGTCAGATCGACCTGTCAACTGTAGATTCTAGAGTGAGAAGTATGGCTCTAGCTATCACAGGTATGCATGACAGAGAAGAGATGAAAGATTTAATCTCTCTTCGAGAAATACAAGAAGTTTACTTTAATTTCATAGAAACTAATTTTGGAGAATACTACAGAAGCATGGTGGATAACAAACTGACCCCACATCATGCGGGCACTTTGGCTTCCCGGAATAACGACGTTGTTAAGTACACAGCCTCTGTGATACCTGATTTTATGGAAATACTAACTAGCTTCTGGGAAAGCTCAATCGAGCCTGCATATGCTCACCTAGAAGATATGAATCAGCTCAAAGCTATTTTCGGTGGCGATTTCTTTCCGTCTTTTAAGCAGAACATAGCTGCAAAATGCGGATTGTATACTGACACAATAGTATTGCCAGATCCCTTCCTACGATCCGGCCCTATGTTTGCACATTGGTCCCAAGAAAGGCAAACTTATTATTTCATCAAGCACGCCCTCAACGTGCTTCAGTACAAAAGCCTTGCACTGGCCGATTTAAGTACGCCCATAGTAGTAGTTCTTCCCGAACGCCCTCACCTAGATCAAGACGAGCGTGAGTTCATGTTCAATTTGGCAGAGACCGATAGTTTAACGCATGCAAATGCTTTGTTCGGACGCGAGTTTGAATCATTCGACGAACTTGCAGAGTTTGTTAACCCGTATGACACATCGGACAAGTTCGTTGAAATAGTGTCTAATCCTTCCCGTCTGTTATTTGACACAGAATGGAAAGGCGGTATCAGAGAACAAATCAAACGTGCAATAAGCGAATATCGAGAAGATATTCAAGGAGTTAAACATGCAGGACAGTTAGTAATTACACAGACATTCGGTCGTATGTCACAAGCAAACGACTTGCTGTTGAAGAGCCAGAGGTTACGTGGCACGCCGCTAATTGATGCTCCTACCTCTTGGCAATATTTCGTGTGGAAACTTGAATACGATGCTCGACGCACAGAGCTGACGGAACACACCGACATTCATATGCTGCGTGGGTTGCAATTTGCAGCAGAAGGCAAGATGCAATGGCTCGGAAAAGTTCCTCCAGACGCGCTGATCGAAATGCGACAACAAGGAGCTACAGAAGAGATTAGAGATATGTTGAGCAGAGGCGTCGCGGACATTGCCAAAGCAGAATCAACCAACTTCTCTGATACCAGTGACAAAGTTGTTGCGAACATTCAAGAAGCGTTCCGTGAACACCAGAAACAGATAGAAGTATTGCGTAGGAAGAAGTGGCGCTTCGCTGGCAAAGATGTAACTTCTTGGTTAGTGATAGGTACTTTGGAAGTTGCAGCTACTGCTATAGGAACACCCCTTTTTGGGCTTTCGGCGTTTGCAGCCCACCAGCTTACGGACACACCTAAGTTGAAAGATCTGCCAAAATCTATTAGAGAGCTGCGTGAAGAATCACAGAAGGTCAGACAATCGCCAATGGGTCTTCTGTTTAAATACAAGGATTAGGAGGTTTGCCTATAGAAGGCAAACCGTATTTTATACTGCAAGCTCTGCCTCTAACCCAGGTATGATCTCCTCTCCGTAAGTCTCCAGCGTCGCCTCCATCGCGTCATGCATGAGGTAGATGTTGAACTGATCCACGCCAAGCTCTCTTAGCTGTTCCAGCTTTGCGACGTGGTATTCGGCGGGACCGAGGATGCAGAAGCGGTCCACGATCTCGTCCGGCACGAAGTCCGTACTCGGATTGCCAGCCTTGCCGTGGTGGCTGTAGTCGTAGCCCTCGCGGGCTTTTATGTAGTCGGTGAGCGCCGCCGGTACTTCACCGGACTCGCCGTAGCGCGAAACGAGGTCGGCGACGTGGTTGCCGACCATCCCGCCGAACCACCGGCACTGGTCCCGAGCGTGTTCCAGGTCCTCGCCTATGTAGGCCGGGGCAGCGACGCAAATCTCTATGTCCTTCGGGTCGCGGCCGACGGCTTTTGCGGCGTCGTGGACGTGCTTCATGGTCCACTCCAGGATCACCGGGTCCGCGAGTTGCAGGATGAAACCGTCGGCCCTGCGCCCGATGAGGCTCAGAGCCTTCGGCCCGTAACCGGCCATCCACACGTCGAGCTTGCCGTCCCGTACCCAGGGTATGCGGACCTTACTCTCACCGGCTTCTATCTCCCGGCCTTCGGCTAATTCCTTTATTACGTGCATGGACTCTTCAAGTTCGGCGAGCGTGGTAGGTTTCTTGCCGAGGACCCGGCGGGCGGAGTCGCCCCGGCCGATACCGCAGATGGTCCGGTTGCCGAACATGTCGTTCAGGGTGGCGAACAGCGAAGCGGTTACAGTCGGGTCGCGGGTCGCGGGGTTCGTGACCATCGGACCGACGACCAGCTTCTCCGTCGCCGAGAGTATCTGGGAGTAGATGACGTACGGCTCCTGCCACAGGATGTGCGAGTCGAAGGTCCAGGCGTGGGTGAAACCTAAAGACTCGGCCCTCTTTGCCAACTCTATAACCCGGCTGGCTGGCGGGTCTGTCTGGAAAGTTACCCCGAAGTCCATATGCGCTCCCTTTCGGACGATTTCAGGTAGTCTCCGGCTCGCCGGTCGTCTCCGGTTTGCGATTGCCGAGGAGAGTCATCGCCAGATACGAGATGGCCGCGACGAAGAAGGTGAAGAACAGGCCGTAGGTGTAGAGGCGGTCTATTATGGTCGGGTCTTCTATGACGCCGCCCGGCGTGGTCGCCGCCTTGAGGAAGCCCGGCACTACCGGGACCACCCCGATAAATACGGCTATTACCGCCCGCCAGTTCCAGCCATTCGTATAGGAGTAGCGGCCTTCAGGGTTGTAGAGCTCGGCGAGGTCCAGTTGCCTTTTCCGCACGATCCAGTAGTCGGCGATCATCACAGCCCCGATGGCCCCGAGCAAACTCCCGTAACCGACCAGCCAGGTAAATATGTAGGCCCCGGCGTTGTTGTAGAGTAGCCAGGGGAACGAGACGATGCCCAAGACCGCCGTTATGAGGCCGCCCATCTTGAACGAGATGTACTTCGGGGCCAGGTTCGAGAAGTCGTTCGAGGGAGAGACCACATTCGCGGCCATGTTGGTCGAGATCTGGGCTATCACGATCACCACCATCGCGGCTATTAGCACCAGTGGCAGGGAACCGGCGATCTGGGTGATAAGGGTTACCGGGTCCCACACCGGCTCGCCCAACACGACCACCGTGGCCGCCGTAACCGCTATCCCGATAAAACTGAACGCCGTCATAGTGAGTGGCAAACCTAAAGCCTGTCCTACCACCTGCGACCGCTGACTCTTGGCGAACCGGGTAAAGTCCGGGATGTTTAGCGACAGCGTGACCCAGTACCCGACGTTCGCCGCAAGCCCCGGCCAGAACAGCGTCCAGAACCCCAGGTTGTTCTCCCGGAGTGCGGCCGACGAGGAGAACACGTTGCCGATGCCGCCACCGGCCACAAAGCCCCAGACTAGGAGCGCGACACCGCCCAGGATCAAGAGCGGCGCGGCAAACGACTCTAGTATTTTTACGCCCTCCACACCGCGCAGAATAATAGCCACCTGTATAGCCCAGAAGATAAAAAAGGTTATGAACTGGTGTGCTGCTACGTTAGCCCATCCACCCCAGACAGCGGTCAGAAGGGCGTCGAGGGCGAGACCGCCGATCCAGGTCTGTATCCCGAACCACCCGCAGGCGACGAGTGCCCGGGCCATGGCCGCGAAGTTCGCTCCCTGCGTTCCGAAAGACGAACGGACGAAAACCGGGAACGGGACACCGTACTTGGTGCCAGCGTGACCGTTCAGGAGCAGGGGAACCAGCACGATCAGGTTCCCCAGGGATATGGTAAAGAGCGCCTGCCACCAGTTCATACCGGCGGTCATCAAACCGGAAGCGAGCAGGTACGTCGTGATAACCACCGAAATACCGATCCACAGCGCCACCAGGTTATAGGTAGTCCAGGTGCGGTCATCGGGACCGTTAGGCGCCAGGTCCTCGTTATACAAACTAGAGGAGCTTACACCAGCTTTTATCCGAGCAAGCTCCGCCTGGTCGTTTACCGCGAGGTCCCCGAACTCTTCCCTCTCCAATTGTCCTCCATCCGGTCGTCCAGCATTTCAGCTTGTCAGCGTTTCAGCTTGTTAGCACTTTAGCCCTTCTTTCCGCTCCTTCGGAGCGTACCGCCTAACGCTTCCGGGTGACGCATCCAACCCCTGACTGGCTGACCGGCTTTGATCACCTTACTACCCGATCCGCCGCCCACTCTATGGTCTTTAGCGCGAGCCGGTGGTACGACTGCACCGCTAGCTCCAGGTCATCCTCCGGCGTGTCTTCTTCTTTGGTATGGCTCAGACCGCGCAGGCTCTTGGCGAAGAGCATCACCGTCGGGATGTGACGGGCCATCTCGGCGGCGTCGTGCAGCGGACCGCTCGGTAGCTGGTGGGTCATGCCGACGACCTCGGTCACCGCCTCGTCGGCGAGCGCTATGAGGTCCTCGTTAAACGGCAGCGGCTCTATCTGCCACACCCGCTCCCACTCCAGGTCCACGCCTTCTTCCTCCGCTATCCGCTCGCTCTCCCGCTTGGCGGTCTCCAACATGTCGGCGAGTACGTCGGCGTCTAGCGCCCGCTGGTCGAGGGAGACTTCGCACCACCCGTTGAACGCCGTAACCATCCCCGGACTGACGTTCACTATACCGGGCGTGCCGCGCACGTCGTCGCGGCGGGCGGCGTCGTCCCGGAACGCGACCGCCGAGCGGGCCGCCGCGATAAACGCGTCCCGCCGCACGTCCATCGGCGTCGAGCCCGAGTGGGCCTGGAAGCCTGTAAAGCGCACCATGTGCCGCTCGACCCCGAACGTCCCGAGCACCACGCCCACCGGCAGGTCCATCCGCTCCAGAATAGGACCCTGCTCTATGTGCAGCTCCAGGTACGCGTGCGCGCCCTCCAATTGCTTGTGAGAGTCGTTCATCCGGTCGAGGTCCACGCCGTGCTCCCGCAGAGCGTCCGGAAGCTTGACGCCGTCTCGGTCTTCGAGACCGCGGACTGCGTCGGGATCTAGGCTGTTGGAGGTCGCGCTGGAACCGAGCAGGCTGCGACCAAATCGCGCGCCCTCCTCATCCGCCCAGTCTACGAGCCGCACGCCTATCGGCTTGTCCGGCTGCCGGGCCAGCACCCGGAAAGTCTCCAGGGCACTGATGATGTCGAGCGTACCGTCGAGCCAGCCGCCGTTCGGGACGGAGTCGAGGTGACCGCCGAGGACTACGAAACCTTTAGCCTCACCAGGCGAGGTTGCCCAGAGGT
Organism: Rubrobacteraceae bacterium; assembly: GCA_965214435.1. Taxonomy (GTDB): domain Bacteria; phylum Actinomycetota; class Rubrobacteria; order Rubrobacterales; family Rubrobacteraceae; genus Rubrobacter_A. Next base: position 729,799 of record OZ243960.1, read on the forward strand.
TCCCGGCCTCATCAACCTCGACCTCACAGTCTATGTCGTCCAGCTTCTCCTTCAGCCAGTCGCGGGCTCTCTGCCACTCGCCGGTCCAGGCTACACGGCGAGCGCCGTCCGGGCCGCCGGTAAGCTCCGCTACCTCGTGCAACTCCTCTATGGCGCGGCGGTAGTCTACGCCTTCGACGGATTCCATGTTTAGCCCACCCTTTCTACGGTCCCGACTTCGGCCAGCGCCTCCTCGAAGACGTCCGCCGCTTCCTTGGCGGCCTCGCGGGTAACGGTTAGCGGCGGCGAGATGCGCACCGCATTCGCCTTTATGCCGCCCTTGCCGACGAGCACGCCGCGCTCCCGGCACGCTTGCATGAACCTCACGGCCGACTGCGGCGCAGGTTCCCCGTCCGGCCCGATGAGCTCGACGCCGAGCATGAGGCCGCGGCCCCGGACTTCGGCGACGGCCGGGTTACCCTCCGACATCTTTATGAGGCGGTCTTTGAGGTAGCCGCCGACCTCGTCGGCGTTGCGCTGAAGGTCGTGTTCGAGGACGTACTCGATGTTCGCCAGGGCGCCCGCGGTCGAGACGTGGTTGCCACCGAAGGTCGAGACGTGGAGGTTGCCGGATATGGAGTCGATGACCTCTGTCCGGCCCATTACGGCGCCTATGGAGAGGCCGTTGCCGAGACCTTTCGCCATCGTGATGAGGTCCGGCTCCACGCCGTGGGCCTCGATGCCCCAGAAGTGGGAGCCGGTGCGCCCGAACGCGGTCTGTACCTCGTCGCAGATGAACAGGATGCCGTGGTCGTCCAGGATCTCCTTTACCCGCTCGAAGTATCCCGGCGGGGCCTCGATAAACCCGCCCACACCCTGTATCGGCTCGGCGATTAGCGCGGCGACGTGGCCGGTGGTGGAAGTCTCGATCACACCCTGCACGTCCTCGGCGCAGAGCAAATTACACTTGCCGTTACAAAACTTGCACCGGTACTGGTAAGGGTTCGCCACGTAAGAAACGTCCAGCGGCGAGCGGGCCGTCGGCCGCCACGACGCCTGTCCCGTGACCGCCATCGTCGCAAAAGAGCGCCCGTGGTAGGACGAACGAAGAGCCAGGACCTCGCTCGAACCGCGGTAGACACTCGAAAACAGCAGCGCGGCCTCGTTTGCCTCGGTGCCGCTGACGGTAAAGAAAACCTTCTGGTCGCCGGACATCGGGGAAAGTGAGACCAGCTTCTCGGCAAGCTTTACCTGGTTCTCTATGAGGTAGAGCGTCGAGGAGTGGAATATTTTCTCCGACTGCTTCTGGACGGCTTCGACGATCTCCGGGACGTTGTGGCCGCTGATGGTGGTGACGATACCGCCGAAGAAGTCCAGGTACTCGTTGCCCTCGGAGTCCCAGACTTTGAAACCCTCGCCGCGGGCCAGCTCCATCGGCTTGTCGTAGTAAAGGGAGATCCAGGCCGGTATAACCGCCTCGTGCCGCTTCAACAACTCATCCGGGTTCATACGCCCACCCCCAAACCAGGAGCCGTAAAGCTCCGCTCGATAAACCTGCCGGAACCCCGCTCCCCAACGACTTCGCCGTCCCTGTACACGAGGCTCCCCCGCACGTACACCGCCGCCGGGCCACCGTGGAAGCTCATCCCCTCGTAAGGTGTGTAGTCCACGTTTCCGTGCCGGTTGTTGGCGGTCGCCGTAACTTTCAAGTCCGGGTCCCAGAGTACTACGTCCGCGTCGGCGCCGGGGACCAGCGCGCCCTTGCGCGGGTAAGCGCCATAGATGCGGGCCTGGTTGGTCGAAAGCACCGCGACGAACTGGTTCTCGGAGAGCTTGCCCTCCCGCACACCGAGCGTCCAGAGGGTCATGGCCCGTTCCTCGGCGCCGGGGAGACCGTTCGGGATCTTGGTGAAGTCGTCTTTGCCCAGCTCTTTCTGGCCCTCGTAGTTAAACGCGCAGTGGTCGGAGCCGAAGATCTGCAAGTCCCCGAACTTGAGCCCGTTCCACAGCGCCGGACGGTTCGACGGGTCGCGCAGGGGCGGGGAGCAGACATACTTGGCGCCCTCGAAGCCCTCACGGGCGAGGTCTTCGTACTCGAAGGCGAAGTACTGCGGGCAGGTCTCGGCGTAGACGGTCTGGCCGCGCTCGTGGGCGAGGTGGATGGCTTCCAGCGCCGGCGCGCAGGAGACGTGAACGACCAGGATCGGGGCCCCGGCGACCTCGGCCAGCCGGATAGCCCGGTTCGTCGCCTCCGCCTCGACCGCCTCGGGCCGCGTGAGGGCGTGGAACCGGGGCTCAACGTCGCCGCGGGAAAGCGCCTGCTCCTGAAGCTTGGCGACGGCGTCCCCGTTTTCGGCGTGGACCATTACCAGAACACCGGCATCTTTGGAGAGTTGCAGCGTCTCGAAGAGGTCTTCATCCTCGGTGTAAAGCGGGGTGCCCTTGTAGGCCATGAATATCTTGACCGACGCTATACCCTTCTCGGCGAGGCTCGGGAGTTCGGCTTTTATGTCGTCGCGCAGGTCGGTAATGGCGACGTGGAAGCTGTAGTCGATCACCGCCTTGTCGCGAGACTTCTCGGTCCAGGTCTCAAAAGCTCCGGCGAGCGTACCGCCCGCGTCCTGGAGGGCGAAGTCGATGATCGTGGTGGTCCCGCCCGCGGCGGCAGCCTCGGTGCCGGTGGCCCAGTCGTCGGCGGCCATGGTCCCGCCGAAAGGCATGTCCATGTGGGTGTGGGCGTCGATAAAGCCTGGCATCACGAGCTTGCCGGTAGCGTCTACCTCCTCGGCCCCGTTCGCCTCCAGTTCGGTGCCGACCGCGACTATCTTCTCGTCTTCGACCAGCACGTCGGCTTTGTAGCTGCCGTCGGCGGCTACTACCGTCCCGCCGGTAAAGAGTAGCCTGCTCAAAACTCTGGCTCCTTTCTGGGCGCGGGGAAGCTATCGGCTCCACCGTTCCCGACACTATGCCTTAACTTTAAAGGGATCGCTTTGTCCACAGGTAGCAAGATGCTGTGCACGCAGCGGGCGAAATTTGGCCTTCGGTATCATGAGAAAAGAACCCAACGGAAAACTCGTTTGTCGCCACTCTGCCGGCACCGCGCCTCCTTTCCCGGTAACGTAGTATAGGATCGGCGGCAGCAAACTGTAAACCATTCCAGTCCGCAGGTTTAGACTTTTACGTAGGCGCTGCAGGCTCCACAGGCGCTGCTCGACCTCTGACGGAGTTACAGGCGTCAGCGCCGTCGCGGTCACGATCGCCGGAGCAAACTTTCCGGAGAGGTCGGGGTAAGCCAGCGGTCCGTTGACGCCGTAGGTGTAGGAGTTGAGCGTCTGGGTCAGGGCAGTCAGGTCCTTTACCGGGTCTTCTGAGGTGAACCGCCCGACGACAGGATCGTAGGCGCGGGCGTGGAAGTCAGAGAGACCCGCCGCCGGATATGCGCGGTTGCTGATGTAAGTGGTGACCTATCTGGTGGTCATGAAGTTGGAGAGTCCCACTCCCACTCAGTAAGTTCCGCGTCTCTAAGGTGGTAGTCGATATGTCTAAACTCTGCTCGCAGTTCCCAAAGGCACTCTTCGAGTAGCTCTTTATCTGCCTCTGCTTTCCGTAGTATCTCTGGTATCAATTTCAGATACATTTTTTCAACGGATTCGGAAATATCGACCAGGGCGTGAACAGTGGCTTCAGCCTTATCCGGAGAAACTAGCTGCCGGGAGGCGAGCACTTTATATAGCTCGTCTGCGCTTTCTGTATGGAACTCACGCATTGCATCCAAAGCTATTCACTCAATACCTCGCATATTTCTCGTCAATGCTCCAACCGCAACGTGCTCATTCTTCTATAGTTCTGTGAGCCTGCCGTCGTGAATATGGTAATCAATGTGTCGAAACTCCTCCCGAAGATCCCAAATCTGTTCCTTGATCGAAGTTTGTCCAGCATTGGACTCGTTTAGGATTTTAGGAAGAAGCTTACCGTATACCATTTCGACGGACTCAGCAATTTCAACGAGAGCGTATACTACCGCCGCAGCGTCTTCCTGCGAGGCTATCTCTTCGGCGACGAGCAAGTCGAGTAACCTGTCTGCTTTAGCGGTCCGGAAGTCTCGCATTTCATCGAAGGTCATGTCTATTCTAGTCCCTTTTCTTTTTTAAACAACTTGATGGTTTCTATCTGCCTCTCGAAGGTCCGGATCTCTCTTTCTACAAAGCTTTTGTACCTAAGATCAGGAAGTTTCTCACGATGTTCCGCCAACCGCTTTTCTAGAGATCTAAGAGATCTATTGACGCTTCTTGGTCCATCTTTCTCAAGCTGGCGTTCGAGTTGCTTGGCGAGCTTGGGATCAGGGTAACTAGGTCCACTGTCAGACCCGCCATTAGTAGCGTTGAAGGTGCTCTGGCTGGCAGCGGGTAGCTTGTTGTCCGCCCCCATACCCGCCTCCGGTGAGGGCAATACCTCTCCACCAGGAGCAGCCTCCGCCGGAGAAGGGGCTGGCGGCTCGGGCTCGGCGTCCGGTACGTAGGGCGGCCCCACCGCTACTACCGGCTCCGGAGGTGCGAACGATGTCTGTAAAGTTGCTCAGGGCTTTCTACTCCGGGAGGGAAGCTTAATACGGGGAATGGGCGGTCCGGCCATCTCCAGAACCTCAACCGCACCCAGGTCGGCTACCTCACCACCGGAAACGCTCATGACCGCGGAGCCGTCTTGCGCCTCAACCTTTCGAAAGGTTAAGGGACGGGCGCTTGTAAGTCTTTGCTCCGAGTATCTGCGACTCCTGGGTTGCGGAGAGATTCAAAGCTTCGACCAGCCACCGTCTACCGCCAGTTCCTCACCCAGGATGAACGAGAGTCTTCAGAGGCTAGGAATAGAACGGCGCGGGCTACTTCCTCCGGCCGACCGAACCGGTGCATCGGGACATGATCCAATAGTCCGGCCGCCATCTGCTGTACCGACTCCGGGGGCATGCCGAGCTTGCCGTAGATCGGGGTGTCAATAGGACCGGGGCTGACCGCGTTGACCCGGATGCTGCGGCCTACCAACTCGGCGGCGGAGCTGCGGCCTACGTGGGCCAGCGAGTGAGTCGCCGGACCAGGGAAATCCTGTTAGGCGGGCCCGGGAACCGGTCCGCCGGTAGAGCCTGCGGGCAGCAGGCTCCCTTCAGACCTTTACGTCGGCCGCGAGCGTCCGCGGCCGGGCGCCGGTAATCTTCCAGAAAGCCTCTAGAGAGCCTAATATTTCTTCCGAGGTAATACCTCTTGCTATTGCTATGATCCTGGATTGATAGTCTTTGTCGGGCCACTTTTCGAGGTGCTCCGGCGGATGGATGACGTGCTGGACACCGTTTAGGACTACGGGTCCGGCCTCCCCGACGTCGAGCAAGCCCTTTACCCGCAGCACGTCCTCGCCCCGGGCGTGGAGCAGCATGGACAGCCAGATCCCGAACCCCGTCCAATCTACCGCCCCCTCAAAAGTGAACGAAGTCGAGTACATCCCCGCAGCATGCCCGACCTCGTATCCGGCTTTTGGTAAAGGACTTTCTCCGGAAAAGCGGTCCGGGGCTCCGGCGAGGAGGTCTGCGAACTCAACCGCACCCATGACCGTCTCCCGGACGCGGGCCGAGGGGTTCACGGAGCGCAGGTGGGAGTGCAGCAGTCGTACGGCACCCTCTTCGGCTATGTCCGTCTTGGTTACTACTACTTCGTCGGCGGCGGCTATCTGCTTTACGGACTCCGGGTTGTCGCGGAGGTGTAGTTCGCCGTTTACCGCGTCTACCGTGACTATTACTTTATCCACGGCGAAGTGGTGGCGGAGTACGGGGTCGGTGGAGACCGTGAAAAGTATCGGGGCTGGGTCGGCCAGGCCAGTGGTCTCGATCACCACCCGCTCCAGCGGCGGTGACGCGCCCCGGTCTTCGAGGTCCAGCAGTTCCAGCAGCGAGTTGGCGAGGTCCTCGCGCTTCTGGCAGCAAACGCACCCGCCGCCGAGTAAAACCGTCTTTTCCTCGGTCCGGCGCAGCAAGTGATGGTCGAGGCCGATCTCCCCGAACTCGTTTACCAGGACCGCCGTGTTTTTCATAAGAGGTCCGGACAGAAGCTTGGCGAGCAGGGTGGTTTTCCCGCTCCCGAGGAACCCGGTCACCACCGTTACCGGACGTTTCATCGGGTCACCCGCTCACCCGGAGAGTTTTTCCAGAAGTGCCGGGTCCAGCGGGTCCGGTGTCCGGCCACACAGCTTCTCAGCCGCCGGCCACAGAGAACCGAGGTCCTGCGCCAGTTCCGAGCGTCCCTTACCATCTTTTAGCAGGTACTTGCTGCCGTTCCAGTCCGCGGCCCGGAGCCCGTAGAAGCGCAGGACTCTGTTGGCGAGCGACGCCCGGTACAGACGGTCCCGACGCCGGTCGCGGTGGTATTCACCACCCTGCGGTCCCGCGGAGGAGGCTGCGTCCGCCACGTGCCGGTCCGTCCAGTGGGGCTCTACAAACTCCCCGCAGAGGATACACATAGCGTACTAGCCGAGGCCGGGAACTTGGGCTTCTTCGCCGCGGGGCTGGCGGGCTTTGAAGTCGTCGGCTATCTCCTCGAAGGTCGCCCAGCGGACGCCGTCGTGGGAGTTGAAGTGCTCGATCAGGCGTTCATGCATCATCAAGACCTGCGGCCTACCCGAGACGTCCGGGTGGATGGTCATGGCGAATACGGCGTAGTCCATCTCGCGGTACACCCAGTCGAACTGGTCGCGCCACATCTGCTCTATGTCACGCGGGTTCACGAAGCCATGGGAGTTCGGGCTGCCTTTGATAAACATCATCGGGGGCAGGTCGTCCACGTACCAGTTGCCGGGGATTTTGACCAGGTCGATCTCCTCTCCCCGCACGAGCGGCTTCATCCACTCCGCAGCAGGCTTCGAGTAGTCGATAGCGGTCCACGAGTCGCCCTTGCGCGCGTAGTACGGCGTAAAATCATTGTGTTGCAACGAGTGATCATACTTGTAGCCGTACTCCATCAGCAACTCGTTGGTCGTCGCCGAGACCTCCCACCAGGGCGCTACGTTCCCGACCGGCTTCTTGCCCGTCAGGTCCTCTATTAGCTCTATGGCTTTCTCCAGGACGTCCCTTTCTTGCTGGGGCGTCATGGCGACCGGGTTCTCGTGGGAGTAGCCGTGGCTGCCGACCTCGTGACCGGCGTCCACCACCGCCTTCATCTGCTCCGGGAAGGTTTCTATAGAGTGTCCCGGTATAAACCACGTCGTCTTTAACCCGTACTTCTCGAACAGCTTTAGCAAGCGCGGGCTGCCGACCTCACCGGCGAACATTCCGCGAGAGATGTCGTCCGGCGAGTCTTCCCCGCCATAAGACCCGAGCCAGCCGGCGACCGCGTCCACGTCCACGCCGTAAGCGACGATGATCTCTTTCTCGGCCATCCTCCGTCCTTTCCTTCCGATACCCGTTCTGCGCATTGTACAAGAGCCCCGGTCCCGGATAGCATGGGGTAGTGAGGTGCGGTAAACGTCCGCGGTTTAGGAGGCGAGGGTGGCGCTACCTGAGGTAGTAGTTCTTTCTTTAGGCGGGACCATCTCGTCCACGGACGCTGGCGGCTCCGGTGTCGAGCCCACGCTGACCGGGGAGGCCCTGGTCGCCGACGTGCCGGAGATCTCCGAGGTCGCGGAAGTATCCGCCGACGCTTTTCGTCAGGCCGCCTCGGGCGAGCTTACGCTGGACGACCTCATAGAGCTTGCCGCGGAGATCACGCGCCGGGTAGACGCCGGGGCCGCGGGAGCCGTCGTTACCCAGGGCACCGACACCATAGAAGAGACCGCTTTTACTCTGGACCTTCTCGTGGACCGGGACGCACCGGTGGTGGTGACGGGTGCGATGCGCAACCCAACCCTCCCCGGGGCCGACGGGCCAGCGAACCTCCTGGCAGCGGTAAGGGTTGCGGCGAGCGAAGCGGCGCGGGGTCTCGGCGCCCTGGTGGTGCTAAACGACGAGGTCCACGCCGCCCGCTACGCCCGCAAGACCCACACCCAGAGCCCCGCCACCTTCCGCTCATCCCTCACCGGACCGCTCGGCTGGATCTCCGAGGGAAAGGTGCGCATAGCGAACCGCCTAACCAGCCGCCACCTCGTAACACTCCCGGAAGATACTTCCGACAAGCCCGTGGCGCTTCTCACTGCCGCCCTCGGCGACGACGGACGGCTGCTCGGGAGAGTACGGGAGTTGGGTTACGCGGGGCTCGTGGTCGAGGCTTTCGGTGGTGGGCACGTGCCGTCCGTTATGGTCGAGGAGCTTGCGGCGCTGACCGGGGAGATGCCGGTAGTTCTGGCTTCGCGCACCGGCAGCGGGGAGGTCTTGAGGTCCACCTACGGATTTCCCGGCTCGGAGACGGATCTGCTGGAGCGCGGCCTGATCCCGGCCGGCATGCTCGACGGGCCGAAAGCACGCCTGCTGCTGTCGCTCCTCCTCCGCTCCGGAGCGGGGCAAGAAGAGGTCCGAGAGCAGTTCGATAGCTGGCTCTCCGGTTAGCAATCCTGCACGGAATTCCTGGCGAACGAGAAAGACTTCTCCGACGAGGAATGGTCTTTCGAATTTCTACAGGTTCTTGAAGTAACGGGCTACTGGCAATTGGACGTAGCCGACCTTCTCGTATGTGCGGCGGGCCGGGGCATGGCCGGGGTCGCCGCCGGTCTCGACCGTTGCTACCGTCATTCCGGCGTCTTTGAGCTTATCGAGCGCGAACCCGGTCAGGGCGGTTCCGATGCCGCCGCCCTGGCAATCGGGGTCCACGGCCAGCAGGTAGATCTCACCCATGCTCTTCTCAGGGTGGTGGAGCCGGGTCGCCACGAAACCTGCGACGCTCTTATCTACCTCAGCGACCCACGCCTGTATGTCATGCGCCGCGCACGCTTCCTCTACCACCTGACGCTGATCCGCCCGCCAGTCCGGGTGCTGCCGTCGGAAGATCTCGGTACCCAATACCTGCTCGATGGAAGCAAAGACCGGCTCCCACGCCCGCAGCGAGAGGTCAACCACCGCATCAGCGTCTCCATCTTTAAACGGTCGGATTTGCGGCTGAGTAGACTTCATGTTTTTGACACTAACAGAAATCAAATCTGTTCACTACAATCCTGCGTTTCCGTTTTTAGAACCCTCGCCCCTACAACGTCCGGGCTGCCCGGCGTTGGGCCGGTCGTGTGGAAACAGGAAAGTCTGCGGCGTATGCTAGCCTGATGGGGATAGGTCCGTGAGCGAGGTCCGGGGCGAGAGGCCGCCGGTATGGAAGGGTCCGGCAGTGATAGTGGCCGCCGGGTGTCTTATAGCCCTCATCACCTACGGTCTCCGAACCAGTTTCGGGCTGTTCCTGGAACCGCTCTCCGAGGGCCGTGGCTGGGGCCGGGAAGTATTCGCCCTATCACTGGCGATCCAGAACCTCGTTTGGGGACTCGGACAACCGGCCGCCGGGGCTATCGCCGACCGGTACGGCTCCGGGCGGGTGCTAGCTTTCGGGGGCGCGGTGTATGCCCTCGGCGTAGCACTGATGGCGGTGAGCGCCACCCCGCTAACACTACACCTGACGGCCGGTGTGCTGGTCGGCCTCGGGCTCTCCGGTGGGTCGTTCACCATCGTGATAGCGGCTCTCGGACGCCTGGTGCCCGAAGACCGCCGCTCGTGGGCGATGGGCATGGCGACCGCCGCGGGTTCTCTCGGGCAGTTCCTGTTCGCCCCGCTCGGGCAGGCGTTTATCTCCAGCTACGGCTGGGCGACCGCCCTGGTAATGCTCGCCGCGTTCGCCGCGGTAGTGCCGGTACTGGCCGTAGCACTCCGGGGCGGCACGCAAACCGAGGACGAAGAGACTTCGCTTCCGGCGCGGGCGGCGGTGGGGGCGGCGTTCGGTCACGGGAGCTACCTGCTCCTGATGGCCGGGTTCTTTGTCTGCGGCTTTCACATTGGTTTTATAACGACTCATCTACCGCCGTATCTTACCGACGCCGGGGTGAGCCCGCGGCTGGCGGCGTGGTCGCTGGCTTTAATCGGGCTGTTTAACGTCCTGGGCTCTTACGGGGCCGGAGTCCTCGGTGGCCGCGGCAGCAAACGCCGGCTCTTGACCGGTATCTACCTGTCCCGGGCCGCCGCGATAGCATTGTTCATCACGCTGCCGAAGAGCCCGGCGGTCGTCCTGGCCTTCGCCGCGGCGCTGGGCGTCCTGTGGCTTTCTACCGTGCCGCTTACCTCGGGGCTCGTCACGGTCATGTTCGGCACCCGGCATCTCGGCACGCTGTTCGGCTTTGTATTCCTGAGCCACCAGTTGGGAGCATTCCTCGGCATCTGGCTCGGCGGGGCCGTTTACCAGCAGACCGGCAGCTACGCCCCGGTGTGGTGGGCCGGTGTCGCGCTCGCCCTGGTCTCCGCCGCCCTCCACTGGCCGATAGCCGAGCGCCGCGCCCCCCGATTCTCCACCGCGACCCAGGCCGGGTAGTAGAGCGGGACATGACAGAAATGTTATGATTTTCTGGTCAGGGAAAAGGAGAAAGGGACGATTTTATGTCCGAAGATAGACCGACGGGAGATGACCAGCCGCTGGCGAGGCCGGTAGGAGACCAACCGCTGGCAAGGCCCGTAAACAGAGAAGCAGGGGAAACTTCTCAGGAGGAAGAGACCCGGCAGGCAGAAGGCCAGGAGTCCCGGGAGGAATCGCAGGCCGCGACGGAGGCTGAGTCCGCTCGGGTGGAGGAAGAGCAAGACACCTCTGACGAAGAGGAAGAAGATAAGGGCCTGATAGACAAGATCAAGGATAAGCTCACCGGCAACTAGAAACGGTCCGGCTGAAAAGCAGATAGCAGAGGGTCCACCTCCCCCTCTAGTATTTCCTGCGCGAGCAGGCGTCCGAGCAGCGGGCCGAGCGTCACGCCGCTGTGGGTCACGGCCTCGTAGTAGCCGTATATGCCGGCCACTCCTCCGACGCATGGAAAGCCGTCCGCCGGTATGGGCCGCGTACCGACCCGCACCTCTTCGAGCGTCGCGCTTTCGAGCGCCGGAATGACCTCCGCGGCACGCCGGAGCAGTTCTTCGGCAAGGGCCTCTTTACCAGGAACTTCCTCGTCACCACCGGCAAGCTGCTCATCTACCGAACTGTGATGCAGGAGCATGTGTCCCGGACCATCGGGACGCAGGTTGACGCGGGGAGTGTGGAGCAGCCGTCCGAGCAGTTCAGTTCCTGTAGCGACGCTGGTGGCGACCCGGGCGAGTAGCCCATCTTTCGGCTCCAGCGACAGTTCGTGTCCCACCAGCGCGGCGACCGCATCGGCCCCCGGTCCGGCGGCGTTTACCACCGCCTCCACCGGAAGGCGCTCTCCACCCGTAACCCAGACCCCCGACACGCGCCCGCCGCTCGTCTCGATGTCCTCTACCGCTACACCGGGACACACCTCAGCCCCGGAACCGGCGGCTCGTTCCAGCAAGAGTCCGGCGAGCCGTGGCGCTTCGGCCCAAGCTTCATCCGGGAAGAAGGCGACCGGAGTGTCGGGGTGCGGGAAGGTGACGTGCGGCTCAAGTTCTTCTCTCACCCGCGAGGCGGTCCACCACTTGGCGGCGTAACCCCAGGAGCGGAGACGTTCCACGCGGCGTTCGAGCTCTTCGAGCCCGTCTTCTCCGGGCTGGATCAGGTTACCGTCCTGGTGGAGCCAGGGTGCGCCGCCGGGAAGTTCCTCCCGTAACCGGAAGTGTTCCTCCATACCGGCGCGGTTCAGGTCAAAGTACTCCTTCGGAGTCTTCGAGTTAGCATTTACCCAGGCGAAGCTGGCGGAGGTCGTACCCGAAGTGGGCTGCTGCCGGTCCAAAACCACAACTTCCACCCCACTCTCGGAAAGCCGGAAAGCCACGGAAGCCCCGACGATACCCGCTCCGATGACCGCTACCCGCAAGGAACCTACTCGCTACCGAGGTCTACGGCCACTGGCAGTGCGGAGCCGCGCCAGCGTGTCAGGTCCCCGCCGGTGCGCGGCTGATACTTCTCGAAAAGCAGACTCCGCGCCAGCTCTTCCTCCTCCGCCTCTTCCACGATGCGGCCCCGGCCGTGGAACTCCGAGTCCGCTACCCGCACGGTCGCCTCCGGGTTATTTTGTAGGTTCTTTACCCAGTCCGAGCGGTCTCCGGCCCCGGAGAGCATGTAGAGGGTAGAGTCTTGTAAGGAAAACCAGATCTCGATCTCGTGCAGCCGTCCCGTTACCCGGCCCGTCGTCGTGAGGTAGCAGTAGTCCTCGTCCGCCAAGTTATCCGGAATCACACGACCTCCCTACTCCACGCTCAAGACGATCTTGCCGCGGGTATGGCCTTCTTCGACGGTCTCGTGCGCTCGGGCAGCCTCGCCCAGCGGCACGACCTCTTGCACGTTCATCCGGAGTAGCCCCGCGTCGAATATGTCCGCCAGCGCCGAGAGCCGGCCGCCGTCCGGACGGGCGCTGAAGAAGTGGGCAGTTATCCCTCGCGGCGGCTCCGGCTCCTCCTCGGCGGGCACGATGTACGCTACCCGTCCCCCGTCGCGCACCGTCTCGAAGCTCTGCGAGAGTGTGTCGCCCCCGGCACACTCCAGCACGGCATCCACGCCATCCGGCGCGGCCTCCCGCACGGCCGTTACCCAGTCGTCGTTGTAGTCGACGGTTACTTCAGCCCCGAGTTCTTTCAGGTACTCGTGGTTGCGGGAGCTGGCGGTCCCGATCACTCGCGCTCCGAGGACGTTAGCCGCGAGTTGGACGGCCATCGTCCCTACTCCCCCGGAAGCGGCGGTGATAAGTACGGTGTCTCCCTCCCCCACACCGAGCTCGTCCACCAGCCCCTGGTGAGCTGTAGTCCCAGCAACCGGCACACCGGCCGCCTCCTCGAACGAGAGGGAAGCAGGTTTCCGAGCGGTCACGCCTTCCGGCGCTGTCACGTATTCGGCGTAGCCTCCGCCGGGGAAGCGGTAAGTGTAGACCTCATCACCCTCCTGGAACTCTCCGACCTCGCCGCCGACCGCCTCGACGACTCCCGCGGCCTCGAAGCCCGGTACGAACGGGAACTCTCGGTCACCAAAAGCTCCCTGTCGGGACATAACGTCCCACAGGCCGACGCCCGCGGCGCGGACCCGGATCAGGACTTCCTCGGGACCGGGCTCGGGCCTCGACAGATCCATAGACTGTAATTTGTCACTACTACCAAATTCTTCGATCGCCGCCGCTCGCATTTATTATCAGCACTCCTTTTTAAAACTCGGTATAAGGCTACAATAAGCAGCACTCAGTTACATGTGAGTCGGCTAGACTCTACTATTCCTCGGATCATAAGATGCCCCAAAATAGTCTCTTGGATCTTAGGATTACTCGCGGTCCGTGCTAACAAAGCCCTTGACTGCATATAGACTTGAAGGGTAGATTAGTGTACCTATGCTAAAAGTTTGGAGGTCCGCGGGTCGGTGAGACGGGAAACCGTAGTTGAGCAGTTCGCCGAGGACCGGCTCGTTAACCGTTTGTACCGGCCCACCGAGCTCCGCTTCTTTGTCTTCGTGGAATGGATTCCCGGTGGCTGACCGGCGGAAACAACCGATGAGTACCAGAGGGTACGATCCTGCGGGTGGGGGGCTCTGCCAATGCTCGATAACGAAAATGGGACTCTGGAGCCGGTTGCTATGAGCATCGGGCCCCACCACTACGGCCCGCGCCATGGCACGACGCTCGGAGCGTTATTCTTCGAGCGTGGAACTGCTTCGCGGCCCGCCAGACCCGAGGGGAGGTCTCGTGCCTGAGCCGGTCGAGGGTGCCCAGCGATACATGCCCGGTCTCGACGGGCTGCGAGCCCTCGCCGTGCTTGCTGTAGTTGCCTATCACCTGGAATTCGGCTGGGCTCAGGGGGGGCTGCTCGGCGTGGGGGTGTTCTTTACCCTCAGTGGTTATTTGATAACCGACCTGCTTCTCGAACAGCGCGAGAGCCTCGGTCGCCTCCGGCTCGCAAACTTCTGGATCCGGCGTGCCCGGCGGCTGCTGCCGGCCGTTTTCCTAATGTTGGCCGTAGTGGTAGCGTGGGTCACGCTGATGGACCCATCCCGCATGGCGGACTTGCGGGGGGACGTGGCCGCGGCCGCTCTCTACGTAAGCAACTGGTGGAACATCTTCGAGAACGCCTCCTACTTCGCTCAATATGGGCCGCCCTCACCGCTACAGCACCTGTGGTCCCTGGCGATAGAGGAGCAGTTTTATCTCCTCTGGCCCTTCCTGCTGTGGCTAGGTTTGCGTTACGTCCGGGGACGTTACTGGCTGACCGGTCTGACACTGGCGACAGCGGCCGCCTCGGCGGCGCTCATGTGGGGTCTCTACCAGCCGGGCTCCGACCCCACGCGGGTCTATGAAGGGACCGACACCCGCGCCTTTGGCCTGTTGGTGGGTGCCGCCCTGGCGATGGTGTGGCCGAGTCGCCACCTTCTCGCGGAGCGGCTCACCTCCGGGCGTCGCCCTTGGCGTCGCTGGCTTCTGGAGGGTGTGGGAGTCCTCGGGCTAGTCGTCACGGCATTCCTGATCTGGCAGACCGATCAGTACTCGTCGTTCCTCTACCACGGCGGGCTCGTGGCGCTGACGGTAGCCACGGCCCTGGTCGTGGCCGCCCTCGCCCATCCCGCCAGCCGGCTGGGCCCGGCGCTGGGTTGGGGGCCGCTGCGCTGGGTGGGAGTGCGCTCCTACGGCATATACATCTGGCACTTCCCGATCATCGTGCTCACCGCACCTAACTATACGCGGGAGGGGGTGAGCCTTTCTCTGGGCGCTCTCCAGGTAGGTGCGACCATCGTCGTAGCCGCCCTCTCGTGGCGGTTCGTGGAGGAGCCGATCCGCCGGGGTGCCCTCGGAAGGTTGTGGGGTCAACTTAGATCTGGTCAGTGGCGCCGGAGCCTCCCCCGGCGAGGAGACGCCCGACGCCGGTGGCGGCGGATCGCCGCTGGCGGGATGGTTTCGATGGTGGCTTTGGGCGTCTTGGCGGTCGGCGCAGCCGGGCTTGCCGGGGTAAGTCCCGCCCCCGGCGGTCTCTTATCTACCGCAGGGTCCGCCACAGAGACCGGAGAATCGGTATCCGGGGGTGGCAACTCGCCCGCGCCTTCTCCTGAAGAAGCGCCCGCGGCGACCGAGCCCTCACCCGAGCTCTCACCCGAGCCCTCCGCACAAGCGAGCAAGCCTTCCACAAACCCTGAACCTACGGCTGCCGCTCCGTCCACCGACTCCCAGGCGCAGGACTCTTCTTCGCCGGAGGAGGCCGGCTCGGCCACCCGCACTTCCTGCGAGAGCGTCGTTTATATCGGCGACTCCTCTTCGAGGGGCCTGACCTCACCCGACTACCTGCCCGACCCGGACACTCGCCTGGACGCGCGCTTCGCGCAGGTCGGCGCCACCTCTTCCCGCATCGAGATCCAGGCCGCGAGGTCGGTTGTCGAGTCACTGTACGCCTCTCAGGATAATGGTGAGGAGTTGGCCCAGCGGCTCGTATCGCAAGGCTTCGACGGGTGCTGGGTGATCGCTCTAGGCAATATGGACACCGCCAGCGTCTACCGGGGCTCGCCGGTAGGACGGTCGGACCGGATCGAACGGATGATGTCGGCGATCGGGGAGCAGCCGGTAATGTGGCTCACGACAAAGACGTTGACCGAAACCGAGCCCTACTCGAACACCAACATGCAGCTCTGGGACCGCACCCTGACAGAAGCCTGCAAAAAGCATCCGAACCTGACCGTCTTCGACTGGGCGTCGGTGGTGGAGGACGGCTGGTACGAACCGGACGGTATTCATTACTCTCCGGAGGGTAACGCGTACCGCGCCCGTCTCATCGCCGAGGCGCTGACCCACGCCTACCCGGCTTCGGGGAAAAAGGAGGGGTCGAGTTGCGTAGTCCAATAGAAGGCGTTTCGACCATGTACTTCGTTCGCTATGCGGGCTTTCACCGAGCCGGAGGGGTCCGGGTACTCCAGCTTATAGAAGCCTTCCACTTTTAGAAGCGGTGTGGTCCCCTATGGCGTCCAGAATGCCGTCCGAGACTCCGGTGTATCTCATCATCAACCCAGCGTTTATTCCGGTGTGACGTAGGCTCCGGAGAGTCCGCCGTCTACCAGGAACGTGGACGCCGTGATGTAGGAGGACTCATCGGAGGCGAGAAAGAGGGCGGCGTTGGCGATCTCTACAGCTTCGGCAAACCGGCCCATCGGCAGGTGGACGAGCCTGCGGGCGGCTTTCTCCGGGTCTTTGGCGAACAGTTCCTGCAAGAGCGGGGTGTTTACCGGCCCCGGGCATAGGGCGTTGACCCGCACTCCCTGGCGGGCGAACTGCACGCCGAGCTCCCGGCTCATGGAGAGCACGCCGCCCTTGGAGGCTGTGTAGGAGACCTGGGAGGTTGCGGCCCCCATCACGGCGACAAACGAGGCCGTGTTTATGACGGAGCCGCCGCCGCGCTCCAGAAGCCAGGGGATACCGTATTTGCAGCACAGAAATACGGCTTTCAGGTTGACGTTCTGGACCCGCTCCCAGACTTCGAGGTCCGTTTCGAGGATTGAGTCGTCGTCCGGGGGCGAGACGCCGGCGTTGTTGAACAGTATGTCGATGCCGCCGAAAGCCTCGGCCGCCTCGCGGTACATGATCTGGACGTCGTCGGCTTCGGCGACGTTGGCGTGAACGTAGA
This sequence comes from Rubrobacteraceae bacterium, assembly GCA_965214435.1. GTDB lineage: Bacteria > Actinomycetota > Rubrobacteria > Rubrobacterales > Rubrobacteraceae > Rubrobacter_A. The sequence continues at coordinate 746,450 of OZ243960.1, forward strand.
CCCCGCCGACCTCCCGGGCCACCGCCTCTCCCGGCTCCTCGGCGAGATCCACCACACAAACCCGCGCTCCCTCCTCTGCGAAGCGCCGGGCGGCCTCATGGCCGATACCGCTCGCGGCCCCGGTGATGACCGCCACTTTTCCATCGAGCCGTCCCGTCATGTCAGTCCTCCTCGGTCGCCAGGTACACGTTTTTCACCTCGGTATAGTAATCGAGGGCGTGTGGTCCTAGCTCGCGCCCGACACCAGACTGCTTAAAGCCCCCAAACGGCGTATTCACCCGGACGGAGGAGTTGGAATTTATGGAGATCACCCCGGTCTCTATCTGACGGGCCACGCGCAGGGCGCGGGCGCCGTTCTGAGTCCAGATCGAACCTGAGAGGCCGTAGACCGTATCATTCGCCAGCCGAATCGCTTCCTCCTCGCCGGAGAACGGGATCACGGACACCACGGGACCGAATATCTCCTCTCTCGCCGCCGCATCATCGTTCGAGACCGGGGCGAGCACGGCCGGGGCGAACCAGAAACCGGGACCCTCTGGCGCGGAACCCCGGATAGCGACCGGCGCGTCACCGTCCAAAAACGACGAGACCTTTTCGCGATGCTCCGCAGAGATCAGGGGTCCCATCCGGGTAGACTCCGAAGCCGGGTCTCCCACCTCAAACGCCTGTACCGCAGGCTCCAGCAACCCGAGAAACTCGTCAAAGACCGACCGCTCGACCAGGATGCGGGACCGGGCGCAGCAGTCCTGTCCGGCGTTCTCAAAGACCGCGGCCGGCGCGTTCGCTGCGGCTTTTTCGAGGTCAGCGTCGGCGAAAATTACGTTCGCGGACTTGCCGCCGAGCTCCAGGGTGACACGCTTTATGGTGCCCGCGGCTCCCGCCATTATTTTCCTACCCACCGCCGTCGAGCCGGTGAAGGCGACCTTCGCTACGTCCGGGTGCTCCGTGAGCCTCCCGCCGACCACACTCCCGGAGCCAGCTACCACGTTGATCACGCCTTCCGGGATGCCGGCGTCGAGGGCTATTTTCTCGAACGCCAGCGCGGTCAGCGGCGTAAGCTCCGCCGGCTTCAGGACCAGCGTGTTGCCCGCCGCGAGCGCCGGGGCCATCTTCCAGCTAGCGATAACCAGCGGGAAGTTCCACGGCACTATAAGCGCCACGACCCCGAGAGGCTCCCGGAAGGTCAGGTTCACCCCGCCGGGGACCGGAATGGTATCGCCCAGCAACCGCTCCGGCGCGCCGGCGTAGTAGTTAAAGGTCTCGACGACCATACCCATCTCGCCCCGCGCATCGCCCAGCGGCTTACCGGTATTCTTGGACTCCAGTTGCGCCAGATACTCTCTGTTATCTTCGAGCGCCGAGGCGAGGTTACGCAGAATGCGGGCGCGGTCGGCGGGTTCGACAGCTCGCCAACGGGGGAAAGCGGCCTTTGCACGGGCGACGGCGGCGTCGGCGTCCTCCGCGGTCACCTCTTCCAGACGCTCTATTACCTCCTCGTTTGAGGGGTTCACGACTTCGAGCAATTATGTACCTCTCTTTACTGTTAAAGCCTCTCGAAGTTGCGGTACCGCTCCCAGTCGGTAACGGCGGTCTCGAAGGCGTCTATCTCGACCTGGGCCATGTTGGTGTAGTGCTTTACCACTTCTTCCCCGAACGCTTCGCGGGCAACCTCGCTGTTTGCGAACAGGTCGCGGGACTCGTACATGTTCGAGGGTAGCTGCGGCTTGTCGGCCTCGTAGGCACTGCCGTCCACCTCGGGTTCGAGTTCCAGTTCGTTGTCTATACCGTGGATGCCGGCGGCGATCATGGCGCTTATCGCCAGGTACGGGTTCACGTCCCCGCCCGGAGCCCGGTTCTCTACCCGCAAGGACTTGCCGTGACCGACGACGCGCAGCGAGCAGGTGCGATTGTCCGTGCCCCAGGCGACTGCCGTCGGGGCGAAGCTGCCTTTGGCGAAGCGCTTGTAGGAGTTGATGTTCGGGGCGAAGAACAGCGTGAAGTCCCGCAAACAGGCGAGCTGCCCGGCCAGGAAGTGCTCGAAGGTCTCCGAGAAACCGTGACCGTTGGCATCGCCGCCGTTGGCACTGCCGTCGGCGAATACCGTCTCGCCGTCCTGGTTCTGAAGGCTCAGGTGGACGTGGCAGGAGTTGCCTTCTAGCTCGTTGAACTTCGGCATGAAGGTCAGGGCGTAGCCCATCTCGCTGGCGATCTCCTTGGCGCCGTTCTTGTAGACCGAGTGGCCGTCGGCGGCGTCGAGCGCGGCGTCGAAGCGCACGTTGATCTCGTGTTGGCCGTAGTTACACTCGCCCTTGGCATCTTCCACCACGAGCCCGGCCCCCGACATGCAGTTGCGGATGCGCCTTAGCAGAGGTTCGATGCGGGTAGTACCGAGCAGAGAGTAGTCCACGTTGTAGTAGTTGACGGGGTCCAGATCCCTATACGACTTGCGCCAGGCTTCCTCGTAGGTGTTACGGAACACGATAAACTCAAGCTCCGTGCCCGCAAAAGCGGAGAGGCCGCGCTCGGCGAGCCGCTCTAGCTGGTGCTTGAGGATCTGACGCGGCGAGGCCACGACCGGCGAGCCATCCTCCCACACAAGGTCGCAGGTGACGAGCGCCGTCCCCTCCAGCCACGGCACGAGCCGCAGCGTCTCAAGGTCCGGCTTGAACACGAAGTCGCCGTACCCACCGGACCACGACGACATCTCGTAGCCCTCGACGGTCTCCATTTCCACGTCCACGGCGAGCAGGTAGTTGCAGCCCTCGGCGGCTTCCTCCACGACCTCATCGAGAAAGTGGGTGGCGGTCAGGCGCTTGCCCTGGAGGCGGCCCTGCATATCGGTCATCGCCAGAAGGACGGTGTCGATGTTCCCGGCGTCTACCTCGGCCTGGAGCGTTTCGAGGTCCAGACGTCCCCCGGTTTTTGCGGTGTCCAACTCTTTCTCCCTTCCCTTGTACCTCGTTTATTCTAGCTTCGAGCTAGCTTCAGCCAAGCTCGGACTCTGCTTTCTGTATGCTCTCGAACTCTTCCTCGGGGGCTCCGGCTACGAGGTGGTGACGGCTGTAGAGGCCGAAGTAGGCGATGGCGATGGCGTAGACAATCGCAGCACCTATTAATACCCGGTAGTCCACGACAAATCCCGCGATTATGGCGGCGAAGCTCAGCGTGAGGGCGATGCCCGAGGTGACCACACCGCCGGGGGTGCGATAGGGGCGTTCGAGGTCGGGTTCTTTGTAGCGGAGGACGATGTGCGAGAGCATCATCAGGGCGTAGGAGACGGTCGCCCCGAATACCGCTATAAGGATGAGCAGGTTGCCCGCGCCGGTCAGGGAGAGCAGGAAGCCGATGGCGCCGGGGACGAGCAGGGCCACGAACGGCGAGCGGCGGCCGTTGGTGATCGAGAGCCAGCGCGGCAGGTACCCGGCCCGCGAGAGGGCGAAAGTCTGGCGGGAGTAGGCGAAGATGATCGAGAAGAAACTCGCGATCAGACCGGCTAGCCCCACGATGTTGACGAACGTGAACAGCGCGTTCTCGCCGCCGTAGGCATTGGGCGAGGAGATGGCCGCGGTGAGCGGATCGCCGGCATCCTTTAGCTCGTTCGCTCCGGCCCCGCCGGGTCCGAAGACGAGTATGAGACCGGCCAGCGCCAGCAGAATCAGCATCGCCACGATCAGGCCGCGGGGCATCGCCCGGGCCGGGTCGTCGGCTTCTTCGGCGGCGAGCGGCACGCCCTCGACCGCGAGGAAAAACCAGATCGCATACGGCAGCGCCGCCCAGATACCCAAATACCCGAACGGCAGGAACTCACTGGCTCCGGCGGCCCCGGTCGGGGCGATGTTAAACAGGTTCGAGGGATCGAACTGCGGGATCATGCCGACGATAAAGACCACCAGCGCCCCGGCGGCGATAGCCGTGATCACGAACATTAGCTTCAGCGCCTCGCCGACGCCGTAGATGTGAATACCGACAAAGACTGCGTAGAACAACAGGTAGACCAGCGGCCCGCCAAAGCCGATTAAAGACTCCACATACGCCCCGATAAAGGTAGCTATCGCGGCTGGGGCTATGGCGTACTCGATCAGGATTGCCGTGCCGGTCAGAAACCCGCCCCAGGTCCCAAGCGCCCGCCGGGCAAACCCGTACCCACCCCCGGCTACCGGAATAGCCGATGAAAGCTCCGCGAGCGCAAAGACCATCGTAGTGTACATGGTCGCCATGAGCAGCACCGCAATGAGCAGTCCGCCCCAACCGCCCTCCGCGAGCCCGAAGTTCCAGCCAGCGAAGTCCCCGGAGATGACGTAAGCCACCCCGAGACCCGCAAGAAGTACCCAGCCGGCAGCCCCGCTCTGTAACTGTCGTTTCTCCAGGTATTCCTGGTCGGCCGTCTCGTGACTCGCGCCCTGCCCGGTCTCCCGGCTTTCGGTACCCGCCATCCAACCTCCCCTTACCGCCCTTGAAGAGCTACCCGACCGGGAAATATCCCATCGAGCTGCAGACCAAAAGATTCGTCCTTGAACCCGGGTAATCCCGGTGATCTACTGGACTGGAGACCGTCCACCTCCCTTTACCGGCTCCCGCGCGGGCGATGCGCTAACCGACCGCTATGTCGACTCGATGGTTACAAGGGACAGGCTACCAAGTATTAATTTGTCGTGCAAGAGTACAAAAAGGTACTTAAACAGGTTTGCGGGTAAGATCATAGGGTAATGACTGGCTTTTCCGTGCGGGGACCAGCGACTGCCGCGGGCTCCGGCGGATAACAGGTTGCTACAATCTTTACCGAGAGGAGGCGGCTATAGAGGTAGAGCAGAGAAGTTCCGGGCGGCTTCACAAGGACCTCCTATACGTGCAGGCGGAGAGCCGGATAGAGGATTTACTCGTGCGCGGCCGCTACAAGGCGGGAGACAGAATTCCCCCGGAGGCGGTGCTGGTAAAAGACCTCGGGGTTTCGCGGGCCACGGTGCGTGCCGGGCTTTCGCGGCTGGTCGGGCGTGGTTTGCTGGAAAAGCGTCAGGGTAGTGGTACATTCCTGGTACAGCCCCCGGAAGGCGCGAGGCTCCGGAACGGGCTGGAGCGGCTGGAGACTTACACGGTACACGCCGGGCGGCTCGGGTTAACGCTCGGCAGTAAGAACTTAAAGATAGAGCCCGCGGACGCCGGAGCTGCGGAGGCCGCGGCGCTGGAGGTAGCATCCGGGAGCCGGCTGGTAAGAGTCTCGCGGGTCTTGCTCGTTGACGGAGAGCTGGCCGCCTGGATGGACGACGTGGTGCCGGAGGAAGTCCTGGCCGTGGATATGATCCGGGAACGCTTCCGGCCCGACGCGATGGTCCTGGATCTACTAGTCTCGGAAGGTGTGCCCGTAGCATTCAGCAAACTGGACATCGGAGCCGGTATCTCCGGTCCTGCGGAAAGCGTCGGTCGGGCGCTCGGGTTGAAGTCCCCGTGCGCCACACTGTCGCTCACGGAGACCATGTACCTCGCGGACGGCCGTCCCGCACAGTGGTCGCAGAACGTCTTTCTGCCAGGACACCTGGATCTACACGTCGTCCGGGAACTTTTCGAGGTGCGCCGGCTTTCTTGATACGTTGGACGTCGAAGGAGCGTGAGGTTTGCCCGAGATAAGCTGGGAGGATTTCGAGAAGGTAGAGGTGCGGGTCGGGGAGATAGTAGGGGCGGAGCCGTTCCCCGAAGCTCGCAAGCCGGCGGTAAAGTTGCGAGTAGACTTCGGGCCGGAGCTCGGGGTAAAGCAGACCAGCGCCCAGATCACCGCTCACTACAAGCCCGAAGACTTGCCCGGTAAAAAGGTCGTCGCGGTAACCAACTTCCCGCCGAAGCGGATCGCCGGTTTCAAGAGCGAAGTGCTCGTCCTTGGAGTCCCGGACGAAGCCGGAGAGGTAGTATTGCTCTCCCCGGACCACCCGGTCCCGAACGGCGGCCGGGTGTACTAGCCCTCGCTCACTAAAGCTTTGGCGGAGTATGGCCGATAAACACCCTAAGTAAGTTACCCGCGTAAAGTACGGAGCATATGCCGACATGAAGAATTGTAGCCGCTGCGAAGCCTTGCCCACCGCCCGGAACGGGATAGGGGGCACCTTGTACATAGCACCGCCGTTAGCCCACACTCAGGGTACCATCCGGCGACTCCTCCGGGACTCTGGCATAATGTCTGGCGAGCGCGGCGACGGGCTTCTGGCCGTGGAGTTAGCTCCGGGAACCCTGGAGAAGCTCAGTGATCTCTTGCGCAGTGGTTTAAGTGAGGGAGAGCTAAAAGATTCGCGGGTGCTCCTGCTAGAAAAGGGCGTGCAGCCGACCCTCTCGGATCTAGTGAACACCCAAGACCTCGGCACGTTCACCGCCGGGGTACAGGGAGAATGGCTGCTGGATATCCTGCGTGAGAAGCGGCTCGTCACCTACTTTCAGCCTATAGTCTCCGTCTCGGACACCCCGGAAATCTTCGCCTACGAGTGTCTCTTGCGCGGGCTGGACAAGAGTGGCGGCCTCGTAAACCCCGGGCGCATGTTCGGCACCGCAAAAGCGGCGGGGCTACTCTTCCAACTCGACCGGGCCGCCCGGCTCCTGGCTATAGAAACTTCTACAGACCAAAACCTCGGTACCGAGATTTTCATCAACTTCAACCCGACTTCTATCTACGACCCCGTGTACTGTCTACAGAGCACGATGAGCATCGTAGACAAATCTTCCGACGTACTCCCGGAGCGCATAGTCTTCGAGGTAACCGAGAGCGAGGAGATCAAGGACAGCCGACACCTCTTGAACATACTGAACTTCTACCGGGAGTCCGGTTTCCGGGTGGCGCTGGATGACCTCGGGGCTGGTTACGGCTCGCTCAACCTCATGGAGAAGCTCCGCCCGGACTTTATCAAGCTCGATATAGATCTGATCCGGGACGTAGACACCGACCACTATAAGGCTCGGGTAGCCGCAAAGCTTCTGGAGCTTGCCCAAGAGCTGGATGTCCGCGTGGTCGCCGAAGGCGTCGAGACCAGAGGCCAGTGGCGCTGGCTACAAGATAACGGCGCGGACTACGCCCAGGGCTTCTTCTTCGCCCGGCCCGCGTTTCCGCCGCCGGTCCTATCCGCCGCGGTTTCGAGCGTGTCCTAGAGCAGGGCCAGGAGGTTCAGGATCGTAATCTCGGGCCGGCAGTTGAGCCGGACGTGCGGCCCGAGCATCCCGAGGCCCCGGTTGGTGTACTGGATCATACCGTCCACCTGATAAAGCCCGCTAGCGTAGTTACGTCCGTAGGGCGGCCACACGAGCGGTCCCCAGAACGGGAGCTGTATCTGTCCCCCGTGGGAGTGCCCGGATAGCTGTAGATCAAAGCGCCCGGTGGCGGCCGAAACGTCCGCGAAGTCCGGCTCGTGGGCCAGTAGTACGGCCGCTCCTTCTTCCGGCAGCTTCTCCATAACGAGGTCGAGCCGGGCCTTGCGTTGCCAGAAGTCATCCACCCCGGCTATGTGTAGCTTGCTGTCGCCCCGTTCAAGGGTGTAAACGTCATTCGCGAGCTCGGTTATACCGCTCTCGGATATGAGACGCCGCACGATCTTCTCGTTCGCCAGGTAGTCGTGGTTGCCGAGCACCGCCACCACACCGTCTTTGGCCTCTATCAAGCTGAGGGCATTGCTGAGGTCCCGGCTGTCGTACCTTACGGTATCGGAAACATAGTCGCCGGCTATCGCGACGAGGTCCGGGTCCTGGTCGTTTAGCAGCTCGATAATGCCCTTTATGCGCTCCAGCGTCATCCAGCCGTCCATGTGAATGTCGCTGATAAGCGCGACCCTGTAGCCGTCAAAGTCTCGGGCCAGCCGGGGCATGGCTAACGAGAGCTCTTTGACCTCTACACTCTGAGGCTCAACCCTGCTGGCGTAGTAGTACGCAGCCGCGAGCGAGGCCCCGGCAATAAACGCGCCCGTTTTCCCCCCGAAAAATGACATAGAAAGCATTCTAGCACCGGGCGGCTCCCCCGCGCCGGTCGAGATTGCCCCAGGCTACCCCACAACGAAGTTGACCAGCCGCCCCGGCACATAGACGCTCTTGCGGACTTCGCGGCCCTCCACGTGCGGCCGGACCCGGTCGCTGGCGAGGGCGAGTTCCTTGGCGTCTTCGGCGGAGATGTCGGCCGGCGCCCCGATGCGGTCCCGGAGCTTGCCGTTTACCTGCACGACCAGCGTAATCTCCTCTTCCACAATAAGGCTCTCGTCCCACTCCGGCCAAGCCTGCTCGTGCACCGAGTGTTCCTGCCCGAGCGTCGCCCACAACTCCTCGGCGTGCGCCGGGGCGAACGGCGCCAAAAGCCGCGCGAAGGTACGGAGCGACCCGTCCCACTCTTCTCTATCCACCCGGTCTTTTACACCGAGCAGGTAGTTCGTGTGCTCTATGAGAGAGGAGATCGCCGTGTTGAACCGGAAGGCTTCGAGGTCTTCGGTCACCTTTTTCGCCGTCCGGTTGGTCCGGCGGGCGAGCTCTGCCGGATCAGCCTCGGCCCCGGTCGGGCCTTCCTCACCCGCGAGCGAGAGCGCCCGGCGCAGAAAGCGGGCCATACCTCTTATGTTGCTGCCGTCCCACGGCCCGCCCTGGTCCCACGGCCCGATAGACATCAAAAAGCACCGCAGCGCCTCGGCCCCGTAGCGATCCACGAAGTCTTGCGGGTTCACGACGTTGCCGCGGCTCTTGCTCATCTTCTCGGCGTCCTCGCCTAATATAATCCCCTGGTTAAAGAGCTTTACCATCGGCTCGTCGAAGTCCACGAGCCCGAGGTCCCGCATCACCTTGGTAAAAAACCGCGTGTAGAGCAGGTGCATCACCGCATGTTCTATCCCGCCGGTGTACTGGTCAACCGGCAGCCACTTCTCGCCCTCTTTGGGGTCGAACGGTCCCTCCTCGTAGTGCGGCGAGAGGTAACGGTACTGGTACCACGAGGAGTCCATAAAGGTGTCCATCGTATCCGTCTCCCTCGTGGCGGGGCCGCCGCACGCCGGACACTCGGTGTTGTAGAAGTCCGGGTCACGCTTGAGCGGCGACTCTCCCGTCGGCATGAACTCGGCGTCTTCCGGGAGCCGGACCGGCAAGTCTTTTTCGGGGACGGGGACGATGCCGCAATCGTTGCAGTAGATCATCGGGATCGGGGTCCCCCAGTACCGCTGCCGGGAAATGAGCCAGTCCCGCAGGCGGTAGGTGACCGCCGCCCGTCCCATGCCCTGCTCTTCGAGGTACTCGACCATGCGGGCTTTGGCCTCCTCGATACCGAGGCCGTCGAGGAAACCGCTATTGATGGCCGGTCCCTCGCCGACGTAGGCTTCGCTGCCGAAGTCTTCGGGAGGCTCCACGGTACGGATTACGGGGAGGTCGTACTTCTTAGCGAAGTCCCAGTCGCGCTGGTCCTGGCCGGGGACCGCCATGATAGCGCCGGTCCCGTAGCCCATGAGGACGTAGTCGGCGATGTAGACCGGTATTTCTTTACCGTTCGCCGGGTTCACAGCGTAGGCTCCGGTGAACGCGCCGGTCTTCTCGCGGGTGACGTCGGTGCGGTCGATCTCGCTCATCTTCCCGGCCTTCTCGACGTAGGCTTGTACCTCGCCGGCCTGCTCCGCCGTCGTTATCTCCTCTACCGCCGGGTGCTCGGGGGACATCACGAAGAACGTCGCCCCGAAGAGTGTGTCGGGCCGGGTGGTAAAAACTTCTATCGGGCCGTAGCCCTCGACCTCGAAGTTTATCTCCGCGCCTTCGGAACGCCCGATCCAGTTCCGCTGCAACGTCTCTACCCGCTCGGGCCAGTCTATCTTCGAGAAGTCCAGCAACTCGTCGGCGTAGTCGGTGATTCTGAACAGCCACTGCGCGAGATTCTTCTTGATAACCGGCGTCCCGCACCGCTCGCACCGGCGGTCCGGGCCTATGACCTGCTCGCGGGCGAGCGTGGTGTGGTCTTTCGGGCACCAGTCCACCGGGGCCTCCTTGCGGTAGGCGAGCCCTTTCTCGAAGAACTTGAGAAAGAACCACTGGTTCCACTTGTAATACTCGGGCTCGCAGGTGACGACCTCGGAGTCGAAGTCGAACATGGCCCCCATTTCCCGCAGTTGCCCCCGCATCCGGTCGATGTTCGAGAGTGTCCAGGTCCGCGGGTGGATGCCGCGGTTTATGGCGGCGTTCTCCGCCGGAAGCCCGAACGCGTCGAAGCCTATCGGGAAGAAGACCCGGTAGCCCCGCATCCGCATAAAGCGCGCCCGGGTGTCCGACGGGGTCATCGCGTACCAGTGCCCGACGTGTAAGTCTCCACTCGGGTACGGGAGCATCGTGAGCGCGTAGTGCTTGGGCTTAGCCGGATCCTCGTCGGTCTTGTACAGACCAGTCTCGGCCCACCGCTCCTGCCAGCGGGCTTCGAGGGCTGTGGGATCATAGGTATTTCTCGGCGTTGTCTCGCTCAAGAGGGACTCCTTCTACCTTCTAAGGTGCGGTTCCGGATGGTGTGAAGATCTGGTAGGCGCGCAGGAGCCTATAGTCGGAAGCCGGTGTCCGAGACTTTGTAATACCTGGCGTACATGAGCTTAATATAGCATCGGGAATGTAGTTTATGAAGGTAGCGAGCTGCCGCCCGGCAACGAACCGCCGGGCGGCGTAGACAAAGCTTTTACGCCGAAATTTTATTGAGCGGCTTCGGATGTAGAGTCGTCGTAGGTCTTTCCGGTCTTCCCTTTGCGCCCGAGCATGGAGGTCCTTATCAAGGAGATCAGATACCCCAAGATCACGGAGCCTGTGAGGTAGGCACCGAGAACCTGGACGGCGTCGCCGAGGCCCGCCGTGGAGCGCCCGTCGTAGAAGAGCAGAGCCCGCAGCCCATCGAGGATGTACCGCAGGGGCAGCCATGCCGCGTAGGACTGGTAGAAGCCGGGCAGTGCCTCTAGGGGAGCGAGCCCGCCGGAAGACACGAGACCTAAAATGATGCCGAGCACCGCGGCCACCCCGATACCGGCCGGACCGAGCAGGGACATAAGAAGCAGCGTGAGCGTCACGATCGATGCGACGGCGAGCGTCAGGAACAGGAACATCTTTACGATGTCCGCCTCATGCTCTACTCCGATCAGGCCGAAGGCGACCCAGAGTTCGGCTGCGCTGACGAGCGCGGCGTACAGAAGGCCGAGCAGCAGCCGGACAGTCCATAATCCTGCGCGCGAAGGGTGCGTTCCACGTGAAACGAGCCTTTCAGCCGCGGCTGCGACACCGAAGAAGATCGCCGCCGCCCCGGCGAACCCCGCCAGGTTTGCCAGAAAGGCGAGGAAAAAGGTCGACTGGCCGTTGGCGGAGTTCGGGCCGACCGGCTCGGTTTCCGTGACCTCAGCCCGGACCGGGTTTCCGACCACGGCCGCGACATCGGGTGTAAGCTGCGCGCCCCGCCCCGCCGCGCCCCGGCGGCGGACGTACCCTGCACTATTCCCATCGAGATGTTCTGCACCGGCCCCGATGCGCCCTGACCCGCCGAGGGGTTGGCGAGAACTTCGATCTCCGCCGGTTTCGGCGTTTTCGGCGGCGGGCCGGCCTCTGTAGAGACGCCCGCCTCGGAGACCTCGCCTCGTACCGAGTCAGAGATTACAGGCGCAGCCTGCGGCGGAACCGGGACGCCCTGCTCCCCGATACCCGCCAGCATGCGTTGGCTCGTGGCTTTCGATACCCCGCCGACGATGCCGGTAAAAGCGTTGTTTATGGTGCCCGTGGTGGCCGGACGGACCGCCGGGCTGGTGAGCAACTCCAGGTTCGCCGATTCCGGCTTCGGTGGCTCGCTTCCTGGTGGTGGGCCGGACATGCTCGCCAGCCGCTCGGAGTAGTCTTTCGGGATCACGACCGCGGCGTAAGCCTCGCCCCTGGAGAGTTCGTCGAGCGCGGCCCCGCGGCTGCCGGGCTGCGTCCACTTCACAAGGTCTGGGGCCCAAGAGTCTGGAGCGGTAATTCTCTTCAATACTTCGTCGCCGAGGTTGACCTGCTGACCTCCCATCTCGGCGCCTGTGTCTTCGTTGATCACGGCGATGGAGATATTTAGCGGGCGGGCTATCGAGGAGATCCGCTGTGTATAGTCTTCCGGGATAACGATGGCACCGTAGTACTCGTTACGCCCGAGCCCTTCTAGCGCCTCTTCACGGCTGGTCAGCCGCGTCCACTCAACGGTACCGGCGGCGGGTGAGTCGGGGGCGGTAACTCTTTCTACTACCTGGTTACCGAGGTCTACTGGCTCTCCGGCGAGACTCCCTCCCCTATCCTCGTTTACCGGGACAACGGGGAGGTCTTTCAGGTTCTCTTGCGGGTTCGCGACGGCCGCCAGGTACGCAAAGAAGAGCAAGGCCAGCGCCACTACCGCACCGATTATGGAGACCCAGACCCTCGGGCTCGCGAGAACCCTCAGCGTACTCATGCCCTCACGCTCCTTTCCGCGTCCCGCGGGCTGTCGTTATATTCTTTGCAACTCCGGCATTCCTCGAACAGACCGTCGAGGTAAACCTTCAAGCCGGCGATGTCGCCTGACCCGCCCCGGTAGGCGATATGTCCGTCGGGCCGGACGAGGAACAGGTGCGGCGTTTCCGCTCCGTAGCGGTCGTGCAGCTTCCGGTTCTCCGCCGGTATGGGACGTACGCTTACAGGTGCTTTGTAGCGGTCGAGCAAACCTTCGACCTCTCCGCGGGTCGCGTCCATTCTGGTGGAGTACGTTTCTGCTCCCTCGAAGAGAAGCAAATGATGTTCCGGACCTCGGAGTATCTCGAAGATACTCTTGCCGGCCTCCGGGCTAACCTCGAAGGAGCCGTGGGGCGCACGCTCGCCGGCCTTCGGACTTTCTTTCGCCGGCCCGGACCCCGCGACCGCCGGGCTGTCACGGTAAGCGGTCCAGAGCTGAGAAATAAACCAGAAGGCCCACCTTCTAAGGGGCGGCACCGTCGACACGAGGCGGAAGAGCAAAGGAACCACGAAGAGCCTGGGCTTCTGTGCGAGCGGGTTATCGGTAACTTGCAGGGAAAAAACCCCGATCCGAACCATTTAGTATGGCGCGGGCAAACGGCATCCGCTCAGCCTCGTAGGAGTCGAGTAGCTGTGGCTTGGCCTCGCCCTTTACCACGAGCGTCAGCTTCCAAGCGAGGTTGTACGCGTCGCCGATACCGGTGTTCATCCCCTGGCCGCCGGCTGGAGAGTGGATGTGGGCGGCGTCCCCGGCCAGAAACGTGCGCCCGACGCGAAAGTTCTCGGTCATCCTGCGGTGGATGCGGTAGATGCTCGTCCAGCGCACGGCCGTGATGCTGGTCTCTAGGCCACTGTGCTCGTCAAAGATTTCCTGGACTTTCTCAGCCGGCATCTCCTCCTTTCCCTTCAGCTCTTCGGGCACGCTCCCGTGAGCCGGAACCGCTTCTCTCCCGGCATCGGGAAGACCGCGTATAAATCCCCGCGCACGAGATCTAAGTAAACCTGCTCCGACCCCAGCTCCCACTCCATCTCCACATCCGCCAGGAACAGGGCTTCTTCGTACGTTTCACCCTCGAAACTCAGGCCCAAGGAGTGCCGGACCGGGCTGCTCGCTCCGTCCGCGCCGACGACCCATCCCGCTTCGATGGTCTCCTCGGAGCCGTCGGGGTGCCGGACGTTAGCCACGACGCCGTCCGGCTTGTGCGTCATATTCTGTAGCTTTGTGTCCCACTCGACTCGGACCCCGGCTTCTTCGAGACCCTGAATCAGCAACCGCTCAGTCTCGCTCTGCGCGTAGATCAGGGCGAAAGGGTACGGCGTGCGCTCGTCCCGGCCGTCGTCGAAGAAAGAAAGCTTCCCGGCGCGCCGGGAAGCTTTAAGAAGCTCGGCGGCTCCTAGCCTGCGGCCCTCCTCGACCGCCCGGTCCGCCAGACCGAGCTTGTCCAGAAGCTCCAGGGTCTTGGCGTGCACCACGAGCGCCCGGGTCTCTTCAACAGGACCGGCTTTTGAGTCGATGATCCTGAACCGTACCCCGCTCCGGGCGAGCACGTTAGCCATCGTAAGGCCCGTGGGCCCCGCGCCGATTACGAGCACGTCGGTAGTGGTCATTGCTCTCTCCTTTCGAGCTTTTCCGCTACGAGATAGTCTTCATGTACAACCCGACTATCTCCTCGATCTTTTCTGTGCCCGGCGGCTGCGGCTCGCCGTCAGGTCTAAACAAGCCGTCGACCAGGGCGTAGGTGAGCAGCGGACCGATAAACATCCGCACCATGACCTCCGGGTCGCCTTCTACGGCTACCCCGTTCTCCTGCGCCCGCCGGAGCATGTCGCGGCCCTCCCTGATGCCCTGCTCAGGAACCGTGGAACGGAAGATTTCACCTAACTGCGGAAAGCGGTGAGAGTCGGCGATGATCGTGCGCAGTAATGCCAGATATTCCGGGGACATCATGGTCGGTACGAGCTTTTTCGCCAGCCCGAGAAGCGCCTCCCGTAACTCCTCGCGGCTTTCCGGGTCCGCCCCCCGGACCGACTCCAGCACCCGCGTCTGCGGGTTCTCGATGGTGAGCCTCCGCAAGACGTCGCCGAAAAGCTCCTCCTTGCTCGGGTAGTAGGCATATAGCGTCCGCTTGGAGACCCCAGCCTCCCGGGAGATCACATCCGTACTAGCCGCCGCAAACCCCTCCCGTAAAAACACCCGCCGTGCACCCTCCAAAACCTGCTCCTTCTTTGCCCGCGCTCTTGACCCCTCCGTAGATGCTTCCAGAACAAATCTCCCTTGTAAACTAAACAGTACCGTTTAACTGTAAGCCCCTTTTGTGTCTTTGTCAAGAGACGTTCCGGTTTAGGTAATGAGGACTAGGGAAGCGGAGATCAGGGTGCAGACTACGTTGGTTAGTTCGTTACCGAGACGCGGGACGAGAGCGCCGAGCAAGCTGTCCCCCACCGTCCCGAGAAATGCGGCGAGCGCGACGAACAGTGCACCGCCGATGGTTTCTACGAGACCGAGACCGTAGCCGAGAGCGGCCGTCGCGGCTGCGGCGGCGATTCCGGCGAGCGTTCCGGGTAGGGACACTGCTCCGTCTGTACCGGGAGGCACGGGTCTGAGGGTGGTGATGCGGTACGGGGTTTGTCGGAATAGCTGCCCGACCTCGGACTCGGCGGTATCCGCGAAAGCCGCTCCTAGAGAGGCGACGAACGCGGCCGCAAAAACTTCCGGGGAAGGGGTAAGAGCGGCGAGGAGGGCGCAAATTACGGCCACCCCACAGTTGGCGAGCGCGTTGCGGGCTCCCCGGCGGCCACCGCGGGCTTCTGCGATGCCCCGGCGTTCCTTGCCGCGGTAGCCGACCCGGGTGAGCGCTGAGCCTCCGGCCACAAAGAGCGCCAGTATTAGAAACCCCGGTAGTCCGAGGGAAACGTAGATCACGGTCCCCACCACGAAGCCGCCGAGTGCTCCGCCCCGGCTGACCGCTCCGAACGCGAGCGCGAGCCCGGCGAAAGAGCCGGTCACCAACACCGCCGCCAGAGCGTTACCTAGTATTTTGCTACACCTTTTGCAAGCGTCCCAGCAACCGCCGGGCGTAGAGGCTGCACTCCTCGGGAGCGTCGGGCAGGAGTGCCGGCTCGACGGCCGCGGCTTCTATGCCCCCGGCGGCGAGTCGCTCCAGTCCCTGCTCCAGCAGCGGGCCAGCGAGAAAGCTCGGAGGCTCCGGCACGGCCACGACGAGACCGTGGAGGGTATGAGGCCCGGCGACTCGTACATAGTCGATTGCTTCCGGGAGATTCTGCTCGACAATGAAGATGCAGACCTCAGAGCCCTGAATTTTCTCCAGGCTCCGGGGCTCTTTCAGGCTTTCCCACTGCGCCGTGGTCTTTACATACCCGCCGCTGAGCGCCGCGCGGGAAAGCCCGGACCAGACGCCACCGGCGACTCTTCTGGCGAGCGGTCCTTCGTAGTCGACGAGGATACCGACCGTGGTTTGTTTATCCGTCACTGGTCTCCGGCAGTCTCTTGCTCTTGGCGCTTGCGGAGCCGGTTTGCAAAAACGTCTATCTCCTTTACGGTCTGGAGGTCGCCGTTTTTCTGGGCGACCTCGCGGCCCTCGGCGAATACCCGAAAGGCTTCTCTGTCCTCGCGCAACTCGTAGAGTGCGCGTCCGAGCATCCGGTAGGCTACCGAGTAGTCAGGCTTATTCTCGACCGCCCGCGCCAGGTAGTCACGAGCACCGGCAAAGTCTTTTTCCTTGAATAGTTCGCTACCTAGAGAGTAGAGGACCATCGGATTTTCCGGGTCCCGGGCGAGGAGCTTGCGGAACATAGCGGCCCTTGAATCCATCCGACACTCCCAACTCCTGGTTTACGGGGCTTTTTTAGCACGAAAGGACCCGCCCTGTTACAACACTGCTCGTGGAAGCCAAACGCCTGCTAGAAAAGCTCGCCGCCTCGCCGGAGTTGTCACCGTTCGCCGGGCTGGTGCAGCCGCTTGAAGACTACGACCGGGAACGCGGTAGCGACCTGGCACGAACCCTCGCGGTCTACTTCGACGCCGGAGAGAACGCGAGCGAGGCCGCGGAGCGGTTGTTCCTGCACCGCAACAGCTTGCTCTACCGGCTGGAGCGCATCCAGAATCTGACTGGGTTAGACTTGAAGGACCCAGAAGTCCGGCTGGCCCTCCGGCTCGGGCTATTGACGTTAAAGAGAGGAGAGAAAGCTGATGAAGCTTAGCGCCCGTAACCGGCTACCCGGCACCGTAACGGAGGTGGTAAAGGACGATATTTCGGCCAAGGTAACCCTTCAGGTGGGAGATAACCACGTCGTCTCCCTTATAACCCGCGAGAGTTGCGACGAGCTCGGCCTTGAAGCCGGCCAGCAGGCGACCGCCCTCGTAAAATCTACCGATGTGATGATCCTGACCGACGACGGGCTGGCTTAGCGCGGACTAGTCTCCGTACTCGCCTCCGGGTCCGGTAGCCCTGGCTCCCAAGTACCTGACGGCCAGTATGACCGCAAAGGCGAAGCCCAAGACCAAGACCGAGAGCGCCACCGCAGCGTCGAAATCGGTCTCCAGTTCAGCAAATACCGCCAGGGGGACGGTGCGGGTCACGCCCTCGAAGCTGCCGGCGAAGATGATCGTGGCTCCAAACTCCCCCAGAGCCCGGGCCCAGGCGGTGATCGCCCCGGCTATGAGCGCCGGGGACGCGAGCGGCGCGGTTATCTTTAGAAAAGTGGTCAGCCGGGTCGCTCCATCGACCAGGGCCGCCTCCTCTACTCTCCGGTCTACCGCGCTAAAGCCGATAACGGCTTGACGCACGTAGAACGGCGTGGCGACGAACAGCTCCGCCATTACGACCGCGGCGGTGGTAAAGCTCAGCGTGATCCCGAACGCCTGAAGGTGCTCGCCTACAACCCCTACTCTCCCGAAGGCCAGTAGAAGAGCTATGCCGGCCGCGCTCGGAGGCAGCACTATCGGTATATCTATAAGGGTGTTTACCACCCGTTTACCGAAAAAGTCCGCCCGGGAGAGTACGTAAGCCGCCGGGGTACCGAGTACGAGGAGGATCACCAGGGTAATACTCGTGGTCCGGGCGCTCAGCAGCAGAGCCTCGATGGCGGCCGGAGATGTCATGGCGCTCCAGGCTTCCCGGCTTATAGTCCAGATCACCAGGCTCAGGAGCGGCACGCTTATAAAGCCGGCTAGCAGAGCCAGCGCCGCGACGGCCAGCCCGGAGACTACCGTCTCACCCTGTAGAAAACGGGTCTTTGACTTTCTTTTCAACCCGCCGGCTCGAATCCCCAACCCGCAAGCATCCGCTGTCCCTCATCACTGAGCATGAAGTCTACCCATTCCTGGGCGAGAACCGGACTGCTGGCTTTATCGAGCGCGGCTACCGGGTAAGTTGCGGTCACGTTGAACTCGTCCGGTATCTGGATAATCTTTACCCGGTCTCTTGTATCAGGTGTTACGTCAGTCGTGTAGCCGAAAGCCGCGTCGGCGTCACCCAGAGCAACCCGGTTGACCGCCGCCCGGACATCAGCCTCCCTGGAGACCACATTTGAAAGTACATCCCGCTTGAAATCATCCCCATACTCAGAGTTGGCCTTGCCGAGTATCTCCCCGGCGTATTCGGCGGCCGGCACTCCTTCCTGGGCCAGGACAATCCGGAGCCCAGGGTTTTCGAGGTCCCGGAGGCTCTCTACACTGCCCGGGTCGCTACTCGGCACGAGGATCACTTCTCTATTCCTGGCAAATACCTCCGGACTGCCAGACGTTAATCCCTCTTTGACCGCCTTCTGCATCTTCGCCTCGTCAGCCGAAGCAAAGACGTCCGCCGGTGCGCCCTGTAGTATCTGCCGGAGCACCGTGGAACTACCTGCAAAGGTGGTACGCACCTCAACACCGGGATGCTCCTCCTCGAAAGCGACCTCCAGGTCTTGGAAGGCATCGGTCAGGGATGCCGCGGCAAAGACGGTCAGAACCTTCTCTCCCCCGGCGTCGTTATCGGCGAGAGCCTCGCTCTCCGAACCATCCGGACCACCACAGCTAGCCAGGGACGCTAGAGCGCCGCAGAACAGCGCCAGCCACAGACCCGACATCAAACACCTTTTCAGCCACACCGCTACGCCCTTCTAGCCTCCAGACCATCAGCCTCACTTATGCTAGGCGAAAGGACGCCCGCAGTCTTCGGGCATAGTGCACGGATTCTTGGATGTCGGGTCGTGACTCCCGGGGAGGTTTAGAGACCTACCCTATGAGTAGGGGCCTACGGTAGTATCCTCGGCTAGTTGTCGGTAGGCTTCGGCCACCCTCAGCACTTTCTTCACATACCAGCCGGCCCGATTGTAGGTGTAGAGGGCCGCGTACCAGTCCTCGGGAGCACCACCGGCTTTCAGATACGAGGCAGCGGCCGGTATTGCGTCCTCGGGGTCCATTATGTTGGCGACGCCGTCACCATTGCCGTCCATCCCGTAAGCTTCCCATGTCGAAGGCAGGAACTGCATCGGACCCATGGCACCCGCGCTGGAAGGTCCGAGGTTCCGGCCATGGTCGGACTCGACTTTACCGACGGCCGCGAGTATATACCAGTCGTCGGCGAAGCCGTTATCCTCGGCCGCTTCCCGGTAGAGCTTCTCGTACTGCTTACTAGAGATCCGCGGTAAGGGTCGCGCGGTGATGTCCTCGCGCGCGACGCGAAGCTCCTGGGAACGATCTGCAGGGTTGGCAGCCGCCGACGAAGGCGTCGCCGTCGCCGACTTGAGCTTTATAAGATCCCGCTGTTCCCTTACCCGGAGCTTCTGGATCCTGCTCTCTACTTTTCTCGGGTTTGTGATCAACCGGGGCTCGGAGCTGGCAGGAGCCGAATGCTGGCGCACAGTCGTTTGACCCCCCCCCTCCCGCGGCTTGGCTACCACAGTGTCACCGGCCGTGTCGAACTCCTCTCTACTAGAGACTGCCTGGTTGGTCTGTATCTGCTGAGTCTGGCGGGTCACCGTCCCAAGACCGGCGGTATCCTGTTCTCCGTTCGCTGTTGCGGAGATCGCTGGAATTGTGGTGGATACGATGGTGGACGCCCCTCCGCTCGTGCTCTGGACCCTGACTGCTAGGTTTTCACCCGTTCGAGTGGTCTGGACTGTCTGTTCGGAATGGCCTTGCGAAGTGGCTATCCTAACCTGGGAAGAGACCCCGGGACCTGTAGTCCGCACGTCCCAACTGCCGGACCCCGATGATCCTGCCTGAGTACTTAGATCCCGTCCCCGGACCGGGGCAGCGGTATCCGGGACACCCTCACTCGCCCCGGCGACCGGCGCTTTTTCACTCGTTGTCTCGGTCCGAACAGAACTCTCGGCAGTGGGAGAAACAGTCTCCACCTTGAGAGCTTTGCTTACAGTAGTCTCCGCCCCCGCCACGCTGGCGACCGCGAGAGACAGGGCCACTATACCCGTACACACGATTACACTCTTCTTTGGACCTGCTCGCACCTGCTACCCCCTCCGAGAGTATGCTCTCTTCCTATAAAGCGGGACGATCTCCGGAATCTCAACGAGAGGCCGGGACACCCGTTATTTATTATCGGATTTACCCCCGAAAACCTTTAGTCTTTCCGGGAGGTGAGGAGCGCCACAATCGCTTCAAGCTCCTCTTTCTCTCGGAACCGTATCTCCACTTTTCCACCCCGGCGGAGCGTACGTACCTTAGCGGGTAAACCAAGAAAATCTTGTATCATTTGTGACGCGTTAGCGAACTGCTCCGGTGGCGGAGGACTCTGAGGTTCTGAAGCGGCTGGCTCGGCATCTTCAGCGAGTGTCTCTCTGACGAGTTCTTCCGTAGCGCGGACGGATAGCTTATTCGCCTGTATCCTGTCTGCGACTTTGAGCATACGCTTTTCTTCTTCGAGCGGTAGCAGAGCTCTGGCATGACCCTCTGAAAGACTGCCTTGTAAGAGGAGTTCCCGGATCGATCCGGGCAGTTGCATGAGACGTAGTGTGTTGGTAACCGCCGCCCGGCTTTTGCCCAAGCGGGTAGCGAGCTGCTCCCTTGACAAGCCGAAACTCTCCATCAAAGCCTGGTAAGCCCCAGCAGTTTCCAGAGGGTTGAGATCTTCCCGCTGCAGGTTTTCTACTAGCGCAAGCTCCATGGATTCGCCTTCTGCAGCCTGCCGGATGAGGACCGGAACCCGGTCCATACCAGCTTCTTTAGCCGCCCGAAGCCGGCGCTCGCCCGCGATCAACTCGAACCCGGCGTCCGTTACCCGAACGACTAGCGGTTGTAGAATGCCCACTTCGCGGATCGAAGCCGCAAGCTCTGCTATACCCGAACCAGGGAAGTTCCTGCGGGGCTGGTACGTATTAGCGCGGATAGCTGAGACCGGTATTTCTTCGAACCTCAAACCCCCGACGCTCTCACCGGTAGCTATGAGCGCGGAAAGCCCACGCCCGAGGCCTCTCCTACCCACGGCTCAGGACCTCGTCAGCTACAGCGGCGTAAGCTGCGGCACCCGCGCTCGAAGGCGCGTAGAGTGCGACCGGCAACCCGAAACTCGGGGCTTCGCTTAGCCGGACATTCCTAGGTATCACAGCCTGATACACACGGTCACCAAAGAATGACCTGACTTCCGCCGCTACCTGGTGAGCAAGGTTCGTCCGCACATCGAACATGGTCAGGAGTACCCCCCCGACCTCTAGGGCCGGATTCAACTCTTCCCGAACCATACGTATACTCCGCATGAGCTGCGTTAGACCTTCCAGAGCATAGTATTCACACTGTATAGGGATTAGGACATGATCCGCGGCCGCTAAAGCGTTGAGAGTCAACAGGTCGAGTGATGGCGGACAGTCCAGTAGAACGTGGCTATACAGGCCATCGGGTAACTTTTCGAGAGCCCTCCGTAACTTATACTCCCTAGCGAGAGCCGATACGAGCTCTACTTCGGCCCCAACGAGGTTTATGGTAGCCGGAGCAACAGATAAGCTCTCGATCTGGGTCGGAACCGCGACATCTTCTATGGAAGTGCCCTCCAAGAGCACGTCGTACATACAGCCACGCTCACCAACCTCAACCCCTAAGCCACTTGTTGCGTTGCTCTGGGCATCCATGTCGGCTAACAGTATCTTTTCGCCACGACTCGCGAGGTAAGCACCGAGGTTGATCGCCGTGGTGCTCTTCCCGACACCGCCCTTCTGATTGACTATAGCTACCGTCTTAGTCACGGTAGGCATCTTAGCACGACGGACTCATACCTTCTGCATACCGAGAGGACGGGACTTAGGTACCCCAGTTTGCCGTGGATACTCGGTCGGAGTGGGGTGGACTTTTCTCACAACTACTAACTTGCGCTCTCGACTCCCGATGTCCGGTATATGACCGACGTGAACTATATCCTCTATACAAGCACCTAATATGGCGGCGGCTCTGTGACTAGCTTGCAATTCTTCCTCCTCCAGGCGCGCTTTCATAGCAACCATGTAGCCGCCGACTTTTAGCAATGGTAGACAGTACTCGGCGAGTACCGGCAAAGGAGCTAAGGCTCTGGCAGTAGCCACGTCGTATTTACTTGCCTGTTTATTAGACCTTCCATACTCCTCCGCACGCCCATTGAGCACCTGAGCTCTGTCCAAGTTTAGTTCGGAGGTCGCGTACTTCAAAAAGCGGGCTTTTTTCCCGGTCGACTCAATAAAAGACACCTCTAAAGAGGGCAGCATTATTTTCAATGGTATTCCAGGCAATCCCCCTCCTGCTCCCACGTCAACCAGACTATGGCTGCCAGCCATCACATCAGTTAGCAAGCAACTAAGAGAGTCAACGATATGATCGGCCACAATTCGATGATGTTCTCGGGTCCCGATCACGTTGGCTAAGTCGTAATGCTCCAACAGACGAGCGTATCTCATCAAGTGCTCGAACTGCTCGGCACTAGGCAGAAACCCCCAAGCCTCAGTCTGCCTCTGCAACAGCTGTTGGCTACTCACACTAGATAAGACCGTTTCACGTGAAACACTGCCTTGCGTCTGATTAATATCGAGTTCACGACAAAAGTTTGCGAGTGATAACTTTTGTCGTACGTAGCTGCGAGCGTTTCACGTGAAACGTAACCGGTATTGATTATTGCGGAGAAACGATCACTTTACGGTGTTCGCCGTTACCCTCACTGCGCGTGGACACGCCAGCGTTCTCTTTTAAGTAGAGGTGGATAACCCGACGTTCGCTCGAACTCATTGGGGCGAGCTCTATAGCGCGTCCATCTCGGGCGGCACGACGGGCGGCCCGGTGGGCCATGCCTTCCAGGGCTTCTACCCGACGCTGCCGGTAGCCCTGTGAGTCGAGAACAATCTTCTTGACGAAATCTCGATCCTTGTAGGCAGAGACGTTGGTCAGATATTGGATCGCATCTATGGTTTCACCCTTCTGACCAATAAAAAGCCCCGTTTCCTCCAAGGCTACATCCACAGCAATTACTTCTCCCGCGTCATAAGCATCTACCCGAGCATCGAGCCCCATGTCCCGAGCTACCGTGTCGACAAAAGACTTTATATCCTCCAGCAACTCTTCGGGAGCTTCCTCGGCCTCCTCCTCACTTTCTACTGGCACTGCTGCACTGCCGACGGGTTCCGGGCTTTCTACCTCACCTTCATTTGGACTAGAGATGCTACTGGGCGAAGTTCCAGCGCTAGCCGCCTCGTCTTCTACGTTACCGCTCCGCTCCGCGGCACCTTGCACCTCGATCCTGGCGTCCCGCGCGCCGATACCTAGAAAGCCGCTGCCACCACTGTCCAAAATTTCGTAAACAAGTTGGTCTTGAGCCACGTTAAGAGTTGATGCAGCCTTCTCTACAGCTTCCTCGACTGTCGCCGCGTAGAATTCCTCTTTACTCATTTCTTCTTTTTTCTCCGCTTTCTCTTTGCCCGAGCTCCAGACTGCCCGTTCTGGGTGACACTAGAATTCTCTGGCTCCGGACGTTTATCTCGCTGTTTACCATTACCACCGGCAACAGCGGCGAAGCTGTTTTGCGCCTTGCCGTTGCCCGCTGCCACCGCTGGCTTCTTCCCCGGACCGAAGTTATAGATTACGAGGTTCTGAACCAGAGTGACTACATTAGAGGTGATCCAGTATACGAACATCCCCGCTGGGAACCAGTAAGTAAAGAAGATAAAGCCAACCGGCATGATCCTCATTATCCACCGCTGCTGCGGCTCCATACTCTTGTTCGTCACCTCCATGGAAGCGAGCATGGTAATAGCCGCGACCACGGGAAGGATATAGAAAGAGTCAGCGTTCGAGAGATTTCTAAACCACAGAATTCCACCCTCAGTAAAGCTTGGATGCGAAGCTTCCGTGGCGCCACCACCACCCAGAGCCCCTGAAAAGCCTCCGAAATCCTTAATAACGTAGAAAATACCGATGAAAATAGGGATTTGAACCAGGAGCGGCAGACAACCACCTAGAGGGTTGATCTTGCGCTCCGAGTAGAGAGCCATAGTTTCTTCTTGCTGTTTCTGGCGGTTATTCGGGAATTTAGCCTTGATCTTTTCCAGATCCGGCTTCAGCTCCTGCATGGACCGCATATTTCTAACCTGCTTTACGGTCAACGGAAATAGCACACTGCGTACCACTATAGTTAAGAGGACTATGGCTAGCCACCACGGCAAACCTATAGTCAAATGAAAGTACTCTAGCGCCCCACCGAGCACAGTCGTTATGGGACTAAAAATTCGACCAATAAACTCTATCATCTCATCCTCTTCATCTTACGGGGTCAAAGCCTCCTTTAGAGAACGGGTTGCAACGTAAAAGCCGCCATCCACCCTTGACCCCGCCTACGAGCAGACCATAGCGCTGGACAGCCTCCAGCGTATACTGCGAACACGTCGGCGTAAATCGGCATGATGGCGGTAGAAGAGGCGACAGAAACCTCTGGTAAGCCCGGATAGCGCCGACCCCCAACTTCCGCGGAGATAGCTCACGCATCCTTCACACCCTGAACCGGTTCTCCATCCATGCCGAGTTTCCGCAGAGCGCGAGCAAACTCCTTATTTAACTCATCATAAGAAACGTGAGCAGCTTCCCGACGAGCCGACACCACAAAGTCGACATGACCGGTGATCGACAGCCGATGAGACTTGAAGATTTCTCTCAGCCGCCGCTTCACGGTATTTCGTACTACAGCCGAGCCAACCTTTCGGGACACAGATAGACCAAGTCTCGGTGTATCCGCCTCGTTCGGAAAAGCGTGCACCGAAAACAGCTTACCTCTAAAGGTCGTACCTCGACGATAAACCTTATTAAACTGCGCTGACTCCGTGAGCCTGGTGAGACGGTGTGGCGGCAAGGATTAGACAGCCAGCTTTTTACGGCCCTGGCGCCGGCGGGAAGCGATAATCCTACGACCCCCCACGGTACTCATCCGTTTGCGGAAACCATGGGTTTTAGCCCTTTTGCGGCGGTTAGGCTGGTAGGTGCGCTTCATACAAACTCCTCAGTATTGGTTCAAGACCGCTAAAAAACAACTAAAAGGAGTATATCCGAAGACCCTTGCTACCTCCAACATGATCTTGACACACCGCCAACAGCACGAACCACGCCTAATACCCTATGTAAATTCGCTCAAAAACACCTGCAAATCGCGCTCCAAACTCGCTCACCGTCACTATTTCGCAGATACGCACGACTCCTCTACATCATAGTAGTGGTCATCATCACGAGACATGTGGGCTCATTTCACGGCATTTTTCAAAAAGTTGTCCACAGGGTGTGGATAAGTTTGTGGATAACTATCCTAATTGCCTGCAAAACCGTAGTTTTATATCTAATGGTATAGCCTCCTGGTGAGGCATACGTATAATGCCTTGGGGGATGATCTACTCAAGCCGGACACAAAGGGACGATGAGGCTGGTAATGTAGGAATCCGGATTGCGGTGTACTCAGAGACTGGAGAGCCGGAAATCACGGAGGCTGCGGCGTCTAGCTACAGGTCGGGCAGCAGAAAGTTCTCGAAGCTGGTCGGGGAGAAGTTAAAAGAAATCCAGGGATTAGTGCCGGAGGAAGCTGTGCAGGAGGTCGTCGACAACCTAATCCACGCCGAGTATCAGGGAGTAGTGATCTCTATCCTCGATGCCGGTCGTAGCGTACGGGTTTCAGACAGGGGTCCCGGAGTCGAGAAAAAAGATAGCGCCTTCGAGTTTGGGTTCTCCGGCGCGTCGCCGACGGCTCTACCTGAGATTCGCGGCGTCGGAGCCGGTCTCGGGATCGCCCGCAGGGCGGCTGAGAGGGTAGGAGGCACCGTAACGCTGGAGGACAATATCGGCGGTGGTACGGTGGTGACGATCTCGGTACCGGCCGCAGACCAGGAAGGTCAGAAAACGGAGAACATGCCTGACAGCGTGGCGGTAGCTGCTCCCGTGCGGCGACGTTACCCGGACGCTGTACCGAGGCTGAATATTTCAGAGCGGCAAGAGAAGGTGCTCATTACGGTGCTGGAGTGCGGTGAGATAGGTCCTTCCACGGTCGCGGATAGGTTGGAGATCAGCGTCAGTACGGCTTACCGGGATCTTTCGATACTCGAAGAGCACGGGTTGTTGTCCGGCGGTGAGTCCGGTAAGCGGTCCGTCAGCCCGCTCGGTCGCGATTTCGTGGCCGCAATAGTGAGAACCTGGGTGCAGTAGAGATGGCCCGTTTGGTAGAAGAAGTGTGGACGGAAGTCCTGGATCAGGTCTCCGAGCATATAAACGCTCCGTCTCTGCGAGTGTGGTTTGAAGGGACCCAGCCGGTCGGACTGTACGAGGACCAACTGGAAATCTCCGTCCCGAACTCGTTCGCGAAAGAGTACATAGAAAGCCGCTTCAAGCCGCTTCTGGAGGAGGCACTCGACTCCGTGCTCAACCGGTCGGAGACGACCCTGGTCGTGAGCGTCGGCGAACCCGGTGGCCGCAGTGCCCTGGAGAGCGCTAACGGCGGCGCGCTGGACGGCGCGGAGTACGTCAGGAACGCGCGCAAGCCGCAACCCTTAAAGGCTAAATACACGTTCGATACGTTCGTGATCGGGGCCGGCAACCGTTTTGCGCACGCCGCCACGCTGGCCGTAGCCGAGACACCGGGAGTGGTTTACAACCCGCTTTTTATCTACGGAGGCGTCGGGCTCGGCAAGACTCACCTTCTACGAGCCGTCTCTCAGTACGTCGAGGACCAGAACCCGGGCATGACGGTCCGTTACGTGACCTGCGAGCAGTTTACGAACGACTTTATAAACTCTATCCGGGAGAACGCGCCACTTAGCTTCCAGCGCCGCTACCGGGAAAACGACGTGCTGCTCATAGACGACATACAGTTTCTGGAGAGGAAAGAGGGTATCCAGGAGGAATTCTTCCACACCTTCAACGCACTCTACGAGGAGAACAAGCAGATCGTCATCGCCTCCGACCGGCACCCGAAGTACATACAGACGCTGGAGAACCGGCTTATGAGCCGCTTTGAGTGGGGACTTGTCACCGACATCCAGCCGCCGGACCTTGAGACCCGCATCGCGATCCTCCGCAAAAAAGCCGACGCGGATAAGCTGGAGGTGGACGACGAGGTCCTGACGTTTATAGCCTCAAAAGTCTCGACCAACATTCGGGAACTCGAAGGCGCGCTGGTGCGCATCCTGGCCTACGCCTCCCTCTACGGCCGCAACCTCAGCGTCTCGCTGGCCGAAGAAGTATTGAAAGACATCCTGACCGACTCCGCTTACCGGGAGATACCGGTCGAGCTCATCCAGCACGAGGTCTGCCGCTACTTCGGCGTCTCGAAACCGGACCTTATCGGTACCAGCCGCAGCAGGCCCTTCGCCTATCCGCGCCAGGTCGCGATGTACCTCTGCCGCGAGCTGACCGACGAGTCGCTGCCAAAGATAGGTCGGGCGTTCGGAGGCCGGGACCACTCTACCGTCATGCACGCTACGGCCAAGATCTCCAACCTTATAAACAAGGACCGCGACGCCTTTAACCAGATACACGAGATCACTTACCACATCAAAAGCAAACAGTAGTTCAATGACGGACTACCGCTTTTACACTAAAACCCCTTCCCTCCAGGGGGGTAACATTGTAACGAATGTTAGTCGCCTGCTCTATGAGTTATCCACAGAACGAAAATCGACCTGTGGATAACTTGTGGATAAGTTTTGCGGGTCTCTGCAAACTTCCCGAGTTATCCACAAAAATTGGGGATAAGTGCGGGAATCTGTGGATAAACTTTTGTTACGTGCAAGTTATCCACAGTTTTGGGGGTGGTTGTGGATAGAAACCTGTGGATAAACCTGTGGATAAGAGGGGTAAAACCTGTGGATAAGCCTGTGGATAGTTTTGTGGATAACTCGCGCCTGTGGATAAGTCGGGAGTTATCCACAATTTGTCCACAGGTTTTCGTAGGTTATCCACAATTTTGTCCACAGGCCGTGTGGAGAGTTTTCGGCGCAGGAATAAGGTTTTTGGCGAGTTATCCACATATCCACAGGACCTATTACTACTACTACGATAATAAATTAAGGTTTTAAATAGTACTAGTAGGCTGAGAGGGAGGATTCTATGAGGGTAGTTTGTAACAAAGATACTTTCGGTAAGAAGTTAGCTCTAGCGTCTCGGGGAGTCTCGGCGCGTTCCACCATTCAGTTGCTCGGGGGGATACTGCTGGAGGCGGATGAGTCCGGGGGGGCGGTACGTTTGTCGTCGACCGACATGGACCTTTCAATCCAGACTTCTTCGCCGGCGGAGGTCGAGGAGGGGGGACGGGTTGTAATACCGGCCAGGATCTTTAACGACATCGTGCGGTCTTTGCCGGGTGGAGAGCTCGAGCTCGAGTACGAGGCTGCTGAGGGGGCGGTAAAGCTTTCGGCGGGCCGGAATGAGTACCGGATCCGGGCGTACGCTGCGGACGACTTTCCGCAGTTGCCGGGGTTCGATAGCGAGGGAGCCTTTACGATATCCGGCGAGGTGCTGGTAGATACCGTCGAGAAAGTGTCGCGGTCTTACTCGCGGGACGAGACGCGGCCGGTCCTGACCGGAATCCTCATCAGCTTCGAGGAGTCACGGGTCAGGATGGTTACCACGGACTCCTACCGGCTCTCGATCAAGGAGACCGAGCTTGCGACCACCATCGCCGACTCCGGACCCAAAGAGGCGATCATCCCGGCCCGCGCCATGCAGGAGGTCGGGCGTATCTTCTCCGGCTCCGATGAGGAGAACGTTGACGTTGGGCTATCGGAGAACCAGGCGCTATTCCGCATCGGGGACGTGTTGTTGGGTTCCCGCCTGATCGACGGCAACTTCCCCGAATACCGGAGGCTCTTGCCGAACGTGTTCGAGCGGGAGATCTCCGTTTCCCGGGAGGACCTGATCGGCACCCTCCGCCGGGTAAACCTGTTTGCCCAGCGCCAGACGCCGCCGGTTCCCGTTAGCCTGTTTTTCTCCGAGGGCTCTGTCGAGGTACTGGTGCGCAGTCAGGAGATAGGCGAGGCCCGGGAGAGGCTCGCCTCTGACAGCGAGGACGAGTTCCGGATCTCCTTCAACCCCGGCTACCTGCTCGACGGCGTCTCGTCCGTGGACACCGAGAAGGTCGTCTTCAAGCTGAACGAGTCTCTAAAGCCCGGCCTCATAGTGCCCGGCAGGGATGAGGAGAACGGGAACGACAAAGAGGAGATGGACTTTTTGTACCTGATCATGCCGATGCGCGACCCTTCCCAGGGCTAGGGGCCGGGATACCGTGGAGCCGGTAGAGGTGCCCGCAGGTCTGACGCTGGGGCAGGCGCTGAAAACCGCGAGCCTCGTCGGGACCGGCGGCGAAGCGAAGGTTCTGATACAAGCCGGAGACGTCCTGGTAAACGGCGAGGTCGAGATCCGGCGCGGACGCCGCCTGGCTTCAGGGGACGTGGTCGAGATCCTGCTGGAAGACGAGGTCGTTACCGAACGCCTGGAGGTCCGTTGACGGCCTACCTCCGGGCGCTCCGCGTGGTGAACTTCCGCAACTACGCCGACTCGACCGTCCTGCTCGCACCAGGGCTGAACGTCGTCGTCGGGGATAACGCCCAGGGTAAGACGAACCTGCTGGAAGCCATCTCCTTTGCCGTTACGGGCTCTACACCCCGCACCGCCAACGACTCCGAGGTGGTCCGCTGGGAGCAAGACTTTGCCCGGACGGAGGTCCGCGTCGCCCTCGATGACTACCGGGACGAACGCCGGGTATCCATCGGCTACGCCCCCGGTCAGAAAAAGCGCCTCACCGTGGACGGCGCTCCAGCCGGGTCCCTGGCAAGCTACGCCGCCGGCGGAGCCGGTGTCCGGGCCGTCCACTTCTTCCCCGACGACATCCGGATCGTCAAGGGCGCGCCCGCCGACCGCCGGGAGTACCTCGACGCCCTCCTGTCCTCCCTCCGGCCGGCCTATTCCCGGGCCGCCTCCGACTACGCGAAAGCCGTCTCCCAGCGCAACCAGCTCCTGCGGCGCATCCGGGACGGTTTCTCCTCCGAAAAGACCCTCTCGACCTGGGACCGCAAGGTCGTCGAACTCGGCACGGCAGTCCTCGAAGGCCGGGCGAGAGCCATAAAGCCCCTCGCCGGCTTCTTTGAAAGCTCTGTAAGGGCTCTGTACGGCCCTGAGAAGGCCGCGGTACGTTATAGGAGTACCGCGACACCGGAAGACTACGCGGAGGCGCTGAGAGAGGCGCGTGGTGCGGATATCGAGCGGGGTACGACCTCGGTCGGGCCGCACCGGGACGACCTTGAAGTCTTGCTCGGTGGGATCGACCTGACGACCTACGGCTCCCAGGGTCAGCAGCGGCTCGCGACGCTGGCGCTGAAGTTCGCCGCCCGGGATTACGTTCGCCAGGAGACGGGTGAGGACCCGATACTGCTCTTCGACGACGTGATGAGCGAGCTGGACGAGCGCCGCCGGGAGTATCTATCCGAATACTTTCTGGAAAGCACCCAGGCCGTCATCTCCACGACCAACCTCGAGTACTTCGGGGAAGAGGTCTTGCGGAGGGCCCGAACCGTCCGGATATCCGCCGGATCCATATTGGATACCGTGGAGAGCGCACCGAGGTCCGAGTAAGCCGCAAAAGGCTTATCTAAGCATCAAAACGCTGGTTTCAGCCGTTGGGATGTGTACAAAATATGTTACAATCCTTTAGTGCAAAGTTATGTAATCAATTACAGTCCAGGCGCACCCGCCGACTACAAGATGAGGAGGGTCCTTTTCTTTGGGGACTAAGCCGGTTAGCAATAATTCCAAGAACTCCTATGATGCCAGTTCGATCCAGGTTTTGGAGGGCCTTGAGGCTGTAAAACGCCGGCCCGGCATGTACATCGGATCCACCGGACCGCGGGGTTTGCATCACCTCGTATGGGAAATCGTCGATAACTCGATAGACGAGGCGCTCGCCGGTTACTGCGACGAGATATTGATCACGGTCCACCCGGACAACTCGGTCTCCGTCACCGACGACGGGCGTGGGATGCCGGTCGGGAAGATGGCGAAGTACGGCAAGTCCGCGGCCGAAATCATCATGACGACGCTGCACGCCGGTGGGAAGTTCGACGGCGACGGTTACAAAGTCTCCGGCGGGCTCCACGGCGTTGGGGCGTCGGTGGTCAACGCGCTGTCGGAGTGGCTGGAGATGGAGATCCGGCGCGAGGGTCACCTGTGGACCCAGCGCTACGAGCGCGGCTTTCCGGTAAGTGAGATGGAGAAGGACCGCAAGCTCAAGAAGGGCGAGGATACCGGGACGACCATCCGCTTTATGCCGGACCCGGAGATCTTTACGGAGACGCTGGACTTCTCGTTCGACACCCTGAGTCGGCGCTTTCGGGAATCGGCGTTTCTGAACAAGGGGTTAAAGATCACGCTGGTAGACGAGCGCGACGAGGACCTCTCCGTAACGTACCAGTACGAGGGCGGCATCCGGGACTTCGTCGAGCACATAAATGATGCCAAGGACCCGGTCCACAAGACTATCTTCTACCTGGAGCGCGAAGAGGACTTCGGCGAGGTCGAGGTTGCGCTGCAGTGGAACTCAGGGTTTCAGGACTCGGTTTTCACCTTCGCCAACAACATAAACACCGGAGAGGGCGGCACGCACCTCTCCGGCTTCCGGTCGGCGCTGTCGCGCACGGTCAACGCCTACGCCCGTCAGAAAGGGTTCCTCAAGGAGAAAGAAGATAGCCTGAGCGGCGACGACATCCGCGAGGGGCTCGCGGCGGTCATCTCGGTGAAGCTCGGGGAGCCACAGTTCGAGGGCCAGACAAAGACCAAGCTCGGGAACACCGAGATCAAGGGCCTCGTCGAGAGCAACACCAATCGCTTTCTCGCCGAGTTCCTGGAGGAGCACCCCAGCGAGGCGAAGGCGATCATTAACAAGGCGCTGCAAGCGGCACGGGCGCGGCAGGCGGCCCGCAAGGTGCGGGATACGATCCGCAAGGGCTACCTGGAAAGCTCGACGCTGCCCGGAAAGCTCGCGGACTGCTCCTCAAAAGACCCGGCGCGCAGCGAAATCTTTATCGTCGAGGGAGACTCGGCGGGGGGGAGCGCCAAGCAGGGGCGGGACCGGAACTTTCAGGCCATACTGCCGCTGCGCGGCAAGATCCTGAACGTCGAGAAGGCTAACATCAACAAGGTCCTTTCCAACGTCGAGATACAGGCCATGATCAGCGCCATCGGCGCGGGAGTGGGGGAGACCTTCAACCTCGACGAGTGCCGGTACAACAAGATCGTGATTATGACCGACGCCGACGTGGACGGCAGCCACATCCGCACGCTGGCCCTGACGTTCCTGTACCGAAACATGCCGGAGCTAATCGAGGCGGGCTACGTGTACATCGCGCTGCCGCCCCTGTACAAGATCGTGCACAACCGTAAGGACCACTACGTCTACAACGACCGGGAGTTCCAGGAAACCGTAAGGAACCTCGGCATAAACGGTGACGCCAGCTTCTCGCGCTTCAAGGGCCTCGGCGAGATGAACCCCATTCAGCTCTGGGAGACCACTATGGACCCCACGAAGCGTACGCTACTCCAGGTAACGGTGGACTCCGCGGCGGTCGCCGACGAGTTGTTCACGGCGCTCATGGGCGATAGGGTCGAGCCGCGGCGGGAATTTATCGAGGCCAATGCGAGAGAGGTGAAGAACCTGGATGCTTGATACATTTTCCGGGAACATCCGGCCACATTCGATAGAAGAGGAGATCAAGGAGTCCTTCCTCTCCTACGCGATGAGCGTAATCGTCTCCCGCGCCCTGCCGGACGTGCGCGATGGCCTGAAACCCGTCCACCGGCGCGTCCTCTACGCGATGCACGACCTGAACCTCACCCCGAACCGGCCGTACCGCAAGAGCGCGACGGTCGTCGGCGAAGTTCTCGGTAAGTACCACCCGCATGGTGACTCGTCCGTGTACGACACTCTCGTGAGGCTCGCGCAGCCGTGGTCGATGCGCCACCCGCTCGTGGACGGTCAGGGCAACTTCGGCTCCGTAGACGGCGACTCCGCCGCGGCCATGCGCTACACCGAGACTCGCATGACCCGGATGGCGACCGAGATGCTCCGGGACATAAGCTCGGACACCGTGGACTTCGTGCCAAACTTTGACGAGAGCCAGCGGGAGCCGGTAGTCTTGCCGGCGCGCTTTCCGAACCTGCTCGTTAACGGGAGTGACGGCATCGCGGTCGGGATGGCGACCAAGATACCGCCCCACAACCTGGGCGAGGTCATCGACGCTACGGTGGCGCTTATCGACGACCCGGACCTCGACGACGATGGGATAGCGGAGCACATAAAAGGCCCGGACTTCCCGACCGGCGGCATCATGGTCGGGCTGCGAGGCATCCGGGAGGCATTGCGGACCGGGCGGGGCTCTATCCGGGTGCAGGCGAAGGCTCACACAGAGCAGATCAAGGGCAACCGGACCCAGATAGTGGTCACGGAAATCCCCTACCAGGTCAACAAGAGCTACCTGCTGCAGAAGATCGCCGAGCTCGTAAAAGACCGCAAGCTGCAAGACATCTCGGATCTCCGGGATGAGTCCGACCGGACCGGGATGCGCGTCGTCATAGAGCTAAAGCGCGAGGCGATACCGAAGGTCGTCCTGAACAACCTCTACAAGCAGACCCAGCTACAGCAGAGCTTCGGGGTAAACCTCGTGGCGCTCGTGGACGGCGTGCCGAAGACGCTCTCCTACAAAGAAGTCCTGAAGCACTACGTCGCCCACCAGTTTGAGGTCATAACCCGCCGGGTCCGCTACGAGCTTTCCCGCGCCGAGGCCCGGGCTCACATCCTGGAGGGATTGCTGACCGCACTCTCGAACCTCGATGAGGTCGTGGCTACCATCCGGCGGTCGCAGCGGGTGGATACCGCGCGCACCAACCTGATGAAGGCTTTCGGACTCTCCGAGCGCCAGGCGCAGGCGATACTTGACCTGCGGTTGCAGCGGCTCACCGCGCTGGAGCGGCAGAAGATCGAGAAAGAGCAGCAGGACCTGCGGGAGAAGATCGAGTACCTACAAAGCCTGCTCGCCGATGACGCCAAAGTCTACGGCGTTATAAAAGAAGAGCTACTCGACGTAAAAAGCTCCTACGCCGACGAGCGGCGGACGGTCGTTACCGCCGAGGAAGGCGTGGACTTCGAGATAGAGGACCTTATCGCCGAAGAGGAGATGGTCATCTCCATCTCCAACGGCGGCTACCTCAAGAGCGTGCCGGTCAACACCTTCCGCAAGCAGGGCCGCGGTGGGACGGGAGTCGCCGGCATGGAGCTCAAAGAAGGCGACTACATCGAGCACCTGTTTATCACGACGACCCACCACTACATGCTCTTCTTTACCAACAAGGGCAAGGTGTACCGTCTCAAGGTTCACCAGCTTCCCCGGATGAGCCGCACGGCCAAGGGGCGTCATGTGGCGAACCTGCTGCCGTTCAGCCCGGGAGAGCAGGTCGCGGCCGTTATAGCGACCAAGGACTTCGGTGAGTCGGAGTACCTGATGTTTGCCACCCGCAACGGCGTCATAAAAAAGACTACCTTCGGGGAGTACAACACGCCGCTGAAGAACGACGGGATCATCGCCATAAACCTCGCCGACGGGGACGAGCTTATCTCCGTCCGGCAAGCTTCCGGCGGGGAAGAGGTTATGCTCGTAACCCGCAACGGACTGGCGATCCGTTTCCCGGAGACTGAGACGCGGGCGATGGGCCGGGCGACCGGCGGCGTAAAGGGTATTTCCCTGCGCGACGGCGACGAGGTACTCTCGATGGACATGGTCTCGGATGCGGCCGACCTCTTTCTCATAACCGAGAAAGGCTTCGGCAAGCGGACGGCGCTCTCGCAGTTCCGGGCGCAGGGCCGTGGTGGGTACGGGGTGATCGCCATGAAGACCTCCAATGGAGACGAGGTTCGGGGACGGCTCGCCGGAGTAAAGGTCGTGAACCCCGAGTTACACGAGCTCGTGATAGTCTCGAACGTCGGGACCACCATCCGAATAGCCGCCGGTTCCGTCTCCCGGCAGGGACGTAACGCCCAGGGGGTAAAGGTGATGAACCTCCGCAACGGGGACTCGGTAAGCGCGCTGGCCCACGTCGTATCTTCCCGGAGCGCCGTCGGCCAGGAGGTAGACGACGAGTTGTCCCTGGAGGAGATAGTAAACGAGGAAGTCCTCAGTGAAGCGCCGCCGCCGGTGGCGGACGACTCTCCGGAACCATCGGAGAACGGAGCCTGACCGTGGACGAGAGCTGCGGAGGCGTGATCGAGTGCACGGCACTGGTCCTCGCGGAGAGTTACGCGGAGTTCGACGGGAAGCTTACGCTCTTCGGAGTCCTGGATGAGGTAAAACCTGGCGACGCCGGGAAAGCATCTTTCGTGGTCTACGCCAAGTTCGAGGGGTGCGAACACGCCGGGGGACTGGAGCGCCAGGCGCGCTTTATCATCTCCGACGAAGAAGGAAACCCGTTGCAGGAGTCCGAAGAGTTCCCGGTACCACTCGACGGTAGCGAGGAGCCGGTCACCATAGTCGTCGGCTTTGAGCTCGAAGTGGAGAGCGGAACCGGAGACCGGATACTCTGGGTCGAGGCGGTGGTCGATGAGGAAGTCCTCTCTCAGACCGCGGTCCGCATCCAGGAACACTACAATGTATAAAGAAGACACCGAGAGGCCCGGAGACCCGGGCCTCTCGACTACGTAATAAGGAATTTCATGTCCGAAGACCTGGCAATTTTCATGGACTGGGAGAACATCTACATCTCCACGGTCACGGAGTACGGAACAAAGCCGAACGTGTCGGCTATTTTGGAGAAGTCCCAGGAGTACGGCAGGATCGTTTCGGCCTCGGCCTACGCCGACTGGACCGACGGCGAGTTCCGCCAGGCTCCGCCGACCCTGTACTCCAACGGCATTTCGCCGCGCTACATCTCCGCCCGATATTTCCCCGGCGGCCGCTCCTCCAAGCGCCGGACGAACTCCATAGACGTCATGCTGGCCGTAGAGTGCTCGGACTTCCTGCACAACCATCCACAGGTAGGCACCTACGTGCTGGTCACCGGAGACGGAGACTTCATTCCGCTGGTCGGTTTGCTGCGGAGCCAGGGCAAGAACGTGGTGGTGATCGGGGTGTCGGAAGCGACGTCCTACCACCTCATAGAGTCCGCGGATCACTTCATCTCCTACGCCTCGCTCTTGGAAGAAGAGCGTGAGGCCCGCGTCCGGGACCAGCAGCCGAAGAAAAAGACCACCGACCCTTACACGGAGCTCGTGCGGGCGGTCGAAAACCTCAAGAACGGCAACAAGACCCGCGTCCTCGGCCAGGTCAAGCAGCAGATGATCGTGCAGCTCGGCTCGTTTGACGAGCGCAACCAGGGCTTCAAGAAGTTCAAGGACTTTGTGGTCGAAGCCGAGCGCCGTAACCTGGTGAATACGGTGGACAGGGACCTTGAGTTGCAGGTCTACCTGCCTGGTGAAGAGATCCCGGACGGGGGCGAGGCGGACCTTGCCTCGGAGGACCCGAAAGAGGCGGCGGCACGGTCCGCCTCCGCGGCATCCACTTCCGCGACACCTGAGGTGCGAGAAGAGCCGGCCACAGCTTCTCCGGAAAATGGTGATACAGCCGGGATTGCGGACGGGACTCCCGCAAACGACCAGGAAAACGAGAGTCCCGCCCGGGAGGCGCAGGTTTCTCAGGACGGAGATACTTCCGACGGGCAGGAAGCGTTCGACCTGCTCGAAGACCTGACGCCCTACGAGCTCAGAACCGTTTGCCGCAGCGTGGCTAGCCTCCGGGAGCCGGCGTCGTTTGTCGAGATCTTCAGCAGTATCCGGGATCTGGACGAGCGGGGAGAGCTCGAGTTGACCCAGAGTGAGATAGGTGAGGTGATAAGCGCGATGCTGGAAGAGGGCTACCTGGAGCGCACCCGCGTCAAGCCCTACAAAGAGTCTCCGGCGAACACGACCCTCTACACCCTGGACCGGGAACGCGAAGAGGTGAAAGCCGCCGTAGACGGCGGCTAGAGCTACACTAATCTGCCAGCTTGTAGACTGTGATCGCGGCGAGGGCCAGGGCGACCGCTATCTGAACTAGCGACAGCCCTACGGTCCACACCACCTGCAGCGCGGATACACTCCTGAAGATCAACTTTATAGCGGTCACGCCCCCAAACCCGACCGCGAACAGAATCCCAACCTTTACCTTAAAGTCCTCGCTGCGCTCTTTTAGAATCACCATTCCCATTAGCGCCGGTATGTAGAACACGAGTATCAGAGGGACCAACCTCAAACCTTCTACCGCAACGTTCAAAAAACTTTCCATAGCCCTAGTCTATAACACCCGTAAAATAAGCCTAGAGTGCCTAAGTGACTAGAAAATTGTTTACTTTACATGTACGATACAGCACTTAAACCATCAGACGGTAAAGGTGACGATCATGGGTATAAACCAGAGGGTTTCTCTAAGGAAGTTCATAGACGACATCCGGCGCTGGGTAGGGGAGAGCAAGAGCGACGAGTGGATCGCCAGCGCGCTCGGTACTACGCCGTCTTCCGTGCAGTCCTTCCGGTCTCGCAACGGCATCTACCGTAAGGAGGCCGGGTATTCGCTGGACGAGAAGTTCCGCAAGCCGGAGGAGTACGAAACCTTTGAGGGAGTGGTCGAGCTCCGGGATGGAAAGTTAGGGATATGGTTTGATCCCGCGACCGGCGATGACCCGCGATGGAAAGAAGTCTGGGATGCAGTAGATGACATAGAGGTGCATCTAACCCCTACCGAGATAGTGCTGATCAGACGCGGTGAGGCGTCAGGGACCTGGAGCCGGTCCGTAGAGCCCGAATGTTAGAATAAATTGCAGACCAGGGATGTCCGACCCGTCGCTGCGCGCAAAGTACATCTTTGGGCGTAGAGCAAAGTCCGGACTCGTGGAAAAGGCCGCCCGGGCTAATAACCCGGGGGGCGGAGAAGCCCGGCAGCTACGGCTACCGGGAGGCGCAAGCCCTCCGTCACGTCAAGTGCAACAGAGAGCAGACCAGCCGATGACCCGACAGCTATGGCTATCGGGAACAGGTGATGGGTGAAAGGGTGGGGTAAGAGCCCACCGGCGGTACCCGCGAGGGGCCGGCCAGGTAAACGACCGGTGCGAGCAAGCCAAATTGCCGGGGACTATCGTCCTCTGGCTGGTAGGTGCAGCCCCGTATCGGGGCCCGGTAGCAACACGCTACCGGAGATGGATGATGGGATAGAGCAGGATCCGGCTTACGGGGCATCACTGGTCCTTGTATCTTAAATGCCGTGGTAGGATTATGCCGGAAACAGCGCTAGAACAGCGCCAGAAAAGCAGGAAAACCCGGGAGCGCGGCGTGCAGGAACGAGCGTTGGAACGCTTTCACAAAAGGAAGTTAGGTAGTCCTCTATACTTCTACAGCACTAGGAAATTGTCAAGAAACCCGACTTTGAGCTTCGGCGTGTAGAAAGGGAGAGCAGAACTTGGCGAGCATAACCGCTGCTGCGAAGAGATTGCCCTGGTGGGCAGGTCCGATTACGGTGAGCACCGCGCTGATTCTATTCGGCGTGTACTCCCTTTTTGTGGTATTCATTTTGCCGCTCGGAGCTTACCCGAGAGGTGGCGAGAGTTATCTGTTAACGCCGTTCTACTCGCCGCAGGTACCATCACCGATATCCTGGCTCTCGCCGGCGGTCTTCGTATTGTGGATACCGCTAGGCTTCCGGGCTACCTGCTACTACTACCGGAAGGCGTACTACCGGTCCTTTTTCTGGGACCCGCCGAACTGCTCCAGCAAAGCTCAGCAGCGGGAGCCGCGGGGAACTAACTATAACGGCGAGACGGCGCTGTTTGTGCTGAATAACATCCACCGGTACTTCCTCTACGGCTCTATAGTCGTGGTAGCGTTCCTGTGGTACGAAACGGCGATCTCCTTTTTCCCGGAGGGTAGCTTCGCTATCACGATAGGGTCGATCATCTTTCTCACCAATATCGTACTCGTCTCCCTGTACACGTTTTCCTGTCACTCATTCAGGCACCTCGTCGGCGGGAAGAAAGACTGCTTCTCTTGTGAGAGGGGCGGCGAGTTCCGGCGTCAGGTACACAGCAAGGTAACGACGCTCAACATCCGGCACTCACTCTGGGCCTGGTTGAGCTTATTTTCCCTGTTGATCACCGACCTGTACGTAAGGCTCTTGCTCGCAGGCGTCATAACTGACCTTCATATAATTGGCTGAGAGGTAGGTTTTTAAAGTGGAGAGGAACGGAGCAAACGGGACTCGCAAAAACGGAGCCCGCACGCAGCGAGAGGACTACGAGGTCCGCGAGCACGACGTACTCGTGGTCGGGGCCGGTGGCGCGGGCCTCCGGGCGGCGGTCGAGGCGGCCGAGGCTGGTCTCTCCGTTGGTATCGTCACGAAGTCCCTGCTCGGCAAGGCCCACACGGTCATGGCCGAGGGTGGTATAGCGGCCTCGGTCGGCAACGTGGACGCGGACGACGGCTGGCGGACCCACTTCATGGATACCATGAAGAGCGGGAAGTTCATTAACAACTGGCAGATGGCGGAGCTTTTCGCCAAAGAAGCCCCGGACCGGGTCTACGAGCTAGAGCAGTGGGGGGCACTCTTCAACCGCACCGCGGAAGGTAAAATTTCCCAGCGCCCGTTCGGTGGGCACACCTACCGCCGGCTCTGTCACGTCGGCGACCGGACCGGTCTGGAATTGATCCGGACCATGCAGGAGCGGGTACTCGCCACCGACGCGAAGATCTACATGGAGACCACCGTCACCAAGCTCTTCAAGAAGGACGGGCGCGTGACCGGGGCTCTGGCCTATACCCGCGAGTCCGGGAAGTTTATCCACTTCAAGGCCAAAGCCGTAGTAATGGCGACCGGCGGCTGGGGCCGCATCTTCAAGGTCACCTCGAACTCCTGGGAGGGGACCGGCGACGGCGTGGTTCTCTCCTACGACGTTGGGGCCGAGCTTGTCGACATGGAGATGATGCAGTTCCACCCGACCGGCATGGTCTGGCCTCCGGGTGTGCGTGGCCTCCTGGTAACCGAGGGTGTGCGCGGCGAGGGTGGGCTTCTACGCAACGCCGAGGGCCGGCGCTACATGGAAGACTACGACCCCGAGAAGATGGAGCTCTCGACGCGGGACGTGGTCGCGCGGGCCAACTACACCGAGGTGCAGGAAGGCCGCGGCTCCGAGCACGGCGGCGTCCTGCTGGATATTACGCACCTCGGGTACGACAAGATCCTCCAGAAGCTTCCGACGATGCACGAGCAGTTCCTGAAGCTCGCCGATATAGACATCGCCAAAGAGCCGATGGAGGTCTTCCCGACCGTCCACTACACGATGGGCGGCGTGAAGATAGACCCCGAGACTGCGGCGAGCACCGTACCGGGGCTCTTTGCCGCCGGTGAGGTGGCGGGTGGTCTTCACGGGGCGAACCGCCTCGGCGGCAACTCGCTCTCCGACTTGCTGGTCTTCGGCCGCAGGGCCGGTATGGGAGCGATAGCTTACATCGAGGAGAGCCACCACTCCGCGGACGCCGACGATAGGGAAGTGCAGACTGAGATACAGCGGGTGCTGGAGCCGCTCCACAATGAGAAGGGTCACGAGAGCCCGTACCTCATGCAGCAGGAGCTTCAGGAAGCGATGATGGAGCACGCGAACCTGATGCGGGACGAGGACTCCATCAAGGAGGGACTCGGCAAGATCCTCGGTCTCA
The DNA here is from genome assembly GCA_965214435.1 of Rubrobacteraceae bacterium. Taxonomy (GTDB): domain Bacteria; phylum Actinomycetota; class Rubrobacteria; order Rubrobacterales; family Rubrobacteraceae; genus Rubrobacter_A. The sequence continues at coordinate 787,117 of OZ243960.1, forward strand.
AGGACCGGCTGGAAGGTGTTAGCGTACCGGGTTCGAGGTTCTTCAACCCCGGCTGGCACACGGCTCAGGACATCCGGTATCTGATCCAGATCTCCGAGATCATCCTGCGCACCGCCCTGGAGCGCCGGGAGCGCCGCGGGGCACAGTGGAGGCTCGACTACGACGGACCCGACGAGGAACTCGGGCACCTCAACTTTATAGTGACAAAAGATCAGCAGGGAGAAGTCGGCATCGACAAGCGGGAGATCGCCCCGATGCCGGACCACCTAGCCCGGCTGTTCGACGACGGTAATACTGAGAGGAGCATGGATGGCGGAGAACGGCAGGGAGCAGAGAGTCAGTTCTGAGGCTCACTCCCCGGTCGAGAACCGGGAGTTGGGCTCGGAGAACGAGACCGTAAAGCTGAATATCTTCCGGGGAGACGCGGAAGGCGGCCAGGAGGTCGAGTACGAGCTAGAACTGGTCGAGGGCATGGTCGTCCTCGACGCGGTTCTCCAGATACAGGCGCATCAGGCCCCAGACCTCGCCGTCCGCTGGAACTGCAAGGCTGCCCACTGCGGCTCGTGCAGCGCGGAGATCAACGGTAAGCCAAAGCTCCTGTGCAAGACGCGCGTCGAGGAGTACGGTGGAGAGCCCATCCACGTCCAGCCGATGAAAGCCTGGCCGATAATAAAGGACCTGGTCTCGGACGTCTCCTGGAACTACGAGGTCTCGCGCTCGATCACGCCGTTCCACAGTGAGCAGCAGGCGCCGTTCACGATGTACGAGGAGGACGTCGAGCGGCTCTACGAGCCGAAGAAGTGCATCGAGTGCTTTATGTGCCAGGACGTCTGCCACGTGCTGCGGACCCACCACAAGCACGACGAGTTCGCCGGTCCGCGATTCTTCGTGCGCAACCAGTGGCTAGAGATGCACCCGATGGACGACCAGAGCCGCCTGAAGTACCTCAAGGAAGAGCGCGGCGGCATCCAGTACTGCAACATCACCAAGTGCTGCACGGAAGTCTGTCCGGTGGGCATCAAGATCACCGACAACTCCATCATCCCCTTGAAGGAGCGGGTCGCCGACGAATACTACGATCCGGCGAAGTGGTTGATGCGTAAGATCCGGGGTAACAAGAACGGCTCCCGGAACGGGGCGGCGGCCCGCAACGGGGCCTAGATAGAAAAAGAGCGGACGACGGGCTTCGAACCCGCGACCTCCAGCTTGGGAAGCTGGCGCTCTACCAACTGAGCTACGTCCGCAAGTGGCGAAATTTTACCACGGCGGGCGTAGCTACATTACTTTGAGGTTACTTTGAACCCACCCGAGTACAAGTTCTGTCCCCGGTGCGCGGGCACCCTGGACCTGCGGCAGCTAAAGGACGGCGAACCGGAGCGGCTGGTGTGCCGGGAGTGCGGGTTTATCTTCTACCAGGGGCCGAAACTCGTGGCCGGGGCGCTATTCGAGCTAGATGGTGGTATAAGCCTGGTTCAGCGCGCCATAGAGCCCGGTTACGGCCAGTGGACTTTCCCCGGCGGCTTTGTCGAGCGCGGCGAGAACGCTGGGGCCGCCGCGGAGCGGGAGGTCTTTGAGGAAACGGGGCTCAAAGTCGAGGTGGGGGATATACTCGGCCTCTACTCCTACGAGGGACAGGTGCCGGCGATCGCCGTGTTCGCAGCAAAGGTCACGGGAGGCGTGCCAACGCCTCTCGATGAGACGATGGATGTGCGAAGCTTTGCCCGGGACAGCCTACCGTGGAGCGAAATAGCATTCGCGAGTACCGAAGAAGCTCTCAAAGACTACCTGCGCAAATATCCGGGAGGTACGGAGACTTGAACCTGCGCGACTACCTGGACTTCGCCGTGGAAAGCGCCTATGTGGCTGGCCGCTCTACGCTCAAGCACTTCGATGCGGGGGTCGGGGTGGAGATCAAGGAGGACGATACGCCGGTCACGGTCGCCGACCGGGAGGCGGAGCGGTTGCTGCGGAAGCGCATTTCGGAACGTTACCCCGGACACGCGGTTATTGGGGAGGAGTACGGGGAAGAGGGAGGGGGGAGCGAACGCTGGATCCTGGACCCCATAGACGGCACAAAGGCTTTTGTCCGGGGCGTGCCGCTCTACGGCACCCTGCTCGCGCTCGAAATAGAGGGCAACTGCGAGGTCGGTGTCGCATACTTCCCGGCCCTGGACGAGATGGTCTACGCGGCGTCCGGAGAAGGCTGTTACCGTAACGGCCGCCGCTGCCGCGTGTCGGAAACGGACCGTCTGGACCGCAGCATCTTCTCCTTTACAGATGCCGCAAGCTTCGAGGAGTACGGTCGCGGAGAAGCCTGGCGGCGGCTGCGGGAAGCTACCTACTACAGCGCGGGTTGGTCGGACGCCTACGGCCACGCCCTCGTCGCTACCGGGAGGCTGGAGCTTATGCTGGACCCGGTAATGAATCTCTGGGACGGCGCTCCGTTCGCGCCTATTCTGCGCGAGGCGGGCGGCTTTTTCGGCGACTGGTCGGGGGAGGAAACGGTCTACGCTGGCGAGGGACTCAGCACCACCCGGACGCTCCTGCCGCAGGTGCTAGATCTTATAGAGGACCGCTAGAAGAAAGCGCCTCTTCGGCCGCCGCGACGACCTCCGCTTCATCCGCCAACCGCCCGACACCGGGTTGCTCTTCTCTAGAAGCCATGGCTCCTTCCGCCGGACCGACGAAGTAGTGTCCCCAGCTCTGTAGCGTCCCGACGTTGCGACGGGTCGCCGGGCTACTCCACATCTCGGGGTTCATCGCCGGTGCCCACAGTACCTTTTCTGCCCCAGCAAGGACTGTCGCCGAAAGCAGGTCGTCCCCGAGCCCGATCGAGACCCGGGCCATGGCGTCGGCGGTCGCGGGGACTATGACCACGAGGTCCGCCCAGCGGGCGAGGGTTACGTGCTCAACGCGCCCGGAACGATCCCACCAGGTCTTGTCCGTGTAGAGCGGCTCTCCGGCGGCTATAGACAGCGTTTCCTCGGGGACAAAGCGGAAAGCGGCTGCGGTGGCGATGACCTTCACCTCGTGGCCTGACTCGCGGAGGCGGCGGATGACGCCAGGGGCCTTGTAAGCCGCGATACCGCCCGTAACACCCACGAGTATTTTCTTGCCCTCCACACGAGGAGTATATACCGGCTAAGATAGGGTCTTATGGAGAAGACACTGCAAGATAAGGTAACCGTCGTTACCGGCGCTTCGAGTGGTATCGGGGAGGCGGCGGCCCGTGCGCTGGCCGAGCGGGGGGCGGCGGTCGTGCTCGCGGCCCGGAATCTAGAGCGATTGCGCTCTATCGGGCGGGAGATCTCCGCTTCCGGCGGCCGGGTTATCGCCGTCGAGACGGATGTCTCGAACAAAGATTCCGTGGAACACCTGGTAGAGCGTACCGCCGAGATGCTCGGTCCTATCGACGTTTTGGTGAATAATGCGGGCGTTGGGCTCTCCGGACGGGTCGCGGAGCTTCGGGACGAAGACTTGCGGTACGTGTTCGAGGTGAACCTGGTCGGGCCGGTCAACTGCATCCAGGCCGCGTTACCGCACATGAGACCCGGAAGTAGGATCATCAACGTCTCCTCGGTTGTCGGTAAACGCGCCATCCCGAACGTCGGTGGCTACTGCTCCACGAAGTTTGCCCTGAACGCCCTCTCCGACGCCCTGCGGGTCGAGCTCCACGGACGGGGCATCACCGTCACGAACGTCTATCCGGGCACGACCCGCACGGAGTTTTCGAAGAACTCCCGGCGCACCAAAGACGAGGAGCGTGGCTGGCGTCCATCCGGCGTGCCGCCGGAGCGGGTAGCTGAGAAGATCTCCCGGGCCGCCGAGAAGGGTGGCCGTGATGTGTACGTGACCCTCCCGGACCGGCTATTCGTCGCCGCTTCGACCCTCGCCCCTGGCGTCATCGACCGGGTACTCCGCTCCTGGGTAAAGGAGTAATTCTTTGGGTATCGAGGACGCCGCCCTCATCCGGCTCCGGCGCTACCGGAAAGAAGCCGACCGGTCCCTCGGCCTCATAGGAGAAGCCGAAGCTGCCGCCCGCCGGTTCTCTGAGAAGCTCTTTTCCGGGCTCCAGTATACGGCGGCTCTCGCCCGCGAGGCTGGATTTGAGGTGGAAACCGAAGGTGGGGGAGGAGTGCTCGTCATAAAGGTCCGGGCCAACCCTGGCGCGTCCGGCGCGGAAGCCCGGCTCACCCTGGGTTTGCTAAGGGGCGCCGCCGCCGAAAGCGACGAAGACCTCATGCACGAGGAGTTGAGCCGCTACGACCTCGACCCATCGAGTTACTCGGGCCGCATCCTCGGCTGGTCGGAGGCTGTAGGCGAGAACGCCTGCCAGACTTTCGCCGTTTACCGGGACGGGGTCTGGAAGACGAAGGGCGTTTTCGTGGAGCGGGCTCGCGGCAAGGTAGACGACCCGGAAGACGTGATCCACGGTTTCTGCCTCAGGATAATGGGACGGCTTATAGACCTCGCCGCCCTTACCGGGGGCGCGGGCCGTCGCTGGTCAGAGGAGAAGACTTATACACTACCGGAACTTTTGAGGGGCGAGAATTTCCCTACGGAACTGCGGCTGCCCCGCTAGCTAGCGGCTGTTTAGTCGAAGTCCGCGAGTCTACCAGGGTCCCGGACGTACCCGAGCAGCCGGGAGATTTGGTCCGGCGTAACGCGCGTCAGGGAAAGCGCCGGAAGGTTGCTTACGCTGAAGAACTTCACCCCGTCGGTCTCCAGGCTCCGTGCAGGGCTACCACCCGTAAGCTCACACTGGAAGTAGAGCTTGTAGGTGTGATAGGGGATGGGCGGATGCGGATGTTTGTCCCGGTCCCACAGCGCCAGGAGACGCGTCGCCCGGACTTGGTAGCCGGACTCTTCACGAACCTCCCGCTCTACAGCCTCGCCGGGTGACTCGCCGACGTCCACCCACCCGCCGGGCAGCGTCCAGAGCCCGTCCTCCTTCTCCCGGACTAGGAGGACGGCGTCGTCCCTCACCACTACGCCCCGGATGTCTAGCTTCGGGGTTGCATACCCAACTTCTCCGGCGAACAGGGTGTCGATACGGCCCGCCTCTGCGTCGGAGTTGAAAGCCAGGATCTCCGCCGCCACCCCGCGGACCTGCTCGTACCGCTCGATGTCGAAGGGGTCTTTGGCGTAGGTGAGGCCGCTCTGGGCGATAGCTTGCAGCTTTCTGGCCCACCGCAGCCATTCCGGGTTGGTTTCCACGAGATTACCCGCTGAAATCTTTGACCGACCGGGCCGTAAAGCCCCAGCGCCCCGGAAAGGGTTCCAGGAGCCCGCGGCCGGTCAACTCTTTCAGGGTCCCGGCTATCTCGTCGTCGGTAGAACCCTTTAAGGTGTTTCGGAGGTCGCGGCGGTTGATCTTGCGGTTCGGCAGATAGGAGCAGAGGCCCGCGTAGAGAACACGGGCGGCAGGGGAGAGGGATGGTAGAGTCCACACCTCCGGCTCGTACCAGAACTCCCCGATGCCGACCGCGTTCTCCGGGCGCTCGTCTCTAGCGTCCGAGAGCGGCGTGACCTCCGGCAACTCCGACGACTTCTCCACGGACCGCCCCTCCACTAGAGCACCGTGCGGACCGTCTCGCCGACGGTGGGGGTGTGTATTTTGTGGCTCGGCGAGAGGAGGTAGGCGAGGTCGCTGATCCGGCGTTTGGAGCCGTGGACCAGGATGATCTGTCGCGGTGTAAGCTTCTCCGTAATGCTCATCAGGTCTTTCTGCGTGCAGTGGGCCGCGAAACTCACCTTCTCTACCCGCCACTTTTCTTCGTCGGAGCCTCCATTCGCCGCCTGGGCCGCATTCGACGGCAGGATTACGGCGTTCCGCTCGCCGCCGTGCAGCCGCCGGCGGTAGAAGGCGCTGGCCCCGCCCTGCATCGTGACCGGTGACGCTATTATGGCGCACGGATTCGAGAGTATCCGCTCCCGCGCCGCGTCGTCGTTCGAGACCGCCCGGATGTTGTCCGAGAAGAACAGCTCCCTCGGGTCCGAGTGCTGGAGGTAGGGCTTCATGTACCCGAGCTGCTCAGCGTAGAGTCTCTCGGAAGTGGTCACGACCGAGCCGTCCACATAGATAAATACGTCGCGGTCGAGCCCGTACTCCTGACCGTAGTGCTTCAATCCGAGGATGATCTCCTGCGCCTGCCCGAGCGCGTAGGTCGGGATAAGGACTGAACCTTCTCTTTCGACCGTGGTTTCGTTTATGACCTCTACCATCTTGCGAATGGACTCGCTAAAAGGCTGTGGCCTCTGGTCGGCCAGCGTCGCCTCCATGATCAGCAAGTCTATGTCCTTTACTTCCGGTAACCGCGCCGAAGGTATGGAGAAATGGTCTTCGAGACAGATGTCCCCAGTATGGAACGTCGTCGCCGACCCGGCCTCCAGGAGGACGCTCGCGGCCCCGAGGATGTGCCCGCTCTCGGTGAACGTGATCCGGGCGTCCCCAGCCTTGAAAGGTTTCCCGAACGGCATGGACACAAGCCTTTTCCGAACCTCGTTGATCGGCACGCCGCCCGGCAGCCCGCCGCCCATCGCCGCGTGATCGTTTAGCGCCGCGATAATGAGCTTGGCCGACGGCGGCGTACAGTAGATCGGCAGGTCCGGCTGATCCCGGCACAAGAGCGGCAGCGCCCCGCAATGGTCGAGGTGGGCGTGGGTCACAACTGCGGCGTCAAGCTTTTCGAGAGACTCGAAATCCGGCGCGAGAGGTCCCCGCCCGTCGGGCTTTATACCGGCGTCTACCAGCACCCGCGACCGGCCGAAGTCCAACAAATGGCTGCTGCCACCGACCTCACCCGCGCCGCCCAGAGCCCGGAACGAGAGCATCGGCCGGGCTTTGGGTACCGCAGCCTCCGCTACCGGGCCGGCTCCCCGCCCGTTACCTTCTCCAACCCTGGAGGACGGGGCTGGGGAAGGGTCCGGGTCTTCCGCTTCTTCCCCGGTCCCGCCGCGCCGGTTTCCCTGGGTCCGGGTCTCCGAATGCTGGTTCCCGGCGCTCCGGGGTTCGCGCAACTCGGCGTGGGCGGCGAGGACCTTGCTCATAAAGTCTAGAAGCTGCGCCGTACGCTCCGTGGAGTCGAGAGTGTTCGGCAGCGAGCCGACCTCGTTTTTTACCGCCCGGACCAAAAGCTCACCGAAGCCCTTGTCGGTGAACCGGGCGTTCTCCAGAGCGTCCTGTATGCGGTCCCGCTCCGCGACCACCAGACCAAGCTCCTCGTGCATCTCCTCGACGCGCTCGGCGGCCTTGGAGTACGCGGAACGTTCGCTGCTCAGGGACCGTTCCAGGTGTGCCGAGCGGCGCTCTAGCTCCGAGATGCGGCGCTTGAGCCCGCTCTCGGCTTCCCAGGCAGTAGCGGCGGTCTCCTCGGCCCTACGCGATCTCGACGAGACTTCCTCACGCTCGCTGGCGAGCCGGTCCACTTCTTGCCCGAGGGTCGCGGCCCGCTCGTTCGCGGTCCGGGAGGTAAAGAATAACCGCTCGTTCTCTTTCTTGACGCGGTCCAACTCAGCTTCGAGGCTCTCTACCCGGGCGCTTTCGGAAGCCTTCTTCTCGGCCTTCTGGTTGTCCTCCCGCCAGGCCGCTGTCAGGCTCTCGACAACCCCGGCGGCAGGCTCTTCGTCGCTGCTCAGGACCGCGAAAAGCAGCCCCTCCGTAGTGTGTACGGCCGCGAGTTCCCGGACGTTGTCATCCGAGAGCTCTTTTAGCGCCTCAAAGGTCTCCGGCGGTATCTGTTCTTGAATGGCGGTCCGGAGCGCGCCCCAGGCGGCGGCGTCCTGGAGGATACGGCGCGATACTCCCTTGAGGATAGCCGCGCTACTACCGGCCTTACGGGTCAGGGCGTCAGCCTGGATACCGCGGGGTAAGAGGATCTCGTCCAGCCCCGGTATGCTCTTGCATAGATCCGCCAGAGCCCGCCGGGTATCTAAACGCGCGAGCCGCTTGCGGAGCAACTCTTCCGGCAGGTCTTCCGGCGGAAGCCGGTGTGACGAAAGTTTTTCGGTGGTATCTTCAGCGGGCGAACCGCGGCCGATACCTTCAGTTTCTCCTTCTCTGGGTATGGGATCTGACATTAAAACTCCTCCTGCAAATGTAAGATTTATTTATTGAACTCATACACCTAAATTCTATCATGATGGCTTTTGCCTTCCTTGCAAGCGGTCCCCGGCTTCCATATCCGCGGGGTTTCGTATAAACTCGCGGGATGACGGAGAAGACGCTTAATGAGGTTCGGGTGAGGGCTTACTCACCGGGTAAGCACCCAATAATCGTGATCGAAGTTTCTCCCGGCCAACTGCGGACGGTCTACTACGAGACCGACTACGACCTCGACCGCACGAAAAGCGTCGAGGAAGACTGGCTAAACGACAACGCCCTCGGGCGGCACAGCTTTGTGGAGGTAGACCCTCCGCGAGAACTCCCGCCTTCTTCGCTAGCGGGCTATGTCCGCCAGGAGCTACTCGGAGAAAGCTAGGCTCGGTCGCCTAGACGGACAGGTCCTGTCCGTCCAAACCTCCAAGATTCTAGTTATCAGCGCCACCGCCCGAATCGTCGGAGTTATCTCCGCTACCGTTCTGACTGCTGTTGCTTCCATTACTATTGTTTCCGGAGGAAGCGCCTGAAGGAGACGGCGTTGGGGTATTTTGCCGCCCCGAGCCGCTCGCGCCCGGTTGCGGGGTGGGGCTAGACCCTGATCCTGGTCCTGCGGGCTGGCCGCCGGGTTGCGGCGATTGGCCGGAAGATGGTGGTCCCGAGCTCTCGATCAGGGTTACCCGGGTAGAGGGGGCGACCGGTGTGCCCGCGCCCGGCTCGGTCGCTACGACCGTCCCGGCAGACTGGCCGCTCTGGCGTTCCACGATGGTGTAGCCCAGGCCGGCATCGAGTAGGGACCGCTTTGCGGCTTCGACGTTGGAGCCGACGACGCTCGGGACGGAAATTTGTCGTGGACCGGAGCTGATCGTTACGTTTATCGAGGTGTCAGGGGCGACCGAAGTATTGGCTGAAGGGTTCTGGGAGAAGACCTGGCCCTCAGACACCGCGCCGCTGGGTGCCCGCTCCACCGAGCCGAAAGACAGACTGGCCTCCCTCAGTACGCTCCCGGCTCGGCCCGCGTCCAGCCCCGTAAGGTCCGGCACGGTAATGACGGCCGGACCGGAGCCGACCGTGATCCCGACCTCCGAGCCGCTGTCGGCCCGCTGACCGGACGCCGGCGATTGGTCCACGACCAGACCTTCCCGGTCGGCGGTACTCTCCCTGGTATCCACCTGCGGTCTAAACCCCGCCTCCGAGAGTGTTCGCTCGGCGGCGGCCCGACTCTGGCCTGTTACGTTTGGTACCGGCTGCCCACCGCTGACGACCGCGGAGATACCGGAGTTCCTGTCGGCCATCCCGCCGGGCTGCGGGTCCTGGCTCAGGACCGTGCCCACAGGTTCCGCGCTGTCCTGCCGGCTGCTTTCCGTAAACCTGAAGTCCTCGCCGTAGCGGTCCCGGGCCTCATCCAGCGTCATGCCGGAGAGGTCCGGCACCCGGGCCTGCTGCGCCCCCGAACCCCCGGAGCCCTGCAAGACGTTGTAGCCGGCCCAGCCGAGCGCGGCCAGTACCACCAGGACCGCTAGAACCAGGAATACCGGCAGCCGCCCGCGACGTTTTCTCGTCTTTGCGCCGGGAGTCCCGGCGGGCGTACGGGTGCGGGGTCCCGTTGCTGGGGCGGCGTAGGCGCGGGTTGTGGCCGGGGGGATCACCCGTGTCAGGACTTCGGTCGTCTGGTCTGAAGGCTCCAGGCCCTCGCTCAACCGTTCGAGGTCTTCTATAAGTTCGGTGTCGTCGGCGTAGCGCTCGTCGGGGTCTTTGGCGAGCAGCCGCAGGGTTACGGCGTCCATGCTCGGTGGGATCGAGGGGTCGCGCTCGCTCGGCGGGATGGGGCGGCTGTTTACGTGCTTCATCGCGACGCCTATAGACGTTTCGGCTTCGTAAGGTACCAGGCCGGTCAGCATCTCGTACAGGACGACCCCCAACGAGTACTGGTCGCTGCCGGGACCGACGGGTTCGCCCATCGCCTGCTCCGGCGAGATGTACTGGGCCGTCCCGAGTATGGAGCCCGTCCGGGTCATCGTCGAGGACGAGGCTGCCCGGGCGATGCCGAAGTCCGTGACCTTCAGATTTCCGGAATCCGTGATGAGAATATTCTGCGGCTTTATGTCCCGGTGAACGACGCCGCGGTCGTGGGCGGCCCGCAGGGCCTCGGCGATCTGGAGCGCCACCGCGGCCGCCGTCCGGGCCGGAAGCGGTCCGCGCTTCAGGAGGCGGTCTTTGAGGGTGCCTCCAGGAAGATACTCCATGGCTATGTAGTACGTTCGAGGGGAATCCTCGGTCTCGCCCCGGTCGTAGATTGCCACGATGTTCGGGTGGGAGAGCGCCGCGGCACTCTGGGCTTCGCGCTTAAAGCGCTCGACGAACTCCTCGTCATGGGCGTAGCGGTCGTTCATAACCTTGAGCGCGACGTCCCGGTCGAGGACGTCGTCGTGGGCGAGATAGACCTCGGCCATCCCGCCGCGTCCTAGAGGCCGGATGATCCGGTACCGGTTGTCTACGAGTTGCTCCACCTTAGCGCATTATACGTCAGCCACCCGGCTGACCCTGAGTATTGTTCCGGCTTTCGGGCGCGCCGTTCAGGTGAGCCCTCATGATATCCGTGGCTATCGGGATAGCCGGGGTCGAGGCGTTGCCCTCCTCGTCCAACTCGCCGCCGTTCTCGACCATCACGGCGACGGCTATCTGCGGGTCTTCCGCGGGGGCGAAGGTTATCCACCAGGAGTGCGGGTCCCCCGGCGGCGCTTCGGCGGTACCGGTCTTGCCCGCCACCCGCACGCCGGGTATTTGGGCTTCCGTCAGGCCGCCCTCGGTAACGACCGCCTCCATCATCCTGGTGAGTTCGCTAGCTTCTCCTTCGGGGAAGACTTCGCGACGGACGGTGGGGGACGGGTTATCCAGTATGACCCCGTCCGGCGAGCGGACCTCTTCCACGAGCCGGGGCTCCATCATATTTCCGTTGTTCGCAACGGTGGCGGCGACGAGGGCCATCTCAAAGACGTTCGAGACGTTCTGACCCTGGCCGAAGGAGATCTGGGCGGTGTACCCCGGAGCCCACCGCGACACCGGTATGCCGAGGTCACTCGGCTCTACGGGGAGCGCGAAGTCCGCATATTCGTCACCGTAGCCGAACCTCCGGGCCATGTCCGCGAGCCTCTGCGCCCCGACTATCTCGACCCCTATCTCGGCGAATATGGCGTTTATGGAGAGGACCAGCGACCGGGTAAAGGTAACCTCGCCGTAGTCCCGACCCCTGTAGTTGGTTACGGCGTAGCCGGGCGTCTCGTACCGGCCGCTGTCGAAGAACTCGCGCTGCGGGTTCACACCAGCTTCCAGGGCCGCGGCGGCCGTGATCGTCTTGAACGTCGAGCCCGGTGGGTAGAGCGCCTGGGTCGCCCGGTTTATGAGCGGCGCGTCCGGGTCCTCGGAGAGATCCGGGAAAGCGTCGTCGATGTTGTTCGGGTCGAAGGACGGGTAGGAGGCGAGCGCGAGTATCTCGCCGGTCTGCGGGTTCAAAGCGACCGCGGACCCCCGGCCGGTGTTGGTCGCGGCCAGACCTTCGTAGGCTACACGCTGTAGCTCGGGGTCTATGGTGAGCCGGAGGTTGTTTCCGGGTTGCGGGCCGCCGGACATCTGGTTTAACAACTCGTCCACGGTCTCGGGTTCGCCGGAGCCGGATAGCTCGCTGTTGCGCAGGACTTCCAGGCCGCTCGCTCCGTAGCGGGTGCTCCAGTAGCCGGTGATGTTCGCGAACGGCGCACCCTGCGGGTAAGCCCGCCTGTAGACCGTCTCCTCCTGGTCGGCGGCGTTGGTTTTGGTCTCTTCCTGGCTCTCGGCCAGCACCGTCTCACCGTCACGGGCCAGGATCAAACCTCGCGGAGCCTGCTGCTCCCGCTGGGTCTGAAACGCGTTGTTCGGGTTGTTGGCGAGCGACTCCGCCGCGTAGACCTGCCAGTAGGCCAGCACCCCGATAAGCACCAAGAAACCCGCCGCAAAAAGATAGAACATACGTCGGAGGTGGGTATTCATGGCTACACCACCCTCCCGCCAGTCTCTTTGCCGGCTTTCTCCGAAATTACCAGCAAGAGCCCCGTCAGGATAAAGCTGCCGACGACCGAGGAGCCGCCGTAGGAGATAAAGGGCAGCGTGATGCCGGTGAGCGGTATGGTCTTTGTAACGCCCCCGACGATAACCAGGGTCTGGATGGCAAACATCGCGGACAGCCCTCCGGCCAGGAGCTTTGAGCCGTCGTCCTCGGAGAGCAGGGCTATCTTCATGCCCCGGTAGACGAATACCAGGAACGTAAGGAGAACGGCGGTTGCGCCGAACAGCCCGAGCTCGCTGGCTATCGTCGAGAATATAAAGTCCGTCTGGACTTCGGGGATGGTCTGGGAGAAGCCCTGGCCGAGCCCGGCCCCGAAGATACCGCCGTCACTGATAGAGAACAGGCTCTGTAGTATCTGGAACCCGTCGCCTTCGGGGTCGGCCCACGGGTCGAGCCAGGTCCGTACCCGGAGCTGGACGTGGGAGAACGCCAGGTACGCCACGTAGGACCCGGCGATAAAGAGCAGGCTACCGATAATTACGTAAGCCGCCCGTCCGGTCGCCAGGTAGAGCATCAAGAGCGGAACGGCGAAAAAGAGCAAACTACTGCCGAGGTCTTTCTCAAAGACCAGAAGCCCTAAAGACGCCGCCCACACGAGAGCTACCGGGCCGAAGTACTTGAGGCCGGGAAACTGTATCCCCATAAACGTCCGGCTGGTGGCCGCCAGAACATCCTTTTTCTCGTGCAAGTATCCGGCGAAAAAGATGACCAGCGCTATCCGGGCGAACTCCGAGGGCTGGAAGCTGATCGGCCCCACGGCGACCCAGAGCCTGGCACCGTTTACCGTGTAGCCGAGCGGCGTAAACACCGAGGCTATAAGCGCCACGGCGGCGAGCGCCAAAAGGTATTTGTAGTCAAAGAGCCGGTGGTAGTTGCGGAAAAAGATAACAATAAAGAGCAGGGCACCGCTGCCGGCCAGGATCCAGACCACCTGGGTGGTGGCGAGGTTCTCGATGCCGGGCACGTCGTAGGTGAGGCGGTAGATCATTACCAGCCCGACCCCGGTTAAGAGCGTTACCACGGGCACCATGAGCGCGTCGGAGTGCGGCAGAAGGAGGCGCACGGCGAGGTAGAGTGCGAACATCATCCCGGCGTAAGCCGCTCCGTAGACCAGGGGCGGGCTGGTCGGCTCCTGGCGGACGAGCAGGATCGCGAACCCCAAAGCCGTAACGGTGAGCGCGAGGATCATGGGCAGGGTCGCTCTCTGGGTCAAGCTTATTGCTCCTTTAAATCTTCTATAACGTTGTCGGCCTCGTCCCTGGTGTATAGCTGGTGGTCTTGTATCCGGGTGCGGTAGGGACGCTCTACGTTGGCCCTTCTGAGCCCCGTCTGCTCGACCTCTTCGTTAAACGGCGTCCCGAAGGCTTCATAGGGCAACCCCCGGTACAGGACCACCTCTCCGCCCTCAAAGCCGAGAAAGTACCGGCTGGAGCCCCACAGGTAGGCCGGCGTGGCGATCACCGCCAGTGCCAACACCCCCGCGAGGAACCTGACCAACCCTTTTATAAACCACTTTCTTCTAGTCTTGCGCCCCGACCTCCGGGGAGATTTCCTACCCAGGCTCCTCCGGCTGGCTGGCGGGGAGTCGGTGGGCGAGTCCTCAGAAGAGTCCTCGGAAACGAGGGCCGCCATCTCTCGGGTGTCGTCACTGCGTCCCGGTCCGTCCTCGGGTGGGAGGTCTTCTTTCTTTATATCAACTACTACGGCGGTTATGTTGTCGGAGCCACCGGCTTCGAGGGCCGCGAGCAGCAGCTTCTGGGATGAGGACTCTGGGGAGGGCTCTTTTGCGAGCAAGTCCGTCATTTTATCTTCGGGCACCAGGTCCGAGAGCCCGTCCGAGCAGAGCAGGAGGCGGTCTCCGTCCCCGACAAAGGCCGTATTGGTCTCGACTTCTATCTCTTCCTCGGCCCCGAGAGCCCGGGTGATCAAGTTCTTCTGCGGGTGCTCCAAAGCCTGGGCGCGGGTAAGGCTGCCGCTGCGGACCAATTCGGCCACGAGCGAGTGGTCCTCGGTCAGGGGCGTAAGGTCGCCGTCGCGGAGCAGGTAAGCTCGGGAATCCCCGACGTGAGCGATCTCCGCGGCGGGCTTGCCGTCTTTGCCGGCAAAGCGGACGGCGACCACCGTGGTCCCCATGCCGGAGTGCTTGGAGTTCTCGCGGGCGGCGTACAGGACCCGCCGGTTCGCCTCCTGGATGGCTTCCACGAGGGAGTCGCTGGGGCTTAACTCTCGCAGGGCCTCGATGGCTAGTGAGCTTGCAACCTCGCCAGCTTCAAAGCCTCCGATGCCGTCGGCGACGGCAAAAAGCGTCTCATCCCTCCCGTCGCCGGTCAGGAACGAGTCTTCATTGTTCTCGCGGACCTTGCCCGCGTCCGTAACCCCGAAGTGATCCAGGTACAGCATCTCTCCCTTACCTCTACTCCGAGTATCGGAAGGTCGTTGAACCCACGGTAACAGTGTCTCCGTGCCGTAGCGGCGTCGCCCCGACGACCTTCCGGCCGTTCATGAGGGTCCCGTTGGTCGATCCGTTGTCCTCGACATATAAAAGACCACCGTGGCGGGTGATCCTGGCGTGCTCCCCGGAGGCGTAGTCGTCGCTTTTGAGCACTATGTCACTTTTTGAGGAACGCCCGATGGTCATTGTTCCTTCCCGCAGGGGGAAGTTGGCCTCGGGTGCCAAGACCTCCGACTCCTCGACCACGAGCTCCGATACCCGCTGCGAGGGTATCCCGGTAAAGTTCTGCTGCCGGCCCCTGCGGCCTCCGGTGGTCCGCCGCTTTCCGCCGGGGCTGGACGACTCGTCATCCGGGACGCCCCGGAGGTCGCCGACACCCCGCTGCACCACGGAGTAGATAAAGGCGAACAGCAATAGCAGTAGCAGAGCTTTGGCTGCCAGAAGAGGGACCTGGATATCCACCGGCTAACTTTCCCCGGCTCCTTCTGGTCTCCCGGTCCGCTGGACTCGGGTCTTGGCCGGTTCGCCGTTCTCCGGTTCGCCGTCTTCCGGTCTGCCGGGGCTTTCCATCCGGCGGACAAAGCGGGCTTCTACCTGACCAAAGGTAAGCTCGTCCCCATCGTCTATCCGCTCCCGGCTGATCGGCGCGCCGCCGAGGTAGGTGCCGTTGGTGGAGCCCAAGTCCTCGACCATAAAGCCCGAGTCAGCCCGGGCGATCCGCGCGTGCTTGCGGGAGATGTTCGGGTCGGCGATGACTATCTCGTTCTCTGCCGACCGTCCGACGTTCCACGGGCCCGCTCCTTGTATCGGGTATGAAGCGTCTTCCAGAATCAACTCGACGGTCTCTTGCGTGAGACCCTGACGCTGGGCGTCTTTGGGTGAGATGGCCGCTGTAGCCTCCGGCTCTTCTACGTCGGCCTCGCCGCCACCAGACCCGGCACTGCCGGACTTGGTATCGCCAGTATCCTGCTCAGAGCGGAAGATGCGGGTCTGTCCCGAGGTGTCGTCCGGGGCGCCTTTCTCCCGGGGGCCCTCGCCACCGGTCAGCTTGGCCGTTACGCCGAACTCCCCGAACCGGAGCGTGTCTTCGACGGTAAAGTGGATTTTGGGCGGGGTCATCAGATGGTAGCTCTTGTTCCGGGCGTGGGTGGAGGCGTACTGGATCAACTCGTCCCGCAGCGCCGGCTGGTAGGCCCGCATGGAGTCGTTGTCCTGCTCGGAGAGGTGTATCGTAAAGTCGTTCGGGGCGTAGGTGCGGGAGATGCTGACCATGCGTCCGTCGTCCATCTGCTTGGTTACGCCTTTAGCCATTTCCACGGGGTGGACTTGCCGGCGGAACGCCCGGCCGAAAGCTCCCTCGACAAGAGACTGCATGCGCTTCTCTATATGCTTTAGGAAACCCAAGAGCTAACCCTTCGACCAAGACCCGAGATACTTCACAACAATATATATTATAGCCGCCAACCCGAGGGCCGTCACCGCTTTTGACAGGGCCTCCGGTGTGGCCGACAGCCAGAGTCCGTACCCCAGAACTCCGCCTCCCGCGGCAACGAGAGCGCCGATCACCCACCGCCCGGTTTTCTCCCCGACCGAGATAGCAGCGGCTATAAAAGCCCAGAGCCCGGCCTGGAGCACGACGCCCGGGTATGCCGCAAGGGTCACTGCTAGCTGCCGGGCGAGCCTCAGAGGGTCGAGGCCCGGCAGGATCGGAGCGGGCGCTACGCCGAGGTACTCCATCCACCCGGTGCCCCGGGTGATCTCATACCCGGCGAGCATGAAACCACCGGCCGCCGCCGAGAGCGCCGCCCCGGCGGGCCGCATGAGGGTACCGAGTAGAAAGGGCAGCCCGGCCGCAAACCCTACCGCCTGTAGCGGCACGGCGAGCAGGGGACCCAGCGGCAAGCGTCCGATGCTGCCAGCCCCGGCATTGGCTCCGGCGGTAAAGATCCAGACCCCCCCGACCGCCGGTAGTAGCACGGCCATCCCGAGCCCCGACCCGCTTCGTAACAGCGCTACGGCCAGGGCCACTATAACCCCGAGCGCCCCGAGCCGGGGCAGGAGAAACCCGGCGAGCCCGAACCCGACAGCGGCTCCGACGGCTCCCGCTCCGTTGAATAGCAGCCCGACCCCGAGGTAGCCGAGCCAGCCGGCGACAAGGCCGTTGACCCCCCGGAGGACGTAGCCCGCGTAAGGTTCGGACTGTCCGCGGGAGCCCGGCGCCACGGCGGGAGTTCCGGAAACCGCCGGGAGAGTGAGAAAGCCCCGGCGGCCGGTAGCCTTGCGACCGGTAAGGAGCTTCAAGGCCTCCTGGGCGCTCTGCGGGCGGTGGAGCGGGTTCGGGGAGGTTGTACGGTTTATAAACTCTAGAAGGTGTTGGGGCGGCTCCTCTGGTTGGGAGGCGAGTAGCGTGCGGGCGGTGGCCCCAACGGCGTAGATGTCGGATAGGGCGCTCGGGTCGTCGCCGTCCAGTGTCTCGGGGGCTATGTAACCGGGGGTACCGACGGCAAACCCTATCTGGGTCAGGCGGGTATCTCCGGCCCGGTAGGCGATGCCAAAGTCCGTGAGCTTTACCTGACCCCGGTCGTTGACGAGCGCGTTCTGGGGCTTTATGTCGCGGTGGATGATCCCGCGTTCGTGAGCGTGGACGAGCGCCTCCAATATCTGGACGAGGGCATCTATTACGTCCTCCGCCGTATAATCCTTTGCCGCGACGTCCAGCGGAACGCCATCGACGTACTCCGTGATCAGGTAAACTTCGTACTCGCCGGGGATGACCTCAAGAGGCTCTACGATGTTCTTATGATCCAAACCCTCGGCGATCTGGCCCTCCCGCATCGCCCGGGAACGCTCGGCCCTGCTGTAGACCGGGATCACCTTTACCGCCACATCCCTGCCCCGTTCCAGGGAGCGCGCCCGCCACACGGTGGCAAAGCCGCCGCGCCCGACCATCTCCGAAAGCGCGTAGCAGTCCCAACCCTCTATGTACCGGGCCTCAGCCATAACCAGCATTGTATAGCCTACAATCTCAACTTGTTACTTATGAGCCCTAACAGCGTATTTTGCAGGATTGCTGGTTAGGACGGTTCTATACGCCCGTGTGCACGAGAAAGACCTACTCTACCGACCCCTCGATAAGGAATGAGGCTACTTGTAAATATATCTTCTGTCCTCAAAGCTACCGAAAAGCTGCGAGCTCACTCTTTACGCAATGTTTCCGATACCATCTTCTACGTGAAGCGGCTGACGAGACGGCATAAATTTCACAAAATACGTGCTTAGCCGTGCTGCTTCGCCATTTCTATGACTTTGCAGACCGTGCGCCAATTCCGAGCGGTTACCCAAACGCCAAGAGACCTCTCAACGTTTGCGGCTAGCTTAGACCTCCCTATACCGTCCGGCGCATGTAGATAAAAAACGCTGTCCTTGAGAACGAACCGTTCGTGATCAGCCTTAATGCTCTCAAGAGCATCGAAGTTTGGATCCTCCGGTACCGAAGCGAGAAAGTATAGATGTAGGGTTTTAGGTTCAGATTCGGCTTTGGGAAACGGATTCGAGTTGGCCGCGTCTTGCAGATCCTCCAACTCTAACAGAAGCACTTGAGGTTCAAAGCCGTGACTGTCCTTGATCTCGGCCCTAATCTTATTGTAAAGCAGCGAGGCATCTTCTTCTTCGTTATGGAAAACTACATTACCGCTTTGAATGTAAGTTACGACGTTCTGGGAGCCGATATTCTCAAGCATGGCTATAAGCTCCTTCATTGGCAAAACGTTGTTACCGCCTACATTTATGCTCCTAAAAAGCGCAACGTAGACCCTCATCCGTTCAGCTTCGATATGTCCATAACCCTCTCTCCATCTCAAGGAGCTTACAGGCTGTTTGCGGTCTCACAAGGCTTAACTCTACGAAACACTCGCAAAGACGGCAGGAGTTTGGGCGCTGTTCAGCGTCCAGACTCCGCTTCTGAGCAACGATACCGGTGGCGCTCGTCTTTTGCTCCACCGGCTGCTAAAATCCGCAAGGTTTTGGGCGAGTGGCGGAATTGGTAGACGCGCTAGGTTCAGGGTCTAGTGTCCGAGAGGACGTGGGGGTTCGAGTCCCCCCTCGCCCACAGTTAGCTTCCGGTTGCTCTGTACACGGAAGGGGAGCCGCACATAGAGCGTAGTTCTAAGAGACCCGGTTCCCGAAGCTCCCGTCAGCAAACCGCTAACGGACGGCCCGAGAGCCGGAAGAGCAAATCGCCAGCGGGGCGTTCGTCAGGCCGCCCGGCAAGCCGTCCGAAGTCCGCCCGGCGGGGGCTTCCGCCCTGGTTGACGCTTCTCGGCTCTGTCTTGATGATCTGCCTGCTGTTCGGAGGGATCTTTTTCGTGGCGCAGGGATGCGTGGCGACCCAGGAGGCGACCCAGGTCCGCAAATACGTGTCGAGTTCCGAGAGCCTCCTGAGCGACTCGGAGAACCTCGGTAACGAGCGATTGCGGGGCGTGCTGCAGAGCGCGAACGGGGACCCGGCGGAGGTCGATGCCGGAGCCGTCGAGCAGGCCGCCGAGGAGGCGCAAGGTCTCTATCAACGGGCGCTTACAAACCAGGAGGTGCCCCGCGAGTTCCGGGACGCTCACCCGTACCTGGTAAGCGCCCTGGGCATCCGGGCGGAGGCGACGGAAGAGTTGCGCCGGGCCGCGGCGGGTAAACCGGAGAACTTCGCGGAGGCCCTGTCCAGGGTGGTCGGTGGATACGAGGTTAGCGATGGGACCGTCGCGGGGTACTACGTGCCGGCCTCCCTGGCGGCGCTCGAAGCGGCCGGCCAGCGCAGCGACCGGGCGACCCTCTACGACCCGGAGCCTTTTATGGACTACGGCACTCTGGGTTTCGGCGGCATCGTCTCGGATGACCCGGCGCAAGCGGTCCAACCGAACGCCACGCACGGTGTAGAGGTCGCGGGCGTAGAGGTCGCGGGATCGACCTTTTCACCAGGGGGCAACGTGACCCTGTCCGGCTCCGACACGCCTTCTTTCGTGGTCACCGTAAAGAACGCCGGGGAGGTGGCGGAGGTCGGCGTTCCCGTCGAGGTAACGCTGAACATGAGCGCCGAGCGCCAGACCCAGGAAGCGACTATCGAGCGGTTAGAGCCGGGCGAGTCCAAAACCGTCGAGATAGCGGGCTTTCGTCCCGGAGAGTTTAACGAGGCCGCCGAGGTCTCCGTCGAGGCTGGTCCGGTTGACTACGAAGACTTTCTCGACAATAACGAGGTCTCCGGCACGGTAACGTTCGGCGTCTAAGCGGGGAGGTTGTAGCGGTGGTAACAGCGGTTGTGCTGGTGAGGACGGAAAGAGAGCGGGTGCAGGAAGCGGCCCAGGCCATGCTCGGCATCGAGGGCGTGACCGAAGTTTACTCGGTCACGGGGCCCTATGATCTGGTCGTAATGGTTCGCATTCCGGACTTCGAGCGCCTCGCGGAGATAGTACCGGAGAGATTGGCCCAGACCCCGGGCGTGGACCGCACCGAGACGATGGTCGCCTTCCGCTGCTACTCAAACTACGACCTCGACCGGGTGTGGTCTCTGGGTTTTGAGGGGTAGGCGGGTTACCGGCGCGTACCCTGGACCAGGGCGACCAGGAACAGCAGCACGAAAAGGGCTTCGACCACCAGTGAGAAGATCCCGGTTGGTTCAAACCAGTTGCCTATATCCTCAGTAAATTGGGGCAGTCCGACGGTACGACTCACTATGTACGCTGCGAAGGCCCCGGCGGCGACGACAAGGCCCAACACCCAACCGAGCCAGATGTCCTGGAGGATCCAGGCTCCAGCGAGCAGAGCTCCCAGGAAATTCACCGCGAACGCGACGCCGACCCAGGGTACCTCCGCGATCTGCCCCGGGACGATGACCAGGTGGACGAGCCCGACGAGTAGTATCAAGATGGTGGCGAAAAACCGTAGCGCCGCTGAAGTACCGAGATTCGACATTCAAGCTCCTTACACCGGTAGATATTCCCTCGCGACAGGTTACCCGGAGTCCGGCGGTGAAAAACCTTCTTTTTCAGGCGGACTCTTCGCCGGAGGCCCCGGTCAGCGCCGGGCGAGTGCCTTCTATGAGAAAGGCGACGACTTCCAGAAAGTCTCCGTTTTTCTCGTAGATCTCGCGCTGGCGCTGGCTGCCGGTGCCGCCCTCGACTATGTCCAGAATGCCGAGTAGCTCGTTCTCGCAGCCGAGGTCCTGGGAGTAGGGCCGGAGGTTCTCCACGAGAGAGCGGGCCAGGTCCCGGGCGGGGATGTTCTCTTTGGAACTAGCCTCGTAGAAGATCGCGTCCATGCCGTGACGGGCGGAGCGCCACTTGTTCTCCATGGCGATTTCGCGGTTGTAGGGTTGTAGGGGGCCTTCTTCGGTGACCGTCCGGGCTACGAGGCACTGGGTAAGGGCGGTAAGGGAGACCGCCGCCGCGAGGCTCGTCTGAGAGTCGAGTATCCGGAGCTCTATAGTCCCGATACTGGCGTGCGGCCGGACGTCCCACCAGCAGAAAGTGTAGTCGTCCATCGCCTCGGCCTCGACCATGAGGTCTACGTAATCCTCAAATTGATCGTAGCTCTCAAAGGCCGGCGGCAGCCCCGCGCGGGGGAACGTCTCGAAGACCTTGACCCGCGTTGACTCAAAGCCGGTGTCCATGCCCTGCCAGAACGGGGAGTTCGCCGAGAGCGCCAGGAGCAGCGGCGCGTTACCGGAGAGGCGGTTGTGAGCCTGGATGACCGACTCTTCGTCAGGAACGCTGACGTGAACGTGCTGGCCGAATATGACCTCCCGCTCCGCTACCCAGCGGAGCGTCTCTATGATGTAGTGGTAACGGTCCTGGTCGGTGACTTTCTGATCCCGGTACCTGGAAAAGGGATGGGTGCCGGCCGAGGCGAGCGACGCCCCGCAGGCCGCCGCCCACGAGCCGACCCGGCTCCGCAGTTCCCGCAAGTGTCCCTCAGCCTCGGATATGGAGGCGCACGGCGGGGTCTTTGTCTCAAGGACGGACTGGAAAAGCTCGTAAGACACATAGTCTACAAGCTCTTCCGGTAGCCGGGACATTACCGCCTCTATCTTCGGTACCAACTCCCCGGTCGTTGCGTCGACTATCGGGAGTTCCTCTTCTATGCCGAGCGTGTAGCCCGGGCTGCCGTTAAACTCTATCGGCACAGCCCCACCCCTCCTATCCTGTAGAGCCGAGCGCCAGCTCGACCCAGTCTTCGAGTACACCTCTGGGCGTCTCGCCAGAGTTCGCCGCGACTACCCTCCCGCTCCCATCGAGCACGTAGACCGTAGGATACCCCGTAACCTGGTACTGCTGCCCGAGAGATGGCTCGTAGACCGCCGATCCCTCGATGCTGTAATTCTGAACGAACTCCTGTACCTTCTGAGGGTTGTCCTGGCCGTCCATGCCGACCATGACCACCCGCAAATCGTCGTTCTGGTCCGCTAGATCGCTTATGATCGGGGCTTCATTCTGGCAGTGCGGGCACCAGGTCGCGAAAAAGACGAGCAGCGTCGCCTGACCGTTTCCACCTACGGAGACGTTCCCGCCACCATCTACGGTCTGAGCGGTGAACGCCGGGGCGGAGGCGCCAGTCTCGATAAGTCCTTCATCATTGGGCGTGTAAGAGTCCGAGCTACCGCCGCCGCTGCCGGTACCGGCGATCAGGACCGCCACCCCCGCTATGGCGAGGAGTGCCGCGCCGGTGATCACCGCGAGTATGAGCCCGGTGCGGCCTCCGGAGCCTCCGGGGCTGCCCGGTGTTCCGCCCTTTCTCTGGCGGTCAGCGGTGGTTGTGTTGCGAGCCATGTGACACCTCGTTATGGTCGATACTGGTAGTGTGCGGTAACATGGTATACGCTCGTCCAAGAGAAGGCTAGAATAGGGATCACCAGACTACAGCGTGCGCGCATTTTTCGCAAATCCTTACGTTTCCCTCGTTTCGAGGATAATTCTCGGCGGGGTGTTCCTGTACGCGGGCGCGGCCAAGGTACTTGACCGGGGCGGTCTTGCGGCCTCCATTCGCTCCTACGAGCTTCCCCTGCCGGAGTGGTTTGTCACGGCCGCGGCGGTTGGGCTGCCGTACCTTGAAATATTGCTCGGGCTGTACCTGATCTCGGGGTTATTTACCCGCTTCTCCGCAGCGGCTACCGGCGGGCTTATGGCCGTATTTATCTTCGCCCTGCTACAAGGCGTGCTCCGGGGGATAGAGATCGACTGCGGGTGTTTCGGCTCTGGATCTTCCGCGGAGACCGGGAACCTCCTGTTTGCCCTGGTGCGGGACGTCGGGCTGCTGGCTCTAGCCTTGCAACTCGTCTTTGCCGGAAACACCCCCGGACGATTTAGCGTCGACGCGCTGATAAACCGGGGTTCTCAAGAGGAGGGCGCTTCGGGACCGGTCTGAGCTTCTAGCGGTCAGTGGCGGTCGAGCTTGCGGGCTACCTCATTAAGACCGATGCGGTAGCAGATGGAGCGGCCGTGGGGGCAGGTCGCGGGCAGCCGGCTTGAAAGCCAGCTTTTTATCAGTTCCTCCATCTCGGGGTGAGAGAGCCGGTCGCCCATCTTTACCGCCGAGTGGCAAGCGATGGTCGCAAGGATGTGGTCTTCGCGCTTGCGGCCCGGCCCGGTGCCGGAGACCGCGGCCAGCGCGTCTTTAAAAGCCCCGGCCACGTCCTTTTCCGCGAGGGTCGAGATCACACCCACAACCCTGACCGAGCGCGGACCGAAAGGTTCGGCCTCGAAACCGTAGACGGCCAACTCTTCGAGGTTCTCAGCCGCGACCTCCGCTTCCCCGGGCGATAGTTGGACGACCTCCGGGACGAGGAGGTTCTGGGTGGTCGCCAGGCTCTCGCCCTCGGCATCGTTTAAGCGGTCGAGGATCGCGCGTTCGTGGGCCACGTGCTGGTCCACGACCCATAAAGACTCCGGCTCCTCAACCAGGATGTATCCCGCCGCGAGCTGGCCGATCACCCGCAACTCCTCCAGCGGAGCCTGCGGCAGCGATCCGCGCTCGGGCAGGGTAGCTCCATCTCCGGGTCCTGCCTGCACACCGGCCAGCGGCCCGGCGGCCTCCGAGAGTCGCTCCCGGACTTCCTGCAAGTCGCGAGGAGCGCCCGCGGAGCTTCCGGGAGCCGGGGTGTAACCGGGCCGGCGCTCGGCCACGGAGAATGTACCCGGAGACGAGACCGGCCCGCCGACCGGCCGGCCGGGAAAGCGGTCCTGGGTAAAGGATGGCTCGGCAGTACGCGGGGCGGAGGAAGGCCGGGGCGGCCGCCACTCTATGGCTTCCCGGACGGCGGAGGCTATAGCGGCGCGGGCGGCGCGGTCCTCGGAAAAGCGCACGACCTGCTTTGTTGGGTGGACGTTAACGTCCACCCGGCGGGGGTCTACCGAAACCTGGAGCGCGACCGGCGGGTAGCGGCCGCCCGGAACCGTGGCCCGGTAGGCGTCGTCGAGGCCGCGGTAGAGGCTGTCGCCCCGGACCCACCGGCCGTTTACCGAGACCGTCTGGCTGCCGCGGTTCCCCTCGGTAACGCTCGGGAGTGCTGCGTAACCCGAGATCTCAAACGCCCCGGCTTCGTAGTCCACCGGCCGCATCGCGCGGGCGCGGGCGACGCCGTGCACCTGGGCGATGCGCTCCACGAGTTCTTTAGCCGCCGGCAGGGAGAGGTAGTCGCGGCCGTTCTCGGTCAGGCGGAAAGCCACCTCCGGGTGGGTGACCGCCAGGTGGGTGACGATTTCGATGATCGCCGCCCGCTCGGTCCGGGTGCCTTTCAGAAACGCCCGGCGCGCCGGGACGTTGTAGAGTAGCCGGTCGGCCAGGACCGTCGTTCCCCTGGCATGGGAGGCGGACGTGACCTCCGCCGGAGCGCCGCCGTCGACGCTCACCTTTGTACCGGGACCTTCCCCGGAGGACGTCGTAAGCTCGAACGCCGAGACGCTCGCGATAGACGGCAGGGCTTCGCCGCGGAAGCCTAGAGTGGTGACGGACTCGATGTCTCCGATGACCTGGATCTTGCTGGTCGCGTGGCGCAGGACCGAACGGCGGGCGTCTTCAGAGGACATCCCCGAACCGTCGTCCCGGACGAGGATGCGGGAGGTGCCACCCTCGCCGAGCTCGACCTCAATGCGGGTAGCGCCCGCGTCCAGGGAGTTCTCGATCAGCTCTTTTACCACGGAGGCCGGGCGGTCCACCACCTCGCCGGCGGCGACCTGCTGGGCTACCCGGGGATCGAGGACTTGTATGCTGCTCACGGGACCTCTCTCATAGACCCTGAAAATTGTACACGGCGAGGTTCATCTTACTACGAGTTTTTCGGCGGCCAGACGTGTACAATCCCGAGCTATGTACGAGGTGGTGGGGAGCAAAAGCTAGTGAACAACGGCAGCCAGACAAACAGAGACTCCGGCGGCGAGCCGGAGAAGCCGTTGCCCCTGGAGGACGTCAGCCGGCTCGTCGAGCTTGTCCGGGAGGGGGGCATCGGGGAGATCAGCGTCCGCCGCGGGGAGCTGGAAATTACGGTAAAGGCCCGAACGGCGGCTCCGGCGGCTCCGCAGACCACGGCTCAGGTAGCTGAGATGCTGCCAAATACCGCAGAGTCCGAAGGCTCCGGAAACCCGAAGCTGCCGGAGCCGGATTCGCGGGCGAAGCGCGAAGGGTTGCACGAGGTAAAGTCCCCCGTGGTCGGCACGTTCTACCGGGCACCGGCGCCGGGAGAGGACACCTACGTCGAGGTCGGTGACAAGGTACGGGCGGGACAGACGTTGTGCATCGTCGAGGCGATGAAGCTGATGAACGAGATCCCGTCCGACGTCTCGGGCGAGGTGGTCGAAGTCCTGGCGGAGAACTCCGACGGGGTGCAGTACGACGAACCTCTATTCTACCTGCGCCCTGAAGCGTAAAGCCCGGAGGGATCCGGAGTGATCGGCAAGGTACTGGTGGCGAACCGCGGGGAGATCGCGCTGCGCGTGATCCGGGCTTGCCGCGAACTCGGTATCCGGAGCGTGGCCGTCTACTCGACCGCCGACGCCGACTCGCTGCACCGCCTCCTGGCCGACGAGGCCATCTGCATCGGCCCGCCGCCCGCCCGCGGCAGCTACCTGAACATACCGGCGATCATCTCCGCCGCCGAACTTACAGGTGCCGACGCCATCCACCCCGGCTACGGCTTTCTGTCGGAGAACGCCCGCTTTGCGGAGATCTGCGAGAGCTGCAAGATAAAGTTTATCGGCCCTTCCTCGTCGACTATAGCCCGCATGGGGGACAAGGCCGCCGCCCGCTCCGTGGCCCAGGAGGCCGGAGTGCCCATAACGCCCGGCAGCGACGGGCTGTGCGAAAGTGCTGCGGAGGTAAAGCGGGTCGGGGCGGAGGTCGGATACCCGATCGTCATAAAGGCTTCGGCCGGCGGCGGGGGCAAGGGGATGCGCGTGGTCTACGGAGAGGGCGAGGTGGCTTCCGCCTACTCCGCGGCTAGCCGGGAGGCCGGCGCGAGCTTCGACGACGGCTCGGTCTACGTCGAGCGGTACCTGGAAAAGCTGCGGCACGTGGAGGTGCAGGTACTGTCCGATCAGCGCGGAGGCGCTGCGGCGTTTCCGGAGAGGGACTGCTCCATCCAGCGCCGGTATCAGAAGTTGATCGAGGAGTCCCCGGCCCCCGGACTACCCACCCAAGCTCGTGAGAACATGATGTCCGCAGCCTCCAACCTCGTAACTTTCCTGGGATACGAGGGAGCGGGGACAGTCGAATTCGTGTACTCGGAGGGTGAGTTCTACTTTATCGAGATGAACACCCGGTTGCAGGTCGAGCACCCGGTGACCGAGATGGTGACCGGGGTGGACCTCGTCGCCGAGCAGCTCCGGATAGCCTCCGGCGAACCTCTGGGCGACATTGCCGGAGGTTACAAGGCCGGACACGGAGGCCGCGAGGCCGGGCACTCGATGGAGTTCAGGATCAACGCCGAAGACCCGAAACGCAACTTTCTGCCCCAAACGGGGCCGGTCGAGTTCTACAACCCGCCTGGCGGCCCCGGGGTCCGGGTAGACTCCCACCTCTACGCCGGTTACAAGGTCTCCCCGCACTACGACTCGCTGCTCGCCAAGCTCATAGTCTTCGCTGAAAACCGGGAGGCGGCGCTAGCCCGGGGAGCCCGGGCTCTGGACGAGTTCGCTATTTCCGGTCTGGAGACGACGCTGCCGCTGCACCTGGCTATCCTCGAAGACGAAGAGTTCCGGCGGGGCGGGGTTCCGACCAGCTTTCTCGCGGACCGCAAACTACAGAGCGAAAAAGGGCTTCTGCAACTCGTACCGGCCGTCTAAGACGGCTCCGGCGGAGGTTCAGCCCGGCTACCAGCCTAGCATACGTGTTATCTTTAGCGGGATCTTAGCTTACAAGTTCAGTCAGCAGGGAGAGGTGTGTCGCGCGCGGACGCTAGAGGAGGCGTAGAGACCGGAAAGGAGCGTCTGGTTTTCGGCGGCATGGCCCGCTGGGGTGGCATAGACTTTTTTGGTCCGGGTTATGCTAGCGTCGCCCAGCGGCGGGACGAGAAAATTCTTATCCGCATCGACCGCAACGGCTCCGGACCTCCCGGTAACCCGAGGCTGCGGCGTGTCTCCCGGTGGCCGGTGGTCCGGTCGTTTTTCTTCTGGTTCCGGCTCCTGTCGCAGGTGGTGGGCTCGGTGAAAACCCTGCTCTTTTTCGCCGCTTCCGTGGCGGTGCTGTGGCTTCTGGTGAGCCTTTTAGAGTTCGGGAGCGCGGGTGGAACGTTCGGCGGGCTGCTCGGGTTCTTCGCGGCTTTCCCGATCCTGCCGCTCCTGGCGCTGCTGCTACTGACGATGCGTTTTACCGCCATCGGCCGCTACCACGGGGCCGAGCATAAAGCTGTAGCTTCCTACGAGAAGTTCGGGGAGGTGACGTTCGAGGGTGCGCGGCGGTGCCGCCGGTTGCACTCCCGGTGCGGCACGAACATCCTGCTCTACATAATCCTCGCGGCGCTCCTGGACCCGTTTATAAGCTGGACCCCTTACACGGTGTTGCAGTTCGTCCTGATCTCCGAGGCCTGGTACACCTTTGGGGGGAGCCGGCCATCTATAACTGTGGGTAACTTTCTGCAGAAGCACTTCACCACCGCCGAGCCGCGGGCAGGCGAGCTGGAGGTGGCGGTCGAGTCCCTAAAAAGGTTGGTGCGGGCGGAGGAGGACGGCGCCGCGAACGTCGGCGAAGTCCTCCGGCTGCCCGCGAGGTACTAGATTACGTCCTAGTTGCCCTGCTCGATCGGCGTTATCAGGATCTCGTTGACGTTTACCCGGGCCGGCTGGGTCGCGGCGTAGGTTATGGCGTTTGCGATGTCCTCGGCCTCCAGCGGCTGGAAGTCCATCTGCTGGATCATCTCCTGGACCTCTTCGTCGCTGATGTGCTGCGGCAGCTCGGTTGCCACGGCTCCCGGCTCGACGATCGTCACCCGGATGTTATCGCTGACCAATTCTTCCCTGAGAGCCTGTGAGATGGCGTTGACGGCGTACTTGGTGCCGGAGTAGACGCCGGTCATCGGCCCGCTCTGCCGCCCGGCGACCGACGAGATGTTAACGATGTGGCCCGAGCCCTGCTCCTTCATTATCTCCACGGCGGCGTCGGTCGTGTAGAGCAGTCCGAGCACGTTCACGTCGAACATCTGACGCCACTCTTTAGAGAGGCTCTTCTCTATCTTGGAGAGCAGCATGACGCCCGCGTTGTTGACCAGGATGTCTACCTGGCCGAACTCCCGGTGGGCTTTCTGGACCAGCTCGTGCGCCTGCTCCTCGTCGGCGACGTCGCACTCGACGGTGAGCACCCGGCCGTTGCCGCCGTTGCTCTCGATATTATTCTTCAACTCTTCCAACCGCTCGGAGCGGCGGGCCGCAACCGCCACGTGTGCGCCTTCGGCCGCCAGAGCTTCGGCCGTGGCCGCCCCGATACCGCTGGACGCCCCGGTTACCACCGCTACTTTGCCGTCTAACTTAGCCATTTAACTAGCACCTTCCTGATCGTTGACCAGGAGAAATGTTACCCGAATAAGAAAAAACCAATCATGATAGCTATACCTCAGCGGCGGTGTCGGCGGTCGTCGCGATTCGGAGGTAGGCGAGCGTCCAGTAGCCGGAGTTAAAAGTCCCGACTATGGCGGCGGCCACGACGAGTGGCCCGAACAGCAAGAGGCCGGCCACCACGGTGACTATCGCCGTAAGTACCGGTGATCCCACATCCGAGACCGCAGTGAGAAGGACCGAGAAGAGGAGGCTCAGGACCAAGCCGATCAACGCCAGCACTATCGAGATGGCGATGCCGAGCCCTACCGCTATCAGCCAGACCAGGAGGCTCCGGCCGAGGTACTCGCGGAACATGCCGTAGCCGTCCGAGATGGAGTTTACGACCCTCTCCCCGCCGAGGACCAGCCTTCGCAGGGCGAACTGCCCGACAATGTATAGCGGCACGAAGAGTACCAACGCGAGTACGAGCGCCAACAGCCCGACAAAGATTATGACCAGTATCCGGAGCCCGGCCGACTCGGTAACGGCGAAGGTCGCCACTATCAGGAGGACCGAGAGAAAAGCGAGGATCGCCAGGATCACCAACCCGATGAGGAGCAGCAAGAGATCCAGCCCCAGAACCCGCCAGAAGTTCCCGAGCCCCGCCCGGAAGGTCGAGCCGAAACGGCGCGGCTCCCCGCGGTCGAGGGCGGCGATACCGTCTACGATACCGCCCTGAGAAAGCACCGTAAAAAAGATAGCGGCTACCACGAGCAATAACCCGATCACCACGCCGACGACTATGACCAACACGGGGTTGCCGCTCACCCACTGCGGCACATCGCCCGGACCGAACAGCGTGGCCCCGCGGTTGCCGAGGTCCGTTTGGACGTTGATAGAGGCCCCGCCGACGAAAAAGCCGAAAAACCAGAGAAACGGGTTGCGGATCGCGAGCCGGATGGCGTCCCGGATGAGGGCTCCGTAGCTCACGGCTTCACCACCTCACCGCGAGAGCACCCAGGAGTCTTTCATCTTGCCGCCGCTGGAGATGTTCACGATGTGCTTTCCGGGAGCGGCCACCCGGCTCAGGGAACCGGGGATAACTTCGACTATTTCCGGGTCTTCCGGGTCCGGGGCGAGGGCGAGCAGGCGGTAGTCGGCGTAGGACTCGCGCAGGGTAAAGCGCTCGTCTCCGGGAGAGCCTTCGACCTCGCAGAGCACGTGGGTCGAAAAGTCGATCATCTCCTGTGCAATGTACTCAACCGGGTTCTCCTCAACCGTCTTGCGGAACTTCTCGATGCTCTCCTCGGACTCCTCCGGCCCGATCAGGACCTCCTTGCCGCCGTAGCCGCCCCGACTCTTTACGACCAGCTCCCCGAAATGCTCCATCACGTACTCGCGGTCCTCCGGGATCGCCAGCGACCAGGTCTTCGCATTCTCTATGAGAGGCTCTTCCCCGAGGTAGGTGCGGACCATCTCCGGTATAAACGGGTAGACGCCTTTGTCGTCGATGATCTCCGAGTTCGGCGCGAAGAGCACGTGCACTTTCCCCGAGACGTGGGCCTCCAGAAGCCCTGGAAGCTCCGCGTAGAGCGTGTCCTCGTCTACCCGCTCGTAGACCACGTCTATCCGCCGCCCGGACTCCCGGTGCACGAGGTACCCGCCGTCGTCTATGAGGAGGTCTTTAGTCTCGGCCAGGATGGCGTCCATCTCCTCGGCGTAGATGTGGTGGTCGAGGTAGAACTGATCGTCCGGGCCGCTGGAGATTACGGCGAGCGTAGCGTCCTCCGGCGGGACGGTGGGAGAGGCCGCCCGCAGGGCGTCGCCGAGCTTCTGTAGCCAGCCGTCCAAGGGGTAGACCGGAAGGTCTTTGTAGGAGTCCGGGAAGAAAATTTCCTGGCTCATCCTGCGGCGGCGGGTCATGGCGGCGAGGCCGACGGGCATCTTGGCGTTCTCTTCGATGACGATGTACTCCCAGCCGCCGGTCTGACCTTCCTTGCGGCTCTCGACGGCGACGATGTCGAAGGAGATCTGGCGCACCGGCACCGGCCCGAAGCGGTTTTTCGTCTCCACGTTATAGAGGATGCTCGACTCTATTACTTCCCTCGGGACTACTTTCTCCGTGCCGGCTTCGAGGTTTCGCAGAAAGGCGTTTATGGCCCGCAAACGCTGGGAGAGGCCGCGTTCGAGGCGCCGCCACTCGTCGTTGGGGATGAGGCGCGGGACCCAATCGGTCGGGTGGGTTTTGTCTCCCCGCTCCCGGGATATCCCGAAGCGGTACTGCTCCTCTAGCAAAAGCCCGTGCGCCCGGCGCAGGTTCTCGACCCACCGCTCGGGGCCGGTCCTGCCCAACTCCTCTAAAAGCGGTCTGTATACCGGCCGCGGGGTGCCGTCCGGAAGAAAAACCTCGTTGGTTCCCGGTAATGTAGGCTCGAACTCCACAGGCCGGGCATTATACTAGGCTCTCATGGGTAAATGTTCGGTAGAGGCAGGTTTCGTACGATTGGAGGCGAGCTGCGTTGAGCGATGAAGGAGAAAGCCACAACAGGGAATCGGAGACTCTGGAAGAGGAGAGCAAGCGCGCGAGCGGGATAATACCTTTTCTGGGAAGCGCGCTCTGCGGGCTCGGGATACTGCTGTGTATCGCGGTTTTCATATTCGGTGGCGTGTACACCGCAAACGTATCCGCGGGTGCACTCGGCATCACGTTCGGCATTATCGGCTACTTTCTAGGGGCGAACCGGCTCGGGACGGTGACGATCATCATCTCCATAATCACGATCTTCTACGGCCTCGCCGCCTCGCAGGATCTGATCCCCGGTTTCCGGAACTCGGACCGCGGCCTCCCGTCCTTTGAGCCCCGGTCGGATAGCTAACCTGTGACCGAACAAGGACCGACCCAGACGCCCCAGGGAGCCGGCCGCGGCTGGGCCATCGCCGGAATAATCTGCGGAGTCCTCGCTTTTCTCATAGCGCCGATCCTGATCGGGCCTCTCGGCGTAGTGTTCGGCGTCGTCGGCTACCGGAAGGGCTCCCGGAGAGCGCGGGCATCGCGGCTATTATCGTAAGCGTGATCGGGCTTGTGGTAGGAGTCGCCGTCGCCCTGATCGCGGCGTCCAGCGCCGGTAATCTGAACTTATCGTAGAGAGCCTGCCTCCGGCTCGCTATACTGGGGCCAGCATGGAAAGAGTTCAACTCACACCGCCAGGAAAGACAAACGTCCGGGGCTCCCGGGCGCGGCTCTACATCCGCTGGATGCCGCACCTCGGGGCCGGAGCGGTCGCCCTCTACGAGCTACTGCGTACCCTGCCCGATGTCGGCCTCGACGCCGTTGACCTCGGGGAGCTGGCCGAACTGCTGCGCGCCACCCCGGAGAGCGTCGAGGAGTCGCTCGGCATTCTCGCCGGAGCCGGCTTCCTGATAGAGCGCGACGGGTGGGTCGAGGTCACGGAACATCCGCCGGTCCCACAAAAATTCGGAGCTTCGACCCGCGAAGTTTCTGCCGGAGAGTATTCCGCAGAAGAAACGCTCTCTGAAGAAGCTCGCCCTGGCGGCCGTCCCGACCGGGAATCCGCGCGGGGTAACATAGAGGTCGTGCGGGCGGAGCCGGAGGGGGTTACGCCGGACGACTACTTCCGGTTTATGGGTAATCTTCCGGCGCCGCACATCCTGGAGTTCTTGAACAGCTACTGCGGCCGGGACGGGGTCTCCCCGGACGTGGTCCGCGAGGCGTTAAAGATCGCCAGCGAGCGGGACGCCCGTAGAGTCGGCTACGTCCGGAGCATCCTGGAGCGGTGGGTCGAGCGGGGCGTAAAGACTGTCGAGGACGTCGAGCGCTTCGAGCAGGACCGGAGGCTGCGGCTGGTCGAGGAGAGCGGGGCCGTCAAAGGTGGAGCCTTGAGGGTACGAGAGGGGGTGACAGGTGGAGAGGATCGGGGATCTGCTGCCCGACGCCGGGAAGGCTATGAGTGGTTCTTCGGCGAGTAGAGACCGGGCTAACTCTGAGGTCTTGAGGCTCGACGATGAGGTCTGCGGCCACTGCGGACGGTCTCTGGAAGCCGAGTGGGTCGAGTTCCCGCCGGCGCTCCAGAGAAAGTTCGGCAAGAGCGGCCAGTGGGACTACCATCCCTGCACGCCGGAGTGCGAAAAGAAGAACGAGCAGCGCGAGTGGGAGCTTATGCGCCGGGAAGCTCGGGTTACGAACCTGCGCGAGAAGAGCGGCCTCTCTCGCCGCCTGAAAAGCTACACGTTCGCGAACTTCAAGCCGTTTGTCAGCCCGAGCGCCACGAAAGCCGCCGAGAGGGTCGAGGACTACCTCGGACGCTGGGAGGAGCACCGGGAAACGGGGCGCGGGCTCTACCTCTGCGGTGACGTCGGGACTGGAAAGACGCACCTCGCGGTGGCGGTGATGAACGAGCTGATCCGGCGCAAACGGGTCCCGGCACTGTTCGTGACCGTCCCGGATCTTCTGGACAAACTCCGCCGGGCGTACAACAAGGACTCGGGGAGCGACCTCAACGAGTGGCTCGACGCCGTGAAAAACGCGGACCTCTTGTTGCTCGACGACCTCGGGAGCGAGCGCCCTACCGACTGGGCCAAGGAGTTGTTGTTCATGGTCGTCAACCGCCGGTATCTGGAGGCGCTGCCGACCATATTCACCTCCAACATCGGTCCGAAAGACCTCGCCGCGCATCTCGGTGAGCGCACGGCGAGCCGTATAATCGCCATGAGCGAGGGGTTAAATCTGACTGGCGACGACTACCGGGAGACCCTGGCCCGGAGCGGGCGTTAGAGTATGGAGTTAGAGGAGTAGCGTGAGAGACGAATTTCTTATTACCCGTCAGGGCAAGCAGTACGTTCTGTTCGCCGGTCTTCTCGACGAGGCCCACGCGAGAGGACTTCGCAGCATAGACACCGACCTGATACAGGTCCCCGACGACTCTAACGGCCAGGTCGCCGTGGTAAAAGCCACGGTCCACGTGGAAGACCCAGCGAACCCTGACGGCGGCCTGCGCACCTTCTCCGGCATCGGCGATGCCTCCCCGGAGAACGTCTCGCGCAACATAGTCCCGCACCTCATCCGGATGGCCGAGACCCGCGCTAAAGCCCGCGCCCTCCGCGACGCCGTAAACGTCGGCGCGACCGCCCTCGAAGAGCTCTCCGACGGCGACGACAGCGGAGCCCAGCAAAGAAGCAGCCCGTCCAGTGGCTCTTCCGGCGGTAGCCCGGCTGCGAGTTCCGCTCAAAGACCTCCCCGCGGCCTGCAGGACGCCTCCCGGAGCCGCCCCAGGACTTCTTCAGGCTCCCGGACCCCGGAAACCGGCCCCCGCCCCGTCGAGGGCAACGGCCAGGCTCAGTCCCAGGCGTCAGGCAGCCCGGAAAGCCCCGGTTCTTCGGGTAAGAGCGGAAAGGCCCGCAAGAGCCAGGTGGATCTCCTGCGGACCCTCGCCGAAGAGCTGCGCGGCGAGAAAGGCGTCGAGCGGCTGGAGGGCCGCATCGGAAAGACCCTCTCGGAGCTTACCCGCGCCGAAGCCGACGAGTGGATAGACCGCCTTACCCCCGAAGGCCGCGAGTAGCCCACACGCAACCCTCCGGGTCCCCGGAGGAAACGACAAGCGAGCGGTAATAGCAGCATCCTCAGCCCAAGAACACTTGTGCGCAAAATTTCTTTAAGCGTAGATGTTAATATCGGAAGAGCTACCGCTGCACAGGATTTGCGGTAGCTTCGCGTTAGACGAGTCGAGCGATGATGGGGGCGGTCTGAGAGAAGATGACTGGTAAAATGGGTGGCTGCGGTACAGCCCGGAGTCCACACCGGCTACCAGCCCTCCTCCTCATCCTTCCGGCGGTCCTCGTACTCCTGCTTTCTAGCTCCGGCTGCGAGAGCCTCGGGGTCACCTCGGCGGCACCCCCGGCCGACGCGCTGGTGGTCAGCTTTATCGACGTCGGGCAGGGGGACGCGACCCTGGTGCAGTCCGGCGGCGAGAACTACCTCGTTGACGCCGGCAAGCCGGAGGCCGGCCCCGAAGTGGTAGATTTCCTGCGCAGCCGCGGCGTCAAAGAGCTCACCGGCCTCGTAGCCACCCACCCCGACGCCGACCACGTGGGCGGCCTCCCGGACGTACTGGACGCTTTCCCCGTCTCGACGGTCTACGTCTCCGGCGACACGAAAGGTACCTCCTCTTTCAACGCCTTTCTCCGGGCCGTGCGCGAGGAGGGCGCGGACGTGGTGCAGGCTCGCGCCGGGATGACTTTCGACTGGGGCGGTACGGACGTAACGGTACTCGCCCCGCCGCCCGGAGAGCTGTACGAGGACGCCAACGAGAACTCCGTTTCAACGCTCCTCACCCAGGGTTCTGCCCGGGTGCTCCTCGCCGGTGACGCCGAGAACAAGGCCGAGGAGTACATGAGCACCCACCAGGATACCGGACCTCTGACCGTCCTGAAGGTCAACCACCACGGCTCCAATACGTCTACCACTCCGCTATTCCTGAGCCGCTTCCGGCCCGAGGTCGCGGTCATTCCCGTCGGGGAGAATTCCTACGGGCATCCCACGCCGCAGACGCTCCGGCGGTTGAAAACCGTTGGCGCCCGGGTCTTCCGCACCGATGAGGACGGGGACGTGGTCGTCACCATAGAAAACGGCGAGGTCGAGGTCGCCGTTACCGGTTGACCCGCTTTTAGATCCTCTTTCAGACCCTCTCAAAGCTCTTGAGAAGCTGAAAGGTTTCTGTACACTAGATACATAGTAAACAAAAGGAGGATTCTAATGGTTAGTTACAACCGCGTGATCCTGGCCGGCAACCTTACCCGAGACCCCGAACTCCGGTTTACCAACAACGGCGTTCCGGTCTGCTCTTTCGGGCTCGCCGTAAACCGGGTGCGTTCTAAAAGCGAGGAGGTGGACTTCTTCGACGTCTCCGCCTGGCGCGAGCTCGGCGAGACCATCGCCAACTACAAGAAAAAGGGCGACCCGATCCTGCTCGAAGGCCGCCTCCAGTTTCGCTCCTGGGAAGCCCAGGACGGCTCTAAACGCAATAAAGTCGATATCGTCGCCGACACCATCCAGTTCCTCAACCGCCCCGACGGCGAAGGCGGACCCGGAGGCGGACAGAAAGCCCGCAGCGGCGGCGGAAACTCTCGCGACGACGTGGATATCAGCGAAGAAGACTTCGACGACATCCCCTTCTAGCAAAACCCTCACAGAACAAACCACTCCCGCCGCCCGTAAGACCCAACATACACGGGCGGCTACGCGGGCGGCGGGAACGGTATACAAAATGCAGATCCGTCGCATCTATGTGCATTATGGAGATATTTACAAAAAGTTTCTAAATTCCCTGCGTCAGACCTTTACAAGGTGTGGCGAGCGCGGTATATTCCTGTTGTCGGTTGGTGCGAAACCAAATCGACAACAATTAAAGAGCCTGGGGCGGTACTCCTCCTTTCCCTTTCCCCACCTATCACCCCTAAGTTCCGTCTCAGGCTCTTCCTCTTTACTCAGACAGTTTAGCCAACCAGCACATCGCCTTTGAGGGTTCTCAGTACCTCAGCTTGCGAGTATTCTCGGGTGTATACAAAACTCCTGTCGTCGTGTGGCTTACTGTGACGGAGGAGCGGCTCCCGTTGTAGCGAAAGCCGCTCTGGCTGGGATGCTGACTGGCTGACCAGCCGAATTGCTGACCCCTCTACGAGGCGGCTTCTTCGCCGCCGACCTGTGTCAGGTAGTAGAGGGTGTGCATGAGTTGGGCGGTCGGGTCTATGCGGTGAACATCGACGTCGGCCGGCTTGTGAAGCAGGACGTCGGTGTAGTTCAGGATAACTTTTATGCCGGCTTCGACCATGAGGTCCGCGACTTCCTGGGCGGAGGAGGAAGGGGTCGCG
The DNA here is from genome assembly GCA_965214435.1 of Rubrobacteraceae bacterium. Taxonomy (GTDB): domain Bacteria; phylum Actinomycetota; class Rubrobacteria; order Rubrobacterales; family Rubrobacteraceae; genus Rubrobacter_A. Next base: position 823,656 of record OZ243960.1, read on the forward strand.
ATTATGCCGATAATTTCGTCGGCTTCGGCCACGCTCTTTTTTAGCTCGTCGATATGCTTTACGACGACGTTGCCCACGGTGCGTCCGGCTTTTCTCGTGTCGTTGTCAAAGACGTCGTGGATTACAAAGCCGCGCTTGGGCAGGATGGTGCTACTGGCGATGGCGCTGCCGAGATTACCGGCGCCGACGAGCGCTATATTGTAGGTCTGGCGCAGGCCGAGGATGCTCCGTACCGCCTCGACGAGGTCGTAGGCCTGGTAGCCGACGCCCCGGGTCCCGGAGAACCCTATGGCGTTGAGGTCCCGCCGGACCTGGACCGGGTTTATGCCCGTATAGTCCCCTAACTCCTTGCTGGATACCGCGTCACGCCCTTCTTCTATGAGTTGGGAAGTGACCCGGAGATACTTGGTAAGCCTGTTGGTTAGCCCTGGTTGTAGCGTCGCCCGCATCCTGTCCTTCGCTCCTTTATCCATCTAGGTGTAATCTTCGCATTGTAACAAAAAGGACCCAATTGCACCGGCTATGCTCTTAAACGGCAGAAAAACAGTTAGCAAGCCGGGTTACACCACTTATACGGTCTCCCGTACGGCACGGAGGTTTTGCAGATCAAGTCTCTATCTCAAACCAGACGCAGTTGCCGTCTTTACGTTCGGTTCCCCAGCGGCTGGAGACCTGATGGACGATGTAGAGACCCCACCCGCCGGCGAGGTCTGGACGCGGTTCGGGGGTGTCAGGCGCAGCAAAGCCTGGGCCGGGGTCGATCACCTCCGCCCGGACCAGCCGGTCGAGAACCGAGATCTTCAGTTGGATCCTGTCTCCCGGACCGAGACCGGCGTGCCGGATGCTGTTGGTTACCAGCTCGCTCACCAGCAGGCGGACGTTATCTAGCGAGTCGGCTGGCAGGTGCTCTTTTAACTCCGCCACTGATCTATATACCTTTGCCAGGGAACCGGCCTCCGGTAGAACATTCAGTTGCACCTGTTTGATGGTTTTCACTGCCAAAGCCTTCCGGACCGCTACGGGCTGCTGCCAATATTAGATAATCCCACCGGCGGCGCGACCTAAAACATACTCTCGCGGGGCGGGAAGGCCCCGTGCGGATTCTCGGGGTTTGTTGTAACATCGTTGGCGTGAACCTGGATCATCCAGATTTTGCGGTAAAGCTTCTCGAAGGCCCCGGTCTTTCTCGACCGTCCCGGCCCCGACCGGCCTTTTAAGGCCGCACTCGGGGCGTCTGCAGCACTTCTCCGGCGCCGAGCGCGATACGGAGAACAGCGGGACCCTTCTAAACAAAAGACGTAAGGGGATACGGGTACACCATGGCAGCTTCCGGTAAGAAAAGAGATGCTAGCGTAGAGAATACCGGGGAGGCGGCCGGACTCTGTATCCGGCCGATGGAGGATGAGGACCTGGAGCGCATCCTGCGGCTGAGGTCCGTGGTGCATTGGGCGGCGGACCCCCGGGCGTTCGGGCTTCTGCGCGGCATGGCGGATGCCCGGTGGGCGGTGGCCGAAGACCTTCGCAACCCGGACGCGCTGGCCGGGATGGTCGGGGCCGTGCCTCTAGCGGGCGGGGTCGGCATCCTGTGCCACCTGGCTGTACACCGGGACTACCGGGAAGCCGGGGTCGGGTCCTGGTTAAGCGCTTGGGCTATCTCCTACCTTCGCTCCCGGGGGACGCGGCTGGTGCGGTTGGACTCTACGCGCGAGGCCGAAAGACTCTACCGGTCTCTAGGGTTCTCGCCGGTCGGCCGACGCACCGTTTACCGGCTGGCCGGCGTCCGGGGCCACCGGCGGCCCGGCCCCGGAGAAAACTCTGATGCCCGGCGGCGGGTCGGGCCACTGACCGGAGGGGATCTCCCGGAGTTGTACGGCCTCGACCGCTGGTCTTACGGGACCGACCGCTCGGCGCTTATAGCCACCGCGCTGGAACTGTACCCCGGACGGGGATTCGTCGCCCGGGACGCCGCCGGTCGGATGGAAGGTTACCTGATCCTCAACTCCCGAGAGTCCGTTGCACGCATCGGGCCTTTTATGGCCGCAGAGCCCGCCATCGCCGGGGCGCTACTGGCCTCCGCCCTGGAACACGTGCGGGAGAGCACCGGAGATACGCCCGTAGAGGTAACAGTCCCTGGCGGAGGACCGGCTCACAGGGTGCTCGGCGAGTTCGGGTTTACCGGCCGGCCGGACCGGCTCCGCATGGAATTAAGATTAAAGCCTCACGCCGCAGCTTCCGGTACCGGCCTCCAGCAGTACGGGACCACCCAGTACCTGGCGACTTAGAAGACGCCCCCGGTCACCCGCCAACCCGGAATAGAATAGCGTCTTTCCCGCCGGCTACCCGTTCCAGCGACGGTTCTTTCTCGACGGCTCGCAGTACCGCCGCGCCGTCTTTACCGTCTTCGGCGTATTCGTCGGGGTGGACTATCACGTAGTCGACGCCGAAGTCGTGCAGTACGGCGAGGCCCTCGGAGGCTGGCAGGTCGTTCAGGGCCTCGCGCTTTGCGCCGTAGCCCTCGGGGAAGTAGCTCGCGTAGCCGTTGATAAGTTTCCACCAGCCGTGGGTGGAGCGGTACATCCGCGGCGTCTCGCGGAAAGGATCGTTGCGGCTGGCGAATGGTACCTCGGCTACTACCGTACTCTCGGTCGCGTTCTCCACCAGGTAGGTGTAGGCCGGTTCTAGCTCCGGCGGTCCCCGGTCGATAAAACGGTCCATCGGGAGCGTCGGGGCGAACTCCAGCACCGCTACCACGGAGAGCGCCGCGAGGGCTGCCGCGGCTTTCTTTCCCCGGAGTTGTTGCAGAAGCGTTTGCATCCCGAGAGCCGCGAGGACGGCGACACACAGCATCACGATGGACCACATCCGTGCCGGGACCCGGAGGCTGCCGAAGCCGGGGATGTACTCGTAGATAGGGTAGTAGGGGAGGGGCACGTGCAGTCCGTCGAGCCGCAATTGAGGACCGAAGGAGAAGATCAGTATTGCGAGCCCTAAAAGGACGTACAGGACCGGGGCGGAAGAGCGTCCGGAGGCGTGCCGGGAGCGCCGGAGAAAGCCGTAGACCGCGAGCCCCGCGGCGGCGAGGCCCGGGTAGAGGGTAAGCTCGTACATCGGCTTGCCGTCCTCGTTGGTGATGTTGAGAGCCTCCGGGGTCCAGCCCAGAAGCCAGCTTTCGGGGGGAGAAGCCAGAAGAGCTTGCGGTATGACAGACCCGCCAACGACGGTCGCGAGGCTCCGGCTGTGGTCGTCGGCCCCGGAGAGCGCCAGGTACGGCCCGAGCAACAAGGCCAGTACCACTCCAAAGATGGCGAAGATCGGGGCTCCGTAAGCAAAGTCTTTCAGCCGGGGCGGCTCGCGATGGACGAGGTGCCAGATCGCGTAGAACGCCGCCATCATCAGCGCGGCAAAGACGCCGTAGTAGAGCCCCGAAAGGGCGTTCAGGGTAAAAAAGAGACCGGCGAAAAAGAGGTCCCGGGGGCGCCGCCCATCTTCGAGGTAGCGGTGGAGAAACAGCAATATCAGGGGCAGGAAGTACGTGGTCATCGAGTTTAGCTGGGTGATGTGGGCGAGCCTATACGGCGAGAAGGCGTAGACGGCCCCGGCGAACAGCGCGGCCGGCAGGGCATAGCGGTATACGGCCGTGCCCCGTCCGCTACGGGTAAGGAGGCGGTGAGAGAGCAGGAAGGTCGTGTAGCCGGAGAGGACAAAGGTCAGGAAAAGGACAATGCTAAAACCGAGGAGCGCGTTGCCGGTAATGAAGTAGAAAGGTGCGGTAAACAGGGCGCTCGGGAGCAGGAGGTCGGTGTAGGCGAGGGCGTCGGGGGTCGGGTAAAAGAAGTTAGCGCCGTAGAGGGTGGCGGGCTCGGTAAAGATGGCGTGGGAGATCCAGGCCATACTCCACACCATGACCGCCGGGTCCCCCGCCCCGTTTACCCGGTCGAGGTTCAAGACCAGCGGCCAGGTAAAGACCGTCGTCAGCACCGCAAAAAGCAACAAAGCCCCGAGGTGCTCCCGGAAACGCAGAGAAGGCTTTACTGGTGTAAGTTTACGGTCCTTCAAAGCCCCTCGTCGTCGATCCCGGAACGCACCCGACAATATTAGTAGGAAGGTCCCGGTCCTGCACGAAGGACTAATTACAGTTTTTGCAGTAATTGTTTTGGTCGAGCTTCTAACAAGGTTATGGATGCTATTCGACTGCCGGTTATACTGTTTATGGAGGTGACCGATTACATTGAGCGTTTCCATAGAACAACTTGAAGACTGGATGCGCAGTATTGAAAATGAGCATCTCGAGTTCAAAGAGGCAAAGAATCAGTACGACTCTGAAAAGTTAGTCAAATACTGTTCTGCTCTAGCGAACGAGGGGGGTGGAAAAATAGTCCTCGGTGTTACAGACAGGAAGCCACGTCGTGTAGTTGGTACTAAAGCCTTCAGCGAATTGAACACCATTAAAGCCAAGCTGGTCGAAAAGCTGAGGCTACGTATCGAAGTTCTCACCCTTAACCATCCCGACGGGAGGGTGCTAGTGCTTGAGGTGCCATCTCGTCCGATAGGAACACCCATAGCTTACGCAGGTGCATACTTGATGCGCGCAGGCGAAGACTTAGTTCCCATGACGCCAGACATGCTCAGTAGAATCTTCAACGAAGCAGGTCCTGACTACTCGGCAGAAACCTGTAGGAAAGCAACACTCGGCGACCTTGACTCACGTGCCGTAGAGAGCATGCGAGAAATGTGGATACGTAAGTCGAATAACGAAGCTTTGTACAATCTAAGTACAGAACAGCTATTAGTTGACACGGAGCTTTTAGTCGATGGAGAATTGACTTACGCTGCACTTATCCTGCTCGGTACTCGGAAAGCTTTAGGGAAGTACTTGCCGCAGTCTGAGTTGATCTTCGAATACCGTTCGAGTGAAGCATCTGTACCCTACCAGCAGCGTAGTGAGTTCCGTGAGGGCTTCTTTCTCTTCGACGAGAAGTTATGGGAAGTTATAAATCTTCGTAACGAAATTTATCATTACCAAGATAATCTTTTCATTGGGGACATACCAACCTTTGACCGTAGAGTTGTACGAGAGGCACTGCTCAATGCGGTTTCCCACCGTGACTACCGTCTCGGCGGCTCCACCTTTGTAAGGCAATTCCCCTCTAAACTGGAAATTGTTAGTCCTGGTGGCCTAACCCCCGGGGTAACCCCAGAGAACATCCTTTGGAAACAAGCGCCGCGCAACCGTCGCATTGCCGAGGTGTTCGCTAAATGTGGTCTAGTCGAACGCTCCGGCCAGGGGACGCGACTGATGTTCGAGAGGAGCATTAGAGAAAGCAAGCCAAGACCGGACTTCTCTCGTACCGATAATTATGAAGTATTTCTAACTCTGTATGGCGAAGTACAGGACCAAAGATTTCTTCGATTCTTTCAGGAAATCGGCCAAGAGACACTCTCTGCTTTCTCTACACAAGACTTCTTGTTGGTGGACTTTATACACCGAGAGCAGGACATACCGCCGGACTTGCAAAATTGTCTGCCAAAGCTACTAAATCTCGGAGTCATAGAATCTCAAGGACGTGGAAAGAATAGAAAACACTTCCTTTCTCGGCGCTTCTACACGTCGCTTGGTGAGAAAGGTGAGTATACGCGTAAGCGCGGGTTAGATAAGGAGACTAACAAGGAACTACTCTTCAAACACATTAGAGACAACAAAGAAGGAGCTCGTTTCGAAGAGCTTTCACAAGTATTACCTTCACTGTCCCGCAGTCAGATCAAGAGGTTGATGGAAGAGTTGAAAACCGAGGAGCGTGTGCATGTTATTGGTAAAACTAGAGGAGCACGCTGGTACGCAGGAACTCGGGTGAGCAAAGACAATGCTCCGCGTCAACTTTTTACACAAGAAAAGCGCAATTAGTACGCAATTGGCTCATAATTGGCTCTCAATTGGCTTGCCGAGCCAAATGAAAACTCCTGCAAATAACCTTTCAACACGTTCCAATTGCTTCTGCGAATCGCACGTTATTGGCTCAGCAAGTTAGTCGCTATAGATAACAGATTAAGCGTATCTTCTGAAATACTGGGTCCTTCTAAGTAAAGTATAAGGCTGGCTAAACACCGGCCCGCTACCGGAGAGTATTAACGAAGTAGTCCGGGTTTAGCGGCTCTCCGGTGGCCCGGAGCACGGTGGTCTGCCAGCCCTCGCGGGCGCCGGGGCCGAAGATGGACTCTTGCAGGTACCGCCCGGCGACCTCGTTCTCGTAGAATGGTCCGCGGGTGATGTAGCTTTCTATGTAGCTTCTTAGTTGGGCGGCGGTGAGGTGGCCGAGCACGTAGTTGTGATAGTAGACCGGCGCGAGGGCCACGTGCAGCTTGGCGGCCCAGTCCGGCTCGTCCCTGCCGGGTGGCCGCTCTACTAGCTGGAGCCTCTCGACTAGGTTCCACCACACGTCGTTCAAGTCCTCGCGGTCGGGGTTCGCGTAGAACTCCCTCTCGAAGTGGAACATCACCAGCGCCCAGCGGGTAAAGACCAGGCCCTCGGCCCGGCGGCGGTAGTCGAGGCCCGCCCGGACGTCATCCAGTTCCTCCGCCGGAACGCCGACCACGGAGGATAGCCAGCCCGGGTCCCCGGCCAGGGCGCCCATCATCAGCGCAATCGCCTCCGTCGTATTGATGTGGGCAATCGAACGCAGGAGATAGGGAAGCTTCGGGTTTACGTGCGCGTCGTAGGCGGCGTGGCCGAACTCGTGGAGCATCGTGTCCGCCCAGTAAGCGTCCGGCCGGACGTTCGCGAGCACCCGCACGTCGTAGGGATAATCCCGGCCGACCGTAAGACAGAAGGCGTGCTGGCTCTTGCCCTCTTTCTCGTAGAGGTCGCTCCGCGCGAAAACCCTCCGGGTGTCGAGCCCCAGCGCGTCGTAAGTCTTACGGGTCAGGGCTTCGAGGTCTTTGTCCCGGAAAAAGCGGTCCACGTCAACGCCTTCTTCCGGCGGCTCCTGGAAGAATGGGTCCGGCAGATGCCAGGGCATTACCTTTTCCACACCGAACTTCTCCCGGACCGAGGCGTCGAGGTCCTTTTTCAGGGCGCGGAATGGCGCGTCAGTGGCGGATTCCAGCCTTTCCATAATCTGGGTAAGCTCTCCGGCGTCTATTTCCTGGAGGTCCAGCGAGCGGTGGTAGTGGTCCGGGTAGCCGGCCTCCCGGGCGAGCCGGTTCCGCAGCCGGGCGAGCTCCCGCACGGTTCCTTCTACCTCGCGGCCGACAGTCTTCGAGGCTTCCCAGGCTTCCCGGCGCAGACCATCGTCGCTTGAGGAACGCAGGATCTCCCGGACCTCGTTCTCCCCGACCTCTTTTCCGCGGAGGACGCCGCGGTGATTGCTGTAGACGGCGTTGGCTTCGGCCTCAAGGTTTTCGAGTCTCTCCAGGTCCTCCGGGTCTCCCTGAGCCCCGGCGAACATCCGGAAGAGGATCTCGACCTGCCGCGCTAGCAGCGGGCTCTCCAAAGACTCCCGCTCTTCGTACCAGCCCCGGACCTTCTCGTACTCCTCTTTGTCGGCAAAGAGCTTGTTGTACTCAAGGCCGGCCCGTACCAACTCTTGCTGGGCGTCTTCGGTGCCGGTGGTCGAGAGTTGCCACCAGGCTTCGCTCACGGCTTTCTCGACCGGGGCGAGACGCTTCTCGAAGCCGGTCAGGTAGGACTGCAGGTCGGCGGCGGAGACGGTCACCGGCGGCTGCGGGCGTCGCGGCGGTTGCCGAGGTAGATCACGACCAGCAAAACGGCTATCCCGACGGTTATGCCTTGCAGGAAACCTTCTAGCAGCCCTCCCTCATCCGGTATCGAGCCGTTGACCACGAGCCCGGCCACAAATACCAGGGCCACGGCCGCGTACCCGGCGGCCCGGAAGGCGAGGTAGGAGGCCACAAGCCCGGCGGCGGTGTATAAAAGAAACATAAAAGGCGACAGCACCGTCATAAACGAGAAGATGCCCGGCGTGCCGTAACCGTCGGCCCACAGACCGAGCTGGCCGATTATGACGAAAGCCAGGAGCGAGGCCCCGAATGCCGTGGCCCCGCTTTTTAGGGTTATGGGTTCCGGGTCAAAGTCCTGCGGCTCGTACCAGCGGGCCTCCCGGACCTGGTAACGTCCCCGGCTACGCCCCTGTCCTCGGCTTCGCCCCTGGCTACGCTGACCGCCCGAGCCTCTTCCGGAGCTACCGGAACTTTCCTGACGCCGAAACCTGCCGCGCAGACGCTCGCCGAAACCGGCTCCTCCGGAACCTCCGCCGGAGTCGCGGTCGCGGCGTTTGTTTGACACCTCGTCTTCTAGCTGGCTCCAGTCTACGTCCGAGAGTCCGGCTAGTTGGTCGGCGGCGTGGGCCAGGTCTAGCGCCTCGTTGTGCTGGCGGCGGAGGTCGGGGTCCGAAAGGGTATTGTTGGCCTCCTGGAGCAGGGCGAAATCTTTCTCGCTACCACCCGGACGGTCCGGATGCCGCTCTTTGGCGAGTTGCCGGTAGGCGTTGCGTATCTCGGACTCGGAGGCCGTGCGGCTGACGCCCAAGACTTCGTAGTAATTAGTCTGCTTTGCCATCGTTGCTCTATTCTAACCCACCGTTTGGTCTCCGGCGCTACCGGACTCTCCGCCGGATAAAGCCAGCTGGATCTCCTCCCGGCACCACCCGTCTTGCTCGTACTCTAAAGCCTCCGCGAGCGCCGACAAGGCTTCCGGCCCCCTTATCTCCCCGAGTGCCCACGCCGCGTGCCCACGGACCAGCGGAGAAGGGTCCTCCAAACACCGGACGAGCGCCGGAGCCGCGCTGGAGAGCTTCAGGTTGCCGGCCGCCACACAGCAGTTGCGCAGGATACCCTCCCGTCCGGGACGTGTCAGCGGCGTGCCGGCAAAGCGTCTCTCGAACTCCGCCTCTTCCTGGATGCCTAACGTCTCGACTATGTCCAGGTACGGTCCGGCCCCGGACTCCTCGCTGAACTCCGGCCAGCGGCTCTTTTGGGCTTTGCGCTTGTTGTACGGACATACCTCCTGGCAGACGTCGCAGCCGAAGGCCCAGTCCCCGACTTTCGGACGTAGCTCGCGGGGTATCTCCCCGCGGTTCTCGATGGTGAGGTAGGAGATACATAACCGGGCGTCCACGACGCCGGGAGCTTTTATGGCGCCGGTCGGGCAGCGAGCCATGCAGCGGGTGCAACGCCCGCAGGTGCCCGTTCCGTGGGCATCCGGTTCTAACTCCAGGTCCAGGATCAGGTCCGCAATAAAGAAGAAAGACCCTACATCTTTGTTGATGATGCACGAGTTGCGCCCGAAAAACCCTAAACCCGCGTGCTGGGCGGCCGACCGCTCCAGAAGCGGCACCGCGTCGGTGAACCCCCGGGCTTTTATCCTGCACCCGAGCGCCGCCTCAAGCTCCTTGCGGAGCCGGAACAGCCGACCTTTTATGACCTCGTGGTAGTCCCGGCCCCAGGCGTACCGGGCCACCCGCCCGCCGCCTTCCGTATTCTCCGGATGATCGCCGGGGTAGTAGGAGACGCCCAAAGAGACGACGCTGCGGGCGCTCTTTTGCAGCCGGCGCGGCTCCGCCAGTAGCTCCGGTGGCCGGTGCATGTAGCCCATGTCGGCCGCCATCCCGGCCTCCTGCCACTGTTTCAACCGCTCGCCGCCGGCCCTGAGCGGTTCGGTACCCGTGATCCCGACCAGGTCGAAGCCCTCCGCCCGCGCCAACTTTTCCAGGACGCGCCGCGCTTCCGCGGGAGGAACTTGCTGTTCACCGTGGTCCGTCACGGACCGGATTTTACATCTCGCGAAGACCGTTGAAGCGGCCCTTATTGGTCAACCGCTCCTAGACTTAGAGATAAAGACCCTGCTTTTGCCTTTGCGCTTGGCTTCGTACATGGCCGCATCCGCGGGAGCCAGAAGTCCTGCGACATTGGATTTCGAGTCGGAGCTTACGGCCCCGGCGCTCATGCGAACTTCGAACCCTAGCCGCTTTTTCGAGGCTCTGGAGACCTCGCTTAGGATCCGACCAAAAAGTAGTCTGGCCTCCTCTGACCCGGCATCGGGCATGAGAACAACGAACTCTTCACCGCCGTAGCGGGCGACGGTATCGACTTTTCGGGAGAGGGTCTCAAAGACCTCTGCTACGAGCTTTAGCGCCTCGTCGCCGGTGAGGTGTCCGTAGAGATCGTTGACTTGCTTGAAGTTGTCTATATCTACAAACAGCACCGCGAAGGTGGAGCCGGAAATCCGGCTTCGCTGTAGTTCTTTTCCGAGTCTGCTCTCCAGATGCCGGCGGTTGGAGACCCCGGTCAGCCCGTCCACCTCAGTCTGCCGGAGGAGCTGCTGTTGACGCTGGTGCATGCCCTCCAGCTTTGACTCATGTTCCCTGCTAATCCGTTCTGCGAGCACCACCTGGCGCACCATGTATCCTGAAACCACCGTGAGTGCTACGTAAGTGGGAACCATTGTGGAAAAGTATTCCGTAAGTTCTCTGGCGTTCGGGTCGTAGAGTATTGGGGCCGCGCCCGCCAGAATGGTGGTGGCTACGCCGGGAATGACCATCCGCGGAGGGAAGCACAGGGCGTAGTAAACCACTGCGAACGGATAGAGGATGTAAGCGAAGCTGTCCCAGCCGCCAGAGAAGTACGCCGTGAGGGTGATGACCGCTGTGCCGACCGCCGGGACCGTGAGAAATAGGTTGCGACTGAACCTCTGCCAGGGAAAAACGTAGAGGGTTATCACTAAGAAAACTGCTGCCGCCGCGATCGCGTTGACCGCCGTCCGGTTGATATTCGCTGGCTCTCCTGCGTCCGACACCCCGAGGTTAGCCGCGGCCAGCAGTACCAGGATGCCTACGCTGTAGAGAAGAGCCCCTATGGATATGAGAGGTTTGTCTAGCCGAAGGGTTTCCTCCTCCCCAGCCTTTTTCATCGGGAATGGCTCCTTACGCTACCCGCCGGACACGTCCGCTGTCGGCCCCGCGCGGTCTTTATGCCTGAAGCCGGATACCAACTAGTTATCGTCTCAAAACGCTAAAACCTTTACTTGCGGGAGTTCCGCCGAGGGGAGGCGCTAGAACTTTTGAAACCGGTAAGAAAGCTCCACGGCTTTGACCTTCTCTGGTTACTCTATAAAGCCGTTCTCTCTGAGCCACCGTTCGGCGATGGTTTCTATAGAACTATCCTCGGACTGGGCGGCGGAGCTCAACTCTCGCAGGGTCTCGGTATCGAGCTTCTCGGAGATCGGGGCGAAAAGCTCCGCGAGTTGCGGGTAACGCTCCAGCGTCTCCTGGCGCATGGTGAGCGACGGGTTGTAGTGGGCGAAGAAATTTTCGTCGTCTTCCAGAAGTGTCAGGTCGAAGTCCGTGACGCGGCCGTTAGTCTTGAACACCGAGCCGAAGTTGCACTTCTCTCCTCTTGCGACGGCTTCATAAACCGTACCCTCCGGCAGCACGAACACGTTTGCGTCCGGGAACTCGAAACCGTAGTGCTCTTCGAGGCCCGGCAGTCCGTCGGCCCTGTCGGAGAACTCAGGACCGGCGCACAAGGTGGCTTCCTCGGGGCGCTGCTCTACAAGCTGCTGGAGATCGGAGATAGTCTGCACGCCGAGATCTTCGGCGGTCTCCCCGCTCGCGGCCAGGACGTAGGTGTTATTGGCCGGCGCGGGCGGCAGCCACTTTATATTGTTCTCGCTCAGGTCCTGCTCGGCGACGGCTTCGTATTGTTCTTGAGCGTTCTGTATCGGGTCCGGCTGTGCGAGGTGGATCAACCATCCGGTACCGGTGTACTCCCAGTAGAGGTCTATGTCTCCGGTAACGAGCGCCTGGCGGACGGCCTCCGTACCGCCGAGGCCGGTGCGGTCGGCGGCGACCTCCGCGCCGGCCTCTTCCAGGGCCTGGACCGTGATCTCCCCGAGTATCTGCTGCTCTGTGAAGTTTTTGGAGCCAACGGCCAGGCGGGCCGTGTCCTGCGGACCGCCCAAATTAAACTTCTCGGAGATGACCTGCCCCCCGTACGCGCCGCCACTTCCTCCACCATTGCTACCTTCGCCGCTACCGCCTGCGCCGCAGCCTCCGGCGAGGAGCGCCAGCCCGCCGAGGAAAGTAGCCAGCAGCAAAAACCTCTTGTGTACGGAATACATGCGGTGTTTACCCTTCAGGATTGGTCTGGCGGGCATTCCGGGCCTTGTTAGCCAGCCGACCCCGGATGTCGTCGGAGGCCCGCTTCGAGTCCTCCGCGCTCTCTTGCTGGACCTCTTCGGAGAGCCCCAGGTACAGGGAGAAGCACATGGCGATCATAACGACCGCGAACGGTATGGCGGCTATGATGGCTACTTTCTGCAGGGCGTCGAGCCCGCCGGCCAGGAGCAGAACCGCTGCGAACGAGGCTATGATGGCTCCCCAGGTGAGCTTGACCGCCGTTTTCGGGTTGAGGACACCGCCCGTGGACATGCTGCCTAGAACGAAAGACGCCGAGTCCGCCGAGGTAATAAAGAAGATGCTCACCAGGAAAATGGCGATCAGCGAGGTGATGATCCCCAGCGGGAGCTGGTCGAAGGTCACGAACAGCGCCGTCGCCACGTTGTCCTGAACGGCCGTGGTTATCTCCGTGCCGCCGTTGCGGACCAGGTTGAGCGCGGTGCCCCCGAGGGCCGAGAACCAGAAGAAGCTCACCGCGCTCGGCACGAGCAACACGGCGATGACGAACTCCCGGATCGTACGTCCCCGCGAGATGCGGGCGATAAACGCCCCGACAAACGGGCTCCAGGCGATCCAGGTCGCCCAGTAGAAGAGCGTCCAGTTTTTCGCCCAGGCGCTATCGGAGTCGAACACGTTCTGCTGGAAGCTCATCGGTATAACGGAGGCTATGTAGCTCCCGGTAACCTGGGTAAAGGTGTTGATTATGAACACCGTCGGCCCGAGTATGAACACGAAGAGCAGCAGGCAGCCGGCCAGAACCATGTTGATGTTGCTCAGGTAACGGATACCCTTGCCGATGCCCGTGATCGCCGAGATCATAAAGCACACCGTTATGATGGCTATGATAATGATCTGCACCACGGCGCTGTTGGGTACCTCAAAGAGGTAGTTCAGCCCGCTGTTGACCTGCAACGCGCCCAGCCCCAGCGAGACGGCGACGCCGAACAGAGTGGCGAGGATCGCCAGTATATCTATGGCCTTCCCGATGGGTCCGTCCACCCGGTCTCCGAGCAGCGGCCGGAAGACGGAGCTTATAAGCCCGCCCTGCTCGCGCCGGAAGTTGAAGTACGCCAGGGCGAGGGCGACCACGGCGTACACCGCCCACGGGTGCAGCCCCCAGTGGAAGAACGAGTAGCGCATCGACAGCCGGGCAGCCTCCGCGCTCTCCGGCTCCGCCATCCCGTAAGGAGGTGTAGCGAGGTGGGATACCGGCTCGCCCACCCCCCAAAAGACCAGACCGATGCCCATCCCGGCGGCGAACAGCATCGCGAACCAGGACAGCCGCCCGAACTCCGGCCGTTCGTCGTCCTTGCCGAGCCGGATATTCCCGAAGCGGCTGAAAGCCAGGTAGAACGCGAATACCAGAAACAGCGTGGTCGCTATCAGGTAGAGCCAGCCGAAGTTAGATAGCGTGTAACCCAGTACGGATGAGGTAACCGCGGAGAGATTGTCGTTGAACAAGACCCCCCAAAGGACAAACGCTACCGAAATGACGACCGAAACATAAAACACCACCCCGATCTGAGACGAAAGTCGCCGCTCCAACCTGATCTCCTTCCGTGATCGCTCCACCGAAGTCCCGGAGAAGCATGAAGCATTACGAATCCACGGAGGTTACCATATCGTACTTCGCATTGCAAATCGCTAGTCTGGAGCTACTTAGTAGCGAGCTTCCCGATTTTAGCCCCTCGATAAGGGGTATGATCTCACCTGAAAGGCAGATGCAAAACGGGTAGAGGAGCACTAAACATGGTTATGTCTACGGTAAACCCGGCGACGGGCGAGGAGTTGGAGTCGTTTGAGACTCTGAGCGAGGAGCAGGTTTCCGAAAAGCTGCAACTCGCCGCCGACGCTTTCCGAGAGTACAGAAATACCTCGTTCGCCGACCGGGCGCGCTGGATGACGCGGGCGGCGGAGATACTCGAAGAGGAGCAGGAGGAACTCGGGCGGCTGGCGACGCTTGAGATGGGCAAGACGTTTGTCTCCGCCAAAGGCGAGGCGGTCAAGTGTGCCCGCGGCTGCCGCTACTACGCGGAGAATGCCGAGCGATTCCTGGCCGACGAGCCGGCCGAGATAGAGAAAGCATTCGTCCGCTACCAGCCGATAGGGCCAGTACTGGCGATCATGCCGTGGAACTTCCCGTACTGGCAGGCGTTCCGCTTCGCGGCCCCGACGCTCATGGCCGGGAACGTCGGCCTTCTTAAACACGCCTCAAACGTGCCGCAGTGCGCCCTGGCTATAGAGGACGTTCTGCACCGGGCGGGCTTTCCGGAGGGCGCTTTCCAGACGCTCCTCGTCAGTTCGAGTCAGATACCGGACATCTTGGACGACCCGCGGGTAAAGGCGACGACCCTTACCGGCAGCACCCCGGCCGGCCAGCAGGTCGGCAGCCAGGCCAGCCAGAATATTAAAAAGAGCGTCCTGGAGCTTGGCGGTAGCGACCCGTTCGTCGTGATGTCGTCGGCGGACCTCGACGCGGCGGTCGAGAACGCTGTCACCTCCCGGACTTTGAACAACGGCCAGTCGTGCATCAACGCCAAGAGGATCATCGTCGCCGAGGAGATAGCCGACGAGTTTGAGCGCCGCTATACCGAGAAAATGGGTGCTTTAAAGGTCGGGGACCCGATGGACGAGGATACCCAGGTAGGCCCGCTCGCCATGCCCTCCATCCTGGAGGAGGTCGAGGATCAGGTAAAGCGTCTGGTAGAGTCCGGCGCCCGCGTCCTCGTTGGCGGCGAGCGGCCGGATCTGCCGGGTAACTTCTACCTGCCGACCGTGGTAACCGACGTCCCGACGGACGCGCCGGTCTACCGCGAGGAGATCTTCGGCCCCGTCGCCTCTTTTTTCCGGGTCCGGGACCTCGACGAGGCGATCTCCCTCGCCAACGACACGGACTTCGGGCTCGGCGCGAGCGCCTGGACCACCGACGAGTCCGAACGGAGACGCTTCGTGAACGAGCTCGACGCCGGTATGGTCTACATTAACCGCATGGTCGAGTCCACACCCGAGGTACCGTTCGGCGGTGTAAAGGACTCCGGCTACGGCCGGGAGCTCTCCCACTATGGCATCCACGAGTTCGTGAACGTTAAAACCGTCTGGGTCGAGGAGCCGGAGACGGACTCCGGCGGCGGTGGCGTAGAGTAGTCCCGCCGCATATGAACATTCTCGCTGGCGCCCGGTGAAACTTGTTGCTGACGCCGGGCGTTCGCGAGGATATATTTAACTACATGAATTTAGAGGCTCACACCCGATTTTTAGCAGTACCCGAGTGGTCTCTTGCTACAGGCCTTTCCGACCCGGCGAAAGAGGGCTAGAGGTGTTTACCAGGTTACTGACCATAAGCGTAGGGTATGGGATCGGCTTTATGTTTATAAAGTCGCTTTTTCCGGAGCCGTTTATACTGCTCATCCTCCAGGAGGGAAACACCTCAGAGGGGAATCTGACCGTGCTGGCTAGCGTATACATGCTCTCCGGGTTGCTCGGGGGCGTTATCGGGGGACTTTTGATCGGGCTGTGGCTCCTCGTCCGCCGGGGAGCCGGTGCATTCCGGGCCGGTTCCTATGCCGAACCGCCGGCTACTTCGCTCGGCCTGGCGCTCGGCGTGAGCCTCGGGTTCGCCTTCCTTATGGGCTTTATATCGACCCTCTTCGTCCTTGGAGCGTACATCACGGGCCTGCTGCCCTCCGGCGGCGTCCTCGACCCACTGGCCCTGATCCGGAGCTCAAACTTTGCCCCCGGTACCCCGGTTCTCGTCGCCTGGACCTTTGCCCGCGAGCTACTACCGGCCGGCCTCGCCGGTCTTTTCCTGGCTCCCCTCGGCGGCGACTTCCTGCTCCGGCTCTACTCCGGCAACCGTCCGTCCTCCCAGAAGTGGTCGGGCGAAGACTATCCGTACGAAGAAGGTTAGAGAGTCCGGTTAGATAATGTTGACGAGAGGTTTGATCTTGCAGTCCGCGAGCGGGTAGCTCTCAGACCGGCGGGCCGCCTGCACCAGATACTCTAAGCAATTGCTCCGGCAGTCTACCTTGCCGCACGGAACTTCTATCGTGCCGAGGTCTTCTACAATGCGGACCACCGGGTCGAGGTTGTCACCCGGAGTGGCATCCCCGCGGCGGACGTATTCGCCAGCCTCGTAATGCTCTTGTCCATAGCGGAACACGACCATAACGCTGAGTGTACACTAATTTGATCCAGATCACACCAGAGAGGACATGCAAAACTATACTTTCTACATAGTAGACGTCTTTGCCGAAGAGCGCTACGCGGGAAACCAGCTTGCCGTAGTCCGGGACGCCGGTAGCCTCTCCGGCGAACAGATGCAGCGGATAGCCGCGGAGTTCGGCTTCTCGGAGACTACTTTTATTCTCTCCGAAAGTCTGGGAGAAGGTGGAGGCTACGACGTCCGCATCTTCACCCCGAGAGAAGAGGTGCCGTTCGCCGGTCACCCGACGCTCGGAACCGCGTATGTGATAGCCCGCGAGGTTCCGGGCTTCCCGGAGGACGTGACGCTCGACCTGAAGGCGGGCAGCATCCCCGTAACCGTCGCGGACACCCTCTGGATGCGACAGCTACCCCCGAACTTTGGGGAGACCCTCGACGCCGCGGAGCTTTCCCGAGTGCTCGGCCTCCGGAAAGACGAGATAGACGCCCGCTACCCCGTGCAGGAGGTCTCGACGGGCCTGCCGACCATCGTGGTGCCGCTAAGGAACCTCGACGCGCTTATCCACTGCCGGGTAGACCTCGCCGAGTATTACAAGCTTGTGGAACGTACAACGGCAAAGGGCCTTCTCGTCTACGCTCCCGAGGCGCACGAGAAGGACAACCACCTCGCCGCCCGCTTTTTCGCCGACTATTACGGTGTCCCCGAAGACCCGGCTACCGGCAGCGCCAACGGCTGTCTCGCCGCCTATCTGGTAGAGCAAGAGTACTTCGGTCCCGGACCCGTTGACGTTCGGGTCGAGCAGGGGTATGAGATGGGCCGTCCCTCGCTACTGTACCTGCGTGCGGAAAAGGAGGGAGAGGGGATAACCGTCTCCGTCGGCGGTAAGGTGCAGATGGTAGCGAAAGGGGAGCTTCTCTGAAGCCTCATCAGCTAGTCAGGCGGTCAGCCCGCCGCCTCCGGTGGCTCGTCAGCCAGTCAGCAAAATCCTGAAATGCTGACTGAAGTGCTGACAAGCTAAAACGCCGACCGGCTGCTAGACTCGCCTGCGGCCGTAATTACTGGGCGGTTACCCGCGTTTCATGCCAGGCGTTGTTGACGTAGCCTTTTACGTTCCAGATACTGCCGGCGTCTCGCGGCTGGGTATCGGCGGCGGAGTCTAGCGCCCGGACGGAGAGCTGGTGCTCGCCGGGATTCAACTCCAGCCGGACTTCCCAGAAACGCCAGGCCCAGGGATCTTTTTCGCTGCCGGCAGATAGTTCCGCTCCTACCCACGTGAGTCCACCGTCGGCGGAGAGGTCTACTCGCTGGATGCTCCGCCCGGTGCCCGCTATGGCGTAGCCCCGGACGGTGACGGCGCCTGCCCGGACCTGCGCTCCGTCGGACGGTTCGCAGATAACGGCGTTCACGGAGATCTCACCCAGGGCGAAGCCTTCCGAGGCATCGTCGGGCTCCTCGGTCAGGTAGGGTGGGAAGAGCCGGTACTCGCGGGCCTGGAAGTAGTTGTCCGAGGGTGTGTCCCGGACCGAAATACCGGAGAGCCACTTGACGCTGCGGGCTCCTATGTATCCGGGCACTACGGCCCGCAGGGGAAAACCGTGTTCCGGGCGGAGGGGCTCGCCGTTCATCTCGTAAGCTAGCAGGACCTCTTGGTTCAGGGCCTTTGCGAGCGGAATAGAGCTACCGTAGTTCGGACTCCAGCCCTGTTCGATCTCATCCAGCCCGCCGAAGGCTACGTGTCCGGCTCCGCTCTCTACGCCGGCCGCCAGCAAGACCTCCCGCAAGGAGACGCCGGTCCACCGGGCATTGCCGATGGCCCCGACTCCCCAGGGAGTTTCGCCCGGAACGTCGCGTACCTCCATAAGCCCCGCTCTCCGGTTGCCGGCACACTGCAGGGTGGCTGAGACGGTCTGTGCCGGGAAATCGTTTTTTAGATCTTCCAGAGAAAGTTCGAGCGGACGCTCCACCAGGCCCGAGACCGGGAGCTGGTAGGAGTCCGTGTCGACCTGTGGCATGGTGCCGTGGTTGCGAACGTAGAAAAGCTCCGCCGGCGTCTCGAAACTCTGCCGCAGCGCTTCCGGAGGCGACTCCAGGTTGAGCGGCTGCTGTCCCTGGATGATCATGTCGTAGTGTTTTTCAGAGGGCTTGGCGGATTGCACGGATAACGCTCCTTCGCGAAGGTCGTTCGGGCCGGGTGGTGCCGGGTCATGGTACCCGAAACCGGACCTTACAACGCCGGTCCTCCGGCGGCCCACCGCGGTGGGCCAGGGTGTATAAAGCGGGTGTGACTTCTCTGGAGAAAGTAGTCCCGGCTTACGGTTGGCTCCGGAACTACCATCGTGGTGACCTGCCGGGTGACCTGCTGGCGGCTGTGGTTCTTACCGCCGTGCTGGTGCCGCAGGGTATGGCCTACGCCCTGCTCGCCGGGTTGCCTCCCAGGTACGGTCTGTATGCCTCCGCCGTCCCGGCTATCGTGTACGCCCTGTTCGGGACCTCCCGGCATCTGCCAGTGGGACCCTTCGCGATCACGTCCCTGCTCACCTTTACCTCCGTCTCGGCACTGGCCGCGCCGGGCTCCGGGCGGTACGTCTCTCTGGTATTGCTCCTGGCGCTCATGGTCGGCGCTTTGCAGCTTGCGATGGGCCTCTTACGGATGGGGTTTATTACCAACTTCATCTCACACCCGGTTATGAGCGGTTTCATATACGCTTCGGCAGTCCTGATCATGCTCAGCCAGGTAGGGAACCTGCTCGGGATACCGGTCTCCTCCCACGGCTCGGCCGTGAGCACGATGTCCGGCATCGCCCGGAATATCAGCGAAGTAAACCTTGTAACCCTGGCGGTCGGCCTGGTCAGCGTCGTGGTGCTGGCAACTTTCTCGAAGGTGCTCCCCCGCATCCCCGGTCCGCTAGTCGTGGTGGTCGGAAGCACACTCGCCGTCTACGCCCTCGGCCTGAACCAGCGGGGGGTTGAGATCGTGGGCTCGGTGCCGCCGGGGCTTCCAGCCTTCTCTCTACCGCCTCTGGACTTGAGCGCGATCCGAAATCTATTATCTGCGGCCCTGATAGTAGCTTTCGTCGGGTTTGTCTCCTCGATCTCGGCCGCCCGGGAGATAGCTACCAGAGATAACTACAAGATAAGCTCCAACGGCGAGTTGCGGGCGGTGGGTCTGGCTAACATCTCCGCGGCGTTTTTCTCGGGCTTTCCGGTGGCCGGCTCGCTCTCGCGCATAGCCGTCAACCACCGCTCGGGAGCCCGCACACAGCTCTCGCAGCTTGCGGCCGCGCTCCTCGTGATCGTCATTCTGTTATTTCTGACTCCGCTGTTCCGCTACCTGCCAGACGCCGCGCTGGCGGCGGTCATCGTAACGGCGGTGTACGGTTTGATCGACCTCCGGGAAGTCCGCCGGGTGTTTGAGATCCGGCGCCTCGACGGGATAGCACTCGTGGTGACGTTCGCCGTAACGCTGTTCGTGGGCATCGAACAGGGCATCCTCGCCGGTGTCGCGTTCGCCCTGCTCGCGTTCGTCCGGCGCACCGCCTACCCGGACATAACCGAGCTGGGATACGTACCGGAAGAAGATGCTTATCTGGACCTCAAGCGCTTTCCGGAAGCGCGGACCTACCCGGAAGCCTTGATAGCCCGATTCGAGGCGGATCTCTACTTCGCCAATATATCTTTCCTGGAGGAGTGGCTGATCTCAAAGGTGCCCGAGAAACCGTACCTGCGGTGGATAGTTATCAACTGCCGGGGCGTCAACAGCATAGACGTGACGGCCGTAGAAGGTCTGGAACGACTTATCTCCGACTACCGCTCCCGCGGGGTCGAGGTCCTGTTCGCCGGTATGAAGCTGCCGGTCAGCCGGCGGGTAGAGAAGGCTGACTGGGGCGAGCGGTTTGGCAAGAACCTGAACTACCGGACCACCAGGGACGCCCTGCGGGCGGTAGGACTGCTACCCGGGGCAGGCAAGATTGATAGAGGTGACGCACCATAGTCTGGTGCAAACTACCTACCCTCCGGCAAACGATGCTCGTCCACCGGAGAGTCTCGTACGTAGGTTACGGTTCCGGGCGTGGTAGCCTGAGAGCAGGGTTCCTGCCGAAAGATACTTAGAGGGATGTACGGACGTGAAAGCTAGAGAAGTGCAGGCTTTTTTCGAGCGGGTCGCGGCTGACTGGGACACGATACGCCTCGACTACTACGACGAGCGGGTGATCCAGAAGTTGGCCGAGGTCTCGCGCATAGGAGCGGGCGCGATGGTGGCCGACGTTGGCACCGGCACGGGCTTTGTCGCCGCCGGACTCGCCCCGCGGGTCGGCCGGGTACTCGCCGTGGATAACTCGGAGGCGATGCTCGGCGTGGCGCGAGAGAACCTGAGCGCTCTGGGCATCGGCAATGTGGACCTCCTGGTAGGTGAAATCTACGACCTGCCGCTGGAAAGCTCCTCGGTAGACGCCGCCTGCGCCAATATGGTCCTCCACCACGCCGAAGACCCCGCCGCGATGGTAGGAGAGATGGCCCGCGTCGTGAAGCCCGGCGGGACGGTGGCGCTCGTGGACGCGGTCGAGCACTCTTTCGGGTGGATGCACGCCGAGCACGCCGACGTCTGGCTCGGCTTCCGGAAAGAGCAGGTCGAAACTTTTTTCCTAGAAGCTGGGCTCGAATCCTTTAGTTATGAATCTCTGGGTATGCAATGATGTATACACTCCACGACCTCGGATGAGGTCGCAAACATTGGTATCTTCGCCGCCTGCGGAATCGTGCCGTCCGGGTAGCGAGCAGGATGTATGGCCCGCCGGCCAAAGCGCCGGAGAGAGCCGGGCCGTATAGTTCTCCACAAAGGTCGAGTGGAGAAGGAGGGGCTATGATCAAGTCTATAAAGTTTGAGCGGAGCCTGTCAGGTCCGAACGAGGTCTTCGATGCCGACGGACGACCTTATCCGGTCTACGGCGCGGTACTCGGAGAGCTGGAGCGTATCGGCCCGGAGGAGTGGGAGAGGCGCAACGACCGGGCGAGAGAGCACATGCTCGACGAGCAGCGGAGCTTTGGTCTGGAAGAAGAGGACAAGACTCACCCGATAGACCGGATCCCGCGCATCGTACCCGCGGCCGATTGGCGGGCTATCGAAGAGGGTGTCGCTCAGCGGGTGAGGGCCATAAACGAGTTCCTCCGCAGGGTCGAAGCTGGCACCGAGGAGATAGTCCCGGATGAGGTTATAAAGTCCAGCACGCTCTACGACCCCGCCGTCCCGACCCGCTTCGGGGAGGTGCCCGCCCGGCAGATGGGACTAGACCTGGTCGCCGTAGAAGATTCTAGTGGCGGGTGGCGGTACATGTTCATAGAAGACAACGTGAAGATGCCGGTCGGTCTCGTGCCGATGAGTTTCCTGCGCAAGATGTCCCGGGAGGTACTGCCGGAGTCTTACGTGGAGCTTGCGATCCGGCCGCTCGACGGCCTGCTCCCGCGTTTCGGTGACGCCCTGCGCGGGGCTTCGGCGGCCGCCGAACCGCAACTGGCGATCCTCTCTACCGGGCCCCACGACCAGTACTACCTCGACCACCACATACTCGCCCGCGATATGGGTGGCATCGTCGCCGAGCGCCACGAGTTAGAAATGGATACGGAAGGCTACCTCGTCTACAAGCCGACCGGCGGGCGGATAGACGTGATCTACGAGCGCATCGAAGACGGCCGCATCTACGATACCCTGCCAGATCTCGCCCAGGCCCAGGCCGCCGGCCGGGTGCAGGCGGTATTCCCTCCGAACGTGGACCTCGCCGACGACAAGGGAGTCTATCCGTTCGTGCCGGAGATGATCCGACGTTACCTCGGCGAAGAGCCCATGATAGAGAACCTCGGGACCTACTCGCTGGCCGTCGAGGAGGACCGCCGCTACGTAATGGAGAACTTCGACAAGCTGGTCATAAAGAGCCGCGGCGGCTGGGGTGGCAAAGGAGTTTTAATTTCCCCAGAAGAAACCCGGGAAGCTATCGAGGAGTTCCGCCGGGGCGTCGAGGAGAACCCCGTAGAGTTCGTCGCCCAGGAGCCTTTGGACTT
Organism: Rubrobacteraceae bacterium; assembly: GCA_965214435.1. Lineage (GTDB taxonomy): Bacteria > Actinomycetota > Rubrobacteria > Rubrobacterales > Rubrobacteraceae > Rubrobacter_A. Next base: position 846,060 of record OZ243960.1, read on the forward strand.
CTCGACCCATGTACTCTGCGAGACCACCGACGGAGGGTTTACCCTGCGTGATTCTTACGCCGACTACCGGGTCCACGCAATCTCCTACGACCAGGATACCGTAGAAGTCGTCCCCGGAGCCATGACCCGCGTCGCCGCCCCCGGCAGCCGCCTGGTCAACGTCTCCAGCGGCGGCAAGATCAAAGACACCTGGGTCTTGGAGGAGTAGCGAGCACGCAACCCGTAAAACCACTCTACGGAAGGGTAGCGCTCGTAACCGGCGCCGGACGCAGGATCGGCATCGGGGCCGCCATCTGCCGGGCGCTCGTCGAGGCCGGCGCGGACGTCTTTTTCACCTACTACAAACCCTACGACCAATCCATGCCGTGGGATTCCGACGACGAGGGACCGGAAGCACTCCTGAGAGAGTTGCGCGAAACCGACGTCCGGGCCGAAAGTCTCGAAGCTGACCTCTCCCTACCGGAGTCGCCAGAGGAAGTGTTAGACGCCGCTGAGAAAAGCCTGGGATCGCTCTCGATCCTGGTCAACAACGCTACCCACTCGGAGAATGACGGGTACGAAAACCTGGACGCCGCCACCCTCGACGCCCACTACGCCGTAAATTTGCGGGCCGCCGCCCTCCTCGCTGCCGGTTTCGCCCGGCGATATACCGGAGAGTCCGGCAGGATCATCAACCTCGCCTCTGGACCATCGCTCGGACCGATGGTAGGTGAGCTATCCTACGCCGCTACCAAAGGCGCGATAGAAGCGTTCACCACGACACTCGCTGCCGAAGTCGGACACAAGGGCATCACGGTTAATGCTGTAAACCCTGGCCCAACCGACACCGGCTGGATGGATGAGGAGTTGCGCAGTGAACTCGTAAAAAAGTTTCCCACCGGACGCATCGGGAAGCCGGAGGATGCGGCGAGGCTCATAGCGTTCCTGGCGAGCGACGAGGCGGCCTGGATTACAGGTCAGACTATACACTCCGAAGGCGGCTTCATCCGCCGGTAATGAAGAGGCGGAGTTACCTGCGTCTACGTCCCCGGCCGCCGATCTTTACGCGGTTCGGGTTGAGGGCGACGTAGACTTCACCGTCCTCGACTTTTACCTCGTGGGTCGGGACGGGCTTTACGGCGGGGAGGGAGAGCGCCTTGCCGCTTTTCACGTCGAACTTCGCGCCGTGGAGGGGGCACTTGACCTGGTTTCCCTCCAATTCTCCCTCGCTTAACGTGGCGACCTGGTGGGTGCAGACGTTCTCGAACGCGTAGAACTCCCCGTCCACGTTGCACAGCGCGACGGGCCGCCCCTCGACCTGGTAGTCCTTTACCTCACCGAGGGCGACCTCGTCCGTTGCGGCTATTTTGTGGAATTCTGTGTAAGACTCCGGCATACGCTCTAGCTCTAGGCGGCGCGCCGGTCGAAGCCGAGCCCTATCTTGGCTTCTATGGCCCGGTCGAGCTTCTCTTTTACGCCCCGGAGCGGTACGCGGCTGGTCACCTCGCCGAAGAAGCCGAAGACTACGAGCTTCTCGGCTTCCGAGCGGGGGATGCCGCGGCTCATGAGGTAGAAGAGTTCGACCTCATCGACCTGTCCGGTGGTCGAGCCGTGGGAGCACTTCACGTCGTCGGCCTGGATCTCCAGGCGTGGAAGGGAGACGGCCATCGCATCGTCGGTGCCCAGGATCAGGTTCCGGTTCGTCTGGTAGGCGTCAGTCTTCTGCGCCCCAGGCTCTACCCGTATAAGTCCCGAGAAGACCGCGAGCGACTCATCCCTGAGAGCGCCCTTGTAGAGCAGGTCCGAGTAGGCGTTCGGTGCGAGGTGGTCTTGGAGGGTGTAGTGATCCAGGACCTGGTTCGAGTCGGCGAAGTACAGGCCGAGCATCTCCGACTCGCTGCCATCGACGGCCAGCCCGGCGTCCACGTTTGTCCGGGAGAGCTGGCTGCCCAGAGAGACGACGAGGCTCTTGATCGAGGCGTCCCTACCCGCCTCGCTGCGGATGGTGCTGAAGTGCAGCACGTTCCGGCCCCAGTTCTGGAGCGACACATACCGCAGGTTCGCGTTCTGAGCCACGTAGAGCTCGACCGCCCCGTTGGAGAACGTCGGCTCGTCGTCCTCGGTCCCGTCGGAGGCGTACTCGTCGATGTACGTTACCGACGCGCCCTCCTCGACCACGACGAGCGTCCGGGGCATCGTCGAAAGTCCCTCGCCGGTATCTAGCCAGCGGTAGCTCTGGATCGGCACCTCAACCTCGACCCCCCGCGGCACGTACAAAAACGTCCCGCCGGCATACGCCGCCGCAGAGAGCGCCGCGAACTTGTCGTAATCCTCGGGGACGAGCCCGAAGAGCTTCTCCTTGAGGATCTCCTCGTGCTCGGCAAGCGCGGTGTGGAGATCCGTAAGGACTACACCCTTTTTGCGGAGTTCCTCGTCCATCCGCAGAAAGCTCGTTTCGGAGTTGTGCTGCACGAGCAGCGCCGAGTTCTCTTCGCCTTCTTTTATGAGCTTCTGGACGGCTTCGGGTAGCTCTTCCTCACTCTCGACGTCCGGGCTCGGGACGTAGGGCACGAAATCTTCGGGGCTCACGTCCGAGATGTCGGTGTAGCGCCAGGCTTCGTCGCGCATCGTCGGCATCGGCAGCTTCTCGTAGTTCCGCCAGGCTGCGAGGCGCTTCTCCGTGAGCCAGCCCGGCTCGCTCTTGAACTTCGAGAGGGCTTCCACGCCCTCGGCGCTCACGCCCCTGTTTTTCAGTATGTCCGGTGCCACGTTGGTACTCATCTACCGTCCTTCTTTATGCAAACTTAGAAAAGGACAGGCTCCTTGTGGGGAGCCCGTCCGGTTACAGCGACTTCTGTACAGCTTCGGTACGCTAGCCGACCGAGCCTTCCATCTCAAGTTGGATCAAGCGGTTCAACTCGATGGCGTACTCCAGCGGAAGCTCCTTGGCGATGGGCTCGATAAACCCGTTCACCACCATCGCGATTGCCGCTTCCTCCGAAAGCCCGCGGCTCATCAGGTAGAAGAGCTGGTCCTCCCCGACCTTCGAGACCGTGGCCTCGTGCTCGGTATTGACCTTTTTCTCCTCGATCTCGATGTACGGATAAGTGTCCGTCCGCGCCTGCTCGTCCAGCAACAGCGCGTCGCACTCGACCCGGCTCTTGGAGTCATGGCAACCCTCGTGCACCTTCAAAAGCCCCCGGTAAGTCGAGCGCCCGGTCCCCTTGGAGATGGACTTCGAGGTAATGAGCGACGAAGTGTTCGGTGCGGCGTGGACGACCTTGCCGCCCGCGTCCTGGTGCTGGCCGTCACCGGCGTAGGCTACGGAGAGGATCTCACCCCGCGCGCCCTCGCCTACCAGGTAGACCGCCGGGTACTTCATGGTCAGCTTCGAACCGAGGTTCCCGTCCACCCACTCTACGGTCGCGTTCTCGTGCGCCACGGCCCGCTTGGTGACCAGGTTGTAGGTGTTATGCGACCAGTTCTGGATGGTCGAGTACCGGATACGCGCCCCCGGCTTCGCTATAAGCTCGACGACCGCCGAGTGCAGCGAGTTCGAGGAGTACGTCGGGGCTGTGCAACCCTCGATGTAGTGCACGTAAGAGCCCTCGTCCGCGATAATGAGCGTCCGCTCGAACTGGCCCATGTTCTCCGCATTGATCCGGAAGTACGCCTGCAGCGGGATGTCGATGTGGACGCCCGGCGGCACGTACACGAACGACCCGCCACTCCACACGGCGCTGTTCAGGGCCGCGAACTTGTTGTCGTCCGGCGGAATAATGGTCCCGAAGTACTCGCGCACGATGTCCTCGTGCTCGCGCAGTCCCGAGTCCATGTCCATGAAGACGACACCGGCCTTATCCCACTCCTCTTTCAGCGAGTGGTAGACGACCTCAGACTCGTACTGTGCTCCGACGCCGGCGAGCGACTCGCGTTCGGCCTGCGGGATACCGAGCTTCTCGAACGTGTTCTTGATGTCATCTGGCACGTCATCCCAGGAACGGCCCTGGTTCTCCATCGGCCGGATGTAGTAGTAGATGTCGTCGAAGTCCATGTCGGAGAGATCCCCACCCCAGGTCGGGGTCGGCTTCTCCAGAAACGACTCCAGAGCCTTCAAGCGGAACTCCAGCATCCACTCCGGCTCGTTTTTGTGCTTGGAGATCATGGCGACGATCTCCGGGTCTATCCCCTTGCGTGGGGTCTTGAAAAAGTACTCCTCCGGGTCGGAGAAACCGTACTTGTACTCGTCTAGGCCGAGTTCCTGAATAGTCTTGTCTTCTGGCATACGCTAACTCCTCCTGTAGCCTTTTTAGCTCTGGGCGGCGGAGCCGAACTCCTGCCGCACCCAGTCGTAGCCCTTTTCCTCCAGCGTGTTGGCAAGCTCCTTGTCGCCGGAGGTGACCATGCGACCTTCGAGCATTACGTGCACCCTGTCAGGTTCTATATACCGCAGAATGCGCTGGTAGTGCGTGATAATTACCGCGCTGAACTCGGGGCCGCGCAACTCGTTCACGCCCCGGGAGACGACCTGTAGCGCGTCGATGTCTAGGCCCGAGTCGGTCTCGTCCATGATCGCGAGCTTAGGCTCCAGCATGAGCATCTGCAGGATCTCGTTGCGCTTTTTCTCGCCGCCGGAAAACCCTTCGTTTAAGTACCGCTCGGCGAACTTGGGGTCCATCTGCATAACGCCCATCTTCTCCTGCAGGAGCCGGTACATCTCCATCGGAGACAACTCTTTCTCCCGCACGGAGTTGACCGCGGTGCGCAGGAAGTTGGCGACGCTTACACCCGGTACCTCACTCGGGTACTGGAAGGCGAGGAACATACCGAGCTTCGCCCGCTCGTCGGGCTCTAGCTCCATGACGTCTTCCCCGAAAAAGGTGATGGAGCCACCGGTCACGTCGTAGCGGGGATGGCCCATGAGGATATTCGAGAGCGTACTCTTCCCCGACCCGTTCGGTCCCATGACGGCGTGGATCTCACCCTGGTTTACCTCAAGGTCTACGCCCCGGAGTATTTCCTGGCCGTCGATCTCCGCGTGCAAGTTTTCTATCTTTAGCATCGAACCCCTCGACTACTTTGTATCTTAATTTCAGCGAAAACTACCTTCTATTACAAAGCTATTAAATCACAGCACCCTACCCCTAACAACGAAACGTGATCGAGATCAAGAACATTTCCTGAAATACCCGGAAAGCTGCATAAAACCCCGCTATCCACCTGATTAGAGCTCCCGGATACGTTACTGAGAACCACTCGCGGAGAGGCTTCATAAGAGCCTGCTTGTAACGGCTAAACACCGCTGTGAGCGGCATTCTGTGGGAACTTCTCTCAAAAAGCCCGAGGAGCGGTCTGCAAGGCCCTACCAGCCCACCCCGGCTCATGAATAGTAGTAATATGAGTAACGAAATGTCGACGAGGAAAGGATGAGCCGGTGTCGGGTATAGGGAAGAAAGTCGAAGGGGCGGCGAAAAAGGCCGTCAAGGACAAAGCGTCCGGCGGCAAAAAGGGCAAGAGCTCCGGAGGCGGCGCTGCGAAAGCCAAAAAGGCTGCCAAAGACGCTCTCAAGTAGTTTTTATAGAGGTAGCCTCTAAATAGCCGAGGCTTACTTCTTGGAATAGAGGTTGAAGCTCCCGAGAGCTTCAACCTCTATCTATCTTATGGAGTTATGAAGTCTACTCTGTGACGGGCGACGGTCCGATGGTCGCCTCTCCTGCGTGCAGCGGAGACTCAGGGTCGGCGTTGCGAGTAAGGTAGCCGAGAGCGAACCTCCGTCCGGCTGTTAAGAGCGGTGCCACGCTGGTTACCCGGCCGACCGGCTTGCCGTTCTGCTCGACCGGGGTGTCAGGTTCCGGGGACGGGCCTGCGACGGCGAAGCGGTGGAGGGTGCGGTTCGGGTGGCCGCGGTAGTACATCCGGGCCACGGTCTCCTGACCGGGGTAACAGCCTTTCTTAAAGCTTACGGCCCTCTCCAGGATGCCGCACTCGCCGGGAAAATTGTCCGGCGAGATGTCCGCGCCGAAGCGCGGGACGCCGGCTGCTATCCGGGCTGTTTCAAAGGCGTCGAGGCCGGCCGGTACCGCGCCACGTTGCGCGAGGTGCTCGCGGATTTTCTGCAGAACGTCGGACGGACCGAGCAAGTCGTAGCCGGCGACGGGGTGGGCGACGCCCGCGGCCAGGAGTGTGGTACCGGCTATCCGGACTTCCGAGGTCTCGTGTTCGGCTAGACCCAGCTCGCCTAGAATATTCTCCGCTTGAGGTCCGTAGAGCCCGAGGATACCCCACGGGGTCTCAAACTCCGAGAGGTTGTCTAGCTTTACGCGGGAGAACGGGGCGTAGCGGCCCAGGATCTCCGTGGCGGCCACCCCCCCTTCCGGTTCGGTGTCTACGAGGACGTCTCCACCGGCCTTCAATACGCGCAGGTCGGTCTGGATGCGGCCTTTGGGGTTCAAGAGCGCGGCGTAAACTCCACGGCCCGGTTCTTTGGGGACCTCGTTGGTGAGGATGGCGGCGAGCATGCCAGCGGGGTCCCGGCCGGAGAGCCGGAAGAGCTTTTTATAGGAGCGGTCCACGAGGGCGGCGGCCTCCGTAAGCGCCGCGTACTCCGCTGACGGATCTCCGTAATCTGTGGCGGGGAGTGAGGAACTGCTTGCGGGGGTATATCCCTCTTCCGTGGCGTCTGGTGGGTTCTGTATACGGTTTGTGCCGAGGTTTTCCATACGCCGATTCTAATGCATAGAGGTTAGTAACGAGGAGGTTGGGACAGTGGTAAAAGTCGTGGTGTTGGATGTGGACGGGACGCTGATGGATACGAACTATCCGCACGTCGAGGCCTGGGCACGGGCTTTTGAGGACGTCGGATACCGGAGTTCGCGGGTAAAGATCCACGAGCAGATCGGGCGCGGCTCGGACCTTTTGATCCCGGACTTCGTAGAAGGCGAGGAGGAAATCGAGAAGGCGGGCAACCTGCACGCCGAGTACTACGCCGACCTCCAAAACTACGGCCACCCGCTCCCCGGCGCGAAAGAGCTTATAGCCTCCCTCGTCGAAAGGGGCTACGAGGTGTGGTTCGCAACCAGCGCCCGGCCGGAGGAACTGGAGCAGCACCAGAAAGAGCTGGAGTCCGAGGGCAAGGTAACCGGAATCGTTCAATCGGCCGACGTCGAGAACTCCAAGCCCGCCCCGGATATCTTCGAGCTAGCCCTCCAGAAAGCTGGTAGCAGCCCCGAAGAGACCGTGGCGGTCGGAGACTCCACCTGGGACATCGAATCCGCCAGAGGCGCCGGCATCCGGGTGGTCGCCGTCCTCTCCGGCGGGGCCTTTAGCGCCCAGCAGCTAAAGGACGCCGGGGCCGCCGAGGTCTACGAAGACTGCGCCGCGCTGCTGGAGTCCGGCTTTCCGGAGTAGCCGGGCTACCGGAGTTTGCAAAGCCTCGGTGTTTTCGTTATACTCGCGGAGCAGTTGGAAGTGGGTCGCATTTTGAGACGCCGCCAGTTAGCACCGGCGGCTTTTTACGTGTTAGACCCTCGCAAGAGAAAGGTGGGCTTAGTTACATGCCCCAGGGAACGGTCAAGTGGTTCAACGATGAGAAAGGCTACGGCTTTATCTCGCCCGATGATGGCGGCGAGGATCTCTTCGTCCACTACAGCGGTATTGCAGGAAGCGGGTTCAAGTCCCTCGAAGAAGGCTCGAAGGTGAGCTACGAGGCAACCCGTGGTAAGAAGGGGATGCAGGCAGAGAACGTTAGCTCCGTATAACTTAGCCTAAACTAACCTAAAGACCGCGAAGAACCGAGAGCTGGAGGGTATATCCTTCCGGCTTTCGGCTTTTTAATGAGTATCTCTATCGGAAGGCCGTGAAGCATCTTTGAAGGCGCCGCGGGCGTCGGTGTAGACCTGTGGCAGCGGGAGGCCGGTCTTTCGGGCCAGGTTTTCTACGTCCGCGTATTCCGGGGATGCGGTAAACACCTCGCCGTCCAACTCCCCGATCTTCACCCGGCAGGTACCGTACGCCAGTTCAACCTCGACCGTGCGACGACCGGCGACCGTGCGGCCCACACTCTGGTGACGGACTCCGAGGGAGCCGGTCTCCCGCATGAGGGTGCGGGAGAGTTTTTCCCGGTCCCCCGCGGAAACCAGCGCGCAGACTTTATAGGCTCCCCGTCCCCGCTTCATTACGATGGGCTCCAGCCAGGCATCGAGTGCACCGTCCCTAAAGAGCTTTTCTACCGCCGCCGCTAGAACCTCTCCGGAGGCATCGTCCACGTTGGTCTCTAGTAACTCCACACCGTCCGGAGGTACATCTTCCTCCAATTCCCCGACGACGGCCCGCAAGACGTTAGGAGCTTTCTCCAGAGTAATGTGGCCCGCGCCGTAACCTACTTCCCGGACGACCATCGGCGGGGCTGCTTCGGTAAAAAGGCCGCCGGTCAGGGCGTGCATGAGGGCCGCGCCGGTCGGGGTCGTGGTCTCGTACGGTTCCTCCGTCCAGCGGACCCGCGAGCCTTTCAATACTTCCAGCGTCGCCGGTCCCGGCACGGGCAGAGGACCGTGGGCGGCGGTTACCACACCGCTACCCATCGGAAGCGGCCCGCAGCTTACGGAGTCCGCGCCGAGTATCTCCAGCGCCACGCAACTGCCGGCGAGGTCGACGATCGAGTCTACCGCCCCGACTTCGTGGAAGGTGACCTCTTCCGCCGGACGGCCGTGTACCGCGCCTTCGGCTTCGGCCAATCTCCGGAAAGCCGCGATAGCCCGGCGCCTGGCCCTGTCCGGTAAGTCCGCGCCTTCTAGCAACCCGCGGATGTCGCCGAAAGTACGGTGGGTATGTTCCTCGGAGTAATTTACCGCCATCCTGAATGCCCGGACTCCACTGACTTCGACTTCCGTGACGTCCAGTTTAAAGGCTACCCCGAGAGCGCGAAGAGCCTGGGTCACCTCTTCCGGCGGGACGCCCGCCGAGAAAAGGCTCGCGAGCGCCATGTCCCCGGCCGCGCCGCCGGTTGGCTGGAAGTGTACGTGGATAGGACTTGGTTCTGGGACCTGGTTCTGCTGGCGGGTGCTAGTCGTCGTCCCGGCTTTTAAACACCCGGCGCAGGGTGGCGATGGTTAGCGCCAGGGCCAAGCTAAGGGCGATCAGCGGTCGCGGGTCGTTTTTTACGGCGTCCTGGAGCGGGGCGGGGTCTCGTTTCTCGCCGGCCGAGCGCGCCACGTCGATCTGGAACTTCGCGGAGTCGAGGATCTCCCGCTGCTTTTCCTGAAGACCTATTTTCAACTGGTCGGTGAAAGTCTGGGCGCGGCTGCGGGCGGTCTCCTTTACCCGGTTGCTGACCCGCTGAGGGTCCACGTGTTGCCTGAGGTCCGTCACGTCCGGAGCCATCTTGCTCCGGATCTCAAACATCTCGCGTTCTATGCGCTCTGGTGTCTCGCTCATGACTTAAGCTGCCCCTTGAACCACTCGACATTTTGCTGAAGACCCCGTATCGTCCGGTGCGGCTTGGGGTCCAGGCTCCGCAGAATGCTGGCGCCTACCCCGCCGAGTATCGCGGCTATAACGAGCAGTACCACGGTCACGATGAGCGCCGAAAGCCACAGGGGTAGAAAGGTGGCTAGCGCGTAGACCCCGGTAAAAGAGAGCAGTATGAGAAACACGAGCGCCACGACCCCCGCGGCCGCCAGAAGTCCCGTCGCGATGCCGGCTCTTTTTGCGACCGGTGTCACTTCGCTCTTTGCCAACTCCACCTGCTTGTTGACTAGTTCTTGGACCTGCGGTTGCAGAGCCTGTACGATCTCCTTGATGCTACGGTCGGACGGCCCCGACTCATCCCGCAACTCCTTAGAGAACTCCTCCACCCGTTCTCGCTGGTCTGTCACCGCTGCTCCTCTCTTGACGACTTGCTATCCTGAACGCCAGACTACCAATATTACGGATCAAATTACCAGTTTTCATTAATACCCGCATTTGAACGTTTGTAATCCTTTCTACATCCTGACACACTGATCTCCTGACAGTGTTCGTACGCAACACAACATAAAGCCCTTTTTGTTTACCGGCCGCGTCTGGTGGGTAGTAGACCTGTAAGGCAGAAGTTTTGTTCTAAGACACATGGTTCCCTCTCGGAGGAGGACAGTTGAAACTGCACGCGGCTCTCGGCGTAGGACCGGGAGATATCGCAGCTTTTGTTGGCGCGGGGGGCAAATCCAGCGCCATCATCACGGTTGCCCAGGAGCTTGTAGAGGCGGGATCCACGGTACTCGTCGTGCCCACGACGAAGATGTTCTTGGACGAAACGGAGAAGATAGGGCCCGTAGCAGTCTCGGAGGACCTCGACGAGCTTTGCTCGGAAAGCGCGGATAAGCTCGGCGACACTCCAAGGGCGGTGGTCGTGGGGAACGGCCTAATCTCCGGGGAGCGCATCGGGGGAGTGGAACCCGGGTGGGTCGAGCCTCTAGCAAAGCTCGCTGAAGTAGTACTCGTGGAGGCTGACGGTTCCCGGCGGCGGCCGCTAAAAGGCACGGCCGCTCACGAGCCGCTGCTCCCGGAAAACCCGACGGTGGTCGTGGCCGTCGGCGGCATCTGGGCCCTCGGCAAGCCCGTCGAGGATGAGTTCGTGCACCGTCCCGAAGCATTTTCCGACATTACCGGCGTAGGCTCCGGCCACAGAATAACCGCCCGGGCCTTTGCAACCGCCCTCGTGAAAGGCTCCCTGGGCTCGGTGCCTTCTGACGTCCAACGAGCCGTGCTCCTTACCGGTGTCGAGCCTGGCCGTCCCATGTTCGAGGCTTCTACTATAGCCCGCGAACTCTGGCGCTACGGCGTATTCAGGGTAGTACTCTCCTCCATCCCGAAAAACCCCTGTCAGGTCTGGGCTTTGTAGACCAAACCCTGGTAAGGTGCTGTGTACCAGTGTAGAGGTTCGTGCTATTGTTGCGTTCTAATAGCACATAAACTCAGGGTGGGGAGGTTTCACTGGTGGCCGTTAGTTTAGATGTAGACCAGAAAAGTGGGGTCCCGATCTACGTTCAGCTCGTGGGACAGGTTCAGCGTGCCGTGGAGGTCGGTAGGCTGAACGCCGGAGACCGGCTGCCGACCGTACGGAAGCTGGCGCAGGACCTCCGGATCGCACCGAACACCATCGTCAAAGCTTACGGGGAACTGCAGCGCATGGGCCTTATCGAGAGCCGGCCGGGTGTGGGCACCGTAATAGTCGAAAGCTCCGGCGTGTCCCGCGAAGAGCGGGCCGCGGCGTTAGAGAAGAGGCTGCGGGAACTCGTGCGAGACGCGGCTGGTCTCGGGATGACCGAGGACGACCTGTGGTCCCTAGTTGACGAGGAGTTCGAGCAACTTCAAGGGTAATTCCAGGAGCCGGGCCAGTCACGGTTCATCAATTCTTCAGGTTCCTGTATGAGCCCGGCTGACGTTTGAGTTGTCCGGTAGCTCGTCTTTGTCTGCGGGTGCAAAGCCCGAAGGCCGGGTGGCCCGGCCTCTTGTAAACTCAGGGTTCAGATAGATGCTCGCATAGAACAGAGGAGGCTTTTCGATGGATCTGGCACGCGGTTTTGAGGGGCTTACGGAGCAGGTAAGGGAGAGCGTAGGAGAAGACCTGGTAGCTTTGCGGCGCGAGATTCACCAGGAACCGGAGCTCGGCTTTGATACGGAGAAGACCGCCGAGAAAGTCCTCGCCGCCCTCGACGGCCTGCCGCTCGACATTCAGACCGGCGTCGCCGAGAACGGCATAGTAGCCACCCTGCAGGGCGGGGGAGAAGGTCCCACGGTCGGCCTGCGCGCCGACATGGACGCCCTGCCGATCCACGAGGAGACGGGCCTGCCGTTCGCCTCGGCGTCCGACGGCAAAATGCACGCCTGCGGCCACGACGGTCATACCACCATGCTGGTCGGGGCGGCCCGCACCCTCTGCGAAGACTCTGTCCGGGAGCGGCTTAACGGGACCGTGAAGTTTATCTTCCAGCCCGCCGAGGAGGGTGGTGGCGGTGGCCGGGTCATGGTCGAGGAGGGGGTTGCGGACGGACTGGACTCCATTTTCGCGCTGCACCTGTGGCCGGGGCTCCCGTTCGGGACGGCCTCGACAAAACCCGGCGCTGTTATGGCGGCCGCTGACGCGTTCGAGATGACCATCCGTGGCCGGGGCGGGCACGGAGCCATGCCGCACCTGACGGCGGACGCCGTGGCGATAGCGGCCCAGGTCGTGACCGCGCTGCAAACCATCGTCGCCCGGGAAGTCAATCCGGTCGAGTCCGCGGTACTGACTGTCGGGAAGATCTCTTCCGGCTCCGCCTTCAACATTATCCCGGAGACAGCAGACCTCGCCGGTACGGTCCGTACCCTCGACCCTGACCTCCGCGAGCGCATACCCGAGCGGATAGAAGAACTGGCCCGGGGCATAGCCCGCGGGATGCGCGGCGACGCTGAACTCGACTACCGATTCTCTTACCCCGTTACCCGAAACGACCCGGAAGCCGCCCGCAAGGCTCTCGACGTCGCCCGCGGTCTGTTCGGGAAAGAAAGCGTGGTGGAGGCCGACGCTCCTTCGATGGGTGGGGAAGACTTCGCGTTCCTGTTGGAGAAAGTCCCGGGGGCCTACGTCTGGCTCGGCATCGGGGAGGACGCCTCCGGGCTCCACACCCCGACCTTCGGCTTTGACGAGGATATCCTGCCGCGCGGCGCGGCCCTGCTCTCGGCGCTCGCCCTGGAGTCGCTCTCTTAGGAGCGCCGGATCGGGGTGCGTAACCTAAGTTTCTGGGCGGTTGACGAGCAACGACCACGCCTCCTCCGGACCGGTCAAAAGCAGCAGGATCAACAACAGCGCAACGAGCGGTAATAGCGCGCCGAGCGCGGCCCTGCGCCAGCCGAGCCCGAGAGTCTGCTTTACGGCGACGGTCGACACGCCGGCGAAATAGGGGAGGACCAAAAGGGGAGCGTAGGGTATCCAGAGCGCGATCCCGATGCCCGTAGCGTACCCGAGGGCGCGGAACAGGGGACCGAAAAGCTCCCGCGAAGGAGTGCCGTTCAGGATAAAAAGCACGAGGGCCGTAAACCCGGCTACGAGCAGCGGGCCGAGTACGAGCGCCACGACGAGCCCGACGGCGGAGCCGTAAAGAAGACCGTAGTTAAACTCCCGGACCCAGACCGCCTGTAACAGGGACGCAAAAACCAGGTTCAGAAACAGTATGGTAGAAGCGAAGAGCGCCGGACGGATGTAGCCACCGTCGGAGTCCAGAGCCTTAAAGAACCTGCCCGGAGAGAACCACACCTCCCGGAGGACACCCGAAAAGCCCTCCGGAGCGCCGTAACTCGAAGCCTCCCGCCGGTTGTTGTATCCCCGAGCCATCGCTAGCGGCCGCCGCGAGTCAGAGTGTTAAGGCCCGGTACGGCCGTAGACGTCTTCCAGGCGGACAATGTCGGCCTCGTCAAAGCTGCCGAAGGAGATCTCCAGCACCCTCACCCTCTTCTCCGTGCTGTTGGAGAGCCGGTGAAGGGTCCCCCGCGGGATGTACAGTTCCTCCTCGGTCGCCGGCTCTAAAACCTCTTCCCCGAGCTCTACGGTAGCTCCGGGGTCCAGGACTACCCACAGTTCATCGCGCTGGTCGTGGTACTGGCGGGAGAGGACGCCGCCGGGGGCTACGGTTATGATCTTGACGGTCGAGGGGATGTTGTGCGTGTACTGCTCGAACCTTCCCCACGGCTTGTCTACCTTTAACGAAGCTGGTTTGTAATCCACGACGCCTCCTTTCTAGCCCTGTAACTCTAAACGGATTCTAAATTATTCCGGCGCGCCGAGACCGGCGCAAACAAAAAGCTATTCCCCAATAGAGATACCACGAAACCTCCGGGACCGGCCGGTGTGGACGCAGGGTTGGCGTTGTGGCACCCTCCTGTAAGAAAGATAAAGCCGAAAGGAGATAGCGTTGCCGAAGCTTGAGGTAGAGGGGGCTGGCTCGTTTGATGTCGAGGACGGCAAGCGGCTGGTGCTGGCGATAGAGGAAGATGCAGGTCTCGACATCCTGCACCGCTGCGGCGCCTACGCGAAATGCACCACCTGCCGGATAGAGTACCTCGAAGGCGAGCCGGAGCAGATGACCCAGGCGGAGTTAGAGGTTCTCGAAAAGCGGGAGTTGCTGGGACAGGTCCGGCTCGCGTGCCAGGCTGTCTGCGACCGCGACATGAAGGTGCGGGTCCCGATGACCGTAAGCTCCACCGGCCTCGACGGCCCCGGAGCCGAGCCGGAAAAAGACATCACACCTCCCCCCGAATGGGTCGATAAACCAGCCTAGACTTTTCTAAAACCCGGCTTTTTTACGGCCCGGTTTTCCGGGCCTCTTTTCTTCACCTTCTGTACTATCCTGTGGTCCTTCGACGTTACCCCGGACCAGAACCTGCGGCTCGACGTTGAGGCCGGCGGCCAGTTTGTGGACCGTCGCCGGGTAAGCTTGGCGCTGGCCGTTTTCGAGCTTCGAGATAGTATCCCGCGCAACCCCACTCTTCTCCGACAACTGCTGCTGACTCAAAACCGCCCGCTGCCGGAACTCCTTCAAGTGCGGAAGATCCAACTTAACCTCCTTATTTCCGCATCACTGCAAAAAACTTGCCAAAACACTACATAAGTGCTACTTTATGACGAAGTATAATTTACCGACGGCTAAAAAGGAGAAGACAGTGGATTATGACCCGAGGTTGGTAATACCGTACGTAACGGAGACGAGTCCGCGGGGCGAGCGGACGATGGACATCTACTCGCGGCTGTTGTCGGACCGGATCATCTTTCTGGGTACGCCGGTGGTGGATGAGGTTGCGAACTCCATTATGGCGCAGCTCTTGCACCTCGACAGTGAGGACCCCGAGCAAGACATCAACCTGTACATAAACTCCCCCGGTGGCAGCGTTACCGCGGGGATGGCGATCTACGACACCATGCGGTTCGTGAACTGCGACGTGTCCACCACGGCGCTCGGCATGGCGGCCTCGATGGGAGCGTTCCTCCTGGCGGCCGGAGCCAAGGGCAAGCGCAATGCCCTGCCGAACACGCGGGTACTCTTGCACCAGCCGAGCGTCGGCGGTCTCGCCGGGCAGGCTTCAGATGTGCAGATACACGCCGAAGAGTTGATCCGGACCAAGCGGCGGCTAAACGAGATCCTGGCAGAGAACACCGGACAGGACTTCGAGAAGATAGAGCGCGACACCGACCGCGACTACATGCTAAGCCCCGAAGAAGCCGTCGAGTACGGCGTCATAGACAACGTGGTCCGTCCTCACGGCGCGCGAGCCTCGTAGAGCCCGAGTAGATTGGCCGCCGGAGTAGTTTTCGGCGGCCGTCATCGGATAGAAGATCATGGACCTCGCGCGCGAGTACCTCCACAGCCGGCGTGGCTACCGTCTCGGAACCTGGTGCTGCTGGCTCCGCATCTACGAGGGTGCAACGGGTGATGCCCCGGTCGTGGTGTGTAGCGAGCCGTCGGAGGTAGGTAGCTCCGGGATGACCGAAGTCTCACCGTATCTAGCGGCGGAGGTCCTGGAGGAATACTTCGTCGAAAACCTCCCCGATTTGCCGCGGCCTATGCTCTGGATCGAGCACCGTCCCGGCCGCGGCCGGAGCCCGGAACGCTATCGCCTGCTCACCTTCCCATCGTACATCCCCCAGTACGAGGGCGCTGGTTTCATCCGGCGCGTAACCCTCGGTACGCCGCGCCGCGAAAAGCTCTCCGCCGCAGAAGTCGCCGCCCTGACCGGGGAAAGCGCTTCAGGGATCTGAAGGGAGCGACCATGCGGGTACTGGTAATCGGCGGCACGAACTTTATAGGGCCACCTGTGGTGAGAAGCCTCGTGGAAGGCGGTCACGAGGTAACCGCCTTCCACCGGGGCCGGACGGATAACGGGCTACCGCCGGATGTAGAGCGTATCCTGGGCGACAGGAAAGACCTCGCAAGCTTCTCGGAAGAGTTCGAGCGTCTATCCCCGGAGGTGGTGCTCGACATGGTCCCGATGAACGAGCGGGACGGGCGGGCGCTTATGGAGACTTTCAGTGGGATCGCCGGTCGGGTGGTCGCCATCAGCAGCCAGGATGTGTACCGGGCTTATGACATAGTGCGCCGTCGCCACCCCGGACCGCCGGACCCGATACCGCTAACCGAAGATTCCCCGCTCCGGGAAAGGCTATATCCCTACGGACGCGAAGGTGTAGAAGAGTATGAGAAGATCCTGGTCGAAAAAGCTGTTATGGACGACCCTGACCTATCCGCCACCGTGCTGCGGCTGCCAGCGGTCTACGGTCCAGGAGATTTTCAGCACCGCCTGTTCCCATACCTCAAGCGCATGGACGACGGGCGGCCGGTGATCCCGCAGGAAGAAGGGATGTCCGGCTGGCGCTGGACCCACGGCTATGTCGAGAACGTGGCCGACGCTATAGTTCTAGCCGTAAAGAACGGCCGGGCCGCGAACCGCATCTACAACGTCGGCGAGCCTGATCCTCTACCCTGGGCCGAGTGGGTGCGGAGCATCAGCCGCGTCGCGGGCTGGAGCAGCGAAATAAAAGAAGTCCCCGCCGGGTCCCTGCCGAACAACCCGATGGCGGGCGCTAACCCGGACCAGCACCTGGTCGTGGACACGGCTCGTATCCGGCAGGAGTTAGGTTACGAGGAGAAAGTATCCCGCGAGGAAGCCCTCCGGCGGACCGTCGCCTGGGAGCGGGAAAATCCGCCGGAGGATATAGACCCCGGTAGCTTCGACTACGCCGCCGAGGATGCCGTGCTGGCCGGGCTGTAGAATGCCCTTCTAGGAACGAGTATCCGGGGCCTCGCCGGTCTCCGGGTGTAGCCTGCGACAGATGGGAGTTTTGGTGGAGGTTCTACGCACGCCGGAGGAGCGGTTCGCCGACCTGCCGGGCTTTCCTTTCGAGCCCCGGTACGCCGAGGTCGACGGATTGCGGGTCCACTACGTAGACGAGGGACCACGGGAGGGTGAGCCGGTGTTGTTGATGCACGGCGAGCCCACATGGTCGTATCTGTACCGGTACATGATCCCGACCATCGTGGACGCCGGTATGCGGGCTATTGCTCCGGACCTCGTGGGCTTCGGGCGCTCGGACAAACCAGCCGCCAAAGAAGACTACACCTACGCCCGGCAGGTCGAATGGATGCGGGGCTGGCTGGAAGCGCTGGACCTGCGGGACGTCACTCTCGTCTGCCAAGACTGGGGCTCCCTTATCGGACTCCGGCTCGCCGCCGAGAACGAGGACCAATTCGCCAGGGTAGTCGTCGCCAACGGCGGGTTGCCGACTGGCGACCACGAGATGCCGCTCGCGTTCAAGACCTGGCAGAAGTTTTCCCGCAACAGCCCGCGGTTCCCGGTCGGCTGGCTCATAAACCGCGGCTGCAAGACGAGCCTTCCTGAAGAGGTCGTCGACGCCTACGACGCCCCGTTCCCCGACGACTCCTACAAGGCCGCCGCCCGCATCTTCCCGGAACTCGTCCCGACGAAGCCGGACGACCCGGCGACCCTGGCGAACCGCGCCGCCTGGGAAGTCTTTAAGCGCTGGGAGAAACCGTTCCTGACTGCCTATAGCGACGGCGACCCCGTAACCCGTGGGGCCGACAAGCCGTTCCGGGAGCTGGTGCCGGGAGCCAGGGACCAGCCGCACATCACAATCGAGGGCGCCCGCCACTTTTTGCAAGAAGACAAAGGCGAAGAGCTTGCCCGGGTAGTCGTGGACTTTGTGCGGCGCAACCGCTAGCAGCTTCTGGCAAGCGCCAGCAAGCGCTAGAAGCCTACCGGGGTACTTAGATCCGGTAGCGGGTATACAGGTCGCCGGTAGTACTGTTCCGGCGCGCAGGGTTTCCGTAGAGACAGGAGATAAGTATGCCGAGAGTCTGTGTATTTGACGTGAACGAGACGCTGTTGGATCTCGGGGCGCTGGACCCGCACTTTGAGCGGGTTTTCGGGGACGCCTCGGTGAGAAAGACGTGGTTCAGCCAGTTCCAGAACTCGTGGCTGACGGCGATGGTGACCGGCTACTACACGGACTTCGGGAGCTTCGGGGCCGCAGCCCTGAAGATGGTCGCCGAGCGGCAGGGTGTGGAGTTGTCCGACGAGGACCGGCAGCAGATCATCGGCGGTGTTGCGAACCTCCCGCCACACCCGGAGGTCGCGAACAACCTTGAACGCCTGCGCGACGCCGGCATCCGGCTGGCGGCCCTGACGAACTCCACCCAGCAGGTAGCCGAGATGCAACTGGATAACTCCGGCCTGGCCCAGTACTTCGAGCAGACCCTCTCGGCCGACGCTGTAAAGCGCCTGAAGCCGGCCCCCGAGCCGTACCGCATGGCCGCCGAGAGCCTCGGGGTCGAAATTAGCGGCATCCGGCTCGTGGCCGCCCACGCCTGGGACATGGCGGGCGCTTTGCGGGCCGGGTGCGCGGCGGCCTTTGTCGCCCGTCCGGGGATGGTTCTCGACCCGCTGGTCGAGCCGCCGGACATCGTCGGCAGGGACCTGCGCGAGGTCGCCGACCGGATCCTCTCCGTCGAAGCTGGAGGTTAACGCCCGCCTCGTCATCTTACGGACAAAGCGATATAACAGAGGTTGGCTGCACGGGACATACCCTGCGTAGCAGACGATGAGAGGAGAAACTAATAATGGCGCTATCTGTTGGAGACGCCCCGTTCGGCACGAAAAGAACCGGCGAGTTCAACTTCGATACCGGGGTCCTGCAGGCCCACACCCTGTACTTCCAGCCCTCCCCGAAGCGGGTCCGGGCGGTACTGAACGGCGAGACGGTACTGGACAGCCGCCGGGCCAAGCTCTTGCACGAGACCGGTCACCTGCCGGTCTACTATTTCCCTAAAGAGGACGTCCGGACGGAGCTTCTGGAGGACGATACTACGACCCACTGCCCGTTCAAGGGCGACGCCCGGTACTGGTCGGTAAAGGTCGGCGACCGCCACGCGGAGAACGCGGTGTGGGGCTACCCGGAGCCGCTGGAGACCTCGCCGATACCCGAGGATCACGTCTCGGTCTACTGGAGCGCGATGGACGCCTGGTACGAGGAGGACGAGCAGGTATTCGTCCACCCGCACGACCCGTTCCACCGGGTGGACGTGCTCGACAGCTCCCGGCACGTAAAGGTCACGGTAGACGGGGAGACCGTCGCCGAGACCGACCACCCGAAGCTACTCTTCGAGACCGGCCTGCCGACACGCTACTACATCCCGGAGGACGACATCCGGACGGAACTCCTGACGGAGAGCGACACGCAGACCGGATGCCCGTATAAGGGGACCGCGACCTACTACTCGTTCCAGAAAAACGGCACGACGGTAGAGGACATAGCCTGGAGCTACCCGGAGCCTCTTCCCGAAGCCGAGAAGCTTCCCGGTACCCGGTGCTTTCTCGGTGAGGGCGTCGAGATAGAGGTCGACGGCCAGAAAGCCGAGTAACCCTACCGGCACGAAGCGCGCGCAGCGGGGCCGTCTGGTAAAGGGCGGCCCCGCTCTTTGCGTTCCGTTCTATCGTTTGCCCTGTAGCTCCGGTTCGAGTTGGTGCACGAGGTCTACCTGCACGGAGGTCTCAAGCGTTCCGGGGCGGCTCTCGCGCACAAAGTCGATAGCCTCGCCGGGGTGGTTCCCGAGCGCCACTAGGATAGAAGCCACGACTAATCCGGTGCGGCCGAGGCCCGCGTGGCAGTGGACTACTACCGTTGCGCCGTCTTTCAGGCGGTTGACGAGGTCCCGGATCAAGTCCGCGTACTCGTCCAACTCGTCCCGCGGCGGTACGCCGCCGTCCACGACGGGGAAGCGAATGACCTCCAGGCCAAGCCCCTCCGCTTTCTGAAAGAGGTCCGATATTTCAAGTTCCTCGTACTCGAAGTCTTCCATCAGCGAGACGAGCACCTCCGCGCCGTACTCCGTCCGGAGCCACCCGAGGTCGGTTTCAAGGTCCCGGGCGTACCCCGGTACCAGCGGCTCTTTCTTACCCGGGGCATACGTCATCCCGAGCCGCCCCGGCAAAGAAAGCGTGTCCCCGGCTATAAAGTCGACGTGGATGGAGTTGTCTTTCGAACTGTTCGGTCTCTCATCGCTCATCTGAACGTTTCCTTTCTGATGTGAGTACTCTCGGTGATTTTAAAGGAATACCCGGAGCACCCCGTCGGAGCGGCCGAACGCTACCTGGACGCGGTCTCTTCCGTCCGTGGTGGACGCCAGGTTGGTTACCATGGTACCGCCCGTCGGTAGCGTCCAGTCCGTTTGCGCCCCGGAGGGCGTGCGGGTCACGGCGCCGAGCTGCGTGTACGAGTCGTTCGGTACCAGCAGTTCCCAGCGGTCGTCGCCGTCGAGGTCCCCGGCGCGGGCGGTATCCAGGTTGCGGGTGCGGATGCGGTGGGAGGTGTAGCCGGGTAAGGTTGCGGCTATCTCTAGCCGTCCGGCTTCGAGGTCCAGCCGGTAGAACTCGACCACGCCGCCGAGGTGCGGGGTGCGCACGGCGGCAAGCTCGGTCTGGCCCTCGGGACCGAACGGGCCGGCGGCCAGGAGGTGGCGCCAGCGCTTAGGCTCCCCGATAAAAGGTCCGGAGGCTGCGAGGCGTCCGTCCAGGCTGTAGACCGAGATGCGGCTGCCCTCTGATGCTGTACTCTCTGTGACGACCAGTAGCTGCTCCCCGTCCGGTGCCTCGAACCACAGGGGCGCTATGGTTTCAAAGACGCCACCGGACGCCGGCTGGATGCAGGACTCGATCTCAAAGCCGTCCGCGGAGTCTTCGGCGGGACGGAGCACCGTCAGGGACGCCGCCTCGAAGGCGTCGCCGAGGACGCCGTGCGCGTAGCGGTCCGTCGGGTCCGAGAGAACCGCTATCCGGCCGCCGGGAGCTTTTTCGCTCCGGACGAGCCGGGCGTCCGGTAGAGCGGTAACCGGTGGGTCCGGTCCGGGCTCGACGAACAGGCCGCCGCCGCTCTGAACCCCGATCACCGCTTTCGCGCCAGAGCTTGCGGGTACCGGATGGGTAAGTGTGGACTCTTGGCCGTTGCCGGCGGTCACGAGCGTGAGACTGCCGGCTTCGGACCTGACGAGCGGCGGCTCTCCGGGCGGGAGACGGTCGTTGGTTAACGGCTCCGGGGTAACCTCACCAGCGGGGGAGAGACGGAAAGCTTCCACGCGTCCGTCCGCTAGCGCCGCGACCCAGGCGGTATCCTCCCCGAGCGGCACCCCGACGACCCAGGCCGGGGTACCGCCGAGAGGTATGTCTACCGGCTCCGAAGTAGGCAGGTCCCCGGCTCCGACCACGGCGCGGTTGCCCGAGGCTTGTCCGTAGGTGTAACCGTAGACCGGACCGGAGGACCCGGCGGAAGACCTGACGGTGGATCCGGAAGACTCGACCGTACCTCCTCCGGTACTCTCCGGCTGAGGAGGTGCCGGTTGCGGTACGGTTTCGGCGGTGCCGGTCCCGGCGGTGGAAGCCGGGAGATTATCCTGGGCGGTATCGCCGCAGGACGTAAGAGCCGGAAGTCCGGCCAGCATCGCGAAGATCAGGAATACTATCGTTAGTGCCGTAGATCTTTGGAGGTTCATGCTCTCCGGCGTTGCGGGTGGCGTGGGTAAGCTCCGGAGAGGCGCTTGCCCCGCTTGTCTCCGGGGAGTATTGTCGCGTCGCCGCCGTAGCTGGTCGAAGCCGGCGGGGTATTCTCGCTCACGGTGACTCCTGATCCGGTCCGGGTTCTTGCGCAATGAGTAAGAACTCTACGGATACGTATAGCCTGGAATGCCGCAGGACGCAAGCCCGGGGCGCTACTGTCGGAGGCGCTGTGAAACTTTTAATGCCCTGGGCAGTATTTATTCTGTGGGTTCCTGTTTCTTACGGAGGTGATTTCTATAAAATGGGGGTGTATGCGAGGAGGCAAGACACAAGTAGAGGTCCGGCCGCTGGAGGTTAGCGACCTCCGGACCGCGGGCCTTCTGCACGAGAAGGAGCTTCCGCACGAGTTCCTGACCCGCTTTGGACCAAGATTTCTCTCCCGGTACTACCGGGCGTTTGTGGAGAGCCCCTACGCAACGGCCCTCGGTGCCTGGTCGCCGGGCGGCGGACAGGACAAGTTACAAGGGGTACTTATCGGGACTTTCGACACGGGAGCCCACTACGCCTACCTGGTCCGGCACCACGGCCGGGCTCTCGCGGTCCACACGCTGCTGCAATCTTTCCGGCGGCCGAAGCTGGCGTTCGACGTGCTGCGGACGAGGCTCGTGCGCTACGCCCGAGGCATCCTCCGCTCCCTGAAGTACGCTAAAAGCCCTGAAAAGAAGGACCCGTTGGCGAGCGAGCAGGAGAGGGTGGGCTTTGTAGCCTACGTAGCGGTACGGGGCGAAAGCCGGGGCGCTGGCGTTGGCGGAGCGCTTTTCAAGGTCTATGAGGAGCTGGCGCGGGAAGCGGGCCTCGACCGCCTGGACCTCGTAACGCTGCCGGATGAGCGGGGGGCCGGACCTTTTTTCAGCAGCCTGGGCTGGAAGTACGAGGGAGAGCGGGTCAGCCGTAGCGGCGAGAAGTACGCGTTCTATACTTTTGCACTGTAGTCGGATCGTCGTGAGGTAGAATCAGCGACATGTTAAAGGTCAAAGTCAAGTTTCCGCTGCGTCCAGAGGGGCCGCTGCGCAAGGCCGCCGTACTCGCGGCAAAGCACCCGAGTTACCGCTCGGAGCCGGTAAACGGTACGGCAAAGGCGTCCGTCGAGCTCGAGCTGCCCGAGGTCTGGCAGGATCTCGACCGCATAATGGAGTTCCTGCGGGCGGAGCCGGAGGCCGAGTACGAGGCCGACGGGGTCGCCGTCGCGGCCGGGGATCTTTCCGAGGGATTGCGGTGTTTTTTCAGGAAGCAGCGTTCGGGCACGGCGGCCAAGGAGTGGTGTACGCCGCGTCAGCTTTCGGACAAGCAGCTTTTTCCTTGCAAGCAGATCCGGGTCTACGATAACGAGTACCCGACAAAGAACTCGTGGTACACGCTCGGCGAGATGGGCGACGACGGGGTTTACCGGGTGGACAAGGAAGGCATCACGGAGCGGGTCTTGTCGGACCTCGGACCGTGCGTGCGGTGTCCGATACTGGACCTCGACGCGGCCGCTGAGACTATAGCCCGGCTTCCGGAGGAGATCGACCCGAACAAGGACGAGGGTTGGCGCTACCGGGGCGGCGGCTCGACGGAGAGTTGGACCGTCGCCAAAGCCCGCGGCGGCGAGGACGGTCTGCGCGAGGAACCGGCGACCGGCTCCGGGACTACGAGCCGGGAGACTCTGGTGGAGAGGATCGCCCGGAGCGTGCGGAGCGGAGGAGCGGGGGTCGCGGCAGCCGGTGGGGCAGCGCCGGGGACCCGCAACGTACCCGGAACTCGCTACGAGGACGTCGGCGGGATGAAAGAAACCATATCGCTCGTGCGGGAAGCGGCGGAGTTACCGATCACGCACCCGGAGATCTTCGAGAAGCTTGGCATCCGGCCGAACAAGGGTATTTTGTTCTACGGGCCGCCGGGCACCGGCAAGACGCTCCTGGCGCGGGCGGTCGCCAACGAGAGCGGGGCGCACTTTATAGCGGTCTCTGGACCGGAGATCCTCAATCGCTACTGGGGACAGAGCGAGGCACGCCTGCGGAGCATATTCTCCGAGGCGCGGGCCAAGTCACCGGCGATCATCCTGTTCGACGAGATAGACTCCTTCGCCGCCTCGCGGGAGTCGATGAGCGAGAGCTTTGAGGCGACGCTGGTCTCCCAGCTACTCTCGCTGATGGACGGCATGAACGATCTCGGGCGAGTGTGCGTTATCGCGACGACCAACCGCCCGCAGGCACTCGACCCGGCGCTCCGACGACCGGGCCGCTTTGACCACGAGATAAGGATCGGGCTCCCCGACACCGACGCGCGCCTGCAGATCCTGAAGATTCACACGCAGGGCATGCCGACCTCCCCGGAACTGGACCTGCGGCAGCTCGCGAACCTTACCCGCGACTACTCTGGGGCCGACCTCGAAGCCCTGTGCCGGGAGGCCGCCCTGGTGTGCATGCGGCGTTCTCTGAACCTTACCGACTTCGAGCGGCGGATAGTACCGGGCCAACTCTCATCACTCTCGGTAACGACCTACGACTTCCGCACCGCTATTAAGCGTGTCGGCCCCAGCATCCGGCGCTAGCTGCGCTAGACCATGCCAGGCCCGGAGAAGCCGGACGATCACGTCCAGGACATGGTCTCCCACCGGGTCAGGTAATCTTTTGCGAACTGCCGCAGGTCCGTCGGCGGCCGTCCGAGCAGCTTTGGCAACTCATCGGTCAGCGGCCCGTTGCGGCCGGTACGGGTCAGGGTGTAGACGATGGTCATGAAAAAGATGGTGTCCCACGAGACGCCGCGCCGCGCCATGCGGTACCAGAACTGCGGCATGGAAGGGTTCGCATAGCGGATGGGGCGGTCCATGACCTCGGATAAGACCTGGGCTACCTCGTAGAAGTCGAGCCGCCGGTCACCGGTAAGAACATAGCCCTTATTCCTGTGGCGGTCGGGGTCCTTGAACACGTCTAAGGCTACGGCGGCCACGTCGCGGGAGTCGACAAACGAGGTCCGGCCCTTGCCGGCGGGGATAAAAATTTCATCCCGCGTCGAGATATCTACCCCGTGAGTGGAGACCTGGCGGACCAGGTTCTGCATAAAGTAACTCGGACGTAGAATGGTATAACCGGCGCCCGAAGCTTTAATGTGTTGCTCCACTTGGTGGTGCGGCACGAACCGCGCGCTAAAGCTGGAGCTATCCGCGCCGGGGACCGACACGTACACGATGTGCCAGCATCCCGCACGGACCGCCGCGTCGATAAACGGCTTCATGCGGGTGCGCACGGTCTTTGGCTGGGGTAGCGGGAAGAGCAAGAAAAGGGTGCTGATGCCGTCGAGCACCGCGTCCCAGGTCGAGCGGTCGTCGTAGTCGAATCCTACGGCGGGCAGTTCCGGGCCGTAAGTCTTGCGGAGCTTGTCCGGGCTGTGGGCGGCGACCCGGTACGACAGACCAGTCTGATCACGGGCGAGCATGCTAGTTACTTCGGCCCCGACGTTGCCGGTTGGTCCTGTGACTACCAGCATGGTGTCAATACCTCCTGGTTCCGAATTCCCGGCAGCTCACAAGTATAAGACGGCCGGAGCCCTACTGTCGGCGGGGCTCCGGTTACCGGCGGTTACCGGTCTTACTAGCTGCTAGTTCTGGAGGCGCGGAACGAGCATCTCTTTGGCTTGCTGGGCGGCCTTCATATTGTTCTCCAGAACCTGGTTAAAGAACTGCTGCAGTTCCTGGTCGCCGTCTTGCTCGGCATCCTGAACGTAGGTCTTTAGCGACTCCACGTTATCTGAGGCGTGGTAGAGGACGCTGATCAGGTTGTAATTCTTGTCCTTGGGTTGACGCGACTGTTCACTCATGTGGCTTCTCCTCGCGGATGGCTTTCTTTACGCTCCCGGCTATACCCGGACTCTGGCTCGTGCAAACGAGGGGCCGCGACCGGGCAGTATCGGGAGAGCGGTGCTACGCTTCTATAAGAACGGGACACCTCTACAAAAAAGGCGCGAGACGATGGGCCGGCAGGTCGACAAAAAGCAGGGTGAGACCAGGACCCGGACGAGAAGGCTGCGCCGGGCGCGGCCCGAGCCGACGCCGATACCGCTCTCGCAACGCTCATGGATAATCCTCGGTATCGTCGGGTTCCTGGTGCTGGCTTTGTTCCTGTATCTAGCCCCGAGCGTCCTGATCATCGCGCTCGGGGGTGCGGCGCTGGCGATAGTGCTGTCTTTTCCGGTGCACGCGCTCTCCCGCTTTATGCCGCGCGGACTGGCGATCCTCGCGACCCTCCTGTTCGTGGTCGCGGTCGTAGTCCTGTCGGTTACCTACCTGGTGCCGATACTCGTGGAGCAGTTGAGCGCCTTCGTCGCCGCCGTGCCCGCCATCGCCCGCAGCGCCGAACGGCTACTGCTCGGGCTTTTAGAGCCGCTAGCCAGCCGCGGCCTCTTGCAGGGCACCCCGGAGGAGTTTATATCCCGTCTCGGTGAGAACCTGTTCGGCCGGCTCCAGACGCTAGCCGAGAGTCTTTTGACCGGGGTTGTGGGTTTTATCTCGGGGGCTTTTAACTTCGCCGTAAACCTCTTTGGAATATTGTTTGTCGCCATATACCTGCTGGTAGACGTGCGAAAGGCTGAGGCGACCTACCTGCGTCTGGCTCCGCGCCGCTACCGGCGGGACGCCAGGGAACTCTGGCACACCTTCCGGGTGTCTCTCGGGCACTACCTGGGAGGTTTAATCTTCGTGATAGTTATCCAGGGGGTGCTCGCCGGGATTTCGCTCTACCTGCTCGGCGTTCCCTACGCCCTCCTGCTCGGGGCCTGGGTCTCGGCGACGGCGATCATCCCGTACCTGGGAGCGTTTCTCGGGGCGATACCGGCGGTTATCCTGGCAATACTGTTCGAGTCTCCCACGGTCGCCATACTTACCGTGCTCGTCTACGTCGCCATCCAGCAACTAGAAGGCAACCTGCTTACACCCTACATCCAGGGCCAGGCTCTGCGGGTACACCCGATCTTCGTGTTGCTAGCCGTGATCGGCGGCGGCGCGATAGCCGGGATAGCCGGTGTGATCTTTGCCGTCCCCGCTCTGGCTATCGTCCGGGTGCTCTTCGACTTCTTCCGCGCCCGCCTGACCGTTGCCGGAAGGCCGAAAGACGGCTAGAAGGTCCCACCGGGTGAGCGCCTAGTGGATCAAGCCTCCGGGTAGTAGCGCAGAGCCAACCAGGAGGCGAGCACCACCTGAGCCGCGCCTATCGAGCGGGCTATCCAGGGCCGCTCCTCGGCCACCTCGTTCATCAGGTCTCGTACGGACCGTGGCCCGATCATCCACAGAATGCCCCGCCGTTGCGGCGCCAAAACCCACAATACCCCGTCCCCAACGGAGACCATCGCCACGACATCTATAATCCGCCTCGCGTTCACTACACTCCTTTGCTTTCCCGAGCTATCCGCCCTCGATACATAACCGATGCTTAGTGTACCCCGCGGATTATTCCGCTAACGTGCAGTGGCTTACTTACACTAGCTATGGACTCGGGGGCACTGTAAATTCGTAGGTGTCGCCGTGGGCGAGGTAGTGGACCCGGTCTTCAAGGCCCGCTGAGGCGACTTCCCTCCGGAAGTCCGAGAGTGGTGACTTCATAACGGCATAGTCGTTGTAGTGGATGGGTAGCGCCACCTTCGGGTCTATGATCCTCATGGCTTCTACTCCCTGCCGGGCGTCCATGGTGACCACTATGCCGAGTATCCTGGTGCCTCCGAGGTGCAGAAGCGCGAGGTCTACGTCCGGGTAGCGGCGCGGTATCTCCTTTAAGCGGTTGTGGATCAGGGTGTCCCCGCTTATGTAGAGCCTCAGACGTACCCCGCCGTCCGGCTCCTCGAACTCCAGCATGCTGCCCATCACCGGCGGCAGGACCTTGCCCAGCGGTCCGGGACCGTGGGTGCCGGGCATGGCGGTAATCCGCAACCGGACCCCACCTTTTACGGCGGTCGCGGTCTCCCAGGTGCGCAAGCCGTACGGCGGACGGAACCCCTTGCCTTCGAGGTAGGTCGCGGCGTGCGGGGTTGTAAATATGGGAAGCGTGCGCCGGAGCTTGGCCTCCGCCACCCGGTCGAAGTGGTCGCCGTGCAGGTGGGAGAGCAGGACCAGGTCGATCGGCGGGAGGTCTTCTATTTCTATGGCTGGGTCTGTCAGGCGCTGGGACCGGATGCCGTAGCCGAGGTGGACGTGATCCCCGCTGTGGAGAAAGTTCGGGTCGGTCAGGAGGGTGAACCCTCCGTAGCGGATAACAACGGTCGCGTTACCCACGAAAAAGATAGAGCCTCGCGAGAGATCCGGCTTGCCGGACTCTTCGAGAAAAAGTTCTCTTTCCATGCCGCCACCCTTTCTACGTATCAGATATCACCTGGATGGCGTTGTACCCACCTGCGCGATTTACTACCGCTGGATGGGCTATCGCCGGATGGGCTACCGGCTCACGGGCGTCCCACGGGCGTCATCCGCATGCCGCCTTTGGGCCGCAGGGTGATGGAGGGGTCCGGGACCGGCGGCTTTTTTCCGGCCGGCAAGAGCTTGAACTTCCGGGCGATGGTGGAGAGGAGCAGTACGGCTTCCATCTTCGCGAAGCCGTTGCCGATGCAGAGTCTCGGGCCGCCGCCGAACGGGAAGTACGCGTAGCGCGGCAGCCGTTTCTCAAGGCCGTCAAGCCACCGCTCGGGGATAAAGCGCTCCGGCTCCTCGAAGTACCGGTGGTCGCGGTGCGTTACCCACTGGCTTATAAAAAGCTGGGACTTCGCCGGGAGCTGGTACCCACCGACCTCGCAGTCCGAAAGCGCCTCCCGGCCGACGGCCCACGCCGGCGGGTAGAGCCGCAGGGACTCCTTTATGACAGCATCGGTGTAGGGTAGGCGGGAGATGTCCTCCACGGTCGGCGGGTGGCCGGCGAGTACCGCGTCCAGTTCGTCGTGCAGCTTCTGCTCGACCGCGGGGTGCTGGCTGAGGAGGTGCCAGGTCCACGAAAGGGCTATGGCGGTTGTCTCGTGGCCGGCGAGGACTATGGTCATCACCTCGTCCCTTAGCTGCTTATCGTCCATCCCTTCTCCGGTAACCTCGTCGCGGGCGTGGAGCAGCATGGAGAGGAGATCCCCGGTGTCGCGGCCGCTCTCGCGCCGCTCGTCGATTATGCCGTAGATAAACTCGTCTAGGTGCTGTATCGCGCGGTCGAAGCGCCGGACCGCGGGGGTCGGGATGCTTTCCGGGAGCATCCGCAGGAAAAGGCTGCTCCCCTGCTCCGAGGAGTAGGCCATGACCGCCCCGAGCGCCTCTCCGACCTTTTCGGCCTCGCCGGTTATGTCAGCGTCGACGAGGGTCTTGGTCACGATCTCCAGCGTCAGGCCCATCATGTCCTTGTGGATGTCACGGTCCTCGCCGCTCTTCCAGTCCTGTAGCATGCGCTCCGTGTACCCGACCATCACTTCTCCGTAGCCGGTTATGCGCCCGCGGTGAAAGGCCGGTTGGGCGAGCCGGCGCTGCTGGCGCCAGAAACTGCCCTCGTTTATGAGGAGCCCGTTACCGAGAAAGCCCACGCTCCGGCGGGTCTCGCGGTCTTTTACGAAGTTGCGGTTCTCGGCGAGCAACACCTGGTAGATGTGCTCCGGGTGGCTTATAAGGTAAGCCGGTGGTCCGGGGAACTGCAACCGGACGACGTCGCCGTAGCGCCGGGCGGAGCCTTCGAGAAAGCCGAGCGGGTCCCGCGAGTAGTCCAGCAGGTTGCCGACCAGGTAGCGGCCCTGAGGACCGGGTGGGAGGGTGGTCGTCGCGGCGGTCACAGGGCTCCTTTCCGGGGTAACTTCTACGGGTGAGACCTGGTCCCGAGTATAACCTTTGCGGGGAAGTTCTAGCGGGGTTTCGGTGCTTTGGGCTGACGGATCAGGCCGACGCCGAGAGAGAGGACGCCGGCTGCCAGCAGTACAGCGCCGGCGTAGCACAAGGAGATCAGGGCGTTCGGCTCCGTAGCCTCCGGAGATAGGACCGACAGAAAGAAACCGGCCGGCAACAGCACCGCCGACGCCGGTATCGCGTGCCGCACGAACCTCCGCACTCCCTCCGGCAGAGCCGTCTCGTCCGCGTACCGCAGGGTGACCAGCGAGAAGACCAGCAGCACGCCCGCGTGCGCGTGACCGGCGCGCCAGAGGTCCTGGCGGAGCGCGTTCTCCGCGTAAGCCGGGTCGTTTGCCAGCAGCGTCAGGATACTCGCGCCCCCGAAAATTACGGTTGGCAGCAGTATTAGTAGTGCACCCGCCGTCAGGCGCGACTCCTTACTCAAACCGGCCCACCTCCCAGAGCGCATAGAAGATACCGCCGCCCCTCACCCGAACTTCCAGGTGCCCACCCTCGGCCAGCTCGCGGAGCGTCCCTTCGGCTTCGGAGACGGAGAGTGAGGTCTGTAGAGCCGCCCCTGCCGGAGAAAGCTCGCCGCAAGCCGCCAGTGCTCCGAGAAGCTCCTTTTCCCGTGCCCCGGCTGCCGCGAGAGATCTCTGTTTCCCGGATGGCTCCGCGGCAGTACCGGCCAGGCCCCGGATCAGCAGCCCGGAGGCCGGGAACGCGACCCACCCGTAGGTGGTGAGGATCCACCACAGACCCGGTGCTACCGCGAGCAGAAAGACCCCAGAAAGCACTACCGGCACTATCACCGCCAGGGCCGCCACCACCTGCGCCCTCGGGCTCAGGTTCTCTTCGTCGATCCCGAAGAACGTCCCGGACCCGCACGAGCCCCGCCTCCGGTGCCCGGGAGCGGAAGACCGGCCGACCTCCGCCCGGTTCCGTACCGTGGATAAGGAACGGTGCATGTTCTCACTCCTTCCTGCCGCGCTCATTTTCGCGGCTTCCTGAGCATTGACCAGAACCGGGGACCGTCTTTGGGCACGGCTCCCGCCTCTACCACCTCAAAGCCGTGCCTCTCGTAGAACGGCACGTTCCGCTCGTATTGCGTCTCCAGATAGCACGGCGTCTCTCCGGCATCGGCCCGCGCGAGCACCGGCTCCAGAAGCGCCCCGCCGATCCCGCGTCCCTGGCTCGACGGCTCTACGCCGAGCACCAGCAGGTACCAGTGTCGCCCCGGTGCGCAGCGCTTGTGGGCCGCGTCCGCGTAGGCTCCAAAAGTTATGAGCCGGGAGAAGGCCGACGGCTTCACCTTTAGGGGCGCGGAGAGCATCCCGCTCCGGAGCATGTGCCAGGGGTTGGAGACCCGGGTCTTGCCGGGAGGCAGCCACGCGGCGACACCGTCCAGACCTTCCGTCGTATACACCTCGCCATAGGGCAAACAGTAGCGCACGGCGGAGCCTAGATACCAATCCAGCAGGTATGCCCGCTTCTCGTCCTCCGGGAACAGGTAGCGTGCCACCGGGTCATCCCGAAACGCCCGGGCGAGCGTCCCGCTCGCCGCTCGCACCCGCGGGTGTGTAAGATGGTCTACCTCCGTTTTCACCTGTAACTTCTCCTTTCGACGCTGGTAGCTGTAGGGCACGGTCAAACGGTCGGACCGGGAGTCTTTTCCCGGAGCCGGCGGCGGGCGGTCGCGCGGCGGCCGGTCGCCGGGACGGGCCTTTTAGCTTTAGCCAGCCCGAAGGGCGGCATGTTCGCGTAGATAGCTTCGTACTGGCCCGGCTCTACCAGGTAGGTCTCGTGCCAGATGCCGACGCTCCCGTCCCCGCCGATACTCCGGTTAAAGCGCCGCCAGGCCGGCAGGTGCGGGGCGTCACGGTCTTTGGCGAAGCGTTCGAGGTCTTCAAAGGACCGCCAGTACTGGACCAGTGCGATGCCCGGCCAGTAGAAAAAGGTCTCCGCCCCGAGAAAACCTCTCTCCGGATTCCCGTACAGCTCCTTGAGCATCGGTCCCATCGCGTAAGCCGTTGGGAGCCACTTTCCGACTTGCAGCGGACGGTTTATGCGCAGCCCGATCAGGAATACGACAAAGGGTTCTTCCACCTCCGCCGTAAACCTCCCGTCCAGTACCTGAGTCACGATGGTCTCCTTTCTCCGGCTTTCTCAGCCGAACCGTTTGATATCTTCGCGGCGGTAAGCCCAGACGGCGATTGCCAGGAACACCGTTCCGTACCCGGCGAGCCACAGCACGGATCGCGAGAGCGGGTCGGTGTTGGCCCCGACGGCGCTCCAGGCGAGCTCTGCGTAGCGGTAGGTCGGCAGGTAGGGCGCGATGTTCTGGACAAGGTCGGGCAGTCCTTCCAGTGGCAGGAATAGCCCGGAGGCGAACGAGATGGGCAGGAAGATAAGCTGTATAACCGGGGCCGCCGAGGTCGGGCGCGCCAGGTAGCCGACGCCGAACCCGAGGAAGATAAACGGCAGCGAGCCGGCGAGCAGCCGGAACGTCAGGGTGGCCCAGTCGGAGAGGTCCTGCGTCACCCCGCCGGCTATCCGGGCAAAGGCGAAGAGGACGACGAGGGTAAGAAACGCGAAGGTCACGGCGGAGATGATCTTGGCCGCAAAGGATACCGCCGGCCTTAAAGGAGCGGCCCGCATGAGGAGGTCCATCTTCATGCCGCGCTCGGAGGCGACCCCGGCCCCGAAGGAGAAAAGCATCACGCTGATCACGCCGTAGGCCCCGAATGAAGCCAGCAGATACCCGCCCGCGTTCGTGCCTGCGGTCTCGGCGTCCACGTTCGGCAACCCGAAGAACGCGAAGAAGATCGTCGGCAGCAGCAGGCTGGAGATCGTAAACCCCGGGTCCCGCCAGAGCTTTAGAAACTCGCTCCTGGTCTGCTGCGCGAGCATCGGCCACAGGGGAGCCAGCTCCTGGTCCTGATCTTTTTTCATCCCGTACCACCGGTGATCTCCAGGAAAGCTTCTTCGAGGTCCGCGCCCACGACCTCCAGGTTCGATACTTCGTAACCGGCCCCGAATACCTGGCGCAGCACCGCTTCCGGCTCGGGGCTCAGGAGGTCTACGGTGCGGCCGCTGACCTCCAACTGACTCGTGGAGAGGTCGTCCAAGAGTCCCGGCCGCAGCGGGGTATCGGTATCGAAGTGCATCCGCTTGCGGGCGACGCGGGACTTTATGGAGGCTGCGGTACCCTCGACGATCACGGTCCCCTGGTCTATAACCACGATCCTGTCGGCCAGGGCGTCGGCTTCTTCCAGGTAGTGAGTAGTGAGTATGACGGTCTTGCCCGCCTCCACAGCGCCCCGGACCTGCGTCCAGAAGCTCCGGCGTGAGTCCACGTCTAGCCCGACGGTCGGCTCGTCCAGGAACAGGACTTCCGGGTTGCCGGAGATCGCTAGCGCGAAGTACAGCCGCTGGCGCTGCCCGCCGGAGAGCGACTTGACCAGTGCCCGCTGCTTCTCTCCGAGGTTGGCCTTTTCTATGATTTCGTCGGTCGGGAGCGGCCGGGGGTAGTAGCTCCGAAACAGGTCTATGACCTCCCGCACCCGCAGCTCGCCGGGTATCCCGGACTCCTGGAGCATCACCCCGATCTTCGACCGGACCCGCGGGTCGCCGGGATGTGAGCCGAGCAGCCGGACCGTTCCCCGGGACGGCTTGCGGAGGCCGAGCATCACGCTGATCGCCGTGGTCTTTCCCGCCCCGTTCGGCCCGAGAAACGCCACGACCTCCCCGGCCGCAACCCGGAAGTCTAGCCCCGAAAGCGCCCGCAAAGCCCCGAAGTCTTTTACGATCCCCTCCATCTCGACGACCGGCGGGTTCATAAGGTCCCGTATGACCCTGTAGTTTCCGCCGACCCCACAGGCTCCGCCTCCTCGACCGGCCGGACCTCCAGCGTAAGCTCCCCGACATCCGGCCGGAAAAGACCGATAAGCGCCAGCCCGAGCCGGTACTTCTCACGGAGAGCGCTCTCCGCTTTCTGGAAGTTTTCCCGGGCTTCGTCGTCCAGCGGCCGGCCGAGTCCTTCCACGCTTTCTCCGCGAGGCTTACCCCGGGAGTTGCACGGCGTCATTACCACCCGCGAGTGGTTCCGGATGCGCTTCATCTTCCCCGACTCCGGCGGGGTGGTTACGTACACCCGGCCGTCCACGAGCGCGAACCACACCGGCGTGTCAACGCCTTCTCCGGAGCGCCGGAAGGTCCGCAGGTTGATAAACTGGTGTCCTTCCAGAGCCTCGAACGGCTGCGGGCCGCGCCGCTCTTCGGTGACGACCAACTCCCCGACTCGCAACCGCCTCACTTCCAGTTCATCTATCGAGAGCCGCCCGAACGCCCCGCGCTTTACAGCCAGACGCCTTATCGCCAGCGCCCCGATAGCCACCGCTCCGGCGGACAACGCCCCGACCCCCACAAACGCCAGCGCGGTCGCCACCCGCGCGGTCGCAACTTGCGCACTCGCAGATTGTCCTGTGGTAGCTCCGCCCGTCTCCGGACGTATCCCGGTTAGCCGTCTTTTCATCTTGCGCCTCCTTTCCTGGACTCGTCGCTATAGAGCTTACTCCGTACTGAAATTAGGCGACCGCCCGTAGCGGTCACTCGACGGTTGCGTAACGCCACCTCTCCTCCAGCCATCACCCTCCTCCTTCCGATCCTCATCCCCGCTTTAATATGTCAAACTCGTCATATGTAACGTTAGGGTAAACGCGGTAGTATGTCAATAAAGACATATAAAATTTCTGAGAGGAGGCGTGGTCATCCGGAAGAGCGGGAAGGTTTCGGTGCTCGGATATGCGTTGCTCGGGCTTCTGGCACGGGAGTCGTTGACGGGGTACGGGTTGACGGCTTTGATGCGGGAGAGGATCGGGTTTTTCTGGGGGGCGGGGCACAGCCAGGTGTATCCGGAGCTCGCGCGGCTGGAGGAGAACGGGCTGGTCGAGCACCGGCTCGTCGAGCAGTCGGGCCGGCCGGACAAGAAGGTCTATACGGTAACCGACGCCGGTTTCGAGGCACTGCGGGAGTGGGTGACGGCCCCGGCGGCCCCGCGGCCGGCGCGGGACGAGTTGACGCTCAAGGCTTACTCGCTGTGGGTCGCCGGACCCGGAGGAGCGGAGCTTTTCCGGGAGGAGGAAAAGCAGCACCGGGAGCGGTTAGCGGAGTACAAGGGTCTGCGGGCCTGGATGGAAGAGGAGTGGAAAGATAAGCTCCAGCGGCCCGACTCGCAGGAGTTCGCCAGCTACGCCGCGCTGCGGAGGGGGCTCGGATACGAGAAAGAGTACGCTGAGTGGTGCCGGTGGGTGGCGAAGGCTCTGGAGAACGGTAACGGGTAACACTGCCGGTGGCGCGGGGTAAATTACAATCCTCTCTCGTACCGGAGACACAAAAGCGCGGGAGCGGGAGGAGGAACGTGGAGCTACGCGGGTTCAGGGAAAAAGACCGGGGGCCACTGGCCCGGATGGCGGCGGCCGCGCTCGGCGGCAGCGCCGGGGAGTGGGAGGAACGCTACACGCCGGGGGCCGACCCGGACCCGCGGCTAGACCTCGACCGGGTATACGTGGTCGAGGAAGATGAGGAAGTCCGGGCGATGGCGGCCGTACTGCCGCTGGAAACGTTTGTGGACGGCGAGCCGGTCTCCATGGGCGGCATAGCGGACGTCGCGACCCACCCGGCCTACCGGCGCCGGGGTTACGCCGGGGAGCTTATGCGGGCTACGCTGCGGGGAATGCGCGAAGACGGAGTTCACCTCTCGATGCTCATGCCCTTTGCCCACGCTTACTACCGCCGCTACGGGTGGGAACTCGCTACCGAAGCCGTAAGCTACACCGTCAACCCTGCAGAGTTACCGGCGAGCGGCGAGCAGCGGCGATTGCGAGCCTACCGCGAGGACGACCTGCCGCGCCTGATGGCGTTGCTGGAAAAAGAAGCCTCCGGGTATCCGGTCTCCGTGCGGCGGGGGGAGGGCCGGTGGGAGCAGGTACTATCGCGGGAGGGGACCGGAGTAGCCGTCTACGACCGGGACGGCGTCGAAGGGTACGTCTTGTATCGGCAGTCCACGGATTGGAGCCGGACGCCGCCGCGGAGTCTCACGCTGTCGGAGGTCGTCGCCGCGACCCCGGAGGCCCGGGAGGCGCTGCTATCTTTCGCCGCCGCCTACGACCCACAGGTTTTTGAGGTCCGGTACAAGACCCCACGCGGGGAGTTGCTGCACCCGTACCTGGACAACGCCTACGTCGAGGCGAAGGTATCGCCGGAGATGATGTTGCGGCTCGTGGACGTGGAGGGTGCTCTCGGCTTTCTCGACCGGAAGTTAGAAGAGCCGCTGGTTTTGGAGGTCGCGGACGACACGGTCCCGGAAAACGCCGGGGTTTACACCGTCGGGGACGGCGTGACGCGGGGTGCTGAAGGCGCGGAGAAAGTCTCGGTAGATGTGCGGCAGCTCGCCCAACTGTATGCCGGGTATCTACCGGCCCGCTGGCTCCTCCGGCGCGGGCTGGTCCGGCCCGGTTCGCCGCGGGCGTTCGAACTACTGGAGAGGTTATTTCCGGCCGGCGACCCGTGGGTTTTTCCGCTGGACCACTTCTAAAGTTTCTTAGAAAGCTTATGGTCACCGGGGGTCAAAACTCATCGTAGAGAAGGTGTAAACTTTGCTACGTTATCTAAATAGTCTGAAAACAGGCGTCTGGCAGTAGAGTTTACAAAAATAGGCGCGAGGATCCGGGAGGTCCGGTATGAAGTTTGTAGAGTGGTCGTCGAACAAGATCGAGGCCGGCGCGAGGGCGATATTCAAGAGCCCCGTTTTGCTAATAGGTGGCATAATAGTGATGGCCGTGCTAAAGGCGATCATCAGCCCCAGCCCCGGGGGACTGGACGACTAGCACGGTAGTCCTCTGAGGCAGGTTCCGGTGAGACGCCCGACCGCCGGTTCGTGGCTCGGGGCAATATAATGGACTTCTTTAGCTAGAGGGAGGTTCCATGAAGACCACGGGTACGGTAGGGTACGCGGCGATGTTTGAGCAGTTCCACCCGACGGATCTGCTCGGGTGGTGTAAGCAGGCCGAAGAGTCGGGTTTTACGTCGGTAATGGCCTCGGACCACTTCCATCCCTGGACCCCGGAGCAGGGTGAGAGCGCTTTCGTGTGGAGCTGGCTCGGGGCGCTCGGGGCGACAACGAACCTCCGGTTCGGGACCGGCGTCACGCCGCCGGGCTTCCGGTACCACCCGGCGATTATCGCCCAGGCGGCGGCTACTCTGGAGGCGATGTACCCCGGCCGGTTCTGGCTCGGGCTCGGGGCGGGAGAGGCGTTAAATGAGCACGTCGTCGGCGAGTACTGGCCGGAGGCCCCGACGCGCCTGCGCATTCTGATGGAGTCTATCGAGGTCATACGTAAGCTGTTTAGCGGCAAGGTCGTAAAGTACGCCGGGGAGCACATAAAGCTAGAAAGTGCGAAGCTCTACACGATGCCTGAGACTCCGCCGCCGGTTTATGTGGCTACCGCGGGGCCGCTCCAGAGCCGGAGGACCGGCGAGTTCTGCGACGGGATCATTACCGTGGGTGCGCCGGACGAGAAGATCCAGATGCTCATGGAGAAGTTCGAGGAGGGGGCGCGCCGGGGAGACAAAGACCCGTCCGAGATGCCGCGCATGATCCAGCTCCACGTCTCCTACGCCAATAGCCAGCAAGAAGCCGAAGAGCAGGCCGTAAAAGAGTGGCCCAACGGCGGGATGCCGTTCCCCAAAGCCGATATTAGGAATCCGGAAGACTTCGCGGCGATGGCCCAGCAGGTAACCGCCGAGAACTTCAAGAACCGGGTATTAATGAGCGCCGACATAGATGAGCACCTGGAGCACATCCAGCACTACGTAGACCTCGGGTTCGACGAAGTCTATGTCCACAACGTCGGTCGCAACCAGGAAGAGTTTATAAGGGCGTACGGAGAGCGGGTGATCCCGAAACTCCGGTGGTCAGAGAGTTAATCTCCACGGCCGGGTAGAACTTGGAAGTTTGTGGACTGGCGGGAACGCATACACTCGGACCCCGAAATTTTGTCCGGTAAGCCGTTTATAAAAGGGACGCGGCTCTCGGCAGGTTTCTTACTGAAACTCCTCGCCAACGAGTGGAGCGAGGAGTAAATCTCCCACAGCTCTTTGGCCTCGCCTATCATTTGCTGAGGGAGGTATTCTCCTTCGCGGCTGAAAACGCAACCTGCGAAACGAACACGTAGGGCGAGAAGCTGGAGCGGGAAAGGGATTGGGAAGACAGCATAGTCCCCGTACCATAGAAGCGTGATCGATCCCTCCTTCGTCCGAGACGTTGAGAAGCTCGTGTATGAGCGTGCCCCGGACTGGACGGTCAGTGTTGACGAGTACGAGCGCGCGCAGGGTCTAAGGGTGAGCCGTGCGGAGATCTCGCACCCCTTGAGCGACGGCTTTATTATCTCTGGAGGTTACTTTGGCCCGCTCACCCTGGGAATGGTGGAGTGTTGGCTCTCTGACGGCGCCGTAGCATGGCACGTGGAGCTTCTCTCGGGGGTTCCGGAACCTGAGAACCCGGAGACCGTACGCTCGGTCCTCCGCTACGCGGAGATGTTCGCCTGGACGAACCTGGAGGTCCAGGCGGTGGCGGGTGTGCTCGTTGATGCTGGAGTAGTCTCGGATAAAGAGTACGACTGGCTGCGCAGCACGGTCGGCCGGGGCGCGCCAGACCTCCCAAGACCTAACCCGCAACCCCTAGTGGGCCGCGAATACCGGTACAGGACTGGTGGATGAGTGACCTCGGATTGAGGGCGCTCGCCAGGGTTCACCTTACTTCGAGGTTGGAAATCAAGATGTCCAGGATCGCAGACCGACCCGTAATGTCTGCAACCTATAGCTGTCACTCTAGTGGCGGTAAGCTGCTGAGAGATGGTGCATCCTGCGTGGTGTCCTCTGCTTACGGTCGCGATTCCTCGCGTAGCATGTCCATCAGCAGTCCGTCGTGCCAGGTGCCGTCGGGGCCGCGCTCGTAGCGTCGCATGACCCCGACGGGACGGAAGCCAGCTTTTTCGTAAGCCCGGATCGCCGCAGCATTGTCGGCAGCCGGGTCGATGGTAATGCGGTGGTGACCACGCTCCTCGAAGAGATGGTGAGCGAGAAGCCGGATCGTCTCCGTGCCCAGCCCCCGGCCATGACAGGCCGTGGTGAGAAAGATGTCCGCGCTCGCGTGGCGGTACATGGGGTCGTCTTCCTCACCGTACTGGATCGCGCCGACGATCTCCCCGGCTACCTCGATGACGAAGCCCTTGTCGTTTGCTATGAGATCTTCTTCGATCTCGCCTTCGATGTCGGAACTACCCCACCGCCGGGCGACCTCGGGCTCCTTCCGGATCCGGACCAGCGCGTCGGCGTCCTTGGGGCCGCCCGGACGCAGCAGTACACGCTCTCCTCTTAGAATGGTCATATTGACTTGACTCTCCTTTGCGACGGGGCGGACCTACCCGTAGAAGCGTAGACGCAAGGCCGTCACATCGCTGACCGGAAAACTTGCCGGAACTGGCCGCTAAACAGCCTCCTCTCCGTAGGAGAACAGGATCTGTTGCAACTCATCGGGATGACGGGTTTGACGGGGCGCGTACTCCTCCAGCTTGACCTTACCTTCCGCAGCCTGCCAACGGCATTAACACCGGTTGCGGGTTCGCACTCGACCTCGTAGCGGGAGAGCGTCTCCTCACCGTACTCGACGGTCAGACTATTGTCGGCCTCCCACACGGCGACCTCCAGACCGGCAAGTCCTTCCTCGGCATAGAGTCGGTGGCGTTGGAGTACGAGGTAGTCAAGGCCATCGACGGTGCGTATGTGGCGAGCCAGGAAGAATGCCCGCTTGAGGTCTTCTTCCTGAAAGCGCGGAGTCTTTACCCAGGAGAGAACTTCGGATGGAGATCGCCTTCCCTGCTTACGACGCTGGTGAGCGCAATGCTCCTGAACATTGTAGTCGGCCATCCACCGATCATGTTCTTCGAGTAGCCCGCTCCAATCCTCGGCCTTACTGAAGTAATAGTCAGCCATTCGACGCTGCGTATTGAACGTACTCTCGATGTAGGATTGGTAAGGCTGACCTTTCTCGGTCTCGTACTTGGTAATGTCCAATGCCCGGTAGATGGCCTGAGCCCTGTTTGCAAGAAAGATCGAGCCGGAGTCGGTGACCAACGCCTCGGGCGGGCCGTAATGTTGAACCGCCCGGTAGAGTACAGCAAGGAAGGCATTGAGGTCCTGACGGCGGGTAACTGAACTAGCAAGTGCCGCCCGACTGTAGTTCTCGATGATTGTTACGGCACAGGCCATGCCCTCGGCGAGCAACTCTTCGCCTATCATGTCTAGGTAGCGCACGTCGGCGGTCCAGTATTCGTGGTGGCGGTTCGAAGCGAAGGGCATCGGTTTCTTCGCTGTGCCGCCGCTGGCTTCGCCTGGCTTTTCGTAGCCGTAGATCTCGCGGACCTGGGTAAGGATTCTGCCGCAGGTGGTGCGGCTCAGATCGAAGCCTTTCTGCTTTATAGCCGAGTAAACCCTGAACGCGCCAAGCTCCGAGTTCTGTGCCAGCTTCCTTACCTCCTCGATGGCAGCAATCGTCACCTTCCTCACCCCGGCGGGGCGTCCATGGGGCTTGTCTTCGAGGCCAGCCGCACCTTCCTCCTTGAACCTCTCCAGGGTGCGGTAAACAGTCGTTCGATGAATACCGAGATAGCCTGCTATGGCCTTCGAACTCCATCCGTTCACACGCAGCTCCACGATCGCCGCTCTACGCTCGGCGGACTCCATCTGGTGGTAGAGCGTGTAGTTCCGCTCCATCTTCAGGGGGAT
This sequence comes from Rubrobacteraceae bacterium, assembly GCA_965214435.1. Classification (GTDB taxonomy): domain Bacteria; phylum Actinomycetota; class Rubrobacteria; order Rubrobacterales; family Rubrobacteraceae; genus Rubrobacter_A. The sequence continues at coordinate 886,327 of OZ243960.1, forward strand.
CGCTTCCTCAGCGAGTACTCGCTCTACGGAGCGGACGTCGGGCTTTCTACCGAAGCAGACACCGACTATGTTGGCGATCTCGTTGAGGTTGAAGGGTGGGTACTCCGCTTCCAGATCTACGATAAGCCGGCGGACGTTTGGCGCAAGCTTGCGGTGCCGAGCCTTATCCGCAGATAGGAAGCCCTCGATACCGTAATCTTCGAAGCTCTGTATCCGGTGCTGGAGGGTGCGCTCGGAGTCGCCGGTCTCTTATGCGCGCTCGGGAAGCGGATAACCGAAGAGTACAGGCTGGCGTATGCGCTCATACTCGACCTGCTCGGGCCACCAGCAAAGCGGCAATATCTGTTGGAAGTCGTCGGTGGGCTCGACCCGCGGACGCCTTCTGACCATACGTTTCCTCCTCCATGCTGGGCGACGCAGGTCGTTCCCCTGCTCCCACCGAGGCTCCCCAACGCATCCTCCCCGGAGCGAGCGTCGCGACAGTTTTTTCCGAGACTTACCAGAATGTCATGGATGGGCGCTTACCGCCACTGATGTGACAACTATAGGTTGCAGACTTCATGGGTCGGTCCGCTCCAGGATCGCCACACCCCGTAACACGTCGAGGACTACGAGCCGTTCCCAGGGATGTACCGGCGGAAGCGTCTTTTCCCTAAAGTTCTCCAAAGATTCCTCCCGTTGAGCATCTCGACCCAGTAGTCCATCAAGGAGTGGCAAAGCTCTTTCGCCGTCGTTTACCGCGAAGACCAATTTGGAAGGTTCGGGAGAGCGTGGGCTGCTTGAGAAGCGAAGGATGGGAAAGAGGGATACGTTCTACCCGGTTGAAAACTTGTCGGATAAGTTGAAGAGTGAATAGACGCTTTATAGTAAGCTCACTACCAGACTTCCATCTTTACCAACTGGTGTCTCGTGGCTCGTTTGCAATATGCGTACTGGTAGCCGTGATCTCGTCGAGATGAGCGTCGAGCACACCGAGTAACTCGCCCGTCTGTAGACGTCCCATCAACGCCTGGACGACCAGTCCATCTATTAGGGCGTGTAGCCGGTACACTTCCTTCTCCGGGTCAGTTCCCGGAGCTAGTTCGCCGGCCGCGGCGATTTCGTAGACCATCCGCTGACACAGTTCCCTCGCCCCATCAAAGACGTTGCGGTGCTTGTGGGAGACCCGTCTATCGCCGAAGCTTCGGCTGGCAAACGCAAACCAGATGGCAGCTTCGGTATACCTCTCGTCGTCTAAAGGGAGTACCTCCAGGAGTGCGGCCCGGACCGTATCGCGCACGCTACCTTCGCGGAACCTCTTCTCTAATCGCTCAATCACGCGTTTCGCCAGCAGCCGGTCCGCCCCGGCGAGCAACTCCTCCTTGGTCCGATAGTAATGTCGCAAGGCCCCCGTCGAGAGCCCCGCCTCGGCTGCTACCTCGCGAATAGAAACAGCCTCTATTCCGCCGCGTAAGATCACCCGCCACACCGCTCCAGCTAGCTCCCTGCGGCGCTCCTCATGATCCACGACCTTCGGCATGTAAACATTTATAACACAGGTGTGCTATAAAGTATGCAGCGTTGTAACACGATCGTGTGAAAATAGAGTGGGCTGCCTGCCGGAGCCGGGACCGTAAGGGCTCCTTCAAGGAGTGGAAGAGAGGTACTCGAAGTGGGCGAGAGAACGGACAGAGGCACCAGGATGAGTCGCAAGGCGTTCCTCAAAGGTGCCGGGACCACGCTGGGCGCTACGCTGGTGCTGGTGACCGGCGGTGGGGTGTGGCGAGCCGAGGAGCAGGGTGTGTTCGGCGCTGGAGAAGGACCTGCGTTCGAGCCGTGGGAAGAGTGGCGAGCTATAGGAGAAGATGGGCTGCTTGCGCTTGTGAGTGCGGCTATTCTGGCGGCGAACGCGCACAATACTCAACCCTGGATCTTCAGGATTGGAGACTCCCGGATCGAGCTTTTCGCTGACACCCGCCGCGACATCGGGGCCATAGACCCCTTTTCGCGCGAGATGTACATCGGGCTCGGTTGCGCTCTGGAAAACCTCGTACTCGCCGCCCGCGCCAGGGGATACAAGTACGATCTCGCGCTCGCGCCGGACAGCGGCGACCCTGCACATGCGGCAACGATAGACCTCTCACCGGGCAGTAAGGAGGTCTCGCCGCTTTACGAGGCCATTCCGGAAAGACGCACCAACCGCTACGTCTACGACACCTCCCGTTCTGTCTCGCGCGAAACGCTGGACGCGCTCGGAAAGCTCAACGAAGACGCTCCGGAAGTTGGGGTACACTGGTTCTCCACCAGGGAGGAGCGCCAGAAGGTAAGCAGGTTGCTCGTTGAGGCCGCAAAGGCAATCAACGATGATAGGGAGCAATCTTACGACAACAGCAAGAGGTGGCTCCGTAACGGACAAAAGTCCATCGAGCGTCACTGGGATGGGTTGACCCTCGACACCCTGGGACTACCCGAGGCCACGCTCCTCGCGGCCAAGATGCTCCCGGAGCCTTCCTTGCAGACCTCCGGTGAAGCCTGGCTACGGGGAGAAAAACGCCAGGTCGAGACCGCTGGCGCTTTCGGCATAATCTTTGTTCGAGACTACGGTGACCGTGCCCAGAGGCTTGAGGTCGGCAGGCTCTGGCAGAGGATGCACCTATGGATCACCGCGCACGGGCTCGCCGCCCAGCCGATGAGCCAGCTCCACGAGCGCGCCGACCGGGAGACGGAGCTTGGACTGCATCCAACCTTCGGTGACGCCCTAAAGGTTCTTTTAGAAAGTCCTTCGAGACAGGCGATCTTCACCTTCAGGCTTGGCTACCCGACCCGGCAGGCACCTCACAGCCCGCGCCGGGCGGTAAAGAGTGTGACCGAAAGAGCGGGATGACAGATCGCAAAAACAGGACATTTGCCGGATAATGTGCTAGGTTATGCGAGCCCTAAGAGGGTCACGGGAGAGAGCCGCCGACAGAAATCCTGCCGGAGCGGCCGCCGAAGGTGAAAGGTTTGCGCGGTGGTAGCCGTCGCGAGCTGAATCTCTCAGGCAGAAGGACCGTGGCCGGAGGGCGTCCTGGAGAGTCCGGGCGTGAGACTATAAAACGTAGTTCCACGTGAAACGCCGGCGCCGACGGGGTAACACTCTCAGGTTTGGGACAGGGCGTATAGACACAACGTCCACCCTAAAAGGGGGTTGCCGCGTGGCGCGCTTTACACCGCACACCGAGGCCGATATACAGGAGATGCTGGACGCCGTAGGCGTCGAATCTCTGGATGGTCTCTTCGCCGATGTCTCGCCGAAGTTTGAGGGAGAGTTGGACCTCCCGCCCGCCCTGTCCGAGTATGAGGCGCTAAGTGATGTCGAGGAGTTGGCGTCGAGGAATGTCGCCGGGATGCCGGTATTTCTAGGGGCTGGGGCTTACGACAGGATCATGCCTTCCGCGATAGGCGCCATCTCATCCCGCGGAGAGTTCCTGACCTCCTACACGCCGTACCAGCCGGAGATAAGCCAGGGCGTCCTGCAAACGGTCTTCGAGTACCAGAGCGCCATCTCCGAGCTTACCGGCCTCGACGTCTCCAACGCCTCGGTCTACGACGGTGCAAACGCCGTCGCCGAAGCCGCCCTCATGACTGCCCGCCTTACCAAGCGAGCCCCTAAAGTAGCCGTATCCAAAGGGCTGAACCCCCGCTACCGGGAGGTTATCGAGACTTACCGGGTAGAGGTCGTGGAGCTACCATTCGAGAACGGGACTACCGATTACTCGGACGTACCGGACGACGTATCTGGCGTGTTCGTCCAGAACCCGAACTTCTACGGCGTGGTTGAGGATATAGAAGCTGCGTCGGAGGCGGCCCACGAGGTCGGGGCGCTCGCGGTCGCCGTCTGTGACCCGACCTCTCTCGCGGTGCTCGAAGCTCCCGGAAAGCTCGGCGCGGACATCGCCGTCGGGGAGGCCCAGCCGCTCGGGCTGCCGCTGCTCTACGGCGGGCCGTACACCGGGTACATGGCGACCCACGAGAAGTTCGTCCGCCAGCTACCGGGCCGCATCTGCGGCGAGACCGTGGACAAAGACGGCCGCCTGGCCTACGTTCTCACCCTCCGCGCCCGGGAACAGGACATCCGCCGTGCCCGGGCAAACTCGAACATCTGCACCAATCAGGCCCTGACCGCCCTGGCCGTCACGGTCTACACGGCGCTCCTGGGACCGGAGGGTCTCCGGGAAGTCGCCGAGTTATCAACGTCGAAGGCTCACTACCTGGCCGGCCGGTTAGAGGAGGCGGGCTTTACGCTCCGCTACCCGGACGCGCCTTTCCTGTGGGAGTTCGCCGTAGAGTTGCCGGACGTAAAGAAGACGAACGAGGCGTTGTTCGAGGATGGGATCGTTGGTGGCTTGGATCTCGGGGACGGGGCGATGCTGGTTGCGGTAACGGAGAAGCGGACTAAAAAAGAGCTGGACGAATTCGTGAAGGTGGTAGCGAATGCTTAACAACCTGATCCGGGACAAGGGCCGCGAGGGCCGCCGGGGCTACACGCTCCCAAAGCTCGACGTAGAAAAGAAGGACCTCGAAAGCGTAATCCCGAAAAAAGCCCTGCGTAAAGAGAAGCCGCAGCTAGCGGAGGCCGACGAGCCGACCGTGATCCGGCACTATACCAACCTCTCCCGCAACAACTGGGGCATAGACACGAACTTCTACCCATTAGGCTCCTGCACCATGAAGCACAACCCCCGGGCCAACGAGGTCGCCGCCGCGGTCCCCGGCTTCGCCCGGCTGCACCCGCTACAACCGGTCGAGCAGGCGCAGGGTGCTCTACAGGTCATGCACGAGCTACAGGGGTTCCTGGGTGAAGTATCCGACTTCCCGGCGGTGTCGCTAACCCCGATGGCCGGGGCCCAGGGCGAGCTAACGAGCATCCTGATGGTAAAGAAGTACTTCGAGGAGACCGGAGACACCGGACGGACCACCGTGCTCGTGCCCTCGACCGCCCACGGTACAAACCCGGCGACGGCGTCGATGGCGGACTTCAAGGCCCAGGAGATAGGACTTGATGAGCACGGTTGTGTGGACGTCGAGGAGCTTCGCGGGAAAGTGGACCACACCACCGCGGCGTTGATGATCACCAACCCCAACACCTGCGGCGTCTACGAGCGCAATATACAGGAGATCGCCGAAATACTTCACGAAGCTGGCGCGTTCCTGTACATGGACGGCGCGAATGTGAACGCCATCATGGGCCGGATGCGCCCGGCCGAAGCCGGCGTGGACATCATGCACTTCAACCTCCACAAGACGTTCTCGACCCCCCACGGCGGTGGCGGTCCCGGCTCCGGGGCCATCGCCTGCACGGACACCTTAGCTCCCTTCCGTCCCGACCCGGTCGTCGCCTACGACGGAGAAGCATACAAGCTCGCGCGCCCGGAGAAGAGCATCGGTCGGATGGGGAGCTTCCACGGCAACTTCGGTGTGCTTCTAAAAGCCTGGAACTACATAAAGTTGCACGGCCCGGAGCTTCGGGACGTCACCGACATGGCGGTATTGAACGCGAACTACGTGCGGGCTCGGCTGCGGGGTACCTACCGCATCCCCTACGACGAGCTCTGCAAGCACGAAGTCGTCGTGCAGCCGCCGGCCGGCAAAAAGGCGCTCGACGTGGCGAAAGGGCTTATAGACCACGGTTTCCACCCGCCGACGGTGTACTTCCCGCTCGTCGTAAAAGACGCGATGCTTATAGAGCCTACCGAGTCCGAGTCCAAGGAGACCATAGACGACTTCGTAGGGGCGATGCTGGAGCTTGCCGAAAGCTCCTCTGAAGACCTCGAAGCCGCCCCGACGAGCGCCGTGACCAAGCGGCTCGACGAGGCCCGGGCGGCCCGGCAGCTAAAGGCCCGGTGGTAGGGCCATGTCCGAGGGAACGCTCCGGCGCACCCCGCTCTACGAGGAGCACAAAAAAGAGGGTGCGAAGCTCGTAGACTTCGCCGGCTGGGAGATGCCGGTGCAGTACGAGGGGATACGGGCCGAGCACGAGGCGGTGCGGGAGCGCGCGGGGCTATTCGACGTCTCGCACATGGGCGAGGTCGCTTTCAAAGGGCCACAGGCCGAGGATGCGGTGCAGCGGCTCGTGACCCGGGACGTCTCGCGGTTGTCGGTGGGTCAGGCCGGGTACGCGGCGGTCTGTTACGAGGACGGCGGGACGGTGGACGACGTGCTCGTCTACCGCAACCCGGACGACTTCCTGATCGTGGTTAACGCCGCGAACAAGGATAAGGACGTCGCGCACTTCCGGGAAAATACCCGGGATCTGGATGTGGAAATAGAGGACCAGTCCGATGACTGGGCACTACTGGCCCTACAGGGACCGGAGGCCGTCGGCATTTTGCAGGAGTTTACCGGCACGGACCTCTCGGGCATCCGGTACTACCGCTACGAGGTCGGGGAAGTAGACGGGGCCTACGCGGTGCTTTCCCGCACCGGATACACCGGCGAGGACGGCTTCGAGTTATATCTGCGCCCGGAAGACGCCCCCGCCGTGTGGCGGCGGCTCGTGGAGTCCGGGGCTGCGCCCGTGGGCCTCGGTGCTCGCGACACGTTGCGGCTGGAGGCCGGGATGTGTCTCTACGGAAACGAGCTCGACGCCGAGACTACGCCGCTCGAAGCCGGCATCGGTTTCGCGGTGCACCTGGACAAAGAAGAGGGGTTTGTCGGACAGGAGGCGCTGCGCCGGGAGAAGGATGAGGGGTTGCGGAAGAAGCTCGTCGGCTTCGAGGTCGAGGGGCGGGGCATCGCCCGCCACGGGTACGAGGTGACGGTTGACGGGGAGGCTGCTGGGGAGGTTACGAGCGGGACGCTGTCGCCGACGCTCGGGAAGGCGGTGGGGCTTGCGCTCGTTTCGCCGGGGGTAGAAGATGCGTTTGAGGTGGTAGTCCGGTCGCGGCCCGTAGAAGTCCGGACCGTTCCGCTACCGTTCTACAAACGCGATAAACAATAGCTGCGGCGATAGCCCGGAGAGGAGCCGAGTGAGCGTACCCGAGGACCTTCAGTACACGAAAAGCCACGAGTGGGTGCGGCGGGAGGGAGACCTCGCAACTGTCGGCATTACCGAGCACGCTCAAGACGAACTCGGCGACGTGGTATTTGTAGAGTTGCCCGAAGAAGGCGCGACCTACAGCGCCGGAGACTCCTTCGGGACCGTAGAGTCGGTAAAAGCCGTCTCTGACATCTACGCGCCGGTCGGGGGAGAGGTCGCGGAGGCCAACGGGACGTTGGCCGACACTCCGGAGAAGATCAACGAGGACCCCTACGGGGAAGGCTGGATCGTCCGCCTCCGCGTTTCAGGTGGCGGGGACCAACAAAATGGCCTCCTCTCCGCCGCCGACTACGAGAAGTTTCTCGAAGAAGAGGGATAAAAGGACAGGGCGGGCTTTTAGGTAAAGCCCGCCCTACGAGGTTCTGTAGCCCGGTTCGGGGCCGGGCGTTACTCCCGCACCACTTTTATGGCGTCGGCGATCACGTACCCTTCTCCGGAGGTCCAGCGTGAGACCTGGACGTTCCAGTCGTCGCCGGCGTTCATCTCGAAGCTCCCGAGCTCTACCTACCGGCCACCGGTGCTCGACTGGTCCGCGTAGACCCACTGCCAGCCGGCGGTGGTCTTGACTCCTACCGGGACCTGCGGGTTGTACCCTTTATCTCTCGGCCACCAGCCGTAGACGGTGTAGGTGTCGCGGGCCGGGATGTCGAAGCGGTAGCTCGCGGTATCGCTTGCGGCCCTGCTCGGGAGGGTGTAGCGATAGCCGGTACCGTAGCGCCCGGCGTTCTAGGAGCCGTTGCCCCAACTGGTCGAGGCGTCGAAGCGGCCGGTGGTAACTTTATCCGAGTTATCGACCACCCGGCTGTACGTCGTACTGTCCGCCGGGGCGACGGTAAAGTGCCAGGTGTGGCCGCCGGTGCGTCCCCGCGCGTCGGTGGCTACCACCCGGATTTCGTGCTTTCCGGGCTTGAGTCCTTTCAGGTCTACGGTGGCGGATTGCAGATACGGATAAGGACCTAGCAGCGCAACCTCCCTGGACGGTACGCCGTCTATGAAAACCTCTGCGGTTTTTATACTGGTGTTGTGGCGGGTCTCGATAGTGGCCCCGGCCCGGACGGGCTCCAACTCGTCCTGCGGGATCACCGCCCTGTCTGCGGGTAACAGGTCGTAGATAATCGGCCCGCTTGCCGGCTGTTCTCCAGTATCTACCCTTTGGGCTACCGACTGCTGCGAGAATGTGCTAGCCCCTGAAACAGCCAGTACCGTTGCCGTTAGAGCGAAGGTCAGCATCCAGCGCAAAGCTCTACTCATGGAAATCTCTCCCTTCTTTCCTTCAATTCCTCTTACCTAACGCCTAATGTACTCGCAGAAGACACTAAAACAATTACATGCAAAGTACAGTTTCATAATAATTCGGACGGGGCTGGTAGTAGACTGGGCGACGTATACGGCTTCCGGAAGGTTCAGCCGGGTAGTTGGAACGGTAGCTTGTTGCTATGCTGAATCTAGCGCGAACGCCAGGGTAGATGCTAGGGGTGTTACAAGATGTTTTTGAGTAACTGGAGACCTGAGTGTAAGCTACAGGATTATAGAGGCATGTCCGACGGGACTGCCGGGTAAGATACGTTGGGATTGTAAAGCGGGTCAAGAGGAGGGCCATATGGCACAGGCAGACCAGGCGACTGTAGGGGCCGAGCGCTGGCACGCGCTGGCGCAGCAGCTCCGGGCGGACAGCATCCGTTCTAGTTCGGCGGGCGGGTCGGGGCATCCTACGTCGAGCATGTCGGCGGCGGACTTGATGGCCGTCTTGATGACCAAGTATCTGCGGTACGACTTCGACGAGCCGGATAATCCGGCTAACGACCGGCTGATCTTCTCCAAGGGCCACGCCTCGCCGCTCTTGTACTCGATATATAAAGCCGCCGGGGCCATAACCGACGATGAGCTACTCTCCTTCCGCTCTTTCGGCAGTCGCTTCGAGGGCCACCCGACGCCGCGGATAGAGTGGGTGGACGTCGCCACCGGTTCTCTCGGGCAGGGGCTTCCGGCGGGGGTCGGATTTGCGCTCGCGAGCAAGTACCTTGACGAGACGCCCGCCCGCGTGTGGGTACTCTGCGGCGACTCGGAGATGGCTGAGGGCTCAATGTGGGAGGCTTTTCATCACGCGGCCTACTACAAGCTCGGCAACCTCATCGCCGTAATCGACATGAACCGCCTCGGCCAGACCCGCGAGACCATGGACGGCTGGAACGGTGACGCCTACGAGGCTCGCGCCAAGGCCTTCGGCTGTCACGCCATACAGGTAGACGGTCACGACCTCGAAGCTATAGACCAGGCGTACGCCCAGGCTCTGGAGCAGGAAGATGTGCCGACCGTGATCATCGCCCGCACCAAAAAGGGCAGCGGCGTATCGTTCCTTGAAAACCAGGATGGCCTCCACGGGACGCCGGTAGACCCCGAGAGAGAAGAAGAGGCGCTAAACGAGCTCGGCAGCGAGGGTAACATCGTCGTCGAGGTTCAGAAGCCGCAGTCGAGCGGCAAGAACTTTACCCCCGGCTGGACCGGAGAGCTAGAGCTGCCGACCTGGGAGATAGGCGACGAGGAGGCTACCCGGACGGCCTACGGATCGGCGCTGCAGGCCCTCGGGGCTGCCCGCGAAGACGTGGTCGCCATGGACGGCGAGGTCAGCAACTCCACCCGCGCCGGTTACTTCGCCGGGGACTACCCGGACCGCTACTTCGAGATGTTTATCTCCGAGCAGCAGATGGCCGCGGTCGCCGTGGCGATGGGCTCGCGGGGCCGGGTACCCTACGCGTCGAGCTTCGCCGCGTTCTGGAGCCGGGCCTTCGACTTTATCCGGATGGCGGCCATAACCGGGGCTAACATGCGCCTCTGCGGTTCGCACGCCGGTTCCTCCATCGGCCCGGACGGTCCCTCGCAGATGGGCCTTGAGGACATAGCCATGATGCGGGCTGTGGAAGGCTCGACCGTGCTCCATCCCTCCGACGTCAACCAGACGGCAAAGCTCGTCGCGGAGCTAGCCGACCGGGACGGTATCAGTTTCCTGCGGACTGTGCGGGGGAAGACGCCGGTGATCTACGGTCCCGACGAGGAGTTCCATATCGGCGGCAGCAAGGTCGTCCGCTCCTCCGAGGAAGACCAGGTGACGGTCGTGGCGATGGGCATAACGGTATTTAACGCCCTGGAAGCCGCAGACCAGCTCGCCGGTGAAGGCATAAACGTCCGGCTCGTGGACGCCTACTCCATAAAGCCCATCGACGCCGCCACGCTGCGCGGGTCCGTGGAAGCCACCGGGAATCGGCTCGTCGTGGTCGAGGACCACTGGCCGGAAGGCGGTCTCGGGGAGGCTGTTCTATCCGCCCTCGTCAGGACCAGCGGCACCGGCGACCTCCACTACAAGCACCTCGCGGTCACCGGCATGCCGGGCTCCGGCACGCCGGAAGAGCTAATGGACGCGGCCGGCATCACGTCCAACCACGTGGTCAGCGCCGTAAAAGAGCTGCTCTAAGTTAACCTGCGGGCCGGGAGTTACCAACGCTCCCGGCCTTTCGGCTGGTTGTAATACCGGATACACTGCTAGGACACACTGCACGATTATCTTGGAGGCTTAACGCTTTCGAGGAGGTTTCGATGAACGAGCGGTTGCAGAAGATGAACGAGTTGGGGCAGGGTCCCTGGGTAGACGAGCTCTCGCGGGAGGATATAAAAAACGGTGGGTTGCAGCAGATGATAGACGACGGGATTGTGGGCGTGACCTCGAACCCGGCTATCTTCCAGAAAGCTATCGCCGAGAGCGACCTCTACGACGATCAGCTACAAGAACTGGCCCAGAAGTACGATGACCCGAAGGAAATCTTCTGGGAGATAGCCCGCCAGGACATCCAGGACGCCTGCGACATGTTCGCGCCCGTCCACGAGAGGACCGGCAACCGGGACGGTTTCGTATCGCTGGAAGTCCAGCCGGACATAGCCTACGACGCTCAGGCTACTATAGACGAGGCGGTCCGGCTGCACGAGATGGTGGACCGGCAGAATCTCTTTGTAAAAGTACCGGCCACGGTACCGGGGCTCATAGCCATAGAAGAGATGATCTCCCGCGGGCGCTCGATCAACGTCACCCTGATCTTCTCCCTCGAACGCTACCGCGAGGTCGCCCGGGCCTATATCCGGGGCATCAAGCGACTCGTCGAGAGCGGCGGCGACCCCTCGACCGTCCACTCCGTAGCCAGCTTCTTTGTCTCCCGGATAGACTCCGAGGCCGACGACCGGCTAGAAGAGGCGGGGGCCGACGACCTCAAGGGACGGCTTGCCGTGGATAACGCCAAGCTCGCGTACCAGATCTACAACGAGATCTTTAGTGGTCCCCGGTGGCGCTCTTTCGAGAGTCAAGGCGCGAATAGCCAACGGCTACTCTGGGCCTCGACCTCCTCAAAGAACCCGGACTACTCCGACGTGCTCTACGTCGAGAACCTGGTCGGGCCGGAGACGGTAAACACCATGCCGAAAGACACCATCGAGGCTGTAAAAGAGCAGGCGGAGATCCGTCCGACCTTAGAAGAAGGCGTCGAGGAGGCGAAGCAGCTCTTCCAGAAGCTCCGCGAAGTCGGCCTGGACTACGAGGACGTTACCGACCTTCTGGAGCAGGAAGGCATCGACAAGTTCGCCCAACCCTTTAACGAGATGCTGGACGAGATCAAGGACAAGGGCCGCCGGCTCGCCCGCCAGTCGTAGGATCGCGTTATCATCCAGTCGTCGGCTTTTCGAGCAGAGAGGGAGGAACAGTGGAGATAGGGATTTACGGCCTCGGCCGGATGGGCGCGAACATGGTGCGCCGGCTTGCCGAGAGCGACGAGCACCACGTGGTCGCCGGTAACCGCTCGCCGGAGCCGGTGGACACGGCTGTAGAGCAGGGCGCCGAGGGCGCTTACAGCATCGAGGAGTTCGTCGAGAAGCTCGAAGCCCCGCGCGTTCTGTGGTCGATGCTCCCGGCCGGGGACGTTACGGGCAAGGTCGTCCGCCAGTTCGCCGACCTCGCCGAAGAAGGCGACATAATAATCGACGGCGGTAACTCCTACTTCCGGGACTCGGTCTCGCGGGCCGAGGAGCTGCGGGAAAAGGGCTTCCGGTGGCTCGACGCCGGCATCAGCGGTGGCGTCTGGGGATATGAGATCGGCTACTGCACCATGATCGGCGGCGACTCGGACGCCTTCGAGCACGTCGAGCCCGCCCTAAAGACCCTCGCCCCCGAGGACGGTTACGCCTACGTCGGCGGCGCCGGGGCCGGGCACTTCACCAAGATGGTCCACAACGGCATCGAATACGGTTTGCTACAGGCATATGCCGAAGGATTCGAGATACTGCAGAAGTCCCGCTACGACGTGGACCTGCGGGCCATCTCCCACCTGTGGAACCAGGGTAGCGTAGTCCGTGGCTGGCTTCTGGAGCTTGCCGAGAGCGCCTTCGAGAGAGACCCGAACCTCGACCAGATCGAGGGCTACGTCGATGACTCGGGCGAGGGCCGCTGGACAGTGATGGAAGCCATTCACGAGGACGTGCCGGCCGCGACCATCGCCGGCTCGCTATTTGCCCGGTTCGCCTCCCGCCAAGATCAGTCGTTTGCCATGAAGACCATAGCTGCTCTACGCAACGAGTTCGGCGGCCACGCGGTGCGTGAGGCGAGCACCCAGGGCTACGAGGAGCAGCAGTAGGAGGAGGGAGCCTTGGCCGATACCCAGGTACTACAGAACACGCTCCAGGACGAGGCGCGCCTGCCGCGCGTCCCGGACCCGGGAGTAGTCGTAATATTCGGTGCTTCCGGGGACCTCACCTCCCGCAAGCTGGTGCCGGCGCTCTACGACCTCGCAGCCCAGCGCCGGCTGCCGATGGAGTTCGCCGTCGTCGGCATCTCCCGCACGGAGATGAGCCACGAGGAGTTCCGCGACAAGTTGCGCAAGGCTCTGGGCGAGCACCGCAACGAGGTCTCCGACGACGTGTGGGAGACGTTTTCCAAAGGTATTTACTACCTGCCGGGCGACTCGAAGGAGCCGGACACTTACGAGGAGTTAAAGAACTTCCTCAAGGAGATAGACGGGGAGCGGGGGACGGCCGGTAACCGGGTCTTCTACCTATCTTCGTCGTCGTCGTTGTTCCCGGCGATAGTCGAGCGTCTTGGGGAAGCCGGGATGAACGAGGGCGAGGACGGCGGCTGGTCACGGCTGGTGGTCGAGAAGCCTTTCGGGCGGGACCTGGAGAGCGCCCAGGAGTTGAACAACGACATAAAGCAGCACTTCCGGGAAAAGCAGATCTACCGCATCGACCACTACCTCGGTAAGGAGACCGTCCAGAATATTCTGGCCTTAAGGTTCTCGAACGGTATCTTCGAGCCGATCTGGAACCAGCACTACGTGGACCACGTCCAGATCACGGTCGCCGAGAGTGACGGGGTCGGCACCCGCGGCGCGTTCTACGAGGAGACCGGCGCCCTGCGGGACATCGTCCAGAACCACGTGATGCAGGTACTATGCCTGACGGCGATGGAGCCGCCGGTAGCCTTTGACGCCGACTCGCTGCGCGAAGAAAAGGTAAAGGTCCTCAAAGCCGTGCGCCACATACCGGAGGACCAGGTAAACGAGTTCGCGGTGCGCGGCCAGTACGGCGAAGGCTGGGTCTGGGGCGAGCAGGTCCCCGGCTACCGCGAGGAGGACGGTGTCGACGAAAACTCCCAGACCGAGACCTACGTCGCGCTAAAGCTTTTCGTAGATAACTGGCGGTGGGCCGGCATCCCGTTCTACCTGCGCACCGGCAAGCAGTTGCCTAAGAAAGCGACGGAGATCGCCATCCAGTTCAAGCAGACGCCGCATACCCCGTTTGCTGGGTCGGAGACGCGGGGACTGGAGCCGAACGTGCTCGTCATCCGCATCCAGCCCGAGGAAGGCGTCTCGCTGAAGATAGGGGCGAAGGTGCCGGGAGCCGGCTTCGAGGTAAGCTCGGTCAACATGGACCTGCTCTACGGTACGGCATTCCTGGAGGAGGCGCCGGACGCTTACCAGCGGTTGCTCTTGGACCTCATGCTCGGCGACCCGACGCTGTTTATCCGGTCGGACGAGGCTGAGGGAGCGTGGAGCATTCTGGACCCCATAATGCGGGCCTGGGAAAACGGAGAGCAGGGGGTGGAGATCTACCCGGCCGGAGAGTGGGGGCCGGAGGAAGCCAACGAGCTTCTGGAGCAGGACGGGCGCGAGTGGAGGAGGCCGTGATCGACGAGCGGCGTTCGCCGGGTGGCGGCCGGATGAGTGTCGAGCAGATAGAGCACGAGCTGGGACAGCTCCGGATGAACGAGGACGGCAGCATCGGCCAGCGGGCCAGCGTCCTGAACCTGATCGTGGTGACCGACGATGAGTCCGCGTCCGAGGTTACGGAGGCCATCTCGAACCTCGCGGGCGGATACCCGTCACGGGCGATAGTCCTGATCTCCGACCCCGACGAGTCCGAGCCGAGCGTGGAAGTCGAGCTTTCGGCGTTCTGTAGCGTCCGGGGCGGCGGCAACGCCTCGGTCTGCGCGGAGCAGGTCACCATCCACGCCGGGGGCGCTCCCGCCGGACACCTCGAAAGCCTCGCCGGGCCGCTCCTGATCCCGGACCTGCCGGTCTTTCTGTGGTACCCGGGCGGGTTCTCCCCCGACTCCCCGGAGTTCCAGGGGATGGCCGAGTTGGCGGACCGTTTGATCCTCGACTCCGCGGCATCCGATGACCCGGAGGGCCTCGTCCGCGAGCTTTCGGAGATGATAGACGAGGAGCACATCCCCGCGGTGGGAGACCTGCAGTGGGTCGCCCTCTCGCCCTGGCGCTCCCTGACCGCGGACCTCTTCAGCCCCCCGGACCGGACCGGAGAACTGGAGAGGATCCGGCGGGTCGAGATCCTGCACAACCCCGACGGCAAGGTGCGGGCGCTCCTGATAACCGGCTGGCTCGCCTCGGCGCTCGGCTGGCAACTGGACGACGCCGAAGAAACCGACAGAGGGTATGAGATCCACTTTTCTAGTCCCTCGGGCGACGTCACGGTGGAATTTACCTCCCAGCCGCCGGAGGCCACGCTGCGCCGCATCCGGCTGCACACCGACGACCTCTCGTTCCAGGTCTCCCGGCACCGGGAACAGGGCGACGCCCGCTCGACGGTAATGCGGGACGGCGAGATAATCGGCGAACGTACGGTCCACCTCGGCAACTTTCACCTCGGTGTACTGGTCGGCGAGGAACTACAGTACCGGGGCCACGATACCAACTACGAGTCCGCCCTCCGGGTCGCAACCGAGATACTCGCCCGGTGAACGTTTTAGTCTACGAGGAGCCGCGGGAACTGGCCGCCGCCGCCGCCGAAGACTTCGCCGCCCGCGCGCAAGGGGCGATCTCCAATACCGGACGCTTTACCGTGGCCCTCGCGGGCGGCTCGACCCCCAGAGCTACCTACGAGATGTTAGCCCAGGACTACGCCGACAGCCTCGACTGGAGCAGGGTCTACGTCTTTTTCGGCGACGAGCGCACCGTGCCCCTGGACCACGCCGACTCCAACTACCGGATGGCCGACGAAGCACTCCTGTCCCACGTACCAGTCGGGGGTGTCTACCGGATACGCGGCGAGCTACCGGCCGACGGAGCCGCGGACGTCTACGAGGAAGAGTTGCGGAGCTTCTTCGGTACCACCAGCGGGCCGCCGGCGTTCGACCTCGTCCACCTCGGCATCGGCGGGGACGGGCACACCGCGAGCCTCTTCCCGAACACTGCCGCCCTCGACGTCACTGACCGCTGGGTAACCCAGAACCCGGTACCGAAGATGGATACTACCCGCATAACCCTGACCCGCCCGGTCCTCAATGCCGCGCGGGCCGTTCGCTTTCTAGTGGCCGGGGAAGACAAGGCCGAGGCGCTCGCGGAGGTTCTGGAAGGCAACGCCGACCCTCACGATTACCCGTCGAAGTTCGTCCAGCCGTCCGGGGAGCTAACCTGGATGGTAGACCGGGCCGCGGCGAGCCAACTGAGGGAGTCCTTCTCGTAGCAAACACCGGGCTCTCCCGATTCCAGGTGAGGTAGCGGCAACGTCCCTGGCGGCTTGCACATAAAAATTGCTCTGGTGTACGGTTCTCTTGGAAGTATTCATGCCGGAGGTACATTGTGTTGGACGATGCGGTATGGATCAGGCCTTCCCAACCAGAGGACGTGACGGATATCGTACGGTTGAGCGATGCCCTTTTCCGCGAAGACGCCGGGAGCAGGGACCCTACCATGAACCTCGAATGGGCGGTACAAGAAGGCCAGGGTTACTTCACCGATCTTCTTGCCGATGAGAACGCTGCTTGCTGGCTGGCGGAATACACCAGCAGCGGGGAAGTTGTCGGGTACCTGGTGAGCCGCCTGGGTGAAGGCAACTCCCTACGGCCGGTGAGGGTGGCGACGCTGGAGGGCATGCACGTCCGGGAAGAGTTCAGAGCCCAGGGTGTGGGAGCAAAGCTGGTCGAGAGGTTCCTCTCGTAGGCGGAGGAGCGGGAAGCGCAACGGGCATCGGTCACGGCTTATGTAGCCATGGTGTTTAGCCCCGCCATGGTCCTTTCGCGGATGATCTCGCGCTCGAACTCAGCTGACGCTCCGAAGATGTGGAGGATGAGTCTCCCTCCGGAGGTGGACGCCTGCGTTCACAGCCCGATCTCCTCTCGCCAGCGGCGCTCGGGCTGCCAGCCAAGCACTTTCTTCGCCCTGCGGTTGTCCAGGAGGGTCTGGTGCTCTGATAGCTCTTCCCTGACTTCCACCTCCGGATACACCGAGTGCATTAATTCCTCGCTGGGCACGTCCATGCTGGTCTCGTCGTTTGCCAGATTCAGGGCTATCGAGCCAAGACCGTCGGTTCTAATAGCAAGCTCCATGGCCGCCGCGGCGTCCCGGGCATCTATGTAGCTCCAGAGAATGTTCGAGCGTTGCTGCGGATCGTGCAGCCAGGAGGAAAACTGGCTGTAGTCTTGTGGTTCTATGACATTGCCTAGCCGTAAGCTCACGACCTGCAGGCCCGTCAGTCGGTGGAACATGTCGGCGGTCTGCTCGTTGACGATCTTCGAGAGACCGTAGGCATCCTGTACGAGCAGCGGATGGTCTTCGTCCATGGGTACGTATCGTGGCTCGAGCGGCTGCACGGCAAAGGCCAGCCCGTAGATCGACTCGCTAGAGGATATAACGGCTTTTTCTATACCCAGGGAGGAAGCGGCTTCCAGCACATTGTATGTGGCGAGGGTATTGTTGGAGAACGTGACCACGTTGGGGTAACGGTAAGCGACGGGTATAGCGGCCGTGTGTACCACGGCCTCACAGCCTGCAAGTGCCCCGTATACCTCACCCAAGCTATTGAGGTCTACGTAAAAGTCTCGCCCCTCGACGTACTCTGGGAAATACTGGTCTATATTCCTGACCTCGTAGCCCCGCTCAAGGAAGTGGCGCAAGACCCACCTGCCGAGCTTGCCGCTACCGCCCGTGATGGCGACCTTCATCTTCCCCTCCGATCTAGGACTACACTCCCCACCAGACGATTTTTCCGGCGCTGTCTTTGTCTATCTCTTACCTCTACTCGGTTTTTGTCTCTGTACTAGCTCGGTATTCTAGTATAGAAGCTACCACACTTACTACGCTCGCCGCTAGACGCGCTGCTTGTCCTGTATGAAACGGGCCGGATAGGTTGGCTCGGGCGGCGCGGCCTCCGAGAGGCGGCGCACCTGACCTTCATCAAGCGCCCAGCCCGCAGCGCCGAGGTTATCCTCCAGCTGATCGAGCCTCCGCGCCCCGATGATCGGGGCAACCACCCCGGGCTGCCTGAGTAGCCAGTTCAGCGCGACCTGGGCGTAGCTCTTGCCAGTCTCCTCCGCCACCGCGCCTATGGCGTCTACAACGGCCCAGTTTGGCTCGGTGGCGCGCTTGTGCCAGGCTTCTTCGAGCTCATCCGAGGCGCCCGCGATGCGGGAGTCTTCCGGCGGGCGCTCACCCCGGCGGTACTTGCCGGAGAGGAAGCCGCCGCCTAAGGGGCCCCACGGGATCACGCCCAACCCCTCAGATACACACGCCGGCAGGACCTCATCCTCGATGCCGCGATCCACCAGCGAGTACTGGGGCTGGAGGCTCACGAACCTCTCAAGGCCCTCCCGGTCGCTGATCCACAGGCTCTTTACTATCTGCCAGGCCATGAAGTTCGAGACCCCTATGTAGCGTACTTTGCCGTCTTTGACCAGGCTGTCGAGCGCAGAGAGCGTCTCTTTGAGCGGCGTGGCCTCGTCCCAGGCGTGTACCTGATACAAATCTATATAGTCGGTGGCGAGCCGCGTGAGGCTGGCCTCGCAACCCGCGATCACGTGCTTGCGTGAGAGCCCGACGGCGTTCGGGCCGCCTCCCATCGGGAAGCGCACCTTGGTCGCGAGCACCACGTCTTCGCGGTCGTGGTTCTTTAGCGCGCGGCCCGTAATCTCTTCCGAGATCCCGCCCTCGTAGACGTCGGCCGTGTCCACGAAGTTGCCGCCCGCCTCGATAAAGCGGTCCAGTATCTCTTTTGAGCCTGCCTCGTTAAGCTCACGGCCGAAGGTCATCGTCCCCAAACACAACTCCGAGACCATAAGCCCGCTGCGTCCCAGCCTGTTGTACTCCACGGTAATCCTCCTTGTGAAATCTTTATATAAATACGTTGCGGCTCGTGCCGGGTCGGCTCCTACCATACCACCGGCCCGGCTTAACTTGCTTTTTAACTATCTGAGGGTAGGTGTCAGATGACATTTTATCGGCTCTCCCGACTTTTTGTGAGAGCATAAAAAAGTAGGGGCGGGTTGCAGAGGACCCTCATCAGACGCGGGCGAAGCTGCGCTGGTCAGAGTACCACTGCCCCGGGAATTTTATGCTCTCCATATTGATGTTGCACAGAACAATGACCCTTATCGTACAGAATTCCCAAAATGGTACCGTGACCCCTTCTAGCGTATAAGTACCTTGCAAAGCAAGAGCAGTGATGTTATTTTTCTACTGTCTTGCAAAACAAGGGTAAAAGAGAAGCTGGAGGACCGCCTAGTGGCCGGCGTTCGCAACTTCTGAAGGGAGTACTCGACTTGTGCCTTCTGGCTCTGATCTCTGAGGAGCCGTCCTACGGTTATGAGATGGTCGAGAAGATGAGAAAACGCGGACTCGAACCGGTGGCGGAAGGGAGCATATACCCGCTGCTCACCAGGCTACAGAAAAGTGGCTACGTCGAGGGCTACATGGTGAAGACCTCCGGTGGATCGAGGCGTAAGTATTACAGAATCCTGTCCGCGGGCGAAGATAGGCTCGTAGAAGGCCGTGACGACTGGAGGCTCTTCTCCGAGGCAGCAGATCGTGTATTGGGAGGTGAATTAGCAAATGACCAACGCTAACGGCCGGGAGAGTAGTTCTACGGAAGATCTCATCGGCGAGACCTTGATGACGTGTGTATTTCACTGGCGGATGAGGGATGTGCCGGACGCCCGGATCGAGGAGATGGAAGAAGAGCTGGGAGACCATCTACGGGAAGCGGTAGAAAATGGCCGGTCTGTCGAGAGCGTGGTAGGCGATGATACGGTTGCGTTCGCCGAGGAGTGGGCTAAAGAGGCTCGCTCGGAGAGGTCTTTTCTCGGATGGGCTTTGGAGATCGGCTGGGCTCTCGTGTTTGGCGTAGTTTTCACAGCCACCGTCTATCATCTATTCACCTGGTCCCTAACCTTTGAGGTAGAAGCTTCGCTGTCCCTCCCGGTGGTACTGATCTTGTGGTCCGTAGTCGTATTCCGTACCGGCGGCGCGGCGAGTTATGATCCAGGAAATCCCTGGTGGGTGTCGTGGGTACGCGCTTTTATTCTGCTGCCAGTGTTTCTCGGGCCTTTCTTCATCTCATGGGCTGTTACCGGCGAGCGCGACGCGGTATTGTTCGAGTGGCACTGGCTTTACACGCTCGCTGCACTGGTAGCCGCGGTAGTGCTGGACCGGCTCGCCAAAAGGAGCGCGGGTCAGAAGTAGTTGAGGGGCCGGCGCCGGAGTAGACGTGAAAGGAAGCTAAACCGGCGACGAAGCGCGGCAGCCCGGCGCCGACCCGTCAAAAGAGTCTACGGAGAGCGGGTAGGGCTGGATCACACTCCAGCGCCGCTATTCTAGAAAAAGCGCTTCAAGAGCCCTATAGCGCCCTGCTTCCACGGAACCCGGTGCGAGACCCCGGACTCTTGCTGGAACTTCTCCAGGTTCGCGAGGTACCACTCGAAGTTTCGCAAGAGTGCCGCCTTGTTCGAGTACTTCGGGGTGTAGCCGAGCTTCTCGCGGGCCTTGTCTATGGAGACAAAGGAGTCTTTGGAGGCGGTCTCGTAGACCCACTTGTAGAGCGGTGAGACCCCGAGACGGTCGAGAAAGCGTAGGCCCCAGATCGCGGGCGCCGCCGGAAAGCCGACGACCTTCTTGCCGTGCCCGGCGTGGTCCAGGACCACCTGGTAGTCGTCCTTCATCGTCGAGAACTCGGACGCCCCGATGTTAAAGGTCTCGTCTACGGTTTCTTCGGGTAGGGTCAGGCACAGGGCTATGGCGTCACAGAGGTCTGCCACATCGAGTAGCTGGTAGCGGTTGTTGCCGGAACCGATCATCGGGAAATTGTGGCCGGTGTGCGCCCAGTCGTAGAGCAGCGCGAAGACCCCGAGCCGCTCCGGCCCGACGAAAGACTTCGGGCGGATGATCGGGACGGTAAGACCTTTCGCCCGGTACTCCAGGCAGATCATCTCCGCCTGTATCTTGGCCTGCCCGTAAGGCCCGACACCTTCCAGCTTGTCCGTCTCGTAGAGCGGGTGGTGGTCCGGGATGCCGTAGACCGCCGTCGAGGAGACGTGCACCGCCCGCTCGACCCCGTGCCGCAGAGCCGCGTCCAGGATGGTACGGGTCCCCTCCACGTCCGTGGTGTAGATGTCTTCTGCGGAGTAGAGCGGGAGTGCTGCCGCCGTATGAACCACGAAGTCCACGCCTTCCATAGCTTTATCTACAATGGCCGCGTCCCGGATGTCGCCTTTTATGGTCTCGACCCAGTCTTTCTCGGGGTAGTCGAACTCCTCGACGTCGAGGGAGGCCGGCCGGTAGCCGCGGGCGCCTAAGTGCCGGATCAGGTTTATCCCCAGAAACCCGGCCCCCCCGGTAATGAGTACTTTTTTCCCGCTCTGCTGGCCCTGTCCATCCATAGGTAACACCTTTCTTATGTAACTCGCTGCTGGTATCAGCACTGGCTTCGGTAAAGACCGAATCTTAGCAAACGCCGTCCGGGTATGATGTAGCTTTCTTACGGAGGTGAAAGATGGAGATTTTGACGCCGGGACGCTTTGAGGACCCGATCATAGCCTACGGGTACCAGCGGACTATTTTCGAGGAGGTGTCAACCGGCGCGCGGCCGCCGACCATCTCCATAACGCCCACGGCCCGCCACGTCGGCGTAACCCGCCGCGACACCCACCGCCCGGGCTTTAAAGCGGCGGTAGAGGCCGCGAACGGCGAGGGCTACCCGGTACTCGTCCGGGGCTCGGGGGGCGGCGCTACCGCCGCGGACCGCGGCACCTTCGGCTTCTCCATGATACGGCCGCCGGACGCCGAGCCTCCCGGGATCGGTATAAACGAGCGTTACGACGAGGCCGCCGACCTGGTGCTCGGGGCGTTCGGGCGGCTCGGGGTGGCGGCGGAGGTCGGGGAGGTACGGGATGAGTTCTGTCCCGGGGACCACAGCATCCGGGCCGGGGACTTCGAGGGCGGCACGAAGCTCTGCGGCATAGCCCAGCGCCTCACCCGAAAGGCGAACAGTGTCGGGGGCATAGTGCTCGTGTGGGGAGAAGAGGAGATCTCGCATATCCTCTCGCTTGTCTATGGCGCGCTGGAGCTACCTTTCAGGCCGGAGGGCGTGGGCAGTTTGCGCCGGGCGGGCAGTGGGGCCGGGGTTGAAGAAGCGGTCGCCGCACTCGCTGAAGAGGCGAGGCTTCGGTACGGGGCGGTCCCCGGTTCTCTTGGAGAAGATACTTTAGGAAAAGCCCGGCTCTCGGGTGGAGAATACCTGGTGCGTGGTTAGCGGAAGTTGCCCCCACGCGAGTCGCCTTATAGTCTAAAGGCTGTATTATTTCCGCATGGTCTTTGGCAGGTTAGTCGGCGGGTTACTGCTGCGGGTACGAGCCGTTGCGGTAAAAGAGTTCTGGTCGCTTTTCCGGCAGCCACAACTGCTGTTACTGCTGCTGGTCGGTCCGGTGCTCATCATGGTCGCGTTCGCGCTGAGTTTCCAGATCGAGAGCGTCAAGCCCCGGGCTGTAGTCGTCGTGAAGCCGGGGAGCGAGGGGGCGGAACTATTTCGGGAGTTCAGGGGGCAATTCACCGAGCGCACGCGGTTTGGAGGAACGGCGGAGAGTGTGGAAGATGGGGATGAGCTGTTGCGCGAGGACCGGGTGGACGCGGTGATCATTGTCCCGGACGAGCCCTCGGCGGCGGTCGCGCGCGGGGAGCAGGCGCCGATAACGGTGCACTACCGGAATATAAACCCGATCTTCGGCACCACGGTTCCGAACCGGGCGAACGGCCTGATCCTGGACCTCAACCAGTCTATCGTCCGGCAGAGCATCTCCCAGGAGCTGGACAGCGCTCTCGAAGCGCAGCGCCGCATAGACGAGATCGACCGCCAGCTAGACCGGATCGAGTCTTCCACCGGCTCCCTCGCAACCGAAGACGCCCGCAATACGACCGCCGAACTCGACCGGTCGCTCGGCACCCTGGAGACGACCTTGAGCATCCTGTCGTTCGCCAGCCCCGAAGACGGGGACATCTCGGCGGCGCTGGATCAGACACGCCGGACCCGCGACCTTCTCGCGCAGGTGCGCGAAGTCCAGGGTACCGGGGATGAGGCGGCGAGCCGCGACGGTATCGCTGAACTCCGGCAGAACCTCTCGGACGTGCAGCAGCAGGTCTCGACGCTGCCGACCGACGTGCCGCCGAGCGTGCTGGTCAACCCCTTCCGGCTGGACCTGGACAACCTGGCACCCTTCGAGCCGGGTGCCGTCGGTTTCTACGCCCCGGCAACGCTCGCGCTCCTCATACAACACATCTCCCTGAGCCTGGCTTCCCTGGCAATCGTCCGCGAGCGGCTCTCCGGGGCCTACGAGTTCTTTGACGTTTCGCCGCTAGGGCCTGGCGAGCTCCTGGCCGGTAAGTTCGTCACCTACGCGGGGCTCGTGCTCGGCGTAAACCTCGCGGTCGCCGGGGTGCTGGCTCTGGCGCTAGACATACCGGTCCGGGGAGGGTATCCCATGCTGGCGGTCGTGATGACGCTGTTAACGATTACGTCGCTCGGGGTCGGCTTCCTGGTCTCGGCGCTGGTGCGCACCCAGTTGCAGGCCATACAGGTTGCGATGCTCTCGTTTATAGCCAGCGGCTTTTTCGCGGGTTTCCTGTTCCCGCTGGAGGAGTTAAATCAGCCGGCGGTCAGCGTCTCGTACTTCTTGCCGGCGACCTACGGTATCCGGGCGTTGCAGGACGCCATGATCCGGGGCACCTGGTTATCGTTCTGGGACTTGCTCGGCTTCGTGGTGATCTCCGCCGTCTCGCTATTTCTCGCCCGCTACCTCATGGGACGCAAGAGGGTTTAGAGACGTGATCTCGGTTAAAAACCTCTCGGTCGGGTTTAGCGGGGAGCCGGTGCTGCGAGGCATAGACCTCGAAGTCGGGAGAGGTGAGATCTTCGGCCTCATCGGTCCTTCCGGAGCCGGTAAGAGTACCCTGCTGCGCACCCTGACCGGCTACCTCTCGCCCACAAAAGGCTCGGTGGAAGTTTTCGGGAAGCCGCCAACCGGCTTTGACGCAGGACAGCGCCGCCGCCTCGGCTTTATGCCACAGAGTTTCGTGCTCTACGAAGGTCTCTCCGTGCGCCAGAACCTGAACTTCGTCGCCGGGCTCTACGGCCTGCAACTTCTCGCCCGCCGCCGCAGGGTCCGGGAGGCGTTGGAGTTCGTCGAGTTGTGGGACGACCGGCGCAAGACGGCCGCCAAGGTCTCCGGCGGCATGCAGCGGCGGCTGCAGCTCGCGGCGGCCGTCGTTCACTCGCCGGACATCCTCTTTGTAGACGAGCCGACCGCGAACCTCGACCCGGTGCTCCGGCGCAAGTTTTGGAGAGAGTTCGCCGAGCTTCGGGACGGGGGAAAGACGATCTTCGTGACCACCCAGTACGTCGGGGAGGCCGAGCGGTGCGACCGGGTCGGGCTACTCTCGGAAGGCCGGTTGGTCGCCGTCGACACCCCCGAGGAACTGCGCCGGAAAGTATTCGGCGGGGAGGTAATAGAACTCGTGATCGGCGGCGACCCCACGACCGCTGGCGAGTACCTCTCCCCGCTGGAGACTCTGGGCCGGATCACCGAGGTAAAGACCGCTGGTAGCGCGGAAGACCCGCAGAGCCGGGCGCAGCTTTTGGTCGAGGACGCCGACGTGGCGCTTCCCCGAGTGTTCAAGGTCCTGAATGCCTCCGGGGCCGATGTCCGCTCGGCGGACATCCTCAATCCCTCCTTCGACGAGGTATTCTTCCGGCTCGTACGCGGTGGTTCTTACCGGCCCTCCGGTTAATCGCGGGACGGCTTACCTTCGGGGGGCTTTATCTTCCGCGGAGGAAGGACCTACGACTTCGTAGTTGCGTTCGCGCTCCACCCGGCGGGCTACTACGGCGTTAAGCTCGATCCCGAGTAGCAGGGTAAGGCCCGTGACGTACAGCCAGAGTAGCAACACTATAAGGGCCGCTACCTGGCCGTAGACCTGATCGTAGCTCCCCAACCGGGAGACGTAGAAGCTAAACGACGCGCTGGCGGCAAACATCAGGGCTGCGGCCGAGACGCCGCCGGGTGTGATCCACTTGAAGGGCAACCTGGCGTCTGGGGCCAGGTAGTAAAGCACGTCTAGAGCCAGGATCACGGTAAAAAAGGCCAGCGTCCAGCGGACGACTCCCCAGAGTATCGGGGCGCCCGGCAGCCCTTCCGGGCCTCCCGCGTAATCTTCCACCTGCACGACCACCAGCGTCAGGGCGGTTACGAGCAGCGTGAAACCGAGGGCCAGCAGGATAGATATACCCCGTACCTTCCAGAACGGACGGGTCTCCCGCAGTTCGTAGGCCCGGTTCGCCGCCTGGATTATGGCTACGGAGGCCATCGAGCCCAGAAAAAGGGTGCCCAGGATACCGAAAAAGAGGCTGCTGGAAGCCGCGTTGCGTAGTGTGCGGTCTACGTAATCCACCAGGAGTGTTACAGCGTCCGCCGGTATAAACCCTGAAGTGCGCTGGATCAAGCCCTCCACCTCCGCCTGTGGAGCCTGGACTACGGAACCGACGAGAGAGACCAGGAATATGAGGAACGGAAAGAAAGACAGCAGAAAGAAATAGGCTAACTGGCCCGCAAGCCCGAGCAGGTCATTCTTCCGCATCTGGATCAACACCTGGCCGAGCGCCCCGAGAGTCAAGCCTTCCTTCAGGCCAAGAAAAAACTCTCGGAAGTTCAGCGCACGCCCTCCATTTCACCTCTCCTGTAGAAACCAGAATACCATTTCGCGCCCTCCGGCTACCCGAGCAGCGGGGACCTGCACCCCACGGTACACTGAGGCCGGAAACCAGGGGAGGTCGTACATAACATGCTTGCGGTGCAACAGAAGCTGGAAGACGGGAACGTTGTGATCCTCGACGGCGGGACGGGCACGGAGCTTGAGCGCCGCGGGGTGCCGATGGATGACGCCGCCTGGTGCGCGGCGGCGCTCGCTACGCACCCGGACGCGGTGCGCGAGGTGCACGAGGACTACATCCGGGCCGGAGCTGAAGTGATTATCACAAACTCATTCCCAGCGGCCCGGCACGTGCTGGAGCCAGCGGGTATGGGGGAGAGGTTCCGGGAACTCAACGCGCGGTCGGTAGAATTGGCCCGCGAAGCCCGGGAGAATGCCGCCGAAGAGCCGGTCTCCGTGGCGGGTTCTATATCGACGTTCCCACCGCGGCTGGACCACGGCTACGACCCGCCGACTTCCGAGGCTCGGGAGAACTACCGGGAGCAGGCCGAAGTCCTTGCCGAATCCGGGGTAGACCTCCTCATAATCGAGATGATCCGGGACCTCGAACACGCGGGTTACGCCATCCGGGCCGCCGCCGAAACCGGCCTGCCGGTCTGGCTCGGTTTTAGCTGCAAGGTGGAAGACGACGGGACGGTGGTGCTCTGGGACCGCGGACACTCGCTGGCCGAAGCCCTGGAGGAGCTTACCCCGCTTGTGTCCGGCGGCTCGCTGGTTTCGATCATGCACACGCTGACCGAAGACACGCTGCCCGCCCTGCGCGTCGTCCGGGAGGAGTGGTCCGGTCCGGTCGGGGCGTATCCGCACTCGGGGAAGTTCATCATGCCGCACTGGCAGTTTATAGACATGATCTCCCCGGAGGACTTCGCCGCCGAAGCGGAGAACTGGCTCGACCACGGCGTGCGGCTCGTCGGTGGCTGCTGCGGCATCGGACCGGAGCACGTAGCCCTTCTCCGCCAGCGGCTAGCGGCGAAAGAACTCTAGCCGCCGGCCACCTTCTCTAACTCTTGCAGATGCTCTACCCGACCAGACGTAGCGGGATGAACGCTGCCTCTATGATCTTGACCGGCAGCGGACGGCTCCGCCACTGCTCCAGCGTAATCTCCTCGGCGTTGGTCTTATCCAGCTCGAACATCGCCTCCAGCCTCTCGGCGACCCGCGCGCTGTAGATCTCCAGGTTTGTCTCGTGGAGCCCGAAGAGGCTCAGGCTGTCGAGGTTGGCCGAGCCTACCGTGGACCACTCGCCGTCTATGTTGGCGGTCTTGGCGTGGATCATAAACTCGTTGTACGTAAAGATCCTGACGCCGGCTTCCAGCATCTTCCCGAAATGCGGCCGGGAGACCCAGTCCACAAACGGGTGGTTGGAATACTTCGGGATAAGAATTTGAACGTCCACTCCCCGGCGGGCGGCGTTCATCAGCTTGTTCCTGAGAGAAGGATCCGGAGTAAAGTAGGCGCTGGTGAGGCGGAGGCGCTTCTCAGCCTTGTCCAGATTTCTCAGGTAGAGGTCCCGGATCGGGTGCGTGTGGTGATAGGGGTCGTTGCTGTGGAACACTAGCGCCGGGTTCCAGGAGCGTCCTTCTACCGGCGGTATCTCGGGTAGTTCTTGCGGGCGGTGAGTGTTCCAGAAACCAATAAAGGTGCGCTCCAGCTCGTGTACCTGCGCGCCCCGGAGCCGGAAGTGCGTGCCGCGCCACCGGGTAAAATGCTCCCCGATATTAAAGCCGCCGGCGAACGCCACCCGTCCGTCCACGGCGAGGATTTTGCGGTGAGTCCGGTGGAGGGTCCGCGGGTTGAGCGCGTCAGCCGGGTTGGAGAACGAGCGGAAACGCAGCGTGTGGATCTCCTCCGGAAAGTCCTTGAACGAGGACGGCTGGCCCAGGTTCGCCAGCTCGTCGAAGATAGTGTAGACTGCTACCCCTTCCCGTGCTTTACGGGCCAGGGTATCGACAAAGCGTCGGCCCACCTCGTCATCCTGCCAGATAAAGGTCTCGACGAATACGTGGTCTTCGGCGGCCTCGATCTCTGCCAGCATGTCTTCGTAGAGACGCCCGTAGTCCGGGTAGAGCTTCATATATTCGCCGCCGGACTCTAACTCTATCTCCGGCTGCTCTTCCCACGGGAAGCCTTCTTTCGGCAGTTGTTGCCAGAGAAACTTGCGCCTTATGGTCTCGAATATCTCTACGGCCGCCAGTACCGCCGCCTCGGCTGCGGCCAGCAGCGCAAGAGTCTTGAGCCCTCGTCTCCTCAGATCAGCCAGGGCTTCTCGGATCATCTCGACCTCCCGAGCGGTTATTATGAACTACTCCCGCCACCCGTGTCCGCGACGGGCGGCGTGTTAGCCTTCGATTCTCTCGTAGAGAGCCCGGTCCACGAAGTCTCCTATAACGAACTCCGCCCCGGCTTCCCGAAGCTCGTTAGGGGCGTGAGTCGAGGAGAGTCCTATCACCGGGATACCGGCTCCAACCGCGCCCTCGGCGCCGGAGGGCGAGTCTTCGAAAGCCAGGGCTTCTTCCGGCGAGATCCCAAGCTCCTTTAGCGCCTCCTGGTAGGCGGCCGGGTCCGGCTTCTTCGCGCCCACGTCCTCGGCGAAGATCATCGGCTCGAAAGCTTCTTTTAAGCCCAGCCCCTCCAGTGAGTTCTGGGCGTCTCCTTTGGGAGCGTTTGAGACCAGGGTAACGCTTATCCCGCGGTTTTTGGCCTCCTCGATAAAGTCTCCGAGGCCGGTGATCGGGCCGGTCTGGGTCATCCGGCTCCGGTAACCACTTTCTTCACGTTCTATAAGGTCTTTCTTCTCGTCCTCGGAGAGATCTGGCAGTACGTCGTCTACTATCTCCCGGGTGGAACGGTCTCCACTGAGCTTTTCCTTGTAGAGGTCCATGTCGACGTCTATGCCGTAAGGCCGCAACAGCTCCAGCCAGTTCGCCAGGTGTATGGCGTGGGTGTCCGAGATGGTGCCGTCCAGGTCGAAAAGTAATGCTTTTACTGACATGCTTTGTCTCCTCTATAAAACACACGGACTGCGCCGATCGCAAAGCGCATCTTTTCCCGTAACCGCTTACTAGTAATCCGCTTCCGGTCTTGCGTAGAGCTATCCCGGCAAGCTTCGCGCTTCCGGTAGCCTACACAAGGCTTTCCGGCTCTCTGCTCCGGACGGATGAGTTCTCCGAAGCTTTCCGGGTTACTCCAGGGTCGAAACCGGCGGCTCCGGTGGCACGGCTACCTCGGGCGCGGCTGCGAGCGCGGCCCCTACCACTCCCGCGGTGTTGAGTAGCTCGGCCGGCAGGATCTCCGCGCGGGTCTCCAGACGTGGTAGAAACTTTTCGGACTTCTTGCTCACGCCGCCGCCCACGATGATGAGGTCCGGCCAGAGCAGCCGCTCTATGGTACTGATATACACCTGCAAACGGCCGGACCATTCTTCCCAGCTCAGATCTTCTTTTTTGCGGGCGCGGTCCGCGGCGCGTAACTCGGCTTCCACGCCGTCTATCTCGATGTGTCCAAGCTCCGTGTTCGGGAGCAGCTTGCCCGCCACAAAGAGCGCGGTGCCGATGCCGGTCCCGAGCGTGAGCATCAACGCCACGCCTTCTACACCCCGTCCGGCGCCGAAGCGTACCTCGGCAAGCCCGGCGGCGTCGGCGTCGTTGACCACCCGCACCGGGCCGTCCGAGATGCCGAGTTCCGTCCGCAACCGGTCCTGGAAGTCATCCCCGATAAACTCCCCAGCGACGTTCGCCGCGGTGTGCACCACCCCCGACTTGACCACCCCCGGAAAGCCGCAGCCTACGGGCCCCGTCCAGCCGAAGTGGGAGGTTACCTCCCCGGCGGCCCGGGCTATCTCCGCCGGGCTACCCCCCTCGGGTGTGGGTACCCGGAACCGCTCCGCCGTGAGCGCCCCGGTTTCCAAGTCTACCGGCGCGCCTTTTATACCCGAGCCGCCGATGTCCAGGCCGAATATCTCCACGTTCCTCCTCCCGGAAATATCGGATAGGCTGGCGCTCTACCCGCTATCTTTACTACTGACCGGTGGCCTGATCCAGGTCCTGGGTTATAGAGTTGACCTCCTCACCGAATACCTCGACGCGCGGCAGGTTGTCCTGGATGGCCGAAATAGTCTGCTCTGCGTCGCCGCCACGGGCAGCCTCCAGGATGTCGTTGTAGGCGGGGATAACGTCCTCGTAGGCGGATGTTAACTGCTGGTTTATCGGCCCCAGCCCCTCCGGCGTCTGTACGTCCTGCAACTCCTGGAGTCCCTGGCGGGCGCTGTTGCGGGCATCTTCTACGGCGTCGAGATCGAGGTTGAGCGTCAGGTTGCCATTCTCTAGCCGGGGCTCGGCGTCTAGGGTGTCCGTAACGTCTCTGGCGGTATTCTGTACTATAGGTCGTACCTGATTCAGATACCTCTGGGCCTCCGCCTGATCTACCATAACCTCCGGGATACTAGTCTCTGGAAGACCGCCGCCCCCGACGGTGTAACCGCCGACGCTTACCTGCTCGCCGCTACCCCCGCCCGCGGAGCCTGCTTCCGTCTGTCCTCCCTGTCGGCCGGAGGCGCTTCCGGTGCTCGTGTCTCCGCCGGCGGCGGAGCCCGAGTCCGTCGTCGCCGGCTGAGACTCGGACGTCTCCCCGCCGCAACCCGCCACGAACATAGCCAGCGCCACGACGAGCATAGCGGCGACCGTGAGAGATCTTCTTCTCATCTACTCAAATCCTCCTTCTCTGAAAACAACCTGTACCGACCTGCGGATACCGACGGGTACCCGTCACCTGCTTTAAAGTCCCCCCAAGTATTCAATACGCGCAAGTAAGTATATTAGCCCTTTTAGCCTCTCCTGGCTATCCGGGACCTCTCTTCGGGACGGTGCCCCCGGATTAGCTCCCCCAGACTCGCGCGGCGGTCTCGGCGATGGTGCGAAGCTTGTACTCCTCGTCCTCCACGGTCACGGCGTTGCCGACGACGGAGGTCGAGAACCCGCACTGCGGGCTCAGGGCCAGACGCTCCAGCGGCAGAAGGCTCGCAGCTTCCATTACGCGGGCTTCGAGCCCGCTAACGGTCTCCCGGCACGAGTTCTTTGTGGTTACCAGGCCGAGCACCGCTGTCTTGTCGTCCGGCACGTGGGCGAGCGGCTCGAAGCCGCCGGAGCGCTCGTCGTCGTACTCCAGCATTAACCGGTCGGCTTTTACCCCGTCCGGCGGCTAGTCTTCCTCGTCCCCGGGGGAGACCAGTACCACGACGATCAGAAACGCGAACAACGCGAGTGCCGTAATCGGGCTCGTCATCGTCCACCTCGCAGCCTGCTCGATCTTGTTTCCCAGCCACTCCACCATAAACTCCTTACGCTCGCCGGTACGCGATGTTTCCTGCCCTCCAGTATACGCCCCGCCATCCCTCCTGCGTACCTATCGACGCTTCGCGACGGCTCTCCGCGACGGCTCTCCGCGACGGCTCTCCGCGACGGCTCTCCGCGATGGCGCTCCGCAACGACGCTCCGCGATGTTTGCCGCCCCGGTGTAGCGGGGAAGTGCCGGGTAAAGGTAGGATGGTATCTCCATGATTCATGGCGGTGGAATCTTGGGTTACCGGTCTCGGGAAAGGGGAGCGGTATTGGCAGAGGGACCATGGTTGGTAGTACGGACGATGGTGCGGGAGACGCGCTGGCCTGTCTGATCTCGGGTAAGCCCGTCGTGAGGAAAGCCGTGGGGCGGTTACGCTCTCGGGCTGCCTGTACAGGGATTTAGGCCCCGGAAGGTAAGGAGGAAGTTATGGATGGTGCGGAGCTCAGGTTGGGAAGGCTGTTCGACCGGGAGAGCGGGAGGTCGTTTATCACGGCTTTTGACCACGGGATCACGCTCCGGGTCTCGCCCGAGGCCGGGCGGACGATGGACATTATGGAGAACATAGTAGCCGGGGAACCGGACGGAGTCTTGATCTCCCCGGGCATGCTCAAGCAGACTTCCCGCAGGTTCGCGTTCCGGGGCGCTCCCGTACCCATCGTGCGCGCCGACTGGACGATGCTCGACGAGCGCACGAAAGACCTCGGGGAGCAGTACCGGGTCCTGCTGAGCCCGCAGGAGGTGGCTTCCCTGGGAGCCGGGGCGATGATGATGTACCTGATACAGGGTCCCGAAAGAGGGGAGATGTTCGCGGATAACGCCCGTGCGATAGCCAGAGCCGCGGGCGAGGCCCACAAGGTCGGGCTGCCCCTGATCGCGGAGGTCACCCTGTGGGGCTCGCGGATCTCCGAAGAGTCGAAGAAAGACCCGGACCTCCTGGCTTACGGCTGCCGGATGGCCGCGGAACTCGGGGCCGATGCGATCAAGACCGAGTACACCGGCGACCCGGAGACGATGGCCGAAGTGGTCGAGGGCTGCCCGGTCCCCGTCCTTACCCTGGGCGGCGCAAAGGGCGGCTCTGAGGACGAGGTCGTGGAGAACGCCCGGGGAGCGATACAAGCCGGGGCCAAAGGCATAATCTTCGGCCGCAACGTCTGGCAGGCAGACGACCCGGTCAGGATGTCCGCCACCCTCCGCGAAGCCGTGCACGGCGTCCCGCAAAACGTACCGGTCGGGAGGTAAAGTCGTGGAGATCCTGTGCGTCGGCGACCTGTTCCTCTCCTCGGAGCGCTTTAGGGAAGCCATAGAGAAAGAGTTCGGCGACGAGAACCCCTCGGTGCGGGAGGTCTCCTGGGCGGGTGAGAAGGCCGAAGACCAGCACCACCTGCAGCAGGTCATGGAGCAGGAAGGTCCGGAGGCCGTCCCGACACCCGAGGAGATAGTCGAAGCCGTCGGGGACGCCGAGGTTATTGCGGCCCACTTCGCCCCGATCCCCGAGGCTGTTCTGGACGCCGGGCCGAATTTGAAAGCCGTGGTCGTGGCCCGCGCCGGCTACGAGAACGTGAACGTGGAGGCGGCGAACGAGCGTGGGATAGCGGTCGTGAACCTCGTCGGCCGCAACGCGGCGGCGGTCGCCGAGCAGGCCATCGCCCTGATGCTCGCCGAGACCCGGGACATCGCCCGGGTGGACCGCGGCATCCGGGCCGGGAAGTGGCCGAAGGAGTTCCCGCAGGGCCCCTACGATCTGTACGGGTGTACGGTTGGACTGATCGGGTTCGGTCAGGTCGCCCGGCAACTCGCGCCCCGGCTCTCGGGCTTTGATGTCCGGCTTCTGGTCTACGATCCGTACGTGGACGAGGAGACTATCGAGTCTTACGGCGGCGAGAAGATGGACGACCTTGAGACCGTCTTCCGGGAGGGCGACTTCGTGAACCTGCACGCGAGGCTCAGCGACGAGACCCGGCGATTTATCGGGCGGGAGCACTTCGAGATGATGAAGCCGACGGCGTACTTCATCAACAACGCCCGCAGCCGGATGGTCCGCTACGACGACCTCTACGAAGTATTGCGGGAGGGTCGCATCGCCGGGGCCGGGCTCGACGTCCACGACGACGAGCCGCTCGGTGAAGATAATCCCTGGGTAGGCTTGGAGAACGTCACCCTGACCCCGCATCTGGCGGGCAGTACCACGAGTACCTGGGAGAACTCGGTCCGGATGACGGCCGAAGCTATAAAGGAGATCTCCGATACCGGACACGCCACGAACACGGTCAACGCGGAGGGGGTAGAGAAGAGATGAGCCCGTACTTACTGGGAATAGACAGCGGCAACACGAGCACCAAGGCGGTAGTCTTTGACGAGGAAGGCTACGAGCGCGGCATCGGCAGCGTCGGCAACCAGCAATTAAACCCGCACCCGCGCTGGGTCGAGCAGGACATGAATACCGTGTGGGAGAACGCCCACACCGCGATACAGAAGGCTATTTCCGCGGCCGGGATAGACGCCGGGGAGATCTCCGCCGTCGGTGTCTCGGGTCACGGGGACGGCATCTACCTGGTGGACGACAATGGGGAGCCGGTGCGGTACGGCATCCAGTCCATGGACTCCCGGGCGCACAAACTGCTGGAGCGCTTTAACGAGTCGGGCGTCGGCGATAAGGCGCTGGAGTTTAACGGACAGCGGCCCTTTGCGGCGCTGCCGCCGATCCTGCTGGCGTGGTTCAAAGAAAACCAGCCGGAGGTTCTGGAGAGTACCAGCCGGGCGGTGTACGTGAAGGACTGGATCCGCTACAAGCTTACCGGCGAGTTCGCCACCGACCCCTCCGAAGCTTCCAGCGGCTTTACCAACGTCCGGACCCAGGACTACGACGATGAAGCTTTCTCCATCTTCGGCCTCGAAGAAGTCCGGGGAAAGCTGCCCCCAATAGCGGGCTGCGCCGAAGTGGTCGGCGAGATCCTGGAAGACGCTGCCCGGTTCACGGGGCTCCGGGCCGGAACGCCGGTCGTCGGCGGCGCCCACGACGTGGACTGTTCGTCCGTAGGAGTCGGCTGCGTAAAGCCGGGCGACCTCACCATGATCGCCGGTACCTGGTCCATAAACGAGGTCGTAAACGACCAGCCGACCTTTAACGAGGGCGCGGCCTGCCGCAACTTCGTCGAGCCCGGCCTGTGGCTGAACCTGTCCGCCTCCCCGACAAGCGCCACGAACCTGGAGTGGTTCGTGCAGCGGATGTGTCCCCTGGAGGCCAAAAGATCCAAGGAGATGGGCGTCTCGCCCTTCGCGTTCGTGAGCGAGGAGGTCGAGGCGGTGATGAACGAGGAGCCCCGCGTCTTCTATCACCCGTTCCTCTATTCCTCACCCCACGGTGACGATGCTACCGGGGGCTTTTTCGGGCTGCGCGGCTGGCACAACCGCGGTCACGTCCTGCGCGCGCTGCTCGAAGGGACGGTCTTTAACCACAAGACCCACGTGGACATCTTGCGAGATGCCTTTGACGTAAAGCGGGTCCGGCTCACGGGCGGAGGCTCTACCAGCCGGGTCTGGGCTCAGATGTTCGCCGACGCCCTGGGCGAGACCGTCGAGGTCACCGGGGCCGGAGAGACGGGTGCCCTTGGCGCCGCCCTCTGCGCCGGGGTCGGTATCGGTATCTACGACTCGCTCACCGACGCCACCGACAACGTGGTCCGCAGGTTCCGCATCCACGAGCCGGACCCGAGGAACAGCGAACGCTATGCCGAAGCCTACGAGACCTACATGAGCCTGGTCGATGCCCTGGGACCCGTGTGGTCCCGTACAGGTTAGCCTTGCACGGGATAACGATGTACGGCGGATGGGAGCAATACGATGAGCGAGAAGGGTAGTAGATGCTAGCCGCCGTCTTTCGCGGACCTGAAGAGCTTGAGGTTACGGAGATAGAGACGCCGGAGGCCGGTCCCGGCGAGGTCCTGGTCAAAGTCGGGGCCAATACCGTGTGCGGCACCGACGTGCGAATCCTGCGGGGCGAGAAGACCCGTGGGATCTCCCATCCCGTAGTCCTCGGGCACGAGTTGGCCGGCCACATTGCCGGGATCGGGCGGGGCGTCCGTGGCTACGAGACTGGCGCGCCGGTGGTACTGGCCCCGGTCATCTACTGCCTCCGCTGCTACTTCTGCAAGCGGGGTATGGAAAACCTGTGCCTGAACAAAAAGATCGTGGGCAACATCGTGGACGGTGGGCTCGCCGAGTACGTGCGCATCCCGGCGGACGCGGTAAAAGCCGGCAACCTCTTTGTGGCCGGAGAAGACCTGCCGCCAGAGCACCTGGCGCTCGCCGAGCCGCTCGCCTGCTGCGTCAACGGCCGCGAGAACTACCGGGTGGACGTGGACGATGTAGTGCTCGTTATGGGCGCCGGTCCTATCGGACTGTTTCATCTGCAGCTAGCCCTGCTCTCCGGGGCGCGGACTGTGATCGTGAGCAACCGCTCCGAGGCCCGCCGGAACTTCGCCAAAGAACTCGGAGCCGCGGTCACCGTGGACCCGACGAGCGAGGACTTGGCGGAAGTGGTGGCCGAGCACACGGAGGGAATGGGGGCGGACGCTACCGTTATCTGCGTCGGGAGGCCGCAACTCGTCAACGACGCGCTCCGGATGACCCGTAAGGGAGGCCGAGTAAACGTCTTCGCCGGGCTTTCGGGTGAAGGCTGGTCCGAAGTCGAGGCGAACCTGGTCCACTACAACGAGCTGGTGGTTACGGGGGCCTCCGACTCCCGGCGGCGCGACTTCGATACGGCGCTGCGGCTGATTGAGACCGGCCGCGTCGAAGTCGAGAAGATGGTGACCCACCGCTTCCCGCTTCCGGAGGCTGAAAAAGCCATCGAGACCTCGGCCGGCGGTGAGGGCATTAAAGTGGCGGTGATGCCGTGAAGGGTAATTCAGATAGGGAAAGGGTGCGGTTTTGAAAAGGGTGATCCTGAACGACGCCACCACGTTTAAAGACGATATGGTGGAAGGTTTTATCGCCGCCTACGGGCGCTACGTACGCCGCGTGTCGGACGCTTCGGGGGTGATGGCCGTCGGCGCGCCGGTAGAGGGGAAGGTGTCCGTCGTGGTCGGGGGCGGCTCCGGGCACTACCCGGCGTTCTGCGGGGTGGTCGGCCAGGGGTTTGCCGACGGAGCGGTGATCGGGGACATCTTCACGAGCCCCTCCGGCGAACAAGCCTACCGCTGCGCCAGAGCCCTCGACGGCGGCGCGGGCGTACTCTTCTCCTACGGCAACTACTCCGGCGACGTGATGAACTTCGACATGGCCCAGATGCGGTGCCGCAGCGAAGGGATGGACGTGCGCACGGTCATCGTCACCGATGACGTGGCCTCTGCCCCTAGAGGTCGCGAGGAAGAGCGTCGCGGGGTGGCCGGCGACTTCTACGTCTTCAAGGCCGCCGGGGCCAGCGCCGCCCGCGGCGACGACCTGGACGGTGTCGAAGAAGCTGCCAACAAGGCCAACGCCCGCACCCGCAGTATCGGGATAGCTTTTGCCGGGTGCACGGTTCCGGGCCAGACCGAGCCGCTGTTCACCGTCGAGCCCGGCACCATGGAGGTCGGGATGGGGGTTCACGGCGAGCCGGGCATCCAGACCGCCGAGCTGCTTCCGGCGAGCGGCATCGCGGAGCTTCTGGTCGACACGGTGCTCAAAGACGCCCCGGACGGAGCCGGCAGCCGGGCCGCCGTCATGCTAAACGGTCTCGGGAGCACCAAGTACGAGGAGTTGTTCGTCCTGTACCGGGACGTCAGCCGCCTCCTCGGAGAGAACGGCGTCGAAATCCACGAGCCGCTGGTCGGGGAGCTGGTCACCTCCCTGGACATGGCCGGCTGCTCCCTCACCCTCATGTGGCTCGACGACGACCTGCAAGAACTTCACGACGCCCCGGCCGCAACCCCGGCGTTCTCCCGGGGCGACGCCGCATTGTCCCGGGCAACAGGAAACGGCGCGGCCACCACCGGCCAGGCAACCACCTCCGGGCAAACCTCGGAGACGACTTCGGGAGAGCTTACGGAGAGCGGCGCGGTCGCCCTCGACGCCCTGGACCGCGCGCTCGACGCGTTGCGGGACGCCGAGGAGGAGTTGGGACAGCTCGATGCGGCGGCCGGCGACGGGGACCACGGGGCGGGGATGGTCCGCGGTATGGCGGCGGCCGTTGAGGCCGCGCGGGGCGGCGGTGGCTCCGCTGGGAGCGTGCTCCTCCGCTCCGGCATGGCGTTCTCCGATGCGGCGGGTGGGGCGTCCGGGGCGTTGTACGGGGCCTGCATCACCGCCCTCGGACAGTCCCTGGGTGATGAAGAGCCGGACGCCGCCGCGTTGCGCGAGGCCCTCAAAGCTTCGCTCTCCACGCTCGGGGAACTCGGCGGGGCGAAGCCCGGCGACAAGACCATGATCGACACGCTGGACCCGTTCGTCCGGTCTTTCGGGGAAGCCGTCGAGAACGACGCTGAGGTCCATGACGCCTGGCAACAGGCTCTATCCGCCGCTGAAGAGGGCGCGGACTCGACCGCCGATATGGTCAGCGAAAAAGGCCGGGCCGCCAAGCTCGGGGAGCGAAGCCGCGGTCACAAAGACCCCGGAGCCGTTTCGATGCTCTACGTGCTGCGCGCCGCGGGCGAGGCGCTGGAGAAATAGCGGTGAGCCCGGAAGCGTAGATAAACCACTCGGAGGAGATTACCGTGAAGGAGGCTTTGAATGCTCTACAGAGGATTTGCGACCCAGGAAGAGCTTGACGCCCAGTATAACCTCAGTGCTTCGGTCCCGGATTTCGAGCGTTACGCGCAGCTCTATGTCGAGGAGAGCCGCGTGGTCCGCGAGAACTTCGAGTGTCAGCTCGATGTACCGTTCGGCCCGACGCTCGCCGAAAACCTGGATATTTTCCCGGCAGCGACTCAAGAGGCGCCGGTCCTGGTTTTTGTCCACGGCGGGTACTGGTACCGCTTTAGTAGCAAGGAGTTCAGCTTTGTGGCGCGGGGGCCGGTTTCGGCCGGGGTGACCGTGGTGGTCGTCAACTACGCGCTCTGCCCGAAGGTGACGGTGGATGAGATCGTGCGCCAGAGCCGGGCCGCCGTCACCTGGACTTACAAGAACGCCGAAAGCTTCGGCGCGGACCCGGATAGAATTCACGTCTCCGGCCACTCGGCCGGTGGGCATCTAACAGCCATGCTAGCGGAGACTGACTGGGAGGGTGAGTACGGGCTACCCGCGGATATCATCAAGAGCGGGACCCCGATCAGCGGCCTCTTCGACCTGGCACCTTTTCCCTACACCTTCCTGCAACCGCAGCTACAACTCACCTGGGCCGAGGTGCTGCGGAACAGCCCGATCCTGACCCTCCCGGAAGAGGCACCGCCGCTACTCGTCACCTACGGCGAGGAGGAGACTGACGAACTTCGCCGCCAATCCGAAGACTTCCTGGCCGCCTGGAAAGCGAAGGGACTAGTAGCGGAGCATCTGCCGCAGCCCAGCAAGAACCACTTCTCCGCCATCGACGGCTTCCTCGACGCCGAAAGCCACCTCTGCTCAGCCATACTGGAGCGTATAAAAAACGTCTAGTCCTGGCTCTTGTCCCCGAAAAGAGCGGCCAGCCGCTCGTAGCACGCCTCCAGCAGTGGTAACTCGGCGTACTCGGCCTCGCGGTGGGCCTGCTCCGGGATGCCGGGACCGAAGTTCGCGGCGCTCACCCCGCGCCCGGCAAAGCGGGCGACGTCTGTCCACGCCTGCTTGGGCCGGACCTCGATCCCGGAATTAATGAGTCCCTGCACGAGTGGGTTGTCCAGATCTACGGGTCCGCTCGGGGCGAAGTCCGTGACCTCGTAGGAAGCTGGGAATTCATCCAGTAGACCGCCGAACAGGCGCTGTACGTCGCCGAGATCCTTGCCGGGGGCGAAGCGGTGGTTTACGTTGATCCAGAACTCGTCCGGCACCACGTTCCTCGCCCGCCCGCCGCGGGCCAGCGTCGGCGTTAGCACCTCATAGAACGGGAGCCCGTCCACGATGACCTCTTCCGCCGGCCGCTCGTGGAGGTTGGATAGAAACTCGCTCGCCGCGGTGAGCGCGTTCTCGCCGAGCCAGGGCCGGGCCGAGTGAGATGGTTTCCCGTGAAACGTTATTTCTACCTGGGCCGTACCGACGCATCCGGCCTCCAGCGCCCCGGATGTCGGCTCCAGGCACAGCGCAAGCTCCGCGTCGAGCACCCACGGGCACTCCTCGAAAAGCGTTTCCAGGCCGTTCTCCTCGTAGAGGCCCTCCTCCTTCTCGTAGAACACGAAGACCGGCTCCAGACTGCTACCGTCCCAGTCAAACTCTTCCAGCAGCGAAAGCATCACCGCGTCCCCAGCCTTCATGTCCGAAGCGCCCCGGCCGTAGACTCTATCTCCTTCTATCCGCACCGGGATGCCGCCGTCCGGCTCGGGAACCGTGTCGAGGTGTCCGGCGAGGACTACCCGGTCGCGGGTCACATCCGGCTGCGTCCGGTGGACGGCGAGGTTGTTCGCGACCCGCTCTAACTTCCAGTTTTTAGAGGTGTGGATGCGGGCTTCGAGGTCGTCGCAGAGGGCTTTTTCCGTGCCGATGACACTCGGCCGTTCCAGGAACCAGAGCAGCGTCTCCGTAAGCTTCTCCCTCAAACGCTGACCCCGAAGTCGCGGAGCGCCTCGTTCAGCGAGGTCTTCTGGTCGGTGGATTCCCGGCGCTCCCCGATAATGAGGGCGGTCTGCACCTCGTAATTCCCGGCCGGGAACTCTCTTTTGCGGGTGCCGGCGACGACGACCGAGCGGGCCGGGACCCGGCCGCGGTGGATGACTTCCTCCTCGCCGGTAACGTCGATGATCTGGGTCGATGAGGTAAGGACCACGTTCGCCCCGACGACCGCTTCTTCTTCGACCCGCACGCCCTCGACGACAACGGCCCGGGAGCCGACAAACGCTCCGTCCTCGACTACGACCGGCATAGCGCCCGGTGGCTCCAGAACACCGCCGATACCGACCCCTCCGGCGAGGTGGACATTACGCCCTATTTGCGCTCCCGAACCGACCGTGGCCCAGGTATCGACCATCGTGCCCGAGCCGACCCAGGCCCCGATATTCACGTACCCCGGCATCACCACGACCCCCGGCTCGACGAACGCGCCGTAGCGGACGGTCCCCGGCGGCACGACCCGCACCCCAGCGGCGGAGAGGTTCTGCTTCGTCGGGATCTTATCGTGGTACTCGAACGGCCCCGACTGGACGGTGTGCATCTCGGCGACCCCGAAGTACAGTGATATAGCTTTCATCACCCAGGCGTTCGAGCGCCACTCTTCGCCGTCCTTCTCAGCGACCCGGACCTCGCCCGAGTCCAGCGCGGCTATCGTGTCCAGCACCGCCCGGCGGTACTCCTCGTCTTTTAGCAGTCCCCGGTCTTCGAAAGCGGCTTCTATCTTCTCACGCACTTCGCCATCCTTCTCATTCTGAAATCCTCTGGCTCTCTCGTGCGTGCCAGTTTAGCAAAGCACTACCACGGTACCTCAAAGCCGTCCGTCTCCCAACAGTCTACAGAAGAGGTTCCGGCCAGTGTCCCGGTACGGGCAGCGGGACCGTCGAATAGAGTTATTGGTAACCTCGGCGTGCGAATGTTATCTTGCTAGATATGAGGTGCAGAAGTCTACACCTGAAGCCTTTCTCTGTTGCTGTGGACCCCCGAGTACGAGAAGTAGCAGCCGAGCATGACTACTTACGCTAACTCCAGAGAGAGCGGAAACGGTCTGGAACTCCGGGGACTGACCAAACGATACGGGTCCTCCACGGCCCTCGACGGGCTGTCTTTCTCCGTGGAACCCGGAGAGATGTTCGGCTTTGTCGGAGCTAACGGGGCTGGCAAGACTACCGCCATGCGTATAGTCCTCGGTGTACTGGAGGCCGACGCCGGGGAGGTCTTCTGGGGCGGTAAGCCTCTCGGGGCGGCGGAGCGGCGGAGGTTCGGGTACATGCCAGAGGAACGTGGGCTCTACCCAAAGATGAAGGTCGGCAACCATCTCGTCTACCTCGCCCGGCTGCACGGCCTATCTACCGGGGAGGCCAGGAGCGCCGCCCGGAAGTGGATGGAGCGCCTCGGAGTCGCGGAGCGCTCCGGGGACAAGGTAGAGGCGCTGTCCCTCGGCAACCAGCAGCGGGTGCAGCTAGCCGCTGCCCTTATCCACGACCCGGAGGCGTTAGTGCTGGACGAGCCCTTTTCCGGCCTCGACCCGGTCGGCGTAGACGCCCTCTCGGAGGTGCTCACCGAACGCGCGGGCGAGGGAGTGCCGGTGGTGTTTTCCAGCCACCAGCTAGAACTGGTCGAGCGGCTTTGCGACTCGGTAGCGATAATAAACGGCGGCCGGCTGGTAGCCGGTGGAGCCGTCTCCGAACTCGGGGCCACGGGCCGAGTACTGAGGGTCATCGTAAAGAGCCGCGATCACGACCGTGATGGCGAGCCGGTACCGGCCGCTTCTTGGGCTTCCGGTCTTGCGGGAGTGGAGATCACCGAGGAGGGCGATAAGGGTGCTCTTCTATCCCTCGAAGACGGCGTGGACGGCCAGACCGTCTTGGAAGCCGCCCGCGTTGGCGGCAACGTCGAGCACTTTAGTTTCGAGCAGCGGACGCTCACGGAAGTCTTCCGGGGAACGATAGAGGGATGAGCCGGGGTAGAAGGGTAACCTGGAGGAAAAGGTCTTGAACGGGATACGCAAGATCGCTTCGAGAGAGTTCGTCGAGCGCGTCCGGGACCGTGGGTTCTGGATCTCCACCCTGATCACCATCATACTGTTCGTCGTCGGCGGTGCGGTGGGCAGCTTCTTCGGTGACTCCGGAGATACTTACAAGGTAGGCCTTACCGGAGAGGACTCGGCCGGGCTCAGAGAAGCCGTCGCAGCCTCGGCGGATGCCTCCGGGATACAGGCCGGGTTCGAAGAATTCAGCGACCGGGAAG
Organism: Rubrobacteraceae bacterium; assembly: GCA_965214435.1. Classification (GTDB taxonomy): domain Bacteria; phylum Actinomycetota; class Rubrobacteria; order Rubrobacterales; family Rubrobacteraceae; genus Rubrobacter_A. Next base: position 928,252 of record OZ243960.1, read on the forward strand.
CCCTTGAGAACGCGGTCGCGGACGGTGACGTGGACGTTGGGGTCGTAAACGGTCAGACCCTTCTTGCCGATGGTGAGCCCGGCGGGGCCGGGGAGCTGGTACAGTCCGCCGCGAGCGAGCTCAGGACCGCACAAGTCCTGCAAGGAGCGGGAGTGCCGCCCGGGGAGGCTCAAGCGGCCTTGAACCCCGAGCCGCTGGCCGTCGAGGGCGTAGGTTCGGAGGAGGCCGGAGCAAGCGCTTCCATCGTCGCCATCGCCGGTGTCACCCTGCTGGGACTCACGATCTTCACCTACGGCTTCTGGATCGCAAACGGCGTCGTGGAAGAGAAGACCTCCCGGGTAGTCGAGTTGATCCTCGCCACGGTAAGGCCGTTCGAGCTGCTGGCAGGTAAAGTTCTCGGTATAGGTCTACTGGCCCTGCTACAGCTAGTGCTCTTCGGGGTGCTCGGCATAGTCGCCGCGCTGATAGCTGGCCTGGATCTCCCCGCAACGACCGTCGGCACCGTCTTAGCCACCCTGGTGTGGTTCATACTGGGCTTTATCTTCTACGGGCTGCTCTTCGCGGTGGCCGGGTCGCTGGTAAGCCAGCAAGAAGACCTGCAGTACACCGTGCAGCCCATGATATTCGTGCTGTTCGCCGGCTTCGGGGTAGCCTTCTTCCAGTTCGGAAACCCGGATGCCCTGGTAGCCCAGGTCCTCGCCTACATACCGCCCTTCACACCACTCTTGATGCCGGTCAGGATGGACGCGGGGCTCGCCGGTCCCCTGGAGGTAGCCATCACCCTCGTCTTGATGGTGGCCGCCACCGCCGGGCTCGTGGCCCTGGCCGGCCGCCTGTACGCTGGGTCGGTGCTGCGTTTCGGGTCCCGGGTAAAGCTAACGGAAGCCTGGCGTTCGCCACTGCGAACCCGCAAAAACTCATAGAATAAACCCGCCGGGCTCAGCCCCGGAGGCTACCTTCGTACCGGCCTACTCCCAGCAGTGCGGTCTCGACGGTACGCTGGATGCAGGTGGCGAGCGTGTCGCCGGAGGCGCGGGTAGGGTCGAGGGGTGGCAGCACCACGACCCCGGCTCGACGAAGTTGCCGTAGCGGTCGGTGCCCGGCGGTAGAAAGATCCTGCTTCGTTGTAATCTCGTCGTGGTACTCGAACAGACCCGACTGGGCGGTGTATATCTCGGCGGCCCGGATCTCACCAGAGTCCAGCGCGGCTATCGTGTCCAGCACCGCCTGGCAATGCTCATCTTCTTTCAGCAGTCTCCGGTCCTCGAAGGCAGCTTCTACCTTATCTCCCCTGACGTTCTACTATTTCCCAACGCAAGATCGCCTTTTCGCACTCTTCTATACCCGGCACGAGCGCGACCCGGATATATCCTTCCCCGCCCGCCCCGAACGCCCGCCCGGGTGCGACGACTATGCCCTCTTCCATCAGCCGCAAAGCATAGGCTTCATCGTCTCCGCCGTACCTGCCAGGAACCTCCACCCACAGGTAGAAGCTCGCGTTCGTGGGTGTGGCTGCGAGGCCTATCTTCTCGAAGAAGTCTACGAACAGCGACCGTTTCTCTCCGAAGATCCTTCGTCGTTCCTCGACGTGTGACTCGTCGTTCCAGGCGGCGGTCGCGGCGTGCTGGACGAACTCCGGGGTCGCCGCCCCGATAGAGGGCCTTATCTTCTTCAGGGCCGCTACAAGCTCCAGGTCTCCGGCCATCATGCCCGTGCGGTAGCCGGTCATGCCGCTGCGCTTGCTGAGGGACACGAACGCTAGCGTCCGCTCGCGGGTTACCTCCAGGATCGAGGGCGGCGGGGAACTCACGTCGAAGTAGATGTCGTTGTAGCATTCGTCGGAGAAGAGCAGGATGTCGTGCTCCTGACAGAAAGCGGCTACTTCTTCTAAGTACTCGTAAGGTGCGGTCGCGCCTGTCGGGTTGTGGGGGTAGTTGATCCAGAGTACCCGCGTCCGCTCCGGGTCTACCTCCTCTACCGGCAACAGGAACCCGTTCTCTTTTCTCAGCTCTACAGGCAACGGCTCGCCCCCGGCGAACAGCGTGCCCCGCTCGTAGACTGGGTAGCCGGGGGTGCCGTAGACGACACCGCACCGGTCGTGCGAGTGGTGCAGGAAGGCCAGCGGCGCGTGGAAAATGGCCTCTTTGGAGCCGGTCGCCGGCAGGACTTCGGTCTCCGGGTCGAGTTCGACGCCGTGACGCCTCTGTACCCAGGCGCAAAACGCTTCGCGCAACTCCTTCTTCCCGGTGACGGTCGGGTACTGGCTCGTCTCGGGTATACCTTCGGCCAGGGCGCGGCGTATCCTCTCGTCCGTCGGCTCGCGAGGGTCTCCGGTGCCGAAGTCGAATAGCTCCGCTTCTTTGGCCCGCAACTCCGCGCGGCGCTCGTCGAGCTTTAGCAGCGGGTAGGAGCCGCCTTTTTCGAGGATCGGGTTCAGGAGCAGCGGAGGGGGGGATAATTCTTTGGAGCGGGCGATTTCGCGGTGGTCGTCCATGTGGATTGCGTCGCGCCGGGCTCTGGCGCGGGGTATATTCCTTTCGGGGTCTCCTTTACGGAGCCCGCAATATAACACGCGAGGGACGTGAATCTCGGAGCTAGGAGGCAGACCTTGGACGACTTTCACCACCGGAACGGGGAACTCTACTGCGAGGAGGTCCCGCTATCCGAAATAGCGGAGCAGGCCGGGACTCCTACCTACGTCTACAGCCACGGCGCTCTTGAGAAAGCCTACCGCGAGCTGGACAAAGCTTTCTCGGGTCTTGACCACCAGGTCTGCTTCGCGGTCAAGGCGAACGGAAACCTCGCCGTCTTGCGGGCGCTGGCGGCCTTCGGGGCCGGGGCGGACATCGTCTCCGGCGGGGAGCTCTACCGCAGCATCCGGGCGGGCTTTGACCCGAAGAAGATAGTCTTTGCCGGCGTCGGCAAGACCGAAGCGGAACTCATTGCCGGGCTCGGCGAGCGGATACTTCTGTTTAACGTCGAATCTGCTTCGGAGCTAGAGCACCTGAACCGCTGCGCCGGGCGTCACGGCAAAAAGGCCCGCGTCTCCCTGCGCGTAAACCCGGACGTGGACGCCGAGAGCCACCCGGCAATCTCCACGGGCCAGCACGGCAGCAAGTTCGGCATACCGCTAGACGAGGCCCTCCAACTCGCCGAGAGCATAGAGGATTACCCCTGCGTGGACCTCATCGGGATTCACCAGCACGTAGGAAGCCAGATCTCCAAACTCGAACCCTACACCGCCTCGGTCGAAAAGAGCGCTAACCTCGTCACCGAGCTGAAACGCCGCGGCCTCGACATCCAATACTTCAATATCGGCGGCGGCCTCGGTATCCGCTACAACGACGAAGAGACCCCGACGCCCAAAGAAATGGTGGACGCTATCCGGCCCGCCCTGGAAGAGACCGGGACGAAGATACTCTGCGAGATGGGCCGCTACATAGCCGGCAACGCCGGGGCGCTGGTTACCCGCGTGGTCTACCGCAAGGAGAGCGCCGGCAAGAGCTTCCTCGTCGCCGACGCCGGCATGAACGACCTCCTGCGCCCGAGCCTCTACGACGCCTACCACGAAGTCCGCGCCGTAAAAGACGGCACCGCGGACATCACCGCCGACCTCGTCGGTCCCGTCTGCGAGAGCGGCGACTACCTGGCCCGCGACCGCGAGCTGCCGAACGCTGCCGAGGGCGATACTCTGGCGGTAATGAGCGCCGGGGCCTACGGCTCCTCGATGTCCTCCAACTATAACGCCCGTCCTCGACCGGCTGAAGTACTCGTCCGGGGTGATAGGTGGTCGGTGGTCCGAGAGCGTGAGAGCCACGCCGACCTCGTCAAAGGCGAGCTAATACCGCCGTTTTTGTAGCTTTAGGTGTGCCGGCGGGCGCGGCGGTTGGTGAGGATGGGGGAGAGGAAGCGGTTGCGGCGGGCCAGGGCTGCGTCTATGGAGGCTGATTTGGCCGCGGCGCTGAAAAGGAGGAGCAGCGAGATCAGGGCTACCACGAGGTTTAGCGTGAGAAACTGCGGCGACCCGAGCCCGGTCCCCAAGGAAACTCCGCCCTGAGATAGCAGCAGGGCAGCACTGAATACTACGCTGCCTATCGCCGCCAGGTTTGTGAGGAGACCCAATATCAGCGCGAGCCCGAGCGCCAGTTCCCCGATGCGGGCTAGCTGGGCGACGAGTTCGGCGTTCGGGACGACGGTCTGGCGCATGAAGTCCTGGAAGAAAGGCGGGGCCTGGGAGACGAAACCGCCGGCCTGGAGGCTGGTGGCGAGTTGCTGGGGGAAGTCCGGGTTCAGGATCTTCTCGACCGCGCCGTTGAGCCAGATCGCTCCTACAAGTATTCTTATCCATACCATGCCGTTCATCGCGCGGCTCCTCCAGAAGCGGGTCTTCTCTCTACTGCCGCCGACGTAAAGGAAATATACCCCGTCAGCCGTCTACATGATACAACCGAAACACTGTCTCATGCGTATATATTTACAGGCAACCGGATAAGGAGCATAGTTTGGCCGAAGAAAGCATATCGCGCAGGAAGTTTATCCGTCTCGGGGCGGCGTTCGGGGTCGGGGCCGCCGGGGTCTCGCTGGCTGCGGCCTGCGGCGGAGGCTCTGGCGAAAGTTCTAGCTCCGGGGGAGGCTCCGCCTCCAGAGGCGGAGCCAGCACGACCTCGGGTGGCGGAGGGGCTATCGCCGAAGAGCAGGCGGTCGCGCCGGGGACCGCGACCACGTTCACTAACTCGGGAGACCCTGCAGTCCTCGTGCACCTCGAAAGTGGCGACTTCGTGGCCTACTCGGCGGTCTGTCCCCACCAGGGCTGCACGGTAGAGTACCAGCAAGACTCCGGCCAGCTCGCCTGCCCGTGCCACGGGTCGGCGTTCGACCCGGCCGACAGTGGCGCGGTCTTGTCGGGACCGGCCCAGCAGCCGCTGTCGGACATACCGGTCGAGGTTCGGGGTGGCGAGGTAGTCAAGGCTTAGATTTACCGGCCGGAGTGCCGGTAGTCCACCGCCGGGCACGAATCCGGCGGTGGACTCCGGTGAAAAATCCTTCTGTGAAAAGGAGAATCTCCGGTAGGATCGCGCGGCATGGGCCTCGGCCTCTGGTCGAGCCCGCCGGTGGCGCGTAGAATGCGCTTATGGACTCGGGTGGTGAGCGCATAGGGCTTAACGGGGCGGCGGCGGTTCTGGGTGTGTCGCCGGAGGCCGTGCGACGCCACGTTGCCGAGGGCCGTCTCACCAACGAGGATCAAAGGGGCGGCTACATCTTCGACCTCTCGGAGGTCGAGGATCTCGCCGGTCTACAGGGTCCCTCGCAGGACGAGGAGATCTTCGAGGGCGAGGTGATGTGGGAGGATAGCCCGAACAATAACTCCCGGCTGCCGGCCGTTCCCTTTGAGCGTTACGAGAGGCTCTTGCAGCAGGGTCAGGATTACAAGACCCGCCTCGACGAGCGCAACCGGCAGATGGAGGAGATCCGCCAGGAGCGCGACGCCGCCCGGGTCGAGATGGACCGGCTCTGGTCCGAGATAGAACGCCTGAACCTGATCGAGTACCAGCGTGAGATCCAGGAGAAAGCCATCTCCACCCTCGAAGAGGAGAAGGCTAAGCTCGAAGCCGACCGCGAACGCCTCCAGAAAGAGCGTAACGACCTCGTCGAAGAGAAGTCAGCCCTCGCCGAAGAACGCACCCGTCTCGAAGCCGAGGTCAAGATCATGAAGACCCGCGGCTTCTGGTCCCGCCTGCTCGGCGGATGAGACCTGTCCCGTTCTTCTGTAGAATGCAACGCAGTGAGTATTAGAAGAATCAAGAAGATAGTTCCCCTACCGATCAAGCGTCGAGGCAAGATGGTCTACCTGCACCTGCTGGATGCCAGAGACTGGGCATTCGGACTGCGGGCTCCCCTGACGCCGCCGCGGAGAAAGACGCTGGTCGGTGGCGGGGATTTTCACCAGGTGGGGCGTATGTGGCTCGGACGCTTTCAGGACATGGCCGGTCTGGAGCCTCACGAGGACGTGCTAGACATTGGGTGCGGGATCGGCCGCATGGCCGTGCCGCTCGCCGGGTATCTGGACCCCGAACAGGGCGGTAGCTACGAAGGTCTCGACGTGACACCCCGGGACATAGAGTGGTGTCAGAAGAACATCGGCGCGGAATACCCGCACTTCCGCTTTACCCTGGCAGACATCTACAACGGGGAATATAACCCTTCGGGCGCTTACCGGGCCTCGGAGTATACCTTTCCCTACAAAGACAGGTGCCTCGACTTCGCTTTCATGACCTCGGTAATGACCCACCTTCTACCCGCGGACATGGAGAACTACCTTCGCCAGACGGCGAGGGTATTAAAACCCGGAGGGCGGTGCCTGATCACCTTCTTCCTGCTTAACGAGCAGGCTCTGGCAGCTATCAACGCGGGGAAGAGCAATCCTGATTTCCGCTACGAAGGACCGGGTTACCGAACCTTCAGCAAAGAGGCGCCGGAGTACGGTATAGCGTACGACGAGGAGTACGTCAGGAGCCTCTACGCTGGGTACGGGCTACAGATAAAGGAGCCCGTCCGGAGGGGCCGCTGGACCGGGATAGAAGCCGAAGGTAACCAGGACGCAGTCCTCGCCATCAAAATATAAGTACAAGTTATAACAAGCCAAAACTCGCCGCGGACATGCTCAGGTGCACCCCCGGTGGCCGACAAGTCCGCACACTCTGCTCTATAGTTCCAGGCTATATGGAAAAAGAACACCTTAGCCGGCTCCTCCTGCAAACGCGAGGCCTGACCGTGCTCCGCGGCGTCCTGGAGTCTCCACCCGCCCGCGAGGTGTTGAATTTATTAGAGCTACTGGTGGACAATAACCCGGAATCTTCCGCCGTGGCCGCTGCCTACGGGCTGGCCTGGCGAGAGCTTTCAGCCACGTCCGAAACACTTCTGCCCGACGCCTGGCAGTCACACCTCGTCGAGCGCCTCTTAGACGACGAAAACACCTTTAGCCTCTGCGCCGAAAGAGGTGGTCCGAAGGCGGTGGCCGCCGGGCTACTGGAGCAGGTCCGGCGCGACCTCCGCGTACTACAAGCGCTCTGCGGGCTCCGGGCGGAGGACCTGCGGGACTTTGCCGCGGCCGCCGTGCCCGGAGCCGGGGATTCGTGGACGTCCTGGAAAGGTTTGTCCGAGCTTTCGGAAGACTCCCCGCGCGGACGTTTTGCCCAGAGTCTCGCCGCCGCTGAAGACTGGGGGGCCTGCACGGAAGATCTCGCCGGCCATTTCGCCACCCACGGGGCTGGAGTTTTCGGCCGCTACCGGGCCTTCCGCTGGAAAGCCGGGAGCTTGGAGCCGGTCCCCGACCCGGACCCCGTCTCGCTGCGGGACCTCGTCGGGTACGAGGAAGACCGCAGGCCGCTGCTCCGCAACACGGAACGCTTTCTCGCCGGGCTGCCGGCCCACCACGCCCTCGTCTACGGACTTCCAGGAACCGGCAAGTCCTCGACCGTCAAGGCCGTGATGAACAACTACGCCGGTCGCGGGCTGCGGGCGGTCGAGGTAGCCAAAGAAGACCTCGGGGGGCTGCCGGAGTTGCTCGGGGTGCTCCGGGGACGGGGGATGCGCTTTGTCCTGTTCATCGACGATCTGTCTTTTGAGGAGTACGAGACGGAGTACAAGCCGCTAAAGGCGCTCCTGGAGGGGAGCCTCGAAGCACCACCGGGGAACGTCCGGTTATACGCGACCTCCAACCGGCGGAACCTGATCCGGGAGCGCTTCTCCGACCGGGAAGACGGTTCCGGTGACGAGGTGCACGCCCGCGACACCATGCAGGAGAAGCTCTCCCTGGCGGCCCGCTTCGGCCTTCGTCTGACCTTCCCGACCCCTGACCAGAAAGAGTATCTGGACATAGTAGCCGGCATCGCCCGGAAACGCGGGCTTCGGATACCGGCCGACGCGCTGGCCGAGCGCGCCCGCCTCTGGGACCGCTGGCACGCCGGGCGCTCCGGCAGGACCGCCCGCCAACTCGTCGACGAACTGGAAGCCGAACTAGCCGACTCGTAGCCCACCGGGGTTCTTACCGGACGGTCTAGTTGTCTTTTAGCGCCAGGTAATCATCCACCCGGAAGCGGAAGTTTTTACTGTACTCTCTACCAGAGGCATCCACGACTACCAGCCGGACCTTCGGCCGGCCGCCGTACCCGCCGTTTTTCAGGGACCCGGCAAGCTCCTTGGCCCGAAACCAGAACCTCACCCGCTCTCCGGCGGTCAGGACGCCCGGTAGAGTCTTTTCGCCGCCAAGGTTTTCGTTTAGCGACCGGTTGAAGTCCTTACCAGCCCGAACGTACAGGTGGGTGACCTCCACCTCTTCCTCGCCGGTGTTCGCTACGTCAAAGAGCACAAAGAGCGGGGAGATGTCCCCGCCCGGCCTCGGGAAAGCACCAAGGGACTGCCCTAGATCCAGCCGCGGGACACCCGAGTCTCCCGCTGCCGGACCCCGTAAAGCTCGAATAAAGGACCGTAGGCTCATCCGGCTAAATTTTACGCTACGGAGCTACCGTATGAGAATTCCTTCGCTTTAGATAACCCGGCACCGGGTTATCCTCGGAGTAGACGTTGGCAGAGGGCTAGAAGGCAGGATAGTGCCGCCAAAAGAGATACTAATAAAGATTCACAAGCAACTGCGGTTTGTACTGGTTCTGCTCGGAACGAACGGACGGGCTACCCGCTCGCACATCGACCGGGCGCAAGGTCACATAGAGAAGTTATTGGGCCGGACGCCGGTCCTGGTAGAAGGAGAGAGCCCGCGGCAGCCGGCTATGGGCCACCTTGAAGAAGCGAGCGCGCTCGCCGAGGAGCACCTCGAAGCTTCCGGTCGCGGAGGCCGGGTGCGGCGTGAGATCCGGGTCGCCTTGCAGAAAGCTACCAGGGAGCTAAGCCCGGACTAGTCGTCCTCTTCCTCGCCGTCTTCCTCACCCCCGCCGTTCTCCTGCTCTTCCTGCTGCTCGTTGCCGCCGCCTTCCTGCTCTTCTCCGCCACCGCAGGACACCACGCCGAACAATGAAGCGAGAACGGCGAAAAACACTATAGCTACTCTTCTCCTCAAAGAATTCTCCTTACTTGTAAACCGTTCCGCCAGTCTACTAGAGTAGCTCTCCCTCGCAGACGTACTCCGCTGGCCCGTGCATAAAGACAGGCCCATCGCCTCCGGACCATTCGATCTTAACCACCCCGCCGTCGAGGTAGACTTCGGTCGGGCTTTCGGCGAGACCGAGGTGCATAGCCGCGACCGCCGTCGCACAGGAGCCGGTGCCAGATGCCAGGGTCTCACCAGCGCCCCGCTCCCAGATCCTCATTCGCACCGTACCCGCTCCCCGGACGTGAGCGAACTCCACGTTGGTCCCGTGAGGAAAAACCGGGTCACGCTCGACGGCCGCGCCCGCCAGTGGAAGCTCCAGCGCCTCCACCTCGCCGTCCGACGCCAGAAACGTGACCGCGTGCGGGTTACCCATCGAAACCCGCAGAAAGCGAAAATCTCCGACCGGAACCTCGGGCTCGATGCGCGGTGGACCCATGTCCACCCGGGAGGAGCCGTCCTCCGAGAGCAGTACCTTCTTCGTGCCCGCGCCGGTCTCAACGGTCAGGGCGTCTCGCTCGACGATCTCGTAGTCGCGGGCGTAGCGGGCGAGACAGCGGATGCCGTTGCCGCACATCTCGGCGTCGGAGCCGTCGGAGTTCAGGTATACCATTTTGAGGTCCGCGACTTGTGACGGAGCGGGGATCAGGATGCCGTCCGCCCCGACGCCGAAGTGCCGGTCGCAGGACCTGCGGGCGAGGCGCGGCAAGTCTTCACCCTCGACCTCTCCGGGGTCGAAGATCAGGAAGTCATTGCCGACGCCGTGCATCTTGGTGAACCTCATGGTAGACCTGATTCTAGCGTTTCAGCGCCAGCAGAACGAACCCGCCGGCGCGAGAGACCGGCGTAAGGAAGTTATCGGCAAACATGCCCGGCTGGTTAGGGGCTGCCGTCGGACCTCTCTAACTCGCGGCGAGCTAGGTTCTGGGCCGAACGGAGCGCGGTCTGGGCGGTCCGGATATAGCCGTTGATACGGGCGTTATCGAAATCGCGGTCTTCGTCGCCGGTGTCTATGGAGGGTCGGGCCTCCTCTACCTGGCGGATAATATCCTCAAACGTCTCTTCTAAATGCTTATTGTCCACCTGGCAACGCTCCTACTCGCTCGTGACGGCGCTGTAATTCTACCCTGTTGAGCGGGAGCTACTCTTGCCCGGCGCCTCCGGTGTCTACCATACCCCGGCGAACGGCGTAGAGGGCGACCTGAGCGCGGTCGTTTATGTGCAGCTTTTTGTAGATGTTCGCTATGTGGTTGCGTACGGTGTTTTCGGAGATGTAGAGGGAAAGCGAGATCTCACGGTTGCTCTCACCCCGGGCGAGGGCTGTTACCACCTCGCGCTCTCTAGCGGTTAGCGGGAGACTTTCGGGAGGAGCCAGTGCGCCGTCGCAGTTCTCGCGGCCGCCGCTCCTGAAGGCGCCGAGAACTTCCTGGGCAATGCCCGAGGATACTACGGTCTTGCTGGCGTGAACCGCGCGGATGGTCTCCGCGAGTTCTTCGGGGGAGCAGTTTTTGTTCAGGTAACCAAAGGCCCCGGCCCGGACGCCCTCGAAAACGTGCCGGTCGTCTTCGTAGGCGGTCAGGATCAGGACCTTGCTCTCGGGCGAGACCTCCCCCAACTCCCGGGTCGCGCTTACCCCGTCCATTACCGGCATCGCAACGTCCATGAGGACCACGTCCGGCTTATGCTCGCCGCAGAGCGTGACCGCCGCCGCCCCGTCGCCCGCCACCCCGACCAACGTCATGTCCGGTTGCGCTTCGACCAAAAGCGTCAGCATGTGCGAGATCAACCGCTGGTCCTCAGCGATCACCACGCGAATTTCCTCCCCATGCCCCTGTGAGCCCGATACTAGCATCTACCCGGTTATCGGCAGAAACGCGGTTTAGCTTTAGCGAAGATGGTATGAACATACTATGGCTATTTCGCGGTGTCTAACCTACCATCTACTCGTAGACGATGCGGAGGGGACGCGTAGAAAGGGGAACGCGATGAACGTTACGGTTGACGCCACCACGGTAAAAGCCGAAGACCATACCCGGCAAGAAGACCCGCTACAGCTTATGGAGCGCGTGCAGGACTTTGATGAGTTGCTTACGGAGCTTCTCGAAGAGAGCGAGAAGGCGTTTCATGAGGGGCGGCTCGGATTTTGCGCCCTGATGGACAGCGTGGTAATACCGGGGGTCGCTGCCCAGAGCGACCGGGCCCGCGCCGCCATGCAATACGCCTACCGGTAGAACGAGCAAAAACTAGCAAAGGGGCCCGAAACAGAACGAGCTACGGGTTCTACTTTAAAAAAGCTGGTAGTCGCAGTCTATTATCTTTCCCGGCGGCGACTACCGGCTCGGTCTTCTCCTCGCGGCAACCCGGATAGTCGTCCGGTCCTGGACGGTTATACCTCTTCGCTCTAGCAATTAACTCTCGTACGAATCGGCCACCGTCCGGCCTCTACCGGTGATCTCCCACCAGTAGACCACAGGCTTGGTAACGCTCGAATCCGCGAATAGTCCCTACGAGCCATGAACAAGGTCCTGAGAATACAACCCGACGAGACAATCACGAACCGCGTCTTCGGTGGCGTACTCTTCCAAGGGAAGAGTGTCCTCATCCTCGTAGTTAAGCATTTCGGCGAGTAGCTCCGGGGTCTTCGCGTTATCGTACAAGAAGTTCAGGATGTCCAGCTCCAGGCTGTCCGGTCCATCGAGCTTCAAGGTAACGTCACTCCTTATCTTGGCGGGAACAGGACGAGCGGGTAGCTGGTGGAACCCTACCAGACAAGTCTATGGGTACAGGGTTCTCTAGTGTAGGGGGTTACTGGCGCTGGCGAGGATCTCTCTGCTACGCTTTATCACCGGTCAGGGGTAAGGGCCGAACCCAAGAGGAGACGAGATGACCGCTTTTTCCACAGCTAAAGCGAGTTCCGTAGCGGTGGGGGTGATGGCAGGAGCCGGCATCCGGCGTTTCTACACCGTTCCCGGCGAGAGCTTCCTGGGCTTGCTAGACGCCGTGGAAACGCACCCGGAACTCTCGCTGATCTCGACGCGCCACGAGTCGGGCGCGGCCTTTATGGCTGAAGCCGACGCCAAGCTCACCGGGGTGCCCGCGGTGGTGATGGCTACCAGGGGAGTGGGCGCCTCCAACCTGGCTATCGGGGTACATACTGCGAAACAAGACTCCACACCCATGCTCGTCCTGCTGGGGCAGGTCGAGACCTCGTTTCTGGGGCAGGAAGCTTTTCAGGAGGTGGACCTACCGAACTTCTACGCCGAGATCACGAAGTGGTCGGCCACCGTGCCCCGCGCCGACCGCCTAGCGGAGTTCGTCGCCCGGGGACTCAGGATAGCCACCTCCGGCCGCCCTGGACCGGTCATGCTCGCCGTACCCGCCGACCTGCTGGACGAGGAGGTCCCCGTACCGGACAGGCGAGCCGGCGCGGTCCCCTCCATCCGCCCCGCGCCCGCCGACAGGGAGGCGGGAGAAGTCGCCCGCCGCATCTCCGAGGCCCGCCACCCGGTCGCAATAGCCGGCGGCGGCGCCCGCGACGCCCGCGAGGCGCTGATAGCTTTCGCCGAGGCTTACGACGTCGGGGTCTATACGGGGTTCCGCCGCCAGGATGCCTTTCCCAATGACCACCCAAACTATCTGGGACATCTGGGCCTGGGCACGCCGCCTTCCATACTAAAAGCGTTGGAGGAAGCGGACCTCGTACTCGTGATCGGGTGCCGTCTCGGCGAGGTAACCACCCAGAGCTACACCCTTCCACGCCTGGACCAGGCCGTGATCCAGGTGGATGTCGAGCCCGGCGTGGTGGGGGCGACGGTCCCCGTCGAGCGTGGCGTCGTGGCGGACGCCGGCAAAACGTTGGCCGCCCTGGTCGCCCGCGCTCCAGCCGACCGGCCCGAGCGCGATTGGGACGAGGCCCACCAAACATTTCTCGAATCCACGGAAGTCCCGCCCAACCGGGCTGCGGAGGGCCTGGACCCCGCCCGGGTAGTCGACGCGATGCGCGAGGTATTGCCCGAGGATGCGGTGATCGCCAACGACGCGGGCAACTTCGCGTCCTTTCTGCATCGTCACTGGCGTTACAATTACCCGCGCACGCAACTCGCGCCGACCAACGGCGCTATGGGCTACGGGGTGCCGGCCGCGGTCGCGGCGAAACTGGCCGCCCCGGAGAGGTGCGTGGTGGCCGTGGCTGGCGACGGCGGATTCCTCATGACCGGCCAGGAGATAGAAACGTCCGTCCGGTACCGGGCGCCGATCCTCATTGTAGTCTTTCGCAATGGGATGCACGGCACCATCGCCATGCACCAGGCGAGGGAGCTAGGCCGCACCGCCGGAGTAGACATTGGAGAGGTAGACCTGGCCGGCTACGCGCGCAGCCTCGGCGCGACCGGCTATACGGTGCGAGAGCCGGACGAGCTGGTGCCCGCGCTCAAAACGGCGCTAGCCTCCGGGCAAACCGCGCTGGTGGACGTGGTTGTGGACCCGGACCTCATCAGCCCCTCGGCCCGGTTGTCCGAGCTCGCCGGCGGTTCGTCTTAAAAAGGCTCGGAAGCCCTGGTTGCCCGGGAGCCTGCCGCAAATGTAATATGTCCGGGCTAGGCGGACGGAAAACTGGCTGGTAGGGGAGTGTGTCATGGTCGATTCCACAAAGACCGCGGGAAAGGATACTACCTCCCGCACCGTATCTTCAATTGTAGGCGGTAAAGCTACGGACGAAGCGCCGGGCGGGCGGCTAAACTCTCTAAACCCATCTTATACCGATGACGTCGTCGCGGAGGTCTCTCTGGGGGACACGGGTACGTTTGTTGCGGCTTGCCGGGTGGCGCGTGAGGCACAGAAAGAGTGGGCGGCGGTTCCGGCCCCGATCCGCTCTAACTCCATAAAGCAGATCGGACGTCTCTTCGAGGCCAACAAAGAAGCACTCGCCCGCCTTGTAACCCGCGAGATCGGCAAGACCTATACGGAAGCCCTCGGCGAGGTCCAGGAAGTTATAGACACCTGCGACTTCTTTACCGGCGAGGGACGCCGGCTCTACGGCCAGACCGTACCCTCCGAGATGCCCGACAAGCAACTCTTCACCTTCCGGATGCCGGTCGGGGTCGCGGCGATCATCACGGCGGGTAACTTCCCGACCGCCGTCCCCTCCTGGTACATCATCCCGGCCCTCGCTTGCGGCAACGCTGTCGTCTGGAAGCCGGCCGAATACTCCCCGGCCATCGGTGACGCGTTCGCCCGAATTATGCTAAACGGCGGCCTGCCCGACGGTGTGCTAAACGTCGTCCAGGCCGAAGGACCGGCGGCCTTTGAGGGCCTGGAAGAGGCGCTGGACAAAGGGCTGGTGGATAAAGTCGGCTTTACCGGCTCGACGGCGGTTGGAAAGGAGATCGGGGCTCTCTGCGGCCGGCACCTCCAGTCCCCGTGCCTGGAACTCGGTGGCAAGAACCCGCTCGTCGTCATGCGTGACGCGGATCTCGACCTCGCCGTCGAAGGCGCGCTCTTCAGCGGGTTCGGCACGGCGGGTCAGCGGTGCACCTCGCTCGGGACGGTCATCGTCCACGAGGACATCCACGACGACTTCCTCTCCCGCTACGCGAAAGCCGTCGGAGAAGCCGCCATCGGAGACCCGATGCAGGAAGTCCTCTACGGTCCGATGTTAAACGAACGCTTCGCCGAACGCTTCGAGGGCTGGCTAGACCTCGTGGAAGACCACCACACTCTCCACGGCTCGACCGGCACCGGGCGCATCACGGCGGAAAACCCGCGCGAGAACTTTGTCGGAGACGCGGGAGCCGGCGTCTTTTGCCACCCGACCGTCGTGGACGGCGTTACAGAGGACGACGAGCTATTCAACACCGAGACGTTCGGCCCCATAGTAAACGTCTCGACGTTCACGGACCTCGACGAGGCCATTCATCTATCCAACGCCCACGGCTACGGACTTTCGGCGGCCATCTACACCACCAACGCGGAGAACGCCCTGCGTTTCCGGGAGCGTAACGGAGCCGGGATGCTCTCCGTCAACAACTCGACCAGCGGGGCGGAGGCGCACCTGCCGTTCGGCGGAAATGGAAGGAGCGGCAACGGCAGCCGGCTCTCGGGGATCTGGGTGCTGGACCAGTTCACCCGCTGGCAGTCGATGAACTGGGACTACGCCGGCAAGCTACAGAAAGCCCAGATGGACGTGGCCGACCTCCCCGCCGACCCGGACTTCCGGCTGCCCGAAGACTAGCAGTCTCGACGGGCGGTTCCGGTTGGCAAAACCTCCCGCTGTGTACTGTGCCGGGGAGAGGTGCTAGAGTGAAGCTTAAGTAACAAACAGCGGAGCCCAGGGTAGAGGGTAGGAGGGACCGTTTATGGCTAGAGAAGCTTTCGGGAACCGGTTCACGTTCATCGCCGCGGGTATAGGCATGGCGGTGGGAGCGGGGAACATCTGGAGGTTCCCTAGGGTAGCCGCCGAGTACGGCGGCGGTACATTCCTCCTGGTACTATTGCTCGCCAACCTGGTGTGGGCGATACCTCTCCTGGCGGCGGAGACCTTGATCGGCAGGAAGAGTCAGCTCGGAACCGTGGGCGCCATCAGGGACTTCATGGGCCGGAGATACACCTGGATAGGGGCCTGGATCGGGGTCGTGACACTAGGCATACTTTTCTACTACACTGTCATAGCCGGCTGGGGTTTCCGCTACCTGGCTTACTCCGTAACCGGCACCGTAAGCAGCGGGGTCGATTCCCAGGCGCTCTGGGACGGGTTTACGGGTAGCCCGGCGCAGACGATACTCTTTGAGGCCATCGCCGTCGTTTTCATGGTGCTGATAGTTTACCGGGGCTTAAAGGGCGGTATCGAGAAGGTCTTGCAGATCACGCTTCCGGCCCTATTCGTCGTGCTGATAGTGCTCATGATCCGGGCTCTCACCCTGCCGGGGGCGGTGGATGGTCTCTCGTTCCTCTTTGTCCCCGAGTGGGGCCGGCTCGGTAGCGCCCAGATCTGGCTGCAGGGCTTTACCCAGATGGCGTTCTCGACCGGCGCGGGCTGGGGGCTGCTCCTCACGTACGCGGTTTATACCAGGAACGGTGACGACATAACCCTCAACGCCAGCGCCATGGTGTTCGGCAACCTCTTCGCGTCGATGCTCGCGGGCACGACGATCCTCTGTACGATCTACGCCCTCCGGGGCTCGGGGTTCGCCTCGGAGGCCCTTGGCGCGGGCAGCAGCGGGCTCGCTTTTATATACCTCGTCAGGCTCTTTGCCGAAATGCCGGGCGGTGTCATCTTCGCCTCGCTGTTCTTTTTGGCGTTCTCGCTGGCGACGGTCTCCACCCTCATCTCTTTCTTCGAGCTCGGGATCATGAACCTGGTAAACATGGGGCTTACGCGAGGGCGGGCGGTGCTCGGCCTCGGAGCAGTCGCCTTTATAGTGGGAATACCCTCCGCCTACAGCGTGGATTTCCTGAACAACCAGGACTTTGTCTGGGGCGTGGCGTTGCTGGTTAGCGGGGCTTTGATGTCGATGGCCGTCATGCGCTACGGCGTAGAGCGGATGCGGGAGGAGATCAACGCCACGAGCGACCTGCGCCTCGGACGCTGGTGGTCGTGGTGCATAAGGCTGGTGCCGGTACTCTTCCTGATAATGTTCGTGTGGTGGATCTACCAGACGATAACCGATTTTTCCTCAGCCGAGGCTCCCTGGTGGAACCCGCTCGAAACGTTCAGCACCACCACGCTACTACTGCAATGGGCGATACTGTTCGCCGTCCTGTACGCGCTCAATAATTTCCTGGCTAAAAGAGCCGGGGGCGGGCCGATGACCTCGTCCGCCGGCTCCTCGGCCGAAAGCGCCGAAGGCATCGAGGGTGAGAAGGTGTCGTCGTGAGCCAACCCGTCCTGAAAGTTCTCGGAGGTGAGTAATGGACGTTGAAGCCATTATCTGGACGGTCGTCTTCTTTGGCGGGGTCGTCTCGACGCTCGCTTTCCTGCTCCTCAAGGCGATGCAGGCGGACCGGGCAGAGGCCCGCCAGAGCGCGAGCCGGGAGCGGGACACTCCCCCAGAGAACGAATAGGCGTTGTTGTTCGACACGATAGTCGCCGGTCTCGGAGGAATGGGCAGTGCCGCCGCCTACCAACTCGCCGGGCGCGGGCAGCGGGTGCTCGGCCTGGAGAAGTACACCCCGCCGCACGAGAAGGGCTCTTCCCACGGGCGCTCGCGCATCATCCGGCAGGCGTACTTCGAGGACCCGGCCTATGTGCCGCTCCTGCTACGGGCCTACGAGTTGTGGGAGCAGTTAGGACGGGACTCGGGCGAAGAGGTCCTGACGATAACCGGCGGCCTGATGGTGGGCCAACCCGACAGTGATCTCGTCGCGGGCAGCCGGGAGAGCGCCGATAAACACGGCCTGCCCTACGAACTGCTCGACGCGCCCGAGATAAAGCGCCGGTTCCCGGCCTTCGTGCCCACCCCAGGAACCGTCGCGCTCTACGAGGAGAAGGCCGGCTTCGTGCGGCCCGAGGTCTCGGTCTCCGCTCACCTGGACCTCGCGTCCCGGCGCGGGGCCGACCTGCGTTTCGGCGAGCCGTTAACCTCCTGGCACGCCGCCCCTTCGGGAGACCGGGTAACGGTCGAAACCGGTAAAGGGACCTACGAGGCAGAGCGGCTGGTAATCTCCGCTGGCTCCTGGGCCGCGGGGTTGCTGCCGGAGCTAGAGCTTCCGCTAGAGATTACCCGCCAGATCCTGTTCTGGTTCGAGCCGGATGATGCAGCCTCCTTTACTCCCGAGAACTTTCCCGTCTACATCTGGGAACCGGAGGACGGCAACACGTTCTACGGCATCCCCGCCCACGACGGCGAACGCGGGGTAAAAGCCGCTTTTTTCCGGGCCGACGGCGTACCCTGCACCCCGGAGACGATAGACCGGCGGGTGCACGAGGAGGAGGTACGGTTTATCCGCGAGTACCTGGGCCGGTATCTGCCCCGGTTGAACAACCGCCTGCTGCAAGCCCAGACCTGCATGTACACTAATACCCCGGATCTGCACTTCGTGATCTCGCCGCACCCGGATCACCCGCAGGTCGTGGTCGCCGCCGGATTCTCCGGTCATGGCTACAAGATGAGCAGCGTGGTAGGGGAGATCCTGGCGGACCTAGCCGTCGAAGGCTCTACCCGCCACCCCGTAGACCTCTTCTCACCTACCCGCTCCTTCAAACCGGCGGCCCAGGGCTAGCTTTGGAGATACTCGACGTCCGGGAGACCGCCGCCCGCCTCGGCTACTCGGACCTCGCGGACGCTATCCGGGAGGTAATGGTCCGCCGCCGGGACGGGGAGCTTGAGGCCCCGCCGCGCCTGACGCCCGGTCTCCCCGGAGGCGGGACGCTGCTCGTCATGCCCGCGGCGGACGAGGAAACCGCCATCACCAAGCTCGTCACCGTCCACCCCGAGAATGCCGGGCGTGACCTGCCCACCATCCAGGGCGAGGTAGTTGTGATGGAGGCAAAAACCGGCGTGTGGCTCGGCATCCTGGACGGCAGCGTCGTGACCGGCCGGCGCACCGCCGCGCTCTCGCTGTTAGCCGCCCGGACCCTGGCTAAAAACCCCGGAGGCCCGCTCCTGATAGTCGGTGCCGGAAACCAGGGCCGCTCCCACCTGGAAGCTTTCCGCGAAGGGCTCGGCGTCTTGAAAGTCTTTGTCATTTCCCGCACCAAGAAATCCGCCCGTACCCTCGCCGAACACGCGCGGGGCCTCGGGATGGAGGCGGAGGTGGCGAGTAGCGTGGAGGAGGTACGGGACGAGGTGGGCCTGATCGTCACCTCCACCACCAGCTACGAGCCGGTTCTACCGGAGCGACTCCCGGAAGACACGTTCGTCGCCGCGGTCGGCGCCTTTAACCTGGAGATGGCCGAGCTTCCTCCGTCGCTGGTCGGCACTTCTGCGGTGTTCGTGGACACTTTAGAAGGAACCAGAGAAGAGGCCGGAGACCTGATACAGGCCGCACGCGCCGGCTCCTTTGAGTGGGCGGACGCCGTTCAGCTAGAAGACGCGCTAGACCTCCCCGAATTACCCTCCGGTCCGACGATCTTCAAGAGTGTGGGCCACGCTCTCTGGGACCTGGCCGCCGCCCGGACGGCCTTCGCCACTTAGAGCGGCTCTTTGTCGTGAGAGCCCGGCAGGCGAACTTCTAGTGAAAACAACTCAAGATGCTCCAAGGTGGCTACAAGACCAGTTTTTCGGACCCGGACCGTGTACTTGTCGATGCTACACTGGCGCTGTGTTGCCGGTGGGCCAAGAACCGTGCGCGACCCTTTTTAGAAGTCGCATTTCAAAGTTCGGTGGGAAGGAAGTAAGGATGCCGCGGTGGCCGAAGCGCAAGCCGCGTCCCGGTATGGACGAGTACGGACGGACGCCGCTCTGGTATTACGCTTTAAACGGCGACCTTGCGGCCGCGCGAGCGGAGATTTCCGGCGGAGCGGACCCGAGCTTCGGCGACGATGCAGGCTACTCCCCGCTGCACGCCGCCGTACAAGAGGGGCGGGTGGAAGTCATCCGCTCTCTGCTGGAGTCGGGCGCGGACCCGAACAAATACGACGAGCACGGCAACGGCCCGCTGTGGACGGCGGTCCTGAGCGCCCCGAACGGTGTGCGGGTTGAGATCGTCACCTCTCTGCTGGACGCGGGAGCCGACCCCGACCACGAGAACCGCTACGGGCGCAGCCCGCGCGAGGCCGCCGGTACCGCCAACAGTCTGGAGGCGCTACTCGCCGCGGTGCCCAAACGCTCCTGACCGGCGGCGCTAGCCCAGCACGTCCGTCATGGAGTACAGCCCCGGCTTTGCGGTAGCGGCGAACTTCGCGGCCCGCAAGGCTCCGTCAGCGAAGGTGCGGCGCGAGAGGGCGCGGTGAATAAGCTCGATCTCCTCGCCTTCAGAGTAGAAAATGAGCCGGTGCTCGCCGACGACCGCCCCGCCGCGGACGGCGTGGAGGCCGATCTCCCCGTCCTCCCGAGGCTCCTGACCCTCCCGGCCGTAAGTCGCCACCTTCTCTAACTCCTGATCCCGGCCCTCGGCGGCGGCCCGAGCCAGGAACAGCGCCGTGCCGGAAGGGGCATCCTTTTTGTGGCGGTGGTGAGTCTCTACCAACTCGATGTCATAGGCGAAACTTAGCTTCCGGGAGACCTCGCGCACCACCTCGCGCATCAGGTTGACCCCGACGCTCATGTTCGGGGCGAGCACGACGGGTACACTCTCCGCAGCCCGCTCTACCCGCGCGTGCTGCTCCTCCGAGAAACCCGTAGTGCCGATGACCAGCGGTTTCCCGTAGGAGAGGTGCTCCACCGTAGCCTCCGGGGTGGTGAACTCTATGAGGGCTCCGGCTTCCTCGGGCGGCTCCTCGGTCGCCGGTACTCCGGCCTTACCGAAACCACAAAGCTCACCGAGGTCAGCTTCTAGTTCGGGGGCTCCGGGCTCTACGGTGCCACCGGCGAGTTCTACTTCCGGGTCGGCGAGGGCAGCGCTGCACAGCTCGCGGCCCATGCGGCCGGCTGCCCCGATTATGGCGACCCGGAGGAGAACCTTGCCGGAAGCCGCCGCGCTCTCCGTCATACCTCTTCGGGGGTCGGGAGGAGGTGGTTGGTGAAGTCCATCGCCTCCCGCAGGATCTGGAGGTTGGTCTCTTCCATCGGGGCGAGCGGGAGACGCATCTCGTCGGAGCAAAGCCCGAGCAGGGATGCTGCCGTCTTTACGGGGATCGGGTTGGTCTCCAGAAACAGCGCCCGGAACAGCGGCAATAGCTCGTAGTGTAGCTCCCGGCCGCGGTCTATCTCGGTGGCGTCCCCGCTGCGGAGAGCGTCTACCAGGTCGGAGACCGCGCCGGGAGCGACGTTCGCGGAAACGGAGATTACACCGGTCCCCCCAAGTGCCATTATCGGCAGGGTGAGCGGGTCGTCGCCGGAGAGTATAGAAAACTCCGGACCGCACAAGCGGCGGATGTCGCTCGTCATGTCCATCGAGTGGGTCGCTTCTTTGGTACCGACGATGTTCGGAAGCTCCGCCAGACGCGCCGTGGTCTCGGCAGTGATGGTTACGCTGGTGCGGCCGGGGATGTTGTAGAGGATTATCGGAAGGTCCGTGCTCTCGGCGATGGCGGCGAAGTGCCGGTACAACCCTTCCTGGGTCGGCTTGTTATAGTACGGGGCGACCTGCAGCGAGCCATCGGCCCCGGCTTCCTCGGCCATCTTCGTGTACTTTATGGCGCTCGCCGTATTGTTCGAGCCGGTCCCGGCGACCACGGGGACCCGGCCGCCGGCGACCCGGACGACCGTTTCTATTACCAGGCGGTCCTCAGCCTCGCTCATGGTCGTGGCCTCGCCGGTCGTGCCGCAGGGGACGAGGCCGTGGATGCCGCGCCCTATCTGGAACTCGACCAGCCCTTCCAAGGCTTCGACGTCGACTTCGCCGTTGCGAAACGGGGTAATAAGGGCCGTCATAGCGCCGCTAAACATCTCTCTCCTCCAGTTCAAAGTCCTCGTGGAGTAGCCGGACGGCCTCCTCCACCCGCTCCGCGGGTATAACGCAGGTCACCTGTATCTCCGAGGTGGAGACCATCCTTATCGGGATGCCGGCCTTCCCTAGAGCGCCGAACATCTTTGCCGCGTACCCCGGACGGTTGAGCATCCCGGTCCCGACGACCGAGACCTTACCGAGCTCCCTCTCGCCCTCGACCTCGCCGCCCGAAATCTCCGCTACCTCCCCGGCGAGCCTGCGGGCCGTCTCGAAGTCACCCCGGCTCACGGTAAAGGCCACGTCCGAGGCTCCGTCCTTGACGCCGCTCTCGACGATAACGTCCACGGAGATGCCGTTCTCCGAGAGCGGGGTAAAGATGCGGCTCATGGTGCCGGGTCCGGTCCGGATGCCGGTGAGCGTTACGCGGGATACATCCAGGTCGTGGACGATGCCGGCTACTGTCTCGCGGGTCTCTAGCTGGTCCAATTTCTTACCTCCGACTATAGCCGTTCCCGGATCTTCGTTAAACGAGGAGCGGACGTGGATCTCGACCCCGTACAACGCCCCGAGCTCTACCGCCCGCGGGTGCATGACCTTCGCTCCCCGCCACGCCATCTCCGCCATCTCTTCGGACGAGATCACCTCCACCCGCCGCGCTTTCGGGACTATCCGCGGGTCTGCGGTATATACACCGTCCACGTCCGTGTAAATTTCGCACCGTTCGGCGTCGAGTGCTGCGGCGAGCGCCACGGCGGTCGTATCCGAGCCGCCACGCCCGAGCGTCATAACGTCTCCGAGGGCGTTCATACCCTGGAAACCGGCCACGATCACGACCCGCCGCTCGGAGAGTAGCTTCTGCAACCTCCCTGGTCGTATCTCGGAAATGACCCCCGACCCATAACGACCCGTGAGCCGGAACCCCGCCTGCGGTCCCGTTAGCGAGACCGCATCAACTCCCTGAGCATTCAACGCCATCGCCAGCAGCGCCACCGACTGCTCTTCGCCGGTCGCCAGAAGCTGGTCTATCTCCCGCGGCGAAGGGTCGTCGCTGACCTCCCCGGCGAGCCTCAAGAGGCGGTCCGTAGTCTTCCCCATAGCCGAAACGACCACGACCAGGTCGTGGCCCGCCTTCCGGGTACGCCCGACCCTTCCGGCGACCGCTTTTATATGCTCGGCTGTAGCAACCGAGCTACCGCCGTACTTCTGGACGACAACGCCCAAAACCTACCTCCGCAAGCCGCTACCCTACGCGTTGTAGCCTACCGTATCGGTGGCGGGTTGGCTATCGGGTAGCGGCTCGTCGGAGCCGGTTTACCGGGTGTTCTACGGCAGCGGCATGCCGCCGGTTACGCCCAAGGTCTCGCCGTTTATGTAGCTCGACTCCTGGGAGGCGAGAAAGACGTAGGCCGGAGCGAGCTCCGCGGGCTGGGCCGGACGGCCTATCGGGGACTGGCCGCCGAAACCGGAGACCGTCTCCGACGCCAGCGTGGCCGGTATCAGGGGTGCCCACACCGGTCCGGGGGCTACCACGTTGGCCCGGATGCCGCGGGTTATGGTCTCCATCGCGAGGCCCTTGGTAAAGGTGACGATCGCACCCTTCGTCGCCGCGTAGGCCAGCAGCGCCGGGGCCGGCTGGTACGCTTCTACCGAGCAAGTGTTTATAATGCTCGCGCCGGGCTCCATGTGCTCCAAAGCCAGCTTCGAGAGGTAGAAGGTGGCGTAGATGTTCGTCTTGAAGGTGTGGTCGAACTCCTCGGAGGTGGTGTCCGCTATGCCGCCGCGGGCCATCTGATAGGCGGCGTTATTTACGAGGATGTCGATCTTGCCGAACTCGTCCATCGCTTTCCCTATTATGTTCCGGCACTGCTCCTCGACCCCGATGTCGCCGGGTACGGTGACCGCTCTCTTACCGGCATCCTCGACGACCCGGACCGTCTCTTTTGCGTCGGACTCCTCGGCTTCGAGGTAAGAGATGACCACGTCCGCGCCCTCGCGGGCGAACGCGAGCGCCACGGCCCGACCGATACCCGAATCCCCGCCCGTTATAACGGCGGTCTTGCCCTCCAGCTTGCCGGTACCCCGGTAGGTCTCCTCGCCGTAGTCCGGGGCGGGCTGCATCTCGGATTCCAGGCCCGGATGCTCTAGCTGCTGTTCCGGGAAATTCGGCTGTGGGTACTGCTCGACCGGGTCCTGGCGGGTGTGCTGGTCGTCGCTCACTGTGACGCCTCCGTTTTCTATTATCCTATTGCGTAATATCGGGTAACCGTAAAGACTTCGCGGCCGCCAGCGGTTTCTGCCCGCTATCCGGGCCCGGCAAACAGCGGCGTCCGGTGTGGAGGCTGTATCCCTACCCAAATCAGCAGTTTAGAAGCCGGTGCACGGGTCCGCGCATGTAAAATCATCCCGGGCAATGTAGACCCTGGAAACCTGGGACGTCGGCCGCGGTGGTCTTACGGCTCTGCCGGCCCCGGGCGTGAGGCAAACCCTTAAGGAGGTTCGGCTGGTGAGACCGGAGCAGTTGAGCGAGCAGTTGAGAAATGGAACAGGAGACTCTTTGCGGCGGCGGCGCGGCATCGTCGGCCTCGCGCTCACCGCCGCCGGGTCGATGGGTGTGGTCGCGCTTTTCCAGACCGGCATCATCAAGCACCTGCCGGACCCGCCGCTGCCCTACCTGGACTCGGACAAAGTAGATGCCGCGGGTGAAGCCTACGCCATATTCCAGACCCCCGACGCGGCGCTCGGCCTCGGGAGCTACGCTGTAACCCTCATACTCGCCGCGATGGGTAGTAAAGACCGGGCTATCGAGAGCCCCTGGATACCGCTCGCCCTCCTGGCGAAGGTGCTATTCGACGCCGCCCAGGCTGGCAAGCTCACCGTGGATCAGTGGACGGATCACCGGGCGTTCTGCATCTGGTGCCTTATATCCGCCGGGGCCAACTTCGCCACGGTTCCGCTCACCCTCCCGGAAGCCCGTGCCGCCCTGCACACCATACGTGGCTAGCTTTGGCTAGAGGTAGCACGGACCGTAGAGCAGTCATCCCCTCAATAAACGACTACGGTCTTCTATCCGACTGCCAGTCGGCGGCGCTCGTCGGCCGGGACGGCTCTATCGACTGGTACTGTCCCGGACGCTTCGACAACCCATCAGTCTTTGCCCGGCTGCTCGACCCGGACGGCGGGCAATGGTCTATCCGGCCATCCGGTGAAGAGGAGTACGAGGCCGAGCGGTCCTACATCGACGATACGATGGTACTCCGCACGGAGTTCCGTACCCCGAGCGGTAGGGCTACCCTGACGGACGCCCTGTCCTTCGAGCCCGGCGCCCGCGGGCACGAGGTCGGGATGAACTCGCCCCACGTGCTGCTCCGCCGGGTAAAAGGCATAGAGGGCGAGGTAACCTTCTCGATGGAGTTCGAGCCGCGGCTGGAGTACGGCCTGACGGTCCCGCTCGTCTACCGGACTGCCGGCGGAGCCGCTGTCCGCGGTGGCCCGACGGAACTGCTCCTCTACTCTGCTTTGGAACTAACATTGGAAGACACCCGGGCGGTGGCGGACTTTACCGTGCGGGCCGGGGAGTCGGCGGAGTTCGCCCTGGCCTACCGCCGGGTCTCCGGTAGAGCTGAGGGGCCGCCGCTCCAACTCGACGTGGGAGCCCGGCTGGAAGATACCGCGAGTGGCTGGAGGTCGTGGTCGGCGTTGCACCGGGGGTACGACGGGCCGTATGCGGAACAGGTCCGGCGCAGCACCCTGGTGTTGCAGGCGTTGACGTACGTGCCGACCGGAGCCGTGATCGGGGCGCCGACCACCTCTCTGCCGGAGATGCGCGAGGGGGCGAACTGGGACTACCGCTATTCGTGGTTGCGGGACCTCAGTTTGACGTTGCGGGCGCTGTGGGTGTCGGCCTGTCCGGATGAGGCGGAGCGGTTTTTCGGTTGGATCCACGACTCCAGCGCCCGCTATCCGGAGGGTGGACAACTGCAGATCATGTACGGCGTCGACGGGGAGCGGAACCTCAACGAACACACCCTCGACCACTTGAGAGGCTTCCGCGGTATTGGTCCCGTGCGGGTCGGCAACGCCGCCTGGCGCCAGCGGCAACTCGACGTGTACGGCGAGGTCGTCGGCTCGGCCTACCTCCTCCGGGACCAACTGGGCGAGAAGTTCGACGACGCTACGGCGCGGCTGGTCACCGCCCTCGCCGACCAGGCGGCGAAAAACTGGCGGGAGCCGGACTCCGGGATGTGGGAGGCCCGTGACGCCGAACGGCACTACCTCTCCTCAAAGGTGATGTGCTGGTTCGCCCTCGACTGCGCCGCAAAGCTGGCTCCCCGCCTCGGGGAGCGAGCGAGAAACATAGATTGGTGGAAAGAGGTGCGGCAGGAGATCCGGTCCGAAGTCCTGGAACATGGCTGGAGCGAGGAGTCCGGCGCTTACACCGGGGCTTTCGGCTCGCCAAACCTCGATGCCTCTGTATTGCTCATGCCGCTGGTAAACTTCCTGCCGGTAGACGACCCGCGCATGCGGTCCACCATCGAGGCCATCGAGCGCGAGCTGTCCGGCAACGGCCTCGTCCACCGCTGGAAGGGTGATGAGAACGGCTTTCTGCTGTGTACCTACTGGCTTGTCGAGTGCCTGGCCGCCGCCGGAGAGCGTGAGAAGGCCCGGAAGTTATTCGAAGATGCTACCGCCCGGGCCAACGACCTCGGGTTACTCTCGGAGATGGTCGACCCGGAGACCGACGAGTTTTTCGGCAATCTTCCGCAGGCTTTCTCTCACGTCGGCCTTATAAACGCCGCCTGGAGCCTCGCAGCCGGGAAAAGAGGCTAGCCGGTTCCGGCAGCTTCTCCTCTTCTTTGTTGGAGAGGACGCTGGAAAGCCCGATCACGCCGATTAGAGCCAGAAGCTCGATATTCTCCAGAGTACCGAGCAACCGCTGGTCTGTGGTGGCGGACTTGGGAGTCTTCCGGGATGGCCGGGTCCCGGAGAATATCGGCACCGCTCCCTTCCGGGCCTGGTTCGAGAAGCGGGCTCCGACACCCGTGACCCCGAGGCTGGAAGCTGCGGCTGCTCCGAGCAGCATGTCTTTTACCCGGACCGCCGTCCGCTCGTCCTCGTCCATTTCATCTTCGTTCGGTCGGACGCCCAGCGTGTAGCTGAGGACTGCCCCGCCGAGCGCGAAAAGGTTGACCAGCTTGTAGCGGGCCCAGGCGTTGTTTACGACTTTGCCCCGCTCTTCCTCGGAGTCGAGCACCTTGACGGCCGGGTTCAGGATGAACTTACCGAAGAGCGAACCTCCGAACCAGGTCGCCAGAGATAAGTTGTGGGCTACCTTCGCTGCGTTGGTCTTTCTGGAGCTTTCTCGCGGCACGGCAGCCTCCTCTTTCCCGGTTTGAACTTGTCGGCTATAAGGTTACCCCGCTTGCGCGGTGGCTAACCAGCAGCGCTCCACGGCTACCCACCGGAAACCGTGGCGCGAGGTTTCGGAGGTTCGGCGAGCGGGGTGTAGAGTCCGGAACTGCCACGGCGGTAGCGGACCCAGAGAAAGGTAAAAAGCGTACCGAGCATGGTGGCGGCCACGACCAGTAGCCCCGCTTCCGGACCGAACACGCCGCCGGTAAAAAGGTCCGGGCCGCTCTCCTCCGTGGCTACAAACGTCGCCCCGATAGGTTGCAGCCCGCTAACCGGGAAACCGAACACGGTGCCCTGAAAGAAGTTCCAGGTAATGTGCACGCCGATAGGTATCGCGAGCTGGCCGGTCAGCACGTAGCCGGCACCCAGCAGGATGCCGGCCAACGTAATATTTGCGGTGCTTACAAGCGTAGAGTTCGGGTTCGGCAGATGAAGCGCCCCGAACACCATCGAGGAGGCTATCCAGGCGACGAGGATGCTGCCCCGGGGGCCGAGACCCGGCAGGTTCAACCCCTCGGCGATGTTGCGCAGCAGGTAGCCGCGCGAGAGTGCCTCCTCATAGATACCGACGCACAAAAAAGTCACTACCGGGGCCAGAAGGGCGGTCCCGAAAGACGCTCCGGGCCTGGTAGTCTCAAAAGTGCCGGCAACGGTCACCCATCCCGCGGAAAGTTGTACGAGGAAGATCGCCGCCATCAGCCCGGCTCCGAGTGCCAGCCCGAACCCGAGGTCCAGAAACCACCCACCGTTTAAACGGAAACCGAAGTCTTTTAACGGCCGCCGGTCGAGCAGCTTGCCTACTATCCACAAAGCGATAAACACCGCGGGGAGCGACGAGATGCCGGTAACGACCAGCAACGCGGAGCCGCCGATGTCCTGCCCTATGTCTGACACCGGGGCTTCCAGGGAGCCGCTGGCGGCCGCCCACACCAGAATTACTATGCTGCCCAACACGTTGGCGAGTACGCCGAAAAGCGCCAGAAACGCGAGTATCCGCCAGAATGCCCGCAGCCTCCGGCGATCCCCGACCGGTTCCTGCTCCAGAAATAGCTCCAACCCTATTCCTCGCCTCCGTGGTCGACAGCTCGCCTCTGCAAATAGAACACTATCCGCTCTGCTCCATCTCGCGGCGGCGCATCGGCATGGCGTCGATACGCTCGAACACCTCCTCCGCGGAGACCGGCTCTCTCCAGCGGAACTTCTCCGTGCCGTCCTTGCCGACGAGGAGCACCGCAAAGCGGCCCTCCTCGATCCCGTACTCCTCGCGGACCCTGGCGGACTCCCCCGAGGAGACCGGGCTACCGCCCACGTCGCCGCCTTCCGTAAAGACCCGCACCTTGATGAGGTCCCGGTCCTCGAAACCAGCCCCGTGGCTCTTTAGTAGACTTTCCTGGCGCTCGTACGGTGCGTCTGCGGCGGAGGCGGCGAAAATAACTAGCAACCGGTTCGTGCCTTTGTAAGAGTTGAGATCCAAGTTCAGTCCTTCCCGCGCGGCTATAAAGACCTTCTATCTGGTAATCTTACCCCGCGAAGGACCGCTGTTGAGAGGAGCACTTACTATGCCCGCGCCGGTAAGGTTTACCGCCTACTCGGATTACCTCTGACCCTGGTGTTTTAACGGGGCCGTGCGCCTCGAAAAGATAGCTTCTGAGTACGGGGAGAACGTCGAGGTCGTGTGGAAGAGCTTCCTCCTGCGGCCGGAGCCCGAACCTCGTAGCCTAGAAGAGCACCGGGAGTACACCAAAAGCTGGCTCAGGCCCGCGGCCCAGGACGAGTCCGGCAGCTTTAGCGTCTGGGCGACGGATAACGACCCACCGACCCACAGCGTCCCGGCGCACCTGGCCGCCAAAGCCGCCGCCACCTTCGGCGAGGAGGCGTTCCACCGCTTTCACCTCTCCGTAATGGAAGCCTACTTC
Organism: Rubrobacteraceae bacterium; assembly: GCA_965214435.1. Taxonomy (GTDB): domain Bacteria; phylum Actinomycetota; class Rubrobacteria; order Rubrobacterales; family Rubrobacteraceae; genus Rubrobacter_A. The sequence continues at coordinate 957,166 of OZ243960.1, forward strand.
CGCGAGAACCGTACTATCTCCGACCTCGAAGTCTTGGCTGAGGTGGCGGAACGCTCCGGGATGCCGGCGGACGACTTCCTAGCGCGGCTGGAGAATTGGCAACTCTCCTTCCAGAAAGAAGTCTTCTCGGAGCACAACGAGGCCGTCCGGCTCGGGGTCACCGGCATCCCCTCCGTCGTGGTGGATGACGCGCTCCTGATCCCCGGCGCCGTGGAAACGGACGTCTACAGGCAAGTAATCGAGGAACGTCTCGCGCTCAGCTAGAAAAAGACCGCCGGGAGGTTAACTCCCGGCGGTCCGATCCGTAGAGGCGGCAGCTCTAGCTGTCAGCTTTAGCTGGCCTGCTGCATCTTTGCGGTCTCGCGGATGGCGGAGCTATACTCGTTGATCATCTGCTGGTAGTGGTCTACAGCCTGCCGCGGCGCATCGTCGCCGAGGTCCTCGAACTTCTTTTTAAAGGACACCGAGGTGAAGTACGCCCCGAGGTAGTACGGTTGTAACTGCTCCAGCGTGATCGCCTTTCTGTCCGGCCGCACGGTCTTTTCCTCCGCCTCGTCGGCCGAGTAGGAGATCCCCGCTTCCCCGCCCTCGTAGCCGCCATCGGCTTTGAGGTCGTCGAGAAAGCCGAAAACTTCATCGTCCGTCGGCCGGTCGGCAAAGTCCGTGCCCCCGGAGTACAGGTGCTGTACAACCCCGGAACCGTCGAGCACCACGATGGCCGGCTCGGCTACGCCCTCTTTCTCGTTCCACAGACCGTACCGCTTGGCGAGCTCACCCTCCGGGTCGCTCAACAGCGGGAACGGTAGCGCCAGCTTCTCGACCATCGCCCGGTTATTGCCCGGAGGATCGACGCTGACACCCGCGAGCTGGACGCCGCGGTTCTGGAACTCCTCGTACTGCCTGGCAAAGCTAACTAGCTGCCCGTTGCAGTATGGTCACCAGTCTCCCCGGTAAAATACCAACATTACCGGACCCTGCGAGAGCTTCTCCGCCAGGCTGTACCGCTCTCCCTTCTCGTCCGGCAACTCAAAGGCCGGAACTCCCTGTCCAACGCTCACGTTCGCCATCTCTCTCCTTCTGTCTTGCTGATGTTCTAACCTCGGTCTAAAAACATATCATTAATTAATAGCGCGTAAACCCCGGTCTCGCCGGAACCTTGAGGTGGTCGTCGGGGGCGTCGAGACTGAACAGCAACTCAAGGGGCTTGGAGAACTCGGGTGTAAAACGGCCCGTGGCTACTGCTTCGTCCGGCCGCTACCGGTTTTAAGTCGCCCCGACTCTTCTACCCGCAAACTCTTCGGAATAGGTCGGGCCGGCTTCGAACCTTCGCCAACCGGACCTTTGCCGGCCGGGTCTCGCTAGCCGGCTTTTTGTGCGCCGGGTTTCCCACCGATACCGGCGGCGGCTAGCAGGGCGACGAGCAGGGCCGCGGCTACCACTAGAAAGGCGTCGGAGAATGGGGCGCCGCCAAAGGAGTAGAGCGGGTTTAGCGCGCCACCACCCTGTCCCTGACGGAGCGCCAGAAACGCCCCGGTAAGGGCCGGACCAAAGCCGCCGCCGAGAAAGAAGAATAGCTGGTAGACGCCGAGCCCGACCCCCGCCGACGACCGGGAGAGCACCGCCGAAGCGGCGTTGGCTACCGGCGAGTTTACTCCGGCAAAGCCTATACCGAGGATGAGTATGCCGGCGGCGACCATGTAGATGGAGCGCCCGGCGGCGTAAGAGGAGATGAATACGGCCGAGGATAGCATCACGGACAGGCCGCCGAAGATGACCCTCCGGGGACCGAGCCGATCCGAGAGACGCCCGGCGAGCGGGGAGAGGGCGGCTACGGCTATGGCTCCGGGTGCCAGGGCGAGCCCGGCCGCGAGGATCGAGAACCCTTCGGTCTCCGTTAGTAGCAGCGGGGCGAGAAACAAGCTTCCCAGGTTGGCGAGCAGCGCCAGAAACCCGACGAGGGCCGCCGCGACGAAAGCCCGGTTCCTAAAAAGTTCCGGGGAGACGAACGGCTCCGGCGCCCGCCGGATGCGCCCGGCAAAGCCGGCGGCCGAAAGGACCGCGACCAGCAGACTGCCCCACACCAGCGGAGAGGAGATACCCGCTGCCTCGGCCTCGGTGACGCCAAAGAGCGAGAGTCCCGCGGCCAGCGCGAGCAGGGTTCCTCCCGGCAGGTCGAGCCTCTTGATAGAGCTATACGAACCTTTCTGCGAGCCCCCGGCGTCGCCGGCGACCCCGTCCGGGAGTACGTAGAGCGCCCCGGCGGTGAGGACCAGTACGAGGGCCAGCGTACCGTAGAACAAAGACTGCCAGCCGGCCACGGCGGCGAGTAGCCCGCCGAGGACCGGACCCGCGGCGGCCCCGATGCCGACGCTGGAGGAGAGCAGCCCGAGGGCGACCCCGCGCTGTCCGGGCGGCAGCACCTTCGCCACCGAGCCGAAGGCCAGCGCCGGTATCGCCGCGGCTCCCGCGGACTGCAGGACGCGGCCGCCGACCAGCACCGTGAGGCTTGGGGCTAGCGCGCAGAGTAGGGAACCGGCGGCGAAGACGATCAGGCCGAAGCAGAACGTCCGCCGCAGGCTAAAAAGGTCCGAGATGCGCCCGTAGAGCGGGATGCCGACGGCGAATACCAGCAGGTAGCCCGTCACCACCCAACCGACCTGTCCTTCGGAGACGCCGAACTGGTCCTGGATCGCGGGTACAACCACGTTGACCATCGCCTGGTTAAAGACCGAGATGAAAACCGCGGTAACCATTACCGCCAACAACAACCGGGTCGATACCCCGCCCCGCTCTTCCACGCCCGATTCTTGCGCCGTAACGACCACCCCTTTTTACACTACAAGCTCGTCAGTAGTTGCCGGATAAAGCCTGGGGAGTCTACGAGACGGCCGGCGTCCGGACTGTACGGTCTATCTCAAAAAGCCTCAAAGAAGTACCCGGAGCATAACTTACTTGTTCCGGGTACAGAGTGCAGCGGGTATATCCGAGCGGTTGGTCCGGGCTAGCTTGAACTAACCTTCAGCCGGAGGGGCGGGTTCTTTGCCGGCACCCTCTTCTAGCTGGTTCTTTATAGACTCCAGCGTTCGGGTGAGCGACTCTTCCAGCGGGTCACGCTCCTCGTTGGACGCCTCCTGGATGTCGCCCTCGACCGACTCTTCGCCGAACCAGAGCCGCACGGTTACGTTGCTGCTGTCGCCGCCGTTCTCGGCGACCTCCAACTGCCCCGAGTAGTCCCGGTAGACCTCCGCGCCCCACTCCATCGTCCGGGCGCTCTGGTCCACCTTCATGTAGCCCTCGTTCTCGAACTCGCCGCGGTCGGGAATTTCTCCCTTCAAATACACCCGGTCCTGCTCGCCGCGCGGGTTACCCTCGGCTTCTTTTATCGGTGGCAGGTACTTCGGCAGGTTATTGGGGTTGGAGACCCAGGCGAACACGTCGTCGGCCGGGACGTTGATAGTCGCGGTCTGATTGAACTCTTTCATTGGCTCCTCGCTAATGTCGTGCTCTTGACAGGGGAGATGTACCCCGCGTCGTAGAGACCAAACCCGTAACCCGAGGGAGCCTGCAAAAACTTCTCGCAGGTCCGGGTCAGACGCGGACGCTCTCGGTCTCGACGCGGTTCTTGCCGAGTGCCTTGGCGCGGTAGAGAGCCTGGTCGGAGTGTTTAACGAGTGCGTCTGCGCCGTCTCCCGGATGGTAGGACGCCACGCCGAAGCTTGCCGAGAGTTTGTGTCCCGTATCGAAGTCGTGGTTTTCTAAAATGGACCGGATCCGGTCCGCGAACCGCCCGGCGTCTTCGGCGGGCGTCTCCGGGGCTACGATGGTGAACTCTTCTCCGCCCCAGCGGCCGAAGAGGTCGCTCCCGCGCAGGCAAGACCCGATCACCCGCACCGTCTCGACCAGTACGGCGTCGCCAGCGTCGTGCCCGAGAGTGTCGTTGAGCCGCTTGAAGTCGTCGAGGTCGAACGTAATCAGGGACAAAGGCAACTCGTAGCGCTCAGCCCGCTCTACCTCCTGCTTCAGCAACTCCTTTATCCGGCGGCGGTTGGAGATGCCCGTGAGGGAGTCTGTCAGAGCGAGCAGCGTCATCCGGTCGGCCCGGGCCCGGCTCTGACGCAACTGGTCCTTCGTCCCGGTAAAGAAGTAGAGCACCGCGATAAACGACGCCGATGCCATATAAAACTGGCCGAACGACTGGAAGCCGTCGAACAGGCCCGTGGATTCCACGGTCGCGACTGCGTGCGGGAGCGAGAGACTGGCGACCAGTGCATATAATAACCCCGAGCGGACCAGCGCCCCCCGGCCCTCGTAGGCCAGGAAGATAAACAGGTATATAAACGGGAACCAGAGGTAGAGGTTGACCAGCGATACCTGCTCCACCGGGTGGGGCACCGGGGTGTACAGCACGTAGAAGAAGACGCTCAATAAAGCGGCGCTGACGCCCGCGTACACAAACTCCCGCACCACCGCAACCCGCATCCTCCCGCTGTGGAGCAGCCACGCCTGAGAGGCGAGAAGGACGATCATCCCGTAAAAAATCCCCCGGGTAAAGCCCGAGACCGTGCCGATCATCTCGTTGGCGACGAGCGCCGAAACCGCCCCGACAAGACCCACGAGGAGTATGACCCTGTACATCTTGTACTGTAGGTCGTCTAACTCTGCCCGCTTACCCGTCACGCCCCCTCTTCCTGTAATGAGCGCCGCCTGCCACCCTCGCCCGGGTGCGCCGGTATAGAATTGTGTTTAGTTTAACAACAATTTGTTCCCTGTAGAGCATGTAATCGCTATTTGCATGTAATACAAGATTTTCGGGACAAAAGTCCTAGCTTAGTGGGTGAGCAGCAAGATGTTCAGGAAGTGGGCAGATAAATAGCCCATGGGTAGTGAAGTTCAGATCGCTTGGCACGAATCGAGCCTCGCCGTGCCGGAAGTGTGTCCGATGTTCAGATCTAACCGAATCTTCGCGCTATAAGCGTTGCTTAATATTTCTTAATCTGTAACTAACCTGTTATCTGACTTCTTTAGGGTGCCCTGCATCAAGTGTCGTGGCGGCGAAAGTAGAGGAGCGCGGTGTAGGCGTAGAAGGAAGAAGGTCGTTCTTCTGGTCGCGATAGACCCTTCTTTTGGAGGAGGCCAGCGCTCCGGGAGAGGATTAATGTTGTAGCCGTGGCGTGTAGAGATGAGGATCCAAGGGAGGAGCCAGTGATGTTGAAGAGGTTGATGATCCTGGGAGGGATGTTGGCGATGTTTCTAGCCGCTACCGTCCCGGCGGACCCGGCTGTGGCCCAGACGGCGCAGCCGGACGCCAGGGTAAAGGGCGTGATACAGGCGGTGGGGTCCGTCCAGGGAGGTCCTTCGTACTACATCGTGGAGGAGGGCACGGGCGACGAGTACAATATCGCTAGCGACGCCCAAGGCGTGGATCTTTCCCAGTACACCGGGCGGGAAGTCATCGTAAACGGTATCTTCCAAACCCAGGGCGGTGACATCTCCGATTTCCCCGACCCGACGCAGGTACCGATATACGTAACCTCCGTGGAGATGCCGGACGACTCGACGTTCGGGCAGGGGGTCGCGGCGACCGGCGTTCTGGAACCCCGGGGGCTGGCGGCTGACAGAGCCGACATTACGCACTACGTAACCGATGAGACTTCAGGCAAGCTCTGGGCCCTGATCAGCTCCGACCCACAAAGTGTCCTCGACCCGTACAACGGCCAGCGGGTAACCATCACCGGCACCGACGCGACCAGACTTACCCCCGGAGGCGTGGAGATACCCGCCATAGCCGTCAGCGGTATAGAACCGGCGGACGGACATCCGGGCGGCACTACGCCCGGTGAAGGACGGCCCTTCCCGCTCACGCCGGAGGACTGTAACGCGCTCGTCGCGGAGTACGGACTGCCGGACGCAGACCCTGTCATCAGCTTCCAGGGCGGCTCTACCCTGGCGGGGCAGGTAGCCTTCTGCCAGAGCATGGGCCTTCTCGCGGCCCAGGACGAGACTAGCATGCCCGCCGCCTTCGCCAAATACTCCGACACCGACGGCGACGGCGCCATCAGCCGGGCCGAGTTCGATGCTTACTTCGACCTTGTCCAGGACGACCCTGACACAGTCCATGTGCCCAACCTCGTGAGTTTCAAGGGCTACGCCGACGACGTGGGGGTCGCGGGGCTGCGGGTGGACAGTGGTACCAGCGGAGAGCCGTGCGCCGACGGCGCGAGCTACCAGGTCGCCTTTGACGACACCAAGTTCTACGCCCGGGAGGGCGAAGACCTCGTCCCGATCACCATCCAGGACATCGGTTACGGGGACTTTGTAGAGGTCGAGTACGATCAGGTCAAGGACGAACTCCAGCAGCAGTGCCCGACCCCTGTCACCGCTCAAGCCGTAACGGTCCTACAGAGCAACACCCCGGACACGCCCGGGTCTCCGGCACCCGGAGCCACCGAAGATGGACAGTACACCGACCAACAGCAGGTCGCCCAGGTATCGGAAGCCACTTCCAAGTCCACCACCGGAGATGGCGCGAGCAGCGGCCCCGACGGCGGTTCAGGTAAAGAGAACCCGTCCCCCGGTATAGCCGTGCTGCCGGATACGGGTGGGACGGTGTGGATACTGGGCGCCAGCGCCCTTCTGGTAGCCGCCGGGTTCCTGACTCTGAGGGTTATTCTGAAGGCGGGAAGAGCCTAGCCGGAGTAACCCTCCGTCCCCAACTTCAGTACGCTGACGAGCCCACTCTACACCCCGGGCTCGTCACGCTTCTTGTAAACTGCCGGCCGTGGCTATCTCAAAGGCAAAGCTTACGGCCGCGCTCGCCGGTGGCTTTCTAGTGACCGGTGGGCTTTTGTACGCCCGGTACGTCGAGCCCTCGAACGTCGAGGTCCGGCGGCTCTCCCTCACGCTGTCCCGGATCTCTCCTTCCCGCTCTGTCCGGCGGATGAAGTCGGAGGATTAAAAACTGTAGATTAGCTATGAGCGATGGTCTTCGTAGGGAACCAGCCTTCTTCTTCAAGCCGTTCCCAGGCGACTTCGATGTGTTGCTGGTCGAATAGGTCACCCTTCCGAGGATTCCAGTCCTGAACGATTTGTACAGTTTCCGCTAAAGACGCTGCTCCCTTACGCTCCACCGCCCAGTGAACCGTCGCCAGAAGTTCCATCCCGTAAGGGGTCTCGAAGCCTTCTATGAGCCGTGCTGATCTCTGAAGACGTTCTTCCGTCTCCGGGTGCGCTTGCAGGTAGCTCCGGGCCTCCTCCTCAGCGCCGGGAAGTAGTTCGATGTCTGACTTACCACTGAAGTCGCCGAGACCGCTGATGTAGTAACCTTCGAGTCTCTGCAGCAGGAACTTTAAGTCGTTCGCGTATGGACCGTATTGGCCTTCCCGGAATTTTAGATTTAGTGAAGTTTCACCGGCAACTTGCGCGAAGTAGGCTAACTTCCACGCAACTATGCGGCCCGCGACGTAGTGCGAGGCTTTGTATGCCCCGATCATGTAGACCATCGCGGCCCGTGCCGGAGTAAGAGGAGGCCTCGCCTCGCCCGAGTCTAGCTGAACCGGCTCGTTCTCCGTGTGTGGTACGAAGGCTTGGACCCGAATCTCGGGTACTCGGGCGAAAGTTGCTTCAATCAGCGGGCGTACTTCACTCTCCCAATCCAGGCCTCCGTTGCCGCAGCCCAGGGGCGGCAGGGCGATAGAGTGAATGTCCAGACGTTCTATCTCGCTGAGCAGATCTTCCAGCCCGTCACGCACGTACTCGATACGTGATCTTCCTTTCCAATGCTGCTTGGTCGGGAAGTTGATTATGTACTGAGGATTGGTGAGACTGTCCAAAGAAACGGTGAACATCTTGCCGACCCGGACTTTTTCGTTCTTGCAAGCGCGCTCGTAGGCTTTGAAGTTGCCTGGAAACTTCTTCTTGAATTGCAGGGCGATGCCTTTGCCCATGACCCCCACGGTATTCACCGTGTTAACCAGAGCCTCGGCATCAGCCCCCAAGAGGTTATCGCGGCGAAACTCGATCATAGTGTGATTATTCTCGGTGTTCTCCTTCAAAAACCTACTTTACTCAATGCTTGACCGTAGACGCTACCAGGGTTAAGATTATCTGGTATATCCCCCCTGTCGCTTTGACGGCAGGGCGCGAGGCCGCCGGAAGGCGGCCTCAGCTTTTGTCAAGGTGGTTTCAGTGAAGACAAGTGTTTATGTAGACGGATTCAACCTATACTACGGTGCTTTGAAAGGCACACCTTATCGCTGGCTAAATCTCGGACACCTTTGTCGGGTCACGCTCAAAGGTTACGACATCGACCATATCAGGTACTTCACCGCCCGCGTCCAGTCGCGCCCCGATCATCCTCTACAAACCCAGAAACAACAAGCGTACCTTCGGGCTCTAGGCACGATACCGAACTTGACCATCCACTACGGACACTTCCTCTCCAACACTACTCGTATGCCGATAGCAAACCCTCGGCCGGGTGATCCTAAAACGGTAAAGGTCGTTAAGACCGAAGAAAAAGGTTCTGACGTGAACATAGCTACCTACTTGATCCGCGATGGCTTCAAAGACGAATACGAGACGGCCGTAGTTGTCTCCAACGATTCGGACTTGGTGGAGCCTATCAAGATGGTTCGTGAAGAACTTGGTCTCAAAGTTGGCGTGCTAAACCCTCACAAGAACATCTCCTGGGCGTTGAAGAAGAACGCGACTTTCTACCGACCACTCCGAAAGGGCGCCCTAGAAGCTAGTCAGTTTCCACAAGTCATTACGGACGCCAAAGGCGAGATCACCAAACCCGCCAACTGGTAGGGATAGCCGAGCGCTTCTCAGAACTGCGGCATTCGGGGCGGGGCTGTGGACCAGAGCAGGTCTACTTCCTCTGGTGTGAGGTCGTAGGCTTCGTTGACGAGGTCGGAGAGGCGTTGTTCCAGCTTCGCAGCTTCGGCGCGGGCTTCTCGAACGGGGGTTGCGAGTTCCGCGTACCCGGCCCGCAACTCCTTGAGACCGGCGGGGGAGAGCCGACCGGATCCTTTGGGACGCCGCTTGCGGACTTCCTCCACGAACTCGTCGCCGGAAAGTGTGGCGAAGTCCGAGAGCTTCTGGCCCGGTTTCTCTACGCCGTACTCCACGCGTAGCCAGTCCAGGGCGTCCCGGCGCGATTCTTGCTCGGCGCGTGTGAACGCCACTAGCCGCCCGACCGCTTCCTCCGCCTCCGCCCGCGCCTCGTCGGTGGGCGGGGCGATGGGGAGTTTCTCTGTGTAGATGCTTTTTAGTCGTAACACTTCATCTTTGCCATGTATTACGTTGCGCCACATATAGGCCCACATCGCAGGAGAGTTCAATACGGTTAGCGTCCACTTATCGGATGTAGGCAGACAAAAACAAGTCATCTCTGCAATGGTTTTTGGCTTTCCAATGCCGAACCGTGAGTGAAAAGCTAGATCCTGATAAAAGATATTAGCTGTATCGAAAGCCTCGTAGTAAGCGCACGAACGTAGCTCCCACCAGAATCTGCCCTGATCGCTGCGTTTCTGTAATCGAGCCTTTCTTGCTTGCATGTGCCCGTGGAGGGACGGAAATGTTTGCTGAAAGCTCTTTTCTGCTTCTCCAAGCGGGCGGTCTGACCACGGCCATGAAAAGTCGCTGCTTGATCTGAGCAAAATTATCCACAATTCTTCCCAGGAGGGTGACCAGCGTTTGATGTCTCGTCCACGGAGGTATGGTCTTATGTGTTCAGTCAAAGCTGGATGAGACTGTATCAGCCCATTCCTCGTCTTCGTGGAAATGAGAAACGCTTCGTTGAGCCCTGTCTTGATGCCCACCAGAGGATGAACACCCGTGAACTCGGCGAGCGGGACTCCGTTGCGCCGGATCTTCGCCATCAGGTCGTCTACCGCCGAGGACTCTAGGCTCCAGGCCTCCTTGCCGAAGCGTCCGCGGGGAACGGTGTGGGCGTGGGCCTCCACTGTCCGGTCCAGGTCCCTGCCGCCAAGCTCCTCGCGCGGGACGGCGGCGACCCGCACCTCGCCGTTGGCTCCGCTGTCGGCTTCGGCGTCTTTCGTCTCCGGGCCGCGTTTCTGGAGGACGACGATACAGGGGAACACGTCGGCGTCCGGGAAGATCGGGGCGTGCCCGAAGTCCACGATCTCCACGAGGGCGTCTTCTTTCGCGAAGTACCCGCGCAGCGGCTCGCCGTAGCCCGCCCGCAGCCACTTGTTGGTGACGATGTAGCTCATCCGTCCGCCGCTCCGCAGTTGCCGCAGACCCTGCTGGTAGAAGTACACGTACAGGTCCGCGACGCCGTGATACGTCTCCGCGTAAGCCTCCTTGAAGTACGGCTTCACTGGCCCAAGCGCCTCCTGCCGCACGTAGGGCGGGTTGCCGACCACCGCGTCGAAGCCCGCCTCGTCACCGAGCGGCTTGCCGTGCCGATCGAAAAAGACCTCCGGGAATTCGAGTTCCCAGTGGAAGAACCGCTGCCCGGTGGAGATCTCCTGCGCCGCATCCAGCCACCGCTGGAACTGGGGCAGGGTGGCGACGTTCTTGCTCGTGGCGTAGTCAGCGAGCGGCTGCCACAGCGTCGGGTCTACCTCGACCCCGAAGCGGGTGGCGGTTACGAGGTCGGCTAGGCGGGCGTAGCGGCGGGTCAGGTTTTCACGCAGGCGCTCGTAGAGTTGTTCTTGCTGCTTTACGTCCTCCACGGAGGCGGCGGGGGACTCCTCGATCACCCACATGCTCCCGACCGCCACGCTCATGCTTTGCCGGAAGGCGTCGTCGGAGAGCATCGAGAGCTGAGACTCATCCGCCGATTTCACCTTTTTGGTCTTCCGCTTCTTGCCGAACTGGAGGTCCGAGAGGCGTGCCCCGACGAGGGAGTTGCCGGTGCGGAGGTGGTGGTCGAGGAACGAGAGCGGCCGGTCGCGGGCGACGGTGGAGAGCCAGAGCGAGAGCTTGGCGAGGTCCACGGCCAGCGGGTTCATGTCCACCCCGTAGACACAGGACTGGACGACCCGCCGCTTCCAGTAAGCAAGCTCCGCGTCGGCTTCGGCCTCCGCTGTATCCGGCACCTCTTCTGGTGAGACGTCCAGTTCCACCAGGAAGCGGGCGATGTACTCCGTTGCCTCTACCAGGAAGTGCCCGCTGCCCATCGCCGGGTCCAGCACGTCCAGCGCCAGCACCGCCTCGACCTTTGCCTCGTCGTTCTCGGCGTCTTCTATTGCGGCCCGGAGAACAGGTCCGACCGTTTCCTCCACGATGTACTTCACGACGAAGTCCGGGGTGTAGTAGCTGCCGGTCGCCTTGCGCTCGCCGCTGTCGTTCAGCAGGGCGACCGTCCAGCTTGGCCCCGCTTCCTCCGGGGCTTCGCCATCGTCCAGCGCTTCGAGGTGAAACTCCAGGAGGCCCTCGTAGATCGTGCCGAGGTGCCGCTCGGCCAGGTCCCGGTAGTCCACGAACTCGCCCTTTACCCGCGAGAGCATGTCCACCGCCGCCTGCAGGTGCGCGTCCCCGACGGTGTAGTTTTCGAGGAACGGGTGGCGGGCCGGGTCGAAGAGGCCGCCGTTGAACGTCGCCACCGAGAGCGGCGGGCTGCCCCGGTTGATGATCTGGAATAGTTGTGTGAGACGCGGCCAGAGCGTCGCGCTTGTCGGCAGCAGGCGGCGTCCGGTGGCAACGTCGTGCTTGATAGCGTGCAGGCTGTAGCTCTCTCGGTAGTCTTCGCTGCCCCGCACCGGCAGCAGCTCGCGGGCCTCGGCGTAGAGGACGAACAGGAGCCGGTAGAGCAAAATTAGGGAGTTGTCGTAGATCCTGTGCAGTGACTCCGGCTCCGGGTCGAGCCTGTTGTCCGGGTAGTCGAGGAACCCCTGAGCGATGTGCCGCAGCGCCTCGTAGACCTGAGCCTTGAGCGAGTCGCCGACGCCCCGGGCGTAGTCGGCGCTGGCCCGGAGGATCGAGGCTACCCCCAGCGGTCCGTCGTCGAACGACGCCCGCCGGAAGAAAGCGTAGAAGTACAGGAACCGCCGCTCGTCTCCGCTTTCGACCAACTCTTGCAGGTCTACTTCGTAGAAGCGGTCCAGCTTGTGGGCGGTGTCGCGGTTGTAGAGCCGCCAGAGCCGGCCGTTGGTCAGGACGCCCCACTCGACGCCCGAGTGCTGGATGTAGAAGGAGATCTGGTAGCTCGGGTTCTTGTTGGTAAACGGGTCGCCGGTCTTCTTTCCCTTGAGCGGCAGGTCCAGAGCCCTTTCCCAATACTTCGCGTCCCCTACGGCGAAGGACCTGCCGGAGAGTGTCTCTTCGTCGAGGGTGCGGTTCTTGTTAGCGGCGAGCGCGGCCGCGTTCCTGTAGAAGACGTAGTCCGGTACTTTCGTACCATCCGGCGTTTGCAACGCCACCTGTACCTCAAAGTCGTGCCCGAGCGTTTCCAGTACGGGGCGTACCAGGTCCCGTTCGGTCTGGGCCTCGTTTGTGGACGGCGTGTAGGCGGCGAGGATGCGCGAGACCTCCTCCATCGCCGTCCGGGCCTCCTCCGCCAGCGCCCGCCAGTCCGGGCGTTCGGGCAGCGTCACGTTCAGGTAGTGGTCGGAGAACAACCCGTGGTTGCGGTGTGGCTGGTCGGCGGCTAGCTCTGGTCGTACTGACATGCATATAAGTATAGAGATGCCAGCCGTCCGGCGCGAGGCGGTGACGCCAGTGCCGCAGTGTACAATGCCTGCCGTGGCTATCTCAAAGACAAAGCTTACAGTTGTGGTCGCCGGTGGCCTTCTAGCCGCTGGCGGGTTCCTGTACGCGCGGTACGTCGAGCCCTCGAACGTCGAGGTTCGGCGGCTCTCGGTGACGCTGCCCCGGCTTCCGCGGGCGTTCGACGGTTACCGGGTGGTCCACGTGAGCGACCTGCACGCCGACCGCTGGATGACGCCGGCTCGCCTTTCGAGCGCCGTGGACCGGATAAACGCCGAAGCCCCGGACCTCGTGGCTATTACAGGCGACTTCGTGACCCGCTCTATCTTCTACTCGACCGGCCACCTCGCCCCACCGCTCGCCGGAGCCTTGTCCAGGCTGGAGGCCCGCGACAAGGTGGTGGCGGTGCTCGGCAACCACGACCACTCCGTAGGTGCCGAGGCTGTGCGCCAGCCGCTTGCCGAAGCCGGTGTCCGGGAACTTGCCAACGACGTTTTCGCGGTGCGGCGGGAAGGGGCTGTTCTACAAATAGCCGGGGTGGACGACTACAAAAAGGGCTTGGACCGGCTGGACCTCGTGCTGGAGAAGCTGGAAGAGGAGGGAGCGGCTATCCTGCTCGCCCACGAGCCGGACTTTGCGGACGAGAGTAGGGTGTCCGGCCGCTTCGACCTGCAGCTCTCAGGGCATTCGCACGGAGGTCAGATCCGGCTGCCACTCGTCGGACCCCTGTTCCTCCCACCACTCTCACGCAAGTACCCGGCCGGTCTCTACCGCGTCGGCGACATGCTCCAGTACACCAACCGGGGCCTCGGCGTCGCTCACCTCCGCCTCCGGTTTATGTGCCGTCCCGAAATAACAGTATTCACCCTCCGCGCCCCGAAAGCCTGACGGAACTTTCTAGCTGCTATATTCCCGGCCGAGCAGCTGGACCGCCTCCCCGGAGACCTCTTCGACGAGCCTCGCTGCCGGCACCCTCTGGCTGAGACGTGCGGCCTGCCCGGCCCACAGGGAGAGGTACTCCAGCTTATTCTGTTCGGCGGCCGCGCCCGGATGTCGCGGGTATTAGCGTTCTGGATCGGGTACGGCGGTATCTCTTCCGCCCGGCGCTCGACCTCGTCCATAAAGCGGTTGCGCAAACCCCGGGCCGGTTTCCCGGAAAAGGCCCGCGTCACGGCCGTGTCCTCCTCGCCAGCCCCGAGCACGGCTTCTTTATGATCGGGGTGCGCGCCGCTCTCCGGGCATGTCAGAAATGCCGTACCCATCTGCGCGCCGGCCGCGCCGAGCACCAGGGCCGCTGCGAGGCCTCGCCCGTCCATTATGCCGCCGGAGGCGACCACGGGTACGCTCACGCTGTCAACGACCTGAGGTACCAGGGCCAGCGTCCCGACCATCGACGCCTCGAACCCGCCGGTAAACGTCCCCCGGTGTCCACCGGCCTCCGAGCCCTGGGCCGTTACGAGGTCCACCCCGGCGGCTTCCAGCTCGCGCGCCTCCCGCACGCTCGTCGCCGTGCCGAACGTAACGACGCCCGCCTCCTTGAGAGATAAAAGCTGCGTCTCGTCGGGGATGCCGAACGTAAAGCTAAATACCGGGACCCGCTCTTCGACCACTACCGTTAGCTGGTCGTCGAACGGGTGGACGTACCGCAGAGGACCGGCTGGGTCTTCTATACCGAGTTCTCTCCGGTATGGTGCGAGGAGAGCGTTGACCCCACCCTGTGGGTAGAGGGTAGGGTCGAACGCTTTCGGTATAAAGAGGTTGACCGCGAACGGTTCTCCTGTAAGCTGGCGGATCGCCCGGATCTCTGCCCGTATATCGTCCGGTGATAAATATCCGGCCCCGAGCGTCCCGAGACCTCCGGCTTCGGAGACCGCGGCGACCAGCCGGGGCGTGGTGGTACCACCGGCCATTCCGGCCTGTACAACCGGGTGCCGGATGCCGAGCCGCCGCGTGAGGCCGGTCTCCACAGACATGATCTAGTCTAGGGTGACCGGCCCCAACAGTTGCGGAATGAGGATGCTCAGGAGTTTTCCCGGCTGGAGTTAGAAGACTCTTGCGAGCCAGAGCTTTCTGAGCTAGAGCTTTCCGAGCCGGAGTCTTCCCCAGAACCCTGCTCCTCCACTTCGGCGACCCGGCCCCGGTAGGCTTCGGCGTTCATCTCGGCGCCGAAGAGTATTATCGCGGTGGATATAAAGAAGTAGAGTAGAAGGATGATCACCGCCGCCAGAGCGCCGTAGGTCGCGCTGTAGCTGGAGAAGTTTGATACGTAGAACGAGAACGCCAGGGAAGCCACCACCCACACGATCACGGCCACGACCGCTCCCGGTGTGATCCACTTGAACGGCTGCTGGACGTTCGGAAAGAGGTAGTAGATCAGGGCTAGTATCACTCCGATCAGGACTATCGCAACCGGTATTCGCAGCCAGGTCCACAGCGTAACGAAGGTGCTGCCGAATCCTACCAACCCCCCGACCCACTCCGCTACCGAGCTGCCGAGCGCTATGCACCCGACCGCGACGATCAGCATGGCCGCGATAACCAGCGTGTACAGCACGGAGAGCGGGAGCTTTTTCAGAGCCGACCGCTCCTGCTCGACGTCGTAGGCGACGTTCAAAGCGTGCATCATCATCCGGACCGCCGAGGAGGACGACCACAGCGCCACTATAACGCCGAAGGAGAGTACCCCGCCCGCGGCCTGGCCCCGGACCTGCTGCACGATACCTTCTATGAGGCCGAATGCCGACGCCGGCATTACCTGCTCCGCCTGGCTCAGCAGCGTGTCGAAGAAACCGGGGATCTGGAGTAGGCCGAGCAGCGCCAGGAGAAAGATGATGAACGGGAACAGCGAGAAGAATATCTGGTAGGACACCGCCGCCGCGTAGACCAGCATGTCGTCCGCGCTAAACTCCTTGGCGGAACGTACCATAATCCGCCCGATGCCAGCCTTGTTCTTGTTTGATGATGACGCGCTCATATCCTCCTCGTCTCCTCCTTTTTGCGAGACACCTTTTACGGGAAGTGTTTCCCGGTCGGGTCCTTTTCCTGCGGAGCCAGGGCTCTCGCGGCTTCTCTTAACGTCTCGTTCGCCTTTTTGAAGTCTGCGGCTTCAAGAAACCGGGTCGCCTCCTTGACGAGACGACCCGACTCCCTGCTGGCTGCCTTCTTGTTTGGGAGCGCCTCTGCCACCGCTACTCTTTAAGGTCCTGCCGGCTGGCTTCTTCCTCCGCCGTTTCCCGGGCCTGCTTGGCGACCCTCTGCGCCCGCTGGGTGGCATCGTCCGCCCGCTGCTGAGCCTGGTTCGCGAGTTGGTCGCGGGTCTCGCCCATCAACTCGTTCTCCTTGCTACTCTCCGGTATGGCAAACCCGACGGCCGCCCCTATTCCGAGCGCTATAGCGCCCAGAGACAACGGGCTCTCCTGTAGTGCCCGCTGAAAGCCGCCCTTTGCCTGCTGTGCCCGCTGCTGGGCTTCCCCCCGGGCCTGCTGCGCCCGTTCTCTAGCTTGCTGACCGGCCTGGCCCGCGCGCTCCCGCGCCTGTTGACCGGCTTGACCAGCCCGTTCCCGTGCCTGCTGGCCGGCTTGCCCGGCCCGCTCCTGGGCTTGCCCGGTCCGGCTTTCGGAGTCGTCATCGTCGTCGTAGCGGTACCCTTCGAGATCCCGGCTGCCGGAGTAGGTGTACTCGGGGGTATAGTCCGGATCGTCGAGGTCGTAATAAGAACCCTCTCGCCGGTAGCCGACCCGCTCACTACCACCCCGCCCGCCGGAACGTCCGCCGTACCGGTAGTCTGAGTAGTCGGACCGCTCATCGTCGTCGTCTCCACTGGAGCCGCTGGCCCCGCTGGCGATCAACCACCCGAGCCCCACGAGGCCGGCGCCCGTTAGCGCCGCCGGTATGGGGTTATTGCGGATAGTGTCCGTTACCCCGGAACTTGCGCCTTTAGCCCGGTCCGAAGCCCCCTGCCGGAGCTGGGACGTGGCCTGCTGGCGGATGTACTGCGGGTTCATCCGCTCCTGGAGCGCGTACACGGACTCGCTCATTTCGGCCCGGGTGCGGGCGATGTCCAGGCGCAGGGCCTCCATCTCGTCGTCTGTTGATGTGGGGTCCGGGTTTAGCTCGTCCCGCTCGCTAGAGAGCCGGCGCCGGATCTCCGGCCGGTCTTCTCCGGGGGGCGGCTCCCGCCTTACCTGTCGCTGTTGCTCTGGTCCTTCAGCCATTCCTGATCCTCCCTCAAAGTGTCCAACGTACGCTGCGGAGCTATCTGCTCCTGCTGCAAGGTCTTTAGTCCCTTAAATACTAGAAAACCTCCCACGGCGAGCACGATCACGCTGACTATCAAAGCCGATAGCCACACCGGCAACCCCAGAGCCGCCAAGATGGCGATGAGCGTGCCCAATAACGCCAGGAAACCGGCGTAGGCTATAAGCCCCCCGGCCGCCAGAAACCCGACGTTCTTACCGACCCTCGACGCCTTCTGGCTTAGCTCGGTCTTGGCGAGCTCTATCTCCAGGCGCAGGAGGTTTGAGGTACCCCGGTAGAGGTCGCCTATAAGATCCGCAGTCGACATCTTCTCCCGGTCCTGGCGGACCACCTTCATTAGGAACCTCCCCCGGAGCTCGCCCCAGCATTCGCTCCGGTCGCCGCCTCGCCAAGCTCTTTCGCCCGGCTCTGCACGTCAAAGCTCTCGCGCTGGCCGGAAGAGCTCTTCAAGAAGCGGGCCGCCGCAACTCCCACGAGGAACGCTCCTCCGAGGAATACGGCCGTCTTGTTGCGGGCAAAGTCTTCGACCTCGCCTATAAGCTCGTCGCCCTGTTTCTCGTGCAAGAAGTTTGCCAGCCGTTCGGCTTGCTCGGCCCCCTGCTCGGCGTACTTGCCGATGGAGCCCTGGTTCTGCTCCCTAAGCTGCTCGCTTGTCTGGCGCAGCGCCCTCGATATACCCTCTATCTGACCGGCGGCCTGCTCTTTCTGGGTGTCTAGCTGGCCGGCGGCCTTCTCCCGGCCCTGCTCGGCGGCCTCCGAAGCTTTCTGCTGGCCCTGCTGGGCTACCTCGCCCGACTTCTGCTTGGCCTCGCCACGCTTCGACCTCCCGCCGCTCCCACTGTTACCGCTACCGCGTTTTTCTCCCACTACGATCCTCCCTTCCGGGTTAGCGTAAATAATACTTATTACCCATTTACCCTTTTCCGTATCCGAGTAAACTGTAATACAGAACAATCAGCTCAAATGGCAAAAGAATATTCGATGCATCATTCTAGGCTTACGTCCTACGCTACGTCAAGAGTGGGAGTCGGGGCCGGCGAACCGCCGGTACTAGAATGGATATGTCACGACTTCCAGCGCCCCGAGCGCGTACCAGGCCCCGAAAGCCAGGCTCAAGACCCCGAGTACGGGCGCGACCCGCCCGAAGTTTCGGGCCGCCGGAGCCGCCGGCAAGGGCGAGTCCGAAGGCCGTGGAGAGCAGCGCCATGGAGACAGCCGTACCGGCCGCGAAGAGCAGCAGCGCGCCGATTGCCTCAACCTTGTCGGAGATGGTCGAGAGTAAGAGCAGCGTGAGTCCGCCGGAGCCGCCGATGCCGTGCACGAGCCCGACGCCGTAGGCCGGTACCGGAGAGCGGGTCGGTAATTCGTTCCGGTGTTCGTAGGACCGCTCTTCGACGTGGGAATCGTGAGCGTAGAAGAGATTGCGCCGCCAACGCACGAGCAGCCGTGGGCCAAGATTATGGCGTAATTTATTAGCCTCGGCTAAAGAAACATTATCAGCGACAGTTTTTGTCTCATCTCTGCTGGTACTGTACCAACCACTTTACAGCGTCTTGCTAGCGCTGGTTTATTTGGAAACCGTAGGGTAGCTCCAGGTCGTGTGCGGCGAGGAGATCAGCATCGCCGAGGATCTCGTGCGCGGGACCATCGGCCACGATATGCCCGGCATCGAGGATTACCGCGCGCTCGCAGAACTCGTGGGCATATGGCAGGTCGTGAGTGGTTATGATGACGGTCTGATCTAGTCCCGTGAGAAGCTCGCCGAACCTGCGCCGTCCGCGGGGATCCAGGCTGCTCGAAGGCTCGTCTAGCACGAGCACCTCGGGCTCCATGCTTAACACGGCCGCCGCTGCGGCCCGCTTTTTCTGTCCGAAGGAGAGGTGGTGCGGGGAACGCCCGCCCATCCCTTCCATCCCGACCGCTTCGAGCGCGCGTTTGACCCGATCTCGGATCTCGTCCTCGGCAAGCCCCAGGTTCGACGGTCCGAACGCCACGTCCGCCTCGACGGTCGGCATAAACAGCATGTCGTCGGGGTCCTGGAAGACCACGCCCACTCTCCGGCGAACCTCCTTAATATTCCGAGTCTTACTGGCGGAATCGACGGACAGACCACAGACCGAGACCGACCCGCTGGTGGCCTCAAGAATGCCGTTCAGGTGCAGGCATAAGGTAGACTTGCCCGCGCCGTTAGGTCCTAAAATCGCTACCCGCTCTCCGGCTTCGATCTTGAGCGTGATACCGCGCAGCGCCTGTCGACCGTCCGGGTAGGCGTAACTGAGGTCCGTCAGTTCTATGGCCGGAGGAGAGGGTGGGTGCGCGGAGCCGTTTCTTTGCGCGCCGGTTCGGGGGTTGGAGGTCTCGCTCACAATAGCACCACCACGAGAATTAGCGAGGCCACGATGGTCGTCAGGAACAATACGTCAGCCGTACGCGCTTCGAGGCGGCTTATAGAAATCTCCGGCATACTGCCGTCGTAGAGGCGGCTCGTCATTGCTAGGTGGACGCGCTCGCCGCGCTCCAGAGAGCGCAAGAACAGGGTGGCGATCAGCGGTCCGGTGGAGGCGGCCTGCCAGAGCCTGTTCGCCGAGTAGCCCCGCGCCGCTCTCGCCGTCTGTAGGCGCGAGACCTCCCCGGCGAGCACGTGGAGGTAGCGCCACATGAAAGACACGATCGTAAGCACCAGGCGAGGGGCTTTTAGCATCTCAAAGCCTCGTAGTAAGTCCGGGAACGGTGTCGTAGAACTCAGAATCACCATCGCGAGGACCGAGACGCTTATCTTGAGGGCGACGGTCGCCCCGAGCACGAGACCGTCCTCGGCGGTGAACGGCAGGATCGCCGCGGTTATAAGGAACGGCACCTCTACGGTCATGCGCCGCAAAACATACAGCGGATGCAACCGGGCCAGAGCGACCAGCCCGATGAGGATTGCCGCTAGAACGCCGAATGAGGCCCAGGCTCCGTTCGGCAGCGTCACCGCGACCAGCACGAGCCCGATCAGGCCGAGGATCTTGGCCCTGGGGTCCAGGTGATGAACCGGCGAATCTTTCGCCGCGACCGCCTCGACCGCGCCGAGACCTCCGCCGTGATGGTTACCGCTCAACCTTTTACTCTACCCGGCGTCCGGCCGTCCCGGAGGGCGAGCTAGACGAGCGCCGCAGAAAAAGCACGAGACCCGCCCCGATCACGAAGGTCAAGACCACCCCTACAAGCCCGGAGAGCCAGGTCACTTCGTAGCCCAGCAGGGCGCTGGGCGCTATCTCGAAAACAGGCTCTCCTTCCTCCTCGACCAAGCAGGCTTCTTTATCCGCCGCATCCTGGCAGGCACTGTTAATGACCGCGCGTTGTAGAGCGTCCGGGGTGCTGGCAGCGAAGTTTGAAACGACGACCCCGATCAGCAACACGACAACGAGGCCGACGAGTACGAATGGGACAACCGACCGATTCCCGGGCGAGCGCATTACGCAACCTCCCCTCGAACCGGAGCCGGGACGCTCTCTGGCAGACGGTCTTTATTGACGAGGAGATCCGGCCGGCTAGCCAGGACCGCTGCGACGACGCTCGTAGAGATAACAGCTTCCAGGATACCGACCAGAGCGTGAATGCCGATCATGATCGGGAAGGCGGCCAACGGTAGAGGCCCGCCGATGACGATAAACACCGACGCCAGTACGCTCGCCGCTATAATCGATAACCAGGAGGTGACGGCTACGGAGCCGAGGTAGGCTGCTCGCGTACGCGGTAACACCCGCGTTACGGCCCGGAAGAAGTAGTAGCCCCCGAACGCCGGGAGCACGCCCATACACAAGATGTTGGCCCCCAAGGCCGTTACACCCCCGTCAGCAAAGCCGATAGCCTGCACGAGGTACACCACGCTTACCACCAGCGTGCCGATCCACGGTCCCAGCATGATCCCCGCCATAGCTCCCCCGAGCAGGTGCGCGCTGGTGCCACCCGCCACGGGAATGGTAACCATCTGTGCGGCGAATATGAAAGCCGCCGTCAAACCCACCACGGGTATACGCTTTTCATCAAGCTCTTCGCGAGACTTTTTCAGAGCGTAGGCGACCGCTCCGGCCCCGGCTATACCGGTGACTGCCGCAGTTGCCGGGTACATCAAACCGTCGGGAATGTGCATCTTCCTACCTCCTGCTTCGTGGTTATCCACCCAGCCACTAACCCAGTCAACGACATAGCTTCTACCCCGTCACGTTACCCTTTGGAAGCCTCCTCCACTTCTTTCAAGCCTGTACATTCCGGGCAGACACCTCTGGCAACAACGTCCAACTCGCGCACCTCGAAACCGCCGGACCCAGTGGCGAGCGCCGCAAGCAGTTTACGGGTGACTTCCGGCGAAGCCTCCGGATGAGATATGGTGCCGCACACCTCACATACCAGGTGCGGGTGGGAGCGTGCCCTCGCCTCAAATAATGCGGGACCTCCCGGTAAGCGGCTCTCTACTACTAACTCCGCTTCCCGCAAGGCTTCAAGAGCCCTGTAAACCGTCGAGAGCTCCATCCCCGCCAGCTCACCCCGCGCCCGAATCCAAATTTCCTCCGCGCTCAGGTGTGATCCGGACCCAGCCAGAACCTGCCACACTTGCGCCCGCTGAGGCGTTACGCGTAACCCCCGATCCCTTAATGACTTGATTGAAACGTCCATGTAGATGCGAATTATTAGCAGAAACTAATAATTCGCGCAATAGTGACCTGGCCGAACAGCTCGTGGTTTTCCGCAGGTGTTGCGGGTTCTAGAATCCCACCACTATAGTGAGTGACCTTACTACGATGCCGAAAGTGCTGACCTACAGGCGGGGATTCGTTAGGGGTGAGATCTTTCCAAGGCCCGGCGCACGAGTTCCCGGTCGTGGGGCCAGGCGAAGTCCATGTCGTCCAATTCGCCAGCCTCGACCCACCGGACCTCTGCTACGTCGTCGGCGGGCTCCGGTGAGCCGGCCGCTAGCCGGGCGGTGAAACCGAGAGCCAGGATAAAGTCGCCTCCCGGCCCGTAGCGGTGGACTTCCATTACTAGCGGACCGGTGATGTCTTCGACCTCGACGCCCAGCTCCTCGTGGATCTCACGCACCAGGCCGTCCAGCGGACGCTCGCCGGGTTCGAGGAACCCTCCGGGACAATCGTAGCGGTTTTTCTCGGGTTCTATACCCCGGATCGAGACTAATGCCCGGGTGCCCGACCCGTCCACGATGGCGCAGCCGACCGTGGGGGAGGAGTTCCGGTACCAGGACCGCTCGTGCACCGGGCAGTACGCTCCGCCGCCGGGCCGGGTCGGCGGCACGAGCTCCGTGGCGCACATCGGGCAGAACTTAAACGGCGGGAGCGTATCCTGCACTACGCCCGCGCCTTTAGTAGTTCTTCGGCGACCCCGGCTAGTTGTTCGGCGGTGCGGACGACTTCTACCCGGTCGCAAAGCGGCTCGTAGAGCGGCATGTCGCAAGAGCCCAGAGTCCAGCCCCATTTGGGTTCGGGCGTGATCCAGACCGTCTGCCGGGCGTGCTCGGTTATTTCTTCCAAAGCCGCTACGTTCGGGTCTTTGCCGTTGTTGCGGCCGTCGCCCAGGACGACGACCGTGGTGCGGTGGTTTATCGTCGGCAGAAACTCGTTGCGGAACCGCTCGGCGGCGAGCCCGAAGTCGCTGTTCACGTCGGCGTCTATCAGGCTGCCGTCGAAGATAGTCTCGACCGCCCGGCGCATCGGGTGCTCCTCGAATAGCTGGGTTACCTCCGCCACGTCGGCCACGAAGACGAACGTGCGGACTTTAGAAAACAGGCTCTGCATCTGGTAGATCAGGTGTAGCCAGAATCGCGCCAGGTTCCTCGTAGACAGACTTACGTCGCATAACAAAGTTACACGAGGCTTCTGTTCGCGGTGTCGGCGCAGGACTGGGTCGAACGGTATCCCCTCGTAGCGGATGTTCTGGCGCAGGGTGTGGGGGACGCTGATCCTACCGGTCCGGTCCTGCTTTAAGCGGCGGGTCTTCGCACCGTGTATCTGACGGGCCAGCCGCCGCACCGCCGCCTCAAGCTCCCGCTCCTCAGCCGGGGAGAACTCCGTGAGTTTGCGGAGCGACTTCTGCTTCGGGTCGAGCGGCCCGCGCTCCTTGCCCTCAAGCTGTTTCTGGCGCTCCAGCATCTCCTTTATAAGCTCCGGCAGGCCGGCCACGATGTCGTCGGCGCTGGCCTCTAGTTGCCGGACGAGATCCTCATCCACGTCCATGTCGTGCAGGTGATCCACGAGGTTCTGTAGCTCTACAGCCGAGACGTCTAAAGGTAGCTCCTGGCTGTTGGCGCTGCTCGGTACCAACTCGCCGGGGTTGAAGATGTTCCGGGCCCGGCGAACCTTTAGCTGGTGGGAGATACGTTCCAGGGACTTCTGGAGCGGGCCTTGCTTGCGATTCAGGATGAGTTGCTGCCCGAACATCGAGAGCCGCATCCGCATCGGGTCGCCGTGCACGTCCCGGGAAGCGCGCATCCGCTCCTCGTCAAAAAAGCGGCGCATCTTGGTCTCTTCCGGTTCATCGTGGCTGTGGCCGTGGTCGTCGTCTTCCTCATCGCCCGCCGCATCCTCGCCAAGCTCCAAACTTTTAGGCGATTCTCCGTCACCGTGGTCGTGGACGTGCAGTGGTTTCGCTTTTTGCTCCTCAGTGTCCGACAGCCCGAAATAAAGGTCGAAGAGCCGGTCGAACGTCTCCACGTCGTCGAGGTCCTTTACGAGCGTGGCCCGCAGCGTGTCGCGCACCACCGCCCGCTCCTTGAGGCCGACCGCCTCCAGGGCGTTCATCGCGTCTATACTTTCGGCCGGGGAGACCCGCAGCCGGTGCCGGCGCAGGACCTGAACGAAGTCGTTAACTACGGTGTCCATTAGCGGGTGTCTCGCTTATCTAGATACTCGACCCATCTCCGAACGACCCCTGGCATAGTTTGAATATTCTCCCTAATGAATTTCTCTATAGCTGAAGGTTGGAGTTGTTCGACATTCGCCAAGCTCTCACCTACGTATTTCCCATTAGCCTGGAACAGAAAAACGTGCTCATCGACGTTTACATAATCTTCGCTATTCAAAGGCGTTTCTCCGGTTTTTACCTGAACAACTGCTCTGTCTTCACTGTTTGGGTCAATAGCAACGAACTCGTAGCGCATAGTGTCTGCTTTACGTGAGTTCGGTAGTATGAGCCAGCCTTTCATTTGCAAATATATGAAAATTACATCCTCAGTTGTCTCGGAACCCAAGAGAGCAAAGAGATTATCTGAACCTTCAAGCTTTACAAAGTCCTCTTCAGTCTCGGCTAACTTGTTCCATAGCCACTGACTGTAAAACGTCGCGGTCGGTTCCGTAACCTGCTGTATAGACATGGGGGCACGGAAATGGGCTACTATCTTACCGGGAACATCATCTGCATGAGGTACTGGCTCAATTTGGCATCTGACAACATTCATGATGTCTGCTTTGCGGCCACTATCGGTATCGAGGTACTCCCATGTGGATTGAACCTTCGCAAGATAGTATTTTCCACCTTTGTCTCTGGTCCAGATTAGGTCGTTCAGCCTAACCTTTTCACGTAGGTTCCTGACTCTAGATAAATCCTTTTTGCCATATTTCTTGAGCGCAAGGTTTTCGTATTGTTCCCAAGTCAAATTGGACTCTGGTGGAATCTCTAGAGGCCAGCCAAGACCTAGAACTCCGTTGTCACGGCAATAGTTGAACGAGAACGAATGATCCGCGAGCCCACCTTTGGGCCGAATGTGTAGGCGAAATACCTGCATATTCTGACCGTCCTAGTGGCGGTGGCCGTGGCTGCGGTGGTACTCGTAGAGCGTCTTTGGCTCTTCGGAGGGCAGGGTCTGGCCGAACTCTGAACCCTCGGCGTCGCGGATGGAGGCTAGTACCTTCGCGGCGTCGCGGTCGTACTTGACGATGACGCTGATGGTCTCCTCTATTAACTCCTTGGAGAGTTGCGG
Organism: Rubrobacteraceae bacterium; assembly: GCA_965214435.1. GTDB lineage: Bacteria > Actinomycetota > Rubrobacteria > Rubrobacterales > Rubrobacteraceae > Rubrobacter_A. The sequence continues at coordinate 982,070 of OZ243960.1, forward strand.
CGCGCCGAGCACGAGCAGGGACTGCGCCCAGTCGAGCGTCTCCCCGATAGAAGGCGCTTTGCGGAGGTCTAGCTGCCGGATCTCCTGTATCGTTCCCACCATCTGCTCCGCCAGAGCATCACCTATTCCTGGGGCTTTTAGCCGCACTATCTCAAGCTCGGTCTCTCCGTCGGGGTAGTCTAGTTGTAGGTGCAGGCAGCGGCGCTTCATCGCCTCCGAAAGCTCGCGGGTGCGGTTGGAGGTGAGGATTACTATCGGGGCATGCTCGGCTACGACGGTGCCGATCTCCGGGATGGAGACCTGGTAGTCGGATAGGAACTCCAGCAGGAACGCCTCGAACTCCTCGTCGGCCCGGTCGATCTCATCTATCAGCAAGACCGGCGGCTCCTGAGAGCGTATCGCCTGAAGTATCGGACGCTCGACCAGGAAGTTTTCCGAGAAGAATACGTCCTCCTGTCCGCGCAGGGTGGCCGCCGCCTCCCGCAAGCCTTCAGCCGGACCTATGACCTCCCCGATCTTCTCCCGCAAGACCTGCGTATAAAGTAGTTGCTTGCCGTACTCCCACTCGTAGAGCGCCTTGGCCTCGTCGAGCCCCTCGTAGCACTGGAGCCGGATCAACTTCCGCTCCAGTGCACCCGCCAGCACCTTGGCAAGCTCGGTCTTCCCGACCCCCGCCGGACCCTCGGCGAGTATAGGCTTGTTTAGGCGGGTCGCCAGGAATACGACGGTCGCGAGCTTGCGGTCGCAGACGTACTGCTGCCCGGCCAGCTTCTCCGTAACCCCCTCGATGCTGTCAAACGCGGTAACGGTCAAAAAAGCTCCTTCTTAAATTACCGGGAGCGGACCACCCGGCCCACCCCCGAACTGTACCCGGTCTCGCCAGCTTTTAGCTTGCAGCCCTCAGGCTTCCGGCCGGCGGGCGACGCCAGCGCTCTCGTCCCGGGCTTCATAACCCTGGGTCTGGCGGCCCATCGCCGGGGCGACCCCCCAGACGTTCTGCCGGTAGCCGTTGGAAGTCTTGCGCTGCATCGGGTCGTAGACACAGTCCCGCAGGATCTCCTTTGCCGCCTCGGCGGTCAGGTCGCGCGGGTTACCCGGCGTGCACAGATCCTCCATCATGTGCTCGGCCATCGCCTGCAACTCGTCGTCGTCGCTCTGGATGGTGGTCGGCCGGTTCTCGTAGAATTGCCCCTGGCCCATCTTCGACTTCGCGTAGTTCGCGTTCACGCTGGAGAAGTTCTCCGGGATGCCGCAGTCCTTCGCGAGCCTTATTACCGCGTCTATCGCCTGGTCAGCGGCCTGCACCGGGTTCATGCCCCGCGTATCCTCGCCCATGGCCGTCGCGATGTCCGCGTACTTCTCGGCCGCCGCCGGCTGGTTGTAGGTCCACACCCGCGAGATGCCGATGCCGTTGTTCAATCCATGGTGGATGTCGTAGTAGGCGCACATCGCGTGCGAGAGCGAGTGCAGAATACCGAGCAAGGCGCTACTGAACGCCTGGGCTGCGATGTACTGCGCCCAGACCATCGCCTCCATTGCCTTGTAGTTCTTTGGGTTGTAGGTCGCCTCGCGCAGGTTCTCCGTTACCAGCGTCACGGCTTTTAGCGCGACCGGCGTGCACGAGAGGTGCTGCACCCGCCCGACGTACGCCTCCGAGGCGTGGGCTATGGTGTCGAAGCCCGTGTAGGCCACGTACTCCGGCGGCTGGGTCATGCACAGTACAGGGTCGTTTATAGCGAGCGTCGTCGTCATCGCCCTATCGAACGCTACCCACTTGTGCGGCGCTTTATCCGAGGATAGGTCCGTGATAACCGCTGCCGGCGTGGTCTCAGAGCCGGTGCCGACGGTCGTGTTGATCGCGATGTGCGGCGGGTTCTCAAGCTTCTCGGAAGTGTTCAACCCCTGGAACTCGTTTATGTTCCGTCCGTCGTGGGCCGCCACGACCCGCGCGCCCTTGGTGGTGTCGTGCGGGCTGCCGCCGCCGATGGACACAAAGCCGTCGCACTCAGCGTCCGTGTACGCCTTGTATGCGTCCATGACGTTGTAGTCCTTCGGGTTGGTCTCGACCTTGTCGTAGACGGATACCGATACCCCGGCCTCCTCGAAGTTCCTCCGGCACTCGTCGATAATTCCGGTGCCCCTGAGACCCGTGGTCACGAACAAAACATGCTTGAGGCCCATCGCCGCGGCCTCCGGTCCCGCGGCCTCGTAAGCCCCCGGCCCTAGCAGTGACCGTGGCTGCCGGAAAAACTCCTTTACCGGGAACTCGTACATCTGAGATACGTCCACCCCTGCCTCCTTTTCCCCTAACGATTGATTGGTGACGCAGGCTAAACTTCCGGAAGACCTGTACTGCTACCCCGCGGTACACCGGTTCCCCACCGGCAGCCGGACGCGGCATCAGCCTTCCTCACCGCTAGAATCTTTCTAAACGCCTCCTTCCCCTCGTGAACGCGCCGGTGTGGCAACAGGCATCGAGATCCGGAAAGCTTTGTCCCGTTACGGAACCTCACAGAAAAGCCTGTTGATTCCGGCCATCCGATTTTTGCTACGGCTTGTTTACCCTCCGTTCCCTTAACCTGCGCGGAACTATCTCACGGTTCGGCGTATACGGCAAGGTGTAAGGAGTTAAGAACTTGTGAGGGAACTGACGGCTAGCCGCCGATGCGGCTCATGGTGCGGTTGCGGGCTTCTTCGGGGAGGGTGAGGCCGGCCGGCGGTTTGATGCGGGCCGCTTTCCAGAGAATTTCGTGGATCTCGCGTATCGGCTCTTCGGAGCGGATGGCATCCTTTACCGGCACGTCGAGGTCGGTCAGGAGGCAGGGATGTATCTTGCCGTCCGCCGTGAGCCGCAGCCGACTGCACCGCTCGCAGAACGGCTCCGAAACCGGCGTTATGACCCCGAAGTTCCCCGGCGCACCCTCGAACTTGAACTCGTCGGCCGGGGCCGCCGGGTCATCCTTCTCGACGGGTTCGAGGTCGCCCAACTCTTCGCGGGCGCGATTCAGGATCTCCTGTCCCGAGATAAACAATTTGCGGAACCGGCTGCCGTCGGTGTCGCCGTTTAGCGGCATAAGCTCTATAAAGCGCACATGTATCGGGTAGCGAAGCGTGAGCTTCGCCATGTCCACGATCTCATCGTCGTTTATTCCCCGCATGGCAACCGCGTTCAGCTTTACCGGCGAAAGCGGGCTGTCCAGAGCGGCTTCTATCGCGCTCCACACCCGCCGGAAGTGGTCGCGGCGGGTTATGAAAGCGAACTTCTCCGGCTGGAGGGTATCCAGGGAAATGTTGATCCGGTCCAGCCCCGCATCCACGAGCCCTTCGAGGTTATCTTTTAGCAGATAACCGTTTGTGGTCATGGTGACGTCGGTGTAGCCGAGGGCTTTTAGCTCCCGCACGAAGTCTACGACGCCTTTCCTTACCAGCGGCTCGCCGCCGGTGACCCGGACCTTGTCTACCCCGAGCAGGCGGCAGGCGTAGGCGAAGGTGAGCATCTCGTCGAGGGAGAGCAGTTTCTCCGGGTTCTCGAACTTTATATCTTCCGGCATGCAGTACGAGCAGCGGAAGTTGCACCGGTCGGTGACCGATATACGCAGGTAGTCCATTTTCCGGTCGTAGCTATCTGTAAGCTGGGTGATCAAAGCTCGCCCTCGACTTTCGCTTTCTCGAATACCTAGTGTATCAAAGCCACATCCAAAACATATCCGTATTTGTGTATTGACCGCCTTCTACGGGCTGTGATACCGTGCAGGGATCGAAAGGCCGCTAATAATAGGGCGGAAGAGTGGGAAAGGAGTCGTCGCCGGTCGGGGAATTAAACGGGACGTATTTGTGACGCTTATTACGGAAGTGCTGCCTTATTTCTAGGGTAATTCGTCGCTAGTGGTAAGTGAGAGGGAAAGGATAATTAGTTGCGCAAGATAGAAGTAATGGTAAACGGACGCGCTCACAAGCACGAGGTCGAGCCCCGGTTGCTTCTGGTGCATTACCTGCGTGAGACGCTGAACCTGACGGGAACCATGGTTGGGTGCAACACCTCCAACTGCGGGGCGTGCACGGTCTTGGTGGACGGGGAGTCGGTCAAGTCTTGCACGATGTTTGCGGTGCAGGCTGACGGGCAGGAGATCACGACGGTCCAGGGCCTCGCCGAGAATGGGGATTGGCACCCGATGCAGACGGCTTTCCACGAGAACCACGGGTTGCAGTGCGGGTACTGCACGCCGGGCATGATCCTGGCTTCCGTAAGCATGCTGGAGGAAAACCCGAACCCGAGCGAAGAGGAGATCCGGGAGGGTCTGGAGGGCAACTACTGCCGCTGCACCGGCTACGAGAACATCATCAAAGCCGTGCAGCAGGCCGCGAGCCAGAAGACGGCGTCTTAGAAAGGTATTAGATGACCCAGGCACCAGAACGGTACATGGGGAACGGGCTACCCCGCAAAGAGGACCCCAACCTCGTTACCGGAAAAGCCAACTGGACCGACAATATAAAGCTGCCGGGAATGCTGCACTTCGCGCTCCTGCGCAGCCCCTACGCCCACGCGAAGATCACCCACCTGGACGTCTCGGCGGCGCTGGAGCAGCCGGGGGTCGTCGCGGCCTTCGGTGGCGAGGACCTGGCCGCGGAGTGGCCGGGCGGCGTTCCCTGCGCGGCGATGGTAACCGAGGAGCAGCACACCCCGACTTTCCCGCCGATCGCCACGGATAAAGTGAACTTTATGGGCGATGTGGTGGCCGTGGTGGTCGCGGACGACCGCTATAAGGCCCAGGACGCCGTCGAGTTCATAGACGTAGACTACGAGCCGTTGGACCCGGTCGTAAACATGGAAGACGCCCTCAAGGAAGACGCCCCGCTGGTCCACGAGGAATTCGGCACCAACGAGTGCTTTACCTTCACGGCGGGCGTCGAGGGCATGGACGAGCTCTTTGACCAGTCGGACGAGGACGGGGAAGAGGTTGCGGCTCCCCGGGCACCCGACGTTGAACCGGCGGGAGACACCAACGGCTCCTTCCAGAAAGCGGACGTGGTCGTCAAGGAGCGCTACATCCAGCAGCGGCTCATCCCGAATGCCATAGAGCCGCGCGCGACCGTCGCCACTCAGGATCCGGGGCATCAGGGGTATGTGGTGTACTCGTCCACTCAGGTGCCGCATTTGGCGAAGATCGTGCTTTCCCTGGCTACCGGGATACCGGAAAATGAGATCCGGGTCGTGGCCCCCGACGTGGGCGGCGGGTTCGGCTCCAAGCTGAACATCTACCGCGAGGAGATCCTGGCGCTCGTACTCGCCAAGAAGCTCGAAACGCCGGTCAAGTGGGTCGAGGACCGCTCGGAGAACTACCAGGCGACCATCCACGGTCGCGGCCAGGTCCAGGACATAGAGCTTGCCGCCGACAGCGAGGGCAAGATCCTCGGCCTGCGGGTAAAGCTTCTGGACGATATGGGTGCTTACCTGCAACTCCTGACCCCGGCCATCTCGGTCAGCGGGGCCGCCATGTTCCCCGGCGTCTACAACTTCGACGCATTCGCCATCGAGATCAAAGGCGTCTTTACCAACCTGACGCCGACCGACGCCTACCGCGGCGCGGGACGCCCCGAGGCTGCCTACGCCATCGAGCGAGCGATAGACGCCCTGGCCCGCAAGCTGGACATGGACCCGGCCGAGGTGCGGCGCAGGAACTTCTACGAGCCGTTCGACGAGCCCACCACCACCCCGGGGGGCTTGCAGTACGACTCGATGAACATGCAGGCGGCCTTTGACCGGGCGCTGGAGCTGGCGGACTACGAGACGCTGCGCGACGAGCAGCGCCGCCGCCGGGAAGAGAATGACCCGGTACAGCTCGGCATCGGCTTCTCCGCGTACACGGAGATCTGCGGCCTCGGGCCGTCGCAGGCGCTCGCCGGGATGGGTATCGGGGGCGCCGGCTGGGAATCTGCCAACGTACGGATGCTCCTGACCGGCAAGGTCGAGGTCGCCACCGGCACTTCGCCCCACGGCCAGGGCCACGAAACCTCCTGGTCCCAGATAGCCGCCGACATCCTGGGTGTCTCTCCCGACGACGTGGTAGTGCTCCACGGTGATACGGCGGCCGTTCCCTTTGGCCGTGACACCTACGGCTCGCGCAGCCTCGCGGTCGGCGGCATCGCGGTGTACCACGCCTGCAACAAGGTCGTCGAGAAGGCGAAGAAGATAGCGGCGCACATGATGGAGGCTTCGGAGGAAGACATCGAGTTCGAGGGCGGTCGCTTCTCCGTGGCCGGGTCGCCGGACCAGAACGTCACCATCCAGGACATCTCCGGGGCTGCTTACTTGGCGTCGGACCTGCCGGAAGGCATGGAGCCGGGCCTTAACGAGAGCATGATCTTCGACCCGCCGAACTTCACCTTCCCGTTCGGGGCGCACGTCTGCGTCACCGAGGTGGATACCGAGACCGGCAAGGCGCGGATACGGGACTACATCGCGGTCGACGACTGCGGGCCGGTAATAAACCCGACCATCGTGGACGGCCAGCTACACGGCGGTCTCGCCCAGGGCATCGCCCAGGCGCTGTATGAAGGAGCCATCTACGACGAGGACGGCACGCTCACCACGGGCTCGATGGTGGACTACATGATTCCGGGCGCCCCGGAGCTGCCGAACTACACCCTGGACCGGACCGTAACCCCGTCGCCGAGCAACCCGCTCGGGGTCAAGGGCGTAGGCGAGGCCGGGACCATCGGCGCCCCGCCGGCGGTCATGAACTCCATCATAGACGCGCTCTCGCCGCTCGGGGTAACCCACATGGATATGCCCGCGCTACCGATGCGGGTGTGGAATGCGATCCAGGACGCCCGGGGAAACAAGGCGGACTCGGCGGAGTACGACAAGGCCCTCGGTTCCAGCGAGGCCAATGTACAGCAAGGAGGTAACAAGTAGTGATACCCGTAGCTTTCGACTACGAGGTCGCGGAGTCCGTAGACCACGCGTCAGAGCTGCTCCAGCAGCACGGCGACGAGTCCAAGCTGCTGGCCGGCGGCCACTCGCTGATACCGCTCTTGCGGCTGCGGCTCGCAGACCCGACGGTTCTTATAGACCTCGGACGCGTCGACGGCCTGAACTACGTGCGCGAAGACGGCGATCATCTCGCCATCGGCGCCCTGACCCGCCACCGCGACGTGCGCAACAACCCGCTAATTCAAGAACACTGCGGCATCCTGGGATACACCGCCGGGCTGCTCGGTGACCCCTCGGTCCAGCACCGGGGGACGCTCGGCGGTACCCTGGCCCACGGCGACCCCTCCGGCGACATGCCGAGCGTAATTACCGCCCTCGAAGGTGAGGTCGTGGTAAAGGGACCGCAGGGCGAGCGGACCATAGCCGCCAAGGACTTCTTCGTGGACTACCTGTTCACGGCGCTGGAGCCTGAAGAAGTCCTGACGGAGATCCGGGTGCCCAAGCTAAGCGCCAACACCGGCTGGTCGTACAAGAAGTTCGCTCGCCGCTCCCAGGACTGGGCGATAGTCGGGGTGGCCGCCATCGTCGAGAAGGACAACGGCAGCATCAACTCGGCCCGCATCGGGCTTACCAGTATGTCCTCCACGCCAATAAGGGCCACCACCGTCGAGGAGGCGCTCTCCGGCGCGAGCCGGGACGCGGTAGCCGAGGCATCGGAGTCCGCCGACGAGGGGACGAGCCCGGCCACGGACAACGCGGCCTCGGCCGAGTTCCGCAAGCACCTGGCAAGGGTGTGGACGCGGCGGGCCATCGAGGAGGCGCTCTCCCGTTGAGCGAAGCTGTTAACGGACGCCGGGGGGCTCTGCCCTCCGGCGTTTCGCGTTCTCCAGAGCTACAAGAAAAGCTCCGGGAAGATAGCTACCTCGCCGATGAGGGACTGTCCACGGCGATCTTCCTGGCCCTGAAGCTCGGGCGTCCGCTGTTCCTCGAAGGCGAGGCCGGGGTCGGCAAGACCGAGGTCGCGAAAGTCCTCTCCCGGATGCTCGACACCCCGCTTATCCGCCTTCAGTGCTACGAGGGCATAGACGTCTACCAGGCAGTTTACGAGTGGGACTACCCCCGGCAGCTACTCCACATCCGGGCGGCCGAGGCGTTCGGCTCCGGTCAGGGTGGTGAGGACCGGCGGCGGGTCGAGGACGAGTTGTACACCCGGGAGTTCCTGGTCAGTCGGCCGCTGTTACAGGCGCTGGAGCATCCGGGACCGGTACCACCGGTATTACTCATAGACGAGGTAGACCGGGCCGACGACGAGTTCGAGGCTTTCCTGCTGGAGATACTCTCGGACTTTACGATCACCATCCCGGAACTAGGCACGGTGGCGGCCGAACAACCGCCGGTCGCCATAATCACCTCGAACCGCACCCGCGAAGTACACGACGCCTTGAAGCGCCGCTGCCTGTACTTCTACATCGACCATCCGGGGCTTGAGCGGGAGGTCGAGATCGTCAGCCTCCGCGTCCCGGATGCCGGGGAGCGCCTCGCCCGGCAGGTCGCGGCCGCCGTGCAGCGTTTGCGGAACATGGACCTCTACAAACCGCCCGGCGTCGCCGAGACTCTGGACTGGACCCAGGCGCTCGTGGCTCTCGGGGCCAAAGAGCTAGATGAGAACCTCATAACGTCTACTCTAGGCTCGGTGGTGAAGTACCGCGAAGACCAGCAGCGGGCTCTAGGGGCGATCATCAGCCTCACGGGCGGCTAGACTAGAGCCGTGACCGAGACCCCGCAGAGAAACCGTAATGCCTCATCGATGCTGCGAGCGGCGGTAGCCTTCGGTCGCGTCCTGCGCGGGTGCGGCATCAACGCCGGTCCCGACCGGGTGGTGGGCTTTGCCCGGGCTCTGGACGAACTGGACCCGGGACGCCGGGAAGACGTGTACTGGGCCGGCCGGACGACGCTCTGCTCCAAACCAGAAGACCTGAAGCTTTACGACGAGGCGTTCCAGGCTTTCTGGGAGGGTAGGAGGAGACCGAAACCGCCGCGGACCCCGCGCATGAGTTTCAAGGCCGCGCCGGTAGACGACTCGGTGCAGCCGCCGAAGAAAAGCGCCGAGAAAAACGAGGCCGGGGAGGAGGCGGTCAGGCTCCGCTACAGCCCGGTGGACGTTCTGCGCAAAAAGGACTTCGCTGCCTACACGCCGGAGGAGTTCGCCGAGTTGTACAGGTTGCTCTCGGACCTCAACCTCTCCGGGGTGCTGCGGCGGAGCCGGCGGCTGGAGCCCGCGCCGCGGGGCCGCTACGACCCCCGCAGGACCTTACGCGGCGCGATGCGGACCGGCGGGGAGCCCGTGCGCCACCGCTACCGGAAGGCCCGGAGCCAGCCGCGGCGGGTAGTCTTATTGTGCGACATCTCGGGGTCGATGACGTCCTACAGCCGGGCGCTACTCAGGCTGATGCACGTCGGGGTACTCTCCGGGGAGAAGTTCGAGGCGTTCGCGCTCGGTACCCGGCTGACCCGCCTGACCCGGGAACTCGCCACCCGGAACCCGGACCGGGCACTCCAGGCGTCGGCCGGGGCGATTGAGGACTGGTCCGGGGGGACCCGGCTCGGGGATACCGTAAAAGAGTTCGTGGACCGCTGGGGCCAGCGCGGGATGGCTCGGGGCGCAGTGGTGGTGATACTCTCGGACGGGTGGGACCGGGGAGACGTTGGGGTGCTCGCGGAGCAGATGTCGCGCATAAAGCGGCTGGCTCACAAGGTGATCTGGGTTAACCCCCGCAAGGCCGCCGACGGCTACCAGCCGCTCGCCAAAGGCATGGCCGCCGCGTTACCCTACGTGGACGTGTTCCTCTCGGGACATAACTTCGAGTCTTTAGAAGAACTCGCCCGGGCCGTGTCCGGCGCCGCAGCGGAGAAAAGAGGAGGTACAGAGAGCGCGTGAACCCGGTAATAGACAAGGTCGCCGAGTGGCGCGAGGAAGATAAGAAGGTGGCGCTCGCGACCGTGGTAAAGGTCGAGCGGTCCGGTCCGCTGGGACCGGGCACCTCGATGGCCGTCTCCGAAGACGGGCAGGTCGTGGGCTCGGTCAGCGGCGGGTGCGTGGAGCCGGCGGTCTTTGAGGAGGCAATCTCGGCCATAGAGAGCGGGGAGCCGAAGCTCTTGACCTATGGAATATCCGACGACGAGGCGTTCGGGGTCGGGCTTACGTGCGGTGGGATCATCCACATCTTCGTCGAGAGGGTGGATTTCTAGCCGTGGCCGGTATCCTTTCGCGCTGGCACGCAGCCCTCGCCGAACAGTCGCCGGTAGCACTCGCCACGCTGGTCGAAGGACCGGGGTTGGGTGGCAAAATGCTCGTCACCCCCGACGACTACGAGGGCACGATGGGCAACGCCGACCTCGACCGGGCGGTGGTCCAGGCCGCCCGCGGGATGCTCGAAGGCGGCAAGACCGGGATGCGCCACTACGGTCCGCGCGGCCAAAGGCGCATGGAGGACGTTACGGTGTTCGTACAGTCGTTCGCCCCGCCGCCGAAGATGTATGTCTTCGGGGCTATAGACTTCGCCTCGGCCGCCGCCCGGATAGGCAAGTTCCTGGGCTACCGGGTAACGGTCTGCGACGCGCGGCCTGTGTTCGCCACCCGCGAGCGGTTCCCGTCGGCCGATGAGGTGGTCGTGGCCTGGCCCGATGAGTTCTTAAAGACCGCCGAGGTGGATGGGCGGACCGTGATCTGCGTCCTGACCCACGACCCGAAGTTCGACGTGCCGGTCTTGAAGGCGGCGCTGGCAACCGACGCCGGGTACATCGGGGCGATGGGTAGCCGCCGGACCCACAATAACCGCACGGCCCGCCTCAAGGAAGAGGGCGTGAGCGACGATGACCTGGCGCGTATCTCCAGTCCTATAGGGCTGGACATCGGAGCCCGGACGCCGGAGGAGACGGCGGTCGCCATAGCCGGGGAGATCATAGCCTCGCACACCGGACACTCCGGCGGTCGGCTCTCGGAGCGCTCCGGCCCGATACACGCCCCGGACCGGGAAGCCGTCGAGAGCGCCACGAACGCCGGTGCCGAGAAGGCGAGTGCCACGAACGTGGGCGGGACCGACCGGTAAAAGCCGTGGATGGGTCACCAAACATCCCGGCCATACTGCTCGCCGCGGGAGGTGGGAGCCGGTTCGGGGGTGGAAAGCTCCTTGCGCCGTTCGCGCCGCTCGGCGGGCGGACGCTGATCGAAGCTCCGCTGTTCGCCCTGCGCGAGTCGCCGGTGGGTGAGATAATCTTGGTGGTGGGAAAGGACGCCGAAAAACTGCGGACCATCTGTGAACCCTACGGAGCCAGGGTGGTTGAGAACCCGGACTGGAAGACCGGGATGTCTACCTCGGTGCGGACCGGTATAACCGCCTGCGGTTCGAAAGCCCGGGCTGCGGTCGTGGCGCTGGCGGACCAGCCCTTCGTAAAACCAGAGGCGATCCACCGGCTCGTAGAGGCCTTCGAGGGTGGGGCGGAGGTCGCGGTCTCCACCTACGGCGGCAAGCGTCGCAACCCGGTCCTGTTTTCGCGGAAGGTCTGGCCGGTACTTTTGGGCGAGCTTTCCGGGGACGCGGGGGCGCGGGTAATGCTGGAGAAGCACCCGGAGTTGATAACGGAAGTACCCTGCGACGACGTGGCCGACCCGGCCGACGTGGATACGGTAGAGGACCTGCGACGCCTGGAGGATCGCGCGGAAGCAGAAGCTTTCGGGGTATCCGGAGGCGGCCGCACGGCAGGTACAGGACAAAGGAGGAGCTAGGTGAAGCTGGAGAACGAGTTTACGGTAAGCATACCCGTGGACCAGGCGTGGGAGGCCATGACGGACCTCGAAAGGGTGACCCCGTGCCTGCCGGGCGCGGCGCTCACCGAGCAGGAAGGTGAGGAGTACAAGGGCGTAATGACCGTCCGCTTAGGTCCCGTGAGCCAGAAGTACAACGGTACGGTAAAGATAGATGAGGCCGACGAGTCGGCGCACCGGGCCGTCATAAAAGCTGATGGCAAGGACGCCCGAGGACAGGGCACGGCGCGGGCCACTATTACCTCTACCCTGGAGGAGGCCGGTAACGGTTCGACCAAGGTGCACGTCGAGACCGACATGCAGGTCACGGGCAAGGCCGCGCAGTTCGGGCGGGGCGTGCAGCAAGATGTGGCGACAAAGGTCATGAACAGGTTCGCCGAGTGCTTGGAGCAGGAGATCACCAGCGGCAGCCTCACCGCTCAGGGCTAGAAAGCAGGTCGTATGAAGCTTGAGAACGAGTTTACGGTAGAGGCCCCGATCGAGGAAGCCTGGGATGTGCTGCTCGACCTCGAAAGGGTGACGCCTTGTCTACCAGGAGCGGCGCTTACCGAGCAGGAAGGCGAGGCGTACAAGGGTGTAATGACCGTCCGCCTCGGGCCGGTGAGCCAGAAGTACAACGGTACGGTAAAGATAGACGAGTCTGACGAGTCCGAACGCCGGGCGGTCTTAAAGGCCGACGGTAAAGACGCCCGGGGACAGGGCACGGCGCGGGCCACTATTACCACCACGATGCATGAAGAGAACGGCAGCACGAACGTCAAGGTCGAGACCGATATGCAGGTCACGGGCAAGGCCGCGCAGTTCGGGCGGGGTGTGCAGCAAGATGTGGCGGCGAAGCTCATCGGCCAGTTCGCCGACTGTCTGCAACGTGAGATCATGGGCGAGAACGTTCGCGAGGAGCCTGCAGAATCTGCCGCTACCGCCAGTGCCTCTAATGGTTCAGCCACCGGCTCGGCCGCCGAGAACGGCTCGGCGATAGCTGAGGACTCCGGGGAGTCGGGAGGCGGGGAGTCCGAGGAGCAGCCGCGGCGCAGGATCATCCAGCAGGATACCGAGCCGGAGCCGCTCGACCTCGGCGAGGCGAGCCGGGATGCAGTCCTCAAGCGAGTAATCCCTGTAGTGGTGGGCCTCGGTGTCGCTGGGGTGGGGGGGCTCGTGTTCTGGCTGGTACGCCGCCGCTCCGCGCGCGCCGCCGCTGCTCCGCGCGGGATCTGGAGGAGATAGCTGCGTGAGCGAGATGCGGGAGCTCCACGCGCAGATAATCCTGGAGCACGCCGACAAGCCGCACAACCGGGGCGAAATACCGGACGCCGACCTCGAAGAGTACCTGCTAAACCCCTTGTGCGGCGACGAGGTCACGGTCTATGCCACCTTTGAGGACGACCGGGTAAAGGACGCCAGGTTTACCGGCCGGGGGTGTTCCATCTCCCAGGCTTCGGCCTCGATGATGACCGGCCGGCTGGCCGGCAAGACCCGCGAGGAGGCCGCCGACGAGGTAGCCCGCTTCAAAGCAATGATGACCGGCGAGGTCGAGTTCCCCGAGTACGACGAACTGGCCGCGCTGAAAGGTGTGATCCAGTACCCTTCCCGTATCCGGTGCGCGACCCTGGCGTGGACGGCCTTCCAGAAAGGACTGGAGTAGCCCGGCTCCGCACCCGTCTCCCGAAAGATAGATTCCTCTAACAAGAGCCCTCGAAACGGCTAGTATAATCAGACGCGGCGGAGGCGCTCCGGATGCCGGAGGCTTCCGGCTGTGACACCTTTTCTAGAACGTAAGATGGGGGCGGCATGAGGTTGGAAAACGAGCTTGTGGTGTGGGCGCCGGCGGAGCAGGTATGGGAGGTCATGCTGGACCTCGGGCGGATCACCGCTTGCGTACCGGGCCTCCGGGTAGAGGAGGTCTCGGAGTCCGGAAAGGACTGCCGGGGCGGGGTCTCGGGTGACGTCGGGCCGTTTGCGGTGGACTTCCGGGGCGGCGTCCGGATATCCTCAGTTGACGAAGACGCCCGCCGGGTCGTCTACCGGGCCACCGGGGAGGACGCCAACAGCTTCGGGGTCGTCACGGCGACGGCGGAGTGCACCCTTACCGAAGAGGACGGACAGAGCCGCGTGGTAGTAACCTCCGACCTCGGCCTCCCATCCGTGGCCGAGCAATTCGGCGGTAGCATTGTCCGGGAGATGATGGACCGGGCCTTCGAGGAGGTCGCCGGCTGTGTGGAAAGAGAAGCCGGAGTTTCCCCGGAGACCGACGATGCCACGGCCGAGATACCGCGGACCGCTGTCTCCGGGAACGGCTCCCCGGACGAACCCTCCGGCGGGACCGTAAACGGGGCTGCGGACGATACCGGGAGCGGGGCCACGGTGGAAGGAGCGGTCGTCGTCGGCCGGAGCCCGTCCGAAGCCGCGGCCTCCGCCCGGACCACTGACAAAGTGCAACCGCAACTCTACGCTATTTCTACAAACGAAACGCCGGACGGAGAGCCGTCCGACGGAGCCGGAGAAGATGCAACCGAGTCCAGCGCCGGGCAAGACCGAGCCGCTACACTGAGGAGGGCGGGCGTAGCTCTCGCGGGGCTGGGTACCGCCCTGATCTTCTACCGGCTTTTACGCCGCTCGGTCCGCCGGTAACCGTATAGCCGCTGTTATGGGTGAGACCCGGCGGGTGCGGGAGATCTACGACCGCGACGCACCCCGCTACGACCGCTCGATAGCCGCCGCCGAGAAGCTAATGTTCGGCGGCGGCCGCCAGTGGGTCTGCTCCCGGGCCACCGGCGACGTGCTAGAACTCGCCACCGGTACCGGCCGCAACCTGCCTTTCTATTCAGGAGACATCCGGCTGACCGGCGTCGAACTGAGCCCGGAAATGCTCCGGATAGCCCGCCACCGGGCCGCGGAGTTGGGAGTTGCCGCCGACCTGCGCGCCGGAGACGCCGAAGACCTCGACTTTCCCAGCGAGAGCTTTGACACCATAGTCTCCACGCTTTCTATGTGCACCATTCCGGACGCCGCCGCTGCCGCCCGGGAAGCCTACCGGGTGCTCCGTCCGGGCGGCCGGTTCCTGCTCCTGGAGCATGTAAAGAGCCCCGTCACGCCGGTGCGCCTCCTGCAGCGAGTCCTCGAACCCGTAAGCGTGAGGTTTCAGGCGGATCACCTGTTACGCGAACCGCGCCGGATTTTGCAGGAAGCCGGCTTTGCAGTGGAGCACTTCGAGAGCTGGAAGCTCGGGTTGGTCGAGCGCATCTCCGCCCTCAAGCCGGGCTAGTAGGCTAGCTCTAGCTGCTCTGGGAGGTTGGGCGGACCATCACCTCGTTTACGTCGACGTGTGGCGGCTGGCCGACGGTGTACATCACGGCCCGGGCCACGTCGTCGGCTTTGAGGGCGTCGGGCTTCGGGGAGTCGAAAAACGGGGTATCGACCATGCCGGGTTCTATAATGGTGACCCGCATGCCAGTGTCGTTTACCTCCTGCCTCACGGCTTCGCCCATCGCCGTAACGGCCCACTTGGTGCACGAGTACATCGAACCCGAGAGCACCCGACGTCCGGCTGTGGACCCGGTAAACAAGAGGTGACCCCGAGACTCCTTGAGCGCTTCGAGGCATGCCCGGGCTGTAAGCCCCGCGCCGTAGACGTTCGTCAGGATCATGTTCCGCCAGCCGTCCGGGTCCGCACCCGAGAAACCGCCCGGGACACCGCCGATACCGGCGTTGGCGAACGCCACGTCGATGCTCCCGAAAGTTTCTAAAGCCTTTTCAACCATCGACTGCTGCTGATCCCAATCTGACACGTCGCACCCCACCGCGAGCGCCCGTTCCGGGCCGCCAAGCTCCCCGGCCAGCGACTCGACCTTATCTTTAGAGCGGGCCGCGAGCACCAGCCGGTAGCCCTCCTCCGCCGCCCGCCGGGCCGTCGCCGCCCCGATACCGCTGGACGCGCCCGTGATCAAGAATACCGGATCCGCCACCACAACCTCCTGTTTATCGACCTGTTTAATCCCCCAAACTATACGGGACCAGCCGCAAACCGTCCCGAAATGGAAAACTCATAAAAATTTAATGCAAATCCGCCTTTTCAGATATTGCGGTTTTGTTACGGACCGGTTAAGGTGCACTTACGAGGAGAAGGGTTCCTCAATAAGGAGCAGTCCCTTTGTAGGTAAAAACTGTAGAAAAGGATGTGTACTTTTGGCTGTAAAAATGCGTTCTGCCGTAATGGTAGGTATCTTAATGGTTGCGATGTTGGCGGTCGCGCTCTCGTTCTCCGCGAGGGAGGCCCAGGCGGGAACGGGGGACCGGGTTGTTCGCGAGGCCCGGACGTGGATAGGCGTTCCGTACCGCTGGGGCGGGGAATCGCGTCGGGGAACGGACTGCTCCGGTTTCACGAGGGCAGTCTACAAGAAGTTTGGCCGCCGGTTGCCGGACAGCCCGGCGCGTCAGATGCGGTACGGCCGCCGGGTCGCGAAACCGCGGGCCGGGGACCTAGTGTTCTTTAACGAGCGCGGGCGGGGTATAAGTCACGTCGGCATAGCGACGGGACGCGGGACCGTGATCCACGCTTCAGGTCACTGGGGCAAGGTGACCGAGACCAAGATACGGTATATCCGTGGCTACGCGGGCGCCCGTAGGCTGGTCTAAGCTTCTAAAAGACGTATCAAAAGAGGGCCGTCTTCTCCTCGGACGGCCCTCTATGCTGCGCCGAGAACCCCGCCGGCCGAAAGCCGGAGCGCCGGTACCGCCACAGAGCGCAGGGTTTCACCCAGACCAGATACCTCGTCCATGGTGTAGCCGCCTACCCGGCGTTGTCGAAGCGGTGCCTCCGGACCTCCGTGCCGGATATGTCGACCACGCTGTTACCTCTCCGTTCATAGCGGTTCTTCGAATAAAAATGTTTTAGTAAGCTACCGGCTTCAGGTGCCGTGCGGTTTGTCCTTGACCCACTCGACAAAGCGTTCGACCTCGGGGTGGGCGCGGAGAGACTCCAGGGTGTTGTACTCGCGGGCGAGTTCCTTGTTGTCGAGGACGACGTGCACGTGGCGGTGACAGGGACCGCAGAGGGGCACCGTGCGGTTTAGTTCCTGGCGGTCGATCTTGCGGTTGCGGCCCTTGCGGATCTTGCGGTGCCGGGTGCGCGGGATCAGGTGGTGCCGGGTGAGTTGTTGCACCTCGCGCCCGCAGAGCCCGCAGGTTTCCCCCGCCTTACCGTTCATCTCACTCATAAACTTAATCTAGCATCGTCCCCGCCGTGGCCGGTGGTCTCAATTCACACCTGGAGCGGGTAGACCGTCCAGTGGCGCGAGCAGTAGCCTATTAGCCCACATCCTGCAGCTACAGACCGCCTTTTCGACCACAGCGACCGGCATCGCGTTCCAGGCGGTACTCAGCGTCTTGATGGCGGTGATGCGCCTCCAGGTTCGGGAAAGAGGAGAGCCCGGGTAACGGCTGGTGTACGGACCTTTTGTGCAAAATCTGCCGGAAGATAGGCCATTTGGCGGATGCGGCGTACTCCCGGGCGTGACAGAGTACCGGTGTTATGGAAGACGTAAAGATCAAGGACTCAAAGCGCACCCGGACCGCCCGCAAGCCCCGGCCAGAGCCGCCGTGGAACGTGGTCCTGCATAACGACTGGAACAACTCCATGCCCCACGTGGTGCTGGTCTTGAAGAAGGTCGTTCCCGGCATGACCTACAAAAAGGCGATAAAGGTCATGTGGGAGGCCCACTCAAAGGGTAAGGCGACGGTCAAGCGGTGCCACAAGGAACTGGCCGAACTCTACAAAGAGCGGCTACAGGCGGAGGGCCTGTCCATCAGCCTCGAACCTGCCCGCTAGGACTGTACCTCGATCCCCAAAGTCCGCAACCGTAACGCGCTGCCGCAACGCGCTACAAAGCGGGTGGTGCGAGGTGTCTTACGGGAGCTGGTCCTCCGCGGTGCTACATTAGTTTATCGGTGTCGATAGAGGAGGTATATTTTGGGAGTTGCGAGAGAGGGCGCAGCCCGCACCGGAGGGCGTCTGGCCTGGGGAGGGTTGCTCCTGGCCGCGGTGGTCGCGGCGGTCGGTGCGGCGCTCGCCAACGTCGTCGTGTACTTTGTCGCCTCGGTATTAGGGCTGCTGCCGCAGAGTGTGGCCGTTTCGCCCGACGGGGCTCCGCTGAGCGCCGGCGCGGTAATGATTGCTTCGGTCGTCGGTGCCGTGGGAGCCGGCGTAGTGCTCGCCGTCCTCAACCTGATCCTGCGCCGTCCGGTGCCGGTCTTTTACATTGTCTCCGCCGTAGTGCTCGTGCTCTCGTTTATCACCCCGACGAGCATCTCGGGAGCCCCGCTGGCGATGGTGCTGACGCTGAATTTCATGCACGTTGTAGCGGCGGTGGTAGCTGTGGGCGTGCTGACCACGCTGCCACGCAGAAGGTAGAGGTTTACTTCTTGTGTGGTAATAAGATGTCAGCGGCATACGGTAGAGTTTTGTAAACACGAGGTTGCGGACAGTATGGAGGTAGTATCGTGGAACGGAGCGCCGCCAGACGCGGCTTTACCTGGGGGCTCGCGGCCCTGGCGGTCGCCGGAGGTGTCGCGGTCTACCGGAGGCCGTGCGCCGTGCTAAACGGAGCCTCGCGTCTCGCGGTCCTCGCGTCCGGGGCCTCGGAGCACACGGTAATGGCCGATGGGCTTCCGGTGCGCTACTTGCAGGCTGGCCCGAAAGACCGTTCGGACGGGGAAGCTAACGACCTCGTGCTGGTGCACGGTCTCGGTGGCTCGGCGGAGAACTGGGCGCTCGTCTTGCGGGAGCTGTCCCGCGGGCGGCGGGTTCTGGCGGTCGACCTCGCCGGGTTCGGGCGGACGCCGCGGCCCGTGGAGGGCATGCGCTTCTCGGTGCTGGCCCGCTACCTGGCCCGCACGCTGGAGGCGCTCGGCGTGGAACATGCGGCGGTCGCCGGGAACTCGCTCGGCGGGGCGGTCGCTATCCGGTACGCGGCGGAGCATCCGGACAGGGTCGAGCATTTGTTCCTGCTGGATAGCGCCGGTCTTTTGGAGGGGGTGCCGCCGGTCTTGGAGCCCGGGGATCGGGCGGAGGCGCAGGAGTTGTGGGACGTTACCGTGGGTGGTTCGCTGCCGGGATTTGTTCTGGACGACCTGCTCCGCGAGACCCGCAACCCGTCCCGGATGGCCTATCTCCACAGTGACGAGCCGACCGACGTGCGGGAGGATTTGCCGCGCATCACGGCCCCGACGACCATTATCTGGGGTGAGAACGACCGCCTGATCCCCCCGTCCCACGGCGCAGCCCTGCGGGACGCCATCGCAGGCTCAGAACTCATACTACTCCCGGACGTCGGGCACGTCCCGCAGAGCCAGGCCCCCCGGCGGGTCGTCGAGATCATCGACCAGCGACTCTAAAGAGTCATTCCAAAGAGCGGCTCGGAAGCTAACAGCCGGGGAGCTAGCGGCTAGTAGATACCGCTGTCTTCGGTGGACCGGCCGGCGGACGGTATGTGGGTGACCTCGGCGGCCGTCCACCCGAGCACGTCGTCGCCGCTCTCGACCAACTCTCCTTGCCAGAGGTCTCCCTGCGACTTGGCGAATATGTTCCGGGCTTCTTCGGGGGCTATGTCAAAGCGCTGGCCCACATCCTCGATCAGCGTCCGGTCGATGCGGGTGTTGCCCGACTGCACGAGGCTCGCGAGCTCGTCCCTCAAGGCCACCTCGAACTGGTGCTGCTGGGGTTTGCTGGTCATCCTATCCTCCTCGTCTTTCTATCAGCCCATACGGAGGATAGGTTTTATCACCTCGCCGCTCTCGGAGTCTTCGGCGGCCTGGTTGATCCGGTCGAAGTCGTAGTATTCCACGAGCCGGTCGAACGGGAACCGGCCCTGTGCGTAAAGCTCCAGGAGCCGCGGGATAAACACGTCCGGCACCGAATCGCCTTCTATGATGCCCCGCACCGTCCGCCCGAAGAGTATGGTGTTCATGTCGAGGCTGACCTCGGTCCCGAGGGCCGCCGCCCCGATAAGTCCGCACACCCCGAGCAGCGTCAGCGAGTCCACGGCCTGCCGGAAGACTTGCGGAGAAGCGGTGGTCTCCACGCTAAAGTCCGCCCCGCCGCCGGTAAGGCGCTGAACTTCCTCCACCGCGTTCTTCTCTCCGCCGTTCACGACGTGGGTCGCGCCGAGGTCGCGGGCAAGCTCCAGCCTCTTCTCGTTAAGGTCCACCCCGATTATGGTGGTGCATCCGGCGACCCTGGCGGCCATGATCGCCGAGAGCCCGACGGTGCCGGTCCCGAACACGGCGATGCTGGTTCCCGCCGGCGGTCGCAAGGAATTCAAGACTCCGCCCGCGCCGGTCTGAACCCCGCACCCGAGAGGACCGACCAGCTCCAGCGGCACGTCGTCGCGCACCTTGACGACGTTGCGCTCGGTGGCGAGCGCGTAGGTGGCGAAAGATGACTGCCCGAAAAAGTGTCCGTGTATCTCATGGCCGTCCCGGTGGTAGGCGTTCGTGCCGTCCGGCCGGCCGCCGGCGAAGTTGTGGTTGTAAAAGTCCAGGCAGTAGGCGGGCGCACCCTGCTGACAGTTGGCGCACACGCCGCACGAGAGAAAGCTCAAGCCTACCGGGTCACCCGGCACGACCTTCGTTACGCTCTCGCCGACTTTTTCGACCACCCCGGAGCCCTCGTGCCCGAGGACTGCCGGCAGCGGCACCGGGTACCACTGGTCCCGCACGATCAGGTCCGTGTGGCATACCCCGGAAGCCGTGATCCTTACCAGAACCTCATTCGCCCGGGGCTCTTCAAGCTCCACCTCCCCGACCTCAAAAGGTTGCGACTCCCCACGTACCACCGCAGCCGAGATGTTCACCCTTCGACTCCTTTCCCAAGAAATACCCTATCCCCCGTCTACAAGCAAGCTAACACCCCGCCATGCCAGCGGCAAGCTCCGGATTCTACGCTACTCGTGTGCCGCGGAAACAGGTGAATAAAAATGGGGTAACGTGGAGCCCCGACCTCCACGTTTTTCCCGGTACTCCGAGCAGCCGGTCGATGGAATCCGGGGAACTGCCAGAGACACAGACGGATTATGACCCCGAAGATGCCCGGAAAAACCCGCAAACCGCCTTTCCAACAGTAAACAAGCCGAACGCTGTACAAAGGGTGCAAACGGTGCTTACTCGTAGGTGCTAGTCTAAAACTAGCACTTTGCTATTCAGGGCATGAACATCGTTGAGGTGCGGACGAGGTCCAAGAACGGCTCCGGGTAGACGCCGAGCAGGACGGTCGCCGCCACGCAGACGGCGATAACACCGGGGAGGAGGGGAGAGGTCTTTTCGGCATCCCATTCCGCGCCGGGTTTACCGAGGAACATCGGGCCGACGATACGGAAATAGGGGTAGAGCGAGATCACACTGTTCAAAATCCCTACCACCGCCAGCCACCCGTATCCTGCGTCAATCACAGCCGTAAACAACAAAAACTTCCCGAAAAATCCCGCCAGCGGCGGCACCCCGACGAGCGAGATCAGGAACAGCGTAAACCCGATAGCGACAGCCGGGCTCCGCCGCGCGAGCCCCGCGTAAGCCGAAAGGTCTTCCGAGCCCGACCTGCGGGCGACGTACTGCACCACGACAAATGCCCCGAAATTCATGAACAGGTACGCCAGGATGTAGTACAAAAGCGCCTCGCGGCCGGCCGCCACGAACGGGAACGCCACGACCGCCATCCCGAGGTACCCGGCCTGGGCGATGGACGAGTAGGCCAGGAGCCGCTTCACGTTCTGTTGGGGGAACATCTGGAGGTTCCCGAGCGTCATGGTGACGGCGGCCAGGATGGCAATTAGCAGCGGCCATGCCACCCCTTCCGGGAGCGCCCCGACCAGAAAGCGGGCCAGAACCGCGAAACCCGCGACCTTCGGACCAACGGATATAAAGGCGGTTATAGGGGTCGGCGCGCCCTCGTAGACGTCCGGCGTCCACAGGTGCATCGGGGCGAGCGTCGCCTTGAACGCCAGTCCTGCCAGCGCGAAGACTATCGCCGCGTAGAGTAGCGGCCCACTCGCGTCCGATAGAGGTCCGGGCAGGCTGTAGAGTAGTGTCGTACCCGAGAAGCCGTAGAAGAACGTCAGGCCGTAGAGCATGGTGGCGCTAGCGACGCTCCCGAATATGAAGTATTTCAGGCCCGCCTCCTGGGAGCGGGGCACGGCGGTCATGTAACCGACAAGGACGTAGGACGCCAGCGAGACCAGGACCAGCGAGATCGCGACCAGCATGATGTCTGCCGCCGCCGAGAGCAGCATGACGCCTAAAGCTACGAAGACCACCATCGCGTACAGCTCGCCCTCCCGCGGGTGCCGCCGGAAAAAGGGGATGCTTACGGCTATGGTTCCGGCTGCGGAGAGAACCGAGATCAACTTTAAAAACGCCGCGAAACTGTCGTAGGCGTAGGTCCCCTCGAAGATAAGCTGCGGCGGCGCGGTGAAGATCGGGACCGTAAAGATACCCGCCGTGAGCAGCCCGACGAGCGCCACCACCCCGGCTACCCACTGCCGGTTCTGCGGCAAGAACAGTGCTACGACCAGCGTGAGCGCCGCCGTTACGACGGTCGCTATCTCCGGAATAAGCTTTCCAAGCTCCATCTGCATTCTCTAACCTCCCCCGAGAGCCCGGTAGATACCGCCAAGCAGCGACGTCACCGAGGAGTTAACCGGCGAGAGTACGAATGTCGGGTAGACCCCGACGCCGACCACAAATACCAGCATAGAGAGAGCCGAGACTACCTCCCGGCGGTCCAGGTCCTTTAAGTCCTTCCACTGCGGGTTCTCCTCGCCGAGAAAGACCCTTTGCAGTGCCCGCAAAAAGAGTGCCGCCGTAATGAGGATGCCGAAGACCACGACCACCGCGAGCACCGGGTACACCGCGAGCGTCCCGAGAAAGACCTGGAACTCCGCCGGGAACTGCGCGAGCCCCGGCAGCCCGAGGGAAGCGAACGCCGCCAGCGCCGTAAACCCCGTAAGGACTGGCATACGGCCCGCGAGTCCCCCGAACGCCGCAATATCGCGGGTGTGAGCCCGGTGCTGCAACACGCCGACCAGCAAAAATAGCGCGCCGGTCACCAGCGCGTGGGCGACCATTAGCAGGATCGCGCCGTTCAAGGCTATGGTGCGGGCTTCGAGGGTTCCGCCGGCCACGACTGCGGCGACGGCGATACCGAGGACCGTATACCCCATGTGGTTGATGCTGGTGTAGGCGACGAGGCTCTTGAAGTCCCGCTGAGCGAGAGCTACGAAAGCACCGTAGATCGCGGATATAACCGCGAGAATCGCCACCGCTAAAGCGTACCGGTCGAACTGTTCCGGCAACAGCGTCAGCGAGACCCGCACGAAACCGTAGGTCCCCATCTTCAGGAGTACTCCGGCCAGGATGATGCTGCCGGCGGTCGGAGCCTCGACGTGGGCCGTCGGGAGCCAGGTGTGAAACGGGAACAGCGGGGTCTTTATGGCGAAGGAGATAAATATGCCGAGGAACGCGAGCCCGCCCCAGACGGCGTTTCCGGTCAGAGGTTGGGCCGCCGCGAGTTCGGGGATGCTGAAGGTCCGCGGGTCGGAGAACAGGTAGAGGATAATAAAGCCGAGGAGCATCGGCAGGCTCCCGAGCAGGGTGTAGAGGAAGAACTTTATCGCCGCGCGCTCCCGGTTCCCGCCGCCCCAGATCGCGATAATGAAGTACATCCCGACCAGGCTTACATCAAAGAACACGTAGAACAGGAAAAGATCCAGCGCCGAAAACAGCCCTATAGAAGCCGTCTCCAAGAGTAGCATCAAGGCGAAGTAGGCTCGCGGACGCTCGTCCACGTACAAGGAGTAGACCAGCGATGCGAAGAACAGCAGAGCTGTAACCGCTACCAGCGGCAGGCTGATGCCGTCCACCCCGACCTCGTAGCCGACACCGAGTTGAGGGATCCAGCCGATTTGTACGTGGTGGTTATATCCCGGTCCCGAATACCCCACCCACAAAACAACCGTGAGTACCAGCGTTACAAAGGAGACCGCCACGGACGCCCACTTTATAAGTCCCGCCCGGCCTTCCGGGACGAAGAGCAGCCCGAGGGCGGCGGCGAGCGGGAGGAATATGGTGGCCGTCAAAAGCAAGTCTTCTACTCCTCTAGTAGCTGGCTATCCCGAGCACCACGACGAGCCCCGCGAGGCTCAGCAGCCCGATCAGCAAGTAGTGCTCTATAGCCCCGGTCTGTATCTTGCGGAGCACCCCGCCGCCCCCGACGAGCAGTGCCCCGACTTCCCGCACCACCCCGTCCACGCCCCGGGTGTCGAAAGCTTCCTGCAACCGGGCCGCCGCCACACCGCCCCGCCCCACAAGCTCCACGCCTGCGTCCACAACCTTCTCGTCGAACGCCGCGAGAAACGCCGCGACCGCCATGACCGGGCGCACGACGAGCGTGTCTATAGCCGCGTCGAGCCCGAAGAACTCTCCCGCCGGACGCCCGAGAGCCCCGAGCCCGTAGCGCCGAGGGCGCAGGAGTCTACCTGATCTCCACAACGCCCACCCGCCGGCGCCGCCGGCAACCACAGCCCCGACCGCTACAATAGCTCCCCACGAAAGCTGGTGCCCTTCGAGCCCGAGGAAACCGGAGAGAGTCCCGGCGAAGAACCCTGCGACGATCGTCAGGGCGGTCAGGACCCAGGCGGGAGCGAGCATCAGGCGCGGCGCTTCTTCCGCCTTGTCGGTACCCTGGGGACCGAAGAACGGCAATAGAATTGCGCGCAGGGTATAGACGGCGGTCACGAGCGTGGCGAGCAGGCCGGGGATGTAGAGCCACAGGCTTTCGTCTAGCGCGGCGGCTAGGATAGTTTCTTTGGAGAAGAAGCCCGCGAGCGGCGGCACGGCCGCCAGCGACAGTGCCCCGACGACGAACGTTACCGTGGTCCGGGGCATGGGTCGCCGGAGGCCGCCCATCTGTCGCAGGTCCGTCGTGCCTGCTTTTTCCTGGACGTTTCCGGCCCCGAGGAACATCAAGCTTTTAAAGACGGCGTGGGTTGCGAGGTGGAACAGGGCGGCGAAGGGCGCGCCCGCGCCGAGGGCCAGGAACATGAAACCTAACTGGCTGGAGGTCGAGGCGGCGAGCAGGCGCTTGAGGTCCGTCTGCCACACGGCGGAAAGGCCGCTTCCCAGCGCCGTGAGCGTCCCGACGGCTCCGACGAGCCACAGGACATTTGCCGCCTCGAATATCGGGAGGGTGCGGGCGACGAGGTAGACGCCGGCGGCGACCATGGTAGCCGAGTGGATCAGGGCCGATACCGGCGTCGGCCCGACCATCGCCGCCGGCAGCCAGGTCACGGTCGGTAGCTGGGCGCTCTTCCCGAGCGCGGCGACCAGCAAAAGTACCGCCGCCGCTACGAGCGCCGGTCTCTGAAAGCCGTCACCGGCCGCTCCGTTGGCGGCGGTCAGGCTAAGTGTGCCGGTCTCGGTGAAGACTATAAAGGCAGCGAGGTAGAGCCCGAGGTCCATGGTGCGGGTCATCAGGAAAGCCTTGTTTGCGGCGGGCGGGACGTCCGGGCGGCGCCAGTAAAAGCCGATCAGGGCGTACGACATCGCCCCGACCAGCTCCCAGCACACGAGCAACAAGAGAAAGTCCGCCGCGAGCACCAGCCCGAGCATCGCCGCGAGGAAAAAGCTGAAGAAGCCGAAGAAGCGCGCGGCGGCCGGGCTCCCCCGCATGTAACCGGCGGCGTAGACCGTCACGAGGAATCCGACCACACTCACCGTCGCGGCCAGGTACGCCGAGAGCGGGTCCACGAGCAGCCCGACCGACAGCGCGCCGTCCCCCGCCGGGAGCCAGCCGTAGGTCAATTCCCCCCGCAGCCCGCCCGCGACCCGGACCGCGAGCACCACCGAGAGTACCAGGGAGCCGAGCGTGGCCGCGACCGAAGCTCCGGCTGCCAGGCGACCGGCGCGGGAGCCGCGGCCGGAGCCGGAGGTGAAAACCAGGCACAGCAGGGCCGCGGCGAGGGGGAGGAGTGGGATGGCGGGGGCGAGAGTCAGGTTACTCCTTCATCTCCGAGGCGTCGGCGACTTCGGCTGAGGCGCGGGCGCGGAACACGGAGGTGACGACGGCGAAGCCTACGGCGGCGTCGAGGGCCATCACGGTCATTATGATGACGGCGAAAAGTTGTCCCTGGGCGTTCGTGGGGTCGGTGTAGCGCCAGAAGACGGCGGCGTTCAGGATGGCGGCGGAGAGCATAAGTTCAATCCCCATCATTATCATCACGGCGTTCGTCTGGGACAGGGCGCCGTACACCCCCACCCCGAAGAGCGCGGCTCCGGTCAGTAGGAATATTTCGAGCGGAATAGCGGCCTCCTTTCTTTGCCAGCATGATGCCCCCGATCATTGCCACGAGGATGGTGACGCCGGCGGTCTCGAAGATGATCATGGACCGTCCCAATAGTTCCCGGCCGAGGCTTTCTATTTGGTTCCCCGGCAACGCCTGGGCCCCGCCCCAGTCCTGGGTGAATATGAGGACCCCGAGCCCGACGGTAAAAAGAACGGTCACGGCCTTGGCGACGTTTTTCTGGTGACTCATGTCCATCTGCATCTGGCCGCCGGGCATGTGCATGTACATAATCATGAACAGCGCCATGATCGCCATCTCCCCGACCATCATCAGGATCTGGACCGCCCCCAGAAACTCCGCCCCGACCACAAAGAACAGCCCGGCCGCCGCCACAAAGCTCGCGAAGAGGTACAGTGCGGCCTGCACCATGCTCATCACCCGGAAGACCTGCACCCCCGCGAGCACCGAGACCGGCGCGAACACTAAAAACGCCACCCACTGCCACACGCCGCCGAAAGTTTCCATAAGGGCCTCTCTACCCGCCCTGCACCAGCAGCAACAAAACCCCGACCCAGGCGATGTTCACGAGTGCGAGCGGCAACAGGTACTTCCACGACGCGGCCATTAGCTGGTCGAGGCGCGCCCGCACCGAGAGCCGCCGCACGGAGACCATCGCCGCGATTACGGCCAAGAGCTTTAGGACGAACCACAGCGCGGGCGGTAGGACGGGGCCAAGCCAGCCGCCCAGGAAGACGACCACCACGAGACTTGCCAGGGCGAGTATCAGGGAGAGGTGGGCGAGCTTGAAGAGGGCGAGGCGTGGCCCGGTGTACTCCCCGAAGACGCCGCCGGCGAGTTCGGTGTCGGTGTCGGCGAGGTCGAACGGGGCCCAGAAACCGACGGCGAACGCGGAGATAAAGAAGATAATGAAGCCCAGCGGCTGGAAGATTATGTTCCAGGTGTATTCCGCCTGGCTCTCGACGATGGCTACCGTGGAGAGGCTGCCGGCGACCATCGAGGCGGAGATGGTCGTAATGGCGAAGGGCATCTCGTAGGAGATCATCTGCCCCACAAACCGCATTGACCCGAGCACCCCACCCCGACTGTGCGATCCCCAGCCGGCCATAAGCAGCGCTATGGCGACCTGGGCGATAACCGCCTGGAAGAACAAGATGCCGGTAGCGAGGTCCGCCGCCACCCACCCCGGCGCTACCGGTATGACCACGACTGCGAGCAACACCGAGGCGAAGAGGTAGACCGGGCCGAGCGGATAGAGGCTGCGGTCCCTGTACCCCGGAACCACGTCCTCCTTGCCGAGCAGCCGGACGGTCTCGAAAACCGGCCTCGCGAACGAGTCTCGGGTAAGGATACCCCGCAACTCCTGCCCGGCGAGCCGCAGATTCATCATCCGGTCCAGGACCGCTATTACATAGGCCCCGAGCAACAGCGCCCCGACGACCGCGAGAGCCGTGAGGACCGCGCTACCCACCCGAACCTCCGGCATCCGCGTTCATGCGTTCCACGCTCGTGTCCATCTCTTCGGGGGAGAGGTCGAGGCTCCACACGGTAGTTATAGCGTCTGAGATCGAGACGCCGTAGATGAGGCCCGCCAGAAGCTCCGCATTGACCGCCGACGGCAGGCTCGGATGGAACTCCTCTACCTGACCGTCCCGGACGGATAATGTAGCCTCTGCCCGTCCGCGGGGCATCTCCAGAATAGCCCGTCCCGTACCGGACGCCGCCCGGAGTGCCGCGGTCCCGGCCGACGCCCGCGGCAGCGCGATCTCCGCGAGCCGCAGCGACTGCTCGACTTCCCGCAGGCGGACTTCGTAGCGGGCCAGCGCGTCATCCCACTCTCCGAGCACCGGCTCGAAGCCGAGGTCTTCGTAGTCCTTATCGTCGAGCCGGTCGTCAGTCTCTACGCCGGAAGCCCGGGCTACCGGACCAACCGCGCCAGAGTCTTTCCCTACTACCGCGAGTCCTTCGAGTCGGTAGGGGAGCAGGCTGCCCCGCCGCTCCAAGAAGTTCTGGGCTTTTTGCAGGCCGTTCCTTACGGCTACAAAGTCTATCTCCGGGAGCCCGCCGCTCTGTGCGACGAGCCCGCCCGGTACCATCCGGACGTTCCACAAAGCCGGGAGCAGCGGGTGGCGGGCGGTGAGGGCGTGTTCGGCCGCCGCTTCGACGCCGAGTATCCGGGCAAAGCCGGAGAGCCAGAGCAGGTGACTTGAAGCCCGCTCCAGCTCTCGCAGGTAGATCCTGGCATACCTCACGCCCTCCGGGACCTCCGTACCGCAGGCGTCCTCCAGCGCCCGGGCGTAGATCAGCGCATTCGATACGGGCGCGCGAGGGTCAAGCCACCGCAGAGCCTCCGCCGCTGCCCCCGGTCCCCGGCGTGTCGTTTCCCGGACTATCTCGCGGTCCGTGTATCCTCCGACAAGCTCCGTTTCGGCTACCAGGTCTCCGTCGAGCGTGACGGTGAGGCCGAGGCCGCCAGGGGTAGCCGGGTGCACCGGGCCGAGCTGTGTCGGGAGCCACTCCAGCATGAGACCGTCCTCGCTCTCGCCGGAAGGTCCCATGCCAAGCTCGTCTTCGTCTTGCTCTTCTACACTGGCAGGTGGCGCGCCCTCGTAGCCGTCCGCCACCCGCCGCCGCAGTGTCGCGACCGCCTCTTCTAGCCCTGCATCGTCGAGCCCGGCGGTCTCGTCTACGGGGACCGGAAGCTCCCCTGAACCGAGAGCTATCGTGTAGTGGGGGCGGGGTATCTCCGCGTGGACGCGCGAGAGCGGCTCCCGCAGCTCCTCCGGGACCGGACCGAGCACGAGTAGCAGGTCGGCGTGGCGAGGGTTTGCGACTTGCTCCAGACCGACATCCTGCGCCGCGGCGTCGAGGCCGAGGGTCTCTAGCGCGTAGCCGCCACCGGGGAACTCGAAGAACTTGAGGTTCGCGCTCCGGATGCGCCGGAGTAGGTTCATTACGAGTAGTCCAGCGCCCGCTCGCGCCAGGCGTAGGCGATGCCGATGGACAGGATCGCGAGGAACATCCCCATCTCCGCGAGCGCCTTTAACCCGAGCGACGTGTAGACCACGGCCCAGGGATACATGTAGACCATCTCCATGTCGAAGGCCAGGAAAAGGAGGGCCAGGGTGTAGTACCGGGCGTGGAACTGCACCCACGCGAACGACGCAGGCTTCTCGCCGCCCTCGAACTGGTCGCCCTTTTTCGGTTCCGGGACCGGGCTACGGAAAAGATGGCCGAAGATCAGGAACAGAGCCCCGACCGTCAGACCAACGATCAAGAACCCTCCCAAAACTACGTACTGTCCGCCCACAAACTTCCTCCAGCATCTATTTCAAGAGCATCTAGTGTATACCCCTACCCCCTATTTCCAAAACGGTTTGTAGCCAGGATATTTAAGACAAAGAATCTGCGAGCCGGACCAAAAGCTTTTCCCTGTCCGCCAAGTTACACTTTCAGTTCAAGATACGAAGAAGCCTACCACCACATCCCGCGGAGATTGATCTTGCCCTCGCGAGGCCAGTCCGTTAGTGGTGCGGTCGCTGGCAGGATCAGCGTCGGTCCTTCGGAGACCGTCCATTCCCCGCTACTCGGGTCGATCTCCTGAACCTTTTGATAGACTTGATGCCAACCGACGCGCTCGTAGAACTTGACAACCTCCTCCTGGCATCCCAGATACCCGAAACTGGCCGGTGTTTCCACCCTCAGAACGTGCCGCAACCCGGCTGTCAACCGCCGTCCCAGCCCCTTCCCTCGCTGCTGAGGGTGTGTGGACCCCGCCTACTCCGGCGACCAGAACTTCCCGGTCGCCAACACCGATAAGGCGGCGCTCGAAGTTCAGGTGGGCCGCCAGGGTGCCGTCCGGCTCTTCCAGCCACAAAACGATGATCCGGTCGTCCGCCGTACCACGAAGCAGTACGGAAGATCTCGGCGTGCTCCGGGAAAGCGGCACACAATAACGCCGAGATGGCCGCGTGGTTGTTGGCCTGTAGCTCGGCTTCAGCGACGAGACGAAGCTGCAGTCCGTCGGCTGGTGATGGCGTCGTACCAACCCGCTCGGCCATACACTCCTATACTTTCAGGAAGCGTTCGACGGCGGTTAGAAGCTCCTCTATCTTCTCGTCGGCTTCGTCACCGTTTTCTATGGACCGGCGGACGCAGTACTCGGTGTGGTCTTTGAGGACCAGCAGTGCGACCCGCTCGGTCGCGGAGACGATGCTCGCTAGCTGGGTCAGGACGTCCACGCAGTAAGTGTCCTCGTCGAGCATCCTTTGTATGCCTCGCACCTGGCCTTCTATGCGCCGCAGGCGGTGCTGGAGCTTCTCCTTGTCGCCGGCTTTTATGTAGCCGTGTGGGGTAGGCTCCTGCGGAGTTCCTCCTGGTAATGCTTCTTTTTCCACTACTGGATCTCCTTTCTCCGCAGCCGGAGGGCGTTGGTGACCACGGTAACAGACGATAGAGCCATCGCCGCCGCCGCCAGCATCGGGTTCAGGAAACCGTACTCCCCGAGGAACGGTTCCAGGGCCGCCGGGACCGTTCCGCCGGAGAAGAACGGGTAGAGAACGCCGGCCGCCACGGGTATGAGCAACACGTTGTAGGCAAAGGCCCAGAACAGATTCTGGCGGATGTTTCTTATGGTCGCCTTCGAGAGTTCCACGGCCCGGGCCACGCCCCGCACGTCGCCGGATATGAGCGTTATGTCCCCGGCTTCCATCGCGACGTCCGTGCCGGTGCCGATGGCGATGCCGACGTCGGCCTTCGCGAGCGCGGGGGCGTCGTTTATGCCATCCCCGACCATTCCGACTACTTTGCCTTCGTCCTGCAGGCGGGCGACTTCGGCGGCTTTGTCTTCCGGGCGGACCTCAGCGAGTACCCGGTCGATGTTTAGCTCGCGGGCCACGGCGTCCGCGGTGCGGCGGTCATCGCCGGTGATCATGGCTACCTCAAGCCCCAGGCCGTGCAGCCGCTCCACGGCCTCCCGCGACTCCTCCCGCACCGTATCCGCCACAGCCAGAAGCCCGGCAGGTTTTCCGTCAACCGCGACGAACACAGCCGTCTTGCCGAGCCCGGAAAGCTCCTCAGATTCCCTAGAAAGCCCGTTTTCCGAGACACCGGACTCCGACAGAAAGCGCCGGCTCCCGACCAGCACCTTGCGGTCCCCGACCCGGGCGGCGACCCCGGAGCCGGTCACGGACTCAAAGGCGGAGGCTCCGTCGGGGGATAATCCGCGCTCGACCGCCCCAGCGACGATGGCCGCGCCCAGTGGGTGCTCGCTGTCCTTTTCCGCGGCGGCGGCCAGGCTTAGAAGCTCGTCTTCGGGGAGGCCGTTCGTGGCTACCACGTCGGTAAGCTGCGGCTTGCCGCGGGTCAGGGTGCCGGTCTTGTCCAGGACGACGGTCGAGAGCTTGTGGGCTTCTTCGAGGACTTCGCCGCCTTTTATGAGAATGCCGGAGGCCGCGCCCCGCCCGGTGCCGACCATTATGGAGGTCGGGGTGGCGAGGCCCATGGCGCACGGGCAGGCGATTATTAGCACGGCCACGAGGTTCAGGAGCGCGAGCGTGAACGCCGGCTCCGGGCCGAATACGAGCCACACGGCGAAGGTGATGGCGGCGAGGACCAGGACTATCGGAACGAAGACGCCGCTTATCCGGTCGGCGAGCCGCTGTATCGGGGCTTTTGAGCCCTGAGCCTCCTCGACCATCGAGATGATCCGGCTGAGGGCCGTGTCTCTACCTACCCTGGTCGCTTCCACACGCAGGGAGCCGGTGGTATTGATGGTCGCGCCAACGACCTCGTCGCCTTCGCGCTTGGTAACCGGGATAGGCTCGCCGGAGATCATGGCTTCATCGACCGCCGACTCCCCGGAGACGACCCTCCCGTCTACCGGCACCTTCTCGCCCGGCCGCACGACGACCACGTCCCCGACCGCAACATCCTCTACCGGGACGTCTAGCTCCTCGCCGCCTCTAACTACCCGGGCGTCCCGTGCTCCGAGCCCGGCGAGCTTCTTTAGAGCCTCGTTGGTCCGGCCTTTAGCCCGCATCTCCAGCAGGCGTCCGAGCAGGATGAGCGTAATAATGACCGCCGAGGTATCGAAGTACACCCCGGCTCGCGTCCCGTCCGCAAAGAGTTGCGGGGCTACCGTGGCGACCAGGCTGTAGAGGTAGGCGGCGCTGGTCCCGACCACGACCAGGGTATTCATGTTCGCCTGCCCGTGCCGGAGCGCCCCCCACGCGCCCTTGTAGAACCTCCGCCCGGACCAGAACTGCACCGGGGTCGCGAGCAGCAAGAGCCCCACGTTCAGTACCGGCAACGCCAGCGGTATCGTAACGCCGAGCATGTGCGGCAAACTGCCAATGAGTATGAGGATGGTTAAAACCGCCGCGAAGATAAAGTCTTTCTTTAAAGCCTTGTACGCCTCTTCGTGGGCATCGTCCGTAGTGTCGGCCTCGGGGGAATCTTCTGTAACGGTCCCGTACCCGGCGTCCTCGACGGCCTTCTCCAGGTCCCGGATGCTCGTAGTCCCGGCCAGAAAGCGCACGCTGGCCTTCTCGGTCGCAAGGTTCACGTGCACGTCCGTAACCCCCGGCATCTCCCGCAACGCGCCCTCGACCGAGGATACGCAACCGGCACAGCTCATCCCCACGATCCCGAAGCTCGCGTTCTCGACCCCGACGCCGTACCCGGCATCTTCGACCGCCTCCGCGAGTCTCCCGGGACCGGTTACCTCCGGGTCGTAGGCCACGGTCGCTTTGCCGGTAGCGAGGTTGACGTTCGCATCCTCAACCCCCGGCTCTCCCGACAGTGCCTTCTCCACGTTCCCGACACAGCTCGCGCACGACAGTCCGCTCACGGGCAACGTAACGTTCGCGTTACCCTCACTTCTACTGCTCCGAACGTTGTTTTCCACGCACGCTACCTCCGCCGGCTACCGGACATGTGTTTCTAAACTATAGCATACCCCCCTACCCTATATAGAAGATGGTAGTGGAGTGTTCAGCGGGTGCGGGCGGTCTTTCCAGTCAGCGCTTGCGGGTATCGCTGAGGATGTTGGAGATCTCCGCTATAAGGGATTCGCGTTTGTTTGGCGGGAGGTCTCTGGGGTGGATGGTTTGTTTATCTGACTGGAGGTTGCGGAGTTCCGCTTCCTCGGCGAGGTACTGGTCGATCAGGCGTACGATAGCGTCGACCTTTTCGCGCGGGAGGCCGTCGCCGCCGCGGGTCAGTCTGCTCCACATGCTGAAAGCCCTTTCCGGTGAGCTGGCGCTGTCACAGACAGATATTCTATACCGCCGGGGCTATCCGCGGGGAAAGACGCGCTCCTTTGAGGGGACAAAGCCTCGGGAGTCTCGCCAGGCGTAGGTGGTAATGCGGATCTCACGTTCCTTGGTCTCGACGAGGTTGAAGCTTGAGGGCCGTCCGGCGCGAACCCGGTTGGAGATCGTCCCGGCGGTCGAGATCACAAGCCCCGGGGCCGTCTCTTCTACGGTGTGGACCGCCTCCTGGTGGTCGTGGCCGCAGAGGATCAGCTCGGTGCCCAGAGCCGCGAACGAGCGGAGAGCCTCGCGGGTGTTGGCGAGCCCGTGGCGGCCGGTAGACTCGCCCCTTATCGGGTTGTGGTGGATCATGACTACCCGGATGGCCCCGGTATCGGCTTTCGCAAAAACTTGCTCGACCTTCAAGAGGTCCCGGTGCTTTACGTACCCGATCACACCGAGGTCCCGTACCCGCCGGGTTATGGAGCCCCGCGTGATGCCGTGCGCCGTATTTAGACCAGCTATGACCGCCCCCGGAACCTTCAGCGAAGGGTTCAGGTCGGGAGAGATATACCGGGCGTAGCGCGAGTACTTGTACTCGTGCGCCCGGCGGCGCATAACGCCGAGGTTCCGCGCGACCGCCCCGAGCCACCGGACGTCGTGGTTGCCCGGTATCATGATCACCGGCGCTGTCTTTCGGGCGACGTCCAGAAACCGCCGCGCCTGCTCGAACTCCGCGGGCGAGCACCGTTGCGTGAGGTCGCCGGAGACCGCGACCGCGTCCGGGGCGAGCGACTTTATGCTGCTTTTCAGGGACTCTAGCTGCTCGGCGACCGCCGGACGCCCGAAATGGAGGTCCGAGGTGTGCAGGATGCTGGTCACGGATTGAATTCTACCCGAGCGGTACCACCCGAAAAACTATCTGATCCCCGCCAGGAATTCGCCCAGAGCGTCGTTGAACCTCGCGGGTGCTTCGAGGTTCGAGAGGTGTGCGGCCCCGGAGAGGGTGACGTGGCGGGCGTCCGGTATGCTATCCGCCATCTCTCCCATGATCTCCGGATTCGAGATGTCATCTTCCTCCCCTCCAATAACCAGGGTCGGGACTCCTATCCCAGGGAGTAGCCCGGTTACGTCCGGGCGCTCGCGTAAGGCCCCGAGTGCCGCGACCACCCCGTCCGGGGAGCTTTCGAGCATCAGGTTCCGCACCCGTTCGACGAGCCGCGGGTTTTTCTCGCGGGTGTTTTCGGAGAGGAGACGCTCCATTTGGAGCGCCGGCAGTACCTCGACTCCCTCCTCGGCGACGCGCCGGACAGCGGTGTTCCGGGCTTCGCGAGCGTCCGCGTTGTCGGCGTCCGGGCGGGTGTTCGCGAGCAGCAGAGCGGATATCCTCTCTGGGAAAAGCCGCAGGGCTGCAAAGGCGACATACCCGCCCATCGAGATACCGCCGAGCACCACCCGCTCTAACCCTAAACGGTCCAGGAGACTCTGGATCTCAGCGGCGTAGTAGTCGACGTCCGGCTGGGCCGGGGCGTGCGGGGAGCGCCCGAAGCCCGGGTAGTCCGGGACGATAACGCGGCGAGAGCCGGAGAGGAAGTCTACCTGCGGCTCCCACATCTTGCCGTTCAGGGGAAACGCGTGCAGCAGGACTACCGGGTCGCCCGGACCTTCTCCCCGGTCCTGGTAGTAGATGTATCCATCGGCAGTCGTGCACTCCGCCACATACGCCCCTTTCGGTCCAAGCCCGGCCGTCTACCCTAGAATGGTGGTCATGAGACTAGTTTATTCTTTCTTGCTCGTCGGGGTAACCATCGTCTGGGGCTGGACCTTTGTCGTAGTCCAGGACGCCATCGACGTCTACGGCGTGCTCGGCTTTCTGGCCGTCCGCTTCGGGCTCGGGGCTGCGGCCCTCGCTCCCGTCCTCGCGAGCCCGGCCCGCGTTTCACGCCGGACGCTCCTCGTGGGCGGCGGTATCGGCGTCGTGCTCGCCCTGGCCTACCTGTTCCAGACGCTCGGACTACTCTACACCACACCGACCAACGCCGGACTTATAACCGGGCTCTTCGTGGTCTTTGCCCCGCTGACCGACAGGATATTTTTCGGAGTGCGCCCTTCGCGGCAGGTCACTATCGCGGTGGCTCTAAGCGTCGCCGGACTCGTGTTGCTCGCCGGGTATAGCCCCTCGGGGATACCGGTTGGGGATGTACTCATGCTGCTCTGCGCGCTGTGTCTCGGGATACACATCGTGCTGCTCTCCCACTACGCCGGGGACTACGACGCCCTCGGTCTCGCCGCCGCCCAGATGCTCTCGATGGCGGCGCTGTTCTTTGTCGTGTGGCCGCTTTTCGGGGAGGTTGCGCTGCCGCCCGCGAGCGTGTGGTTCGCGCTGCTCTTGACCGGGCTCGTGGCGTCCGCGGGGGCGTTCTACGTCCAGACCTACGTCCAGCAGCGCATCCCGGCGGCCCGGACCGCCGTTATCCTGACGCTGGAGCCGGTGTTCGCGGCACTTTTCGGCTACTGGCTGGCCGGCGACCGGCTGCTCGCGGTCCAGCTCGTTGGGGCGGCCCTGATCCTCTCCGGACTCCTGATCGGGGAGGTACTACCCCTCATCCGCCGGAAACCGTCGGGTAAGATCAAAGCCTGACGGGAAGTCCTATTCCCCTTCCGAGCGGCCCCGCTTCTCCAGGCGGCGTTCCAGAATTCTTTGAGCTATATAGGCCGCGATAATTACCGCCCCGAGGACGGCGGTCGCCAGCCCGAGGTACTTCTCCAGAAAGCGTTGTATCTCCTCGCCGAACAGATATACCGCGACCCCTATCGAGAGAAAGCGCGCGCTGCGGCCGGCGAGCGAGGCCAGGATAAACCGCCGGGCCTCTAGGCGCGCGACCCCGGCGGCCAGGGCGAATACCGGGTACGGCAGCGGGGTGAAAGCCGCGAGTCCTACGGTCCACACGTCGTGGCGGCGGTAGAACTCGGACGCTGCCCGGAGGCTCTCCTTCTTTACGAAACGTTCGGCCAGCGGACGGCCGCCTTTAAGACCGATAAAGTAGTCGAGTGTCGCCCCGAGCACCGAGGCGACCGTCGCGAGGACGGCGTAGGGTATAGAGAAAGCCGGTTGGGCGACCGCCATCGCCACGAGCAGCGGTTCCGGGGGGATCGGGATCAGGACCGAGTCGATAAACGACGCCGCGAACAGGGCCAGGGGCGCAAACGGCGAAGCCGCCCAAGATATCAGCCACTCGACGAATGAGTCGAAAAATCCCACGGCGCTTACCTACCCGGCGGGAGCTTGGACTAGTCGATGATCTCGCGTTCTTCAGGAGTATCCTTCTTGCGTCCGAAAAGGAGACCGGCGTAGCGGATGGCGAGGAAACCGGCCACTATTAGGACCAGGAAACCTATAGTAAACAACTCGAAGTACTGGTCGATGGCCCGCTGGATCGACGGCCCGAAGAAATACACCGCTATCCCGACGGCGAAAAACCGGGTCCCGCGCCCGATTACCGAGGCCAGAAAAAAGCGCGGGAGGTTAATCTTCGCGACCCCGGCCGTTATGGTAAATACCTTGAATGGTATGGGGGTAAGCGCCGCGGCCCCGACCGCCCAGACGTCGTAGCTCTGGTAGAGTCCTTCGGCGGCTTCTAGCTTATCCCGCTTGAAAAAACGTTCCACGAGCGGCCGTCCGCCCTTCACCCCAATAAAGTACCCCAGTCCCGCCCCGAGCACGGAAGCCGCGGTACAGACGGCGGCATAGTAGAGTGCGTTGTCCGGCTGGGCGACGGCCATCGCGATGAGCAGCGGGTCCGGTGGCAGCGGGAAAAAGCTGGACTCCCAGAACGCGAAGATGAATAGCGCGACTACCGCGTAGGGGGATACCGACCAGGACAGCATCCAGTCGACGGCGTTGTGTATAAGCTCCAAACCGGGTTCTACCTTCCGTGCGCTAAAAGTCGATACGTAACACTAACATTAAGTCCGGCGCTAAGTTTACTTCTTTAGAGCCGGATACTAGAAATACCCCGGCCCGCGTAGTACTTTCCAGCAGTGCTCGAATCTATCTTACAGCCGCTCGTAGATTGGGTCACGGGTACCATCGGTGGCTACGGGGTCTTTGCGGTTTTCGGGCTCATGACGCTGGAGAGTACGGGAGTCTTGATCCCGAGCGAGGCCATACAACCTTTTGCCGGTTATCTTGTCTCGGCCGGCCGGATGGGTTTTATAGCGGTCGTGGCCGCCGGGGTCGCCGGGAACATCGCGGGATCCTGGATCGCCTACTTTATAGGGCTCAAAGGGGGACGGGAGATCTGGGTCCGCTACGGCCGTTACGTCGGGGTCCGGGAGAAGCACCTCGACAGCGCCGAAGCCTGGTTCGAGAAGTACGGGGAGCTCGCGGTGCTCGTGGGGCGGGTGCTGCCCGCCGTCCGCACGTTCATCTCGTTTCCGGCCGGTATCGCCAGGATGAACTTCACCAAGTTTACGCTCTACACCCTTGCCGGGTGCGTGCCCTGGATATTTGCCCTGACGTACCTCGGCTACGTCCTCGGTAACAACTGGGGAGAGGTCGGCTCCTATCTACACTACCTGGACTACGCCGTCGCCCTGGGACTGGCCGCGGCAGCCGTCTACCTGTTCCTGCGCTGGCGTTCCTACCGGCGTTGACAGCTTGTCAGCGAGTCAGCCCGCCGCCTTCGGTGGCTCGTCAGCTTTTTGCTTTTGCTGACAAGCTGAAGTGCTGACCGGCTGACGTGCTAGTTCAGGACCGGTCCGACTTCTTTAGGATGGAGCGCAAGGTCTCAAGCTCTTTCTCGTTTAGCGTAATGCCTTCTTTATTTTCGTCTTCCGGCGGTTTCTGGGCGTCTATGCCGACCAGGACGGAGGCTATGGAGGCGACGAAGTACGAAAATATCCCGACGGCGTAGAGCATCAGGGCGAAGGCGAGGATCCGGCCGCCGACCGTGACGGGTTCCAGGCCGCTGCCGACGGTGGTGAGCGTGGTCGCCGACCACCACAGTGCGTCCCCGAAGCCTTCTATATTGCTGTCCGGTCTTCCGGCCTCCAACAGGAACACTCCAGAAGCGGCGATCAGGACGACTACAACGGAGATTAAGGCTAGTTGACCGAGCCTGCGGCGCCGCAAGAGTATGAGCGCCGAACTCGAACTCCGCCCGCCAAGCACCAGCAACCGGAATACCGGCACCGCCCGCGTGGCCCGCAATACCCGCGCGATGCGCAGAAAGCGCAGAAACGGCAGCAGCACGATCAGGGCGTCGAGCCAGTGGTTCTTTAAGTAGTGGCGCTTTACCGGCGCGAGTGCGAACTTGACCGCGAACTCCAGGGCAAAGATTCCCCACAGCACCCACGCCGCAACGTCCAGCCGGCTGCGCCACGGCTCAACCAACTCTCCGCTGAGTTGTATCACGATGATCAGGAGTACCAGCAGGGAAGCCAGGGCCAGCGGGATGTCGAGGTAGCGGTCTATTTTGTCGCGCAGCGCTTCCCGGGCGGGGTAGTCGTCCCGCAGACGCTTTGCACGCTTCTGGCTTTCCGGCCGCTGTCGTTTCTCGCTCATCAGGTGAGATTCTAACGGTTACCGGGGCTCGGACGGTAGAATCCGGTGGGGATCTCTAGAGAAAGGATGCGTACATGCTGAAGACCGTCGAAGTGCCGGAGTACGAAGTTCACGGCGAGGTCCGGCTGGACCCGGAGAGGACCGCGCTACTCGTTATAGACATGCAAAATGACTTCGTGAAAGAGGGTGGCAGCCTGCGGGTGCCGGACGCGGAGGGCACCATCCCCCGGATACAAGAGCTACTCTCGCTCGCGCGGGAGTCGGGGATGAAAATCGTTTACTCTCAAGACACCCACGGCGACGGCGACCCGGAGTGGGAGATCTGGCCGGAACATGCCCGCAAGGGCGGCTGGGGCTGGCAGATAGTCGACGAACTCTCTCCGCGAGATAGCGAGGTCGTCATAGAGAAAGTCCGCTACGACGCCTTCTACGGCACCCACCTCGACCACTTCCTGCGGCTTTGGGGCGTCGATACGCTGCTCATCTGCGGCACGGTGGCGAACATCTGCGTTCACTACACCGCCGCAAGCGCTGCGCTGCGCTGGTACAGGGTAGTGATTCCGCGCGACACCACCTCGGCGCTCGACCCGTTCGACCTCGAATCCTCCCTGCGCCAGACAGCGTTCCTGTTTGACGGCAGGATCACGGACACCTCCAAAGTAAAGCTCAAAAAGCCCGCAACCCACCGGAGCAAACTAGAAGAAGCCGCCGAAAGCCGCTAGTTCTGTTAATATGAGTACCATGCGTCGATAGAGCATATAGGAGGGGTAGATGGCGATCGCGCAGCGCAGCGCCGAGGTCGTGTGGAACGGAACTTTAGAGGAAGGCAACGGAAGCTTCACGGTGGGAAGCTGGATGCTAGGTGAGGTCCCGGTTACCTGGGCTTCGCGTACCGGAGCCGCCGAGGGTAGCACCAGCCCGGAGGAGCTTATCGCCGCGGCTCACGCCTCCTGCTACGCCATGGCGCTCTCGGTCGTCCTCGACGTGTCCGGGACGCCACCGGAGAAGCTGGACGTTGGCGCTACCTGCACTCTCGACCAGGCGGAAGAAGGGTTCAGGATCACCACCGTAAACCTCGAAGTTCGGGGCCGGGTGCCGGGCCTGAGCGAGAAAGAATTCAAAGAAGCTACCGAACGGGCGCACCGGATCTGCCCCGTCTCCAACGCCCTTAAGGGCAACGTCGAGATCCGGGTAGCCGCTACCGTGGACGAAGACTAGCCCCGGATACGGGCCATCGAGCAGGCGTCGGCATAGGAGCCATCGCGGAAAGCGTAGTGGCGGTGGATCCCTTCAATCTCGAAGCCGAACTTTTTATACAAGGCAATACCGGCCTCGTTGTCCGTGTAAACGGTAAGTTCGATGCGCGTCAGGGCGAGCCAGTTCTCCGCCAGGTATAGCGCCGCCTCCAAGAGTGCCGAGCCGACGCCCTCTCCCCGCCAGTCGTCGCGTATCGCCATCCCGATACGCCCCGTGTGCCGGATGCGCGGGTTGGTAGGAAACGTCTCCAGACCCAAATCTCCGACGACCTCGCCGTCTACGCGGGCGACCAGCGAGTAGACGCCGTCCTGCGGTTCCGCGAGGCGTTTGCGTCACACCTCGCGTGCCGGCAGCGGTAGCTGGAGCGTGCCGGCTACCGCTACCGGACCGCTGAAGATCCGGTGTAAAGCTTCGTAGTCCTCCGGCTCGGCGTGGCGGACGCTTATCTCCATCTTCTGCTCCTCAGAATTTCCCGTACCTTACGTCAGTCTCTAATAAAATACTCTCTGGGAAAGCTTCGTGAGAGGAAGATGACATGCCTGAAAACCAACAGAACATATCTATGGAAGATACTTGCTGCGGGCCGGGTTACGCGACGCCCGAGGAGGCGATGCGGGCGGAGCCGGAGAAGGTACTGTACACCGCCGCGCTCTACGTCGGGACCGATATCGAGGAGCCGGACTACCTGGCTACGGTGGATGTAGACCCGGACTCGGAGACCTACTCGCAGGTAATCCACCGCACCCCGATGCCGAACTTGGGTGACGAGCTGCACCACTCCGGCTGGAACGCGTGCAGTTCGTGCCACGGCGACGAGAGCCGGTCTCGCCGGTTCCTGATCTTGGCGGCACAGCGCTCCGGGCGCATACATCTCCGACCCCGCGAACCCTCGGCTCACCGGTCAGGTCTGGTGCGGCGGCCTGTTAGGCAAGGGCGAAGAGATGAGAGGCCGCAAGCTGGAGGGCGGCCCGCAGATGCTCCAGCTATCCCTCGACGGTAAGCGTCTGTACGTGACAAGCTCGCTGTTTAGCAGTTGGGACAACCAGTTCTACCCAAAGATGGCTGAAGAAGGTTCGTACATGTTAAAGATAGAGTGCGACACCGAGAACGGCGGCATGGAAATAGACAAGGACTTCTTTGTAGACTTCGGCGAGGAGCCCGCCGGTCCCGCCCGCGCCCACGAGATGCGCTACCCCGGCGGCGACGTGACCTCGGACATCTGGGTGTAGCTACCGTCGTTCCTACAAGCTGGTAGCAAAAGACGGGGGCTTTAAAAGCCCCCGCTCCTTTGAGAAAACCTGGATCTTTCCTACGACATCTGCTCCTGGGTCTGCTCCTGGATGGTCTCGGCGACGGACGGGTCGGCGAGGGTCGAGGTATCTCCGAGTTGCTCGTTCTGGGAGATGTTCTGGAGGAGGCGGCGCATGATCTTACCCGAGTTGGTCTTTGGCAGGTCCGCCACGGCGAATACTCTATCCGGGCGGCTGATCTTACCGGCCTTCTGGGAGACCGCGTCTATGAGTGCCTTTTCGTACTCCTCGTTGTACTTGTCTTCCTCCTCGCTGTGGAGGATCACGAACGCCACCGGTGCCTGCCCCTTGTCCTCGTCGTCCCGACCGATGACCGCCGCCTCGACCACACCCTCGTGGGAGACGAGCGCGTTCTCTATCTCGACGGTGGAGAGCCTATGGCCCGAGACATTTAGCACGTCGTCGATGCGGCCGGTTATGGTGTAGTAACCGTCTTCGTCGCGCTTGGCCCCATCCTCGACATAGTAGATCTCGTCGGATATCGCCGAGAAGTACTCCTCCCGGTACCGCTCGGGGCTCTTATAGAGATTCCGGAGCATCGAGGGCCAGGGCTTGTTTATGGTCAGTGCCCCGCTGCCGGCCCCCTCGATAAACTCC
Source organism: Rubrobacteraceae bacterium (assembly GCA_965214435.1). Lineage (GTDB taxonomy): Bacteria > Actinomycetota > Rubrobacteria > Rubrobacterales > Rubrobacteraceae > Rubrobacter_A. The sequence continues at coordinate 1,024,157 of OZ243960.1, forward strand.
TCGATCTCCTCGTCCCAGAGTCCGGGGAAGATGCCGGGGAACGGGTGTGAGGCGCTGCCGGGCTTCATGGTCGTTATACCGGGCAGCCCGGAGATCATAATGCCGCCCGTCTCCGTCTGCCACCAGGTATCTACTATCGGGCAGCGCTCCTTGCCGATGTTCTCGTAGTACCAGACCCAGGCGTCCGGGTTGATCGGCTCTCCCACCGTCCCGAGAAGCCTCAGAGACGACGTGTCGTGCTTGTCTATCGGCTCGGTCCCCATCTTCCGGAGCGCCCTTATGGCCGTGGGCGCCGTGTAGAAGTGCGTGACCCCGAGGTCTTCTACTATCTGCCACAGCCGGTCGTTCTCCGGGTAGGTCGGCGTACCCTCGTACTGCACCGTGGTCATGCCGGCGACGAGTGGTCCGTAGACCAGGTAGGAATGCCCGGTAACCCAGCCGATGTCCGCCGTGCACCAGAAGATGTCGTCTTCCTTGGCGTCCATGACCCACTGCATGGTCGCCCGGAGTTGCGTCAGGTAGCCGCCGACGTGGTGCTCGATGCCCTTCGGCTTGCCGGTCGAACCCGACGAGTAGAGCACGTATAGCATGTCCTCAGCGTCCAACTCTTCTGCCGGGCATTCCTCGGAGATGTTCGCCGCAAGCTCATCCCAGTAGTGGTCGCGGCCCTCCTGCATCGGGACTTCGTCGCCGGTCCGCCGGACTACCACGACGTTCTCGACGCTCGGGGCGTCCTGGAGAGCCTCGTCGGAGTTCTCCTTGAGCGGCGTCTTGCGGCCGCCGCGGGGCGGGGTGTCGGCCGTGACCAACACTTTAGCTTCGATGTCGTTGATGCGGTCGGTGAGCTGGCCCGGCTGGAAGGCGCTAAAGACCACCGAGTGCGGCGCGCCTATTCTGGCGCAGGCGAGCATCGCTATCGGGAGTTCGGGGACCATCGACAGGTAGATCGCGACCCCGTCGCCCTTCTGCACGCCTAAGTCCTTGAGAACGTTGGCGAACTTACTGACTTCGGTGAGCAGCTCGTTGTAGGTGTAGGTCTTCCGCATACCGGGTTCGTCGCCGATCCAGATCAGGGCGTTCTTGTCACCCCGGCCCTGCTCGATATGGTAGTCCAGGCAGTTGTAGGCGGCGTTGATCTTACCTCCCACGAACCACTCGGCAAACGGCGGCTCCCACTTCAGCGTCTGGTCCCAGTCCTTGAACCAGTGCAACTCCCTGGCCCACGATGCCCAGAACTCCTCGAAGTCCTCCTCGGCCTTCTGGTAGACCGAAGAATCCGTGACGTTGGCCTGCCGGGCGAACTCCTCCGGCGGCGGATACGTACGGGAGGCTATATCTTGTCCGTCACTCATTTAGTTCTCCTTTCCCTCTTACCCTTGCAATACGTTGTTTATCATACCGAGTTCCGTCGGGTAAAACCCGCTTCTTGGGGCTTCTTCTCTACCGTAAACCTGAGTTGTTTGGAGGGAAGATCCCTATGTTCGCGAGAGCCTCGTCACCAGTTGAGGACTCTCGCGAACATGCTTGATATATGTCTACCGGCGCTGCGGTTCCTCCGCGGCCTGCTCCAGTTCCTCCTCTATATCGGTAAGGCCGGTGTTCGCGCGGACGTAGATCTCATCGTACGAGACCTGCAGTCCTTGCTCGCGCTCCTCGCGCGCTCCCCGGCCGCCGAGGATAGTCCCGAGGAAGCAGCCCAGAAAGCCTGCCGGGACCGAGAATATCGCCGGGCTCGTGAACTCTATTAGCGGATCTACGCCCGTTATGATCCCATCTGGACCCAGTACGTTCGGGCTGATAAGGACGAGCCCCACGGCTACTATGAGGCCGGTGAGCATGCCGGTTATGGCTCCCGTGGTGTTAAAGCGTTTCCAGAAGATGAGCAGCAAAATTACCGGTACGTTGGCGCTCGCGGCGACGGCGAAGGCCAGGGCCACGAGGAACGCCACATTCAGGTTCTGGGCGCCGAGCGCTATGAGTATGGAGACGACAGAGATACCGAGAGACGTGTACCGGGCGGCTTTAAACTGCTCCTCCTCGGACGCTTCTCCGCCGCGGATCACGTGGGTGTAGAAGTCGTGGGCAAAGGCACCGGAGGCAGCGATCACGAGCCCGGCGACCACCGCGACGATGGTCGCGAACGCGACCGCCGAGACAAACGCCAGGAGCAGCGGTCCGCCGAGCGCCCCGGCGAGCTGCGGGGCGGCGAGGTTACCCGCCTCACTAGCCGCTGATATAGCCTCCCGGCCGACCAGGAGCGTAGCACCGTAGCCGATGATCGGTGTCAGAAGGTAAAACCCGCCGATGATCCAGGTAGCGGTGATGATCGAGCGCCGCGCCGTCTTAGCGTCCGGGACCGTGAAAAAGCGGATCAGAATGTGCGGCAGACCTGCCGTACCCAAGACCAGCGCGATGTTTAGCGAAATGGTGTCGAGCCCGGAGACGAGCCCGCTCGGTGCCGCCGGGATAACCGCTTCCCGTCCGACGTCGTTCTGGACCGCGCTAAAGACCGCTATCGGGTTGAAGTTGAACTGGGCCAGAACCAAGATCGTCAGGATTATCGTCCCAATGATCAGGAGCACGGCTTTCGTGATCTGGATCCAGGTCGTCGCCACCATGCCGCCGGCCGTCACGTAGACTGTCATCAAGACGCCGACGACAAGCACCGACAACCAGAATGGAAGGCCCGTCAGAAGCCCGATCAGAAACCCCGCGCCGACGAGCTGGGCGATCATGTAGAACAGACTAATTATTACCGTGTTCAGTGCCGACGCCGCCCTCACCCCCCGGCGGTTGAATCGGGCCGTGAGCATGTCCGCCAGCGTGAACTTACCGAGGTTTCTGAGCGGCTCGGCCACGAGCAACAGAACCACCAAGTATGCGACCAGGAAACCTATAGACAGGTAGAACCCGGAGAACCCGTTAAGCGCGATGGCCCCGGCAATACCCAGGAAAGACGCCGCCGAGAGGTAGTCCCCGGAGATTGCCAACCCGTTCTGCCAGCCCGTTAACTGCCCGCCCGCGACGTAGTGAGAACTAGTGCCGGTGTTCTTCTTCGCCGCCCAGAAGGTAATAGCCAGCGTAATGGCGATGATTACCGCAAAGAGTATAAAAGCTTCTATCTGCACCCCTACGCCTCCTCTTCGCCTTTAGCCGCTTCTCGGCGTGCCTGGTCTACCAGGTCGTCCCACTTGTTCGCCTGGGCCAGATACAAATGACAGAGCCCCCAGGTCATTATGAACTGCGCGAACGCGTAAACGTAAGCCCAGCTAATAGGCCCGAACGCGTTTGCGTTCAGTACCGTCGTAAAAGCCGTCAGTACCGGCAACGTAAAATAGAAGACCATAAAGAATATCGTCGCCGGGATAATAAAAGCTTTCTTTTTCTGGATAAGTTCCCGGAAAGCACTGGTGCGCTCCAGCCGCACCCACTCCCTGTCCTGCTCCACAAACACTCCCTTCCCCTATCGCTACAGCCCGTAACCCCTACGAGGCTTACTTTCCCTGCAAATTAGCGCGCACTCTAGTGCATATATACGCGGAGGTCAATAGCAGAAGAGGAGGTTCGCCAGGCGAGAAAAAGCCCCCGACTTTATAGAGTCGAGGGCCTGTGAATGAGGCCTTATGCTGGTCTATGAAACCCGCGAAGCTTTTTTCTGGCCCGCCGGGGGCTGGACTATAAAGGCGAGCACGGCGCTCACGACCATGATCCCGGCGATGATGTAGAACGCCAGCGTGTAGCTGCCGGTAGCGTCGAGGATAGACGAGATCAACAGCGGTCCGAGCACGCCGCCAAAGCCCCACGCGGTCAGCATCAGGCCGTAGATGGTACCCACGTCCCGCGATCCGAAGTAGTCAGCGGCAAAGGACGGCATCGCTCCGAAACCTCCGCCGTAGCAGGAGACTATGATAATGGCGAGGATAGCCAGCAAGAAGAATGCCCCTACTATCGGCAGCAGCAGGAACAATACGGCCTGCAAAACGAACATCGTGAAGAACACCCACTTGCGGCCTATGGCGTCCGAGAACCAGGCCCAGAAAAACCGCCCGAGGGCGTTGCCGACCGAGATCAGGATGACCAGGCTAGCCGCAACAGTGCCACCAACCCCGGTGATCGCCCCAGCCATCGGCTCAGCCTCCGCGATAATGGAGATGCCCGCGGTCACGTTCAAGAACAGCAGCGCCCACAGCGCAAACCACTGCCAGGTCTTCAGGGCACCGCCCAGGCTGTAATTCTCTTCAGAGGATCCACCTCCACCCGATTCCTGCAACCGTCCCGGGCTATAGCCCTCCGGCGGGTTCTTCATAAACATGGCCGCACCCGCGACCAGGATCAGGTAGATAACCCCGAGTACGCCGAACGTCGTGAACACGTTTAGGCCCGCGCTGAGGATGGCACTCGCGATAAGCGTCTGCACCAGGGCTCCGGCCCCGAAGCCGGCCACGGCGACCCCGGTTATAAATCCCCGCTTATCCGGGTACCACTTGATGAGCGTGGCGACCGGCACGATATACCCGAGCCCGATGCCGATGCCCCCTAAAAGGCCGTAAGTTATGTACAGAAGGCCTAAGCTGTTTCCGGCGAAGCTCGACAGAAATACCCCGCCGCCGTAGAAGACCGCCGCCGTAATGGCTACCATCCGGGGCCCCGAAGACCGCATCCACAACCCACCGAGAAACGCCGCGAAACCGAGGGTAAGGATTGTAATGCTGAACGTGGTGTTGACCGCGGTTACCGAAGCATTATATTGCTCGGTTAGCGGCGTCCGGAAAACGCTCCACGCATAGACTGCGCCGAGCGCTACCTGCATTATCACACCTGCGACGGCTATTATCGTCCTGTTGGGTGTTTCTTGACTTGCTGACTGACTTGCCAAAAGCCTTTCTCCTCTCCCGAAAAATAGTCCACACCTCTCGGGCTGCTAGACCTTCTATGCCTCCTTCTATTCCCTTGCCGGCAACGGGCAGCCCGGATCCGGTTTAACAGCCTCTTATTATCCCCGATCAGGACATAACGTAAACTCTTTCACTACCGCTGTAGACGTTAAACCGTTTGTCGCGCAGGAAACCCACGAGCGTCATGCCAAACTCGCGGGCGACGTCCACGGCGAGGCTACTGGGCGCGGAGATGGCGCACACGATGGGCACCCCGGCGGTAAGGCACTTCTGCAATATTTCAAAGCTGCTGCGGCCGCTGACCATGACGACGTGGCCGCCGAGCGGCAGCTTACCCTCCATAAGCGCCCACCCGACGAGCTTGTCGGTCGCGTTGTGACGCCCGACGTCCTCCCGGAGTGCTACGAGCTCACCCTCCGCGTCGAAGAGCGCCGCGGCGTGGAGGCCGCCGGTCGCGTCAAAGAGGCCCTGGGCTTCCCGCAACTTACCGGGGAGCGAGTAGATGATCTCCGGTGTTACCTCCGGGCCGGGAGAGACCACCGGGCAGCCACGGAGTTCCAGTTGCTCCAGGCTGGCCTTGCCGCAGACGCCGCAGGCGCTCGTGGTGTAGAAGTGGCGGTCCAGGGAGCGCAAGTCGTACTCTTTGCCACCGGAAAGTTCCACGTTGACGATGTTAAAGAGTTGTTCTTCGGCGACCGTTCGGTCTACGCAGTAGCTGATCTTCTTTACCTCTTCCCGCGAGGTGATAATGCCTTCGCCGTAGAGAAAGCCGGCGGCAAGCTCGAAGTCCGCGCCGGGAGTCCGCATGGTCACCGCGACCGTCTGGCGCTTTCCGCCGGAGATCAGACGTATCTCCATCGGCTCTTCGGTAGCCAGCGTGTCCGGCCGCACCCGCATCCGGCCGTCTTCCACCACCCGGACCCGGGTGCGGGTCTTGCTGCCGCGCCGCTTTACGTTCGGCTTTTCCAACATCCGATTCTACGCTCCCTACTCTCCGCTAATTTCCCCGAGTCTACCACCGTCCGTGTTAGCATCATGGTTCATGGAGGCGCTGTAGATGAGGCTCGTGGGACTCCCGAATGTGACTCGCTACCCGGAAGCAATCGTGGATCGGGACGCGGAGCGCATCAGTATCCGCTTCGGGGGACGCGGCGTCGAGCAGACGATGAGTGTGCCGCTGAGGTATCTCGGTGCAGAGGACGAGGAGTCCGCCGAGCTGTGGCTGATGGCGCAGCTACAGGAGATCGGCTACCAGGTCCGGCGCGGCGAGTAACCTAGCCGGAATGCTCCCGCGCCGCATCGCGGACCTCTCGGAGCCAGACCGTGCGTCTCAGCGACTTGCTCCGCTCCACGAGCTCGGAGAGAGTGGTGCTTTTAAGAGGAGACAAAGTGATGCTCTCGGAGACCTCGACGTAGCCGTCGTTTTCGAGACGCAAAACCTTTAGATCTCTTCCGTTGTAGCGCCAGATCTCGGGGACTCCTAGCCGGGCGTAGATGGGGAGCTTGTTCACCGAAGGGCTGGTGATGTCCACCTCTATAACCAGGTCCGGCGGCGGGTCAACGATCAGGTCGATCCGGTCTTTGCCGCGAATCTTCTCTTCATTCTGGATGTAGAAACAAGAATCCGGCTCGAAGCCGCGCTCGAGGTCTTCACGCCGGAAGGTCGTGGAGCCGAGGTCTTGAGCTTCTATATCCATCTCCTCCGTGACGGCCAGGACGAGTTGGGCGATGTGGCGGTTCAGCTTTTCATGTTCCGGTGAAGGGCTCAAGATCTCCAGCATACCCCGGTCGTAGGTAAAGCGCGGTACGCTGCTATCCAAATGGTCTTCTAGCAGACGTTCGTAGGTCTCCCAGCTAACATTGCTCAGGAGAACTTTCTGTTCCGCCGGGCTTTTTATCGTCTCCACGACCTTCCTTCCGCGAAAAGCAACTCTACGTAGATGATAACAGCGACGCAAGAGCTTCTGATACAAAAAGAGAGACCGGGGAATACCCGGCCTCTCTTAACTCGCAGCTATCTACAGCTTTGCTAGGCGTTTATGTAACCGTTCGGGTTGAGGACGAACTTCTCGGCCGCGCCCTTGTCGAAGTCCTGGTAGCCCTGCGGGGCGTCTTCGAGGCCGATGACCGTGGCGTTTACGGCGTCGGCGATGTGGGCCTTGTCATTGAGGATCGCCATCATAAGCTCGCGGTTGTACTGCAAGACCGGGCACTGGCCGGTGTAGAACGCGTGGCTCTTGGCCCAGCCGAGGCCGAAGTTTATCTTGAGCGTACCCTCCTGGGCGTCCGGGTCGGCAGCCCCCGGGTCGCCGGTCACGTAGAGGCCCGGGATGCCTAGAGAACCGCCGGCCCGCGTTATGGCCTGGATGGAGTTCAGGACCACCGCCGGGGCCTCGTCCGCGTCCGAGCCGTGCCCCGTAGCTTCAAAGCCGACGGCGTCAACGGCGCAGTCAACCTCTGGGATACCGACGATGCCCGCGATCTGCTCATCTATCGGCGTGTCCTCGCCGACGTTTATCGTCTCGCAGCCGAAGGTGCGGGCCTGGTTTAGCCGCTGGTCGTTCAGGTCGCCGACGATAACGACCGCCGCTCCGAGTATCTGGGCCGAGTACGCCGCTGCAAGACCGACCGGACCCGCGCCCGCGACGTACACCGTCGAGCCGGTCGTAACCCCGGCTTTGACACAGCCGTGGTAGCCGGTCGGGAAGATGTCCGAGAGCATGGTGAGGTCCAGGATCTTCTCTAGCGCCTGGTCCGGGTCCGGGAACGGCAGGAGGTTAAAGTCCGCGAACGGGACCAACACGTAGTTGGCCTGGCCGCCCTTCCAGCCGCCCATGTCCACATAGCCGTAGGCCGAGCCCGCGCGCGCCGGGTTGACATTGAGGCACACGCCGGTCTGGCGCTCCCGGCAGTTGCGGCACCGGCCGCAGGCGATGTTGAACGGCACCGAGCAGATGTCGCCCTCTTTGATGAACTGGACGTCGCTGCCCATCTCAACGACCTTGCCCGTGATCTCGTGCCCGAGCGTCTGGCCGACCGGCGCGGTCGTCCGCCCCCGCACCATATGCTGGTCCGAACCGCAGATGTTAGTCGAGACGATCTCAAGTATCGCCGCGTGCGGGGCCGCCACGCTCATGCCCATCGCGTCCGCGACTTCCTGTGGTACTTCGAGCTTCGGGTACTCGGTGTCCTCTACCGATACCTCTCCCGGTCCCTGATAGGTCACTATCTTGTTATCCGCCACTGGTTTACTCCTTGATTAGTCCGCAGTTTATGCTTGTTAGTCTTCCGTACCGCAGTGACGGAAGACGGCTGATCCGACGAGTATTCCCTGTAACACTCCTTTCCCGACACCCCTATCGTTATCGCAAACACCGTACCAGATGTGTAATTCACCGGCAACCGTCCTGGCGAAACGGGGATACACGGCTTTGCGGAGTAATCTTCCGGAGCGTATACTGCATAGAAACCGTCCAAACGCGGTAAAAAGGAACTATGGGCGCAGAACGTGAAATGATGGGGATCATGTTTACCGGCGCCGCTAACGAGAGTGCCAGGTTTATGCGGGATAGGAGAGCAAAGTGTTTCTGAAGGTAACAGACGCCGAGAGTTTGTGGACCAAGATCAAGAACCACGTCGGCACCACGGTAGAGCACCCGGTGAGCCCGGCGACCCGGAACCTCAAAGCCCGGATTAACGATCCTGGCGTCAAGAAAACGGTCAGCGTGTGTCCGTACTGCGCGGTCGGGTGCTCGACGCTGGTCTACCACCGCGACGGGCGGATGCTGGACATCGAGGGCAACCCGGACAGCCCGATCAACGCCGGCACCCTCTGCCCCAAAGGTTCGGCAACCTTCGGGATGCACGTCTCGCCCCACCGCTGGACGACCGTCCGCTACCGCAGGCCCTACTCGACAGAGTGGGAGGACCTCTCGCTCGACGAAGCCTTGAACATGATCGCCGCCCGGGTAAAGAAGTCCCGCGAGGAGAACTGGCAGGAGGAGCAGGAAGACAGCAAGCCACTAAACCGCACGATGTCCATGGTCAGCATCGGCGGGGCGGCCATCGACAACGAGGAGAACTACCTCATAACCAAGCTCTTCCACACGATGGGCATGGTGCGGGTAACGAACCAGGCCAGGATATGACACTCCTCCACGGTGTCCGGTCTGGGCATCACGTACGGTAGGGGCGGGGCGACCACCTCTCTTAACGACCTGCAAAACTCCGACTGTATCCTCATAGAGGGCTCGAACATGGCCGAGGCCCACCCGGTAGGGTTCCGGCACCCCATGATCGCCAAGGAAAAGGGCGCGAAGATCATCCACGTCGACCCGCGCTTTACCCGCACCTCGGCGATGAGCGACATCTACGCCCCGATCCGTCCGGGCACCGACATCGCCTTTCTCGGCGGCCTCGTCAACTATGTCATAGAGAACGAGGAGTACTTCGAGGAGTACGTGGTCAACTACACCAACGCCGCCACGCTCATCGTCGAAGACTACAAGGACATGGACGAGACGGGCCTGTTCGCCGGCTGGAACTCCGAGACCGGCCGCTACGACATGAACCACTGGCGCTACGAGGGTATGCCGGTCTCCCCGGCGGTCGGCGGCAGCCAGGGAGCCATAACCGCCGAAGCGTTCTCCGACCGGGTAGACCAGTTCAGCGACAAGAACGGCTTCCCCTCCGACGAGACGCTGGAGCACCCGCGGAGCGTCTTCCAGATCCTGAAACGTCATTACTCCCGCTACACCCCGGAGATGGTCGAGCGGATTACCGGCTGCCCGAAGGAAGCTTTCCTCAAGGTCGCCGAGACCATCTGCGAGAACTCCGGGCGCGACAAGACCACGTCTATCTGCTACTCGGTCGGCTGGACCCAGCACTCAAAGGGCGCCCAGCTTATCCGGACGGCGGCCATCCTACAGCTCCTGCTCGGGAACATGGGCCGGCCCGGCGGCGGAATACTCGCGCTGCGGGGACACGCCACGATTCAGGGCTCGACGGACATCGCCACGCTCTACAACATCCTGCCCGGCTACGTCGCCATGCCCGACGCCAACAAGACCCACGATACCTGGGAGGATTACACCTCCACGGAGGCGGCCAACACCGGCTGGTGGTCGAACTTCCCGGCGTACGCGACGAGCATTATGAAAGCCTGGTACGGAGACGCCGCAACCCCCGAGAACGACTACCTCTACGACCACTTTCCGCGCTTGAACGGCGACCACTCCTACTACCCGACCATCATGGACATGAAGGACGGCAAGCTGGACGGATGCTTCGTCTTCGGGCAGAACTTCGCTGTCGGCGGACCGCACGCGAGGCTGGCCCGCGACGCCCTGCGGGCGCTCGACTGGCTCGTGATCCTGGACGCCTACGAGATAGAAACGGCGACCGTCTGGAAGTCCGACGGGTTGGACCCGCGGGAGAACGGCACGGAGGTCTTCTTTATGCCGTCGGCGCTCGTGGCCGAGAAGGAAGGCTCCTTTACCCAGACGCAACGCATGGTGCAGTGGCACGATAAGTCGGTCGAGCCGCCGGGCGACGCCCGCAGTGACGCCTGGTTCGTCTACCACCTCGGGCGCAAGCTCAAGGAGTTGTACAAGGACTCCGAGAATCCGCGGGACTCGCTCGTTCAGGCGATGGTCTGGGACTACCCGACCCACGGGGAAGGGACGTATGAGGAGCCGGATCTTGAGTCTGTCTTAAAGGAGATCAACGGTTACACCGTCGAGGACGGAGAGCCGCTGAGCACGTTCCTCAACATAAAAGACGACGGCTCGACGGCTTGCGGGGCTTGGATCTACTCGGGTGTCTTTGCCGATGGTGTGAACCAGGCCCGCCGCCGCAAGACCGGAGAATTCCCGCACCCCGAATGGGGCTGGGCCTGGCCGGCCAACCGCCGCATCCTCTACAACCGCGCCTCGGCCGACCCTTCGGGCAAGCCCTGGAGCGAGGAGAAAAAGCTCGTCTGGTGGGACGAAGACGAGGAGAAGTGGGTCGGTATCGACGTACCCGACTTCCAGGCCGCAAAACACCCGGACTACCGGCCCGGAGTCGAGGCCACGGGGCTGGAGGCGCTGCCGGGTAACGGGCCGTTTATCATCAACGCCGACGGCAAGGGCTGGTTATTCGCCCCGACCGGGCTCCAGGACGGGCCGCTCCCGGCGCACTACGAGCCGCTGGAGTCGCCGGTAAGGAACCTGCTCTACCAGCAGCAGTTCGACCCGATGGTCCGGAAGTACGACCGGCCCGACAACCCTTACAACTCGCCGGAGGACCCGCGCTACCCGTTCGTCATAACGACCTACCGGCTCACCGAGCACCACACCACGGGCGCGATGAGCCGTTGGATCCCCTGGCTCAACGAGCTACAGCCGGAGTCGTTCTGTGAGATCTCGACCGAACTCGCCGAAGAAAAGGGCATAAACAACACCGAGTGGGTCACCATCGAGACCGCCCGAGGCAAGATCCACACCCGCGCCCTCGTGACCGACCGCATCCCGGTCTACGAGTTCGAGGGCAAGAAGCTCCACACCGTTGGCCTGCCGTACCACTTCGGCCCGAACGGACCCTCCGACCTGCCGAAGGCCGACATCACCAACGACCTCTTGCCGGTCTCCTTGGAGGCGAACGTCTCGATCCACGAGGCCAAAGCGTTCTCCTGCAACCTGGAGAAAGGGCGGCTGTAATGAGCGACCCGAGGAGCGACCGGGGACGGGACCCGCATGTCGCGGTCGAGAGTAGGCAGGACCTTCTCGACGACCCGCAGAAAGAAAGCTCCAGCCAGACCTCTGAAGCTGACCCGAGCCGCCGGGAGGCAATGGAGAGGCCGCTCATGGAGCTCTCCGTGTGGCTCTCGGAGAACCCGAAAAAGATGCAGAAGAACCTGAAGGCGGTGCGGCGGCAGGTCGTCCTCGACCCCGGGGTGTACTACAACTCCGGGATCCGGATGATCGAGCGTCTATACGACCCTCAGCACGTAGCTTTAGGGCACAAAATGTTCCACATAAACAGCGACCCCGCAGCGCCGGTAGCGGAGATCCGGCGGCGGGTCCTAGAAGGGAAACGCTAGTGGCGACGGGATTCCTTACCGACACCACGGTCTGCATCGGCTGCAAAGCCTGCGAGGTAGCCTGCAAGCAGTGGAACCAGATCCCCGCCGACGGCTACGAGCTGACCGGCGACTCCTACGACAATACCAAGCAACTATCCGGCACGACCTGGCGTCACGTGGCGTTCATCGAGAACCCGAAGAAAAAGCGCCTGACCGGCGACGTGGACCTCGTGGCCCTCGCCGAAGACGTCCGCGAGACGCTCCCCGGTGGAGCGGAGCTTGACGCCCTCGGGCGCTGGACGTTCATGAGCGACGTGTGCAAGCACTGTGTCGAGGCCCCCTGCCAGCAGTCGTGCCCGACCGGTGCGATCATCCGCAACGAGTTCGACAACGTCTACATCCAGCCGGATGTCTGCAACGGCTGCGGTTACTGCGTGCCAGCCTGTCCCTACGGCGTCATAACCCAGGTCCCCCACGACGGCCGGGCTTTCAAGTGTACTCTGTGCTACGACCGCCAACGCGATGGGTTAGAGCCCGCCTGCGCCAAAGCCTGCCCGACCAACTCGATCATGTTCGGCGAGGTCGAAGAACTCGAAAAGCTAGCCGCCGAGAGGGTCGAGCAGCTACACGGCCGGGGCTACACCAACGCCTACATCTACGGCACCCCCGAGGTAGGGGGGACCGGCGGTATCGGGGGCAACCACTCCAAGTGGATACTCATGGACCAGCCCGAGACCTACAACCTGCCCCGCCACCCGTTCTTGCCGCAGGAGAAGGTAAAAGGGGCGGTGTTGGCGAGCGCCGTGGCCGCGGGCGTGCTCGGGGCCGTGGTAGCCCTGGCGTTCCGGGACTAGGTAGTGATCAGTGGAGTGGGGTAGGCTAGTTCCTGAGTTGACGGTTTCGGACTTCGCCGAGAGCATCCGGTTCTACACGGGCGTTCTCGGTTTCGAGGTCGTGTTCTCACGCACGGATCGAACCAACTTCGCATATCTGGAGTTCGAGGGTTCTCAGTTGATGCTCGAAAAATTCCATGTAGATGGCTGGAATGTAGCCGGGCTTGAAAAGCCTTATGGTAGGGGAATCAACCTCCAGATCGAATGCTCCAACGCGGACGGGCTGATAAAGCTGCTCTCCAACTCGGGACACCCACTGTACCGAGAGATAGAGGACGTGTGGCGCGTAACGGGCGACATAGTAACCGGCTCGCGCGAGTTCCTAGTTCAAGACCCGGACGGTTATTTGTTGCGCTTCTCCCAGCACTTGGGAGAGCGCGAGGAGACAATTACCAGATGAACTACGTTGAGAGGGGAAGATGAGCGACGCGACACGGGAGACCTTAGAGTCTCGCAATGGGCATGCCGAAAACGGACGTTCCGCGGACCGGCGGATAGACACTTCCCACCACCCGGAGACCGACCCGCAGCGGACGGACAAGAACTACTACGACATCCCGCCGATAAAGCGGGCGCACTGGACCTGGCAGATACCGCTGTACTTCTGGATCGGGGGTATGACCGCCGGGATAAACCTGTTCTCGACCCTGGCTCAGCTACTCGGCCATGAGGACAAAGAGCTTGTAAGGACCAGCCGCTACGCGAGCCTTATAGCAATGGTCCTGAGCCCGATACTCCTGATCTGGGACCTCGGTCGCCCCGAACGGTTCTACAACATGCTCCGCATCATCAAGCTCCGTTCCCCGATGTCTACCCAGAGCTGGTCGCTAGTCGTTTTCGGCACCCTCAGCGGCCTTATAGCTGGTCGCCAAGCAGCCGAGGACGGCTGGCTCGGTAAGGGTATCTTCGCGCGGCTGGTAGAACGCCTGATACCGGCAAAGGTGCTCGCCGTTTTGGGGCTGCCATTCGCGCTGTATATCGGGGCGAACACGGGAATCCTGATCTCCGCGACCTCGGTGCCGATCTGGGCCCGCAACTGGGCGCTTATGGGACCGACGTTCCTCTCCTCCGGCGTCTCTACGGCGCTCTCTTTTCTCTCGCTGGTCTTGCAACTCCGCCAGCGGGGACAGGAGAAGACCCTGCACGTCCTGCGGCGGGCCGAGCGGGCCACGCTCCTTATAGAGGCCGGGCTAATAGCCGCTTCTCTCGTGCGGATGGGACGCTGGGGCAAGCCGCTGCGCTCCAAGGAAATAGGGCCGCTGTTTATCGGGGGTAGCCTCATAGCTGGCATAGCCACGCCGCTCGCCCTGCTCTTCGGTAAGGAGACCCGGCAGCGGAGCATCCTGACCTCCGTGCTCGTGCTCCTCGGTGGGCTGGCATTCCGCTTCGCCATCGTACTCGCCGGCCGCCTGAGCGCCGACGACCCGGAGGCGACCTTTACCTTCGCCCGCGGCGAGAACGCCCCGCAGCCGGAAGACAATATCTAGCGGCTAGGCCAAAACCGAGAACCTTGCGGAGCCGGACTTTCGGGTCCGGCTCCTTTTACCTACTCGCTGCCCGCGTATTGCTCGTCGGTAACGGGTTCCATCCACTGGGTGCCACCGCCGGTGGTTATGGCGGGGTTTATGGCGATGTGGACCATGAAAGTATCCGGGGACGCGCCGTGCCAGTGTTTCTCGCTCGGTTCGATGGTGACGGTGTCGCCAGGACCTATCGCTACCACCGGCTCGCCCTCGGTCTGGGCGCGACCCTCGCCGGTTAGGACGTGCAGGATCTGGCCTTCCGGGTGGGCGTGCCAGTGCGTGCGAGCTTCGGGCTCAAAGAGGACGTGGAAGACGAGCGCGCCGGGAGCCGGAGCGGGATCTACTTCCATCCACACCGTGCCGGTAAACCTCTCCGTCGGACCTTGCCGGGTCTCTGTGTTCTGTGAGGAGATCACCCTCATCTTTGTACTCCTTTAACTAGCCGAAGCTTACACCGAGTATCCAGTTTGCCAGGGTAAAGACCGTGACGACCACCAGGATGGCCCCGATTATATTCAGCCAGATGCCGGCGCGCACCATCTGGACGATGGTTATGTGACCCGAGCCGAAGACAATGGCGTTCGGCGGGGTCGCCACCGGGAACATGAACGCGCAGGTGGCGGCGAGCGCCGCGGGGACCACGAACGCCAGCACGTTGATGTCGAGCCCTATCGCGGCTCCGCCCAGGATCGGCAGGAAGGTGGCGGTGGTGGCGGTGTTGCTCGTAAGTTCGGTGAGCATTATGACGACGACGGCGACGATGCCCACTAAGAGGAGTATCGGCACGCCGCCGAGGCCGGAGACCAGACCGCCGATCCAGGTGTCCACTCCGGTCTCCTGTACCGCAGACGCTAGCGCGAGCCCGCCGCCGAACAGGAGCAGGACGCCCCACGGCAGCGAGAGAGCGCTCTGCCAGTCAAGGGCGAATACGCCGTTGCGCCAGTCTATCGGGATGGCGAACAGCACTATGGCGGCGAGGATGGCGATGCCGGCGTCGCTAAAACCTCCGAGAAAAGAAAACACGTTGCTGAGCGGGTCGCGGGTGATCCAGGCCAGCGCCGTCAGCACAAAGACTGCGAGCACCACCTTCTCGCCGCGGCTGGCCGGTCCCATTTGCCGGAGTTGGTCCCGGATCATCTCCCGGCCGCCGGAAATCTCCGTGATCTCCGGCGGATAGACGATGCGGGTCAAGACCACCCACGCGATGATCAGGAATACCACGGCCAGCGGCAACCCGACCACCATCCACTCGCCGAAACCTATGTTGATGTCGTAAGTCTCTTCAAGGAAACCGGCCATAAACAGGTTCGGCGGCGTGCCGATAAGGGTGGCGAGGGAGCCGATGCTTGCCGCGTAGGCTATGGAGAGCATCAAGCAGGTGGCGAAGTTCGATGCGCCCTCTCCGGTAAGCTCCTGAGCCTGTTCTTCACGCTCGGCTTCGAGTTCGCCTCCGGGTTCGTCCGCCCCATCACCGAGTACGAGCGCCAGGATGCTGAGGCCGATGGGAAGCATCATTACCGTGGTCGCGGTGTTGCTCACCCACATGCTGATAAAAGCGGTCGCTATCATAAAACCGCCGATCACCATCACGGGTTTGGTCCCGACCGCGCGTACGGTCAGAAGTGCTATCCTGCGGTGCAGCCCCCAGCGTTGCATAGCCAGCGCGATCATGAAACCACCCATGAACAAGAAGATGAGGTCATTTGCGTAAGGAGAAGTCGCATCCTCGATGCTTACCACCCCGAAGATCGGGAACAAGGCTATCGGCAACAGCGCCGTGGCCGGCAGCGGCAAAGCCTCCGTGACCCACCACGTTGCCATGAGTATTCCGACGGCGACCGTTATAACGCCCCCCTCGGATAAACCGCCATCTCCGGTCGGTAACGTAAAGTACGCGAGCAACGCCAGCGCCGGCCCAAGAAACCTCCCTACCCACGCCCGCGTCGAGACCCGCTCTTCCTCGACCGCCTGACCCTGCTCCGGAACGTCGGCAAGATCCCGCTCCCGCTGCTCGCTCATCGTCTCCTCCTAAGACTCAAACCCACTAAAGACAAGCCTAAAAGCCCTACACAATACCCCGTATCCTCCCCAGAAAGAAGGTCTCCCCAGAAACCTTCCCCGAAGTTCACGCGGCAAGTATAGCCTTTCAAAAAACTTTGCGCTCAGGTGCGACCGGTGGGTAGACTAAGTTACGGTTCCCTCGGCCAGATAATCCACCACGCCCTTTAAAGTACCCTGCTCTCCGAACACCCTCCGTTGCTGCTCGGCGCCGTTGCCGCTACTTATTATCTTCCTTATACCTTCCAGTTCAGCCTCGCAGCCGAGGTCCCTGGAGACCGGGCGCAACTCTTCCACGAGGTCTCCGGCCATCTCGCGGGCTGGTACCTCTTTTTCGGCGTCGAAGTCGTAGAAGCGGGCGTCGAGCCCGTAGCGGCTGGCGCGCCACTTGTTCTCTTCTATGTACAGCCGGGACTCCGGGCGACCGTCTGCGGCTTGCCCATCTCCGGAAGTTGCGACGAGGCATTGGATAAGGGCGGCGAGGGTGGCCGTGCGGGATACGTCGGTCTGCGCGTCGAGCGCCCGAACCTCGACGGTCCCGAACTTCGGGTGCGGCCGGACGTCCCACCAGCACCAGGTATAGTCCGGGATGCTGCCGGACTTTACGAGGGTTTCTACGTGACGCTCGAACTCCTCCCAGTCGCGGAAGGCGGGCGGCAGGCCGGAGCGAGGGAAGATCTCGAATATCTTGATCCTGGCCGACGACAGCCGGGTGTCCACGCCGCGCCAGTACGGGGAGTTCGCCGAAAGCGCCAATAGCAGTGGCGTGTACCCGGCCAGCGTGTCTACCGCCTGGATAGCCGCCCCGGAGTCCGGGACCGCAACGTGCACGTGTAACCCGTAGATAGCCTGAGTCCGCGCCACCCAGCCCATCTCCCGCTCGACCCCGGCAAACCGCTCCCCCGGCATGAGCGGCTGCTCCAGCGGGTTTGAGAACGGATGTGTGCCCGCGGCCACCAGGTCCAGTCCGCAACCGCGCACCGACTCCGCGAGCTCCCCACGCAGTGCGGGTAGTTCCCGTGAAACTCCCGCGACGTCCTCAAAAACCGGCGAGACCAGTTCCAGGCAGGACTGTGAAAGTTCCGGGGCCAGATGATCCAGGGTATCGTTGGCGGCGAGTACTTTTTCCGCGGCCGGAGCCAGTTCTCTGGTAGCCGGGTCTACGAGTTGGAACTCCTCCTCGATACCCACGGTGTACGGCGGTGTACCGCCGAAGTTATTCTCCATCCGGGTACTCTAGCAGCCTCCGGACTTTGCGGAAGTTAGAGCTTCTAAGCGCCGCGAGGCTTGCGGTTGAGGGTAGCCTCGATGCGGCGGGCGTCCTCGTGGTCCCGGACCGCGTCCCAGAGTTTGCCTTCCGGGACGGTCTGGTGCCAGTGATCCACGCGGTAGCCATACCGGCGTTTTAGCTCGCGTACGGAAGCCTGAGTGTAGCGCCGGGCATACAAAAGCCGGCGCAGGCGGTTGGTCTGGCGCGGCAAGAGAGCGTGACGCGCCTCGCGCCACCAGGATATAGCCGGCTGCGAACCTTCCGGAGCTAATAACAGGTTGGTCTCCCACTCGACCCGCAATGCATCCATCTCGAACGTGCGGGGCAGGATGCTTAAAGGACCTAAAAAGAACGAGTCGTCATCGCTAAACCCGAAGGTGGCTTCAAAAAGCTCTCTAATGTCCGCCTTTTTCAAGCTGTCGTAGCGGGAGCGCAGAGCCAGGAGTTGTTCGTCGGAGTATGCCCGGAGACCGCCGGAGGTTGGACGTTCTGGGTCCAGGCCGCCACGGCGGAGCATTTTGGCGAACGCGTTGTAGGAGCGCAGGCTTTTTAAGAGCCAGGCTGCATAGCCGAGGACTACTATTACGACGCTTACGATCATCGTCGTGTAGAAAGCCGCGTGGGGCACCAGTACACCCTGGCCTTCCACGGCTTTTTCACCAAAGACGTTGTAGGCCAGTACCGTGGCGCTGGTCAGCGCGATAAAAGCCGTAAAGCCGACCAGGATAAAAGCTCCGAGCCTCCTTAGCGGCGGGGAGCAGGAGGCTGCGAGCCCTTCCCAGGCGACCCGCTCGTCGCTCAACTCAAACGGTTCTGTTTGCAGCCTTTCCATTACGCTTAAGTATAACCGTATATCTACGTTGGGGTGGGTGAGGGATCACGGCTAGTAGACCGGGCCGAGTTGTGCTTCCATAACACTTAATGGATACAAAGGTTTACAGAAGACGTCGGAAGCGGGGCGGCCTTTTACGGCTGTTCTTTATAGGGCTGGCAGTGATCTTCGTGCTTTGTTTGCTGTATGTAGTCTCGCCGGTACCGACGCAGCGGGCGGTCTTGCTCGGGAGCGACGCCCGGGCGGACGAAGCTTCGCGCTCGGACACTATCATGGTGGCGGCCGCGGGCTGGTCGGACGGTGTACTCGCGGTCCCGCGGGACACCCTGGTCGAGGTACCGGGTGTCGGGCAGGACAAGATCAACGCCGCGTTCGCTTACGGTGGGGCGGACCTCACGGTAGAGACGCTAGAGAACTTTCTCGGGCTCGGGGTCGGAGGCTACATCGTAATAGACTTCGGCGGGGTGGAGGAGATCGTCGGCTCCTTGGGCGGCATAACCCTGAACGTCGAGCAGCCGATAGAAACCGAGATCGACGGCCAGTATTTCTCTATCCCGCAGGGCCGGCAGACCCTGAACGCCGAGCAAGCCCTGGCCTACGTCCGCTACCGGGGCGGCCCTAGCGCCGACATCGGACGGGTGGGGCGCCAGTTAGGGTTCGTATCGGCCCTGGCGCGGGAGATGGCTTCTCCAGGGAACCTGCCGCGGCTGCCGGAGACCCTGCTCGCCATCCGGGACTCCATAGACACTAACCTGAACCCGCTCCAGATGGCTCGCTTCGCGGTGCAACTCGGTCTTCTGGGCGGTGATGTGCCGACGGAGATATATCCCGGTACTCCGCAGTACATAAACGGTATCTCCTACTGGGTCCCCGATTCGGCGGCCGGCGAGAAAGCCGTGGAGGAGACGATAGACTGACGCTCCTCTGAAAAGCTTGCTTGAGGAGCTTGCTTAGGCGGCCTGCTCCAGAGCCAACTCTCTCTGGCGGTTTATGAGGCGGTCGAGCCAGGCGAGGTTCGTATCTTCTCTAATGGTGCGCTCGGCGTTTACAAACCAGTTCAAAGCCTCGCGGTGGTGACCGAGGCGGCGGTTCAGTTCGCCGACGAGGTAGGTGGTGACGGAAAGCTCTTTGTCCTGGAGACCCTCCGTCTCCAGCGAGCGCATAAAGTACCGGACAGCCCGGAGCTGGAAAGTGCTCTCAAAAGGCTGCTCCTTTTCCTTGCGGCAGATCCAGGAGCCTCTCAAGCATAGATCCCCGAGGTCTCGCGAGCGCAACCTCCGCGCCTTGCCGCAGATTTCCGCGGCGTGAAAGGCCAGCCACGGCGGGGGGGTGTCTCGGAATACCCGCAAAAGACCGTCGTCTTTAAGGCGCTCTTCGATGCCGAAACGTTCCTCGAAAGAAAGGTCGACGTCTTCAAAATTCTCTACGGCCGCGAAAGAGCACGCCGGACACATTGTGACGCCGCTCTGGATCACCCGGGTCCCGTCCGACTGGCGGCCGGGGAACTTGGGACAGAGGTCCGATTCCCGGCCCACGGTTACATAGCTATCAAAGGCCGCCGACCGGAAGTTGTACCGGCAGATCGGACACCGGACGCTAACCTGTCTAGCCTTTCCCATCGACGCCCCTTCTAGAGAACCGACCGTGCAAAAACCTGGGGTATTGGAAGATCAAAGTGCTCTCCAGTCTACCACACCTCCCGGTTTCGCCGGTACAATGCCGGAGCCCGGTACGACCGGAAAGCCGAGCCGAGAGGTGCCTTTGGAAGAGCGAAAAACAGACGCCGAGGTAGCGCTAGAGTTGATGCGGCTGGTCCTGGAACAGGCCGGGAGTCGCCGGCTGTCCCCGACCCGGACCCTCGCCCTCTACCACCTCTGCAAAGAGGCCGTGGCCTACACCCCGGAGGGAGCGGTGACCGCCGAGTACCTCGAAGAGAACCTCAAGAGGTTGCTCCAGTAGTGCCCGGTGATGCTCCAGGAACACCGCGTCTGACGATGAAGAAGCTAACTCAGTATCTACTAATTCTGGCAGCAGTCGCAGCGTTGGCCGGTTTCTTGCGGCAGCGGCGCCGGCCGATACCGCTCCCGCCGGGACTCTCGTTCGTGCTGGAGAACCCGCTTACCAACGCGGTGATCGGGGAGCGGCGCCTGATCTCACAGTTCCGCCTCGCCCCCGGTATGCGGGTCCTCGACGCTGGCTGTGGGCCGGGCCGCCTAACGGTTCCCACCGCCCGGGCCGTCGCCCCCGGTGGTGAAGTCGTCGCCCTCGACGGCCAGCCGGAGATGCTGGACCGGTTAAGGCGGCGACTCGCGGCGGAGGGAATCACCAACGTCCGTCCCGTGCGGGGCACGCTGGGCGAGGTAAAGCTTCCCGAAGAGAGCTTCGACCGGGTACTACTCGTAATGGTGCTCGGCGAAGTGCGGGGGCGGGACGCGGCGCTCCGGGAGATACGGCGCTCCCTCAAGCCCGGCGGCCTTCTGTGTATCGCCGAGGCTCTCGGCGACCCCGACTACCACCGGCCCTCGACCGTGCGCCGGGAGGCTGAGTCCGCGGGGTTCCACTTCGTCGAACGGCGCGGCGGACCACTGGTTTTCACCATGAGCTTTACGAGGCACTGACCCCAGAAGCTCTTAGCGCCCGAAAAGCCTCCGTAGTAATCCTCTCGGCTTCTCCGGAGGCTTTTCGGAACCAGCGGCGGCGCGGTTTTTCAGAAGGTCTATGAGGATCTCGCGGTAGAGTACCTGCACCTCCATTCCTCCTTCGAGACGTTCGGGTGGAGGGCTCAAGGCCACGTACTCGACCTCCTCGCCCTGATATTCGAGAAGCTCTACCAGACGCTCCGCCGACACCTCCTCGGTCCGCCAGTCCTCGCCGAAGTCTCCCGTGGATTCGAGAAATTCTTCCGCCTCATCTACGGAGTCAAAGAGCGGTATCGCTTCCCCATCGTCCATCACGAGCGCCAGAAGCTCATCCTCGGTCTCCGGGCCGCCGATGATCACCACGTGGTTAGCGAAAGCATCCATAACTAGACTCTACTAGATGGCCGCCGTTAGAGCTTCGAGTCTGCTGGTAATGATCTATTACACTTACTGTGCCTCTTTTAACATAATTCCTGCCCAGGAACTAGAATGGTGGGCGTGATGCGGAGGTTCTTAAAGCGGTCGCTTGGCTGTCTTTACTCTTGCGACTTCGCCACAGGAGGTTACCCGGAGAGCACGTGTTCGACTCGTTAACAGAGCAGTCTTATAGGGCGCAGGATCTGGCGCTTGAGGAGGCCGAACTTCTGAACAGCCCTCAAGCGGGTGCCGACCATCTGCTCTTGGGACTCCTCGGCGTGGAGGGTACAGTTGCGTGTTTACTCAACGAGGCCGGGATCACGCTCTCCGGAGCCCGGACGCGCCTGGAAGAGCCCGTCAGGCCCGATTACAGCCGCGGGGTTATGGACCCGCTAGAGTTGGCGGTGCGTGAAGCGATGAGTTATGGACACGACTACGTCGGCACAGGGCACCTGCTTTTAGGGTTGGTTTCCGCGCGGCTGGCCGACCAGTCGGCGGTGCGGTTGCTGGTCGCTCTGGGTAAGGAGCCGCTGAGGGTCCGGCGGAGAGCTACCGAACTCATCGGCGGGAAGGACCCGGAACGTCTCGCCCAACCGGCCTCCGTTCGAGCTGAGGCCGCCCGGCTCCGGCGGGAGCGGAGGGAAGACGGTCCGTACAGCCCAGCGAACCGGCGGCAGGAACCTTCGGCAACGACCCTCTGCAGGGTTATCGGTATAGGTCTAAAACAAAGCCGCTCGGAGTTAACCGTAGCTTTGACATCGCTGGAGATCTACGAACGCGTCGGCGGAATGGACCACGATATTACTGACGGAGGCGTGCTGAGTTACCTGGTCTCCCACGACGGACTAGCTATGCTGCCCCGCCTGGAGCTAGAGGTGCGCGACCGCCGGGGACGCCGCTACGAGGTAGCAAAGTTCCTCGGCGGTAGTGGTGCTGGAGGCGATGCCCGGGGTTCACTGCTCCTTGGCGGTCCCTTCGGTGTTGGCGAGCCCTTTGGCGAAGAAGTGGGGGAGATCACCGTGGAGATCCAGCGGGTAGTCGAAGATAGCACCCGCCTCGACGAAACCCCGCAGGTCTGGGAAGGATCGTGGGTTTTCCACGTCTCCTTGTAGAGCGGCTCCGGTAGGAAAACTCCCGTCATGTTAAACGGAATAGAATAGATGCCGGTCCTTACAGAGACGCTGGGGCAGAGAGTGGATCCACGATCCGTTTCGGAAGTCTCTGGATAACGTCCGGTTTGCTTTTATGGGAGGTTGATATGGGTGGTAGTCCGACGGAGTACGCTATAAAACAGGTCGGCGACCGGTACTACCCGGTGATCATGGACCGGGAGGCTGGCGGACACTACGAGATCCAGAACCCCATGACCGGCGGCACCCTGAGCTACAACAACCCTGAAGCCGCCGAAGCTTATATACAGCGGGCTCGCGAGAAAGAAAAAGGCTGAGAGCTGGCCCAGAAATTTGTTTCAGGCGAGAAGGTCCTCGAAACCTCTCTCGTCCAGGACGGGGACACCTAGAGATTCCGCCTTGTCCAGCTTTGAGCCGGAGTCCTCTCCGGCAAGTATGTAGTCTGTGTTCTTGCTGACCGAAGAGGTGAAGGTGCCGCCGGCTTCCTCAAGACGCTCCACGAAGTAGCTGCGCGACCGGCTCAGGGTGCCGGTTATGACGACCCGCCTGCCCGCGAGCGGCCCTTCGGGACCGGAGACCCCGGTGCTTTGGAAGTCGAGACCCAGCTTTATTAACCGCTCCACGAGGTTCCGGTTGTATTCCAGCGCGAAGTACTCGACGACCGCCCGGGCGACGACCTCCCCAATACCGTCTATCTCGGTGAGCTTTCCAGGCTCGACGCCTTGCAGCAGGTCCTCGCCGCCGAAGCGCTCCGCTATTAGCTCCGCCGTCACGTTGCCGACGTGCCGGATGCCCAAAGAGTAGAGCACGCGGGGAAACGGGCGTTCCTTACTCTGTTCAATGGCGGTCACCAGGTTCTCGGCGCTTTTTTCGGCAAAGCCTTCGAGGGGGACGAGTTGCTCGGGACGGAGGAGGTAGATGTCGGCGACGTCTTGGATCAGGCCGAGGTCAAAGAGCCGGGTAGCCAGCTTCTCGCCCAAGCCCTCAATGTCCATGGCCGCCTTGGTCGCGAAGTGGATGATGTGCTCCAGAGTCTGCGCCGGACAGCGGGCGTTTACGCAGCGGGTCACGGCTTCTCCCTCGGGCCGGGACACCGGCTCGCCGCAAACGGGACACCTTTGCGGCATCTCGAAAGCCTTCTCGTCGCCGGTGCGGTCGTCGGCGACGGGCCGGACGACCTGCGGGATCACATCCCCCGCCCGCTCGACTACCACGGTGTCTCCGACGAGGACACCCTTCTGCTTTACGTAGTCCTCGTTGTGGAGCGTGGCCCGGGAGATGGTCACGCCCCCGACGTTTACCGGCGAGAGCACCGCCTGCGGTGTGAGAGCCCCGGTCCGGCCAACGTGGATAATGATGTCCTCCAGCTTCGTCCGTCCGGCGAGCGGCTCGAACTTGTAAGCTATCGCCCACCGCGGGGCTTTGGCGACCGTACCCAAAGACTGCTGCTGCTCGCGAGAATCTACCTTTACGACGACGCCGTCGATCTGATACCCGACCGACTCCCGATTTTCGGCCCACCGCCGGCACTCCTCAACGACGGACTCTATGTCCTCGTGCACCTCGTAGGGGTTTACCCGCAGCCCGTAGCTTTTTAGGGCGTCGAGCATCGCGGAGTGACTTTTGTAGCGGTCGCCG
Organism: Rubrobacteraceae bacterium; assembly: GCA_965214435.1. Taxonomy (GTDB): domain Bacteria; phylum Actinomycetota; class Rubrobacteria; order Rubrobacterales; family Rubrobacteraceae; genus Rubrobacter_A. Next base: position 1,048,515 of record OZ243960.1, read on the forward strand.
CCCTCGCCGGTCCCGTAGCAGAGCATCGTGAGCGGCCGCCCGGCGGTGATCCTGGGGTCTAGCTGCCGGAGGGAGCCGGCCGCCAGGTTCCGCGGGTTCGCGAAGGCTTTCTTGCCCTCCGACTCTAACTTACGGTTCAGTTCCTCGAACTCCGGGAGCGGTATGTACACCTCGCCACGGGCTTCTATTACCGGCGGCGGCTCCCCGGAGAGTTTGTCCGGGATGGAGCGGACCGTACGAAGGTTCGCCGTAACGTCCTCGCCGACCGTCCCGTTGCCCCTCGTAGCGCCCCGGACAAAGGACCCCTCTTCGTAGCGCAGCGAGACCGCGAGGCCGTCTATCTTGAGTTCGGTGACGTAGCGGGGCTCTCTTTCGGGGCCGAGCAGCCGCCGGACGCGGGCGTCCCACTCGTGGAGGTCTTCCAGCTTGCGGGCGTTACCTAAAGAGAGCATCGGGACCGCATGGCGGACCTCCTCAAACCCTTCGAGCGGTTCGTCGCCGACGCGTTGGGTAGGGGAGTCGGGGGTTAGAAGCTCCGGGTGGGCGGCTTCCAGGCTTTCCAGTTCCTGGTAGAGAGCGTCGTACTCGGAGTCGGGGATCTCGGGCTTATCTTCTATGTGGTAGAGGCGGTTGTGGTACCGGACCTCTTCCCGCAACTTCTCGACGCGTTTCCGGGTGTCTTCTATGCCTGCCACGCGGAGATTATACGCAACTGCCGACGGACCTTGCGGCCTGATCTAAACTACCGTTATGGAACAGGGACCCGAGCGAAAAGACCTTCAGGAACTTGCCGACTTCGAGCGGTCACTCGACGAGGAGGTGGCGGTCTCGGCAGAGTACGGTCTCTCCCTGACGCTCCTTACCGCGAGGATTGAGGACGGCTGGACGGCGGAAGCCACCCGCCGCGCCCTCGATACCCTGCGTGTGGCAGACCTCGTTGCTCAGCAGAGTCCACAGGACATTGTCGCCGCCCTGCCGAATACCGCCACGGACACCGCCCGGGCAGCCGAGGAGCGGCTACGCGAGGCCGTGCCGGAAGCTATTACCTGGAAGACGCCGTGGGCGCCGCCGGAAACGGTCGGAGAGCTTATGGACCGGGCTCGCCGAAGCTCTCCAGGCTCTTAGCGCACTCTTTTTAGCTCTTCAAGGGCCACTGGAGCGGCTCGCCGCTGCCGTCTTCGGCGGCGTAGTCGAGCCCTTCGGGGGCCAGATCCCGGATAACCGCTATGGCGTACGGACGGGTCAGGACCTGGGGTACCATCTGATCCCGGCCAGGCTCCTCTACGGTGACCCGGACTGTCACCCGGTCTCCGACTTTCCGCGCGGACACGACCTCCACGGTATAGCCGCCGGTCGGCCGCTCTCCCGCACCCGCGAGTACGTAGACGCCTTCTCCGGCTTCCGGCACCTCCACACCGGTCTTTGCCGCCAGCCCGGACGCGGAAGACGCTACTACCACCCGCTCTTCCTCCGCTCCCCGCTCGCCGGAGATCAACCCTTCGACCTTCAGAGTCCGGGAGGTATTCCGGTCGGTCGTTTCTCCGGAAGGTTCCGTCGAACACCCGGCGAGTAGCAGGAAGATCGCCAATAGAAAGATCAAGCTTCTCATAAACGCATACTACTCTAATACGGAGCATAAAAGTCTTCTACTGTTGGGTCCGGCCGCCGCGTCCTCGCGCCGGGTGTTTACTGTGGGGCGAAACGCCGGTAAACTGCGCGGCGTTATGAAAAGTCACAGCTTTATCAAGCCGCTGCCGTTTGTAATCCTACTACTGTCGCTAACCTTGCTTATTGCCGGATGCTCCGAGGAGACCGGGTCTGGAGACCAGGATTCTACCGCCGCTGCAGAAACGAAGTCACCTGCGGAGACTACCGCGGCACCCGAGCAGACGGTCTCCGAAAAACCGGCTACCGGGGAGTCGACTACCGAAGAATCTCGGGTACAACCTCCGCCGCCCGAAGAGACGGCGGGTGAGGCTGCGTCATCACCGGAGGAGGGCACCGAAGAGGTCCCGGCTCTGTCCGGAGTTGAGGAGGCGACGCGGGTGGCCTCCGAGCGGAACGAGGATGCACAGTTCTACTCGATAACCGGTAGACCGGTAACCGCCGAGGGCCGTTCGGCCGGCTGGGCTTACTCTTTTGTATCCGAATCGGCCGGGGAGCTAGTGACGGTCGGGGTTACGGACGGTCAGGCCCAGATAGTGAACGTCGCCCCGCAGCCGCCGACGGTGATTCAGCAGGTTTCCAGCAACGTCCTGCCACCCGTCGATCAACTCGTGGATAGCACGGGGGCCGTCGAGCAGGCCGCGGAGTTCCAGAGCTATATGCAGCAGAATCCCGGAGCCCGGTCATCCGCGGGCCTCGACGCCGCTTCCACGGGAGAGCCGGAGTGGTTCTTGATCGTCGGTGAGGCCGGATTGCAGGAGAGGGTGAGCGCCACAGCGCAGTAGGGGTTCCGCCTGCCGGGGTGGTGCCGTGGCGAGTGACTCCGGACAGGCGTATCATGCCTGAACATGAGCGAGCGTTACCAAGGATCGGCCCGGATACTGAAAAGCCTCGTTCTGTTGTACCTGTTGTTCTTCGGTGCGGCGCTGGTGCTGGTGCACGGCGAGGCGTACGCTCCGGGGGTTTCGTTCGTGATCTTGTACCTGATCTCCTCCGTGGTGCTTACGGGTGCGCTCGCGTTGCTAGTATTGCCGGGCGAACAGTTCAGCGAACTCTTCTGCACCGTGGCTTACCTGTCTTGCGCGGTGCTTATAGCCCCGGTGATCTTCTTTACCGGGGCGGCTTCCAGCGAGCTGTACGTGCTGTACTTCCCGCTCCTCGTGGCCCCGGCTCTCGATGCCGGAGTTTCGCGGCGTGCCGGGCTGGTGATCGTCGCGGCGGTCTTTGTCGGCTACACGCTGGCGGTGCTGCCGGATGTCCTGGGCGGCTTCGCGGGCGACGGCACGTCGGGCACGGTCCTTTTCAGGCTTTCCGCGTTCGTACTGGCAGGAATTTTCGGGTTATTTGCCGGGTCGGGGAAATCGTCCGGCCACGCGGAACCGGAAGAAGCCGGCTCGGAGGACATGGGGGACCTCGACGGGAAAGGGTCTCAGCTTCTGGAGTTGGTGTCCGGGGAAGTCTCCGCGCGTCCGCGGGTACCGGTCGGCGTTGTACTGGTGGATCCAGGCTCCGGGGTAGAAGACATGAACGCTTTGCTGGAGCGGGTGCGGGTCCGGATAGGTGAGCCGGTCCCGGTCGGTGAGGAGAAGGTCTTCGGTGTGGTCCTTAGCGGGGCGGACGAGCGGCGGGCCGAGGGCGCGGCCCGGCGCGCGCTGGTAGCGGCGAGTTCTCAGGGAGCCGGGGACTTTAGCGCGGGGGCGGCGATCTACCCCCAAGACGCCTCTTCTCCGGAGGGCCTCCTCGGGGCTGCGGCCCGGGCTCTGGAGACGGCCCGGGATAAAGACTCGACAAGCGCCGTGGTCCTCGCCGGAAAGAGCGCCGCCGGAGATCAGGGCTACCGGGCAACCCGGTGAAGGATCTCAACGTCGAGACCACTTTGCCCCGGTGCTATAATCTGCCCAGCATTCAATGGATCAATTGCCCGGAGGTCGCGGCGTAAATGGGAAGGTTCACGAGGGCTATACGAGGGTTCTTTGGCAGGTTTCTGTCCGGGGTCGAGGAGCGGAACCCCGAGATACTGCTGGAGAACGCCGTACAGGACGAGCTGGACAACCTGAAAAAGCTTCAGGTCGCGGCGGCCCGCACGATGGCCTACGAGAAGATGCTGGCCGACGACGCCGCGGAGAAGCAAAAGGTCGTGGCCGCCAGGGAACGCCAGGCGCGGGAACTCGCGAGCCGGGGCCAGAGGGCGGCGGCCGTGGAGGTCGTCCAGCAGAAGCAGGAAGCTCAAGAGAGCCTGGTCGGGATCGAGGGCCGTCTTGAAGAAGCCCGGCAGAACTCCCAGGAGATGGAGCGGGCTTTCCGCGACCAGGAGCGCCGGTACAACGACACCGTTCGCGAGCGGGCGGCCCTTATGGAGCAGAACCAGCGGGCGCAGGCGCTGCGGTCCGCGAACGAAGCCCGCTCGAACGTCTCCCTGACAAACTCCTCAAGAGACTTGGAGAACGCCCGGCAGGCGATCCGGCAGTCTTCCTACGAAGCTGAGGCCGTCGGAGACCTCGGTGGTCCGAGCGAGGTGGAGCGCCAGATAGAAGCCGCCGAAGTCGACGTAAAGCGTCTCGACGCCGAGCGGGAGTTGGAGATGATGGAGTTGCAAATGGGTATAAGGGACGCGGACTCTCTGGAGTCCGGCGCGCAGGAAGACCCTCTGGAGCTTGAGGACTACAGTGGGGAGCCCTCCGAGGCCGCGGAGAGCGGCGACGAGGGCAACAGGGGAGAAAGGTAGATATTCTTGGGTAGTAAAAGGAATCTGAGATCGGCCCTGATACGGCTAGCTCCGGTGGGATCGCTGGCCGGTCTCGGGACGTTCGCCGTCGCCACCGACGCATCCCTGCTGGCGCTGGCTTGCGGGGCGGGAGCCGCGATCGCCGGGCGGCGACTGGTAAAGCGGCGGAGCACTGAGAAAGACCCGCGCCAGGAACTCCGGCGCCGGGCGCGGGAAGGCGTGCGGTGGTTGGATCAGGTCTCCCGCGAGGACCGCATCGCCGCGCCGCAGATGAAGCGACTGGCGGCCCTCCAGAGCGGGGTCCTGGAGAGCTGGGAGCTTCTCGACGACGGTTACGCGCCGCTCGTGGCCGACGACCTGTTGACCGTGGTCGGCGAGGTAGAAAAAGCCGCGCTCCTGGCCCGGCGGCGCTCGGCGCTGCGGCGGCATCTGGAGAGCGTGGACCGCCGCAGGATCTCCCGCCGCATAAAAGAGCTTGAAAAAGAGCTTTCAGAACTAGAGGCAGACTCCACACTGCGGACGGCGTTCGAGAACGCTCTGGCCGGCCGGCGCGGGGAGCTCGCCGGTTACGAAGAAGTCCTGGACGGCATAGGAGCCATAAACGCGCAGCTAGAAGGCGTAGAGAGCCTGCTCGGTAACCTGCGCGGGGAGCTACTGGCTATCGACTCCGGGGCGGTATCGGGTTCGGTGGAGCCCGGGCTATTGCGTCTCAGGGAGCAGGTTGCCTACTACCGCAAGGGTCTTGACGAGGTAAAGCGGAGCGTAGACCGCCTGCCGGAAGCTACTACTACGGAACGGATGACGGCGCGATGAGCGAGAGCGGAGAGAAAAAAGGCTTTTTTACCCGGCTGTTCGCCGGGGAGGACGATCAGGGTGTAAAGGTCTACTCGGCAGAAGAGTACGGGGCCCGGGAGTTAGAAGAGTCCGAGGAGAACCTCAAAGAGCTGCAAGGCTTCACCGTGGAGCGGGCCGCGGACATAATAAAAGACCTGCCGCCGGAAGTCCCGCGGGCGAGCGCGGTGCGCATCGTGCGCCAGACTCTGGTAGCCGCTGGTATAGAGATAGATGAACTCGGCCGGTCGACCAAGATGCGCGAGGCCAAGCTGAACTCGCGGATAGAGCTCAGCCAACGCCGGATCAAAGACCTCCGGGAGAAAACCGACGAGGTCGTAACCTCTCTGGAAGAGCAGATCCGCAAGGCCCGTGAAGCCCGGGACTCCGGGGTAACGGAAGAGCGCCGCAAGATGGAGAAGGCTCGCTCGAGCCTCGGAGACGTCTCGCTGGTACGGGACTTTTTCGACATCCGCGGCGAAGAGCCCAAAGCCCTTCAGGAAGAGGCCGGGGACGAGACCCAGGTCCTCGACGTGGAAGATGTGGACCAGACACAGGTAATGCAGCGCCGGGGTCCGCTCTCCGAGGAAGGCCGCAACGGTGGCGGACAGGGTGGGACCCGTAGGTCGTGAGCATCCCGCGGCGCATCGGCCGCCTGGCCCGCGGCTTTGTGTCTAGCCTTCAAGAAGACGAGCGTTTTAAAGACACCATCCAGACGGGCCGGGAGCGCGGAGAGACCGTAAAAAACGCTTTTGGGGCCGCCTGGAGAGGTGCCGCCGAAGAGTGGCGGGCGGCTGAAGAGCGCCGGGCTGCCGAAGAACGCGAGAAACGCGCCGCCGCCGGAGAAGAACAGACTGCTCAGGAAACCAGGGACCGTACCTGGACATCCTGGCAACCCAGGAAATACCCGCCGAGCGTGATCCACGCTTACGAGCGCCTCGGTCTGAATACCGGCGCTTCCCTGGAAGAGGTAAACCGCAAGCGCCGGGAACTCGTCAAACGCTATCACCCGGACCGCTTTGCCGATCCGGAGAAACGGGCGCGGGCCGAAAAGCTGACCTCCCAGATCAACGCTTCCCACGATACCATCCGGCGTCACCTGCAAAAGTAGCCCGACTACTTACCAGGATCTAACGGATTACTGGTAGGTCACGACCGCCGGGCTCGGGTCTATCGCCAACACCTCTTTCGGCGTCAGCATCGGAGTGTCCTGCCGGTAGAAGACCTTGAAGCCTCCGTACTGGACCGGCTCGTTGCGTATCAGGAGGTCGTACTTCGAGAGCTTCGCCTCCGGGGTCCCGAAACCGTCGGCGTGGACGGCTATCTCCACGTTCGGCAGCGGTTCGAGCAACTCTTTGTTGGTTACGACGCTCGACTCGAACTGGTGGACCAGCAGCATCTTCGAGGGAATATCCTCTTTCTCGACGATCTCCTGGAGCGTCTGGGCGGCGCCCATGATTTCCCCGGCGTCCACGCTGCCGAGGTTCTGTCCGGGAACCTCTCCGGCTTCGACGGAATACTCGGTGTCGATCGCGAGGTGGACGTAGGGACGCTCCAGAAATGGCCGCAGTCTCTCTACTTCGTCTGCTATGGCCCCGCGGCCGAGCTGCACGTCGAGCAAGAGTAGCAGGCCGTTCTTTTCGGCGAGCCGGGCGTACTCTTCTATGATGTCCGGGGGAGTGTGGAGCAGGTAGGTACCGTCGTCGCCGGGGGTACGCTGGGCGACCGAGGAGATCAACTCTATCGTGGGCTTCGCCGGGAGGTCGGGATCCAGCTTCGTGTAAACCGCCGCCTGCTCCTTGAGGTCGTCTACCATCGCCTGCGGGTCGTCGTACTCGCCGAGCACGCCCATCTGCGCCGACCACGGGTGACCGTAGTACGCTACGAGCCTGTGGTCCAGCAGTGGACCGTCCTCCGTAGCGTCTTCCGCGCCGGAGAGCAGGGTCGAAGGTGCCTGCCGGCCCTCTTCCGGGGCGGTCGAACCGCCGGTCACACCGCCAGAGGTTTTCTCCGTGGTTTGTTCCGTGGTCTTCTCTCTCCGGGCGGCCCGCTCGACTTCCGGGCTGGATGCGGCCCCGCTGTCCATGGCCTCGCTGCTGGCGCTGCTAGCGTTGCTGGTTTCGGTCGGGGTGTCGCTTGAGCCGCAAGCGCGGGCGAATATCAGGATCAGGAGCAGTACCACGACCAGCAGTACTACGACCGCGCCGATCCTGCGCCGCCGGTACCGCTGCCGCATGCTGCCGGATGGTCTTCTAGAGCCCACAGCCGCGGACTATAGCTAACGAGCGGGTCCGGCGCCAGCCTCTGTAGTCCGGATCAAGCCCCGGCCCCCGACTCTGGCTATCCCTCGACCAACTCTCCGCGGACTATCAGGCGGTGCTCGAAGTTCGGGGTTTCGTCGGGGAGGCAACTCTGGAGCGAGATGACGCTCTTGTTCTCTACGGGGTACGTAGCCCAGTAGTCGGCGGGACGGACGGTCAGGAAGTCATAGACTTTGTAGGTGTATTTCTTACCGGCGGAGTCCTCGACGAATATCTCGTCTCCCCGCCTTAGCTTATCGAGTTCGTAGAAGACGTACGGGGTCTTTGTTTCCGCAAAGCCGAGGGCGTGACCCACTATAAAAGTGTTCGAGCCCTCCGATGAGGGCGAGCCGGTCTCCCCGAGGCGGATGATCCCCTCCCGGTCCAAGGCTACCTGGCTGGAGGCCGTCGGTACCGCTACGTCCTCCAGATCCAGCCTCGGCACGGAGAGCCGCAGAGTACCGCCGTCATCCCCGGCACCCCGCCCGGTCTCCGGTGGCTTTGCCGTCTGCGAGACGTTCTCCCCGAGCAGCGTCGGCGTCTCCCGAGCCTGCCCGGTCGGCGACGGCCGGAGATCCACTGAAGCTGTCTCGGCCTGTGGAAAAACCGGGAGCGCCGCGAAGCCCGCCACGGCGAGGGCTATCGCGAGCACCGAGAACGTAAAACTCCTGAACATGCATACAAGTATAACAGCGCCCGTGGAAGTCGAGTAAAATAATGGGCATGGTCGGTACGGAGGTGTGCGGGTTGGTCCGGGAGTTCGCCGGGGTCCTGGCCGAGGACCCGGGCACCAGCCCGCGTACGGCGGAGTTCTACGAGGCGGACCTCAAGGAGTTCGCCCGCTTTCTCGCTGGGGAGGAAGTCCACGGGGCGGACGACATAACCGCCGGACATGTCATGGGCTTCAGGAACTATCTGCTGGAGTCCCGGCGCAAACGCTTTACCGTTTACCGCAAGGACGCCGCCGTGCGGCGCTTTCTCGACTGGGTCCGCACCGCGACCGACGCCGGTCTGGACTTTGATCCCATAGAGCCGATGCACCAGCCGCTCGACCAGCAGATAACCCTCCTCGATGATGAGGAGGCTGCCCAGCTACTCTCCTTTCCGGTAAATAACCGCGACGACGCCCGGGACGCGGCCGTCGTGCATCTGATGCTCGACACCGGGGTAACGGTCAGTGAGATCCGGGGTCTCTTACGCTCCGACGTCGACCTCTCCATCGCCCAGGTCCACCTCGGCGGTCCCGGTTCACACCTCGCGCCCCGCACCCGCCGCCTGGCCGAGCCGACGGTTGAGATGCTCCGGCGCTACCTCGACTCCCGCGCCGACGAAACCCCCGAACTCGTCGTCGGCCGGGCCGCCCGTCCCGTAACCACCTCAAAGAGCCTGCAAAACGCGATCTGGAAGCGCTGCGAGCAGGTCGGGATGTGGCGCGTCTCGCCCATGGTCCTCCGCCACACCTTCGCCGTCCGCCTCCTCCGGCGCGGCGCATCCCTAAACGACCTTAAAGAAGCCCTCGGCGTCCGCGACACCACGAACATCGGGGTCTACAAGAAGTTTCTCTAATCCGCTGGAAAGCAGCTTCTTAGAGGCCGCCCAGTTACGGTCGGCGGACTAATATCCCGGAAACCGGGCACTACAAGTTTAGAGCAGGTGTATCCGGGTATAGATCGTAATATTACATGCAGGGAAGGGGACCTTTAGTGTCTTCCAATCGTTCGGGATCGCAAAGTGCCGGGAGTCGGAGTTCGGACCGGCAAGAGGATCATCAGGAACCTCCAGCGGGTCTGCGGGGTGAGCAGGAGGCTGTCGAGGGCGCGGAGAACGGCGCGGGCCTCCTGCTCGACTCGCCGCAGCTCAAGCTGGAAGGTCTTTCGCTAGAACTCAGAGACGTTCGGGTCGCTCGGGTCGTGGAGATCGGGGAGCTAAAAGTCAACGCCGATAACCTCGACGCCCAGTTGCTCCTCAAGCTACGCCTCGACGACCTTCTAAAAGCCGTAAACCGCTTTTTCGACACCCTGGACAGCACGGCTTCCCGGGTACAGGAGATCGCCCAGGACAATCCGGAGATTATAGAAACCCTTGTGCAGAGCGTGAGAGAGGTGGCCGAGGAGGCGCTAACGGATGGTGAAAGCGGGAGTGAGGAGGAATCGGCGGCCGATGCGGGAGAGCCGACCTCGCGATTGAGCGTCGATGTGTCCGGCGAGATCGTCGAGACCGTTCTGGATGAGTCGGGCCAGGTAGTGGACGAAAGCATAAAGGGCAACTTCCAAGACCTACCGGTAGAAGAAGAGTTCTTCGACGACGAGGGCCGACTCGTAAGCCGGCGACGGGATGATTCGGGAACCCTTTTCGAGGGCCAGCTCGATGAGGAAGGAAACCTCTCGTATGTGGGCCTCGTCCCGGAAGCCAGTGGATGAGCCGGCACAAAACTTCCCGCGGAGTCCTCGGATGCTGTAAACGCCAAAAGGAGGACCGGCAATGACCGATCAGAACGACCTCGACCGGCAGGTCCAGGAGTCGTACAAACAAATTCAGCAGCAGAACACGGGCGTCGCGCGGGAGTACGCGGAGAGCTCCATAGAGGCACTCCGCCAGCAGGTAGAAGATACCCGGAACACGCTGGAGCAGCTCACGGGGCAACTCCCCGAAGGAGACCTCCACCCTTTCCGGATGGTCGTCCAGGAGATGCTGGACGCCTTTACCTGGGTGACCGACGCTCTCGACAACGTCGGGGAAACCATCTCCGGCCTGGACGTTACCCAGTACATGCAAGATGCCGGGGAAGACGAAGCCTCTGACGAGGAGGCTGGCGAAGCCGAGGAGCCGGCCGAAGCCGAGAGTGAATCCGACACCGAAGACGAAGATGCCGAAGAGGAGCAGGGCGAAGAAGAGGCCGAGGAATCGGATGATTCTGGGGAAGAAATCCGGGTAACGGACGCCGCCCGGAGCAAAGCCGAGGAGCTAGGAGTAGACCTCTCCGGCTTAGAGGGCACGGGTCTGAACGGGATCATCACCGTGAGTGACGTTACCGGAAACGGGGGCTAGGCTCCGGGAGACCCTCGCCTGACGTAATAATTCTTTCTGTAGTAGATCAAATTACCGCCGGGTTTCCTCCAGTGGCGGCCCGACGTTCTATAATCTCTCAGGACACTCAGGGAGGTACGTACCGTGGCGGGAGGCAGAAACTTCAAACAGAACTCGGCAAAGCTCTTGTCGGAGCTTCTCTCGGAAAAGAGAATTCGCCAGGGGCTGCAGTATATTCAGAGTGAGGACTTCAAAGTCCATCGGGATAGCCTGCGTCAGGAAGCCTCCGAGCGCCTGAAGAATATCCGGGAGCGCTACCGGACGAAAACCCGCAGCCCGGAGGACGCCGCCCGCGAACGCGAGCTGACCCTCCGGCTGGCCGAGGTCGAGGCCGAAACCGCAGAGTCCCGGCTGCGCCTCGCGGAGCTTTTAGAGGAGGAGGAGAAGCTGCGCAAGGCGCTCGAAGAGCTTTAAGGCCCCGCGGCCAACACGGTGGTCTGTCCGGAGGGAGAAGGGCCCTCGGGGCATAAAAACTATATCCACTTGTACAAAGAGATAAGTTTCCACTTGAGCTTTGGTGCCCAGTCGTGTACAAAGTACGTTGCCCTGCTCCATGTTTCTTGTAACCAGGAGGTATCTTGATCTTCGCCCCACGAGGACTTTACGACCCTAAATACGAGCACGACGCCTGCGGTCTGGGGTTTGTAGCGAGGGTCGACGGGCGAAAAACCCGGGAGACGGTCGAGGAGGGGCTTTTGATCCTCCGGAACCTCGCCCACCGGGGCGCGTCCGGGAGTGATCCGGAGACCGGCGACGGAGCGGGCCTCTTGATGCAAGTCCCGGACACCTTCCTCCGGGGCGAGTGCGAAGCTCTAGGCATCGAGCTTCCTCCCGCCGGGGCCTACGGCGTTGGCATGCTGTTCTCCGGCGGCGAAGACAATGCTTGCGATGAGGTTCTAGAGCGCGTCGCCGCCGAAGAAGGACAGGAACTCTTAGGTTTCCGGGACGTTCCCGTCTCCGCGGAGAGCATCGGGCGTCTGGCGCGCAATACGATGCCAACCATCCGGCAGTTCTTTATAAAGCGGGGCGAGGGGGGCGAGGACGCGGCGGCTTTCGAGCGGAAGCTGTACGTGATCCGTCGCAAACTACACAGGACCGTCGACGACTCCGCCCGCTACTACGTCGTGAGCCTCTCGGCCTCGACGGTGGTCTACAAGGGACTTCTGCACGGCGAGCAGTTGCCGGAATTCTACCCGGACCTCAAGAATGAGTCGGTCGAAACCGCCCTGGCGCTCGTCCACTCACGCTTCTCGACGAACACTCTGGGTAGCTGGGAGCTGGCCCACCCGTACCGCTACATGGCTCACAACGGCGAGTTCAACACGCTGCAGGGCAACAAGAACTGGATGCGGGCGCGGGAGAGCCGCCTGGAGTCGCCGCTTTTCGGGGACGATTTGCGGAAGCTCTCGCCGGTTATCACGCCGGGGGGGAGTGACTCGGCGGCGTTCGACAACGCTTTGGAGCTACTGACGCTCGCCGGGCGGAGCATGCCGCACGCGGTGACGATGATGATCCCGGAAGCCTGGGAGTCCGACGAGCTTATGGACCCCGAGCGCCGGGCATTCTACCAGTATCACAGCTCTCTCATGGAGCCCTGGGACGGACCGGCGGCCGTAGCCTTTACCGACGGCCGGTCCATAGGGGCGACCCTCGACCGTAACGGTCTGCGGCCGGCGCGCTACCTGGTGACGCGCGACGGGCGGGTCGTCATGGCTTCGGAGGACGGGGTACTCCCGATCTCCGCGAACGAGGTCGTCGAGCGGTGGCGGCTGCAGCCGGGGCGCATGATGACCGTGGATACCGAGAAGCACGAGGTCCAGGGCGACGGTGCCGTAAAAGAACTCTTGATAGAGCGCCGGCCCTATAAGGAGTGGGTAGATGAAGGTGAGATCCACCTGAATGAACTTCCGGAGCCGGAGGTTGAGTTGCGACCCCACGAGACGACGACGCTCTACGAGCGGCAGAAGGCGTTCGGGTACACCCTGGAAGACCTAGACATTATCCTCACGCCGATGGCCGCCGGGGGCAAGGAGCCGGACGGCTCGATGGGCACTGACACGCCGCTTGCGGTACTTTCAGAGCGTCCGCAGCTACTCTTCAACTACTTCAAGCAGCTCTTCGCGCAGGTCACGAACCCGCCGATAGACCCGCTGCGCGAAGAGTTGGTCATGTCGCTAAACATGAGCCTTGGTCCCGAGCAGAACCTCTTTGACGAGACGCCCGAGCACTGCCGCCGGATACTGCTCCAGCAGCCGGTCCTGACCGACGCGGAGCTGCAGAAGATCCGGATGCTGCGCGCCGCACCCTTTGCGACGGCTACGCTCTCGACGCTGTTCTCGGTGGCGAACGGCGGTAGAGGGCTCGAAAAAGCTTTGAATAAGCTCTGTGAGAGCGCCGAGTCGGCCGTGAGGGCGGGATCCACGGTCCTCGTGCTCAGCGACCGGGGCGTTACCGCGGATCAGGCGCCGATGCCGAGCCTGCTCGCGACCGCAGCCGTCCACCACCACCTCGTGCGAGCGGGTATCCGCACGCAGACCACCCTGGTCGTCGAAACCGCCGAGGCCCGCGAGGTCCATCACTTCGCGCTGCTTATAGGGTACGGGGCCACGGCCGTGAACCCTTACCTCGTGTTCGAGACCATAGATTACATGGTCGCGGAAGGGCTACTCGACGGGTGGAACGGCCACGGCCCCGAGGCCGCGCACAAGAACTACGTGAAAGCCGTCGGCAAGGGACTGTTGAAGATCATCTCCAAGATGGGCATCTCGACGCTGTTCTCGTACTGCGGAGCCCAGATCTTCGAGGCCGTCGGCGTGGACGAGAAGCTGATCGATCGTGCCTTCACCGGCACGGCCTCGCGCCTTGGAGGCGTCGGGCTTGCGGAGATCGGCCGGGAAGCCCTCGAACGTCACGCCCGAGCCTTTGCCCACATCGAGGAAGAAGAGTCCGAGCTGGAGGTCGGCGGGGAGTACCAGCTACGGGCGCAGGGCGAGTACCACCAGTGGAATACGAATAGCATCGTCCCGCTCCAGCGCGCCGTCAGGACCGAGAGCTTCGAGACCTTTAAGGAGTACACCCGGCACTTCGACGAGGAGACCGCGCGCCTCTCGACCCTGCGCGGCCTGTTCGACTTCGAGCGGAACCCGATACCGCTCGAAGAGGTCGAGCCGGTGAGCGAGATCGTCAAGCGTTTTTCTACAGGAGCGATGTCGTTCGGCTCCATATCCAAAGAAGCCCACGAGACGCTGGCTATCGCGATGAACCGTATCGGCGGCAAGTCGAACACCGGCGAGGGCGGCGAGGACCCGAAGCGCTTTAACCCCGACTCGAACGGCAACCGCCGCCGCAGTGCCATAAAGCAGGTCGCATCGGGACGTTTCGGGGTTACGACCGAGTACCTGATGAACTCCGATATACTTCAGATCAAGATGGCCCAGGGCTCAAAGCCCGGCGAGGGCGGCCAGCTTCCGGGCCACAAGGTCTCCGGGGACATAGCGAAGGTCCGCTACTCGACGGAGGGCGTCGGCCTCATATCGCCGCCGCCGCACCACGACATCTACTCCATCGAGGACCTGGCGCAACTCATACACGACCTCAAGATGGCGAACCCGAAGGCGCTCATCAGCGTGAAACTGGTTTCTGAGGTCGGGGTCGGCACGATAGCCGCCGGGGTCGCCAAAGCCAAGGCGGACCTCATAACCATCGCCGGCCACGACGGCGGCACGGGAGCCTCGCCGCTCTCGTCCATAAAGCACGCCGGGCTGCCGTGGGAGCTCGGGCTCGCCGAGACCCAGCAGGTGCTGGTACAGAACGACTTGCGGAGCCGGGTGATCATCCAGACCGACGGCCAGCTAAAGACGGGCCGCGACGTCGCGGTGGCGGCACTCCTGGGGGCCGAGGAGTTTGCCTTCTCGACCGCGCCGCTCATCGCTACCGGCTGCATAATGATGCGAGTTTGCCACCTGAACACGTGTCCGGTCGGTATCGCTACCCAGGACCCGGAACTCAGGAAGAAGTTCACCGGTACACCGGAGCACGTCATAAACTACTTCTTCTTCGTGGCCGAGGAGATTCGGGAGCTTATGGCTTCCTTAGGTTTCAGGAAGCTACAGGACATGGTCGGCCGGGCGGATCTCTTGAAGGTGCGGGAAGAGTTGACGCACTGGAAGGCGAAGAAGGTGGACTTGTCTCCGATCTTCCACGTCCCGGACGTACCGGAAGGGGTAGAGATTCATCACACCATCGAGCAGGACCACCACATAAAAGAGGCGCTGGACTCGAAGCTGATCGAGCGTTGTAAGCCAGCCCTTGAAAACGGCGAGCCGGTCGAGTTTTCTATCCCGGTCCGCAACACCCAGCGGACGGTCGGCGGCACCCTCGCCGGGGAGATAGCCCACCGCTACGGTAACGAGGGTCTGCCGGACGACACCATACGGATAAACTTCGAGGGCGTGGCCGGCCAGTCCTTCGGGGCCTGGGCCACCCGCGGCCTGACCATGAACGTCGAAGGTACTACGAACGACTACGTCGGCAAGGGCCTCTCCGGGGGGCACATCACCGTGGCCCCATCCCCGGAGGCCGGTTACAACCCGGAGGAGGCCGTGGTCGTCGGGAACGTGGCGCTCTACGGGGCGACCGGCGGGGAGGCGTGTTTCCGGGGCTGGGCCGGCGAGCGATTCGCGGTCCGGAACTCGGGCGCGGAGGCTGTCGTCGAGGGCGTCGGGGCCCACGGCTGCGAGTACATGACCGGCGGGGTAGTCGTGGTCTTAGGCCCGACAGGTAGAAACTTCGCCGCCGGCATGAGCGGCGGTATCGCATTCGTGCTCGACGAGGAAAGTAGCTTCGAGAAGGTCTACAACCCGGAGATGGTCGGCCTCGAACCCGTCGAGTCCGAAGGGGACATAGATCTGCTGCGGAAACTCGTCGAGCGGCACTTGGAGCGGACGGGTAGTTCCGTGGCCGGGCGGGTGCTCGATGAGTGGGAGGATGTACTCCCGAAGTTCATCAAGGTGATGCCGAACGACCTCAAGCGGGTCATGGAAGAGCAGCAGGAGTCCGAGAATCAGAAGGCCGAGCAAGAAGAGCAGATAGAGGCGGTGAGATAGTAGTGCCGGATCCCAGAGGTTTCCTGAAGATAGGTCGCAAGCCGACCCCGAAGCGCAGCGTCGAGGAGCGCTTAAACGACTATAACTACGTCTACGAGCCGGTACCCGACGACGACTTAAAGGGCCAGGCTTCGCGGTGCATGGACTGCGGGGTGCCGTTCTGCAACACGGGTTGTCCTTTGGGGAACCTGATCCCGGACTGGAACGACCTGGTCCACCGAGACCGGTGGAAGACGGCCATCGACCGGCTCCACGCCACCAACAACTTCCCGGAGTTTACCGGGATGCTCTGTCCCGCCCCGTGCGAGGACGCGTGCGTGCTGAACATAAACGACGACCCGGTGACCATAAAAGAGATAGAGCTTTCTATTATCAACCGGGCGTTCGACGAGGGCTGGGTGGTCGCCAAGCTGACCCCGCCGGAAAAGCGGACTGGTCGTAGGGTTGCGGTCGTGGGTTCGGGTCCTGCGGGCCTTGCGGCGGCTCAGCAGCTAAACCGGGCCGGCCACTCGGTCGTGGTGTTTGAGAAGGACGACAAGATCGGGGGTCTCCTCCGCTACGGCATCCCGGACTACAAGATAGAGAAGTGGGTCGTGGACCGGCGGGTGACGCTTCTCGAAGAAGAAGGCATCGAGTTCCGCACCAATACCAGCGTCGGCGAGGACATCACCACCGAGGAACTTTCCAGCGACTTCGACGCTACGGTGCTGGCTGTCGGCGCTTTGCAGGGCCGGGACGTCGAGGCCCCGGGCCGGGAGCTAAAGGGTATACACCTCGCGATGGACTACCTCTCCCAGCAGAACCGGCGGGTCTCGGGGCTGGAAGTCGAGGAAGAGGAAATATCCGCGAAGGGTAAGAACGTCATGATCATCGGCGGCGGCGACACGAGCGCCGACTGCCTGGGTAACGCCCACCGCGAGGGGGCGGAGTCGGTGTATGTCCTGACCCACGGCCCGCAGCCCCCCGATACTGCCGAAGCTCTCTCCTGGCCCGACGAGCCGTTCGTCCTGCACACCTACCCGGCTCACGAGGAGGGCGGCGAGCGCCAGTGGAGCGTGACCGTTACCGGATTTGAGGGCGAGGACGGACAGGTAACAAAGATAAAGCTCGCCGAGACCGAGCGGACCGCCGAGGGCAAGACACAGGTGATAGAGGACACGGACTTCGAGATGGACGCCGACCTGGTCCTGTTTGCCATCGGCTTTACCGGCCCGGTCCAGGACAAGCTTATGGAAGAGTTAGTACCGGAGTTCACCGACCGGGGCTCCATAGCCACCGCCAACGGCGGTTTCGCCACGAGCACGCCGGGGCTTTTCGTGGCTGGCGACGCCAAGCGCGGGGCGTCCCTGATCGTGTGGGCCATCGCCGAGGGTCGCAAGGCCGCCCGCGAAGCCGACGAGTACCTCATGGGCCACAGCATGCTGCCCGGCTAACGTTTCTAGCGGGGGCGAGCCAGAACTATCAGGTGCTCGCTCCCGGCCTCGAACGGTTCTCCCTCGAAACCGCCGTACACAGCTTCTATCTCGAAGCCTGCGAGCCGGAGCATCAACAAAAGCTCGTCGCGTCTCGTGACCCGGATCTCCAGTTCGTGCGCCCGACGATTTTCCAGTACCCCGTCCGCGCCGTACAACTCGTAGAAAAGACGCATCGAAAGAATCTGCGAGGCGTCGTCGTACCGGGAGACACTGAAGCGGTCCAGAGTCCCGCCGACTGTACCGGGCCGCTCGCGGGTAAAGTCGTGACGCAGGGCCGGGCCACCGGACGTGATATCGGAGAGTTCTTCCGGAGTGAACGCCGATACCTCTATTCCGAGTAAGCCTCCCGGCGCTAGGTGTTCCCGCGTGTTGCCCAGGAAGTCCAGGGCATCGTCCGGAGTACGGAGGCACAGGAAAGAGTTGAAGGCGCAAATGGTTAGCCCGTAGTACCGGTCGAGCCTGGCATTACGCATGTCGCCGGAAACCCACTCGACGGTCCTGGTCTTGCCTTGGCCCACCTCGACCATGCTCTCCGAGAGTTCTACGGCGGTAACGTCGTAGCCGGCTTCGGCTAGTGGGACCGCAATGCGTCCGGTGCCGGCACCCCATTCGACCACGGGACCGGCCTCGCGACCCGCGAAGGAAAGCCAGAACGGCAGGTCGTAGTCGTGGTCGTACTCGATGTCGTAGAGGTCGGCCAGCGGGTCGTACTCGGGCACGGGGCTCCTTCTGTCGCGGGCAGGTATCACATTACCGGTGCTTCCCGGAGCGTAGTGGGGATATAATCTACCCTAGAGCGTACCTGGCCGTGGAGGTGTAGATGGGAACCGTGCTCACCATCGTTGTGATAATCATCGTGGTACTGCTGGTGATCTACGCCATCTCGACCTACAACGGGCTCGTGCGGCGCCGGAACGACGTGGACGAGGCTTACCGGCAGATAGACGTGCAGCTCAAGCGCCGCTACGACTTGATCCCGAACCTCCTCGAAGGCGTCAAGAGATATTTCCGCCAGGAGCAGGAAGTCTTGAACCAGGTGACCCAGGCCCGCAGCCAGGCGATGCAACCGCAGTCGCCGGGGGAGCAGGCACAGTCCGAGTCGCGGCTTTCAGGGGCTATCGGGAACCTGTTCGCGGTTGCCGAGAACTATCCGGAGCTGCGGTCCGAGCGAGTATTGCTCGATTTCCAGGAAGAGTTATCTTCGACGGAGAACAAGATCTCCTTCGCCCGTCAGCACTACAACGACTCCGTGGGTGGCTACAACACCAAGGTACAAAGCTTCCCGGCGGTAGTCTTCGCCCGGGCGATGGGCTTTTCCGAGCGGGAGTACTTCGAGGCCCAGGGTCCCGAGCGCGAGTCCGTTACCGTAACTTACGACTAGCGTTATGGACGCGGGCGGCATCAGTGGGACTTTCCGGGAGAGGATCCGGACCAACAAGCGCAACAGCCTGCTCCTGATAGCGGGCTTTATACTTTTCGTGGTCGTGTTCGGGTACGTGGTCGGCTTTGCCTGGGTCGGCGACCCGGTCGGAGCCCTTTTCGCCCTCGCCCTCGCCCTTGTCGTCGGCATCGTCTCCGGCCTCGCCACCTACTACGGTGGCGGACGTCTGATGCTCGCCGCTTCCAGTGCCCGGGAGGTCACCCACGAAGAGGCTCCGGTCCTCTACAACGTCGTCGAGGAGATGGCGCTCGCCGGGGGACTGCCGGTGCCGAAGGTGTATATCATTGAGGACACAGCTACTAACGCCTTCGCCACCGGCCGCGACCCCGAGCACGCCGCGGTCGCCGTTACCTCCGGGCTGCTGGAGAAACTGGAGCGGGATGAGTTGCAGGGTGTGATCGCCCACGAGATGTCCCACGTCGGGAACCTCGACATCCGCTACGCCATGCTGGTCGGCGTCCTCGTCGGTACCACGGTCCTGATCTCCGATTTCTTCCTCCGCAGCCTGTGGTTCGGGGCCGGCCGGCGGCGGGGCGGCGGGGGAGACAACCGCGGCGGCGGCCAGCTTCAGCTCATCATGATGGTCGTCGCGCTCTTGCTCGCCATCCTGGCTCCGATATTCGCGAAGCTCCTCCAGCTCTCCATCTCCCGCCAGCGCGAGTACCTCGCCGACGCCACCGCCGTAAAGCTTACCCGCAACCCGAAAGGGCTCGCCGACGCCCTGCAGAAAATATCCGGCGACAAAGAAGTTTTAGAGGCCGCGAATCGGGCGACGGCGCATCTATACATCGCCAACCCGATAAAAAATTTCGAGAAGCGGGCGAAAGGGCTCTTCTCGACCCACCCGCCGATAGACGAGCGGATCCAGGTCTTGCGTTCCCTGGAAACCGGCGGTGTTACAGAGTCTATCGGCTAGAGCACTCGACGCCGGGCCGGTGAGAGGTTACAATAACCGCCGTTGCATTGCCGAATGGTGTAACGGCAGCACGAGTGACTCTGAATCACTTAGTCCTGGTTCGAATCCAGGTTCGGCAGCTTACAAAAGCGATTGCTGCACTGTGCAATCCAAGTTTACCCGGAAGCTTGGAGTAATCTCTACCGAACTTTCCTAAAGAGAGCTACCATACCGGACCGGCTCTGAGCAACATCTCGGCTGTAGAAACGTCTACCGGTTTTGAGAAGTAGTAGCCCTGGGCGTGTTTACAGCCTATCTTCTTGAGGTACTGTAATTGTTCGGCGGTTTCCACGCCTTCAGCTATCACTTCGAGGCCGAGGCTGTAAGCGAGTGTGGTTATCGTACGTACGATCACCGCGCCGTCGGCGGGTGCGGTTTCCGTGCCGGCCGCTCCGTTGCCCGTCCGGCTGACGAAAGACCGGTCTATCTTCAGCGCGTCAACCGGAAAGTGGTTGAGAAGGCTTAGAGAAGAGTAGCCGGTGCCGAAGTCGTCGAGGTGCACTTCTACCCCGAGCTTCTTCAGGTCTGCGAGTGCCCGGGCGGCGGCCTCGGCATCCTCCATTATGGCGCTCTCGGTAAGCTCCAGGCGTAACGCCTGTCCCGGCAGACCGCTGTTTTTCAAGGCGGTTGCTACCCTGTCCGTGAGGTCGGGACGGGTAAGCTCCGAAGGAGAAAGGTTGACGGCCACCTTCAGGGACCGGTGGTCCGGGAAGTTTTTCCTCCAACCGCTGATCGTCCGGCACGCTTCTTCCAGGACAAACAAGTCTATGTCGCAGATAAGGCCGGTTTCTTCGGCGACCCCGATAAACTCCTGTGGTCCAAGGAGTCCTCTCTCGGGATGGTCCCACCGCACGAGGGCTTCGAAACCGGTCACTCTGCCGCTCTGAAGGGCTACCGTAGGCTGATATTGTACGATGAACTCGTTTTCCAGGACCGCGCGCCGGAGGTCCGTTTCCAGCCGCAAGACCGAGACGGCCTGGTCTCGCATCTCGGTGTCGAAGACGGCGTGGCGGGCCCTGCCGCCCTCCTTTGCCCGGTACATGGCCGTGTCGGCGTCCCGGAGGAGTTCCTCGGGGCTCTCGTAACCTTTGGGGTTTATGAGGAGCCCGATGCTGGCCGTGGTGTAGAGTTGCTGACCGTGAAGATCAAAGGGTTCCCTGAGGGCTTTCTGGAGCCTGTCGGCCACCCCGGTCGCGTCCCCCGCCTGCCGCAAGTCCCCGAGCAGAACGACAAACTCGTCGCCGCCCAGGCGGGACACGATATCCGTGGGGTGTACCGTGTACTTTAGTCTGCGGGCCGTTTCTTTAAGTAACTCGTCTCCCGCAGTGTGGCCTAGAGAGTCGTTGATCCGCTTGAAGCGGTCTAGGTCTAAAAATAATATCGCGTAGGTATAGTGGCTGTCCCTGGCGGATTTTTGCATAACGTGCGCGAGGTGCCGGATAAAGAACGGCCGATTCGGTAAGCCGGTAAGGGCGTCGTGGGAGGCGTCGTGGCGGGCCTGCTCTTCGGCTCTCCTGCGCCGGGTGATGTCGGTAATGCTCCCGGCCATGCGGTGCGGGCGGTCGTCCTCATCCCGGACGACCCGGCCCCGGGCCAAAACCCATCGGTAAGAGCCGTCCTCGTGCAGGAGCCGGTGCTCGCTTTCGAGCAGGTCCGCGTCTCCGCTCAGGTGGGGGGAAAGCTCCGCCTCAAAAGACGGCCGGTCTTCGGGGTGGATGCGGGAAAACCAGTCGTCCGGGTCGTCGCCCACCCGGCCGTTAAGGAGGCCGAGCATCTCCCCGAAGCGGGGGGAGAAGTAGATGCCGCCGGAGGTCAGGTTCCAGTCCCACAGACCGTCGTTGGCGCCGCGCTCGGCCAGGGCGTAGCGTTCCTCGGCCTTTTTTACCTGCTCGAAGGTCTGGTTGTTGAGGCGGCGTCTAAAAGACCAGAACATTAGCAGGACCACGGCCGAGGCTCCGGCCGTTCCGATTATCTGATAGAAGACCTCGTACCAGTGGGGGAGTGCGGGGTTCACGGTAGATACCAGACCGAGGACACCGACGGCGACCGTCGTGACCCACACCGCAACGATCAAGCCCTTTAGTAACCGGTCGTTTACGTAGGGGAGAGCTATACCCACCGCGAGAAGCGGGGTCAGAGAGAGTATCTCCGTGAGAATCGGCTGAACCACGGCGGTGAGCGCGCTGGCGGCTAGAATACTGAAGCAGAGTATGGTGGCCGCCGCACGCGCGGCTCCCCGCTTTACCAGCTTCCTGGCTACCAGGGACAGGCCAGCGATGATAGCCAGGAAAAGCCCCGTAAAACCCGTGCCGGTGTCCCCGAATACCGCGGCGGCTATCCCTTCAATGATGGCGAACGCGAGGGCCGCGGGGAAGAGGTAGCGGATAAACTGGAGCATCTGGGAGTTCTGGTCGTCTGAATGCTCGGGCAAAGACCCCCGCGAGACCGGCCTCTCCTCAGAAAGCGTGGAGTCACCGTCTCCCGGTACAGATGCGTCCGGCGGCTCGGAAAGAACCGAAGTCCTTGCTTCTCTGACTTTGCCGCCGCGCGGGCGCACATATCCTCCTGAATACCGGAGACTTCTACTTCCGGACGATCCTCTATATATACATTATCGGCAAGAGCGGGCCGGAGCTTTAGGCCCGGAGGTCTTAGAGGTTCCAGTTGGCTATTCGGGCCGAAACCAGCGGTTTAAGTTTTTATCCTCCGTGGTCGATAAAGCTTATGAAGTTCTGAAAATATCCAGGTATACAAACGAGGAAGGATGTACCGTGTTCAAAAGGATGTTGTCGGGTTCTTTAGCGGCTGTAGCGGTGTCGGCGGTAATGCTCGCCGGGGCGCTTCCGGTATCCGCGAAGCCACCGGCGGACGCCGGGCGTAAGGACCCGAGTCAGATCGTCTCGGACGCCGGGGCCAGCAACCTCGGGGTGTGCTCGTCGTTTCTGGGCCGCCGGCAACTGCGGGACGACGTTAACCGGATCATCAACAGTGGGGCGATTCCCGGTATAGAGAATCCGGGCCAACTCTACAAGATACGGGCTAAAGAGCGTCCGCAGGGGGCTACTCCCCAGCAGGAGTGCCTGCCGCGGCAGTTGGATGGGACGATCCCCCCGGCAACCGGCTGACTAGCGTCGCGTGACGCCGAGGGTTGCGGACAGGAGCTTCTCCGCTTCTTCGGCCGGCAGCGGCTTTGAGAAGTAGAAGCCCTGGGCGAGGTGACATCCCAGAGCCTTTACCCGCGCGAGTTGCTCAGGAGTTTCGACTCCTTCGGCCAGCACGCTCAGTCCGAGTTTGGAGGCGATGTCTATTACCCCGGAAAGGATGATCTGGTCCCGGGAGTCGTAGGAGATCTTGTCGAGAAAAGAGCGGTCTATCTTGAGTAGACCCGCCGGTAGGCGGCGTAGATAGGAGAGCGAAGAGTAACCCGTACCGAAGTCGTCCAGGGCGAAGCGCACCCCGAGACCCTCCAACCGGCGCAGGGCATCCATGCGGAGCTTGTCCTCTACCAGCGCGCTCTCCGTGATCTCCAGGGTCAGCCGTCGCGGGTCGAGCCCTGTAGTCTTCAGGCAACTTTCGACGGTGGAAGCCAGGAACTCCGGGTGCGAAAGCTGCTTCGCGGAGACGTTTACGCCTATGACCAGAAACGAGTCGCTCGGGTAGAGTTCCTGCCACTCCTTCATCTGGCGGCAAGCCTCGTGAAGTACCAACTGGTCTATAGGGCCGATTAGCCCGACTTCCTCTGCGAGAGGTATGAATTCGCTGGGCGGTAGCAGCCCCCGCTCCGGGTGCTCCCAGCGCGCGAGCGCCTCCATGCCGATAAGCTCGCCATTGTCCAGACGCACCACCGGCTGGTAGTGCACGCGGAACTCGTCGCGCTCCAGAGCCCACCGCAGGTCGCCCTCCAGCTTCAAGCGTGTCTTGAGCCCTTTCTCCATCTCCGGGTCGAACACCCGGTAGCTAGCCTTGCCCTCTCCCTTTGCCTTATACATGGCGACGTCGGCGGCCCGCAACAGGTCTTCAGGTAGCTTGCCCGCGCCATCCTCAAAAGAGATGCCGACGCTCGCAGTAACGAATACTTCTTGACCGCCGAGTGCAAAGGGTGTCGCCAGCTTTTCCAGCACCCGGTCCGCGACGCGCTCGGCGTCTTCTATACTGGCGGCGTTCTCCAGCAATACAGCGAACTCGTCCCCGCTCAGGCGCGCCACGGTATCGAGCGGACCGGCGCAGCTCTGCAGCCGGCGGGAGACCGCGACGAGCAGCCGGTCGCCGGCCTCGTGTCCTAGGGAGTCGTTTACAAACTTAAAGTTGTCGAGGTCTACAAACAGGACCGCCACACCGCTTTCGGGTCTCTCCGGAAGGGACAGGGCGCGCTCCAGACGTTCTACGAACAACGACCTGTTGGGCTGTTCGGTCAGTGGATCGTGAGATACCCGGTACTCCAGTTCGCGGGACTGCGCCCCGACCCGCTCGGAGAGGTCACTCAACCGCCCCGTAGCCGTGGCTATTGCTACTATGAGGATGGTGCCCGGTACGCCGCCCCCGGCTACAAAACCTCCTAGCCCCGATCCTCCACTTCCGAGCAGACCGTATAAGAGTACGTGCAACGGTACGCTCAGCAGCCCGGCCACAAAGCCGCCCCTCATCCCCAAGTGCCAACCCGCTAGGGGCGAGATCATTACGGCCAGAATCCCTGTATAACGCCCAAAAGCGCCGTGAAATACCACGAACACGAGCGCATATGCGGCCACCGCGACGCACAGAAAAACCGTCGTCCTGCTTACCCTGCTCGGTGTCCGCATGAGGGAATTATCGACAGGAACAGAAAGAAGCTTTAGCGCCGGAGACTACGAGCCGTAAACCCATAGGCTATCCGGCAGGCTCTGGCTCGAAAGCTTCCGCCTATTGCCTCACACCGGCACTTTATCTATATTATCCTGTCGGACTCGCCGGTAGTCCGGCGTCGTACGGCCTGAAAGGTAGCGTTGGTGCGAGTATTACCCGCGAAACAGAACCCCTCCCATACCACCGGCCCGGACGCCGGGGTCGAGAGCTTCTACACGGGTGTCGGTCCCTGGTCGGTGCACGCCCGGCGGTCTCTCGGGGAGCCGTTAGCCGGAGGAGTGGCTGAGGACCCTGAGCCCGTGGTGCTGGTGCACGGGGTCGTTGTCTCCGGGCACTACATGATCCCGACCCTGAGGAGTCTCGGTCGCTACCGGCGCGTCTACGCCCCGGACCTGCCGGGTTTCGGGGGTAGCTCGGGGCCGGCGCGGGCCATGGATGTCCCGGAACTCGCGGATTGTCTGGCCGACTGGTTGCGGGCCGCGGGGATAGGCCGGGCGGTGGTGATCGCCCATTCCACCGGTTGCCAGTTCGCCGTGGAGCTTGCCGCGCGCGAGCCGGGCCTCGTGGAACGGCTCGTGCTTATGGGGCCGACCGGTAACCCGGAGAACCGCAGATCTCTGATGCAGGTGTGGCGTTGGGTTCTGGACTGTTTCCAGGAGCCGCTCGGGATCTGGGTCAGCTACATCGGGGGTTTTCTAACCCTCCGGCCCCGGCGCTCGGTCGGCATCCTCCGCCACTCCATGCGGCACGGCCTGGCTGAGAAGCTCCCGCTCGTTAGCGTCCCGACGCTCGTGGTGCGTGGCTCGCGGGACCCGATCTCCTCTCCCCGCTGGGCGGAAAAGATGATCAGCCTGCTCCCAAACGGTCGCCTGGCTACCGTCCACAACGCGCCCCACGACATAAACTACGCTACTCCCGAAAAGCTGACGAAGGTTCTACGCCCGTTTCTGGAAGAACGCCCGTTTCCGGAAGAACGCCCGTTTCCGGAAGACGTCTAGCTACCTACCGGCCCGCCGGATAGAAAGCCCGTAACAGCTTCGTTAAAGTCCTCCGTCTGCTCGAACATCGGGACGTGCCCGGCTTTCTCCAGGACCAGCAAGCGCGAGTCCGGGATTCCCTCTCGGAGCGCCTCCCCGAGCTCCAGCGGCACCAGGTCGTCGTGGCGGCCCCAGACGAGGAGCGTCGGGGAAGATGCGTTCGCAAGCTCCTCGCGCACGTCTTCGCTCACGATCTCCCGGGTCGCCCGGAAGAGCGTCGACGGCCCGGCCCGTAAAACATCCAGAGCCCAGATGTTTAGAAACTTGGGGTCCACGTACCGGCTCGTCGCCAGAAAGGGAACGAAATAGCCCGGAATAGAGCGCCCGGTGGGTACCCCGGCCGGCGAGACCAGTACCAGCCGCCGGACGGACTGCGGCCGCTCGGTAGAGAGCTTCAGGCAGATATATCCGCCCATCGAGTGTCCTACCAGGTGCGCCGGACCTACCCCCGCGGCTTCCATCCAGTCCCCGAGCCAGTCCGCCGCCCGGGCGAGCTCGAACCCCTGCTTTTTTCGCCACCAGCGGACGAGCCGCCGCCGACCCCGCTGCCGGCCGAATCCCGGCAGGTCCACCATGTAAACCCGGTAGTGTTTCGCGAGCGCCGGAAGGCTCCGCACCCACCACCGGGTCGAGCCCGCCAAGCCGTGCACCAGGACCACCGGTTCACCTTCGCCGACCGCCTGGTAGCGGACCACGGTGTCGCCTACCCTTACCCGGTACCGCTTAGGTTTGACGCCCCTGTCGAACATCCCAGCTTTCTATGCCGTTCTACCGCCCTCCGTAGAGCCTGGCTATCCCGTCCGGAGCACCATAGTTTGTGTCGCCGGAGAGTCGGGTAATAGGCTAACTGAGGTATACCAGATGATCGGCCAGAGGAAGGTAAGCGCGATGGGGGACCGGACGAGGTTGCATAACGGCTGGATAGACCGGCCGGAAAACGCCTATCTCGACCCGGATGAAGCGAACCTCTCTGCCGCAAGCCGGAAAATATACCTCCCGGCCACCCTCGAAGTTTGACTTTTACCCCGCTGGACCTCACGCTGTCTAAAAGACCGCTGGAGAAGGCTTTCCGAGAGAAGATGTCTTGCGAGTATTAGGTATAAACGCCGTATTCCACGACCCCGCCGCCGCGCTCGTGATCGACGGGGTAACGGTCGCCGCGGCCGAAGAGGAACGGTTTAGCCGCCGCAAGCATGGTAAGTCTCCGGTGCCGTTCTCGGCCTGGGAGCTACCGGAGAAAGCGGCCTCCTGGTGCCTGGAAAAAGCTGGTATCTCACCCGCCGACCTGGACGCCGTAGTCTACTCCTACGATCCAGCCCTAGCCCCGCAAGAGACCGGCGACGTTACCGCTGGTGACTGGGAGGGGCTGCGCACGCTCTACGCCCGCCGGGCCCCGCTGTTCCTGCGCACGGCGCTGCCCGGTCTCGACCCCGCCCGCGTGCGGTTTGTCCCGCACCACGTCGCCCACGCCGCCTCCGCGTACCTCGCGGCCCCTTTTCCGTCCTCCGCCGTACTGGTCGTCGACGGCCGGGGAGAGAGTACGTCTCACCTGGCCGGCCGGGTGGTGGACGGCGAACTGGAAGTCCTCGCCGCCCAGAAGCTCCCGTACTCTTTAGGGCTTTTGTACGAAGACCTCACGGAGCATCTCGGCTTCCGGCGCTCCTCCGACGAGTACAAGGTTATGGCGATGGCCTCCTACGGAGAGCCCCGGTTTCTGGAACAACTCCGGGAAGTTATATGGACTACCGGGGACGGCGGTTTTGTTGCCGGGCCGGTCGATTGGAGCAGCTTTGCCGGCCGGGTCGAGAAGGCCGGGGAGTGGGGGCCGGAGCACGCCGACCTCGCCGCGAGCGTCCAGGCTCGTCTGGAGGAAGTGCTGCTGGAACTCCTCCGCTGGCTGCACGACGAGACCGGGGAGCGGTGCCTGACGATGGCTGGGGGCGTGGCGCTGAACTGTGTGGCGAACTCCCGGTTGTTTGAGAAAGGGCCGTTCGCGGAGATTTGGGCGCAGCCCGCTTCCGGGGACTCCGGGACCGCGCTCGGGGCCGCCCTGTACGTCGCCCGGGAGCTTGGAGACACCGTCGAGCCTCTGCGGACGCCGGCCCTGGGGCGCGAGTGGTCGGACGAAGAACTCCGAGTCTGGCTCGACACCGCGGCCATCGCCTACGAGAGACCGGCGGACATCGCGGAGGCGGTAGCCGAGGTCCTGGCGGACAACGGGATCGTGGCATGGTTTCAGGGGTGCAGCGAGTACGGTCCACGGGCGCTCGGGCACCGCAGCCTGCTGGCGAACCCGTTGTATCTTGAGAACCTGGAGCGGATAAACGACGTCAAAGGCCGGGAGCAGTTCCGGCCGGTGGCCCCGATGGTGCTCGCAGAGAAAGCGCCGGAAATCTTCGCCGGCCCGCTGCCGAGCCCCTACATGCTTTTTACCCACCGGGTCGCCGACGCCTGGAAAAAGAGGATACCGGCCGTCGTCCACGTCGACGGGACCGCCCGCATCCAGACCGTAAACCGGGAACAAGAGCCGCTCGTCGCCCGGATGCTGGAAGCTTTCGAGGCGCGTACCGGCACGCCGGTGGTCGTGAACACCAGCCTGAACACCGCCGGACGTCCCATGGTAGACGACCCCCGCGACGCCCTGGAGTGTTTCGGATCCGCCCCGATAGACGCCCTGGCTATCGGCCCGTACCTGGTCCGCCGCCCGCGCTCTACCCGGGACCGGGCGTGACGGAACGTGACGCGCGGGATCACCCGCGGGTAGACTTGATCATCCCGACCGTCGGCCGCCCCTCCTTACAGAAGCTACTTACAGCCCTCGCTTGTGGTGAAGGCTCCCTGCCGGACCGGGTATTCCTCGTGGACGACCGCCGCGACCGCTCTAGCCCGCTGCTTCCGGACGGAGTACCGCCCCGGCTCCTTGACCGCGTCCGGGTGCTCCGGGGAAGCGCCCGCGGTCCGGCCGCCGCCCGCAACGTCGGCTGGAAAGCCTCGGACGCGGAGTGGGTGGCTTTCCTGGACGACGACGTGGTCCCGGACCCTGATTGGGCTATCCGGCTTTTCGAGGATTTAGAGGGCTTGGGTCGGGAAGTCGCCGGCAGCCAGGGAAGATTAGTGGTGTCGCTACATGGTGACCAACTCCCGACGGACTGGGAGCGCAACGTAAAAGGTCTGGAGGCGGCGGCCTGGATCACGGCCGACATGGCCTACCGCCGGACCGCGCTCACCGAGACCGGTGGCTTTGACGAACGTTTCCCCCGGGCCTACCGGGAAGACGCCGACCTCGGCCTGCGCGTCACGGCCGCCGGGTACAGGATAGACCGGGGCCGGCGGACGGTTACCCATCCCGTGCCTCCCGCCGGTCCACTCGTCAGCGTCCGCCGGCAGGCCGGAAACGCCGACGACGCCCTTATGCGCACCATCCACGGTCCCGGCTGGCGAAAGCGCGCCGGCATCCCGCCCGGCCGCCGCCCCCGCCACCTGGTGATCACCACCTCCGGAGTATCCGGTATCGCCGGGCTCCTGTCAGGCCGTCGGAAGTCCGGCTACGCCGGTATCCTCGGGTGGCTGGCCGGGACCGCGGAGTTCGCCCGGGCGCGGATAGCACCCGGTCCCCGCACCCCGGGCGAAGTTGCGACGATGCTACTTACCAGCGTCCTCATACCCCCCGCCGCGACCGGCTGGTGGCTGTACGGGCTTGTCCGGAGCCGGGCGATCCGGCGAAGAGCACTTGCGGTAGGTACCGGCCGGACCGCCGTCCGCCCGCAGGCTGTGCTGCTCGACCGGGACGGGACGCTGGTCGTGGATGTACCGTATAACGGCGACCCGGACCTGGTCGCGCCGATGCCTGGTGCCCGGCGGGCTCTGGAACGTCTGCGGGCTTCCGGGATACCGCTCGCCGGGGTCTCGAACCAGAGCGGCCTTGCCCGGGGTCTCCTGACCAAAGAGCAGGTCTCCGCCGTAAACCGCCGGGTCGAGGAGCTTCTCGGCCCCGTCGGACCGTGGGAGGTCTGCCCGCACGGCCCGGATGAGGGCTGCGAATGCCGCAAGCCGGCCCCGGGCCTCGTATTCCGGGCGGCGGCCCGTCTCGGCGTGGACCCGGCTCGCTGCGCCGTTATCGGGGATATAGGCTCCGACGTCGATGCCGCCCGGGCCGCCGGAGCCCGGGGCGTGCTGGTCCCGACCGCCAGGACCCGCCCGGAGGAGATCAAGAACGCCCCCGAAGTCGCCGCCGACCTCGGGGAAGCCGTCGATACGCTCCTCGGGGACCGGTCGTGAACAACCTTACCGGAAGCCACACGCTCGTGGCCCGGCTGGATAACGCCGGGGATGTACTATTGACCGGACCGGCGGTCCGGGCCATCGCCGTCGGCTCGGAGCGAGTCACCATGCTCTGCGGTCCACAGGGTGAATCCGCCGCTCATCTACTACCCGGCGTGGACGAGGTTCTGGTCTACGACGCCCCGTGGGTCGCCTTCAAGCCGGAACCTTTAGACAAGGAAAAGACCCTGGATCTGGTAGACCGGCTCTCGCGTCTGGAGCTTGACGCGGCGGTCATATTCACCTCGTTCCACCAGAGCCCGCTCCCGCTGGCGCTCCTCCTCCGGATGGCCGGCGTGCCGTTTGTCGCGGCGACGAGCGTGGACTACCCTGGAGCCCTGCTCGACGTCCGCCACCGCATAGACGATGACGTCCACGAGGTCGAGCGGTCCCTATCTCTCGCGTCAGAAGCCGGCTACGATCTGCCGGGCGACGACGGCCGGCTCTCCGTCCGAACTTCCGCCGAGTCTGAACCGCCAGTAGAAAGACCTTACCTGGTCGTCCATCCGGGCGTCTCCGTACCGGCCCGGGCCTGGTCCCCGGAGCGGTACGCCGCCCTGGTCGAAGCCCTGGCCGCGGATGGCCGCCGGGTAGTCGTAACCGGAAGCCCGGGGGAGAAGGATCTCACGTCCCGGGTCGCCGGTCCGCAACGGCCAGAGGTCACGGACCTCGGTGGCGAGACGGACCTCCCCCGTCTAGCGGAGATACTCGCCGGAGCTTCGGCCGTGATCGTCGGCAATACCGGTCCGGCTCACCTGGCCGCCGCCGTCGGCACGCCGGTTGTCTCGCTCTTTGCCCCGACCGTCCCCGCCGTCCGCTGGCGACCCTGGAAGGTGCCCCACGAGCTACTCTACAGGGACGTACCCTGCGCCGGATGCCGCGCCCGGGTCTGTCCCGTCGAAGGCCACCCATGCTTGAGCGGTGTCACCGTGGAAGACGTCCTCGCCGCCGTGGAGCGCCTCGCCCCAACGGAAAGTATCGTAGGACCGGCATGAAGGTCTTTCTGTGGCACGTCCACGGCTCCTGGACGACGGCCTTTGTCCACGGCAACCACGAATATCTGGTCCCGGTTCTCCCGGACCGCGGTCCCGACGGCCGCGGCCGGGCAGAGACCTACACCTGGCCCGCGTCCGCCGTCGAGGTGACGCCCGAGGAGGCCGCCGGAGCCGACGTGGACGTGGTCATACTGCAGCGCCCCGAAGAGTTGGATGGTCTCGCCGAAAGCTGGCTCGGCGGGCGGCGTCCCGGCAAAGACCTGCCCGCCATATATCTGGAACACAATGCTCCGCAAGGTAGTATCAATGATATGCGGCATACGGTCGCTGACCGGCCGGATATTCTGCTGGTGCACGTCACGCACTTCAACGAGCTTTTCTGGGACTCGGGAACGACCCGGACCCGGGTGGTGGAGCATGGGATCGTAGACCCCGGTTACCAGTACACCGGGGAACTGGCGCGGGCGGCGGTCGTTATAAACGAGGCGGCCCGGCGGCGGCGGGTCACGGGGACGGACTTATTAGAGCATTTTGGGCAGGAGATACCTCTGGACCTCTTCGGGATGGGCGCGGGTGTTATGGGCGGGATAGAGAATCCTCCACAGGCTGAGTTACACGAGGCGTTGGCCCGCCGGCGGGTCTACCTGCACCCGATCCGCTGGACCTCGCTCGGCCTCTCGCTTATAGAAGCCATGCACCTTGGCATGCCGGTCGTCGCCCTGGCTACCACTGAAGTCCCGGAGGCGGTACCGCCGCGAGCGGGTATCATATCCAACCGGGTCGACGTGCTGGCTGGCGCTGTAAAAAGGCTCGTCAGCGATCCGGACGAGGCTCGGGAGATGGGGGAGGCTGCCCGGGACGCCGCGCTCGAGCGCTACGGTTTGCAGCGGTTTCTTGACGATTGGGATAGCATCTTGATGGAGGTGGGATGATGAAAATCGCCATGGTCTCGGAGCACGCCAGCCCCCTCGCCGTGCTGGGTGGTGAAGACGCCGGCGGCCAGAACGTGCACGTCGCGGCGCTAGCCGAAGCCCTGGGCGCGCGCGGGGCCGAAGTCGTCGTGTACACTCGCTGCGAAGACCCCGCCGTACCCCGCCGGGTGCCGCTCGCTCCCCGGGTCGTCGTCGAGCACGTGGAGGCCGGTCCGCCCCGACCTATCTCAAAGGACCGGCTGCTACCGTACATGGAGGACTTTGCGGCGGGACTCTACAGCTCGTGGGAGAGCTGGCGCCCGGATGTCGTCCACGCCCACTTCTGGATGTCCGGTAGGGCGGCGCTGGCCGCCGCCGGGCCGCTCGGGACGCCGGTCGCGCAGACCTTTCACGCCCTTGGGGCCGTCAAGCGTCGCTACCAGGGCGAAAGAGACGCCAGCCCCCCGGAGCGCGAAGCTGAGGAATGCGGGATCATCAGCCGCGCCGACCGGATAATCGCCACTTGTAGCGACGAGATGTTCGAGTTATTGCGCCTCGGGGCCGACCCGCACGGTATCTCGGTTGTACCGTGTGGCGTGGACCTGGACCTTTTCCACCCGGACGGTCCGGCCGAGAAGCGCGAGCCGGGAACACACCGGCTGGTGGTAGTCAGCCGGCTCGTCGAGCGCAAGGGGGTCGGAAACGTGATCTCCGCTCTGCCGAAACTCCCGGATACGGAACTGATAGTCGCCGGAGGCCCAGAGGCCGCCGACCTCTGTCGTGACCCGGAAGCCCGGCGACTTCAGACACTGGCGAGGTCTCTGGGCGTGGATGACCGGGTCCGGCTGCGGGGCCGGGTTGACCGGACAGCGCTCCCCGCTCTGCTACGCTCGGCCGACGCGGTTGTTTGCGTCCCCTGGTATGAGCCTTTCGGGATCGTGCCGCTGGAGGCTATGGCCTGCGGCGTACCGGTGGTCGTGTCGGCCGTCGGGGGGCTGGTAGACTCCGTGGTCGACGGGGTGACGGGCCTGCACGTACCGCCGCGCCGCCCGGACCGGCTACAAAAAGCCCTCAAGTATTTACTGGAGGACCCTGCTCGCCGGGAGACTCTAGGGACTGCCGGGATTCGCCGGGTACGGTCCCGCTACGGGTGGGGACGGGTCGCGGACTCGACATTCGAGGTGTACGCGGGGCTGGTACGGGGGACCCCAGACGAGGTTCGGGACGCCCGTAGCACCCGTAGCGAAGGGGTGCTGAGATGAATCCTGAAAACCCTCTACCCACGGGCC
This sequence comes from Rubrobacteraceae bacterium, assembly GCA_965214435.1. Taxonomy (GTDB): domain Bacteria; phylum Actinomycetota; class Rubrobacteria; order Rubrobacterales; family Rubrobacteraceae; genus Rubrobacter_A. The sequence continues at coordinate 1,081,493 of OZ243960.1, forward strand.
GGGCTCATCTCTCAGCCCTCTCGTTCGCCTTAAACGCCCTGGAGGCCGACGTGGACCGGGTGGACGCCTGGGGCCGCTACCTGGCCGGGGTCCTGGCGGGCGGCGGGCGGCTCTTGGCCGCTGGTAACGGAGGGAGCGCGGCGCTCGCCCAGCACCTCACCAGCGAGCTCGTCGGCCGCTACCGGGACGAGAGGCTCGCCTTCTCCGCTCTGGCGCTGCACGCCGAGGGATCCAGCCTCACCGCCATCGCCAACGACTACGGGAACAAAGAAGTCTTTGCACGCCAGGTCCGGGCCCACGGCCGCCCCGGGGACGTGCTGGTGGCCCTCAGTACCTCCGGTTGCAGCCCGAACGTGCTCTCCGCGGCGGCGGCGGCCCGCGACTGCGGCATGGCGGTCTGGGGTCTTACGGGACCCGCGCCGAACCCGCTCGCCGACCACGCCGACGACGCCCTGTGCGTCGAGGCTCCGGCCACGGCCACGGTCCAGGAAGTGCATCAGGTAGTCGTGCATTTGATCTGCGCGGCAGTCGATTGCGAGGTCGGCGCGTCACCCGCCCTCCAATACGTCGAAGACCCGGAGGAGGCTACCCGGTGAGCCTGCCAGAGCACCGCCTGGTAGTAGTCGGCGACGCGCTCCTGGACCGCGACATCGAGGGCCGGGTCGAACGTGTCTGCCCCGACGCCCCGGTCCCGGTAGTCGATGAGTACTCCAGGGTATCCCGTCCCGGCGGCGCGGCCCTCGCCGCAGCGCTGGCCGCCGCGGACGGACATCGCGTCACCTTGATTACGGGTCTCGCCCGGGACCCGGCGGGCCGCGAGCTTGCCGCCCTTCTGGACAGAGCGGGTGTGGAGGTCGTCGACCTCGGCCTCGACGGCGCCACGCCGGAGAAAGTGCGGATACGTTCCGGGGGCCAATCCCTGCTCCGCCTCGACCGGGGCGCTCCCGGGACCGCCGGCCCGGCGACCGCCGCCGCGAGAGCCGCCCTCGGAGCCGCTGCCGCGGTACTAGTGGCGGACTACGGCCGCGGAGTCGCCGCCGGAAAAGAATTGCGTGCCGCACTCGAAGAACTATCTCCGGAGATACCGCTCGTCTGGGACCCGCACCCTCAGGGACCGGAGCCTGTAGCGGGCGTCCGGCTCGCCACCCCGAACCGCTCCGAGGTCGCCGGCCTGGTACCCGAGGTAACCGGCGACGGGCTTTCATCCGTCATCGCCCGGGCGCGGAGCCTCACCGCCCGGTGGGGCGCGGACGCACTCGCCGTAACCCTGGGCTCCGGAGGCGCGCTGCTCGTCGCGAGAAACACCGGTGGAGAGCCACCGCCGGTAGTCCCGGCCCCGGAAGCCAGGGGTGGAGACCCCTGCGGAGCCGGCGACCGGTTCGCTTCCTGGGCCGCCGGGTTGCTCGCGGGTGACGCCCCGGTGGCCGAAGCCGTTACCGGCGCGGTCGCCGCCGCTTCCGCTTTCGTAGCCGCCGGCGGGGCCGCCGGAGCCGTCGGCAGTGTTGCCAAGAATTCCAGTAATCGACGTGCCCCAGATACCCTGTCAAACGGTGAAACATCCGGTCTGCCCGAAGACGCTGGGGAGCTTGCGGCCCGGGTGCGGGGTGCAGGGGGGACCGTGGTTGCGACGGGTGGGTGCTTTGATCTTTTGCACGCCGGTCACGTGAGCACGCTGCGGGCGGCGCGGGCTCTAGGAGACTGCCTGATACTGTGCCTCAACTCTGACGACTCCGTGCGCCGCATAAAAGGCCCCGGACGGCCGCTGGTCCCGGAAACAGACCGGGCCGCCGTCCTCGAAGCTTTGAGCTGCGTCGATGCTGTAGTAATCTTCGACGAGGATACCCCGGAAGCCGTGCTAGAGCAGCTACGGCCCCACATATTCGCCAAAGGCGCGGACTACGCCCTCTCCGACCTGCCAGAAGCCGAAGCTCTGGCCCGGTGGGGCGGACAGGCTGTAATGCTGCCCTACGTCGCCGGACGCTCGACTACCGGGCTTATAAAAGAAGCCGTTACCCGTGGCGGCTGAGGAAAAGCGGCCCGTTCTGGTTGCACTCCGGGCTCTCGGCCTCGGGGACCTCCTGACCGCCGTGCCCGCTCTCCGGGCGCTGGCGGCGGCTTTCCCCGGGCACCACAAAGTCCTCGCCGCACCCCGCTCTCTCGCTCCCCTGGCCCACCTTACCGGCGCTGTAGACAGCGTTCTGGATACCGCGCCGCTCTCTCCGGTGGATACTCCTCCGGGAAGCGCGGACGTCGCGGTGAACCTGCACGGCCGGGGTCCGGAGAGCCACCGGGCGCTACTCGCGGTCCGGCCGCGAACCCTGATCTCTTTCCACAGTCCTGACGTTTCAGAAAGCGCGGATGGTCCCCTCTGGCGGCCAGACGAGCACGAAGTCCTCCGCTGGTGCCGGATGCTGGAGTCGTATGGCATCCTGGCCGACCCTAACGACCTGGATCTGCCCGGACTACCTCTCCAGGAACCGGCGGCTCGCGGCGCGACGCTCGTCCATCCGGGAGCCGCCAGCCCCGCCCGCCGCTGGCCCGCCGACCGCTGGTCCGCCGTCGCCCGCGCGGAGAGCGAGCAGGGACGGACCGTGATGGTAACCGGCGGGCCGGAGGAGATAGACCTCGCCCGGGAAGTCGCTCGGGGAGCCAGCCTTCCGGAGTCCTCGGTATACGCCGGCCGCACGGGTTTACTGGAACTGGCCGCGCTCGTCGGGGCCGCCGGGCGCGTGGTCTGCGGCGACACCGGGGTCGCTCACCTGGCGACCGCCCTCCGCACCCCGTCCGTGGTGCTCTTCGGCCCGACATCCCCAGACCTCTGGGGTTCGCCGGAAGACCGGCCGTGGCACCGGGTTATCTGGACCGGAACGGAGGGCGACCCGCACGGCAAAAGTCCCCACCCCGGTCTGCTGGAGATAGGGGTACCCGATGTGCTCTCAGAGTTGGCCGCGCTGCCGGCCGCGGTTGCTGACGACCTCGACGAACGGAGGGTGGGTTGAGTCGCGGGGAAGGCCGGGTGCTGGTAACGGGCTGGTTCAGCTTTATCCACGGGGAGGCGACCGCCGGGGACCTCATGGCCGGGGAGGTGGCGTGCGGCTGGCTGGAGCGGGCGGGCCGCCCCTACGACGTGGCGTTCTCGCCCGTATTCGATAAGGGCGTGGACCTCCGGACCGCGGACCCGGAAGACTACACCGACGTCGTGTTCGTCTGCGGTCCCGCGAGGGGCTGGCAGATAGAAGATCTCACGGAGCGGTTCTCTGGATGCCGCCTGATCGGGCTCGACCTCTCGGTGACCGGGCCGGACGCGGTACCTTTCGACGTTCTCTTCGAGCGCGACGGTCCGGGAGTTGCCTGGCCGGACCTAAGTTTTCTAAGCCCGCCGGAACTCTTGCCGGTGGTCGGCCTGATCCTGACCCACCCCCAACCCGAGTACGGGGAGCGCAGCCGCCACGATGAGGTACACGCGGCCATCAAGAGCGCCGTGTACAGCCGGCCGCTGTCGGTTGTTCCCTTCGACACCCGGGTGGACCCGACCTCCGAGGAGTTCCGGAGCGCCGCCGAGGTAGAGTCCCTCGTCGCCCGCCTCGACGCCGTGGTAACGACCCGGATGCACGGACTGGTCCACGCCCTGAGAGCCGGCATACCAGTGCTGGCCGTAGACTCCATCTCCGGCGGCGCGAAGGTCAAGAGCCAGGCGGTAGCTGTCGGGTGGCCCGCTATACTGACCGCCGATGAACTCTCGGAAGACAGGCTGGCCGAGATGCTGGATTATATCTTTACGGGCGAGGCCCGTACTACCGCCCGGGCCTGCGCCGCCCGGGCCGCAAATGCGCTCCGGCCCGTCCGGGAGGGTTTCTTTTCCACGCTGCGGGACGGCCGGGAATAACTGGTCTTAGTTTACGGCTCTCAGGCCGCGCTCCCCGTCCAGCCGCCGCAGGTCTTCTTCGACGGAGTTCGGGAGCACCCGCCGCTCCCGGATCACCCACGGCAGGCCGCGCAAAGCTTCTACGAGACCCGCCCGCACGTCGGCGTCAGTGGCTGCTACCCGCGCCGCGCTTAGGGTGTGGTGTACAACAGTCGAGAGCGGACGCCGGAGCCAGGTAAACCACAGTACGTTCCGTACCCCCGAGCGCCGGCGCTCTTTCTGGTCCCGGGATTTCGATGGGTGGTGGTGGGTCTCCACCTCTCCGACGTAGGCCAGTCCCCATCCCATAGCGGTCAAATCCGCGGCCAGAAGCTCTTCTTCGCCCCCGACCAGGAGCCGGCGGTCGTAGCCTCCCGCTTCGAGGTAGGCCGCCCGGCGCACGACGACCGCGCACCCGAGGAAACCGAGGACCGGCGGACCTGGCAGGTCTTTCTCCAGCGGCAGCGGGCTGACGGCCATCTCCCGGCAGATAGTGTCCTCCTTCTCCTCCGGTCCGACCAGGATGCGGGCTGCCAGCGCCGCCAGCCGTGGATAATCGTCCAGAAGGTCCGCCGCCTTAGCCAGAGCGCCAGCCGCCCACCAGGAGTCATCGTCTGCAAAAGCGACATACGGGGTGTCTACCAACTCTACGCCGACGTTGCGTGCGGCTCCTCCGAGGTTCTCGGAGAGCGGGATGAGGTCTACCTCCGGGTGCTGGCGGCGCACGGTGTCGGGCGTGCCGTCGGAGGAAGCGTTGTCCACCACCACGATGCGGGGTTTCTCCGGGAGAGCCTGTAGTCTGTCGAGGGTCGTGAGCAGTTCGGAGGATCGGTTACGGGTGGCGATCACCACCGCTACCCGCGGGTCGGGGGAAGCCTGCTCCGTCACGAGCGTCGCAGTGCTGGGTAGACGGTACCGGACACGAACCGGGAAAGCTCCCGCCACACCGCGAACTTACGCCCTGTCAACCCTACCCGCTCCCATATTCTCCTTTCCGGTCTCACCTGACAGCTACATACCTTTCTGCCTCCTAGAGCCGCCCGGCAAACCTCCCCGGCGAGGGTAGCGGCTGTGGATCTATCGGGAGCCGTACCCGCGATTCTAGCCACCACGTACGAAGAAGGGAATGGATATGGCCGCTCCTATGCCTATGCCGATGGCAGCGTAAAAGAATGGGTTGCCCGCCCCGACGATCAGACCTACCACCAACCCGAGTATCCCGCCGGAGATTGCTCCCGCCGTAATAATCGCCACGCTCCTGCTCATCCCTCAACCCCTCCTTCCCGGCCGCCACCACTACCGTGCTCGTAAGGATAATACTGTAGTGTCGGGCACGGCGGCACTCTAATGACCGCCGGAGCGCCGCCGTGCGAGGTTAGCCCGGGACCACTCGCGAACTACTCCGGTGGTTCCGGGGGTGTGTTGTCGCCGGGATCGTCGGGCATGACGACCGTCCTGTATCGTTTGGCTACAAACCAGTACACCAGAACCGCGATGCCGGCCCCGATAAACCACGAGAACGGGGCGATGTCGCCGAAGACCGGCACGAGCGCGAAGATGAGGGCGATGACCGAAGCTGGTATAAAGGCGTAGAGGGCGTCGGGGTTCCAGCCGCGGCTGTACCAGTACGGTTCGTCCGGACTTTCGCGGAAGAGGGCGTGCACCTGGATGCGGCCCCGCTTTATGAGGTAGTAGTCGGCGACGATGACCCCGAAGATCGGGCCGAGCAGCGCCCCGAGACCACCGAGGAAGTAGTTTATGGCTACCGGGCTGTTAAAGACGTACCAGGGCATCACCAGGATGGCGAGGATAGCCGTGATCAGGCCGCCGCGCTTGAAGTCTATGTACTTCGGGAATGCGTTTGAGAAGTCGTAGGAGGGGCCGACGAAGTTGGCGACGATGTTGATGCCGACCGTGGCGATGGCGAAAGTCAGGGCTCCTATGGCTATCGCCAGCGTGCTCGGTATTTCTGAAACCAGCTCTACCGGGTCCGTGATCGCCTCGCCGTAGACGGCTATGGAGCCTGCGGTGGTTATAACGACGACCGCCGAGAACAGCATGAAGTTGACCGGCAGACCCCAAAAGTTGCCTTTACGGACCATGCTGGCAGAGGGAGCCCACCGGGAGAAGTCGCAGAAGTTCAGCATCAGGGTGGAGAAGTAGTTTACGACCAGGGCTGCTGCGGTGAGGAACAAGAAGATCGTACCTCCGGTGGAGAGGTCGCGGGAGCCGAGGCTGAAGCTCATCTCCGAGCCGGCCTCGTACCATATCCAGGCCGCCAGGGCGAACATCGCCACGTAGATCGCCGGCCCCGACCAGTCAACCAGCGTGCGGATAGAGTCCATGCCGTTGCGCAACACGAGCAACTGTACACCCCACATCCCCAAAAAGCAGATCCAGCCCAGAGTAGAGAGCCCAATTATAGAGTTCTCGGTAAGCGGTTCGAGGCCCGGGAATACCTCCAGGAGGAGGATGAGCACTGCGACGGACGCGAGCCAGGTCTGGATGCCGTACCAGAACGTGGCGATAACTGCCCGGACGAGCGCCGGCAGGTTCGCCCCGAAGACGCCGAAGCTGATCCTAGTGAGCACGGGGTACGGTATGCCTTGCTGCTGGCCGGCGACGCTGATGAGGTTCATAAGGAAGTACACCGCCGTTATGCCGACCATCAGCGCTAGAAAGACCTGCCACCCCGTAAGCCCGAGAAAGAATAACCCGGCGGCGAATGTGTAGCCGCCGATGCTGTGCACGTCGGCCATCCAGGTGGCGAAGAGGCTGTAGGTGGTCCACTCGCGCTCCTCGTCCTTTAGCGGCCGGAGGTCCTCGTTATAAAGCCGGTTGCTGTACCCGGCGTCCGTCTCCCCGGCTCCTGCTCTTTCGGCTCTGGTTCGCTCGGCCACTGCTCCCTGCCTTTCCGCGAGGTCTTTCGTAGGTTTCATCCGCCACCGCGGCCGCCACGTCGTCCCGGCATCGTGCCAGTATGCTAAACAAGGGAAGCGCCTGAAATCTATGTACGAATGTTTAAAGTTCTCCCGCCGCGTTTGTTCTACTGGATAACAGCGTCCAGCAAAAATTCCCGGGCTTATCCGAACCGGTCGGCGTCCGCCTCGGCCTCTACCTTTATCTCTACGGCTTTAGCCCCGGCGTCGAGCGCGGTCTCCAGCGTCTCCGCCATCGCCCGCAACACCTCCGCGCGGCTACCGGCGAGCATCACGGTATCCGGGCCGGCTTCGCGGGCCAGCCCCGATGCACCGGCCGCCTCTTTCGCCGCCGCAACCTGGTCTTCCGGCGATGTACCGCCTCCGTCCGAGGTCACGACCTTCAGCTCTGCGCTGACCGGCGCCCGCTCGTATCCGGGCACTACGTCTCTCTCCTGTCGTCCAGCCGGCCGACCTCCGCGTAACCGGCGCTACCGGGAGATGTTTCCGCAGGGTGCGGATTGCCAGATAGCTTATCGGTGATGCCGGCGACCTGCTCGGGTCTTACCGGTATTCGGTTTAGCTCCCGACCTGTGGCGTCCCGGAGGGCGGCGACTATCGCGGGGGTGGAGGCGATGGTCGGTGGCTCGCCGACGCCCTTGAGGCCGTAGGGGGCTTCGGGGTCGGCGAGTTCCAGGATCTCCATGCGGACCGGGGGCATGTCGAGGAAGGTCGGGATCAGGTAGTCGGTAAACGAGGCGTTCTGGATCTTGCCCTCGTGGACCTGGATCTCCTCCATCAGCGCGAGCCCGAGTCCCTGGGAGATGCCGCCCTCGATCTGGCCCTCCAACGCCTGCGGGTTCATGACCTTACCCACGTCCTGCGCCGTGGCGACCTCCACCACCCGCACGAGCCCGAGTTCGGTGTCCACCTCCACCACCGCCCGATGCGCCGCAAACGCGAACTGCAAGTGGGTGTCACCCTGACCGTCCTCATCCAGTGGGTGAGTCTTTTTGTGATGATACTCGACGGTCTCCTCTACCGCTCCACCTCCCAGAAACTCTTGCAGAGAAACGAGGGACTCCCCGGCGCGAATAATGTAGCCTTCTTCGATAGAGAGTTCTTCCGGTGGCTCTCCGAACTCCTCGCGGACCCGGTCGAAGACGCGTTCGCGGACCGCTTCGCAGGCCATCTTTACCGCGCCGCCGGTCATGTAGGACTGGCGAGAGGCGGAGGTGGAGCCCGCGGAACCGACGTTCGTGTCGGCGGGAAGTACGGCGACCTTCTCGACGCCAAGTTCGGTGCGGGCGACCTGGGCCTGCAGCATGAGTAAGCCCTGTCCCACCTCGGCCGCCGCGGTGTGTACCTCCACGAGCGGCTCGCCGTCTACGACCGAGAGCTGGACCCTGGCCGTCGAGTAGTCGTCGAAGCCCGCCGAGAAGCCGATGTTTTTGAAGCCCACCGCGTACCCGACGCCGCGGGCGACGCCCTCTCCATGGGTCGCGTTCGATACCCCGCCCGGAAGCTCGCGCGGGTCCCGGCCCATTACTGCTTTTTCTTCCGGGAGGGGCATGGCTTTTACCCGCTCCAGGATCTCCGCGACCGGCGCCGGGTGCGGGACTTCCTGGCCGAACGGGAATCTGTCACCGGGTTTTATGGCGTTCTTTACGCGGAGTTCTACCGGGTTCATGCCTAGCTTCTCGGCCAGCTTATCCATCTGGGACTCGTGGGCGAAGCAGGCCTGTACCGCCCCGAAGCCGCGCATCGCGCCACACGGCGGGTTGTTAGTGTAGAGCATGTGGCTCTCGATGTCCGCGTTCGGCACGTCGTAGGGGCCGCAGGCGAAGGTCGCCGCGTTCAGGCACACGGCTTTCGAGCTGGAGGCGTACGCGCCGCCGTCAAAGACCAGCCGCGCCCTGACGTAGACGAGCTTCCCGTCGCGGGTTGCGCCGTGTTCATAGCGCATTTTCGCGGGGTGGCGGTGAACGTGGCCGAAGAAAGACTCCTCGCGGTCGTAGACCATCTTTACCGGCCGGCCGGTCCCCAGGGCGAGCATGGAGGCGTGGATCTGCATGGAGAGGTCCTCGCGCCCGCCGAACGCCCCGCCGACGCCGGAGAGCCGCATCCGGACCTCTTCCGGCTCCAGTCCGAGGCTCTCTGCGACCTGGTCCCGGTCTATGTGGAGCCACTGGGTCGAGATGTACAGGTCGACTCCGCCCCGCCCGTCCGGTACCGCGAGCCCCGACTCCGGCCCGAGAAACGCCTGGTCCTGCATCCCGATCTCATACTCCCCGCAAACCACGACCTCCGCGGTCGCACCCGGGTCGCCGTGTCTTACGTGGACCCGCCGGAGCACGTTACCCGAGAGGTGCAGCCTCGGCGCGTCCTCGCGCATCGCCTCCTCGGCGTCCGTGACGGGATCGAGGACTTCGTACTCCACCCGGATTTTCTCCAGCGCGCGCCGGGCGGTCTCCGGGTGGTCGGCGGCGGCGACGGCGATTGGCTCTCCCTGGTAGCGGACCGTCTCCCAGGCGAGCACCGGCTGGTCGGGGACCTCCATCCCATAAACCTTGCGCCCCGGCACATCCTCGTGGGTCAGGACGGCGTACACGCCCGCCAGCGCCTCGGCCTCCGATGTGTTGATAGACCGGATATTCGCGTGCGGGTGCGGGCTGCGGAGTGTCGCGCCCCACAGCATCCCGTCCAGATACAAATCCGATGAGTACTCGAACTCGCCGGTAACCTTCGGCACCCCGTCGGGTCGGCGCTCGCTGTCTCCGACTCGTACGGGTGACCAAGTTGTAGGTCCCGGGCCGACGCGGGCCGGGGCTGCCGGGGTAGTTTGTACGCTCATCCTGTCATCCGTCTTGAAGCGAGGCGTACGGCGTCCAGGATCTTCTCGTACCCCGTGCAGCGACAGAGGTTGCCGGAGAGCGCCTCCCGGACCTCCGCGTCCGTCGGTTCCGGGTTACGTCCCAACAGGTCGTGCGTCGCCACGACAAAGCCCGGCGTACAGAATCCGCACTGCACGCCGCCGGCCTCGATAAAAGCCTCCTGCACCGGGTGGAGCCCGTCCGTCCCGGCGATCCCCTCCACCGTTAGAATTTCGCGCCCGGATGCCTGCCCCGCGAGGACCAGACACGCGCAGACGAGCGTCCCATCGAGGTACACCGAGCACGAGCCACACTCGCCCTGCTCGCAGGCGTTTTTGGAGCCGGGTAGCCCGAGCCGCTCGCGCAACACGTACAAAAGGCTCTCGCCCTCCCAGACGCCGTCCGCCTCCCGCCGTTCGCCGTTGACCGTGCACTCCAGGCGCACCTACCTGGCCTCCCGGTACTCGTCCCAGGCCCACCGGAGCTCCCGCCGGGCCAGCACCCCAACCGCGTGCCGCCGGTACTCCCCGCTGCCCCGGACGTCGTCTATCGGCCTCGCAGCCCCCGCCGCCAGTTCTCCGAAGCGCCCGAGCGCCGCCTCGCCTAGCTCGCCGTAAGACTCCCACAGCCCCTCTTCTTTCAGAACGCCCCCGATGAACTCCTCTGCAGCGTAAGCCCGGATGGGCGTCGGCCCCGCAGAACCAATGCAGACGCGCACCGTTCCCTCTTGCGGGTGGACGGCGAGGGCTAGAGAGCAGACGGCTATGACCATGGCGTTGCGGGGGCCGACCTTGGCGTACTGTTGCGGTCCCCCGGCTCTCGGGACGTGGAAGGCGGAGATCAACTCGCCGGGCTCTATGGCGGTCTTTTTCGGGGCTATCACGAAGTCCGCGACCGGCACCCGGCGGGTACCATCGACGGAGGCGAGTTCCACCTCCGCGTCCGAGACGTAGAGCGGCGGCAGGGCGTCGCCCGCCGGAGAGGCGGTACCCAGGTTCCCACCGACGGTGCCCCGGTTGCGGATCTGGGGCGAGCCGACCGTCCGGGAGGCGATGGAAAGCCCCGGCAGCCGCTCCCCAAGCTCGGCGATGACCCTGGAGTACGTTACCCCCGCCCCGATTCGTATATGACCGTTCTCCGCGCTCCACTCCCGTAACTCCGGCACCCGGGTCAGGTCTATTACCGATTCGGGACGTTTCCGGTCGAAGTTCAACTCTACCATCAGGTCGGTGCCGCCGGAGATCGGCCGGGCCTCGGGGTACGCGGATATAGTCTCTAACGTCTCCCGCCAGGTTGTCGGTTGCAGAAACTTCATCTTCGGTATCTTACCCGCAAGACCGACGTTCAGGCTATGTATGCGTGGATAAAGTCCTGATCCCTACTCTTGTACCGCGGTACGAACGGATCTCCTCTAATCGGCAAAACGTAGGCGCTTTAAGCGCGGCCCTCCAACCCTCTAGTATTTGCGGGCAGCGGTAGTTGCGAAAAGTGGGATCGCCGACAGGAGTGGAGGCTGCAGGGCGCAGAAACCAGGCGAGAGACGAACGCGCCGTACGTGTTCTGTAAAGCTCCCGCCCGAAACCCTAGCTCCGCTATGAACGTTTGAGCGCCGCCTGTACTTCATCGGGTCCTGAAAACTCGCTCTGGTCGAGGTTCCGCAACCGCTCGACGAGGTCGTCCGGGGCACCGTTACTCTCGGCCGCCGAAGAGAGGTCTTGCTTGCTCGCCGGGTACCCGACACCCTTCAGGTATTTCTGCATCTCGATGGGGTTGACGTCCGCGGAGCCCTCCTTTGTACTCTGACCGGGACCATAAGTACCCCTGCGAGCCTCGGATAAATCAGTCTCATAACCTTCAGTTTGAAGCCGGCCGGTAGGGGTAAAGCTTGCTGGTGGCGCCGGGACCGGATGCCCGGATAGAATGCGACCGTCTACGAAAGGACTCGGATGACAGAAGAGCAGGCACCAGACAGTGCGTTGAACTTCGACCTCGGCGGCCGGGTCGCGCTTGTGACCGGCGCGGGCGGCGGCCTCGGGGCTGTTACGGCCCGGGTACTCGCCGCCCACGGGGCGCGGGTCGTCTGCGGGGACGTCGAGGAAGAAGCCGCCCGGGACGTCGCTGGTGAAATAGGTGGCCGAGGGCTCTACCTGGACGTTTCGGACCCCGGATCTATCGAGAAAGTCGTGGGTGACATTCTCGGTGAAGAAGGCCGAATCGACGTCCTGATCAACAACGCCGGGGTAGACTTTATCCGCTCGGCCACCGACCTTACTCTGGAGGAGTGGGACCGCGTCCAGCACACGAACCTGCGCGCGCCGTGGCTCCTATCCCGGGCGGTAATGCCGCACATGAAGGAGCGGGGGAGCGGACAAATAGTGAACGTCGCCTCGACCGCCTCGAAAAAGGGCTGGGAGAACGCCGCCGCCTACACCGCCTCCAAGCACGGTCTCATGGGCCTGACCCAGACGCTCCACGCCGAGGGCCGCGAGCACGGCATCCGGGCCATGACCGTCGTCGCCGGCGGCATGCGGACCAACTTCTTCCGCACCCTCGACCCGCCCCCGCCGCCGGAGAACCTCCAGCCGCCGGAAAACGTCGCCAACAGCATCTTGTTCATGGTCTGCCAGCCGGCGGAGTCGGTGGTCCACGAGCTTATCGTCACCCCGATAACCGAAACTTCCTACCCGTAGCGGCCGGTAAGCGGTCGGTCAGCGGTTAGAACCCCGGTATAGGTATCTCGTCGAAGTCTTCTTTGTCCGCGCCGCAGTCGGGGCACTTCTCGGGCAGTTCACCCTCGATGCGGTAGCCGCAGTTGGTGCAGGCCCAGTTCAGAGGCTCTGCCGCGCCCTGCTCCGGTCGTTCGCTCTCGGTCAAAACTCCTCCTCTACTCGGCCCGGTTTATGGACTTTTTGTACCCCTGGTGCAAGAAGTCCGAGAGGGTCAGGACAGATAGTATGCTGGCGAAAAAGCGGGTGAAACGCGGCACGAACACGAGCCCGTAGGAGAAGAAGGCCGCTATCCACATCCCGAGGCAGAAGTGGCAGGTTACCAGCCCGCCGAGGGCTTTCTGCAAACCTTTACCGCGCGGTTCTTCGTCCAGGCTGGTCGGGCTTTTTACTTCCCGGAGTTCGGTGACCGGGGCGCGCACGAAGCTGGTCACCGAGGAGTTAGCCACGACCCAGCTAAGTTTGTGGGTCGCAACCCCCAAAAGCGCCATGTCCGTTAACCCTATCCGGTTCGGGACCGGCCGGCCCGCCCGCTCCGAGGCCCACAAGACCACGGCGAACAAGGTGCTGAAGATGCCGGCTAGCGTGGCGTATGCGCCGAGCGGCTGGCCCTCGCTCTCATCGTAACCGCTAAAAAGCTTCCTCGGGTCGACCTCCTCGATCTCCTCCCGAACCGTCCTGCTCTCTGTGCTGGATGCCACGCTATCAAAAACCTTTCGTACGGACTTTTCTTACGGTATACCCAATATATCCTACACGGAACCCGCCAGACCAAGTTTTTAAGAGATGCCACTGTTTGCTAACGCTCGAAGGTAGCGGTTATTCTAAGCGGGCTAACTGGTGAAAAGGACCCCGAGAGGGATAGCGTCGGGAGCAGGATGTCGGGCAGAGCTTATAGCACCGTCGTAATAGAAGATATATACCCGGAGCTCGACTGCGGTCGCCACCCGGTCAAGCGGGAGGTCGGAGACGACTTCGAGGTCTACGCCGACATTTTCGGTGAGGGCCACGACCACCTCGCCGCGGTGCTCAAGTACCGCAAAAAAGGCTCTGCTGAATGGTCCAAGACCCCGATGCGCTTTGTGAACAACGACCGCTGGGGCGGCAGTTTCCGGCTCCGGGAGAACACCCGCTACGAGTACACCATCGAAGCCTGGGTGGACGAGTTCGAGTCCTGGCGTTCGGAGGTCGGCAAGAAGCTCGACGACGGCCAGCGGATAGAGCTTGAAGTGCAGGAAGGCCGGGAACTGGTCGAGGCCGCCGCTGGGCTCTCCGGGGCTGAGGCTTTCACCGGGGTGCTGCGACGCCTGGACGCCGGCTCCTACGAGGATCGGCTCGTACTCCTGTGCTCGGAGGAGGTGCGGGAGTTGATGGGCCGACACCCGGACCGCCGGACGAGCACCGTCTACGGTAAGGAGTTGGAGCTTGTCGTGGACCGGGTACGGGCGCGGTACGGAGCGTGGTATGAGATCTTCCCTCGTTCCCAGGGCACGACGCCCGGTATCGGCGCGACGTTCCGCGAGGCCGAAAGCCGCCTGCCCGAAATAGCCGGTATGGGCTTCGACGTGGTCTATCTGACGCCGATACACCCTATCGGCCATACCCACCGCAAAGGCCCGAATAACTCTTTAACCGCCGGCCCCGACGACCCCGGCAGCCCCTACGCCATCGGCAGCGAGGAGGGCGGCCACAAGGCGGTGCACCCGGAACTCGGCACGCTGGAGGACTTCCGGCATTTCGTGGGAGCGGTCGAGGAGCACGGGATGGAGGTGGCTTTAGACTTCGCGATCCAGTGTTCCCCCGACCACCCGTACATAAAAGAGCACCCCGAGTGGTTCAAGTTCCGGCCGGACGGTTCGATCAAGTACGCTGAGAACCCCCCGAAAAAGTACCAGGACATCGTGAACGTGGACTTCCAATCCGAAGACTGGGAAGGTCTCTGGCAGGAGCTGCGCGACATAGTTCTGTTCTGGGTCGGGCAGGGAGTAAAAATATTCCGGGTGGACAACCCCCATACAAAGCCGATCCCGTTCTGGGAGTGGATGATCCGGACCGTCCAGGACGAGCATCCCGAGGTCATATTCCTCTCGGAAGCCTTTACCCGGCCGAGGCTGCTGGAGAAACTCGCCAAAGCCGGCTTTTCCCAGTCCTACACCTACTTTACCTGGCGGCACGGCAAGGGGGAGTTCATGGAGTACCTCCACGAGCTTACCCGCGAGGAGCCCAAGGAGTACCTGCGCCCGAACTTCTTCGCCAACACCCCGGACATCCTGCCCCCAATACTCCAGAAAGGCGGCAAACCGGCCTTCCAGCAACGCCTGGTCCTGGCAGCCACCCTCTCCGCTACCTACGGCATCTACAACGGCTTCGAGCTGTGCGAGGGCACGGCGGTTCCCGGCAAGGAGGAGTACCTAAACTCCGAGAAGTACGAGATAAAAGCCTGGGACTGGGACCAGCCCGGCAATATAAAAGACTACGTCGCACAGGTGAACCGGATCCGGCGCGACAACCCGGCGCTCCACGGCCTGAAAAATCTCTTCTTTCTCGACACCGATAATGAAGCCATATTGTTCTACGGCAAAGTAACAAGTGGTGGATCGAATGCGGTGCTCATTGCGGTTAACCTCGACCCGTACAACGTCCAGGAGGCGACCGTGCGGCTGCCGTTGGAGTGGTTCGGTATCGGGGAAGAAGAGGAGTTCGTGTTTGAGGAGTTGCTGCGCGGATGGGAGGACGGCGGGCGGGGCTGGGAGCGTTTCGTGCGCCTCGACCCCGGGGTAAACCCGGCTGAGATGTACCGGTTGCGGTCCGTGCGGACTGCCGGGGGAGAGGGGGTGTCCGGTTGACCGGGGTATCCGGGAAGGTCTCGCGGGCGGTCGCTTCCGAGGGTGACCCGCAGTGGTATAAGGATGCGATCATCTACCACCTGCACGTGAAGGCGTTCTTCGACTCCGACAACAACGGGATAGGCGACTTCAAGGGCCTCATGCAGCGTCTGGAGTATATCCGGGACCTCGGGGTAACGGCGATCTGGGTGATGCCGTTCTACCCCTCCCCGATGCGCGATGACGGCTACGACATCTCCGAGTATCAGAACGTCCACCCCGACTACGGCACGAAAAGGGACTTCCGGGCGTTCGTGCGTAAAGCCCACGACCTCGGCCTCAAAGTAATAACCGAACTCGTCATAAACCACACCTCCGACCAGCACCCCTGGTTCCAGAAAGCCCGCCAGGCTCCGAAAGGCTCGGCGCGCCGCAACTTCTACGTGTGGAGCGACGACCCGGCGAAGTACGAGGGGACCCGCGTCATCTTTACCGACACCGAGCGGTCGAACTGGAGTTGGGACGAAGAGGCCGGCCAGTACTACTGGCACCGCTTTTTCTCCCACCAGCCGGACTTGAACCACGACAACCCGCAGGTGTTTAAAGCGGTCATGCGGGTGATGCGCTTCTGGTTCGACGCCGGGGTGGACGGGATGCGGCTAGACGCCATCCCCTACCTCATAGAGCGCGAGGGGACCGACAACGAGAACCTCCCCGAGACCCACGAGGTCCTGAAGAAGATGCGGGCCGAGCTGGACGAACGCTACGACAACCGGCTGTTTCTCGCGGAGGCCAACCAGTGGCCCGAGGACGTGCTGCCGTACTTCGGTGACTTCGATACGGGTGGGAACGAGTGCCACATGGCGTTTCACTTTCCGCTGATGCCCCGGATCTACATGGCCGTGGCTCAAGAGGACCGGCATCCTATAGTCGAGATCATGGACCAGACGCCCGAAATCCCGGAGAACTGCCAGTGGGCCGTGTTCCTTCGCAACCACGACGAGCTTACCCTGGAGATGGTCACCGACCGCGAGCGCGACTACATGTACCAGACCTACGCCTCGGACCCCGAGATGCGCATAAACCTCGGCATCCGGCGTCGCCTCGCAACCCTCATGGAGAACGACCGGACCCGCATAGAGCTCCTGAACAGCCTGCTCTTCTCAATGCCCGGAACCCCGATCATCTACTACGGCGACGAGCTCGGTATGGGTGACAACGTCTTTCTCGGTGACCGCGATACCGTCCGCACCCCGATGCAGTGGACCTCCGACCGCAACTCCGGCTTTTCCCGAGTCGAACCCGCCCGCCTCTACCTGCCACCCATAATGGACCCTGTCTACGGCTACCAATCCGTAAACGTCGAGTCCCAGAGCCGCAACCCCGGCTCCCTCCTAAACTGGATGAAGCGTATCATTGCCGTGCGTAAAACATATAAAGCGTTTGGGCGGGGAAGCTTGAGTTTTCTGCACCCGGGGAACCGCCGTATTCTGGCTTACCTGCGGGAGCATGAGGACGAGGCTGTTTTGTGTGTGGCGAATTTGTCCCGGACGGCGCAGCCGGTGGAGTTGGATCTCTCGCGCTTCAAGGGACGGGTGCCGGTCGAGCTGATCGGGGGTAGCAGTTTTCCGCCGCTAGGAGATCTCCCGTACCTGCTGACGATGCCGGGCCACAGTTTCTACTGGTTCCGGTTGTCGGTCGACGCGCCGGCGCCGAGCTGGCACGAGGAGATGCCGCGCTTCCCGGAGCCGCCGGTCATGGTGCTTCCGGCCGGCCGGGAGACCGGGCCGAGCGCGCGGCGCGCGTCTTTGAAGCTCGGGGGGCGGCAGATCTCACGCTTGGAGGAAGTGCTGCCGGGGTTTCTCGGCGTCCGGCGCTGGTTCGCCGCAAAGGGCGCGAGCATAAAAAAGGTTGAGGTAGCGGTCCAGGCGGGCCTCGAAGACGGAGGGGACTCGGACCGGCTGCTGTCGATCCTCCGGGTTTACATCGGGGAGGAAGCCGAACCGCAATTTTACTTCCTCCCACTGGCGGCCGCCTGGGAGGACGAGCGGGAGGACGCGGGCTTGGGGCTCCTGGCGAACGCGGTGGCGAAGTTGCGGCGGCGCTCGCGGATCGGGGTGCTCTACGACGCGTTCGCCGACGAGGGCTTCTGCCGGGATTTCGTGGCGGCGATGGGCGGGGAGAAGGAGATACCGCTCGGAGAGAGGCGCGTCAGGTTCTCAAAGACCTCGGTTTTTGAGGAGCTTACCGGGGGAGAGAGGCTCCCGAGCGTGCGGCGCGTCGGGGTGGAGCAGAGCAACACCTCCGTGATCCTCGGCGAGCAGCTCGTGATGAAGGCGTACCGCAGGTTGCAGCCCGGCGTGAGCCCAGATCTGGAGATCGGCCGTTTCCTGACCGAGGAGGCCGAGTTCTACAACACCCCGCCGCTGGCCGGGGCCGTGGAGTACCACCGCCCGGACGCCGAACCGGTGACCCTCGCCATTTTGCAGGGCTTTGTCCCGAACCAGGGCGACGGCTGGTCCTACACGCTGGACTACCTCTCGCGGTACCTCGAAGACCGGCTCGTAACGTCCTGGAGACTTGAGGGCGACGACCGGGAGGCCCGGGAATCGGAGGCCGTGGATAGCTTCTTTACCGGCCTGATGCACATCTTGGGCCTGCGCACCGGGGAATTGCACGAGGCGTTCGCGATCCCGACCGGGAACCTGGCTTTCGCTGCCGAGCCCGTATCCGCCGAAGAGGCCAGTGAGTGGGTGGAGAACGTACTCTCGGAGCTCAAACAGACGTTCAAGGTGCTAAAGAAGCGCCGCGACCGGCTGCCGGAGGCGGTAGCAGCCGACGTGGAGCGTCTGTTGGAGCGGCGTGCGGAGCTTGCGTCGCGCCTAAAGTCCGTGCCGGTCGGTGAGCTGGATATCATAAAGACCCGCCACCACGGCGACTACCACCTCGGGCAGGTACTGGTCGCCGGGGGGGACTTCCAGATCATAGACTTCGAGGGGGAGCCGGCCCGCCCGCTGGCCGAGCGCCGCCGCAAGCACTCGCCGCTGCGGGATGTAGCGGGTATGCTCCGCTCTTTTAACTACGCGGCCCGCTCGGCGCTTTCTAACGTAAGTATCGAGCGGGCGGACTACGCCGCGGAGCTCGAGTCGTGGGTCCGCTTCTGGGAGAAGCGCACGCGCGAGGTCTTTCTCGAAGGCTACCGGGAGGGTGCGCGGGAGTGCCCTTCCTACCCGAAAAACCCCGAGCACGCCCGCAAGCTCCTTGAGCTTTTCACGCTGGAAAAAGCTCTGTACGAGGTCCGCTACGAGCTAGACAACCGCCCGGAGTGGGTCGGGATCCCGGTACGAGGTATCCTGGACATTCTCGACGAGCCGGCCGCGACCGAGGAGGCTCCATGAACCACGAAGACGCCGTCAACGCCGTCGTAACCGGCGACCACCCGGAACCCTTCGACTTCCTCGGCCCCCACGAACAGGGCGGCGACACTGTCGTGCGAACCTTTCTGCCCGGAGCCCACTCCGTAAGGGTAACCTCCGGCCCCGACGGCCGCGGCGCGGACCTCGGCGAACTCTCCGCCGAGCACCCGGAGGGCCTTTTTACCGGCGCGGTCGCCGTGGAAGGTAGCTCTTCCTACACGCTCCGGGTCGAGTGGGAGAGTGGCGAGGAATCGGAGGTGGAAGATCCCTACCGCTTCCCGCCGGTCCTCAGCGACCACGATCTATACCTCTTCGGAGAGGGCAACCTCCTCCGCGCCTACGACACGTTCGGCGCGCACCCGGCGACGGTCGAGGGGGTGGCCGGCACGGTGTTCGCCGTGTGGGCCCCGAACGCCCGCCGGGTCTCGGTGGTCGGGAACTTTAATTTCTGGGACGGCCGCCGCCACGTCATGCGCCGGCGTTCCGGCGGTGTGTGGGAGCTGTTCGTACCCGGTATCGGCGCGGGTGAGGCTTACAAGTACGAGACTAAAGGCCCCGACGGCAATCTCCTGCCGCTGAAAGCTGACCCCTACGGCTTCCGGGCCGAGAAGCTACCCGGTACAGCCTCCGTCGTCCACACTCCGGCATCCTACGAGTGGCGCGACGGGGAGTGGATGTCCACCCTGCGCGAGGGTGCGAACGCCCTCGACGTCCCAATGGCGACCTACGAGGTACATCTCGGCTCCTGGAAACGACACGAGGACAACTCCTACCTGTCGTACAGGGAACTAGCCGCGGAGCTCGTTCCCTATGTCCGGGAGATGGGCTACACCCACGTCGAGTTTATGCCGCCGACCGAGCACCCGTTTGACGGGTCTTGGGGCTATCAGCCGCTCGGGCTCTTCGCGCCGACGAGCCGCTTCGGGACGCCGGACGACTTCAAGTTTCTCGTGGACAGCTTCCACGCCGCCGGGATAGCGGTAATTATGGACTGGGTCCCGGCCCACTTCCCGGAAGACCCGCACGGCCTTCACTTTTTCGACGGTACCCACCTCTACGAGCACGCCGACCCCCGCCGCGGCCGCCACCCGGACTGGGGTACCTCCATCTTCAACCTCGGGCGCAACGAGGTCTGGAACTACCTGTTATCCAACGCCCTTTTCTGGCTGTCGGAGTACCACATAGACGGCCTGCGGGTAGACGCCGTCGCCTCGATGCTCTACCTCGACTACTCCCGCCAACCCGGCGAGTGGGTGCCGAACGTCCACGGCGGCAACGAGGACCTGGAGTCCGTCGCCTTCCTGCGGAGCATGAACGAGCTGGCCTATGGGGAGAACCCCGGAGCCGCAACCCTGGCCGAGGAGTCTACCGCCTGGCCGATGGTCTCCCGCCCGACGTATATGGGTGGCTTAGGTTTCGGATACAAGTGGAACATGGGCTGGATGAACGACTCTTTAGAATATATGTCGGAGGATCCGCTCTACCGCTCCTACCACCACGACAAGCTGACCTTCAGCCTCGTCTACGCCTTCGGCGAGAACTTCGTCCTGCCGCTCTCCCACGACGAGGTCGTCCATGGCAAAAAGCCGCTCATAGACAAGATGCCCGGCGACGAGTGGCGGCGTTTCGCCAACCTCCGGCTCTACTACGCCTTTATGTACGGCCATCCCGGCAAGAAGCTCCTGTTCATGGGCGGGGAGTTCGCTCAAGGGCGGGAGTGGACCCACGACGCCGGTTTACAGTGGTGGGAGCTAGAAAACCCGAAAAATCGTGGCGTTCAGAGTCTGGTCAAAGACCTAAACTCGCTCTACGTCTCGGAGCCCGCGCTCCACGAGGTGGACTTTGAGCCTGAAGGCTTTGAGTGGATAGAGGGCGGCGACCGCGAGAACAGCGTGATCTCTTTTCTGCGACACCCGTCGGAGGGCCTGAACGAGGACTTTCTGGTCCTGGCTTGCAACTTCACCCCGGTGGTCCACGAGGACTACCGCATCGGCATCCCGGAAGACGGCATCTACACGGAGGTCCTGAACACCGACGCTGAAACCTATGGCGGCAGCGGCGTAGTCAATGCCGGAGAGTTGAACGCTGCCGAAACCCCGGTCCACGGCCGGCCGTACTCGCTATCCTTGAGGCTGCCGCCGCTCGGCGCGGTAATATTGAAGCGTTCTGTCAGGTAAGAGCCGGCCGGCAAGAGCCAGCGGTCGGTAGAAAGTCGAGGTATCCGCTACGTGGTAGACCAGCGCGCCATACGGGCCGGCGAACCATATCCCCTAGGCGCTACGCCCGACGGCGGGGGCGCTAACTTCGCCCTGTTCTCCGAGAACGCCGAAGCGGTCGAGTTGTGCCTGTTCGATGGGAATTCCCTCGCCGGAGAAGAGAGGCGCATCCCGGTGCGCGAGAGGACCGACGGAGTGTGGCACTGCTACATCCCCGGCATCGGTCCCGGCCAGCTCTACGGCTACCGGGTCCACGGCCCGTACGACCCGGAAAACGGCCACCGCTTTAATCCGAACAAGCTTCTCCTCGATCCCTACGCCCGGGAAACCGCCGGGACGCTCGACTGGAGCTACCCGCACCTCGGTTACAAACCCTGGTCGAAGAAGAAAGACCTCTCCTTCGACGACCGGGACAACGCCGCCGGGGTCCCGAAGAGCCGCATCCCGGATGGCAAGTTCGACTGGGGTGAGGACCGGCCACCGCGCACGCCGTGGCAAGACACGGTGATCTACGAGCTCCACGTCAAGGGCTTTACCCGTCAACACCCCGACGTACCCGAGGAAATCCGCGGCACCTACGCCGGCCTCGCCACGGACGCCGCCATAAATCACCTGACGGACCTCGGCGTAACGGCCGTCGAGCTACTACCGGTCCACGGCTTTGTCCAGGACGCCCGGCTCGTCAAGCAGGACCTCGCCAACTACTGGGGCTACAACTCCCTTAGCTTTTTCGCCCCGGAGATGCGCTACTCGGCGACCGGCACGATAGACGAGTTCAAGTCGATGGTGAAACGCCTGCACGCCGCGGGCCTCGAAGTAATCCTCGACGTGGTCTACAACCACACCGCCGAGGGCAACCACCTCGGCCCGACGCTCTCCTTCAAGGGCCTCGACAACGCC
This sequence comes from Rubrobacteraceae bacterium, assembly GCA_965214435.1. GTDB lineage: Bacteria > Actinomycetota > Rubrobacteria > Rubrobacterales > Rubrobacteraceae > Rubrobacter_A. Next base: position 1,103,271 of record OZ243960.1, read on the forward strand.
GCCTACTACCGTCTGATGCCCGAAGACCGCCGGTACTACAAGGACTTTAGCGGTACCGGCAATACCCTGGACCTCACCCATCCACGTGTTTTGCAACTCGTCATGGACTCCCTGCGCTACTGGGTGGAGGAGATGCACGTGGATGGTTTCCGCTTTGATCTCGCGAGCGCGCTGGCCCGCGAGCACGACGGCTTCGACCCGCGGGGCGGCTTTCTCGACGCTATCCGTCAGGACCCGACGCTCTCCCGGGTAAAGCTAATAGCGGAGCCCTGGGACGTCGGTGCCGGCGGCTACCAGGTCGGCGGCTTCCCGTCCGGCTGGTCGGAGTGGAACGGCAAGTACCGGGACGCCGTCCGCGCCTACTGGAAAGGTGAGCCGGGCCTCGTCGGGGAGCTGGCCTCAAGGATCACCGGTTCCAGCGACATCTACGAACCATCCGGCCGCCGCCCGACCGCCAGCGTAAACTTCATCACCGCCCACGACGGCTTTACCCTCCAGGACCTCGTCTCCTACAACGACAAACACAACGAAGCCAACGGCGAGAACAACCGCGACGGCGAAAACCACAACCACAGCCACAACCACGGCGCCGAAGGACCGACCGATGACCCGGAAGTCCGCTCCCTACGAGCCCGCCAGAAGCGGAACCTCCTCACGACCCTCCTGCTCTCCCAGGGGGTGCCCATGCTGCTCTCCGGCGACGAACTCGGTAACTCCCAGGGCGGTAATAACAACGCATATTGTCAAGACAACGATATAAGCTGGATAGACTGGGAACTCATCCCGGAGGAAGAGGATTTCCTGGTTTTCGTCCGGAGTTTGTTGCGGCTCCGTCGAGAGCATCCGGTGTTTCGCCAGGCGTGGTTCCTGCGGGGCCGGGACGTTGATGGAGAACCGGGAATAAAGGATGTGGTCTGGCTCACCGCGGAAGGTAATGAGGTGGGCGACGGGCAGTGGCATGATGTGGAGAACCGCTTTCTCGGGGTGCAGCTCTCTGGCGTACGGGGCGAGGCGGAGCGGGACGACTTCCTTCTGCTCTTTAACGCTCACCATGAAGAAGAGGTCTGCACCCTGCCACGGCTACTCCCGGATGCCCGGTGGGAGGTAGTGATAGATACTGGACGTCCGGCGGATGCCGCTTCCGGCGTTTTCAAGCCCGGGGATGAGTACCGGCTCGCCGACCGCTCCGTGGCCGTGTTCTCGAACATCCGGCGAGCAGAGGATGAGGGCTAGCTCAGTGCGGCGTCAGCCGGCGTTTAAAGAAGTCCGCCACTCTCTCCGAGTAGGCGGCGCGGTCGGCGAAGTAAGCGCCGCAGTGGTCCACGCCGTCTAGCAGCCAGATCTCCTTCGGCTCTCCGGCGGCCTCGTACAGTGCCCGCGAGTCGCGAGGGTCGGTAGTATCGTCGAGTTCCCCGTGGATAAAGAGGCAGGCTCGCGGGGTAATCCTCGCAACCTCCTGGATAGGTTCTACTTTATCTATATCGTAGGGAAGAAAGCTTTCCGAGAGTTTCAGGAGCAGACCGGCGGCCGGTCCCAAGTACCGGCCTAGATGCGCCCGGAGAAGTCCGCGCTGGGAGGCGAAAGGCGAATCGGCCACGATCGCCCCGACCCGCGGGTCCCGGGCGGCGGCCATCACGGCTACCGCCGCACCCATCGAGAACCCCAAAAGACCGAGCGGTTTGTCGGATCGCGAAAGCACGTACTCGATAGCGGAGAAGGCGTCTACCGTCTCGAAGTAGCCGAGAGAGCCCCGGTCGCCGTCCGAGGAGCCCCGTCCCCGGTTGTCGAAGAGCAGCACGTTTGCCCCCCGGTGCCACAGCGCCGCCCCGATACCTAGAGCGTGGTGCCGGGCTCCATTCTGACCGGCCAGAGCGACGACCGTCCGCCGCGGGTCTGGGTGCTCCAGCCACCAGCCGCGCAAAACCAACCCATCCGGCGTGCGGAACTCTACTTCCTCGTATGGGATGCCGAGCTCCCAGGGAGTGAAAAATCGTTCCTCGGCGGGTCCGGGGTTCGTCACACTCCGCACCACGGATCTCACGACGGCTCCCGCTCCCAGCGCTGCCAGGACCGGGACGCCGACCGCCGTGTACACTGACGCTCGCTCAAGATGACCCGCCATCTGCCTCCCTTCTCTATTCTTTCTCATCGCTATTTCCGGTCTGTGATCCTGCCCGGGCGGTCGAGCCGCGTACGACCAGCCGGGCCGGTAGAGTCCCGGAATCTTCCGGTTCTTCTCCACGGAGCTGGGCGATCAACATCCGGCCGGCCCTACGGCCTTTCTCGACATGAGACTGGTGGACGGTGGTGAGCGGCGGGTCCGTCTGCGCGGCGGCGGGTATGTCGTCGAAGCCGACGACCGACAGGTCATCCGGCACCGAGAACCCGAGCTGACCGACGGCCTCCAGGACCCCTCGCGCGAGCTGGTCGCTCTGGGCCAGGATAGCTGTCGGCCGGGGTGCCCGGGAAAGCAAGAACTCCGCGGCGGCCCGGCCTTCTTCCGGCAGGTTCTCGGCGCACTCGTAGACGGGGACTCCTTCCCAGGAAATACCCGCAGCTTCGAGGGCCGCAGCGTACCCGCTTAACCGGGAGCGGGACGGCAGGTAGGTAGCGGCCGCCTGGCGGTGTGAGTCCGCGAGTCCCCCGACCGGCTCCGGGGAAAGCTCGAAGGAGACCACGGCCAGCCGCCGATGACCCAACTCTAGTAAGTGCTCCGCGGCGTCCCGGGCTGCGCCCGCGTCGTCGATGCCCACGGCCGGTATCTCCCCACGCCGGGGCTGGTCCACGAGGACCGCCGGCAGCCTCCGGGCGAGCGCCGCGCCGACCAGCGGGTCATCCTCTGCCATGCAGTAGATCACGAACCCGTCAACCGCCGCGTTTAGTACGGCTCCGGCGTCCCGCTGCGCCCGCGGCGCGCCAGGTACGAGCAGGAGCCCGAGTCCCGCTTCCTCCGTGGCCGCCGAGACACCTTCGAGGAACTGTACCGCGGCCGGATCCGCGAACGCGTAGGAGAGCCGGTCGCGATAAAGTACCCCGACCGCTCCCGACTGCCGCCGCCTCAAGCCCCGCGCCACCGGGTCCGGCCCCGCATACTCTAGCCTCCGCGCCGTCTCGAAAACCCGCTCCCGCAAGGCCGGTGAAAGCTGATCCGGCCGGTTATAAGCGTTCGAAACCGTCGAAGGCGCAATCCCAAGCTCCGCCGCCACCTCTTTTGCCGTCGCCCGACGACCAGAATTTCCCGGCTTGACACTCATGACCACAATGATACATTACTGAAACGTTACAGCAAAATCGTTTCAGTAAGAGGTAGTAGTTTGGATCTCAGGGACAACACCTCGACGTTGCGGCGGGCACGGCTCGCGGTGCTAGCGGTATTCTTTACAAACGGGTTTGGGTTCTCGAATTGGGTGGTGCGGATACCGGCGATCCAGGAGAAGCTCAGCTTGAGCGAGGGACTTCTGGGGCTCGCGCTCTTGAGCATCGCCGTCGGGGGGCTCGCGTCGATGAGCGTCACGGGGTGGCTCGCCGCGCGGTTCGGCAGCCGTCCCGTAGTGGGGGCGACGGCGGTGCTCTTCTCTCTGGCGCTGATTTTGCCGCCTTTGGCGTCGAGTTACCTGTCACTATCCCTGGTCCTGTTATTTTTTGGGGCGGCCGCTGGGTCTCTGGACGTGTCGATGAACTCCCAGGCCGTGGTCGTGGAGAAGGAGTACCGGCGGCCGATCATGACGTCCTTCCACGCCGCGTTTAGTATCGGGGGCCTCGCCGGAGCCGTGACCGGTGGTCTCCTGGCTTTTCTCGGCGTCGGTGTCGCGGCCCACCTTTCGGCGGTCGCTATCCTGATGCTGGCCGCTGGAGCCCTGGCCTACCGGGGCCTGTTGCCGGCCAGCGTGGACGTCGCGGACGAGGGGCCAGCTTTCGCCCGGCCGACGTGGGCGCTCGCGGGCCTCGGGGTAATAGCGTTCTGCGTGCTGCTCGGCGAGGGGGCGATGGCCGACTGGAGCGCGGTGTACCTGGAGGGGACGCTGGACACCGGACCGGGCTTCGCCGCGGCGGGTTACGCGGCGTTCTCGCTGATGATGGCCGCCGGCCGGCTCGCGGGGGACCGGCTCATAGAGCGTTTCGGGACCTTCCGGGTGGTCCGGACCGCTGCGACGCTGGCCGCTACCGGGCTCGGGACGTCTCTCGTGGTCGCGGAGCCGCTCGTCTCGCTGGTCGGTTTCGGCGCCGCTGGCGCTGGGTTCTCGGTGATCTTTCCCGCCGCCCTGAGCGCCGCCGGACGTACCGGAGAGATGCCCGCCGGACCCGCGATAGCGGCGGTCTCCACGGTCGGTTACTTCGGTTTTCTGGCGGGACCGCCGGCCATCGGGTTTATCGCGGAGCTTGTCGGACTCGGAGGCGCGCTCGGCCTTATAGTGTTTTCTAGTGCCGCCGTCGCCGTTCTCGCCCGCGCCGTGGGGACCGCCGGAAAAGGCGCTACAAAGTAGCCGCTCAGCATCTCAGCCGGTCAGCATTTCATCTTATCTTCGGGTAGTGAGGCTTGGTTTGTAGAGCGAGGCTGCCTGGATCCAGGGCAATGCTTTTGCCCGGAGTTCTTACCTGGTCACTGACCGGCTGACAAGCTCTGGAAGGCTTTGATCACTTCTTCCACTCGCGGGAGACGCCGACCTCGACTTCGGGGGGGACTTTCTTCAGGAGGACCTTGCCGGCCCGGATCATGGCGTCCTCCATACGTTCGGTGACCTCTTCGGCCAAGTCTTCCCGACACTCGACGACGAACTCGTCGTGAATCGAGTTGATAAGCCGGGCATCCAGGTCCCGCAGAGCTTCGTGCAGGTAGACTAGAGCAAGCTTCGCGATGTCGGCGCTGGAACCCTGAATAGGGTAGTTCATCGCCTCCCGGCGGAGCGCGCCCTTGTCCTGCCGGTCGAGCCCGGACGTATCCCCGAACTTCCTCACCCGCCCGGCGAGCGTCCGCAGAGTACGGGTCTTCATCGCCCGGTTCGCCGTACTCTGCAAAAACTTCTGCACGCCCGGGTAGTTCGCGAAATACTCGTCGATAAGGACCCGCGCCCGCTCGTCGTCGGTGCCGAGTTGGGCCGAGAGGCTCCGCGCACCCCGACCGTACATGAGGCCGAAGTTGATCCGCTTGGCCGCCGACCGCTGGTCTTTTGTGACCTCATCCTTCCCTACGCCGAACATCGTCGCCGCCGTTACCCGGTGCAGGTCCTCACCCTTCTGGAACGCCTCGACAAACCCCGCGTCATCCGAGACCTCCGCCAGGATCCGCAACTCTATCTGGGAGTAGTCGGCGATAACTAGAGTGTTGCCCTCCTCGGCGACAAAGCAGCTCCGGAACTCGTCCTCGTGCGGTATCTGCTGGATGTTCGGGTTCGTGCACGCGAGCCGGCCCGTAGGCACCCGGCACTGAAGGAAGTTCGCGTGGATGCGTCCGCTCCCCGGGTCTATGTACCGCGGGTAGGTCTCCAAATACGTGCCGAGCTTTTTCTGTAGCTCGCGGTACTTCAAGAGCAGCTTTGCCGCCGGATGGTCTACCTTCAAGAGTGTCCAGACCTTCGTGTCCGGTAGGTCCACTCCCAGAGACCGGAAGGCGTCCGTGATCTGCTGCGGACTGTTCAAATTCAACCGCGGTCCCAATCCCTCTAGCGGCAGAACACCCTCCGGCTGCGGGAACTGCGCCTCAAGCTCCTCCGCAGCCTCGTCGCGCCGGACCCGGATAGTCTTTTCAAGCTCTTTCCAGCGGGCCACGTCGAGCTTCACCCCGGAAAGCTCCATCTCGGCGATAGCGGCAACCGCCCGGAACTCTATCTTTGAGACGGATGTAAGCTTCTCCTCTTCGAGAGCGGCGGCCAGCTTCTCGTGTAGCGGCAGCAGGATAGCCGCGTCCCGGGCGGCGTACTCTAGCTGCCTCTCGGAAAGCTCTCCGGACCAGTCCTCGCGGCCCGCCGACTTGTCTAAAGTCTCTTCGAGAAAGCGTTCGGCGACCGCTTCCAGGGAAAACGACGGCCGCTGGTCTCCGCCGGCTAGCACCTGCGCGGCGAGCATCGTGTCGAAGACCGGATGTAAAGTAATGCCGCGCTCAGCGAAGAGGAACGCGTAGTCGAACTTCGAGTTGTGCAACACCTTGACCGGACCATCCTCCAGCACGCCCTTTAGAGGTGAAAGGTCTTGTACCTCGAACAGGTCTACTACAAAAGTCTCGTCCGGCGTTGCGATCTGTAACAGCCGCACTTTACCGTCCCGCGGCGAGAGGCTGGTGGTCTCCGTGTCGAGCCCGACGGCCGCCGCCTTTTGGAGCTTTTCGGCGATGCCGGAAAGCGTTGTTACATCGGTTATAATTTGGTAGCTGTCGAGTTGCTTCTCCACGGAAGGATTCTAGCAGGGACTCGCCGGAAGCTCGTGCACCGCCCACCAGTGGCAGTCGGATACTGGACCGCAGATATAAACGCTAATCGGATTACATTACGAATTACCGGATAGGATAAACTCAGAATATGGGAAATTCTTTCAGAATCGGACGCGCATTTAACATAGACGTAAAGGTTCACTGGACCTTTTTACTGATCCTGGCTTTCTTCGGCTACGTAGGTTACGCGGCCGCGCAGAGCCTCAGTGGCACGATCGTTGCGATAGGGGTGGTCCTCGGCCTCTTCACCTGCGTGCTGCTGCACGAGTTCGGGCACTCCATCGTGGCCCAGCGGCTCGGTATCGGCGTTACGGATATAACGCTGTTGCCGATAGGCGGGGTTGCGAGGATGAAGGCTATGCCCGAGAACCCGATCAACGAGGTCAAGATCGCCATCGCCGGTCCGCTGGTCAACGTGGTGCTGGCCCCGATCTTCCTTTTCATCGCCTCGCTGCTCGGCACCGATCCGCTGAACCTGACTAACTTCTCTAACCCCCTGCTCGGAGGGTCGTCGGTCGGGGAGATATTCCTGTACATTGGCTACCTGAACGTCTTTCTCGTGCTCTTCAACCTCCTGCCGGCGTTCCCGATGGACGGTGGACGGGTCTTGCGAGGCCTGCTGGCGACCCGCTTCGGTCAGGTGCGGGCGACGGACGTCGCATCGAGGGTCGGCCAAGTCTTCGCCGTCGGCTTCTTCTTTGTCGGGTTGTTCACCAACCCGTTCCTCGCGATCATAGCGGTGTTTATCTTTTTCGGGGCGACCGGCGAGGCTCAGATGGTTCGCCAGCGGGAGACCATGCGCGGCGTGAGCGTCAAGGACGTGATGGGTACGAAGCGCCGCACGGAGACCATTACCCCGTACCACAACTTCGGGCAGGTGATGGACGCGGTAATCCACGGCTATCAGGAAGACTTTCCGGTCGTCGAGGAAGACGGACGGGTCGTAGGTATTCTGACGCGCCGGGAGATCATGTCCGCCGCCCACTCCCCGGATAAGTTCTCGACGGTGCGAGACCTGATGCGGACGGAGTTCCCGACGGTCTCCCCGGAGGCCGACCTGTTTAAAGACGGCAACCGCATCCTGCAAGAGAGCGGGCTGCGCGCGATCCCGGTGATGGAGAACGGCGATCTGGTCGGTATGCTGACCACCGACGACATAGGCCAGGCCAGCCTGCTGCGAGACCTCCGCCAGCAGAACGGCCGGCCGCAGCAGCGGTACTAGAAGCACCTTGCGTGTAGCATCCTTGCTCCCGAGCGCGACGGAGATCGTCGCTTTTACCGGTGCCGTAGACTCTCTGGTCGGCGTCACCCACGAGTGTGACTACCCACCGGGCGTCGCGGATCTACCTTCCCTGACCGCGTCCCGCTTCGACCCTCACGCCTTGACGAGCGCCGAGATCGACGCTGCCGTAAACCGGGTCCCGGAAGAAAACCTGGCCGACGCCGGGAGCATCTACACCCTGGATGCCGACCTACTGGCCGAACTCTCCCCCGACCTCATCGTTACCCAGGGCCTCTGCGAAGTCTGCGCCGTTTCCACGAACCTCGTAGAAACGGCCGCCTCTCGCCTCGACTCCCGCCCGGAGGTCCTGTCTATGAACCCGACTTCCCTAGGCGATGTGTTAAACGAAACGGTCCGCGTCGGGAGGGCGCTCGGCCGCGAGGTAGAGACCCGGCGAAAGGTCTCCGCCCTCCGGGACCGGCTTTCGCGCGTGGAGGAGGCCGTCGAGGGGCTGCCAAGGCCCCGGGTCGCCTGCATCGAGTGGCTCGACCCGCCTTTCTCGGCCGGCCACTGGGTGCCCGAGATGGTCCGTCTCGCGGGTGGGGAGGAAGTCCTGGCCTCTCCCGGTGAGCCGTCGGCGCGCCTTTCTAGCGAAGCCGTGAACGTGGCCGACCCGGAGGTCACCGTACTCATGCCCTGCGGTTTCGGCGTGGACCGGACCGTCGGGGAGGCGCGGGCTCTACAGGATTTTCCCGGACGCGTCTGGGCCGTCGACGCAAACTCCTACTTCAGCCGTCCGGCTCCCCGCCTCGTAGACGGTGTGGAGATCCTGGCCCGCCTGCTGCACCCGGAGGCTTTCCCGGACGCGCCCGCGCCGTCGTCGGCGACCTTTCTTTCGTGGGAAAACGCCAGCCTCTAGCTACCGCCCGCGCCACCGCTGATCGGTATCTCCACGCCCTCGAACGTGCCGTCCCGGGGGCTATCGGTACCGACCTGAAGCGTTGCTGTTCCGCTGAAGTCCTCAAACGGCACCGACGCCTCGAAGTATCCCCAGGTCTCCGCCCAGCCGTTGGCTAACACGGTCTTCTCGGCCAGTACGTTTCCGGAGGCATCGAGGAGGCGCACGGTGTTTGCCGCCTCGAAGTTCCGCGAGTAGCCGCTCACGGTCAGCGAGCTCTCCACGACTTCTCCAGTACGCGGAGACATGAGGACCGTGCTACCACCCGTAGCCGGCAGCGGGAAGTCCAGGTCCACGCCCGCGGGCTGGAAGTCTATCGCCAGGCGTCCCGGCTCCGAGAGCTCCAGCACCCGGTACCGGAAGGCCCCGGTCGCGAAGATATCCACGAAAAGCCCTCCGTCGGGGGAGCTGACCGCGTAGTAATCATCCACGAGAGAGCCGCCGAGATCTCCGCCGGTGGTCGCAGTAGAAAAGACTCCCGGCAGGTATACCCTCGCGTAACCCTCACCGGCCGGGCTGCTGAGCGTCCACGCCGGTACCCGCCCGGCCGCCGCACCCCCCGAGCCGAAGTCCAGGACGACCCGCTCGTAGCCCTCGTGCGTCCCGAACCGGACGTCCCGGATGCTGTCCGCCGCCCCGGGTATACCACCGCTCTCCTCCGGGCTCGCGACAAACTCCGGCAGCGCTGCCCGCTCCGGCACCGGGCGCCCGGAGGTATTCCCGGCTACAGTATCTTCTCCGGTAGTTTTCGTGGTCGCCGATGTCCCGCTCTCCGGCGCTCCGGTCTCACCGGCGTCTCCCCGGGTGATCTTCTCCGTTGTGGGAGCGGAATATTTCCCGGTCTCTCCCTCGCCGGTCTCTCCACGGGCTGAGTTGCCCGATGTAGCGGCCGGATCATCGGTATCTGCCGAGCCTTGATTCCCGCTGCTACAGCCGGCGATAAAAAAGACCAGCGCTAAAGACCCGAGGAGCGCGTAAAGAAGCTTTACCATCCAGGCCTCCCGGTAGCTTTAAACAGGCATTCTATACTAAAGCTTATTCGGGGCCAGGGTTGTCGGGGCGTAAAGATAAACGGGACCTGGCTCGGGCTAGCTCAGGCCCGCCCAGATCAGGTACCCTCCGGCGGCCAGACTCAGGAGGCTTACGAGGGTGATCCTCAACCCCGCCACGAGGTGGATGCCGCGCTCCGGGATCGGCCCGAGCCCGCCGCCTTCCGGGTCTTCGTCTTCTTTGTCCCGGCCGCCGCGCAGGAGTGCGTAAACCCCGAACACCAGGCCGCCGAGACTGGCGAGCGTCAGCAGGATACCCAGGGCGAGAACGTTCGACACGGTCCGCTGGCGCTACTCGCCGAAGTCCCGCTCTTCGCCGGAGGCCATGCGGGACAGAAGAACCTGGAACCTCGGGTCGTTCCGCAAAGGGGCGAACTCTAAAGCGCTCTTGAAGTGTCCGGCATCGTTCTCCCCGGCGGCGACGGCCTTCTCGACGTACTCTAGCGCCGGTTCGTAGTCGCCGCTCCGGGCCCGGATACTCGCGAGTGCCGAGAGCGCCGGGAAGTACTCGGGGTCCAGAGAAAGCGCCCTTTTCAGGAACTCCTCGGCGGTCTTGAAGTCGTCGGTGGCGTAGTAGAGGCTCGCGTAGGAGTAGAGTACGCGGGGGTTTTCCGGGTCCCCGCGGAGCGCCTCCATGTAGTGCTCTTCGGCGGTCGGCATCTCGCCGCGCCGCTCGTGGATAAGCCCGAGCTCCAGGTGGGCAACGGGGTCCGTCGGGTCGAGATCCAGAACGCTGGTGTAGGATTCCTCCGCGCCCGCGACGTCGTCGAGGGCGAGACGGGCTTCGCCCAGAGTGTAGAGGTGGCGGAGCTCGTCGCGCCCCAAAGCCACGGCTTCTTCGGCGAGAGACAACGCCTCGCGGAGGTCGTCTTTGCCCCGGTTCTCGCTCAAGAGGTGGGCTGCTAGTTCATCCCGGATCTCCGGTGAGCCCGGACACTCGCGCAGGCCGCGGCGGAACGCAGCTTCGGCGTCTTTCGGGCTGCCGTTGCGGGCGTGGCAGATACCGAGGTTTACGTGGGCCTCCCACCAGTCGGGGGTACCGGAGATCACCGCCTCGTAAGCGGCTACCGCCTCCGGATACCGGCCGAGCATGTCCAGAGTGTTTGCCCGGAACGTGAGCGCGCCGTCTACCTGCCGGCCCTCTGAAGCGACTTCTATGGCCTTCTCGAAAAATGCCAGCGCGGGTTTAAAGTCCGAGGCGTCAAAGGCGGTCAGGCCAGCGTTTATCAGCATGTCCGCGTCTTCCGGGTGGCTCCTCGTCCAGCGCTCAAAGGTGGCGCGGGCGAGTTCCGTCTCGTTCAGGAGGCCGTAGTAGCGGCCGAGTTCGGCGTAGGCTTCGGCAACCTCCGGGTCGGCCTCGATGGCCCGCTCCAGGTGGTGAACCACTTTAAACGGCTCGTCGCGGCGCATCGCGAGCATCGCGAGCCCGAGACGGGGCGCCGCCCACTCGGGGTCGAGTTCCAGCGCGTCCTGGAAGCTCGCCGCGGCTTCCTCCAGGCGTTCGAGCCCGAGCAGCGCCCGGCCGACGGCTTCTATGACCTCCGGCTCCTCCGGGGCCAGTGCCAGTGCCTGCTCAAAGCGCGAGAGCGCATCTTCTATAAGACCCTCGCCCGCGAGCGTCTCACCCTGTTCCAAGAGCTCTTCAAACTCCATTCCACCAATTAAATCAGATACCAGTCCTGCGGGTATATACGCCGGGTGGTGTAGAATCTGCTGCCGGAAAAGCCGGTGACGCGAAACGGTGACGTGGAACGGTTACGTGAAAGAGGCAGAACTTGAAAAATCCGCCCGTGGTAGAGAAGTTGATGGTCCGGTACCAGGACCTCGACCCTTACGGCCACGTCAACAACGCCGTCCACCTGTCTTTCTTCGAGTCGGCCCGCACCGCCTACTGGCGACTTCTGGCGCGTAACCTCGGTGTGGAGCTCTTCGCCGGTGAACTTCCCGGGGTGCGCTACGTTATCGCGGAGGCGAACGTCCGGTATAGAGCCCCGGTCTTCCTGGAGGATAGCCTGTTCTGCGGGGCCGTCATCCGCACCATCTCAAACCGCTCTTACGTCATGGACTTCGAGCTGCGGCGGGGCGACAGCTTCGAGGAAGGAGAGGTAGCGGCCGAGGGGACCGCAGCCCATGTCTTTTTCGACCCCGGCAAAGGCGAAGTCCGTCCCCGCCCCGAATGGTTTCTATCCGCGGTGGCCGAGCTCGAAGGCCGCCCGGAAGAGAGCTTCGCCCCGGAAGAAAGGTAGGTTTCGTGGAGTACCAGACGATAAAAGGCGAAAGGGTCCCGGCGCTCGGGCTCGGCACCTGGCGGCTCTCCGGCGGGGCGTGTGAGACAGCGGTCGAGACGGCCCTCTCTTTAGGTTACCGGCACCTGGACACTGCCCAGATGTACCGTAACGAGGCGGAGGTCGGCGAGGGGCTCCGGAAGTCCGGCGTGGACCGGGCGGAGGTCTTTGTCACCACGAAGGTGTGGTCGAGCGACTTTACCCGTGACAAGCTGCTACCCGCGGCCCGCGAAAGCTTGAGGAAGCTCGGTACCGATTACGTGGACCTGCTGCTGATGCACTGGCCGAGCCGGAGCGTGCCGCTGGAAGAGACGCTCGGGGCGATGGCCGAGTTGCGGGAGGAGGGTAGCGTCCGACACATCGGGGTGAGTAACTTCCTGCCGCCGATGGTCGAGGAGGCCGCCGGGATAACGGACATCTTCTGTAACCAGGTCGAGTATCATCCTTACAAGTCTCAGGACGAACTGCGGGATCAGGCCGAGAAGATGGATTACCTGCTTACCGCCTACAGTCCGGTCGCCAAGGGGGCCGTCGCCGACGACGCGATGCTGGAGGAAATTGGGGCGTCCCGCGGGAAAAGCCCGGCGCAGGTCGCGCTGCGGTGGCTGGTCCAGCAGGAGAAAGTGGCCGCCATCCCGAAGGCGACGAGCGAGGAGCACCTGCGGGCAAACCTCGAAGTGTTGGACTTCGAGCTCTCCGAGGAAGAGATGGGTAAGATCTTCACCCTGCGGCGCTGACGCAGGGGCTTACAGCTCCGGGAGCACCGGGTTCCAGAGGCCGGTCAGCGGGTCTATGCGCCCGAGACCTATAGTCTTCCCGGAGGCGCGTTCGGTGCGGCGGGATAGCTCTCCGACCGCTTCGGGGGAGAGGGATTCGTAGTCTACCGGCGGCGCGTTGCGGGTTACCAGGTGGTCGTAGAGGATCTCGCGCAGTTGCCGCTCGGTGAGGTCCGGAGAAGGGTTTACCGTAACGTAGAGGTGCTCCAGCCCGGTCGTAACCAGCGGCACGTCGAACATCTCCGGCTGGCCGAAACCGAGGTACAGACTCAGGTCCGGGACCGGCAAACCGTAGTAAGCTTCCACAAGCTCCCGCCGGTCGGGTGTCCTGCCGTGCTCCCGCTCGAACTCCACGCTCAAATGGGCTATCGCCGGGTAAGGGTCGTCGGCGAACAGCCCTATAAAAAGTAGTGGACCATCCCCGGAGGCGGTATCCGCGACTAGCTGGTTGCAGGCTTCCAGCATAGGGCGGTACTCGGGAACGTCGAGCACTGACGCGTAGTCGCCGTAAAAGCGTAGCCGCACCCCCGACTCGAACATCCCGCTGTAGACTTCGTCGTTGGCGATCTCCAGCAAGCCGCCGAGCGCGTAGCGGGTGTACTCCGGGCCGCGCTTTAGTGTCTCCATGCCGAAGCTAGGGGCCAGCAGCGCGCTCACCCCGTGCTCGAAGACGAGGCGGTGGTGCTCGCCCTGCCGGCGGACCAGGCTCCTCAGGTAGTCCACCGGGTCGGGGTCCGGCGGGCTATTGACCAGGTACCAGCGGCGGGTGCCGTTGTACGGCCATCCCATAACCACCGGCTCCGGACGGGCAGATACCCAGCGGGAGATCTCCCCCCGGGACCAGGAAAGCCACTCCGGTAGATCCGGTGCCGGGGTCGTAGCGTCCGCGTTCAAATCCGTCTCTCCCTCCGCCGCCAACGGTAACCTTCTAACCTGAATAACATACTATACCAACTCTTAAAAACTAGTATACTTATAATAGATGTACATGTCTTAACCCGGTTCGAGGGGTTTTGGGCGGCGGCGGCAGAGGAGGGGTTATGTACGGCTGTAAATCTGGCACGGGGTATGGACGATTAGTGTGGATCTTCTACAGGTGGGGGTGGGGATAACGTGCGCCTATCCGCCTATCTGGACTTCGCTGTAGAGGAGCTCCTGCGGATGGAGGCTCCGCAGCCCATACAGCCGACCGACTATGACACGTGCTGGATGGCCCGGTTGACGGAGACCGACGGCAGCTTGGCCTATCCGGACCTTTTAGACTCCTTGATGAGCCGGCAGCATCCGGACGGTAGTTGGGGCAGTCAGGTACCGTACATCCACGACCGGTTGTTGACGACCCTGGCGATCGTGCTGCTGCTCGCCCGGTCCGGGAACCGTCGCCGAGACCTGGAGAAGCGGCGGGCCGGCGAGCGCTACATCTGGCGGCACGCGGGCCTGCTACACTACGACGCCCACAAGACTATTGGGTTTGAGATGATCCTGCCGACCCTCTTGTCCGAGGGTCAGGAGTTAGGGTTGAACCTGCCTTACACCCAGCTACGGCACTACGAAACCGAGCGGGCCCGGAAGCTCAGCCTTTTGCCGATGGAGCGGATCTTTCACACCCAGACGAGCGCCATGTTTTCCTTAGAGGCTTTCGCCGGGAACGTGGATCTCGAAGGAGCGAGCGGTCTGTTGCTGGAGAACGGGTCCATGTCCACCTCGCCCGCAGCCACGGCGTTCTTCCTGGATCAGGTCCCCGACTGGCGCTCCCGCTACCCGGAGAGCGTGGGTTACCTGGAAGGCTTGCTGGCGAGTCAGAGGGGCGGCGTGCCGACCGTGGCCCCCACCGACGTGTTCGCCAGGGTCTGGATGCTCTACAATCTCCGCTGGGGCGGCCTGCTGGACGGCCGCGCCGAATCGGCCGCGCCCCACTACAAACACCTGCAGGAAAGCCTGGGACCGGAGGGTCTCGGATGGGCCTCCATCAGTCTTCCCGAATCGGACAATACCGCTACCGGGCTTCTGGTGTTGCAGCGCGCCGGTTACGAGGCCGACGGGAGTTGCCTGCTGGGCTACGAGCGTGACCGGCACTTCGCCGTTCTCAGCCACGAGCTCGACCCCTCGGTAAGCGCCAACCTGCACATACTGGAGGCCATCCAGACCTTTCCGGAAAAGGACCGGCCGAGGGTGCGGGACAAGATCCTGGACTACCTCATTCGCGCCCGTCACTACGAGACTTTCTGGAGCGACAAGTGGCACGCTTCCACCTACTACCCGACCAGCATAGCCCTTATGGTGTTGCCGCCCTACCTGCCGGATAAGATGGAGTCCACGCTGCACTGGCTGCTCTCGACGCAGCACATCAACGGCGCCTGGGGCCAGTACGGGCCTACCGCCGAAGAGACCGCGCTCGTACTGCTCGCCCTGCTCAACTACCACCGGACCGTCCGGTCCATCGACCGGGAGCCGCTGCGCCAGGCCGCCGAGTACCTGCTGGTTACAGAGAGACCGCTGGAGACTGACTACCCGGAGTTGTGGGTCTCAAAGACCTTGTATGCTCCGGCCATCGTGATCCGGAGCACCATAATCGCCGCGCTCGGGTTGTACTACGATACCTTTGGAGAACCAAGCTTATAACGTCGATGCTAAAGCTGCTGGAGATCAGGAGTCAGGACCCGGACCTCCGTCGTAAAGGCCAGGTTCTTTCTGTAATGCTCTTAAGTATGGTAACGGCTATGCTAGTCGTCGTTGCTCTAAATACTGTGGAGGGACAGTTACAGTACAACGTCTCCAACGGTGCGCTGTTGGTTTTTATACTAGGACTTTTCGTGCTCAACCGGTGGGGCTTTGTCTACCCCGCGGGGCTGCTCACCGTACTGCTAACCACCGTCGCGCCGCTGCTGCTGCTCAAAGATAGCCTGCCGGCTCTCTACATAACCATGCCGCTGCCCATACTGGTAGCCAGTTCCCTGCTAGTTCCCTGGGCGGGATTCGCGGTTGCGGCGGGTATACTCCTGATCGTCGTTTCTCTTGGAGGTGGATCTCTTGCCTTACTGCTGCTCGGTATATTGGCTATATTCGCCTACCTGTTCTCCAGCAGTTTGGAGCGCGCCTACCAGGACATCCGGTATCGGGCCTTCCACGATTCCCTGACCGGGCTGCCGAACCGGGCGCTTTTCCTGGATAACCTGGAGCAGATCTCAGCCCGCCCCGACCAGGACCTGGTATCTACCGCGGTACTGTTCATGGACCTCGACAACTTCAAGATCATAAACGACAGCCTCGGCCACGAACTCGGAGACCGGCTGCTGGTCCAGGCGGGTCGCAGGATAAGCGAGTGCCTGAGACCCGGGGACGTTGCCGCGCGCATGGGCGGGGACGAGTTCACGGTCCTTTTAGATAACCTTGGGGACATGAACGACGCCATCCAGGTCACAGAGCGCATAGAGCGGGCGCTGCAAAAGCCGTTCAAGATCGGCGAGCACGAGGTCACGGCCTCCGTTAGCATCGGCATCGCCTGGAGTAGACCGGGCCACTTTGAGCCGGCGGGTCTCCTGCGCGACGCGGACGTCGCCATGTACCAGGCCAAGAGGAGCCGGGAGACCTACCGGGTGTTCCACTCCAGCATGCACGACCGGGCTTTGAAACGCCTGGAGCTTGAAGGAGACCTCCGGCGGGCTATCGAGGAGGATGACTTTACGGTCTATTACCAGCCGAAAGTACACCTCGGGACCGGCAGGGTAGTCGGGGTGGAAGCCCTGGTACGCTGGGGAAGTCCGGAGACGGGCGTGACCATGCCGTCGGAGTTCATTCCCGTGGCCGAGGAGACCGGCCTGATAATACACATCGGCGAGCAGGTCCTGGAAGGCGCCTGCCGCCAGCTCCGCGAGTGGCGCGAGTCGTATGGTCTGCAAGGTTATATGAGCGTTAGCGTCAACCTCTCCGGCCGGCAGTTTCAGAAGCCGGATCTGGTCGACAGCATCCGCCGTATCTTGCGGGAGACCGGCCTTGAAGCGCGGTGCCTGCAACTCGAAATAACGGAGAGCGTCGTGATGGGCGAGGACGAGCAGGCAATAGAGATTCTCGAAGAACTCCGGGAGATAGGGGTGCAGATCGCCATAGATGACTTCGGCAAGGGTTACTCGTCGCTAAACTACCTCAAAGAACTACCGGTCGACGCGCTAAAGATCGACAAGTCCTTTGTCGACGGCCTCCGGAGAAACGTGGCGGACGCGGCGATCATCCGCCTCATAGTAGACCTGGCGCACACGCTGCGACTCGAAGTTACCGCCGAGGGCGTCGAGAGTCCCGAACAAGTCGCCCGCCTGACCCAGATGGGCTGCGACCTCGGCCAGGGCTACTACTTCTCAAAGCCGCTTCCGGGAGACGAGGCGGGAAAGCTGATAGCCGCGAATCCCTCGTGGTAGCTGCCGCGACAGCGGCCGGGCAGAGCGCCGCGTAGAACACTCTCTTGGAGCTAAAGGACCTGAAAAGTTACGGGGAGCCCGGAGCCCTGGTTTACCTCGCGGACTGTGTAGAGTTGATGCGTCTCGTGCCCGCCAACAGCGTGGACGCGGTATTCGCCGACCCGCCCTACAGGCTCTCGGGTGGGGGCGTCACCGTAAAAAACGGCCGGCTAGCCCCGGTAGACAAGGGCGCGTGGGACCGCTCCGCCGGTTTCGACAAAGACCACGAGTTCAATGTCCGGTGGCTCCGGGAAGCCCGGCGCATCTTAAAGCCGGACGGAACTCTGTGGGTAACGGGTACCCACCATGTGATCTTCAGCCTCGGTTTCGCGCTTCAGCGGCTCGGATACCGGGTAATAAACAACATCGTGTGGCACAAACCAAACGCTACCCCGAACGCGCTCCACACCGCCTTTACCCACGCTCACGAAAATCTGATCTGGGCTAGCCGCAGCCGCTCCTCGCGGCACACCTTTAACTACGACCTCATAAACAGCCCCGACCCCGGCGGCCAGCTATCGAGTGTCTGGCGCATCCGGACCGTGGAAAAGGACGAGAAGCTCCATGGCTACCACCCGACCCAGAAGCCGCTGCGCCTTCTCCGCCGGGCGCTTCTCGCCTCGACTGAAGAGGGTGAGCTGGTGTTCGACCCTTTTACCGGCTCCGGGACCACCGCCGTGGCCGCCAAAGAACTAAACCGGGCCTTTGTCGGCGCGGAACTGGAAGAAGATTTCGCTACCCTCGCCAACCGCCGCATTCGGGCGACGGAGCGGGGGAGCGTGCTGCGCGATATCTCGACCCGCTCCTGGAGTTCAGGGCGATAGATATGCTGGCCGTCGTCCTCGCCGACACCCACATCCCCCGCCGCGCCCGCGCGCTGCCGCCGGAACTAATGCCACATCTAGAAGAGGCGGATGAGATCCTGCACGCTGGAGACCTCATGGACCCGGCGCTCCTCGACGAGTTATCCGGCTACGCGCCGGTCCGGGCCGTGCGGGGAAACGTGGATCCGCCAGAAATAGACTTGCCAGAAGTTTTGGAGTTCGACCTCGGCGGGGTAGCAGTCGCCATGGTCCACGACTCCGGCCGCAAGGAGGGCCGTCGCCGTCGCCTGAGAAAGCGCTTTCCCGAAGCTCGCGTCGTCGTCTTCGGGCACTCTCACATACCGTGGCTGGAAGACGAGGACGGACTGCTGCTCTTAAACCCCGGCAGCCCCACCGACCGCCGCCGCCAGCCGGAGCATACCTTTGCCCGGCTGTGGGTGGAGGACGAGGTCCCGCAGGCTGAGATGTGGACTATCTGAACGGTCTACGCCCGGTGTGCATGACTTAGAACCGCGTTAGATATAATTCCTATCTGTGGCGGAACAGAGATCCAGGCCAGGCTCTACGGGCGCGGCTTTTCGCACGACCCTGCGGCGGCTGCTGTGGATACTTCTGACCCTGGTCTCCATAGTCGCCATCGGTACCGCGGGCTACGTATTCATAGAAGGCTGGAGCGTCCGGGACGCGGCATACATGACGGTTATTACCGTTAGTACCGTCGGGTACACGGAGGTCCGGCAGTTGGACGGAGCCGGACAGTTGTGGACCGGGGTCCTGATCTTCAGCGGCCTCGGTACTTTCGCCTACGCGACAGGTTCCCTGGTGGATCTGGCGGTCCAGGGATCGGTGAGGGAGTACTTTAAGGAGCGGCGCGTGAAAGTGGATGTAGGTAATCTCGACGGTCACTACATACTCTGCGGGTTTGGCCGGCTCGGCCACGAAGTCGCCGA
This sequence comes from Rubrobacteraceae bacterium, assembly GCA_965214435.1. Lineage (GTDB taxonomy): Bacteria > Actinomycetota > Rubrobacteria > Rubrobacterales > Rubrobacteraceae > Rubrobacter_A. The sequence goes on from OZ243960.1 coordinate 1,122,210, forward strand.
AGACCTAGCAGCCGACGGCGCCAGCTTTGTCGTACTCGAGCGCTCCGAACCGAGGGTAAAAGAGTGCCGGGCGGCGGGTTTCCTCGCTGTCCAGGGTGACGCCTCGGATAACGACCTTCTCTTACAAGCCGGGGTGCGGCGGGCAAAGGGCCTTATAGCGACCGTAGACTCCGACGCCGAGAACGTCTTCGTCACCCTCTCTGCCCGCAAGCTCAACCCCGACCTCTACATCGTGGCCCGGGTAAACTCCGACGAGAGCGTAGCCAAGCTGGAGACAGCCGGGGCCGACCGGACCATCTCTCCATACTCTGTCGGAGCCCGCCGGCTGGCTTCCCTGGCGACCCGGCCCTCCGTAGTCGACTTCCTCGATGTGGTCTCCCGCGGGGAAGAAGGTATAGAGTTCCGCCTCGAAGAGTTCGTCGTCTCAAAAGACTCCCCACTCGCCGGTCACACCCTCGGAGAGTTGGACGTCGCGAAAAAGACCGGGGCCCGCATCCTCGCCATCCGCAACTCGGGCGGGTTTAACACAAACCCCTCTGCCGGGGACAGCATAGCTTCCGGCGATACCCTGGTAGTCCTGGGCACCCCCGAGCAGGTCGCCAGCCTCGAACGCCTGGTCGAGGACTAGGACTGTGCCCCGGAGTTATCCCGGAAGCTGGCCCTTACTGGCTTCTACGTTTTCAGAGCGCGCGCCGTACTCCAGCCCATCCACGAGCGCCTGCCAACTCGCCTCGATGATGTTCTCCCCGACGCCGACGGCTCCCCAGGCCCGCTTGCCGTCGGTCGAGTCTATAAGGACGCGGGTCGTGGCCGCCGTAGCCCGGTGCTCGTCCAGGATGCGGACCTTGTAGTTCGAGAGGTGGATCGTCTTTAGCTCCGGGTAGTGAGGCTCTATGGCCGCCCGCAGCGCCTCGTCCAGCGCGTTTACCGGGCCGTTACCCTCGGCGGTGGATATTACCCGCTGCCCCTTCACGAAGAGCTTTATGGTCGCCTCGGTCGTGGTCTCCCCGCCGGCCCGCTTCTCCGTGATGATCCTGAACGTCTCAAGCTCGAACAGTGGCGCATCCTCCCCGGAGGTCCGCCCGATCAAGAGCGCCAGCGAAGCGTCCGCCGCCTCGTAGTGGTACCCCTCGAACTCCCGCTGCTTTATAGCCGCGAGCACCGCGGTCGCGTCCACGTCCCCGAGCCCAAGCTCCGTAGCCTTCGCCCGGATAGTATTTTTCCCGGAAAGCTCCCCGACCGGCATCCGCCGCAGGTTACCGACGACCTCTGGCGGGACATGCTCGTAGGTCGCCGGGTCCCGGGAGATGCCGTCCACGTGCAGCCCGCCCTTGTGGGCAAAGGCACTGCCCCCCACGTACGGCCGGTGGCTGTCGGGGGTCAGGTTCATAAGCTCCGAGACGTAGTTCGAGGTCTCCGTGAGCCGGGTAAGCTGCTCGTCGTCCATCACCCGCAACCCCATCTTTAGTTGCAGGTTCGGGATGGTAGTAACCAGGTCGCAGTTGCCGCAGCGTTCCCCGACCCCGTTGACCGTGCCCTGCACGTGGGTCGCCCCGGCCTCGACCGCCGCCAGCGCGTTCGCCACACCGCACCCGGCGTCATTGTGGGTGTGGATGCCGACCTCCACCCCTGGGAAGGAGGCGAACTCGCGCACCGTCCGGCCGACGATAGCCTTTAGCTCGGTCGGGAGTGTACCGCCGTTGGTGTCGCAGAGGACGAGCGTCGTCGCCCCGGCTTCGGCGGCGGCCCGCAGCACCGAGAGGGCGTGCTCCTCGTCATCCCGGAAGCCGTCGAAAAAGTGCTCGGCGTCGAATAGCACCTCCTTGCCGGCGTTTGCCAGATAGGAGACCGTATCCCGGATAGACTCGAGGTTCTCCTCCGGCGTGGTCCGCAGCACCTTTTCGACGTGCAGCCGCCAGCTCTTGGCGACGATGCAGGCGGCGGGGGCTGAGAGGTGCGGCAAAAGCGTTACGGCCGGGTCGTCCTCGGCGCGGCCGTGCGGTCTTCTAGCACGGGTAAAGGCTACGAGTTTGGCGTGTCTTAGTTCAGCCGCGTCGAAGCCCTCGAAGAACTCCAGGTCTTTCGGATTCGAGGCTGGGAAGCCGGCTTCGATATAGTGGATGCCCAGGGAGTCGAGGGCGCGGGCTATCCGGATCTTGTCTTCCGTTGTCAGCGTTACGCCCTCGCGCTGGGTCCCGTCCCTCAAGGTCGTGTCAAACAGCTTTACGCTCACGCTACTCCTTCTCCGGCCGCCATCCACTTGCTGACAGCCGCCGTCACTTCTTCAGTGTCCTTGTCTCCGCCGAGGTCCCTTGTAAGGTGTCCGGTCCCGAGCGCGGTCGAAACCGCCCGCTCTATCCCGGACGCCACGTCCGGACGCCCTAAAGAGTGGCGGAACATCATCGCCGCAGATAGTATGGTTGCGTAGGGGTTCGCGACCCCCTGCCCGGCGATGTCCGGGGCGCTGCCGTGGACCGGCTCGTAGATACCGGGCGTCCCAGGCTCCCCGAGAGACGCGCTCGAAAGCATCCCCATCGAGCCCGGTAGCATCGCTGCCTCGTCCGAGAGTATGTCCCCGAAGAGGTTCTCGGTCACCATCACGTCAAAGCGTTTCGGGTTCTGTATGAGGTACATTGCCGCGGCGTCCACCAGGATGTGCTCGACCTCGACCTCTGGGTAGTCTCCGGCGACCTCGCCCACCACGGAGCGCCACAGCCGGCTCGTGGCGAGCACGTTTGCCTTGTCCACCGAGGTGAGACGCCGCTTGCGGCGGCGGGCTGCCTCGAACGCCACCCGCGCCACCCGCTCTATCTCCTCGCGGCTATAAGTACAGGTGTCCGTTGCCCGGTCCCCGTCTTCTCCGGCTTCCTCTTTTTCCCCGAAGTACAACCCGCCGGTCAACTCGCGGACGATCAGGACGTCCACGCCTTTTAGAACCTCCGGTTTCAGACTGGAGTTCGGCACTAGCGCCGGTATAGCCGCCACCGGCCGCAGGTTCGCGAACGCTCCCAGGTGTTTACGGATCTTTAACAGCCCGGCCTCCGGGCGCACCGTACCCTTATCAAAGTCCGGGTGTCCAACCGCGCCGAGCAGGACGGCGTCTGAGTTGCGGGCGGCTTCGAGCGTTTCGTCGGATACCGGCTCACCCTCCTCCCGGATGGCGGTACCCCCGATCCGGCGTTCCTCGTACTCGACCCCGAACCCGTAGTGCTCCGCCGCTGCGTCTACCACCCGCCGCGTGGCCCCGACGACCTCTGGCCCGATGCCGTCGCCGGGCAAGAGCAGTATATTAAACGTGTCCCTCATGTCTCCTCCTAGAACTCCGGCCGGGATGCGAGCCACTCCCGGCCACCGTCGCCTAAGGAGTCGGCGAGTAGTGCCTCGGCCTTCTCCTCCCCGACGACCTCTGTCTCCACCGTCAGCGCCCGGACCAGTCTTCTCAAAGAGCCGTCCCCGAACCGTTCCACTGCTGCCGACCCGAGCCGGAGCAGGAGGTTCTGGAAAGACATCTGATCCCGAGCACTAGCCGGGCTCGTAAATTCCCGCACCGTAAAGCGTGGCTCCGGAGCCGCCGCGAGGTGCTCCCCGAGTGCTAACCCGACCCGCCGGGCGACCGCCGCCGAAGACGACTGCGGGATGAACTCCCGCAACCAGGTCGGCGTTCTCACGGTCTCTTCCCGCAACACAAAGGCGTGCGCCAGCTCGTGCCACACTACTAGTGGCCACGTCGTCGCCGTCCGGGGCTCTATCGCCGGGGAAAGCTCTACCGGCAACACCAGAACCGGCGGCTCAACGGCCCGTGTAAAGTACGGCAACCCCGGTGGGTACGGACGCCGACTTTCCCGCGGCGCGGATGTCCAGTCCTCGTCGGCTACCAGCAAGACCTCTATATACGGGCTCTCGATCCCCAGGACTTCCGGTAGCTCGCGCAGCCCGTCTTCCAGGTGCGCCAGTACTTCACGCGCCCTCTCGGGGTACTGCAGCGGGTAGGCCACGCCACCACCTTCAACGGTGGCGCGACGTGTGTAGCCGGTTAGTATGACGGCGGTCTTCTGCGAAGCTTTCTCCGACCCTTACGGGGTGGTGACCTTCTGGGCCAGGCGGGTAGCCCCGACCCGGCTCGCGGTGTACACGTTGACCGCCCGCACGTAGGCCCGCGCCGCCGCCTCGACCACGTCCTGGGAGAGACCGCGTCCGGCGTAGCCCTGTCCCTCGAACTCGACGGTCACGTGCACCTCGCCGAGGGCGTCCTTGCCGCCGGTAACGGCGTCGATCCGGAAGTCCGTCAGACGGCCCTTTATGTTCGTGGCCGTGTCTATGGCGCGGAAGACCGCGTCCACCGGACCCTCGCCCTCGGCCTCGGCCTCGAACGTGCCCCCGTCGGCGTGAGAGATGGTAACCGCCGCCCGGCTCTGGCGTCCCGTCGCCGCGACCACCCGGAAAGCCTCGAAGGCAAACTTGCCCTCAAAAGACCCCACCTCATCGGCGGCTATCGCTTCGAGGTCCGCCGCCGTCACGCTCTTCTTGTTGTCCGCTATCTCCTTGAAGCGCCCGAATGCCCGCTTCAGAACCTCGCCTTCGAGGTTGTAACCGAGCTCTTCGAGGGCGTCCTTAAGGGCGTGACGGCCGGAGTGTTTGCCGAGAAAGATGTTGTTGCCTTCAAGGCCGATGTCTTTCTGCTGCATGATCTCGAACGTCCGCCGGTCTTTTAACACCCCGTCCTGGTGTATCCCGGACTCGTGCAGAAAGGCGTTGCGCCCGACGATGGCCTTGTTCGGCGGCACGTCGTAGCCGGTGATGTTCGAGACCAGCCGCGAGGTGTTGGCGATCTGGCGGGTCTCCGTGCCGACCTCGATGCCGTAGTGGTCGCCGCGCGTCACGAGCGCCATGACGAGTTCCTCCAGCGAGGCGTTACCGGCCCGCTCGCCGAGCCCGTTTATGGCAACCTCCACCTGCCCGGCCCCGGCCCGGACCCCGGCGAGCGAGTTCGCCACCGCCAGGCCGAGATCGTCGTGGCAGTGCACCGACAGAGTACGCTCCGAAAGCTCGGGCACCCGCTCCTGAAGCTCTTTGAGGAACGCCGCGAACTCGACCGGCGTCGTATACCCGACCGTATCCGCGATGTTTATAACGTCGGCCCCAGCCTCAACCGCCGCTGCGACCACGTCGGCGAGGTAGCCGATGTCCGTCCGGGTGGCGTCCATCGGGGAGAACTCTATCTCGTTGCACAGGCTCTTGGCGTAGCGGACCGCCTCGCCGGTACGGGAGAGGATGTCCTTTCGGTTGGAGGCCATCTGGTGCTCTATGTGCAGGTCTGAGGTGCCGACAAAGGTGTGTATGCGGGGTTTTTCCGACCACTTGACCGCTTCCCAGGCACGTTCGAGGTCTGCGTCGTGGATGCGGGCGAGGCCGGTGATCTTCGGTCCCTTTACTTCGCTGGCGATGCGGCTGACGGACTCGAAGTCGCCTTCGGAGGTGATCGGGAACCCCGCCTCTATTACATCCACCTTCAAGCGGGCGAGCTGGTGGGCTATCTCGACCTTTTCCTCCACCGAGAGCGAGATGCCCGGCGACTGCTCGCCGTCCCGCAAGGTCGTATCGAAAATTTCTACGCGACGCATACTATTCTCTCTTTCTACGCTAGTGCAAGTTTGTTGGTTCGAGGCTACGGCTGAGAATTTAGGTGGCCGCCGGACCAGAACGCCCGGTCAGGAACCGGGCCTGTTAATTCGCCCGGTAGCGGCCACCCTGGTTAGTCGTAGAATGTTGAGAGAAGTACCCACGTGAGCCGTTAGTATGTCAGCCGGTCGCTTTCTGTGCAACCTCGACGGGTACGGTCCACTCGCCGTAGTCCGGGTTGTCGCCCCGGGCGGCCCGGAAGTACAGGTCCTGCAACCGGCTCGCGACTTCTCCCATTTCCCCGCTGCCTATCGGGCGACCGTCGATCTCCACGACCGGGGCTATCTGGAAGCCGGTGCCGGTCAGGAATACCTCGTCGGCAACGTAAAGCTCCGTGCGGCCGATGTCGCGCTGGAGCGTCTCCATACCAAGCTCTCTATCCGCAAGCTCCATGACCGCGTCGCGGGTAATACCCTCCAGGATACCGGCGGTCGGCGGCGGCGTGAGTAGCTGTCCCTTGCGGACGAGGAATATGTTGGCCGCGCTCGCCTCTGAGACGTAGCCGTCGTGGGTCAGGAATATGGCGTCGTCGTAGCCTACCCTCTGGGCGTCGTCCACGGCGAGGGCGGTGTTGATGTACGAGCCGGTAAGCTTTGCGCGGGCGGGGATTGCATTGTCCGACGTCCGCCGCCAGGAGGAGACGGCGCACCGGAGACCGGTAAGCTCCACGTAGTTGCCCATCGGGACGGTGAAGATGGAAAGCTCGGCGTCGAGCGCCAGCTTGACCCCGACGGACTCGGCAGACTTGTAGGCCAGCGGCCGGATGTAGGTGTCCTGGCGCGGGGCGTTGCGGCGCAGTATCTCCTGCGTGATCTCGCACAACTCGTCCACCGTGTGCGGCAACTCTATTCGCAGCAGGCGGCACGACTTCTCAAAGCGCTCGTAGTGCTCCCGGAGCTTCAAGACGTGGAGCGTGCCCTTCTCCTCGCTCCAGTAGGCCCGGATGCCCTCGAAGACGCCGGTCCCGTAGTTCAAGGCGTGGGTCGCCGGGGAGAGCCGCACGTCGCCGAGCTTTACAAAGTCGCCGCCGTGGTAGGCCCAGTCTTCGTCCGACGCGGCGAAAGCTTTGCGTTCTGCAGGCTCCGGGCTCATCTCCCACCTCCCACGCTGTCTCCAGCCGGGGCTTCCGCGCCCTCGGCGGCCAGCGCCCGCAGGTCCTTGCCGACCTTTGTTACCGGAAGCTCTGCTTCCCGGTTGCGCATTGCCAGGAAGCTCGCGCCCCCGGCCTGGTTCTCAAGGACCCAGTCGCGAGCAAATCGGCCGCTCTGGATATCGGTGAGTATGTCCTTCATGCGGTCTTTTACGCCGTCGTCTATAAGGCGGGGACCGGCGGTGTAGTCGCCGTACTCGGCGGTGTTGGAGATCGAGTACCGCATATTTTCGAGGCCGCCCTCGTAGATCAGGTCCACGATCAGCTTCAACTCGTTTACACACTCGTAGTACGCGAGTTCCGGCTGGTAGCCGGCGTCCACGAGCGTCTCGAAACCGGCTTTCAAGAGCGCCGTCAGCCCGCCGCAGAGCACGGCCTGTTCCCCGAAGAGGTCCGTCTCGGTCTCCTCGGCGAAGGTCGTCTCCAGGACTCCGGCCCGGCCGCACCCGATGCCGCGGGCGTAGGAGAGAACGAGGTCCCGCGCCCGCCCGCTGGCGTCGTTGCCGACCGCAAAAAGGGCCGGCATCCCCTTGCCCTCGGTGTACAACCGCCGTAGCACGTGCCCCGGACCTTTAGGAGCAACGAGCCCGAGGTCTACTTCCTCCGGGACCTGGATCTGGTTGAAGTGAATATTGAAGCCGTGGGCGAAGAGGAACAGCATCCCCTCCGAGAGGTTCGGCGCGACGTGCTCGGTAAATACCGCCGGCTGGCGCTCGTCCGGCAGGAGCATCATCACCGCGTCGGCCCACCGTACGGCGTCCGCGGTCGTCATTACCTCGAAGCCCGCGTCTTCGGCGGCGGACCAACTCTTCGAGCCTTTATACAGCCCGACGGCGACCTCGCCGCCGGAGTCCTTGAGGTTGCGGGCGTGGGCGTGACCCTGGCTGCCGTAACCCAAAACTGCAACCTTCCGGCGCAGTATCTCGTCTCCGATGTCCGATTCTCGATATACCCGGGCCATGTTATTCCCCTCCGTTCCCCGGCCGGGCGAGAGGCCCGAGCCTTACCAGGTCTCTTACTCCGTCGAGGCCCGAGAGCCAGCTTTCTAACTTCTCAGGCTCCCCGGACGCCACGACCGTACCACCATCTTCATGCACCGCTACTCCGGTTGCGGCCGCAGACTCTTTCCAGCCGGCGTCGGATACTTTCAGTAGTACGACCATGATGCTTTCCTCGGCGGTTTCTATATTCTGCACGTCTTCGAGCGCGGAGAGGATCATGGTGTACCGCCGCGCCGCCTCCGGCGGGCAGTCGAATATTAGCGTCGCCCGCATGCCCCGCGTGTCGTAACCCAGCGCAAAGCCGCTGACCGGCATGCGCTTGTTCTGGATCGTCATCAGTAGGCGGTTCAGGGCGAGCGGTCCGCCGGTAAAGCTGACCTCCACGGTGTTCGGGTTTTTCGTTTCCATGCCGGTCGAACTACTGGAAGCTTCCCGGGTCTCGCTAGGCACTGGTGTCTTCGATCATCTCGCCGACGCTCATGCCGCTCGGGATCATGGGGTAGACGTTGGCCTCCGGGTCGATGCGGAAGTCGAGGATGGTGCACCCCTGACGCTCCTGAGCCCACCGGACGGCTTCCTCGACGTCGTCGCCCTCTTCGACAGCTCTGGCTGCGAGACCGTAGGCGGCGGCGAGTTCGGGATAGTCGGGGCCGGTGATCGGGGTCTGAGAGTAGCGGTCGCGGTGGAAGAAGTGCTGCCACTGGCGGACCATGCCGAGGTAGCCGTTGTTCAAAATGGCAACGTTTATGTTGAGCCCGAAGTCCCGGATGGTCGCAAGCTCCTGGAGGTTCATCTGGAAGCCACCGTCCCCGGCCACAACCCACACGTTATCGTCCGGGTACGCGAACGCTACACCCATCGCCGCCGGGAGCGCGAAGCCCATCGTGCCGAGGCCGCCACTGGTTATGAGGCTGTTCGGCTTGGTGAACTTGAAGAACTGCGCGGTCCACATCTGGTGCTGACCGACGTCGCTGACAATGCGGACGTCGCCATCCGTAACGTCCCGGATGGCGTCCATGATGCGGATCGGGCCGTACTTGCCCCTGGCCGCCGCCTCGCGGGCTTTCTCAGGCTCTTGCATTTTGGCTATTTCTTCGCGCCACTCGCTGTAGCCGTCCTCGCGGACAGTTTCCACGTGCCCGAGGACGCCGCGCAGGGCCATCTTGGCGTCGGCGGCGACGCCGACGGTCGGCTTTATCACCTTACCGAGTTCTGAGGGGTCCACGTCTATGTGGACGAGCTTCGCGTTCTGGGCGAACTTGTCCACAGCGCCCGTGATCCGGTCATCAAACCGCATCCCGACCGCGAACAAGAGGTCGGACTTGTCTATCGCTCGGTTGACGCTCGCGGCCCCGTGCATGCCGGGCCAGCCGAGGTACAGCGGGTGATCCTCCGGGAACGCGCTAACCCCGAGCAGCGTGGTGACGACCGGCACCCCGAGCCTCTCGGCGAGCAGCCGCAACTCTTTCTCGGCCCCCGAAAGCGTGACCCCATGACCGGCCAGGATGAGCGGTTTCTTGGCCCGCCGCAGGAGTGTGGCGGCGGCTTCTATGGCCGGAGAGGAGACCGGAGCCTCGGCTTCCCGGAGCCTGCGGTATCCGCCCTCGCGTGTGGCGGCGAACTGCACATCTTTTGGCACGTCTATAAGGACCGGTCCGGGGCGGCCGGAGCGGGCTATCTCGAACGCCCGGCGCATCGTCGGGTAGAGCTCGTCCGGGTCCTCGACGAGGAAGGAGTGCTTGGTAAAGGGGAGTGTCATGCCCATGACGTTGGTCTCCTGGAAAGAGTCCTTGCCGAGCGCGGGCCGGCCGACCTGGCCGGTTATAGCTACCATCGGCACGGAGTCCATCTGGGCGGTGGCGAGCCCGGTGACCAGGTTGGTGGCACCGGGGCCGCTGGTCGCGACACACACGCCAACCTCGCCGGTCGAGCGGGCGTAGCCGTCGGCGGCGTGGGCGGCGGCCTGTTCGTGGCGGGTGAGGATGTGCTTTAGCGGGTAGTCGTAAAGCGCGTCGTAGAACGGCATGATCGCCCCTCCCGGATACCCGAAGAGGTACTCGACCCCTTCATCCAAAAGCGCCTCGCACATGGCCTCGCTGCCGGTTCGCGGTTTGTATTCGATGTTAAGCGCGGTATTTTCCACGGTTACCCCATTTATTATGACGGTTAATTAACTACTGTCAGAAAACTTGGCCGGGAACGGGGACTTGCCCCGTGGTTACGGCCTCAGGCGGGTCGGATGACACTATCCCGGCCCGCCCGAATAATTAGTCGGGTGGGTAGGATGGAGCCATCCCTGGGTACTCGTGGGTGAATTGGCGGTACGAGTTGGTGAGAGAGGTCTAGCTTGAGACCGAGGATCTGCATCTGCGATTCTTTTGAAACTCCGCTCAAGAGTCTCCTCTTCAACCCGTTTGCCGTCACTCCAGAGGTTAAGCCATCTTGTATCCGCTTGTCAAGTCTTGTAAACCTGCTCGAACCAAAATCTTGAGGTCACCGGCTCCCAGCAACGCCTTGGACGTTACCCAGCGCGGCCGGCAGCCGAGTCTCTCCGCCCGCCAGATTCTCCAGCGCCCCCTACACCCTGGCCGGTCTCCGCACCGGGTAGTGGGCCGGGCTTATTTCAGCCGTAACTACCCTACGGAACCGTTGAAAACGGCTTCCAAAGAACTGGCGCATAGAATTTTTAAACAAACTTAATAAAAAACTAGTTTGATCTCTTGACCCCGGACTTGACGGGTGGTACTAATTTCGCTATGAGAAACTGTTTTTAACAGCGCAACAAGCCGGGTAAAGGCAAGTCTCGCACCGGAGGTCTTTCGCGATGGATGGACGGACCTTCGGGGCAGCGAGGATAGGGGTTCTTATGGAGACAAGGGCCGGCGTGGTGATAGTCGGGGCGGGGATCGTTGGTTGCAACGCGGCCGACCAGCTCACGCGGCTCGGGGTGCGGAACGTGGTCGTGGTGGAGCAGGGCCCGCTGTTCGAGGCCGGGGGCTCGACCTCGCACGCGCCGGGGCTCGTGTTCCAGACCAACCCGTCGAAGACGATGACGGATCTCGCCAGCTACGGTGTGCGGCGGTACTCAGAGTTGAGCGCTGACGGGGAACCGGGTTTCTACAGGGTGGGGAGCATTGAGGTCGCGGCCACGCCGGAGCGGTGGCGGGACCTCAAGCGCAAGGCCGGGATCGCGGCGTCTTGGGGGGTTGAGGCGTATCTAATTTCACCCGCCGAGTGCGTCGAGAAGAGCCCGCTCCTCGACCCGCAGAAGGTCTACGGCGGCCTCTACGTACCCTCGGACGGTATCGCCAAAGGCATCAGGATCAGCACGGCCGCCGCCGGGGAAGCTATGTCCCGCGGCGCGAAATTCTACGGCGAGACCGAGGTCCTCGACATAGAGGTAGAGAACGGCCGGATAGAAGCCGTCGTAACCTCCCGGGGCCGCATCGAGACCGAGATGGTCCTTAGCTGCGCCGGGATGTGGGGACCGCGCATCGGGCGGATGGCGGGTGCCTCGGTGCCGCTTCTGACACCGATGCAGCACCAATACGCCTGGACCACGGAGGTACCGGGGCTCGAAGCGTCATCCAGGGAGTCCGACCACATCATACTCCGCCACCAGGACAACGCGATGTACTTCCGCCAGCACGGAGAGCGCTACGGCATCGGCTCCTACAAACACCGCTCGATGCCCGTCGCCTCCGACGACATCCGCCGCCACGGGGACTCGGACGAGATGCCCTCCATAATGGACTTTACGCCGGAGGACTTCGAGGGACCGTGGCAGGAGGCGCGGCGGCTACTACCGGCGCTCGGAGGCACGGAGATCCAGAAGGGCATAAACGGGTTATTCTCGTTTACCGCTGACGGCGGTTCGCTCCTCGGGCCGTCGAAGACGGTGGAAGGGTTCTGGATGGCGGAGGCGATCTGGGTGACCCATGCCGCGGGCGCGGCGAAAGCCGTGGCCGAGTGGATGGTCGGCGGCGCGCCGGAGGTAGACCTCGCCGCCGCTGATGTAAACCGCTTCGAGGCCCACGCCCACAGCCCGGCCTACGTCCGGGCCCGCAGCTCCCAGTCCTTCCAGGAGGTCTACGACATAATCCACCCGCAGCAGCCGATGGACGAGCCGCGCCCCCTGCGCACGAGCCCTTTCTACCCGCGCCAGAAAGACCTCGGGGCGTACTTTCTGGAGGCGAACGGCTGGGAGCGGCCGCAGTGGTTCGCGGCGAACCGCCCACTCGTCGAGGGCCGCGACATCCCGGAACGTGACGAGTGGTCCGGGCGTTACTGGTCGCCGATAGTCGGGACCGAGCACCAGGTGACCCGCGAGAAGGTCGCCCTCTACGACATGACCTCGCTAAAACGCGCCGAAGTCTCCGGGCCGGGCTCTCTGGAGTTCCTGCAACATCTAAATACCAATGGGCTAGACAAACCCGCTGGCAGCGTGACCTACACCCTGATGCTGGACGCGGCCGGCGGCGTAAAGAGCGACATAACCGTAACGCGGCTCGGCGAGGAACTTTTTCAGCTCGGCCTGAACGGACCTCGGGACCTCGACTGGCTGAAGCGTAACCTGCCCGGCGGTGAGGCCCGCGGGTCCGTGCGGGTGCGGGACATCACGGCCGGTACCTGCTGTGTCGGGGTGTGGGGGCCTCATGCCCGGGACCTCGTCCAGAGCCTCTCAGCGGACGACTTCTCGGACGCGGGGTGCGGTTTCTTCCGGGCTAAAGAGGCGTTTATCGGGGAGGTGCCGGTGATGGCCCAGCGGGTCTCCTACGTCGGGGAGCTCGGGTGGGAAATATATACGACCGCCGACCTCGGGCTCCGGCTCTGGGACCTGTTGTGGGAGGCCGGAGAGCCTTACGGGGTTATCGCCGGTGGCCGGGGAGCCTTTAACGGGCTGCGGGTCGAGAAGGGCTACCGGGCCTGGGGCACAGACATGACCACCGAGCACGACCCCTACGAGGCGGGCTTAGGTTTCGCCGTCAAGCTCGACAAGGGCGACTTTATCGGCCGGGAGGCGCTGATAGAGCGTAAGGAAGCGGGACCGCGGCGGAAGCTCTCGTGTCTGCTCCTGGAAGATGTCAGCGTCGCGGTGTTGGGCAGTGAGCCGGTGTGGAGTGTGGACGCGGCGGTCGGGTACGTTACCAGCGCGGCCTACGGATATACCATCGGGCGGAGCATCGCCTACGCCTGGCTGCCACCGGAGCTATCGGAGGCGGGGACGGAGTTGGAGATCGAGTACTTCGGCGAGCGCCACGCCGCCAGCGTCTCCGAAGAGCCGCTGTTCGACCCGGCGATGGAGCGGATGCGCGGGAGCGCCCGGCCACTGGTGCCGTCGGCCTGACCTTGGGTAATTAGAGAAAGAGTGAGAGAGAAGAGACGGATGACCTGACGACGTAAAAGAGACTGCCAGGACGGCTCGTATCGGTTTGGCGACCACAGCACGAACCGCCCGGCACTAGTCACAAAGGGAGGCTACCCCCCTTGCAGCGCCACGATTTTAACAAGACCGCATACCAAAGTCTAATACTTTTTGCTACATACTCCGGTGCGCCCGCATGACTCAGGCGTACCGCACGGAAACCGTGCAGGTGCCAGTATCCCGGCCGTACGGGATTTCGGGCAGCGGGCCGGACGCGGTAGGGAAGACGTCACTGGTAGAGGTGGAAGGCGTCTACGCTAGCCCTGATCCCCTCAACCCCTCCGGTCCCGCAAAAGCCCGCGCAGCCAGGTGCCTGGTAGAGCGCACCGAGAAAGAGGGCCTTTCCTTTCTAAACCCGGCGACGCCCGGTCCACGGGCGAGAGATACCCAGACGAAATTTTCCGTTCGGGAGGTTACTAGAGGGTGGAAAGGGTGGTCATGCGACGGAGTAGTTAGCCCGGAGCTAACCCGGCGGACGGTTAGCCAACAGGCATCGGTGATGGTGAGAACCAGGGCTGAAACAAGCGGCCTCGCGTAGCGCGTAGAAAAGGAGAAAGTAGTGGCTGAAGTGAACGTGGCTCCTCTGGAGCAGAAGGTAGACCGGACGGTAGGGGAGCCGGGGATGTTGCTGTACCCGAGGCTGCGGCGGGGGCCGTTCTTCTACGGCTCGCGTAAGCACGGGGTCCAGAAGTACAGCGTCTACAACCACAGCTACCACCCGCGGCACTACGGGGACCCGGTCGCCGAGTACTGGGCGCTGTTGAACGGTGTTACGTTGTGGGACGTCGGCGGGGCCGAGCGGCAGGTCGAGATCTCCGGTTCCGACGCCTTTGACTTTACGAACATGTTGATCCCGCGCGACCTCCACAAGTGCAATGTCGGGCAGTGCAAGTACGTGTTCGTCACCGCCGAGGACGGCGGCATTATCAACGACCCCGTGCTGCTGCGGCTGGAGGAGAACCACTTCTGGCTCTCGCTCGCTGACAGCGACGTGCTCCTCTGGGCGCGGGCGCTGGCTTACAAGAGCGGGATGGACGTCGAGATAAAAGAGCCGGACGTAGGTCCGATCCAGGTTCAGGGACCGAAGTCCAAGGACGTGATGGTCGACCTCTTCGGCGAGAGCATCCTGGACATCCCCTACTACTACATGGTCCACCGGGAGCTTGACGGGATGCAGGTCGTCGTCTCACGCACCGGCTACACCTCGGAGCTCGGGTATGAGATCTACCTGCACAACGCGAGCCGCGACGGTGTAAAACTGTGGGACAAGGTTTTCGAGGCCGGTGAGCCGCACGGCATGGAAGTCATAGGGCCGTGCCACATCCGCAGGATCGAGGGCGGCATCCTGGCCTGGGGCTCGGACATCCGGCTCGACACCAACCCCTACGAGGTCGATTACGGCTACGAGTGGATGGTGGACCTCGAACAGGAAGCCGACTTCATGGGCAAGGACGCCCTTCGCAAAATTAAGGAAGAAGGCGTCAGCCGGAAGCTCGTCGGGGTGGAGATCGACGGCGAGAACCTCGGCTCCTACAACGACGGCTCGATGATGGACTACTTCCCGGTCTACGGCAAGGACGGCTCCGGACGGCAGATCGGCTACGTGAGCAGCGCCTGCTACTCGCCGCGGCTGGAGAAGAACATCGGCTACGCGATGGTCCCGATAGACCACGTCGGGTACGGCACGGAGCTGGAGATAGAGACCCACTATGGCCGGCGGGCGGCGGCCGTGGTCCAGAGGCCGTTCGTAGACCCGAAAAAGCAGATCCCGAAAGCTCTGCTGCGCGCGATCCAGGACTAGAAAAGGTCTTTTGTAAGACCGGTTTCTGTAGCTTCCGGTCCCGCAAGCCCCCGAGTAACCCCCGAGGAGTTTGATATGACCCAGGAGCGCAGAGCGGTACCCCCCGAAGATACCTCACATAGAAAGGAGGCGCTGGTCCGGGCTTTATCCCGGCCGAGGTTCGAGGTCATACCCATAAGAGGTGCGGCGGAGCAGGCCGCGCACCTGCCTTCCGGGGCGCGGGTGGCCGTCACGTGCTCGCCGGCGCTCGGCATGGAAGCTACGCTGGATTTTAGCGAGGAGCTTGCCGAGCGGGAAGACCTCCGCGTCGTGCCACACGTCTCGGCCCGGCTCGTGGAGAGCGAGGACCACCTGCGAGAGATACTCACGCGCCTCGACGGGCGGGGTTTGCGGGAGGTCTTCGTTATCGGGGGGGACGCGAAGGTGGCGGCCGGTCCCTACGAAAGCGCCGGGAAGCTGCTATCCGCGATGTCGGAGATGGAACATAGCGTGGAGAGCGTCGGTATACCGGCGTATCCAGAGACCCACCCGCTGGTAAGCGACGAGGGGTTGGTAAGGGCGCTAGCTTCCAAGCAGCCCTTCGCCTCGTACATGGTCACCCAGATCTGCTTCGACGCGGACACCATCGTGGGCTGGCTCCGCACCGTCCGGGAACGGGGTATTACGCTGCCGGTCTACGTCGGGCTGCCGGGTGTGATCGACCGCCGCAAACTGCTGAATATCTCGACGAGGATCGGCATCGGTGACTCGCTGCGCTTCCTAAAAAAGCAGTCCGGCCTCCTCCGCCTCGTAAAGCCCGGCGGCTACACCCCGGAGAACCTTATAGAAGACCTCGCCCCCTACCTCGGCGACCCGTTCTACAGCATCGCGGGCTTTCACCTGAACACCTTCAACCAGGTCGAGAGCACCGAGAAGTGGCGCAAGGACCTGACCCAGCGCCTGTCAGACCGGGCCGGGGCCAGCCAGCCGCGGAGGAACCTTCTCCGGAACCTTCCCGGCTGGCGGAGCTAGAGAACCCCGTACCTCACACAACAAGGAGCCCCGAAAACATGTTACGCACCGAGTTTCCTTCGGACCTAAAAATCGCCCGCAGCGCCCGCCTTCTACCGCCAGAGAAAGTCGCCTCCGGCATGGGACTCGGGCCACACCTCCTCGAACCCTACGGCCGCAGCGTAGCCAAGATAGACCTCTCCGCCATCGAGGAGCTATCCGACCGCCCGAAAGCGAGGTACGTGGTCGTCTCCGCGATAACTCCTACTCCCCTGGGCGAGGGCAAGACCACGACGACCGTCGGCCTCGGACAGGCTTTCTCTCACCTTGGTAAAAAGGCCACGGTCGCCATCCGGCAGCCGTCGATGGGGCCGGTCTTCGGTATAAAGGGCGGGGCTGCGGGAGGCGGCTACAGCCAGGTGGTCCCGATGGAGACTTTGAACCTGCACCTCACCGGCGACGCCCACGCCGTAACCGCGGCCCACAACCTGCTCGCGGCTATGCTCGACAACCACATCCACCAGGGCAAGGAGCCGCGGATAGACTCCCGCGACATCTCCTGGCGGCGGGTCATGGACATCAACGACCGGGCCTTGAGGAACATCGTCACGGGCCTCGGCTCCCGGGTAGACGGCATCCCGGCCCAGTCCGGGTTCGACATCACCTCCGCTTCGGAGGTCATGGCTACGCTGGCGCTCGCCACCTCCCTACAAGACCTGCGCCAGCGTCTCGGGCGTACCGTGGTCGCCTCGGACCCCGAAGGAGAGCCGGTGACGGCCGAGGACGTAAAGGCCGCGGGTGCTATGGCGGTCCTGCTGCGCGAGGCTATAAAGCCGAACCTGATGCAGACACTGGAGAACACGCCGGTCTTGGTGCACGCCGGGCCTTTCGGGAACATCGCGACCGGCAACTCCTCCATCGTCGCCGACAGGATCGGCGTCCGGAGCGGAGACTACCTGATAACCGAGGCCGGCTTCGGGGCCGACATGGGCGCCGAGCGGTTTTTCAACATAAAATGCCGCAACTCGGGGTTGTTCCCGGACGCGGCGGTGCTAGTGGCGACCGTGCGGGCGCTGAAAGTACACTCCGGGAGGCACAAGGTGATCGCCGGCCGGCCGCTGCCCCCGGCGCTTCTGGAAGAGAACCCCGACGACGTCTACGCCGGGGCGGATAACCTCCGCAAGCAGGTGGAGAACATCCGGCTGCACGGCGTCTCGCCGGTGGTGGCGATCAACGCCTTCCCGACCGACCATCCCTCCGAGCACGCGGCGATCCGGGAGATCTCCGAGTCGCTGGGCGCCCGCGTTGCCGTCTCCACCCACTTCTCCGACGGCGGCCGGGGTGCGGCGGAACTGGCCGAAGCGGTCGCCGAAGCCGCCGAAGAGGAGAGCGCCTTCAAGTTCTTGTACCCGGACAACGCCACCCTTACAGAGAAGATAGAGGCCGTGGCGACCAACGTGTACGGCGCAAAGGGTATAGAGCTTTCCCCGACGGCGGCCCGCCAGCTAGAGGGCTACGAGAGAAACGGCTACGGCCGTCTGTCGGTCTGCGTGGCGAAGACCCACCTCTCCATCTCATCGGACCCGGCGCTGCTCGGCGCGCCGAGAGGCTGGACGCTGCCGGTCCGCGAGGTGCGGGCGTCGGTCGGGGCGGGCTTTGTGTACCCGATCTGCGGTGAGATGCGGACCATGCCCGGCCTGAGCCTCTACCTGGCCGCCGAAAACATCGACATCGACGAGAACGGCGAGATAGTGGGCCTCTCCTGAGGATCGGATAGCGTGCTGACCCACGGACGACCACGACGCCCTCGACGCCGGGAATACTTTCTGCTAGGAAATACTGGGCCGGAAAGGTCTAGGAGACTATGCATGTAGTACGGAAATATGATGCCTCGGATGTCCGAAGAGGCGGGGGGAGTCTGCTACAATTCGTTGCTATGTCTACTTCTAGCCGTAAGAGCGCGCCGATCCAGTCCGTGGACCGGGCTGTTTCCGTAATGGAATTTCTGTCTCATCAGGGGTGGTCGGGGCTGACGGAGATCGCGACCGGACTCCAGATGCATAAGTCCACTGTTTACCGGATGCTCGCGACGCTGGAGTACCGCGGGCTGGTGGAGCAGGACCCGGACACAGAGAAGTACCGGTTGGGTTTCGGTCTGGCGACGCTGGCGAGTGCGGTAACCGCCGACCTGGACATCGTGCGCCACTCGCGCGCGACCTGCCAGCAGCTCAGCGACCAGACGGAGGAGACGGTTACCCTGACCGTGCTGGAGGGTGACGAGGCGGTTATTATCCATCAGAGCGTCTCGTCCTCTTCGGTGCTGAGCGCGGACTGGTCCGGGTTGCACTCGCCGCTGCACTGCACGGCTTCGGGGAAGGTCTTGCTGGCTTATCTCCCCGCGCGCCGGCAGAACCGTATTCTGGACCGGCCGCTGGAGCGTCTAACGGAGAACACGATAGTGGACCCGGAGGTCTTGCGGGAGCAGTTGGAGGAGATCAAGGTCTCAGGCTACGGTTACACCATCGAGGAGCTGGAGGTTGGGCTGAACGCTGTCGCGGCCCCGATATACTCCTCGGGTGGCAAGGTTATCGGGGCGGTTGGCGTCTCGGGACCGGCCTTCCGGCTTCCGGCGGAATCCATGACGGAGTACGGTGAGATGACGGCGAGCGCTTGCGCGGACATATCCCGGCGTTTCGGCTATCAGAATCCGAACGGCACAGCCGTCTCCGGCTAGCAGGGGAGGAGTCCGTTGCAGGATCAAACACCCGACCCGCTTTTAAACCAGCCCTCCCAGGCCGGGATAGACAAGCCGCGGATAGAGAAGGCGGTAGCCGAGATCCTCGCCGCCATAGGTGAAGACCCGCGGAGAGAGGGCCTCAAGGATACTCCCCGCCGCGTCGCCGACGCTTACGCGGCCCTTTTCGGCGGCCTCGCCGGAGACCCCGCGGAGCACCTCTCGGTAGGTTTTTCCGAGGAGGAGTACCACGAGATGGTCCTGGTACGCGACATACCGCTCTACAGCATCTGCGAGCACCACCTGATCCCGTTCTACGGCAAGGCCCACGTGGGGTACCTGCCGGAGGCAAAGGTGACGGGCCTCTCGAAGCTGGCGCGGGTGGTAGAGGGCTACGCCCGCAGACCGCAACTACAGGAGCGGCTGACGGGGCAGATAGCGGACGCGCTCTACGAGGGCCTCGGTTCCCGCGGGTCGATAGTCGTGGTCGAGTGCGAGCACCTGTGCATGACGATGCGCGGCGTGCAGAAGCCGGGCAGCGTTACGGTGACCAGCGGGGTGCGGGGCGTGTACGCCGAAGACCCCACCCGCCGCTCCGAAGCTCTGGCCCTGATCTACCGCGGAAACCGGGCCATCTAGCCGCAACCCGTGCCCTCAACCCAGTTTGCTAGTCTTAGCGCCCTGGCGGCGTGGGTGCTACGAAAGGCCGGTCAAGACTACGAACGGCGAGGGCGGCTTTCAGGGGTGGCGCCTCCGCGCCGGGGTGGGTGCTCTACCTGACGCATCTGTGGCTGACCGCCTCCGCGTCCTCGCGTCCCTCGAAACGGCTGCCAGTGGACCACAAGACGGCCACCTCTCCGGGAGCGGCTGCGGTCCTTTCAGGCTCGGCCTTATTCGCCGCCGGCATACGGGAGTTCCGCTCCTTCGAGCAGCGTCGGGTCCGTCTCCCGCTTTTCTCTCCCCGAACCGCTTGACCGATCCGCCGCGGAATGGTACTAATTTCAGTAGCAGAACTAGTTTCGTAGAGCGCAACGCAGAGTTGGCTGTTCGGGCCAGCAGTTATGAGGTGGAGATGGAGAGGTCTTATCCGAAGAGGTACAACGCGCCCGGTGTGGAGGGTATACGCGCTTTGATCTCCTCTAGCCTCGGTCCGGAGGTCTCCGTGGAAGGCGAGATAGACGCCGACCGGGCGGAGATCATACTGGCCGACGACACCTCTCTTTTTTCGCGGGGCTCGACCGGTACCCGGGGTACGCGGGTTGACGTGCTTTACGTAGACAAAGAGTCCGGGGTCGTCCGTCTCGTTGGTCCGGTAAACGCCGAGCGCTACGACGAGATACCGGACTACAGGGTGGAAGAGTCTCCCGTACCGCTCCCGCTTCTCCTCTGGCGGGCGGGCACGGAGTCCGGGGTCTGGGTCGTGGTCTCCAGCCGCAATCGCGGCTCCTGGACAGAGAGTTATACCCGGAGGCTCGTCCGGGTGACGGACGCCGTACTGGAGCGCGGACGCGAGCTTGAGCAAGACCTCGCCTGGTGCCGGGGGGCGACCGCTTAGGTTACAGGTTCGAGGCTTCGGGAGGGGACTTCTCCGGGGGGCTCGACGCGGGCTCCTCTGAGGTCCACGTCTAGCGCCCAGACCGGGGCGTGCACGTCGTGAGACTCAAAGGCGGCGCGCATGGCGGAGGCTACGGCGTCTGCCCGGGCATCGTCGGGGGTCAGGGCGAGGACCGTGGGGCCGGAACCGGAGAGGCACGCTCCGTAGGCTCCGGCTTCGTTGGCAGCGTCTACGACGTCTTCGAGGCCGGGGATCAGGTGCGAGCGGTACGGCTGGTGGAGGGCGTCCTGCATCGCCACCCGCAGCAAATCGTACTCACCAGTAGCCAGGGCCCCGAGCAGGAGTCCGGCCCGCCCGACGTTGAATACCGCGTCCCGGTGGTCCACCTTTTCCGGCAGCGCCCGGCGGGCGGCGGTGGTCGAGACGGCGAAGTCCGGGACGGCGACGACCGCCTTGAGGCCCTGTGGTTCGAGGCGCACGCTGCGGATACCGGCCGGGGTGAGGGTGCCGATCACCAGCCCCCCGAGGAGTGCGGGGGCGGCGTTGTCCGGGTGTCCGTCCAGCTCGCAGACCAAGTTAAGGAGGTCCGGGGCGGCCATCGGGCGTCCGAGGAGATCGTTGGCGGCCACGGCCCCGCCGACGAGGGCCGCGGCCGAACCGCCGAGGCCGCGGGCCGGGGGGATGTCGTTCTCCTGGACCAGATGGAAATGCACGTCCGGCTCCCCGATAAAATCCGCGACGAAGAGCGCAGCCCGGTAAGCCGGGTGCTCGGGGCCGCGAGGAATAAGGTCGGCCCCGAAGCCGCTGACTTCCACCATCGGGGCGGGCGCCCGCTCCAAACTTACCCGCATCGAGAGCGAGAGCGCCAGCCCGACCGCGTCAAAGCCCGGCCCGAGGTTCGCCGAAGTAGCCGGTACCCGGACCGAGATCACGGCTTACCGGTTTCCCGGGTCCCGGCCCGATTTACCATCTGGTCTGCCACCGGGCTCACCGCTCTGGTTCCACTCCAGGCTCCCGCCGGGCTCTCCGTCCGGCCCTTCTACATGGACGCCCGCCGCGCCCGCCCGGGAGTCGCCGGCCCCGTCTACCTCACGCTCCATGTACCCCGCCACCGCCTCGAAAGTAGCCTCGACCGGCTCCGGCAGCCGCGCCCGGCTGAGAATGACGTCCGGGTCCTTGAGGCCGTGACCGGTCAGGACGCTGACGGCTACGCCTTCCGGGCCGCGGCCTTCGCGGTAAAGCTTCAAGAGGCCGGCGACCCCGGCGGCGGAGGCCGGCTCGCAGAAAACGCCTTCCTCGCGGGCGAGGAGTAGCTGGGCTGAGAGGATCTCCTCGTCCGTAACACTCTCTATAAGCCCGCCGGACTCCTCCACCGCCGAGAGCGCCCCCTCCTTGCTCGCCGGAGCCCCGATGCGGATGGCGCTCGCCACCGTCTCCGGGTCTTCTATATCGTGGCCGGCGACCAGCGGCGAAGCCCCCTCAGCCTGAAAGCCAAACATCCGGGGCGCTCCACCGGCGTACCCGGCGTCCCGCCACTCCTTAAAGCCCTTCCAGTAGGCGGTGATGTTGCCCGCGTTACCGACCGGGAGCGCCAGGACGTCCGGCGGGCCGCCTAGAACCTCGCAGACCTCGAAAGCGGCGGTCTTCTGGCCCTCGATGCGGTCCGGGTTTACAGAGTTCACGAGCGCCACGTCGTCGAGCTCGCTCGCTGCCCTCTGGGAGATGCGCAGTGCGGCGTCGAAGTTGCCTCTTATCTGCACGACCTTCGCCCCGTGGGCCAGAACCTGGACGGCCTTGCCGAGCGCTATCTTCCCGGCCGGGACTACCACGAAGCAGCTTATGCCGGCCCGCGCCGCGTACGCCGAGGCCGAGGCCGCGGTATTGCCGGTCGAGGCGCAGATGCAGATCCGGTTTCCTTCCGCCGCCGCCCGGCTGAGGGCCACCGTCATCCCCCGGTCCTTGAACGAGGCGGTTGGGTTCAACCCCTCGAACTTCAGGTACAACCGCGCCCCGAGGCGTTCGGAGATGCGCCGCGCCTCTATGAGCGGCGTATCACCCTCCCCGATGGTGGTAACCTGCCTGTCCGGGATTTCCGGCAGCCACTCGCGGTAGCGCCGGATAACGCCCTGCCGGGCCGTCTGGAGTCTCTCCCTCAAAGCGAATCGCACCCTTTTCTAGCTCTAGCCAAAACCGACCGTCATCTCAGGAAACCACCCGGATAGGAAGTGGATCACACCCAGTAGAAAAGTACCATGCCACAAGCCCCGGCTTCAAGAAAGCCCGCCCCGAAGAGTGTACCGCGCCCCCACCCCAACCGCCTCTAACGTAAACTCTCTACCCGCTGACGGGCAAGAAGGGAGTCAGGGTCAGCCTCCAGCGCCGCCTCATACGCCTCCCTCGCCTCCCCCTCTCTTCCCCGACTACCATACAGGTCCCCCAACGCTACCCACCCCTCCGCCCGCAAACCCGCCTCCTGCCACGGCAGTAGCTCTAGCTCCACCGACCGCCTTAGCTCCCTCTCCGCCTTCCCATAGTACCCCTCCGAGTCCTCGTTAGAGCCGTCGCCAGAGCCGTCGCTGGAGCTTCCGCTAGAACTCTCTTCGCCACCGCTGCGGGTAGCTAGGGTGGAGTAGACCTCTCCTAGCTTGAGACGGTAGTAGGCGTTGTCGGGCTCTAGCTCCACCGAGCGCTCGTAGGAGCTAGCCGCCGCCTCAAAGTCGCCGGCCGAGGAGTGGTAGGTGGCTATCTCGGCTTCTAGCTCCGCAGAAAGCGGCTCTAGCTCCCGGGCTTTCTCATACTGCTCTTCAGCTTGCCGCTCGGCTTGCCGCTGGGCGTCGCTGGCTTCTTGGTCGGCGTTAGCTGCTGAGGCGTTGGCTTGTGCGGCTAGAGAGATCACCGAGCCCAGCCGGGCGTGGTAAGAGGCTACCTCGGGGTAGGTCTCGACCACTGCCTCCTGCTCGGCCACCGCCTCCGCCGGCTCCTCGAACAAAAGCGCCGAGGCCAGCCTCTGGCGGAGGGCGGCGTTCTCGGGGAAGCGCTCGGCGGCTTCTCCGAGGGTGCTCTGGGCGGCGGTAAAGTCCCCGGCTGCGGTGTAGGCGTCGGCGGCCAGGGAGAAGAGGGGAGGCTGTAGGTTAGTGGGTGCTAGATCGAGGGCACTCTGGTAGGTGGCGGCGGCCTGGGCTGGCCGGCCGAGCTCGGAGTAGGCGGCGGCGAGGCCGGTGAGCGTCCCTACTTCCTCCTCCGGGCTACCGGCTCCGCTCAGGGCTTGCTGGTAGGCGGCCTCCGCTCTGGCGGCGTCTCCGTTTTCAAGGTAGGTGTTTGCCTGGACTGTCGGGGTGACGTATAGCTCCTCGCGGTCTACTTTGTAGAGTTGGTAGCGGTTGCCGGGGTTGTCGAGGGTGGTGACGCCCGGCAGGCCGCCGAGCGCCGGGTTGAGCGGCGAGTTTACCGGTAAGAGGGCATAGGCTACGTTGTGTCCCTCCAGCGCCTGGACTATCGGACGGGTTATAGAGGACGAGCCGAAGAAGTTTTCTACCACCCCGCCGCCCTGGGAGCCGTCTATATCCCGCCGGCTCAGTGACGCCTGGGCATTCAGGTCCCCGGTCCGGTAGCTGAGCACCCGCAGGTCATCCGAGTAGGCCGCGATGCAACTGTTCTCCCCATCCTGGGCCATTATGCCGCCGGAAGCCCCTATATCCTCCAGAAAAGGAAATACCGGGTCCGAGCAGGAGGTCGCGTCCCACGCGACCTCGTCCGGCGTCTCCACAGAGCGTACCGCGGTAGAGACCGCCGGTAGAGCGGCAGCCGCCAGGACGACGACGGCCGCCAGGGGGAGCAGCCCGGCGGCGAACCTTACGGGGTCCGCGGCCCCGGCCATCCGGCTCTCCAGGAGTCTCCGCCGGGCGTAGTCGAGTACCTCCCAGGCCACCCACGCGACGGTTAGCGCGGCGGCCAGCGGTATCGGCCAGGCCAGCCGCCACAGCGTCCACGGACCGATAATCTCCCCTATAAAAGAGGACACCGGTGGTATGTAGATCAGGGCGGGCGTGAGGATCAGGGTTCCCAGCAGCAGCCGGGCCGTCACGCTCCTCCACGACTTCCAGACGAGAAACGGGACCCCGACGGCGTAACCGGCGAGGACCAGGGGTTCCAGCAGGAGCGCGGGGTGCATTATGTAAGATCCATCCCCGAGCGCCAGGAGCCGGTGCTCGTACTCCCACACCCGCACCCGGAAATCTACCAGCGCGGGTGGCGTGTCGTTGAGCCGGGAGAGAAACTTGCTGTCGGTCGCTAGCAGGTAGCCGCCGAGGGGCGCTACGACCGCCAGCCCCGCGGCCCAGAGCCCGAAAACCACCAGCCAGGCCCTGAAACGCCGCAGGTTCAGCGCCAGGTGTACGAGCCCGAAACCCGCCACCGGGATACCGATAACGACCAGCCCCACCGGGTGCACGGAGAGAACCCCCGCGCACAGCAGACTAAAGAGCGCCAGGTACCCTAACCTTCTCTCCCGCGCGAAAAGGACCGCGGCCGCGAGCGCCGGGGGCAGGAACAAGAACCGCGCGGCGAACTTATCCTCGGTGATGCGCCCGACAAACTCCCCGCCGGTGCTGAAGATGGTGCCGTCCAGGCTGACCAGCAGGAACAGGGCGTACAGGCAACCCGCAAAAAGGGCCGCGGAGTTCTTCTCGAAGAGGACCCGCGCCGTCCCGTAGAACGCCAGGACCGCCGCCACCACCAGGAACGGCGTCAAGTAGTCCAGCGTCAGGGGGACGGGCTCTACCCCGGATACCCCCGAGAGCGCCGCCTGGACGAGAAACCACCCGCCGAGCGTCGTGCGGGAGAACCCCTCCACCGAACCGTTGAGCGCGGCGCTCCCCGAAAACTCCTCTATAAACCGGAGGTAGGTCCAAAGGTCCGTGTTCGGCTCGTGGACCATAACCGCCGAGACCGCCGCGAGGACACCCGCGAGCCCGGCAAACGGTGTCCAGAGGAGGAGGTCCCACCTTCCCGGCGCCGCTCCCCGCTCCGGCGTTCGCTCCAGCGTTTGCTCCGGCGTCCGCCCGGCCACCGCCCTCCAGAGCGCCAGGCAGAGCAGCACTACCAGCGACACCACTACCACCCAGCGGCCCACCGCCACATACGCCGCGAAGCTGGTATTTAGCGCCAGCGCCGCCAGCGCCGGCAGGCCGAAAGCCGTGATACCGAGCGGCACCGCGAGCGCGGCCCTCAGCGCCAGCCCCGCCTTTCCGGCCAGCAAACCGCCGAGCGCGACCCCCGGTGTTATGAGCAGTACGAAGGCCGCGGCGGCGGCCAGCGCGGGAGGCAGCGACTCCGTGACCCTCGCGGACGGGCGCAGGGCAAAGGCCGCGAGCAGCGCGAAGAGCAGGAACAGGGTCTCGAAAGAGGCGAGCCGGTGGAGTATCCAGGGACCTCTGGTCTCGCTCTCTTTTGTCCGGGTCGTCCGGGGCTTTTTGTCCGTGGCTTTCCGCCGGCTCTGCATTCACCACCAGTTTATCTGTACGGAGGACGCGCGACCGGCCAGGCCACGACCCTTATAAATACCGGCTTATCACCGTTCGGGAAAGTCTATTCTTCCCACCGCAAGAATACCTTTTTTATCCTGTATAATCCAGACGTTCTTGGTAGCCGATGTTGTAAACAGCGTTGCAGAGTGGCGTGTGGGACGTAGTCGCGGGGGGAAGGTTAGCAGTGGACGGACGGGGAGTAGAGGGTAAGCGGGTTCTGATCACGGGCGTCTGCGGTACGGTGGGCCGCGAGCTACTGCGGCAGGTGGTCGCCGGAGAGCCGGCGGAGGTCATCGGGCTCGACAACAACGAGAGCGAGCTGTTCTTCCTGGTGGACGAATACGCCGAAGAGCCGCACGTCCGGTTCTACCTCGGCGATATCCGCGACCGGGACAACCTGTCCCGCAAGATGGCCGGCATGGACATCGTGTTTCACGCCGCCGCCCTAAAGCACGTCCTGCTCGGGGAGCAGTCGCCCCGCGACGTCGTCCAGACCAACGTCCTGGGTACCCAGAACGTGATCGACGCGGCGCTCACCAACGACGTCGAGCGGGTGCTGTTCACCTCCTCGGACAAGGCCGTAAACCCGACCAACGTGATGGGCACCTCGAAGCTCATGGGCGAGAGGCTCATGACCGCGGCCAACGCCGTCCGGCGGGGAGGAAAGCCGATCTTCGCCTCCACCCGGTTCGGGAACGTGCTCGGTAGCCGTGGCTCGGTAATCCCGGTATTCCGGCGGCAGATATGCCGCGGCGGCCCGGTCACCCTTACCGAACCAACGATGACCCGGTTTATCATGACGCTCGAAGAGGCGGTGGCGCTCGTCACGCGCTCGGTCTTTCTAGCCCGGGGCGGGGAAGTGTTCGTGACCAAGATGCCGGTCGTCCGGATAGCGGACCTCGCCGCCGTAATGGTCGAGGAGCTAGCGCCCCGCTACGGCCGGGACCCGGACGAGGTACCGGTAAAAGTCGTCGGCTCCAAGGCGGGAGAGAAGATCTACGAGGAGCTAATAAACGATGAGGAGACGCGCCGCAGCGCGGACATAGAAGATTACTTCGTCGTCCTGCCGGCCTTCGAGTCGGTCTACGAGGACATAGAGCACACCTACCCCGGTATGGAGGGTGTTGGGGTAAAGCT
Source organism: Rubrobacteraceae bacterium (assembly GCA_965214435.1). Classification (GTDB taxonomy): domain Bacteria; phylum Actinomycetota; class Rubrobacteria; order Rubrobacterales; family Rubrobacteraceae; genus Rubrobacter_A. The sequence continues at coordinate 1,149,207 of OZ243960.1, forward strand.
CCCGTACAACTCCGCCGTCGAGCGCTCGATGAGCAAGGACGAACTGCGCGAATATCTGGTCAAAAACCGTCTACTGGAAGGGGAGTAAAAGGTGCGCGTACTGATACTCGGCGGGGACGGATACCTCGGCTGGCCGACGGCGATGCACTTCTCGGCCAGGGGTCACGAGGTCTGGGTCGTGGACAACTACCTGCGGCGGAACATTGCCATGGAGACCTCCTCCGAAGCTCTGACGCCGAACCCGAACTTAAATGACCGGGCGGCGATCTGGAAGAGCATATCCGGGGAGTCGGTGCGGGTAATCATCGGGGACTGCAACGACTACCGGCTGCTCTCGGAAGTGTTCCGGGACTTCGAGCCGGAGGCGGTGGTGCACTACGCCGAGCAGCCTTCGGGGCCGTACTCCATGATCGACTTCGAGGCCGCGAGGCGCACGCTGGACAACAACCTCGGGGTTACGTTCAACGTGATCTGGGCTGTGATGGAGCACGCGCCGGACTGCCAGATCATCAAGCTCGGCACGATGGGCGAGTACGGCACCCCGAACATCGACATTGAGGAGGGCTGGCTGGAAGTCGAGCACAACGGCCGCAGCCACACCTTCCTCTACCCCCGGCAAGCTAGCACGCTCTACCACACCACGAAGGTCCTCGACACTGACCTGTTGTGGTTCTACGTGCGGACTTACGGATTGCGGGTAACGGACCTCATGCAGGGGCCGGTCTACGGGCTCTCGACCGAGGAGACCGAGGCGGACGAGCGGCTGTGGCCGAACTTCCATTACGACGACATCTTCGGCACGGTCGTAAACCGCTTTCTCGTGCAGGCGGTCGCGGGCGTACCGCTGACGGTGTACGGGAAGGGAGGTCAGATCCGGGGTTACCTCAACCTCAAGGACACCCTCCAGTGCGTCGAGCTCGCCGCGAACAACCCCGTGGAGAAGGGTGACCTCCGCATCCTGAACCAGTTTACCGAAGCCTTCTCGGTAAACGAGCTGGCGGATCAGGTAAAAAGGGTCGGCGACGAGATGGGTCTCGGTGTAGAGGTTAAGTCCATAGAAAACCCCCGCAAGGAAGCCGAGGAGCACTACTACAACCCGAAGCACTCGGGGTTGCTGAGGCTTGGGTTAAAGCCGCACTACATGACCGACGGGGTAATTAGCGAGATGCTGGAGCAGGTGATACGGCACAAAGACCGCATCGACGAGCGCAAGATCCTGCCGCGGGTCAAGTGGTCTTAGAGACCATCGCATTCCGATGCTGTGCATGAGAACTGAGATGGATACGTCAAGGTGTTAGATCTCGGAACCGCGCGCCGCAACGCTGACGAGGAGAAACGCCGATGAACACAGAGCAGGCTATACAAGTCGTCCGGAACAAATTTCCGTTCAAAGGGTACATGGACACGGCGGAAGACGTATATAGGAACATCGCTACTACTACGCGCCGTTACGTGAAGCCGGGAGGCAAGATATTAGACTTCGGGGCGGGGCCGGCAGACAGGACAGCCGTACTGCAAGTACTGGGCTTTCGGTGTTCGGCCTACGACGACCTTCAGGACAACTGGCACAAGATAGAGGGCAACAGAGACAAGATTCTAGATTTCGCCCGTGAGATCGGCATAGATTACAGGCTCAGGACAAACGAAGACATACCCTTTGAAAGAGGCTCTTTCGACATGGTGATGGCGCACGACGTCCTGGAGCACTTTCACGACTCCCCGCGGGGCCTTCTTATCGACCTGCTGGAACTCGTCAAGCCAGGGGGTTATTTGTTCGTGACGGTCCCGAACGCGGTGAACATCAGAAAGCGTATAAGGGTTCTGCTAGGAAAGACGAATCTCCCCTCCTTTAATCAGTACTACTGGTACCCGGACCCCTGGCGGGGACACGTCCGGGAATATGTAAAGGACGACCTGGAGCAATTATCTGAGTATTTGAGCCTGGACGTGATGGAACTGCGCGGCTGTCACCACATGATCCAGAAGAGGCTCCCCGAGCTTCTTGAGCCGGTATACAAAGGTGCGACCAGGGTCTTTCCCGGCTGGAGGGATACCTGGTTGTTGGTAGCAAAGAAAAGGCCGGCCTGGTCTCCGAGGAAGGATCTAACTCAGGCGGAGTTCGGCGAGATGATGAAACCCGTGACGGCGTACCGGTATTAACAGGCAATACGGAACGGACGGGAGTACGGCGAGCGATCCGCGGGAGCCCGCCGCGAATGAGGCGGCCCTGACAAGCATCGACCTCCCGTATAATCCGGGTCGTACAGGCGAGCCGCGGAGGAACCCATGATCGTCACGAAACACCGCTTTACCGTCGAGGAGTACCACAAGATGGCCGAGGCCGGCATCCTCGGAGCAGATGACCGGGTGGAACTCATAGACGGGGAGGTGGTGGAGATGGCTCCGATAGGTTCGAACCACGTGCGGGTGGTTAACGCCCTGACCGACATTCTGGCTGATTTCCGGGCTTCAGGGCGTGCCTCGGAGCGATACACGATCAGCGTGCAAAACCCCGTAGTACTGAGTATTAACCAGGAGCTACAGCCGGACATAGCCCTCCTGCGCGCCGGGCGTAACAGAGCAGAGCTGCCACAGGCCGCCGACGCCCTCCTGGTAGTAGAAGTCGCCGACACCTCTATCACCTACGACCGCGAGCGTAAGTTTCCTCTCTACGCGGAGGCTGGCATCCCCGAAGCGTGGCTAATAGACCTGACGGAAGACCGCGTGGAGGTCCACTCATCTCCAGAGTCCGGCGGGGCCGGGTACGGAAAAGTCTCCCGCTTTGTGCGCGGCGAGAAAGTAGTCTCGGCGACTTTTCCCTACCTCGTCTTCGACGCTGCCGAGGCGCTGCCCCCGGAGGGTTCATGAAAGTGGCGGACCTTCGCCTGAGCCCGCAGACGGTAGAGCTTCTCGAAAGGCTCTCCGAAAAGCTTAACGTTTCACAGTCGGCTGTTATCGAGACGGCGGTTAGTCGGATGGCCGCGCAAGAAGACGTGGGCCGGGCGGGAGATTCCGGTGAGGAAACGTCGTTTCTGGACGAGTTGCGCGAGGAGATCGCCCGCGAAGCCGGGGAAAGCGAGCGTAAGGAAGATTAGCGCCTGCGCGACAAGTTTCCCGAAGTCCAGCGGCGGATCTTCAGGTCCTGAAGCATTTACCCTGGCCTCGGATAAAACAGTAGTAGATTGGTAGCAAGGTACTTGGAAGGTCCTTCTCAACCCACGATAGCTGAAGCCGGTGTCCTCTCCCGACTGCGGCGTGGTACCGCTGAAGCATTTGTTCTGCACGCTGCCGGGATTGGCCTGCTATTCCTCATGCACGTCATCCTGGGCCGCGCTGTGGGAACGGAAGGTTACGGAACCTTTAGCTACGCTCTGGCGCTTGCCGGTGTGCTGGCGATAATAGTTCCTCTCGGGTGGCCCACGGCCCTCATGCGCTTTATAGCCCAGTACGTAGAGCAGCAGCACTGGGGGTTACTGCGAGGCGCCGTACGCCGGGCGTACCAGATCACGTTAGTATCGGCCGTCCTGGCCGCCTCGGTGTTATGGGGAATCTCTTACTGGACCAGTATTTCCTCTGCGTTAGCTACCAGCCTGCGCTTTGCCGCTATACTCCTGCCCCTGCTCGCGTTCGTAGGACTGCGTCGCAAAGCTCTCCAGGGCTTGCAGAGAGTCAAGTCGAGCATCGCCATAGAGGAGGTTTTCCTGCCTCTGCTGGTGATCGCCGGGGTATACCTATTCGCCATTAACAGTTCGTCCGGGGCCTTGTCTCTGTATGCTGGGGCAGCGTTCCTGGCTTTCGTGGCCGGTAGCTTTTTACTGTGGCGGAGCCTGCCTCCGCAGAGGCAAACCGCGAAACCGGAGTTCCGTACCAGGGCGTGGACGGCCGTCGCCATCCCGATGGCTTTCGGCGGTCTCAGCCAGATCATCCTGAACCGCACCGACATGATCATGCTCGGCGCCATGACAAACATGGAGTCCGTAGGTCTGTACGGTGCGGCGACCCGCTTCGCCTCCCTAAACACTTTCGCGCTCGGAGCCGTAAATACCATAGCCGCTCCTATGATAGCCGCTGCTTTCTACGGCAACCGGCACCGGCAAGTCCGGGGCATATTCCGCAAGGCGATGCTCTGGTCCGCACTCGGGGCGCTACCGCTCTTCGCTGTTATGCTTTTCGCTCCCCAACTCTTGCTCGGTTTTTTCGGACAAAGCTTTGTGCAGGCAGGCTCTCTACTACAGGTGCTGGCTGTAGGCCAATTTGTAAATGCAGCGACCGGTCCGGTAGGTTTTACGCTCCAGGTTACGGGTCGGGAGCGAGTCTTCGCCCTGGCTATGGGCGTCGCCGCGGCAGCGAATGTGGCGGGTAACCTGCTGGCGATACCCGCTTTCGGAGCGATCGGAGCCGCTTACGTTACAGCGGCAAGTATAGTAATCTTGAACCTGACTTTGCTAACACTAGTTTGGATGAAAAGATCTGCTTGAGTAGGTACGAGTAGCGTAAATGGCGGAGAAATACCTAGCCAACTTTAAGCTTCGCACGCCACTTGTCTTAGCTTTTCTGGGACTTGCGGTAGCGTGGGCTGTTCTCTTACCTGCAAGAGAAGCTGAGTTATGGCAACTCGCCATACCGGCTGTTTTGCTAGCTGCTGTGACAATAGGTTATGATGTAGCAAAGGAGGGATACTTTCATCCAGTTTTTCTGTTTGGAGCCTTCACGCTTGCTATGGCGCTTGTTGGAATGGTCGAAATGGCTTTTTCTATGGACGGCACGGTAAGTTTCTTTCAGGCTTACAAGTTACCGGTTTCTTCAGAAGAAATGTTCATACTGGCAAGCGAACAACTACTCTTACTTACAGCTTTATATACCGGTTACGTAATAGTAAATGGACTAGGAGAAAACGGGTTTATACGCGGCCGAGTAAGGCACAGTAGTCTCGATTCACTCTGGTTAGTATTCTATCTCGTTGGCTTAGGTGCATTACTGTACCTTATAGTGAGTACCGGCGGATTTACTGAGCTTTTTGACAATCTGGGTGCAAAATACGAACGTGCTGCGGGTAATGGCGAGATTATATTGCTCATGCACTTCGCTTATGCGGGCATTCTCATTTGGTATAAAAAGAATATTCGTCGCTCAGCGTGGCAACGATACGGAGGCATTATAATTCTTAACCTGCCGCTGCTACTCTCAGGCTCCCGAACAGGAATGCTCATAACGCTGATTGCGGTCGGCTACATGGACGAGTGGATAGGTCGCCGGATCAGACTTAAGATACTTTTGCTCATAGGAATGGCGTTGACGGTATTCCTAGCCGCTTACGGAAGCTTCAGAGGGCAGATGGCTCTCGACTTCTTTTCAGAAATTTCAAAGTCTTTATCTATGGGTATAGGTTACGTCGTTGCTACCCAGATAGATTTGATCGGTGACCAGTTCAGACCTGGAACACTATTATTAGCCTTTTCTTCAATGGTACCTAGTGTAGTAGAAGCGTTAGTAGGTTTTCCAGATAGTCCAAATTATATCTTTTCCCAAGCGCTGATTGATGGCACTCCGGTTACCGTCTCAATGGGGATTATGGGCGAGGCGAACTTTGTGTTGAACTACGGCTGGAGCTTCTTCTACTATTTGTTTATAGCTATTATTCTCTCTTGGGTTGGCTCTTACGGTCAGGAAAAATCTTTATTACTGACCGCGGTGATAGCTGGAAGCACCATACGAATTGCTAAGGGCGGAGTTACTGCAGGAGGCGCAAACCTATTAATGATTGCGATACCAATACTCCTAGCTTACTTGCTAGCTAAGTTGTTAACGAAAAGTCGTGAGAAAGGTTACATTAATAAAAAGCAAAACTAAGGTGAGTTGTACGTATAGCACTCTGACCCGTTTGCGGCGACCATGAAGTGCCAACTGTGAGCCAAGAAGTTTACGACCGACAATTATTTACAAGACATATTGTCTACGTGCGTAACCCTAACCGGGCACACAAGCTTCTGCCGCTCCTCGAAGGCATGTCTGTACTGCCAGTGAAAAACTGGCAAGATGTAACGAGTTTAAGGCGCACCCTGGATACCGATACTGTAGTTATGCTCGACAACTTCGGACGTTGGGCAGTACTCGGTATCTTCGCTTCCGCTCTACTGCAGGCTCCACTCATCCTACGCTTACGGGGAGAGTTCTTCCGCGAGGAGTACGAGCGAACCGCGGTTCGCTCGGGTCCTTTTCGGCGGCTGCGTTACTTGGCTAACGTTAATCTAGCGAAGCTTTGTATCTGGAAGTCTCGAATGGTCATTTGTAACTCAGAATATTTAGCGCGAGCAATGAAACCTTATCTCCGGGGTAAGTTGGTAACAATTGTACATAACCCCTGTACTGCGATGGAACCTGTAGCATCTCACAACGACACTCTCCAACTACCCAAAGAAGGTTTTCGTTTATTAACGGTTACTAATATGAATCTGTACTCAAAAGTACAGCCTACTATCGAAGCTATTTGCGAGTGGATGCCTCTCTACTTGTGGAAAGAGTTAGACATTTATTGGACTGTTTGTGGGTCTGGGCATCACGAAGATCGTTTTAGAGCCGCAGTTCGCGAAAAGGGGCTACAAGATAGGGTCCGCTTGTTGGGACGCGTGGACAACGTCTCGGAGTTATACCGGTGGTGCGACGTTCTCGTACACTTCACGAGAATGGATGCTTTTCCCAACGTCCCGATGGAGGCGATGTTGCACGATAAGCCGGTCGTCACCAACGTTGATAGCTGCGGGACTCGCGAGCAAGTTCGGGATGGCGAGAATGGTCGCGTAGTCGAAAACGCTGAGTCTTTCGCTTCCGCACTCAAGCAGTACGCGGAAGACCAGACGCTGCGCGAGCGTCATGCTCGTGCGGGGCACCGGCTGATTCAGGCTAAGTTTTCGGTGGAAGCCCAACGCCCGGCCATGAAGCGTGCTTTGGAGCAATTGCCCTTCTCTAATAGGAAAGGCGTTCTTTGAAGGCACTGTACATAGTAGGAGATTCTAGGAGCGGCTCTACCCTGCTCCAGCACTTGCTGTCACTGCAGGAGGGCGTAGTTGCTCTCGGGGAGGTTCACCGGCTACAGAAACTGGTCCGTGCTGGAGAGCCTTGCGCCTGCTCCCGTCCTGTAGGAGAGTGCCCCTTCTGGATAGAGACCGCTCTCTACGCCGGGTTGTCTGTAGATAACGCCCAGACAAGCACCGCCTTTCAAGCACTCCGCCGCTGGCCTGCTCAGGTGGTGGCCTGGACGGCCCTCCGGCTCGGCCTTGAGAAGCCGGCTCGCGAGTTGTTGAGGCGAGAGCAACAAGTCGCTGTAAATTGCCTGGCACTCTACAAGGCCGCCGGAGAGTTAACCGGAAATCAGGCTGTGGTGGACACATCGAAAGATCCGGCACAGTTCCTTCACCTGTATCTAGCTAACGGAGATGTGGTGCGTCCGGTGCTTTTCGTGCGGGACGGGAGAGCCGTGGTCTGGTCAAAGATACAGAGGATAAAGACCCTCAGCGTGCAGCAGGCTTCTCGCCGGTGGGTTTCGGTGTCCCGTAAGATGCTTGCTTTGCAGAAAGTTTTGCCCGCTCCAGACTGCGAACTTGTCTACTATGAGGAGCTTTGCAGGAACCCTACAGTAGCGCTGGAGAATATCCTGAGCCGGGTGAACGTTACCATTCAATCTACGGACCTGAGTGCTCTACCGGCAGAACGTCACGACCTAGGCGGAAGTCCTCGTTTCCGGGTAAGAGAGCCGTATAAGATCGAGGCAGACGAGCGCTGGCGGACCGAGATGCCGAAGGAGGCACTCGCCACCTTCGAGCGTATCGCCGGGCCGACGAACCGAAAGCTAGGCTATGAATAGGGCTAAAGCCGTAAATCTTCTCTACAGAAAGACAAACGGGCTCGTCCGGTCCGGGATGGTCCATCTTCTATCCGACGTATTTCCACTGTACACGGTGAACGAGTATCCGAAGTCCGGGGGCACGTGGGCCGGACAGATGCTGGGCCAAGCTCTGGAGCTGCCGTTCCCGAGAAACCGGCTACCAGTGCTCCGATCGTCGATCATGCACGGGCACTACCTGAACCCGCGGGGGATGAAGAACGTGCTCGTCGTCTGGAGGGACGGACGGGACGTGATGGTGTCCTGGTACCACCACTGCCTGTTCCCGAACGACCGGGGGAACAAGCCTCTGGTCGAGCGGGTCCGCCGGGACCTATCCTTCGAGGACTACGGGGACGTCCGTCGGAACCTACCAACTTTTATCGAGTACGCTTTTACCCGCCAGCGCCACCCGCGCTTCTCGTGGGCCGAGTTCGTGCGCCGCTGGCACTCCCGCAAAGGTGTGGTCTATACCCGCTATGAAGACCTTAGACGGGACACGCCCGGCGAGTTACAGAGGGTCGTGAAAGAGCTGACCGGGAAATCCCTCAGCATGGAGCGGGCCTTGGCGATAGAGGACGAGTTCTCGTTCGTCCGGCAGTCGGGCCGCCGGCCGGGCGAGGAGGACAAGGGTAGCTTTATGCGGAAGGGCGCGCTCGGTGACTGGCGCAACCAGTTCAGCCCGGAGGCGCGGCGGGTGTTCGACCGCTACGCCGGAAACGAGTTGATCCTACTCGGTTACGAGCAGGACCGGGCGTGGGTAAAAGAAGCGTGACAACGCTAGCGTCCTCATCCCGTTGCACCCGAGAACGGGTTTACCAACCGGACACCGGTACGCTCAACGTCGGCGGTGTTGCGCGTTACGAAGGTCATGCCTTCTACTTTCGCGGTAGCGGCCAAGAGACCGTCTACCACAGGTACGGGGTCCGGGACGTTGATCCGGCCCCACTCTTCGGCTATGGCCGCGGTAACGGGGATGATGCGCTCCGCGTAGTCCCGCCGTAGCCGGTCGAGCCACTCTTCATACACGCGAGCCTGCGCGAGGTCTCGCCGCCGCAGCCGCTCTACGCCGCGCCTGATCTCCCCGACTACCAGTACGCTCAGGTATAGCTCCCCCGGGCTTACCGTCTCCATCCACTCCTTGACTCCCACGTTTCCTCCGGATCTACGGGCCTCGGAGAGCACGTTGGTGTCTAATAGAAAGTTCACGGGAGCGATATGTCCCGCGGCTTATCCTCCTGCCGCTCCAACCACAACCCATCCAACTCCGGTCCCGAGAGCAGAAACTCCTTGAAGTCTGGCTTTTCCCCGCTGAGACGCCGGTACTCCTCAACGGGCACCACGACCACAACCTCCTCGCCGTGCCGCGTCACCGTTTGCGGCCCCTCCTCGATCGTACGCCTCACCAACTCGCTGAACTTCTGCTTCGCCTCTTGCAACTGCCACTTCATTTTATTGTCCCCAATAACTGTCTAGTCTGTCTAGTTACATTATACAGTAGAGACCAAGTTTCGGAAGGGAGGATGGAAGCTTTGTAAACTGAGGCGTCCAGCATTAGACTTCTTGACTGATATGCGTATCCTGAACGTACTGTTTGACGACCGCTATGGTGGACCGCCGAAGCGTGTCATAGAGGTCGCCGGGAAGCTGTCCGAGCGTGGGGTGCGGACGGCCCTATGCCTGCCGGCCGGTAGCGGAAACGCCGCCGGGGTGGCGCGGAAGGCCGGGATGCCGGTCTACCAGCTCGATTTCGAGCGGGTGCCGCGGCCGAGCGACCCTGGACGGGTGGCCCGCTGGTTCATTAGGCTGCCGGGGGATGTGCGTCGCTTCTTGGGTCTGTACCGGAGGGAACACCCGGACGTGGTGCACGTGAACGGGGCTTTTTTCCTGGCTCCGGCGGTGGCCGCGAAGCTGACCCGCGTCCCGCTCGTGTGGCACCTGAACGACACGGTGGTCCCCGCTTCCGTAGCCCCGGTTTTCGGTGTTCTGGTGCGGGCGCTGGCGGACCGGGTCGTGGTGGCGGCGGAGGCTGTCGCCCGCCACTACGGCGTCGCTTCTAAGCCGCACGCGGTGATCCACGCCCCGGTCGATGTGGACGTCTTCCACGTTACGGAACGGACCCCGGAAAAGAAGACGCGCGGGATAGGTCTGATCGGCAACTGGAACCCGCTAAAAGGGTTGGAATATTTTGTCCGGGCGGCGGCGCTAGTGAGGGAAAAGCATGAGCGGGAGGTCGAGGTTGTATTCGCCGGAGCCCGGCTGGAAAGCCACGCGGAGTACGCCCGTCGGGTAGATGGTCTTATCGAGGAGCTTGGTCTGCGTCCCGCCGTCCGGGAACTCGGCTTTGTACCTTCGGCGGCTCCCGTGCTCGAAACCCTGGACGTGCTGATACTAAGCTCGATCTCCGAAGCCTCCCCGATGGTCGTCCTCGAAGCGATGGCCGCCGGTGTGCCGGTCGTCGCCACCGACGTTGGCGGCGTGCGAGAGATGCTGCTCGCCGACCCGGACGAGCCAGCCGGTATCGTGGTCGAGCCCCGGAACCCGGAGGCTATCGCGGCGGCCGTCCTGGAACTGCTGCGAGACCCGGAAAAAGCCGCCCAGATGGGCCGGAGCGGGCGTCGGCTGGCCGAGGAGCATTTCTCCCTGGAGATCTGCGCCCGGCGGCATCTGGAGATATACAAAGCCGTGGTCTCCGGCCGCGGGGAGAACGGAGCGGCCGGCCGGTCTAGCGGTCCTTCCGGTAGCTAAAGTCGCCGCCGGTTGTGGCCGATAACTCCTGTATGGGACACCGCGGAAAAGAGAAGTCCGGACGAGCCTCCGGACAGGACCTTGCCGCCGCGGTCCTCTCCAGCCTCCCGGAAGGCGTCTGCGCCGTAGATGCCTCGGGCCTTTTTACCCACCTGAACCCCGCCGCCGAAAGCCTGCTCGGGTGGAGCGCTGCGGAACTGGAAGGCCGGAACGCCCACGCGGCTATCCACCGGACGCCGGGTTCCGGCGCGCCGGGGTGCGACGCCAGATGCCCGCTCTCTAGAGGTCTGGTCGCGGACGAAATATCCGGGGCGGAGGACGTTTTCGTGAAAAAGGACGGCGGCAGACTCCCCGTGTACCGGGTGTTTTCGCCGCTCGTGGTTGACGGGCGGGTGGAGGGGGCTGTGATCTCCTTCCGCGCCGTCTCCGGGACCGGAGAGAAAGACGCGGCGTCCGCGGAGAGGGAGGAGCGGCTGCGGCGGCTGGTCGAGCAGGCGTCGGACGCGTTCTTTGTCCACGACCTGGAAGGCAAGTTCGTCGACGTAAACCAGCTCGCGTGCGAGAGCCTCGGGTACACCCGGGAGGAGCTACTCGGCATGTCGGTGATGGACCTTGAGGAAGGTCTGGACGCACCCGGGCTGGAGAAGCTGTGGGACCAGATAGTCCGGGAGGGACCCGTCACCCTCGACGGTTTCCACCGGCGCAAGGACGGGACGGCCTTTCCGGTCGAAGTGCGCATCGGTCCCTTTGAGACGGAGGGGAGCCGGCTCATGCTCGCCGTGGCCCGCGACGTCACCGAGCGCCGCAAAGCCGAGGCGGCGCTGAGGGAGAGCGAGGAGCGCTTCCGCCAGCTATTCGAGCACTCTCTGGACGCCCTGTTCGTGCACGACGACACCGGGAAGATGATCGACTGCAACGAAGAAGCGTGCCGGTCGCTCGGGTACACCAGAGAAGAGTTGCTGCTGCTTTCGGCAAAAGACTTTGTGGTGGACGTGATCTCCGAAGAGGACCGCCGGAGAAAAGACGACACGCCCTGGAAAAAAGCTCTACTCGGGAAACCCGGTCAGAAAAACGCGAACTTCCACATAAACGAGCACCGGCGCAAAAACGGCACCACTTTCCCGGTGGAAGCCGGGGTGGGCGCCATCGACTACGGGGACAGACGCCTGATCTTCGTCTCGGCCCGCGACGTTACCGAGCGCAAAGCCCTTGAAGGCCGGCTCTCTTATCTGGCCCTGCACGACCCCCTTACCGGCCTGCCAAACCGCACCCTGCTCACCGAGCGCCTGGAGCACGCTCTGGAGAAGATGAACTCCGGCTGGGACCCCCACTGCAAAGGCTCCGTGGCGCTCCTTTTTATGGACCTGGACAACTTCAAGGTCGTAAACGACTCCCTGGGGCACAACTCCGGCGACCGGCTCCTCCAGGAGGTGGCGGACCGCCTCACCGGTTGTCTCAGGTCCGGGGATACCGTCGCCCGCCTCGGAGGGGACGAGTTCGTCGTGCTGCTCGAAGACGTGGCCGGTCCGCACGAGGTGGCCGGCGCGGCCCGGCGTATAGCGGACACCCTGCAAGACCCGTTCGTGCTCGACGGTCACGATCTCCTGGTAACCGCCAGCATCGGGGTCGTGCTCGACTCCCCGGGAGAGAAGAGTCTGGACGAAGAGGGGTTGCTGCGCGCCGCTGACGTGGCGATGTACGTCTCCAAGAAAAACGGCAAGAACCGGTACGAGATCTTCGACCCGAGCATGGGCGTTCAGGCTCTGGAACGCCTCCAGCTCGAAAGCGAACTCCGGCGGGCGCTCGAACGCGAGGAGTTCGTGCTCTACTACCAGCCCAAGATCCGTCTGCGCACCGGTGAGGTCGTCGGTGTCGAGGCCCTTCTCCGGTGGGAGCATCCCGGACGCGGCCTGGTGCCGCCCCTGGACTTTATACCCACCGCCGAAGACACCGGCCTCATAGTCCCGCTCGGACGCTGGGTCTTGCAGGAAGCCTGCCGGCAGGCGACCGAGTGGTGGGGGACCGGCCCCGCCTGCCCTCCGCCCGTAATAAGCGTGAACCTCTCAGCCCGCCAGCTAGTACAAGACGAACTGGTCGAGGACGTCGCCGCGATCCTGGAGGAGAGCGGGCTCGACCCCCGGCGCCTGGAACTGGAGATCACCGAGAGCGTGGTCCTGGACGGCGCGCGGGAGACCGTCGAGAAGCTCGAAGGGCTCAGGGGGCTCGGAATCGGGCTCTCCATAGACGACTTCGGCACCGGCTACTCCTCCATGAGCTACCTCAAGCACTTCCCCGTAGACTCTTTAAAGATAGACCGCTCTTTTATCGAGGGGCTCGGCCGGGACTCCGAAGCCTCGGCGATAGTCTCCGCGATAGTGAGCCTGGCCCGCGCCCTCGGGATAGAGGTGGTGGCCGAAGGGGTCGAGACCGAGGAGCAACTCGGGCACCTGCGGGGCATGGATGGCGACCTCGCCCAGGGCTACTACTTCGCCAAACCACTCCCGGCCCCCGACGCGTCGGCGCTGCTCGCCGGTGACGACCTCCCCTGGCAGGCGCGGTGGCCCGCCGAGAACTCGTAGGAGCCGCCGGGAACCCTTTTTACGCTTTTCTCCCGGCGTCTTCCGGGGCGTGCGGGCTTTCGGGGAGCGCTCTGGTTCATCCCCTGGAGGACCTTCTGTCCGGGAGGTGTCTCGTCGGTGAATGCCGTGGTGCGCAGCGAGAGCTCCTTTATAAACAGGCTGACTATAAAGGCCACGGCGAAGATCTGGACTTCAGCGACGAACACCGGGTGCAGGGAGGCGGCCAGACCCCGGAGTTGCGGCGTCAAGTATTTTTGGCCGGTAGAGCGGCGAGGTCCGGTGGCGACTCTCTGCGGGCAGGGTCCGGCGGAGCTAGAATTGTCCGGGACGGGGGTAGGCGCGAGCTTTCTGCCGCACCGGAGCGGCAGCCGAGAAAGGGGACAGAGATGGACAATGAGCAGTACGTGGTGGCGGTAGGCAGCGACGACGCGGGGGTAAACCTCAAGGAGTTCATAAAGGACAGGTTGCAGGAGGACCCGCGGGTAAAAGACGTGCTGGACTTCGGCGTGGCGGACGAGAGCGACAAGACGGAGTACCCGGTAATCTGCATAAAAGCCGCGGAGGCGGTCGCCCGGGGCGAGGCGGACCGGGCGGTGCTCTTCGGTGGTACGGGCCTCGGGGAAGCCATCTCCGCCAACAAGGTGCGTGGGATCCGCGCCGCCGTGGCCGTAGACCCCTACTCGATAGAGCGGTCCATTCTATCCAACAACTGCCAGGTACTGTGCCTGGGAGAGCGCGTAATAGCCCCGGAGGTGGCCGACCGCGTGGTCGGGCAGTGGCTCGGGTATGAGTTCGACCCGTCGTCGCCGTCGGCGCATAAAGTAAGCCTCATAACCGACTACGAGGAGCGGGGCAGCCTGTAGCCGCCGCGGGGCGTACTCTAGAGTACGTCCACGTTGGCCGGTATCTCGGGGCCGAGCCGGCGACGGACGGCGTTGCGCAGGTCGACCACTTTGGGGGCGTGCTCCACCACCATCGGTAGGTCCACGGCTTCGTGGTCCGTGGCGATCACCACGCAGTCGGTGTCCGCTACTTCTCGGGGAGTAAGCTCCACCGAGGAGAGCTTGCGGTCTTCGAGGTGGGGGACGTGCGGGTCGTGGTAGGCCACGTTCGCGCCGGACTCGGAGAGCAGGCGCAGGATGTCCAGGGAAGGGCTCTCGCGCAGGTCCCCGACGTTCGGTTTATAGCTGAGGCCCAGGATCAGGACCCGGCTGCCGTTTACCGGCTTTTTGTCGGCGTTCAGGGCCGAGGTTATCCTGGAGAGCGCGTAGTAGGGCATGCTGACGTTGATCCTGCCGGCCAGCTCTATAAACTCCGTGGTCATCCCGAACGCCCGCGCCCGCCACGAGAGGTAGAACGGGTCTATCGGGATGCAGTGCCCGCCGAGCCCCGGCCCCGGATAGAACGGCATAAACCCGAACGGCTTGGTGCTCGCCGCCTCGACCACCTCCCACACGTCGACCCCCATGCGGTCGCACAGGATGGCGAGCTCGTTTATGAGGGCGATGTTCACCCCCCGGAAGATGTTCTCCAACAACTTCGACATCTCCGCGCTCTCCGGAGAGGACACCGCGTGCACCTCCGGGGCCACCCGCTCGTAGAGCGCCTTCGCCTTCCGGGTGCAAGCTTCGGTCATGCCGCCCAGGACCCTCGGGGTGTTCTCGACCGTGTACCGGCGGTTGCCGGGGTCGATCCGCTCCGGGCTGAACGCCAGGTAGAAGTCCTCCCCGACCCGCCGCCCGTCCCGCTCAAAGACCGGCAACAAGACTTCCCGCGTAGTCCCCGGATACGTCGTGCTCTCCAAAACCACCAGCGCTCCCGGCCGCAGGTGCCGGGAGACCGCCTCCGCCCCGGCCACGACCACCGAGAGGTCCGGCTCCCGGTTGGCGTTCAGAGGCGTCGGCAGGCAGATTACTATCGCCTCCACCTCTTCCAGGGCCGCGAATCCCGTCTCCGGGCGTAGCGTCCCGCCAGCGAGCAATGGCTCCAGACGTCCGGGCGGGATGTCTTCGAGGTACGAATCACCGGCCTCCAGCGCCGAGACTTTACCCGCGTCCGCGTCTACCCCTGTTACCCGGAAACCGGCCTCGGCCAGCGCCACCGCGAGCGGGAGACCCACGTACCCGAGTCCCACCACTCCTACCCTCTGACCTGCCGGCGAACCTTGCATGAAATCCTTTCCGCGTTTCCACAAAATCTTCTTCATGTAACCCTGTTGACTAGACCTGATAGTAACAGATCCGACACAGCAGATAGGCTTTACTAATCCATAACAAACCTTATAGGAATTCTTGACTAACCACAGCGAAACTGCAAGTATTAGCACCTGTCTACTAACTAAACACGAGGGGTGCTAGATTTGAAGGTACTAGTTACCGGTGGGTTGGGAGCTGTCGGTTCCAAGCTGGTAGAAGAGTTGGGGAGGCGGGGGCACGAAGTTTACGTTGCGGACTTGCCGCACTCCGGCGGGGCACGCTACTTCCGGTGCGACGTCGGACACTTCCGGCAGGTAGAGCGGATCTTCGCCGGTCACGAGTTCGACTACGTCTATCATCTGGCCGCCGAGTTCGGCCGCTGGAACGGGGAGGACTTCTACGAGACCTTGTGGACCACCAACGCCGTGGGGACCAAGAACATAATCCGGATGCAGGAGCGTCACCGGTTCCGCCTAATATTCTTCTCAAGCTCCGAGGTGTACGGGGACTATGGGGACCTGATGTCCGAGGACGTGATGGACCGGGTCCCGATCCGGCAGATGAACGACTACGCGATGTCCAAGCGGGTAAACGAGATGCAGGTCCTGAACTCGGCCGACATGTTCGGCACCGAGAGCGTCCGGGTGAGGCTTTTCAACACTTACGGCCCCGGCGAGTACTACAGTCCGTACCGCAGCGCCCTGTGTCTGTTTATGTACCGCGCCATGCACGACATCCCGTACCGGGTCTTTACCGGCCACCACCGGACCTCGACCTTTGTCACCGACACCGCCCGGACCCTGGCGAACATTTCCGACAACTTCATCCCCGGGGAGGTCTACAACATCGGCGGTCTGGAGTACCACGACATGAAAGAAGCGTCGGACATGATACTGTCCTACCTCGGCAAAGACGACTCGCTGGTTACCTACCAGAAGGGCGAGCCCTTTACCACCCAGGACAAAAAGCTCGACTGCTCCAAGGCCATCCGGGACCTCAAGCACAGCCCCGAGGTACCGCTCGAAGAGGGCATCCCGCGCACCATCGAGTGGATGAAGGCCGTGTACGGGAGGTAAGTTCTTGTGAGGGTCCTGATCTACACCCACTACTTCTACCCGGAGCACCTCGCGGCCCTGAGCAAGCGCATAGGAGACGCGGCGAAAGCTCTGGCCCGCGCCGGCCACGAAGTCACCGTGGTGACCGGTTTCCCGAGCCACCCGCGGGGCAAGGTCTACCCCGGCTACGGCGGGAGTTGGGTACGGGAGGAAAAGTGGGAGGAAGGCGTGCGGGTCCTGCGCTGCCGGTCGTACATCCGGCCGTTCAAGAAAGGTCTTACCCGTATACTGAACCAGACGTCCCTCATGGTCTCGGCCCTGACGCTCGGTAGCTGGAAGCTCAAAGACTACCGGGCGGACGTGGTCGTGAGCATCTCGCCCCCGCTGTTTACGGCGCTGGCCGGAGTCTTGGCCGCAAAGGTCCGCCGGGTGCCGTTCGTGCTGGACGTACAAGACCTCTGGCCGGAAGAGGCCGTCGCCGTCGGCGGGTTGCAGAGCCCCGCGGCCGTCCGGCTCGCCTCCGGGCTGGCGAAGTTTCTATACCGCAACTCGTCCCGCATCCTGGTCATCTCCGAAGGTTTCGCCCGCGTCGTCAGGTCTCAGGGTGGAGCGCCGGACGCCGTACACGTGGTCCCCAACTGGGTAAGGGAAGAGTGTTTCGAGGAGCGGGAGGCGGCGCGGCTTCCCGGCGCGGGCTTCAGGGTAGTGTTCGCCGGGACTGTAGGGCTGGCCCAGGGCCTCGAAACGGTCGTGGAGGCTGCGGAGCGGCTGCGGGAGCGGGACGTGTCCTTTGTGTTCGTGGGCGAGGGGGTGGAGAAAGAGCGGCTGCGAGAGGCGGCGCAGAAGAAGGGGCTCGCGAACCTGCACTTCCTTCCCGCCGTCGCCCAAGAGGAGTTGCCTGGGGTGCTCGCGGCGGCGGACGCCCTGCTCGTCCACTTAAAGCCGGAGAGCATCTTCGAGGTGGTAATACCGTCGAAGACCTACGAGTACCTGGCCGCTGGACGTCCGGTCCTCATGGGTGTACCGGGAGACGCGGCCCGCCTGGTCGAGGACTCCGGCGGCGGGATTTCGTTCCCTTCGGGGGACGCCGCAGCCCTCGCCGGGGCGGTGGAGAAGATGCTAGACCTCGGTCCGGAGGGCCGCCGGGAGCTTGGAGAAGCGGGCCACGAGTACGCCCGCGAGAACTTCACCGCCGCGAAGCTCACCGCTTTCTACGAGCAGCTTCTGCGCGAGGTCGGAAAGCCGGACGGGAGCTTTGAGCGGCCGGTGGTCTCTGCGGAGGGCCTCCGGTGAAGAAAGTCCTGCTCGTGGCCGGAGCGCGGCCGAACTTCATGAAGGTCGCCCCGGTGATCCGTGCCCTGAAAAACTACCCGAAGCTCCAGGTCAGCCTCGTACATACCGGCCAGCACTACGACCCGGCGCTGAGCGGGGTATTCTTTAAAGAGCTCGGCATACCGGCCCCGGACCTCTTTCTGAACGTCGGACCCGGCACCCAGGCTACCCAGACCGCGAAGGTAATGGTGGCGTTCGAGGCCGCGCTCCACGAGGATACCCCGGACCTCGTCGTGCTTGTGGGGGATGTGAACTCTACTTTAGGTTGCGCCGTGGTAGCCGCGAAAGCCGGGGTGCCGGTAGCCCACGTGGAGGCCGGGCTGCGGTCTTTCGACCGGACGATGCCCGAGGAGATCAACCGCCTGGTCACCGACTCGCTCTCCGACGTTTTCTTCACCACTTCCGTGGACGCCGACGAAAACCTGATCCGCGAAGGCCACGAACCCGCCAACATACACTTCGTGGGCAACACCATGATAGACACGCTGCTGCGTCACAAGCCGGCCGCCGCTACCGGCGCGGTTCTCCGGGAGCGTTCCCTGGACCCCGGCGGGTACGTACTCGTTACCCTGCACCGGCCATCGAACGTGGATGACCCCTCGCGGCTCCGATCCGTGCTGCTCGCGCTGGCCGAGGTTCCGGCACCGGTCGTGTTCCCGGTTCACCCGCGCACCCGGCGTGTGGCGGAGAAGGCCGGTATGGAGAATCTGCTGGTAGCCGCCGGTGCCACGGGACCCTCGGGTTACCTGGAGTTTCTGAGCCTCCAGCTACACGCCGCGGTCGTTCTCACGGACTCCGGCGGGGTACAGGAGGAAACGACGGCCCTCGGGGTGCCGTGTCTGACCTTCCGGGATAATACCGAGCGGCCTGTGACCATTACCCACGGCACAAACCAGCTTATCGGTACGGACCCAGCCGGGATCCCGCCTCATATACAGAAAACCTTGCAAAGTCCAACCCCCGCCGGAGATGGCCCGCCGCTCTGGGACGGACGCGCCGGAGAAAGAATCGCCGCCACCCTGAACCAGCTTCTTTAAGAACGTTTCAGGAACGCCAGATTCGGCCTAGCGGCTCGAAGTCTCGCTGTTCTCGTTATCCCAGTGGAGGCCGCACTCGGTCTTCTGAAGCCCCGACCACCTACCCGACCGCTCGTCCTCTCCCTCTTCTACCGGCTTGGTCTGCGGCCAACACCCGATGCTCCCATACCCTTTGTAGAGCAGCGGGTTCACCGGGACATCATGCTCCCTTACGTACCCCCACACCTCTTCCTTGCTCCACGCCGCCAGAGGTGCCACCTTTGCCGCCTCGTACCGCTCCTCATACCCTACAACCGGCGTAGCGGCCCGCTGCGGTGTCTGATCCCTGCGGATACCCGTCACCCAGGCCCCGTACCCTTCCATCGCCCGCTGCATCGGCTCTACCTTCCGTATCCGGCAGCACGCGTCCGGCCGGCACCCGTACATGCCCGCCCCGTAGCGGGCGACCTGCTCCTCTATGGACAATGCCGGCCGCAATACCTCAAGGCGCAACCCCTTGTAGCGGTCACCAGCCATCACCTCTTCGCGGAAGCGCACCGTCTCGGGAAAGAGAAAGCCGGTGTCTATGGAGAGGACGGTGACCTTGTCTGTTATGCGGCTGAGGATGTCGAGCAGCACCATGCCCTCCGCGCCGCCAAAGGACACAGAGAGGGCAAGCTCCTCACCGTACTCCTCGGCCGCCCACCGCAGCACCTCTTCGGCACTCGATCCCTCCAGGCGTGCCGACTCCCTCTCGGTTTCAACCTTTAGAAGCCGAGATGTTTCATTGCTACCGCTGTCGAACAACACCCCGCCCCCCGAAGTCTCTGGTATACCCGAACATGTTTCCTAGACTTAAAATCATCCACAGTACCTTAACAAAACTTTTACCTCACAACCAAAGAGACTTTCAGCCAGGTACTTCTATACTCCGAGCTTGAGTAAGATTACGGACTCTAGCGAAGTTCTTCCAGCTTCGCTTGTGCGAGGGATGAGTCAGGGTCAGCCTCCAGCGCCGCCTCATACGCCTCCCTCGCCTCTCCCTCTCTGCCCCGACTACCATACAGGTCCCCCAACGCTACCCACCCCTCCGCCCGCAAACCCGCCTCCTGCCACGGCAGTAGCTCTAGCTCTACCGACCGCCTTAGCTCTCTCTCCGCCTTCCCGTAGTACCCCTCCGAGTCCTCGTTAGAGCTATCGCCGGAGCCGTCGCTGGAGCTATCGCTATCATCGCCTTCGCCGCCGCTGCGGGTAGCGAGGGTGTAGTAGACCTCTCCTAGCTTGAGACGGTAGTAGGCGTTGTCGGGCTCTAGCTCCACCGAGCGCTCGTAGGAGCTAGCCGCCGCCTCAAAGTCGCCGGCCGAGGAGTGGTAGGTGGCTATCTCGGCTTCTAGCTCTGCGGAAAGCGGCTCTAGCTCTCGGGCCTTCTCATACTGCTCCCCGGCTTGCTCTTCAGCCCGCCGCTCGGCTTGCCGCTGGGCGTCGCCGGCTTCTTGGTCGGCGCTAGCTGTTGAGGCGTTAGCTGCTGAGGCGTTGGCTTGTGCGGCCAGGGAGATCACCGAGCCCAGCCGGGCGTGGTAAGAGGCTACCTCGGGGTAGGTCTCGACCACCGCCTCCTGCTCGGCCACCGCCTCCGCCGGCTTCTCGAACAAGAGGGCTGAGGCCAGCCTCTGGCGGAGGGCGGCGTTCTCTGGGAAGCGCTCGGCGGCTTCTCTGAGGGTGCTCTGGGCGGCGGTAAAGTCCCCGGCGGCGGTGTAGGCGTCGGCGGCCAGGGAGAAGAGGGGAGGCTGTAGGTCTTGGGGAGCTGTGTCGAGGGCACTCTGATAGGTGGCGGCGGCCTGGGCTGGTCGGTTGAGTTCGGAGTAGGCGGCGGCGAGGCCGGCCAGCGTCCCTACTTCCTCCTCCGGGCTACCGGCTCCGCTCAGGGCTTGCTGGTAGGCCTGGGCCGCCGCGAGCCACCGTCCGTTGTTCAGGTAGAGTGCGGCCTGGGTCACTGGCGAGGGTTCGAGGGTGTCGCGGTCTACTCTGTAGAGTTGGTAGCGGTTGCCAGGGTTGTCGAGGGTGGTGACGCCTGGCAGGCTGCCGAGTGTTGGGTTGAGTTCGGAGCCTTGTGGCAGGAGGATGTAGTCTATTTTCTGGGCTTGGAGCATCTTTACCATGTTGTCGTCCGGGGCCCGGGCTTCGAGAAAGGTCTTCAGGCTCTGTGCCTGGCGGGCGGTAAAGGACTCGGAGTCTCCGCCTTCTTCCGGGGCTCCGTCCTGCGGGACCTGACCCCGCTGGCTAAAGACGCCGGCCGGGGCCACGTACGCGGGGATGCACCCGCTCTCGGGGCTGGGGGCGAGGAACTTGCGCGAGGAGTCCCGGGTTGGCAGGTTCTCGCTCATCCACCGGAACGCCGGGTCTTTGCAGGTGGCCTCGCTCTCGGCGGTCTCGCCGGTATTCGCTGCGGCCCGGATACCCTGGAGGCTTCTCGGCAGGGAAATGGAGATCAGGGCTCCGATCAGCACCACGGCCATCAGGGGCATGAGGAGCCGTCCCGCCGCCGGACCGCCGAGCCGCCCCGCTGTGTACCGGATCGCCGTCCACCCCGCCCATCCGAGGGTGAGCACGGCCGCCAGGGGCAGCGGCCAGGCCAGCCTGAAGAGCATCCACGGACCCACGACCCCCGCTATGGCCGTGGTCAGCGGCGGGACGTACAGCAGGACTGGCACAACCAGGAGCGTCCCGAGCAGTACCTGGGCCGCGACGTCCTTTTTGAGCCTCCACGCCAGAAAAGGAACCCCGAGGATGTAGGAAGCCAGGATTGCGGGTTCCAGAACGAGGTCCGGGTGCATTATGTACCCGCCGTCCCCGAGCGGCAGCAGCCGGCCACTCGCCTGCCACACGGAGACCAGGTACTCGACCCTCGCCTCGGAGGTGGAATCTAGCTTCGAGAGCAGCCGGCTGCCGGTTAGCAGCAGGTACCCGGCGGGCACCCCGACGAGGCCGAGCAAGACCGCCCCCAACCCGCCGGCCCGTATCCACGCCGTCTTGTCCCGGAGGTTCGACAGCAGGTGCAGCGGCAAGAGTCCCGCCACCGGGATGCCGATGAAAACCAGCCCGAGCGGGTGCACCGCCGCGACGGTCAGGCACACGAAGAAGAACAGCCACAGGTACCGGCGTCCCCGCGCCCTCAAGAACAGCGTTACTAACAGAAGGGCGACCGGCAAGAAGATAAACCGGGCGGCGAACTTGTCTTCGGTAACACGTCCGACAAGCTCGCTGCCGGGCGGCAGGAGTGTGAAGTCTATGTGGGTCAGGAAGAAAACCGCCGCGGCGGAGCCGGTCAAGAGCGCCGCCGGCCGGCTCCCCACGAGCACCAGCGCCAGCGCGTAGACCGCCAGCAGCGTGATCCCGACGAGCGCCGGCCCCAGGTAGCCAGAGACCAGAACCACGGGGTCTATGCCGGATACCCTGGAGAGGGCGGCCTGCACGAGCAGCCACCCGTTGACCGACAACCGCGAGAAACCCTGCACCTCGGTGCCGTAGCCCGGCAGGTAGGTACCGAGGCTGTCCGTGTTCAGGAACTGCCGGACGTAGCCCAGGTAGGTCCAGAAGTCCTCTTCCGGAGCGGGTACCCGCTCCCGCGCGGTGTAGGCTAGAGCGCCGGCGAGCAGGATTAAAGGGACCCAGAGCAGGCGGTCCAGTGGAGACCCGCCGTACCCCCGGACCGCCCGGCCCCCGGACCAGCCGTAGCGCACGTCGAGTACCGCCAGGATCAGAAAGCCGCCGAGCAGCGCGCCGCAAGCCAGGAGGTACACACCGAGGTCCACGTGCAAGACCAGCGCCCCGACGCCGACCAACCCGTAGACGCCCGTGCTCAGCGCAAAAGCCACCGGTACCCGGACGGTGGCCGGAAGGTGACGGCTCGTAAAGAGCCGGGCCAGCACCAGACCGGGCACCATAAAAAGAACGAAGCTCGCCAGAAAGAGTACCGGCTGGAGCCCCTGGGAAAGCGTCGGGGCCAGCACCCTGAAGAAGATCACGGCCATCAGAGAAAGCGCTCCGGCGGCCGGCAGGAATATGCCAGCGAGCCCCGGCTTCCGGCCGACCGTAACAAAACCTTTTTTCCTGGTTTTAGGGCCTTTTCCGTGGCGTCCGGTAAGCATACTTTCCGGATTCTAGCAGCATCCCCCGGAGACGAAGCTTCCCGCGGACGCCGGGGCGCTGTTCCGTCCCCGCGCATGTTCTGTATACTTAGAGAGCCGTAGGATCACAGAAAGTCAAGGTTTGCGTAGCTTCGTGCTTTGGTCGGGGGAGAAGAATTTGTGAGCGAGACGGGATCCAGCGACAAAACCCTCCTGGTTACCGGGGGAGCCGGGTTTATCGGGGGTAACTTCGTCCTCGGCGCGGTCGGAGACGATATTCCGGTCGTGACCCTGGACGCGCTCACCTACGCCGGTAACCGGGATACGCTGGCTCCTATCATGGACCATCCGTCCCACGTCTTTGTCGAGGGCGACATCGGCGACCGGCGGCTGGTCGGGAAGCTTCTCGCGGGTTACAAGCCGGCGGCGGTCGTAAATTTCGCCGCCGAGTCCCACGTGGACCGCTCCATAGACGGCCCCAAAGACTTTATAAACACCAACGTCGTCGGTACTTTCGAGCTACTGGAAGCTGTACGGTCTTATACAGACGATCTCGGCCGGGAAGAAAAGGAGAATTTCCGATTTCTTCATGTCTCGACCGATGAGGTGTACGGGTCTCTCGGGTCTTCGGGTCTTTTTACCGAGGAGTCACCGTACAAGCCGAACTCCCCGTACTCGGCCACGAAAGCGGCGTCGGACCACCTGGTGCGGGCCTACCACCACACCTACGGGTTGCCAGCTATTATCACCAACTGCTCCAACAACTACGGTCCGTATCAGTTCCCGGAAAAGCTGCTTCCGCTGACGATCTACAACGCCCTCGAAGGTAAGCCGCTGCCAATCTACGGCGACGGCGGCAACGTCCGGGACTGGCTCTACGTCGAGGACCACTGCCGGGCGCTGCGGCGGGTGCTCGCCGCCGGCCGTCCCGGAGAGGTGTACAACATCGGCGGCCACAACGAAAAGATGAACCTGGAAGTCGTCCACGCGGTCTGTGAGTTGCTCGACCGACTAGTACCGGACTCCCCGTTCGCTCCGCACGCGGAGCTTATCTCGTTTGTCGAGGACCGTCCCGGCCACGACCGCCGCTACGCCGTAGACGCCGCGAAGATAGAGCGGGAGCTGGGCTGGACCCCGGAAGAAACCTTCGCGTCGGGCCTGGAGAAGACCGTCCGCTGGTACCTCGAAAACCGGGAGTGGTCGAGGACGGCGCTCTCCGGTGGCTACGGGGGCGAGCGGTTGGGGTTGCTCGGGGTGGAGCCGGGAGGTGGACGTAGGTGAAGGGCATAATCCTCGCCGGGGGGTCTGGGTCGCGGCTGTATCCGCTGACGCTCGCGGTCAGCAAGCAGCTACTCCCGGTCTATGACAAGCCCATGATCTACTACCCGCTATCCACCCTCATGCAGGCCGGCATCCGGGAGATACTGGTGATCTCCACTCCCGCCGACCTTCCCCGCTTCGAGGAGCTGCTCGGGGACGGCTCCCGGTGGGGCCTAAACTTCTCCTACGCGGTCCAGCCGGAGCCCGGCGGCCTCGCCCAGGCTTTTATTATCGGGCGGGACTTTGTCGGGGATGACGACGTAGCCCTGATCCTGGGCGACAATATCTTTTTCGGATACGGTTTCGGGGACATCCTGCACCGGGCCTCTGGAGGATCTACCGATAGCCGGGCCGGGGCCACGGTCTTGGGCTACTACGTCCGGGACCCCGAGCGTTACGGGGTGGTCGAGTTCGACCAGGGGGGTAGCGTCCTGAGCATCGAGGAGAAGCCCGAGCGTCCGCGGTCCCACTACGCGGTAACCGGGCTCTACTTCTACGATAACCGGGTGCTCGACATAGCGGGCGGATTATCGCCCTCGGCACGGGGGGAGTTGGAGATCACCGACGTCAACGTAGAGTACCTGCGCCGGCAAGAGCTGCAGGTCGCGGTGATGGGCCGCGGCATGGCGTGGCTCGACGCCGGTACCCACGACTCGTTGCAGCAGGCGACCAACTTCGTCGAGACCATCGAGCAGCGCCAGGGCCTAAAGATAGCGTGCCCGGAGGAGATCTCCTACCGCCTCGGCTACATCGGCGCCGACCAGCTCTCCCGCCTCGCCGAACCGATGCGCAAGAACGGCTACGGCCGCTACCTGCTGGAACTACTAGAAAACCCCGGCCCACCCGGAGAAGAGTCCCCGCACGTACTCGGTGGCTTGAGAGCGTGAACATCGTCGAGACCAGCCTGCCGGGAGCCCTGATCTTCGAGCCCGACGTCCACGGCGACGACCGGGGCTTCTTCCTCGAATCCTACAACGAAGCCCGCTACAAAGAACACGGCCTTCCACATTTCGTCCAGGATAACCTCTCCTACTCCAGAAACGGCGTCCTCCGCGGCCTCCACTTCCAGAACCCGAATCCTCAGGGCAAGCTAGTCTCCGTGCTCGAAGGCGAGGTCTACGACGTCGCGGTGGATATCCGGGTCGGCTCCCCGACCTTCGGCCGCTGGACCGGTGTCTACCTCTCCGCCGAGAATAAACGCCAGTTCTACGTCCCCGAGAACTTCGCCCACGGTTTCGTGGTAACCGGAGATGTTGCTTTGTTCTCATACAAATGCACGGCGTACTACAGCCCGGAGGACGAGGGTACCGTGCTTTGGAGTGACCCGGACATCGGGGTGGAGTGGCCGGTCCGGGAACCGACCCTCTCCGCCAAGGACCAGGACGCCCAGCCCTTGCGCGGGTTGCCGGAGGGTGTCTTGCCGGATTACTCTTGAGCGAGCGGCGGATATTGCTGTTCGGCGGCAGCGGCCAGGTTGGCTGGGAGTTGCAGCGCACCCTGTCTACGCTGGGCGAGGTATCCGCCCCGTCTAGCGCGCGGGCGGACTTTGCAAATCCGGAGGGGTTACGCGCCGTCGTGCGGGAACTTCGGCCGGACCTCGTTGTAAACGCCGCGGCCTACACCGCCGTGGACAACGCCGAAAAAGAGCCGGACCTCGCGACGGCCGTAAATGGCGTAGCCCCCGGAGTACTGGCTGAAGAAGCCGGTAGGGCTGGTGCGGCGCTCGTCCACTACTCGACCGATTACGTCTTCGACGGTGAGAAAGCCGCGCCGTACATTGAGGAGGATGAGGCGGCCCCGATCAACGTCTACGGAGAAAGCAAGCTCGCCGGGGAGGAGGCTGTAACCAACTCTGGCGCGCCGCACTTAGTGCTGCGCACGAGCTGGGTCTACGGGATGCGGGGCAAGAACTTCTTGCGGACCATTCTGAGGCTCGCCGGAGAGCGCGAGGAGTTGAAGATAGTGGACGACCAGATCGGGGCTCCCACCTGGTCTCGCGCCATCGCCGAAGCCACCGCCCAGGTACTCATTCAGAGTAAGGGAAACTTCGCCGGCTTTCTCGGAGAAAGCGGCGGTCTCTATCACCTATCCGCCGCTGGAGAAACTAGCTGGTACGGTTTCGCCCGCCGCATACTGGACCTCTCGGCCAGGCACTGCTCTTTTACGCTGGAGGAACTACGAGCGATACCGACGGAAGAGTACCCGACTCCGGCCGCCCGGCCGGCTTCCAGCACCCTCTCTTGCGAAAAGCTGGAAGAGACGTTTGGGCTGTACCTGCCCTCCTGGGAGACGCAGTTACGGCTGTGTCTCGATACCGGCGGGCAGCCGGCCGGATGATAGCCGCCTTAGTACGCCGGGTACCGGGGCTCTCGCGTTTAGAGTTGCAGGACAAAGAAGGCGGGTTGCGGGGACTCCTGATCCGGGGCACGAGCGGTACCTTCGCGCTCAAGGTCGCTTCCGCCGGTTTCAACTTCGTCATAAGCCTGCTGCTCGCCCGTCTGTTAGGGGTGGCGGGTTTCGGGGCTTACTCTTTCGCGCTCGCCTGGGTCGGGTTGTTAAACATCCCGTCCATTCTGGGCTTTGACCGGTTGCTGATCCGGGAGGTGGCGGTCCACCGGACCCGGTCGGAGTGGGGGCTTATGAAGGGTCTTCTCCTGCGGACGAGCCAGTTGGTCCTGCTCGCCTCCTGCGGCGTGGCGCTCCTGGCGGCCGGGGCCGCCTGGTTACTGTCCGGTGGGCTCGAACCGCGGATGCTCCACGCTTTCTGGGTCGCCATGTTCCTGCTGCCACTGACCTCGCTCTCGCTCTTGCGGCAGGCGGCCTTGAGGGGACTCTACCGGGTCGTCAGCGGTCAGGTGCCGGAGATGTTCATCCGACCGGTCTTGTTTATAGCTCTGATCGGCGGCGTTTATCTGGTCCTCGACACCGGGATGAGCGCCTCCTGGGCCGTAGGCCTTAACGCCGTAGCCCTGGCGATAGCTTTCCTCATCGGGGCTTTGATGCTGCGGCGGAGCCTGCCACTGGCCGTAAAAACCGAGCGGCCGGCCTACGCCACCCGGCTCTGGCTCGGCAGCGCGCTCCCGCTCATGTTCGTCAGCGGGGCTCAGGTAATAAACACCCGGGCCGACATCGTCATGCTCGGGGCCATAAGAGGCGCCGAAGAAGCCGGCGTCTACACCGTGGCTACCCGCGGCGCGGACCTCATAGCCTTCGTCCTGCTCGCGGTCAACGCCGCGTTCGGCCCGGTTGTCGCAAGTCTGTACGCGGCGGGAGACCTGGGCCGGTTACAGCGGGTGGTCACGAAGAGCACCCGCTTTATATTTCTGGCTTCCCTGCCGCTCGCGGTCGGTTTCATGGTTTTCGGGTGGTGGTTCATGCTGATCTTCGGTGAAGGGTTCACCCGTGGAGCGACAGCCCTGGCTATCCTCAGCGCCGGACAACTGGTAAGCGCCGCCGTGGGTACTGTCGGGGTGTTGCTGGTAATGACCAACTATGAAAGGTTCGCCGCGCTGGGTGTTGGTATCGGCGCTGTAATAAACGTCGGGCTCAACGCCACCCTTATACCCATCTTCGGGCTCGAAGGGGCCGCGGTCGCCACGATGAGCAGCCTGGTGGTGTCGAACTTGATCACGGCGGTGTGGGTGTACAGAAAGCTCGGGATATACCCCGGTATACTGGGACGAGGCTTGTTCGGGAGGGAGACATGAGAAAGCCGGACTTCTTTATAGTGGGAGCGCCGAAGTGTGGCACTACGGCCATGAACCGCTACCTGGGGCAACACCCCGAAATCTTTATGCCGGAGATAAAGGAGATACACTACTTCGGTAGCGACCTGCAAGTACACAACAATATGTCCCTCAAAGACTACCTCTCCATATTCAAAGACGCGGGAGACGCCCGGCGGGTTGGGGAGACTTCGGTGTGGCACCTGTACTCAAAAGTAGCGGCCCAGGAGATAAAGCAATTCAACCCGGACGCCCGGATCATCATCATGCTCCGCAACCCGGTAGAGAAGATCCACTCTAGCCACAGCTACGCTCTGTATAGTGGTGTCGAGACGATACCGGACCTCGAAACCGCCCTGGAAGCTGAGGAGTATCGTAGAGAGGACCCCGCCGCTCCTATAGGAGTCCTGTACAAAGAAGCCATGAACTACACAGAGCAGGTACAGAGGTACGCTGACGCGTTTGGATGGGAGAAAGTACACGTAATTATCTACGACGACCTCAAAAACGATCCCTCCAGGACCTACCGGAAGGTACTTGAGTTTCTCGACGTAAAGCAGGACTTCGCGCCCGAGTTCGGGGTGGTTAACCGAAATAAACGCTCGCGCAGCAAGAGGGTACAAAGTCTTCTCTCGCGTCCGCCGCAAACCGCGCGGGTAGCGGTCCGCACATTCTTGCCCCGGGAGTTGCGCTACAGGGTTGCCAGCCGGCTAAAAAAGCTTAACTCACGCGATGAGCCTCGGTCGCCGATGGACCCCAAGATCAGAGAAAACCTCCACAGGGAGTTCGCGCCGGAGGTCGAGCGGTTGAGCCGACTTTTAGAGCGGGATCTTACCCACTGGAACGCGGGCAGATAGTCGTTGCTTCTAGTGGAGGACTCGACTCATCGTGCAGCGTAGCGTAAAAAGCGGGCAGGTGCGGATCGAAAAGCCGATCATTATCCTCGGAGCGCCGAGGTCAGGTACTACCCTGCTGTTCTCTATCTTCTCCTCACACCCGGACCTGTGGTCTTTGTACGGCGAAACCGAACCGCTCATACAGCGGTACTTCCACCCGGAGAAGTTCAACTGGAAACGGGGAGAGGAGCTTGTAGCCGGAGACGCCGCTGGCCGGCTGGCCGAAACGCTTAAAGCGGATCTCTATAAAAAGGTGCTAAACCGCCAGCTATTCGCCAGAAATACTTACACCAAAGTCTATTCCGGGTATCACCTGGAGAAGCTGTTTAGAAAGGTCAACCAAGTTTTTATATCCCCGGCTTTCAAGCCGGGGACGGTCAGGGTGGTGGAGAAGACGCCCAAGAACTGTCTCCGGGTGCCCTTCTTGGAAGCTCTCTTTCCGGACGCTTTCTACGTATTTCTCTCCAGAGACCCTCGGACTAACATTAGCTCCCTTATAGAAGGCTGGAAGACCGCCGGCCGGTACGAGACCCACCGGGTACCTGGCGGCATCGACATAGAAGGGTACAACGGGGATTACTGGAACTTTAACCTCTCCTCCGGCTGGCAAGACTATTCCAGGGGCCGGCGTCTGGAAGAAGTCTGCGCCTGGCAGTACCGGGTGGCAAACCGGATGGCCCTCGACGCCCTAGATAACATACCGGAGAGTAGGCGGGTAAGCTTAAAGTACGAAGATCTCATCTCACGTCCCGAGGAGATAATAGGTCATCTCTGCGCCCGTGTCGGGGTGAGTTACGCCGGGGGGCTGAAAAGCATGGCCGAGACGATGCCCCCGGTAAACTCTTCTGGACGGCCGGACAAAGAGAAGTGGAGAAACCACGAAGCTGCGGTGGAGTCCGTTCTGGATTCCGTAAAGAGCATATCCGAGAGGCTTAGGTACAGCGTTTCGGGGAGCGAGGGAGGAGTGTATGAGGTTTCAAGAGGCTAGCGGTGAACTTCGCGCTCGTCCCCGGCCGGAGTGTTACCTGTGCGGTGCGCGGGGACACCGTTTGTACGAAGGGCTGGGGGACCGGCTCTTCGGGGTTCCCGGATTGTGGCACTTAAAGAAATGTCCGGGGCCGGGCTGCGGGCTGGTGTGGCTCGATCCGATGCCCCTGGAAGAAGATATCGGTAAAGCTTACAAGACCTATTACACCCACCAGGGCAAGCCCGTCCCGCCGGACACCTGGCTCCGGCGTATATACCCGCACATACAAACTGCCTACCTGGCCCGCCGGTACGGTTACGGCGAAAAGACGGGTCTCCAAAACTGGTTATTGGGCCTCCTGCTCTACCTGCACCCTGGACGGCGGGCGGACACGGATTTCAGTGTTATGTACCTGCCCGCCCGGTCCGGCGGTCGGCTGTTGGAGGTCGGGTGCGGTAGCGGCCAGATGCTCCGGCTGATGCAAGACCTCGGTTGGGAGGTCGAGGGGGTGGACTTCGACCCCGCAGCCGTCGACAACGCTAGGGGCAGAGGGCTGGACGTGAAGCTCGGTACCCTGGAAGACCAGAGCTACCCGGACGACCACTTCGACGCCGTAACCATGAGCCATCTGGTAGAACACGTACACGAACCCCTGCAACTCTTCCGGGAGAGCTACCGGATCCTCAAACCCGGCGGTCGTCTGGTAGCCGTAACCCCGAATAACGAGAGCCTGGGACACAAGATATTCGGGCGCGACTGGAGGGGCCTCGAACCTCCCCGGCACCTGCACGTCTTTAACCTGGCTTCGCTGCGGCGGCTCGCGAGCCGGGCGGGTTTTCAAAGGTTCCGGGCGTCGAGTACGATCCGGGACGCGAACGGAATGCTCATAGCCAGTCGGTACCTCAAGAAAACGGACGCCTACCAGATGGGTAGCCCGAAGCCGCTTTCCGTACACGCGTGGGCGAGGAGTTTACAGTTCCTGGAATGGGCGCTGTTGAAACTAAAGTCCGGGATCGGAGAGGAGATGGCTCTGGTGGCGGAGAAGTAATTTGACGACGCGGTATCCGAAACCCCGGACCCGGAAAATTAGCCGTTAGCCGTGAGTAAAAGAAGCCTCTCGGTCGCCCTGTGTACCTACAACGGCGCCCGCCACCTTCAAGAACAGTTGGAGAGCATCACCCTCCAGACCCGGTTACCGGACGAGCTCGTGGCGTGCGACGACGGCTCCTCTGACACCACCCTGGAGATCCTGCACGGTTTCGCCGGAGACGCCCCGTTCGAGGTGCGGGTCTACTCCAACCCGCGCAACCTCGGGGTGGCTAAGAACTTCGAGAAGGCGCTCGGGCTCTGCCGCGGGGACTCCGTGGCCCTGAGCGATCAGGACGACGTCTGGCTGCCACGAAAACTGGAGCTTCTGGAAGCCGCGCTCGGGGAGGATCCGGACGCGGGGTTCGCGTTCTGTGACGCGGAGGTGGTAGACGGGGACCTGCGGCCGCTCGGCTATTCATTGTGGGAGTCGGTCGGTTTCGGCGGGAGGCTAGGCGACGAGGATGCTTTCTCTCTTCTATTGCGGAGGAACTTCGTGACTGGGGCGTGCATGATGCTGAGAGGGGACCTTCTGCCGTTCGTATTACCCATCGACGGGGCCTGGATCCACGACTACTGGGCGGCGATAGTCCTCGGAGCCCTGGACTATAGAGTCGCGGTTGTGGAAGATACGCTGGTGAGCTACCGGCAGCACACCGCCCAGCAGATAGGTACGCGGAAGGGGGACCGGGTAAAAAGAATCCGCCGGGGGATACATCGCTGGGGTTGGGTGGTCGAGCGGGATAAGCAAAGGACGTTGGCACTGGAGAAGCGGCTGCTGGCCCTTAAAGTTGCCGAAGAAAGGCTCTGTCTCGTGTCGGAGAAAAGACGTTACCTGGAAAAAAGGGCCGGGATACACAGCCGGTCACGGCCGGGGCGTCTGGCGCCGGTCGCCGGGTTACTGCTCGACGGGGCCTACGGGCGGTACGCGGGCCACTGGAGTGATCCGCTGAAAGACCTGATCGCCGCGAGGCCCGACCGATCCGCCGGTAGAGACGGCGTATGATCCTCCGCGGCAAAAACTCCGGGCCGGGGAGTATATACAAAGGGGTCGCCGCGGGACTGGCCCTGAGCATACTCGACGTCGCGGCCATCTTTCTGGCGCCGGCGAGCGTCGCCTTTCCGCTGGTCGCGTTCCTGCTGCTGCCGCTCATCGTCGGGTACTCTATCGCCCGCGGAGACCTTCTGGACCGGGCGCTATTCGCCGTCACCCTGACGCTCACCCTGGAACTTCTCTTCGGGGGCGCGGGGAACTGGGCCACGGTTCTGGGCGTGCCGATCCGGTATGTACTCCTGCTCTTCGGGTTACTCGCCGGTGGTTTGTACTTGCTCCGGCGGCGAGACTTCGACGTTCTTCGGCCGGAGGCTCTGGTGGTGCTCCTCTTCGGGTTCGTGCTGCCGGTATTCTGGATCTTCTACTCGGTTGCGAGAGGCAACAGCCCCGGAGCGGCGTTCGGCGAGGTGGGTTTCCTGCTGACGCTCCTGGTCTATCTGCCGTTCTTCGGCGTTTTCCGGTGGCAGGCCGGGCTTTTCGTGGGAGCGCTGTTCGGCGGATTCTTCGTTCTGTGCGCCGCGCTCTTGCCCGCGCCGCTCGCGGCCGATGCCTACCTGGAGTGGTTTTCGGGTAATGTCAGCGCCTTCCCGAACGGCTTCCCCCGGGTAAGTCTGGCGGCGAAGATCTTCCTGCCGGTCGGTATGGTGTGGGGGCTCTTGTACTTCGCCGACCCCGCGGGCTCGCGGCTCTACAAGACCGTGGGTTTGTCGCTGCTCACCGTAGCCACCGTCGCCCTCGCGCTCACCTACTCGCGGGGACTCCTGGCGGCAGTGGTTCTAGTGCTGGTGGTCACCTTGGTAGCCGGCAGCTTCATCCCCAGTACCCGGACCCTCCGGTGGCGGTCGCTCGGGGCGGCGGCGCTTATGGTGCCGGTGATCCTCACTATTATGATCTCCCTCTCGCCCCAGGGATTTGGCCGGTTCCTTAACGTGCCGCAGGAGATAATCTCCCTCGCAAACTCCGGAGCAGAGGACGACGAGGCTCCCGGCAACGCGTCCCCAGAGCAGCCACAAGGCACACCACAGGGAGAAGAGCGGGCCGCAGAGAACCCGGGTGCCGGCAACGGAGAACCCGAGCGCCCGGTATCCAACGCGAGCCGGATACGCAGCGAGCAGGCCGGGGTTCTGCTCGACGAGTGGCAGAAGTATCCCCTTTTCGGCAAGGGGATGAGCTCCCTGCCGGAAGACTACACCCGGGGTACGGACGACCCGGCTCTTTTTGAGCTGGAGTACCACACCCTGCTCTACAAGGTGGGCGTCGTAGGACTGGCGGTCTTCCTGCTCTTGCCGCTGTTTCTGGCCGTCCGGTACGTAGTCTTGCTGAGGCGGAGGAGCGAGCTTCTCTACACGCCCGAGGGCAAGTTCGCTGCCGCGATCCTGGCGACCGTGCTAGTGATCCTGATAGCCGGAGCCGCGAACCCCCTGCTGACCTCCGCGTACTTCGGGTTCCTGGTGGCGCTCTACCTAGCCTCCGAGGCCCGGCTGCGTCCGCCGGAGAACCCGGTGGATGACCCGCCGGAACTTTCGGAGGACCGCGGCGTTGTCTGAGGTCCTCGTGACTTGCGTCAACTACCACAACGAGCGGGAGACCGAAGCTTTCGTCGCAAAACTCCGGGAACAGTGGATCCCGGGTACCCTCAGCACCGTCGTGGTCAACTGTAACGAAGCGGGAGACCCGGACCTCTCTTTCATAGCCGGCGTCCCCGGCGTAGGGGTTGCTAGCCCGGGGCGTAACCTCGGGTATTTCGGGGGAGCGGCCTATGGCCTGCGGCGTTACCTGGAAGATAACCCCCTGCCGGATTGGGTCGTGATATCCAACACCGACATAGCGTTTCCCGACCGGGACTTTTTCGGCCGGCTCTCTAAACTCTACCCGGAGGGTGCCGGGGTGGTCGCACCCTCTATCCACTCGAACCTCTCCGGCCGGGACCAGAACCCATACATGGCCCGGCGCCCGCCCGCGGCGCGGATGCACTTCTACAAGTGGATCTTCCGCTTCTACCCCGTCTACACCGCGTACCACGCGCTGTCCCTGGCCCGGGGAAAGCTTCTCAGCGTAATTCCTGGCGGCACCTCCGGCAACGCTCCGGGAGACGCCGGGGCCGCCGGAGGACCGCGGAGTTCTCCCCGGAGTATCTACGCCCCGCACGGGTCTTTCGTCCTGTTCCACCGCCGGTACTTCGAGGCCGGAGGGAACCTGGATCATGGCGCATTCCTCTTCGGTGAAGAGGTCTTTGTCGCGGAGACCGCGCGGCGTATCGGACTCCCCGTGGAGTACGACCCGCGGCTCTCGGTCGAGCACCGCGAGCACGCGACGACCGGGTTGTTTAAAAACCGCAAGGTCGCCCGGTTCCAGTGGGAGGCCAGCGCCTACTGTGCCGAGGAGTTCTTTAGCAGCGGCCGGTAGGCCGGCTTGCAACACCCGGATTAAAGTAATTTTCCATTCTGGTCGAAAACTAGGTTACGTACCAAAAACAAGAGGACGTAACCCTGACTATTCTAAAGCTTACAAGATGGAATATAGCCGCGCTCGCGGTTCTTTGGATGGCGGCACTATCAATGGTGCTCGCCCCCGTCTCCGGCGCTGACCCCGTACGACAGAAGCTGGACGAGACCTCGCAGGGCGCGCCTTATGCATCAGGAGAGTTGATCGTCATCTACAAACCCGGTGCCCCTCGGAGAGCGGTCGAAGCCTCGGACGACAAGGTCGCCGCCAAAACCAAAGAGAAAGTCCCGGAGATAAGGACCCGGCTCTTGACCTTTCCGAAGATAAAGGACGAGAAAGTCCGGGAAGTCCGCGAGAAAGCTCTGGAGCGCCGCAAGCAGGCTCTGGAGCGTAACCCGACCGTCGAGGCGGTCGAGTACAACTATTTAAGTGAACCGGTCGCCGCGCCCGACGACCCCGGCTTCGAGAAGCAGTGGGGACTAGAAAAGATAGAAGCTCCCCGCGCCTGGGAAGAAGCTAAAGGAGAGGGCGCTAGAGTTGCCGTGGTAGACAGCGGTATAGACCAGAACCACCCGGACTTCCGGGGCCAGGTCGCTGCCCAGAAAGACTTCATCAACAACGACCCGGTAGCCGAAGACCAGAACCCGTACAGCCACGGCACCCACGTGGCCGGCACGGTCGCCGCGGTCACGGACAACGGGGCCGGCGTAGCCTCCACCTGCCCGGACTGCCAACTACTCGTGGCGAAAGTCTACAAGGACAGAGCCCTCGACTTCGACGTCGCCGACGGCATCGTCTGGTCCGCGGACAACGGGGCGGAATCCATAAACCTCTCGCTGGGCAAACCGTCGGAGAGCCGGTTCCTCAAGACCGCTATAGATTACGCCTCAAACCGGGGTTCTCTAGTCGTGGCGGCCGCCGGAAACAGCAACAACCGCGTGAAAAACTACCCGGCGGCCTACCCGAACGTGATCGCCGTCTCCGCTACCAACCGGGCGGACGAGAAAGCTGGCTTTTCCACCTTTGGCGACTGGGTGGACGTCGCGGCCCCCGGGGACGGCATACTATCCACGGTCCGGGGTGGTTACGGGTATTCGAGCGGTACCAGCATGGCTTCTCCGCACGTCGCGGGGCTCGCCGGCATCCTCGCCGGAGAAGGTCTCCCGGCATCTAAAATCCGGCAGCGCATAGAGTCCACCGCCGTAGACCTCGGTCCTCGCGGAAAAGACCCGAACTACGGGTACGGCAGGATCAACGCCCGCAGCGCCCTCGGTATCCCCAGAGGCTCCCAGACCTCAAAACCAGCCCTATACCGCTCGGGCACTTTCTACCTCAAAAACACCCTCTCCGGCGGCCCGGCAGACAACACCTTCGACTACGGCGGTACCCGCCGAGGTACGGTGCCCCTCATGGGCGACTGGAACGCCGACGGTAAGAAGACCGCCGGTATCTACCGCTCGGGCACCTTCTACCTCAAAAACTCCAACAAAGGCGGTAAAGCCGAGCAGGTCTTTCCCTACGGCAAGGCGGGCGACAAGCCGGTAGTAGGGGACTGGAACGGCGACGGCCGGGACACGGTAGGCATAGTAAGAGGAGGAAGCTTCTACCTAAAGAACGCCAACCGGGGCGGTAGAGCCGACATCCGCTTCTCCTACGGCAAGGCGAGTGACCGGCCGGTAGTAGGGGACTGGGACGGCGACGGGCGAGACAGCGTAGGGATAGTAAGAGGAGGGAGCTTCTATCTAAAGAACGCCAACCGGGGCGGTAGAGCGGACATCCTTTTCTCGTATGGCAAGGCTAGTGATCGGCCGGTGGTAGGGGACTGGGACGGGGATGGCAAAGACAGTGTGGGCATCGTTCGGGACGGCGGGTGGTACCTGAAGAACGCCAACCGGGGCGGTAAGGCTGATGTGAAGTTCGTCTACAGCGCCAGAGGCGCTACTCCGCTGGTCTGGTAGGGAAGAGGGGGTGACGGTGTATCGAGCAAAAAGAGGAGAGGAAGTTTATTGGTAGGTGGGTTCGATGTCTGGAGGAGTGGTGTATACGAGGTTGTTTCAAGTTGATAGTCACTAAAGAATAAGTTTCCAGGAGGGGGACGAATTGCGGTTCAGGTCGATAGGGTTTCTGTGTCTGGCTCTGCTAGTAGGCTTGGTTGGGGGCGTGGGATCCGCTAAAGCTCAAACGGAAGATAGGCCGGAGACTCTAAACAAGGAGTTCGAGGCGGCTGCGGAGGAGTACAGGGTTCCGGAAGAGTTGCTTTCCGCCATGGGTTATGCGAACACCCGGTTGGAGATGCCGCCGCCCGAGGCTAGCGACTACGAGAAAGGCGAGGTGGAGGGCCGCGGCAACTACGGAATAATGGGTTTGGTAAAGAACCCGTCTACCAACACTCTAGGTAAAGCTTCGGAGCTTACCGGGATACCAGAGGAGTCGCTAAAGACCGACCGGGAGGCCAACATCCGGGGCGGGGCGGCGCTCCTGGCGGAAATACAGGGCTCTGAAAAGCCGGAAGATCTCAACGGCTGGTACAAAGCGGTAGCGGAGTACGGCGACGGCCCGCTCTACGCGAATCAGGTCTTCGAGGCGCTTCAAAAAGGGTTTTCGGTCGAGGTTTCGACCGGTGAGCGCGTGACCCTTGTCCCCCAGCCCCGAGCGGAGCCACAGGAGCTTTCGACGCCCCAGGCCAGCGCCGACTACCAGAGGGCTAACTTCTACGGGGCCAACTCGAACAATTACTCGGCGGCGAACCGCCCGATCTCCCAACCGATCAACAAGATCGTCATCCACGTCACTCAAGGGTCGTTCTCCAGCGCCATTAACTGGTTCAAGGACCCCCGCGCCGGTGTCTCCGCCCACTACACCGTACGCTCCAGAGACGGGTTTGTAGCCCAGTCGCTCCGGGAGAAAGATATCGGCTACCACGCCGGAAACTGGAACTACAACCAGACGAGCATCGGCATCGAGCACGAGGGCTACGTCTCTAACCCCGCCTGGTACACCGACGCGATGTACCGCTCGTCCGCCAGGCTCTCGGCGTACCTGGCAAAGAAGTACAACATCCCGATCGACCGGCGGCACATCGTCGGACACTCCGAAGTCCCGAGGGCTACCCACACCGACCCCGGTCGCTACTGGGACTGGAACAAGTACATGAGGTACGTAAGGCAGTACGCCGGGAGCGGCTCCGGCACGGGTGGCACGCCCAGACCGAAGCCTGTCATCGGTACGACCAAGCAGCTCACCTACTCCGGTGGAACGTGGTACCTGAAGAACAGTCTCTCCGGCGGCAAGGCCAACACCGTCTTCCGCTATGGCCGCAGCGGTGACCGTCCGCTAATGGGCGACTGGAACGGCGACGGCACGAAGACCCCCGGTCTCTACCGTAACGGTACCTTCTACCTAAAGAACTCCAACAAGGGCGGCAAGGCAGACCGGGTCTTCTCCTACGGCCGCCGGGGTGACCGGCCGGTAGTCGGCGACTGGAACGGCGATGGCCGGGACACCGTCGGGATCCGCCGGGGTGATCAGTGGATGCTGCGCAACGCCAACAGTGGCGGTAAGGCGAGCCTCAAGTTTAACTACGGCAAGGCGAGCGACCGGCCGGTGGTCGGCGACTGGAACGGGGACCGCCGGGATACGGTAGGAGCCCGCCGGGGTGACAGATGGATGCTGCGCAACGCCAACAGCGGTGGCCGGGCGAACGTCGTCTTCAACTACGGCCGCGGCGGCGACAAGCCCGTGGTCGGTGACTGGAACAACGACCGCAGGGATACCGTGGGGGTAGTGCGGGGTAACCGGTGGCTGCTGCGCAACTCGAACAGCGGCGGCAAGGCGAACGTCAAGTTTATCTACGGCGGCGCGAACCACACGCCTCTTGTCTGGAAGTACCGGAGGTAGATTCCGGAGGCGCGGCCGGTCTGGTTTGGCCGGCCGCGCCTCGTTGCGGATCTAGAGAGCGGCACTTGCACGGTGATCCCAGGTTTCCATTTACCGGTGCCCGCCGATAACGGTGGATGGCTAGATTTCTACGCCGGTTCGGTACACGAGCGCCGGGAAAATTCTCAGAAAGCAGGAGCGGGTGTTAGAAGTTCGGCGGTTTTCAATCGTTGGTCTCGTGGCCGGGATCGCGGCGTTTCTGGTAGTTTTGCTTCCTATGCAGAAGGCCGAGGGTGCGCCGGCCGTAAAGGTCTGCGGCTCGGGTTACGGGCACGGGGTCGGGCTCTCCCAGTACGGGGCCTACGGCCGGGCGTCGGCCGGTCAGGGCTACGGGCAGATCGTCAAGTCTTACTACCGGGGTGTCGCCCTCAAAAAGCTGGATAAAGACCCAACCGTGCGCGTGCTGCTCGGCGAAAAGTCTCTCTCCGGGAACCAGGAAATAACCGTGAGGGGTGGCCGGAAAGGCCGGCTAAAAGACCTCGTTACAGGAAAGACTACCGGGCTCGGACCCGGTACCTATTGGGTCTCGCGCCTCGCGGACCGGGGACTCTACCGGGTGACCCGGCCTTCCGACCGGAAAACGGTCGGCACCTACAAAGGACCGGTGCGCTTTGAGCCGGCTTCCGGTGGACCTCTAGGCTACGGCAGGGCGGACTACCGGGGCAACCTTATCGTGCAGGTTGCGGGTTCAAAGCTCTACCTCGTGAACCAGCTACCGTCGGAAGCTTACATCCGCGGTGTGGTGGCGAATGAGATGCCTTCGTCGTGGCCCGCGGAGGCTCTAAAGAGCCAGGCGGTCGCGGCCCGCTCCTACGCCCGGGCGACGGAGCGTAGCGGCACGTTCGACTTTTATGCGGATACCCGAGATCAGGTCTACAAAGGCGTCTCTTCGGAGACGCCCGCCACCAACCGCGCCGTCTCCGCCACCGCCCGGACGGTAGCCGTCCACAACGGACGGCCGATCAAAGCCTTCTTCCACTCCGCAAGCGGCGGCTACACCGAAGATTCTTCTAAAGTGTTCGGCTCTTCGCCATACCTGAAAGCCGTGCGGGATGCGGATGGCCGGGGAAAGAGCTACGAGAGCCGGGCTAAAGCCCCCTGGACCGGATGGTCCGGGTATCTGGATCCCAACGGCTCGCAGGCCCTCGGCGTTGGTTCCATAAAGAACGTCCGGGTGCTGGAGCGCTCACCCTCGGGCCGGGCGCTTAAAGCTGAAGTCACCGGCACCCGAGGCAAGAAAATTATCTCCGGCCAGTACGACATCCGCTACGGCCTTAAATCCAAGGGCCTCAAACGGGCCAACGGCTCCTCCTACCCGGCCGGCGTACTACCGAGCGCCCGCGTAAACTTCGGCCCCGATTGCGGAGGAACGTCTCCCACCAGAGCCAAACCAGCCCTATACCGCTCGGGCACTTTCTACCTCAAAAACACCCTCTCCGGCGGCCCGGCAGACAACACCTTCGACTACGGCGGTACCCGCCGAGGTACGGTGCCCCTCATGGGCGACTGGAACGCCGACGGTAAGAAGACCGCCGGTATCTACCGCTCGGGCACCTTCTACCTCAAAAACTCCAACAAAGGCGGTAAAGCCGAGCAGGTCTTTCCCTACGGCAAGGCGGGCGACAAGCCGGTAGTAGGGGACTGGAACGGCGACGGCCGGGACACGGTAGGCATAGTAAGAGGAGGAAGCTTCTACCTAAAGAACGCCAACCGGGGCGGCAGAGCAGACATCCGCTTCTCCTATGGCAAGGCGAGCGACCGGCCGGTAGTAGGGGACTGGGACGGCGACGGCAAAGACAGTGTAGGGATAGTAAGAGGAGGGAGCTTTTACCTGAAGAACGCCAACCGGGGCGGTAGAGCGGACATCCTTTTCTCGTATGGCAAGGCTAGTGATCGGCCGGTGGTAGGGGACTGGGACGGGGATGGCAAAGACAGTGTGGGCATCGTTCGGGACGGTGGATGGTACCTGAAGAACGCCAACCGGGGCGGCAAGGCTGATGTGAAGTTCGTCTACGGCAACGAAAGGTATCTACCTCTCGTGGGGGGATAGGGTGCGAACTTCTCCGGTAGCTGGGATGTGTTCGGGGCTTCCGCTGACGACTACGCTTTAGGGGAGATAGGTTTTGCGCGGTTTGTAGAGCCTTTGTGAGAGGCGGTCGGGTAAGTATGGTAATAGCTTTGCGGCTTTACTAGAATTAACCGTCGTGCAGTATGAGC
The DNA here is from genome assembly GCA_965214435.1 of Rubrobacteraceae bacterium. Lineage (GTDB taxonomy): Bacteria > Actinomycetota > Rubrobacteria > Rubrobacterales > Rubrobacteraceae > Rubrobacter_A. The sequence continues at coordinate 1,189,784 of OZ243960.1, forward strand.
CTCGTGAACTACGGCGCGACCGCAAACCGCTGGTTTCGGTCGTCACCCCCGCCTACAACGCCGCCCGGTTTATTTCAGGGGCTATCGAGTCGGTACAAGCCCAGACTTACGCTGGCTGGGAGATGATAGTAGTTGACGACTGTTCCAGGGACGATACCCCCGCGCTCGTGGAGGAGAAGGCCGGAGAGGATGAGAGGGTGCGGCTGCTCCGGATGGCCGAAAACGGTGGCGCCGCGATCGCCCGGAACGCCGCCATCGGCGCGGCGCGCGGCAGGTACATAGCTTTTCTGGACAGTGACGATCTGTGGCTCCCGACAAAGTTGGAGGAGCAACTGGCTTTTATGCGGGAGAGAGACGCCGCGTTCTCGTTTACCAGCTACCGCAGGGTCGACGCTTCGGGCAGAGTACTGGGGGAACCCGTCCCGGTACCCGAGCGGATGAACTACAGAGATTTGCTGAAGAACACGGCGATCGGCTGCCTGACGGTCGTGCTCGACCGGTCCAAGACCGGGCCGCTGGACATGGGGAGCATGCGTACCCGCCAGGACTACGTCTTGTGGTTCAAGCTGCTCAAGAGCGGGATGGTAGCCTATGGACTGCAGGAAGACTTGGCCCGCTACCGGATCGTGGAGGGCTCTATATCGCGGAACAAGACGAAAGCCGCGCGCACCATGTGGTACCTCTACCGGCGGGTAGAAGGGCTGAACCTGCCGTACGCCGCCTGGTGCTTTCTTAACTACGCGAGCCGGGCATACCTCAAAGGCCGGAAATAGTGCAAGATATAGGTCCCGTGCTCGTGACGGGCGCGACCGGCTTTGTAGGCCGTTCGCTGCACGAAACCCTGTCGGACACTGGTTATGGTGTGCGGCGCGCGGTGCGCAGCGCGGAGCGGAGCACGAAAGGCTCCCCGGGTGCTGGCGAGACCGTGGAGGTCGGGGATATAGGCCCCGACACGGTGTGGGGTCCAGCCCTGAACGGCGCAGGTTCCGTGGTCCACCTGGCGGCCCGGGTACACGTCATGCGGGAGTCGGCGGGAGACCCGCTGGCCGAGTTCCGGCGGGTAAACGTCGCCGGCACGGAGCGCCTGGCCCGCGAGGCGGCAGCGGCCGGGGCGCGGCGGCTGGTCTACGTAAGCTCCGTAAAGGTGAACGGGGAGAGCACCCCGGAGAGACCTTTTACCGAGAAAGACGAGCCGGATCCACAAGACCCCTACGGCGTTTCGAAGTTCGAGGCCGAAAAGGTGCTGCAAACGGTGTCCGAGGAAACCGGTATCGAGGTCGTCGTGCTGCGGCCGCCGCTGGTCTATGGTCCGGGCGTCCGGGCCAACTTCCTCAGTTTGATGCGGTTGGTGGACCGGGGACTGCCGCTACCTCTCGGGGCCGTGGACAACCGCCGGAGCCTGATCTACGTCGGAAACCTCGCCGGGGCTATAGTGGCTGCCCTGGAACGCCCGGAGGCGGCCGGGGAGACCTTCCTCGTCAGCGACGGGGAGGACGTATCGACGGCCGGTCTGGTCCGGAAACTGGCTTCCGCGCTCGGGCGGCCGGCCAGACTGCTACCCGTTCCGCCGGCCCTAATGCTGACTGCCGGTAAGGTGACCGGTAAGTCGGACGCCGTCGGGCGGCTCGTGGGCTCTCTGGCGGTCGATAGCGGCCGGATAAGGCGCAGGCTCGGGTGGCAGCCGAACCACACCCTGGACGAGGGACTCTCCGAGACGGCGGCGTGGTTCAAGGGTCGGCGGGGATGACGGGGACTCCGATGGGAGCGGCGGGAGTCGCCTTTCTCGTGGCGCTGGCGCTCGTCCCCGCGCTGGTACGCTTTGCCATCGGGCGGGACCTGCTCGACGTGCCCAACGCCCGGAGCTCGCACGAGGTCCCGACCCCGAGGCTCGGGGGGCTGGCGGTGATCGCCGGTTCCTGGGCTGCGGCCCCGTTCGTGGAAGGCGGTCTCCTCCTGCTAGTCGCCGCAACACTCGCCGGGCTCGTCGGCGTGCTCGACGACCTCGTAGATCTCCGGTTCTGGGTAAAAGCCCTGGGGCAGGCGGCCGTCGCCCTCGCTTTCCTGCTCGCGGTCCCTCCGCCCATCGTAGAGGGCGCGGGTCTTCTGTGGCCTCTGGCACTACTCTTCGGGACGGTGTGGGTCGTGGCGGTCGTTAACGCCTACAACTTCATGGACGGCATCGACGGCATCGCGGGCGGAACGGCTATCCTGAACGCCCTGTTCCTGTTCGCGCTGGCTGGCGCTTCCGGGGCGGGACTCGTTACTCTTGCGGGGCTTCCGGCGCTGGCGGCGGCGACGGCCGGGTTTCTGTTGTGGAACCTGAGCCCGGCCAGGATCTTCCTCGGCGACTCCGGCAGCCACTTTCTCGGCTTCTTTCTCGGGGCGGCGGCCCTCTACATGCCGCCGGTCGGCGGCAACCCGTTCCTGGCTTTCGTCGTCGCGGCGGCGATTTTTACGCCGTTCCTGTTCGACACCGCCTTTACGCTGGTGCGGCGGGCGCGGGCGGGGAAAAACGTGTTCTCCGCCCACCGGGAGCACATCTACCAGCGCATCACCCCCGACCCGACCCGCCACCGGCAGGTGAGCCTCGTCTACTTCGGGCTTTCCACTGTTTCCGGGCTCGCCACCCTGCTCGCCGCCCGCGGGGGCTTTCTACTGCTCGCTGGGGGCGCTATAGTGTTAGCAGCCGTTTGTGTAATGGCCGTCCTGCCGCGCGTTGCCAGAAAGTGGGATTACAGGTAAAGTATGCTTTTTGCGCTATCCTTTGAGAACGCTACCGAAAGAGGGGGACTACAACCGAGATGTTCGACCGGCTAAAGAGTACTCCAGGTTTTGCCTCACCGCGGCTGCGCCGGGTGGCGGCGATGGTCGTGGACGTACTGATAGTTCTGGAGTCGCTGCTCGTCGCCCTGCTCTTCCGCTTTGACGGTTCAGTGCCGGGCGGGTTCTGGGATAGTTTCTGGCCGTTCGCGGCGCTCTCGGCGGCGATGTTCGTCGCCCTCCTCTACGAGAGCGGGGTGTACAAGAACGTCTTGCGGTATACCGGGGTCTACCAGGGAGTTCGGGTCGCGAGCGCTGTCTTTATAGCTACCGGGATACTGCTCATTATAGACTTCGGCCTGGGACCTGAAGGACTCGGGCTTCTGGAACTTAACCCGGTACCATTGTCGGTTCTGGTGGTCGGGGCGGTGCTGGCTTACGTGCAGCTTGTGGCCGTCCGGCTCTACCCGCGGGTGTTCTACGAGTTCTCGCTGCGCGAGGTCGGGGACCGCAACCGGGCTCTTATCGTCGGGACCGGGGAGACGGGGGTTGCGCTGGCCCGCCAGCTCTGGCGGACACCGGAGTCAGACCTTGAGCCGGTCGGCTTTGTCGAGGAGGACGCCGGTGCGCGCGGCGAGCAGATAGAAGGCGTTCCGGTCCTCGGCGGGCCGGAAGCCATAGAAAGCATCGTCACCGAGCGGGGGATAGACCAGATCCTGATAGCCCTGCCGTCCGCCGGTCCGGAGGATATAGACCGGGTGTGGCGCGAGTGCATGAAGACCCGGGCCGAGGTCAAGATGGTCCCGAAGCTTACGGAGCTGCTGGCCCGCGGCACTATAAAACTCCGGGAGCTTGAGATACAGGACCTCCTCGGGCGCGAGCCGGTTGACATAGACCTCGAAGCCCTCTCTGAGTTTATAAGTAACCGGCGGGTGCTGGTTACCGGAGCTGGCGGCAGCATCGGCAGCGAGCTGTCACGCCAGATCTCGCGCCTCGGGCCTTCCCGTCTTATCCTCCTCGACCGCGACGAGAGCGCCCTCTACTACCTGAACGAAGAGCTTTCCCGCGAGGGCCTGCCGGTCCCGCAACTCGTCGTCGGCGACGTAACGAACGCCGACCGGATACGCACGCTCTTTGAGCGTACCCGCCCGCACCTGGTATTCCACGCCGCGGCCTACAAGCACGTCCCGCTAATGGAGCAGCACGCCTCTGAAGCCATAAGCAACAACGTCGGCGGTACGCTAAACGTGGCGCGGGCCGCCGGGGAGACCGGGGCGGAGAAATTTATCAACGTGTCCACGGACAAGGCGGTAAACCCGGCGAACGTCATGGGTGCGACAAAGCGTCTGTCGGAGATGATCGTGCGTTCCGCCGCCACCGAGTACCCGCGGACGCTCTACTCCTCGGTCCGTTTCGGGAACGTTCTCGGCAGCCGCGGCAGCGTCGTGCCGACCTTCCGCCGTCAGATAGAAGCTGGCGGGCCGGTCACCGTAACCCACCCCGAGATGACCCGGTACTTCATGACCATCCCAGAGGCGGTCTCCCTGATCCTCCAGACCGGCGCGATGGCCGGTACCTACGGAACCTACGTGCTGGAGATGGGCCGCCCGGTCAAGATACTCGACCTCGCCCAGAAGATGGTCGAGATCATGGGCGCAAACCGGGTCCAGATAAAGTTTACCGGCCTCCGGCCCGGCGAGAAGCTGCACGAGAAGCTCTCCGAAGACTCCGAACGCCGCTCCCCGACGGACCACTCCATGGTCTTCCGCCTGATACCGCGCTCCGCCCCCCGCCCCGACCTCCTCTACCTGGCCGGTGAGATGTCCCACCTGGCTCGCGAGGGTAGCGACAAAAAAGCACTCGAAATACTACAGGACTCCATACCGAGCTACCCGACCACCGAGACAGTGAACCTGCCGGGCAAGACTTGACGGCTTTTCATAGGATTGCGTAGATCTAGCCTCTCAAAAAAGCTATGTTTGTTTACCGGGGAGCGGCATCGCGGCACAGGATCACGTTACCCCTTCGACCTCGGACGACAGCAGTTCCAGTGCGTCTCGGGGTCTCGTGACCAGACATCCTCCGACATGCCTTCCGTAAAATTCGCCAAAGTGTTTTCTGTTGCCCGTCACCAGCAAGTCCGCCTCAGCCCATATCGCCCCGGCCAGTATAGGTAAATCGTCTGGGTCCAAGATTAAACCCTTCAACCTCTCGATCAGCAGTCCCGGAGGAGCCTCCACATAGCCGATGCCGTCGAGTAAGTTTAGTAGGTTAACGACTTTGCCAGCTTGCTTACGCTGGAGGTTACCAAGTGCTTCTTCTATGGCGTAACCACTGGCGAGCAAGACTATTGCCTCGTACCGACCGGCAATACCGAAGATAGCTCGCGACACTCCTTCAGGAGATATGGCGGCAGAGAAAAGGACGTTAGCGTCTAAAAAGACGCGGCTCACGCGAGAGAAGACTGCTCAGGCGATCCTCCAAATCCGGGGTCATACGGTCTTCTTCGGCGAACATCGCTAGATCTTCGTCGGTGTAATCGCGTCCTTCTGGACCCACGATACGACGTAGCACCAGGTTTCCTCCCTCGTCCCGGTGAGCCTCGAAGACCGTACCTTCTTCCACGGCTTCGTCTTCTATAAGATCCCGTGGAAGGGTCAGATCCCCTTTATCGTTATGCCTTATCCGGGTCGCCATGGAGAATCCTAGTTTATCTTTACATTCTGTACAGCAACTTCGGCAATAACATCCTGCTGCCTGACGAGGTTGTTTTTATTCTAGCGCAATAACGCGTTAACCTGAAGATATTGTCTTCGGACTAAATTGCCGTGCGCTACTCGACCCTGGCTTCGGCCTGTCGCGCCTCGCTGCGGGAGCGCCGGGTAGAGGCGCGGCCTTTTACGCCCAAGTAACTCAGGTAGACGCCGATGAGTAGACCGATGGCTACGAGCGAGAAGTGCACACCGGGAGCTACGAGCGTGCCCGACTGTAACTGCGTGTAAAAGGTAAACGCCCGCGTGCCCCAGGTGAAGAGCATGTAAACACCAATAACCAGTAGTAGATTAAACGTGCGCCTTGTTAACTTCATACTTACAGTCTACCACCGAATCACGAATACCTAGCAACATAAAGAATCAAAGAGTATACTGTCTGTAATGTTTGAACGAGATTTGTAACAATAAATACCTTGCCAGAAGTGCACGAAAGGGAATAGTTTTGGTTGAGATGAAACAGCGGACCCTCGATGAGGTAAAAGCGCTGAGCCGGGATGAGGCGGTCGAGATCATGCGCCAGGCCGGCATCGTGGGCGCTGGTGGTGGTGGTTTCCCGACGTACTTCAAGTACAAGAACCCGCAGCCGCACCTGATCGTCAATTGCACCGAGAGCGAGCCGGGTTACTGGGCGGACAAGATGGTACACAAGAAGTACCTCGACCGCTTTCTGGAGCTCTACGAGGTAATGAAGACCGTGTTCGGTTTCGAGCAGGTCTCGATGGGGGTTCACTTCAAGGACGAGGAGTGGTTCTCCGACTACGCGGAGCACGCCAACGGCCTCTACGACATCCGCTACGTGCCGGACAAGTACGCGCTCGGCGAAGAAAAGACCCTCATAAAGAACGCCACGGACACGAAAGTGCCCCGCCGGGTAGAAATGCCGGACGGCTCCAAGCGTCCGGGGCTGCCGCTGGACGCGGGCATTATCGTGAACAACTCCGAGACGCTCATTAACGTGTACAACGCGCTATTCCTGGGCAAGCCCGTTACCACCAAGTGGTTGCAGGTGTACGGCCCGGACCTCGGGTTGAGTCTGTTCGAGACGCCGCTCGGTTCCTCGGCCACGGAGCTTCTCACCCTCGCTGGGGTGGATGTGGAAGAAGAAGCTGGCAAGCTGTCCGTGATCGACGGCGGCCCGTACCTGAACGAGATGGGTATAGAGTCCCTCGGCGAGGGAGACGCCTACGTGCGGCGGACGACCAACGGTTTCCTCGTGATACCGAAGGGCACCCCGAGCAAGGAGTTCGGCGACATAAAGACTAAAAAGCCGGACGACGTGGTCTCACTCGTCGGCAAGGTATCCGGGGTAAACCTGCCGCTCGGCGGCCGCTTTCTCAAGCCTGCGACCCCGCTCGTCTCCGACGGCGATAGCGTTTCCTACGAGCAGAAGATCGGGGAGCCCGTCGATGAGGGCTTCTCCGTCGGTGTCTGGGCGAGCGCGGAGGGGAACATCTCTTTCCTGGAAGATGACATGGTCGCCATCTCCGGCGGCGCTGTTCCGCGGGAAGAAGCCCGCGCCGAAAAAGAAGCCGAGGCTGCCCGCTAGCGCCAGCTTCCACCGGTCAGACGAGAGAAACACAAAAAGCCGGGGCTTCTGGTCCCGGCTTTTCCGTGCCGCAAACACACTGCGCGACCGGTTACTATTACCCCCGATGACGGACCTTTTTCAGAGTGGTGAGGTTGTGCGGAGGATAGGATGAGGCGTGCCCTGCTCGGTGGGCTCGCGGGGCTGGCTCTCAGCGCGGTGTCTCTCGTGTTCGTCTGGCGCAGGCTGGGCGGCGGCTGGCCGGAGAACATCGAGGTTTGGCCGCTCGCGGCGGCTGCTTTGTTGGCGCCGGTTGCGTGGTTGTTACAGGGGGCTGCGATGTGGGTACTGGTGCGGCCGCAGGCACCGGGGACTGGGTTGTGGCGGATGGTCCGGTTGTACCTCGCGGCAAACTTTATAGGGGCGGCTACGCCGTTCGGAGGGGCGGAGATTCCCTACCACCTGTACGTGCTGCGCAAACTCGGTCTCTCAACTGGCATGGGAACGGCCGTTGTCGGCACGAAAGCGGTTTTGAACATCACGGTACTCATTGCCGGGGCGGCGGGATGCCTCGCCTTCTCGTCCGTGCTGCCGGAGATCGGCTGGCGGCGGCTGGTAACCGCCGGGCTAGTCCTTTTGCTGGTGTGGGCGGTGGTCGCCTACTTCCTCAGATCCGGCAAACCGCGGGAAGATTCCGGACGCGGAGGGCTGCGGGGATGGCTGGAGCGGTTCTCCAATGACCTGCGGGAAGGGTTAGGGACGCTCTGGCGGCGGGAGCCGCGGGCCGTCGTCTACTGCGGCGTTCTGCAAGCCGGGTACTGGGGAGTGATGATCTCCCTCGGGCCGCTGGCCCTCGTGGCCGCCGGCTGGTCGGGAGAGTCGTGGGGCTCGGTGCTGGCCGCCATGCTCGTGCTCCACGCGGTCCTGCCGTTTGCGCCGACTCCTGGCGGGAGCGGGGCCGCGGAACTAGGTTTCGCGACGCTTATGAGCCCGTTCGTGCCGGGGAGTGCGCTACTCGGGGGAGTACTCTTCTGGCGCATCCTGTCTTACTCCCTACCGATGGTGGTCGGAGCCTTTTTTCTGGGCCGGCACGCCGGGAGCCTCGCGGGTCTCTCCGGCGGGCGGGAAAAGCCGGACCTTACCTTATAGCTTCCAGAACCTTCCACAACTCCCGGTCTTCCGGGTCACCGGAAAACGGCGCTATCTGGTAGCCGCCGTAGTACTCGACCGGCTCCGGGTGGTCGTCGATGGCGAAGTCTACGGGGGCGAGCGGGGCATTCTTACCGCAGCAACCTAGAACTATGTCTTCGACCTTTAGTAGTTCCGCTGCCTGGGCTGCGTAGCGCTCCCCGGCGCTGGACCACAAGTAAACGGCGTGGCCGAGGTCCGAAACTTCTTGTATAACCTCCCGCGCGTGCGGTCGGGGAATGCCTCCGGCTATCAGCGTGCCCTGCACGTCGAAAAACACGTTCAACGGGGTTCCCCGCTACTCCTCAGCGGGTTCCCGGGAGCCGGGCAAGAGGTTCTGTGCCTGCTGGGAGAGGCGGCCCCGGAGGTCTTCAAAGGTCACGCCCCTGAGGGGTAGCTCGAAGTCTTTTAGCATCCGGGTCAGTACGCCGCCGCCACCGAGTTCTACCCACTCTTCCACCCGCAGGCGGGCCAGCGTGTCGACGACCTTTACCCAGCGGACCGGGGCGACCATCTGGCTCTTTAACGCCTCCTTGACCGCCTCGGCGCTCTCCAGCACGCTACCGTCCACGGCGCTCACGAACGGCACCTCGGGCTTCAGGAACTCCACGGAGTCCAGGACTTCACGCATCTTCTCTCCGGCGGCTGCGACGTACGGCGAGTGAGCCGCGAAAGAGACGTTCAGGCGCACGGCGCGGCCCCGAATCTTCGATACCGCGTCTCCCAAGGTGTCCCGGAGACCGGAGATCACCGTTTGCCGCGGGGTATTGTAGTTGGCGACAACGGAACCGTCCGAGTCGCGCAGCGCCTCCTCGACCTCCGCAGGGCTCGCCCGCAAGATGGCGACCATCCCGCCGGGGTTTCTCTCGCCGGCTTCGGCCAGAAAGTGGTCGCGCCGGGCGACCAGCCGCAACCCGGTATCAAAGTCAAAGCAACCGGCGGCGTAGGCCGCGCCGTACTCCCCGAGCGAGTGTCCGGCGACCACGTCCGGCCGGACGTTCAGCACCCGGCTCTGGTCGGCGTCCTCGGCGGCGCGGGCAAAGATCTTCACCTGGTCCGGTATCCGCTCCCCGATCACCCGCCGTATCCTGGACGCCGCCGCCTCCGACGGCTCGACCACGCCGCTGCCCTGCCCCGGAAATACAAAAGCTCTCAATTCCATGCTTATCCTCTGCCGTCCTCCCACTGCAACACACCCGATTCTGGGTAAGCTCGCGTTTTACCATAGAACGAGGTTTTTTAATAGTGCTGGGGACTCCGTACCTTACGGGGAGATGACCTGCAGAGCCCCCGGCAGTACCCGCGCCCGAAAGCTGTGCGCGGGAGAAAGCAACTCCCCGTCGACGTGGGCCGGCAGGCTATCCGACAGTTCAACCTCGACCTCTTGTGCCCGGGCCAGATGTACCTTCGGGTGTTTGAGCAGCGTGCCGTCAAAGGCGGACGGCAGGAGCTTTAGTACCTCGGTCCGGCCAACCTCCTCGGACCACACGACGTCGAAGAGTCCGTCGTCGAGGCGCGCGGCTGGGGCCAGCCGGAACCGGGCTCCGAAGGTGGTCCCGAGCGCGACCGCTACCAGGATAGTCTTTGAGCGTACAGCCTCTGCGCCGTCGAGCTTGAGCGAGACCTCGTAGCACCGCAGGCCAGCGAGCAGCTTTCCCGCCGACCACAGATACCCTCCAAAACCGCCGAGATACGCCGGGGCGGTAGCCACCCCGGCCGCGACCTGGGCGTCAAAACCGATGCCGAGCCCATTGTTAAAGAGCGTCCCGCCGGTCTCTCCGGCGTCCACCCGGCGCACGCCTCCCCGGACCAGCGCATCCAGCGCCCGGCGAAGGTTCGTCCCGATACCCAAAGCCTTTACGTAATCGTTGCCGCTGCCGGCTGGCAGGATGCCCATTACTCGGTCTGTTCCCACGCAGGCTGCGGCGACCTCGTGCACCGTCCCGTCGCCGCCGACCGCGACCACGACCTCGTCTTCCGGCAGGCTTTTGACGATGTTGCCCGCGTGTTCCGGGCCCTCCGTGACGTGCCACACCAGCTCGATGCCGTGTCCGCCGAGGAACGAGGATATGCCGTCTCGCCGGTTCCCGGACTTTTGCCGGTTGGCGGCCGGGTTGAGGATCAGGTGTAGACGCCGGGCTACCATCGTTCACCGGAGGATACCAGCCTGTATTCCCCGCCGCCCGGCCGGCGGGAACCGGAGGGTGGGCATTATTCACCGGCCGGACCGCAAACGGGTGGTACCCTACTGGTAGTTCCGGCTGTGGCTGTTTAGAATGCGCGGCACGGCGGAGATTGGTATTTTCAGCGAAAGGCGCGGTGAGATGAGCGGGAACAACTTCATCATGATGGTGGTTATGATCCTGATCCTGCTGTTCGTCATCATGTCTATCGGACCGCTATTCTCTATCGGCGGCTTCGGGGGCTGAGACCCTGGATAGCGGATAACTCCCGAGGACCGAGTAAATGGCTCCGGCCCTCGAAAGCTCGCTTTTTACCAGAAGTACTTCCCGCACCCGGAAATTCGCAACCTCCGGTGCGTCCCCCACGACCTCCAGCCTGACCGGCTGCCGGGCACAGCGCCCGATCGTCAGGTGCGGTACGTAACCTCTGTCTACGGGATCTCGGGGAAGACCGGCGGAAGCTAGAGCGTCTTCGAGGGTGGCAGCGAGGGCACCCAGCTTCTCAGTTCCCTCGCCGACCCCGGCCCACAGTACGCGGGCGCGTTTTTCGGACGGAAAGCCTCCGAAACCCGAGAGCCGGACGCTAAATGGCCCGTATGTTCCGCAGACCTTCTAAGAATTCCCGGACTCTGGGCAGCAGGTCTTCCGGCGTGTCTCCGAGGAACTTCAGAGTCAGGTGGATGTTGGATAGTCTGATCCAGCGCACACCTCCCGAGACGGATAGCTTGCGGGCTCTGGCGAGCGCCGCTTCCCGGACTTCGGGTGGGGGGAAGATGCCCACGAAGGTCCGCATCAGGTTTCTGTCCCGGATGCCCCGGATACCCTCTGGGCCGCGCGGTTGGCGATAAGGGCCGCCATTGCTCCGGCTCCGACGCCGTTGTCTATGTTGACCACCGAGAGGCCCGGGGAGCAGCTCTGGAGCATCCCGAGGATGGCGGCTGTTCCGTCGCCGCCGAGACCGTAGCCGGTCGAGGTCGGAAGACCGATCACGGGCACGGTCACAAGCGCCGAGACCACGGTTGGCAGCGCGCCCTCCATCCCGGCGGCCACTATCAGGCAGTCGGGGTCGAAGCTCCGGATGTCTTCTATCGGCCCCGAGAGCCGGTGGATGCCGGCCACCCCGACGTCGTTAAAGCTTTTTACCGCGACGCCCATCTCCCGGGCGACCGCGACCGCTTCTTCCAGCGCCGGAAGGTCCGAGGTGCCCGCGCTTATCGCCGCCACACGCCCGCCGGAGAGTTCCGGTTCTCCGGAACCGAGTACGAGGGACCGCCCCGCCCGCGACGACTCGACGCCCAGTAGCCGTCGTTGTAGCTCCGCTTCCTGCTCCGGACCCGGACCACTGACTATTACCCGCCCGCCGGACTCCAGCAGAGCTTCGGAGATGCGGGCTACCTGCTCGGCGGTCTTGCCGGGCGCGTAGACTACCTCCGGTACGCCCTTGCGCGCCGCCCGCCCGGTATCGAGCGCGGCGAACTCCTCCAGGTAACGGACCTCGCCGGTCCGGAGGCGTTCCCTGGCCTCACCGGGAGATAACCCGCCGCTGGCGACGGCTTCTAGCAGTTCTTCTAATTTCCCCATGTTTCTCTTTCCAGGCTCTCTAGCGGTCGCTTGCAGTAGGCTTACCAGTTAGAATCCTAAATGATTTTCAATAAAGGACGTGCACGTATGATGTTGACGAGGTCGAACCTGTGACTCCCCTGGCGACGGCTCCGGGGATTGGCGGCGTCCGGCGTCACGGGAGATTCTACAGCCGGGAGAAAGGTTAGTGGGGGGCGGAGACGCCGCGGCGAGCGTAAACTTCCCGGTCTGGGCCTGGTTTGTATTTGCCGGCCTGGTAGCCAGCCTGCTCTTTATAGACCTTTTCATACTCCACCGGGACGCCAAGAAAATTCCTTTTGCGGAGGCGCTGCGGATGACGGCGTTCTGGATCTCCGTGTCCCTGGCATTCGGGGGGTTTATCTGGTTTCTGGCGGGTCCGGCGGTTGCTGGAGAGTATCTGGCCGCTTATCTGGTTGAGTGGTCCCTCTCGCTGGACAACGTCTTTGTGTGGGCCGTGATCTTCTCTTCCTTCGCCGTGCCGGAGGAGTACCGCTACCACGTGCTGTTCTGGGGCGTGATGGGCGCGCTCGTGTTCCGGGCACTCTTTGTCGTAGTCGGCATCTCCCTGCTCTCGGCTTTTAGCTGGCTCGTCTTTGTTTTCGGAGCCTTTCTTATCTTTACGGGTATCAGGATGTTCCGCGATAGCGGGGGCGAGGAGGTACACCCTGAAAATAACCGGGTTCTGAACTTCCTCCGTCGCTTTCTGCCGTTTACCAACGACTACCGCGGTGACCACTTTATCATCCAGGACGGCGGCAAGAACTACGCCACGCCGCTCCTGGCTACGCTCGTCGTCATCGAGGCTTCGGACCTTCTCTTTGCCGTGGACTCCGTGCCAGCGGTGCTCTCTCTCACCTCGAATACCTTTGTGGCGTACTCGTCGATCGCCTTTGCCGTTCTCGGGCTGCGAGCTTTGTACTTTGCGCTGGAAGGTTTGATCGACCGTTTTACATACCTGCACTACGGCCTCGCGCTGATCCTGATCTTTGTCGGTGCGAAGTTCCTGCTGGAAGGCTTCGACGTCCACCTGCCCATCCTCGCCTCGCTGCTCCCGATAGCCGCCATCCTGGCAATCTCCATCGTAGCCTCCCTAATAGCTACACGGGGGGGCGGCAACACCTCCCACTGAAGTTTATGCTACAAAAAATACACGTTACTAGACAATTTCTGGTGTAAAAAGAATTGCACATACTACATGTTCGGTGGCATTTACAAGCTTCTTGACTTTCACCCTGCACTAAGGTGTAGCTTTAGAATAAGTCATCAAAGGAGGCCGCAGGCATGAGGCAAATGCTCAGAATCGGGGAACTCGCCGAACTCGCTGGCACCACCCCAAACGCCGTGCGTTTTTACCATGAGGTTAAGCTTCTGAAAGAACCCGCGCGCTCAGAGGCTGGATACCGACTCTACGGTGAGGCGGACCTGATCTCACTCGGCCGCATCTTGCGTCTCCGCTCTTTGGGGCTTCCAGTATCCCAGATACGTTGCATCTTGAACAGCCGCAGCGGTGACGAGGAGGGCGGCGCGCTGAAGGAGGCCCTGGAGTCGAGGCTCGAAGACCTGTCAGCACAGGTAGCGGAACTAGATGCCGCAAAAGAGCGGATCGAGGATACCTTGCGGACCGGGGACTTCGAGCGACTGCTTGATGGCACTCCCTGCTCTGACCGATCCCTGCCAGAAGAACTAGCCGAGGTATTCCAGAGCGCAAAAACCTCTGATAACAAAGCCAACGCTTACGAGCACAAGCTTGGGGCACTAATGGGTGCCTTCCGGTGGCCCACCCGCTACGTAGGTCTGCTACGGGACGTACTGCAGGCTGAGATGCCACAGGAGACCTCCTCCGAAACCGAGCGCCGTACCGAAGAGATGGCCGAGCGATGGTCCGCCCTGCACGACCTTCCGGAGGACGATCTGGAGGTCGAGCGCTTGGTAGAAGACTACCTGCTCTACGAGCAAGAGCACTCCATATCCGAGCAGCGGCTTAACCAGTGGTGGGAGCAGGTCCTCAGACGAAACCACATACCACCGGGGGATCCAATTCTACGGATGGCTGTCAGATTGATTCAAAGGAGCTTTTCTCCGGCACAGAGGCGATGCGGGGAGCTTTTGAGGAAGCGTAAAAAGGAGCTTTACGGACAGGAGAGTTCCGGGTTCATGGCCGAATCCCTGCAGCGGTGGATCGACGGGCGGGCTCCAGATAGCGATACCTCGACGAACAGAGTGGGTAGGAGCTAAACGTGAGTACAAAGGGGTACGAGAACCCAGGCACGGTCACCGCAGGCGAGTCTAAAGACAACTCCATACCGGAAGAAGTCGCCCCTCAAGCTACCATACGCGAGATGCTCGCCTTCGCCGCTCCGCACCGGGCGTCCATCGCTGCAGCGTTGGTGCTGGGTATCTTAGGATCTCTGGCGGCTCTGGCTCAACCGTTGGCGGTAGGTGGCATCCTCGAGGCGGTCCGCACGGAGGCATCGGTGGCGGGTCCCGCGACCTTGCTAATCGTTCTATTCGTTGTAGACGGGCTTCTCTCCGGCCTGCAAGCCTTTCTCATGGGTAGAACCGGCGAGGGCATTATCTTCGGCGTTCGTAGGACGCTGGTGGGTAAGCTTCTCCGGCTGACCGTCACCAACCACGACCGTCACCGGACCGGGGATCTGCTCTCCCGGGTAGGTACTGACACCACGTTGCTAAAGACGGCCCTCTCCGAGAGTCTGGCTAACGTGTTCGTCGGGGTCATCATCTTCGTCGGGGCTCTGGTGTTCATGGCGATCATAGACTGGCTCTTGCTCCTGGTTGCGGTCTCGTGCGTGGCGGTGGCAACAGCCATGATCCTGCTGGTTGCTACCGGAATCCGGCGGGCGACCGAGCAAGCACAACAAAGCCTGGGCTCGATGGCAGCCGCGCTGGAGCGCGCCCTGAGCGCCCTGCGTACAGTAAAGATAAGCCGGGCCGAGGAGCGAGAGGAGAAAAAAATCTCCGAGCGGGCGCGAGACGCCTACGATGCCGGGGTTCGTGTAGCAGGTTACGAAGCTATCATTTCGCCTGCTACCAACATAGCTTTGCAGGGTTCGTTCGTGATCGTTCTAGGTGTCGGCGGAGCGCGGCTGGCTTCCGGACAACTTGCCCTGGAAGAATTAGTGACTTTCCTGCTGTACTTACTCTATTTGACCACGCCCCTGGTACTGTTGTTCGTTTCTTTCACCAATGTGCAGCAAGGGCTTGCCGCCGTTGGTCGTGTCAAGGAAATCCTGGATGCGCCGGTCGAGGAGGAGATACAGAAATTGGGGACTCAGCCTCAGTCCGCGTCTAATGGACGTTCCCCACACCACGAAGGGGAGAGCAAAGAGCGAGGGCGGTCTGCGGTAGATCCGTTGGTGCGCTTTAAGGGGGTGAGCTTCGGCTACCATCCGGAGCGTGTCGTGCTGCAAAAAGCGTCGTTCGAGATTCCCGACCGTGCCCTAACGGCGTTGGTCGGGCCGTCAGGCGCCGGCAAGTCCACGGTCTTCGCTTTATTGGAACGCTTTTACTCGCCGGACTCCGGGACGATATATTTTGGAGGATGCGATCTGCGCCGGATCCCCCTGGGCAAGCTACGCGATGAGATAGGCTACGTTCAACAGGAGTCGCCGATCATGGCCGGCACCGTGCGGGAGAACATCCTCTACGCTCGGCCCGATGCGACCCCGGAAGAGCTGGATGAGGTGATCGAGCTAGCCAATCTGCGCCGAGTCGTAGAGCGACTGCCGGAAGGTCTCGACACGGAGGTTGGCGACGATGGCGTGCTTCTCAGTGGGGGAGAACGGCAGAGAGTGGCCGTCGCCCGGACATTGCTGACTCGGCCGCAGTTGTTGTTATTGGACGAGGTGACCTCTCAGCTAGATGCCGAGAGCGAGCGGACGCTGAGAGATACGATCTCCCGGGTTCGTGAGCAGTGCGCTGTAGTGGCGATCGCACATAGGCTATCGACCGTAAGGGAAGCTGACAAGATAATCGTTTTCGGCGAGGAAAAGATCGAGGACACCGGCACTCATCAAGAACTGATGGAAACGGATAGTACCTACCGCCGGTTCATACAAACGCAGATGATCGACGCAAACGACGCAGCTGAGGAAAGTAACAGAAACAGTACTGGTTCAAGCGGGGACAAGGGTTACGGACCGGCTCCGAAGGCCGGATCAGCGTGCTCAAGTAGCGAGGCCACCTCGGAAGATGTCGCGAACACGGTGAAGAAGGATTCGAGCGGTGGGGCGGCTGGGGCATACTGACAGCGGGTTACGGAAGTATCGACCCTCCGCGCTTTCAGGAGGCTTGTTCTTGCTGAACTACTGGCAAGCTGAAGTGCTGACGGCTCGTCGGGCGTAAGGCTCAAGCCTTTTGCCCGGCGCTGTGAGTGATAACTTTAGAACCACTACACATTCTCTGGCAAAATTCTGGATGACCAGGCCAGGCCAGCACGGTCGAACACGTGACCGTCGCTAGCGCTCACCTCACTACTTCCGCACCAGAAACTAAATAGAGACTCCGGCCCTGGTAATCCGACCGCCGATAAGCGTTAAACTGTGCGGGTTGTCCAGGGGTAGCGTCTAACCTTACGGAGCGCGAGGAGTCTCGCGGAAGGACGGGGTTTGTTCGACTTTTTTAGCGGCGAGTTACTCACCAGGTTTCTCGGGGTGCTCGCCATCGACCTCATACTCTCCGGCGACAACGCGGTCGTCATAGCCCTGGCCGTCCGCGGGCTAAAAGGCGCGACCCGCCGGCGGGCCATCTTCTGGGGCGCGACTGGGGCGGTGGCTATGAGGCTCGTTTTTGCGGCCGTCGTTACCTACCTGCTCCTGGTGCCGCTCCTCCAGGCCGCGGCCGCCCTGCTACTCGTCTGGATCTCCTGGAAACTACTCAACGACTCTCCGGGGGATGAGTCCGAGAGCAATGTAAAGGCCGGCGGCAACGTCTGGGAGGCGATCCGGATAATTATCATAGCCGACCTCGTAATGTCCCTCGACAACGTGGTCGCCCTCGTAGGCGTCTCCGGCGGCAACCTCTGGCTGCTGGTCTTTGGCCTCGCCCTGACCATCCCGCTTATAGTTTGGGGCAGTACCCTCCTCAGCCGCCTCCTGGACCGCTTTAAGTGGCTGGTCTACGCTGGCTCCGGAATACTCTTCTACGTCGCCGTCGAGATGTTCCTTGAAGACGACATAATCCACAACCTCCTCGGCGACGCCCTCCAAGGCGTAGAGCGCCCGGTCGGCCTCACCGCTACCGCCGTGTTTATAGCCTTTGCCGTGTGGTGGACCCGCCGCTCCCGGCGGCGCACCGTAAAGTAGCCGGAGCCCGCGGAGGTGTCTAGTCTCCCACGCGACCCGCGCCGGGAGAAAGCTCGAAGTCGTGACCGGCTTCCCGGACCGCGCGACCGATGCTTTCTAGCTCGGCGTCACCGCCGTCGTAGGAGACTGCCACGAGACCTTTTTCGGAGTCCACGTTTACCAGGTTCACGGGCTCCAGGCGTCCTAGCGCCCGCTCCAGCCGTTCGGCGTCTTCCGGGCTGTTCAGGTCTTTTACTATCAGCGACACGTCGGGCATCTGTACTCCGTTCTACTGCTCGGGCTGTTCTTGCGGGCGTACCTGGAGCGTAAGTTCCCGGCGGCTGCGCAGGACCCGCAGCGGGGCGTCGTTCCCGATAGCCGGGGCATCCAGGAGGCTCAGGAGCTCGTCGGTCGAGTTTACGGGCTCGTCCCGGAAACCGACGATCACGTCTCCCCGCCGGACGCCGGCCCTCTCCGCCGGGCTGTTCGGCGTAACGCTTTCCACGCCCGCCCCGCCTCCGGGGGTCTGGCTACCGCCGTCGCTCGCAGTGGCGCGGGCCGGCCGGCTCTGGGCCATGACGCCGAGGTAGGCCCGGCGCACCCGGCCTTCGGTCACGAGGGTGAATACTACCCGCCGGAACGTGGCCGAGACCGGGACGGCGAACCCTATACCCTGGGCCCCGCCGATAATGGCCGTGTTGATCCCGATGACCCTGCCGGCGGAATCGGCTAGCGGCCCCCCGGAGTTGCCCGGGTTGATCGCGGCGTCCGTCTGGACCACGTTCTCGATCAACCGCCCCCCCTGGCCCCGCAAGGACCGCCCGAGCGCGCTCACCACCCCGGCCGTCGTACTCCGCTGAAAGCCCAGCGGGTTCCCGATAGCCACGACGAGTTGTCCAACGACCAGGTTCCCAGCCTCCCCGAGCGTGGCTACGGGCGTCTCTTCCCCGGCGTCAAAGCGCACCACCGCGAGGTCGCTCGGCGGGTCGTCGCCCAGGACCTCGGCCGCGACCGGCTCCCCGCCCGAGACCGTGACCCGGATGCCGCTATCCTGCTGCTGGAGGCCGCGCACGACGTGGCTGTTCGTAACGGCGGTCGCCGAGGAGCCTTCGGTCCCGACCACGACCCCGCTGCCGCCGCCCTGCCCGCCCGAAGACCCCACGGAGAGCACGGCGGGCTCCAGGCTCTCGGTCACGTCCCTTATTACCCGGGAGTAGTCGTCGAGCGCTCCCCGCTCGACCCGGGAGCTTGCCGAAAGGTTCTCGAATACGTCCATCCGGTATTTGTACCGCAGTTTTGTAGAGGAAACATCCGTCAAACGGTTAGGTTATCCGCGTCCGATTACGCCCGCAGCGCAACCCTACAGCGGGACCCGGATCAGAACTCCCCCGGAATCCTCCGGACCGGATGCCGTGAACCACACTGCCCCGCCCCCAACCTCCAGACCGTACGGTGAGTATCCCTCGACTTCCACCGACCCGGTTACCTCATTGGTCTCGGGCTTGATCCTTACAAGCCGGGTGGTGTCGAGAGAGCCTTCGCTGGTAGTGCACGCCGCCCAAACGGCCCCCGGGGAGGTAGCTATGTCAGAGCACCCTTCCAGGTCCAGCCGGGCCGCGACCGCACCGGTCTCGGGGTCCACCCTCAGTACCTCATCGTCCGTGTTCGTAACCCACACCGCCCCCTCGCCGGCCGCCACGCCGCTCGCGCCGCCCAGCTCGCCGACGTTCCCTACCGGAGTCCTTGCCGTCACCTCACCGGTCTCGCGATCCAGGCGTACAAGTTCGTTACCCGAAGAGTTTGTCTTCTCTCCCGGCCCGGGGTTCTCGCTCGCTACCCACACAGCCCCCGCGCCTACCGCCAGGTCCCGGATGTACCCATCGCTCACCCGGGTCTCGCCAACGGCCGCGTTAGTCTCCGGACCTATGCGGTAGACGGTGCCGTAGTCCCCCGCGACCCAGACCGTACCCTGACCGAAGGCTACGCTAAGCGGCGACTCCACGGGGAACTCCCGGGTTATCTCGCTCGTATCCGGGTCGAGACGCAGCACGGCATCCTCACCGGACTCGCCGCCAAACCGGGGTATCCAGACCGACCCCGCGCCGAACGCCGCCCGGCCGTAGACGTCCTCCGGCAGTACCCGTGGCCCCACCTCCAGGGTCTCCGGGTCCAACCTCCTCAAAATCTCCCTCCTCGGTGCCGCGCAGGCTACAGATTCCACGGGCACTCCGTCTACACTGCCGAACCGTCTGATGCCCGTGTCATTGCACTCGAAGTTTTCCACGGGCAGCAACTCCGTCGCCCAAAGAGACCCTTCGCCGAAGCTCACGGACGAGAAGGGGTTATCGAACCGGAAAGCCTGCGGAGCCGGTATGGAGCCACGGGCGATGACCCTCGCGCTTTCCCGCTCGGGTGTCTCACCCGAAGTCATGGGCGGGCCGAAATCTACGGAATTGTCTACAGTGTCGTTGCCGCAGCCGGCGAACAGCAGGACTAAGACCACCAGCCACAGGGTCTCGCGGACGCGCATCACCGCTCCCAAACGCACAGTTTAAATAACGGAGATAACTATATACCAGGACAGTCTCTAGTGCAGCACCCGGTCTCGCGGCTCACCGGTTGGGCGAGGCACATCTCCGGGACTTTCGGAACCGCGGTAGCTGATGAGCGTCCGGCGGAGCGCCGGGAGGAGGATGCCGGGGCGCAGCAGCGACCGGGGCGGTCTTAGCAAGTTCTTTACTTCCAGTAGGGTCCGGGTAACCTCCGGGTCCTCGACCGCCAACCGGAAGACTTCTGTGGAGACGCGGTGCAGGAGCTTCCCTAACGGTCCCAGGTCCTCCAGGCTCTCGGCGGACCACTGGGCGTCGCTGCTCGTCGTCGTGGTCCAGCTCGGGGCTACGGCCTTTGTCTGCCGCCGGTGGAACTCCCTGCCGAGCCCGGTCAGGTCGCGCCGGCTTCCACGGAGGCTCTTTCCGAGGGCCTTCGCGGAGAGTGCGGCGAGGGTCATGCCCTGTCCGTAGGATGGGTTCATCACGCAGGCGGCGTCGCCGGTAATTAGCAGGTTCTCCGGCAGCGCGTTTAGTTTTTCATAGTGGCGGCGGCGGTTGGCGGTGCGGCGGTAGCCGTAGACCCGGGAGATCGGCGCGGCTTTTTCGAGGGCGTCGGCTAGGATGGGGCTCGGGAGGCTCTGCGCGAAGTCCAGGAACGAGTCGGGGTCCGTCGGCGGCTGGTTACGCGCCCCGATCCCGACCAGAACCGCCGTCCACCGGTTTCCCTCTACCCTCCTCAGAGACCCGCCGCGCGGTGCTTCGGGCCATTTCGGAAGTACCGCCAGGCTTTTCCAATCCCCGTCGAAGTCCTCCGGCACCTTGTACCACCGCGTGGCGTACCCGAGACCGGCATCCACTACCGTCTCGCGCGGGACCTCCAGGCCAAGCTCCGCTAGCCACCGGGGCGTCCGGGATGCCTGCCCGGAGGCGTCCACGACGAGGTCCGCCGCGAAATCCTCCTGCCCGTCACCGCCCCGCTCGCGCGTCGAGACCCCCGTGACCCTCCCTACAAACTTGTCGTAGAGGAGACCGGTCGCCTCGCGGTTCGGGACGAACTTTATCCTCGGGTCTCCGGAGAGGCGCCGCCGGACCCGCCACTCCAGAAGGTCCCGGCTTGCAGCCCGCATCACCACGCCGGACCGGAACCTCGGGAGCCGCCCGGAGGGTACGTCGGTTATGGTGTCGCTGGCCTGGTCCACGGCGGGGCACCCGTTGGCGGCCAGCTCTCCATCTAGCCCCGGGAAGAAGTCTTCCAGAAGCTCCGAGCCGCGCACCGCCAGGCTGTGCAGGTGGCGGTCCTGTGGCACGCCCTTGCGGGGAGCGGGAGCTTCGGGCAGCCGGTCGCGGTCCAGGACCGTTACCCTCTCGAAGTGCTCCGCGAGAACCCGCGCCGAAAGCAACCCGGACATGCCCGCTCCGACGACCAGCGCGCGCCCTCCGAGCTTTTTCGGCCTATTCTTCTTTCGTCCGTCCAGCATGGAAAGAATTGTAGGTGCGGAGCCGCCGGGGGTCAGCGAAAGGTTACACGGGCGTTACCGGGATACTGGTTGTGCGAGCTTGATACGGGTTTCGCCGCCGGTTAGAGTTACCTGAAGACCGCTTCCGGGTTTTTGGTGCGGTCTGATAATTCTGTGAGGGGGAAACCTTGCCAAATATTAGAAAGAGCGGGTTGAGAGAAGACCTGACCCGCCGGATATTGTTCGTACGTTCGATGCTGGCCCAGCCGCGGCAGGTCGGGGCCGTCTGGCCGACTTCGCGGCGGGCGGTGCGGGACCTCCTGGATCTTGGAGACCTGCCGGCGGCCCGCGTCGTGGTCGAGTTCGGCGTCGGGACGGGTGTCTACACGCAGGAGATCCTCGCCCGGCTCGGGCCGGACGCGACCTTTCTAGCCTTCGAGATAGACTCGAAGCTGGCCTCGGCGGTCTCGCGGCGGCTCCAAGACCCGCGTCTGCGGGTAATAAGTGACTCGGCGGAGAACGTCGGGGCGTATCTGGAAGGTGAGACGGCCGATGTGCTCGTCTCCAGCCTGCCCTTTACCACCTTCCCGGCCCCGCTCCGGGAGCGACTACTGGATATCTCGCATCAGAACCTCTCACCCGGCGGCGTGATGCTGGTCCTCCAGTACTCGCCCAGGGTCCTGCCGTACCTGCGCCGCCGATTCTCCAGGATACGGCGGCGCATCTCGCCGCTCAACGTGCCGCCCGCTTTTCTCTACGCCTGCGAAGACCCCGGCGAAAGGGAGAAGGCATGACCCGCCGGAGCTGGGAAGTAGCCCGGAGGTACGTGACGTGGCCCCTGCTCCTGGGGACTTTAGCGTTGCTCGCCGGTCTGATTACCAGACGTCCCGGACTGCAGCGGGCCGGGTGGTGCCTTCTCGGCTCCGCGGGCCTCGGGTTGCTGTTTTTCCGGGACCCGGACCGGCCATTAAAACCGGAACCAGGCATAGCTTACGCTGCCGCTGATGGGTTGGTGACGGCGGTCGACGAGGTGGATGAGCCCTGGATGTCCGGTGGACGGGCCGGACGTGTGAGCGTCTTTTTAAACTTGCACAACGTCCACGTCAACCGGAGCCCGTTCGCGGGTCGGGTAGAGAAGATGGAGCGGAGTAAAGGCGGGTTCGCGCCGGCGCTATTTAGCGGGGTGGAGGATAACTACAGCAACCGCACTTTGTTCAGGGGGGAGAGGGGAGTGCTGGTCGTCGTGCAGCGGGCGGGTATGATCGCCCGCCGCATCACACCCTGGGTCGAGGAAGGAGATAGCGTCGGCGCCGGAGCCCGGATCGGCCTGATCCACTTCGGCTCCCGCACGGACGTCCTGTTCCCTCCGGGCGCGGTAAAGTTCCTCGTGACCCCCGGCGACCGCCTCCGGGCCGGCCTCACACCCATCGCCCGCTACTACGATACCCGCTGACGTGAAGACCTCTCCACTCCCCGTCTTTATCACCTGCGGCAACCTGGCGGCTGGTTTCCTGGCCGTACTCCTCGCCATCGGGGGGAGCTACGTCCAGGCCGCGACACTTGTCCTCGTTGCCGCCGTACTGGACCTTCTCGACGGGGCCGTGGCCCGCAATAGTGCGTCCGACGGCGAGTTCGGCGGCAACCTGGACTCTTTAGCGGACCTGGTCTCCTTCGGCGTCGCTCCGGCGGTCGCCCTGTACCTGGCCGCGCTCCACGCCTGGCCGGTGGCGGGTGTCGCGACCTGCCTCCTCTACGTCGTGTGCGGAGCCCTGCGCCTGGCCCGCTTCCTGCTGGTTAAGAGTCCTGAATACTTTATCGGGCTCCCCATACCACCCGCCGGGGTGGTGCTTTCCGGGCTCGCGGCGCTGGACTTCCCGCGAGCTTTCGTGCTGGTCTCCGTCCTGCTACTCAGCGCGCTGATGGTCAGCAAGATCCCGTTCCGCAAACTTCCCGGCATTAAACCTCCCGGGCGTTCCTGCGAAAAGGAACGCTCCTGATAGAAACGGTTCTGATAGCCTCGGGCTTGAGCCTGGCGAGCCGTCAGCACTTCAGCAAGAATTAGGTGTGGAAGTCAAAACTTCCGCGGCCTGCTGTAGTCCGCTACGAATGCTAGGTCGACGAATTCTATACCTCTGCCAAAGCATAGCCTGAAACGAAAATCCGGACTCGGAGCCGGATATAATCTCCTCCGTGAGTATTTTCGACAAAGCCCGGCTGTCGGTGGCTATCCTCGCTGCCCGGGCGGCCCAGTTCGCGAGCCGGCGGTTGCGGGCCGGCGGGGGCTCTACGGTGCCGGGTGTTGTGGCCCGGAGGGTGGACCCGCAAGTCCTGGCGAAGCTCTCGCGGCAGCTGTCCGCGGGGTCGGTGGCGCTTACGGGGACTAACGGCAAGACCACAACCACCCGGATGGTGAGCAACATCTTCCGGGCCGCCGGTCTGCGGGCGGTCAACAACTCCACCGGCGCGAACCTCATAACCGGCGTAACCGCCGCGCTCGTCGCGGATGCCGACCTCTCCGGCAACCCGTCCGCGGAAGTCGGCCTTTTTGAGGTGGACGAGGCCAGCGTGCCGAAGGTCGCCGCCGAAGCGGACCTGAAGCTGCTAGCCGTCCTGAACCTGTTCCGCGACCAGCTCGACCGCTACGGGGAGTTAGCCTACACCGGGAAAGTCATCGCTTCGGCCTTCGAGCACCTGCCGCCGGACGGCGCGGTGATCTTAAACGCCGACGACCCGCTCGTGGCGAGCCTCGGACGTTCGTCGGCGAACCCGGTGTACTTCGGGGTGGACGAGCCCGCGCTCGACACCGGAGCCCTCCAGCACGTCGCCGACTCCAAGGACTGCCCGGTCTGCGGCACACCCTTAGAGTACGAGACCGTGTACCTCGGGCACGTCGGGGTCTACGACTGCCCGAATTGCGACTTTAGCCGTCCCGCTCCGGCTTATCGTGCTTCTCAGGTGCGGATGGATGGGCCGAAGGGCACGGACTTCCTGCTCTCAACCCCGGCGGGTGAGAAAGAAATCCGGCTGGAGTTGCCGGGGCTGTACAACGTTTACAACGCGCTCGCGGCGGCGGCGGTCGCCGGGGAGGCGGGGTGTGGGCTCGCGGAGATCGTGCGGGGCATAGAGAGTTTCGGCGGGGCGTTCGGACGGGTCGAGAGGGTCCAGGCCGGGGATAAAGAGGCTTTCCTGCTGCTCATAAAAAACCCGGTGGGCTTTAATGAGATCCTACGCACCTTCGTCGTCGGCTCCGGAGAGGAGGCCCGCAATGTCCTCTTCGCCATAAACGACAGAGACGCCGACGGCCGGGACGTATCCTGGCTGTGGGACGTAGACTTCGAGATGCTCTCCGAAGCTTTTGCTGACGGTCAGGGAAACTCTGCGCCTTTCACGGTCAGCGGCATAAGGGCCAGAGATATGGCCGTACGCCTGAAGTACGCCGACCTGCCGGTAGGCCCCGTAATACCGGACCGCCGCGAAGCGATAAAAGCCGCCCTGGAAGCCACCCCGGCGGGCGAGACGCTTTATGTATTGCCGACGTACACAGCGATGCTGGAGATCCGCAAAACCCTGAGCGACCTCGGATACACGCACCCGTTCTGGGAGGACTAGATGGAGCTTGTGTGGATTGCTTGAGGACTCTACTCTATAGGTCATGAGTTACCAGCCAGACTTTAGCGGGTGTTGGGCAAAGATCGGCCGGGCTAAAGAGCATCGCGATACCCTTGAGGGCGAGGTTGGCACCATCAGCGGAGAGCGTGCTAAGGTCCCGTTAGGCAACCGGATAGATGTAAGCTTACGTTTCGACCACCAAAGCGGGGACCATGTCGTTAGGACTAAAGAAGCTCTCCCGGAAGAGCGACTCCGTCGTTGGGGCCTTATCACGGGAGACGTGGTCCATAACCTCAGGGGAGCGCTCGACCATCTTGTCTGGCAACTCGCCCTCTTTTACTGCCGGGGAGACGAGCCCGAAAATCCCAGGCAGGTCCAGTTTCCCCTTACAAATGAGCGACCTCACTCCAAAACTCTACCCGAAGATTTCGCCAAAGACAGGGCTTTACAGCACGTTTGCCCCGACCATCGGGCGATCATCGAGCAGTATCAACCTTACAATGGACCAATTACTTACGGCAATTTCGCTGTTCATCCTTTCTCCTGGCTACAAAAGTTTTCCAACGAGGATAAACATCGAGTAGTGGTGCCCGCGCTCGCTATCTTCTTTCGGACCCACATCAATACCACCGAGATTTTCGGTGAAGAGGCGACCATCACCAACTTTTGTCATGCAGGTTTCAGGGAAATTCTTGAACCAAGTACAGAGACTGCACGATTTAAGGTGGTCCCGTCTACCATCCAACGAAACATGGAAGTAGCAGGCTACCATACACCTGGTATATGTTTTCCTTACTCTGGTTCTGCTCCTGACGGGCAGTCCGAAGAACCTGTATTGTCATTGTTGCCGTTAGTCAGTGCTATTGATCTTATGAGCGGTCATGTTGAAAAGGTTATTCGTGAGTTTGAGACACTCTCTTACTAGCCAGCATGAGCAAGTAGATTCTAACTTTGGAGAGAATTTTTGAGTAAAAGACAGAACAAGCTAACTATTCACCATCTCTACGCGGACATGATGAACCTCTATGGCGACCGGGGGAACGTTATCTCCATTAAGAAGCGCTGCGAGTGGCGCGGCATAGACGTCGAGGTCGTGGACGTGGGGCTCGGGGAGTCTATCCGCCCGACGGGGCTCGACCTGTTCCTGTTCGGTGGCGGGCAGGACCGGGAGCAGGCGCTTCTGGCCGACGACCTCTCCGGCACCAAGGGCGCGGATCTGCGGGCGATAGTCGAGGATGGCGGCGTGGTTCTAGGCGTCTGTGGCGGTTATCAGTTAATGGGGCATTACTATGAGACGCCGGAAGGGGAGAAGTTGCCGGGGGTCGGGATCATGGACCTCCACACCGAGCCGCGCAAACCGGAAGAAGAACGGCTTATCGGCAACGTATTGGTCCGCGTCCGGGCTCCGGAAAGTGGCGACGAGCGGGAGATAGTAGGTTTCGAGAACCACGGCGGCCGGACGTACCTCGGGGATAACGCCGAGCCTCTAGGCGAAGTCACATCAGGATACGGCAACAACGGCGAGGACGGCACCGAGGGCGCCCGCCGCCTGAACGCCTACGGTACCTACCTCCACGGTTCATTGTTGCCGAAGAACCCCTGGCTCACGGACGAACTTATCCTGAACGCCCTCCGTCAGGTAGACGACACCGCCGAACTCGAACCACTCGACGATACGACCGAGGTATCGGCTTTCGAGTCGATGGCTGGAAGGGTCCGCGGGCGGCGGTAGAGCGCCGGGCTAGAAGCTTTCTGCTGAGGGACGCAGGTCGAGTTCCAGGGTCCAGGCAGTAGGATCTTGGACGTAGAGTTGCCAGTAGGTTTCGGCTATGGCTTCGGGTGAGAGGGCGGTGCTCTCGTCCCGGTCCGGGGCTGCTTCGCGGAACCTCGGAGTGTTGATCTGGCCGTCTATCACGACGTGCGCCACGTGTACGCCTTGCGGCCCGAACTCCCGGGCTGTCGACTGCGCTAGCGCCCGCAACGCGAACTTTCCCGTGGAAAGCGCCGCGAAACGCGCCGAACCCCGCATCGAGGCCGTCGCTCCGGTAAAAATTACTGTACCGCGTCCGGCCTCGGCCATTGCTGGCAGAACCTGCTGCGTTCCGTAGAAACCTCCCGAGCAGTTCGCGCGGATACAGAAGTCGAACTGTTCAGGTGAGATCTCCAACACCCCGCCCATCTGAAACGCCCCGGCGTTGTAGACAAAGACCTCCGGGTCGCCGAGCTCGCTGCGTACCCGCTCGAAAGCCGCGGCCACGGACTCCGGGTCCGTCGCGTCCGCCGTCACCGAGAGCGCGGTGCCGCCGCCGTCTTCTATCTCTTTCTGCGTTACCTGCAAGCTCTCCTCACTGCGGGCCAGGAGGGCGAGCGCAAAGCCTTCGCGGGCAAAACGCCGGGCTATGGCGTCCCCGAGCCCCGGACCTACACCTAGTACCGCCGCGACCCTGCCGTTATTCTCCAAGAAAGCCTCCTCGTATAGCTCTGGTGTGACCGTGTAGAGCCTACCACCCTCGTATGCGGCAGTTGTATAAACCCGCGACGCTCCGAGAGCCGTTATGCTGGACCTCCGGCCAAAGCCAGAGACCGCTCTTTCGCCCTACCATCTCTTCAGAGACTACCCGGTAGCCGCGAGGCTCCGGCGAGAGAGGGGACTACATGCATCATGATGTACCGGAGAGATTAAAGCGGGGCTTGAGCCGGAGCCAGTTTCTCGGGGCGGCGGGAGGTCTGCTCGGCTCGCTCACCCTCGGAGGCGTTCTGGCGGGGCGGGGCTCTGCCCAGGAAGCGTCGGCCGCGACCGCCTACGACGGGAACGTCGCCAACACCACGGGCACCCGGGTGCCGGCGGGCGAGGCGCACCTTTTGCGCTCCGACCGGCCGGAGGTCATAAGTTGGGGCTTTCTACCGAACCGGGATGCGGAGCCCATTTTTAGCGTGCGTTCCGGGGATCTTGTGACCATAGAGCAGATCTCCCACGAGGGCATCCTGCCGGACCAGGGCAACCCGGTAGACTTCTTTACCGGGCGCGGCATCCCGGTGGTGGACATTCTGGACGACCAGCTCATGGTCTTCGAGGAGGTCGAGCAGAAAGGCGCGGGACCGCACGTCGTGACCGGTCCGGTCGCCATCGAGGGAGCCGAGCCCGGCGACATCCTGGAGGTGCGGTGTCTGGAGATAGTGCCGCGCGTCTACTACGGGGTCAATTCCGCCCGCCACGGCAAAGGATCGCTCCCAGAGGAATATCCGCTGAACGGCGCCCCCTACTACGGCAATCTGCTCACCTTCGACCTCGACCGCAGCGTCGGGTTCTTTCCGGCCGGAGAAGGCATCGAGGTGCCGCTAAAGCCCTTTATGGGCATAGTCGGCGTCGCCCCGGACACCTCGGAGATGGTCAACTCCGTGCCGCCGGACGTGTACGGGGGCAACCTCGACGTAAAGCGCCTGATGACCGCGGGCTCCACGGCCTACTACCCGGTGCAGGTGCCGGGCGCGCTGCTGTACACCAGCGACGGCCACGCTGCGCAGGGCAACGGCGAGGTGAGCCTGACCGCTATAGAGACCTCCCAAACGCCGACCTTCCAGGTGATCCTGCACAAAAAAGACCGCCTGGCCGAAGAGGGTATTCCGCTGCTGAAGAACCCGTTCGGCGAGACCGAAGAAGCCTACGTCGTGACCGGTATAGACGAAGACCTCGACGAAGCAATGAAGGAAGCCGTCAGGGAGACCATCTCCTTCCTCACCCAGACCCGCGGCCTGAGCCCGGAGGACGCCTACTCTCTAGCGAGCATCGCCATCGACTACGAGGTCTCCCAGGTCGTGGACATTAACAAGGGCGTACACGGCGTTATCTACAAGCGCCTCTTCCCGGACGGCCGCCTGCCGCAGACCGGTGGTCCTGTTCCACCGGCCGGATAACGGGAGGCGTCGCGCGGGCGATTATCTCTGGCCGGACGGCCGAAGAGGAATCCCGGTCGTCACACCGCCCTCGCCACCCAGGAAAGTCACGCTCCTGCGCAGCTAGAAGCCCGGTAACGTTTGTCTCAAACTAGGCTGCGGGCTATATACACCCCGGCGTATACGGCGGCCAGGCTGAGCGTGACCTGGCCCAGGACGTAAAAAAGGGTAAGGCCGAGTTGGCCTTTTGTCAGGAGTCCCAGGGTTTCGTAGCTAAACGTGGAGAACGTGGTGTAGCCGCCGAGGACACCGACGGCGAGAAATAACCGCGCTCCGGGAGAGATGACGTCGGCCTCAAAAAAGGCGAGTACGATGCCGATGAGGAAAGACCCGGAGACGTTGGCGATAAAGGTGCCCCAGGGGAACCCCGCCTTGAACAGCGACTGCATCCACTCGCCGACTAAAAAACGGGCGGCGGCTCCTATCCCGCCACCGCCCGCCACCAGCAGGAGTTTGAAGATCAAGTCGCCGAGGCAGCTTCTCCGAGGTCCCGGGATACGAGGTCCGCGTCGGAAGGGTATACGTCAAAGTCGAAGATACCGGTCGGAAGGTACAGTGTCGCGCAGGCGTTCGGGATGTCTACCACGCTGCTGTAGCGGGCTTCTATGGGAGCCGCGCTGAGGAGCAAATACGCCTGTTCGCCGGTGTAGCCGAGCTTGGTGAGGTACTCGATGGCGCTCAGGCAGGCGTTCCGGTAGGCGATGGTGGCGTCCATGTAGTGGTTATTGCCCTCCTCGTCTACCGATATGCCGGTAAACGCCAGGAACTCCGAGTAGCGGGGCTCTATGGGACCGAGCTTGAAGAATGGGGCGGTCATACCGTACTTGGCGACGCCGCCTTTAATGAGGTCGACGCCGAACTCGATCCAACCGCCCATCTCTATAGCGCCGCAAAAGGAGATCTCACCGTCCCCCTGAGAGAAGTGCAGATCCCCAACCGAGAACTTCCCGCCCTCAACGTAGACGGGAAGGTAAGCCCGCGCCCCGCGCGAAAGGTTCTTTATGTCCATGTTCCCGCCGTGCTCCCGCGGCGGGACCGTCCGGCAGGCTTCCCCTACGGCCCGGTCATAAGCGTCCCCGCTCAAACCGCCGAGCAGCGCGTTCTCCGGCTCCGGCGGCAGCGCCAGCGGCGGCACCCGGTCCGGATTCGTGTCTATAAGCGCCTGCTCCCGGCGGTTCCACCGCGACAGCAGGTCGTGGGAGGGGGCGCAGCCGAAGAGTCCCGGATGGCCTATCCCGGCAAAGCGGACGCCGGGGATGTGCCGCGAGGTAACGTAGATGCCGTGGAAGTCCCACACAGCTTTGTGGGCGTCGGGGAAGTGGTCGGTAAGAAAACCGCCGCCGTTGTCCCGGGCGAAGATGCCCGTGTAACCCCAACCGGCCCCGGCGAGCCCGTCGGGGGCGGTGTCCGGCAGGTGCGGTCCCATATCGAGGATGTCCACCACGAGGATGTCTCCGGGCTCGGCACCGGCTATGTTGACCGGCCCGGAGAGGACATGGTTGAACGAGAGGTCCATGTCCCGGATGTCGTTGGCGTCGTCGGTGTTCCCTACCTGGCCGTCGGTCCACTCCCGGCAGTCCATCCGGAAGTCGGTGCCCGGCTGCACGGTCGCCACCTCCGGGATGTCCGGGTGCCAGCGGTTGTGCCCCGGGACTTCCTGGTCGAACATCGACTTGCTCTGGTCTAGCGGGAAAACGTTCTCGGGCATCAGCGCCTCCTCCTCGTTCTCTGTACCCACCTGCCATACATTATCCTACCCGTGGCTTCCTGCTGCTCGCAGCGATACGCGGTTAGGACGGTAGCAGGCACGTTGCGCGGAGTCTTTGGCCCCCCGTATGAAAACCTTCGTGCCGGGATGAGCCTCTTTACTCCGGACGTCGTGGCTGCTACAGATGGTGGAAAGAACCTGGATCGGAGCCCAGCTATGCCCAACTACGATTTTTCCTGCGAGACCTGCGGCGTGTTCGAGCAATGTCTGCGTCCCTACGAGGATCGGGAGGCCGTGCCGTGTCCCACCTGCGGTGAACCGGCCCTTCGCACCTACTCGATGCCCGGCGTCGCCGTGAAATCTAGGTTCCAGAAGAAAGCCCGGCTCCTCAATGAGAAAGGTGCAGAGCCGCAGGTGGTCCGGAAGCTGGCGTCCGGGGACACCGCAAAGAAGCCGGTACGGGTTGATGGTCGTCCCTGGCAGATAAACCACTGAACCATCCCGGAACCTCGTTTCCGGCGGGAAAGGAGTATTGCGTTGATCGTGGACTACGAGACCTTTGAGCTTGGAGATGTGGTACTGAGGGAAGGTGCCACGCTGCGGGACGCGAAGCTAGCCTACAAGACCTACGGCGAGTTGAACGGTGACAGGAGCAACGCTGTCGTCTACCCGACCTGGTACTCCGGCCAGCACCCGGATAATGAGTGGTTGATCGGGCCCAGCATGGCCCTCGACCCATCGCAATACTTCATCATAGTCCCGAACATGCTCGGCAACGGTCTATCGTCATCACCGAGCAACACCCCGCCGCCCTACGACAGGGCTCGCTTCCCGCACGTGACGACCTACGACAACGTCTCTGTGCAGCACCGGCTCGTAACGGAGGTCTTCGGCATCGAGAAGCTCGCGCTGGTGACCGGCTGGTCCATGGGCGCGCAGCAGACGTTCCAGTGGGGCGTCTCCTACCCGGAGATGGTCGAGCGGATGCTGCCCTTCTGCGGTTCGGCAAAGACCTCACCCCACAACTTCGTCTTCCTCGAAGGCGTTAGAGCGGCCCTCACGGCGGACGCAGCCTTTAACGGCGGATGGTACGACGCGCCCCCGAACACGGGCTTGCGGGCGATGGCCCGGGTATACGCGGGGTGGGGCTTTTCGCAGGCGTTCTACCGGGAGCGGCTCTACGAAAGCGAGGGCTACTCTTCGCTCGAAGATTTCCTCGTCGCCTTCTGGGAAGGCTTCTTTCTGCCCAAAGACGCGAACAACCTCCTGGCTATGCTGTGGACCTGGCAGCACGGCGATGTTGGTATGACCCCCGGATTTGACGGAGACCTCGAAGCCGCGCTCGGCAGCATACAGGCTAAAGCAATCGTAATGCCGGGCCAGACCGACCTGTACTTCCCGCCGGAGGACAACGAGTACGAGGTGTCCCACATGAAAAATGCCGAGTTCCGGCCTATACCTTCTATCTGGGGCCACTTCGCGGGCGGCGGCATGAACCCGGCCGACACGAAGTTCATAGACGACGCCCTCAAGGAGTTGCTCTCCTCGTAGAACGCCCCCCGGCACGTCGCTTGAGGCTGCCACTCCGCACGTTCCTTGTCCGGTTGTCTAAAGAAAGCAGGTTTCGGGAGCCTCCTTGTTTGGCCTCCGGGCCGGGGACGGTGTGGGGCATGATCCCTAAGATACACGTGTAGGGCTGCCGGAAGTACCGAGGAGGCACATGAGGCTCTCGCCCCAGGAGCAGGAGAAGTTGATGATCTTCACCGCCGCCGAGGTGGCCCGCCGCCGCCGGGACCGGGGCCTGAAGCTCAACCACCCCGAAGCCATAGCCCTCATCTCCGCCGAGCTACTAGAAGGTGCCCGCGACGGCCGCAGCGTTGCTGACCTGATGAGCTTCGGGGCGACAATACTTTCGCGCGAAGACGTGATGGACGGCGTCCCGGAGATGGTCCCCGAGGTCGCCATCGAGGCTACCTTCCCGGACGGTACCAAGCTCGTCACCGTTCACGATCCTATTACCTGAGAGGAGTCCAGCATGGCCTTGAGCCGTGAAGAAGCTACGGAGATGATTCTCGACGCTAAAAAGGAACGGGGGTTTACCTGGAAGGCTCTGGCAGAGAAGATCGGCATGAGCGACGTGTGGACCACCGCGGCGCTCATGGGACAGGTCCACATGACCGAAGAAGAGGCGTCCAAAGCTACCGACGTGCTCGGCCTCGGGCCGGACGTCGCCGAAGCCTTGCAGAACTACCCGATGCGCGGCGGCCTCGACCCGCTGGTCCCGACCGACCCGCTCGTGTACCGCTTCTACGAGATTATGCAAGTGTATGGGGTGCCGATGAAAGAACTCATCCACGAGGAGTTCGGCGACGGCATCATGAGCGCCATAGACCTCACCATAGCCGTCGAGCGCGAAGAAGACCCGGACGGCGATCGGGTAAAAGTTACCTACTCCGGCAAGTTCCTGCCGTACAAGAGGTGGTAGGGATGAAGCCGTGATCCCCGGCGAGCTTCTATCCGGCGAAGGTGAAATAACCCTCAACCCCGGCAAGGAAGCCACGAGCGTCGCGGTCTCAAACACCGGCGACCGTCCGGTGCAGGTCGGGAGCCATTTCCACTTCTTCGAAGTGAACAAAGCACTACACTTCGACCGGGAAAGAGCCTACGGCCGGCGCCTCGCCATCCCCGCCGGAACGAGCGTACGCTTCGAGCCCGGCGACGAGCGGACGGTCGAGCTAATACCCTTCGGTGGCCGTCGCGTCGTCCGGGGGATGAACGGCCTCGTCGAAGGAGCCCTGGACGAGCCGGAGGTCCGCGAGGCGGCGCTACGGCGTGCCCGCGAGCGGGGCTTTATGGAGGGTTCATGAGCGACATATCCAGAGGGCGCTACGGCGGGATGTTCGGGCCGGCAGTCGGCGACCGGCTTCGGCTGGCCGACACGGACCTCGTTATAGAGGTCGAGGAGGATCTTACCGCTCCTGGGGAGGAGGCGGTATTCGGCGGCGGGAAGTCTATCCGGGAGGGGATGGCCCAGGGCGTTGCGACCCGCGAGGAAGGGGCGATGGACCTGGTAATTACCAGTGCTCAGGTCCTGGACTACGCCGGCATCTACAAAGCCGACATCGGGGTGCGGGACGGCCGCATCTCCGCGATAGGCAAGGCCGGAAACCCGGACACGATGGACGGCGTGACGGTCGAGATAGGTCCTTCCACTGAGGTCATCGCCGGGGAGGGCAAGGTCCTGACCCCCGGCGGCATCGACGCCCACATCCACTTTATCTCGCCGCAGCAGGTCGAGGTAGCCATCGCGTCCGGCATCACCACCATGATCGGGGGCGGAACCGGCCCGGCCACCGGCACGAACGCCACCACCTGCACCCCCGGCTCCTGGAATATCGGCCGCATGCTCCAGGCCGTCGATCACCTGCCCGTGAACTTCGGTTTCCTGGCCAAAGGCAACTCCTCCCGTCCCGAGCCGCTGCGCGAGCAGTTACTCGGCGGGGCCGCCGGGATGAAGCTCCACGAGGACTGGGGAACGACGCCGCAGGCTATCCGCACCTGTCTGTCGGTGGCCGAGGAGGCCGACGTGCCGGTCGCGATCCACACCGACACCCTGAACGAGTCCGGCTTTGTCGAGGACACGCGGGAGGCTTTCGAGGGACGCGCGATCCACACCTACCACACCGAGGGCGCGGGCGGCGGTCATGCCCCGGACATCATAAAGCTCTGCGGCGAGCCGAACGTCTTGCCGAGTTCGACCAACCCGACCCGGCCCTACACCCGGAACACCGTGGACGAGCACCTCGACATGCTCATGGTCTGCCACCACCTGAGCCGCGAGGTCCCCGAAGACGTTGCCTTTGCCGAGAGCCGCATCCGGGCCGAGACTATAGCCGCCGAGGATGTGCTGCACGACCTCGGAGCCCTCAGCATGATCGCCTCGGATTCCCAGGCGATGGGCCGAGTCGGAGAGGTCTGGATGCGGACCTTCCAGACCGCCGACAAGATGAAAAAAGAGCGCGGTCCGCTACCGGAGGACTCGGAGCGCAACGACAACCACCGGACCAAACGCTACGTCGCCAAGTGCACCATAAACCAGGCCATAACCCACGGCGTCGCCGCCCACGTCGGCTCCGTCGAGACCGGCAAGCTCGCCGACCTCGTGCTCTGGGACCCGGCGTTCTTCGGGGTAAAGCCGGAACTCGTAATAAAGGGAGGCTTTATAGCCCGGACCCAGATGGGCGACCCGAATGCCTCCATCCCGACCCCCGAACCAGTCCTCTCCCGCCCGATGTTCGCCGCCTTCGGCTCCGCGATGCAGGACACCTGCCTGACCTTTGTCTCCAGGGAAGCCCACGAGAGCGGTATCGGCGAGAAGCTCGGCCTCACGAAGACGGTCGCTGCCGTGGCCGGTACCCGCAACATCGGCAAAAAGGACATGCTTCTCAACGACTACCTCCCGGACGTGGAAGTAGATCCGGAGACCTATGAGGTGCGGGTAGACGGTGAAAAGATCACCTCCGAGCCCGCCGCCAGGCTCTCCCTCGCCCAGCGGTACTTCCTGTTTTGATGCGCCCCGAAACGCTGCTGCGGCTCTTCCAGGTCTCGGACTCCACTTTCCCGACGGGTTTCGGGGAAGATGCGTACACCTTCGCGCCGCTCGTAGACGTGCGGTCCATGCGGCACGAACGACAGAGAGTGAGGTTGTACATATCGTGAGCGCGTTAAAACTTGGTATCGGGGGGCCGGTCGGGTCCGGGAAGACGGCGCTCGTGGCGGAGTTGTGCCGCCGCCTGGGCGACGAGTTGGAGATAGCTGCCGTGACCAACGACATCTTTACCCGCGAGGATGCCGAGTTCCTCTCGCGGGCGGCGGTTCTGCCGGATGGGAGGGTCGTTGGGGTTGAGACCGGGGGGTGCCCGCACACCGCTATCCGGGATGACATATCCATGAACCTCGATGCGGTTGAAGCCTTGGAGAGGGATCTCCCGCAGCTAGACCTAATTTTTATCGAGAGCGGCGGGGATAACCTGGCGGCGTCCTTCTCCCCGGAGCTGGTAGACGCTTCCATCTACGTTATAGACGTCTGCGGCGGTGACAAGGTCCCTCGCAAGGGCGGCCCCGGCGTCACTCGCTCGGAGCTTCTGATAATGAACAAGATAGAACTCTCCGGGTACGTTGGGGCGGACCTCTCGGTTATGGAGCGCGACGCCGGCGCCCTGCGCGGCGAGGCTCCGACGCTCTTTACCTCCGTCCTCGGGGGTGACGGTATGGAGGCCGTCGTCCGGTGGGTAAAGCGTGCCGTCGGGGATCGCGCCTGGACCCCCGCTACCTCCAACGCTCGCCCCGACCACCACCACTCCCACCCGCATTAGGACGCTGGCTCTGGTCTGTACAGTGCTCCAATGGTCTCCAAAGAACGTATCTGGGAGGCCGAGAACCTGCTAGCCCTGACGGAAGACTGGGCCGCCCGGCGCCCCGACGTCGTGGCGGTAGGGTTGGGTGGTTCCTGGGCGCGAGGGGAGGCCCGCGAAGACTCAGACGTAGACCTTTCAATACTTACCCGCGATCCGCGCCACTACCTGGAGGATGAGACGTGGGTCCGGGACCTCGGTGGTCTGCGAGTCGTCAGGGCGCGGGCCTGGGGACCAATGACCGAGCGTCGGTTCGTCCTCCCGTCGGGGTTGGAGGTAGAGGCTGGTATAGCGTCCCTGTCGTGGGCCTCGACAGACCCCGTGGACCACAACCTGCGGCCCATCATCCGTGCCGGGTTCCGCATCATCTACGACCCGGAGGGTTTGCTCGCCCGACTCGTGGAGGCTTGCCGGTGACGCCCGGGACGGCTGCGGGTACTGCCGTTCGCGCCGGTCAGAGAGGTATCCTGTCCCTGCGCTTCGAGAGGCGTGGAAAGCGCACGGTGCTGGCCGAGAGGTACTCGAAAGCCCCGTTTGGCAGCGTCCGGGCCGGTTATCCGGACACCTCCGGTATCGCGGAGGTTCAGGTCACGAACCCCGGCGGCGGTGTCCTCGGAGGCGATGATCTCGCGACGGAGGTCCACCTCGGAGCCGGGGCCGCCGCCACAATCCTGACCCAGGGCGCGACGAAAGTTTACCGGGGAGCCGCATCCGTCCAGCGGGCGAGCTTCGAACTCGGTGACGGGGCTCTGCTGGAGTACCTGCCGCACCACCTCATACCCTACGCCGGTTCCTCTTGCCGGCAGACGGCGGACTTCCACCTCTCCGGGGAGGCTGGACTTATGGCCTGGGAGGCGTACTCCGCCGGGCGGGTCGCGCGCGGGGAGTTGTTCGCCTTCGAGAAGTTGTCCGGCAAAACGCGCATTTTCAGGGATGGGACACCGGAGGTCATCGACGGCTTCGAGCTCTCCGGTGGGGACTTTTCCGGGGAGCCGTCCGGTAGAAAGCCGTTTGGTGGGGAAATTTTTGGCGGGTACCTTTATACGGGTGCTCTTTACGTCTGTGCGCCCGGTGCCGGGGAGCTTGCGGAAGGTCTGCACGGGGCGCTTTCCGGGGTGCCGGGCGTAGCGGCGTCGGCGAGCGCGGCGTCGGGCGGGTTGTGCGCGGTCCGGGTGCTGGCGGCCAATGCCGATGGGTTGTACCGGGTGCTGAACGTCTGCCGGCCGGCGGCGCGGGCGTACCTCGGGTTACCGTCTCCGCCCCGGCGGGTGTGGTAGCTTTACCCTGTAATTCCGAAGCATTACTCAGGGGTAAAGGTTACGGTTATGCAAACGTTTGGAAAGCTTATAGACCACTATGAGGCCGAGAGGCTGGTGCTGGAAAGTACACCTCTTCCGGTAGCCGTCAGCCGGCCGCTGGAGGAGGTCCAGGGACTCGCGGTGGCGGAGGACATAAGGGCCAGGTTCGACTCCCCGCCGTTCGATAACTCGGCGATGGACGGGTACGCGGTACGGAGCGCTGACGCCTCGGAGGCTGGGCGCACGTTTGTCGTGGTGGACGAGGCTCCAGCCGGGCGTCCGGCGGAAAAAAGCGTCGGTGAGGGAGAAGCCATAAAGATCTTCACCGGCGGTTTTATACCGGACGGCGCTGATGCCGTAGTCCCCGTCGAAAACACCTCCGGCTGGGGCGAAGAGTTCGAGCTAAAGAAGCCCGCCGCACCCGGAGCGAGCGTCCGCCGCAGCGGGGAGGACGTGCGGGCCGGAGAAGTTATCTTGAGGGCTGGCACGGAGCTTGGGCCGCCGGAGATAGCCCTGGCCGCGACCCAGGGTTACGGGGAGTTACCGGTCTACCGGCGGCCGAAGGTCGTCATACTGTCCACGGGGACGGAGTTGGTTGCGCCGGGGGATAGGGAGCTCTCACCGGGGGAGATCTTTGACTCCAACTCGTTCGCGATGCTGGCCCAGGCCCGCGAAACCGGCGCCGAGGCCCGCCGCATAGCCGCTGCCTCTGACGACCCGGAGATCCTACGTTCCGCCGTAGAAGAGGCGCTAGAGAGCGCGGACGTCGTGGTCACCAGCGGCGGCGTGTCGGTCGGGGAGAAGGACCTCGTAAAGTCTACGCTGCTGGACCTCGGTGTCGAGCAGGTCTTCTGGGGCATAAAGCTCAAGCCCGGAAAGCCGGTCTTCTACGGCGCCCGGGACGGGACGCGCTTTTTCGGACTCCCCGGCAACCCGGTCTCAGCGATGGTCTGCTTCGAGCTTTTTGTCCGGCCGGCGCTCTCGAAGATGATGGGCCGCGAAGACTACCGCAGGCCGCGTATCCACGTCCACTTCGAGAAAGACATGGAGAACCGCCTCGGCCGGATGCACGCGATGCGGGTAAGCCTCTCGCGCGAGGAGAGCGGCTGGAAGGCGGAGTCTGTCGGGGCGCAGGGCTCAGGGCTCGTCACGTCGCTAACGAAGGCCGATGCCCTGGCGCTTATTGGGCCGGAGTCCGAGGTGCGGGCTGGGGAAGAGGTTGCGGCCATAGTGCTGCGCGAGGAAGTCTTGCTCGGTGGGAGCCGGGGTCGGGAGTGGTAAAATCGGGCCATATGTTCGAGTCAGACTACGAAGAAAATGTTTTTCGCCGCCGATTGATGAAAGAGGTTGCTCCGGAGGTACCGGTGCATTTCTCATTCTACTCGCCGTCAGTAAAGGTGCAGGTGATGTACCCGGCGGAGCATGTACCGGGTACGAACGGCCGCTACATCGGCAACGGCGTGACCATCGAGTTTGTCCCGGAGGACGCGGCGGCGGTCGAGCGGGTGCGGGAGATGGTCTGGCAGTGGGAAGAGACCAACGCGTTTACGGCGGTGCGCAAGATCAACCACCTCCGGCGCGGCGTTGACCCGGCGAGCGTCGAGGGCCTCCTGGAGCGGGTGCGCGGCGTGGACAAGCGGGCCGCCGCCAAAGCCGCCGAAGCCATAGGCCCCGACGGTTTGCGGGAGCTTATAGACGCGGAGGACGCCAAAGACCTCTCGCGGCTGCCGGGCATCGGGAGCAAGCGGTCGCAGGCGATAATAGAGTTCTACCGTAACGAGCATGACCCGCGGCGCTTTTTGTATGCTGCGAACCGCAACGACCGCTTCCGGGGACAGCCGATTACCACAGAGCTGGATCTCGCCAAAGACCTCGAAGAGCAGGTCTGGGACCACGCCTCGCGGGCCAGGACGCTCGGTGAGCCGGACGCGATGGGACCCGGGGAGCCGCCGGGGCACACGACGGTGCGCGACCCGAACATGCTCCATCCTCTAGCGATGACGCCGTCTCTGATGGGACGTGGCGTGTACTACCCGGAGCAGATCGAGGTCTACGCCGACGTCTTGAAGCGGGTGCTCGTGGACGGCGAGAAGCTTGCCGGGGTGGACGAGTTGCGTATACAGCGCGGCAAGATCTTCCACACCCACAAGTTGCCCGGCGTCGGCATGAAGACCCGGATGCGGGTCCTGGCGAGCGGCTTGCTCGACGACGAATATACCTACGAGAATCTCGCCCGGATACCCGGCGTCACGGACGCCCAGGCGCGGACCATAGCCGAAGCCGCGAAAGCCGAGGCTGCCAGGTCCGGGGTCCGTGTCCCGTAGGCTCTACGGCTTTGTAGAAAGCCGCGAGCCGGTCAGCCCGGAAACCGTGGCCGCGGAGTGGCTCTCGATGCAGAACCTGAACGGTGACGCGCGGAAGCTCGTCGAAGAGTTGGTCGGTGGAGATCCGCGCTTTGCGTGGGACGAAGGTCTTTTGAGGACCGCGGACCTGGCTTCGCTGCCGCTTGAGGAGGCTCCTTACGTAGTCTTCGACGTAGAGACCACCGGCTCGTCACCGGAAAAGGGCGCTATCACGGAGATCGGGGCATTAAAGATAGCCGGTAACAAAGTGGTAGAGGAATTTTCCACGCTGGTCAACCCAGGACGGCCGATAGAGCCGTTCGTGGTCCGGCTCACCGGCATCACGGACGAGATGGTGGCCGACGCCCCGGCCCCGGAAGAGGTCATGTCGCGCTTTGAGGAGTTCTCGGAGGGTACGGTCCTCGTCGGGCACAACGTCGGCTTTGACTGCTCGTTCGTCGCCGCCGCGAGGGGTGGCGACCCGCTCCCGAACCCGGTGCTCGACACGCTGAAGCTTTCCCGGGCGCTGGTGCCGGGCCTCCGGCGCTATAAGCTCTCGGCGCTGGCCGGGCACTTTGGGGTGCGGGAGACGCCGAACCACCGGGCGCTCGCCGACGCCGCCGCGACCGCCGGGGTGCTGCTGAAGCTACTCAAGCTGCTCCGCTCCGCCGGGGTAACGAGCGTCGGGGAGGCGCTAACGCTCCGGGGCCGCCGGGGAGCGGGCGGGCGCATAAAGCCGCAGAAGCAGCACCTCGCCGAGGACCTTCCCCGCACGCCGGGGGTCTACTACTTCCTGGATAAAAACGGCGGTACGCTGTACGTCGGCAAGGCCAAGGACTTAAAGAGCCGGGTGAGGACGTACTTTACCGGGGGTGACGGGCGGAGAAAGGTCGGCCGGCTCGTCGAAGAGGTCGCGGAAGTCCGGGTGCGGGAGACAAAGAGTGAGTTGTACGCCCTTATCCTGGAGGCACGGGAGATAAAGCGGCTTCTGCCCCGCTACAACACCGCGGGCCGGGGCGAGGGTTCGCGCTGGTTTGTCAGGCTGGACGCGGACGAGCCGTACCCGGTGCCCGAGCGGGTGGCGGCCCCGGATAAGGAGGATGGGGCGACTTACCTCGGGCCGTATCGGAGCGCCGGGGTGCTGGATACTTGCATAGAGGCTCTAGGCAGGATCTTCCCTTTCCGCCGGTGTTCGAGGGATGGGGGAGAAGCGTGTTTCTACGGCCAGATGAATCGCTGCGCGCCGTGCACCGGGATGGACGCGGAGGAGTACCGGCGCACGGTGGTCGGGGAGGTCGTGGCGCTTCTGCGGGGCGAGGGCGGTGAGGAGCACCTCGCGGCGCTGGTCGAAGAAAGGGAGCGGCTCTCCCAGGAGCTGGAGTTCGAGGCGGCGGCGCGGCTGCGGGACCTTATCTCTGGTATAGAGCGTATCCGGTTTTCCCGGAGCCTGGTCTCCGCCGAGGGCGTGCAGGCGATCGTAGCACCTTCGACCGAGCCCGGCATGCTGGAAGTATTCGCCCTCTGTGACGGACGGCTCGTCGCCCACGGGAGCTTCGAGGCCGGCGATTCCGCCGGGATCTCCCGCTTCGCCGCCGGGGTCCTAGAGAAAGAAGCCGCTGCCGGCGACCCTCGGGCGAGGGCTGATGAGGCCCGGGTCGTGGCCGCCTACATACGGCGCTCGCGGGGAGCCGCATCGGTCGAGGCGGTACGCCTCGGGGAGCCGGCGGACCTCGTAGAAGCCGCGGAGCGGCTATCCCAGACCATTACCGGAGCCGGGGCAATTCCGCTATCATGATAAAATTCAGTTAACTACACCAGGCAGTCGTTAACGGGTACTGAGACGCAAAGAGAGTAAACGAGGAATGGTACAGGGTATACAGGGGACATCCCGCAGAATACTCCTGGTGGACGATGAACCCTCGATCCAGAAGATGCTGGTACACGCTCTGGAACGTGAGGGGTTTCAGGTACAGGCCGTCGGGGACGGGGAAGCGGCGCTGGAGTCGTTCGAGTCTTACGAGCCGCACCTCATCGTCCTGGATATCATGCTGCCGAAGCTCGACGGTACGGAGGTGTGCCGCCGCATACGGATGCACAGCGACGTACCAATTATCATGCTGACCGCCAAGGACGACGAGATCGACCGGGTTGTCGGGCTGGAGCTCGGGGCTGACGACTACGTAACGAAACCGTTCGCCGTAAGAGAGCTCGTGGCTCGGGTACGCGCGATCATGCGCCGGGTCGCGGTCCCGGCGGGCCAGCGCCAGGACGAGTTGTCTTACGACGGGCTCAAGATCAACATCCCGAGCCGCCGGGTGACGCTCGGCGGCTCGGAGGTGGACCTCACCTACACGGAGTTCGAGCTTCTCTCAACCCTGGCCTCTAGCCCGGGCCGGGTATTCTCCCGGAGCACCCTGCTTACAAGGGTGTGGGGAGACGAGTTCCGCGACGAGCGCACGGTCGACGTACACATCCGCCACCTCAGGGAAAAGATAGAGCGCGACCCCCGGAACCCGGAGTTTATCCACACCGCGCGGGGTGTCGGATATGTCTTCCGCTAGAAGACGTTACAGAAAGCCTGGAGACCAGCCCCGCTGGAAGTCCGACCGGCGCTTTCTGCCGAAGCTCGGTAGCTTCCGGCCGCGCGTCGGGATAAGGATCTGGCTTACCGCACTATTCCTCCTGGTTACGGCCTTTGCTGGAAGCCTGGCCTACGACATCGTCCGGCCCCGTTTGTCCGAGACTTTGAGCCAGGCCGCGGAGGCGAACTTCGGGCAGGTCGGCGAGCAGTTCGAGGCGGTGCTAGCCGACACCCCTAGCTCGGGCGTCCCCGCCGATCGCATCCAGTCTTTTGCCACCAGCCGCAACGTCCAGTGGGGCGTGGTGCGGGCTTCTGATAGCATCCAGCTACGGGGAGACCTCGAAGACTGGAACGTTTCGGCGGTGCAAAAGGCGATCCAGGAGCGCCAGCCGCGGCAGAGCTTTG
Organism: Rubrobacteraceae bacterium; assembly: GCA_965214435.1. Lineage (GTDB taxonomy): Bacteria > Actinomycetota > Rubrobacteria > Rubrobacterales > Rubrobacteraceae > Rubrobacter_A. Next base: position 1,232,433 of record OZ243960.1, read on the forward strand.
TCGTTATCCAGAGTGGGGTCCGGCGCGGCCAGCAGCTCGCCACCTACGCCGCCCCGATAGAAGTACCCGGACAGGAGAATACCGCGGTCGTCCTGACCAAGTTCTACCCGGAGAGCGACTCGCAGAACGTGCAGGCGGCGGTCGAGAGGGTCGAGCGCGTGGCTCTGCTGGCGGGGGTGCTGGCGCTGCTCATTACGGGGTTTGCGGGGTACGTGCTCGCGGACCTTATCGCCCGCCGCGTAAAGCACCTCGGGGTGGCGGCTGAAAACCTGGCCGCTGGTAACTTCGACGAGCGGATCCACACCCGCCTGGAGGACGAGGTCGGCTCCCTCGGGGGGACGTTCAACTCGATGGCCGCCTCCCTGAAAAGCGCCTTCCGCCAGGTCGAGCAGGAAAAAGAGCGGAGCCAGGCGATCCTGAACGGCATGACCGACGCCGTCGTCGGCGTGGACAACGACCTGAACGCCGTTTTCCTGAACCCCCGCGCCCGGGAGCTTCTGGAGTCAACCGACTCCGGGTTCCACAACCGGTTGCAGGAGATACTCGCCAAGACCCGCTACTCCGGGCCGATAACCGAGCCGGAGGTCGAGACGGCGAGCCAGGTCTTTGAGATCCGGGCGACCCCGCTCGAAGAAGGGGCCGTCGCCATTCTCCGGGACGTCACCCAGGAGCGCCGCGTCGACCGGGCAAAGGCCGAGTTTATAGCGAACGCGTCCCACGAACTCAAAACCCCGCTATTCGCGCTATCCGGCTACCTGGAGATGCTCGAAGACGAAGAAGACGAGAACGTGCGTTCGGCGTTTCTGGACGACATGCGCGCCCAGACCGGGCGTCTGCAGAACTTGGCCCGCACGCTCCTAGACCTCTCGCGCCTCGACGCCAACGCCGTTACCTTTCGCCTCGAAGAGGTAGACCTTACGGACATGCTCCACGAACTGCGGCGGGACTTTAGCTACACGGGACGGCCGGTTAACATAAACGCCGAGGAGACGTTGCCGCCGGTCGAGACGGACCCGACCCAGCTACACCGGATGCTCGCGATCCTCCTGGACAACGCGCTCAAATACTCCGGGGAAGATTCGCCCGTAGACCTCGGGCTGCAGCGGATGGACGGCCACGCCGTTGTAAGCGTCGCCGACCGGGGTTGCGGCATCCCCGAGAGCGAGATACCGCACATCTTTGACCGCTTCTACCGCGCCCAGGGCTCCTCCCGGGCCGACGGCACCGGCCTCGGACTCGCGCTCGCCAGCGAGATAGCGGACCACCTCGGGGGCGACATCCGGGTGGAGAGCGACCCTGAGAGCGGCAGCACATTCTCCGTGACCCTGCCGCTCTCCGAGGATCACGAGCTTTCCAACGAAGCTTTTCGCAATAGCGAGAGTAATTTTTCCTGAGGTGCTTTTCGGACGTTTAGCTTTATCCTCTTAGCGGTAGAATGTAGAAGAGACGGCCTAGGGTCCGTGGATTCTCCCCCCTCCCCGCGGACCCGGGCCGTCTATTTCTTTCGATCCCGTAATTATCCGAAAATGGACGGAAGCCCAAAGAACTGCAGTATGGGCCGGATAAGGGAAAAGACTATACCTATGGGATTTGGGGCTCCGGGGATAAACTGGGGCACGAACACTAGCCCGAGCAGTATAAAAGGCCCGTACTGGTTCATAAAATCTACGAAACCGTCGAGGCTGCGGGGCAGAAACGGGAAGATTATCTTCGAGCCGTCGAGCGGGGGGATGGGGATCAGGTTGAACAGAAAAAGCAGCGCGTTGACGAAAGCTACCCCCACAACTACAAAGGCCGCAGCGCCGCTCTGGACAGCCGGTAACAGGTAGAGAGTGCCGCAGATAGCCACGATCAGGAGGTTCGAGACCGGGCCGGCGAGCGCCACGGTCACCGGTCCGAGAACTCCGCCCCGCAACTTCGAGGGCATTATCGGGGTTGGCCTACCCCAGCCGAACCCGATCAGGAGCAACATCAAACTCCCGAAAACGTCCAGGTGCTTTGCCGGGTTTAGCGTCACCCGGCCCTGCCGGTAAGCGGTGTCGTCCCCGAGCCTCAGAGCCGAATAGGCGTGGGCCGCCTCGTGCAGCGTAATACCTACGACAAAGCCGAGGATTATGGCTACGGCCAGCGCCGGTACTTGCTGAAAAATTTGTATCAGGAACATAGAGGCTATGATACACGCTGGTGGTACCGGAGGTCCGGGCCCGGCGACTGGCCGGTGGGAGCCCTAGTCGGTGGCCGAAGCCGGAACCGCCGATACCGTAACGTGGTTTCCGGGACCTTCCGTGTAAGAGGCGAGTTGCGGCTTCCGGGTCCCGGCGGCGTTTGTCACCCGGCCGACCTCCGTCATACCGGCCGTAACCGGCGTGCGGGGAGCCACGTCGTTGCTGATCTCCCCGACCGGAGAAACCAGGATTCTGAGGTCCGGGTCCTTATCGGGCTTTATCTCGACGATGTCCGCGTCCTGTACCGCGGGGTCCGGGCGGATGTCGGTTACGACCCCGGTGACCGGAGCGTAGACCAGGATTCCGGCGTCCGCGCCGACGTCCAACGCCCCGGTTTTCGGTCCCTGACGCCCCGCGGAGTCCATGATCCGGTAGCCAATTTTCTCCGGCGTCGAGCTTACTCCCGGAAAGTTGGGCAACAGGCCGTTGGAGAGGTTCTTGCCGCGGGGTTCCAGCTTCAGTAGGCTATCGCCCCCCGGGTGGTAGGCGATAGCGCTCAGGGAGACCGGCCGTATCGGGGGTGAAATCCGCACCTCCGATACAGTCGCCAGGACCGTGGCCGGGCTTGCGCTGTTCGGGTCTATGGGCAACGGGTCGCTCTCCACGACCGACGCCTGCGTAAAAGCCGCGAAAACTAGAACCAGAATCCCTAAAACCACCACGGAGAACGCCGCGAGCCGGCGTCGCCGGTAGACCCGCGCCTTCTCCGCCGCGTCCGGCTCCCGCCGCGTGGCCGGATGACTGTTGGTGTCCCGCGTCCAGTCATGAGGACGCCGGGTAGTAGGCGGCTGCCTGGTAGTCTGTGGTCCGGGACCGCGGCCGGTACGCTGGCTCGCGGTGTCCGGACGGGCGGCGGGTCCTCCAGCGGGTCGCGGGTCCCGGCGTCGCAGTTCTCTAATGGGCCGGGGACCGGTCGCTTCCCGGCTTCCTTGCCAGGGTTCTACCTTATCCAGTTGCCTCGGAGCGCGCCCGAAAGGTGTAGGTCCAAAACCAGAACGGCGGGTTTTCCGGAGTCTCTCTCTTCGCATACTGAAGCGCGATTATACAGAGCGTTTCGGGGGGTGTAAATGATCTCGCGGTGTCTAATAGAGCTTCTCTACCGTCTCGTCCGGGCGGAGTTTCAGGAGGGGATTCAAAAGTCATTCTGCTGATATATTTAGGCGCAGTGTAAACCCCGTCACCGGAGATTGTGTGCCCGCGAGAAAGCTGACGACTCCTACTTACCTCCAGTACGGGCTGATCTCCCCCGGCGCAGCTCCTATCCGCCCCATGAGGAAGACGCTCGTCTCCGGGCGCTGGAGCGAGCCTCTCCTTGAGCCGGCGGACGCCCGTAGTACTTCCCGCAGCCTAGAACGCGAAGCCGGAAAAGAGTAGCGGTGGGACTACCGCGCGGAAAGCTCCGGGACCCGTCCTCTTACAAGGAGTCTCTGCGGTCGCTGCTGGAGCCGCTGGTGCGGGTGCTCACCAAGCTCCAGGTAGGCCCCGACACCCTCACAGCACTCGGTTGGGCTTTCTCGACCGCCGCGGCGGTGCTCTTTGGGGTCGGCTACCTGAGGCTCGCCGGGGCCGTAATGCTTCTCGCCGGCCTCTTTGACGCCCTCGACGGGGCCGTTGCCCGGCGGTCGGACCGGATGAGCACATTCGGGGCTTTCCTGGACTCTACGCTGGACCGCTTTTCGGAGTCGGCCATCTTTGTCGGGATAGCATTTTTCTACGCCGCGTCCGGCGTGCCTTACGGAGTTTTACTCGCCGGGGCCGCCATGGCGTTCTCGCTCCTGACCTCCTACGCCCGCGCCCGGGCCGAGGGCTTGGGGATAGAGTGCGCCGTAGGGATCGTCGAACGCCCGGAGCGGGTGGTCCTGATCTCCGTCTTCTCGCTGCTCGGTCTGTTGACGGTCGGCGTGGCGCTGGTCGCCGCCGGCGCTCTGGTAACCACGGTCCAGCGGATACTCCACGTCCGCCGACAGACCCGGAGTTAGAAAGACCACCCTACGGACGATGGCCGGCGACCGCACTCAGAGCGCCGACGCCGACTACGGCGCCAAGCTGGACCACGAGACCTCCCGGCTGGCCCGCCGCTCAAAGAGGCCCGGTAACCCGGAAGCCCGGCCTCCTTCGGGAGACCCCGGTTCGGGAGTCTGGCTGGTCGTGGAGCCGCCCGCGGACCAGAGGGTAGTCGAAGCTCTCAGTCGCAGCCTGGACGCCGTCGGGCTCTCCCGAGCCTACGTGACGTGGTCCTCTTCCGGGGCCCTGGCCGAAGAGCTGCGGGCGCTCGACCCGCCGGTAGTCGTGGCCTGCGGACCCGGAGCGGCCCGCGCCATCGACGACCTCGCCTACCCGCTCGCCTACCGCCCGTTCTCCGAAGCCCGGGAGGGTGTGTGGTTCCCCTGGACCAAAGGAGCCGCCGGTCTGCGGCTACCGGCCCTGGCCCCCGCCCTGGACGACGAAGAAGCGAAAATGCGCTTCTGGAAAGCGTTCCGCGTCTTGCGCCGGCTAGAACCCTACGGAGACCCCACTTCTTGAGCGCTCTCAAGACCCGCTCACTACCCGCCGGGTCGCGATCCGCACTGCTCGGGGCGCTCTTTTTCGGGGTGCTTTTCGCCGGTCTTCCCGCGGTCGGCGACGGTTACTCCTCTGTAGCCCAGTTATTGCTGTCTTACGGGCTCGTGGCGGCTGCGACGGGCACGGTGCTCTACGGTCTGCTAGAACTCCTCGGTGCCTTGCGGACGCCGGTGCTGCTGCTCTGCGGGGCGGTCGCCGCGGTTCTCGGGGCCGGGGCGGCTTTCGGCGGCCGGCCGGAGGCCTTCGACGCTCTCTACCCGGTGTTACCGCTAGCTTCACTCTTTGTTGGTGACCTCTTACGGATACTGGCTGCGGTGGCTCTAGGGCTCGCCCTGGCCCGGTACGTGACCACGCCGGGGACGGCGCTCTTGATCGCCGGGGTGGCGACCCTCTCTGACCTTTTCAGTGTCTTTGCCGGTCCCACAAAAGGGCTCGTCGGCGCGGACTCCCCGGCGCTAGACTACCTGCTCTTAATCTTCCCGACCTTCGGTAACCCTCTCGGGTTCGCCCTCGGCGTTAGCGACTTTATCTTTCTCGCCCTCTTTACCGCCGTGAGCCGCCTCTTGAACCTCCGGCACCCTCTGACCCTTCTGGCCGGCCTGCTCTCCGTGCTCTTCGCCATGGTCTCCGGCCTCGTACTAGGTCTTCCTCTGCCGGCCCTGCCGTTTATCTCGCTATCCTTCGTAGTAGTAAACGCGGACCTCATCTACAAGCACTTCCGGAAAGGCCGCGATCCGAAACCGGACATTAGAACGTAATCTATTTACGGTAGCAATCACTTGTAAGGTTGGCGCCATGCGGCTAGTATGCAAGGAATAACGTAACCGATAATACGGTCGGGGAACGGGAACGGGCGTAGAATAGTAGCAGTCAATTAGAGGAGGTATAAACCGTGAGCTTTCCAGGACTAGGGCTTTTACAGGTAGCGGGTATCTCGTTTATCGCCATAGTCGTCATCGTGGTAGTCGTGGGCATCATATTGCTAAGCGCGATAAAAGTCGTTAACGAGTACGAGCGGGGCGTGATCTTCCGCCTCGGGCGCATCCAGGGCGGACCGAAGGGTCCGGGACTCTTCCTGCTGTATCCCTTCCTCGACCGGATGGTCAAGGTGGACCTCAGGACCATCACGATGGACGTGCCGCCGCAGGACATTATCACGCGCGACAACGTCCCGGCTCGGGTAAACGCCGTAGTCTACTTCCGCGTCGTCGACCCGAACAGCTCCGTCGTCGAGGTAGAAAACTTTGTACAGGCCACCAGCCAGATCAGCCAGACCACCCTCCGCAGCGTCCTCGGTAAAAAGGACCTCGACGATCTGCTCGCTAACCGCGAGGTGATAAACGAGGAGCTACAGACCATTATCGACGAGCAGACCGATCCCTGGGGCATAAAGGTCAGCGTCGTTGAGGTAAAGGACGTGGAGATACCGCAGCAGATGCAGCGGGCCATGGCCCGTCAGGCCGAGAGCGAGCGGGAGCGGCGTGCCAAGGTCATCGCCGCCGAGGGTGAGTTCCAGGCTTCCCAGAGGCTCTCTCAGGCCGCCGACCGGCTCCAAAGCCCGCAGGCGCTCCAGATCCGCCTGTTCCAGACCTTGAACGAGGTCGCGAACCAGCAGAACTCTACGATTATCCTGCCAGTGCCGATAGACCTCTTCCGCCCGTTCCTGAACGCCCAGAACGGCTCTAACGATGACTATGAGGCCGCCTCAAAGCGCCGGCAGTCCGACGAAGCCAAGAGGGAAGAGGAGCAGGAAGCCGAGCGCCGCTATCAACAGGTGGTAAGGAACGCTCCAGGAGACGGGGATGGAGACGGAAACGGAGTAGGGGAGACCGAGACGGTCTCTTCCGAACAGCAAGAGGAGAATTAGCCATACCCCGCGTTTGAAAAAGCTGACACTGTTGGTTACGCGTAAGGTTAGTATCTAGAGCGTACTGGGTACAATCCCCTTCGTGAGCATGGAGGCGTCCCACCCGGCCGACTCGGGTGTAGCCGGGTGGGACTTTCAAAGGCGGATACACCACAATGAACTTTGAAACCGCTAGAGCGGCGGGAGAGCCGGGGAGGATAGAGGTCCAGGAGCCGGTGTACCTGCGTATACCGAGCCGGGCCGAGTATGTTCTGCTCGCCCGGCTCGTCGTATCCAGCGTGGGACAGATGGCTGGCTTCGGCGCCGAGGACATTTACGACCTCAAGCTCGCGGTAACGGAAGCAGTGACGAATGTCATCCGGCATGCGGCGGTTGATGAGTTGCGGATCGAGTACCGGACCGCTCCCCAGATGATCGACGTCACGGTTATAGACGAGGGTGGCGGGTTCGACGTCGAAGAGTTGGCCGGCGAGCCGGGGGAGCACGGCGGCTTCGGTCTCGCGGTTATCGGGAACCTTGTTGACGAGGTGGTGCTCAACTCCGCCGAAAATGGTACCTCCCTCAGGATGATCCGGCGCTCCACCCGCTCCACTTCTGGCATTTAGCCTTATCTAGCTTCTACAGAGCGAGCTTTCTACAAACGTCTCCGGAGCCGCTTGCGCCGCGCCGTCGTGGTGGTATACAGTAGCCCGGATCGAGTAATTCGTTATGAAAATTATGTGAGCGATTGAGGGGCCTTGCTACATAGAGTTAATCCCGGAAATAAATCTCTTAGCGACTACCGCAGCATTATCCGGCGGGAGCTCTACGACGAGATAACAGGGCTTGCCGAACGTCTGGCGGGCAAAAGAGTCTTGCACATAAACGCCACGAGCTTCGGTGGTGGGGTGGCGGAGATCCTCTACACCCTCGTCCCGCTCACCAGGGACGTCGGCCTGGACGCCGAATGGGGCGTAATGCTCGGGGCAGAGCCGTTCTTTAACGTTACCAAGGGCTTTCACAACGCGCTCCAGGGCGCGGATTACGAGCTTACCACCGAGCGGCGCGCAATCTACGAGGAGTACAACCGCGAGTCGGCGGCGCTGATGGAGGACGAGTGGGACATCGTATTCGTCCACGACCCGCAGCCTGCGCTGCTCAAGCACTTCTCCGGGGGGTTGTCGCCGGAGACGAAGTGGATCTGGCGTTGCCACATAGACACTTCGACCCCGAACCGCGACATCTTGGACTATCTGGCGCCCTACATAAGAGACTACGACGCCCAGGTGTATACGATGCGGGACTATACCCCGCCGGATATGGAGCTTCCGGGGCTAGATCTGGTCCCACCGGCCATAGACCCCTTGAGCCCGAAGAACATGGCCCTCTCCAGGGACGACGCCGAGTACATAACAAACCAGTTCGGCATCGACGCGAGCCGACCGTTTATCTTGCAGGTCTCGCGCTTCGATCCCTGGAAAGACCCTCTGGGGGTCATAGACGCCTACCGGATCGTTAAACAGGAGGTGCCGGAGGTCCAGTTGGTACTGATCGGGTCGATGGCTCACGACGACCCCGAGGGCTGGGACTACTGGTACAAGACCATGGAGTATGCCGGTGATGACCGGGACATATTTCTGTTCTCGAACCTTACGAACGTCGGGGCCATAGAGGTCAACGCCTTTCAGTCCATAGCGGACGTGGTGATCCAGAAGTCCATCCGGGAGGGTTTCGGGCTCGTGGTCACGGAAGCCCTGTGGAAGGCCCGCCCGCTGGTGGCCGGCAGGGTCGGCGGCATACCGATGCAGGTCACCAACGGCGGCGGACTGCTCGTGGATAATGTCGCCGAAGCCGCCGAAGCCTGCACGAAGATCCTGAAAGACTCGGAATTTGCCCAGGGCATCGGACGCCGGGGCAAAGAACACGTCCGGGAGAGCTATCTCACCCCGCGCCTGCTGCGGGACGATCTCGCGCTTTTCGCCAAACTGCTCGGGGTATAAAAGCAGCGAGCACTTACAGGCGTACCGGGAGAGGTAGCGTATATGGCACAGAGCAGCAACGGAGGCGAAGCCGGGTCGAACAGCGGGTCGAGCGGCGGACCTAACGGCAGCCCCGAAAACGAGCGGTTCGTGATCGTCTCCAACCGGGGTCCGGTCTCGTTCTCGCGCACGGGGTCCGGGGAGCGGGAGTTTACGCGGGGAGCCGGAGGGCTGGTAACGGCGCTCAACGCCGTCTCCCGCCGCAAGGATACCGTCTGGATCGCCTCGGCCACCAGCGAGGAGGACGTGCGGGTCGCCCGCGAGGAGCCCGCCCCGGTCGAGGTCGAGGACCTCAAGGTCACGCTGGTCGAGCACGACGCGGAAGCTTACGACCTGATGTACAACCACCTGGCGAACCCGCTCTTGTGGTTTGTCCAGCACGGTCTCTACGACCTGCCCTACGCTCCGGAACTCGGAGATCACACACGCCGGGCCTGGGAAGAAGGTTATCTTCCCGTAAACCGGAACTTCGCCGAGGCCGTAGTCCGGACCGTGGAGGGCGGGGCGAGCGGCTCGTCGACGATCATGCTCCACGACTACCAGCTCTACATGACCCCGCTCTACATCCGGGAGCGGCTCGGCTCCGAGGCGTTTATATCGCTCTTTGTTCACACCCCCTGGCCCGAAACGGACTACTGGCGGGTGCTACCCAAAGACATCCGGGTCGGTATTCTGGAGAGCTTGCTATCGGCTGACGTTCTGGCATTTCACACCCACCGCTACGCCCAGAATTTCCTCGACACGGTGGCTGGTATCCTGGGCGTCAAGGTGGACTATGACAAGGCGACCGCGCGCCGGCCGGGCGACGGCCGCGAGGTCTGGGTACGGGCATATCCAATATCCTTAGATCCCGCGGAGTTCGAGGAGCTTTCCGAGAGCGAAGGTGTGCTGGAGGAAGAGGAGCAGTTCGTAAAGCCGCTCTCCGGAAAACTTCTTCTCCGCGTCGACCGCACCGACCTCTCAAAGAACATCGTGCGGGGCTTTAAAGCTTACGGGCGGATGTTCGAGCGGTACCCGGAGATGCAGGGGGAAGTTACCTTCCTGGCTCAGTTACAGCCCTCGCGCGGCGACATCCCCGAGTACGCCCGGTACATCGAAGCTGTAAAGGAAGCCGCGAACGAGGTCAACGAGCGGTACGGCACGAACTCCTGGCAGCCGATAGTGCTCTCCCTGGAGGACAACTTCCTCCGCTCCGTCGCCGCCTACAAAAACTACGACGCCCTGCTGGTCAACGCCGTCCGCGACGGGATGAACCTCGTCGCCAAAGAAGCCGCCGTCGTCAACGGTCGGGATGGTGTCCTCGTGCTCTCTGAGAACGCTGGAGCCCACGAGGAGCTCGGCGAGTACGCCCTCACCGTCAACCCTTTCGACATAGACGAGCAGGCCGACGTCCTGTACGAGGCCCTCAACATGTCCGCGGAGGACCGTACCCACCGCGCCCGGGCGCTCTACAAAGCCGTAAAGTCCAACACCGTCGAGACCTGGGTAGAAGACCAGTTGCAAGACATCGCCGCTTACCGGAACTCGTAGACGCCAGCGCGTTCTATACCGCTACCTTCTAGCAACTTCGACAGTAAAACAATAAAAAAAGCGGGTCTCTTTAAAGAGACCCGCCCGGAGAGCGTCGCGCGCTCTTTTTACGCTGTTTAGCTGACCCTGCTGGCCCGACCCTGGCCGCCGCCACTGCCCTGGCCGCTGCTGCCGAGGACCGACGAGGGAGCCTGACCCCTTATGCCGCCGAGCAACATGGCGCCGAAGGCGATCTTGGCGAGGATGTCGAGTACGGCGTAGAAGAACACCTCAACCGAAGCGGGAACCGCGCCAACGCCCTCGGTGCCGACGATCCAGACTATCGGGTAGAGGACCCAGAGTACCGTGAGCATACCGGCGAGCGTGTAGAACAGTCGAGGACCACCCTCTGGCTCGTACCGATTCATCTGCGCCCGCAGCGGACCCCAGAGCAGGCCGAGCACGATAAGGAAAGCGATGGTGCTGATAACAAACCAGAACCACTTGAAGTTGCTGCCCGTTGCCCCACCGGCGACACCGGTAAGGATCATGACTACGTCTGCGACGACGATACCGGCCGCCAGACCCGGTGCCCGGCTAAGCCTTCCGCCGAGAGCGATCCAGGCCAGTCCCAGCAAGAGTAGCGGCGTGGTCAACGTCCAGTCAATATAGCGGGCGTAGTAGAACAGACGGGTCTCTCCCCCGGTACCCGTAACGAGGGATATACCGCTGCCGGAAGCCATCACTATGTACCAGAGCGCCGCCCAGAACGTGATCACGGTGCTCGCGACGTAGTGGTGGTACTGCCCGGCCCGTCCGGTGGTCGACAGGTAAATAAACCAGACAGTAGCCAGTATGAACGCCCCGGCGGTAAACCAGAGCCAGAAAGCGGAGGCCGACGACTGAGCTAGGTCAGCGATCGCGCTTTCCTGTAGCAAAGCTAGGTTCATATTCCGTGAACCCCTTTCCGAAGTTACCCTACTTGACCTTACAGTGTCTTAAAATTTCTTCTACCCTTACTCGGAAGCTTTCGAGCGCCCCGGCGCTTCCGCTTCCATCCTCATCATTTCCCTCCTTCCCACTATTACTCCACCCAGTTTAGCGGATTTACGAGCCGTGTAAGTAAACGCGGCTACCGTCTCTGGCTGCGGCCCTGGGCCCGCTGCTGGATCTGGGAGAGGTCCAGGTCTCCATCGAGAAACCGGCCTATAAAGTACCCCAGGACACCGAAGACCACGACCAGCGCGGTAACGCCGATGTTCGTGACCGCGGTGATGAATACCAGGAGTACGCCGATTACGGCTCCCCACTGGGCGTAGGTTAAATTCACAGCCTTTCCTTTCTCTAGCTCTCTTGAGGTCTGGTATCCCGCACCGTAACCTCAACGTCCGTGACGGGCACGTCCTGATTGCTCAAAACTTCCCGGATATTGTCCCGGGCTCGGGTGGCGACCTCGGCTACGTTGCTCGAGTCCGGCACCCCTATCCCGCATGAGACCTTGTAGTTTCGACCTCTGGAAGCCAGAGATGCGTTTGTGGATTCCGCCCCGGCTTCGAGCGCCGCCCCCTCGATGAGGTTGCGGACCGCGGGGGCTGTGACCTTGGTTTCCCGACCCGGTTCCCGGCTCGTGAAGACCGTGCGGTCAACCCTCGGAACGACGGTCAGTTCCCGGAAGATCAGGATCAGGAATATAAGCGCTAGAACGGCGCATACCACCCCGATTATCAACTGGGCCTGGTTACCGAAACTCGGCGACTGCACGAAGCTTCCTACACTGTCGAGCGCCGACTGGTAACCGGTAAAGCTGTTAACTGTGCTGGCGGCAAGAACGCCGAACGCTATCAGCAGCAAGAGAACGGGGACGATTATGAGCAGCAGGGCGATGATCAACATTACCAAACGGTTGAACACTCTCACTTGACCCTCGCCCTCGTACCTTGTGGGTCCTTCTGCTTCAAGTCCAGCTTCATACTGCTTACCGGTACTCCCCGATCAGAGAGCTTCCGGCTTACCTGGTCCTGGATACTGGAGCTAAGCTCCCGCACGTTTTCCCCGCGCCGGACGCTAGCGTTGAGCTTTACTTTCGCCCCGGTCCGCCGCCGGGCTTTTACTTTCGCCGAAGACTCCAGTACCTCAGAGATGTCTTCGGCTGCCCGGTTGACTTCTTCCTTTACCGAACCGCGGGTCACGTAAGCGTTGCGGTCTATCTGCACGAGCCGCGGCTTTGGCGGCTTGAGCTCCAGTATGAGCAGTATTAACCCGAGAACCGCCACCCCGATCAGGATGGCTAGTGCGAGGTTCTGGAGGCTACCGCCCTCGATGCTGCTTACGAAGCTCTGTACCGATTGATAGGCATTTGATAGTCCTAGAGTAGAAGGAAGATCTTGCAGGCTCCTTCCGAGAAGCCCGAAGCTGTACACGATTCCGTACACGCTCGCCACAAAGAGAGCGATAAGGATCAATAAGACGATTATCCGGTTAAAGATCCTCATCAGCGGTCTCCTCGGCTTCAGCCAAATCCTCGACTACTACGGTGGTCTTCCGGCCTTCCACGATGGGTTCCACTTTCTCCCGGATGTTATCGGCCAGTTTCGGGAGCGGTACCGAAAGCGGGTAGTCCGCAACGATGTGTACTTCTACCTCATCGTCCCGGACTACCACGCCCTGGATCGTCTCTCCCGGACCGTAGGTGGCGATTTCGGCGAAAGGGCCGCCGGTCGCCAGGGAGTGGACCCCGCTGGTGGAGAGGGCCTCATCGAAGACGGCCCTCGCCAGTTGAAGCTCATCAGCCAAAACTTATCCCAGCGTACCGGGCTGGACTACTGGCTCTGTTCTAATTGCTGCTGATCCTGCTCTTCCTGCGGGAAAAAGACGTTGCTGACCAGAATGTTTACTTCCGTTACCCGCAATCCGACCAGGTTCTCGATCCTGTTGACCACGTTGCGGCGCACGGCCTCACTCAACTGCGGTATGGACTTGCCGTACTCCGCCGTTAGCGTCAGGTCCACGGCCGCTTCTTCCTGGCCGACCTCGACCCCGACGCCTCGGGTGGCTCCACCGCCACCGCCACCACCGCCGGTGATGCCGCCGAGAAAACCAGCCGCAGCCTGGGAGCCGCCCCCGCCCATGCGGATACCGTCGATCTCCTGGGCCGCGAGTCCGGCTACCTTGGAGACTACGCCTTCCTGGATGGTCGTCGATCCACGCTCAGTCTGTAGCGGGCTCGACTGCTGGCCCTGCTGGCCCTTCTGGCCTTTTTGCTGTTCACTCATCTTTGGTCTCTCCTCCCGTTAGCTTCCGAGGTTGGTGACTACACTGCTTGCGATGCGCGCCCTCACGCTGCCTGGCGGGCCACTAGCCGGTACAAAACCAATAACAAGACGGCCCCGAACGTGGCTACCAGGATAGAGCCCAAGCTTATGCTCATTACCCCGGCGCCCCCCAGTAGTTGGACTATCCAGCTACCGACGAAAGCTCCTGCTATGCCGATAAGGACCGTGATAATTATCCCGCCCGGATCCTGGCCCGGCATGACCAGCTTTGCGAGAATCCCGGCGACTATACCTATCACTATCCAAGCTATGATGCCCAAAGTCTCTGTACTTCCCCCTTCCTAGCCGGTAGTTCCCTACACGCAGGCTGCATCTCAAAACAGCATAACAGATGCTGCGTCCCACGCTACACTATCGCCGGTTTACCCCGCTTTTACATAGGATAAACACTTGTTTGAAGAACAAGAAAGCAACGAGGGCCCTTCCGCTCGCGGTCGTGAACGAGGGCCACGACCAGTTTTTAGGGGGAAAACCTTGCAGAGCGGGCTAGATAAAGACCAGCAGGAAGAGGACGGCGACGCCGTATACCAGGGGATGAACTTCGCGAGGCTTGCCGCGGGCGAGCTTTATAAGGACGTAGGAGATAAACCCGAACCCTATGCCGTAGGAGATGTTGAACGTTAGCGGCAGCGTCAGGATGGTCAGAAAAGCCGGTATCGCGTCGTCTAGCCGGTCCCAGGGGATGTAACGCACGGAGGTCATCATCAGGAATCCGACCACCACGAGCGCGGGGGCGGTCACCGGCGAAACAAGGAGTTGCTCGCCCTCCGCCGGACCGGGTATCGGGACCGAGCCGCCGAACACCGCGACCAGCGGGGCGAAAGGCAGCGCTAGCAGGAACAACAGTCCGACCACGACGCTCGAAGCCCCGGTCCGGCCGCCCTCGGCGACCCCCGCACCGCTCTCCACATAGCTTGTAACGGAGCTTGCCCCGGCTACGCCGCCGCCGATAGCCGCCAGCGAGTCGACGAGCAGCACCCGCTTAGTATTTGGGACCCGGTTCTCCTCATCCAGGAGGGAAACCTCCTGGATGAGGAGAACCGGGTCCCCATCGTGTCGAAGAAATCCGTCATGAAAAGGGCGAAGATCACCGGTATCAGCGCTATCTGGAGTACGTCCGGCACCGCGAGCACCCCGCCGCCGATGGTCGAGGTGTCGAAGCTGAAATCGACCACACCTTCGGGGAGTGGCAGGATACCGAAGATCATACCCGCCGCCCCGGTAATGACGATGCCGGCCAGAAGGCCACCCCGCAAGCCGCGGGCCACCAGCGCCAGCGTTACCGCGAGCCCGAACCCCGCGAGCAACACCGGACCTTGCGTAAAGTCGCCGAGCGTCAGGTACGTGGTCGGATCCTGCACCACGATGCCGGCGTTTCTCAGCCCGATAAATGCGATAAACAGCCCGATGCCGACCGCGATAGCGAACTTGAGCGAGACGGGCACCGCGTTCAGAACCGCTTCCCGCAGGTTGGTCAGGACCAGGACCGTAATGAGGATTCCCTCGACGATCACCACGGCCATCGCTTCCTGCCATGAGAGACCGATACCCAGGATAAGGGTAAAAGCCACGATCGCGTTCAGTCCGAGCCCGGAAGCGAGCGCGAGCGGGAAGTTGGCGAACACACCCATCGCAATCGACGCCACCGCCGCGGCCACGCAGGTAGCAAAGAATACCCCGGAGATCTCCAACCCCGTGCCCTCGGTCGCCAGGATAGACGGGTTGACGAAGATTATGTACGCCATGGTCATAAACGTCGTAAGGCCCGCGACCATCTCGGTACGGAGGTTCGTCCGCCGCTCGGAGAACCGGAAAAAGCTACTCAAAGGACGTGGCCTCCTCTACGTCGATACCAACCGTGCTATGTGCGCTACAAATATAGCAGAGAAGGCGGCCCGGTTCCTCACTCAAAAGGTCCCTAAAGTCCACTCGCAGGAAGCTGGACCTCTCGGACGGCGCGCAACGGACGCTTCTTGGTTATCTGGTCCAAGGTCTCGCCGTCCGCACACCGGCCGAGCGGTGATTACTTGTCGAGCTTCAGGTTCTCCTGGAGGGTTTTCTCCGCCCGGATTATCGGATGTTCGGACATCGCGTCGAGTAGGTTCTGCAGGACGGGTTCATCCTTTCTCTGGACTTCGGTCCACTCCCGGTCGAAGTTGCCGGGGGTGATCCGCTCCGAGAGAGCTTCGGCCAGGAAAGCTTTGATCCCAGCGCGGTCTAGCTCTTTAAAGCGGGAAGACTGACCGTACTGGCTGGTCCGCGAGTGGAGCACGAACTGCTCCATCAGTCCCCTGTTAGCCGCCATCTCCATCATCTCGGCCGGCTCGCCGGAGCCGTATAGTTCAAGGACAACAGCCTCCGGCGGCAGTCCGGCCTCCACCTGAACCTCGAACGCGCTGTAGAGCACACCCCAGATAAGCGGCCACACGCCCTGCTCGGCCATCAGGTCCATGTAGGTTTCTTGCTCGAAGGTTACGGCTAAAGCGCCGGCCCTGGTACAACCGAGCGCCTTCGCCAGCGCCAGACAGACTTCCCAGGCTTCCCCCGAGGCGTCCCGGTTTACGTCCACGAAACAAGGGGCTCCCTTGCCGGCCTCGTACAAACGCCGGAACGGGTCGCCGACCATCCGCGGGGCTATCATTACCACGTCGGTGCTCTCCGGGGGAACGATGTGCCCGAAAGTGATGTTGTAGCCCGAAGAGAAGTTCAAAGTCTTTCCGGCGGATAGAGCCGGTTCTATCTCGCTCCGGTATACGGCCGGTGCCACCTCGTCCGGTAGCAGGATAAAGAGGATGTCGGCCCGCTGCGCCGCCTCGGAGATCGGCACTACCTCGAAGCCGTCTTCTGCGGCCTGATCCCAGCTCTCATCCCGCACGCTGCCCACGACGATCTTCTCCACACCCGAGTCCCGCAGGTTTAGAGCCTGGGTCCTGCCTTGGTTACCGTACCCGATTATCGCGATCTCCCGGCCGTCCAGGCGTTCCAGGTTTGCATCAGCGTCGTAGAAGAAACGGGTCGTCATATCTACATTCTCCTTTCGTGAAACGGATTAGAGACGTCAGGTGAATAAGCCTAGCAGCAGTATGATCGGCAGGGCTATAACCGCCGCTATCGACTGCGGCACGGTGTAGATCTTGAACCCGCCCAACGTCGAGAGTCCGAGCAACTTCGTCGAGACCCAGAACCCGCTGTCGTTGACGTGGCCGCCGAAAAGGGCTCCGGCGAAAGCCGCTAAAGCCAGGACTGGGGCCGAGACGTCGAGGGTGGCCGCCGTGGGGGCCACCAACCCGGCGGCGGTGATAATGGCGACGGTCCCGGAACCCTGTGCCACCCGCAACAGGGCGCCGACCGCCCACACTAGCAGTATCGGGGCGAAGGTAGACCCGGAAAAGAGTTGTTCGAGGACGTCTCCGGTGCCGACCTCGGAGAGCATGGCGCCCAGGGAGCCGCCCGCGCCGGTTATGAGGAGTATGAGGCCGCTGGCCCTCAAACCCTCGTTGGCGGCCTCGTCAAATCGTTCGCGGGAAAGGTACCGGGCTGCTACCAGGTACGCGGCGAGCAAGCCGAGAAGCAGGGCCGTAATGCGGCTGCCCAGAAAATCTATAAAACCGGACTCGACGCCGAAGGTTCCGGCTATGGTGCCGAGCAGTATGAGGAAGATCGGGACGAGTATGGGTATCAGGGAGACCCACAGGGACGGCAGGCTCGCCTCGTCGTCCTCCTCTTCCTCAAGCTCCTTTTTGACCTCCTTGAACTCTTCCTCGTCGTTGTCCGGATTCCAGAACCCCCGGGCGAGTAGTTGGTTGTAGATAAAAAGCGCGATAAGCGCAGAGGGCACGGCGACGGCTACGCCGTAGACGAACATGGTACCGACGGGCACGCTCAACAGTTCGGCGACGGCCAGCGGTCCGGGCGTGGGCGGGATAAACAGGTTCGCCGCCCCGAGACCGAGGGACATGGCGGCGCCCATGGCGGCGATCGTGACCCCGGTGCGCACCGCGAAAGATTGTGCCAGCGGCGCGAGTATTACGTACGCCACGTCGTAGAAGACCGGGGTCGAGATAACCAGGCTCGTCGCACCCAGGGCGTAGGGAGACCTCTCCCGGCGGACCAGCCGTAGCACCGAGATGGCGATCTGCTTTACGCCGCCGGAGGCCGCGAGCAGGGAGCCAAGCATAACCCCGAAGCCTATCGGGAGCCCTATGGCAGCCAGAAGTTCCCCGAACCCTTCGCTGATGACTTCTACGGTTCTTACCAGTCCGAGCCCCGTGGCGACCCCCAGGTAGATCGTGCCGATAACCAGGCCTACTACCGGGTTTAACCGCAACCCTACTATTAACCCAATTACGATCGCTATTGCTATTGCTGTGTGCAATAACACCAGAGCGTTATCCATGCTTACCTCCCCTGCTGCTCTCCCGCACGCCTTCCGCCGGGTAGAAGACGCCGCCCTAACCTGAGCTATAGACTAATAGCGTTCCTACACCCTGCTGGACCAAACCTCCCCGTTCGGGAACTCGTACTTGTCGAGCGACTCGGGCTTCATCTCGATGGAATATCCTGGTCTCTCGGGCGGCATGTAGTGGCCGTTTTTCATGGTCACCGGGTCCACGAAGTGCTCGTGTAGGTGGTCCACGTACTCAAGTATGCGATCTTCGAGCGAGGCGCTCACAGCTATGTAGTCGAAGATGGAGAGGTGCTGGACGTATTCGCAGAGGCCGACGCCCCCGGCATGCGGACAGACCGGGATACCGAACTTCGCCGCCATCAAGAGCACCGCGAGCACTTCGTTCACCCCGCCGAGGCGGCAGGAGTCTATCTGGCAGAACCTGATCGCCTCGGCCTGCATTAACTGCTTGAAGACCACGCGGTTCTGGCAGTGTTCGCCGGTGGCGACGCCTATCGGGGAGACGGCTTTCGCTATCCTGGCGTGGCCGAGGACATCGTCGGGGCTGGTGGGCTCCTCGATCCAGTACGGCTCGAAACTAGACAGCCGCTCCATCTTCTCGATGGTTTCGTCCACGTCCCAGACCTGGTTGGCGTCCATCATAAGTTTCTTCTGTGGCCCGATCTCACCGCGGATGATCTCCGCCCGCCGCACGTCATCCTCGATGCTGGTCCCGACCTTCATCTTGAAGTGCTCCCAGCCTTCGGAGACCGACTCCCGGATAAGACCCCGCAGCTTGTCGTCGGAGTAACCGAGCCAGCCGGCGCTGGTCGTGTAAGCCGGGAAACCCTTGTCCAGCATCTCCCTCTCGCGGTCAGCCTTTGTAGCCTCGTTTCTCTGGAGTAGCTCCAGCGCCTCCTCGCGGGTGATGGCGTCGGTGATGTAGCGGAAGTCCACGCAGGAGACCAGTTCCTCGGGGCTCATATCCACCAGGAGCTTCCAGAGCGGTTTGCCTTCCATCTTGGTGTAGAGGTCCCAGACGGCGTTTACGATAGCGGCGGTGGCGAGGTGGATGGCGCCCTTCTCCGGACCGAGCCACCGTAGCTGGCTGTCGCCGGTGACCGTACCCCAGAACGCCCCCATGTCCCCCGCGAAGGTCTCGACCTCCTCCCCTGTAACGAGCGGGGCCAGGGCTTCTATGGCCGTCACGACGACCTCGGTGCCGCGGCCGATGGTAAAGGTCATACCGTGGCCTTCGAGCCCGTCGGGGGAGTCGGTCTTGAGGATCACGTAGGCGGCCGAGTAGTCGGGGGCCTCGTTCATGGCGTCCGAGCCGGAGAGGTCCTCGGAGGTCGGGAACCGTATATCGCGGGCTATTACGTCGGTGATCTTGGTGGTCATATCACTCCTCTTCTTTCGGGAGGCGTTTGCGGGCCAGGCTCCACAACCACGCCTCTCCATTACTACCAATGCGAACTTCGCTGGAGCGGATGCTGAAACCAGCCTCCCGCAGCATCCGCAGGTTGGTTTCCTTGTCGTAGTGGCTCCACCACATCGTGGCTCCCCAGCCGTTCCAGTCAGGCTCTTCGCCCTCCCAGGCGCCGGTAGCCCAACTCGTCAGGAAAAGTCCGCCAGGCTTTATCCAACGGTAGATCCGCCGGCACAGAGCCGGCTGTTCTTCGCGGGGAACGTGAATGATCGAGTGGAAAGCCACCACCGCATCAAAGGTCTCCGGTGCAAAGGTTATGCCGGTCATGTCGGCCTGGATCAAAATAGCTTCCGGCACCCGGTGCCGGGCTAGCTCCAGTTGCCGCCCCGAAACGTCCACGCCGGTCACGGCGAAGCGTTGGGCGAGCCAGCGGGTGCTCGGGATGCCCGCCCCGCAGCCCAGGTCTAGGACGGCGGCCCCGGGAGCCAGCGTCCCGGACAGTGCATCTAGCGTTTCGAGTGCCGCCCGGTCTCCGATGTCTTTGGTGGCGAGGTACTGGTCAGCCACAAGGTCGTAGCCGTTCTCGACCGTTCGACGGGCCGGAGCGCTCACCTGGCGGTCATGCCTCCGTCTACCACCATGCACGCCCCGATGGCCGAGCCGGACTCGTCGGAAGCCAGGTAAGCGGCCATCGCGGCTATTTCTTCCGGTGTCACAAACCGGTTGTGCGGCTGGCGGGCCTGCATTTTTTCGCGGGCGTCCTCTGGGTCATCGTAGGTGGATGTGATGCGCCCGATCCAGGGCGTGTCCACCGTGCCGGGCGCTATGCAATTAACCCGAACACCTTCCTCTACGTGGTCGATGGCTGCTGCCCGGGTCATGGAAAGGATAGCCCCCTTGGCCGCGCAGTAGATGGCCCGGTCCGGCAAACCGACGAGCGCCGCTATGGACGACATGTTCACGACCGAGCCGCCGCCGGAGTCCCGGATGGCCGGTATCGCATACTTCATCCCGAGAAACGTACCGCGCACGCAAACTTCCATCATCTTGTCGTAGATCTCCTCGGTCGCGTTAACGACGGTCGAAGCCTGGCCGACCCCGGCGTTGTTCACCATCACATCGAGGCCGCCCCACTCGTCCACGACCCGGCTCACGAGCGCCTCTACGTCCCCGGCTGCCGTAACGTCCGTTCTCTGCACGAAAGCCTCGCCGCCGGCCTCGCCGATCTCTTCGGCAACCCCTCTGGCCGCGTCCTCGTCCACGTCCGCGAGCACTATCCGGGCTCCCTCGTCGGCGAGCCTCAAGGATATGGCTCGTCCTATGCCAGCCCCAGCCCCCGTAACTATGGTCCTCTTGCCTTCCAGCCGATCCACCAGCGTCTCCCTTCCCCAAGGTCCGCAGCAGTTACGTTTCATTCAATGAAATTAACTACTGTTTTTTGACACAGCGCATTAAAGCACGTAACATGCGTGCCAGCAAATTTCGGGTGGGGAAAGGAGGGTGGGATCGGGGAAGGGTCTACAAGGGTCGAGACGCTGGCTCGGGGGTTGGAGCTTCTCGGGTCGTTTGGCGAGGAGCGGGAGGAGCTGAGCTTGAAGGAGCTCGCGGAGATCTCCGGTCTCGCCAAACCCACGGCGATGCGGATGCTCCGGACGCTGGAGGAGCTGGGTTTCGTGAGCCGGAGCGGCCGGACGTACCGCATCGGGCCGCAGTGTCTGGCGCTCGGGCGGCTCTACAGCTTCGATGCGGACCTCCAGAGCCGGGCGCTGCCGGTCATGAGGCGTCTGAGCGGGGAGACCAATGAGGTCGTGCAACTAGGTGCGATGCGCGACGGGCAAGTCCTGTACCTGGAGCGGGTGACGCCCCAGAGGTCCGTGATGGTGTCGTCCATCGTCACGGGGCCGGGCTCGCTGCGGCCAGCCTACTGTACGGCTCTCGGGAAGGCGATTCTGGCTTCCCAAGACGAGGCGGCGACCGACTCCTACATCAGAGACGTCGAACTGGTAGCTTACACGCCCACCACCATCACCGACCGGGAAGTCCTGCGGGCCGAGGTCGAACTTGCGTACGAGCGCGGGTACGCGGTGGACGACTGCGAGACCGATGAGGAAGTGCGGTGTGTGGGGGCTGCTATCTCCGGCGGACCGGGGCGGGACGGGGCGGCGCTGAGTATCTCCACGCCGGAGTACCGGATGCCCGAAGAGGTCCGCGAAGAGCTTGGCGCTCTCGTGCGGGATGCGGCGGCGGAAATTTCCGCGAGCTACGCGCCGGGCCGGCGACGAGCCTGACCGATAGAAAACCACACGGTCTTCTTGGGAAAGGAGAGGGCGTGTAGTCAGAGAGCCGTTGCGTAGTAAGACTCAATTCTTGTGCTAAGGAGGAGCAATGGATATAGAGCAGATGGTGTCGACGCGGGTCGTGGACTTATCGGTGGAGCTTTCGGAGCAGCTACCGTGCAGTTGGCCGGGGCACATGATCTACACGCACAAAAACTGGAACTGGTTCGAGGACACTAATCAGGTCACCGGTCGCACCCGGAGTGAGAACCCGTACCAGACGAACTTCCTGATCATAGACGAGCACTGCGGCACCCACTTCGATGCCCCGACCCACTGGATCCCGCCCGAAGGCTCCGGACTTCCGTGGGCCAGCCCTCTAGGCGAGGAGACCGGGGAGAGAGTGCCCGTAAAAGACCTCATGGGTCCAGCCGTCATCGTGGATTTGCGTTTCCTGGCCGGAGAGGGCGCGCCCGGCGAGAGCCCTTTTATAACCGCGGAGCACATTCAGAACTGGGAAGAAGAGCACGGTGAGATCAAAGAGGGAGAAGTCGTCCTCTTGTGGACCGGGTGGGACCGCTACTACGTGGAAGGCGAGGAGGGAAACAAGTATACCCACGGCTCTCTGGTAACGGGCGAGTTCCCTGGATGGCCGGCCCCCGATCCGAGCGCGGCGCTCCACCTCCACGACCGCGGGGTCAAAACCATAGGGATAGACGCGCCGAGCGTGGGTGCTGCCCACGAGGGCGCTCCGGTTCACCAGGAAGGTCTGAGCCGGGGCCTCCGGTACATAGAGCTGCTGACCAACCTCGATCAGCTACCCGAGCGGGGAGCCTACTTCATGTTCCTGCCGATAAAGATCCGGGACTCCTCTGGTGGCCCCGGCCGGGCCATAGCTTTCCTGCCGGACGGTAATTAGCAGTAACCGGTAGCTCGACAACCACGGGGAAGGGAGGAGACGTTGAGCAGCGGGAGTAGCGCAGGGTCCGGTCTTGAAGGTGGTGAAGGCGGCCGGCGATATACGATCTACCTGATAATCGTCGCGCTGGCGGGCTGGTCGCTCGCTTCGTATGACCTGAACCTGCTGGTCTTGACAATACCCGACATCGCCGATGAGTTGAACCTCTCGCAGGGCCTGGTAGGTTCTATCGGCTTTTTCGTCTTCGGCGCCCAGTTCGTGGTGACTTTGTTCGTCGGCTACGGGATGGATACCTTGGGGCGCAAGCGCATGTGGATGCTGTGCCTCGCGGCGGCGGCCATATTCACCGGCATGACGTTCCTGGTAGACAGTTTCTGGCAGTTGGTCCTTATCCGTATGCTGGCCTCCGGGTTTGCCCAGGCGGAACTCGCGGTCTCCATAACCCTCGTCAACGAGCAGGTCCCGGCCCGCTACCGCGGGCTCCTCTACTCCATAGTCCAGGGCGGCTGGCCGCTCGGCGTCTTTATGGCCTCGGGGGTGTACCTGCTGTTTATCGGGTTCGGGTGGCGCTTTGTGTTCCTGCTGGGCGTCATCCCGATCATTATCGTATTTGTCGGGCGGATATTTATCCGGGAGTCCGAGCGGTTTATCCACATCCAGCGGGTCAAACAGGCCCGTGCGGAGGGCGACCAGGAACGAATGCGCGAGCTGCTAAACGAGTACGACGTCAACATGGATGAGCTGGAAGACGTCACCGTAAAGCAACTCTTTACGGGTTCCGGTTACATACGCCGGCAAATGACGCTCTTAACGCTGGTGTGGCTGTTCTACTCGACCTCGTTTGTGGCAACCAACTTCTACATCACGGACTTCCTTACCCGGGCCAAAGGGTTTACCGCTTCGCAGGCCGGGACGCTGCTGCTCGTCGTCGGGGGCGTCGGGTTCTTTTTCTACATACTCGGCGGGATACTCGGGGAGCGGTGGGGCCGCCGCGAGGTGCTTATAGGGACGGCGCTGCTGGTCCCGCCGCTGAACCTGCTGTTCCTGGTAGTAAACCAGTACGCCCTGCTTGTGGTGATCTACTTTCTCATCTACCAGGTCACGAACGGCACGTGGTCGGGGGCGGGCTACGCCTACCAGGCCGAGAGCTTCCCGACCCGCATCCGGGGTACGGCCGTCGGTTTTCTCGGGGCGGTTTTCGCCGGTGGCTTACTGTTAGGGGCGACGCTGTGGACGGTCCTGATCTCGTTCGCCGGCCCGACCGTTACCTGGCTGATCATCGCCGTCGGCCTGGCCTTCGGCCAGTGGCTGACCCTGACCCTCCGAAAAATACCCCCCAGCCAGGAACTGGAGACTATCAGTACCTAAAATTTCACTGGATAAAACAAAAATTCGTCAGTTGACACGGTGTTCAGGACAAAGTAACGTTGGCGACATCGGCTCCGGTACTTCATGGGGAATCAAGTACCGGAGGGTGGGAAAAACAGGAATACGCTAGGGAGGACTGATGAGTAGGGGTTCGGTGGGCGGGTACAGAAAGTACATTCCAAAGGGACATCCCATCTCGTGGTGGATGCTCTTAATTACGACGCTAGCTATCCTGGTGACTTCGATAGACCGGGTAATACTGTCCCGGGTGTTGCCGGCGATAATCGACGAGTTCGGCATCTCTACTTTTACGAGTGGGCTCATCGTGGCCCTCAACTTCCTCGGTATCGCCGTTGGGGCGATAATTCTGGGTGCTCTGGGTGACAGCCTGGGTCGGGGACCGCGTCGCGCCTGGACCTGGGGCATTGCTGTATTGCTAACCATAGTCGCGGCTGTCGGGACGGCATTTTCGCGGACTGTCGGGGGGTTGGCTTTCTGGAGGGTGTTCATGGGAGCTGGCACCGGCGGCATGGAGCCGGTCAACGTCGCCATGATCGCCGAGTGGTGGCAGAAGGAGGACCGGGGGTTCGCCGTCGGCACCCACCACACTGGTTTCCCTATCGGCCAGTTCGTCGGACCTCTGCTCATCGGCCTGACCTTGGCGGCCGCCACCTGGCGGGAAGCTTTCCTGCTAATACCGCTCATTGCCGTACCGATAGTAATCCTCCAGATAATCATCGCCCGGCGGAGGAACCTGGCACAGGTGAACGAGTGGATCCGGGAGAACGACATGACCCCGTCGGTGGAGGAACGGGAGATCAGCGAGGGCCTCCGCCAAAGTCCGATAACCACCCTCCGGATCGCACTCTCCAACAGCAACGTCCGGCTCGCCATCGCGATGGCCTTTTGTTTCTTGTTTGCAGAGTTCGGGGTGGATAGTTTTATTACGCTGTACCTGACCAGGGAGGTCGGTCTACCGCTAGCGACGGCGGTGGTCGTCTCCGGAGCGTCCGGGATTACGGGTTGGATCGGCCAGATCGGGTGGAGCACGCTCTCGGATACTACGGGACGGAAACTCTCGCTCTACATACTGGCCGTCGGCTGGGCGGTCGCGGTACTCGCCATAATCTCCATCGGCGGCTTGGCGTCGGCCTGGCTCATTCTGCTTTTCTGGGGGCTGTTCCGCAACGCGCCGTTCCCAGTGGTCTACTCGCTGCTCATAGACTCCGTGCCGAACGCCGCCTCCTCTGGCATGGGGCTCATGATCGGGATTGCCCTCGGCGTCGCCGCGGCCATCGCCGCGACCGTGGCCGGCTTCTTAATCCAGAACTTCGGCTTCACCGTGAACTACATCTTCCTGGCTATCCCGTGCCTGCTCGCCCTCATCCCGATCTACCTGATGCGTGAGACGGTCGGAACCGATGAAACCCAACAAGCGCGGGTAGTTTAGGAAAGGCGCTGGATAGACCGGAAGGAGAAGCTTTATGACAGAGAACCTCTCGTCCCTGGCGGGTATGATGCGTGGCTTGCGGATGGTGGACCTCTCCCACACCCTGGAGGAGGGTATCCCGGTGTGGCCGACACACGCCCGCTTCGGGCATGTCCTCTATGAGTCCTACGAGCTTGGGGACCCGGCTCGTCAGTACGGCCTCATGCTCGGGGAGCATACCGGCACCCACATGGACGCTCCCCTGCACTTTATCCAGGAAGGCCCGGCCCACTACGGCATAAACGAGGTTCCACTCGACCGGCTCGCTGGCCGGGCGGCGGTGATCGAGGCTACGGACATCGAGCCGAACGGTCTTCTGGAAACTTCTCATATCCAGAGGTGGGAAGAGGAGCACGGTCCGATAGAGCCCGGAGACCGGGTGCTCGTCCGCTACGGCTGGAACGAGCGGTGGGCGACCGGCCCCGAAGGCCGCAGCTTCCTGAAGGACTGGCCGGGGCTCGGCGGGGAGGCGGCCGAATATCTGGTCGAGAAAGGTGTTGCGCTCGTCGGCTGCGACACGCTCGCCGTGGACGTGTTTGCCTCCGAGGAGAACCCGGCGCACTACGCCCTGCTCGGCAACGAGGTGTACATCGTAGAGAACCTTAAAAACCTGGACCGGCTGCCGCCATTCTGCTTCTTTATGGCGTTCCCGCTAAAGATTAAAGGCGGCTCCGGCTCCCCGGTGCGGGCGGTCGCGTTCGTGGAGGGTTAAGTTAGAAGCTGCAGGGGGGAAATTAGACTCAGGGATAGCTACGCGGAGGTGAAGGCGTGAAGGGAATAGTCTGGAACGGGCCGGAGAAGATGTCCGTGGAGGAGATGGCGGAGCCCGTCGCGGAGCTGGGGACGGTGGTGATCCACACCGGTGCAGCCGGTATCTGCGGCTCGGAGGTCGAGGGGTACCTGGGCATGATGGGCAACCGGACCCCGCCGCTGGTCATGGGCCACGAGTTCGCCGGCACGATAGTCTCTGTCGGGGAGGACGTGGATAGAAACTGGGAGGGAAAGCGGGCGACGGTAAACCCGCTTATCTCCTGCGGCGAGTGCCGGATGTGCCGCACAAACCACCGGAACCTCTGTCTGTACCGGACCATGGTCGGTATCCACCACCCCGGCGGTTTCGCCGAGTACGTGAAGGTTCCGGTGTCGAGCCTGTCCGAGATACCGGAAGACCTGGACATAAACGCCGCCGCCCTGGCCGAGCCGCTGGCGAACGGCGTGCATGCGGTGCGCCTCGGCGTTAGTCACGAGCCAGCCGAACACGCCGTGATCCTCGGGGCCGGAACTATCGGGATCATGGTGCTGCAATCAGCCCTGATCTCCGGCATCCAGAACGTCAGTGTCCTGGAGCTACATGAAGGCCGCCGCCAGCAGGCGAAGGATCTCGGGGCTCACACGGTCTTTGCTTCCGGCGAGGAAGCTCAGGAGACGATCCACGAGGCTACGGAAGGGCTCGGGGCCGACCTGGTGCTCGACGCGGTAGGTGCCGAGGCGACCCGCCAGCTAGCCGTGGACCTCTTAAGGCCGGCCGGGACCGCGGTCTTTGTCGGGCTCCACGGGGACGTGACAGGAATAGGTTTTCACAACGTCGTGCGCGGCCAGCTCACGATTCAGGGTTCCTACGCCTACACACCGGAAGACTTCGAGCAAGCTGTGGATTGGATCTCCTCGGGCCGGGCTGGTATCGGGGAGCTTGCGCCGGTCTTGCCGCTAGAGCGCGGCCCCGAAGCCTTCGCCGACCTGGCTAGTGGACCATCAGAGCAGATCAAAGTGTTCCTCGCCGGGACGGAAGGTTAGAGCCGTGGCCGTAGCCGATGGCGGACCGCTCGAAGGCCGCACCGCGATAGTAACCGGGGCGAGCAGCGGCATCGGGCTCTCCACCGCTAACCTCTTCGCCGACTCCGGCGCCACCGTCCACGCCGTCGCCCGCCGCGAAGAGGCGATGAAAAGGGGTGCCGGAGAAGAACGTATCTCATCCGGCAGCTTTACTCCGCACACCCTGGACGTGACGGACAAGGAAGCCGTAAGCCAGCTGGTAGAAGAGGTCGGGGAAGAGAGCGGCATCGACATCCTCGTGATGGCCGCCGGCATGAACGTGCCGGAGCGGAGGCTGGAACAGATAACACCGGAGGTTTGGGACCAGATGCTCTCGGTAAACTTGAGCGGCGCGTTCTACCTGATACACGCTTCCCTGCCCTACCTGCGGGAATCGCGGGGTGACGCCGTACTCATCAGCAGCGTCTCCGGGTCGTGGCCGGACGTCTCCGGTCCGGCCTACCAGGCATCAAAGGCCGGGATGACCCACCTCGCCCTCGCCGCGGGCCTCGAAGAGCACGAGAACGGCATCCGCTTCTCCTCGATACTGCCCGGCATCGTGGACACCCCGATCCTGGACAACCGCCCGGAACCGCCGCCGGAAGAAGTCCGGGACGCGAGCCTCAAGCCGGAGGACGTGGCCGCCGCGTGCCTCTTCCTCGTCACGCTTCCGCCCCGCGCCCACGTCCCGGAGCTTACGATGGTCCCGACCGCGCTCCAGGCACTCGGAAAGACCGGAACCGCGACCCCGCCCGCGCCGCAAAGTTAGCGATAGGAGAACCGCGTACAAAATTTGTCGGAACCGGAACGATAGCTAGAGCTAGAGAGCGATCTAGAGAGGAGGAACAAAATCGTGCAGGCAGACTTCTGTCCCGGTAACAACAGGGAGATCAAGGCTGAGGACTATCGGCGGGTTGGTGTCAGGGGTGCTCCCGGCGCTCTCGCCGGCTATTGCGCCAGAAGGCTCGCCCGGTACAAGGACACACTCAGTTTAGGAGAGTCGAAATGTCTACCGTAGATCGCGGACTGGCTAGAGAAGAGGCTATTAGCTTCCCCAGACCTCCCGCAGACTTTAGAAGTGGCGGCTTCAGTGTCGCCACGGCCCTGAAGTTTTTCGGTCCGGGTGCGATCGTCGCTTCCGCCACCATAGGGAGCGGGGAGTCTATTCTGGCGTCCCGGTTGGGCGCGACGTTCGGGTACGCGATCCTCTGGGTCGTGATAGTGGGAGCCCTGGCGAAAGCGGCCCTGGTCTACGCCTCCAACCGCTATATAGTCGTTACCGGCGAGCATCCGATGGCCCGATTCGCAGATCTCTTCCCCGGTCCCAGGGGCTGGTTCCCGCTCCTGATCGGGATCGTCTCCGTGGCCTCGTTCCCGACCTGGTCGAGCGGGCTAGCGATCGCTCTCGGCGACTACCTCCAGCAGATAGGGGCGGGCAACGACATAGTGTGGGCGGTCGGGCTGCTACTGGTCGCCGGGCTCGTCTCCTTTCTAGGAGGTTACGCGCTGCTGGAGAGGGTACAGGTCGCTATCGTCGGGCTGCTGGTAGTGCTCGTCGTCGTCGCCGTCTTCGTGGCCGTGCCGAACTGGGGCGGGGTCGCCGCGGGCTTTATTCCGGGTCCCGTGGACTACCAGCCGTTCGTCGGCCGGGAGTACCCGGACATAGCCGCGACCGCCGTTTGGGTGGAGGTCGTGATCTTCCTCGGCGGGCTCGGCGGCGGCATGTACGACTACGTCGGCTACACGGGCATGATGCGCGAGAAGAAGTGGGGCATGCTCGGCCACCGGGACATAGACGCCATATCTGACCGGGTAGCGAACCTGAGTCCGGGCCAGCAGGTCCCCCTCTCCGAGCGGCCCCAAGACGTGGCGAACGCCCGGAAGTGGCAGCGCGCCCCCTTCGGTGACATGCTCATCGCGTTCGTCGCGCTGAGCATTATCGCCTTTGCCTTTATCATCAACGGCGCGAACATCCTGGGCGGCCAGGAACTGGTCCCGGCTGATGAGAACGTCCTGACCTACCAGTCCGAGTTCCTCGCGGCCATCTCTCCGATCCTCGAATATTTTTACGTGGCGGCCATCTTCATGGTCCTGTTCGGAACGCTGTATGCTCTATGGGAGATATATTCCTGGACCGCCTACGAGAGCTTCGCGGCCGTCTCCGAGCGGGTCCGGCGCGCCGGCGAGCGGAGGCTTCGCCCGTTGGTGTACCTCTACGTCGCGATCAGCGCGCTGATCCTCATCTCCACGGGAGCGAGCTTTGTCGTCATAGTAGCGCCGGCCGCCATCGTCGCCGGGACCCTGGCCGCCGGTATCTACAGCGCCGGACTGCTCTACGCCGACAGGGTGGCGCTTCCGCCGCAGTACCGGCTGGGCCGTATAGCCCGCGCGATACTGGTCTTCTCCGCGGTCGTCCTGACTTTCTCCGGGTTGATCGCCTTTATCCAGTACCTGGGTATCGTCGGGTAATGTTCGGCGGCGCAGGGCGGCTAGGGGAGGTTAGTTGGAGGTACGTGTTTATCGGGCTGTGTCTCGTCGGCCTGGCCGTCTTCCGGCTAGAGCAGGGCTCCGCGGTCTGGGCGGTCGTCTTCGGACTGGCGGCGCTCGCCAACGCCTACCTCGCGGTTCTTCCCCTGTTGCCGCCGCGTTTCGGGGGCCAGACGCAGGTTTCGGGGCCGGGCTCCGGCGGTCCGGCGTCGGAGCCGCCTCCCGAAGAGCTGCGGCGGGCGCTGAAAGTTTACGAGTCCCGGGTGAGGGGCTATCTCGCCATCGCCGCCGTAGGGTGGGTGGTCACCGTCGGGACCGTCCTGCTGGTACCGCCTCTCGGCCTGGTAGGCGCGGCGTTGTCCCTCTTCGCCACCTACCTGTACCTGCGATGCCGCCGCTCGGTGAGGATACTGCACCGCGCGTTGTCCGTCCCCAAGCGTAAACCAACAAAGAGTAGGAGGACCGCGTGAAGATAACCGGCGTCAAAACTGCCGTGGTCGAGGCCAACTACGACTGGACCTTTGTCCGCGTCTACACCGACGAGGACATTACCGGCCTCGGGGAGAGCTTCACGGCCCCGGGCCTTACTGCCATTATCCGGGAGCTTGCGCCGCTCCTGGTCGGCGAGGACCCCCGTAACGTGGACAAGCTATGGTCCAAGATGCGCTGGGCGGCCTCCGGCGCGGGCTCGATGGGCGGCATAATCTACAACGCCATAAGCGGCATAGAGACTGCCCTCTGGGACGCCGTCGGTAAGTTTTACGGAGCACCGGTCTACCAGCTACTAGGCGGCAAGTACCGGGATAAAATCCGCATCTACGCCGACTGTCACGCCGGGGAGGCGCTCGAAGCCCTGAGTTCCCTCATGGTCCCCCGCCACCCGAAGTGGCTCCCGGAGGAAGCGGCGACGGCCACGGCCTCGGAGACGGACCATCCCGTCCACGGCCGGGCTTTCGGGGAGGCGGAGGCTGACGAGGTCTTTACGCCCGAGATGTACGCGGACCGGGCCGCCGAGGTCGCGGCGATGGGCTTTACCGCGCTGAAGTTCGACCTCGACGTGCCGAACCCGCACACCCTGGATACCCACTCCGGTACACTGCGGCACGCGGAAATAAAGTACATGGTCTCGCTGGTCGAGGCGGTCCGGGAGGCCGTCGGCGACACCGTGGACCTCTCCTTTGACCTCCACTGGCGCTACAACGTCTCCGACGCCCAGCGACTGGCCTACGAGCTCGAACCCTACGGCCTCATGTGGCTCGAAGACCCGGTCCCGCCCGAGAACATAGAAGCCATGCGCCGGGTGACGGCCGCTACCAAAACCCCCATATCGAGCGGCGAGAACTACTACATGCGCTACGGCTTCCGGGAGTCGCTGGAGAAGGGCGCGCTCGACATTATCGCCCCGGACCTCCAGAAGACCGGCGGGTTGCTCGAAGCCCGCAAGATAGCCGACATGGCCGACACCTACTACGTCGCCGTGGCGCCCCACTGCATCGCCAGCCCCATCGGGACCATAGCCGCCGCGCACGTCGCCACCGCCATTCCGAACTTCCTCGCTTTAGAGTGGCATGGGATGAGCGTACCGTTCTGGGAAGACCTGGCGAGCGGTCTCGACGGTCCGGTCATCCAGGACGGTTTCGTTACCGTCCCCGACGCTCCGGGCCTTGGCGTCGAGCTGAACGAGGACGTAGCGCGGCAGTACGCCCGCGAAAGCGAGC
Source organism: Rubrobacteraceae bacterium (assembly GCA_965214435.1). Lineage (GTDB taxonomy): Bacteria > Actinomycetota > Rubrobacteria > Rubrobacterales > Rubrobacteraceae > Rubrobacter_A. Next base: position 1,263,831 of record OZ243960.1, read on the forward strand.
CGTTCTTCGACGACTAATAGCCTGGCCGGGAAGTCTAGTTAGTACCGACCACCGAGCCGCTGTCCACGCGGTAGTTCGCCCCGGTAACGAACGAGGCTCTCTCCGAGGCCAGAAACGCTACCACCGAAGCCACTTCTTCCGGGCGGCCCAGGCGGCCGACTACGATGTTTGGCCGGTTGTCCCGGACGAATGCTTCTTCGCTCTCCGCTTCGTCGGCGATGATGCTCTCGACGGCCGGTGTAATGGTGGTGGCCGGCGACACGATGTTTACTAGTATTCCCTCTTCTCCGTAGGCTTTCGAGAGACCCTTGGTGAGGTTGACGAGGGCGGCTTTTGAGGCGTTGTAGTGCGGCTTGACCGTGTCTGGCTGGGCGCCGGACTCCGAGCCCAGGTTGATGATGCGGCCCCAGCCCTGTTCCCGCATGTAGGGCAGGACGGCGCGGGTCAGGCGGACAGCCGATATGAGGTTCAGGTCCAATATATCGAACCACTCGTCGTCGGATAGCTCGTGGAACGGGACCCGCCGCCCGACCCCGCCGGCGTTGTTTACCAGCACGTGAACCGTCCCGAAACGGTCGGTGGCTGTTTCGACCAGACGCTCTACCTCCGAGGCGTCGGTTACGTCGGCGGCTACGGCGAGCACTTCTGCGGAACCTTCCGCTTGATGGATCTCCTCTGCAGCCTCCTCCAACTCTTCTTTGCCGCGGGCGGAGATCACCACCCGACACCCCTCGCGCGCAAGCTCCATCGCCACAGCCTTACCGATACCCTTGCTGGCCCCGGTAACGAGCGCCACCTTATCCCTCAGTCCAAGATCCATCCCGTCCGTCTCCTCTCCGCCGGTTATTCCACGGTCCAGTTTATAGATTTTTAGAAAGCCCGAGACCGACACTCGCTTCTCGACTATCATGCTGGGGAAAAGGAAGCGGGAGGTATGGCGATGACGGAAAGCAGCATCGTAGAGGTCTTTGACAGTAAAGCGGAAACCCTTATAGACCCCGACGCCCGGCTGGAGCGTCTGGCAAGCGGTTTCTCGTGGGCCGAGGGGCCGGTCTGGAACTTCGAGGCCGGGTACCTCACCTTCTCGGACGTCATAGGGAACACGATGCACCGCTACGACGACTCAAACGGCGTACAGGTCTACCGCCAACCGAGCAACCACTCCAATGGACAGACGATAGACCCCGCCGGAAACCTCATCGCCTGCGAGCACCAGACCCGTCGCCTAACCCGGCAGACGCCGGACGGTATAGAGACGCTGGCGGACGGCTACGACGGCAAGATGCTCAACTCTCCAAACGACGTAGTTGCGGCACGGGACGGAACTTTGATCTTCACGGACCCCGCTTACGGCCTGGACAAGCCGGAGGAAGGCGGTGGCGGAGAGCGCGAAATGCCCTTCCAGGGCGTCTATCGCATACCACCGGGCTCTGGAGAAACGGAGCTACTCGCGGATGACTTCGTCGGACCGAACGGGCTGTCGCTCTCCCCGGACGACGTCCTACTCTACGTTGCCGACACCGAACGCTCCCACATCCGCTCTTTCCGGGTCGGCGCCGACTGGACGGTATCCGGCGGAGAGGTGCTGGCGGAGATACCCTCCGAAGGCGACGAGGTCCCCGACGGTATGAAACTGGACGTAGAAGGCAACATTTTCTGTACCGGGAAAGGCGGGGTCTGGGTCCTCTCCCCGGAAGGTGCATTACTCTGTCACATCCTGGTCCCCGAGACCGCCGCGAACCTGGCCTGGGGAGACGACGACGCACGTACCCTGTACATCACAGCCGATACGGGCCTCTACCGGCTCCGTTGCCGGACCACCGGGTATGTGCCTCATCGAAATAATGTGTAAATTAATTGTTACAAAATGTGAGAAGGAGTAATATGACGTTTACCGAGGAAGTCGCCTGGGTTACCGGGAGCAGCACCGGCATCGGGCGTGCCTGCGCTGTGGCGCTCGCCCGTGAAGGGTGTAAGGTAGCGGTCCATTACAACCGGAGCGGGGATGAGGCGAAGGAGGTCGTCGGGGAGATAGAGTCTTCGGGGGGCGAGGCGTTGCTCGTCGGGGGTGACGTTGCGGACGCCGGGGAGGTGAGACGGATGGTGGGGGAGATCGAGTCCAGGTTCGGCCGGCTCGACATCTTGGTAAACAACGCCGGGTCCCTGATCGAACGCCGCAGCCTCGAAGACATGGACGAAGACCTCTGGGACCGGGTGATGGACGTGAACCTGAAGTCCGTCTACCTCTGTTCCCAGGCGGTTCTGACGCTGATGAAGCACGGGGGTGGCGGCAAAATTATCAACCTGACCTCTGTCGCGGCAGATACTGGAGGCGGCCCCGGCTCTATCGCCTACGCCGCGTCAAAAGGCGGCGTGAGCACCCTAACCCGCGCCATGGCTAAAGAACTCGTCTCCGACGGCATCCTGGTCAACGCCGTGGCCCCCGGCATCATAACTACCCCGTTCCACGAGCAGTTCACGCCCGACGACGTCCGGGAGAAGATGACCGGCTCCATCCCGGCGGGTAGGGAAGGCACACCCGAGGAGACCGCCAGCGCGGTGGTATACCTGGCTTCTCCGGCGGCGAACTATATAGTAGGGGAGGTTATCGCGGTCAACGGCGGCCTGCTCATGAGCTGAAAAGTTCCGTAGAAAGCGTCCCGTCCTCCTCGAAACTCATCGGCCGCGGATCTTCTACGACTCGCAGCCGCTCGTGTTTCTCTACCTCGTCCAGCAGAGCTTCAGAGACCCACATCCGGCGGAGCTTGAGGGTGTTCTCCACGAACACGAGCCGGGCTTTCTCCGGCGAGACCCCGGCGCACATCTCTAAAGCTGCGGCTATGGCGAGGCGGTCGGTCGGCATGACCATCGGCAGTTTTACGGGGGCCGGGGTGGTGGATGTCAGGGCGTTAGTGTAGGTTGAGGCCCGGTCCATCGCGCTCGCGAGGCGTTCGGTGGTCACGTCGGCCATCCCGACACCGTTCGCGTTGCCGCCGGTCTCTTCCGAGAGGCCGAGAAAGACCATGCGTTCGACCACCGGGCCGCCGGAGGCGTAGGGTGTCGGGTAGCGGCCGGTCACGTTCGGGTCCGCCCCGTCACCGGAGACGTTCTTGCCGATCTCACCTATCACCAGCACGTCCAACTCGTCGAACGGCAACCGCAACAGATTCTTCTTGGCCTCCTCCAGCAGCGGGGCCTCGCTGCCTTCAAGGTCCCCGGCCGGTACGGCGACCACCTGGTAGGGTTCCTCGTCCGGAGTCTCCAGGATGCAGAGCCCGAAGGCTACCTTGCCGGTGTCCACGGCTACCCGGGCCGCCTCGGGGATGGTGCGGTGGATCTCTTCCCAGCCGGCGGAGTGGATCGAGTGCGCGCCGCGCTGCTTGCCGAGCCCTATGGCGAGCATCTTGGTCGGCCCGCTCTCGACCGTCCCGCGGAACGCCGTGTGCGGCTTGACCCGGTTGACCACCACGACCGTGTCGGCCTCGTAGGCGTTCTTGTCCATAAACACCTCGACCCCGGCGTCCGTCTCCCCGAGCTTCACCGGCTCCATCGTGGCCCGCACCGGACAGCCGACCTCATCCTCGCTCACCCCGAGATGCGCGAGTACCTCCGCCTGCCCTTCGGCGGTCGAGGCCCCGTGACTGCCCATCGCCGGGACCACGAACGGCTCCGCCCCGGCTTCTTTGAGGAAGTGGACCAGGGCCGCGACCACCTCGCCGACCTTACCGACGCCCCGGCTGCCGACCCCGATAGCTACGCTCCCGGACGGTAGTTCGACCGCGCCCAGTGTCTCCCCGACCGCAGCCCGGATGTCGGCGATTGCCTCCGGGGAGTCTATCCGCTGCTCGACGAGCGCCACCGGTGGCGGCTCGACGTTGCCTAGAAGCTCTTCGAACTCTTCTTGTACCGGCTTATCTACCCGCATTTCCCTCACCCCTGAGTAAGAAACTCAACGACACAAGTTTATCAAAGCCAACCACGCAGACCGCCCGTTGATATACTCACCGGAGGTGATCCGGGGACTGAGGAGGCGTCCGGTGAGGGTAGCTCTTTTCATACCGTGCTATGTAGACCTCGTGAACCCCGAGGTGGGTGTAAGCGTGGTGCGCGTCCTCCGCAAGCTCGGTGTGGAAGTCATCTACCCCGGAGGCCAGACCTGCTGCGGCCAGCCAGCCTTCAACTCCGGCTTTTTCGACGAGGCCCGCGGCGTCGCCCGCCACTTCCTCGACGTCTTCGAGAAGGAGAACTTCGACTATGTGGTCTGCCCGTCCGGCTCCTGCGCCACGATGGTCTCCCACTACTACCCGTTCCTCTTCAAGGAACGGCCCGAAGAGCGGAGCCGTGCGGAAGCTTTAGGCGGCCGGGTCCGGGAGTTCTCGGACTTCCTGGTCAACGTGCTCGGCGTCACCGACCTCGGTGCCTCCTACGAGGGGCGGGCCGTATTCCACTGTGGCTGCCACCAGCGGCGGGAGCTGGGAGTCTTGGAGGAGCCCCTAGAGCTTATTCGGCAGGTAGAGGGCCTGGACCTCCTGGACTGGGAGAACGAGGAACTGTGCTGCGGGTTCGGCGGCACTTTCGCTGTAAAGATGCCGGATATATCCGCGGCGATGGCCGACGAGAAGATCAAAGCTCTAAGGAGTAGCGGGGCCGACACTCTGGTCTCGTGCGACTCCAGTTGCCTGATGCACCTCGCCGGTAGGCTCCGGCGCACGGGGCATAGCACCCGCGTCTACCACCTGGCCGAGATCCTGGACCCCGAAAACGGAAAGGCCCCTTAACGTTATGGAGACGAAGAAACCCGCCCGCGAGCGCGAGACCGAAGACCGGCGCAACGAGGGGATAGCCAGCAAGGTAGAAGGTTTCAACGAGCGTGGTCGCAAAGCCGCAGCGGACGAGGAACTGCACGACGCGGTCGAGTTCTTTACCAAAAAGTCCGTCGAAACGCGGAACGCGGCGCTCGGAGCCTTGCCGGAAGCGCCGGAGCTGCGGGAGCGGGCGTACCATATAAAGCAGGAGACCATGTCGAACCTCGACCGGTATCTCGCGCAGATGGCCGACGCGGTCGAGACGCGGGGCGGCAACGTCTTTTTCGCCCGCGACGGGGAGGACGCGGTCCGGTACGTCGGGGAGCTGGCGCGGCGGCGGGGGGCGAAGGTCGTCGCCAAGTCTAAAAGTATGGCGACCGAGGAGATAGAGCTGAACCGGCGTCTGGAGGAAAATTACGCGGACCTCGACCTTGAGATCGTGGAGACCGACCTCGGCGAGTGGATCGCCCAGCTAGCCGGCGACCACCCGTCGCACATCGTCGGTCCCATCCTGCACATGAACCGCCACCAGGTCGCGGACATCCTTTCCGGGGTGGCTGGCGAGGAGTTGCCGCCGAACGTCGAAGATCTGGCGCAGTTCGCCCGCCAGCGCCTGCGGGAGAAGTTCCTGACGGCGGAGATCGGCATTTCCGGGGCTAACTTCGGGGTCGCCGAGACTGGCACCATCTGCATGGTCACCAACGAGGGCAACGGTCGGCTCGTCACCAGCGTCCCGCCGGTCCACGTGGTCGTCATGGGCATAGAGAAACTAATTCCGCGCTTTTCAGATCTCTCGGTATTTACGCAGCTACTCGCCCGCAGCGGGACCGGCCAGAAACTGACCGTCTACACCAACTTCATCACCGGACCGCGAGACGCGGGTGAGCTGGACGGGGCCGAGGAAATGCACCTGATCCTGCTGGACAACGGCCGCTCGGAGCTTCTCGGCACTGAGTTCGAGGAAGCCCTCTACTGCATCCGCTGCGGGGCTTGCCTGAACGTCTGCCCCGTCTACCGCCAGACCGGCGGCCACGCCTACGGATCGACCTACTCCGGCCCGATAGGAGCGGTCATAACTCCGCTCCTCAAAGGTAACCAGGAAGCCAGAGACCTGCCGCACGCCTCTTCCCTCTGCGGCGCCTGCTCCGAAGCGTGCCCGGTTGGCATCCCGCTGCACGAGTTGCTCCTGAAACTCCGTAACCGCCAGGTAGAAGAAGGGCTTGCGGGCAAGGCTCAGCAGGTAGCCTTCAAGGGCTTCGAGAACACAATGAAGAGCCCCGCGCTCTACAAGATATCCGGTAAAGCCGGGCGTGCCGCCCAGAAGCCGCTCGTGAAAGACGGCTCCGTAAGGCCGCTACCTGGTCCTTTGAGTGGCTGGACCAAGAACCGGGACCTGCCACCGCTCGCCGAAAAGTCGTTCCGCGAGTTGTGGGAAGAGGGGATCTAGGTTGGCCGACCGCGCAGAGTTCCTCCAGTCCATCCGCGACCGGACCAAAGTTGGGCGTTACGCCCCGACCAAAGCCCCCGACGTAGCCTGGACCCGTACCGGAGCGCCGCAGGAAAGAGAGCCGATACAGGACCCACCGGCCCGCTTCTTGGAAGAGCTGGAAGCCCTCGGCGGACACGGTAAACGGGTGGAGAGCGGCGAAGAAGCCCGGGACTACATCCTGGCCCTGGCCCGGGAGCGGGAAGCGAAGCTCCTTGTCCGGTGGGACGTCGAAGAGTTGGAAAATCTTGGGGTGGACGGGCCTCTTCAGGAGGCTGGGGTCGAGGTCGCGACCTGGAAAGAAGGCTTCGGGGACTTCCGGGAGGTCGCCGGGAAGGCGGACATCGGGCTCTCGACCGCCGACTATGCCATAGCTGAGACCGGCAGCCTGGTTCTGACCGGCGGCCCCGGCAAGGGCCGCACCGTGACGCTCCTGCCACCGAGCTACGTGGCCGTCTTGCCCGTGGATAGGATCCTATCCACGGTGCCGGAAGCCATCGAGTTGTACGCCGATGGTGGAGGGTTACCAGCCAACGTTTGCTTCCACAGCGGACCCAGCCGCTCAGGGGATATCGAGATGTCGCTCGCCATCGGGGTGCATGGACCGGGAGACGTGCACGTAGTGCTGGTGGGTTAGGAGTACGGTTACCGGGCGCGGGACCGATGGGTGCGCCCGCGCTCGTGTTAGCATTACGAACATCTGTCAGTAGCCAGAGCAATAGGAGGAGTGGCTGCGTGACTACCGTTGAGGGTTTCCAAAAAGTCACCGGAGAGGGCCGCGGGTCAGAACGGCACCTGCGGGTAGCGGTTGTGGGCGCTGGTTTTAGCGGGTTGTCCGTTGCTTCGCGGCTGCGGGAGCAGGGGGAGACAGACTTCGTCGTCTTAGAGCGCGGTGGTAGTGTGGGCGGAGTGTGGCGGGACAACACTTACCCCGGTGTGGCGTGCGACGTGCCGTCTCACCTGTACTCGCTGTCTTTCGCGCCGAACCCCGGGTGGGACCGGGCTTTCTCTCCAGGAGAGGACATCCAGGAGTACCTGGAGTCGGTTGTCAAGGATCAGGGACTGGAGACCTGGATTCACCTGAACGAGGAGGTTCTGGACGCGGTGTGGGACGCCGCCGGCAGCCTGTGGCGCATCACCACGACGCACGGACGTCTGAGCGCTGAAGTCCTGGTGGTCTGCGCCGGTCCGCTCACCGAACCTGTCTTTCCCGACGTTCCCGGGCTGGAAAACTTTGGAGGGAAGGTACTCCACTCGGGTCGCTGGGACGACTCGTACGACCTCGCTGGTAAGCGGGTCGCCGTCGTCGGGACCGGGGCTTCGGCGGTCCAGATAGTGCCGGAGCTTCAGCCGGTGGTGGAGAGGCTCGTGGTCTTTCAGAGGACTCCCGGCTGGGTCTTGCCCCGACTGAACCGGCGGATCACGGACTTCGAGAAGCGTATTCTGCTCGCCTGGCCGCCGCTCACGAAACTCTACCGGACGGGCCAGTTCCTTTTCCGGGATTTGTTGAACTACCGCATGATCCGGCGCAACCGCTTTGTGCGCCGGCTTTTTGAAGCGTGGTCCCAATCGGTGCTGCGGAAGCAGATAAGCGACCCCGAGTTGCGCGCCAGGCTTACGCCGGACTACGAGATTGGCTGCAAGCGCGTCCTCATAACCGACGACTTCTATCCCGCCCTCGACCAACCGAACGTAGACCTCGTCGCCAGCGGGGTGCGGGAAATTCGCGAAGACGGTATCGTCTCGGACGACGGCACCAGCCACGAGGTAGACGCCATCGTCTTCGCGACGGGCTTTGACACCACGGCGCCGCCGATCTACCAGCGCATCCGGGGCCGCGACGGCCGCTCTATAGACGGCGTCTGGAGAGGTCAACCCCGCTTCCACCGGGCTACGACCATCGCGGGATTCCCGAATCTCTTCAACCTGTGCGGTCCGGGGACCGGCTCCGGTCACGGCTCGATGGTCTGGAAGGCCGAGTCGCAGACGGCCTACGTAATGGACGCGCTGCGGGTGATGCGCGAGAGAAGGCTATCCAGCCTTGAGGTGCTCCCCGAAGTACAGGACCGTTACATGCGGTGGGCCGGTGAAGATTTGGGCGAGACGGTGTGGGCGCGAGGCGGCTGCCAGAGCTGGTACCTCGACGAGGGCGGGCGGCCGACCCTCATGTGGCCGCGGACGATGTGGGGCTTCCGCCGCATGTTGCGCCGCTTCGACCCCGAGCACTACCGTTTGCGAGCCGCTGTAAAGGCCGCCAGGTCCGGTAGCGCCGCGAGTACCCGGTGACGCGCCGGTTGTTCTCGTGTCCCTCCTCTTCGGGCTGCAGACCTTCCGCGCGAGGTTTCATCGTCGTTTCGGCCTGAGCGGGGCCGGGCGTGATCTTGCCCGGCCCCGCTGGGTATAAGCCCCGCCGTGGAGTAGCTGTACGGTTGCGGGCGGGACCCCGTTGGTATCTACGACCGCGGATCAGTTGACGAGTCTCCAGGCTCCGAGGTAGGTGGGATCCGTGTAGTACATAGGGGTAACGCTCGTAGACATGGTCACCATGTTAGCGTGAACGATGTAGCCGTTTCCCAGGTCGATAGCGACGTGGCCTCCAGTGCCGTCTCCCGGAGCGCCCCAGACGTGGACGTCTCCGGCCTGCGGTGGTCCGTAGACCGGCACACCGTAGTACGGTAGGGCGGTGGGCATGTCGGGTAGTTCAAAGCCAAACTTCTTGAAAACGGTCGTGGTAAGGCACGTACAATCCATCTGCCATCCCGGAGCGCAAGCCTCGGGACCACCGAGAACGTAGGGAACGCCCTCGTACTTGAGGGCTTCTTTGACTATCTGCTGGCCGACCGGGTTGCCCGACCCTGGGGTCTTCTCCCGGGCCTCGGCTACGGACCCCAGCAAAAGACCGGAGAAAAAAGCCGTTGCCGTAAACGCGATAGCGCTCAATAAGAGCCGGGGTAGCCAGGGACTACCGGCGGTCCGGCAGAACCCTAGAGCGCCGCGAGGGTCCGTGTGGAGGTCTTTGGGCCGTTGGTTCATGCTGTCTCCTCTGTCGTGGCCTGACTCCCGACAGAGAAACATCCGGCTATGAAACCCCTATAAACTTTTAGTGAGTCTTCTATGAACTTCTGGTTGCCCGGAACCTCCGGGCGTGCTGTTCACCCTGAATTTCAGCAGAAAGTTGACCTCAATAGCGTTCGAGGCCGTTCGTAGGTCCTTTACTCCTCCTACGAATAACCTTCACGGGTTAAGCCGCGCCTTTCGACTGCTTGCGGCGGGACCACAGCCAGACGACGAGGACGAAGATTGCCGTTCCGGCCGGTTTGATGAGCCATCCCCACCCAGTTAAGGTTCCGACGACGAGGTCTTGGACGGCTTCGTCCCCGAAGAACATTTCCAGGGCTACCTAGACTACGAGAGGTACCGTCAGGGCGAGGCTGATACCGAGGAGCCACAGGTTGCCGTCCGAGACGCCGGCCAGCGCGACAACGTTGCGGCTCGTAGTGTCAGCCGTGCATCCTCCTCCGCTCCCTTTCCCCACTGATCAGAAGCTATCCACGCCGGATGTTATTGAACCGTGCGGGGCGTCGTGTCAACGTGGAACGAAGTTTTCAACGCCGCTTTCCGGAAGGTGGTATCTTTGATCTACCTGAAACTCTGGCGGGTGGGAGCCATGCGGGTAGCTATAATAGCCGACGACCTGACCGGCGCGACCGACTCCGGGGTACAGTTTACCCGGGCCGGCTACCGCGTGGCCGTGGTATTTCGGGGCTCTTCCATGCCGCCCGCCGAAGCGGCCGACGTTGTAGTCGTGGACACCGATTCCCGGTCGCTTTCTCCCGACCGCGCTCGTGAGAGGGTACGGGAAGCCGGCAGGAACTTCGGGGAGTCCTGGATCTTCTTTAAGAAAGTAGACTCTACATTGCGAGGACCGTTCTCCGCGGAGGTGGCGGCGGCCCTGCGAGAAAGCGGGCGCGAAAAAGCGGTCGTAGCACCGGCGTTTCCCGAAAGCGGCCGGACGACCCGAAACGGCGTCCAGATGGTCCACGGCGTCCCCGTACACGAGACCGAGTTCGCCGACGATCCGCGAACACCCATCCGCGAGGGACACATACCGTCGCTGCTAACCAACGCGGGGCTGCGCGCTGGAAGGGTGCTGGGCGTGGAGAACCTCGGCGAGCCGAGTCTAATCCGCGCCGCGCTGGACGCCCCCGAACATGAGTGCCTGGTGGCCGACGCGGAGACCGGGGACCACCTGAAAGCCCTCGTAAAAGCGATCCCGGACCCGTCGGAAGTCCTCTGGGTAGGGTCCGCCGGGCTCGCGCTGGCGATCGGCGAGTCTTATCCGGGTCCAGGCTTTGAGTCCGATATATCAGGAGAGCCGGCCGGCCGGGTGCTCGCGGTCGTGGGCAGTATGAGCGGGGTAGCGACCGAACAGCGCCGCCGACTCTCGGAGGAACCGGGCGTGGCGGAGGTGGTTCTGGAACTGCCGCCGGACGCCGGGGCGATCGAAAGAGCTTTACAGAGCGCCCGGGCCGCCCTCAGCGGGGGTGAGCGGGTCATTCTGTATCCCGGTGAAGGTACTGCGGCCGGTGGAATCGCGGAGCCTATAGTCGAGGGGTTGGCGGAGGTCGTGCGTAGTCTCTCCGAAGAGGACTTTTTCGACGCGCTGGTGCTCACCGGCGGGGATACGGCAGTAAACGTCGCCCGCGCGGTCGGGGCGGAGGGTATTATGCTGGAAGACGAAATCGAACCCGGCGTGCCCGCGGGAACCCTGATCGGACCTCGCCCGTACCGGGTGGTTACCAAGGCCGGAGGCTTCGGGGACCGCGATACGCTGCACCATGCCGTGCGTTTCCTGATGGGTGAGAAAGAAAGGACTCTATAACCGTGACTCCTCCTCCCGTGGCCGTGACACTCGGAGATCCCGCCGGGGTCGGACCCGAGATCATCGCCAAAACCTTCGCCGAACCACAGTTCGCCCGGGATAACCGCGCCGTGGTCGTAGGCGACGCCCGCATCCTGGAACGTGCAGTGGAACTGCTGGAATTAGACCTCCGGGTCAACGTGGTGGATTCTCCGGGTGACGGGCTCTACGAGCCGGGCGTGATAGACGTTATCCCAGTGGGCGAGTTGCCGGAGGATCTACCCTACGGAGAACTTGACGCCCGGGCGGGCGCTGCGGCCTTCGAGTATGTGGAGCGGGCGATCGGGCTGTCTCTGGACGGCGAGGTCGCGGCCATCTGCACCGCGCCGCTCAACAAAGAGGCGATGCACCTCGGCGGCCACCAGTACCCGGGGCACACCGAAATACTGGCGGACCTTACCGGCACCAAGGACTACGCGATGATGCTCGTGGCCGAAAAGCTGAAGGTCATCCACGTGAGCACCCACGTTTCTCTAAAAGAAGCTATCGAGCGTGTCGAGCCGGAGCGGGAGGAAACCGTGATCCACCTGGCCCAAGACGCCCTGAAGAAACTCGGCGTCTCCGAACCCCGGATAGCCATCGCCGGCCTTAACCCCCACGCCGGGGAGAACGGCCTGTTCGGCAACGAGGACGCCGAGAAGATACGTCCGGCCGTCGAGCGGGCCCGGGAAGAGGGTATAGAGGTCAGCGGTCCGTGGGCGCCGGACACGGTCTTCGGGCGGGCGATGAAAGGAGACTTCGACATCGTGGTCGTCCAGTACCACGACCAGGGGCACGTGCCCATAAAGCTGCTCGGCTTTGAGAGCGGGGTGAACGTGACCGTCGGCCTGCCGTTCTTCCGCACTAGCGTGGACCACGGTACCGCCTTCGACATCGCCGGCACCGGAAAAGCGGACCATACCAGCCTGCGGACGGCCCTGGACCTGGCGCGCGAGCTGGCCGCGCCGCAAGAGAACGAGAGGAGTTAGAGATGGCGTTCCCCAAAGTAGTGAAGGTGCGGCAAGAGTTCCCGAGGCCCCGGGTGGAAGACCTGGGAGCCGCCGTGCGGGAACAGCTCCGCAAAGAGGAAATAAAGTCCCGCGTCGAGCCCGGTATGGAGGTCGCCGTTACCGCCGGCAGCCGCGGCATCGCCAACATAGGCACTATCTTGCGGCATCTGGTGGAGGAACTAAAGGAAATGGGAGCTGCACCGTTTGTCGTGCCGGCGATGGGTAGCCACGGCGGGGCTACCGCCGAGGGACAGGTCGAGATCCTGGAGAGCCTCGGTGTCACGGAGGAGTCCGTCGGGGCGGAGATACGGTCTTCGATGGACGTCGTAGAACTCGGGAAGACCGCGTCGGGCGTGCCGGTGTACATGGACAGGATCGCCTCGGAGGCCGACGGGATCGTGGTGGCCGGGAGGATCAAACTCCACACCGACTTCCGCTCCGACATAGAAAGCGGCATCCTCAAGATGGCCTCGATTGGCCTCGGCAAACACGAGCAAGCCCTCGCACTCCACGCTTACGGCGTGAAAGGCATCAAGGACTACATGGTCGAAGCCGGAGAGAAGGTCCTCCAGTCCGGCAAGGTCCTTTTCGGCTTCGGTATCGTGGAGAACGCCTACGAGGACACCGCCATCCTGGAGGCCATACCGCCGGAGAAGGTGGTCGAGCGGGAGAAGGCGCTCCTGCAAGAGTCCGCGAAGCTCATGCCGAAGCTGCCGGTCTCGGAGATGGACGTGCTGTTCGTGGACGAGCTCGGCAAGAACTACAGCGGCACCGGCATGGACACCAACGTCATCGGCCGCTTCCGCATCCTGGACGTCGAGGAGCCTGAGGAGCCGAGCGCCCGGTACCTGGTGGTGAGCAACGTCAGCGAGGCGTCCCACGGCAACACTCTGGGCGTGGGCCTCGCCGACTTCACCACCAGCCGGCTATTCGAGAAGATCGACTACGAGGCCATGAACCAGAATGTCTTTACGAGCACCTTTGTCGAGCGGGCGAAAGTGCCGATGGTCATGGAGAACGACCGGCGGGCCCTGGAAGCCGCCGTGCGGTGTAACTGGGGTGTGGCCCCCGAAGACACCCGCTTTGTCCGCATCCCGAACACGCTGGACCTGGAGTATCTCTATCTCTCGGAGAACCTGGTGGATGAAGCTTTAAAGACCGGTAACGTCGAGACGGTCGGCGAGGCTGCGGAGATGGAGTTCGGTGAGGATGGCTACTTTGTTAGTCTCGATGACGGGGCGTCGGACTAGAGAGGTGGCTGGACGTAACGGGTCTGCTGGAACGGCTTATATGCCGGCGAAAGGAGTGTTCTTTTTCCAGACCAACCAGCCGACGGAGGCGAGCCAGAGCAGGATGATCGCCGAGTAGGCCGGGAAGATCTGGCGGTAGTAGTCGGGTGTGTCGCCGGTCTCTATTACCGGCACCGAGTTCCCATGCTTCAGTTCTGCCTGCTCCAGCCCTTGCTGGGTGGTGCCGTGGAAGATCACCTGCCCGACCGTAGAGAGTTTTCCCTGCCAGACCTCGCTCTCAGGGTCTTGCAGCCCCTGTGGTAACCCCTGCGCGCTCTGAACAAGGAGGTTATTGCCGGTCTCTTCGAGGCCGAAATAGTAGTAGGCCGTGCTGTAGCGGGCCGAGACCGCTATCTTCGAGTCCGGGGTACCGACCTGCCGCAGGTTCTCCGCGACGTCCGGGGTGCCGATAATACGCACGTAGTCTCCGAGCTCCATTCCGGGTGGCAGTTGGCCGGCGTTGATCTGCTCTACGCTCAGATCCACGGGTTTTCCCTGCAACCCGTAAGAGAAGTTTGCTGCCGTCGAGGAGGCGCTAAAGGTAAAGACCACGACTATAAACAGCCGCACCAAGAGCCAGGGGTTGCGTTGCAACCAACTCCCCAGACCCGGCTCCTCATAGCCAGCGTCCACAGAATCATCGCCGTACCCCGGAGAACGTCGTAAACCTTTGGTATCCACGGAGTGTATTCTAGCCTACGGTCGCGGGTAGGATGCGGCTGGCTTCACAGGTCTGCGGGAAACCGTCGGAGCACAGGTTTAGTAAGCGCCGGAATGTGAAAGAGATACCCCCGGCGGCAGGTCTACTGTAGTTTAAAGCCTCCGGGCAATGTATCCTGTGTCCGCGCAGCACCGCGATGTGGCGGGGCTTTGCAACAAGTTGTAATAGCGTTTACGGCTCTCTGTGGAGGTAGGTTTTGGCGGAAACCCGGAAGTCTTCCGAAAGGGAGGTTGAGTACACCATAACCGGGGTAGTAAATGACGGCGTGGACCTCAACCGGGCGGTAAAAGAAGTCCGGGACCTCGGGGTCGGCAAGGACGACCTGACGGTGATCGTCCGGCGCAAAGGTTCCGACGGTCCGGAACCCTTTCCGGTGGGTACGCGCTACATAGTGGTGCCCAACGACAACCGGGGTCTTGAAGTGCCGATAGGCTTCGCCATAGCCTTTATCATCTTTGGCGTCTTCTTCGCCATTATCGTGCCGGCCATTGGCGTGCCGACCTTTATGGTCTTTATCTCGCTCGCGGTGATCCTGTTTGCTGGATCTTTTACCAGGATCGGGGTTTCTCCGATCCTCACGGACATGGAAGCCCCGCGGGAGGAAGCGGGCACCTGGAACGACGCCTTTGAGATGGGCAAAGTCCTGATCTTCGCTACCGTCCGGGAGCGGAGCCTTATACGGCCCATCCGGGAAGCTTTGCAGCGCCAGGGGGCCTCGTACTACATAGTCGACCGGCGGCTCGAGCCTCGGGCCGTCCATCAGGCTACCCTCCACCGGGTGGGGCGCACCGGTTCGGAGCAGACGATTATAGGGTCGCAAGAAGATATTTAGACAGGAGCTTTAAAGCGTGGGTACAGTCACTCTACCAGTTCTCTCCAACCTTCTGGCCCAGATAGACCTCTCCGAGACTTTCTCGTTTCCGGGCGGGACGCGAACTTTTACGGGTCTTACGATGCTCGTCCACATGTTCTTCGCGGAGATCTTTGTCGGCTTCGCCATCGCGGCCCCGGTCCTGCAAGCCTGGGGAGCCCGTACCGGCAGCCCGAGGATGGACCGGCTCGCCCACTCGATGGCCCGATTTAACGTACTGACCTTCTCGACCGGCGCGACCTTCGCGGTACTGTTTATAGTGCTCCTGATCGGGTTCTACCCGAGGGTTACCACCTCGCTGTTTACACACTTTTTCATCTTTATAGCCATCGCGATGCTTTCCATAGGTATCGCCCTGTGGGGCATGTACAGCTACTACTACAAGTGGGATAAATACGCCCTCCTGAACAAGCGGCGGCACATCGCTTTAGGCTTCTCGATGGGTTTCTTTATCTGGGTGTGGATGGTCATCATGACCGGCATCGACACGTTTATGACCACCGGAGCACCCGGAGCTCAACAACTTTCCGCTGGCAACGTCACTAACCTCGGGGTTGCGGTGCAGGGCATCTTTAACCCGATGTTCACGGAGATGGTCCTGCACCGGACGTTTGCGAACCTCTCGTGGCCGGCTTTCGCGGTAGCCGCGTGGGCTTCTTTTATGTACATCCGGGCCAAGAGCGAGCAAGACAAGGCTTTCTACGACTGGAGTACCTCCGTCGGGCTTACGTGGGGTGTGGGATTTCTGATGCTCCAGCCGTTTATAGGGTTCGCCCTGGTCTACGCGATGAAGGGTCTCTACCCCGGGGGCAGCGGTCCATATGACCGGCTCGTCGGTACGGGAGCGGGCGGAGAAAGCCTGACTTCCAGCCTTTTGTACACGAACCTGGTTATAGTGGTCGCTCTGTTCGTGCTGTCGAATCTAGCGATGTACATGGGAGCTATTCGGCACCCGGACCGCGGCGGGCGGGCGCCGATCCGGCTCTTCGCCCTTATAGCGACGGTTGCCGCGTTGTACTCGATCTCGCCGCTCGCGGACTTCCCGGTTTTCTACATGCGGTACTTCGCGATGCTCATCATGGTGGTGGCGACTTTCGGAGCGTTCCTGACGTACCTGCGGGGCCGGCTCCGGTTCCGGTACGGCAGTCCGGGAGGGGGCTACCGCGTGGCGCTGCTCGGGCTTGGAGTGCTCGCGGCGGTCGTGGCGCTCAACATGGGATTTATGAAGTCAAACTCCCGGGTACCGTACACGGTATATAATAATCCTGACTATACGGTCGAAAGTAACCCGCCGCCGAGCGGATTTGGCAGGTAACCTCAGAGCTTCGAGTTCTGGCTAGAAGGGGCAGAATTGGCAGAGTTGCAGAAGGACCGCATGACACGCTCGGACTTTATTGGTTTCGGCGTACTCGGCGGTATCATGGGAGCGGTGCTCACCATACCGCCCATAGCTTTCGTGCTGGGCCCTATAATAAAGGTAGACATTCTCGGCCAGTCGGACGTCGCCGAGGGCTGGTTCGAGGTCGGGCGCTTGAGCGAGATCCCGGCTACCGAGCCCAAAGCTTTCGAGGTGGGTTTCCCGATAAGCCAGACCTACGCTGACGAAGGAGTCCAGGAAGAGAGCGAGGGCGTCGAAAATCAGGAGTACAAGATTGACAACGCCGTCTGGGTGTCCTGGCAGTCTGAATCCCATACCGGTGAGGGTAACCAGCGGCCTTCCTTTATCAGCGACGATACGGACAGCCTGACGCAGGAGCAGGCCCGGGAAGCCGAGCAGCAGCTAAACGTCCTGAGCAGTTCTTGCGCGCACCTCGGGTGTCCGGTGCGGTGGCTGGGAGACTTGCAGGAGTTTCTCTGCCCGTGCCACGGCGGCATCTATGACATAAACGGGGAGTACATCGCCGGACCGCCGCCGCGGGGCATGTACCGGTTTACCCACCAGGTACGCGAAGACGGCAAGCTATACATAAAACACGAGTTCGACGGCGGCCCGGGCAGCAGCAAGGGTCCTCAGCAACCATACGTGGTCTAGAAAGGAAGTCTGCATGGGGATGATAAATCGGGCCCGCTCCCAGGCTTCGGATGTCAGTAAGTTCATGGTCGATTGGATGGAGCACCGGACCGGGATCGTCACCACGATGGAGCATCTGCTCTACGAGCCGGTGCCCAAGAGAGGCGTCTGGCTCTACACGCTAGGTAGCGCGACGCTCTTCTGCATAACGCTGCAGTTCCTTACCGGTATTCTGCTGCTCTTCTACTACGTGCCGACGACGTCGAACGCGTGGGACTCTATATACGTAATCATGAACGACACGTACTTCGGGCAGTTGATCCGGGGCATCCACTACTGGTCTGCGAACTTCCTCTTGGCGGTTATAGGGTTGCACATGGCCCAGGTCTTTTTCTCCGGCGGGTACAAGGCACCGCGGGAGCTTAACTGGGTCGTCGGCGTGGCTCTGCTCTTGCTGACCATTATCCTGGCCTTTACCGGTTACCTGCTACGCTGGGACCAGGATGGTTTCTGGGCGTCGGTCGTGGGCATGAAGATAGGCTCCTACTCACCGTTTGTGGGTAGTTACGTGATCCACTTCCTGCTCGGCGGTGACGTAGTGGGCCCTGCTACCCTGTCGCGATTCTTCGCGCTCCACGTGTGGCTGTTGCCGGCGGCGCTCGCGCCGCTCATCGGGCTCCACCTCTACCTGCTGCGGCGTCACGGCGTCTTCGGCAGCGAGTTTGAGTACACCGAGCGGCTCTCCAAGCTGCACGAGCGCCAGAGGATGGAAGAGTTCCAGAACCTGGAAGAGTCCGAGGAAGAGCGTTACGAGGACGAGCGCTACGGCTTCGACGGACACGACGAGAACGGTAGAGAGTAAGAGCTTTAACCGCAGGTGGGTAGCGAACGCTGCTAGTATAGAACCGGTTAAAAATAGAAAAGAGGTGTCAGGGTGTACGCACCAGCAGGTGGTAAGGCTACTAGGCCGGTAGAAGAAGAGGTAATTACCGAAGAGAACGTCTATGACAAGCCGGACGAGACGGTAGGCTTTTTCCCGGGGCAGGTGCTCGCAGACCTGTACGTCTCTTTCGCCCTGATGATCGCCATCGTGGTCCTCTCTTACGCGTTTCCCGCGCCGCTCAGTGAGCCGGCGAACCCGGCGACGATTAGCTACGTGCCGCGGCCGGAGTGGTTCTTCTTCTTCTACGAGCAGATGCTGATGTTCTTCCCGGGCTACGCGCTCATCGGTTTCGGTGCGGTTGTGGTGCCGACGGTGTTTGTGCTGCTGCTGTTCGCGGTGCCGTGGCTAGATCGGAGCCCGAGCTATGATCCGCTGAAGCGGCCGTTTGCCACGGTTATCGGTGTTCTGGTCGTGGTAGTCGTGTTGCTGAACATGCTGCTGGCGGTCAGCCGGATCATGAACTTCCCGGGCGCTTAGAGAGGGGTAACAGCAAATATGCCCATAGGTGACATTCAAGTTCCGGTAATTGGCAAGAACGTCGTAATAGCCGTTCTCGTCCAATCTCATATCCTATTCGCGGCCTTTATCATAGGAGCGGTGCTCATCGCCGGTACCAGCGAGTACATGGGCATGATCACCAAGCAGCCCCGCTACGAGCGGTTTGCCCGCAACCTGGCCCGCTTCGTGGTGCTCCTCTTCGCTTCAGGAGCGGCCCTGGCGATTACTTTCGTGCTGGCGCTGGTAACATTGTTCCCGGTGTTCTTCTCCTACTTGCAGAACATCTTCTTCTGGGTCTTTCTGGTGGAGGCGTTTATGTTCCTCGGCCAGATCATTATCGTGTACGCCTGGTACAACGTCTGGGATAAGCTCGCTTACCGCAAGAGCCTGCACGTGGTCTTTGGTTTTATAGCGGGTTTCTTTGGGCTTATGGCGATGACCATGATCGACGCTGTCGCCTCTTACATGCTCACGCCCGCCCAGGCCCCGGTTACTGATGTAGCGCGGACCTTCCTGAACCAGACGATGGTGCCGCTGAACATGCACCGCTTCGTGGGAAACTTCTCCTACGCCGGGTTTTTGATCGCTGGCTGGGGTGCTTGGCGGTACCTCCGCAGCACCCGGGACGACGACCGGGAGTACTACGACTGGATGGGCCACTGGGGTCTAATCTGGGGCTTTAGCTTCCTGATCATGCAGCCGGTTATCGGCTACGGGTACCTCAAGGGTATCCGCGAGAGTTCGCCGGACGCCTTCGACACGATCATGCTCGGCAGCGGAGCGTGGGTGTTTAACATGCTGGTCATCTGGATAGCCGTACTCAGTATCGCTTCAACCATGTACTTCGTGCACAAGCTCAGGTTCGCCAACAACCAGATGCCGGTCCTCCGCAAGTTGGCGGTCGGTTCGCTCGGGTTTACGGCGCTCTTCACGGTGCTGAACATTATCCCGGCTGACGCGGACCTGATCCCGCAGATAGGGCTTGTGTTCCTAGATGGCGAAAACACCTCAATACCGCTCGGCAGTATGTACCCGTGGAAGTACATCGGGCTTATCGGGCTGATGATCGTCGGGTTCTTTATAACGGCGCTTTATCTGAAGGCGTCGGCTGGCGGATTTCAGTGGGGCCGGGCGAGCCGCTGGAGCCAGTACGCGCTGATGGCTTGCAGCTTCACGGTAATCTTCACGATGATGACGATGGGTTACACCCGCGAGTCGGCTCGCCGAGTGGACAACAACCCTGGGTACCTGATTTACAACTGCGTTACCCTCGATCAGCAGGTGGTTACCGAGGACTGCCCGGCGGGCGACACGATAGCGGGGAACGAATGAGCCCCGAGTTCGTAATGTTGCTGCAAGGACTGCCTGGTGTAGCCCGGTGGTTTGTAGGCGCTATCATGATACTGTGCGTCGTGAGCGGTGCTTACGGGTTCACCTACTGGATCAGCAAGGACGAGTAACAAGTCCGACTCCGAAAATTAGTTCTCTAAGAGAACCGCCGGGGCTACATAAAGCTCCCGGCGGTTCTCTTTTTTAGATACTACTTGGGTTGTTCCGTAGAGCGGACGAGCACGTTATCCACGCTCATGTGGGACGGCTGTCCGATAGCGTAGAGAACAGCGGCGGCAATGTCTTCGGCCTCCAGCGGCCGGTATTCTCTATTGGCGTAGTAGGTCTGCGGGTCTTCCCCCAGACCTCCCGGGAACTCCGTGCGGACGAGACCCGGTTCGACGATGGTGACTCGGACGCCAGAATCCGCCAGCTCCATCCGGAGACCCTCGGAGATAGCGCTTACGGCGTGTTTGGTGGCGGCGTAGACTGTGCCATCGGCGCGGGGAACCCGCCGCCCGGCGATGCTGGAGATAAAGACTATGTCTCCGGAGCCGCTTTCGCTCATACGGCGGGCGGCGGCCTGGGTGCAGTAGAGGACGCCGAGCACGTTCACGTCGAACATCTTGCGCCAACCAGCGGGGTCCGCGTCGGTGATGGACCCGTAAGCTCCAACCCCGGCGTTGTTTATCAGGATGTCCAGGTTGCCGAAGTGGTCCACGGTCCGGGCCACCAACTCTTCAGCGGCTTCGGGGTCTGTTACATCGGCCGGTATCGCGAGCGACCGGTCGCCGAGTTCGGCGGAGATGTCTTGCAGGCGGTTCGCGCGGCGGGCGGCCAGGGCGACGTTGCACCCGGCCTCCGCCAGTTGCCGGGCGGTTGCGGCGCCTATACCGGAAGATGCGCCGGTTACTATAGCGGTACGGCCGGAGAGGTTCAGGGCGATTCTCCTTTAAGAGCTTCTAGTTGTTCGAGGCGGACGATGTGGCCGTTCAGGCGGTCCGCCTCCGGGGTGCAGAGGTAGCTTATAAGCTCCGCGGGTTCCTCTGGCGGGCGGAGCATACCGAAGTCGTGGTAGTTCCGGAACATCCGGTGCAGGTGCTCTCCGACCGTCTCGGTCCCAAAGCTGCGGGACTGTTTCTGCATCTGAGTGTCGACTACCCCCGGATAGACCCCGAGCGTCGCGATGCCGTACGGCGCGCCTTCAAGCGCGAGAACGCGGGTAAGCTGGTCGAGCGCGGCTTTAGAGGCGCTGTAGGCGGCCATGCCGCCGACTGGGTGCCGGGCGGCGGCGCTGGAGACGTTGACGATCCGGCCCCAGTTCTGGGCGGCCATCTCTGGCAAGACCTGGCGGGCGCAGAGAAAAGCCCCGGTGACGTTTACCTCAAAGCTCTGCCGCCAGCTATCCGGCTCCATAGCGGCCACGGGCAGCGGAATGCCTGGAGTACCCGCGTTATTGACGAGGATGGTTACCGGACCGAGGTCCTCTTGGACGCGGTCGATGCCCGCCGCCACCGACTCTTCGTCGGTCACGTCGATCTTTACCGCCAGCGCCGGGGCTCCGGAGGCTTGTATCTTCTCCGCTACGGTGGAGATTTCCTCTTCCGTCCGGGCGGCTACGGCTACGGCAGCTCCTTCAGCGGCGAGCCGGCGGGCGACCGCGGCCCCGATGCCCCGGCCGCCGCCGGTTACCAGCGCTACCCGCCCGGCGTGTAATGTCTCGTCCACGACCAATATAATACCGGGTGTAGCCGCGGTTTTGTTAGGCTGGGGCCGCGAGTCTATGACTTGCTCCGGATTCCGGGGTCGGGCTTGAGATAGAATGTGACCTGATAGAGCTTTTCGGCTCGAGAGGAGAATGTTGTCAGACATACCCTTATTCCCGCTCAACGTGGTGCTCCTGCCAGGCGCGCCGCTACCGCTGCACATCTTCGAGGAGCGTTACAAGCAGATGGTGAACGAGTGCCTGGAGGATGAGTCGGAGTTCGGGATGGTACTCGCTGACGACTCCGGGACGCGGGAGGTCGGCTGCACGGCCCGGATCGTCGAGCTGGTCGAGCGCTACGAGGACGGCCGGATCGTGATCCTGGTTGAGGGCTCCCGGCGCTTTAAGCTTAATAACATCCAGACCGGTAAGCCGTACTATGTGGGCGAAGTGGAATATATCTCCGATAGCGAGCCGGAAGAGGACCTTACACCGCTCGCCGAGGAGTGCATAGAGTTGCTCGAACGGGTTGTCCAGGCGGCTACGGAAGGGTCGGTGGACATCGAGATAGAACCTCCGTACCGGAACCTCTCGTTCGCTATCGCCGGCCGGATAGAGTTCGACCTCGACACTCGCCAGCAGATACTGGAACTTTCCACCGAGAAGGAACGCCTGACGAAAGTGCGGGAACTGCTCTCCGAGGCGGCGGAAAGGCTGGAACGTACGCAACGGATGACCCAGCAGGCAAAGACCAACGGCCACCTGCGAAAAGACTGGAAGCCCGGAGAGCAGCAGGGGGAAAGCGGCGCGTAGGGAACGCTCTTAGCTCTTTTCTTCGTCCGGTATAAGGCTCCGGATACGCTTCAGGTTGGCGCGGTCCACCGCGTAGATCAGGGGTTCCGCGGCCAGCGACTCTTCACCGGCGGCGGCCTTTATCCGGCCAACCAGGTTCTCTTCCACCAGCCAGTTCATCGAGGGAAGCGTTCCGGCCAGGATGCGTAACCGTACCCCATCTTCCACCTCCTCGCGGGCGGCGAGCCGCGGCCCTCTTACGTAAAGCTCCGGGGCTTCTCTTAGAGCTTTGGCGACCCTGTCTGCGGCCTCACCATCGCGCAGCAAAACCTCCAGGGTGTAGCGCTGCTGGCCCGAGACGTAGTTCGTGACACCGGTGAGCGCACCGTTCGGGACAAAGATAACTTCCCCGGACAACGCTCGTATCTTGGTCGTCCGGAGGCCGAACTCCTCGACGATACCGGAGGCTTTGGTCGGCTCGACCGTCACAAAGTCGCCGACGCTGTACTGCCCTTCAAAGACAATAGAGAAGCCGGCGATTATGTCCCTCAGAAAGCTCTGGGCCCCAAAGCCGACAACGGCGGCGAGCACCGTCGCCCCGGCGAGGGCGGGTAGGACATCCCGCAGGAATAGGCTCACCGCGAAAAACGCGACGACGATAAAGATGACATACCCGAGAGCATTCCGGGCGAGCGCTATGGCAGTATCCTGGCGCTTTATCTTAGCCAAAGCTTCGGCGTCGAGGCGTCCTTCGCTCCAGCGTTCCCGCCAGCGCAAGAGCCGGGGGATGCCAGCCCCGAGTAGCTTGTAGATGACAAGCCCGAGGACCGCGGCCGCCACCGTAGCTATGACGTTGGCTATAAACTCCGGGCTGGTAACGTAGGCGAAAGCGTCCGTAAAGAAACGGCCGATCTGCCCGAGCGAGGAGACGGTCTCCCGGCCGGTACTCTCGACGGCCCGGCCGGCTTCTTCCGGAAGGCCGGTGGTCTCGCCCTGCAGGAGTGCTATCTGCGGATAGCGCAAGGAGGACTAGGCGTTCGAGCGCTGCCGTTCGCCGTGGCGCTCGAGCGCGAGTTCTATAAGGCGGTCGAGCAGCTTTTCGTAGGAGAGACCGCTAGCGTCCCACAGCCGGGCGTAGACGCTGGTCGGGGTGAAGCCGGGGATGGTGTTGATCTCGTTCAGCAGCAACCGCTCCGTGCCGCGCTCCAGAAAGAAGTCTACCCGGGCCATTCCGGCGGCATCCACCGCCCGGTAAGCGGCGCGGGCCACCCGCTGAACCTCCATCTTGGTCTCGCCGGGGATGTCCGCCGGGGCCAGTACACGGCTTATCCCCTCGGTGTACTTGGCCTCGTAGTCGTAGAAGTCGTGAGAGTCCACGACCACCTCTCCCGGCTCGGAGACGTTCGTATCTTCGTTGCCCAGGACCGCGACCTCTATCTCCCGGGCATCCACGCCGGCCTCGACGATAAGCCGCCGGTCGAACTCCGCGGCGAGGTTCATCGCTCCCCGCAACTCCTCCTCATTGTTAACCTTGCTGATCCCGACGCTCGAACCCATGTTAGACGGCTTTACAAAGCAGGGATAGCCTACACTGCGCTCTATCTCCCGCAACCAGACCCGGCCGTCCTCTTCCCACTCCTTGCGGGTCAGACCGAGCC
This sequence comes from Rubrobacteraceae bacterium, assembly GCA_965214435.1. GTDB lineage: Bacteria > Actinomycetota > Rubrobacteria > Rubrobacterales > Rubrobacteraceae > Rubrobacter_A. Next base: position 1,287,849 of record OZ243960.1, read on the forward strand.
AGGATACCTGCGGCAGCCCGTGGTAGGCGAAGATCTTCTTCATGGTGACTTTATCCATGCCGGTCGCGCTCGCCAGGACTCCGCTCCCGACATACGGAACGCCGGCAAGCTCCAGGAGCCCCTGGATGGTCCCGTCCTCCCCGTAAGGACCGTGGAGCACGGGAAAGACCACGTCCGCGCCTCCGAGCCCTTCCGGCAGCCTCTCGGAGACCGGAGCCGGAAGCTCGGCTTCCCCCGTCGCTCCTCGCTCCCCGCCGCCGGACTCGAGTTCTCGCAGGGAGTCGGCGCCCGGTAGCCAGCGGCCGTCCCGGGTTATACCGACCGGCTGGACCTCGTAGTGGCCGCTACCTTCCAGGGCTTCCATCACGGCCCGCGCGGAGGACAGGGAGACCTCGTGCTCCCCGCTGCGCCCGCCAAAGACAACCATGACCCGAAGCACCAGTCCGTCCTCCTCTCAACACCCCGACGCGCACATCCTAGCAGAGACGGACACTACGTTCGGGAGGTATCGGGAGAAAAGCCCAGAGTGTCCGCTCTCTCGCGCAGCGCGGCCACCACGAAGTCTATGTGCTCGTTAAGGTCCACGCCTAACTCCTCAGCACCCCGCACGATGTCCTCCCGGTTTACGCTGGCAGCAAAGGACTTCTGCTTCATCTTCTTGCGGACGCTCTTCGCCCTAAGGCCGTCGAGCCCTTCCGGCCGGACGAGGGCGCAGGCGGTCACAAAGCCGGAAAGTTCGTCCACGGCGTAGAGGGTCTTCGCCAGACGAGTTTCGCGTGGGACGTCCAGGTAGTCGGCGTGGCCTTTTATGGCTTCCAGCATGTCTTCCGGGTAGCCGCGGCGCTCAAGTTCCCGGACGGCGACCATCGGATGCTCGTCGGGAGTCGGGTGCTTCTCGTAGTCCATATCGTGCAAAAGGCCGGTCACGCCCCACTTTTCCTCATCCTCGCTGAACTCGCGGGCGTAGGCCTGCATCGCGGTCTCGACAGCGAGCATGTGTTTGCGTAAAGACTCACCCTCCGTCCACTCGCGCATAAGTTTCCAGGCTTCCTCGCGGTCCACCGATGCCATAGCCAACCTCCGGGTCGTTTTTCGCGGATTATTCACTAAAGATATTTTACCTTTCGTCTGGGGCCGGATATTGAGGAGGGACGCTCGCCGCCCCTCGGCGATGAGTTTGCACATCGCTTATTATTACGTGGAGAGAGGTGAGGATGAGAGCAGACAGAGAGCCTTACGTATACCCTGCCGGTCGTGACGAACCTTGCTGGATGCTCGGGTACGAGCCGGGACAAACGGGCTCCGCCTCTCAAGAGGAGAACAAGGAGTTGAGCAAACACGCGCGGCGTCCGGTTCGCGGGAGTCTTGCTATGCGGAGAACAATCGCGGCTACGGCCAAAGCCGTGAAGTCTCTGGTCCGGCTGACGCCTGCGGGTGATGCCGCAAGGTCTTGGGCACCGATAGCCGTTACACTCTTGCTCGTGTTCACACTGGCCGCGACCTCCGGGTTATTCGGCGAAGTCCAGATGCTGTTGATACTGAATGTTTTCTACGGAGTTTTCTTGGCGCTGACGTGGTCTGTGATGTACTCCGCGTCGCCAGAAGACGCCCGGCTATGGGCGCTCGCCCAAGAGGTTGGCGGCTCGCGATTGCAGCGGCTGGTGGCGGTCGGCTCCGGCAAGCGGGTGTTCAGCGGCGGCACGGGAATGTTTATGATAATTAGCTTTAGTGCTTTGGGAGTGTCCTTCGCGCTGTTGTTACTGCCCCAGAGCGGCGGCTCAGGAAGCGAAGCCGTACAGACTTTCCTGTGCGCGCTTGGCGTGGCTACGTCCTGGGCGCTACTTAATACCTCCTACGCCATGTACTATACACATCTCTACTACCGGGATGAGGAAGCTCCCGGCGGGCTGTACTTTCCCGGAGGAGAGAACCCAGGGACTATGGACTTCGCTTACTTTGCCTTTACGCTGGGTACGGCGTTCGCTACCTCTGACGTGCAGATAACTTCGAGCGAGGTTCGTCGCGTCGCGCTTTTTCACGGTGTTCTGGCGTTCTTCTACAATACGGCGATTCTCGCGTTAGTGATCAACCTGGTTTTTAGTAGCTTCTAAACGGTAAGCTCAAAATGTCCCGGACGCCTGACGCCCGATGTATTTCTGTTGCAGGATGTATACAGCTACTTGAAGCGTTTTATCAGCCGGGTAGTTGATCCTCGGTGAGTTCCCGCGCCCGGAGCAAGACGTCGTCGAGCATCTGCGGGGTCAGGACTTTCGTGAAGGTATTCTGCTGGGAGACGTGGTAACAGCCGAGCAGGGTGATCATGTCTTCCGAACCTTGTATCTCAAGCTCGCCGCCGTGGGCGAACTTTGGTTTGGGGCGGACTCCGTAGATCCTCAAGGCCGCATCCCAGGCGAAAGCTCCGAGGCAGAGGACTACCCGAGCCTCGGGGAGCAGGTGTAGCTCGCGGACGGCGTAGGGGAGACAGGCGTCGCGTTCGGCGGGGGAGGGTTTGTTCTGCGGCGGGGCGCAGCGGACGGCGGCGGAGATCCATAATCCGTAGAGCTTCAGTCCATCGCCCGCCCGCCGGGTAACCGGCCGGTCGGCAAAACCGGTTCGATAGAGCCCACCAAACAGGAAATCCCCCGAGCGGTCGCCGGTAAAGTACCGGCCGGTCCGGTTCGCGCCGTGGGCCGCGGGGGCTAGACCGAGCAGGACTACTTTGGCCGCCGGATCTCCGAAACCCGGTACGGGTCGTCCCCAATACTCCTCGTCGGCGTAGGCGGCTTTTTTCTCGCGAGCTATCCTCTCGCGCCACTCGACCAGCCGCGGACAGTAGCGGCAGGCCGTGATCTCGCGCTCTAAGCTCGCAAGCTCCGCGGGGACTGCGCTGTACTCTCTATGCGCCGTAGCGGTTCAGCTTCAGGGCGTGGCCCATGAGGAGGCCCATGATCTCCTCGGCCGCGAACACCCCGAGCGAGCCGCCGGCACACGTCCGCTCCCCGAAGCTCTCGGCCGTCGGCAAGGTGTACTCCGAGCGGAGCAGGAACGGTACCCCGTGCCACGAATGGCTCGCTAACTTGGCCGGGGTCCCGTGGTCGCCGGTCACCGCCAAGACGTCCGGGCCAAGGTCCAGGATGCGCGGCAAGAGCCCGTCCACCTCTTCTATAACCTCCGCCTTGCGCCGGAAGTCGCCGTCCTCACCGGCGGCGTCGGTCGGCTTTACATGCACGAAGAAGAAGTCGTGGTCGTTCCAGCTTCCTTCTAGGGTGTCGAGTTCCCCGGAGATGCCTTCGCCTTCTTCAAGTAGCTCCATCCCGGCCAGCCGGGCGAGGCCCTTGTACATCGGGTAGCTGGCGATGGCCGCCGCGTTCAGCTTGTAGGCGTCGTCGAAGCTCGGAAGCGCCGGGTGCATCCCGAAGCCCCGTAACAGGACGGTGTTGGCCGGCTCCTGGTCCGCGAGGATTTCGTTCGCCTGCTCGATGAAGTTGTTGGCGAGCTTCGCGCTCTTCTCCGCGGCTTGCTCGTCACCTGCGCCGTCCGGTTCGACGGAAAGCGGTTCTAGGCCGGTGCGCTGGGGGTCGGTGTCGGAGAGGTCTCCGGAAAGACCTTCGCCCCGGAAGACGACGACAGCCCGGTGCTCCTTTTCGTGCATCAGGAAGGTCTCTACACCGTCGAGGTCTATCTTCTCGTTCAGGAGGTCTACGAGCTTTGATGCCTTATCCGAGACGATACGTCCGGCGCGGCGGTCGGAGATCTTACCGGACTCGTCCTTGGTGGCGAAGTTGATGCGGGCGGCGAGGTCGTTCTCGCCAAGCTCGAAGCCGACCCCGAGGGCGCTAAGTACTCCGCGGCCGACGGCGAATCGTATGGGGTCGTACCCGAAAAGCCCGAGGTGCCCGGGACCGCTGCCGGGGCTTACGCCGGCCTGATCTCCCATCGGCCGCGAGAGGCCGAGGTCGGAGAGGGCGGCTAGCTGGTCGAAGTTCGGAGTGTCGGCAGCTTCAAGTTCGGTGTTACCGGAGGAGTCCGGCAGGCCGCCGAGCCCGTCGAGGACGAGAAGTACGATCTTTGAGTCAGTCTTGACCGACAGTTCGCGCATGAGGTCCAGGTTCACGTCCGTCTCCTTGTCGCCGCTTTCAGGTACGGGAGTCTACCAGAATAGAGCCCTGTATAATCCCGGGCAATCTCCGGAAAGGAACGCTTTGATAGACATCGAGATCCTAGATTTGAACTTCCAGGACACCGAAGAGGTGATCGCCTCTTTCCTCCTCCTCGGCAGTAACTCCGTCTCTATCGTCGAGACCGGCCCGACGACCTGCTTGGATAGCCTTCTCTCCGGCATAGAGCATCACGGTCCGTCCCCGGAAGAAATCGACCAGATCTTCCTGACCCACATACACCTCGACCACGCCGGAGCCTCGGGTCACCTGGCGGAGACCTTCCCGAACGCCACGTTCTACGTGCACGAGGTCGGCTACCCGCACCTCGTAAACCCCGAAAAGCTCGTAAAAAGCGCGGCCCGCATCTACGGCGACCGGATGGAGGAGCTGTGGGGCGAGGCGCGTCCGGTACCCGAGGATAGAATCGTGGTTTTAGAAGGCAACGGAGAGGAGCTAGAGACCGCTGGGGGTCTCCTCACCGCCCACTACACGCCGGGCCACGCCTACCACCACATCGCGTTCCACGAGCCGGACTCCGGTACTTTGTTCGCCGGGGACGTGGCCGGCATCCGGCTGCCGGGACAGTCCTACGTCCGCCCGCCGACGCCGCCGCCCGAGATAGACGTGGACGCCTGGAAAGAGAGCATCCAGCTAATGCGCAAAATAGCACCCCAGAGCGTCTGCCCGACCCACTTCGGGCGTTACGAGGACGTGGGGCGGCACCTGAACGAGCTTGAGCAGCGTTTGCAGGACTGGCTGCTATTTATCGAGGAGCGGGCCGACGAGTCGAGCCCGGAGGAAATAACCCAGGAGCTTACGGTAAGGGGCGACGCCGAGCTACTGAGCGAGGGAGCGAAGCTCGAAGAGTCCGACCGCTACCAGCTAGCCGGCAACTACGAGATGCTGGTAGCCGGCCTCCTGAAGTACGTCGAGAAGCAGCGCAAGAGTTTTTGAGGAAAGGGGTTGGAACGGTCGATGCGTCTATCACAAGGATGAGCAAAAAGCACTTACAAAGGTATTTGAATGAGCACGCTTTCCGGTACAATCATAGTGGCGAGCGTGCACTGGACGATACGGTTAGGGAAAGGGTCAAGATAGTGCGAGCTGGTCAATACAGAAAGTATACCTCGGTAGGATAGCTGGCGCGATGCCGAAAGACACCATCACGCTCAGGATATCTGGTGACGTTTATCTAGACGATTATCTAGCTGCCATGAGACAGTTTCATGCCTTGATTAGAGCTTTGAACCAAGACGTTGCGAGAAATGTCGAGGTTGAATGGAGTATAGACGAGCTTATGGCGGGTAGCGCCGCTACCACCCTTAGAGGGTTGGTTAAAGAGGAATCTTGGCAACCTGCGGTAGAGGACATAGTGCGGGCATATGAGGAAGTGGGGACCTCTATGGAAAGAGGTTTGACTATACCGTACTCTAAAGAAGCTGCGGATGCAGCCCGTGGCATTACTAGCATACTAAATGGGCGCATAGACGAAATAACGTTCGAGACCGACGACATGGAAGCGTTTGTAAGCAGCACTGTTTCATCTTCAGATCAACCAATCCAAGCTGCTGTTTACTCCTCAATCCAAACTGCTGTTTACTCCTATGGAGCTATCGAGGGTCGTATTCAAACGCTAAGCAGTCGTACAGGATTGAAATTTACTCTCTACGATATTTTCGGTCGTGCCATACAGTGTCATTTGCGCAAAGGCAACGAAGATATGATGCGTGATGCTTGGGATAAGTGGGTTGTAGTTGAGGGCAAGATACGGCGCGATGCCGCGGGTAACCCTAAAAGCATCAGGCAAGTTACTGATGTATTCGTAAGAGAAACGGGCAGCCCAGAAGATTACCGAGAGGCTAAGGGTTCGGTTCCTGTTGGACCTAACGCCCTATCTTCGGAGGAAATCATCAGACGGCTGCGGGATGCCTAGCCTACGGCGAATTTATTGGGACTCTTGTGTTTTTCTCTCTTACGTTAATGAAGATGCGGAGCGTGTGAGCCACATCTCAGCTCTTCTGGAAGATGCGAGAAACGGAGAAATAGAGATCGTCACTTCGACGGTGAGCGTCGTAGAAGTAGCCTTCGGCGCTGCGGAGCAGATACAGTCGTCTTTGTCTGAGGAAATGGAAGCGAGGATAAACAAGTTATGGGAACCGGCCTCCCCTCTCTTGATGGCCGATTTTCATATCCTAATCGCGGAAGCAGCAAAAGGAATGATGAGAAGCGGTGTCCCCGAAGGCTGGTCGCTCAAACCTATGGATGCTGTTCATCTGGCAACAGCCCAACGGCTAGAGGTCGACGAGTTTCATACTTACGATGGTCCTCTGAAAAAGTGGGCTTCGAGGGTTAGCTACCTTATTAGCGAGCCTATCCACGCTAACCCAAAACTCCTATGAGTCGACGAGATCGCTCTTGGCGGCCTTACCGAGCAGCTTCTTCAGATTACCCATTTAGTATTGCTATCCTGTAACTCGCTGTCTTCGTTGAGGGGGTGCTTTTTATCGCTTAAATACCTGGCTGCGTTGTAATCTGTAGGCGCTACGGAAAACAATGCCGAAACACGTGCTTCAAAGGGATACTCGACGTCTGAATACGTACTCCTCGGCTGCGTGCTGGTGGGGGATTCCACCGGAGTCGTCGTCGAAAGTGAAGCTCCGCGAATACCGGAGTTCCCAACCGGCGTAGTACTCTCGTAATTCTCCGACCCTGTACAGGTATTCGTTCGGCCCCCAGTCCGGGGCGGGTGCTATGTCCGGGTCTTCGACAAAGGCGAAGAGCGCGTTTATCCCGCCGGGTGTGGTCTGTTCCTTGAAGTGGTCGAACCGGGAGGCGCGGTTTGCGGGGTCGAGGTACTGGATGGTGCCTATGGAGTAGATCAGGCCGAACGGCCCGTGCAACTCAACCTCATTTACGTCGCCCTGCTCTACAAGTAGGGTCACGCCTTCTTCCCGAGCGAGCCGGACTGCTTTATCAAGACCGTTTGGGATCACGTCTACTGCGAGGGTGTCTAACCCATGCTTCGCGAAGAATACCGCGTCTCGGCCCTCACCGGCTCCGATGTCCACCGCGCGCACCCCGCTATTTCCTGGTGTCTGAGGTAGGAAGGAAATGCTCCGCTGGGCGAACTCATTCGGTTCTTTTCCCCAATAGTATTCATCTCTGGCGTACATACGCTGGAGCTGACCGTAGTTCATGTGGTCTGCCGGTGTGTCAGCCGTTGTCCCGGACGGCGTTGGTCACGTCCTGGAGGCCTTGTTTGGCGTCGGCGAAGAGCATCATGGTCTTTTCCTGGTCGTAGAATAGCTCGTTGTCGATGCCGGCAAAGCCGGGGCTCAGGGAGCGTTTTACGAAGACAACCCTTTTGGCGTGGTCGGCATCCAGGATTGGCATGCCGGAGATGGCGCTCTCGCGGCTTTTATCGCGGGCCGCCGGGTTTACGACGTCGTTGGCTCCGACGATGATCACGGCGTCCGTCTCGTCAAACTCGGGGTTTATGTCTTCGAGGTCGAAGAGCTTCTCGTAGGGGATGCCGGCCTCCGTCAAGAGCACGTTCATGTGACCCGGCATCCGGCCGGCGACCGGGTGTATCCCGAACTTGACCTCTTTGCCCTCGGACTCCAGGATCTCCATAAGGTCGTGCATCGGCCCCTGGGCCTGGGCCACCGCCAGGCCGTAGCCGGGTATCACGATGATCTTCTGCGCCTCATCAGCCAGGTACGTGCCGACCTCACCCGCGCTAGAGTCTCGAACCGGCCGCTCCTCGGTCTCCTCCTTACTGCTGCCGGAAGCGGCAATACCGGCGAAGATGATCTTACCGAGCGGACGCCCGAGCGAACTCGACATGAGCCGCGTTAGGATGGTCCCCGAAGCACCGACGATGGTTCCCCCGATGATCAGGATGTAATTATCCAGCACGAATCCCGACGCTGCCGCCGCCAGCCCGGTAAAAGCGTTTAGCAATGAAATTACGATAGGCATGTCTGCCCCGCCAATCGGCATAACGAGAAGTACGCCCAGGATCAGCGAGAAAGCAAGTACGGCGATTACGGAAGCTACTGGCGAGAGGAACGGCAGCAGCGTACCGTCGAGAAAAGCGTTCGCCGCCAAAACGAGGATGCCGACGAAGAGGACGGCGTTCACCACCTGTTGCAGCGGGAACGAGACGGAGCCGGTGAAGGCTATCTCCTGTAGCTTGCTGAACGCCACCACGCTACCGGCGAAGCTTACGGACCCTATAAGGATGGTCAGCGGCACCGTTATGGCGGCCACGATATTCTCGACGCCCCCGGCGCTATCCTCCAGGTGGTAGAACTCCGAGAGGGCTATGAGCCCCGCCGCCCCGCCGCCGACGCCGTTGTAGGCGGCGACCATCTGCGGCATACCCGTCATCGGTACTCTCTGCGCCGTAATAGCTCCGAAGACCCCTCCGAGAATCGCCGCGATCCCGATCAGCAAAAGTCCTCGAAAGTCTATGACGAACAGAGTTGCCACGAGAGCGATGATCATGCCGAAGGCGGCTAAAGTGTTTCCCGAGCGGGCGGTCTCCGGTGTCCGGAGCCGGCGGATGCCCACGATAAACAGCGCGGCTGCCAATAAGTAGGCCAGGAACGTCGCAGCCTGCAAGGTCTATCCCTCTCTACTTTTTTCGGTCTCTACTTCAGCCCTCGGTTTGACCTTCGGCCGCGGGGGACGGAACATGCCGAGCATCCGGTTCGTCACCCAAAAACCGCCGACGACGTTCAAAGCCCCGAAGAATACCGCCACGAACCCTACCGCCTGCACAAAGACGCTGCTGGCGGTGGAGAGCGTGATCATACCCCCAACCAATATGACGCCGTGGATGGCGTTCGTCGCGCTCATTAGCGGCGTGTGTAACAAATTCGGGACCCGCGAGATCAACTCGAACCCTAAGAATGCCGCGATTATAAAGATCGCCAGTTGCGCTAGCAGAGCGTCCATCTAGCCAGTCTCGCTTTCTTTCGTGGCGCCGCGCGACTCTTCCAGAGCTTGGCGCGTGGGATCGTGGCGGATCTCGCCGCCGTGGGCTATGCAGGTCGAAGAGATGATCTCATCCTCGAAGTCCAGCTCTAGTTGCGGGTCTTTAGTGTCGTCGTCCTCGGACCTATCCTCGGTGAGGTGCCCGATCAGGCTGTACATATTCCGCGACAGCAACTGGCTGGCGTGTATCGGCATCCGGCTCGGCAAATTTACCGGACCCACGATCTTTACCCCGTAGTGATCTACGGTCTCCCCGGCCTCCGACAACTCGCAGTTACCCCCGCTCTCTGCCGCGAGGTCCACGATTACCGCCCCGGGCTTCATCGACTCGACCATCTCCTTGTCCACCAGAACCGGAGCCTTGCGTCCCGGGACGAGCGCTGTGGTTATGACCGCGTCCATCTCCTGTATCCGCTCGCGCAATAACTTCTGGTCTTCCTGCAGTTTCTCGTTGGACCAGCCCTCCTCCTGCTCTTCTTCCCCGTCCCCGGAAGGATCTTCCTCGCCCTCCACGATGTATTCATCCCGCGGGGGCTCCCCGAACGAGTAGAACCCTAGAGACACCATGAACTTGCGGAAGCCACCGGGTTCATATACTTCGTACTCGTCTTCTTCGCTGTCCGCCTCATCGTCTTTCTCGTCCTCGGAGTCTATAAACTTGGCCCCGAGCGACTGGGACTGTTCCTTGGTCTCCGGCCGGATGTCGTAGGCGAATACCTCGGCCCCGAGCCGGTTCATAATGGCGATGGCCTGCAACCCTGCGACCGCCACCCCGAAGACCAACACCTTCGCCGCTTGGGTCGTGCCGGCGGCCGTGGATAGCATCGGGACGTACTTACCTAAAGTGTCCGCGGTAATAAGGGCGGTCTTGTAACCGGCGATGGAACCCATCGAAGATAGCGCGTCCATGCTCTGCGCCACACTGGTGCGCGGTATGGCCTCGTTAGAAAATACGGTCACGCCCGCGCTAGCGAGCTTCCGGACCTTTTCCGGGTCTTGTGGGCCGTTTAGAAAGCAGACGAGTGCCTGTCCGTCGTGCATCCACCCGATCTCATCGTCCGTCGGACCCGCCACTTTTACGACCAGGTCGGCGGCTCTGTACACTTCTTCGGAACTTTCGGCGACCGTGGCCCCGGCTTCTTTGTAGTGCCCGTCCGGGTTGTAGTCCCGGCCAGCCCCGGCCTCGACGACCACCTCGAAACCGTCCTTGACGAGCCTGCCGACGGTCTCGGGTACCAGCGCTACTCGCCGTTCGCCGTCCGAGATCTCCTTGGGCACCCCGACCTTCACACCCGCCATTATAGACTAGCGAAGCGATACTTTTGTAACAGCTACCGCTTCACCTTGCGGGGCCGGCGCTCGGCTGCGAAGCGCTCGACGGGCTCGCCACCCTTGAGGTGCTCCTCGACGACCTCGGGGACGTTCTTGTCCTTGAGCCCGAGGTACCAGGTACCCTCCGGGTAGACGACGACGTTCGGGCCGTGCTTACAGAGCCCGAGACATCCCGTGTTGTCCACCCGGACGTCCCGGTTTAAGCCTTCGGCCCGCAACTCGGACTTGAGCGCCTTTTTAGTGTTCTTCGCGCCTTTTTTCGTGCAGTCGCCACCAGTGCACACCAGTACGTGGGCGTCATAGTCCCGGACCTTCGCGTCCGGGCCTCTGGTCTCTTTGCGCTCCCCGGTACCGTTGTCCGGCGGTCCTGGGTACTTTCCTGTCTTTTTGCGGGGCTTTTTCGCGGTTTCCTCCCATTCTAGCTGCAGCTTCAGGCTCTGACGGCCTTTCTTGTCTTTCTTGGTCTTTAGCCGAGATTCCGTCCACTCCGCAACCGGTACGTTCTCGCCGTCGACCATCAAGGTCCCGGTCTTTAGCTGCCGGGTTACCTCCTCCAGCCAGGAGACGACCTCCTCCCGGCTCATCAAACCCTCACGTTCGCCCAAAATTCCGCCTTTCTAGCACTGAGAGTCATTCCCAATAAGAGCAATGTAACACAGGCGGGGACGATCGGGGACGGTGTTATCATTGCGGGTGCGGACGTTTTCACGAACGTCTTAACGGACGTCTCGATGGACGTTTTTATGTACGGGTTCACGAGTACGGTTGCTGCGGCGGTCGGTTACGGGAGGTAGTTAGAGGAGATGAGCCGGCACGCGGTAATAGACGTTGGGTCTAACACGATCCACTTGCTCGTCGGGGACGTGGAGGGTGGGGAGGTAGTGCCGGTGACGGGTGAGAAGGTCTCGGCCCGGCTCGGCTCCGGGGTAGAGCGTACGGGCAGGATCGAGGCGTCGAGAGTAACGGTCGCCGCGGGAGCTATAGACCTGTTCGCCCGGATCGCCGCGCTCAACGGCTCGCCCGAGCCCCGGATACTGGCGACGAGCGCCGTCCGGGACGCGGAGAACGGACCGGAGCTGGGCGAGAGGGTGCGGGACCTCACGGGCCTCCGGATGCAGCTTATCTCCGGCAGAGAGGAGGCATTGCTCGGTTTCCGGGGCGCAACCTCGGCGGCGGTGTCGGCCGCGGAAGGGCCGGTGCTGGTCGTGGACCTCGGCGGCGGGTCGGCGCAGCTCATCTACGGCGAGGCCGGGGAGAGTCCGCAGGAGCGGGTCTCGCTGCCGCTCGGCACGAACCGGACCACCGAGCGCTACGTGGAGCACGACCCGCCGCGGAAAGACGAGTTGGAGTCTCTCCGGGAGGGCGTATTGCGGAAGCTTCCGGACTGGGAGTTGCCGGAGGCCGCGTCCGTGGTCGCGGTCGGGGGTTCGGCGCGGGCGGTCTTGAGGATAACGCAGGATAAGCTTACGGTGGAGCGTCTCCGGCGGCTGGCCGGGGAGGTCTCCGACCGGTCTTCGGGGGTGTTAGCGCGGGAGTACGGGCTTGCGCCGGAGCGGGCGCGGGTAATGCCGGGAGCGGTCACGACGCTGGTGGCTATCCTGGAGAGGTACGGCAAGCCTACGCTGGCCGTGGCGCGGGGCGGGTTGAGAGAAGGGGCTCTTCTAACGCTGGCCGAGGAGTTTGCGGAGGTCGATGTCGTATGACGGCGGATACGGCTGTGGAGTACCGGAACCTCTCAGACCCGTCGCTTTACCTGAACCGCGAGATCTCCTGGCTCGGTTTCAACGAGCGGGTTCTCGCGCAAGCAAGAGACGAGCGGCACCCGCTTTTAGAGAGGGTACGGTTTCTCTCGATCTCCGAGACGAACCTGGACGAGTTCTTTATGATCCGGGTCTCCGGGTTGCAGCAGCAGGTCGCCGCAGAGCTACCGAACCCAGTGGCCGACGGGATGACCCCTGAAGAACAACTCTCCAGCATTCACGCCCACACAAAAGACTTCTTTGCCGAGCAGCGCAGGATCCTCGATAAAGAGCTCCTGCCGGAGCTGAAGGCGGAGGGTGTGGAGCTAGTCTCCCACGACAGTCTCTTGAAAAGGGAGCAGAAAGAACTCCGGGAGCACTTTGTCCAGGAGATACTGCCGACCCTCACCCCGCTCGCCATAGACCCCGCGCACCCATTTCCGCACATCTCAAACCTCTCGCTCAACCTGCTCGTCGAGATAGAAGATAACAACCGGAGGGTCACAGCCCGCGTAAAGGTACCGACCATCATAAACCGCTTTATGCGGGTCCCGGAGAAAAGCTCTCCAGAGAAGAACCCCGTCTCTGAAGGACGGCCGGCGGTGAGGCTCGTGCGCCTCGAAGAAGTCGTGGGAGCGAACCTCGATGAGCTATTCCCGGGCAAGGACGTCGTGGCGAGCTACGTATTTCAGGTGGTACGTAACGCGGATTTGGTCATAGAAGAGGACGAGGCCGCCGACCTGTTACAGACCATAGAGGACGAGCTCGAGCAGCGGTGGTTCGGCCAGAGCGTCCGGCTCGTGGTGACCGACCGGATGCCCGACGAGTTGCGGCACTGGCTCGCGGAGAACCTGGAGATAAACCCCGAGACGGTCTACGCGGTACCGGAACCTCTCGGTCTCGGGGACCTGGAGGCGCTCACGCACTCCGACCGGCCGGACCTGCTCTACCCGCCCTTTACGCCGCGGGTGCCGGAGGAGATCCGCAACTACCGCTCTATTACCGCGGCTATCCGGAGCGGGGATATCCTCCTCTACCATCCCTACGACTCTTTCAACCCGGTCGTTGAGTTTGTCCGCCACGCCGCCGCCGACCCGGACGTCCTGGCGATAAAGCAGACCCTCTACCGGGTAGGAGCCAACTCCCCGATAGTTGAAGCCCTCTCGGGTGCCCGCGACGAACTAACCCAGGTTGCGGTCCTCGTGGAACTCAAGGCCCGCTTTGACGAGGAGCCGAACATTACGTGGGCCCGCCGGCTCGAAGGCCGGGGCGTACACGTCGCTTACGGAACCGTCGGCTTGAAGACCCACGCCAAAGTCGCCCTCGTCGTGCGGCGCGAGAGCTTTAGCGAAGGTCCCGCCCTCCGGCGCTACGCGCACATGGGAACCGGCAACTATAACCCAAAGACCGCCCGCCTCTACACCGACTTCTCCTACTTTACCGACGATGAGGAGTTGGGGGAGGATAGCTCGGACCTCTTCAACTACCTGACCGGCTACTCCGAGCATCAGGACTACCACAAGATCCTGGTCGCCCCGCTCACCCTGCGCGACGGCCTCGCCCGGCTTATAGAGGAGGAGACAGAAAAAGCCCGGAACGGGAAGCCGGCGAGGATCACCTGCAAGATGAACAACCTGACCGATCCGCAGATGACGGAGCTTTTCTACCGGGCTTCCCAGGCCGGGGTGCGAGTAGAACTCATTATCCGGGGGATCTGCTGCCTGAAACCCGGTATAGAAGGCGTAAGCGATAACATCCGGGTCGTATCGCTGGTGGGCCGCTTTCTGGAACACGCCCGCGTCTACACCTTCGGGGAAGGCGAGGAAGAGCGGATCTTCCTCGGCAGCGCCGACCTTATGCAGCGTAACCTCGACCGGCGGGTAGAGAACGTCTTTCCCCTGCGCGAGCCTCGCCACCGCGAGAGGGTCCGCCGCATCCTCGACCTCCAACTCGCCGACACCGCGAACTCCTGGGAGCTAAAGTCCGACGGCTCCTTCGGCCGCGTCGAACCCGAGAACGACGCCGACCCGCTGGACAGCCAGGCCATGATGCTAGAGAACCCCGCCTAGAGCTACCCGGCCGAAGTCTCCGACTTCCGTTAGGGTGGTGCAGGAGACCTCGGACGTCGTACGCTTTCTTTTAGTAGTTGCTAGCCGCCGAGATCTATCGCGGCCAGGGTCTCCGGGTCCGGGTGTTCTGACTTTATGTTTAGTATGGTAAGGGATACCTTCTCGACCCGGGTCTCTCCCACATACCAGTCCCGGTAGTTCTCCAGGGTCGAGATGACTTCCTCCGGAGCCGGGGTATCGTCCGGGGCTTGGAAATAAGCCAGGGTCAGGTGCGGCGGCCCGGGTGGTTTCTCTATCTCGCAGCTATCGCACAGAGCGTCTTGCAACTTGGAGATTTTACCTCCGTCGTGGGCCTCGATAAAAGCGGCCCCGGGGAAGGCATTTACGTTCGCGAACTCTATATCGAAAGCCGGGAAGTTTTTTAACGCCCGGCGGCCGCGGCGCGAGATCTCCGCCAGCCTCGCGGGAGAGACCTCGTTGCCCTTTTCCGGCTGCGGCACTAAAAAGCCCAACATCAGCAGCGTCACGTGCATAAAGCGGTCCGGATGTACCGAAACAAACGGCAGGCGGCCGAAGTCCTCCCGCAGCGGCGCGAGACGATCCTCGAAGCGGGATACGTTCACCGGTACTATAAAAGAAGCGGATAGCGCATGGTCACCCTGCCACTTCGGGTCCTTGTGACCCCCGAACTCCAGGCGACGCTCGGACTTGAAGCTGGACCAGATCTCCTCGTAGGGCTTCACCACTACAACTGTAACAGAAGAGCCAGATCTACCCATAACAGGAGCGAAGGTAAGGTGCTTTGGCTTTCCTAATAACGTTAGATAGTAAACACCTTAGCTATAATGGAACTTTCCTCGGTGACGCCCGGTACTACCAGAAAGTCTTAGTCGCCCTCTCTGGGGCTTGTTACTTCATGCGACGTTGAGATTTATCAGGACGCCAGCGAAAAAGTAGACGTTCCACTTTTAGCGTCTGGGGCTTGCCTGTTGAGGTGTATTCTGCGCCTAGTGAACTGCCAGCGTTCCCTCGCGAGTGAGTATTCCGGCGGGACGCAGCTAATCATAGAGTCCGCATCCCGCCGGTTAGCCTCCCGGACCGGAAGCTAGAAGCGGGTGAGGCCGGCGATGCCCCCGAACTCGTCGCGGAGGACGTCGGTGTTCTCGTTTTCGCCGAGCAGGAAGTCTACGCGAGCGCCGCGGGCGGCGGCGAGGTCTACTAGAACCTCGATCAGGGGCCGCACGCGGGTCTGGTCCCCGGAGTACGGGCTCTCCTCGCTGGTTATGTCGAGGATGGCGAGCCCGTCCGTGTCCGACCAGCGGATCTCACCCTCCAAACTCCAGAGTACCGCGAGGTGGTAGACGCGGTTCTCTATCTGGAGGGCGTTAATGGTGTTCTCCAGCCCCCAGACGCCGCTCTCGCGGATGTCGGCGAGTAGCTGGCCCCGGCGCTCGTACTCGGCCCGCTCCCGGGCGACCTCTAGCTGCTCCAGGATCTGGCCCTCCCGGGCGTCCAGCGATACGGGCTCCTCGGCCGCCACCCGATCTTTGAGTTCCTCCGGCAGCGCGTCCCGGAAGTCCGTGACCCTTTCCCTGGGGCCGGCCAGGATCAAACGCTGCACCCCGTTCTGGAACGTGAGGTCTCTCGTGGTCTCCCCGAGGTCTTTGTAAAACTTGTGGATGTTCGCTTCTTGCTTGCGGCCGGCCGGGTCGAGGTCCGTCGAGCCGCCGCCCCTGGGGGTCGGTGTGTTGGGCGCGAGATCCAGTTCCACGTAGCCGTTACCCTTTACCTCACCCTCCGGGGCGTCGACCAGCGGGGAGACCACGAAGTACCGGAACCTCTCGGCATCCACGACCACGGCCCCGTAGGACTCGTTTTGTTCCAGGGCCAGGAGCAGCGGGGCTTCAAAAGGCTCGCCCCAGGAGAAGATCTCCGGCAGGTCCACCTGTAGCCGGTAGATCTCGAAAAAGCCGCCCTCGTCGGCAAAGATGGCGAGCGTCTGGCCTCCGGGATGTGTCTCATTATCCAACTCTTCCCGGACGCGCAACTGCAAGTCCTCCGGGACGCCGTACTGGTCCATGGCCTCCCTCAGACGAACGAGGTAGGCGCGCTCCTGGTTCTCCGGTATCTCGGCGTTCACGCTCAGGTACGCCGATAGGATCGGCCCCTCGCGCTCCGAGACGGCAGCAATAGCCTGACGTAGATCCTGCGCTCGTGCCATATTAGATTAACCTCCAAAAAATTGCGTTATAGACAAGAGATACACCCTGAACAATCTTCCCGACTCGGATAGCCCGTAAACTTCCCGGATTCGCCCCGCGGTTCTAACATCCCGGCGCTAGAAATACCGCCTCTCCGGTATCCTCGCAGATGCGGAACCGGCTACGCTCCCGAACCCGGATAGTCTACTCTCCAGGCGGAGCGAACGCGAGCCGCGGCCGATGCCGCGGCCGGCGATGCCGCGGCCGGAAAAGGAAGTGGTAACCTGAGGGGCGTTACCCGGCAGTCGATCATAGGAGGTCGCGAGAATGATAAAGCCCCGGCTGTACAACACCCAGTCCTGACCCTTTGCCCGGCGGACCAGGATGGTCCTGCACGAGAAAGACGTAGCGTTCGAGACTTATGAGGTAGACCTCCAGAACAAGAGCGAGGAGTTTCTCCGGGTCAGCCCGACCGGTAAAGTTCCGGTTATCACGGTCGATGAGGGGGATGCACTCTACGAGTCGAACGTCGTGAACGAGTATCTGGAAGAGGTCACCGGAGAACCCCGGCTTCTACCGGAAAAGCCGAAGGAGCGGGCGTTCACCAGGATCTGGATGTCCTCCGCCGACAGCAACTTCTATCCGGCGGTTTTCGTGGCGAGCGTTGGCCGGGAGCGGGACTTTACTGAAGAGCAGGTCTCCGACGCCCTCCAGAAACTAGAGAATAACCTCTCGCAACTGGAAGCCCGGCTCTCCGACCGGGAATATCTGGCCGGAGAGTATTCGCTGGCGGATATAGCCCACGCCGGAGTCTTCGGGAGGCTGCGCGGGCTTGCCGATAGCGGCGAAGTCTCGCTAGCTCATTACCCGAACGTGTCGGCCTGGATGGAGCGGATAGAGAACCGGGAGAGCTACGAGGCCGCCGGGTAGAAACCCGCCCCTGAAGGTGAACTAAAAAGTCACCGGCCATTCACCACGATGGCCGGCAAGAACGGGGAGGTTGGTGCTTCCGTCCTTCTAGACCGACTCGTTTTCCGAGCAGGCTTCGATGTGTTCCAGGTTGTCCCGGAGCAACGCCTCGCCGATGTCCAGCATCTCCAGTACCCGGAGGTCGGCGACCGAGTAGTAGGCGTTGCGGCCTTCCCGCCGGACCTTTACATACCCGCACCAGGACAGGCACCTCAGATGGTCCGAGACCCGCGGCTGCGGAGCTTCGAGCTCGCGCACCAGTTCTCCGACCTTTGTCTCTCCTCTGCGGGCGAGTATCAGGAGTATGGAGAGCCGGGTCGAGTTCGCAAAGCCATCAAAGAACTTCGCCAGCGAGCATAGTTCCCCGCTGTCGCGCCCGATCTCCACTCCAGACAACAGATCGTCCTTTACAATTTCCTTCTGCAATTACAGCTCCTTTCGCGTCTGCCAAAAACTATACATTTATCTGCTTTGCCGTACATGGGTTTGGCCTGGGACATTTGTCTTATACGGTAGACCGTGAGAGAAAATTCATACAGAAGCGTGCCGCAGAAAAGGTCTTACAGGTAGCGTCGGCGGCCCGATGTAGTAAAGATTAGTTTGGGAGGAGAACACTGGGGTTAGCTATTCATCCCACGGCGGGACCTGATGAACCTCGACCTTGGGACGCCGACCGCGCCCGTCTACCAACTCGACCGCCAGTCGCCAGAAGGTAAGTTCCCTGAGCAGGTTTACCAGGCGGAGGCTCAGCCTGCCACGCCTTGCCAGCCGTACCGAAGCGGGATCCTCGAGCCGCATTAGACGGGTGTCCGGCCAGGCCCGTAAGCCGGTGCCTACGAAAACACCCCTTTCTTCCCTCATCGTAACCGGATACCGGATGGTCTCTCCCGCGGCAACAACCTCCGGCAGAGACCCTTCCCGGTTATCGAGCCCCGGAAGCGGCCCACGGGGAGTGGTGTGGCCGAACAACCTTTCCATGAACGGACGCTGGTAGATGTAGGTAAGACGCAGAACTCTTATCTCCAGGGGCCCGAGCGCGGTGTTCTCGACTTCTACGGTCAGGTCCATAGAGTTTTCGGACCTAATATCAGGTAGACGCCCGTGGCGTCTCCGGGCTGTTATCTGCAAACCACCGAACAGCCGGCGTCTAAACCGCTCTAGTAGCTCCCTCTGGCGGTGCACCCGCTCGTCTTCGCGGCGCTTGCGCCCCCGGTATTCACTGGCGCCCGGGCCTTCCGTCTCTCGCTCCCACCACGGTGGCAGGTCCGGCGGTAGCCGCTGACGCGGTAACTTTTCGGCTGCGTCGAACTCTATTGTCTGGAGAAGCGGTAACCCCGCAAAAGGTCTGTGGCGGCGAGTCTCCCGCTCTATAGAGTACGGGCCGCCTCCGGGTTGGTCTCCGAAAAGCTCTCCTTCCTGTGGATGACCTGGAGGATAGACCCACTCGCAACAGCCCTCGGTGCTCCGGCACTCGGCGCAGCGACGGAGTGTCTCCGTGAGAAGGAGAGCGTGACGGATGCCCGAGACGTGGCCTTTGAACCATCCGGTGGTAAATGCGGCGGCCCCGAAAAGCACCAGCGCACCCGCTTTTAACTTGCTGTCCAGCTCTCGCTCCCCCGCTACGTTTGCGCCGGGCTGCCGAGCGCACCTCTCAATACAGGGAGTATGCTGAAGATTTCACTAGAAGTAATGGAAGTCCGTAAAAGGTTTGTTGCAGGTGTGGTCTCAGGTATTCGGGGCCGCGACCGTCCGGGCGGCCGCGGCTCTCAAAGGAGGATCAGGCGTTGGCGCGGGAGATCATGTCGTAAGGATACGCGTAGCCGGGATCGGATAGCTCATCGAGCGCGGAAAGCTCATCCTCGTTTAGCGTCCAGCCGGTCGAGCCGAGGTTGTTCTCTAGCTGGTCGAGGTTGCGGGCGCCGATGATCGGGGCGGTTATGCCGGGCTGATCCTTGGCCCAGTTGAGGGCTACCTGCGCCGGCTTTTTATCCCGGCTCTCGGCTATCTCAACCACCTTATCCACGACGTCGAACTTCTCGGGGGTGGCGTGACGCTGCCAGGTGTCCTGCCAGGACGCCATGCGGGTGCCCTCTGGCGGGGCATCTTCGCGGGAGTACTTGCCGGTGAGAAAGCCGCCGGCCAGCGGGCTCCAGGGTATAACGCCGAGTCCTTCTTCGCGGCAGACGGGCAGCACCTCGCGCTCGATGTCCCGGACGACCAGCGAGTACTGCGGCTGGAGGCAGTCAAAGCGCGCCAGACCCTCGCGCTCGCTGATGCGGACCGACTTCTCTATCTGCCAGCCGGTAAAGTTCGAGCAGCCGATGTAGCGGACCTTGCCGCTGCGGACCAGGTCATCGAGGGCCGAGAGGGTCTCTTGCAGCGGGGTGCGGGCGTCCCAACAGTGGATCTGGTAGAGGTCAATGTAGTCCGTGCCGAGACGCTTCAGGCTGGCCTCGCACGCCGCCAGGATGTGAGCCCGGGAAGCCCCCGAGTCGTTCGGGCCGTCGCCCATCGGGAAGCGGAACTTCGTGGCGAGGACTATTTCCTCGCGGTCGTAGTCTTTGATTATGCGGCCGGTAATTTCTTCGGAGACGCCTCTGGAGTAGACGTTCGCCGTGTCCAAGAAGTTACCTCCGGCTTCTATGAAACGGGAGGTAATCTCCTTCGATGTAGCCTCATCTGCCTCGTTGCCGAACGTCATCGTGCCGAGGCACAACTCGGATACGTTGAGCCCCGTGCGGCCCAGCCTACGGTATTCCATATGGTTACCTTTCCGTTACGGACTGTGCGACGGGACGATTTAACCGCTCCGGACTCCCGGGCGCAACCTGGACCCTTCTATAGAGTCCGCTATGCCGCCTGCTCCATCTCCCGGCGGAGCTTGCGGTTCAGGAGGTCGAGCAGACCCTTTTCGCCAGTGGTGAGGTCGTCCTGCTTGGCGAGTATGACTTCTTCGACCTTTTCTCCGAGGTCGGCGATAACCGATCCTTCGAGGTAGTGGTCTATAACGCGCGGGCTTACGTAGGAGGCGCGGGCGATGTCGCGGGTGTTGCCGAGCCGTCCGGCGACCTCGTCTATGGCCGAGAGCACGTTTTTGTGGCTCTGGCGGGCGTCGGTCACCGCCCCTAGTTCTGCGAGCTTGACCGCGGCGATCAGAGTGCCGGCCCAGGTCCGGAAGTCTTTGGGGGTAAACTCTTCTCCCACGACCTCTTTTATGTAGTGGTTGAGGTCCCGGGACTTGACGTCACGAAGCTCGCGGCCGTCGTAGTACTTGAATATCTCGTACCCCGGCAGTGCGGCGCACTCTTCGACCACCTTTCGCAGTCGCCGGTCGGTGACCGCCTGGCGCTGGTGCTTACCCCACTTGCCGGAGTACTCGAAGATCATGGTGTCGCCGTCGATGGTCAGGTGTTTGCGGCGGAGGGTGGATATGCCGTAGGTGTGGTTTTTCTTTGCGTACCGCTCCTCCCCGACCCGGAAGTAGGCAGCGTTGATCAGGCGTGTCATGGTCGCCAACACTTTTTCGCGGTCGAGCTTCTCCCGCCTGAGGTGCCGGCTCGTCGTCCGGCGCATCTCCGGCAACGTATCAGCGAAACGCAGGATGCGCTCGAACTTCTCCCGTTCTTTCTGCTCCCGGTACTTCCGGCTGTAGGCGTACTGCAGCTTGCCGGCGGTGTCGTACCCGATGGCCTGCACCTTTGCCGAAGGACTGCGGGCGATCCGGGCCTGACGCCAGGCGGGCGGTACTTTTAAACCCTCGATCCTCTTTAATACCTTCTCCTCCCGGACCTTTGACCCATCGGGGTACCGGTAGAAAAAGCCGTTCTCCTTTGTGCCCAGCCTCTGTATGCCGGTTCTGAATAGTACGTGCTGGCTCATTTTCCATATCCTCGAAAGTAGCAACCGTCCTGAAAGACCCCGCTGCGGGTTTGTAAAAATACCACAAGCTTTTCCAGAAACACCGTGAAAAGCCGGATACTTCCGGGGCGTCCCGCCTCATTGCGCCGGCAGGGTCTCGGGGACTGCCACGGTACTGACCTGGCATTAGATAGACCCACCCGGACAGGCTCTGGTTGTATGAGACTGTTTCCGGAGTCCTTACCGGCTTCTTGCGCGTCCTCCTCTTCGACCCACTCGGCTCCGCCCGTTGCCGTCCGGTGCGAGCCCGCCGGAAATGACGAAATCAATAGCTAAAAAGCCGCCCGGTACTTGAGTTAGTTAGAATGGGGTTGGTAAACGCCAGCCCCCGCGTTACCCGGATAACTAAAGGAGATCCAGAGTGGGAGTAGTAGACAAAGCCATAGCCGCCAGCGTCCCCGTCATCCCGCGGCCCCTGGTACGTGTGATCTCCGGCCGCTACATCGCCGGAGAAAAAGTCCAGGAAGCCGTCGAGATCATTAAAGAACTAAACCGCCAGGGCTGCGCCGCCACCGTGGACGTGATGGGCGAGTCCACGGATAACAAGGCTCAGGCCGCCCAGAAACTAGAAGAGTACAAAGAGGTCATAGACGCAATACAAAACAATGATCTCGACTCCGGGCTTTCGGTGAAGTTGACGGGGCTCGGGTTGTGGGTGGACGAGGAGTTGTGCAAGGCGAACCTCGAAGAGATCATCGAGTATGCGGCGGTGCGGAACCGCTTTGTTCGTATAGACATGGAGAGTTCTGCCCAGACGGGGGCCACCGTCGAGATGGCGCTGGAGATGCACCGGCGGCACGAGAACACGGGGACCGTGATCCAGGCTTACATGCGGCGCAGCATAAAGGACGTGACGCGCCTCATAGAAGAGGGGGTGACGGCCCGGCTGTGCAAGGGCATCTACGACGAGCCCAGGGAGCTTGCATACAAAGACTTTGATGTGGTGCGGGCGAACTACATAATGCTCCTGGAGGAGTACCTGAAGAGTGGCGTCTACGTCGGGATAGCAACCCATGATGAATATCTGGTGTGGCACGCTCTGCGTTTGCTCCGCGAGTTGGACGTTCCGAAGGACCGCTACGAGTTCCAGATGCTGCTCGGGGTGGACGAGGAGTTGCGGGGGATACTCGTCGAGGCCGGGCATCGGGTGCGGGTGTACGTACCGTTCGGGGATGAGTGGTACGAGTATTCGACCAGGAGGCTCAAGGAGAACCCGAAGATAGCTGGGTACGTGGCGCGGGACGTGATCGAGAGCCTCACCAGTTACATAAAGAAATAGCTTAACTTCCGGGAGGGAGCTTATGGGACTGCTGCCGTACAAGAACGAGCCGTACCTGGACTGGTCTGACGAATCGAACCAGAAGGCTATGAAGGCCGCGCTAGAAGGTGTAGAGGGTTCGCTCGGCAAGAGCTATCCGCTGGTTATCGGAGGGAAAGAGGTCGAGACGGACGGGGAAATCTCCTCTCTAAACCCCTGGAATCCCTCGCAGGTCGTCGGCCATGTCGGCCGGGCTACCGAACGCGAAGCCGACATGGCGCTGGAGAGTGCGAGGACCGCGTTCGAGTCCTGGAGCCGGAGCGCGCCGGAAGCCCGGGCGCGTATCCTGCTACGAGCGGGGGCCATCATGCGGCGGCGGCGGATGGAGTTTCTGGCGTGGGAAGTCTATGAGGGCGGTAAGCCCTGGTCCGAGGCCGACGCGCAGGTGGCCGAAGCCATAGACTTCTGCGAGTACTATGCCCGCGAGATGCTGCGGCTCAAGGACGGCATGGACACGCCGGCGATACCGGGCGAGGAGAGCCGGTACACCTATCAGCCGATGGGGGTTGGGGTCATCATCCCGCCGTGGAACTTCCCGACGGCCATCCTCACCGGCATGTCGAGCGCGGCCATCGTTACCGGAAATACCATCGTGCTAAAGCCCTCGGAGTCCACGTCGGTGATCGGGGCTCTTATTGCCGAGGTCTTTGACGAGGCGGGGCTGCCGGACGGGGTGTTGAACTTCTGTCCGGGTTACGGGTCGGAGGTCGGGGACTATCTTGTTGGGGACCCACGGACGCGATTTATCTCGTTTACCGGCTCGATGCAGACGGGCCTGCGGATAAACGAGCTTGCTGCGAAACCTAACGGGCAGCCCTGGATCAAGCAGGTCATAGCCGAGATGGGCGGTAAGGACGCCATGGTCATCGACGACTCGGCCGACCTTGACTCCGCCGCCGCCGACATCGTTCACAGCGCCTACGGCTACGGCGGCCAGAAGTGCAGCGCCTGCTCGCGGGCCATCCTCCACGCCGACGTCTACGACGAGGTCCTGGAGAAAGTCCTCGAAAAAGCCAAAGCCTTAAAGGTCGCGGCTCCCGTCGAGTCCGACGTGAACCTCGGACCCGTCATAAACGAGACGCAGTTCGAGAAGATCTCCGGTTACATAGACACCGGCAAAAACGAGGGCGAGCTGCTATTAGGCGGTGAGGTCGGCGACCCCGAGAAGGGCTACTTCGTACCGCCGACGGTCTTCGGGGAGGTAGACCCGCGGGCGACGGTGGCCCAGGAGGAAATATTCGGTCCCGTCCTCTCTGTCATGCGCGCCCGCGACTTTGACGACGCCCTGCGCATAGCGAACGACACCCCCTACGGTCTGACCGGCGGCGTCTATTCTAAAGACCGCGACCACCTGGAGCGCGCTCGCTACGAGTTTCAGGTCGGCAGTTTGTACTTCAACCGGGGCATCACCGGCTCGCTCGTCGGCACCCAGCCCTTTGGCGGCTTCGGCATGAGCGGCACCGACGCCAAAGCCGGCGGCCCCGACTACCTGCCGATGCACATGCTCGCCCGCACCGTCGTCGAGCGGTTCTAGCCCGGGGGTAACTCTGAAGCTGTAGTGCAGTCTGTGCATAGAGTGCTTGGTTGTTCTTGCACCGCAAATTAGTATTAGTCCAATACTGAAGAAGTTGAACTAAAAGGCCTTGCGCGTAGTCTCGCTCGTTGCTAATATTAGTTTAAATCATCCTCGGATGGGCTAACGCTCACCGGGCCCCCCTAGGTTACGACCTGGGGGTTTCTTTTGGCGTAAACTCTTTTTGTAGGATGGAAAGATGGTCCGAACAGCTTTTATAATAGATGGGTTCAATCTTTATCATTCAACCAGGGACGCGAGTAAACGTTTAGGTGAGAAGTCGACCAAGTGGCTTGATATTCGCGCGTTATGCGAGTCTTATCTGTACACGATCAGCAAAACTGCCCGTCTTCAGGATGTTTACTATTTTTCTGCTCTTGCTACGCACCTTGAAGCTGCTGATCCTGGCAAAGTTGAGAGACACAAAAAATTCATTAGCTGCTTGAAAGATACAGGTGTTAGAGTTGAGTTGGCGAGGTTCAAGAAGAAACCGGACTACCGTTGCTTTCATTGTGGCAATACTCGCTGTGGTCATTGCGGCGAAAGGCTTAAACAATGGGAAGAAAAGGAAACGGACGTCGCGGTAGCGGCGAAATTGCTTGAATTGGTTTTTACGGATGCCTGCGATACGGTCGTTCTAGTGACGGGAGATACGGACTTCGCCCCCGCAGTAAGAACCGCGCAAAACGCAGATTCCAGTAAAGACATTCGTTTTGCCTTTCCTTACAATCGGCCCAACAACGATCTTAAGAAAATCGCTCCCAGGTCATTTAGGATCAGCAAGGAGAGTTACGCGAAACACCAATTCCCGGATCCTTTCTTCCTGAAGAGTGGAAAAACTGTTTCTAAGCCAGAGTCTTGGTAAGGTGATGTTACTATACTCTTCTCTGGGTCGCTTTACTCATAATATCTAATGTGGACGCGGCTACCCTCCTGCTACTTTTGGCGTAGCTCGTATGGCTCCCGTTTCGTCGGAGCATGCATAGATTCAGGCGGGTTTTTGTCTCGGGACTGGAAAATACTCCGGAAAAGGTTTCAAATATAATTTCTAGACGTTTTGTGGAGGTGTGCTCTGAGGTATGGCTTTTGTTGAGTAGCAGTAAGGCGTGGCGCGGTACCCTGTTTGTCCTGGCGGTCTACGGGGGCAGCCGGATCTTCTACCTTATCGCGGGGGCCGTGTTTTTCGCCACCGTGCCGGCCGGGGCGTTCCAGCGGGAGACCACCGACGTGCCCTACGGCAGCGTAAACATCTGGGCGCACTGGGACGGCGAACACTATGCCAGGCTCGCCTCGAACGGGTACCTCAACCCGCCGAACAACATGTCCCCGGCGTTCTTCCCGCTGTACCCGCTGGCTATGAGGTCGGTCGCCGCCCTGCTCGGCGGTCCGCTCTCTATCGACGCTTTTACCCTGTGGGGGATGCTGGTCTCGCTCGCCGTCCTGCCTTTCGCGTTCTACTTCGTCTACCGGATAGCCGAGGACGGCTGGGGGACGGAGGTCGCCCGTAAAAGCCTCCTGCTGCTGGCCTTTTTCCCGGCGACCTTCTTCCTGAACGCAACGTACACCGAAAGCTTGTTCTTAGCGCTTTCGGCCGGGGCGATATGGGCCGCGCGGGTCAGGAAGGACCTCTTTTTCGCCTGCGTGCTCGCCGGGCTCGCGACCGCCACCCGCAACGTCGGCATATTCCTCCTGGTGCCGCTCGCCTACGAGTGGTACCGCAACGCCGGATACTACCGCTGGCAGGGAGCTTACCTGGCTTTAGCGCCGTCGGGGTTATTGATCTACATGGGTTACCTGTGGGTGAGGTTTGGGGAGCCGCTACTTTTCTACACCGACCAGCAGGACTGGAATCGGCAGGCGACCGGACCGCTAGAAACCATCTCAAACGCCGGGTTGCGGGCTTACGAGAGTGTGCAGTGGGTCTTCGAGCCGGCGCTCCGCCCGCAGGAGGTCTCCTTGTACGTGATCGCCGACTACCTCAGCTTCGCCATAAACGCCTACAACCTGTTTTTCCTGATAGTAGCCCTCGCCCTGCTCGTCGTCGGCCTGCGATACCTGCCGCTCGGCCTCCTGGCCTACGCGTTCCTCGTCTCCGTGCCGCCGGCGCTCTTCGGCACCCCCGAGACCCCGCTCATGGGCTTCCCGCGCTACATGCTCGTCGCCTTCCCGCTGTTCATCGTGCTCGGGAGCCTGCTAAAAAACCGCTGGGCCTTCGCCGGGTGGATGGCGTTCAGCGTGATCTTCTCCCTGGTACTTACGATGCTCTTCATAACCTGGCGCTTCGTCGCCTGAGAGAGGAGGCGGAGTCTTGAACAGCGACTTGATCTTCTTCGAGCTTCTGACGATAGCTTTGTTGCTCTTGCTCCTCGGCGGTCTGATCCTGGTGCTCTTCAGGTTCTTCCGCAAGCCTCCGTCGCGGCCTCTAGAAGTTCTCAAGGAGCGGTACGCGCGGGGTGAGATCTCCCGGGATGAGTACCAGCAGGTGCGCCGCGATATAGAAGAGTAATTTCCGCCGGTCTTCAAAGCTCTATGCTTTAATTTTCTCTCCAACCGATAGCGTGTAAAGAGGAGCTTTCGATGGCTTACGAGTTCGCCCGGTACTTGAAGATCCGGGCCGCCTACGGTGCGAGCTGGTCCCCCGACGGCCGCCGCCTGTCGTTCCTGACCGACATCACCGGCGTGCCCCAGGTCTGGGAAGTCCCCGCCGACAGCGGCCCCGAAGGCGGCTGGCCCGAACAACTCACGTTCTATGAAGAGCGAATATCCGGCGCGGAATACTCCCCGACAGAAAACAAGCTGCTTTTCAGCATGGACGTTGGCGGCAACGAGCGGGCCCAGATCTTCGTCCTGGAAAACGGCGTCGCCACAGACCTTACTCAAGACCCTGAAGCCATCCACTACTCCGGCGGTTTTTCCCCCGACGGCTCCCGGATAGCCTACACCGCCACCCGCCGCAACGGTACGGACTTCGACGTCTTTGTCCAGGACCTCGACGGCGAACCGGAGGTAGTATGGGAAGTCTCCGGGTATCACACCATCTCCTCCTGGTCCCCGGACGGCTCGGCCCTGATAGTCTCCCGCCACCACTCCAACCTGAACAACGACCTTTACAGCCTGGACCTGGCGAGTGGCGAGGCCACACACCTCACACCGCACGAGGGTGAGACCCGCTTCTCCGGGGCCCGCGTCACGCCGGACGGCTCCTCGATGTACCTGGCGACCGACCGGGACGAGGACTTCATGCGCCTGGCGCGCCTGGATCTCTCCAGTCTTGAACTGGAGTATCTAACCCCCGACGACTGGGACGTAGAAGAGGTCGAACTCTCCCGCGACGGTGCTTACCTCATCGCTACCCGCAACGTAGATGGCTACACGGACTTCCTGCTCTTTAACGGCCGCGGCCGCCGCCTGCCCGAGCCCCGGATGCCGGAGGGCATACTTGGCGGCTTCGAGTTCTCCCCGGACGCGAAAAGGCTTTCCTTCACCCTGACCGGCCCGGACCGCAACCCGGACGTCTGGACCGTGGACCTTCCCGAAGGCGAGCCTCGGCGCGTCACCCGCTCCTCGACCGCCGGCATCCCGCGCTCCACGTTCCGCCGCCCCGAGGTCGTCCGCTACCCGACCTTCGACGACCGCCAGATACCGGCCCTGCTCCACACCCCGGACGTGGAGAATGCTCCGGTCGTCATAAACGTCCACGGCGGCCCCGAGGCCCAGGCCCGGCCGATGTTCGGGCCGGTGACCCAGTACCTCCTCGGCCGGGGCTACGCGGTCTTCGCCCCGAACGTCCGCGGCTCGACCGGCTACGGCAAGGACTTTACCCACCTCGACGATGTCGAGAAGCGGATGGACTCCGTAAAAGACCTGGCCCACGCGGTCACCTGGCTTCGGGAACGGGGGCACGAGCGCGTCGCGGTTATGGGTGGCTCCTACGGCGGATTTATGGTGCTCGCGGCCCTCACAGAGTACCCGGACCTCTGGACAGCCGGCGTGGACATCGTGGGTATCGCGAACATGGTCACGTTCCTGGAGAATACCGGCAGCTACCGCCGGGCGCTGCGCGAGCCCGAGTACGGTTCTCTGGAGAAAAACCGGGAGTTTTTGGAGTCCATAAGTCCGATACACAAGGCTGAGGATATAGCCGCGCCGCTAATGGTGATCCACGGCAAGAACGATCCGCGGGTACCCGTAGGGGAAGCAGAGCAGATCGTGGAGCGCGTCCAGAGAAACGGCGGTGCTGTCGAGTACCTGCTCTACGACGACGAGGGCCACGGCCTCGCCAAGCTCAAGAACCGCCTCGACGCCTACCCGAAGATAGCCGCCTTCCTCGACCGGTACCTCGCTAACGGCGGTGCCGGCAGTTAAAGAACCTCGTAAACGAGGGACCCGGCGAAAACCGGGTCCCCTTCCACGCTCCGCCCTACGGTATTTAACGTCAGTCCTTCGGGCGTTCTACTTCCTGGCAGACGACGTAGTGGACCCGTTGGGCGGGCACCAGGAATACCCTCGGGGCTTGGGAGCTGATCCTGACCGGCGCGTTAGATTGAAGGTTCTCGGAGATCTCCCGCAGTGCGTTCTCGGCCTCCTCCTGCTCCTCGTACACTCCGTAGACCATTCGCGGCAGGGCCGGACCTATGTTCGAGCCGGTCTTAGCACCCGGGGCCGCCTCCGTGCCAGCCTCCAGCAACTGCTCCTCTAGCTCGTGAGCCGACTCGCCCGGATCTACGAGCCACACCATCACGCTGTACACCATAAGGTATTACCTCCTGTTCGTCGCTACCGTCCGATAGACTCCGACAGGGTACCACCAGTTTCAGTAATAAGTTTTGCGGAGACTTCCCGGTACAAAAGACCCACCAGGCGAGTATGCATAGTGACACAAAATAATGGCCGGTGCGGTATCATTACTAGCAAGGGTTAAAACTTATCGGTCGCTAGAGGAGAGTAATCAATTCATGGGCGGGGTTAGAGAGCGGGCGCGGGAAGCGGTCCAGGAGTTATCCGGGGACGATAGGTTCGGGGAGTTCAATATAGACGAGGGAGATTTCCTCTCGGCCCGGGAACGCGGCGGGTCTACCGGCACCCGGATAGAGCAGAGCAATGCAAAGCTCGCCGAAGCGGCGGAGATCGTCAACCGCAGCTTCCCGGAGCGCGAGGGCTCTGGCAGGTACATCAACGTGGTCTATCCGGTGGTGCTCCCAGGCCGGCAATCTTTGTTCTGGCGGCTGCTGCCGATAGCGCTGCTGGTAGTGTTTATCGTGCTCGGTATCCTGGTTACGACGCTCGGGGCCGCGCTCCCGGTCGTCGGCGGCTTTACGCTGGCGCTCGCCGGGCCTCACCTGTGGATATTGCTCGTGGCGCTCGCGGTCTTTGTGTGGTGGCGGCAGAGCGTTGTGATGGTGCCGGACGGGTGTAAGGCGCTCGTCACCCGATTTGGGCGGCTGGAGAACGTGGCGGACCCCGGTCGGGTACTGCTGTTTAACCCGTGGAAGCAGGTCAGCTACATCGTGAATACGGCGCGGGAGTACCCATATAATGCCCCGATCCGCGAAGCCCCGACTTCGGGACGGGTGAATGCCTCCGTAGACCTGTTCTTGCAGTTCCGGATCGAGGACCCGGCGGAGTTCGTGTTCACGCTCGGTGGGGTCAAGGGTTTCTCGGACAAGCTACAGAACGCCATAAGCGAGGTGACGCGAGCCCTGATCTACGAGCAGCGGGCCGCGGACATCTACGACCTCGTCGGCGAGGATACCCAGAAGTTTCTGGAATCCTTGAACGACCAGTTCCTCCCGGCGGTGCGCTTTACGAACGCGAACATCACCCACGCCGAGCCTTCGAGCAAGGAGTACCGTAAAGACCTCGCCGCCCCGGAGATGGTCCGGGTTGCGAAGGAAGCTTACACCTACCAGTATGAGCTGCGGTTGCGCAAGGAGCAGGACGAGGGTGAGCTTAACAAGGAACTTGCGGAGCTCAGAGAGACGTTATCCGAGATACAGGCGGAGATCGCCAGTTACCAGGCCCAAATGGACACCGCTCGCGAGCGGGAGACCAACCGGGCCAACGCCCGGGCGCGCCAGCGGCTCGTCGAGGCCGAGAGCCAGGCGAACGCGAACGCCGCGTTACTGGAAGCCCAGGCGCTCGACATCCGGGCGGTCAGTAGCGCGGGGGCGCCGGAGATACTGGAGTATCGTTTCCAGCAGGAGGTTTTGGACAAGCTGGAGCAGGTCGCGGGGAGGTTGCCGCAGGTCGTCCAGATCGGCGGTTCCGGCGATGGCGACGGGGCGGTGGACTTCCTGGAGATCGCACGCCGCATGATCGGGACTGGCGAGGAGCCACTCTACGCCCCCGAAGACCTGCGGATGCTGCGCGAGCGCCTCGGGGAAATCGAGGACCGCATAGAAGAACGATCCAAGGAAATAGAGTCCCTGTCCACGGTCGGTCAGAACGCCGCCGGGCCGGACGACCTTGCTGCTGAAGAAGAGCCGGACGAAGAAGCCGGTTCTGACCGGATAGAGGAGATCCGGCGTTCCGTCACCGACGAGGCCGTCAAGGAGCGGGTCGAGCGTATCGGTCAGGACGACGGCCAGGGTAGCTCGAATGGCTCAAACGGCTCACGGAGCGAACCGCGGAGCGAGTGGGACGATGAGGGAGGTGTGGAATGAGCGAGTCACGGGGTAGGAGCGAGTTCTCGAAGATAAAAGAGGTTGTGGCTTCCTGGTCGTCGGTGCGGCAGTATTTGCGCGGGGGTGACGAGGGCCAGATCGTACCGGTCGTCATCCCGAAGGACCGGCGGCGCTACGGGTGGCTGTTCCTGTTCGGGGTGGCGCTGTACCTGCTCGGCTTTGCGGCCTTCGCGGGAAACATGCTGCTCTCGCTGCCGGCGGTCGGGCTGGCGGTAATTTTCCTCCTAGGGGCCGGGCTCTGGCTGTGGCGGGGGGCCATCGTGGAGATCGAACAGGGCACGACCGGTGTTCTCTCCCGATACGGCAGGATCGTGGACACCCTGTCGCCGGGCCGCCACTACCTCTGGCGGCCGTGGGATAAGGTCGAGGCGGTCGTAGACACGGCGACCGAGATACCGTACCTGGCACCGGTCGCGGTGTGTCCGACGCAGGAAAACGTGCCGCTAAAGGCGATAGAGTTCTTTTTGAAGTTCAGGATCACGGACCCGGTGGCGTTCGTGCGGACCATCGGGGCGACGAACTTCGACATGGTACTGTCGAGCGCGGTGCAGGATGCGATCCGGCGCCGCAGCCGCCGGGTGATGACCGAGAAAGCCTACGACCTGCGCGGCTCGGACGTCGGGGACATGCAGGAGTACCTGAACCGCCAGCTTACGAGCTACGGGGTCCGCATTCTCGGGGCGAACATCCCGGATGTCCAGCTACCGGACCAGTACCAGCAGCACCTCGCCACCCGCGAGCGGGTCTCTAAAGAGCTATCCGCCTACGAGCGCGAGTGGGAGCTTACCCGCAAGCGCCGCATCGACACCCTCCTCATGGAGATAGAGCGGGCCAAAAAAGAGCGCGGCGCACGGCTCGTCGAGGTCAAGGAAGCCCGCAACAAGGCCCGCCAGGACGTCGCCCGCATGCTGGAAGAAAAAGAGACCGAGGCCCAGAAGGTACACCTCGACATAGAGACTCGCGGCCGGGCGGCGCTTACCGAGGCCGAGAACGAGGCGACCGCCCTACGGCATCTCGGCCAGGCCCACCGCGACAACCGGGCTGTGGTCCACTACGAGCTAGCCCGCCGCCGCGTCCGGGTCGGGGAGCAACTGCTCCGCAACGCCCCGCGGCCACTGCTGGTGCGCGGTGAGGGCGGCGAGTCCTCCGCGCTCTCCACGCTGCTGCTCGCCCGCTTTCTACCGCAGATGGACTTGAATGGCTCCGGGACGGCCCCACAACACGACGGCGCCCCGAAGGTGTCTCTAGAGAACGTATCCTGGGGTAACGGCTCCCGGAATAACGGCTCCGACGAAGAGTAGCCGCCGACAAAGCCCGGGCCGGTCTCTCCGGCCCGGTGGTTGGTTCTCGTTTTCGGTAGACGGTGCGGTGGGAGCGGGGCCACCGCACCTGTCCCGGGCGTTCTCTAGATCACCCGTCTCTGCCGCCGGCCCTGGCCGCCGCTATCGTCCCGGCTTTCTCCGCGCTGCTGTTCATTCTGTTGTTGCTGATTCCGCTGCTGCTGGTTCCGTTCCTCCTCTTCTTCCTCCGGGAAAAAGAGGCTGTCGAATATTACGTTTACCTCCGTGGCCCTGAGCCCTACCAGGTTCTCGATGCGGTTTATGACGTTCTGACGGACGGCGTTGGCGACTTGCGGAATGGACCTGCCGTACTCGATGGTCATCTTGAGGTCCACGGCCGCCTCGACCTGCCCGACGTCTACCGAGACGCCCTGGTCCTGGGGACCGCCCGAGCCGCCGGTGGCGCGGCCGAGAAAGCCGGAGGCTTTCTGCGAAGCGCCGCCTCCCAGCCGGACGCCCTCTATCTCCTGTGCCGCGACGCTGGCGATCCTCGAAACGACGCTCTCCTGTACGTTGGTGTCGCCGCGCCCGGTCTGCAGCGGACTGTCCCGCCGCCCTTCCTCTTCCCGGTCCTGCCGGCCTTCCTGGCTTCTCTCTTCGCTCATGCTTTCATCTCCTGACGCTCACGGTATCCACCCTACAATACCGGCACCACAGCCCCGAGCAACCTCCTCAGCGGACAAATCGTCTCTTTACTGGTGCCGGCCTTCGTTAAAGCGGAAGTTAACACGGCCTTGGCTGCCCGGAACCCGTTGCGCGGCGGAGAGGCGGTGCGCCGGGCGGGCTGCTAAGATCCGCCCGGGTCAACAAACGGCGATCTGGATACCTGGTTTGACTGCGCAGGTGTGCCCGCGCAAGGAGATCCTTTATTCTCATCTTGCGGGATGCGGTAGTAATGAAACGAACGGTAATGGTGTTATTCCTGATTGGGGCGCTCGCCGGGGCGCTCGTGTCGTGCGGGAACGCCGCGGAGCCCGTCCCGGCGGGTGACGGAGAGTGGTGGCAGCCGGAGCTGGGCCTGAGTTGGCAGTGGCAGCTCTCCGGTCGTATCGACACCTCCGTCGACGCCGACGTCTACGACGTGGACGCCGTCGAGACTCCGACCGCCACCGTGGACGAGTTGCACGCCGACGGCTCCAAGGTCGTCTGCTATATCAGCGCGGGGTCGTGGGAGGATTGGCGGCCCGACGCCGGGGACTTTCCGGCCCCGGTAAAAGGACGGCCACTCGATGGCTGGCCCGGAGAAAAGTGGCTCGACATTCGCGAGCTCGGGACCCTGCGTCCCCTCATGGAGCGCCGCATGGACGTGTGCCAGGATAAAGGCTTCGACGCCGTTGAACCGGACAACATCGACGGCTACGCCAACGAAAGTGGTTTCCGGCTAACCTACGCGGACCAGCTCGCCTACAACCGCATGCTCGCCGAAGAGGCGCACGAGCGCGGTCTGGCGATAGCTCTAAAGAACGATACCGGCCAGGTAGAGGACCTCGTGGACGACTACGACTTTGCCGTGGTCGAGGAGTGCTTCACCTACGGTGAGTGCGGCGAATACTCACCGTTCGTCGGAGCCGGGAAGGCGGTCTTTGTCGCCGAGTACGACGCCCGGAACAGGGCCGACAAGTGCGAGACGGCGGATCGTCGCGGCTTCAGTCTGATCTTCAAGAGGACCGACCTGGACGCCTGGCGCCGCGCCTGCTAAATACCAGGAAGAGCGTGTTACAGTGCTCTTGCCGGTTTTGGCGCTTTCTACGCTAAAACGTTCCCTCCCGGGCATCCTGGGCGATCGGCGTGGGCGTTAGTCTCTCCAGTCCGCCGCTCCAACGTTTACCGTGGTTCCAATGACGAGACCTATAACCAGCAGATCTGCCCGTGGATGTCTCTTACCACCGTCTCCGGACGCACCTTTTCTGTAACTGATCTACCGGTCGGACAAGGAGGCCGGGAACAATGGAGCAGAGGTTGACAGGGCGTCAGACGGAAGACTAAGCTCACCCGGAAGTATTGGACTAGCTGGAGGTAATATCCCGTGGAGCGCACGAAGTTTCTACTCGATGAGCGGTCGTTGCCAGAAAACTGGTACAACGTCGTCCCGGACTTGCCGTTCGAGCTTGCGCCGCCCCTGAACCCGGCGACCCGGGAGCCGGTCGGACCGGAGGCGTTCACGCCGATCTTCCCAGAGGCGGTTATCGGCCAGGAGGTGACGGCGGAGCCCGAGGTGCCGATACCGGAGGAAGTGCGCGAGATCTACAGCCTCTGGCGTCCGACCCCCTTGTTCCGCGCCCGCCGCCTGGAGAAACTGCTCGACACCCCGGCCCACATCTATTACAAGTACGAGGGCGTATCCCCGTCCGGCAGCCACAAACCGAACACCGCCGTCCCCCAGGCCTACTACAACCGCGAAGAAGGCGTCCGCCGCCTGACGACCGAGACCGGGGCCGGGCAGTGGGGCTCCTCACTAGCCTTCGCCTGCCGGCAGATGGATCTTGAATGCACGGTCTACATGGTGAACGTCAGCTACGGTCAGAAACCCTACCGGCGCATAATGATGGAGACCTACGGCGCGACGGTCCACCCGAGCCCGACAAAGCTTACCGAAGCCGGGCGGAACATCCTGACCGAGTTTCCGGACTCGCCGGGGTCTCTGGGCATCGCGATCTCGGAGGCCGTCGAGGACGCTGTCGGGAACGACGACGCGAAGTATTCTTTAGGAAGCGTCTTGAACCATGTCTTGCTGCACCAGACGGTTATAGGGCAGGAAGCCCTGGAGCAGATGGAGCTCGCCGGCGAGTACCCGGACATCGTAGTCGGCTGTGCCGGGGGCGGCAGCAACTTCGGCGGCATCGCGTTCCCGTTTATCGGGGAAAACCTCAAGAACGGCAAGGATACACGCTTTATAGCGGTCGAGCCCTCGTCGTGTCCGACGCTGACCCGCGGGAAGTTCACCTACGACTTCGGGGATACGGCGGGTATGACGCCGATGATGCAGATGTACACGCTGGGTCACTCCTTCGTGCCGCCGGGGATACATGCCGGAGGGCTGCGCTACCACGGGGAGTCTCCCATCGTGAGCGCGCTGGTACACGAGGGGCTTGTGGAAGCTTGGTCTTATCCGCAGAACGCCACGTTCGAGGCGGGGCTAACTTTCGCCCGGACCGAGGGTATAGTCCCGGCCCCGGAGGTGACGCACGCCATAAAGGCTACGATGGACCTGGCGCTGGAGGCCAAGGAAGCCGGGGAGGAGAAGAAGATACTCTTCAACCTCTGCGGCCACGGCCACTTTGATTTCGCCGCCTACGAGCAGTACCTGGCCGGGAATCTTGTAGATCTGGAGCACCCCGAAGAGGCCATAGAGGAGGCCGTCGCCCGCATACCGGTGTAAACCCAAACTGAGCCTGTGCTCAGCCGGGGCTCGGCCCGGTAAAGTTTTTCTACGCTCGTACCGATAACTCTCCAGGAGACATTGGAGAGTTATCGGTTTTGTGCTGGCCTGCTGGCTGTGCTCGATGCCCTGCGTCGCTCTCCCGATCAGACGGTAGCGGCCAGAGAGGCAGTGGTACGGGTGGATATGAATCGGGAAGCGGTGAACGAGGTAGGCGTAGACCGGCTGCACCTTCTGGAGTCGGTCGTACAGAACGCCAACGATGCCATACTGGTCACCGAGGCCGAGCCCTTCGACGAGCCGGG
Organism: Rubrobacteraceae bacterium; assembly: GCA_965214435.1. GTDB lineage: Bacteria > Actinomycetota > Rubrobacteria > Rubrobacterales > Rubrobacteraceae > Rubrobacter_A. The sequence continues at coordinate 1,323,836 of OZ243960.1, forward strand.
GCCAAGGGTCATCTACGTGAACGAGGCTTTTACCCGGATGACGGGATATACCCCGGAAGACGTTATCGGTAAGACGCCACGCATCTTGCAGGGGCCGAATTCCGACCGGGAGTCGCTGGACAAAATTCGCCACGCGCTCTCCCGCTGGCGGCCGATTCTGGTTGAGCTTTTGAACTACCGTAAGGACGGCACAGAGTTCTGGGTCGAGCTGAACATCGTGCCCGTGGCCGACGAGACCGGCTGGTACACGCACTGGGTCTCCGTGCAGCGGGAAACTACCGAGCGTCGGCTGGTCGAGGAGCGTGTAAGGGAGTCGCTCGCCCGCAACGCCTCGGACCTTGCGGCCATAGTCGGGACCGACGGCACGGTACGCTACGTGACCCCGCCCGTCGAGCGCATCCTCGGCTACCGGCCAGAGGCGTTAGTCGGCCGGGACATTTTCGACTACGTTCACGAGGACGACCGCCGGTGGGTGCGGGAGAGTTTCGAGTCGGACTTGACGAGGTCCGGGGTCGGGAGGCCCATGCAGTTCCGATCCCGGCACCGGGACGGCTCGTGGCGCTATCTTGAGGCCGTGGGCCACAATTTACTGGAGGACCCAGGCGTGCGCGGCGTGGTGATCAACGCCTGGGATATAACCGAACGCCGGCGCGTCGAGGAAGAGTTGCGCCTCAGGGACCGGGCCATCTCCGCAAGCTCCAACGGCATTATTATTACGGATGCCACGGTGCAGGAAAACCCGATCATCTACGTCAACCCCGGCTTCGAGGAGATCACCGGGTACACTGCCCGGGAGGTTACGGGCCTCAACTGCCGTTTCCTGGCGGGGGAAGACCGAGACCAGGCGTCGCTCGCCGAACTGCGGGATGCTATCGGGAATGGCCGGGAAGGGTACGCCGTCCTGCGCAACTACCGCAAGGACGGGACCGTGTTCTACAACGAGCTATCCATCTCTCCTGTACACGACAAGGACGGGCGGCTAACCAACTTTGTTGGGGTGCAGAAGGATATTACCGAGCGCCGGAGGCTTGAAGAGCGGCTCGCCCACCAGGCTTTTCACGACCCACTGACGGATCTCCCGAACCGGGCGCGGTTTATGGAGCGTCTGGAGCATGCGCTGGAACGCACCCGTCGGCAGCCAGAGAGTAACAAGGTCGCGGTATTGTTTATGGACCTCGACAACTTCAAGTTCGTAAACGACTCTTTAGGCCACGAGGTCGGGGACGAGATGCTGATCGCGGTCGCCGAGCGGCTCAAGCGGTGCCTGAGGCTCTCGGATACGGCGGCCCGTCTGGGCGGGGACGAGTTCACCATCCTTATAGAAGATCTGGACTGTATCGGCAAGGTAACGTCGGTCGCCCGGAGGATCTCCCGGGAGCTTAGAGCCCCTCTTGTTCTCGGCGAGAGCGGCCAGGAGGTCTTTGTGACCACCAGCATCGGCATCTCGGTCTCCGACTCCGCTGCAGACACCTCGAAGGAGATGCTAAAGGCCGCGGACCTCGCGATGTACAAGGCGAAAGAGGGCGGCAAGGACCGCTACGAGATCTTTGAGACCTCCATGGACGCCCGGGCCTCGCGGCGGCTCTCCCTGGAAAGCGACCTCCGGCGGGCCCTGGAGCGCGAGGAGTTCCGGGTCTTCTACCAGCCAAAAGTCTCGATTGCGGACGGCGAGATTCTGGGCGTTGAGGCGCTCCTGCGGTGGCAGAAGCCCGACGGACGCCTGGTATCCCCCGGAGAGTTTATCCCGATTGCCGAAGAGACCGGTCTCATAGTACCCATCGGACGCTGGGTACTCCGGGAAGCCTGCCGGCAGGCCAGAGACTGGGAGCCCCTTTACCCCTCGAACCAGCCCCTGATGATGAGCGTCAACCTCTCGGCGCGGCAATTTCACCGCCCGGGCCTCGCCGAGGACGTCGAGCAGGCCCTCCTGGAAACCGGTTTCGATCCCTCAAACCTCGTACTCGAGATCACTGAGAGCACCGCGATGGTCCACGCTGTAGAGACCGTGGATCTGCTAAAGAGGCTGAGAGACCTCGGGGTAAAGCTCGCCATAGACGACTTCGGGACCGGCTACTCGTCCCTCAGCTATCTCAAACGTTTCCCGGCGGACTTTTTAAAGATCGACCGTTCCTTCGTGGACGGGCTCGGGCGCGACCCGGAAGACCTGGTACTGGTTTCGGCGATGCTAAACCTCGCGGAGACCATGGGGCTCGTGGCCGTGGCCGAGGGAGTAGAGACCGCAGACCAACTCGCCCAGCTCCGCGAGCTCGAGTGCGTAGTGGCCCAGGGCTTCTACTTCTCCGAGCCACAGGCCGCCAGCAAGATACCGGCCCTACTATCTGGCCGGTCTCTGCCACGCCCCGAGTGATGTACTTCCGGGTCCGGTCATCCTGAGGGTGATATAAGTAAGCCTTCAGGCGAAAGCTAGGTTGGAGGCTTACAGATGCAGAATGAGGCTACGGTGGAGCTTGGCGGGAGCCTGCGGGTGGCCCCGCTCGGAGTCGGGGCCTGGGCCTGGGGCACGAAGAACCTTTGGGGCTACGGCAAAGACTACGACCGCCAGGACGTCGCGGCGGCTTTTAAAGCCAGTCTCGAAGGCGGGGTGTCGCTATTCGATACGGCGGAGATCTACGGTAACGGAGCCTCCGAGAAAATTATCGGGGAGCTTCTGCGGGAACAAAGCACGGACGGCGACGGTTCCGAGCGGAGCTACCCGGTAATCGCCTCGAAGTTCGCACCGCTGCCGTACCGATTCGACGCGCGTTCCTTGCTAAAAGCGGTGGACGTGAGCCTCGGGCGGCTCGGGATACCGACGCTGGACCTATACCAGATCCACTTTCCGTCCCCGATCCTCAAGATAGAAAGCCTGATGGACGCTCTGGCCGAGACGGTGAAAGAAGGCAAGGTCCGCCACGTCGGGGTGAGCAACTACGGGGTAGCGGCGATGCAGCGGGCCCAGGACCGGCTCGCCCAGCACGGCCTCCGGCTCGCCTCGAACCAGGTTCGCTACAGCCTCCTGGACCGCTCCCCGGAGACCAACGGCGTGCTCGACGCCTGCCGGGACCTCGGCGTGACGCTCGTCGCCTACAGCCCGATAGCTCAAGGGTTGCTTACCGGTAAGTACGGCCCCGGCGACCGTCCGAGCGGGTACGTCCGGCGCTTCGGGAAAGCTTTTAGCGAGGGCAACCTGAAGAGGATAGAGCCCGTGGTCGAGATACTGCGCGACATCGGGGCGGAGCACGACAAAGAACCTTCCCAGGTCGCCCTGAACTGGCTCTCGACCCAGCCCGGCGTCCTGCCAATCCCCGGCGCAAAAAACGAGCGCCAGGCCCGCCAGAACGCGGGCGCTCTCGGCTGGAGCCTCTCGGAAGAGGAGCGCGAGCGGCTGAGCCTGGCTACCCTGGGCTGGCGGTAGGGGCGTAGCCGACCGCTACTCTCGGGTGCGGACGCCCTCGACGGACTTCTCGACCTTACCGGAGAGGATGGTGGCGGCCTGTATTACCGGGCTCAGGACCGGCCCGAACGGCGGAGCGTAAGCGAGGTCCAGGTTCACAAGGTCCGGATAGGATAACCGGCCCCAGATCGCCGTTGCGCACACATCCACCAGCTTGTCCACCGACGCCCCGACAGTCTCGGCCCCGAGCAACCGCCCCGACTCCGCATCGGCAACGAGCTTTAGGTAAACCGGCTCGCTGCCTGGAAAATACCCGGCTTTGCTCCTGGACTCAACGTCGGCGGTGACGACCGCAAAACCAGCCTCTGTGGCTTCTTCTTCCGAGAGGCCGGTCTTTGCGACCCCGAGGTCGAACACCTTGAAGACGCCGGTACCGAGCACGCCGGGAAACTCCAGGGACGCATCGCCGTCCGGGTCCGCGGCGTTCGTGCCCGCTACCCGGCCCATCTGGTTCGCCGTGTCCCCGAGCGGCACGTAGGCTGGCCGGCCACTGGCTAGGTTCGTGGTCTCGACGCAGTCCCCGGCGGCCCAGACGTCCGGCAAGTTCGTCTTCATGCGCCGGTCGACTTTTATCGCGCCGGTCTCCCCGATCTCCACCCCGGCGGCCTCGGCGAGTTGTACCTGCGGTTTTATACCCGCCCCCACGATAACCAGGTCCGCCGGAATCTCCTCGTCCTCGAACGTCACGCTCTGAACACGACTGGTCTCTCTAGCTCCGTTAGAGCCGTCCGATGTCCGCTCCTTACAGCCGATGTCTTCGACCTGGGCGCAGGTATGTACCGTAACGCCTTTTTCGCGGAGCCGGTCTTCTATCCTGCCAGCGACCTCCGGGCCGTAGGCGGCGGCTAGCTGGTCAACGGCTTCCACGAGAGATACTTCCAGGCCTAGCTCGACCAGGTTCTCGACGACTTCGAGGCCGATGTAGCCGGCCCCGACCACGACGGCTTTCTTGGGAGAGTACTCGTCCATGTAACCCCGGATGGCGTCCGAGTCGGTGAGAAAACGGAGGTTGTACACCCCTTCGAGGTCAGAGCCGGGTATCGGCGGCATAACGGCCGCGGCCCCGGTCGAGATGACCAGCCGGTCGTAGCTGTCTTCAAAAGTCTCGCCGGTCTCCAGGTTGCGGACGGAGAGCTTTTTGTTGCCGGGATCTATACTCTCGACCCGGTGGCGGACCAGGGCTTCTACATCCTTTTCGGCGAACTTCTCCGGCGTGCGGGCGATGAGTTGGTCGCGGTCCCCGATCACGCCCGACAGGTGGTACGGCAGGCCGCACTCACTTATGGAAACGTCCGGCTCTTCCTGATAAATAACGATCTCGGCTTCCGGGTTTACCCGGCGGGCTCTCGAAGCCGCCTTGGTCCCGGCCGCCACACCACCTACTATTACCAAACGCATGAGAGGCTCCTAGCTCTAGGCTTTCCCGGTTATCCTCCCTTATTCTACTAACCTTTGGTCACAGTCTTTACCTCACACGGAAGCCCCCGGAGATTACTCCCCGGAGGCTCTCGTCTTGCGTAAGCTTTGGCTATGAAGCGGAGGTCGCAGCGTTAAAGCGCCGGTTGGCCTCATCCCAGTTGACGACGTTCCAGAAAGCTTCGATGTACGCCGGACGGCGGTACTGGTAGTTCAGGTAGTAGGCGTGCTCCCAGACGTCGAGGCCGATGATCGGCAGCTTGCCTTCCATGAGCGGGCTGTCGCCGTTCGGGGTGGTTTCTATGCGCAGGGAGCCGTCGGGGGCGGCGATAAGCCAGGCCCAGCCGCTACCGAAGAGCGCGCCAGGGGCCGCCGCGGCTGCGAACTGCTCCTTGAGCGCGTCAAAGGAACCGAAGCTGGCTTCTATGCTGGTCGCGAGTTCCCCGGTCGGCTCGCCACCGCCGCCGGAGCCTTCGGGAGCCATGATCTCCCAGAACATCGAGTGGTTGGAGTGCTGGCCGCCGTTGTTGCGGATCGACCGCCGGATGTCCTCCGGGACCGAGTCTATCTCCGCCAGCGTCGCCTCGATGCTGCCCTTGTCGGCATCCGGGTGGCTCTCCAGCGCGGAGTTCAGGTTGTTGACGTAGGTGTTGTGGTGGTTGTCGTGATGAAACCGCATCGTGTCCTCGTCAATGTGCGGCTCCAGGGCGTTGTAATCGTACGGTAGCGGCGGAAGCTCGTAGTTCGCCATAGCAGCTTTCTCCTTCTCTAGCCTTTTCCTGCCGCACTTTACCATACACGCTACCCCCGTTTCTCCAACACCTACCGGAATGTAGCTGGGCCAACAGCGCCCTGCTCGAACGCCCGGATCCACCTCGTGCAAGCTTTGCCGTCCTGGGTGAAACTTTCCGGAGACCTGGAGTGTTGTAAGGGCATGGAGGATGGCGTAGAGACGGAGAAGGAAACGCGGGACCGGGGACGGCTCGCGGAGCGGCTGGCGGGTGGAGACCTGACAGCGCCCCGGGACCTGGTACGGTGGCACTACCCTGAACTTTACCGCTACGCTCTAGGTATGCTGCGGGAACCGGCAGCGGCGCAGGACGCGACACAGGCGTCTTTCGAGAAGGCGCTCGCCGCCCTCGGCCGTTACCCCGAAGAGCGCATAAGGAACCTGGCGCTGCGTCCGTGGCTGTATAAGATCGTCCTGAACGTGGCGCGCAACACGGTCCGGGATAGGAAACGGGAGACGCCGGTTGCCGAAGTCCCGGAGAAGTCCTGGGATCATCCGGAGATAGGGGAGAGCCGGGAGGCGTGGCTGGACATTGCGGCGGCTATGGGTTACTTACCGGAGCGGCAGAGGGAGGCGTTGGCCCTGTGGTACCTGGCGGACCTGCCCTACGCCGGTATCTCCGAGGCGACCGGCTGGCCGGAGGGGACCGCAAAGACGCTCGTGAGACGGGGCCTCGGCCGGCTGCAAAGTCTGCTGGATACCGCCGGAAGAAAGGATGCTTAAATGACCGATGGACAGAGAAACGCCGCCGAAGAACGGGTGATCCTCTCACTGGAAGCCGCGCCGGAGAGCATGCATCCTCTACAAAAGCCGGAGCCCTTTGTCGAGCAGACGCTCCGTGGCGCGACCGACCGGCTCCTGCGGGTGGAATCTCCTCTCGGGGAATTGTACGTTGGGGCAAGCACCACGGGCGTCCGGCTCGTGCGGCGGGGTGGCCCGGTAGAGGAGTTCGCCAGGGACTACCGCCGGCGCTTCGGGCGGCTATTGACCGGGTCGGATGCCGCGGAAGCGCGCGATCTGGCGGAGAAGGTAGCACAGGCGCTCGCCGGAGGTAGGGTAGAGGTACCACTGGACCTTTCGCCATCTACTCCCTTCCAGCGGCGGGTACTAGAGGTGGTGAGCGGCATACCCCGCGGGGAGGTCCGGCCCTACGTCTGGGTCGCCCGGGAAGCCGGAAGTCCCGGAGCTTCGCGGGCCGTCGGCAATGTTATGGCGAACAACCCTGTTCCGCTGCTGGTCCCCTGCCACCGGGTCGTAAAGAACGACGGGCGTACCGGTAACTACGCTTTCGGTGCGGGCGAGAAGGTTAGCCTGCTAGAGCATGAGGGTGTTGCGACCGGGGAGATCTCCGGTTCCCCCTACGTGGCGACGCCGACCACCGGCATCGTCTGCCACGCCACCTGCAGCCACGCAAAGAGGATACACCCCGAAAACCGCCGGCCGTTCCGCTTGGCTACCGAAGCTGTCCGGGCTGGCTACCGTCCCTGCCGGACGTGCCGCCCGGTGACCCGCGGAGGCTTCTAGGTCGTGGGGAGTGGAAACCCTCCGCTATCCTTCGGCGGCCTGGCGGCCGGACGCGATGATCTTCTGCATCTCGGTCGCCGGGTCGCCCTTGTATACGGCGGAGCCGGCGACGAGTATCCGGGCTCCGGCTTCTACTACTAAAGGAGCCGTCTCGGCCGTGATACCGCCGTCAACCGCTATCGGCAGGTCGGTGCGGTCTCTCAGGTGGCGGATCTTCTCGGTCATCTCCGGTATAAAGTCTTGACCACCGAAACCGGGGTTGACGCTTAACACGAGGATGTAGTCGAGGTACGGTAACGCCCACTCTATCGTTTCCGGCGGGGTGGTAGGGTTGAGCGCCACGCCGGCCTCGGCCCCTCCGGACCGGATCATCTCCAGTGTACGGTGCAGGTGCGTTACGACCTCCGGATGGACCGAGATGCTGTTCACCCCCGCCTCCAGAAACGCCGGGATGAGGTTGTCGGGGTTTTCCACCATCAGGTGGGCGTCGACCGGCAGGTCCGTCGCCGGGACGAGCGAGGCGGCGACCACAGGTCCTATGGACAGGTTCGGCACGAAATGGTTGTCCATCGCGTCGAAGTGGACGAACCCCGCCCCGCCGTCCCCGGCCCTCTGCACGTCGTCCGCCAGGTTAGCGAAGTCAGCCGCGAGGATCGAGGGTCCACCCACCACCCTGTCGTTTAGATCGGAGAAGAGTGCCATATCAACCTTTCGCGCGCGAGTGATTTTTAGATCCTCCGGTCTCTAGCCTATCAGCTACGGGTCTCTCCGAGGACGGAGACTCCGTCCTCGCGGGCCACGAACGCCGTCCGGGCTAGACCGACAAATAAGCCGCACTCCAGGGCGCCGGGGATGCGCTTTATCTCGGTTTCCAGGGAGGCGGGGTCCGGTATCGAGCGGAACGCGCAGTCCACAGTGTAGTTGTCTCCGTCCGTGACAAACGGTTCTCCCTCGCTGGTCAGTCGTAACTGTGGCTCGCAACCTAGAGCCCCGAGCGCCTCCAGGGTCGTTTCGTAACCAAAAGGCTCAACCTCGACCGGGAGCGGTCCTCTGCCCAGGGCCTCGACAGACTTGGTGCCGTCGGCCACGACCACGAGGCCGTTGCGGGAGGCTGCGGCCACTATCTTCTCCCTCAGCAGCGCCCCGCCTCGGCCTTTGAGGACGCCAAGGTCCGGGGAGACCTCATCCGCCCCGTCTATGGTGAGGTCCGGCCGGGCCTCGGAGAGGGTGAGAAGTGGGATGCTGGACTCCCCGGCGAGTCGCGCGGTCCTCTCCGAAGTCGGTATCCCCCGCACATCCCGGAGGCTGCCGTCGGAGAGTAGCTCCCCGATCCTCTTTACCGCCCAGGAAGCCGTAGAGCCCGTCCCGAGACCGACGATCATGCCGCTCGTCACGTAACCGTCCACCGCCGCGACAGCCGCCGCGCGCTGCAGCTTTTCTAGATCTTGATCCACAGTGTCTCCTCGGTCTCCCCGGTCAAAGGAGTGGCCCGCCTTCTCAATCCGGGATCACCACGTTCTCTAACCCTTCCTCGGCCGCCGGGTATTGCGGGTCCATCGCCTCTAGGGTGTCGGCCACGGTGCGGGCGATAACCAGGTTGCGGTACCATTTCTTGTTGGCCGGGACCACGTACCACGGGGCGTACTCCGTCGAGCACTTGCTGATGGCGTCCTCAAAGGCTTCCTGGTAACTATCCCAGAATGCCCGCTCCTTGATGTCGTTGCTGGAGAACTTCCAGCGCTTGTCCGGATCTTCGAGCCGGCTTTCGAGGCGGCGTTTCTGCTCGTCTTTTGAGATGTGCAGAAAGAACTTGAGGACGGCGATGCCGTTCAAGGCGAGGGTGTACTCGAAGTTATTTATTAGCTTGTACCGGGGCCGCCAGACGTCTTCGGGGACGAGGTTCTTGACGCGCACGACGAGCACGTCTTCGTAGTGGGAGCGGTTAAAGATGCCGATGCGGCCGCGGGCCGGGGCGCTCTTGTGGTAGCGCCAGAGAAAGTCGTGGTTGCGCTCCTCGGGGTTCGGGGCCTTGAACGAGGAGATCCGGCAGCCCTGCGGGTTAACGCCGCTCAGGACGTGCTTGATCGTGCCGTCCTTCCCGCCCGTGTCCATCGCCTGCAACACGATCAGCAACCCCTGCCGGTTCTCGGCGTAGAGCCGGGCCTGCAAGTCCTGGATGCGCTTGCGCTGCTCCACCAGCAGCTTTCTTACATCCTTTTTCCTTACGTAACCGCCGGTGTCGTCCGGGTCTATGCCAGAGAGGAGGACCCGGCTACCCGGCTCGACCCGGTAGTGAGGGTAATCCGGCTCCAGCGGCCGGCTCTCGGCGACGACTTCCTCCGGACGCGCCGCGTTCGAGATGACGTCCGGCGGATCGCTCTTCTGGCTCACGGTTTACTCCCTGATCCCCTCTCGGGTTAGCTCTTCCCTATGTCGAAGGCGTATCGGTCTTCGGCCCCGATCTCCTTAACCTCGTCCCCAACCCCGACCTTTATCCGATGTTCGGAGCCGTCGGCGTGGGCGGCGGCCGTCAGTTCTTTCTCTTCCAGGGTAAGCTCTAGCGGCGTCTCGCGGAACCGCATCGGGAACGAGAGGCCGTCTAGCTTGTCTACCAGCTTCGGGGCGAAGTAGAGTACCCCGTCCCGGATCTCACTTCCCAGGTAGCCGCGCTGCAGGAGGTCCAGCGTCCCGGCCATTACCCCGAGGTGTATGGCTTCCTGGCTGGTGCCACCCTGCACGTCCCCTATATCGCTCTCGAGCGCCTCCTTGTACCATTCCCAGGAGCTTTCGGGGTCGAGGTCCGCCTTTACCGCCGCGTGCACCACAAAGCTTAAAGTCGAGCCGTGGGAGGTCCGCTCGGTGTAGTAGTCGATGTTGTTGCGGGCGGTGTCGGACGTATACTCGTAGCCCAGCCGCTCGAAGATCTCCCGCAGCTCATCCCCGGAGAAGAGGAAGAATAGCATCAGGGTGTCGGCCTGTTTGGAGAGCTTGTAGCGGTTCGGGTCGTCTCCCTCAGCGCCTAAAATACGGTCGAGGCGCTGGATGTTGCCGTACTCCTCCCGGTAGTGCTCCCAGTCGAGCTCTTCGAGGTTTTCATAGCCCTCGAACTGGCTGATAACGCTATTGCCCTCGGCGTCTTCGTGGAACGGGACGAACATCTTGTGGCTCATGTCGTTCCACAGTTCGACGTCCTCGTCCGTGAGCCCGGTACGGGCGCGCAGGGACTGCCGGCGACGGTCGGGGAGCAGCGTAAGAACTTCCTGGGCTATCTCGGAGATCCAGGCGACCATCACGTTGGTGTAGGCATTATTGTTGAGACCGCCTTCATCGGCGTCGGGGTACTGCTCGTGGAACTCATCCGGTCCCATGACACCGTGGATCTCGTAGCGGCCCCGCTCTTCGTTGTAGTGGGCGATGGAAGCCCAGAACCGGGCTATCTCCAGCATCATCTCGGTCCCGTAGTCCAGCATGAACTCCAGGTCGCCGGTCGTCTGGTAGTACTGCCAGATGTTGTAGAAGATGGCGGCCCCGATGTGCCGCTGGCGGTGGCTGAGGTCCGGGTCCCAGGTACCGGCGTTCGGGTTGAGGTGCACCTCCTGGGTCTCCTCCTTGCCGTCGGAGCCGCTCTGCCACGGGAACATGGCTCCCTCGTAGCCGGCTTCTTTAGCCGCCGCGCGGGCCTCGTCCATCCTGCGGAATCGGTAGAGGAGCAGGGCGCGGGTGATCTTGGGCAGCCGGAAGTTCAAGAACGGGTAGATGTACAAATCGTCCCAGAAGATGTGCCCCCGGTACGCCTCGCCGTTCAAGCCGCGGGCCGGAGCGCCCGTATCGAGGTCGGCGGTGTGCGGCGAGCAGACCTGGAGGATGTGCATAATGTGAAACCGGACCAGTAGCTGCACCCGGTCGTCGTGTGGAATTTGCATGTCGCAGGTGTCCCACAACTCATCCCAGGCCCTGCTGTGCTGCTCAAAGGCTTCCTCAAACGTGCCGTAGCGGACGACCGACCTCCCGGCGTTAGCCAGCGGCTCGTTTATCGCCTGGTCCCGCGAGGTGTAGAACGAGATCATCTTCTCGACCCGCACGGGCTTCTTCTCCTCGACCTCGAACGAGAGAACCTGGTGGATGTAGTCCTGCATCTGGTAGAGGTCGCGCTGCGGCTCTAGCTTCTTTCCGTCCTCGTCGTAGATGCGGGTCCGGGCGGCCTCGGCGACGTAGATGCGCGACTGGCGGGTACGCACTTCCAGGGCTATGACCTCCGGCCCGAAGGTCCTCGGGGAGACCGGGTCGAGGTGGCGGCCTTCGAGTTGCTCGTAGCGGGCGACGCCGCTGTTCGTGACCCGGCCGTCGAGCGCAGTTATGACCTCCAGGTGACCCGACCAGTTCTCCGGGGTGATAGTCCACTCTATGCTGGCCTGGTGCATGTCGGCCATGCTGACGATGCGGCGGCTCTCGGAGGTGGTCTCCCGGCCGGCGGAGTCCCGGAAGCGCATGTTGCGGATCAGGGTGGCGTTCCGGATGTCAAGCTCGTGGCGGTAGTCCAGGATTTCGACGTTCTCGAAGTCCACAAGCTCGGCGTCACCGCCGATGCGGAGCTTCAGGGCAAGCCAGTTCGGCAAATTGACCAGGTCTTCGTTCAAGACCGGCCGGCCGGCCATGATCGTGGTCTCCCGGTTGTAGCCGCCGTGAACGTAGGTGCCCGGGTAGTGTACGCCGTCGGCCTCGGACCAGTGGGCCACCCCGCGGGTGCAGAAGTAGCCGTTGCCGGTCGAGGTCATCGACTCGCGCAGTCCCTCCTCATCCGGGTCGTAGTGGTCGTAGGTTAGCGTCCAGTTCGTCATAGGGATACTCCTTTTAAATACTTGCCGCATCAGTACCGGGCAATTGCTTCCTGGTGCCACAACAGACCAGCACCTCCTCGCCATCCGGGAGCGTCGCCCGGCAAGGCCCGAGAGGAACGACAAAACCGTGCTTTTCAGCCGAGTGACAGACCTCGCAGCACCCGGAGAAGTCTACGAGACCTCTTTTCTCTAACTCTTTGCACCCGACGGCGCTCTTCCGGGCTGCTGTCGCAATGGTCTCCACACCGTTTCCTCTCCTCTGGCGCGTTTAGTAACGCTGGCCCGTACGGCGGCATTAGCGAGCAAGCTTATCCAAGAACTGCTCCACCTCCTGCATCGTATTGAGCACGTAGTCGGCGGCGGTGGTCCGCCCGGCTACCTCCGGGTCGTCGGCGTGGCCCACGAAGATACCGATGCCTCCTGGGGAAGTCTCCGAGAGAGCCTCGAAAGCATCCTCGTCTGTTGTATCGTCGCCCAGGTACATAGGTACAATGTCGTCGCGGTCGAGCTTCAGGGTTTCGAGCAGGTACAGGACAGCCTTTCCCTTATCCCAGTCTATCTTTGGTTGCACCTCGTAGACCATCTTGCCGGGCGTCATCTTCAGGTCGTCGGGACGCTCATCGAGGAGGTCGTCCACGGTAGCTTTAATATTTTGCTGCTCGTCTTCGGATACGAGCCGGTAGTGGACCGCCACCGAAGCCTTTTTAGGTTCGACCGATGCACCCTCGATGTCGCCCGTTTCTTTTTCCAGCCGCGCCTTTACCTCTTCTATGAGGTCCTCGAAGCCGGTGCCCGCGCCGTGCTCGATGGTGCCTTCGTCGGGGCTCCAGATATCGAAGCCGTGGCTGCCGGCCACGATCAGGTTGTCTAAACCCATCAACTCCTGCACCACCGCCCGGTCCCGCCCGCTGACCACGCACACCACGCACCGCTCCGCCAGCCCCCGGACGGCCTCCTGCATGCTCTCGGAGATAGTGGCGTCCTCCGGCCGGTCCACTATGGGGGTTAGCGTACCGTCGTAGTCGAGGAACACGGCGGGCGTCTTTCCGGCCAGACGCTGGTCTATCTCTTCGCCGTTGTTCAGGGTGTGCGGGAGGTCCCCGATCTGGTTATCCACGGCCACTCCTCTTGTTGTCGTAACAAGTAATCATTTCGCGACACGTCTCCCCCCGGCTTCCTCGATCCTCTCGTGGACCACGTCGGCTAATGCCTCCGGGTCATCCACGACCCAGCGAGGGTCTAGACCGTCCGCCGCTTGTACACCCTTGCGGGTAATGTCGGTCGGTACGGCCACGACCGACATCCCGGCCGCAACTCCTGCCTGAATACCGGCGGCGGAGTCCTCGACCACCAGGAACTCCTCCGGCGGGACGCCCATCTTCTTCGCGGTGAGAAGGTCTATCTCCGGGTCGGGCTTGCCGCGCTCCACGTCGTCCATGGTCACGACCACGTCAAAGACGTCTTCGATGCCGAGCACGGAGAGGACGCGCTCGACCTGGCTTAGATGGGACATGGTGGCGCACGCCGTCGGGTAGCCTTCTTTACGTAGCTCGTGCAGCATCGCGATGTTCCGCGGGTACCGCTTTTCGAGGAGCAGGTCGGAGTCCTTTAGAAGCTCCTCGTAGAACCCGCGCCGGATGCGCACGAGCGCCTGCCACGGCTCCTCTTCCTCCCCGGTATCACCCACGCGTTCGCGGAGGGCGTCCTCCAGACCGAAGCGGTCTATCATGGCCTCGGCGACCTCTTGGCGGGAGTGGCCCACCAGGTCGTCGGAGTAGGCGGCGATGACGTCTTCCTCGGAGACCTCGGGGTTTAGCTCCTGGACGGCGTGGGCGTGGGAGATGGCTTTGATCTCCTCGGTCTCCACCAACGTGCCGTCCAGGTCGAAAATTACGGCGGATATCATCCGGGGTCTTTCAGTGTCATCCCCCCTCCCCTCTCTAGGCTCCGGCCGACTGACGCTCGCGGAACTGCTTCGGGTTGTAACGCTCGATCCACTCGCGGTACTCCCGGATCTCGCGCTCGACCCGCTCCTCGTCCCACCCGAGGTGTTTCGCGGCGACCTCGGCTACCGCCTCGTCCACGTCGAGGGCGACGTTCGCGTCGTAGCCGACCATCGAGCGCCGGAGAAGCACGTCGGCCAGAGTCTCGGCCATCTCTTCCCGGAAAGCCCAGATAACCTCGGCCCCGATAATGCCGTTCTCCACGGTCGCCGGGGAGGTCAGAGGCTCCAGGAGGTCCGGGTCGTCTCCGGCGAGGGCGAGTACCTCCGAAGCCCGGGTCCCGTAAACTTTCAAGAGCCGCTTGGAGATCACCTCGGGTATGCTCGTCGCGGCCTTGAACCCTTCGGCGTATGCGTCGAAGTCGGAAGTATTGCCGCCGGGGAGCGGGACCTTGCGGGCCTGGCTCTTGGGCGCTTTGCGGCCGAGCTTTTTAAAGACGGCGTCGGTCGTCTGGCGGCTCAGGTTCAGGTAGGTAGTCAGCTTGCCCCCGATAATCGAGATGAGCCCTCCATACTGCGGCATCTGGAGGCTCGCATTCTTGACCTTACCTCCGGCGGCGGAGCCGCCCTTGGCGTGGTCGAAGACGACGTGGCTCCTCGTTACGCCGCCCGTTTCGCCCTCCGGGTTGTACGGCAGCGGCCTCACGCCGGAGTAGGTGAATAGCACGTCCTCGCGGCGGAGGTTCGCCCGTGGGATGACGTAGTTGGTCTCGTCGAGGAGGTACTGTATTTCGTCCTCGGTGGCTTCCACGTGGTCGAGGTTCTCCTCGTAGCGGATGTCGGTCGTGCCGATCAGGTACCGACCGTTCCACGGCACGATAAAGTACGGCCGCCCGTCCGCGCGGGCCTCGACGTACAGCGCCTCGTTCTCGGGCGCGCCGGGGAACGGGTCCACGACGAGGTGGCTGCCCTTGGTACCGCCCATAAAGCGGCCGGCGTCCTCTTCGCCCTGATGCGGTTGCAACTGTTCGAGGACCTCGTCCACCCAGGGACCGGCGACGTTCACTGTAACCGCCGCCCGCGCCGTATAACTCTCGCCCCCGAGTACGTCGGTGAACTCTACGCCCTTGACGTCGTCACCTTCCATCAGGAGGCGGTCGACGTTCGCGTAGGTAATGACGGTCGCACCGTGGTCGTAGGCGGAGACGGCGTTCTCGACGGCTACCCTCTCAGCGTACTCGACCTGGGCGTCGTAGTAGAAGGCGGCGGCTTTAAGGCCTTCGGGGTTGAGGCCGGGTTCCCGCTCCTGGGTCTGCTGCCGGCTGAACATCTTGTGGTTCTCCATGCTTTTTTCAAAAGAGAGCACATCGTAAAGGGTCATGCCGAGCCGGACCATGAGCGGCCCGCGGGAGCCCCGGTCGTAGACGGGAACCAGGAATCCTAGCGGCCTCACGAGGTGCGGCGCCACGTGCAGGAGCGCCTCTCTATCTCTCAAAGACTCGCGCACGAGGGCGAACTCGTAGTGTTCGAGGTAGCGGAGGCCGCCGTGGATCAGGCGTGTCGCCCACTGGGTAGTCCCGCTCGAAACGTCTCCCTTGTCCAATAGCAGTACGCTCAGGCCCCGCATGGCTGCGTCGCGGGCTATACCCGAACCGTTGATGCCGGCCCCGATCACGATCAGGTCGAACTGCCGGTTACCCAGACTTTCCAAAGATCTTTCGCGATTCATATGCTTATGCCTTTCTTGCTTCGCTTGTCTTTACCCCCGGCTCGCCCCCGAAGAACGTCTCCCAGGGCATGTCGACCGGCTCGTCTTTCTCCACCACGTCATACAAATGGCGCATGAGCGGGAAGTCCTCCGGTGGGACGACCTCGCGTTCCGTGAGTCTTTCCAGAGCGCCGCCGATGACCCTTATGGCCGCGACCCCTTCCAGCGTTACCCCCTTCATCCGCTCGTTCTCGACCTCGGAGAATGGCACGCCCGCCCCGGCAAAGCGTCCCGCCTTTACGTTGCGCCCGCCCATGGTGGTCACGAACATGTCCCCGACGCCGGCCAGCCCGTATGCGGTCTCCGGCTCGCCGCCCAGAAGCTCCAACCACTGACCGAGCTCGCGCGTGCCCTGCCCGAAGAGTGCCGCCCCGTAGTTGTAGCGGCGGTACTTCGTGTCAGAATTACCCTCCTTATCTAGCAGCCCGTCCATAAAACCCCCGCCAAAGGCGTAGCAGTTCTTGACCGCTGCGCATACCTCGCACCCGATAAAGTCCGTGCTGGTCCACACATGATAGTAGCCGGTGCGGAACGTCGCCGCCAGTTTCTCCAGCGCGTCCGGGTCCTCGCCGGTAAAGACCACGCAGGTGTCGTGCCGGACCGCCACCTCCCCGGCGATGGCCGGTCCCGTAATAGCCGACCAGGAGACCTGCTCCCTGAGACCCTCCGGTACTTCAGAGGCCAACACTTCGGGCAGGATGCTCAAGTTGCCATCGTCGTCGGCCTCCAACCCTTTCGTAACGGCGATCACCATCATCCCCGGCTTCAGGAGCGACGCTAGCTGCTCCCCGGCCCAGTGAGGCCCGAAAGAGTTAACCCCGCTCATCGCGACTTCGGCACCGTCGAATGCCTCCTCGGCCTCTTCTAGCTGGTAGGCTCGCACGCCATTGGGGACCTTGAGGTCCAGGTTCGGGTGAACGCCGGTCTCTTTGATGGAGTCGATCACGTCGCGATCGAGGTGGGTGCCGACCAGACGCACCTCGTGGCCGTTATCCGTCAGCGGCCAGGCGAGGGCCGTAGCCATTATTCCAGCCCCCAGAACGCTTACAGTCGTCACTCCTCTACCTCCCGTACGTCAGGTACTACGGTGTGCAGCCGACCGGACAAGTCTCCTCTCGGCTCCTTTCTACCGGCATCCCGGTTCCCAACCTCAAGTTTACCGGGCCGTAATCTTCGCGGCCCGGCTCATACACAAAGTTTCTTTCGTCTCAAGCCTCCGCCTTCTCGCTGCCGGCTTCGTGGCGGGTCATCTCGTGCATCAGGTCCTTCATCTGCGGGTAGGTCTCGATGTACCGGTCCATGTAGAACTGGTACGCTTCGTGGGCCTCCTCGTTGGGCTCGATGGTGCGCTCCGTGTGGACCATGCTCTCGGTAGCCGTCGGTATGTCCGGGTGGATGCCGGCCCCGACCGACGCGATAATCGCCGAGCCCAGTACCGGCCCCTCGCTGACCTTTGTAAAGGAGATCGGCACATTCGAGACGTCGGCGTGCATCTGCATCCACAACCCGCTCTTGGCCGGACCACCGGAGACGACGTTCAACCTCGGCTCGAAGCCGTGGCCGCGCATACTGCGGAAGATGTTCTCCGTACCGAAGCAGATGCCCTCGATGATCGCCCGGAATACATGTCCCGGAGTGTGACCTAGAGAGAGTCCCCAGAGAGCCCCGCGTACCAGCGGGTCGGTGTGGGGGGAGCGGTTGCCCTGGAAGTAGTCGAGCAGTACGAGCCCGTCGGAGCCTATCGGGATATTTTCGGCCATCTCGTTGAGTATTTCGTAGACGTCCACGCCACGCTCTTCGGCCTGCGCCGCCGCGTCCGCGGCGAACTGGTTTTTAAACCAGGCGACGATAGAGCCGGTGGAAGCCTGGCCGGCCTCGACCGTGTACTGGCCGGGGATCAGGGCGTCCGTGTAAGC
This sequence comes from Rubrobacteraceae bacterium, assembly GCA_965214435.1. Lineage (GTDB taxonomy): Bacteria > Actinomycetota > Rubrobacteria > Rubrobacterales > Rubrobacteraceae > Rubrobacter_A. Next base: position 1,341,484 of record OZ243960.1, read on the forward strand.
ACCCCAGAAGCCCGGATCGTGGACGGGCTCCCCGGACTGCCCGATTATGACGTGCGAGGAGCCGGTGATGAGCGCTATCTTGCCCGGCTCGGTGACCCCGAGACCTATCGCACCCGCGTAGGCGTCCACGGCCCCTTCGGCCACCGGCGTACCTTCCTTGAGGCCGAGCTCTTTCGCCGCCTCTTTCGTAAGCCCCCCGACCACGGTGCCGAGGTCCACCACGTCCTGTGGATACTTCTCCAGAAATTCCTCGAAGTTTATGGCGCTCAAGAGACTCTCCGGGAAGCCGCCGTTATCCCGGTCGTAGTAGAACTTCGAGCTAGCCATGTTAATAGAGGCTTTCCACTCGCCGGTGAGCTTCTGCATCAGCCAGTCGCCGCAGTCACAGATGTGCTTGGTGTTATTGTAGTTCTCCGGCTCGTTATCCTTTATCCAGAGCGCCTTGGGCAGCCCCCACTCGGCGGATACCGGACCGTAGCCGTTGTACTTCAGGGCGGCGTCGCTGGTCTGGGCGATACGGTCCGCCTGGTCCGAGGCGCGGACGTCCATCCACATGATCGCCGGCCGCAAGTGCCGATCATTCCGGTCTACCACGACCACCGTAGAGGCCGTAGCGTCCGTCGAGATACCGGCTATATCCTCCGGCGAGATGCCGCCGTCCTGCATCGCTTTGTTGGTAGCCTCGACCAACGACGACCACCACGCGTCGGGGTCCTGCTCGGCCCACCCCGAGCGCGGAAACTTCGTCTCCCACTCTACGCTGTGGAAGACCACCGGCGTGCCCTCCTGGTCGAAGACGCCGACCCGGACACCCCCCGTCCCGAAGTCTATGCCCATCAAGTATGGTCCTTCAGCCATTTCCCTCTCCTCCTTATCGGTATCCGGTCGCCGAGTAACTACCGGCAACCGGATGGTTTCCTCTTACCGGCTTTCCCCTCCGGCGTAGAGCTTAACTAGTGCTTTGCGCCCGCCTCTTCCAGACGGCCTTCACGGAGCGCATCCAGGGATACGTCGTCGAGGCTCGTTACGACCAGGTCAGCGTTTGCTTCGGCTAAGGCGTCCTCGTCGTCGGCCCGCGCGAGGCCGAGCGCCGCCATCTCGCCGGCTTTGGCCGCCTGTACGCCGTTGGCGGCGTCCTCGACGACAAAGGAGTCTTCCGGTGAGGTCCCAAGCTCCTCAGCGGCGGTAGTGAAGATCATTGGGTGCGGCTTGCCCTGCTCGAAGTCGCGCCCCGAAACGTTAGCGTCCAGGATGTCGAGTAGGGTCGTCCCGGACTCTACGAAGTCGTAAGAAAGCCCCTCTTCTTTACAGAAGTCGTCCAGGTCTATGCGCTCCATAAAAGCGTTGGCGTTTTTGGACGAGGAGGCAGCGGCGATCACGAGGCCGGCATCCTTGACCGCGAGCACGAAGCGCAGGGCGTCCGGGTAGGCGTAGAACTCGTTGCGTTCGATCAGCTCGACGATCATCTCCTGCTTGCGGTCGCCATAGACCTGCGCCCGCTCTTCGGCGTCCGGCACCTCGAAGTACTCCAGCGCCGCCTGCGCCCCGTCGTAGCGCGGCTTGCCGCTCATCTCCGACTGGTAGACCTCCGGCGTGAACTTGTCCGGCGAGTAGGAGGTCTGCTCCTGGATATCGCTCCACTCGTTCTCCATTAGCTGCTGCAAACCCTCGCGCCACGCCTGCTCGTGCGGCGAGTCCACCAGCACCCCGTCAACATCAAAGACCGCACCCCTGAAACCATCCGCCATTTCTTTCTCCTCTCCGCTAAACTTCCGTTACAGTTCCTCGCCCTACTGCTTAACCAGCTTGCGGCCCTTCTCGCGGATCTCGTCTAGCAACTCGTCGAACGAGTCCATGAACTTCGCAACCCCCTCTTTCTCCAGGGTCTCGGTGACGTCCTCGTAGTCCACACCGGCCTCGGCCAGGAGGCGCGGCAGCCTGCGGGCGTCGTTGATGCCCTCCTTGAGCGTCGAGCGGATCTCGGCGTGGCCCATCGTCGCCTCTAACGTCTCTGCCGGCATCGTGTTCACCGTGTCCGGGCCTACAAGGTTGTTGACGTAGATGGTGTCCGGGTAGTCAGGGTTCTTGGTCGAGGTCGAGGCCCACAGCGGACGCTGCTTGTTTGCGCCCTTGGACTCCAAAAACTCCCAATCGTCTCCGGCGAAGATCTCCTCGAACTCCACGTACGCGAGCTTGGCGTTTGCGATAGCCAACTGGCCCTTGAGGTCCGGCCTCCCGACATCGTCGAGCCGGTCGTCGCCCTCGGAGTCCACCCGGGAGACAAAGAAGCTCGCCACGCTCGCCACCCCGGACGGGTCTCCACCGGCGGCCACGAGCCGCTGCAAACCCCGGATGTACGCCTTCGCGACCGCCCTGTAGCGGTCCAGAGAGAAGATCAGGGTGACGTTCACGGACTTGCCCCTGGATATGACCTCCTCGATGGCCGCGAGACCCGGCTGCGTGGCGGGTATCTTGACCAGAAGGTTCTTACGGTCTACCGCCTCGTGCAACCTCATCGCCTCGTCGACGGTCTTTGGCGCGTCGTAGGCGAGGTCCGGGGAGACTTCCAGGGAGACGTAGCCATCTTTGCCGGCGGTCCGCTCGTAGACCGGGGCCAGGATGTCGCAGGCGTCCCGGATGTCCTTTATCGCGAGGCCCAGGAAGATCTCCTTCGGGTCATCCTCTTGTTTGTAGAGTTCTTCTAGCTGGTCGTCGTAGAGGCTGGACTCCGAGATGGCCTTCTGGAAGATGGTCGGGTTCGAGGTCACGCCCACGACGCCGTCCTCGATCATCTGGTGCAACGCGCCACCGTCGACCAGGTCGTCGCGGCTGATCGAATCTATCCAGATCCCCTGACCCAACTCCGCCGCCTTCTGCAAGTTCTCGTTCACCGGCTATTCCTCCTTCTATATACACCTGCGGGACGGGAGCTTTAGTTTCTCCCGTCCCTTTTGCGCTACGAACTTCTCTAGCTCTTTACGAGTGACCTTCCGAAGAACTGGTGGGCTCGACGGCGGGCGTGCCGTAGTCTTCTTCTATGCGCTCCGAGCGCCCCAGGAGGTCCAGCGCCTCGTTAGCCACGTTCTCCGGGTTGATGCCGAGTCGCGCCAAAAGCTCCTCGCCCGGAATAGAGGCTCCGTAGCGGTCTATGCCGACGCTCCGGCCCTGGAAGCCGACGTACCGCTCCCAGCCGGTCGGCACCCCGGCTTCCACCGAGACGCGGGCCTCGACGGACGGCGGCAGGACGGAGTCCTTGTAGTCCTGGTCCTGGCGGTCGTAGATCTCCCACGATGGCATGCTTACCACGCGGGCATCCACGCCCTGCTCGGCGAGCAGTTTCCTAGCTTCGAGCGCCACGGCTACCTCGGAGCCGGTCCCGATCAGGATGACGTCCGGCTCGCTACCGTCGGCGTCCTCCCGGATGTACGCGCCGCGCAGGGCACCCTCAGCCGGACCGGGGTCCAGGACCGGGATGTTCTGGCGGGTCAGGAGCATCGCCGCCGGGCCGTCGGTCTCGAAGACGCTCTGCCAGGCGACCGAGGTCTCGTTGGCGTCGCCGGGACGGATAACGGTCAGGTTCGGAATGGCACGGAGAGCCATGTAGTGCTCGATGGGCTGGTGGGTCGGGCCGTCCTCACCGAGACCGACGGAGTCGTGGGTCCAGATCCAGGCTACCTTCACCCCCATGAGCGCCGAGAGCCGGACGGCCGGGCGCATGTAGTCGCTGAATATGAGGAACGTCGAGCCGTAGGGCCGGACCATCCCGCCGTGCACCGCGATACCGTTGACGATGCTCCCCATCGCGTGCTCCCGGACGCCGAAGGCGATGTTACGCCCGGCATTGTCCGGGGAGAAGATGCCACCGCTGGAGAAAGTGGTGTTCGTGGAGCCCACGAGGTCGGCCGCACCACCGACCATGGTCGGCGCGTACTCCCCGAAGGCGTCCATCGCCGCACCCCCGGCCTTGCGGGTCGCCAGCTTCTCGGTCTCGGCCGGGTCCCACCTCGGCAGCTTCTCTATGTAGCCGGGTGCCGGGTCCCCGGTCCAGACCTGATCCCACTCCCCAGCGAGGTCCGGAAACTCGTTGCGCCAGGCGTCGAAACGCCCGTTCCACTCCTCCTCTAACTCGCGGCCCCGCGACTTCTGGTCCATGTGCTCGTAGACCTCATCCGGCACGGAGAAGTGCTCGTCGGGGTCGAGCCCGAGGGCTTCCTTGGCGGCCCGGACCTCATCTTCCCCGAGCGCCGCGCCGTGGGCCGCGGCCGTGTCCATCGCATTCGGAGCCGGATACGCGATATGCGAGCGCACGATGACCAGCGACGGGCGCTCTTTCTCGTCTATGGCGTTCTGGGTCGCCTCCGCCAGAGCTTCCAGGTCTTCGGAGTCCGAGACGTGCTGGACGTGCCAGCCCTGGGCCTCGAAACGTTTGCCCTTGTCCTCGCGGTCAAAGGATATGGCGGTCGTGCCGTCTATGGTGATGCGGTTGTCGTCGTAGAAGTAGATGAGCTTGCCGAGGGCGTTCTGTCCGGCCAGGGAGGCGGCCTCGTTCGAGATGCCTTCCATGAGGTCACCGTCGGAGCAGATGGCGAAGACCCGGTGGTCCACGACCTCGTGCCCGATGCGGTTGTAGCGGTCGGCCAGGAAACGTTCGGCCATCGCCATCCCGACGCCGTTAGCAAAGCCCTGACCGAGCGGACCGGTCGTGGTCTCGACGCCAGGCGTGAGGAAATGCTCGGGGTGGCCGGGGGTTATCGAGCCGCTCTGGCGGAAACCCTGGATCTGGTCCATCGGCAACTCGTAACCGGTGAGGTGCAGCATCGAATATTGCAGGATGGAAGCGTGACCCGCCGAGAGGATAAAGCGGTCCCGGTCTTTCCAATCAGGATTCTCCGGGTTGTGACGCAGGAACTTTGTGAATATGGTGTACGCCAGCGGGGCGAGCGCCATCGCCGTACCGGGGTGTCCGTTGCCGGCTTTCTGCACCGCGTCCATCGCCAACGTCCTCACGGAGTCTATAGAGCGCCGCGCCACGTTCTGCTGGGTCTTGAGGTCCAACGTTTCTCCTAACCTACTCATTGCTCCGGGACCGGAAACGTCCCCTTCCTGAACGATACATTTTATACGAATGCCCTCTAGCTCTGCTCGACCTGGTGGTAGCGGCGGTCTACCTCCTCCATCTTCTCCACTTTCCTGGTCGAGCCTCCTCCGGCGAACTCGCTCGCCAGCCACGCGTCTAGGACTGTTTTAGCCGCCTCCGGGGCTATCACCCGGCCACCCATCGTCAATAACTGGGCGTTGTTGGACTTCCTCGCCCGCTCGGCTGAATATACGTCGTGGCACTGGGAATTTGCCCCTCCGGATTCCGCGCTCTCCCGCAGCGCGGCGCACAGAGCGAGCGAGTCGCAGGAAGCGTCGGGGACCTCGAAGGCCCGCCGAATCTTGGGGTGCACCAGAGGCTCGCGCCGCAGCGCCTCGGAGGGCTCTAACTCGTTTGCCGAGATTCCCGCAGCCTCACATCCCTCGACCCACTTCTCGACGAACGCCTCATCGTCGGACGGAGACAGCACAAACAGCCCTCCGGTATCGTCCACCGCTTGCGGCACTACCCGCCGGATAGTGTTGTGCTCCTGCCAGCACTCTTTGGCGCTGGTAAGGTCGCTGGTTACGTAGCGCGAGCCGGTGTGCAGCAACCCGTGGTACCGGCCCGAAGTCCCCGTACCCACGTCGCCCATCTCGACGAGGGTCACGTGCAGCCCCCGCAGGGTGAGGTCCCAGGCTACGCCGCAGCCGGTAGCCCCGCCGCCGATTACTACTACGTCAGTCTCCATAAGCTACTCATTTCCATCTAGGATTTGCGCCCAGAAACCGCTGGGCGCGAACAGTTCCTCGACACACTCGTCTAGTATGCCGGTCTCGTTAGTAAGGTCGAGGATCGTGTAGCGGGACCGGATCATCTGCGCCCGCCGGTACGTCGCCTTGAAGTCTTCCGGGCTCAGGCCGATCTCCCCCGGCGTCGTCGGGCACCCGGCCTCCTGCAGTAGTTCCCGCAACTCCGCCGCCGGCATTAGCTGCTCCTTTACCTTCTCGCGCAACTCCGGCCATACCTTCTGAACCAACTCTAGCCGCTCACCCAACTCGTCTTTGTCCAGATACTTGGAAAGGGACTGTTTTACGGCCGGGTCTTCGAGCGGCGGGTTGTGGGCCGCCCGGACACGCTCCTCGACTTCTTCGGCGGAGGGCCACTCGTTCTGGATCTTCTCTATATTAAGGTCCGCGAGGTCACGCTCTAGGACCCGCTCGTAGAGGGCGGCGATGGCGATAGAGCCCACCCCGACCTTGAAGCCGTGGGAGAGCGGCGGACGCCGGTCGCGGCCGAGGCCTTCTCCTTCCCAGAGGTGGCTGAACTGGTGTTCCGCCCCGGAAGCCGTGCGCGAGGACTGATAGGACTGCATCGCGAGGCCGGACATGACGAGGCCTTCTATAAGCCCGTCCATCTTTTCCTGATCCCCGGCGCGCAGTTCGTCAGGACCGGAGACCCACTCTCGCAGGTGGTCCTGGACGAGGTGCCAGCCGGTCGGGTCGATCTCCTCTACCCCGAGGGCGTCGGCCACGAGCCAGTCCGCCCCGGAAGTCACCTTGCCCAGGAGGTCCGCGTACCCGGAAGCCGTCATCTCTTCTGGGGCATTTACCAGGATGTTCACGTCGGAGAGCACGGCGCGCGGGGCCGGGCATGTCAGCGTCTGCTTGGCGCCCTCGTACTCTATCGAAGCTCCAAACGCCGTGTACCCGTCCATAGATGCGGCGGTGGAGACGTTCATGTACGGCCGCTCGCACTCGTAGGAGGCCCGCTTTACAATGTCGTTGAGTGTCCCGGAACCGACGGCGACCGGGATGGCGTCATGCTCGCGCAGTGACGAGATGAGCTTCTCGATGTTGCCGTACTCGGCGTACAGCGGCGGGTCGCTGGAGAAGACATACGGCTCTACAGTCTCGCGCCCGGCTTCCTCGAAGAGCCGCTGCACCTCTTTTCCCGCCACCTCAAACTCATTCCCGTCCGTGACGATGACCGCCTTCGCGTCCCCGAAGTTCTCTGCGAAGAGGTCGTTTACCGAGGAGAGCACATTCGTCCCGATGGTAACGTTGTGTGTATCCGTTGCGCCTTGTAGGGCTGATTGGATCCTGTCGTCTGCCATGCGCTACTCCTGTTTGGTCTCGTGGGATTACTCGTCCTCATCACTCCACCCAAGCTCCTCCCACATCTCCCGCGGTAGGAGGCGGTCTATGCGGTCGAGCACGAACTCCGGCACGTTATCTTCCTCCCCGGCCAGCATCTCCGGCGTGGTCTCCCCGGTAAACACCACCGCGGAGGGCATCCCGGCGTCGAGCGCCATCCGGATCTCGGTGTACAGCCGGTCGCCGGTCATCACACACTCCCCAGCGTTCAGCCCCACCATCTCCGTAATAGTTTTGAGCATGATAGGGTCCGGCTTGCCGGTGTTGACCTCGCACTTGGTCTGGGTGCAGGCTTCTATCGCCCCGACTATCGCGGCGGCGTCCGGCTCGCCCCGGCCTCCGGGGAACGGGCAGTAGCGGTCCGGGTTGGTCGTGACCAGCTTTGCCCGCCCGTAGAACCAGATGGCGTCAAAGGCGATCTGCAACTTCCGGTACTCGAACGTCCGGTCGTAGGAGGCTATGACGATGTCTATCTCCTCCGGTTCTTCGGACATCTTGATACCCGCCTCCCGCAAAGCTTTTTTGAGCGGTTCCTCGCTTATGGGGAAGACCGTGGCGTCCGGGTGGTTCTGCAGGAGCCACTCCTTCATGGTAACGACGGTGTTGACGGTCTCTTCCTGCGGGGTCGGGAGCCCGAGCATGGTGAGCTTCTCGGCGTACATCTCGGGGTCTTTAGTCGGATTGTTGGAGAGAAAAACCACCTTTTTGCCGTTGTCCCGCAGGGTCTCGATGAGACGCTTGGCCCCGGGCAGCAACTCATTGCCGAGGTAGATGGTGCCGTCGAGGTCGAAGACGTAGCCGTCGTAGAGACGGTCGGGGAACCTGAGTTTTCCCGCCGTAGAGCTTTGAGGACCTTCTTGCGCCATCCTTACCCTTTCTTTTTGCACCAGTCCGGGTTTATTAACCGGCGGTCGCTTATGGCGGTCGCTTATGGCGGTCGCTTATGCGTCGCTGGAGGCGCCACTCGTGGCCTCGTGGCGCGAGACCTCGTGCATGAGGTCCTTCATCTGCGGGTAGGTCTCCACGTAGCGGTCCACGTAGAACTGATACGCTTCGTGGGCTTCCTGGTTTGGTTCTATGGTGCGCTCCGTGTGGATCATGTGCTCCGCGGCCGTCTGGATGTCCGGGTAGACGCCGGCTCCGACCGCCGCCAGCATGGCCGAGCCCAGAACCGGCCCCTCGCTTTCCCGCCTGAGCGAGACGGGCATGTTCGACACGTCGGCGTGCATCTGCATCCACAGCTCACTCTTGGTGGGACCGCCGGCTACGATAGCTTCCGCCGGCTGAAACCCGTGGTGGCGCATGGTGCGGAAGATGTCTTCGGTGCCGTAGCAGATGCCCTCCAGGATAGCCCGGAATACGTGTCCCGGCGTATGTCCCAGAGAAAGACCCCAGATCATGCCGCGCGCCAGCGGGTCGGTGTGCGGGGTGCGGTTGCCCTGGAAGTAGTCTATGACGATAAGCCCATCGGAGCCTATGGGCACGTCCTGGGCCATCTCGGTCAGGACTTCGTAGGGGTCGACGCCTCGCTTTTCAGCTTCGGCGATGGCGTCGGCGGCGAACTGATTCTTGAACCAGGCTACGATGGAGCCTGTAGAGACCTGGCCGCCCTCGACGCTGTACTGGCCGGGTATTATGCCGTCGGTATAGGCCCCGAAAAAGCCCTGGCCGTAGTGCGCCTCAGCGGCCTGCCCGACTATGACGTGCGAGGAGCCGGTGATGAGCGCCATCTTGCCCGGCTCGGTTACCCCGAGACCTATAGCCCCCACAAAGGCGTCCCCGCCGCCCTCTGCCACGGGCGTACCTTCCTTGAGACCCAACTCTTCGGCGGCCTCTTTCGTAAGACCACCGACGGCCGTACCCATGTCGAGCACCTTCGGCGGGAACTTCTCGATCACGTCCCCAATGCCGATAGACTCGTAGAGACTGTGCGGCCAGCCGCCCGCGTCCCGGTCGTAGTAGGCCCGGAAGCTGGCGGTGTTTATAGAAGCGGTCCACTCACCGGTCAGGCGGAAGGTGATCCAGTCCTCGCAGTCGCAGATGACCGCCGCCTCGTCGTAAATTTCCGGCTCGTTCTCCTTTAGCCACAGCGCCTTGGACGGCATCCACTCGGCGGATACCGGACCGTAGCCATTGTACTTGAGCGCTGGGTCCCCGGTCTCCTGCACCCGGACCGCCTGATCCGAGGCCCGCACGTCCATCCACAAGAGCGCCGGACGCAGCACCCGGTTCTGACGGTCGAGGGCGACCACCGTGCACGTCGTGGCGTCCGTCGAGATGCCCGCTATCTCATCCGGCGAGACGCCGCTCTGCTCCACAGCACCCCGTACCGCCTCCACCAGGCCCGACCACCAATCGGCGGGGTCCTGCTCCGCCCAGCCCGACCGCGGAAAGCGCGTCTCGTGCTCGACGCCATTGAACACGACCGCCGTCCCCTCCCGGTCAAAGATGCCGACCCTGACACCTCCGGTCCCGACATCCACGCCCATCAAGTATGGTCCCTCGGCCATTACCGACCTCCTTTTCCCGCGTCCAGATCCCTGTGTCCGGGCTCCCGTGCACGGCTGTAATAGCCGCCGCCGGATCCTTTCCCCTATGTTCTTGTGCCAAGCGTACCACCAGGCTACACCGGGCGCTCCTGCTCGCTTACACCGTGCCGGTTACTACCCGCACCAGGGCAACGACCGTAGCCATCGTGGCTACCGCGAACGCAATGGCCGCACCGAAAACCCCTCCGCCGGACGCGGCGAAAAGAAACCCTAAGAAGATCCATCTTTCAAACCTCCTTATCCCCAACGCTTTTCATCACCCTCCGCTTGATACTCGGGTAGATATGCCCGGGTTCCGGGAACTCCGCCCTAATGGTCTAAAGCCTTATGGCTACCTGTCTCGTAAACCGTCGGCGGGACTTTCGTGCCGGCACGTGGCACCGCGCATCTTCAGTGTCGGCGCGTTTTTCGGAGAGTGACCTCCACCTGAGATTTCTTCCATTCGTTCCCCTTCCCCAGAGTAGCCCGCCTGATAGTCCTTGTCAAATTCTCAGACTTTGCAGTTTTGTGCACCAGTGCCGCGATCGGTACGTCCGGGTGTGGTCTCGCTGGTCTGGAATTCTTGGTGCTAAACTAGAGCGCTACGGAGCAGTGTCGGTCTCATCGATGAGACCGGGCAGGACTTTCGAGATGCAAGGACGGAGGGTATCGAGTTGGCTTCGCAGCAGCGGACGGCTTTAACTGAGGATCAATTCGTGCTGGCCGAGGTTGCGCAACTCTACTATGTCGGGGATCTCACCCAGGAGCAGGTAGCCCAGCGGATCGGGGTTTCGAGGTCTAACGTCTCGCGGCTGCTGAAAGAGGCCCGGAAGCAGGGCATGGTCGAGATAAGGATACACTCTCCTCTGAGGACCGTGCCCGCCCTGCAGGAAGCTCTTGCCGCGCGGCTGGGTCTGCGCGAGTGCCTAGTGCTGGATGATTTGAACCAGGACTACCGGGTCTTTGACACCAGCGACACCGCCACCCAGGTGGCGTCGCTCGCCGCGCGCTATCTGGTGGACAACATCAGCGAGGGAGATACCGTGGGTCTGGGCTGGGGCCGGGCGGTGTACCGGGTCAGCTACAGCAGGTTCTTGCGCGAGGAGCGCGACACGACCGTGGTTCAGGTCATGGGTAGTATCGGTGGTTCCATACCCGAGTACGACGGCGTAGCCACGACCGCGCGCCTGGCGGGCGTGTTGGGGGCGAACGCGCACTACCTGCACGCACCCATGCTCGTGACAGATGCCGCGGTGAGAGCCGGGCTGCTCCGTGACCCGCACATCCGCAAGACTTTAGAGGTGGCCCGCCGGGCTGATACCGTCGTGGTCTCGGTTGGTACCATCGGCCGGGAACATGGGCAGTACCGCACGGGGTATCTTACCGACGCGGACGTGGACTACATCCGGGGGCAGGGGGTGGCGGGCGAAGTCTGCGGCACGTACTTTACGGGCGACGGTTCTATAGTGCCGCTGGAAATCAACGAGCGCAGCATATCCATAGGCACGGAAGAGTTGCAGCGCGTACCGACCCGCATCGGGGTGAGTGCGGGAGCGGAGAAGCCGGCGGCGAACATAGGTGCAGCGCGCTCAAGTTTGATCAACGTCCTGATCACGGACGAAGACACGGCCAGGAGGATGCTCGGTATCCTCAACGACGAGAACTCTCCGGCAAACGACGAACGCGACCTGGGCGTCCGCAACGCATAGAAGACGGGCCTGCGGTGCAAGAAAACTACGAAACCCTCTCACAACATTGTTGGGAAATGCTTGAAAGCGGTTACGTATGTGTGGCGGGAGAGGAGGCGGGTTAGATGAGAGGCGGTAGAATCTTCCGCGGGCTCGCGGGTCATGCTCCGGTCCCGGCTGTGATACACGCGGAGGCTGGCGGGGCCGACGGCATACTATCCTCGGCGTTCAGGGTGGCGGTGGAGGATGGATTAGCCAAGACCGGTGTTCCCGGAGCGCAGATCGCCGTGCGCCGGGAAAGAAAGCTACTGTGGTCTGCCTGCGCCGGCCGACTCCGCCCCGACCCACGAGAAAGCTCCGGAAGTACAAGCGGCATGGGAGACGTCGGGAGAGAGGATCGCTTCATCATCGCCTCGGTCACGAAGCTCGTGGTCGCTTGCGTGGCGCTATCCCTTGCGGAGCGCGGCGAGTTGGACCTGGACCGCCCGGTGGCCTGGTTGCTACCCGATCTTCCCAACGCCGATCGTATAACCACCCGTATGCTTCTGGGACACAAGAGCGGGCTACGAGAATATTTCAGGGACCAGTGGATCCGTCAGAAACTGAAAAACGATTCCTTACGTTCCTGGAACCGGCGGGAAGTGCTCGACGCCATCGGCCGGCTGGGCGTTGAGAAGGAGCCCGGCCAGAGGTTCGCCTATAGGAACACCAACTATATAGCGATCGGCGAGATTCTAGAGTTGTGTACCGGCAAGACCATCGGGGCTCTCGTCGAGGATCATGTAAACCGGCCACTGGGTCTCAAAACGCTGGCTTTTACCGAGGCAAACTCCGGATACAAGCGTCTCGCTAGCCCGTATACCCGATTGTTCGGTCGCATCTTCAATTCCTTAAGTTACACCGGAGGCCGGATGCCAACCGATGCCGTAGGCGAGGTGTGGACCGGCGGTGGTATAGCGGCTTCTGCAGAGGATGTAGCAACGCTGACGGATGCCCTATTCAGAGGCCAGCTTCTGCGACCAGAGAAGGTTGAGGCCATGTCCTCAGCGTCCGGGCCGGGGCCAAACAGTATACCTGAGATATTGCAGAAAGTCTCGTCCGGGGCGACAGAGAGCGCCTACGGGCTCGGGGTATCCATCGAGAAACGAGGAGAGACCCGAACACTAGGACATAATGGCATGTATCTTGGATGGTCGGCCACAACGACCTTCGATACCCGCTCGCGGGTTACGGTCACCGTCTTGACGAACCTCGCTGCTCTACCCGTCCCCGCCGACCGGCTGCACAAAGCGATCCGTGACGGACTGGACGGATAAAACGCAGTGATATTCTGAGAGTTTATTGAGATGAATTGTATGGAGAAGATTGCTGCCTCGGTCGTTGCTAGAGTTTGCATTTCTTAGAGGCACGGTCCACCGAGATTTTAAGCAAACAGCGCGGGGGTCGCTGGCGTCCAAGCTATAAGCGTCTAGTGCAAAACCTCCATCGCCACCGCCCGGACCGGAGCGCCGTCCGCGCTCTACTCATCACTGCCTTTTACTAGTTGTGAGGTTCCCAAGTCGCCCGGTCCACTCCACCAGCGCCGCGAGAAAACGCTCCAGTCTCTCGCGGGTTTCTTTGTCGGTGAGGTTGCCACTCTCGTCGAAGCGTTCGCGAGAATCTCTGATGAGCATTTGTGGTTCAGGCATGGTGTAAGCCGGGGCGTGAAGTAGGATCTGGCGCAGGATCATCTGTCCCCGCGCTGTACCTGCCCCGCCGGGGCTCGCACCCACTATCCCGACCGGCTTGTGCCGTAGCGGAGATGGTGAGCGTAATGTCCAGTCGAGGGCGGCAGTAAGTAGACCCGGAATGGCGTAGTTGTACTCGGGGGTAGCTATAAGTACCGCGTCGGCAGCCCGGACCTCCTCCTTGAGAACCCGCACCGGCTCCGGGTCTCCCTCTTCTTCCACCTCCCGGTTGAAAAACGGTATTTCACCCAGCCCCTCGAACGGCTCGACGGTTACACCCTCGGGCGCTAACTCCGCCGCCGCCCGGATGAGACCGCGGTGGACCGAGGCGCGCCGGAGACTGCCGTAGATACCCAATATCTTGAAGTCGTTCATGTTCGTCCCTTCTTCGGTAGCTGGCTTATGAGTGCTTTTCCACTGAAGATTGCCCGGTACCGGCGACTCCCGCGCGTCCTTTCTCCCGGACAAAGAACAGCGCTACGAGTGCCCCGACTACTGCCAGAGCCGCCGCAACCAGGAAGGCCGTTTGGTAGCCCCCGATTAACGCTGCGGACGTCATCTCGCCGTCTCCGAGAGCCGTTAGACTGTCTGCTCGGGCGGCGGCCAGCGGGACCAGAAGCCCAAGGCCCAGTGCGATTCCCAGTTGCTGGGAGGTGTTTATGAGGCCGGAGGCTAGACCCTGCTCCTCGGCCTGGACGCCGGCCGTTGCTGCAATCACAGAGGTAAAGAAGGTTAGCCCTAGCGCCGTACTAAAGAAGAGAAAGCCAGCCAAGAGGTCGGCGGCATAGTTACCGCCCGGGGAGATCCTGGAGAAGAGGCCCATGGCAACGACCAGAAGGAGCATGCCGGAGGCTATCATGGGCCTGGTCCCGAAGCGGCCCACCGCCCAGGGACCGCCCGTTGCTGAGATGAGGAGCACGATCAGGGGTACTGGCAAAAACGCGAAGCCTACGGCTAGAGGATAGTAGCCGAGGCTCTGCTGCATGTAGAGGGTGACGAAGAATGCCAGAGCTCCCTGGCAGGCGAACAGCAATATTACAATAAGGTTGGCTCCGGTCAGCGTCCTCGAACGGAATACCCGGAAAGGTACGAGCGGCGAAGCAACCCGACCCTCGATAAAGCGGAAGGCGGCCAGTAAAAAGAGCGCGATAGCGAGCGTCACGAGCGTTGCCGGTGAGACGAGACCCACCGTCTCGGTGCGGGTGAGGCCCAGAATCAAAAGTCCCAAACCCCCGGTAAGGGCCGCCGCTCCCGCGAGATCCAGCCGTGCGGCGGCGAAGTCTTTGCTCTCTGAGAGCAGCGCGGGCGCGAGCACGAGGCCTAAAGCGCCTATGGGCACGTTTATGAAGAAGAGCCAGGGCCAACTCAGGGTCTGGGTCAGCACGCCGCCGATAAGAAGCCCCGCGGCGGCACCCCCAGCGGAGGCAGCGCCCCACAGGGCCAGTGCCTGGTTGCGCGGCGCACCTTCGGCGAAGTTCGTGGTGATCAAAGAGAGCACCGCCGGGACGACGATAGCCGCTCCCACGCCCTGGGCGATACGGGCGCCTATGAGCAGCTCCGGCGAGGGGGCTAACCCGCAAGCGAGCGAGGCTAGCGCGAACAGAGCCAGGCCAACCATAAATAGCCGCCGTCGGCCGTAGAGGTCAGAAGCCCTACCGGCGAGTATGAGAAAGCCCCCGAAGGTCAGGGCATAGCCAGAGACCACCCACTGCAACCCCGTCGCCGCAAAGCCCAGATCTTCCTGCATAGAGGGTAGGGCGACGACCACTATGGAATTGTCTAAAGTAACCATGAACTGTACCGCCAAAAGCAGAGCAAGCGCCAGCCATCCGCGGGAGTCTATCCTGCCTTCGCCTCCGATAGTGTCGTCGGTTGTTTCGCCAGCCGCCGTATCTTTCACTGCGAGCTCCTTTCATCGTCTGCGTCTCTTCAGCACCTTTTATTTATCCGTCTCGTAAGAGCCCGTCCGGCGGTCGGTGCTTTCGACTACCGGACGGGTGGCGTTCCGACGGGTGTTGGATCAGTCTCGGTAAGTCAGGCTAGCCGACCGGTGGTCGGGATAGTCTGGCCGGTGACCCGGCGGCCCTGAAGAGGCTCCTACCCGTTCTGACCTGCCAGCGCTGGTGAGATAACCAGCTTGCGATGCGGGGAGTGAGCCTGACGCTCCCAGGCTTGCGCGATCTCCTCCAAAGGCAAGACTTCGTGGTCAACGGTGAGCCTTCCGGCCTTCGCGTGGTCCATTACCTCACCCCAAGCCTCCGCCTTGACCTCTGGCGGAACCCCGAGTAAGGCGAAGCCCATGACCGCGGCCATGTTGCCCAGCAGAGCTCCGGCCGGAAAGGTAGCTTCTGTGGAGGCAGCCTGCCCGAGGTTGACGAGCCGGCCTAGAGAACCCGAGGCCATCGCCGCGGCTACGGCCGGTGTTCCCCACAGCGGATCCACGGTGACGTCTATCCCAACGCCCGCCGCTTCTTTGAGCTTCTCCGAAAGTTCGGTCGGCGACTCTTCCGACCCGAGTTGTACGATGGCGTCCGCCCCTAGTTCCTGGGCGCGGTTCAGGCCGGCATCGTCCCGGGCCGCGGCGATTACGCGGGAGGCACCCATGATCTTCGCAATCTGAACGGCAGTTTGGCCTACGCCCCCGCTTGCCCCGAGCACGAGAACCGTTTCTCCCTCGCGCAATTCCGCCCGCCAGCCGAGAGCGAGCCAGGCCGCCAGGCCCGCGACACCTAAAGAAGCGGCCAGGGCGTCATCTATACTCTCCGGCACTTCCAGAACCGATGCCTCCTCTACGACGGCTTGTTCCGCAAAAGTGCCTTGTTGACCGAAACCCGAGAAGATCTCGAACCGGACCCGGGTCCCGGCTGAGAGGCTCTCTCCCTCTACGACCGTCCCGACCCCCTCGAAGCCGGGTATGTATGGAACCTCTGGTTCTCCGCCGAGGGCGCCGGAGGCGATGCCGAGGTCCAGGGGGTTGAGCGCCGCGGCGCCGACTTCTACGAGCGCCTGGGCAGAGCCAAGCTGGGGCTCGGGAACCTCGTTCACAACGGGGTCTTCTCCTACTTGCTTTATCTGTGCTGCGCGCATCTCAAAGCTCCTTGTCATTTCGTGTGTTGCCCAATTACAGTGTCTGGATGACGGCCACAGGGACCAGATAGACAGTCCGATAGATCAGGGCGGCCTGTCAAGCTATCCCGCCGCCGGCCTGAAGGTTCTGGCCCGTGATCCAGCGGGCCTCATCGCTCGCCAAGAACGCGACCACGTCGGCTATGTCCCGGGGCTCTCCCAGACGGCCCAGCGGTGCCATCTGCGCCGCCATCTCCCGCCGCTCTGGAGGGGCGCCCGCGAGCATGTCGGTATCGGTTGCACCCGGTGAAACGGCGTTTACGGTGATTCCGCGTCCACCGAACTCCTTGGCGCCGGTCCTTGCGAACTGCTCCACCGCCGCCTTGGTCGCGTTGTAGGCGGCCGAGGCAGGAGGAGACATCAAAGTGTTTACCGAGCTTACGTTTATGATGCGTCCGCCGTCCTCCAGTCTCTTCGCCGCCTCCTGCATCGCGAAGAAAACACCCTTGACGTTGACGGCGAACTGCCGGTCGAAAGCCTCCTCGGTTGCCTCGGCTATCATCTCGGGGGCGATGATGCCGGCGTTGTTGACCAGCACGTCGAGCCGGCCGAACCGTGACGTAGCCTCCTCGAAGAGCGTGCGAACCTCCGAGATCTCACCCGTGTCAGCCTGCACGGCGACGGCCTTTCCACCCCGGTTCTCTATTTTCGAGACCACTTCGTTGGCGGCTTCTTCGTTGCTCGTGTAGTTGACGACCACCTTCGCGCCGTCTTCCGCCAGCTTCTCGGCTATCGCCCGGCCGATGCCGCGCGAGGCTCCGGTCACTACCGCTACTTTTCCGTCTAAAGAACCCATTTTTGCTTTACCTCCTTGTGCCTTCGTCTCTGGTTGCTTTTTAGTCAGGATTCGGAGGCGGAGCTCGTTCCCGGCAGGTGGCTCCGCCCGTTATTGTTACTTTCTGTCGCCTCGCGGCGATCATCCGCGCAACCGTTCCATAAGAAGCTCCATGGAGTGCAACTGGTCTGAGAGCGGTACCCCTACCATGCTCATGTCGAAGAAGACATGATTCACACCCAGCTCTTCGGCCCTCTGCAGGTCTTTGTGTACCTGCTCGGGGGTGCCACCGAGCGGCGGCTGACGGTCCTCGTTAAGTGCTTTCTCGCCGATCCGGACGTTGGCGCGTACCACGAATTGAAGGACTTCAGGATCTCGACCAGCGGCCCGCGCGGCGTCGCGGAACTTTTGCACCGTATCTTCCAACTTCTCCCAGGAACTCTGGCCGGCCGGCGGGCCGTAGTTGAAGCCGTCGGAGATACGGGCTGCTCTCTCTATAGCTGGTGGGACAAAGCCTCCCACTATGATCGGGACACCGCCCTCCTGTATGGGCTTCGGTCCAATCTCCGACTCCGGGACCTCGTAGAAGCTTCCGTAGAAACTCACGGGGTCGGGCCCCCAGCAGGCGTGTGTGGCGGTGATGAACTCCTCAAAGCCCTTGCCCCGGCGTTTCGTCGATACCCCCGCCGTCTCAAACTCGTCCTCTATCCCACCCTGACCGAGACCTGCGATCACCCGCCCGCCGCTCAGGTGGTCGAGGGTGGCAAAGCGCCGGGCCAACACCACCGGCGCGTGGAAGAGTGCGTTTATGACGCTCGTACCGAGCTGTATGCGCTCCGTCTTGGCGGCTACATAAGCAAGGATCTCCAAAGGGTCGTAGACGTTGGCGAAAAGCTCCGGCAGGCGCACAAGCTCCCCACCGGCACCTGCGGGAAAGAGGCGGGTAGGACGCAAGAGGCGCTCGAACACCCACACCGAGTCATAGCCCATCCGCTCAGCCTCTACCGCAACCCGCACGATATTTTCGGGAGAGGCTTCAGGGCCGGCCTGCGGCAGTCCTACACCGAGCTTCATGCCGCTCTCCGTCTGCGCAGACCTCGGAGCCCACCCTCCCCGGTGCTCGCTACGAACAAACCAGCCCGAACCTTCTGTCCTGCCGCCTGCGATCCTCCCACGGTCTGCCACCCTCTCATTGCGAGAACGAGCGTTCTCGAATTAGTTAAAAAATTTTGGCCCCGCGCTGGTTTCATTCCGGACATGAATTATGCGGGCTCATTCAGCACGGAGAGCGTTACCTCGACCGCGTCTCTGAGCACTGCTTCTTCCGTTCCCATCCGGGTTGCGACGCGCAGGCCCGTGAGGGAGGTAGAGAAGAAACGGGCGAGGGCGCGGGGGTCTTTGTGCTGCGGGATCTCGCCGTTGGCCCGCGCCCGGAGTAATACCTCATAGAACGCTTCTTCGCCCCCGGAGACGTTGACTGCGACCCTAGCGGCGATGTCGGGGTCATGGGGGGCGAGCTCTACGGCAGAGTTAACCATAAAGCAGCCACGGCGCTCGCCACTCTCGCAACCTCCATCTGCACAAGACTCCTCGATGGCGGCCTCGAAGACGCGGGCGAACCTCTCTCTTACGGAGCCCGGTCCGTAGAGGAGGTCCGCCGTCTTGGGACCCTCGATGCTCCGGTAGCGGTCGAGGGCGGCTAGAAAGAGGTCATGCTTGTTCCCGAAAGCGTTGTACAAACCGGCGCGCGCCACGCCCGTATACTCCACCAAGTCCCGCACGCTGGTCGCCTCGTAACCCCGACTCCAAAACAGGTCCGCAGCCTTCGCCAGAACCTCCTCTTCGTCGAACTCCTTATGCCGGGCCATCTGCTATTCCTCTCTTCATGCCGCCAGCTTAACCTTTCAAGAACGATAAGTCAAGAAAATACTATAGCCTTGGGGTTGGTGTCGACAGCTTAAAGGTTGTCGGAGTTTAAGCTACCGGTGTTTAGTCTGTTAATTCCATCGCCACCGCCCGGACCGGAGCGCCGTCCGCGCCGCCGAGCTTTACCGGCAGGAGGCTCAGGAGTGGGTCCGGGAAGTCTATCGCGCCGAGGTTCGTCAGGTTCTCGGCGATAATACCGCCGGAACCGCAGATCAGGCCGTGCACCGGAAACCCCTCGGGCTGCGCTCCCTCCACCGGCGTCTCGTCCACGTTGAGTGCGTCTATCGCCACGGTACCGGCACCCGCGTCGAGTATGAGCTGCGCCGCCCGGCGGTCGAGGAACGGGTGCTCGTAGTACCAGTCCGTGCCGTAGTACTGGTCCCAGCCGGTATAGAGGACGGCTATGCTACCGGGTGCCAGGTTCGCTTCGTAGGACTGTAAATCCTCCACGGTAATGCGGCTCCGGGGCTCTTTTCTCCGGACGTCCAGGATAACTGCGGGACCAACGAATAGCTCCAGGTTCAGCTCGTCGAGGCGCTTGCCGTCTTCGACGAAGTGGTAGGGGGCGTCAACGTGGGTGCCGGAGTGGGAGCCGAGGTGGACGTGGAGCACGTTCACGCCGTCGTCGGCGATGGTGGTCGCGGGCTCGAAACGGAGGTGCGGGTCTCCGGGGAAGACCTGGGTATGCTCGTCAACCCGGTGGGAGAGGTCCACTACCCGCCCAACCCTCACGGACGAACCTCTCCTGGAATCGGCATACCTTCCAGTTCCCCGAGCATACCGCCGAACGTCTCCCGGTAGCTCTGCATTGCGGACAGGTCTACCAGCGCGGCTTTACCCATCTGCTCCCCGTCGTAGCGGTAGACGCCGCCGGGGGCGCTGAAGACCGCCTCCGGATAAGCTCCTGTCTGGTTCGCGCTCGCGACGTAGAGTGCGTTGTCCAGGGAGCGGGCGGCGCAGGCGAGGTCGTACTGCGGCCCGTAGGGATCTTCCCAGGCCGAGGGAGCCAGGACAAGCTCTGCCCCGGAGACGGCGGCCTCCCGCACCGTCTCCGGGAACATGAGGTCCCAGCAGATGGAAAGCGCCACCCGCACGCCACCAGCCTCCACGACCGGCATCTCCTCGCCAACCACGAATACCTCCGGCTCTCGTGCCTGGTGGACCAGCCGCCGCTTGCGGTAGGTGAGCAAGACACCTTCCGGCCCGACGAGGTTCGCGCTGTTCGCAACAACTTCGGTGTCTACCCTCTCCGGGAAGCCGTAGGCTATATAAACGTCCAACTCTGCGGAGAGCGCCGTAAAGAACGCCGCGCTCGGGCCGGACACCGCATCTTCGGCATAGTGGGCCGCCGAGCCGAGGTTCGTGTAGCCGGAGGTGAACAGCTCCGGCAAGACAGCCCACCGCAGGGCGGAGCGGGTAGCCTTCTCCCGCCGCAGCGTTCGGGCGGCGAGAGCGAGGTTCACCTCTACGCTGCCGGGTTCGGGGCTTAGGGAGAATACTGCTACCTCCCCGGCACGGGTTACCGGGCCGGTCACTGGCGGAGTTTGCCGGATGTTTTGGTAGTGGTGCTCGCAGCCGAGCCCGTGGCCGAACGGGAGGGTTGGCGGGCGAGCCGTCCGGCAAAGCGTCCGGCTAAGGTGTAGGTCGCCAGGTAGAGGACCAGGGTCAGGAAGAAGGTCGGCAGGGAAGAGCCGACGGAGAGCGGGCTTATTTGTGTCCAGTAGAACGCGGCTCCGGCACCGACGATGTAGGCGATCCAGGCCGGGATGTTGTAACCGCCGGTGTACCAGTAGGCCCCGCCGCGCTCCTGGAGCATATCGGAGACCTCGTAGTGGCCGCGCTTCAGGATCCAGTAGTCCGCCAGGAGTATCGCGAAGACCGGTATGAACAGCGCGCCTATCAGTAGGAGGAAGTCCTGGAAGCGGTCCAGGATGCCCTCGTAAAGAGCCCCGATCACGGTTATAACCCCGATGACGAGCGCTGGTTTCCAGAACCCGTCCTGGGAGCGGATGTTCATGTACGACATAACCGCGCTGTACACCGCCATCACGTTCGTGGTCATTACTGACAGAAATATGACCAGCGCCGCCGGCAACCCGAAGCCGAAGCCCGCGAGCAGCACGGTCGGGTCGTAGGTCTGTTCCATCCCGCGCAGAAGAGAAAAGCCGGAGACGGTCGCCCCGAGGCCCATGGCGACGATGGTCGCTATGGTATAGCCGATCATGGTCCCCGAGATGCCGCCCCTTTGGGTCTTGGCGTTGCGGTTGAAGTCCGCCGCCGTAGACATCCACGAAAACGCGGTAGCCACCACAATATCGAAGCCGAGGGCCGTCGTAACGCTACTATCGACGTCTATAGGCATCGAGACGAGCCTCGAAACATCAAAGCGAGAGAAGAGCGCGTAGAAAACCACCGCCGAGAGAGCGAGCATCGAGAGTGCGACGACCATCTCCATGCTCTCTATCCCGACGTGTCCCCGGAGCACGATGAGCACCACTATAACTTCGCACAGTATCGTGAACAGCGGGAGGTTCGAGTATCCGGTGACCGTCTCTATGGCGTAGTTCATGCTCAACCCGGCGAGCAGCGCCTGGACCCAGCTCCACCCTATAAGGACCAGGAGGTTTACCGCCGCCGGCAGGTGGCTGCCCCGGATACCGAATGCCCCGCGGGAGGCGACCATCGTCGGGAGCCCGGTCCGGGTACCGATATTCCCGACCAGCGCGAGTATTAGGGACCCTATAACCGATCCGATAGCCACGATCCACAGCGCCCGGATGTACGGCAGGTCCGGCACCAGCAGCATCCCGGTGAGAATAGTCGTCACCACCACGTTCGCCCCGAGCCACAACGTGATGGTCCGCCCGAACCCCATCGTCCTTTCTGCGACCGAGTCCGGTTCTACCTTGTCCTGTCCCAGCCTGGAAGTTATCCACTGCCACACGGTACCGGCTCCTTTTTATATTCGACAGGTCTGCAGCAACTGCCCGGCTATTGTCGCCGTACCGGACACCCGCTGCTACGGCCCGTGGTACATGCCCGGCAGCGGGTACCGGCGGCCAGGATGTACCGCTGGACAAAGATACCGGACGCGGAAAGGACGGGTAACTACCCTACTCTCTACGTCCGGCGGACTTCTCCCCGACCTCCGAAGGTTCGTCGGTCGCGTCGCGGTCGAGTTTGTCGTACTGCTCCCCGAGGAGCGTACGGAGCGCCCGGTCTTCGGAGTCTTTGGGGGCGAGCGCGTAGATGACACCGCCGAGTACGATCCAGACCAGCAGGATGGCATACTCATACGGCCACACGAGCGACATGTCGGTACCCGGCGCGAGCGTCGCCAGGATGACCAGCAGCGCCGCGACACCGCCGACGGCGGGCAGCCACGCCAGGCGCACCCGGTAGGGACTCTCGACCTGCGGGTATCGTCGGCGTATCCGGTACATGCTCGCTACCCCCAGAAACCAGGCGAGCCCGATGTACACGCCACCGGTATCGAGAAACCAGATCAGGGCTCCCTCTCCGAGCAACCCGAACGCGAGCGCGAGTACCAGAGTAAAGAGGAGGGCGTTTACCGGCGTGCCGCGCCGCTCGCTGACCCGGGAAAAGGCGCGGGGAAAGAGTCCGGCGCGGGCGAGCGCTAGCATCATCCGGGAGGTGGCGACGAAAAGCGCCAGGAAGCTCGTCAGGAGGCCGAGGACCGAGATCGTGTAGGCTCCCCAACCGAGTAGTGGAAAGCCGGCGATGCGGTAGGCGTCTATGGTCCCCTGCTCCAGGGTAGCGGTCCGTTCCCAGGGGAGGATCCAGGCCGAAGCCAGCAGCACCACGCAGTAGAACGTGCCCGCCACCGCAACGGTGGTTACCACTGCCGTACCTATCCGGCGCGGACTCAGGTTCGCGTCCTCGGCCAGAATCGCCACCAGACTAAAGCCCGTTAGAAACGTCATGGCGGGCAGGATAAAGCGCAGAGTCTGTGGGACGGGCTCACCATCTGAAGCGTACGGCGGCCAGAAATTATCCGGGCTGCCGGCCGCGAAACCCACCACGGCGAGTACCACGCCGATGGCGATGATAATGCCGAAAAATACGAGTTGCGTGCCTCCCCCGAGGCGCATCCCGTAGGCGTTGACGGCGCACACGACCGCAGCGAGGGCGATACCCACTAGCAGCACCGGCAGGTAGACCGTTGCGCCCGCGATGCTGTAGAGGGGAATCGTGGCGAGGGAGGGGAATACGTCGGAGAGTAGCATCCCGGCAGCCGTGACGTAGAAGGAGATGGAGCTTATGTAGGCTCCTATAAGCAGCCAGCCGGCGAGAAAGCCCACGGTGCGGTTGAAAGCCAGGTAGCCGAAGACGATCTCGCCGCCCGCGCGGGGGAACTTCGAGGCCAGTTCCGCGTAGGAGAGTGCTATAAAAGCCGCGAGCAGCGCGCCGAGGGCGAGACCGAAGATCTCCCCGCCCGCGCCGTACTCGGCGAAAAAGTCCCCGTTCGTGTAGATCCAACTAGTCCCGAGAACCCCCGCAGCCCCCAGCGCCACGAGCGCCGGCAGGCCGAGGCTTTTCTGCAACTCGTTCACCTTTTCTCCCCTATGCCGCGGCTAGCAGTCATTCGCGGGAGCATAATAAACCTGCGGCCCGTGCGTCCGCTACCTACAACCGGCTAATATCTCCAGATTCCCGGACGGAGCGAGCGCCATACAGTTTTCGTGGTCGGCAACTCGCCAGGTGATGCTCCATTTTGTGTACTCTTACCGGTGACCATAAATTTGTCCTGCCGGAGACCGGGAAGTTGTACACCGGGCCGATTACAGTGCTACAGTGGTGAATTAGCATTACTTTGCTTGGGACAGCTTTGAGAGGGGGATCTATGACTACTTCTAGGATCTGGCCGGTGGGCGCAGACTACCGCAAGCTTCGAGCCGGGAGTATTTGGCGGCGCCGCGAGGGTGGGCGCGGGTGATCGAGACCTCCCGCCTGAACGAGGTTTTTGACGGGACGGACGAGGTTCGCGAGTTCTACCGACCGCTGCTGGACGTTCTGTCCCGGATGGGACCGGAGGAGTTCGCCGGGCGCCGCGAACGAGCGCGGGCCTTGCTAAGAGACCTCGGCGCGACTTTCCCGCTGCCGGATGAAGACGGGCACGAAGAGCGCGTCCTCCCCGCGGACTGGGTGCCCCGGATAATTCCGCACGACCACTGGGAGGAGCTGTCCGCCGGTCTGTTGCAGCGCGGACGGGCCATAAACGCCTGGCTAGCGGACCTCTACAACGGAGAGCAGCCCATAGTCCCGGACGAAGTAATGCGGAGCAGCACCTTCTACCGCCCAGAGTTGCTGCCGGAGACCGCGCTGGCAACTCCCGTACACGTCTACGGGCCGGACGTCGTACACCTGCGGGACGGCGGATACGTCGTGCTGGAGGACAACGTCCGGGTGCCGAGCGGCGTCGCCTACTCGGAAGCCGTCCGCCGGGCCGGGCTGGACGCTTTCGGCGAGACCTTTGAACCCTACCGGGTCGGCGAACTACAGGGCTACTACGGGATGCTGCGGGCCTCCCTGGAGTCGGCGGCTCCCCCGGACGTTGCGGACCCGACCATCGCCGTCTTTACCGGCGGCCCGGAGGACTCAACGTTCTTTGAGCACCGTCGCATCGCGGAGGCGTGCGGGTTCCGGTTGCTAACGCCCGACGGGTACCGGGTCAGCGGTGGCGGAGTGGTGGACTGCCGCGACGGCGAGCGGGTGGATGTAGTCTACTGGCGCATGGACGACGATTGCGCGGTGGCCGACCTCCCGGGATTGGAGCGCGTGTACCGGGAAGGAGGCATCGGGTTCGCCAACGCGCCCGGGGTCGGGGTCGTAGACGACAAGGCGGTCTTTCCCTACGTTCCGGCCATGATCCGTCACTACCTCTCCGAGGAACCTGTCCTGGACGACGTCCCTACCATCTCCCTCGCCGACCCCGAGCGGCGCTCCGAAGCCCTGGAGCGCCTGCCGGAGATGGTTTTGAAGCCCCGCGAAGGGTACGGCGGCCTCGGGGTCGTCGTCGGGCCGGAGGCGAGCCGGGATGACCTGGAAAAAGCCCGCCGCGATGTGCGGGAGAACCCGGAAGGGTTTATCGTGCAGGAGTGCCTGGACTTCTCGACGCACGTCCTCGACGACGGTGACGGCTCGAAGCCTACGGAGTCCTTCGTGGACCTGCGGGCTTTCGTGCTGCCGGGGGTGGACTACGTGATGTCCGGTGGTCTGACGCGGGTGGCGAAGCCCGGCACCCGGGTGGTCAACTCTTCGTCCGGAGGAAGCTTTAAAGACACCTGGGTCCTGGAGGACTGATATGTGCGGCATTTGCGGGGAGTTGAGCGCTAAAGGTCCGGCGGACGTTAGGGCCGTCGTTCGCATGAACGAGACCATGGGAGACCGCGGTCCGGATAGCGGCGGCGTGTGGTCTCAAGGACCGGCGGCGCTCGGACACCGGCGGTTAAAGATCATCGACCTCTCCGAGTGCGCCGCCCAGCCGATGACGGACCCAACCCTCGGCCTGACCATCGTTTTTAACGGCTGTATCTACAACTACCCGGCGCTGCGCAAAGAGCTCTCCGCCGCAGGCTACAAGTTCTTCTCGACCAGTGACACCGAGGTTATCCTGAAGGCTTACCACCGCTGGGGCGAGGACTTTGTGCAGCGCCTGAAGGGTATGTTCGCCTTCTGCATCGTGGAGCGGGATTCCGGGCGGGCCGTGCTGGGCCGGGACCGGCTCGGCATAAAGCCGCTGTACCTGGCCGAGACGGGCGGTGGCGCTCTGCGCTTTGCCTCTACCCTCCCGGCGCTGCTCGCCGGCGGTGGCGTGGACACGGCCATCGACCCGGTGGCGCTCCACCACTACATGATGTTCCACTCCGTCGTCCCGGCTCCGCGCACCATACTCAAGGGCGTGCGCCGGCTGTCTCCAGCGACCCTGCTGACCGTCGAGCCGGACGGCACCCGCCGCAGCCGGGAGTACTGGAACCCGGAGTTCGACCGGGACCCGGCCTACAGCGGGATGTCCGCGGGCGACTGGGAGGAGGCGGTCTTGGACTCGCTGCGCACGGCGGTCGAGCGGAGGATGGTCGCCGACGTGCCGGTCGGGGTGCTGCTCTCCGGGGGGCTGGACTCCAGCATTATCGTCGGGCTGCTCGCGGAGCTGGGACAGAAAGACCTCCAGACCTTCAGCGTCGGCTTTGAGTCCGTCGGGGGTATCGAGGGTGACGAGTTCGAGTTCTCGGACCTTATCGCAGAGCATTACGGAACGGAGCACCACCAGCTCCTCATATCCAGCGACGAGATGCTCCCCGCCCTCGAAGGCGCTATCCACGCGATGAGCGAGCCGATGGTCAGCCACGACGTAATAGGTTTCTACCTGCTGTCCCAGGAGGTCGCAAAGCACGTCAAGGTGGTCCAGTCCGGGCAGGGGGCGGACGAAATCTTTGCGGGCTACGACTGGTACCCGCCGATGGGAGAGTTTGGCAGAGCCGGCGGCGAAGCTGGCTCCGCCGGCGGTAACGGTCTGGACACTTACGAGGGCGAGTTCTTTGACCGGTCCCGCTCGGAGATGACCGAGGCTCTAAACCCCGAGTACCTGGCCGGAGAGGACGTGAGCCGCTCTTTCGTCGCGGAGCACTTCGCCCGTCCGGGGGCCGGGACCCCGCTTGACCGCGCACTGCGGCTGGATAGCCGGGTAATGCTGGTAGACGACCCGGTAAAGCGCGTGGACAACATGACGATGGCCTGGGGCCTCGAAGCCCGGGTCCCATTCCTGGACCACGACCTCTTCGAACTGGCCGCGGCCTGCCCGCCGGAACTGAAACTAGAGCAGGACGGTAAAGGCGTCCTCAAGGAAGCTTCGCGGCGGGTGATCCCGCACGAGGTCATAGACCGCGAGAAGGGCTACTTTCCGGTCCCGGCGCTCAAGCACCTGGAAGGCCGCTACCTGGATATGGTCCGGGAAGCCCTGCACGCCCCGGAAGCCCGAGAGCGCGGGCTGTTTCAGGAAAGTTATGTCCGGCGACTGCTCGACGCGCCAAACGACGAGCGGACCCGCCTCGGCAGCAACAAGCTCTGGCAGTTGGGCCTGCTCGAACTCTGGCTCCAGACCCACGGGATCTAAGCTCCAAATCGGTGAGTGCTCCGCTAATATGCGGTAGTCTAGAACGTCCTTAGGAGGATCCCGCTGCTAGAGTTCAATACGTTCTCGATCGCCGCCCACGACCCCGGGTCGGGTATGTTCGGGATCTCCGTGAGCACTAAAGTCCCGGCGGTCGGCGCGATCACCAACTACGCCCGCGCCGGGGTCGGAGCGATAGTGACCCAGGCCCGGGCCAACCCGCTCTTCGGCCTCGACGGACTGAACATCTTGCAGCAGGGCTACGGCGCGGAAAAGACCATCCGCGCCCTCCTCGCCTCAGACCACGAGCCCGAACGCCGACAACTGCTCGTGGTCGATTCCACGGGACACGCGGCGGCCTACACCGGTGAGGGCTGCGACCCCTGGCGCGGACACCGGACCGGAGACGGCTACGTCGTAGCGGGCAACCTGCTGGTCGGGGAAGACACTATCAACGCGATGGCCGAGACTTTTGAGGCTACGGCCGGGGAGTGGTTCCCGGAACGGCTGGTGCGGGCGCTGGAAGCGGGACAGGCGGCGGGCGGCGACAAGCGCGGGCGGCAGAGCGCTGCGGTCTACGTAGTCCACCACGAGCCGTACTCTTACCTGGACCTGCGGGTAGACGAGCACCCGGACCCGGTGGCGGAACTGCGTCGCGTCTTCGAGGTCGTCAGGAGTGACCTGATGCCTTTTGTAGAGCGCCTGCCCACCCGGGCCAATCCGGAAGGAAATCTCGGCTCCGAGCTTCGGGGCACCGTGCTGCCCGGAGACTAGGCACCGGCTTTATAACCTCTCACGATTAATGTGGACGGTACGCTCCAGAGCTTGTACCTTGCGTATTCCGTTACCCGGAGAAAGGTTGGCGCGTGGAAGAGTTCCTGAATACCGGTCAGCAGGTGCTCGATGCCCAACCTTTCAGCCGGCTGCTCGGGACGAAGCTCATCTCCTTCTCCGAAGAGGGGGCGGTCCTTGAGATACCGAGGTGCTTACTTCCGAGTACAAGATCAACTTCCTCCGCCCGGCCAGCGGCCACAAACTCGTCGTCCGGGCCACGGTCGTGTACGCCGGTAAAAGACAGGCCGTAGGCCGCTGCGACGTCCTCTCGGTTACGGAGGGCGGAGAAGAGAAGCTCTGCGCCACCGCGCAGGGCACAATCTCCTCAATAAACTATTAACAGCTTCGTTCTGTTATAAGCGTTCGTTATAATAAACCCTAGAAAAGCTATTGGACTTCCGGACGGTAAAAACCTAGAAATACTTCTAGTAATGGCAGGCTCTGTGCCTGACAGTCAGCTAACTAGGAGGCTAGATGGATTCCACCGTATCCGAGAGTACGAATTTCGCTCTGTCCGACGAGCACCGGGCGCTTCAGGAGAAGTCCCGGGCGTTTGTTGAAGAAGCTTTGCATCCCTATGAGCTAGAGTGCGAGCTGAACAACGGTTTGTCGGAAGAAAGCGTCGCGGCGATCACGCAGTCGGTTTACGACTGGGGGTTTAACGGGGTGAACCACCCGCCGGAGGATGGCGGGCAGGGGTTTGACGTCTTTGAGCAGATGCTTCTGAACGAGCAGCTCGGCCGGGCGACCAACGCTTTGTGGACCATCCCGCACCAGCCGGCGTCGGCGATGAAGTTCGCCACCCCGGAGCAGAAGCAAGAGTACCTGATCCCGACCTGCCAGATGAAGCGCCGGGACGCGTACGTTATTACCGAGCCCGGCGCTGGCTCCGATGTGCGCTCGGTGCGGACCCGGGCCGACCGGGTCGACGGTGGGTTCCGGATCTCCGGCGAGAAGTGGTTTACCGACGGTGGCGGGGCCGACTACTTCCTCGTCCACGCCCACGTCGACGGCGACCCGGAAAGGCCGGCGCTCTTTTTCGTGGATAAGGACCTTCCCGGCGTGAGCATCAAGCGCATCGGGAACCCGACCTACCACTACGTGTGGCCGCGCCCGCAGTTCATCTTCGACAACGTCGAGGTTGGTGAGGACAAGCTGCTCGGCGAGGTCGGCGGGGGCTTTGACCTGACCAAAGACTGGTTTGTCGAGGGGCGGCTGGCTATCGGGGGGCGCTGCGTGGGGGCCGCGACCCGGGCGACCGAGCTAGCCAACGAGTTCGCATCAGAGAGGGTGCAGTTCGGGCAGCAGATCCGGGACTTCCAGGCCATCGAGTTCATGCTGGCCGACATGGCGGTCGAAATTCTGGCGGCCAAGAGCATGCTCTACCGGGTGTGCTGGGAAATAGCCTACAACAACGACAACCCGAAGCTGGCCCACGCCCGCGCCTCGGCGGTCAAGCTGTATTGCTCGGAGACGGCGAACCGGGTCTGCGACAAGGCTTTGCAGATCTTCGGCGGCCGCGGCTACCAGCGCGAGAACCCGGTCGAGCGGCTGTGGCGCGACACCCGGGCCGACCGCATCTGGGAGGGCACGTCGGAGATACAACGCATGATCGTGGGCGGCCAGATCAAAAAGCGCGGCCTCGCCGTCTACACCGGCTAGCGATGCTAGATCGGAGCCCGACGGTGAACCAGGAGAAACGACGAGCAAACATAAAGCGACTCCTCTACCCGAGGCACATCGCGTTTGTCGGGGGCGGGGACATAAAAGCCCGCATCCGCAACTGCCGAAAGCTCGGCTACAAGGGAGAGATCTGGGTAGTTAACCCGAAATACGAGGAGGTGGCCGGGCAACCGTGCTACCCCTCCGTCGCCGACCTGCCGGAGCCACCGGACGCCGCTTTCGTCGGTATCCGCCGCGAGGCGGCCGTCGAGGTCGTCCGGAAACTTTCGGCCATCGGCGCAGGCGGCTGCGTCTGCCACGCCGCGGGCTTCGCCGAGCTGGGACCGAACGGCCAGGTGCTGCAAGAGGCGTTGGTAGAGGCCGCCGGGGACCTCGCGGTTGTCGGCCCCAACTGTAACGGCTTTATAAACTACCTCGACGGCGCGGCGCTCTGGCCGGACCTCCACGGCGGCGGGCCTGTCGAGGAGGGCGTCGCCGTCATAAGCCAGAGCGGCAACATAAGCCTGAACGCCACTATGACCGACCGCTCCCTGCCCGTGAGCCACACTCTAAGCATCGGCAATCAGGCCGTGCTGGGCATCGGCGACTACGTGGACGTTCTCCTGGAAGACCCGCGGGTCTCGGCCATCGGGATGTACATCGAGGGGATAGAGGACGTGGAGGGCTTTAGCCGCGCTGCGGTCCGGGCGCTCGAAAAGGGTGTGCCGCTCGTCGCGCTGAAGTCTGGCTCCTCCGAGACCGGCAGCCGGCTCACCCTGAGCCACACCAGCTCGCTCTCGGTGCCCGACGACCTCTACGACGCCCTCTTCGACCGGCTCGGTATCGTCCGCGCTCCCTCGCTGACCGCTTTCTTTGAGACGCTAAAGCTCCTATCGACCTCCGGGCCTCTGGACGGGAAAGAGCTCGGGGTGGTTGCCGCTTCCGGCGGCGACTCTGCCCTGTTCGCCGACCTCGCCACCCCGCTCGGGATCACGTTCCCGGAGTTCGGTAAAGACCGGAGCGAGGGCTTGCAGGAGCAACTCGGCGACTTCGTGAGCGTCTCGAACCCGCTCGACTACAACACCGCCGTGTGGGGCGACTTCGAGAAGCTCGACCGCTGCTTCACCACCGTGATGGAGGGCGGCTTTGACGCTGTGGTGCTTATACTCGACTACCCGCGGCCGGGCTGCGGAGACCCCGAAGCCTGGGACACCGCTGCCGACGCCCTGGTAGTCGTCGGCAAGTGCATCGGGGTACCGGCGGCCGTAGCCTCTACGATGCCCGAGTTGCTGCCGTCGGAGGCCCGGGAGAAGCTGCTCTCCGGCGGGGTAGTTCCGCTACAGGGGCTGCCGGAGGCCGTATCCGCCCTAAGCGCCGCCGCCTGGTACGGCGAGCGGCGGCGGGAGCTTGCCGAAGAAGGCGCTGCGCGTATTCTCCTGCCCTCGCTTCCCGGTAGCGCGCCGGAGACGCCGCAACTCCTCGACGAGTGGGACAGCAAGCGGCAGCTAGCCGCTTTCGGCGTCCGGGTCCCGGAGGCCCGGTTGACTTCCGCTACCGCGGCCCCGGAGGCCGCCGCAGAGGTCGGCTTTCCGGTCGCGGTCAAGGCCGTAGAGCCGGGGCTGGCGCATAAGAGCGAGGTAGGAGGCGTGGCCCTGAGCCTCGTTGACGCCCGGGCTGTAGAAGAGGCAACGGAGAGCATCAGTGCGGCTACGCTCGCGAACGGCAGCGGGCGTTTCCTCGTCGAGCGCATGGTCGGCGACGCCGTGGCGGAGTTGATCGTGGGCCTCAAGCGCGACCCGCGTTTCGGGCTCGCCCTGGTCGTCGGGTCTGGGGGCACCCTGGTGGAACTCGTAGACGATTCCGCGACGGTGCTCCTACCGGCCCGGAGAAAAGACGTGTCGCGAGCGCTAGACTCCCTTAAAGTAGCCAGGCTTATAGAGGGCTACCGCGGAAAGCCACCGGGGGACCGGGAGGCTGCTATAGAAACCATACTGTCCGTCGCGGCGTTCGCCGAAAAGCACCGCGACCGCCTCCAGGAACTGGACGTCAACCCACTGCTCGTACTCCGGCGCGGCGAGGGCGCGGTGGCCGCCGACGCCCTCATCCGGATGCAGCCCGAATGAGCGGGGACGCTGTCCGCACCGAACGGCGCGGCGGGGTGCTGGAAGTCACCCTGGACCGCCCCAAAGCTAACGCCATCGACGCGGCTACCAGCCGGGAGCTGGCCGACGCTTTTCTGGCGTTCGGCGACGACCCGGAGCTGCGGGTGGCCGTGTTGACCGGGGCCGGGGAGCGGTTTTTCTCCGCGGGCTGGGACTTAAAGGCGGCGGCCGGGGGCGAGGCGGCGGACGCGGACCACGGTCCGGGCGGGTTCGCCGGGTTGACCGAGATGTTCGGCCTCGACAAACCGGTCATCGCCGCCGTTAACGGGCTGGCGTTCGGCGGCGGCTTCGAGCTGGCGCTCGCCTGCGACCTTTTAGTCGCTGCGGAGCATGTAGAGTTCGCCCTGCCCGAGGTCACGCTCGGCATTATCCCGGACGCCGGCGGGGTATTCCGGTTGCCGCGGCGCATCCCCCGGACGATAGCCGCCGAGATGCTGCTCTCCGGGCGCCGGATGCCCGCCGAGGAAGCCGCCCGCTGGGGGCTCGTCAACGCGGTGGTCCCGGCGGCTGAGCTTACGGAGACCGCGCACGCCCTGGCGGCCAGGATCTCATCCGCCGCGCCACTCGCGACCTCCGCGGTAAAGGAGGTGCTGCGCCACACCGAAGACCTCTGTGTGGAGGACGCCTACGCCATCCTCCGTAGTGGCCGGATAACCGCCTACCAGAGGATGCTCTCCTCTGAAGACGCGCTCGAAGGCCCGAGGGCTTTCGCCGAACGCCGGGAGCCCGAGTGGCGGGGGAGATAGCGCATCGGATAAGCATTATTTACAAGGAGTCTAGATGAACCGAGAGGTAATAATCAGTTGTGCCGTCACCGGGGCCGGAGACACCGTTGGTAAGCACCCCGGCATGCCGGTAACGCCGGAGGAGATCTCCAACGCCGCCATCGAAGCGGCAGAAGCCGGGGCCGCTATCGCGCACATCCACGTCCGGGACCCGGAGACCGGAGCCGGGACCAACGACCCGGCGCTGTTCAGGGAGGTGGTGGAGCGCATCCGGGAGTCCGGTACCGACGTGGTCGTCAACCTTACCGCCGGCGGCGGGGGAGACTTCTTCCCGAACGACGACGAGCCGGGTGTCGGGGGGCCGGGCACCGACGTGCAAAGCCCCGAAGAGCGTCACGCCCCCGTAGGGGAACTATTGCCCGAGATGTGCAGCCTCGACTGCGGCTCGTACAATTTTGCCGACTTTGTATATCTGAACACGGAGAACTGGGTGCGGCGGCAGGCGGCGCTTATCCAGTCCTCCGGGGTCAAGCCGGAGCTTGAGTGCTTTGACCTCGGCCACGTCTGGCTCGCCAAACAACTCATCGCGGACGGCCTGGTGGACGACCCGCCGTTTTTCCAATTGTGCCTGGGCGTGCCGTGGGCGGCGGAGGCGAACCCGGAGACGATGCTCGCGATGCGCAACATGCTCCCCGAAGGCGCCCACTGGGCGGCGTTCGGCGTCGGGCGGCACCAGATGACGATGGCGGCCCAGTCGGTCTTGCTCGGCGGCCACGTGCGGGTCGGTCTGGAGGATAACCTCTACCTCGAAAAAGGCGTCCTCGCCAGCAACGGCCAACTCGTGGAAAAGGCCGTCGGTATCGTGGAATCTCTCGGTGCGAGGGCGCTTTCCCCGTCCGAAGCCCGCGACAAGCTGGGCCTGAAGGCGTTCGTGTAAACCGGCTCTACCAGACGGAAGGATGGAATAACTTGACGGACAGCCAGAGTAACGGCGTGCGCCGGGTGTGCGTGGTGGGAACGGGGGTGATCGGGGCCGGCTGGGCGGCCCGGTGCCTGGCGGCCGGCCTGGAAGTAACTGCGACCGATCCCGCGGAAGGTGCTGAGAACACCTTGAGATCCAGCATCGAGAACGCCTGGCCGGCCCTGGAACGCGTCGGCCTCTCCCCCGGCGCGGGCCTGGAGAACCTCAGCTTTACCCCGGACCTCGAAGAAGCGGTCGCGGAGGCGGACTTCGTGCAGGAGAGCGCCCCCGAGCGAGAGGAGCTTAAACAAAAGCTCCTGGCGCAAGTAGACGGCGCGACCCGCCCGGAAACCATCATCGCCTCCAGCACCTCCGGGTTTATGCCCTCGACCCTGCAGTCGGAGTGCCAGCGTCCGGAGCGCGTGGTGGTGGGGCATCCCTTTAACCCGGTGTACCTCTTGCCACTGGTCGAGGTCGTCGGCGGGGAGCGGACTTCGTCGGAGAATATCGAGCGGGCGATCCGGTTCTACGAGGCCATCGGCATGAAGCCTCTGCACGTGAGAAAGGAGATCGAGGGCCACGTCTCGGACCGGCTGCAGGAGGCGCTCTGGCGCGAGAACCTGCACCTGGTCGCGGACGGCATCGCCACGACCGGCGAGCTAGACGACGCCATTGTCTACGGTCCCGGCCTGCGGTGGGCGCTCATGGGGGTCAACCTGACCTTTCACCTGGCAGGTGGTAAAGAAGGCATGACACACATGCTGGAGCAGTTCGGGCCCGCCCTGAAAGCGCCCTGGACGAAATTAGAAGCTCCGGAGCTGACCGACGAGCTTTCAGAGAGGATGGTCGCGGGCACAAAAGAGCAGGCCGCCGGGCGCTCGACCGCCGAGCTGGAGCGCCGCCGCGACGAATTCCTGGTACGGCTTCTGGAACTGGTAAGGGAGTACTGGCCTGGGAACGAGACCACTACTAGCGCGGGTAAAAATGGCGCTGGCTGAGACATCTTTTGAGGCGCCGCTGCGCCTGTACGAAACGGAGGTCCGGCCGGAGTGGGTGGACTACAACGGGCACATGAGCGAGGCTTTCTACGTGCTGGTCTTCGGCTATACCACTGACGCCCTGCTGGACTTTATCGGGATGGACGCCGGATACCGCGAGCGTCGTGGGCAGTCGCTCTACACGCTGGAAGCCCACATAAGCTATCTGCGGGAAGCTCGGGAGTCGGAGCCGCTACTTGTAACAACCCAGCTACTGGACGTGGACCACCAACGCGTGCACGTTTTCCATGCGATGTATCACGCGAAAGAGGGAGGGCTGCTCGCAACCGGGGAGTTTATGCTGCTCAACGTGGACTCGACCGAGTCGCGCTCGGTGCCGTTCCCGGAGGAAGTGGCGACGTATTTGCAGAGGATTCAGGAGTCCCACTATAGCCTGTCCCGTCCGGAGCAGGCGGGGCGCTCTATCGCTATCAGGCGCTAGTGGCGGCGCGGTACAATACCGGTCACGGAAGACCCGTGAGCGGAGATCGGACGTTACGTGGAGCTTAGACGGCTCAGGTACTTTGTCGCGGTGGCGGAAGAGCTGTCGTTTAGTCGGGCGGCCAGCAAATTATATCTGTCTCAGCCAGCTTTGAGCCAGCAGATCCGCAAGCTCGAAGTGGAACTCGGTCTTACCCTTTTGCGGCGCGACAAACGCAGTGTCGAGTTGACTCGGGTTGGTGAGACACTGCTTCCGGGTATCCGGAGTGCCCTGGTGCAGGTAGAGCAGAGCGTCCGGGCCGCCCGCGAGGTGGGTGGCCTTGAACCCAACCAACTGAAAGTCAGCTTCCCGGAGTACGTAAACCACATCCCCGCCGCGAGTATCCTGCAAGGCTTTAAAGAGCGGGCGCCGGGCGTAAACCTGGTAGAGCACGAGGTGCCCACGTTGCAGCACACCCGACAGCAGGTAGCCGGGATCGTGGGAGGGTCCCTTGATGCGGGTTTTGTTCTGACCCCGGTAGGCGAGGCGGCGCTTGAGAAAGAGCACGTCATGACCGTTGGACTTGTCGCTGCGTTGCCTGCAAATCATCCTCTGGCGGCCCGGCGGCAGGTGCCGATGCGGGAGTTACGGGACCAGACCTTGATCCTGTTTTCCAGCCGCCTCGACCCCGACAGCTACGACTACGTGATGTCGTGCTGCAACGAAGCCGGCTTTAATCCAC
Source organism: Rubrobacteraceae bacterium (assembly GCA_965214435.1). Classification (GTDB taxonomy): domain Bacteria; phylum Actinomycetota; class Rubrobacteria; order Rubrobacterales; family Rubrobacteraceae; genus Rubrobacter_A. Next base: position 1,377,162 of record OZ243960.1, read on the forward strand.
GGGTAATCCAGAGGACAGACACCCAGATCTACTCCAGGGCGACCACGTATCGGCAGGTGGCCGCCGGTACGGGTATAGCCATAGTAGCCGCGCCCCCGGACCCGCCGCCGGAGAATAGCGGCGTGGTATTCAGACCCCTCGTAGATCCGGAGCCGGAACTGGAGCTGGTCGTAGCCTGGAGACGCGATAACCCTTCTCCAAACCTGACGGCGTTCCTGAACTCGGTCTACGACTTTATAGACCGGTAGGACAAAGCTGGGAACTCTCCGCGTGTGGTTGTATATGAGGAAGGTGTGCCCGAGTGTGTGGCCCGGAGTCGAGAACACCTGAAAGCCGGCCACGGCATCGCCCTCGTGGACCACGCGACCTACCGGTACGCCCGGCGGCTTTGCGTTGCGGGAGGGGCAGCGGAGGACCGGGCTGCTCGACGGGTCAAACCCTCGACTGACGGAGATGACCTCCGCCTCGTGCTCGGGGGCGATGACCTTGGCCTCCGGTGCCCACTCCAGTACACCTGGCAGGCCGCCGATGTGGTCGTCGTGCCGGTGGGTCGGGTAAATTTGTTAAGGTCTTCCGGTCCCCGGCTAGGTGCGGCGAGAGCGTCTCTAATGCGGGCGGCGCTGCCGCTGACGCCGGTATCCACCAGTGTAAAGCCTATCCTCTTACTACCAGGAGTAATGAGATCTCGTTTTGTAAGCAAGTCACAGCTACCCGGTACACTCCCGGCGCTACCCGCTCCGGTATGTCCGTCGTCTACCTCCTATCGAGATAAATTCACCAGACTAGCGATACTACTCTCTACTCCCGGGGCCGACTCGGATGCGCAAATGTTTCCTCGAAGAAGTCCGCCAAACGCGGGTACAGGGTTTTCAGATTCTCCGGCCTGGATATACCGTGACCCTCGTCCTCGAACGTCAATAATTCATAGGGTATGTAATATTGTTCTAAAACTTTGGTTACCGCGGCGACGTTCTCGGGGGTCACGTTCGGATCTTTTTGGCCCTGGACTATGAGGAGCCGGCCCCGGATGTTTTGCAGGTGGTTTGTCGGGGAGCGTTCGCGGTAGCGGTCGGGGACTTCTTCGGGGGAGCCGCCCATCATCTCTTCGCTGTAGGGCCGGAGGTCGGGGCGGGTAGTCTCGTAGTCGACTACGAGGTCGGTCATGCCGCAGACGGGGGCTGCGGCGGCGACGAGGTGCGGGGAGGAGTGCGTGATCTGCCACCACGCCGAGTAGCCGCCGTAGGAGGTCCCGGTAACGCCGACCCGTCCCGGCGCGGCGATGCCGTCGCGGATGAGGGCTTCTATGCCGCTCTTTATATCTTCCTGCTCCCTGCCGCCCCAGCCGTCCTCTTTTATTTTCTCCTGGAAATCTAGCCCAAAGCCGGTCGAGCCCCGGTAGTTCGGGACTAGTACGTTAAAGCCCCGAGAGACGAAATACTGCACCTGGGCGTTAAAGCGGTCTTCGGCGTGGCTCGTCGGCCCGCCGTGGATCAGGACGATAGTACCCTCGGCGGACGCTGACTCCGGCGTCCGGTACAGCCAGCCCTGCACTTCTAAGCCGTCTCCCGAGTTCCAGCGGTAGTCTTCGGCGGCGGCGAGACGTCCAAGGTCCAGTGGGGTGCGCTCCTGTAGCCGGGTGACGCTGGCGGGGGAGCCGTCCGCGGTAAAGCGGAGAAGGTCCGGCGGCTGGCGGGCACCATAGCTCATCCCGACCCAGGCTCCATCGCTCGTGGGGGAGAGCGGTATCAGATTGCCCGACTCAGGCGACCATTGCGGGCGCTCCTCTCTGCCGGTGTCGGGGTCGATAAGCGCAGCTTTTACCCGCGCTTCTTCGACCTCGACCGCGACGACCGGACCGCCGGTCGCCGCTGGCGGCGCAAAGGTGTACTCCAGATTGCGTTGCGGGTCATCCAAAATCCACCGGACGCTCCCATCTCCCGGGTCGTAGATTCCGAGCCTGCGGTGGGTGCCGGACTCCACGGTAAAGAGTACCCGCTCGTTCGCGGTCTCCGGCAGCCAGGAGGCTGAGACCTTGGTGCGGGGACCGAAGTTCAGGATCTCCCGGTCCCCGGTGCCCCCGATGCCTACGAGCCAGACCTGCCGGCCGGCCGGGTGGCGGTCGCTCCGGTGGTAGAGGACATGCTCGCCACTCGGGCTTAAACGCGGGTCCGGGAAACAAGGTCTGGAAGGACGGGCTAGAACCTGGTACTCGTCCGAGCGGTCACTAGAAACGTCCTGACGGTATACCAGGGGCTGTTCTATCTCCTCTCCCGACGCGTCGTCTATATTCGCTGCGTACACCAGCCAGCGGCCGTTCGGGTGTAGCTGGCCGCCCCGGATATAGTAGTTCGGGTTCGGTCCGGTCAGTGGTTGCAAGACACCCGGCCGGTCGAGGTCTACCCTGTAGAGCCGGTCACGCTCGTCGCCGTCGTGGTCCTGGGAGACGATGAGTGACGCCCCGTCCGGGGTCCACGACACCACGAGCGTATCGTCTTCCGTGGAGGTCAGGCGGACCGGCGGGGAGGAGGCGTCCGTGGGAGCCGCAAAGACGTCGGCCGCGGAGCTACCCGCGAGCCGGAACCAGCTCCACGCTACCCACCGGCCATCCGGGGAGACCTTCGGGGCTGTCAGGACCGGCATGGAGAGCAGGGCGTCTAGAAAGCCGCCGTCCGTCATGGGCTACTAGAAGACCGGCGGTACGTTTGCCCGAACGTTTCGGGCGGGCTCGTGCGTGGGGCACGTCCTGCCGGCCGAGAGAATTTTCTTGTAGAGAACTCTTTTTTCGGCACCGTATCGACCACCGGCTTCTCGTTGGAGCTTTGCCCGGCCTCTAAGTATACGGGTATTAGCGACCGTCCAGAACCGTGCTCCGGGGCTCCTGGAATCGAGGAATTGCGCGTTTGCTGCGGTCCTGCTATAAGGTAGCCCTGATAAGCAGCCTGCAGCACAAGCGGGAGGAGCAGGACATGAGCACCGTGATCGGGGTTCCATCAGAGGTCAAGGATAACGAGTACCGGGTCGCCATCCAACCGGACGGCGTCCGTGAGGTAATAGACGCGGGCCACGAGGTCGTCGTTCAGTCCGGAGCCGGAGACGGGGCCGGTTTCCCCGACTCCGAGTACACCGACGCCGGAGCCCGCATACTGGACTCAGCTGCAGAAGTCTTCGAGGCCGCCGGGCTCATAGTAAAGGTCAAGGAACCCACCCCGGAGGAGTACGACCTCTTCCGCGAGGGTCAGGAGCTTTTTACCTACCTCCACCTCGCAGCCGACAAAGGGTTGACGGAGTTTCTTATGGAGCGCGGGGTAAACGCCATCGCATACGAGACCGTCGAGCTGCCGGACGGCTCGCTGCCGCTCCTGACGCCGATGAGCGAGGTCGCCGGACGCATGTCGGTACAGGCCGCGGCGTATCACCTAGAGAGCCCGCAGGGCGGGGCGGGGCTCCTGCTCGGTGGGGTACCCGGTACACCGGCGGCGAAGGTCACGATCATCGGCGGCGGTGTATCCGGCACTGAGGCGGCCAAGATAGCGGTCGGGATGCGGGCCATAGTGCGGGTCCTGGACATAAACCCCAAAAGACTCGCGTACCTCTCGGACATCTTCGAGGGGCGGGTGGACCTCGTGATCCCGAACCGCGCCCGCACCGCCTCCTACGTGGCCGAGTCCGACGTGGTAATAGGCTCCGTCCTCGTAGCCGGAGCCAAAGCGCCGAAGATCGTCACCCGCGACATGGTAGCCAGCATGCGTCCCGGCAGCGTGGTCGCCGACATAGCTATAGACCAGGGTGGCTGTATAGAGACGAGCCGCCCGACAACCCACTCAGACCCTACCTACGTCGAGGAAGGCGTCGTCCACTACTGTGTAGCGAACATCCCCGGAGCCGTAGCCCGGACCTCTACCCTGGCTTTAACTAGCGCCACGCTACCATTCCTCGTGGAGCTTGCGGACCGCGGCATGGAAGGAGCCTGCGCCGAAGACGAGGCCCTGGCCCGCGGGCTGTCCACGCTCGGAGGCCAACTGGTCTCCGGACCGGTGGCCGAGGCTCACGGACTTCCCCACGAAGAAGCTAACAAGCTTCTGGCTCAGCGGTAACGTGACCCGCTACGAGCCGGCGAACTCCTTTGAAACCCCGCGCTTCTCCGGCGTGCGCACCTTTATGCGCCTGCCGCACGTCCGGGACCTCGAAAACGCCGACGCTGCCGTGGTCGGCGCCCCGTTCGACACCGGCGCCTCGTTCCGGGCCGGGGCCAGGTTCGGTCCGGAGGGTATCCGCAGCGCCTCGCATCTCTTGCGGCCGTACAACCCGTCCCAGGACGTCGCCATCTTCGAGCACCTGTCGGTCATAGACTACGGCGACGTGCCCGTGGTGCCGGGCTTTATAGAAGATAGCTACGCGAGGATAGAAGAAGGACTTACGGAGATACACCGGGCGGACGTGGTCCCGATAGTACTCGGCGGCGACCACTCCATCGCCCTGCCGGAACTCCGGGCGGCGGCCGCGGTCCACGGTCCGCTGGCGCTGGTCCAGGTAGACGCTCACGCCGACACCTGGGACGCCTACTTCGGCAAGAAGTACAACCACGGCACGGTCTTCCGGCGGGCGGTCGAGGAAGGGCTGCTAAAGCCGGAGAACTCCATCCAGGTCGGTATGCGGGGCTCGCTCTACGACGCCGGGGACTGGAACGACTCTTTAGAGCTAGGCTTCGACCTCGTAAGTATGGACGAGGTACGGAACATAGGTATACCGGACGTTATATCCCGCATCCGCGAGCGGGTCGGAGAGGAAAGAGTCTACGTCTCCTTCGACGTAGACTCGGTGGACCCGGCTTTCGCTCCTGGCACCGGAACGCCGGAGGTCGGCGGTTTCACGAGCCGGGAGGCCCAGGAGATAGTGCGGGGTTTAAAGGGGGTGGATATGGCCGGGTGTGATGTGGTGGAGGTATATCCGGCGTATGATCCGGCGGAGATCACCTCTCTACTGGCCGCCAACGTAGCTTACGAGCTACTGACCCTGATCGCCGCCCGGGCGAGCCTGGAGAAACCAGGATGAGTGTGGTCGATTACCTGGTGATCGCCGGTTACTTCCTCGTTGTGGTCGGCGTTGGCTACCTGGGTCTGAGACGTGCCCGCAACGTCGAGGATTTTCTGGTCGCCGGGAGGAGTCTTGGCGCCCCCATGTACGTCGGGACTCTGAGCGCCCTGGTCCTGGGAGGAGCCTCGACGGTTGGTGGCGTGAGCCTCGGCTACCAGTACGGCATCTCGGGCATGTGGCTGGTCCTTATGTTGAGTCTCGGACTACTGGCTCTGGCCCTGCTTTTTACTACCCGGCTTGCCAACCTCGGGGTCTACAGTGTTGCGGAGGTCCTGGACCTGCGTTACGGAGACTCGGCCCGCCTGATCAGCGCCATCGTCGTATTCGCCTACGCGCTGATGCTGGCCGTGACCCAGACCATCGCCGTGGGCACTCTGTTCGACGTCACCCTCGGGGTCTCGCGTACCTGGGCGATCCTCATAGCCGGGGGTATCGTCGTCCTGTACTCGGTAGCCGGCGGCATGTGGTCCATCACCTTTACCGACTTCCTGCAATTCTGCGTCATGACCGTCGGGGTCTTTCTAGTACTGCTACCCATAGCGCTGTTGCGCGTGGGTGGAATCTCCGGTTTGCAAGAGGATCTGCCTGCCTCATACCTCGGCTGGACCTCCATAGGCTGGGGGACTATCTCCACTTACTTTCTCCTCTATTTTTTCGGCATCATGATCGGCCAGGATATCTGGCAGAGGGTCTTTACGGCCCGGGGACCCGGGGTTGCCCGGTGGGGCGGGACCACCGCGGCTTTCTACTGCGCGGTCTATGGGTTCACCAGCGCCCTGATCGGGACCATCGCCGCCGCGCTGTTTCCCAACCTCGCGACCCCCGACAATGCTTTCGCCCAACTGGCGACCAACCTCCTGCCCATCGGCCTTGCAGGGCTCGTGGTCGCCGCAGCCCTCTCGGCGATCATGTCCACCGCAAGCTCGGGACTGCTGGCGGCCGCCACGCTCGCCGCCGAAGACGGCTACGTCAGGTTCTTCGGCGGTGGCCGAAACGACGTTCAAAACGACGCTCGCAGCGACAGCGGTAACGAGAGTGACCGTACCGAGCTGCTTATTAACCGCGTCTCTACGCTGGTTGTCGGCGTAGCGGTCATCGTAACCGCTCTGGTGGTGAGGGACGTGGTAGGAGCGCTGACGGTCGCCTATGACCTGCTCGTCGGCGCCCTCTTTATACCCATAGTGGGTGCCTTTTTCTGGCGGCGAGCTACCGGCAGAGGGGCCTTGATCTCGATGGCCGTCAGCAGTGTGGTAGTGATAGCGCTCTTAGTGTGGCGCGGGCTGCTCTCGAACGATCCGATAATCTACGGGCTTTTGACGAGCCTCGCGGTTTTTGTCGTAGCGAGCCTGCTCACCCAGAGAACCCCCGAAGAGCGCCTGGAGGTCTGGGATGAGCGGCTGACAGGCGAGGAGGCGTCCCGATCTTCTGAGGAAGCGGAGCCTGTCCACAGACAGTAGGGAAGAGGTTAGTTGGGAGCTAGCAGAGGAGGAGTGGTGAACGAAGGGGAGAGGTTCATCCGGGTGCTGGGCCAGCGGGACGTCATCGCGCTGGCGTTCGGGGCCATGATCGGCTTCGGCTGGGTCCCACTGGTCGGGACCTGGCTTACAGAGGCCGGGAGCCTAGGGGCTATACTGGCGTTTCTCGTAGGTGGTGTGGTGGTCGTCTTTGTCGGCCTCACATACTCGGAATTGGTCTCGGCGATGCCGAAGGCCGGCGGGGAGCACAACTACGCCTGGCGGGCCCTGGGGCCGCTCGGGGCGTTCGTGGCCTCGTGGGCCATCGCGCTCGGGTACGTCTCGGTGACGGCTTTCGAGGCGGTCGCGCTGCCTACAACGCTGGAGTACCTCTTGCCGGAAGGGTACAGGGCCGGCTTTCTGTGGAGTATCGCCGGCTACGACGTGTACGCCACCTGGATCGCCATCGGTGTCGTGGGCGCGGCAGTTATTACGGTGTTGAACTACATCGGTATAAAACCCTCGGCGATCTTCCAGCTTATAGCGGTGCTCGGGCTGCTCGGCATTGCCGGCCTTTTCATTACCGGGACTTTTGTCGGGGGTAGCGGGGAGAACTTTACACCGCTGTTCTCCGGGGCGGGTATCGCGGGACTGCTGACGGTGGTGCTCATGACGCCGTTTCTCTTTGTCGGGTTCGACGTGATACCGCAGTCGGCGGAGGAAATAAACCTGCCGTTCCGCCAGATCGGCATCCTGCTCATCGTCTCCGTGCTAATGGCGACGGCGTTCTACATCGTGGTGATTATCGGGGTCGGCAGCGGCTTGAGCCGGTCGGCCCTCGGTGATACGGACCTGGCCTCGGCCGCCGGGATGCGGAGCCTCTTTAGCAGCGAGACCTTCGGCAACATCCTGGTGATCGGGGGTATCGCCGGGATACTCACGAGCTGGAACGGATTCATGATCGGGGGCAGCCGCATCCTGTACGCGATGGCCGAGAGCGGGATGCTACCCGGTTTCCTGGCGCGGTTGCACCCTCGCTTTAACACACCATCGAACGCCATCCTCCTGGTCGGTGGACTATCCATACTGGCTCCGTTTTTCGGGCGTAGCACGCTGGTTTGGCTGGTCAACGCCGGGGGCCTCGGGATAGTGACCGCCTATCTGATGGTCGCCATATCCTTCCTGGTGCTGCGCCGCCGGGAGCCGGAGATGGAGCGGCCGTTTCGGGCCGGGCATGGGCCTGCGGTGGGCATCATCGCCGTCGTGTTGAGCGCCGGGATAGCCATCCAGTATTTGCCAGGGATGCCGTCCGGGCTAATTACTCCGGAGTGGATAATTGTTGGGCTGTGGACGGTCGTCGGGGTGTTGTTCGCGTTTCGGATGGACGTGCCGGAGTACAGTCCGGAGCTTTGAGGGATAAACTCCGCTGCGGGTATACTGCCGGTGGTTAGAGCTATGGGAAGAGGTATGAGGATGCTGGACTCGAAGAGGATCAAGACGGAGATACCGGGTCCGAAGAGCCGGGCGCTAATGGAGCGGCGGCGCGGCGCGGTGTCCTCGGGCATCGGTATCGCGACCCCGGTCTTTGCCCAGGAGGCGCGCGGCGCGCTGCTCACGGACGTGGACGGCAACACGTTTATAGACTTCGGCGGCGGCATCGGGGTGACGAATGTCGGGCACGCCGATCCGCGGGTGGTCGAGGCGGTTAGGGAGCAGGCCGAGAAATTTATCCACACCTGTTACTACGTGACCCAATACGAGTCCTACGTCGAGCTTGCCGAGAAGCTTAACGCGCTGGTCCCCGGCGACTTCGAGAAGCGGAGCGCGTTCTTTAACTCCGGGGCCGAGGCGGTCGAGAACGCGGTAAAAACCGCGCGGTCGTACACCGGTCGCGGGGGCATCCTGGCCTTCGAGAATGCCTTCCACGGCCGGACGATGCTCGGCATGAGCCTGACGAGCAAGACCGACCCCTACAAAAAGCACTTTGGGCCGTTCGTGCCGGAGGTGTACCGGGTCCCGGCGCCTTACCCGTACCGGTGCCCGTCGGGGCAGGACTGTTCGGGCGGCTGCAAGGGGAATTGCTTCGAGTTTATCGACCGGGCGCTCACCGGGTACGTGCATCCGGATGACCTGGCGGCGATCATCGTAGAGCCTATCAGCGGCGAGGGCGGCTTCGTGCCGTTCCCGGACTTCTACCTGCGCCGGCTGCGGGAGGTCTGCGACGAGCACGGCGTGGTGCTCATCGTGGACGAGGTCCAGACCGGCTTCGGGCGGACGGGGAAGATGTTCGCCATCGAGCACGCAGGTGTTGCGCCGGACATCCTGACGACGGCCAAAAGCTTAGGCGGCGGTATGCCGATAGGCGGGGTTACCGGAAGGGCGGAGATCATGGACTCCGTCCATCCCGGCGGGCTAGGTACTACCTACGGCGGGAACCCGCTGGCCTGCGTAGCGGCGCTCGCGGTGCTGGAGACCTTCGAGGAAGACGGGCTGCTCGCGCGGGCGAACGTTATCGGGGAGCGTATCCTGAGCGCGATGCGCGATATACAGCAGAAGCATCCAGACTTTGTCGGCGACGTGCGCGGGCGGGGGCCGATGGCGGCTATGGAGCTGGTTACAGATGCGGAGAGCCGGACGCCGGACAAGGGGCGGACCGGCGAGATCGTGGCCGCAGGATTGCAGGAAGGCTTGATGCTCCTGACCGCCGGCCAGTACGGGAACGTGATCCGCACCCTCGCCCCGTTCCCGATCACCGACGAAGAACTAGAAGAAGGTCTCGCCATCCTGGAGCGTGCCGTAGACTCCGTGGCTTAAAACCCGTAGCGGGGGCGGCCGGTAACCGCCCCCACGGGAACCCGCGGTTAGAACGGGTAGGGACGCGGCTGGTGTTGGACGGAGACCCAGTGGTCCGTCGTAAACTCCTCCAGCGCCCACCGGCCGCCGAAGCGTCCGATGCCGGACTGCTTCTCGCCGCCGAACGCGGTGTTCGGCTCGTCGTTTACCGGGTGGTCGTTGACGTGGGTCATGCCGGCCTCGATGCGCCGGGCGACCTGGACGCCGCGCTCGCCGTCGCGGGTGAAGACCGCGCTGCTCAGGCCAAAGACCGTATCGTTGGCGAGGCGGATAGCCTCCTCTTCGCCGTCCACCGCCATAACCGGGGCGACAGGGCCGAAGTTCTCTTCTCTGGCGGCTGGCATGTCGGGCGTAACGTCCGTGAGGACCACCGGATGCATCACGAGCCCTTCGGTTTTTCCGCCGACCACCTGGCGGGCTCCGGCGTCGAGGGTCGCCTGTAGCCTCTGCTGGATGTCGTCGAACTGGGACTGGTTTATGATCGGCCCGATCACGGTGTCCGGCTCTGAGGGGTCGCCGACCTTGAGGGACGACACCTTCTCGGCGAAACGCTCCAGGAACTCGTCGTGTACCGACCGGTCTACCAGGATACGGTCGGCTATCATGCAGATCTGGCCCTGGTGCAAAAACTTACCGACGACGGCCGCGTTTACGGCGAGGTCGAGGTCGGCGTCATCGAGCACGATAAACGGGCCGTTGCCGCCGAGTTCGAGGTTGGTCTTTTTGATGTGTTTGCCGGCGAGTTCCCCGATGTGGCTACCGATAGAGGTAGAGCCGGTAAACGAGATCAGACCGGGAACCGGGTGCTCTACGAACGCGTCGCCGATGTCGGAGCCGGAGCCGATGGTCACGCTAAATACGCCCGGCGGCAACCCCGCCTCCTCGTAGATCTTCGCCAGGATCAGCGCGCCGGTCACCGGGGTGTCGGACGCCGGTTTGACCACGACGGCGTTACCGGTGCCGAGCGCCGGGGCTATGGAGCGGTTTGAGAGCTGGAGCGGGAAGTTCCACGGGCTGATAATGCCGGCCACCCCGATGGGCTCGCGGTACACCCGGTTCTCCTTACCGGGGATGTCGGCGGGCAGTATCTCTCCGGTCATGTGCATCGGGTAGGTCGCGGCCTCTTTCATGCCGGCCCGCACGAGGCTCCACTCGATCTCGGCCTTTATCCGGGTGCCGCCGGACTCCCGGACGATCCAACCGACGATCTCCTCTTTACGCTCGTCCATGATCCCGGCCGCCCGGTCCAGGACCTCGCTCCGCTCCTGCGGGAGCTTCGCTGCCCACTCCTTCTGCGCCTCTTTGGCTCCCCGGTAAGCCTCGTCGAGGTCGTCGGCGTTGGCGAGCGGTATCTCCAGCAGCGTCTCTCCGGTGTACGGGTTTACGTCCTCGGCGGTCTTCCCGGCGTGCCCGGCGCGCCACTCCCCGGCGATGGGCATCGACTCGAACCCATCGTAGGGGGCCGGAGCCGTCACCGCAGACCTGCCTTCCTGATCGCTCATCTATACTCCTTACGTAAAACTGACCTATAAAACTCCTACGCTGGGCTGTTTCCCGGATACCGACCTCGTCAAACCACCGGCCAGCGAGCGTAGTAGCTCTTTCTCCGACCGCCGCTTTACGCTACAGTGCATGGTAGAAGGTGTACAAGGCTTGATCTGGAGGATTTCGTGGCGGAGACCAGGGTGCTGGCCGAGAACCTGAGCAAGACCTACGGCTCAAAACAGGCCGTAAAAAGCTTGGACTTTACCGTACAGCAGGGGACGTTGTACGGATTTCTCGGGCCGAACGGCGCGGGTAAAACCACTAGCATAAGGATGCTCACCGGGCTCTTGCGCCCTAGCGGAGGGAGGGTCGAGATTTCCGGCGTGGACGCGGTAAACAGTCCCCTGGAGGCCAAGCGCCGGATGGGCCTCGTGCCCGACGAGCCGCTACTCTTCGACAAGCTCACGGCGCGGGAGTTCCTGCGGTTTGTGGGGGACGTGTACGGTGTAGACCGGCGGGAGGCGGACCGGCGCTCGGGAGAACTCCTGGAGATGTTCGACCTCTCGGGGTCGGCGGACGAGCTCGTTGGCGGCTACTCGCACGGGATGCGCCAGAAGTGCGCCCTGGCCGCGGCCCTTCTCCACGAGCCGGACGTATTATTCCTCGACGAGCCGACCGTCGGGCTCGACCCGGCCAGCGCCCGCCTCATAAAAGACATCCTGCGGAGCCTGACCGCCCGCGGCGGTACGGTGTTCATGGCGACCCACATCCTGGAGATAGCCCAGAGCCTCTGCGATGAGATCGGCATTATCCAGAACGGCCACATGCTGGCCGAAGGATCTGTCTCCGATCTGCGCGAAAAAGCCCGGGCTTCGGACGACAATACCCTTGAAGACATCTTTCTCGGCCTGACGGGTTCCAGCGAGGGCCGCGAGGTCGCCGAGTATCTGAGGGAGCCGTAGAAAGCGTGGGCGCGTCCTGTACCTCATGCGCCGGGTGCGCCTCGTAACCTTCTGGCGGACGTTCAAGAGCGGTGGCTCAAAGACCGCCCAGTACGTCTTCGGCGGTATCTTCGGTCTCATAGTTGCCGGAACGCTGTTCGGTTTTAACCTCTGGCTCTTTAACTCGCTCTCCGGAAGTCAGGATGAGGTGGCCGTCCGGTTGCTGGCCGGAGTCTGTACCCTGGCCGCTGTCGGGCTCTCACTCGTGGGGCTCGCGGCCACGCTCTATACCATGTATCTCTCGACGGACCTGGATATTCTCTCTTCAATGCCGGTGCGGGAGCGGACTATCTTCGCCTACAAGTTCTGGGAGACGCTATTCGGCAACGCGGCGCTGTTCCTGATAATAGCCCTGCCCATACTGCTCGCTTTCGGAGTAGGGACCGGGGCTTCGGTGATCTTCTATCTGGTCTTGGCGGTGGTCTCGGTGTTGTTACTCATGGTCCCGACTGGAATCTGCGTGCTCCTGATCATGCCCTCCATGCGTCTGATCCCCGCGGGTAAAGCTAAGGAAGTAGTTGCGGCTATCGGAGCTTTACTCGGCGCTCTGCTCTACGTGGGCTGGCTACAGGTCACCGGCCCCTCGGACACCGGCGGACAGAATCTCTCTTCCGTCCAGGCCCTGATCCAGTCTCCAATACTGAACGTGCCGCCGGGTGGTTGGGCGGCAGACGCGCTCTCGGGGGCGGCTAACTTAGAGTGGGGGCGGTTACTGGCCGGTCTTCTCCCGCTGGTCGCGCTCTCAACGATCCTCTACGCTGTGTGTCTCGGCACCGCTACCTGGGCTTACTCGACGGGGCGGGCCCGGGCGACCGAGTCCGGCGGCCGGGTCCGGAGCTCGGGCTGGGTAGAGAAGGTGTTCGGGTGGCTTCCACCGGACGTCGGGGCCGTTGCGAGCCGAGAGATCCTCTCGCTCCCCCGGGACCTGCGGCGGATGGCGACCGCCATAGTGCCGGTTATCATGCTGGCCGGCATCGTCGTTGTAAACACGCCGGGCGCCACCCTCGAAGGCTCGTTTCCTTTTCTACAACTCCTACCGTACCTGACGGCCGGCGGGCTCGCGGCCCTGGCTACCTCTCAAGTCTCCTTGCTCTCGGTCGGCATAGAGGGCCGCGGGTACTGGTTTCTGGCCGCTGCTCCGCTGAGCGCCGGACGTCTGCTGGCCGGGAAGTGGGCGGCGGCGGTCTTTGTGGGTACGCTGGCCGCGGCGGTCGGTTGCGTGCTGGTCTCGATCGCCGTTGGTTTCTCCGTTACGGGTTTTATCGTGGGCCTCATGGCCGGTATCTCCGGTAGCGCCGTGGTCGGGCTGTACTCCATAGGTATCTCGGCCATGTTCCCGAACTTCGACTGGGAAAACCCGAACAAGGCCACCGCCACCTCCGGCGGCTTTCTCATGCTCGGCTGCTTTATCGGGCTCGGTTTGCTGGCGGCTCTGGGCTTTGGGGTGGTCTTTCTGCTCGGAAACTTCATACCGCTCTGGCTGGCCGCGACCGGGGCCGCCGTGGTGTGGGTCGCCGCCGCGGCGACCGTCGGTTACGCGGTGGCTTCGGCGGGAGCTGAACGCTTGAAGCGTCTGGACTGGGAGCTTTAACGCTCCGTCCCGGCGACCCCGGCAACCGGCTAGACTGCGGGTGTGAACGGCCGAGAACCTACAACCCCCGCATCTGAAAGGAGTACCGGTCTGCCGCTCGGGCCGGCACTCCTCGTGCTCAGCGCGGCTTTCTCCAGTGTGGTCGGACTGTACCTCCTGCTCTCGGTGATCCCGCTGTACACGGAGGAGGCCGGTGGCGGCAGCTTCGGCGCGGGGCTTTCTACGGCGACGTTCATGGCGGCGACCGTACTCGCCCAGGTGCAGATGCCCCGGGCGCTGCGGCGTTTCGGCTACCGGACGGTTCTCGGGGCTGGTCTCTTACTCCTTGGAGTACCCGCGTTCCTGTACCCGGCGGCCGGCGGGGTCGGGTCCATACTGGCCGTGACGCTGGTACGGGGTCTGGGCTTCGGGGTGGCGATAGTAGCCGTGGCTGCCCTCGCCACAGAACTCGCGCCGCCCGGACGCCGAGGAGAGATGCTCGGGTTACTCGGCCTTGCCCTCTCCCTGCCGGTCGTCTTCGGTGGCGCGTCGGGCATCTGGCTGTCCGAGCACGCAGGGTACTCCTTTGCCTTTGTGATCGGCGGCGTGGTGCCAATTCTCGGTTTTGCGGCGACGCTGGGTATCGGCGGCACACTGGTATCCCCGCAGGACGGTGGCGCGGCCCCCGCGGGTTTCCTGACGGGGCTGCGGCGGCCGGAGTTGTGGCGGCTGCTCTTGATCTTCGCTCCCACCACGGTCGCTTTCGGGGCGGTAGCAACCTTTCTGCCACTATCAGCCCCCGGTACAGGCGTCTTCTCGGCCGCGACAGCACTGTTCTTGCTCGGTGCCACCACGACGCTTTTCCGGCTGTGGGCCGGACGCTTCGGCGACCGCCACGACGCCCACCGGCTGCTCGCCCCAGGGCTGCTCTCAGCCGCGCTCGGGATGGTACTCGTCTCCGGAGGAGGAGTCGCCATGATAGCCGGCTCCCTACTCTTCGGCGTCGGATTCGGGGTCGTGCAAAGCGCCACCCTGGTGCTCACGATGGAGCGTGTTTCAAAAGCCGAGTACGGCCTCGGGAGCACGCTGTGGAACGTCGCCTTTGACGGGGGCGTCGGCGCCGGAGCTTTCGCCGGAGGTCTGCTCGTCTGGGCGGTAGGTTTCTCTGGGGCGTTCATTTTCTGCTCCGGTCTGCTCGCGGCCGCTATGCTACTCGTCTACCAGGACCGCGTCGCTCGTGCTGGTGCTGGACACAAGGCTTGAGTCCTCAGAGCCGGTCAGCCCGTCGCCTGATTAGCTGAAGTGCTGACCGGCTGACCGGGGCGAAGCTTATAGAAACTCCGCCCCGATAAGGGAACCGGCTACTGTGAGTACTCGACGTGGAGCAGCGGGGCTGAAGCTGGCGACGTGTCGTAGGAGACCGCCGAGCGCTTGCCGCTGCCGGCCACGATAAAGACGGAGTTGTTACCGCTGGACCAGTTGGGGTTGCTGACGACCGTCTGCACGAGGCTCGTCAGGTCCGGGGTCCGCTGGGCGCTACCGGCTGCGCCCATTTCCCAGGCGGCCGGACTCCAGGGTACGGAGCCCGAGGTCGTGGGCCGGCTCGAAAGGTCGAAGGGCCAGGGGTTGAAAGCCGAAGAGTCGTTGGACGTCTGGGCCTTTACCCGGAGGTCTGTCGGTCCGCTCTGGTTCTCGTCTGCGGTAAATTGTATGTAGGCTTTCTCGATGGTCGCGCCTTGAGGAACTTCCAGCTTGAAGCGGACCCCGACCCGCTGCTCGGAACCGGCCCGGGCCATGTCCAGGTCGCCGCTGGTAAAGTTCATGTTGCCGCTATCTTCCGCCTGCTCCACGTCGTCGCGGGAGCTGGCTACGCGGGTCTCGACGGTCGTGGTGCAACCTACCTCGTTGGCTGCCTTAGTCTCTATAAGCTCTCCTTTATAGAAGAGCCGCACCGTCGGGTTGCTCGGGGTATCGACAAAGAAGAAAGTCTCGCCGGTCGCCGGCACCTTCCCGAGAGTGCCGGAGGGTGTCTGGCCGGCTACGTCGTAGGTGAGCGCTCCGGCCGGGACAGCGCCGCCCTCGTTCAGGTTGCGTACCCGGAATCTGTAGCCCTGCTGCCCATCCACGCAGATAGAGGTGAGCCTTATGCGGTCGGGAGATATCCCGGCGACGCTCCCGGAGAGCCGCAGTTCGTCAAAGGCGTTCTTGCCGTCGTTACCGCCCCGCGACCCGACGGCGGCCTGCACCGTGCCCTGCTGGACGAAAGCTCCTACCGCGTCCGAGAGCGCGTAGTTGCCCGGCAGGTCCTTGCTAAAGAACGCCCGCAAAGTCGTGCTGTTGACTGCTTCGACCCGGAGGGCGCCAGCGGCGGGTATGGTACTACCCTGGCGGGCCTGCGGGAAGTAGAGCCGCAAGCCGCTGGTATTCTGGATAACGTCGTCGTCGGTAAGCGCCTGGTCGAACTTGTAGAGGAAAGAGTCGCCGTCCCGCGAGACCTGTACTAGATCCGGGTTCTTCGTAACGGCGTTCGGGCTTATGTCCTCCGACTGATTTACGTTATAGGGGTTCTCTTTGCTGACGTTGTTGGGCGCGGAGTTAACCACGCCGGAGTCGACGTAGCCCCGGGCGAAGTCCGCCGGGTCGAGGTCACCGGGGAAAACGACGGTAACAATGTTATCGCCCGGCTGATCGCTCGCGGCCCGAACGTTCGTAGAGCCGCTTATAGCGTCGCCGGCGTCAAGCGGCACGATCTGGAAGTTCGACTTGTCGCCGCCGTTGAGGTAAGCAACCTGATCGAAAGTAAAGTTCACACAGGTCGTCGGCGTGAACTGGCTCGTGAACGGACCCCGCCGGAAGTTCCCGACGGACGTAAGGTCCGGCGCCTCCGTCGGCCCGTTACTCGTGCCCGTTCCGCCCGCGGTTTCGGGTGCGGCGCAGACTTCGGCCCCCGTGGTCCCGATGGGCGTTAGCTCGTCAAAGGCGTTCTTGCCACTGTTGCCGCCGCCCGAACCCGGCGCCGCCTGTACCGTGCCCTGCTGGACAAAACCGCCTACGGCGTCGTCTAGCGTTCGGCCTCCGGGGAGTGCCGTCCCGAAGTAGGCCCGCAGGGTCGTGCTGTTCAGCTCTTTTACGGACTGGGCTCCGGCCTGCCTTACGGCGTTGGTATCCGTCTCCGGGAAGTAGAGCTGTAGACCGCCGGTGTTCTGGATCACGTCGTCGTTAGTGAGTGGCTGGTCGAACTTGTAAAGTACCTGGTCGCCGTCCCGCCGGACGGAAACGAGGTCCGGGTTTTGGGTCTTGCCGCCGTTGCTAATGTCGGCGGACTGGTTGATGTTCAGCGGATTCTTACGATTGGCCCCCTGCTTGCGAGAAGTAACCACCTTGCTGTCGAGGAACCCGCGGGGGAAGTCGGCGGGGCTCAGGTCGCCGGGGAAGGCTACCGTAACGATGTTGTCGCCGGCCTGGTCGCTCTGGGGTACTATGTCGTCCGCGTCCAAAGCATCGCCGGCGTCCTCGGGGATCAGGTGGAAGCTCGTCCGGTTGGAGCCAACTAGATAAGCCACCTGGTCGAACGTAAAGTCAACGCACGTAGTCTGCGTGCCCTGAGACGTGGCCGGACCCGCCCGGAAGTTACCCACCGAAACGAGGTCCGGCGCCTCCGTCGGGCCGTTACCAGCTCCCGTACCGCCAACGTTCTCGGGGGCGGCACACACCGTCCGGCCACTGTTCTGTAGAGGAGCCAGTTCATCAAAGGCGTTTGTACCGTCGTTACTACCCCTGGAGCCCTGAACAGCCTGGACCGTTCCCTGTGCCACGAAAGCGCCCGCCGCATCCGCCAGAGTTCTACCGCCCGGGAGATCGTCAGCGAAAAACGCCCGCAGCTTCGTCGGGCTCTCGCGTTTCACGGACTGCGCCCCGGCCTCCCGGATCCTGTTAGCGTTCTCCGCCTCGGGGAAGTACACCCGCAATCCACTAGTATTCTGGATAACGTCGTCCGTGGTGAGCGGCTGATCGAACTCGTAGACTACCTGATCCCCGCCGTCGTAGGTCGCAGAGATGAGGTCGGGGTTCTGGGTTTTGCCACCGTTACTGATGTCGGCGGACTGGTTAATATTCAGCGGGTTCTTGGAGTTTGCTCCTTGCTGGCGGCTGCTCACTACACCGGTAGCCAGAAAGCCCCGGGGAAAGTCTTGCGGGCTGAGGTCGCCGGGAAACACCGCGGTGACGATGTTGTCGCCTTCCTGGTCACTCCGGGGAATGATGTCCCCGGCGCTAAGGGCGTCGCCACCGTTCTGCGGAACCAGGCTAAAGCTTGTCCGGTTGGAACCGACCAGGTAAGCCAATTGGTCGAAAGTAAAGTCCACGCACGTAGTCGGCGTGCCCTGGGCGGTAGCCGGACCTGGCCGGAAATTCCCGACGGACGTGAGGTCCGGGGCCGCGGTCGGGCCATTGCCGGCTCCCGTGCCACCGGCGCCCTCCGGCGGGGCGCAGACGGCCCGGCCGCTGTTCTGCAGCGGCGCCAACTCGTCAAAGGCGTTCTTGCCGTCGTTACCACCCCTGGAGCCCTGTGCCGCCTGTACCGTGCCCTGCGCGACGAACGCTCCCGAAGCCTGACTCAGGTCTTTACCTCCCGGCAGGTCGTCGGCGAAGAAAGCCCGCAGATTCGTCGGGCTCTCACGCCTTACCGTCTGGGCTCCGACGTCCCGGATGGCGCTGACGTCCGTTTGCGGGAAGTAGACTCGAAGGCCGCTGGTATTCTGGATGACATCGTCCGTGGTGAGTGGCTGGTCGAACTCGTAGACTACCTGGTCGCCGCCGTCGTAGGTCGCGGAGATGAGGTCCGGGTTCTGGGTCTTGCCGCTGTTGCTCACGGGCTCTGACTGGTTGATGTTCAGCGGGTTTTTACGGTTAGCCCCTTGCCGGCGGGAGGTGGCTACGTTGCTGTCCACGTAGCCGCGGGCGTAATCCGCGGGGGCTATGTCGCCGGAGTAGAGCACGGTTACCACGTTGTCCCCCTCCGCATCCCCCTCGGGCTGCGGAGACCGGGCATCCACGGCGTCTCCCGCGTCGAGCGGCACCAGGTGAAAACTGGAGCGGTCGCCGCCTTTCAGATAGACGACCTGATCAAAGGTATAGTCCACCAGGGTCTGCGGGTTGCCGTCGTCGCTCGGTGGACCCGCGCGGAAGTTACCGACCGAAACGAGGTCCGGCGCCTCGGTGGGTCCACTCGTAGTCTGTGCCAGGGCCGGACCACCTGAAACAGCCACCGCCGTCAGAGATATCAGGGCCGCCAACAGTCCAACCGCCAAAGTTCTCAAAACCTGTTCGTCTCCTCGTACTACGCTTATTTCTTGCATTCATCATCCGTGGACCATTCAATTTCGAGCTATTGCCAGACTTTGTCCCCAACCTCATCGCTAGCATTTAAGCTACATGTCAAAATGTTTGCTTATCGTATAGCATCCTATGAATTATGGCAACTGGTAAAAATAATTTCTTAAAGTGATGCTTCCCTGTACGCATTGGCGGGCCGGGCTATACAGCCGTCCGGGGAAGTTTTTAATGCACTCCTTTGTGGTTCAACGCGCGGCATGAAGTTCGGTATTTCGACGTTCGTGACCGACGAGGGCGTTCTGCCGGGTAAGTTGGGCCGCGGGATCCAGCCGCGCGGCTTCGTCTCCTTGCTTATCACCGAGCACACCCGCATTCCGCTCAGCCGCAAGTCGCCCTACCCCGGTACCCCGGCGGCGGAGAGTTGCCGCAGCACCTGGAAGGCCCGGAGGAAATGAGCGAAGATAAGCAGGCCCCGCTAGCAACGCGGCACGTCCGTCCCGGCAAGACCGGGGGGTAGCCCTAGAACTTCACGGTCAGCCACCGAATTACCGGGCTGAAGTTGTAGAAGCGGACCCGGAGTGTAAGCCGGGCGGGGTTAGAACCCGAGAAGAGGAGTTGAGGGATGAGCCAGAGCATAGCAGCCATCACCGCGGGAGCGTTCACCGGCGGCGTAATCGGGCTGGTGGCCGGGCTAATCCTGGGCGCCGGCAATCCGTTTTTCTACGCCGCCGTCGGTATAGCACTGGGGGGAGGGTTAGCCATACCCTTTATAATGCGCCGCGGGTAGAGGCCGTTTCGGCTCCCGGCCGCTACCGGCAGTGGAACAGGTTCCGGACGGCATCTTCTGCGCTGTTCCGGTTCGCCACATGGAACGTGAAAGGAGTCATAATCTGGCTGTAGCATTCGCGTCTCCGGAAGACCTCGACTACCTGGTCGAGAAAGACCACATTGGCCGCGGCGTGATCCGGGAGAAGATAGGCCGGCGCGAGTTCATCGTCGCTTACCAGGATGACCGGCGGGTCGGGTTCCTACGCTACAACTACTTCTGGGACGACGTTCCGTTCATGAACTTGCTGTGGGTTGAGGAGGACTTGAGGAGTAGAGGGTTCGGCACGCAGCTCATCTCGTTTTGGGAAGGAGAGATGCGGAAGCTAGGCTACGACTCGGTCCTGACATCTACCCTGTCCGACCAGCGCGCGCAATACCTCTACCGCAAGCTCGGCTACGAGGATAGCGGGTGTTTACTCATGCCCGGCAACCCGCTGGAGATCCTGCTTCTAAAAAGTTTGTCGGTAGAGACCTGAGAGCACTCTACAAGCACTCTACGGTACGCCTTGATGATTTCTCTGTTGCGACAGCGGTATCGCCATCGCCGGTCTTCCAGAATGGGATCTTCGCTTTGAGGCCCCGTTATCTTCCTTACGCAAAGCGTTAGGGACCGGAGCTTAGGCCCCGGTCCCTGAGTCGTACCCTGGTTTGAGAAGAGTTTTAGGAGACGGCTCGCAGCTTGCGGTCGAACTGCTCGATCAGGGTCTCACGGTTCTTGTTCTGCTTCTCGTAGTCCCGGACCTTCCGGATCTCATCCGTCGACAGGTTGTCGAGCTGCTTGGAGATGTCAGACACGTTCAACTCGTCGTAGTTGCTGATCGGCAACCCGCCGTTGCGGCTCTGCCCACCGCCGTTGTCCGAAGTCACGAGCCTCAAGCCCTGCCGGTAGTACGACAGCGGTGCATACACGAGGTCCATGTAAGCATCGACCGACTCCTCGATCAACGTCTGAAAAGCGTCCCGCTGCGCCTCAGCCTTCTCCACGAGCTGCTGGGTCATCTGCCGGTTGCTCTCAGCCTGACGCCGAACCTCGGTCACCGAACTATTCACCATGCCCTGGAAAAACCGGATGTTCCGCTCCTGCTGGTCCGCCGCGTAATCCAGAAACGTTTTGTAAAAGTCCCGCGTCGTCCGCGCGACCTGCTCTGCCGCCCGGCCGGTCTTCTCCATGCTAGCCATCTCTACGCTCCTTCGCATCTACTACTTTTAACTCATTTACTCCTCAACGGAGCTATATGCAGTCTACACCTATATGTAGATGTGTCAAGACTTTCTGAGGCTTTGCACCAAAAGCCCTCTCAGATGAATAATTTTGGTTCAAGTCGCGATTCTGAACCGAAAGTCATTCACTACCGCGAACTAGGACGTTCTACCACCAAGTAGGACATTGGTTTAGGAATAGGTATTGTTGTGCCCGACCGCTCACGGTAGTATTACTGTGTGAGCGAAGAGAAAGATCCAGCGGCGGTGGAGTTGGGTAGACGCAGCGGTAAAAAGGGTGGCAAAGTCCGTGCTGCCAAGATGACTAAAGAAGAGAGATCTGAGTCTGCTCGTAAAGCTGCGAAAGCACGATGGGATAAGAAGCGCCAGGAAGAGTCCTCTTAGTAGTAATGCTTGATCGTACTCTGGCGTGGATTTCATTGCTACTCAGCATCTTCGGCGCTATTCCTACCCTTTACTTCTTTTTCAATGAGCAAGCGGTGGGGGGACTACTCACTTTAGGTACTCTAGCCATTGTTGTCTTGGCGGTTTTGACTATACGCTGGCTCTTATCCCAACCGCCTTTCACCTTACTTAATGTTGAAAAGAAATTAGAGTTCAAAGACAGCGGTGCCCACAAAGCTGTTCATGCTGACACCCGAAAAGTCATGGCAAATCATAAAGGCATAACCGAATTCTGGTTCAAGGATATTGGTCAATCAGGCTCATTGGACAACGTTTTCATAAACGGAGAAGCGCCCGATCTGGAAGAACAAAGACCTGGTGGCAGCATGGGAGTAGGCAAACGTTATCCTCATCACTTTGAGTGGCGACAACAATTCAAAGCGGCTCTTTCGATGGATATATTCGACGCTTTCCCCGACGAGCGTGAATTCTATACTCATAAAGTAATGGACAAAACGAAGCGACTAACAATGACCGTTAGATTTGACCGTGGGAAGCGATTCCGTTCCGCTAGAGTCTTCTTGGGATATGGAGGCGCTTCTTACGAAGAATTAAAAAAAGCTGATCTCACAAAAACTAATGACGGATGCGAGCTTGAACTTGTAGTGAGAAGACCCAAACTTGGACAAGAGTATCGTCTAGAGTGGGACTGGTAAAACTAACTGCCGAGTCGAATAACTCGGCAGTTGGTGACGCTTCCTAGTTACGCGCTCTCAAATCCTTCTCTCATCTCCGAACTCCTCTCTAGGGTGTTCATTGTACTCTGCGATTACTTTTGGTTCAACTTCCCGGCTTTTGGTTCAAGCGGGTGTTTAGGTGCAAGGCCGTTTTCCGAGGATTTTCGCGGAAACGGGTATCCGGAACCCGGTAGTAGCCGGGCGTGTATGCTACGGAGGTATGGATGGTCTACGAGGGGAGTCTCTTTGGGAAGAGGTCTGGAAGCCGGGGGTAGGGGAGAGTACGTCCTGCTCGGGCGGATGGAGGGAGAGGTTCCGGGGTATCTGTCGTACGGCGCCCAGGAGGGCGAGGTTCTGTGCGTGTTCCGGGGTGTGGCGGAGGCCGAGGCTTTCTACGAGCGGTGGTGGCGGCAGATACCGGGAGAAGGCTGGCGGGCTGAGAGGCTGGATGTCGGGGAGCTACGGGCGGTGCTAGAGAACTTCGACCTCGTCTCACTCGACCCGGACCCTGTACCGGGCTCGACGGAGTACCTCCACACCGTCGACGACTTTACCCGCTCCCTGACCTCTCCCAGCGGGTAGCCGGCTTTACAACCTGGAACTAGTACTATACTATGCTTGATGGAGGCGTTGATACTTCCTGATCTGTTCTGTAAGGAGTTCTGTGTTTCCTGGTGCGGGTTGGTATTGCGGGGTCTGGTGTAGAGGGACCTCCCGGATAGTACGGTCGAAAGGTAGAGATGAACTTTAAGAAGCTCACGCTGTTCTTCGCGATCTTGGCGGTGGTGTTTGCACTGGCGGCTTGTGGTGGCGGCGGAGGGGATACCGGTCAGGAAACCACGGCCGCGCAGGAGGCTTCGGCAAAGACTCAGGAAGATACTCAGGAGCAGGCGGCGGTCCCGCGGGATAAGAACCTGACGCTGTCCATACCGAAGATGGGCCGGGTAAACGGAGCGGTGATCCCGACCGCCAAGGGAAACGACGACCAGCAGCTAAAGACTCACGCCGCGATCCACTTGAAGGGCACCGGGTTTCCCTGGGATAAAGAAGCCAACGTCTATATAGCGGGCCATCGCCTCGGTTACCCGGACACGCAGAGCTTTCTCGCGTTCTACGACCTGGATAAACTACAGGATGGCGACGAGATATATGTCACCGACGCGAACGGCCAGCAGTATACTTACAAGGTCTTTGAAGAGCGCGTCGTAGAGCCGACCGACGTACATGTTACGGAGCCCGTAAAAGGCAAGAACATCCTGAGCCTCCAGTCGTGCACGCTACCCGATTACACCAAACGTCTGGTCGTCCGCGCCGAACTGGTGGAAATTTAGCTATTAGCGGAGGGTATCCATGCTGCTAGGGCTCGATCTCGGGACCGGCTCCGTAAAAGCCGTGTTGCTGTCGCCGGACGGCGGCGTACTCGGTGAAGGCTCCGCGCCCTGCTCCGTCGACTCGCCGCGACCCGGGTGGGCCGAGTCCTCCCCCGACGGGTGGTGGCGCGCGGCCGCGGAGGCGGGGCGGGCGGCGGTCGGACGGCGTGGGGGAGAGGTCGAGGCCGTGGGGCTTTCGGGTCAGATGCACGGCGTCGTTCTCACGGACAGGGACGGTCGCCCACTGCGGCCCGCGGTCCTGTGGGCCGACGCCCGCTCCGTCGGGCAATTACAGGGCTACCGCGAGTTAGACGCGGACCTCCGGCGACGGCTGGCGAACCCGCCCTCGGTCGGGATGGCCGGACCGAGCCTCCTCTGGCTCCGGGAATATGAGCCCGGAGCTTATGACTCCGCCCGCTGGGCATTGCAGCCCAAAGACTGGCTCCGGTTCCGGCTCACCGGCGAGGTGTCCGGCGAACCCTCCGATGCCTCGGCGACACTGTTGTATGACCTCCCTTCCGACGGCTGGTCCGGGGAAGTTGCCCAAGCCCTGGGTCTCCGGCCCGACCTGCTGCCGCCGATCGCCGCTTCCGGGGCCGCCGCGGGTACACTCTCCAGGGAGGCCGCGGAAGAGCTCGGGATACCGGCGGGCATCCCGGTTGCGGCGGGGGCTGCAGACACGGCGGCCGCGGCTTTAGGAACCGGGTTATTACATCCCGGAACCATCCAGCTAACGGTCGGGACGGGAGCCCAGATCCTGACCCCGATGGATACCCCGAACCCCGACCCCGAAGAGCGCACCCACCTCTATCGCTCCGTGGTAGGCCCGACTATGGACTCCGGACGTTTCTACGCGATGGCCGCGGTCCAGAACGCCGGGCTCGCCCTTGAGTGGGCGCTCGGTATACTCGGCGCTACCTGGGAAGATGCTTACGAGGAGGCTTTCGCCGTAGACCCCGGCGCCGGAGGCGTCACTTTCCTGCCGTACCTCAGCGGGGAGCGCACCCCGCACTTCGACCCCGATGCGAGAGGTGCCTGGACCGGCCTGGGTCTCGGTCACGGCCGCGGTCACCTCCTGCGAGCCGCCCTCGAAGGCGTGGCCTTTTCTCTGCGGGAGGCGCTCGAAGCTCTGGAAGCCGCCGGAGCTACCGGAGACCGGGAACTGCGCCTCGCCGGTGGCGGCACGGTCCATGCGCCGTGGCGGGAACTGCTTTCGGACGTACTCGGCCGTTCCTTGCGGACTCTGCCCCCGGCCGTGGCCGCGAACGCCTCCGCCCGGGGCGCGGCGCTGCTCGGAGGCGTGGCGGCGGGCGTCTACGGAAGCGTCGAAGATACCCTGACGGTCGCCCCGGAACCGGAGGATACCGTACATCCCGGCGGTAACTCGGAGAACTACGAAGGAGCTTACGCCCGCTATTTGGAGATCTACCCGGGGCTTTACCGCCGGTAGCCTGGGCTAGATACGGTCCACGAACTCCGCGACGGCCCAGCCTATATCCGCGGGCGAGTCTTCCTGCAGGAAGTGTAGCCCGGAGACCATTATCTCCTGCTGGTTCGGGAACGCGCGGCAGAACTCGCGTTGGGGTCCGGTCAGGATCGTCCCGGGGTCTCCGTTTATAAAGAGCTTCGGGACCTCGCTCTCGGAGAGCCACCGCGAGTAGTCTTCCACTATCTCCACGACGTCTTCGGGGACGCCGTCTATGGGTAGCTCCCGGGGCCAGGCGAGGGTCGGCCGGCGGGACTCCGGGGTCGGGTACGGCCGGCGGTAGACCTCCATCTCCTCTTCGGAGAGGTCCCGCAAGACGCTGGAGGGCAGGATGCGTTCGACAAAGAGGTTCTTTTCCAGCACCATCTCCTCTCCGGACTCCGAGCGCATCGCCTGGAAGACGTCCGTCGCTCCGTCCGGCCACTCATCCCAGGTTACCGGCCGGACGACCGCTTCCATGTACGCTATGCCGCGGACTCTATCCTGGTTGCGGTAAGCCCAGTCAAAGCCGAGCCCCGAGCCCCAGTCGTGGATGACCAGCGTTACGTTGGAGAGGCCCAGGGCGTCGAACCAGGCGTCGAGGTAGCGCCGGTGGTCCACGAAGCGGTACGAGCCCTCCGGGTTCTTCTCAGAGTCGCCCATGCCGATCAGATCCGGCGCCAGACACCGGCCCCGCCCCTCGACGTGCGGTATCACGTTGCGCCACAGGTATGAAGACGTCGGGTTGCCGTGCAGGAATACTACGGGCTCGCCCTCGCCGGTGTCCACGTAGGCCATCTCGGAGTCGAGGACGGCGACCCGGTGCCGCTCGTACGGGTCGTGCGCGGTATCTGGATTCTCACTCACTTTGGCTCCTCTTTCGGACGTTTTGAGACAACTCGCGGTAGAGAGTCCTACCCACACCAGCAAGTTAGCAACCGCCGCGGTGTGATAGCAACCGCTAAGTAAGCCGCCGCACCTTGATAGACTGACTCTCATGGAAACCGCGTTCATCCGACATGCCGGCCGTGGCGGGTTTACCGACCGGGTCCGGCTCCAACTCCGTGAAAAGGTCGACCGGGCGCTCTCTGACCCGGCTACCGGCGCGGCGCGGGTCGAGCGCGTCGAGGTGTCCGCCGGAGGGGTAGACCTGGTACGGTGGTTGTCGGAGCAGGAGTCGTGGCCGAAGGTGTACTGGGCGGGCCGGGACGACGGCGTCGAGGTGGCAGCCGCCGGTGTTGCGGACAGGATCCCTCCCAAAGATCCGCGAGATGCCGGGTTGCTACATGACCACCTGTCGGCCGTGCCGGAACTCGCCGCGGGCGACCCCCGAGTCCGCTACTACGGCGGTCTGCGCTTCGACCCCGAAACCGAACCGGCCGGAGAGTGGGCGGCTTTCGGTGCCTTCCACTTCGTCCTGCCGCGCTTCGAGCTTCTACTGGAAGGCGAGGAAACTACCCTGGTCTGCAACCTCCTTTTGCCGCGGGACGCCGGCCGGCGGCGGGAGATACTGGGGCAGATCGACTTTCTAGCGCTGCCTGAAGAAAGGACCGGTCAAGTAGAGTTACCGCTGCCGGTCTCCAGGAAAGATACCCCGGATTACGAGGGCTGGAAGCGGAACATCGAGTGGTCGCTATCAGCCTTTGATAACACCTCGCTGGACAAAGTGGTGCTCGCCCGCCGGGCGGAGTTCGGATTTGCTGGAGAGCCGGACCCGGTTACGCTCTTCGATAACCTGAAGGCGGCGACCCCCGGCTGCTCGCACTTCTACATCGAGCCGGAAGCGGGCACGGCTTTCGTCGGGGCCTCTCCGGAGCGGCTATTCCGGCGCGAGGACCGGGTGGTCCGGAGCGAGGCCGTAGCCGGGACCCGGCCGCGGAGCCACTCCGCGGCGGCCGACGCCGGGCTGCGGGAAGAGTTGCTCGGCAGCGAGAAAGACCGGGCCGAGCACGGCTACGTCCGCCGCGGAATCCGGGAGACGCTCGAAGGGCTGTGCGATGAGGTCGAAGTAGACGGGGACACCTCCGAGATGAAGCTCGCCCGCGGCCGGCACCTGGTATCCAGGGTAAGCGGGGTATTGCGTGAGGGTGTAGGAGACGCGGACCTGCTCCAGGCGCTGCACCCGACACCGGCGGTTGGCGGGTACCCGAAAGACGAGGCACGGACGGCGATCCGGGAGCTGGAGCCTTTTGACCGGGGTCTTTATGCGGGACCGGTAGGTTGGGTCGGGGGCGCGGGGGCGGAGTTCGCCGTCGGCATCCGCTCCGGGCTCGTGCGCGGCCGGCGGGTCGCGCTCTTCTCCGGGGCCGGCATCGTCGCCGGGTCCACCTCCGAGGGCGAGTGGGCGGAGATAGAGCAGAAGATAGGCGACTTTACGGAAGTCTTCGGGCTTGAGCCTGGGACCGGCCACCCCGGCGACTAACCGCCTCTGGGCGGACCTCATCGTCGAAGAGTTGCTGCGCAGCGGCGTGGGGCTCTTCTGTATCGCTCCCGGCTCCCGCTCGACCCCACTCGTCGCGGCCGTCGCCGCCAACCCTTCGGCCAAAAGCCTCGTACACTTCGACGAGCGGGGGACGGCTTTCGCCGCGCTCGGATACGCGCGGGCGACGGGACGTCCCGCAGCCTGGATCACCACTTCCGGCACCGCGGTCGCCAACGGGCTTCCGGCTGTAGTGGAAGCTTCGGTAGATGCGGTGCCTATGATCCTGCTGACCGCCGACCGCCCACCGGAACTGCGACAGACCGGGGCCAATCAGACCATAGATCAGACCGACATCTTCGGCGGCTATACCCGCTGGAAGTTCGACCTTCCCGCCCCAGACCCCGGCATAGACCCCGCGATGGTCCTCACGACCGTGGACCAGGCCGTATACCGCGCTCGCCGCGCCCCCCGAGGCCCCATCCACCTCAACCTCATGTTCCGCGAACCACTGATACCGGACCCCGACACGGAGCCGCCGGACCCCGCGGAGACAAACCCGGCACTCGCCTCCTGGCAGACGTCCGGAAAGCCTTACACTCGCTACGCCACCACCAAGCCCGTCGTCGATGCCGCCGGTATACGGAACCTTTGGGAAGAGCTAAGTCCGGTAAAGCGCGGCCTGCTCGTCGCCGGACGCCTGGAGTCTCGTGCGGAGGGAGCCGCCGTCTCGCGGCTGGCGGAGGCTCTGGGCTGGCCGCTGCTCCCGGACATCGGCTCCGGTGTCCGGCTGGGCGGCGCGGGCTATAAAGGTACCGTCCACTACTACGATGCGCTCCTTTCGAGTGAGGAGTTCGCGGCGGCCCACGAGCCAGAAGCCGTGTTACACGTCGGCGGGCGCAGCCTCTCTAAAAGGTTGGAGCAACTCGTAGGCCGGAGCCGTCCGAACCCCTACGCCGTCATCCGAGAGAGCCCGCTCCGCCTCGACCCCAACCACCGGGTCACCCACAATATTGAGTCCGACGTAACCGGCTTCTGCGACACTCTCGTAGAAGCCGTCACTGACTGGCCGCCGAAAAATGACCCCGGCTGGACCTCTTCGTGGTGTGAAAGTTCGGAAGCGGTGGAGCGCAGCATAGAGGACTACTTCGTTGAGACGGAGCAAATCTCCGAGCCGCTCGTCGCCCGGCTCGTTTCCCGGAACATACCCGAGGGACACGGCCTGTTTCTGGCGAGTAGTATGCCGGTCCGGGACGCGGATACTTACGGGGCGACGGACAGTTCCGGCGGGCCGGTGGCGATGAACCGGGGCGCGAGTGGTATTGACGGGACGGTGGCTTCGGCTGTAGGATTTGCGCGGGGTCTAGGGGAGGCGGTAACGCTCCTGATCGGGGACCTGGCACTCTTACACGACCTGAACTCGCTAGCCCTGCTAAAAAACTCTCCGTACCCGATTGTTATAGTAACTTTGAACAACGACGGCGGCGGTATCTTCTCTTTCCTGCCCGTCGCCCAACATCGGGACCTCTTCGAGCCGTACTTCAGCACCCCGCAGAACCTCGGCTTCGAGGATGCGGCGGCGATGTTCGGGCTACGCTACGAGAAGCCGGGTACGGCGGCGGATTTCCTTGAAACGTACCGCGCGGCCTGCTCGCGAGGTACCTCGACCCTCATAGAAGTTACGACCGACCGTGAAGAGAACCTGGCGCTTCACCGGGAACTACAGAACGCGGTGGCCGCCGGTTTAACTTCCCGGTAGAAGGTTGTGAACCCGCTTTCCTACATCACTTCGGGCGACGACCGGAACCCGGCGGTCCTCTTTCTGCACGGTTTCATGGGTTCGGCGGAGGATTGGTCGGGGGTCGTGGCGGCTCTGGAAGACCGCTTCTATTGCATCGCCGTGGACCTGCCGGGGCATGGCGGTTCGCTCCGTCTGCCTTACCCAGACTCATACACGATGGACGGCGCTGCAAGAAGACTGCTGGATCTACTCGACGCCGAAGACGTGGACCGCTGCGTTGTCGCTGGATACTCGATGGGCGGACGGCTCGCGCTGTACCTCGCGCTCCGGCACCCGGAAAGGTGCGCTGGGCTGTTCCTGGAATCCGCATCACCAGGTCTTGAAACGGAGGCGGAGCAAACAGCCCGCCGCGAGACAGACGACCGGCGGGCGAACCGCCTCGAAACGGAGGACTTCAAGGAATTCCTTGAAGACTGGTTCCGTCAGCCGATTTTCGTGTCGCTGGCCCGCGACCAGGCGTTGTTGGGACGAACCATAGAGTCTCGGCGGCGGAACGATCCGGCGGAGCTTGCGAAGTCGCTGCGGGCCATGGGTACCGGCTGTCAACCGTCGTTGTGGGACGAGCTTCCGGGGCTGCGGATACCGGCGCTCGCCGTGGCCGGGGCGATGGACGAGAAGTTCGTAAAGATCGCGAACAGCATAGCCGCATCGAGTTCTGTAATTCGAGCAACCGTCATCCCCGGAGCGGGGCACAACGTCCATGTCGAGGCTCTGGAGGCGTATATTAGATTGCTAGAGGATTTCTTGAGAGGAGTAGCCGGATGAGCCCTATAGCATGGGAAACCGCCGCGGAGTTTACGGACATCAGGTACGAGAAGGCGGAGGGTATAGCCAAAATAACTATCAACCGCCCCGAGGTCCGGAACGCTTTCCGGCCTTTGACGGTTATAGAGATGCAGCGGGCACTCGACGACGCCCGCGAGGACAACGAAGTGGGCGTGATTATCCTGACCGGCGAGGGACCGGACGCGTTCTGCTCGGGTGGGGACCAGAAGGTGCGCGGGGATGCCGGGTACCTTGAAGACCCGGACGACCCGCGGCGTACTCCCGGTGGGGCGTCGGTCGGGCGCTTCCACGTTACGGATCTGCACGTCCAGATCCGGCGTTGCCCCAAGCCCGTGGTGGCGATGGTCGCCGGGTACGCGGTCGGCGGGGGACACGTGCTGCACGTGGTCTGTGACCTGACCATCGCCGCGGATAACGCGAAGTTCGGGCAGGTCGGGCCGAAGGTCGGTAGCTTCGACGGCGGTTTCGGGGCGTCGGTGTTGACGCAGCTTGTGGGACCTAAAAAGGCGAAGGAGATCTGGTTTCTCTGCCGGATGTACTCCGCCGAGGAAGCCCTGCAAATGGGCCTCGTCAACACGGTCGTGCCGCTGGCCGACCTCGAAACCGAGACCGTCCAGTGGTGCCGGGAGATGCTGGACCGCTCGCCGTTCGCGCTGCGGATGCTAAAGGCCAGCTTCCACGCCCACGAGGACGGCTTTGCCGGTATCCAGCAACTCGCCCACGACGCGAACCTGCTGTTCTACGGGAGTGAGGAGGCCCAGGAAGGCCGCGACGCCTACAAGGAGAAACGCCAGCCGGACTTCTCCAAGTTCCCGCGCCGCCCGTAGAACGTGGGTAGCGTGAGGCTGGCCGGCTTCAAAGTCTACCGCTACAAACTACCCTTTTCCGGCCCGCTCGTCTTGAAAGGCATGACGCTGCACCACCGTGAGGGCTTTATCCTGGAGCTATCCGACGAGACCGGTAACGAAGGGTGGGGTGAAGTTTCGCCGCTGCCGGGATTTAGTCGGGAGAGTCTCGATGAGGCTGGAGGGCAACTGGAGGCGCTGTGCCGGGAGACCGCCGGCCGGGAAATGACAGCCGGGTTTGTAAGGTCGGAAGGAGGTTTGGCCCGTGAACTTGACCGGCTGGACCTTTATCCATCGGTGCGGTTCGGGTTCGAGCTGGCCGTCTGTAACCTCTACGCCGCCGCTACCGGGACGGTGCTACCGGATCTCCTCTCGGACCACCCGTCGGATACCGTCGCCTTGAACGGTCTGCTCTCCGGTACCCCGGAGACCGTACTCGCCGATGCCCGCCGGATGCAAGAAGCCGGCTACCGGACCGTGAAGCTCAAAGTCGGCGGCCGGCCGGTAGAAGAGGACGTCGCGCTGGTCCGCGAGCTGAACGAGGCTTTCGGCGATGACATAAAGCTCAGGCTCGATGCGAACCGGGGATGGAGTTCGGAAGAGGCCGGGGCGTTCGCCTGCGGTGTCGAGTGGATACCTCTGGAATACGTGGAAGAGCCACTTGCTGACCCGGCCGGGTTGCCCTTGTACGTGCGGGATCATGGGGTCCCGGTGGCGCTGGATGAGACGCTCATCGGGATGCCGCCCGAAGGTCTGGCGGACCACGGTTACGCTACCGCTATCGTTCTCAAACCTACGCTCCTCGGTGGGATCTCCCGTACGCTGCGCCTGGCGCGCCGGGCGCGGGAAATCGGGATCGAACCGGTAGTAAGCTCCGCTTTTGAGACCGGTATCGGGACGCTGGGGCTTCTAGCGCTCGCCGCCGGTGCCGGAGGAGCTGCGGCCGGCCTCGACACCTACCGCCGGCTGGCGGAAGACGGGATCCAACCTCCTCTAGCCCTCGGCCCACGAGTCAAGATACCGGCTACGTTCGCCGTCCGACGTGAGTTGAACCCGGACCGGCTCGTGGCTACGAACTAGAAGCACCGATAATTCGCGTCTGGACCTCGGGGTCGTACACGGGTTCCTCTCGGGCTCCTACTGGGCCGCGGGCGTCTCGAACTAGAATGTACAGTGCCGCGTAGCAAGCTCTCTGTGTTTTGGGCTGTACCTCGGAAAAGAGCCGGCCGGCTTCGCGCGCGTCGTTACCGACTACGCCGCCTCTGCCTACCTCGCGGACGTGTTCGTGCTTGAGGAGCATCGCGGGGTAGGACTTGGCCGGTGGCTGGTCGAAGTCGTGGTCTCCCACCCCGAGGTCGGAGGACTCGTGTGGCGGCTAGCCACGGAGGACGCCCAGGACTTCTACTGGAACTCCGGCTTTACCGGGCTACGGCGGCCGAAAACCCACCTGGAGCGCCGGCCTCCAGGATAACTACAGCGGGTAACATAAGGACATGAAGACCGTTCCATGCCCGCTCCACGCCGCCGCCCGGACTACCCCCGACGCTCCGGCCCTGGTCGGAGCCGGAAACGTGACTTCCTACGCCGAACTCGACCGCCGGGTATCGGCGACGGCCGCGCGGCTCCGGGATGCCGGCATCGGGACCGGGGACCGGGTGGCACTCTACCTGCCGAAAAGTGAAGCGTACGTGGTCCTCCTGCTGGCCCTCATAAGGGCCGGCTGTACAGCGGCTCCCCTGAACACTCGCGTCCCACCGAATAGCATCAATAAATTAATACAAAATATTGGTGTTTACGCTTTGGTCTCCGACTCGGAGGAGCTACACACGGACTGTAGTGAAGGAAAAATACTGCGTCCGGGGGACGTGCTGGCGGAACTCCGGCCGGCCGGTAGCGACGGGTTTTTGCAAGTTCCGGAGGTCTGGTTAGAGAGGCCCGCGACGCTGGTGTTTACTTCAGGGAGTACGGGCGTCCCGAAGGGGGCTGTGCATACTTTCGGCAATCACTACTACAACGCGCGGGGTTCGAGCACTAACATCGCGCTCGGGCCGGGCGACCGCTGGCTGCTGTCGTTGCCACTGTATCACGTTGGTGGGTTATCCATACTATTCCGGTGCTTGCTCGCCGGGGCGGCGGTGGTGCTGCTGCCGGAAGCTGGGGCGGTGGAAGCGGAGGTCTCCCGTCACGGAGTTACGCACGTTTCGCTGGTCGCAACGCAGCTACTACGGATGCTCGGGGGCGAGCCAGGCGTCGTAGAAGAACTAAAGGCCGTCCTGCTCGGGGGAGGCGCCATACCGGAGGCCCTGGTCCGCGAGGCCCGTATCCGCGGCCTGCCGCTGTATACGAGCTACGGTCTCACGGAGATGGCTTCCCAGGTCTCGACGACCCCGCCGGGGGCTGCGGCCGGTAAGCTGTACACTTCGGGCCGGGTGCTGCCCCATCGGGAGGTCAGGATATCTGGGGACGGCGAGATCCTGGTCCGCGGGGATACGCTCTTCGCCGGATATGTGGAAGGCGATGCGGTCCGCCGGCCGCTCGACGTGGAAGGCTGGTTCCACACCAAAGACCTCGGGGACTTCGACGCGGAAGGCTACCTCCGGGTGCGGGGCCGTAAAGACAACCTGTTTATCTCCGGCGGGGAGAACATCCAGCCGGAGGAGATCGAGTCAGCCCTGGCCCGCGTCGAAGGCGTGGCGCAGGCCGTCGTGGTCCCGGTAGAGGACACGGAGTTCGGACACCGGCCGGTAGCCTTTGTCCGGGGGAGCGGCGAAACTCCAGCGGCCGGAGAGCTCGCCTCCGCGTTGGAAAAATTCCTGCCCCGCTTTATGGTTCCTGTCGCGTTCTACCAGTGGCCCGCGGATGGCGGAGAAGGCATGAAGCCCGACCGCGGCGCTCTTATGGAACAGGCGCGTCACGGCCGGGCGCGTCACCTCCGTGATTAGCGTGCCTGCGGCTGTTAGCCGAGCCGGGCTCCGGGGTACGAAGCCCTTATGTCTGGACAATAGCCGGAGAGGTGGCACGCTTGTGGGAAAGAAAAACCCCAAACAGGAACCAGAGAGGATGAAAGAGGCGACCGAGCCGGACCCCGAGCTCTCTCCCGACGCTCCCGAGGAAGAGAAAGGTGATGCCTCCTCCCGCGTGGAGCAATCGAGGGAGCCCTCCGAGGACCCGGAGAAGCGCCGGGTCGCCGAGAAGTTCAGAGAGCGTGAGGAAGGCTCCTGACACACTCCTGGTAGCCAGGATTCGTGAGCTATTTGACCTCGGACTTCGGGTCTTCGGGGTGGCCTAGTGCCTCCAGGATGTCTTCGGTAACCTTTTCTACGGGTTGTACGGCGTCTATCGTGGAGAGTATGCCCTGGTTTTCGTAGTGCTCTTTTAGCTCGTTGGCTTCTTTGTTGTAGGCTTGTATCTGGCGGTGGAGGGCGTCTTCGGTATCGTCGTCCCGGGGCTCGAACGGACCTGGGTCCTTTTCGGCGTTGGGGTCTGGTGGGGGATTGTATTCGAGGTGGTAGACCATGCCGGTCGCCCGGCTCTGCACCCGGCCGGAGGTGACTCGGGAGATCAACTCTTCCTCGTCCGGTCCTTCGAGCAGGATCACCCGGTTCATTCCGCCGCCGCGCCCTTTGAGTTCCTCGTCCAGCGCGCGAGCCTGAGCCCCGGTGCGCGGAAAACCGTCCAGGATCCAGAACCCCGCCGGCTGCAACCGGGGTATGGTCAGCCGCAGGATAACATCGTCCGGCACCTGCTCCCCCCGGTCGTAATAACCTTTTAACTCCTCTCCGAGTTCCGTGCCGGCCTCTATCTGATTGCGCACCATGAACCCGGTGGATATGCGGGTGTAGTTGACGAGCAACTGCGAGACCCGCTGCGCCTGGGTACTTTTCCCCGACCCCACAGGCCCGAGCAACGCTAACTTCATCCGACCTCCTCCATAGCTTAGACTCTACCCGTATCGGGTACCCCACCCGCGGATAATGGAAACCGACCGGACCGCGAGTATTCTAGTGCGGGCTTTTTACCCCCGGCTCGTACTCGCCAAAGACGAGGTCGCCGGTCCGGAAGCGCTCCGGCGTGTAGGAGGCCAGTCCTTCCCGCTCCGGAGCACCGTCCACCACCCAGCGCGCCACCTCCGCCCCGACCGCCGGGGCCTTCTTGAAACCGGTCCCGCTCCAGCCAAAAGCCAGGTACAGCCCCTCCGGCCCCGCGGGACCCAGGAGCGGCCGCCCGTCTGGCGTCATGTCCAGCACCCCGGCCCGGCCCGAGCGGCAGGGCGCGTCTTTCAGGGCTGGTATCCGCCGGCTCAAAAGGTCCCGGGCTTCTTCGGCAAAGCCTTGGTCCGGTTGTTGGTCCCAGATATCCGGGTCTTCCAGATGCGAAATGGCCGAGCGGCTACCGACTAGCGTGCCGCGCTCGGCGGCGGGCCGGGCGTAGAAGCCGTTTACGGAGTCTATGACCGTCAGGTGTGTCGACAGCGTGTAGGGCCGCTCTAGGACGGCGACCTGCACCCGGGCGGCGTTTACCGGCGGGTTCAGGCCAACGCTCGCGGCGAGCGGGACCGACCAGGCCCCGGCCGCGAGCACCACGACCTCCGCTTCGACCGGCCCATCTTCCGACTCTACTCCGCATATCTCGTCTCCCCGGGTGCGGAGACCCGTTACCCGCCGTTTCTCAAAACGTGCCCCGAGCTTTTGCGCCGCTTGTAGCAGACTCAGGGCCGTGGCTGTCGGGTCCGCGTAGCCGCCGCGAGGCTCGTAGGCGGCGAGGGCCACGCCGGAAGCGTCGAGCGCCGGGTCTATCTCCACGAGTTCCTCCGGGGTTACCAGGCTGGTCTCGACCCCGACTCCTTTTTGCAGGGCGACGTTGTGTTTTAGGACTTCGACTCTATCCTCGGCGGCCAGGTAGGCGAAGCCGGTGCGGGTAAAGCCGCACCCGCCGCCGACCCGCTCGTTCCACCGCTCGAAGTAGTCCGTGATGCTCTCCCAGGCGAGGTCCGCTTCCAGCGCGGTCGGGTAGTGCGCCCGCACCAGCGCCCCCGAGCGGGCCGTCGAGCCGGCTGCCGGACCATCCCGGTCAACGACGAGGACGTCCACGCCCTTTTCCGCCAGGTGAAAAGCTATGCTCGACCCGATGACCCCGGCCCCGACCACTATTACCTGTACCACAGCTATCTTCCCTCTCTCCTGTTCACGCTACCCCGGAGGTTAACACCGGCGCGCCGGGGCTTCCGGCAGGTTGGAGTAGGGTCAGGCGGAGATGGGGAGACGGCTCTCGCGCACCTCAACGGGCAGAGAGCGTTTGATCCTGGCGAACTCTTTGACCTCGGAGTCTCCAATGAGCGTCGCTGCCACGCCGTTCTTGCCGGCGCGCGCCGTTCGTCCTATGCGGTGCACGTAGGTATCCACGTCTTCGGGGATGTCGTAGTTAAAGACGTGCGAGACGTCCGGGATGTCGAGCCCGCGGGCCGCGACGTTCGTCGCGACCAGGATGCCGGTCCGGCCTTTGGCGAACGCGGCGAGCGTCTTGTCGCGCTGGTTCTGGGTCTTGCCGCCGTGCAGGAGTCCCGCCCGGTAGCCGTCCCGCTCCAGTTGGCGGTGAAGCTTGGTCGCCCCGTGCTTTGTCCGGCGGAACACTATAACCCGCGGGTCCCGGGCGTCGTCGATCAGGGTCCGCAGGGCTCGGGTCTTCTCACTCCCGGCCACGCGGTAGTAGACCTGCTCCACGGTATCCACCGTCGGGGCCGAAGCCTCGACGGAGATCCAGCGCGGAGAACGCATGTGACCTTCTACCAGGCTCCGGATCTCAGCGGGCATCGTGGCCGAGAATAGAGCCGTCTGCCGGCTCTCGGGCGTGCGGGCGAGGATGCGACCCACGTCCGGAGCGAACCCCATGTCCAGCATACGGTCGGCTTCATCGAGCACCAGGTAGCGGACCGAACCTAGTTGCAGCGTCCCACGGTTCAGGTGGTCGAGAATACGTCCCGGTGTGCCGACGACGACCCGGGCAGCGCCTTTAGAGCGGTTTTTCAGGGCCTGTATCTGAGGCCCGATGGACACGCCACCGCAGAGGACCACCGGCCGGACCGGCTTATACCGGGAGAGGTTCGAGATCTCGACCGCAGCCTGGGCGGCGAGTTCCCGCGTCGGGGCGAGCACGAGCGCCTGTATGCCCCTGGTTTTAGGGTCTATGGACTCAATCAGGGGTATGGCGAACGCGGCCGTCTTGCCGCTACCGGTCTGCGCGACCCCGACCACGTCCTCTCCGTCCAGGAGCGCGGGAAGAGCCAACGCCTGGATGGGGGTCGGCTCTTGCCAACCATGATCTTCTACAGCCTTACGGGTCTGTCCCGAGACGGCCAGACCTGCGAACGAGGCCCGCGCGGCCTCTTGCGGATTGCTAGGTACCAAAGTATTTGCCTTCCTCTTGCTGCGTACAGTATTGCCACCACAACGAGCGTACGTCTCGGGCGACCGCTCAACGAGAGAGAAGGCACGGGACACAAAAAGGAAATGCGTTCTTTTAAAACCGCGTTCCGGTAATTGTGGA
Organism: Rubrobacteraceae bacterium; assembly: GCA_965214435.1. Classification (GTDB taxonomy): domain Bacteria; phylum Actinomycetota; class Rubrobacteria; order Rubrobacterales; family Rubrobacteraceae; genus Rubrobacter_A. The sequence continues at coordinate 1,414,352 of OZ243960.1, forward strand.
CGTATGTTCTTTAGTGTAGCAAGGTAACTGTACCACGTTCACGGCCGGTGGCCCGGCTGTCGAGAGGTCCGCAAAACCGCGCCCTTGCGACCAGCCGGTATCCCTCTCGGCGGAGTTGGCGGTTTATGCTGGTCGTCGGCCAGTAAAAGAGGGCCTGGCACCTGTCCCGGGCCCGCTTCTAACGCTCTGTCGGGTTGACCCGGCGCCCGTCACGTTCTCCTCCGCGGGTCACGAGCCGTTTAGCGCCATAAGCTACCGGGCAACGTAGTACACGACGAGCCAACAAGACGACGGTGGTGCTGCGGAGTCTCTGGCAGCCCACTACCGGAAAAAGGGAGATAGCAGAAAGATGGATCAGGACCAGTACACTCAGCAGAATCCTGTGGAGCAGCACCCGCAGCCGCAGTTCCCCGAACAGGACCAGCGGGACCAGCACCCCGGTCTGGAGTCGGAGATGGAGCCCAGGCCAGACTACGGGGAGCAAACCTACCGGGGCCTCGGCCGTCTCGAAGGCAAAAAGGCCATCGTCACCGGCGGAGATTCCGGCATAGGCCGCGCCGTGGCCCTCGCCTTTGCCCGCGAAGGGGCCGACGTCTTGATCTCTTACCTGGAAGATGAAGAGTCCGACGCCCAGGAGACGGCCCGCGTCGTCGAGGAGGCCGGAAAAAAGGCAGTAAAGGTTCCGGGCGACATCACCGAAGAGGCGCAGTGCCAGAAGATCATAGAAAAAGCCGTCGAGGAGTTCGGGTCGATAGATGTTCTGGTCAACAACGCCGCTCACCAGAGGACGGTCAGCGGGATCTCCGACATCTCCACCGAGCTACTCGACCGCACGTTCAAGACCAACGTCTACGCCATGTTCTGGACGGTCAAGGCCGCGCTGCCGCACATGAGGGAGGGTGGCTCGATCATCAACGTCTGCTCCGCCCAAGCTTACAAGCCTTCTCCGGTGCTCCTGCCGTACTCGGCGACAAAGGGAGCCGTAGTCTCGTTTACCGAAGGTCTTGCGCAAGAGGTCACCCAGTATGGGCTCCGGGCCAACGTCGTAGCGCCGGGACCGGTGTGGACCCCGATAATCCCGGCCTCCATGCCCGGTGAAACGGTCTCCCAGTTCGGAGGGCAATCCCCGATGGGCCGCCCGGGTCAACCCGTGGAGTTGGCCTCCGCCTTTGTGTACTTGGCTTCCGGAGAGTCCAGCTACGTCAACGGGGCGGTAATAGACATCACCGGCGGCCAGCCGATAGGTTAGGTTACAGGATACTCGGGGACGGAGTGCCAAAACCCCTGACTGGACCAGGCAACGCACGGCGGGGGAGATCCAGCAGTCTCTGAACGAGGCGGAGGTCCCGGCCGGGTCGATCTTCGGGGGAGAGGTGGAGGGGATAGGAGCGGTGAAGATACCGGGTTTCGCCCCTAACCTCTCCGCGACACCCGGCAGGATCGAGTGGTAAGGCGGCTCTCCGGGGTCTCACAACGAGGACGTCTACGGTGGGCTTTTCGGTCTATCTCCCGAGGAGTTGGAGCGGCTATGCGGAGAAGGAGTAGTTTAGTAGTCCAGCAACAACCGAGGTCGTAGAAGTCGGCCCCGCGACAGGCCACAGAGCTAGGAAACGAACGTTCCTGTCTCACGAAAGGTTCTCTACTGGAAGCGCTGCCTGCTGCCGGGTTTCGGAACCTGCCGCGGGCTTGAACGGGAAGTGGCGGAAAAGCCTTTAGTCCCGTAGTTTCAAAGAAGCTTGTTTTCGGGGCAGAGGCTCGGCGTCAGTCCTCGGCCACGACGCCGGAGGAACCGCCGCCGTCTACGACGAGCTCCGAGCCGGTCATGTACCGGGACTCGTCTGAGGCGAGGAAGAGTACCACGTTCGCCACGTCTTCTGGCTCACCGATCCTTCCCATCGGGTACATATCCTGCCCTAGCTGCTCGACGGTCGTGCCGGCCGCCTCGGCCCCGTACTCTGCCATGCCGGTGTTAATGTAGCCGGGATGTATGGAGTTGACTCTTACTTGCGACGCGGCGTACTCCATGGCTACGTCCTTGGTCATGATCCTCACCGCGCCCTTTGAGGCTCCGTAGAGAGCATGGCCGGGAACACCCATGAGGCCGGCGACCGAGGAGAGGTTGATGATCGAACCTCCTTGTCTCTCGGCCATGAGCGGGGCAGTGTGCTTCATCCCGAGAAAGACGCCGGTAACGTTCACGGCCATGAGGTTGTTCCATTCTTCTATGGTTGTCTCCGACAACGGCTTTATGAGGTAGAGCCCCGCGTTGTTGAGGAGCACGTCCACGCTCCCGTAGCGGTCCTCGGCTTCCCGCACCACCGTCTCCCAGTCGTCTTCCGTGGTGACGTCGTGGCGCAGGAATACAGCCTCGCCACCGCCCTGGCGTATCATTTCGGCGGTCTCTTCTCCCCGCTCCTCGCCAATGTCGGTGACGACTACGTTCGCGCCTTCCCCGGCGAGCCGCAAGCAGGCCGCCCGGCCAATCCCCGAGCCGCCACCGGTAACGATGGCCGTCTTTCCTTCTACCCTCGCCATATCCGCTCCTTTCCTTTCTACCCTCGCACCACAAATGGTACCCGGTCGCTCCAGAATGTACCCGGTACGGGAGCCCGGTACCGGACAGACCTGGTAAGTTCTTGTTCTTTAAAGAGCCGGGAAGTCTTAGGGGCTGTGTCTCACGAACGAGAGATCCAGCGTCTCCTCTAGGCGGCGGTGGAAGTTAGTCTCCCAAGCTCTTTACTCTAATTTTGTCAACAAACCCCCTGCCGAAAGAGAGTTAATAACTAATTGTACAAATGCAACGCTGAGCGTAGACTACGGTTGAGAGGAAGGTTAGATCGTTAACGGGTAGAGGGAGATAGTAATGGCCCAAGCGGACGCCGCTGGTGGTGGAGGCGAGTCGGGTAGCTCCAGCCTCAGGACGAAGGTCCAGAAGTTCGGCAGTTATCTCAGTGGCATGGTCATGCCAAACATCGGGGCGTTTATTGCTTGGGGTTTGATCACAGCTTTATTCATACCGGACGGGTGGCTCCCTAACGAGACGTTAGCGCAGCTTGTAGAACCCATGATCACCTACCTGCTGCCGCTCTTGATCGGCTTTAGCGGTGGCCGGCTGGTCTACGGTGTGCGCGGAGGCGTCGTCGGCGGTATCGCCACGATGGGCGTCATAGTCGGGGCCGACATCCCGATGTTCCTCGGCGCGTTCATTATGGGACCGCTCGGCGGGTACCTGATCAAGAAGTTCGACGAACTACTCGACGGCAAAGTCCGCCAGGGCTTCGAGATGCTGGTAAACAACTTCTCGTCCGGTATCATTGGCGGTGGCCTGGCGATCATCGGCCTGCTCGGTGTAGCGCCCATCGTCAGCGTCCTCAGCAACACCCTCGGTAGGGGCGTCGAGTTCATAATAGATCTGGGGCTTCTGCCCCTCGTAAGCATCTTTGTCGAGCCGGCGAAGATACTGTTCTTGAACAACGCGATCAACCATGGCATCCTCGCGCCGCTCGCCCTGGAACAAGCGAGCACCGCCGGGAAGTCGATACTCTTCCTCGTCGAGACGAACCCCGGCCCGGGCCTCGGGGTACTCCTCGCCTACTGGTTCGTGGGTGGCGGCATCTCAAAGGCTTCCGCCCCCGGCGCGGCGATCATCCACTTCTTCGGCGGCATCCACGAGATCTACTTCCCCTACGTCCTGATGAAGCCGATACTGATCCTGGCGGTCGTCGCCGGGGGAGCCAGCAGTCTCTTTGTCGAGTCTATCTTCCAGGTCGGTCTCGTCTCGACACCCGCTCCGGGCAGCATCTTCGCCATTCTGGCGCTCACGCCTCCCGGAAACTTTATCGGCGTGATCCTGGGTGTCCTCACCGCCACCGCTATCTCGTTCCTGGTCGCCTCCCCGCTTATCCGGCGCTCTTCTGCCAGCGAAGACGACGAGAAAGACCTTACGCAGGCCACGGAGCAGATGCAGGACATGAAGGGAAGCAAGAGCCCGGCGGCCGGAGCCATCGCCGGGAACGGCTCGGACGGTTCAAAGGAAAAGACCGGTGTAGCCGCCGTCCCGAGCGCCGACCACGTAAGGTCCATCGTGTTCGCCTGCGACGCCGGGATGGGGTCCAGCGCGATGGGTGCCTCCCTGCTGAAAAAGAAGGTCAAGGAAGCGGACCTGGACGTCGACGTTACCAACGCCTCTATCAGCAACCTCACGGACGACGCGGACATAATTATCACACACAAGGACCTAACCGGACGCGCCAGAGAAAAGTCCCCGGACGCGGTCCACGTCTCGGTGGAGAACTTCCTGAACAGCCCGAAGTACGACGAGGTGATCGAGCAACTAAAGAACGGTAACGAAAACGGTAACGAAAACGGCGGCGATACGGCAGACGGGACCGAAAGTGACTACTCCTTCGACTACTCGGCGGTCGAGAAGGTTATATTTGCCTGTGACGCTGGGATGGGGTCCAGTGCAATGGGAGCATCATTGTTGCGCAACAAAGCCAAAAAAGCCGGCTTATCCGACCTTGAGGTCAAGAACCTGGCGATCAACGACCTCCAGAGCGACGCCGACGTGGTCATAACGCACAAGGACCTGACGGGCCGGGCTAAAGAGAAGCTTCCGGAAGCCCATCACATTTCGGTCGATAACTTTATGGGAAGCCCGAAGTACGATGAGCTTATCGACGAAATTGCTTCGGCCCGAGTCTAGGGCGGTCCGTGGCCCGGTGGGGTTCTCGGTCCGCGAGATACGGCTAATAGAGGTTCTGCTGCGGCATCCGCAGGGCCTCACCGCCGGGGGTATCGCCGACAGGCTCGGTGTGAGCGCCCGGACCGTTCACCGCGACCTGCAAGTCGCTTCGGACTTCCTCGGTCCGCACGGTCTGACGCTCAGAAAGCGGTCGGGTAAAGGAGTGAGCATCGAAGGGACCGCTGAAGCGCGGGAACGGGCGCTCGGGTCTCTCCGCGAGATGGGGCCTGTGAGTCTGCCGCCTCGGGAACGGCAGAAGTCGCTGCTCAGCACGCTGCTCGTGGCGAACCAGCCGATCAAGCTGCGGGCGCTGGCGAGCGGCCTCCGGATCGCCATCGGCACGGTCAGCCGCGACCTGGACGAGACAGAGCAGTGGCTCTCCGGTTTCGGCCTCGCTATCGTGCGCCGTCGCGGCTACGGGGTGGAAATATCCGGTGAAGAGGGCGACCGCCGCCGGGCGATACACCGCTTGATCTCCCGGGACCTCGGCGAGATGGTACTCGCCCCTGGACTTCAAGAGCCCAAAGAGAGCGCCACGGACTTGCCACCAGAAGACGTCCCGCGGCGGGCGACGGACCAACTACTGGGTGTGATCGACGGGGAGCGTCTGCGGAAGGTGAAATCCTTGACCGAGGCCCTGGTCCGCGACCTGCCGTACCCGATCGCCGACGACGCCTTTGCCGGCTTCACCGTACACGTCGCGCTGATGATCGAGCGCCGCCTGCAGGGTGGAGCGTTCGAGATGGGCGCTGAGGTGCTCCAAAGGCTCCGGAAGACCGACGAGTACGCTTATGCCCGGAGACTCGCCGAAAACATCGAGCGGGACTTCAGCGTATCCATCCCTCCTGAAGAAGTCGGCTATGTAACCCTACACCTGCGCGGCACGAAGCTCAGGGAAGACGACACTCTTCAAGGCTACTTCGAGACTCTGGACCTCGAAGTAGCCTCCCAGGTGAAAGCCTTGATCCGCTACGTCGAAGACCAGACCGGCGTCGGGCTTTCTGGCGACGCCTCTCTGTACACGGGGCTTCTCGCGCACATCGAGAGGGCTATTCACCGGCTGCGGGAGAACCTGAGCATTCACAACCCGCTTCTCGAAGACGTCAAGCGGGATTACCCGGCGCTTTTTAGTCTGGTCAGTGAAGCCGTGGAGAAAGTGTTCGTGCAGGAGAACGTCCCGGATGAGGAAGTCGGTTTTGTCGCAATGCATTTCGGCGCGGCGCTCGACCGGGCGCAAGGGAACTTTCCGCGTTCCGTCCTCGTCCTCTGCTCCGGCGGCATCGCCACCTCCAAAATGCTCGTCTCTCGCCTGGAGAAGTCGTTCCCCCAGATCCAGAACATACGGAACTCTTCTCTCTTCGAGCTCGCGGAACTGAATACCGGCGACTTCGATCTGGTGGTGTCCACGGTGGCCCTGCCGGCGCCCGAGGATTCCTACGTCCAGGTACAACCCTTTCTGCCCGAAGACGACGTGGAGCGCATACGGAATCATCTTAGAGAGAAGAGTCTGGAAGCCCGCCTGGAGAACCGGGCGGCCTTTGAGTCTTTAGAGGTCTTCGGCGGGGGCCAGGAGAAGTTCCATCAGATGTTCGAGGTGATGCAGGTAATAGCCGACCTCGTGGATGACGCGTTCCTCGCGCGGGTGGAAGCGGGCGGCTCGCTGAGCGAGGCGATCAGGCAGATGTGCGCCTCGCTCGCCGGTAAAGATCTTATCTCCGAGCCCCGGAGCCTGGAGCGGAGCCTGATCTCACGCCTGGAACTCGGCGGCATTGGCATCCCCGGAACTGGGCTAGCCCTTTTCCACGCCCGCGCCGCCACAGCCGCTCGGCCGTCGTTCTCCGTACACGAGTTCGATGAACCTCTGGAGATAGAGGGCCTGGACGGCGCGGCGATGCGGGTACGCCGGAGCTTATTAATGGTCGCGCCGCTGACCCTGTCCCCGGTAGCCCTGGAGGTTATCAGCGAAATATCGGCCGCGATGGTCGAGCAGCCCGTGGAGCGCGAGGTCTTTGAAACAGGTTCGGAGGCTCGGATCGTCGAGGTGCTAAAAGGCATCTTCGGCCGCTACCTGCATAACAAACTTTCGTGAAAGGAGCTTGAAGATGTCCGACGTACTGACCCGGGAGAACATAGAGCTGGGGGCGAGCCTGAGCTCTCAGGAGGATGCCATCCGCCGCGCCGGCGAACTGCTGGTGGAGAACGGCCACGTCGAGAACCGTTACATAGACTCGATGTTCGAGCGGGAGAAGTCCGTCTCGACGTTCATGGGAAACGCTGTCGCCATCCCGCACGGGACGAGCGACTCCAAAAAGTGGGTGGACAGGTCCGGGCTCTCGATCATCACGGTCCCCGAGGGAGTGGAGTACGGCGACGGCAACATCGCGATGCTGATCATCGGGATAGCCGGTAAAGGCGATGAACACCTCGACATCCTCTCCAACATCGCCCAGGTCGTCTCCGACGAGGATAACGTAGCCAAAATCGTTCAGGCGGAGACCAAAGATGAGTTGCTGGCGTTCTTTGAAGAGGTCGTCTGAATGTACGCCGTACACTTCGGGGCCGGAAATATCGGGCGCGGTTTTATCGGCCAGCTCCTGCACGAGTCAGGTTACGACGTCGTCTTCGTGGATGTCCAGGATGACATGGTGGAAGCCCTCAAGGCGGAGGGGCGCTACGAGGTGATCCTGGCCGGCGAACAAGAGGAGCATGTCCCGGTAGACCGGGTCACCGCCCTCCACTCCGAGCATGACGCGGACGAGGTAACCGAGCGGGTGGCGGAGGCGGATATCGTCACTACCGCCGTAGGTCCGTCGGTCCTGGAAGTCATAGCTCCCGCTATAGCAAAGGGGCTCGTGGAGCGCGTGCGGCTCGGCGGCGCGCCGGTCAACGTGATCGCCTGCGAAAACATGGTCGGGGCTAGTCAGGAGCTTAAAGGTCTCGTAATGGAAAACGTGCCGGACGCGAGCGCGGAGGCGGTCGAGGAACTCTGCGGGTTCCCGAACGCGGCGGTCGACCGCATAGTGCCGGAGTACCAGGGATGAATCCGGATGTGCTGGTAGAGCCGTTCTACGAGTGGGTCGTCAACGCCTCGCAGGTAAAGGGCGACCGTCCGGACATCTCAGGCGTCACCTATGTCGATGACCTGCTACCGTACGTCGAGCGGAAGCTGCTCACGGTAAACACGGGCCACTCCGCCATAGCGTACCTGGGATACGCGCGGGGCGAGGAGACGATTCACGCCGCACTCGAAAAAGACAGCGTGAGCGGCACAGCCTCCAGAGCCCTGGAAGAGACCAGCCTACTGCTCGCCCACGAGTACGGCTTCGACCCCGAAGAGCTGCGAGACTACCGGCAGAAAGTCCTCGCCCGCTTCCAAAACCCCCGGCTAACAGACGAGACGGTGCGGGTGGCACGCTCCCCTATCCGCAAGCTCGGCCACGACGAGCGGTTTGTCTCACCGGCCCTGCGGCTACTCGACATGGGCCACGAGCCAACACACCTGGCCGCCGTCATAAGAGCCGCGCTGTCCTTCGACGACCCCGAGGACGAGGAAGCCGTGGAGCTGCAAGAAACGACTCGCGCGGAAGGCAAACGTTCGGCCCTGGCCCACTACGCCAGGATAGCAGAGGACCACCCGCTCGTGGAACTCGTTGTAGATTCCTAGCGGCGGGGTGCAAGGTGAAGTTTTCACGCTGATCCGAGGGAAGGAGCGCGATGAGCGGCGAGCTACTGTTAGGGGTAGATATAGGTACGTCCGGCACGACGGGCGTGCTAGCCAGGCCGGATGGGGAGGTGCTCGGTACCGCCGAGAGGTCGCACGAGCTATTGTTGCCCCGTCCGGGCTGGGCCGAGCACGACGCCGAAGAGATGTGGTGGAAGGGCTTGACGGAAGTCTGCGCGGAGCTTCTGGAGAAGGCGGATGACGGCTCCGTAGCCGCCGTGTGCCTCAGCGGCATCGGGCCTTGCTTTCTCGCCGCGGACGAGAATGGCGACCCTTTAAGGCCCGCCATCCTCTACGGTATAGACACGCGGGCTCCCGGGGAGGTCGAAGAGCTAACCTCCCGGTACGGAGACGGGGAGATCACCCGGCGCTGCGGCAACCCCCTGAGCGCGCAGTCGGTGGGACCCAAGATCTACTGGTTGACCCGGAACGAGCCCGAGATATACGAAAAGACGCGCTACTTCTTTATGGCGCACACCTTCGTTACTCACAGGCTCACCGGTGCTTACGTCCTCGACCACGCCTCGGCCAGCATGTGCGAGCCGCTATACCACACGGGCGAGAACCGCTGGATCGAGGAGTGGTGCAGAGAGGTGGCCCCCGGCCTGGAGATGCCCGAACTTCGCTGGTCGGCGGATGTAGCGGGTGAGATTACAAAGGAGGGCGCGGAGGCGACGGGTTTACCACAGGGCATTCCGGTAGCCGTCGGAACCACGGACAGCTTTGCCGACAGCCTGAGCGTCGGGGTGAAAAACCCTGGCGACATTATAATCATCTACGGGTCCACCATGTCCATCATCGCGGTTACCGAAGAGGCGCTCCCGGCCAGCAACCTCTGGAGCAACGCCCACCTCTTTGAGGGTACGCATAACCTCTCTAGCGGCATGGCGACCTCCGGTTCCCTGACGGACTGGCTCAAGAAGATCTCCGGCGACAAACCTTTCGAGGAGCTTACCGAAGAGGCCGCCGAAGTCCCTCCAGGCTCGGACGGACTCGTCGTCCTGCCATACTTCGCCGGCGAACGGACGCCGCTACTGGACCCGGACGCCCGCGGCGTGATGTGCGGCCTCACCCTCGGCCACGGGCGCGGGCACCTCTACCGGGCGCTGCTGGAAGCCACCGCCTTCGGGGCGCGACACCTCCTCGAAGTCGTCAACGAGACCGGCGGGGAGAGCGAGCGTGTTTTTGCCGTCGGCGGCGGGACAAAGGGAGGACTCTGGACCCAGATCATCTCCGACATCACCGGGATAAGCCAGAGGCTCCCGGAGCAGACCCTCGGCGCGCCCTACGGCGACGCCCTGCTGGCCGGTATCGCCTGCGGCCTGGCGGACCGTGACGCCGAGTGGAGCTCCATGGCCGACACCGTGAAGCCCGACCCGAAGAACAGCGAGATCTACAACGAGCTGTATGCCATCTACAGAGACCTCTACCCCGCAACCCGCCAACAGGCTCACGCCCTGGCGGACATACAGTCGAGAGAAGATCCTGACCCGGAAAAAGGAGCGGCCCCGTAGAAGGTAACACTAACCGGTAGCAGGTAGTTACCAGTAGTATGGATTCTCGGTCACAGAGGGACGGTCGAGGCGCTTTTCGTTGGGCTCGCGGCCGTCTGGACTTCGCCGGATAGCAAAACCCGGTGATCCGGGTCCGGTCTTCCCTCCGCTAGCATGGGACACCCGGTATGTCCGGCGGGCCTACCGGGTGCCCCGTAAATCCCTCCATTGGGCCAAAGACCTGTGCAGAGTCTGGCGGCTACACTTGGTGAGTGGTATCAGGCGAACATCAAGGAAGGATGTTACTTTGCAGGCATCGGTAAGGACGCACGACAAGCTGCCCTACACGGAGCACGACCTCATCGGGATACCGGGGGACATACCGGACCTCGGCATTGAGGCGGGCAAGGAGGGCGTAGTGCGGAAGCTGAACTTCCACAACGACTGCGTTACCGCCTCCGTGATGGTCACCTACTCAACAAACCAGACGCGGGGCTGGGTAGACGTAGACGTGCTACCGGGTGAGAAGGTCGTTTCTTATACCATGGTAACCTAGAAACCGCGGCTATCCCAGCAGCAAATAGAGTAGCGCTTTCTGGGCGTGCAGCCGGTTCTCGGCTTGGTCCAAGACCCGGCTCGATGGTCCGTCTATAACCTCCGCCGTAACCTCTTCGCCGCGATGTGCCGGCAGACAGTGGAGGAAAATGGTGTCTGGGGCGGCGCGGCTCATCAACTCCTCGTCTACCTGGTAACGGGCGAACTTCTCCCGGCGCTCCTGAGCCTCAGACTCCTGACCCATGCTAGCCCACACGTCGGTGTAAACGGCCCGGGCGTCCGCTGCCGCTTCCGCCGGGTCTTCGGTCAGCGCCGGGGCCAGGCCGAGTTTCGCGGCCAGTTCAACGACTTCCTCGTCGGGGGCGTGGCCTTCGGGGTGTGCGATGATTAATTCTACGCCGGTCAGGGCGCAACCTATCGCGAGCGAGTGGGCTACGTTGTTGCCGTCGCCGATGTACGCTAGCTTTACGCCTTCTAAAGAACCGAACTCCTCTCGGATGGTAAGGAGGTCGGCGAGTGCCTGGCAGGGATGGTGGAGGTCGGTGAGGCCGTTTACTACGGGTACGTCGGAGGCTGCGGCCAGTTCTTCGAGTTCCGCGTGGTCGAAGGTACGGACCATTATGGCGTCGATGTAGCGGGCGAGAACCCGTCCGGTGTCGGAGGGGGTCTCACGCTTGCCGATCTGGATCTCCTCCGGCGAGAGATGCAGCGCGTGGCCGCCCAACTGATACATGCCGACCTCAAACGATACCCGGGTGCGGTTCGAGGGCTTCTGAAACACCATCGCGAGCGTCCGGCCGCGCAGCGGGTGATACGGGATGCGGGACTTCTTCAGAGACTTTATCTTTATAGCCTCGTCCAGGATGAGGCGTACCTCGTCCGGGGTGAACTCGGCCAGGGTCAGGCAGTCGCGGCCGGCCAGAGAAAGTGGGGTCGTTGGACCCTCCACAGTCCGAACTCTTCTAAGCTACGGCCGCGGCCGGCGCGGTCGGTGCGGTCGCAACCGTGGCCGCGCTCACAGGCTCGCGGGCGCTCATCGCCTCACGGACCCTGCCTCGAAAAAAATCCAGGGCCGTCCGGACCTCACTCCGCGTCACCGTCAGCGGTGGGGCGAGCCTTATGGTAGTCCCGCCGACGAGGTTGACGAGCAGACCGTCTTGCAGACAGCCCTCGAAGACTTCCCTGGCAAGCTCCGGGTCGCCGAAGTCAAAGCCGAGCAGCAGCCCCGACCCCCGAACCTCGGCACCCGGTACTCTTTCCGCGAGCACCTCCAGGGCGTTTTTGAGCACTCTACCCTTGAACCGCACTTCCTCCAGGAACGCCTCGTCGGAGACCACGCCGAGGACGGCTCTTACCGCGGCCATCGCGAGCGGGTTGCCGCCGAAGGTCGAGCCGTGGTCCCCATACCCGAGCGCCGCATACTCCTCTTTGACGAGCAGCGCCCCGACCGGCACGCCGCCCCCTAATCCTTTGGCGCTCGTGAGCGCGTCCGGGACCACCCCGACACCCTGGTAGGCGTACAGGTGCCCGGTCCGCCCGGCTCCAGTCTGGACCTCGTCGAATATGAGGAGCGCGCCGTGCTCGTCGCAGAGTTCCCGCAAACCTTGCAGGAAACCTTCGGGGGCCGGGTTTACGCCACCCTCGCCCTGCACCGGCTCCACCAGGACCGCTGCGGTCTGCGGGCCGACCATCTTCTTTGCCGCTTCGAGGTCGCCGAATGGGGCGTGGGCGTAGCCGGCCGGCATCGGGCCGAAGCCCTCGTGGAGGCTCGTCTGGGCCGTCGCCGAGAGCCCGCCGTAGGTCCGGCCGTGGAACGACTTCGTGAAGGTCAGGATCTCGTGCTTACCTTCGCCGTAGTTCTTGTAGGCGTGCTTGCGGGAGAGTTTAATAGCGGCCTCGACAGCTTCGGTGCCGGAGTTGCAGAAGAACACCTTGTCGAAGTCAGTCGCCTCGCAAAGCATCCCGGCGACCTCGGCCTGTAGCGGCATCTCGTAGAGGTTCGAGCAGTGGATAAGCTTACCGGCCTGCTCCTGGAGTGCCTCCACGAGCGCCGGATGGCCGTGGCCCAGGGAGTTGGTCGCTATGCCCGCGATAAAGTCCAGGTACCGCCCGCCCTTTTCGTCGAACAGCCAGCTACCCTTCCCGTCCGTCGGGGCGATGTTCATCCTCTTGTAAGTCTCCATTACAGCGTTCACGCGGTGACTCCTTCCGATATTAAAGTTCCGACCCTCTCGCCGCCCAGAGCGCCGAGCAGGGATCCTTTCTTGTTCCCGTTTACTATCCGGGCCTCTACCCCCGACCGGGCAGCCTCGGCCGCCGTCCGGAGCTTCGGCACCATCCCGCCGGCCGCGAGACCGCTCTCCACGTATCCCTCGCACTCGTCAGCCGGAATCTCCGCTACCGGCTCCCCGTCCTTCAACAACCCGTCAACGTCGGTCAGAAGGAACAAGTCTCCGGCCCCGAGTCCCACGGCCAGCGCCGCGGCGGCCGCATCAGCGTTCACGTTGTACGTTCCCTCTGGACCCTCCCCGAGCGGCGCTACCACCGGCACGAAACCTCCCGCCCACAAAGCCTCCACCAGCCGGGAGTCCACCTCCTTTACGGTCCCGACCCGCCCGAGCCCCGGCACGGGCGAGACGTGCAGTGTCGGGCCGTCGGTGCCGGAGATGCCGGCCGCCGGTACCCCGAGCGCGTTAAGCTCCCGGACGAGTGTCTTGTTCACCGACCCGGCGTAGACCATCTCCGCGACCTCCAGAGCCGCCTCGTCCGTAACCCGCAGACCCTCGTGGAAGCGGGTCTCGATACCCAGAGCGTCGAGCATCCGGGTGAGTTGCGGGCCGCCGCCGTGAACCAGGGCAACCGGCCGGGGAGCCTCGCCGGAGAGTATCTCCGTCAGGTCTTCTAGTGCGCCGCCGGCCAGCGCCCCGCCCCCGACCTTTACTACTACCGGCTTTCTGCGAGCTTTCACGTGCGGTAGCTACCGTTGATCTCGACGTACCCGTACGTCAGGTCGCAGCCCCACGCGACCGCCGAACCTTCGCCCTCTCCGCACCGGACGCTTATCCGGACCTCGTCCCCCGAGAGCGCCGCCGCAGCATCCGCTTCATCGAACGCCACCGGCTCCCCGGAGAATACTCTTACCGGCCCGAAAAACACTTCAACAGAGTCCGGGTCGAACTCCATCCCGGCGTAGCCCATCGAAACCAGCACCCGCCCCCAGTTCGCGTCTTCGCCGAATACCGCGGCTTTTACGAGGTTGCTCCCGATCACGGCTTTCGCGAGCGCCGCCGCCGAAGCCTCGTCCGCCGCGCCCTCGACACTGGCCTCGACGAGCTTCGTGGCTCCCTCGCCGTCCCGGGCTATCTCCTTCGCGAGGCTCCGAGCCACGACCTCGACTGCCTCGGCGAACATCGGGTAATCCGCCGACTCTTCCGTAAGCGGCTCGTTGCCGGCGGCCCCGTTCGCCAAGAGGAGCGCCATATCGCTCGGGGAGGTATCGCCGTCCACGGTGACACGGTTAAAGGTCCTATCCGTGGCCCGTCGCAGGGTCTCCTGCAAGCAGTCTTTCTCCACGGCGGCGTCGGTCGTCAGGAAGGCCAGCATGGTGCCCATGTTCGGGTGGATCATGCCGCTCCCCTTTGCCACCCCCCCGACGGTTACCTCCCGCCCCCCGACCGAAAAACGCACCGCCGTCTCTTTTATCCGCGTGTCGGTGGTCAGAATAGCCTCCGGAAACTCGGTATCCTCCCGGCTGAGCCCTGCAGCCGCCGCCCGCACGCCCTCCGAGATACGCTCCAGCGGCAAGTATTCCCCAACCACCCCGGTAGACGCCACGGCGACCTTGTCCGCCCTTAGCCCGAGAGTTTCGGCCGCGAGCGCCTGCATCCTTCGTGCGTCCTCTACTCCCCGCCGCCCCGTCGCCGCGTTCGCGACACCGCTATTGACCGCCACGGCCCGGACGTCCCCGCCCTCGACGGCCTCCCGCGTCACCACTAGCGGAGCACCCCGCACCACATTCCGCGTGTAAACCCCCGCCGAGGCGCATGGCTCTTCCGAATACAACAGCCCCAGGTCCCGCACCCCGGCCTTCCGCACGCCGCATGGCACCCCACAAGCTGCAAAGCCCTCCGCCGCCGTGGCACCGCCGGGAACAGCTTTTATCCGGATTGTTGAATTTTTATTCATTGGCGAGGTTATTCTCGCACCCGCGCATGAGATGGTCAATCCTTTTATTCAAAAACTTGAATAAATATCCTGATCCTCTTAGAATGTGCGGTATGGGATTGAAGATCGGCGTTTACGGCGGCAGCGGGTACGGCGGGGTGGAGTTGGTGCGGCTGCTCTCCGGGCATCCGAAGGCCGAAGCTCTGGAGGTGGCTTCGCGGGGATACGCGGGGCAGACTATCTCCGAGGTTTTCCCGCAGCTTACAGCAAGCGGCAAATTCTGGGCGCCGGAGGAGATAGAGGCTTCGAGCCTTGACGTAGCGTTCGTAGCCTACCCGCACAAGGAAAGTGCCGGGACGGTTGAGGCTCTGTTGGAGGCTGGCACCGGGCTGGTGGTAGACCTTTCGGCCGACTTCCGGTTGCCGGACGTGGCGGTGTACGAGGAGTGGTACGGCGGGCACCCGGCACCGGGACTGCTGAAGGAGGCGCATTACGGATTGCCGGAAATATTTGGGGCGGCGGAGGGCCGGCTCGTGGCGAATCCCGGATGCTACCCGACGGCGGCTATTCTGGCGCTCGCCCCGGTCGTGCGGCGGCTCGGGGACAGGATACGGTCCATTACCGTGAACGCGCTCTCGGGTATCAGCGGGGCGGGTGCGAAGCCTTCCGGTAAGACCCACTTCGTAAGCGCCAACGAGAACGCCAACGCCTACGGAGCGCCGCTGCACCGGCACACTCCGGAGATAGAAGCTATGCTGCGCCGGGTCGGGGCGTCGCCGAACGTCACCTTCGTGCCGCACCTGATACCCGTGACCCGCGGCGAGTTAGAGACCATAGTTGTGGACCTCGACGGGCCGCCGGAGGCCGGGGAGGTCCTCGGCTGGTACGAGAGAGATTATGCCGGGTGCGCGTTCGTCGAGGCTCGGGAGGCTTACCCGCACACCGCGCACGTCGCGAACACTAACCGCGCCCGGCTCTCGGCGGCGGTCGACGAGCGGGCCGGAAAACTCATTTTGTTCTCGGCGCTCGACAACCTCTTGAAAGGCGCGTCCGGTGCGGCGGTACAGAATATGAACCTGGCGCTCGGCTTCGAGGAAGACCTCGGTCTGGAATATTTGAAGTAAGTAGGAGGGGCATGAACGTTAAAAGCTACGCCAACGCTTCCCGTGGATAAGAGCACGCGGCAGGATCTCATCCTCCGGCTTATCTCGGAGCAGGCGCTCGGCACCCAGGGAGAGGTGGCTGAGGCGCTGGCGAAGATAGACGTCGAGGTCGCCCAGGCTACCGTGAGCCGCGACCTCGCGGAGCTTGGTGTGCTGAAAGTCGGCAGCCGTTACCTGGCCCTCCCGCACGCACCCGGTGCCGCCGGCATAGAGGTGCTGCCAAGCTTCGTCCTCGATGTGGCCCCGGCGCAGAACACGGTGGTTATACACACCCGTGACGGGACCGCTGGCGCCGTCGCGAACGTCCTCGACCGGGTAAAAGGTCTCAAGATACTCGGCACCGTGGCCGGCCAGGACACCGTACTCGCCGTTTCACTGGACACCCCCGCCGCCGCCGAGGTGGCGGACCTGCTCTCGGACATTTGCCGCGCCCGCACCCGGCCCGCCGGAAATGCCGAATAAACCTTGAGCAAAGCCTCCCGGAAGTTAGATAATCCGCCAAATATCTCGGTGCTCGACGGGCGTCTGGCCGTTTGCAGGCTGCTCCCGGATGCACCGGTGCCAGACTGGGTCACGGGTTCATGGTTTCTATCGGTAACGCGGACGCCCGCCGAACTCTCGATCGTCTGTGACGAGGAGAAGGTTCCCGGCGAAGTGAAACGTGAGAGAGGCTGGCGCGCCTTGAAGCTGGAAGGAATGTTGGATCTCTCCGCGGTCGGCGTCCTGGTCTCTGTGGCGGAGCCGCTGGCCGAGGCCGGGGTCAGTATCTTCGCCATCGCCACTTACGACACCGACTACGTGCTGGTAAAAGAAGATCAGTTAGATACCGCCACTACCGCCTTGCAGAGGGCGGGGCACGAACTCCACCTCTCACTAGACACCGAGGAAACCTTTACTGTGAGGCTGGCGACTAAAGAAGATGAGCCGTTTTTGTGGCAGATGCTGTACGAAGCCGTCCACTGGGACTCACAAGAAACCGGCCCGAAACCTCCGCCGGAAGAACTGTTATCCAGGCCCGGCCTACGCCGCTACCTCGAAGGTTGGGGAAGAGAAAACGACTTCGCCGTCGTTGCCCTGGATACCGGGGACGGAAGCAGAGTCGGAGCCACGTGGCACAGGACCTTTCCGGCGAGCGACCCCGGCTACGGCTTTGTGGACGACGCTACGCCGGAGATCGTCCTCGCCGTAGTCCCGGACCGGCGCGGCGCGGGTGTCGGTGGAACCTTGTTGCGGGCTCTGATGTTTGGCGCGCGCTCGAACAGGTTCAGCGCTATCAGCCTGGGCGTCCGGAAGAGCAACCCCGCTGCTATAAAGCTCTACGAAAGAAAAGGTTTTGCCAGGCTTCGAGAAGACGGAACCTCGTGGATCATGAAAGCAGAGCTGTGTAACAACAAGACGACTGGTAGCTTGTAACAGGCTACAAACGGAGGAAAGATGTCGCTAGACGGAAAAAAGGTCGTGCTCGCCTACTCTGGAGGGCTGGACACCTCGGTCTGCTTGAAGTGGTTCGAGCAGCAGGGGGCGACGCCATACGCCTTGTATCTGGACCTCGGACAGGGCGAGCCCGCGGTAGACGTCAAGGAAAAGGCGCTCAAGATCGGGGCCTCCGACGCTTTCGTCCGGGACGCGAGGTCGGAATTCGTTGATGAATATGTCGCTCCCGCCATAAAAGCTAACGCGCTTTACGGCGGACGGTACCCGCTGTTCACGGCGCTCGGGCGGCCGCTCATCGCCAAAAAGCTCGTCGAGGCGGCGCGGGAGGTGGGAGCAACGCACATCGCCCACGGCTCTACGGGTAAGGGTAACGACCAGGTCCGCTTCGACGTCACCACCGCATCTATCGCCCCGGACCTCTCCGTGGTGGCCCCGGTCCGGGAATGGAATATGAGCCGCCCCGAAGAGATGGAGTACGCCGAACAGCACGGCATCCCGGTCCCGACCACAAAGAAGTCTCCCTACAGCGTGGACGAGAACCTCTGGGGACGCTCCATAGAAGCCGGTCCACTCGAAGATCCGGACCATGAACCTACACCTGACGTATACACTTTGACCAACGAGCCGGAGGACGCGCCGGACGAGGCGCGGTATGTGGAGATCGGCTTTAGAGAAGGGTTGCCGGTCAGCCTCGACGGGACGGAGCTACCGCTGCGGGAACTCATCTCGGAGTTGGACGGGGTTGCCGGAGAACACGGGGTCGGACGTATAGACATGATCGAGGACCGCCTCGTCGGTATAAAGAGCCGGGAAATATATGAGGCCCCCGCAGCCACGGCCGTTATCCAGGCCCACAAAGAACTCGAAAGCATGACCCTCCCGAAAGACGTGCTCCGCTTTAAAGCACAAGTAGAGCAGCGCTACGCCGAGCTTACCTACGACGGCCTCTGGTTTACGCCGCTCAAAAAAGCGCTGGACGCCTTTGTCGCCGAGACCCAGAAAACGGTCTCCGGGACCGTCCGGCTCAAGCTCTACAAAGGTTCCTCGACCGTCGCCGGCCGGACCGCTCCACACGCGCTTTACAGCAAAGAGCTCGCGACCTACGACCCGAACAGCACGTTCGATGAAACAGCCGCCGCCGGGTTTATAGCCCTGTGGGGCCTGCCCGCCCGCCAGTGGGCCGGGATCAACGGCGGAATGGAGAGAGAAACACCCAACGCTCAGTAAATAACCGTGAAGTAGAAGGTTAGGTATAAGCGAGTCCAGGATAGATTGTCGTTGGAGAGGTTTGGCGCGGAGGTTCTGGCGGTAGAGAAGGCCGGGTAGGTCATAGAAGAAAGAGGTTAGAGTGACAGAGCAGCCGATAACTCCGGACGAGATAGACTCGACCACGGCGACGCTTCGAGGCGGGGTTGCGAACCTCGCGATCAGCTCCGCGGTAGGGGAGATAGAGCTTTGGCAGCAGAAATTGGAAGCGGCCGGGGACCCGGGTTTGACCAAGATCGGCGGCGATCTCGGCCGTCTCCGCGACGAACTGACGGCGGATAACCTCGACGCCGAGGCGGTCGGCGGTCTGCTAAGTAGCCTGGGCCAGCAGACCGCGAGCGTCGGAGGCGGCGATCTGCCGCCATTTATAGTCGAGAAGCTGCAAATCCTGGGGCGGCTGCTTACCGAAGAAAGCTCTAAAATTTCCGAAGGCTAGGATAGCCGCAGAGCTGATTACGGAAAGCTAGCAGACCACCAGAGTGCGCCGGTTTTCAGGCACCAGACGCTGGCCGTACCGGTCTCTTCCTCGTTCAGGTAGATGAGGCGCCAGGGGTGGCCTTCTACTATTCGCGCTATAGATGGGCTCTTGTCGCACAACTCGTCGATAACGCAGCGGGCAAATTCCAGTTCGTTCAGTAATTTCTGGTCCGGAGTATCCTCTATCCGCCAGGACGGGTGCACCCGGACCTCCAGGCATCCGTCGGGGGCGAGCCACAAGTTTACGCCCCGGTAGCTGGCGGCGTGGCCTTTCCGTAGACGCCCGGCGCAGTTCTCGATAAGCTGAGTGTCCCCGTATGTCGTTGCCATTTATATGCCTCCTAACGGTTGGCGGTCTCCGCTTTGGCGAGTCTCCGGGCTGCTGCGAGGCCTTCGGGTTCGAGGTCGTCAAACTCATCTACCAGCGACGCTGGAACGGCGTCGCGGAAGCGGGCGTAAAGGTAGATCTCCCCGAGACGCTCGACGGCTGGTTCGTCCGTGGTCTCCGCCGCCCGGCGGGAATACTCCTCCGGGGTTTCGTGCCACCTGCGTTCAAGACCTGCCTTTTCCAGAGCCGTGGTGAGGGTTTTGTACCGGCCGTAGAGCCGGGCGTCGGAGACGCGGACCGAACGTTGGGGCGCGGACTGTAGCCTCCGGTAATCGAGGCGGCGGCGGAGGTAGATCACCAGCCCCGAAGCTCCCCCGATAAGTAACCCGACGACGATAATGCTCGTGGGGTCTAGACCGGCTACGCCCCGGACTAAGGTTCCGGCCGGTTTTAGCGCCGGGGCGAGGGCCGCCCCGGCTTTGCCGGCGAGAAAGCTAAAGGCTTTGTTTCCCTGCAACTCTCCCGCCGCTTTGTACTGCCAGGGTGTAGAGTCGAAACCGGGGGTAGGATCGAACGTCGACCAGCCGTAACCGGGGAAGTACACCTCGACCCAGGCGTGGGCGTCGCTCGCTTTAACTTCGTAGAGGCCGGTAAACGGGTTGTACTCGCCGGAGACGTATCCGGTAGCCAGGCGCGCCGGTATCCCCAGGGAACGGGCCATTACCGCGAGCGAGCTTCCGAATTGCTCGCAGTAACCGCGCTGCTGCTCGAACAGGAAGTACTCGACGGCATCCATCCTCCCTCGCTGCGGCGGTATGGAGAGGTCGTACGGGTACTCTGTCTTCAGGTACTCGTTCATCTTCGCTACCGCGTCGTAAGGGTTGTTGGTGCCGGTGGTGATCTCCTCCGCCAGAGCGCGGGTGCGCGAGAGGTCGCTGTCCGTTGGAAGCTCCGTGTAACGCTCCGCGACACCGGCCGGATAACCGGTGCCCGCACCTCGCAGGTCGTCCGGGGTGCTGGTTGGAATCTGGGATACGACGGAGTAGGTTGAGCCCTCGGGGATTTTGTACGGGGCGCGCAAGGAATTGTAGCGGTCTATCTTTATGCTGCTCGTCGGGAAAAACACCGTTTCCGGTTTGTAAGCCCCGAAGATCACGTTCGAAGCGTCGCGCTCGACGTGGAAGACCTGGGCCACCTGCCGGGTCGGGCCCTCTACCGGCTCGCTCTTGCGGGCCATGGCGGTGTCGAACCGCGGACCGCCGGAGGAGAGCGTCTCCGGTTCTTCTTTGTCGGAGATTACCCAACCTTTGCCGTTGTACTCGTCAAAGACGACGCCGCGGTACGGTGTAGCCTCCTCGCTCCGGACCTTCATCACGACCTTGTCCGAGAGCCGGCCCCGGCTGCGGAGGTCCATGTACGGGTTGAAGCCATGGTAGGAGTCTGGCGCGATAGACTGCGGAGCACCGGCGAACGGGTCGCCGCCGGCCGGCGGTTCGTAGTACGGGTTATCGACCTGACCGCTAAAGCTACCCTGTACATCCTGCAGAAGAGAGGTCGGGAGCATCGTCAGGTTCATGCTCTGCCGCTGGGGTAACAGCGAGAAACACAGAAACCCGACCGCCAAGACCACGAAAAAGCCGGGCGCTATCAAACCCCGGAAGATTCCCCGGTCCGGCACCGCGCCGATCCCAGACTGTTCGCCGGTTTCGCGTTTGCCGGTTTCGCGTTCGCGGGCTTCGGAGAGGTACAGGTAGATGAGGGCGCCTAGGGCGCAGATCAGGAAGGCCAGTATAAACAGGCCGTACCACAGGTTCGTCGAGAGTACCGCGCCGACGGACAGCAGGATCAGCCCGCTCAAGAGCGAGTACGAGAGGTCCTTGCGCGCCGGAAGGTCAAAGGCGTGGATGACCTGCACCCACAGAAACAGCCGGGCCAACGGTACTCGCGTATCATATAAGGACGAGAGTAACTCCCGGAAAAAGACCGCCAGGAGCGCCAGCGCGAATACCGCCAGCAGGGTCTTGATAAGGTAGTTTTTCTCCCGCCGCCGCGCGTGGCTAACGACGAACGCCACGACCGTCAGCCCCGGTACGAGAATTCCGGTCGCGATCCCGAAGTATCCCGTAGCGAGCACCGCGACCTCTCCGACGAGGACCGCCGCGAGCACCCAGACCCGGAGTTGCACGGAGTCCTCCGGCGGCCGTCTGCGTCCCCTAGGGAGCCGGGAGAGTACCCCTGTAACGCCGGAGCCGAAATCGTAGCTGAAGCGGGGGCGTTTCAACGGAGTCTCCCGGGCTCTTCTATACTGGCACCGAGCCGCCTCACCTGCCGGCCCTCTGACTCCACCGCCCGGACAAACTCTAGTTCCTCATCCGGCGTCATCCACGGTCCGGGGCCCGCAAGTTCGTGACAGGAGACCAGCACTACCGTCTCCGACCGGGCCTTTGACGGATCCAGATTGTCTACGGAAGGCCGGATTTCGACGTTCCGTTCCGCAGGCTCCGGTGGTTTCGACGCCTCCAGACCGGCGCACCACCTGAGAACCTCGTCCCGGTCTCCGGCCTCTGGAAAGGCTTCCTGCTGCTTTCCGGCGTCGACCTCCAGCTTCCGGCCTTCCTCCAGGGCCTGGAGCATAACAGAGGCCGCGGCGGATACGATCAACTCCCTGACGGCCGCCGGGGACCGGCGGTCCAGGTCTAGGCTCAAGGAAAGCGGCGGCTGTACCTCTCGGGCAAACTCCATAACGGCGAGTTGCCCGGTGTGGAGGTTGCGGGCGCTCCTGCGCCACGAGACGAGGCGGGCCGGGTCTCCCGGCCGGTATTCCCGCACCCCCCAGAATTCTCCGCCGGTTCCCCGATGGAGCGTATTCCGGGCCGCACCGGCGCCCTGCCCGTCCGCGGTCGGTTGCGGCAGCCCGTCTACGTCGAAGGTCCGGGGGTAAATTACGGCTTCCGATGCCGCCCGCAACCGGCGGCGTCCGTAGAGCAGCCCGAACGGTGCGCCGGACGAGATCTCGATCTCCCCGCCGGAGTAAACTCCCCGCTGCGGGTTCTCTACGGAATACTCGATCTCTTTTGAGCTTCCGCTTGAGCTTCTGCCGGGCACCCGCGCCACGACCGTCCGGGCCGCGCCGCCGGCAAAGCGGTCCTCTACCTCCAGCAGATACCGCCCGAATCGTCCCGGGTTCCGCAACTCCAGCGTACAGGCTAGCGGCTCGCCGACAACGCCGGACTCAGGCGTTTTTCGAGAGGCTTCCATGCCCCGCGCACCGGCGGGAAAGACTACCAGTAGCGGGGCCGGGAGCGAGACGAGTAGTACCGCCCCGATCCCGGCGGCGACCACGTAGAGCCAGCCAGCCCCGGACGTGTTGGCGATCAGGTACAGAATCCCACAGAGGATGAGCAGGAGCGCCGGCTTGCGGGCGTCCTTTAACCGCCGTCGGGTACCGTTCATGCCGGGGGAGCCACCGAGTCGAGGACCTCTCCCACTACCGCCTCCGCCGTCATGGAACCGGTGCCGCGGCGCACGGAGATCCTGTGCGCCAGCACGTGGGGGGCCAGCGCCTTGATGTCCGCGGGACCGACAAAGTCCCGGCCCTGTACTGCGGCCCGGGCCTGGGCCGCGCGGACGAGGGAGACCGAGCCCCGCGGCGAGACCCCGAGAGATACTGCTCCGTGCCCGCGAGTCGCTTCCGCGAGACCTACCGCGTAGCCCAGGATCTCCCCGTGGACCTGTACCCTCCGGACGTGCTCCCGAGCCCGGGCGACGTCCCGGGCTTCGACGGCCGGCTCCACCTCGTCCAGCGGACGCCGCTCTACCTGAGAGCGGACTACGTTAAGCTCCGCCCGGCGTTCCGGGTAACCTATGCTGGTAGCGACCATGAAACGATCTAGCTGGCCCTCCGGTAGCGGGTAAGTGCCGTGGAATTGGTGCGGGTTCTGGGTCGCGACGACGAAAAACGGCTCCGGCAGCGGCCGGGTCTCTCCGTCAACCGTCACCTGTCCCTCGGCCATCGCTTCGAGCAACGCACTCTGCGTGCGGGGCGTAGCTCGGTTGATCTCATCCGCCAGAACCACCGGTGCAAAGACCGGCCCCGGGACAAACCGGAACTCCGCCGCCTGCTGGTCGTAGATGCTGGTCCCCGTAATATCCGACGGCAGTAAGTCCGGGGTGAACTGTATCCTGGAGAACCCCGCCGCTATGGAAGAGGAGATCGCGCGGGCGAGCGTGGTCTTGCCGACGCCCGGTACGTCCGTCAATAGCACGTGACCCCCGGCCAGCAGCGCGGTAAGACACAGTTCAACGACCGCGTCTTTACCGACGATTACCCGCCGAACCTCCGTGCTGAGCTTCTCGTACACGTCGCGCACCCCGACGAGGTTCTCCACGTTACTCTGCCGCACATTCCCTCCAGGCGCCGGGGACAACCCTGGCCTCTATTCGTCTTCCGCCTCTAATGCTGCTGCTATTATCGGCAGGATGGACGGAAACCTTAAATCCGGACCCGACCCCGGAAATAATTTGGAGTTGGACCTGACCATGATGCGCCGCGCCCTCGCCGCCGCCCGCGAGGCCGCGCTCGCCGGAGAGGTGCCCGTCGGAGCCGTCGTCGCCCGCGGTGACGAGATCCTGGCCGTAGCCGCCAACGAACGTGAGTCCTCGGCCGACCCGACCGCCCACGCCGAACTACTCGCCCTCCGCCGCGCCGCAGCCCGCCTCTCTAGCTGGCGGCTCGCCGGCTGCACGCTCTACGCCACCCTCGAACCCTGCCCGATGTGCGCCGGGGCCGCCCACGCCGCCCGCATATCCCGCCTCGTCTACGCCGCACCCGACCCCAAGGCCGGAGCCGCCGGCACCCTCTACGACCTGCCCGCCGACTCCCGCCTGAACCACACTTTCCCCGTAACCCGCGGCCTACTCAAAGAAGACTCCGCGGATCTCCTGCGCGCCTTTTTTAGAGAACGCCGCAAAGCCTGATCTTCCACGCCGGACTCCCGGCATTCAGTTACCTGAGAAAGCCTCTCTGAGAGCCCGGAAGACCCGGATGCGTGGTATACTTAAACTTCAGGTAAAGGGTATTTGGTCTTCTAACCAGCGGGGTGAAGTACCAGACGAGGCACCGGCGTCTACCTAAAGGTTAAGGTACGTTATTTGCGGGTTATTCGTCTTTATGGGACCGCCGTGAAAAGTTTTGTGAAATATTTTTTGTGGTGCTGTTAGAGGGCGTACTCCGCGTAGTAATGGGAATTAAATGCTTCGAGACCCCGGTGAACCTGCTGTTGAAGGTTAATAGCTCGCTATTGCGATCCGAAAATGTGGTGTGCTAGTTTTCTACCGTACCAGATGTGGTATTGGGCTATGGAGGTTGACGGTGCAGTGTCCGTATTGCGACTTTGAGGATACTAGAGTTATAGACTCGCGGCTTTCGGAGGCGAAAGATGCTGTCCGGCGTCGGCGGGAGTGTTTATCTTGCGGGAAGCGGTTCACGACTTATGAGCGCCGGGAGCCTTTAAAGCTCACGGTCATAAAGCGGGACGGAGAGCGGGAGGTCTTTGACCGGGAGAAGCTGCGTGCCGGGCTAATAAAAGCGTGCGCCAAGCAGCGGGTACCGGAAGAGGAGATCGAGTACACCGTCGACGAGATAGAGGCGGAACTCAGAGACCGCCGCCGCCACGAGGTAACGTCGCGGAGGCTCGGGGACATGGTGCTGGTGCGGCTGCGGCGGCTGGACATGGTGGCTTACTTACGGTTCGCCTCCGTCTACCGCCAGTACACGGACGTGGACCAGTTCCGCTCGGAGTTGGTGCGGCTCGGAGGAGCCTCGGGGTCCGGGGTGCCCGGGCAGTATGGGAACGGCAGGTAAGCGACAGGGAGGATGGCTGATATGGAGACTGGACGCAGCAGGTTAAATCCGGAGGAGATGCTGGAACTTTCGGAGAACGCTATAGCCGTTTTGAAGAAACGCTACTTAAAGAAGAACGAGAACGGCGAAGCCACAGAAGAGCCCATCGACATGTTCCGCCGGGTGGCGGCCAACATCGCCGAGGGCGAGTACCGCTTCAAGGAAGCCAGTTCCGCTGGCGAGGGGGCCGAGGCTCTCTACGAGGAGTCCAGGGAGCGCTTCCTGGAGATGATGGTGAGCCGCAAGTTCATGCCGAACTCGCCGACGCTCATGAACGCCGGGCGCGAGATGCAGCAGCTATCCGCGTGTTTCGTGTTGCCGGTGGAAGACTCCATAGACGGCATCTACGATACCTTGAAGCACCAGGCGATCATCCACAAGTCGGGTGGCGGCACGGGATTTGGGTTTAGCCGGCTCAGGCCAAAGAACGACCTTGTAAAGAGCACGATGGGTGTCTCCAGTGGTCCGGTGTCGTTCATGGCTATCTACGACGCCTCGACGGACAAGATCAAGCAGGGCGGCACCCGGCGCGGGGCGAACATGGGCATCCTGCGGGTAGACCACCCGGACATCGAAGACTTTATAGAGTGCAAGCGCGAGAACGACCAGATCAACAACTTCAACATCTCCGTTGCCATCACCGACGACTTCATGGAAGCCGTCGAAGCCGATAGGGACTTCGACCTGGTAAACCCCCGCAGCGGCGAAACGGTGAGGACGGTCCGCTCAAGGGACCTTTTCCGGAAGATAGTCGAGGGCGCGTGGCTAAACGGCGAGCCGGGGGTGGTCTTTATAGACAAGATCAACGGCGACAACCCGACACCGCAGTTCCCGATAGAGTCGACCAACCCGTGCTCGGAGGCGCACCTGCCGCCGTACGACTCGTGCAACCTCGGCTCCATAAACCTGGAGCGCTTTGTCGAGAACCCGGGTGCCAGCGCGGGGGCGGCGAGCGGCGAGTTCAGCGTGGACTGGGACGGCCTTAGAGAGACGGTCCATACGGCGGTCCGCTTCCTAGACAACGTCATAGAGATGAACCGCTATCCCCTGGCGGAGATAGACGAGATGAGCCGGGGCAACCGCCGCATCGGCCTGGGCGTGATGGGATTTGCCGACGCCCTCATAAAGCTCGGCGTTACCTACGACTCGGACGCCGGTCTCGCTTTTGCGAAGAAGGTAATGAAGTTCGTGGACGATGAGGCCTGGGAAGCCAGCCGACGGCTGGCCGAAGAGCGCGGTCTCATGCCCCACTACGCCGGCAGCCGGCACGAGGCTCGGGGCGACCGGGTGCGCAACGCGACCGTGACCACCATAGCCCCGACCGGCACCATATCCATGATCGCCGGTTGCTCCGGCGGCATAGAGCCCCTGTTCGCCGTGGCGTTCATGCGGCGGCAGGCCGATATGGAGCTGCCCGACGTAAACCCCGAGTTCATCCGGCTCGCCAAGGCGCGCGGCTTCTATTCCGAAGACCTGATGAACAAGGTCGCCCTCCACGGCTCCGTCCGCGACATCCCGGAGGTTCCCGAAGACGTGCGCAGCGTGTGGGTAACCTCCCACGACATTACCTCCGAGTGGCACGTCAGGATGCAGGCCGCCTTCCAGGAGCACACCTCGATGGGCATCTCGAAGACGATCAACCTCCCGAACGAGGCTACGCCGGAGGACGTTGAGGACGCCTACCGTCAGGCTTTCGCCACGGGCTGCAAGGGTATAGCGGTGTACCGCGACGGTTCGCGAGACGCCCAGGTCCTCTCGACCGGTAAGACTGGGGCTTCCCAGGAAGTCGACCCGGCGGCAGTGTCCTCACCCGAGACCCCGACCGCCCCGCCGGTCAGCTCCCCGGAAGCCACGCCCGGCGGAGGGTTGGATCCTGCCCGGCATCTCTCGGTCGCCGAGGCCCGCAACGGTCGGCCCCGCACCCTCTCCGGGGTGACGAAGAAGCTCCAGACCGGTCATGGGCCGCTGTACGTAACGATGAACGACGACGAGTTTGGCCCTCGCGAGTGCTTTATCGTGATCGGCAAGCCGGGCGGGACGGCATCGGCGTTCTCCGACGCCCTGGGACGTATGATCTCCCTGGCCGAAAAGCACGGCGCGTCCCCGGCCGAGGTGGTCCACCAACTCCGCGGCATCCAGGACGGACACCCGGCCGGCGTCGGCCCGAACGCCGTCCTATCGGTCCCTGACGGTGTCGCCCGCTCTATGGCCGAGCACTACCTCGTCGAGGAGCAGGGATACCTGGCCGAAGCCCGCGAACTGCCGATCATCGGCGCCTGTCCCGACTGCGGCAGTGGCCTCGCCAACCAGGAAGGCTGCGTCGTCTGCCACTCCTGCGGCTACTCGAAGTGTAGCTAGAAAGACTGAGGCCGGTAGCGTCAACTACCGGCCTCAAAATATGCCCCCGTGACCGAATGGTAAAGGTCATTCCCTTGCACGGATTTGTTCGCGGGTTCGATTCCCGCCGGGGGCTCTCTTATTATCCAGCTTACTGAGTTGTGGTCAACCTCTACCTTGACCTAGGCCACAACTACATGTGAGTCAAAGGTTATAGTACAGAGCTTACTGATCGCTGCCTAACGCAAAACTTTAGAGTTAGTCTTGCGAAGCTTTGAGTCCTGAATTCCTTTGCTGTTCGGCTAGTTGAACCTCTTCTGGACAGGGGTTAGACTCTCTCGCGGAGAGGTGGCAGAGCGGTTTAATGCGGCGGTCTCGAAAACCGTTGTGTCGGTAATCCCGGCACCGGGGGTTCGAATCCCCCCCTCTCCGCGCTAACGCTTTTTCGGCCGCTCGAATCTCGGCCGCCTGAATCTATTGGCGGGCGACCACACCGTTCAAACTCTGGCAAGGTCGGAGGCCGGAAATGTTCCGCAGTACCAGTACTTTGTTGCTTTTTACAGCTACGGCCGCCGGGTTTGTAGCGGTGGTTCTCTTGAACGTTCACTTTGGCTTTGCGACTTTCGGACAGCTTTCTTCGACGGACCTCGGAGCCCACCCGGACTACGCGACCTTCCGGCTCTCGGCGGAGGCTCTGTGGCGAGGAGAGGATGTCTATGAGACCGGAGCCGGTTTCGTAAACCTCAACCCGCCGTTTTTTATCCTGGTCTCAGCTCCGCTGGCGTGGGGAGGGGCGTTGGCGGCTTACCAGGCGCTGGTCATTTTTATGACGGTGGTCATGGTCGCTTCGCTGGCGTGGATGGCGAGCGTGTTGCGCTCCGGGGCGGGCATCGCCGTGACCGCGGCCGCAGCATTTCTTGTGTCCTCCCCGATGCTGAATACGCTGGCGCTCGGGCAGATCTACCCGCTACTTACCCTCGGTCTGGTGGCTGCCTGGGTGGCCGACCGCCGGAGGCGAAACATGTTGAGCGGGCTGTCTCTCGGGCTGGTGGTCGCGCTAAAACCTTCTCTGGCCCCGATAATCTTGTGGCCGCTGGTACGGCGCAGGTGGGATGCTTTCGGGGCGGCGGTTTTCTCCGGCGGGATCTCCACCCTCCTCGGGGCGCTGGTGCTCGGGTTCGGGACGACGGTGGATTGGCTGCAACTGGTGCGGGAGCGGTCGTCGAACCCCTGGTGGGACAACGCCTCGATGGTCGCGGCGGTCGAGCGGGTCTTTACCGAGACGGAGAACGGGACCAACCTGGCAACGCTGCCGGGGGTCGTTACCGCAACGCAGGTTCTCGGGGTGGGTTTGATCCTGCTCACCGCTTACGGGGTGTGGCGGTGGGGTTTATCGAGGAGTGGCGGGGGTTCCGCGTTCGGGCTGTGGGCTTTGGTTGCGGTCTCGCTCCTGGCCTCTCCTATAACCTGGCACAACTACCTGCTGCTACTCGCGCCGGGTATCCTGATACTTCTAGCCACGGGCCGCGGCTTGCTCGCGTGGTTCCTGATCCTGCTGCAACTCATACCCCCGCAGTGGCCGCAACTCTTCCCGGACCCCGGAGTCCTACTTACGGCGACCGCGCTCACCCTCTATACTTACGTGCTGATCGCCCACTGGCTCGCGCTGTCGGCGGCCGGGTGGGGACTAGACGCCAACCAGACCCCGGATAAGCCCGCCCACAATCCGCTAGACCGGTCTGATAAGCTGGACCGGACAGGGCATGGATCAGAAAATCTCTAACCCGGAGGTACCGGTATAACTCTGGTAAACGTCACCCGGCGGCGTTTTGAGTAAGCTCCGCTCGAGCAGCCTACGTCCGGGGCGCTGGTGGCGCAGGCTCTTTATAGGGCTACTAATTCTGGCTTCTCTCGGGGTACTGTTCGTCGCGGCGGTGCTCAACTACCGCTACGGGCTATCTACGCTGGCCCGGATCTCGACGGAGTACATGGATGTTCACGCGGACTTCGACACCTTCTGGCGTTCGGCGGACGCTTTCTTAAACGGCGGGGACGTCTACGATGCGGGTGCCAGGCTCATAAACCTCAACCCGCCGGTATGGGTTCTAATAACCTCCCCGCTGGGGACACTACCCCCGCTGGAAGCCTACCGGGTATTTATCGGGGTCATGATAGCGGTGATGGTCGGCGCCCTGACCTGGATGGCGGACGAGGCGCGGCTGCGGGTGGGTATAGCCCTGCCGGTCATCGTGGCGCTCCTCGTTACCTCCCCGATGCTCGGCACGCTGGCGCTCGGACAGATGTACCCGATCCTGACCCTCGGGCTGGTGGCTGCCTGGGTGGCCGACCGCCGGGGGTGGTACCTCTCTAGCGGACTACCTCTCGGGCTGGTGGTCGCGCTAAAGCCATCGCTGGCCCCGATAGTCCTGTGGCCGCTGTTCCGGAGGCGGTGGGATACTTTCGGGGCCGCGTTCTTTTCCGGCGGGGCCGTAACGCTCGCCGGCTCCATCGTTCTCGGGCCACAGGCCACGCTCGACTGGCTGGAAGTCCTGCGCGAAGAACCTCTGAGTCCTTACTGGGACAACGCCTCGCTGCCCGCGGCGGCAGCCCGGCTCTTCACGGAGAATCCGTTCGTGGACCCGCTGGCGACGCTGCCGTGGATGGTGCCCGTGGCGTTCGCGGTCGGCTTCGGGCTGGCGCTCTTTACCGCTTTCAAGGCTCGCCGGGGCTCCGAGTGGGGCCTGTGGGCGCTGGTTGCGGCTTCGCTACTAGCGTCGCCTATAGCCTGGCACAACTACCTGGTGCTGTTAGCGCCGGGTGTCTTGCTGCTTTTCTCGCGGCGCCGGAAGGCTCTCGCCCTGCTACTCCTGGTTCTACAGCTAGTCCCGGCAGCCTGGATGGGACTGTGGGGAGACGATTCGGTGGTTGCGGCTCTGGGACTGACCTCTTACCTGTTTATTCTGGCGGCACACTGGTTCTCTTTTCTGATAGCCTCGGGTAGCACCGGAGATGCCGGAGCGGAGCACTCGACGGGAAAGGGCCGGGCGGGCGGCGGGCATCGGGCCGGGGTCCAGGAGACTGGCGGCTAGCCGGACGGCTCCGTTAAACCAGAGTTTAACTCTTGTCCAGCATCTCCAGGGCTTCGGTCGCGGCCCGGCGGAGCCTGCGACCGGCGTCGGTCTTAAAAACCGTTTGCAGGTCGTTGCGGGCCAGGTCCCGGCGTCCGAGGGAAGCGTAGATCGAGGCCCGGTTATAGTAGGCTATGCCGAGCTTCGGGTCGCGTTCTATGGCGTGGTCGAGGGCTTCGAGCGCGGGTAGCTGCTCTCCCTGGACGTCGAGGGTCGCCCCGAGTGCCGCGTGATAGCGAGGAAGCGCGCGGCGGGACGCGAGATCTTCGTACACGGAAACGGCTTTCTCGTAGTCTTGCTGGCGGAAGGCGGTTCCGGCGCGACGCTCCCCGGCGGTAATGGACCGGGCCATCGGGACCGTTAGAGCCGCTGCCCCGCCGAAGTACACCAGCAGGACCAGGGCGGCGTTATCCGCGGGCGCGAGGTCCAGGACAAATGGCAGCCCCCCGATAAACGCGCCCGTGACCAGCAGCGGAGCCAGGCGGGAAGCGAACTCTCCGTAGGCCCGGACCCGGAGGAGATCCCGGTTTAGCCAGCCGACCGCAACCGCGAAGATCGCCAGCAGGACGAGGCCGCCGAGCGTCGGGTAGAGTACTCTCACGCTACTCTTCCAACAACCTGCGGACGGCGGTCCGGTAGCGCCGGGGCAGGTCGGCCTTCTGCGCCCGTTGGAGGTCCTTGTTCGAGCGGCTCTTGCGGCCGAGCTTGCGCTGGACCAGCGCCCGGTTGTAGTAGGCGATGCCGTACTCGGGGTCCAGATCTATGGCCTTCGTGGAGGCGTTTATGGATTCCTCGTGGTCCTCGTTCGCCCCGAGGGCCGCGCCTAGAAAGGCGTAGTAGCGGCCGAGAGGTTTCTCCTGGGCCAGAGCCCGGAAGCGCTCGGCGGCCCCGGCGTAGTCGCCCTTGCGGAAAGCCTTGCCGGCCCGGCGCTCGGCCGCCGGCATGGAGATGAAGTTCGCCCCCAGGATAAGGGCCCCGAGGACGACCGCCCAGATCAGCGGTAGCAAACTGTCACCGGCACCCTGTATTAGCGGCAGCGTAATGACCATCAGGGCCAGCACCGCAAAAGGCAGCGCCTTGCGGCCGAGTTCTCCCCAGGCTTTGGCCCGGTAGAGGTCGCGGTTCAGGGAGAAGACCAGCCGCACCGCTACCGCGAGGAACAGGACGAGGAGTAATATGGGAATGGCGCCCGCGCCCATACCAGTCCCTCCTAACCCCGCGGGCCGACCGGCGCTTGTACGAGGCCGCCGAGCGCCTCGAACGCCGGGGCCGCAAGCTCCTCGAACTCTTTGTCCGAGAGGGCGGGGCGGGAGCCGGCGGTACGGACGGCTTCGGAGAGCTGGATCCAGCTCTTGCACCCCCCGTACTCCTCACGGTACGGCAGTACGACCTCTTCCGGTAGCAGATACGTCCGCAAAATAAGCACCGTTAGAGGCTTCTTCGGACGCCACTTGAAGCGGCTCTCGGCGTACTCCGGCGTCCAGATGTGGTGCGGGTCTATGGCAT
Organism: Rubrobacteraceae bacterium; assembly: GCA_965214435.1. Lineage (GTDB taxonomy): Bacteria > Actinomycetota > Rubrobacteria > Rubrobacterales > Rubrobacteraceae > Rubrobacter_A. The sequence continues at coordinate 1,446,570 of OZ243960.1, forward strand.
CCAAGGACTCCGATTCCGAAACCTCAAAAGCCCCCCGGACCTCCGCGAACGACGTAAGGCGCACCGGCCCGTCGTCCTTTCCGTCGGGGACCTCGTCCGTGAGGTGGCGGTATTCGGGCTTCAGAAGCTCCGGCCGCTGGTGCTCGTAGCCCTGGAAGAACAGGAAGCGTTCGTCCTCGACCGCAAATGCCTTCTCCCGGATGCCGCCCTTGCGCACCACGAGCGCCGTATCGCCGCGTTCGAGTGCCCGGACGGCGACCGCCCACTCCTTTAGTGCATGCTGTAGATGATCCCTCGAATCCATAAAAGACGCCCTCCGCGTTGCCCGTATAATGCGATCCTGTTCTATAACTGGATTATATGATGTGATGCCGCGCCCTTCGACAAAGGAGTTTACAAGTGATGGACAGAGAAACAGCTCACCGGATAGAACGGGACTCGATGGGGGAGATCGAGGTCCCCCGCGACGCCCTCTTCGGCGCCCAGACCCGCCGGGCGCTCGACAACTTCCCCATAAGCGACCTCCGTTTCCCACGCCGCTTTATCCAGGCTTTGGGTGCTATAAAACTGGAAGCCGCCACCGTAAACCACGACCTCGGCCTCCTCGACGAAGAGTTGAAGGACGCCATCGTGGAGGCGGCGGAGGAGGTCGTGGACGGGGACCATGACGGCGCGTTCGTGGTCGATATATTCCAGACCGGCTCCGGGACCTCGACCAACATGAACGCCAACGAGGTTATCTCTAACCGCGCCATACAGATCCTCGGTGGTGAAGTCGGCTCGAAAACTCCCGTCCACCCGAACGACCACGTAAACCGGGGACAGTCCTCGAACGATGTGATCCCGACGGCCATACACTTATCGGCCCTGATCTCGCTTCGCGAAGACCTCCTCCCGGCCCTCCACAAGCTCCGCGACGCCCTCGGTGACAAAGCCGCAGAGTTCGACGGCGTGGTAAAGACCGGCCGCACCCACCTACAGGACGCCACCCCCGTAAGGCTCGGCCAGGAGTTCACCGGCTACGCCGGCCAGATAGAGCGGGGGATACAGCGCGTAGAAAAAGCTCGCGACGACCTAGCCGAAGTAGCCCTCGGCGGTACCGCCGTCGGCACCGGCGTCAACACCCACCCCGAGTTTGCCTCCCGCGTGTGCGAAAAGCTCTCCGAGCGTTTCGGTGTCTCCGTCCGGGAGACCGAGAACCACTTCCAGGCCCAGAGTGCGATGGACGCCGCCGTATTCGCCAGCGGCGCACTAAAAACCGTGGCGGTCAGCATAATGAAGATAGCCAACGACCTCCGCTGGCTCGGGGCCGGACCGCGAGCGAACCTCGCCGAGATCTCCCTGCCCGAAGTACAGCCAGGCTCCTCCATAATGCCCGGTAAGGTAAACCCGGTAATAGCCGAGTCCGCCACGATGGTCGCGGCCCAGGTCATCGGCAACGACGCCACCGTAGCTATAGCTGGACAGAGCGGGAACTTCGAGCTAAACGTCATGCTCCCGGTCCTGGCCTACAATTTGCTCCAGTCCACAGCCCTCCTCGCCAGCACCGCCGAGAACCTCACGGACCAGTGCGTGGCGGGCCTCGCGGCTACCGAGCGCGGCCCCGAGCTAGTCGAGCAGGGCCTCATGCTGGCAACGGCATTAGCTCCCGAGCTAGGCTACGATAAGGCGACAGAGATCTCCAAGCAGGCGTACAAAGAAGGCCGCACCATCCGCGACGTAGCCCGCGAAAACACGGACCTCTCCGAAGAAGACCTCGACAAGCTCCTCGACCCACGTAAGATGACGGAGGCGTAGGGGCTGCCGGGTCATTCGCTGCTGTCCCGCCGTTGTTAGAATGAGCGCATGGACATCGTCCGCCATCAGGTTACCGCAGACGAGTTGCTCCACATGCCCGACGACGGTTTCCGGTACGAGCTCGTGCGGGGAAAGTTGCGGCGGATGACGCCTGCGGGAAGTAAACACGGGCTGATAGCTGTCCGCATTACCTGGCGATTAGCCCGGTACGTCGAAGAGGAACGGCTTGGGGCTATGTACGCCGCCGAGACGGGTTTCAAGCTCTCTACGGAGCCAGACACTGTACGAGCCCCGGACGTGGCGTTCGTGAGCCGGGAGCGGATTGAGGCGGTCGGTGAGGTAGAAGGGTACTGGCCGGGAGCGCCGGACTTGGCCGTGGAGGTGGTCTCGCCGGGCGACACCTACACAGAGGTCGAAGAGAAAGTTTTTGACTGGCTAGATGCCGGCACGAAGGCGGTAATAGTCGCCAATCCCCGCAAACGTTCATTAACCGTATACAAATCGCCAAACGACATTACCGTTCTCGCGGAAGACGAGATCCTGAAGCTAAGAGATGTAGTGCCCGGTTTCGAGCTTGCGGTGCGTGAGGTCTTTGGTGGGTAGGCACGACCATAAACTCTTCGGTGCCAGGTGTCGACGGACTACCTGACATCGGGAAGATGACGTAGCCATGGCTGGGACGGTATCATTAGAAAATATCTTCTCAGCGAGGTGACGAAATGGCGCAGGCCGACCCGAACAATGACGCGATGAAGCAGGCTCTTAAAGAGGCGCTAACTGAGACCTTGAACGAGCAACGGGAGCTGCTGCGGGAGGTTTTCGCTGAGGCGCTGGAAGACTTTGCGCTCGCCGAGGCGATAAGAGAAGGACGCCAGACGGAGCGCGTGGAGCGTGGCGAGATCTTCGACGTTCTGGAAGGTAGGACGTAGAGACCTCTTTCCGGCGGAGCTTCGCACGGGATCTGAAAAAGATCCGGGACGCTGTTCTGCTGCGTCGGTCGAAAGAAGTTATAGAGCAAGTCGAAGCTGCTCCATCACTATATGACGTTCCTAACCTGACCAAGCTGAGTGGTTCCAGTAGCTTCTACCGGATTCGTGTAGGTGACTATAGAATCGGCATCGCGCTTGAGGGAGACGAAGTAGAGTTCATCAGGTTCCTGCATCGCCGGGACATCTATCGGTACTTCCCGTAGTAGATCGTTTGGTAGAGATCTCGGGGACAAAAGGAAGGGTGTCATGGTTGAGGTATATGATCGCGTAACGGTTGACCCGGAGCAGTGCGGGGGCCGATCCTGCATTCGCGGAATACGTATCCGGGTGACGGATGTTCTCGACCCTCTGGCTAACGGTCTCTCTACAGAACAGATACTTGAAGAGATGCCGGACCTCGAAGTCGAGGATGTCTACGCCAGCCTACACTTCGCGAGCCATAGGCTCTGAATAGCGGGTAGTCGAAGCGCAGCCAATACGGTACACGTATAGACAGTGGCACATATATAGTGCCATAATGTGACACTATAAAACTCAGCAACAATCATCGTAAAACGCTCAAGGCTATCTTTGAAAATCCTGTACACTCGAACGTAGCCTGGACTGATGTGGAAAAGCTGCTGATGGCGTTGGGAGCAGAGATCAGTGAGGGACGAGGTTCACGGGTTCGTGTCTACTTAAGCGGCGTGCGGGCGGTGTTCCATTGTCCTCATCCGCAGAGGGAGACTGATAAGGGAGCGCTCAAGTCCGTACGGAGGTTTCTGGTAGAAGTCGGGATCGGACTGGAGGAGTAGAGAGATGTTGCAACATAAAGGATATAAAGGACGCGCCGAGTTTGACGATAGAGCGGGATTGTTTCACGGCGAGGTGCTCGATTTGCGAGATATGATCACCTTCCAGGGTACGAGCGTCGAGGAGCTGGAGAGAAAGTTCCGCGACTCGATAGACGACTACCTGGAGTTCTGCGAGGAGCGCGGCGAAGAGCCGGACAGACCATTTTCGGGACGTCTGATGCTCCGATTGCCGCCGCACGTGCATCGCAACGTATACGTGCGCGCCCGGCAAGAGGGAAAGAGCCTAAACCAGTGGATCGCTGAGAAGCTAGAGCAAGCGAGCTGACCTTCGAAGTAGACGCCTTCAAGCTTAATATCGGGCGATATTCATTTTATGGTAGGGTGGCCGTGGCAAGAGAATGATCGTAGTAGTAAGGATTAGTATATGACCAAAAGAATAGCGCTGTTCAATCACAAGGGTGGAGTTAGTAAAACGACCACTACCTTTCATCTTGGTTGGATGCTTGCTACACAAGGTCACCGCGTGATACTTGTCGATGCTGACCCTCAGTGTAATCTAAGCGGCCTTATTTTGGGTTTTAAAGGCGCTCCCGAATTTGATGACTTTTATCAGGAGGAGTCTCAGAGAAACATACGCGCTGGGTTAGCCCCTGCGTTTGAGTCGCAGCCTAGAGCAATTGAAGCAATTGATTGCCTGCCTGTTCCTGGTCGGGATGGTTTGTTTCTTTTACCAGGTCATCTCCGATTTTCTGAGTATGAAGTTACGTTGGGAATTGCCCAAGAACTTTCAGGCTCTATACAAACACTTCAAAATCTTCCTGGATCTTTGTCATATCTATTGGAAGTTACAGCAGAGCATCACGATGCGGATTTTGTACTCATTGATATGAATCCTAGCCTTAGTTCGATAAATCAAAACCTGCTGATGACTAGCGACTTTTTTATCGTTCCGACCTCGCCGGACTATTTTTCAGTCATGGCAATTGAGTCACTTTCAAGTGTGCTTCCACGTTGGCACAATTGGTCGGAGAAAGCAAAAGAGAATCCTGTATTGCAGGCAGCTACATACTCATACCCTGATAAAGATCCAAAGTTTTTGGGCACCATCATCCAAAAATTCAGACCGAGAAAAGGGGCTCCCACAGTCGGGTTTCAGAGGTGGATTGATGCGATAAACGCTAAAGTTTCTGATCGATTGATAGAAACCCTTGAGCCACTCAACATGTTATTGCCCGTGAAAGATTATAGCGAGGTGATGAACTCAGATATGCTGCCGGGAATTTACCCAAATTTATGCTTAGCACAAGTCTCTGACTTCAATACGTTGATCGCTAAATCTCAAGACAACAAGACGCCTGTGTTTGCGCTGACAGATCAGCAATTAGAAAATGTCGGAACCGTCTTGGAAGCTGACCAGGCCAAGAGAGAAGAGTTCTACAAAGTATTTTCGGAGCTCTCCGACCAAGTAACTACCTTAACTGGCAATGCAGAAAGCGCTTGATCAATTTACAGCGAATATAGAACGTGCCCGAAGCCTTTCAGGTTTGGCTACATCGCTTTCCGAAATTACCACAGATGCTGTTGATTTCTCAGATATATTTCGCGCTTCGTTAGTGCTTTCCGTTAGTGCGCTCGACAACTTTATCCACGAGTTCGTAAGGCTTGGAATGCTTGATGTGCATACTGGAAAACGTCCGATGACGGACGCTCATTTGAAGTTTCGTGTTCCTTTGTCTGCTACTCGGGACGCAATTTCTAGCGCGAGTCAAGATGAGTGGTTAGATCAGGCAATACGCCAGGCTCATGGCTGGCTGAGTTTTCAGCAGCCAGATAAAATAGCAGATGCTATACGCTTAATGTCGTCAGTTAGCTTGTGGGAGCAAGTAGGAGTCGAATTAGGAAAATCGGCGAAAGCAGTTAAAACTCAGTTGAGCGCAATAGTTGATCGCCGAAACAAAATCGCTCATGAAGCAGATATGGATCCGACTAGTCCAGGGTATCGCTGGCCGATCAACCTGACAATAGTACAAGAAGCGCTTGATTTTATAGATGAGGTCGTGGCAGCAATATTTAAGGTCGCTTGATCTTAGGATTCACTTCCTCATGCTCGGGTTGAGGACCTTTTTGCGCAGGCGGGTGGACTTCGGGGTGATCTCGACCAGCTCGTCGTCGCCGATGTACTCCAGAGCGTCTTCTAAAGACAGCTTGCGGGGCGGCGTGAGCGCCAGGGCGTCGTCGGCCCCGGCGGAGCGGACGTTGGTTAGCTTCTTGTTCTTGCAGACATTGATGTTCAGGTCACTCTCGCGGCTGTGCTCGCCGACCACCATGCCGGTGTAAACCTCGGTTGCGGGCATAATGAAGAAGTCGCCGCGCTCCTGAAGCTTCCAGATAGAGTACGCGAAGGCGCTGCCGGTCTCGGATGCCACAAGACTGCCGTTTTGCCGGGTCTTTAGGTCGCCGGCCCACGGTGCGTAGCCGTCGAAGACGTGGCTCATTATTCCTTCGCCCTGGGTCATGGAGAGGAACTGGGTGCGGAAACCGAAGAGAGCGCGGGATGGGATCTTGAACTCTATCCGCGTCCGCGTACCCTGTGGTTCCATCTCAACCAACCGGCCTTTGCGACCCGAGAGAAGACCTATGAGGGTGGAGGAGAACCGCTCGGGTACGTCGATGACCAGGTGCTCGACCGGCTCGTGCTTGCGGCCGTCTACCTCGCGCAATATGACTTGCGGCGAGGCGACCTGTACCTCGTAGCCCTCGCGGCGCATGGTCTCCAGCAAGACCGACAGGTGCAGCTCGCCACGCCCGGAGACCTCGAACTCGTCCGGGCGTAGCTCCTCGACGCGCAACGATACGTTGGTCTGGACCTCGCGCGCGAGGCGCTCGGCGAGGTGGCGGCTCGTGACGTACTTGCCTTCCTTACCGGCGAAGGGAGAGGTGTTGGGTTGGAAGACCATGCTGACCGTCGGCTCGTCCACCGTGATAACCGGCAGCGCCTCCGGGTTCTCCAGGTCGGCTATGGTCTCCCCGATCCTGGCGTCCGCGAGGCCCGACAAAGCTACGATGTCGCCCGCGCCGACCTCCTCGGCCTCGATGCGCGCGAGCCCGAGGTGCGTAAAGGGTTGGGCGATGCGCACCCGGCTCATCGTGCCGTCCTTGTGGATCAGGTTCACCGACTCCCCGCGCCGTACCCGGCCACGCCGCACGCGCCCGACCACGATGCGCCCCAGGTAATCCGAATAGTCTAGGTTCGTGACGACCATCTGAAACGGGGCTTCCAGGTCTACTTCGGGGGCGGGTATCTCTTCCAGCACCGTCTCGAATAGCTCCCGCATGTCGCTCCGCGGCTCGTCGAGATCCCTGAACGCCCGGCCCTCGCGGGCGACGGCGTACAGGATCGGGAAGTCTAGCTGCTCGTCGGAGGCCCCGAGTTCGGCCATCAGGTCGAAGGTTAGGTCCACGACCTCTTCGGGGCGGGCGTCCATCCGGTCTATCTTGTTGACGACCACGATAGGCTTGAGACCTAGCTCCAGCGCCTTTCGTAGCACGAAGCGGGTCTGGGGCATCGGACCCTCGGCGGCGTCCACCAGAAGCAGGCAGCCGTCCACCATGCCCAGGACGCGCTCGACCTCGCCACCGAAATCCGTGTGTCCCGGAGTGTCTACTATGTTGATCTTGACGCCCCCGTACTCCACCGCCGTGTTCTTCGCCAGGATGGTGATGCCGCGCTCCTTTTCGAGCACGTTCGAGTCCATCGCGCGCTCGGAGATCTCCTGCCCGTGGCCGAGCTCCAGTGTCTGCCGCAACAGACCGTCCACCAGCGTTGTCTTGCCGTGGTCCACGTGCGATATGATGGCGATGTTGCGGTAGTCCATAGTCTCCTGACGCGTTTTCTCACCCCGTCATCCTGCGGAACAGTGGTGAGATCAGATCAAACGAAAAAGGCCGCGCCCAGCGGCCCTCGATCCATAGTCTACCGCATAAAACGCCTGGTACACGCCCCGAGCGCCGGGCACCGAGAGGTATGGAAGGCTCCTCCTGCAAGTAGGTCCTTACGGACGGCGGCGTACCACCCGGAGCCTGATAACGATACCGGTTGCCAGAAGCAGACCGGCTACAGGTAGCAACCAGACCGCCGGTCCGCCGGTGCCGGGAAGCCCTTGGCCGTTGCCGTAACGCTCGGCGACGATCTCGGGCTGCTCGACCGGATACCCGGCGTCTATGGACCACGCCAGGCGTACGAACTGGGCGTGAGGCCAGCCGAGCGGGGTGGCCGATAAGGTGCCCTCACCGACCGGGAAACCGGGCTGTCCGGAAGGTGGATTCTCGTCCCATACCTGCTCGGGCAGCATGTAGCCCTCGTTGGCGGTTTTGGCGAGGGTCCGCAGGTAGAGTTGGGCTGGGCGGCCCGCGGAAAGCTCGTACTCGCCGCGCTCCCCGGTTAGAAGCGGCCACGCCCGCCCTATCGTGGACGGGTTTTCTAGCTCCCACTCGTTACCCTCGTCGGTCTCGCCGTAGCCGTCGTGGTTGTAGCGGTGCCAGACCGGGCCGTTTGGCGTGTTCACTTTGAGCGTGTCGTCTACCTCGGGTAGAGAAGCGAGGATGGTCTCTTGGTCGGCAGGGAATATTCCGAGCCGCACCAGCTCCAGAAAGCCGGCGTCTACTATCGCGCGTTCATCGTAGGTTCCGGCGCTATTGTTGAGTTCCAGATCCTGGCCGTCGTTGGGATCGCCGTTATCGTCTATGCGCTCGTAGTAGTTTCCATCGCCTAAAGGCCCGGTGGTGGTGAAAGTCCAGTCATCCACTTTCTGCCGCCACTCATCCGCCACGCTCTCGTAACGGCTCGCGGCCTCCTCGTCCCCGTTTGTGCGGGCGATGTCCGCCGCGGAGACCAGACCGGCGATCTGGGCGGCGATGGTCGAGGGCGAGTATCCCTCTTCTTCTTCCCACCGCTCCTGCTCGGTAACGGGACCGTTGTCTACGACGAAGTCTGCGGCGGGCTTTACGTGCTTCTGGTAGGTTGCCTCATCGGTGCGGTCGAGTTGCCAGGCCAGGACCAAGGGGAAGGCAACCTCATCGAGTTGGAGGTTTTCCCAAAACGGCGTGCCGTCTACCCGGGTGTTCTGCGGAAAGGACCCGTCATCCTTCTGCTGGCGCTCGAACATGAAGTCCAGAGCCCGCTCGGCCCCCGTCCGGTCTCCTGCGGCGAGCATCGCCGTCGCGTTGTGGTAGAGGTCGCGCGGCCACACGAGGTGGTAGGGGCCTGTGGGGCGGTCCTCTACAACTTCCCCGGGAATGGACCATACCCAGGGCATCGACGGCGAGGCGACTGAAGCCCCGTGATAGGTCTTGTCTTCGTGCGCCCGGAGCATCATGGTCGAGACGTTGTAGGTATCCAGTAGAAACTCCGACCCGCGCACGCTCTGCGGGGCCGCCTTGAGCGAGGCGAGGTAGTCGTACCAGCCCGTCGTGTAGGCCGTCAGCGCCTGCTGAAAGCCGGACGACAGCGACGCCTGGGCGTTGGCGATGGCACCGTCGGTGGTGGGTGCGAAACCGAGGGCCAGGGTAACGTTCTGAGCGCCCACGCCATTTACCGGCAGCTCTGCTGTCTGTACCACGTTGCCGTCCGGAGACGACTGGTAGCTCCAGTCCATCTGGTAGTTGTCTTTGAGGTCCTGCAAGCCACCGCTGGTCCCCAGGTAGCCGGTAGATTTCTGGCCCGTTCCGGGCGTGGTCATCAGGGCACTCGCCACCTCACTATCGCTCGCCACGAGCGCGTCCCCGCGCACCTCACCCGAATCGTCGTCACCGTTGTTGTTCAACGCGGGATCGTAGGATGCGTAGACCTGATAAGGTTCGCCCGTCAGCGACTCGAAAGTGACGCCGACGAGTACGGTCGAGCGCAGAGGATCGGTAACGTAGGTCTTCGTGATCCGGTACCGGCCGTCTTTGTCGGTGTTGGTCTGCCGGTAGACGAGCGCCCGCTGGTCTACCAGTTGTACCTGGCTGGTGGTCGCCTCGCTCTCAAGCTCGGCGAACGTCTGGCCGTCGCTGACTATCAGTTGCAGGTCTCTGACGCTGGGCGTGCTGAGGTTCGGGTAGTAGACCTCGGTCATCCTGCCACCATCTAGCGTGTACCAGACTTTGCTGTCCTCGGTGGTAGAAGTCCCGAAACCTTTCTTATCTGCCTGGGTAAAGACCGCCTCTTCGCCGGGGGCTCCGGGAGCCTCCGAAGTCTGGGCCTCTGCGAGCTTTGCCCCGAAGGCCGTACCAACCAGAACTACGGTCACGACAACAGCTAACACGAACGATAAGCGGAGCTTGTCAACCGCGAAGTGTTGAATATTCATACTCCCCCTTAGATATAGTCCGGTGCTATCCAGCCTGGACTTCCCCTACCTTCCGCACCTAGCGTAACGGTTGATACACACTCTGTCAATCGGTGCTTCTATCCGACGAACATTTACCTGCTCGCCGGTATCACTACGAGGACCTCCAGGGACTACGCCGGGTGTCTAGGGGTGTATCTTCTGTTTTTAGTGTCTTTTGTCCGGTGGAGGAAGCTGTTTGAGATAATCTTACCTGCTGTCGGGGTTGACAACGGAGCAGGAAGGAACGGTACGAGTTTGGACTCCGCACTCTCGCGTATGACTCTGGGGCTGCTGTTCGCCGCGGCCGGGACGCTGCACTTCTTATTTCCCCGGGTTTACGAGCGCATCATGCCGCCGTACCTGCCGTTTCACCGCGAGCTGGTCTATGTGAGCGGCGCGGGCGAGGTCGCGGGCGGCCTCGGCCTCCTCACCGAACGCACCCGTCCCGCCGCGGGGTTCGGCCTCGTACTGCTGCTCGTCGCGGTCTGGCCGGCCAACTTGCAGATGCTGCTCGACGCCCGCGCCGCCGGCAAGCCCGCCTGGTGGGTGGCCCTCCTCGGGGCTCGCCTGCCGCTGCAAATACCGCTCATCGTCTGGATCTGGCGCGCCGCCCGCCGTACCTCCCGATAGCCGTGCCCGGTAGGATGAGAACTGTTTCGCCGAATGCTTCCGGCCCCGGTGCTAGACTCTGATCGTAAATAAAGAACGGAGTGTAGAGATATGGAAAAGGCTACTTTCGGAGCGGGTTGCTTCTGGGGTGTAGAGGCGGAGTTCCGCAAGGTCGAGGGTGTCGAGGACGTCGCCGTCGGGTACACGGGCGGGCAAACCGAAGAGCCCACCTACGGCGATGTGTGCTCGGGTGATACCGGACACGCCGAGGTCGTAGAGGTGAATTACGATCCCTCGAAGGTATCTTACGAAGAGCTGCTGGACGTCTTCTGGGCCAACCACAACCCGACGACGCTAAACCGCCAGGGACCGGACGTCGGGACCCAGTACCGCTCGGCGATCTTCTTTCATACCCCCGAGCAGGAGGCCGCGGCCCATGCCTCCAAGGAAAAAGCCCAGGAGCGGTTCAAGAAGCCCATCGTTACCGAGATAACCTCAGCCTCGGACTTCTACCGGGCCGAAGAGTATCACCAGCGGTACTTCGAGAAGAACCGGCGGTTCAGCTTCTTCTCTTTCTAACAGCGAAGTCTTTGAATGAGGGGCGGTAGATACCGGCTACCGGCGTCTCCCGCCCCGAACTCTAGAAGATGAGCAGGAAAGCTCCCGCAGCCAGCGCTGTTGCGAGGAGCGCCGCGAGCGACAAGATCAGGACCTTTGCCGCGGTGGACGACCGGCTCCAGAACTTGAGAAACTTCCCGGCAACCTCTCTAGCCCACAGTTCCAGTTTGTCCATGTAGCGGGCTACAGGGCTGAATTCCCCGGCGACAAAGCCGAGACCGAGAAATACCGTTATCCAGCCGGGACCGGGAAAAGCTACCATAAAGAGCCCGGCGAGTATGAGGATGATGCCGAGGCTGACGTTGAGGACTTTACCCGCATCCGCTCTGCCGCTCCCGCTCTGCTGGCGGTGGTCGTAGCGGTCTTGAAACCGCCGGCCCGGCTCACTCTCTTTGAACCGCTGCCAGCTTCTGTGGAGCTTCTCGTTCATGGTGGAGTACTACCCTGGCGTGGTGAGTTCAGCGCGGGCGCTCGGAACTCGGGCGACGCTAGCTACTCTGCGAGCCGCCGTCTCCGGAGCTCTCCGGCTCCTGGCCCGTTCCGCCGCTCTTGCTGAAGTCCGTCCCGAAGACCAGTTCCAGCAGACCCGGCAGTATCAGGATGAAAGGGACTATCAGGGTTACGAACAGAACTATGTAGGCGACGATCTCACTGATCACTTTTTCTCCGTTCTAGATGATGCGTTCCGGCTACGGGTTATTCTAACCCAGAGCCCGGCGGGAACGGGCTACCCGGAACCATTTCCTAGCCCGAAGAGGTCCTGTTCCCGGCGGCTTTCTTTAAGAACTTCTATCAGCTCCTGGACGCCGCCCATTCTGACCCTCATGCCGCCCGCGCTCGGTGGCGGCGGGTTTACGGCGACGTACGGAACCCGGTCTTTGTAAGTCTGGAGCGTCCGGATCAAACGCCGCGTAGAAACCTCTGCCGGCTCCCACCCGGAACCGAACGCATCCGTGGCGGCGGCGAACTCCCCGGCCTCCCGGACGGAGCTAAAAAGCGGCAACGCACCCCGGTCGTCCACGGTGATGGTCAGTGGCAGCGCCGCCGGGTCGCCGCCCTCGAAGAGCAGCACGTACGGCGGCCGGGGCATCTCGCTGCTAGCCACGGTTTTAAGCGTCCGGCCTCGGGGCCATCGTTACCAGAAGCACCAGGTTCTCCCCGGAGGCGTTGCGCACCCCGTGCTGCTCGCCCGCCCGGGCTATAACGGCTGTGCCCCGTCCGAGGTCCTTTTCCTCCTCGCCGACCGTAAAGCGTCCCGTTCCTTCCAGGACGTAGTAAACCTTGTCCGAGTCTTCGTGGGAGTGGACTTTCTGGGCCTGCTCCGGCAGGAGGCAGTACACGTCGTAGAACAGGCGTCCGGAGTCAAAGAGGCTGTTCTTCTGCATCTTCTCCTCGGAGAATGCTATGGCTTCCGTGAGTGGCTTGCTCTCCAACCGATCCTCCCGTGATGTCGAATGGCTTTTTCTCTCCCGTTATCCTACCAGCCGCCCGCTACCGGCCTTGATAAGAGTGGTGCCCGCCCATATCATCAGCCCCTTGTAAACTAATTTTCGCAGAAGCAGGTGTTCGGTGAGGTTCCCACAAGTCACGTTGAAGCTCCCCGCGTGGGTAGAAGAGTTCTTTGCAGGCGATGGTCGGGAGTACCCGACGGCTGAAGACCGGATGTCGCTCGCGGTCGAGCTTTCCCGGTTGAACGTCCGCCACGGGACCGGGGGGCCGTTCGGGGCGGCGGTCTTTGACCGTTCTACAAACCGGCTCGTCGCGCCCGGTGTAAACCTGGTTGTCTCCGAGGGTTGTGCCACGTTCCACGCGGAGATGGTGGCGATCATGGTCTCCCAGAGACTACTGGGCAGCTTCGACCTCGGGGAAGCCGAAGGACCAGCCTACGAGCTAGCCACCAGCGCCGAGCCGTGCGCCATGTGCCTCGGGGCCGTACCCTGGTCCGGGGTGCGTCACCTCTCCTGCGCCGCCCGCGGCGAAGACGCCGAGGCGATAGGCTTCGATGAGGGAGAAAAACCTCCCGACTGGCCGCAAACCCTGGAAAAGCGCGGCATCTCCGTCTCCCGCGACGTGCTCCGGGAAGAGGCCGGCGCGGTCCTCCGGGAGTACGCCGAGAAGGGCGGCGTTATCTACAACGGCCGGCAGTCTTCCTAGAGAAATTCCTACCGGACTACCGGAGCCGGAACTCTTTCGGGAAGCTCGTCAGGTTGTGGCAGCCGTCCTCGGTCACGACGACCAGATCCTCTATGCGCACACCGCCGATCTCCGGGTCGTAGACGCCGGGCTCGACGGTCACCACGTCGCCCGGTTGTAGCTCCTCGTCGGAGATCGAGATGCGGGGTCCCTCGTGGATCTCCAGGCCGACGCCGTGCCCGGTGCCGTGGATAAAGCCGGTTTGTAGCGGCTCGCCGGGTTTCTGGTCGTGGACCAGGGTCTTGTAGCCGGCTTCGTGGAGGATGTCTGAGACTTGGCGGTGGACGTCGCGGCCGTTGACGCCGCCCCGGATCATGCCGAGTGCTGCTTCCTGACTCTCCAGGACCGCCGCGTACATACTCTCCAGTTCGGGGGCGGGCTCGCCTTTTACGACGGTGCGGGTCATGTCGGCGTAGTAGCGGCTGCTCCGGCTGACGGGGAAGATGTCGAGGATTATGGACTCCCCGGCGCGCAGCGGTCCGTGTCCCCGCTCGTGAGGATCGGCGGCCTGCGGCCCGCCGGCGGTGATCGTGTTGTCCGCCGCACAGCCCCGCCGCAGGAGGTCCGCGTCTATCTCCGCCCGCAGCCGCTCGCTGGTCAGGGTCTCGTTTTTCCACAGAAGAGTGCCGTCCGCCTGGACCTCCGACTCTTCCAATATGCCGACCGCCAGGGCGCAGGCGGCTTCGATGGCGCTCTGGGTCTCCTGGATGTGGGAGATCTCCGCTCCGGTCTTTCCGCGCCGGAGGTCGGCGAAAAGTCCGGGAGCGGGGGAGACCTCTATGTTGCGGGAGCGGAGTTCGTCGGCGTAGATCACACCGAGGTGCGGCGGGACGGAGACCGAATCCGCGCCGAGGTTCTCCAGCATACCGGCTGCCGCGGCGGCCAGCGCCCGGCCGCCGCTTTTTAGCTCGCGGGCCAGACGCTGTACTCCCAACTCGTCGAAACTGCGCAACTCCTCAACCCCGGCCTGCCGTTTGGCGCGGCCGTACTCCATCGAGGAAACGGCTAGATACCGGCGGCCGTCCACCAGCGCGCAGATCACCGGGTCCGGCGCCAGAAACCCGGACAAATGGTAGACCGCGGCGTCGTGCTCCGGCGCGCCTATGGCGAGTAGCGTCCGTCCTCCGGCATCGTCCATCTGAAACCCCTTTTCATAGAGTAAGGAAGCCCTTCTTGCTCCGGGGTCATTCTACTACCGGCCGCGGAATGACTTTGCGGGCCGGGAATAGACTGGCGCTCGCTCTTATATAATCCGGTGTATGCAGAGAAACGGGGACATGCGGAGCAGGGTCGAGACGGCCCTGGACAAGGTACGGCCCGCGCTCCAGGCTGACGGGGGCGACGCCCGCGTGGTCTCCAGCGACGAGGAGAGCGGCACGGTCAGCATCGAGATGCTCGGTGCCTGTAAAGGGTGCCCGCTCTCGCAGCTAGACTTCGTCTACGCTATAGACCGTTTGATCCGGCGGGAGGTCCCGGAGGTGAGAGAGATAATAGCCGTTTAGAAGCGGGAGCGGCTTACTGCTGCTCCTGGTGGGTGGCCCTCAAAGCGCCCGGTGGCAGGGCTTCCCGGGCTTTCGCCAGGGCTTCGGTGGCCCGGCGGCGGTCCCGGCGGAGTTTAACCTTATCGGCAAAGGTAGCGTTCGGGAAAGCTTCGTTCGCCAGGTGGGTCAGCGTGATCATGTCGTCTACGCAGGCCCGGTAACCGAAGGCGCACATCTCGATCTGGATCTCGGCCGGCTTACCCTGGAGGGTGCGCCGTATTTCCTCGGCCCGCTCGACTATGGAGCGTGACAGTGAGGCGGGGGTGGTTTCCGTTTCCGGTCCGGGCTTGTAGCCCGTGATCTCCTCCGGCGAGATCTTCTGTATCCGGTACGGGACACTCTCGTTCTTCCGCCAGACGATAAACCCGGCCGCGAGGGTTAGCGGCACACTGAGCGCGACCAGCGCGACCGCCAGGCTTCCGGCGAGTACCGAAGTCGCCACGACCGCCGCAACCTCTACAACCAACACGATTGATAAATAGCCTCTAAACGTCATAGTATCTCTCTACCGCGGAGGTGGATTTCCCAAACCGCTCTTCGTGATTTTTTCGACTTTTCTTAGTTTAAGTTCGGAGTGCGGGTTTGGCAACGAATATTCGGCTTTCCGGTTATAATCTTTGTGTGAAGAGCGCGGTAACCTCCCCGGAATTCGACACCTCCCGGCCACTGGCGAGCGCGCTGGAGGTCCTCCGGGCGATATTCTTCTCTCCCCGCAGCTTCTACCTGAACTTCCGGCAGGAAGGACCGGTAAGGGAGCCTGTAATCTTTATTCTACTGGTCAGCGCCGTCACGGGCGTTTTGAGCTTCGCGGTAACGCCGCTGCGGAGCGCCATACCCGGCACGGCAGACGCGAGTTTGGGAGGGGTCGCGCTGTGGAGCCTGGCTTTCGTAGTGCTCTCGCCGCTCGCCGTCGGGTTCGCCTCGGCGGCATATTTACTCTCTATCCGGACGTTTGTCGGCAAGACATCGAGCTTCGCCGAGGTCTACCGGATCCTCGGCTACGCCTACGGGGCGATGATCCTGTTCTGGATACCGGTGATCCAGGCTTTCGCCTTTGCCTACGCTTTTATGGTGCTCGGTGTCCTCGGCATCCGCAGCGTCTACCGGACCTCGTTTCTCACCGCCCTCATAACGACCCTCGTCGGCTTTGTACCGACCGCCATCCTTTTTATAGTCCTGATCTCCTCGATCAACGGCGTCGCCGTTCAGTAAGCACCGCGTACTCCCGCAGATCCCGCTCCGCCCGTCGCCGCACCTCCTCCGGCATGAGCCGCAACTTTTTGCGCGGGTCCCGGCCGTAACGGCGGCTGAGCAAATCGCAAGAGATGTCCAGATACGCCCTGCGCGCCGCCAACTCCGCCGGGACGGTCATCTCCCTCGGAAAGACGCTGTAAGCTATATCCTCCCGTAACCCGAGCCCCGGAGCTTTGGTCCCGCTGTCTCTCAGCGTGGAGAGCCGCCTTTCCCACCGCTCGCGCAACAAACGCATCGCGCGGGTGTCGGGGGTTACGTTTAGCGGACCGGTCTCGAACGGGTCCTCCGGGGTAAACCCGAAAGAAAGCTCAAAAAGCCGGGCGCTCTTTTGTGCCCTCCGCAGCCGCAGGAACTCGTACTCGGAGCGCAGCAGGATCAACTGCGCGTCGTAGTAGAGGCCGAGCCCTTCGGCCGCCGGCCGGCTCGCGTCCCGCCCGTTCTCCGCCAGCGCCCGGCGCAAAGCCTCTGCCTCTCTCCGGGCCCGGAGTCTGCGCCAGGCAAAAGGTATCCCGCCCGCTAGAATCCCGGCCACGACCGGCAGTGTCGCCGCCAGGGCAACCGGAAAGTTACTGGCCCACCCGGTTCCGAAAAACGGCACCGACAGCAAGACCAGCGCCCCCACCAGAAAGGCGACCGTAAAACCCACCGTCGAAGACCGCGAGCCCTGCCCGCCGGCCCGCGAGTATACCCGCCCAAGCCCGTACCACAACTCGCGCGTATCCTCCTCATTAACTCCCGACCAACCTGGTGTATGCCCGGTCTTCACCTGCTAGATTCTAGCCGCTATGTAACAGAAGCTGGCGAGAGCCGCCACGAACCTCCTGAACCCTTTCGTGGTCTTTACCACGCTCTACGCCGCCGTCTCGGTCATGGAGAGCACTAACTTGTTCCGGGCGGCGCTTTTCGTAGGGTTGGAAGTTCTGGCTGCGGGAATCGGGGTATTATTCTTGATCTACCGCCGCCGGGCGTCGGGTAACTCCGGGTTCTGGATCCCGCACCGCGCCCAGCGCCGAATAGCCGCCGGCTTACTGCTCGTCCTCTTCACCTGTCTTACTGGCGCGTTGACCCTGCTGGACGCCCCCGGAGCCCTGGTCCAGGCTACTCTCTCGATGGGACTCGTCACCCTCGCGGCGGCCGCCATTACGATCTTCTGGAAGGTGAGCGCCCACGCAGCGGTGGCCGGACACGCGGCGGTCGCGGCTTTCTTGCTGCTCGGTCTCGTATGGGGGCTCGCGTTCACCGCCGTGCTACCCGCTGTCACCCTTTCCCGCGTGGTCCTCGGAGACCACACACCGTTGCAAGTACTCGCGGGAGCGGCGCTCGGTGCAACGGGCGCACTGCTAGTCGTGGTATAGAAAAGCCCGCCCGGTAGATGCCGGAGGCGGGCTAGAGGAGTGACCCCACCGGGGTTCGAACCCGGGTTTTCGCCGTGAGAGGGCGATGTCCTAGGCCACTAGACGATGGGGCCAGGTCACAGTCCAACAGGACCGTCAGAGTTTAAACGCTGACCCCTGCATCGTCAAAGGGAATTGTGGCAGAGACGATGTTCTCAGACGGCTTGATCGAGCGACACGGTTGTTCAAGTATATTGATTTACTTCCTCCGCTAACTATGATGCGGTCGAGCCACCCACTTCGAGTAGCTTCTCTTGCGCGGGGTAAGCTTTTGGAGCGTAGTTCGTGATGAGTAGTTCGGTGATGTGTCGGTTCCGGGAGTTGAGGTTTATCTCTCTACGGTTACTGAGCGTGGTCAGATGATAACCATCGAACAGATGGCGAATAAGATCAGTATTGCTGTTGCTTACAGCCCACCTTATACCTCTTGAATCCAACTCCCGGCAAAGGGCGGCCAGTCTGATGTGATCGTTTTGCCTGAACTGGTCTCTGGTATAACGGTTAAAGTCTGAGTATCCGCCGAGTTTGTAGTACGGTGGATCCAGGTACAAGAAATCTTTGTCAGTTACATCGTGCAAGCACAGTTCAAAGTCTCCCCGACGGAACTCTACGGCGCTTAAAGCTTCTGATACTGTCTGTAAGTTACCCGGATCGTAGTACCGCCGGTTGTACTGACCATAAGGGACATTGAACTGACCCCGTCGATTTACCCGAAACAGGCCACGAAAACACGTTTTGTTCAGGTAGATCAGATGCGCCGCGCGTTGAAAAGGAGGAAGCGTCTGGGGAAGTATTGCCCGAATCTTAAGGTACTCTTCCTTTGTGTTTTTCAAACCTTCAAGTATCCGCGCTACCTGGGCTGGATCCTCTCGAACCGCCTCGTAAGTATCGATTAACCATTCGTTAGCATCACCCACAACAGCCCTTTGAGGTAGCAGCGTGAACAGGATACTTCCACCACCTACAAATGGCTCAAAGTAACGATCAAATTCCGTAGGAAAGAGTTCGACTAGATGGCTCGCTATTCCTTGCTTGCCTCCCGCCCACTTCAGAATTGGATTTACACGCTTCTTAATCACAGAACTTCATGATACTCATATACTGTAGACTTTCAAGTAGCATTTTATATTGTTCAGCGGTGACTCCGAAGGATCGAGAGTGCAGGGTGTTTGGAGAGATAGTTCGTCTCTACCGTAGCAGAGCCGGTTACTCACAAGAGGAACTAGCGGGCAGGACGGGGATCCACCGCACCTACATTGGTGGAATCGAGCGCGGTGAGCGAAACCCCACGCTTACGATGATCCACCGCCTGGCGAGAGCACTCGATGTTCCACCTTCTTGGCTACTCGAAGATCCTCCGGAGCCCATCGTTCGAGAGACCAGTTGAATATTAGCGAAAAGTGGCGGAGCTTGGGCTGGCGGCATCCTCTGTGGGATTACGTACGATTTTACTCAGTCATTCAGGGACAACGGAAGGAACTCCGGGAAAGGTGGCAGGAGAAATTACGGGACAACACGATGGAGATCGACGCGGTTCGTAGCTTTCCTATCTCTGCAGAGCATAAAGATTTGTTTTTCGACTACCTAGATCATCGTGACCGTGACTTCCAGACAGCCAGAAGTCTGTTGAGGACAGAGGAAGAAGCCCTGGCTTACTGTGATCTGATCGGGGCGGAAGTCACCAGGACTAGGACGAAGAATCAGGACCATCATCAGTCCTCCGCCGCCATGGTTGCAGCGGTATCTTACGTTGCGGGAGAATACTGTCTGGCGCGTGGACTGACGTTCAGTAAGACACCGCAACGTCGCTGCGTATGGTTGGTTAACAATCAACTCCACGTCACGGCACGGAACCTCGATGGCGCGATTCCTTCGTTAGACTCTCCCGAAATGATTTGGGAAATTAAAGAATATTGGGGTAAGACCAAAGGCGGCAGCAAGATGAGCGATGCCGTTTACGAGTGTGCTCTGGTCGGTCGAGAGCTGCGGGAGTTCGAGGATCGGTCCGGCGTAGATCGAGTCTCACACGTCGTATTTTTGGATGGGGAGAAGCAGTGGTCTCACCGCCAGTCGGACCTGAAGCGTTTTATAGATTTGTTCCATCAAGGCTTCATCGACCACCTTATGATCGGGCGTGAGGTGGAGACCGAGTGGGAAAAGCTGCTACGTTACTCTTTCACTTAACTCGATATACAAGTTACGTTGTAGAAAGCTGTTTCATCTTCTCCGCCGCTTTGTCTACCCGCAGCAGGCTGCGGTCGCGGCCGAGGAGCGCCAGCGTCTCAAAGAGGCCGGCGCTTACGGTCCGGCCGGTAGTGGCGAACCTTAGAGGGTGTATGAGGTGCCGCGCGCCCTTTTCTTTTTCCGCCGCAAGCCCGCGCACCACTTCTTCTACCGCTTCCTCCGTCCACTCCGGCAGAGCGGCGAGCCTCTCCCGAAGCTCTTGGAAGTTTTCCTGCACAAACTCCTTGCCGAACTGCTTCTCGAACTCGTTTTCGTCGTAGCCGACTTCTCCGCCGTAGAAGTAGCCGACGGCGTCGGGGATGTCCGTAATGCGGCCGAGACGTTCTTGCATAAGAGCCAGGATCCCCGTGAGGCGTGGCATGTCGCGCTCCAGCTCTTCGGGGCTCGCGGCACCGGACTCGACGAGCATCGGGGCGGCGATCATGGCAAGCTCTTCGGGGCTCTGCTGGCGAATGTAGACCTGGTTTATGGAGATGAGCTTGTTCTCGTCAAAGACCGCCGGGTTGCCGCTGACCCGCTCGATGCGGAACCGCTCCGCGAGTTCGTCGGGGGAGAATATTTCCTCATCCGCCGCGTACCCCGCCCCGAGCAACGCCAGGTAATTAAAGAGTGCTTCCGGCAGGATACCCTGGGCGGCGAAGTCTTCGACGCTGGCCGCCCCGTGACGCTTGGAGAGCTTCTTCTTGTCCGGCCCGAGGACTTGCGGGACGTGGGCGAACGCCGGCAGGTCGTAGCCGAGGGCTTTGTAGAGCAGGATCTGGCGCGGTGTGTTCGAGAGGTGGTCGTCGCCGCGTATGACGTGGCTGATCTCCATCTCCGCGTCGTCAACGGCCGCGGCGAAGTTATAGGTCGGCGTACCGGAGGACTTCAGGATCACGAAGTCTTCGAGGTTCGCGTTGTCGAACGTGACAGGACCCCGGATCATGTCCTCCACCACCGTCCGGCCCTCCCGCGGCGTCTTGAACCGCACGGTGTATGACTCGCCGCTGTTTATCTTCTCTTCGGCTTCCTCGCGGCTCATCTCCCGGTACGGACCACCGCGGTACAGCGGCTGCCTACCGGCCTCCCTCTCCTGACGCCGGAACTCTTCCAGCTCTTCCGTGGTGGCGAAGTCGTAGTAGGCCGCGCCCGAGTCAAGTAACCTATCCGCCGCGTCACGGTAGCGTTGCAGGCGCTCGGTCTGGCGGTAGGGGGCGTGCGGACCTTCCACCTCGGGGCCTTCGTCCCATTCCAGGCCGATCCAGCGCAGGGAGCGTTTTAGCTGCTCGACCGACTCCTCCGTCGAACGTGCGAGGTCGGTGTCTTCTACCCGCAAGACAAAGGTCCCGCCGTTTTTGCGCGCAAAGAGCCAGTTGAAGAGCGCCGTACGGACCCCGCCGACGTGTAGCATGCCCGTCGGGCTCGGCGCGTAGCGCACCCTTATCGAAGGTTTATTCATGAGCTAAACCTAGCACACACCCGAGGAATGGGAAAGCCGGAGAGCCGGTTTCTAACCCCGGACCCCCGGCTTTACATGCGGCGATGCTCTAGCAGCACTCGCAGCGGTCTCCCTCGCAGCACCCGTAACCGCAGCACTCGCAGTCGCAGCACTCATCCCGGGCGGCGACCAACCGACCGTTCTCTTCTACTATCTCCAGATTTTTCATTCTCACCTCCTTTGAATCATCGGTGGCCGGTCCTCCGGCCATCGCTTCCAGACACCCGCAGAAGCCCGCCTCCGTCATCGCCGAGCGGTCACAGCTTTGCTCGGGGTCTATCAGGGGGAGCATCCTCTGGTAGTAGAGGAGGTTATCCCGGAAGGCGGTAAGCTCCGCTATCTGCCGCCGGGTCTCTTGCAATTTGGACTCCAGGACGTCTTCGAGGCGTGGGATCACCTCTCCGCCGGTACAATCGGCTGCTAGCTCTACGAGGTCGGAGATCTCCCCGAGCTTTAAACCGAGCAGCTTTGCCCGCTTGATAAACTTCAGCCGCTCCACCTCCACCCGGCTGTAGAGCCGGTATCCGGTCTCGGTCCTGGCCGCCGGTTCGAGAAGTCCCCGCTCCTCGTAGTAGCGGATGGTTTTTACCGGAAAGCCCGAGAGCCGGGCTACCTCCCCGATCTTTAGCGACCTGTCTTGTGTGAAGTCCGTCATCTAAAGCGAGTATAGACTCTCCCCTACACTGGAGGGTCAAGGGGCTAGAGCCAGATTTCCTGAAATAATGCGCCACGTTAGCGAACTGGCGGAACGGCGGCTGCCGGATCAACCGTAGATCAGGACCTCCAAAGTGCGCGGACCGTGCACGCCCTCGACCCGCTCCAGCTCGATGTCCGAGGTCGCCGACGGGCCGGAGATAAAAGTTACCGCCCGGCCTTCGTTTCTTACGGAGCTTTCGAGCCGGGCTATAGCTTCCGGGACGAGGCCCACGACCTGATCCTCGCGCACCACACACAGGTGGTAGTCCGGCAGCAGCGTCAGCGCCCGCCGGCCCTGTCCCTCCCCGGCGTCGAGCACGATGGTACCGGTCTGGGATATGCCCAGAGCGCAGCCGGTCAGGACACCGTCGCTCCGGTCCAACTCATCGTTCGTCAGCCGGTGCCCATTCTCGCCGTCGCGGAGCACCTCCACCCCGTCCGGTATCCACTCTCCGGGCACCCCGGACGGCGGCAAAACCAGCCGCTCCACGCCGCGTTCGCTCAGGGCGCGCTCTATGGCCTGCGGTAGATCATCTTCTCCTATCCGGTGTACGGCGGCCTCGTACTCGGCCACCCGCTCGGCAAAGCGGTCGAGGATTTCATCCCGCGGGGCGTCGTCCTCCCGGCGGTAGCCGCGCTCTACAGGCACGTCCTCCGGGCTCTCCGCGACAGGCACGTCCTTTGTCGCCCGGCGGATACGGGAAAGTATCTCCGCCCGAGCCTCACTCATGTGCCGGCACCATTCTTAGATGCATCAGAAGAGCCGTTCTCTGAAAGCTCGTTATCCCGCTCTTTCCACCACTGGCGGAAGGTCTGCTCCGGGACGGGCTTTACGTCGCGGGTGGCGGTCCAGCCGGCGAGCCTGCCCGGTAGGCGGTGGATGGTACCGCTGCGGGCCAGCGGCCACTGGCCGATGCGGGCCAGCCGCTGGGCGCCCTCGTAGAGCCGTCTGTCCGAGAAGGTCTTCGCCATCGCCTGCATCGCGACGTTCTCCGGGTCCAGCTTACCCCGGATACCATCTTCGTCTTGGTGATGCCGGACGACCTTGCCGCGCAGGTGGATCAGGATCTGCGGTATGTTAATTTTCACCGGGCACACGTCATAACACGCCCCGCACAACGACGAGGCGTAGGGCAGAGAGTCCGACCCCTTCTCCCCGATACCGACGAGCTGCGGCGTCAAAATAGCCCCGATAGGCCCCGGATAAACCGAGTTGTAGGCGTGGCCGCCGGTCCGCTCGTAGACCGGGCACGAATTCAAACACGCCGAACACCGGATGCAGTTCAAAGCCTGCCGCCCGAGCTCGTCAGCTAATACTTCGGTGCGGCCATTGTCCATCAAGACCAGGTGGAACTCCTCCGGACCGTCGCCGGACTCGTTGGACGTTCCGGTCCAGAACGAGGTGTAGGGGTTCATCCGCTCGGCGGTCGAGGAGCGGGGGAGGGTCTGCATAAAGACCTCAAAGTCCTGCCAGCGTGGGATCACCTTCTCTATCCCCATCAGTGTGACGAGGACCGGCGGCAGCGTGGTACACATCCGGCCGTTGCCCTCGCTCTCGACGACGCACACCGTCCCGGTCTCGGCGACGGCGAAGTTCGCCCCGGAGATACCGACCTTCGCCCCGAGGAACTTCTCCCGCAGGTATTGCCGGGCGGCTTCGGTGAGCGCCTGCGGCTCATCAGAGAGGTCGTCGAGGTTTAGTTTGTCCATGAAGAGAGCCCGGATCTCCGCCCGGTTTTTGTGGATCGCCGGTACCAGGATGTGCGACGAAGTCTCCCCGGCCAATTGGATTATTAGCTCCGCGAGGTCCGTCTCGAAGGCGTCTATGCCCTCCCCTTCGAGGTGCTCGTTTAGCTTGGTCTCGTCGGTGGCTATAGACTTTACCTTGACGACCTCCCGCGCACCGTGGCTCTTCGCGATATCCGTAATGATGTTGTTCGCCTCGTCGGCGTCCCGCGCCCAGTGGACCTTGCCGCCGGCTTTCTCCACCGACTTCTCAAGCTGCACGAGGTAGTCGTCCAGGTGGCGCATGGAGCGTTCTTTTAAGGCGCGGCCCGCTTCCCGAAGCTCTTCCCAGTCGGGTAGCTCTTCCACGGCGGCGGCCCGCTTCTCGCGGATGGTCTTTGTGGCCTTGCCGAGGTTGCGCCTTAGCTGGTGGTCTTCCAGGGACTCTTTGGCCGAAACCTCGAACGGCGGCGTGTAACCTTTGGCAAAAGCGTCGGTGCGGGTGTCGGTCACGGGATGTTCCCTTCTAACGTTTGTCTTAACGCTCGGTGGAAGCCAGTATCTCCGCCAGATGTACGGGTGCGACGCCGGCCATCGCCCGCTGGAGGCCGCCGCCGATGTGCATGAGGCACGAGTTGTCCCCGGCGGCGACGACCTCGGCCCCGGTCTCGCCGATGTGGCGCATCTTGTCCGAGAGCATCGCGGTCGAGGTGTCGGCGTTTTTTACCGCGAACGTCCCGCCGAAACCGCAGCACTCCTGGGCCTCCGGCAGTTCCACGAGGTCTATACCGCGCACGGAGCGCAGCAACTCCAGAGGCGCGTCGCCGACCCGGATCATGCGCAGAGAGTGGCACGTCGGGTGGTACGTTACTCGGTGCGGGTAGTAAGCCCCGACATCCGTGACCCCGAGCTCTTTTACCAAAAACTCCGAAAGCTCAAAGACCCGCGGCGCTAGCTCTTCGACCTGCTCTGCAAGCATCCGGTCCCCGGCCAACTGCGCGGCTTTCGGATATAGCTCGCGGACCATGCCGACGCACGAGCCGGACGGGGCGACCACCGCATCGTAGGATGAGAATACTTCCACAAAGCGCCGCACCAGCGGAAGTGCCTCGCGCTGATAACCGGTGTTGTAGTGCATCTGGCCGCAGCAGGTCTGCTCTTCGGGGAACTCGACGTTTATACCGAGCTTCTGGAGAACCTGGACGGTGGCTATCCCCGTCTCCGGGAATAGCGTGTCGTTAAAACACGTTATAAACAGTGCTACCCGCAAAGCGTCCCTTCTCTCTACCTGCCGGTATCATATCTTATCCGGCGGCCCCGGTTACCAACTGCCCAGGTTATCCGGGGCCTCCGAGGACAAACCACACGCCGGTCGAGTCTCTGCCGGCGGTGTTCTCCAGGACGCCCCAGCGGGTCGCGACCTGGTCCACGAGGTATAGCCCCCAGCCGGAGGTCTGTTCCGGGTTCGGCCGGACCGGGCGGGCATCGAAGTCTTTTCCCGGGTTGCTGACCACCGCGTAGATAACGCCGTCCGAGACCTGTACGGAAAGCTGGATCCAACTGTCCTCCCCGAGACCCGCGTGCCGGACGCTGTTGGTCACGAGCTCGCTTACCAGCAGCCGCAAGTCTTCGAGGTCCCCGGCTCCCACGGCACCCTCCAGGGTCCCGAGGTGCCGGTAAGCTATCCCAACCGCCTCGACGGATGGCGGGAGAGTGCATGATAAGGATTTTGAGCGTTTTGTATCCACGTCTTTGATTTTGTAGATCCAGTTTCCCATCCGCTGTAGTCGATATTACCGGAACAAGAGGTTAGTATTTCTTATAGGTGAGGTCCGGTGGAGGCCGTTCAGCCGCCATCCGGGAGAGGCATCTCCTCTATAAAGTCCAGGCGCTGGTCTAAAAGCGTCTTGCGGAACACGCTCTGGACGGCTTCCGGGCCGGGGACTATCACGAGCCGGCGTCCCTCGCGGCGGGCTCCGGCGTCGGCGACGACCATGAGCCGGAGCCCGCTGGAGTCTATAAACCGCAGCTTTCGGAGGTCGAGGGCTATGACCGGCGGCTTTTTCTCCTCCAGCCGAACGAGTTCACGGGTGAGGGTCCCGGCGGTCTCCAGGTTAAGCTCCCCGGAGAGGGCGACGGAGCACAGGCCGTCGTTCTCCGTGGTTTCGAGGTGGAGCGCGGTCACTGGTTTGTCCGGCGGATCAAGCCGTATCCACCCGCAAAGCGAGTAGCGCCAGGTCGTCGCGGAGAAGCCCTTCTCCGTAGGCCCGGACGCGGCGTTCGATCTCCTCTACGGTAGACCGTGCGTCGAGCCCCCGGCACCCCGAGAGCAACTCCGCCAGCCGTTCTTCGCCGAAAAGCTCTCCGCCGGAGTCGCGGGCTTCCGTCGCGCCGTCGGTGTAGAAGACGATGGTGTCTCCTGGGCGGAGGTCCACGCGCTGGTCTGAAAGCTGCGGCTCCGGAAAGACGCCCAGCAGCAGGCCGGGCTCGCCCGCGGTCTCGACGGACCCGTCCGCGCGCAACACGAGCGGCAGCGGGTGTCCGCCGCAGCAGACATCGAGCCGGGCGCCGTCCCGGACCGGCTCTAGCAGGGCGTAGGCGATGGTGCAGAAGCGGCTGTCGGAGCGCTGGCGCAGGATCGCCTCGTTGAGCGTCTCCAGGATGTCGGACGGCTTGTGCTGGCTCATCGCCGCGGTCCGCACGGTATAGCGGGCGAGCGCCGTAAGCTCCGCGGCCTCGGGTCCCTTGCCGCAAACGTCGCCCATTACCAGCGCCCAGCCGAGCACGGCCGTGTTAAAGACGTCGTAGAAGTCCCCGCCGACCTCGTTGCCCTCGCCCGCGGGCCGGTAGGTGGCCGCCACCTCGTAGCCTGGTATCCGCGGCAGTCGGGGCGGCAGGAGGCTCTGCTGCAGGATACGGGCCGTGTAACTCTTCTCCTTGTAGAGTCGGGCGTGCTCTATGGCGACCGCCGCCCGGCGGCCGAGGTCCTCTACAAGTGCCAGGTCCTCATCTTCGTAGAAGTCTGGCGTGGAAGAGACCAGCGTTATGGCGCCGAGCGTCCGGTCGCGGGTCTTGAGCGGTACGGATAGGCACGACCGCGGCTCTAGCGCCACGAGGACTTCCAGGGCTTCGGGGTTATCGGCTATGCTCTCCAGAGTACCGCCGTCTATGTCCGGGATCCACTCCGGCCGGCCGGTCCGCAGAACTTTCGCGGTGCCGTGCGGGGAGCCTTGAGACAGCGGGTAGCGGTCCCGCATGCGGCGGGCGAGTTCCCTGGATTCGGGGCTCGTACTCGCGTGGGCCACCGCCACCCGGTTCGCCGTTTTCTCGTCAGCGAGCAGGTCCACGAAACACCAGTCGGCCATCTTAGGCACCGCCAGCCGCGCCACGCTCTCTAAAGTAGTCTCGTAGTCGAGCGACTCCGCGAGCCGCCGGCTGGCCTCGGCCAGAAACGATAGCCGCTCCCGCGCCTTCTCGGCCCCGGCGCGGGCCTCCCGCTCCCGGACCAGAGCCTCCTCCCGGGCCGCGGCCAGCCGCTGGCGCTCGATCCTGGAAGCCCGCATCGCCGCGGAGAACGACCGGCTCGCGGAGACAAACCGCTCGTACTGCGCCTGCCGCGCCTCCTCGCGCCTGCTACGCTTGTCCTCCCCCGGTTCGCCGCCGTTCAGGTGTCCATTGTCCGTGCCCGGACGTCCCACGCGCCTACCCTACCTCTCCGCCACCGGGTTCAAAGCCATTACTCTTCCGGCTTTCTGAAAGCCTGGATCACGACGCCCTCCACCCGGCCGGCCGCGTCCAGCAGCGGCCCGCCGTAGAGGTCGAAGACCGCGCCTGTGGAGTCCAACTCGATAGACGGGGCGGCGGCCGTGTATGGTTCTTCAGCGGCGTACACCCGGTCGAGCATCTCCCGGAAACCTTCCCCGGTGCCGGAGAGCACCTCCCCGACGGGCCGGTCCACCAACTCATCCGCCGGCCGGCCCATGACCCGCTCAAAGCTCTCGTTAACGAACTCGACGGTGCGCTCCGGTCCCCGCAAGACCAGCGTCGGGACCGGGGCCTGCATGAAAGCGTCGTCGAGCCGGCGGCGGGCTTTCTCGCTCTCCCGGTGTTGCTCCTCGGAGGAGTCGGCCAGGTCGTGCAACTCCTGCGTGCGGGCGTGCAGATCCTCGTTGGTGGTGTTTAGCTCCTCGATGGTCGATTGCAGCTCCTCGTTCAAGGTCTCCAGCTCCTCGTTCGTGGCCTGCAACTCCTCGTTCAAGGTCTCGACTTCTTCGGTTGCGGCCTGGGCTTCCTCGCTGGAGACCATGTATTCCTCGTTCGTGGCCTGTAGCTCCTCGTTAATGCTGGTTAGCTCCTGGTTGGCCTCGGTGAGTTGCCGGTTTGCATCCACCAGCCGCCGGTTCTGGACTTCCTGGGCCTTCTGAGCCTCCTGCTTCTCGCGCCGAACACGTTCCAGTTCGGCGCTGGCGGCTTCCAACTGCTCCTCAAGTCCGTTGCGCTCCCGCACCAGGTCACTGATGTCGCTGATGGAGATCATCACCGACTCTATCCGGTTTGTTCCGTTCCCTTCCCTGTAAGGGTAACAGGTTATCTTGAGGTAGTAAGGTGCGCCGGTCGTCACGTCCTCGATGGCGAACCCCGACACCTCGGCGGACCGGCCCTCGCGGAAGGCGGTGTCTATGGCCGAGCGGAGTTCCGTGTAGTGGGCCCCTCGGACCAGGTGCAGGAGGTCCTCGCCGACCGCCGGGTCGCCGATAGAGAGCAGGCGGCGGGCGGCGGCGTTTATCGAGCGGATGTCGTAGCGCCGGTCCACGGTCACCATCCCGACCGGCAGGCGCAGCAGGATCTCCTCCCGCGCGCTGCGGTTTTCGTGGGCGTCCCGGTGCCGCTGCGCCTCCTGGCGGGCGTCGGAGCCCGAGGGGGAGTTCCCGGAGGAGGGCGGGCGCATCTCGTAGTCCCCGCCGCCCGGCACCGGCGTCGGGTCCGACGAGCTGACGGGCGGTATGAGAAAACGCTCCCCGTAGCGCCGGTAGACCTTGAACTCCTTGTTGTCCAGCGCGAAGTACTCGCCCAGGGGAGCCGTCGTCTCCGACTTGCCCAGGAGCAGGTAGCCGCCGTCTTTCAGGGAGTAGGCAAAAAGTTGCAGCGTGCGCCTTTGTAGCTCGGGTGTAAAGTAGATCAGGACGTTCCGGCAGAGGACGAGGTCCACCCGAGGAAACGGCGCCCGGCGGGCCAGGTCGTGCTGGCCGAAGACGATCATGCTCCGCACCGGCTTGCGTACCTGGTAGTGGCCGTCCTCCCGGGTAAAGTAGCGGTCCAGCAACTCCTCGGGCAGCGTAGCCACCGAAGCCGCCGGATAAACCCCCCGGCGGGCGAACTCGACGGCCTTCTCGTCCAGGTCCGTGGCGAAGATGCGAACATTGAAGTGGTCCGCATCGTTGCCCAAAGCCTCGGAGACCAGGATGGCTAGAGAGTATGCTTCCTCACCGGTGGCGCAGCCCGCCGACCAGATGCGCAGCCGCTCCCCGCTCTCCCGAGACCGGGCGACAAGGCCCGGTATAAGCTCGTTGCGGAGAAACTCGAACAACTCCGGGTCCCGGAAAAACTCGGTGACTTTGATGAGAAAGGCGTTGACGAGCGCCTGGTACTCCTCGGGGTTCTCCTCCAGGTACCGGATGTAGCCGTCGAGGCTCCCGGAGTTCGTGGCGACTATGCGGCGCTGCAGCCGGCGCATAATGGTCGGCGTCTTGTAGCTGCGGAAGTCGATGCCGTTGTTGGACCGGACTTCTTGCAAGAAGTCTTCGAGCTTCTTTTTGTCGTCCTGCTCGGTAGGGACCTGGAGGTCCGACAAGAGGTCGCGGAGCACGGCTCCGATGTTCTCCAGCTCGGACACGATGTCTACCGTGTTCGGGGCGAGCGACCGGGGCATGCCGGGATGGGCGGCGGTCTGCGGGTTCTGGATCACCACGGTGCCGCCGGCTTTTTTGACGGAGCGGGCCCCGTCACTGCCGTCGGAGCCGGTGCCGGTCAGGACGACCGCTATGAGCCGGTCGCCGTAGTACCCGGCGGCCCGCTCCAGCAGCAGGTCCACGGAGGGCTTCGGCCGGCCGACGCTGTCCTCCCGCAGCCAAATGTCGGAGTCGGTGATGTCCACGTGCCGGTCGGACGGGATCACGAACACCGTCCCCGGCTCCAGCGGCAGAGAATTATGCTCCAGAAGCGTGCGCACCGGCAAGAGACTCTGGCGAGAGAGGATATTCTCCAGGTGACTGGCTTCTTGGGGGTTCAAGTGCTGGGCGATCACGATGGGCGCGGGAAAGTCGTCCGGCAGCGTCGAGAGCAGCGTCGAGGTCGCCTCTATACCGCCCGCAGAGGCCCCGATCACGACCAGATGCGAGAAAGACCGGTCTTCCACTACAGTAACTCCTCTATTAACGAATCCTCAGTTTGCGGATGTCTACGGTCCTTTCCGACGACGTGATTTCAAGCAAACTATGCAAATACAGACGGGCACCCCTCAAGCGCCTCTTATCTTCAAGCGCCTCTTATCTTCAAGCGCCTCTTATCTTCAAGCGCCTCTTATCTTCAAGCGCCTCTTATCTTCAAGCGCCTCTTATCTTTATTGTAAAGGCGGTGGTGGGCAGCGGCAACGCGGCGGCTGGTAATCGTGTATAAAGGGTTGCAACCGGCGCGGCCGGGGACGGGCGGAGGAGACGGGCCGCCGGGAATCTACCTCCATTTTCGGGAGCGCGGGAGCGATGTTTTGAGCGGGCACGACGTTGTGGTGATCGGGGCTTCTTCGGGGGGTATAGAAGCGCTTAACAAGCTTGTTGCGGGGCTGCCGGAGGATCTGCCAGCGGCGGTCTTTGTGGTGGTTCACCTACCGGCCGAGGAGCCGAGCGTGCTGCCCCGCATCCTGGACCGCGCCGGGCCGCTCCCGGCCGCCGCCGCTGAGGACGGGGAACCGGTAAAGCCCGGCCGGGTCTACGTGGCGCGCCCGGACCACCACCTGCTACTGGAGGGAGACCGGGTACGCCTGACGCGCGGGCCGAAGGAGAACCACCACCGGCCGGCGGTAGACCCTCTTTTCCGGAGTGCGGCGATATCCTACGGGCGCCGGGTGGTGGGCGTGGTGCTCTCGGGGGTGTTGAGCGACGGGACGGCGGGGCTGTTGGCGATAAAGCGGCGGGGCGGGGTCGCCGTAGTTCAGGACCCGGACGAGGCGCTGTTCTCCGGGATGCCCCGGAGCGCGCTGGAGCACGCGGACGTGGATTACTGCCGGCCCGCGGGCGAGCTGGCGTCCCTGCTGGACCGCCTCGTCCGCGAACGCGGCGAACGCGGCGAACGCGGCGAACGCGGCGAGCGTGACGAACGCGAGGCGGAACAGGAAGGAGCGAATCCCGTGCCGGACGAGATGGACCTGGAAAACAAAATAGCGAGGCTTGAGCCGGAGACGGCGGAGGACGTCAAGAAGCTCGGCGAGCCTTCCGGTTTTACATGCCCGGAGTGCGAGGGACCGCTGTGGGAGATCCGGGACGGAAACCTGCTGCGGTTCCGGTGCCGGGTCGGGCACGCCTACACCGCGGACAGCGCGCTGGACGGGAAATCCGAGGCGCTCGAAAGGGCGCTGTGGGTCGCGCTGAACACCCTGCACGAGAGTGCTGAGATGTCCCGGCGGCTGGCGGTCGAAGCCCACGCCCGCGGCAACCGCCGCTCGGAAGAGTACTTCGAGGAGCGGGCCCACAAGACGGAGGACCAGGCGGTGCTTATCCGCCAAGTGCTGGCGGCCGAGAAAGACCCGGCGGAGGACGGACCGGCCGGAGGGACACCGGTATAGCGGCCCCGGTAGAAGCTTTACCGTTCGCCGGGAGCTTCTACCGGACGACCTCGCGGGCGGAGATCCAGCCTTCCGAGAGCGCCCGCCGGGTGGCTTCCCCGCGGGAGCTGACCTCTAACTTGGCGTAGATGTTAGCCAGGTGGCGCTTGACGGTCGCTTCCGAGAGGTGCAGTGTCTGCGCGACCTGGTTGTTGCTCGCTCCGCGGGCCGCCTGCAAGAGCACTTCGAGTTCCCTGTCGGAGAGCGGGGCTTCTCCGCGGCGCTCGATCCTGTACAGGATCTCCGGTGGCGGCGGCCGGTCTCCTTCCCGGCGGCCGCGGGCGACGGCGTGAACCGCGGCTAGAAGCTCCGGCAGCGAGACGCTCTTGGAGAGGTAGGCGTCGGCCCCGAGCTGGGCAAACTTGCGCATGAGGCGCGCGGTGTCGTACATGGTCACGACAATGATCTTTGGCTGCGGTGAAAGTTTTTGCAGGTGCCCGATCGCCTCTTCAGCTCCCATGACCGGCATCTCGATGTCCAGGATCACCACGTCGGGCTTCTCTATCCTCGCCCGGGATACGGCCTCCGCGCCGTTCTCGGCCTCCGCGACGACCGTTATATCCTCGTCGGTGGAGAGCATCTCGGCGAGCCCCCGCCGGAAAAGGGTGTGGTCGTCGGCTAGAAGCGCCGTTACAGGTCTCTTATCGGCCATCGCGTTCCACTCCTCTCAGGGGCACGTATATCTCCAGCGTCGTGCCCTTTCCCGGGGCCGAGTCCAAGTTAAAGACCCCGCCGAGAAGCGCTACCCGCTCTCCCATGTACTTGAGGCCGTTCCCGGAGGCGGCGCTCCCGGAGGCGGCGTCCGGGTCACCGGGTACAAAGCCCCGGCCGTCGTCCGTGACGGATGCCGTAAGCCCGGCCGGGGTGGTAGAGACCTCGACCGAGAGTTTGCGGCACCCGGCGTGGGAAGCGGCGTTGCGGATACCTTCCCGCAGGATCACGAATACCTGGTCCCTGATGTGGGGCGAGAGTACCGAGTCGTCCCCGGAGAACGTCAGGCGGGGAGAGACTTCCGGGGGGAGTCCACTCTCCATGAAGTCCGAGAGGGCCAGGTACATGCCGTCTCCGGCCTCCGGCCTGCTGAGCATATACGAGAGGTCCCGGGTGGAATGTAGGGCTTCTTTAGCCATCTCCTGCGCCCCTTTTATCTTCGTGGCGGCTTTGGCCGGGTCTCGGTCTTTCAAGACGCCGTAGAGCTCGATGCTCTGGTTTACGACCGCCATCGAGTGCGCCACCCGGTCGTGGAGCTCGCGCCCTATCCGGCGGCGCTCCTCGGCGCTGGACTCGTGGACCTTGTGGAGCAGGTAGTCCACGTAGGACACGAGCGCGGCCCGCGCCATCCGCTCGGTTACGCTCTCCTGCAACTTGTGGGCCACCTCCGCGAACTCCACGGGCGAGGCCGCCGGCGGCTCCGAAAGCTCTTCGGCGACCACGGAGAGCGCCGCCCCCGAAAGGGCCGCCACCGCCCGGAGCGACTCGTCCGGGTGGATCACGCCCTCTCCCCGGCTCTCCTCCAGGGCCTGGTAGAGCCGGTCCTCGATCTCCAGCGGCGACCGTCCGGCTCCGCGCAAGGCTTCCCCGGCGTCTTCGAGCGCGGCGTAGGCCTGCTCCCGCAACTGCTCCCGGGTATAGACCTCCCCGATCAAGAGCAGACTGCTAGATTCCTCCAGCCGCCGCTCGTAGTCCGCGAAGATCTTCTCGAAGTGCGCCTCTAGCGCCCGGGCCGCCCGGACCCGCGCCGCAGACGAGGCATTCTTTCTAGCCACGATCTCTCCTCACCAAGCTCCGCTCGACACCGATTCTACGACATCCGGGCGCTCCGCAACGTTCTACCGTGGAGAGGGCCGCGGACCGGCGGTCGCACAAAGATATGGAAGTTGAGCTTTGTGGAAGAGAGCCCGCCAGCCCGCAGACCCTACACATAAGATTCTCTACCCTGCCGCACGGAAGTTCATACAACATACGATGTAAATTTACCTCACCGCCCGGAAATCGTAATCCGCCACGCCGGACAGACCTACATAGTTAAGGCCATTATCCGCCGTAACCCGTCCAAAAAGCTTCCCCGGACGCCCGCGCTGCGCTATACACACTCTACAAAGTGTTATTCTAGATACAAAGTGTTGTAATGACAAAAGAGCGGAGAAGAATGGGTCTGATACCGGACACGAATGGGGAAGGGGTTCCCGGAGGGTCTGGGAAGCCTAGCTGCGGTCTAGCGGGCTGGTAGCCGGGTGGGGGGGATCTCTACGGGAGGTGCGTCGGGAGATTGGCTCGTTTCCTTTCTGCTGCTCTCCATCCGGGAGGGGGATCTCAGCGAGGCGGACCTGCGCGGCCGGGTCGGAGTCCTCGGGGTAGAAGGGCCGGACCTCAAGGCCGTGTCGTGGACCCTGCGGCGGTTGCGGGAAGAAAAGTTGATCCTGGCGGGTCCGGAGACCGGCGGCCCCAGCGGAGAGCCGGGCTACGAGCTTTCGGACCTCGGAGAAGCGTATCTTGAGTCCTGGGCCGGGTCCATGGAGGAACCTTTCAAGCCAGAGTACCCGGAAAAGCCCGAAGAAACGGACGGTCGTCGCCCGGAGTCCGCGGCCCCAGGTTTCGTGGACGCGCCGGTAGTAGAGCCCTACCACGGCGGTAGTCGTGAAAGCAGGAGTACGGAGGTCCCGGACCAGGCCCTGTTCTGGGAGAGCGTGGAGCCCGCGCCCGGAGTGGTCTTCGTGCAGACCGGGAAAGGTCTCCGCCAGACGAGCCGGGCGCTAGACGCCGGCGCGGAAGCGTTCCTCGGATACAGGCCGGAGGAGTTGGCCCACAGAGACGCCTTTGAGTTGGTACACCACCACGAGGCGTCCACGCTGAGAGCCGCCACGGACGATATCGGCGGTAGGCCGGGAGCGTCGTCCAGCGTGCGGCTCCGGTTCAAGGACGCTAGCGGCTCCTGGCGTCTCGTGGAAGCCGTGGTGCAGAACGTGGCTCCCACGGAGACGCTGGCTCCCGGCGGGCCGGAAGCCGGCCTCGTGGTGGTCAACCTGTCCGACCTGTCGAAAGTCAGGGAGCGCGAGGAGCGTCTGGCGTACCAGGCGCTGCACGACCCGCTCACCGGGCTGCCGAACCGGAACCTCTTTGTGGACCGCCTGGAGCACGCCGTAGCCCGCCGGGAGCGCCACAGCGGGGAGCTGGCCGTCATCTTTATAGACCTCGACGACTTCAAGTCCATAAACGACTCGTGGGGACACGAGGCCGGCGACCGGCTCCTCAAGGAAGTGGCGGAGGTCATCGGCTCTTGTCTCCGGCCGGAGGACACCGCCGCCCGGATAGGCGGCGACGAGTTTACCGTGCTCCTCGAAACCAGCGCCAGTGGCGGCGAGGCCGTCCGCGGGGCGGTCGGTATCTCCGGCCGCATTCTCGGCGGGCTGGCGGAGGCTTTCGCGCGCGACGGCCGGGAGCCGCTCATCTCGCCGAGCCTCGGCATCGCCCTTACGGGCGACGGGATACAGACCCCCGAAGACCTGCTGCACGCCGCGGACCTCGCGATGTACCGGGCAAAAGCCGCCGGCAAGGGCCGGTATGAGATCTACGAGAAGAGCATGTCCGAGAAAGTCCTCGAACGTCTGGAGCTTGAGAAAGACCTGCGGCGGGCGGCCGCGGACCCCGGCGCGGAGTTCCAGCTCCGCTACCAGCCGAAAATATCTCTGTCCACGGGCCGGATAGCGGGCGTGGAAGCGCTGCTCCGCTGGGACCATCCCGTCCGCGGCCTTGTAAGCCCGGCGGAGTTCGTCCCCCTGGCCGAGGATATCGGCCTCATGGTCTTCCTGGGGCGGTGGGTCTTGCAGGAAGCCTGCCGGCGGGGGAAAAAGCTCCTGAGTCTCTACCGGGGTGAGGAACCGTGGTCGGTATCGGTAAACCTCTCGGCCGGTCACCTGCTGTCTCCCGGAGTCGAGCGCGACGTAGCCGCGGCACTGTCGGAGAGCGGGCTGCGAGCCTCCAACCTCTCCGTGGAACTTGCCGAGCGTGCGCTCGTCGAGGAAGCGGCTGGCGCCGCGGATGTCGCGGATGTCGCGGGAGCGCTCGACTCCCTGAAGAGCCTCGGGGTGCGGGTCGAGATCGACGATTTCGGGACCGGCTACTCGTCGCTGGCGAGTCTCACGCGGTTTCCGGTGGACGCCCTGAAGATCGACAACTACCTCACCGACCCGCCGAAACGCGGGGACCGGGCGGCCGCGGCTGCGACGGCCGTCGCGAGCGCGGTGGTCTCCCTGGCTCACGAACTGCGCCTGGAAGTCGTCGGGGAGGGCGTCGAGACCCCGGACCAGCTCGCGCAACTGCGGTCTTTGGGCTGCGACTATGGGCAGGGATACCATTTCTCAAGACCGCTAGAAGACCGGAGGATGGAAGCCCTGCTCAGGGAAGACCCGCGCTGGTAGAGCGCTCCCGGTCCGCCGGCGGAAAGCTAAACCTGCGAGTCTCTTGACGGCTCCGGCTGCGTCCCGGTTGTGCTCCGGCGTACGCCTGGTCCCTATTATTCCTCGAATTGTGTACTCCGGCATACCCTATCTTGGTGTAGAGATACTGTACAGGGGATAGATATGGGGTGCTAATGAGTGATCCCAGAGAGGAGCGCCGTAATTGGGTAGAGGTAAAGGATCGGAAGGCTCGGCAACCGCTGACCGCATAGCAAACCCCTGGGGGGAGCGCACGCCGTTCGGCCGGGACGGCGTGTGGCCGGTGAGGGTGGACCAGTTTCTTGAAGATGGCGTCTCGGAGGAGGAGGTAGACCGCTGGGTCCAGACCGCTTCCATACTGCACTCCAACGGCGACGCCCTGGACATCGGGGTAAAAGACGGGCGCATCGTCGGGGTCCGGGGCCGGGGCGTAGACCGGGTAAACCGGGGCCGCGTGGACCCCAAAGACCTCTACGGCTGGCTGGCCAACAAATCTTCGGACCGCCTCACGCGACCGCTCGTCCGCGAGAACGGCGAGCTGGTCGAGGCGAGCTGGGACGAGGCGCTGGGCCGGATCGTCTCGCGCTCGCAAGAGCTTCTTGAGGAGAAAGGCCCGCTGTCTCTAGGCTTTTACACCACGGGCCAGCTTTTCCTGGAGGAGTACTACACCCTTGGGGTTATCGGCAAGGCGGGCCTCGGCACGCCGCACATGGACGGCAACACCCGTCTGTGCACCGCGACCTCGGCGGCGGCATTAAAGGAGTCCTTCGGCACCGACGGGCAGCCCGGCTCCTACGCCGACGTTAACCACGCCGACGCCATCCTGCACTTCGGGCACAACGTGGCCGAGACGTCGGTGGTGCTCTGGATGCGCGTCCTCGACCGTCTCGAAGGGCCGAACCCGCCGAAGCTCGTGGTCGTGGACCCGCGGCCCACGGTGCCTGCGCAGCGGGCCGACGTGCACCTCCCGATAAAAAACGGCACCAACCTGGCGCTTTTGAACGCCTTTCTGTACGAGATCATCGAGAATGGTTGGTACAGCGCGGAGTACGTGGACGCCCACACTGTAGGTTTCGATGACCTCAAGAGAAAGGTGGAAGGCTGCACGCCGGAGTGGGCGGCGGGGATCTGCAGGGTCGAGGCCGAGAAGATCCGCGAGGCGGCGCGGATTATCGGGACGACGGACCGGCTCCTGACCTCGGCGCTGGAGGGCGTGTACCAGTCCTCGCAGGCCACGGCTTCCGCGTGCCAGATAAACAACATCCACCTCATCCGCGGCCAGGTCGGCAAGCCCGGATGCGGCATCCTGCAGATGAACGGCCAGCCGACCGCGCAGAATACCCGCGAGACCGGGGCGAACGGAGACTTGCCGGCCTTCCGCAACTGGGACAACCTGGAGCACATCCAGCAGCTAGCCGATTTGTGGAACGTGGACCGGATAAAGATCCCGCACTGGGCTCCGCCGACGCACGCCATGCAGATCTGGCGCTACGCCGAGCAGGGCTCCATAAACCTCCTCTGGATAAGCTGCACGAACCCGGCGGTCTCTCTCCCGGAACTGCCCCGCATCCGCAAGATACTGGAGCAGGAGGACCTGTTCGTCGTCGTGCAGGACATCTTCCTGACCGAGACCGCCCGCTACGCCGACGTGGTACTACCGGCGGCGACCTGGGGTGAGAAGACCGGCACGTTCACCAACGCCGACCGGACGGTTCACCTCTCCGATAAAGCCGTCGAGCCGCCGGGCGAGGCCATCCCGGACTTCGATATCTTCCGCGAGTATGCCCGGCGCATGGACTTCCGGGACAAGGACGGGCAACCGCTCATAAAATGGGAGACCCCCGAGGAGTGCTTTGAAGCCTGGAAAGAGTGCACTCGCGGTCGGCCCTGCGACTACACGGGCCTCTCCTACGAGAAGCTCCGGGGCGCGAGCGGCATCCAGTGGCCGTGTAACGCCGAGCACCCCGAAGGTACAGAGCGCCTCTACACCGACGGCGTCTTTAACACCCAGACGGACAACTGCGAGCGGTACGGAACCGACCTGAACACCGGGGCTACAAACTCCCGCCAGGACCACCTGCTGTTGAACCTGAACGGGCGGGCGCTCATCCTGCCGGCGGATTACCTGCCGCCGCCCGAAGCGCCGGGCGGGGAGTATCCCCTGCTGTACACCACCGGGCGTACGATCTACCACTTCCACACCCGCACCAAGACCGGGCGCGCCCCGCAACTCCGGGACGCGGCGCCGGAGCCGTGGGTCGAACTTTCCGCTTCGGACGCTAGTTCTCTCGGTATAGAAGAGGGTGACGTGGTGCGTGTAGAGTCGCCGCGGGGGAGCCTCGAAGCGCGGGCGCGCATCAGCGGCATCCGGGAAGGTGTCGTCTTTGTACCGTTCCACTACGGCTACTTCGACACCGAAAACGGGGACGGTCCGGACGGACGCGGGAGGGCTGCGAACGAGTTGACGATCACGGACTGGGACCCGGTCT
The DNA here is from genome assembly GCA_965214435.1 of Rubrobacteraceae bacterium. GTDB lineage: Bacteria > Actinomycetota > Rubrobacteria > Rubrobacterales > Rubrobacteraceae > Rubrobacter_A. The sequence continues at coordinate 1,485,073 of OZ243960.1, forward strand.
CAAAGCAGCCACTCTTCAAGGTCGCCGCCTGCCGGGTGGTAAAGGTAGCCGACTCCGACGGCGCTCACGCGCCGGCCCCCACGACCACCGCCTCGGCCCCGGTCGCCGACGGCGCGGTTCCACCGACCACCGGCAACGGCGGGGCCGAGGTCCTGGAAACCTTCCAGCCATCCTCCGTTGTAGGAAAGGAGTAACCCTGTGCACCTAGCCAACTACCTCGGCCTTATACACCGCTTTGAGTTGGACCTCGCGGACGCGTTCCGCCAGGTCGGCGAGGGCCACGCCCAGGAAGCCGACGTCTACCACATCTGCCGGATGCTGGCCGGGCAGTGCGAAAAGCACGCCGAGCGGGTAAAGCCGTTCGCCGACCGCTACGGTGAGCAGAAGCCGGAAGAGCCGGACAACCTGCACGCCGTACTATTTTCGGGCACCCGTTCCGGCGGTCTCGGACTTCTGCGGGATTTGCAGGATCTTTTCATCATGGCGAGCGGGTGCGAGATCTCCTGGACCATGATCGGCCAGGCCGCCCAGGGAGCCCGCGACACGGAGCTTCTCGCGGTCGTAGACGCCTGCGCGCCCGAGACCTCGGTGCAGCTAAAGTGGGTCAACACCCGCATGAAGCAGGCCGCTCCCCAGGCGCTCCTGGTAGCCTCCTGAACGACGGAGTGCCGCGGGTTAGGAAGGAATTAGCACAGTGGCCGGCGTGAACCGGAAAGAGTTGTCGGAGGCCCTGAGCGGACTAAACCCGGCGTGGTTTTCCCTGGTAATGGCTACCGGCATCGTCGGCATCGCGGCAAACGCCCAGAATATACCGGTCGTCCCGGTAGTTATGATGTGGGCTAACGTCGTGTTCTACGTTCTCCTGTGGCTGGTATACATAGCCCGCCTCGTAATGTTTCCCCGCGCTTTCTTCGGCAATTTCCGGCAGCACGCGAGCGGCATGGGTTACTTCACCATAGTCGCCGGCAGCGGGGTACTGGGGACCCAGCTATTGCAGGTCGGCAACTACCAGGCGAGCGCCCAGTTTTTGTGGTTCGTCACCCTCATATCCTGGGTAGTGCTGGTATACGCCATTCCGGTCGGGTTTATGGCCCAGAGCGAGGGGAAGCCCCGCTTCGAGCAGGGGATACAGGGTAACTGGCTATTGTGGGTCGTCGGTACGGCGAGCGTCTCGGTCCTCGGTACGCGGGTCGCGCCCTTTTTCGGGGCCGCGAACCAGGTCGTGTTCTGGAGCTACCTGATCTGGCTCGTCAGCGTGGTGTTCTACCTGTGGGTGATCGTCATGATCGTCCAGCGGCTCTTTTTCTACGACCTTCCGGCCAGAGATCTCTCCCCGACCTACTGGATCGACATGGGGGCCGTTGCCATAGCGACGCTCGCCGGGGCCACGCTGCTCCGGGCTCAGGTGCAGCCGCCGCTCATCGAGCGTCTGGAACCCTTTACCATCGGGCTGACGCTTCTGCTGTGGATCACCGCGTCCTGGTGGATACCCTGGCTCGTCGCCATGGGCTTCTGGCGGCACGTTATCCGGCGCCAGCCGGCCTGGTTTATGCCGGGCTGGTGGGGAATGGTATTCCCTCTGGGCATGTACACGACCGCCACCGGGACCATCTCGCAGGTCCTCGACCTGCCCGCCATCGTCAGCGGTATAGCCTCCGTGTTCGTCTGGGTCGCGCTCGCCGCCTGGGCTGCCACGTTCGTCGACATGCTGATTACCCTGTGGCGCTGGCCCCTGTCCTCCGGGTCTACCTGAGACCTTATTGCGATTGGGGAGCTTGCGGCCCGGGATTCCGATGCGACCGACGCACCGGCCAGATAAACGGGCTGCGCAGGTAGAATAAGCGCCGGGAAGTCGAGGAAAGGAGCGCTGTGAGTACCCGAGGTCCGACGGAGGTGGTGTCCGAAGGTTACCGCTCGGACCTTCACAATACCCTGGAGCAGCGGCTCGGTCAGTCGCGGGGAGATGCCGTTTACCTGCTGTTCACGGGCTTTATTGCGATGCTGGTCCCCGGTTTTGCGGCGTTTATCATAGGTTACCCGGTACTCTTTCCGAGCCTCTCGCCCACGGTGTTCGCCATCTTCCGGAATCCTCTCTCCCCGACGTCGAGCCCCCGCAACACCGTAACCGGGCACTTTGTGGCTATCGTAGTTGGGTTCTTCGTGCTCTGGATCTTCGGGCTCGCGGGCGAGCCCAGCGTGCTGCAGGAAGGCGTCACGCTCTCCCGGGTGTGGGCCGCGGCGACGGCCGTTGCGGTGTCGGAGTCGCTCTTGACCGCCGTCCGGAGGCCGCACACCCCGGCGGGCACGACGACGCTCCTGGTCAGCCTCGGGTTATTTACGACCCCGGTACAGCTACTTTCTCTGGCGGGCGGCATCGTGCTCATTACTTACACGGGTTGGCTTATCAACCGGGCTCTCGGGGTACCGGTCCCGGTCTGGTCTCCCAGCAGCAGGGATCAATAGCAAAAAGCCCGCCGCCCCCGAGGGAGCGACGGGCTTTTGCAGGCTCCGGGAAAGTTCAGGTAACCCGGGGAGAGGTGCGCCGGGCTGACGAGCTTGCGGTCTGCCGGCGGCCTATGAAGCCGAGGATGACCAGCACCCCTATGAGCAACAGCAAGGCTATAGTCCCGAGGTTGAGGCCGAAACCGTAGATCCAGATAAACGTCAGGGAGCCGGTGAGCCACAGGTAGTAGGTCAGCGGTATGAGCGTCTTGCGGATAAGCGCTCCCTCGCGGCCGAGAAGCCCGCAGGTAGCGGACGCAGCGACCACGTTGTGGACCGTGATCATGTTCCCCGCGGCCCCGCCGACGGCCTGGGCCGCAACCACGACAGCCGCCGTGACCCCGATGTTCTGGGCGGTGGCGAACTGGAACAGGGAGAACGTCAGGTTGCTGACGGTGTTAGACCCAGCGACGAAGGCCCCGAGAGCCCCGATGATCGGGGCAAAGAACGGCCAGGTAAAGCCGGCCAGGTTCGCCGCGCCCTCGGCCAGCACCAGCGGCATGCTGGCGAGGTCCGAGGCGTTAAAGTCCGCGCCGGAGTTTATGAACACCCGGACCATCGGTAGCGCCAGCAGAAGCGCGAAGCCGGCCCCGAAGATCTGACGTCCCGCCACGTTCCACGAAGCGGCGATCTGCCGGGCGTTCATCCGGTGGATTACATACGTGGCGAAGATGGCGAGCAGGAACATAAAGCCCGGCAGGTAGAACGGCGCGAAGTCCGCCGCTATCCCATCGACCCCTACAATGCCCGACCACTCAAGTGTAAGGCCCGCGAGCCAACTCTGCAGCGGAGGGATTATCCGGGTTATGACGAGCAAACCGGCGACGATCGCGTACGGTGCCCAGGCTCGGACTATACCCATCGGTTGGCCCTGGACATTGGAGGAGATGTCGTCTGGGCTGATGCTTCCCATCCAGTCGTCTTCCCACTCCGAGCGCGGCGGGAAGTCCCACGGCTCTTCCGGGAGGAACAGGCCCCGGCGGGCGGAGTAGACGACTATGAGCAGACCGACCGGAGCGCCAAGCAGCGCCGGGAATTCAGGCCCCAGGAAAGCCCCGAAAAGCACGTACGGTATTAGCATGGCGAACGCGGCGAACAGGGCGAACTTCCACACCCCGAGCCCTTCGCCAAAGCTCCGGTTTCGGCCGAAAAAGCCGGTGATCATGCACGCCACAAACAAAGGTATGAGCGTACCGGCGGCGGCGTGGAGTACCGCTACCCGAAGCGTAATTACGTCTATATACTGCGGTAGCTGCTGCCCTTGCTCGGACAGGAACGAGCCTACGGGACCGGCGCCCTCCAGACCGCCAGTGACCCCGACCAGAAGCGGCGTGCCGACCGCCCCGAAGCTGACCGGCGTGCTCTGTATGATGAGCCCGGTCATCACCGCCGCCATTGCTGGAAAGCCGAGCGCCAGGAGCAGGGGCGCGGCGACCGCCGCCGGCGTGCCGAAACCGGCCGCCCCCTCGATAAACGCCCCGAACAACCACGCGATAATGATCGCCTGTATGCGCCGGTCGGCGCTGATGTCCGTAAAGCCGGTGCGGATGGTATCGACCGCCCCGCTCTCACTGAGCGTCGCCAACAGCAGCAAGGCCCCGAAAACAATGTAAAGAATACCTAAAGCTATTATCAAACCCTGGATCGTCGAGGCTACGATGCTCGAAAAGCTCATCCCCCAGACGAGAAAACCGATTATTACAACGACGACATACCCGACCGGCATCGCCCGCACCGCCGACCACCGGAACCCCACGAGCAGAACCCCGATCGTGAGTATCGGAGCCAGCGCCAGCAAACTTAGTATTAGTAGGTTGTCCACATGTTTCCCCTTCCCGCTCTCCTAAACTACTTTTCTACGCTCGCGGAGTCGTGGAACCCCGGAGACTTCCCCACCGCCCGCGGTACCCCGCTGCTTGCAAAAAATGCTTGCTAATTACCCTCCTCTCCATCCTCACGGATAGCTCCGGCTTTGACCGGCCCCCCGGGTACCGGAATATACAGAACTTCCAGGCACTTTACCGGCGCCGGTTGCCCGTGTCCACCAGCGCGACCCGCAGGTCGTTGACGTTGGTCCCCGTGGAGCCGGTAATGAGCAGTGCGTCCGCGGCTTCCAGGGCCGGGTAAGCGTCGTTACTTTCCAGGGCTTTGTCCGGGTCGATGCCGGCCTCGCGGATCTTCGCCGCCGTCCCCCCGGTCACCAGGGCTCCGGCGGCGTCGGTCGAGCCGTCGTTGCCGTCGGTGTCGACCGCGAACGCCGCCCAGCCCTCGACTCCTTCCAGCTCCAGCGCGAGTTGCAGGGCGAACTCTTCGTTCGGGCCGCCCTTTCCGCCCTCGCCCAAGATGGTGACGGTAGCCTCGCCGCCGCTCACAAAGGCGCAGGGCGGGGATGCGGGCTCTCCGGTTTCGAGGCACTCCCGGATCACGGCTCCGTACACCGCCGCTATCCCGCGGGCCTCGCCGGTCATCGAGGTCGAGAGCAGCAGCGGCTCGTAACCCAACTCCCGCGCCTCTTCTACCGCCGCCCCGGAGGAGAGCCTACCGCCGCCGCAGATGACGTTGGTTACCTTCTCGAAAGCGCTGCCGGCTTCGCCGGATTCGCCAGGCTGCGGCTCTTCCCCGGCTTTTTCGAGGTGGTCGGCGATGTTTTGGGGCGGGGCTATGCCGTAGCGTTCCAGGATGCCCCGGACTTCTTCGAGGGTGGTCGGGTCCGGGGCGGTCAGGCCGCTGGCTATGGAAGAGGGGTCGTCGCCGACCACGTCGGAGAGGAGCAGGGCCAGGGTCGGGGCCGGGGAGGCCAGGCGGACGAGGCCGCCGCCTTTAAGAAACGAGATATGTTTTCTTACGGTGTTGATCTCGCTTATATCAGCCCCGCTCCGCAGCAGCGCCCCGGTAAGCTCTTTGAGGTCCTCAAGCTCTATTTCCCCGGCCGGGTCGGCCAACAGCGCCGAAGCCCCGCCGCTTACAAGGGCGAGCAGCAGGTCACCCTCGCCTAAAGGTTCCACAAGCTCCTCTACCCGCCGGGCTGCTTCAACGCCCCGCTCGTCGGGCTCGGGATGGGAAGCGTAGATGGTTTCCAGTTCTTCAGGGCCGGTGTCTTCTAGGCCGGCTTTGGCGACCACGAGCCCGCCGGATACCTTGTCGCCGAGCCGCTCCACGGCGGCCCGGGCCATGGCCCCCGCGGCCTTACCGGCGGCGAGCACAAAGACCCTGTCGGCCGCAAAGTTCTCTCCGGCGGCGGAGATATGCCCGGTCTCCGGGTCTACGTCCAGCGCGCGCTGGACGGCATCCCGCGGGTCGGCAGCGCCCAGACCGGCTTGCAAAACGTCCTTGAGGTTCCGCTGTAGTGTCTGAGCTCCGTCCGGCATAACTCTACAAACCGTACGGGGTTTCGCCGGGTAACGCCAAGGGTTGGGCTGTAGCCGGTTTTGCGGCGGACTGTGTCTGGTACTTCATCTCGACCTGCCTCGTAAGATCCGTGTACACGATACCTGCCAGAGTACCCTGTACTGATACCTTGCCGCCACTTCTTCGTCAGTATGAGGTTTAGCGTGCTACTGGTCCGAGATGTAGTGAAGGGGTGTGAGATCCTGGGCATAGACTTCCTCTACGTCGCTCTCCAGTATAACTCAGGTTATACTCTAGGCATGAAAACGGCGATATCTATCAACGAGGAGCTTTTCGAGTCTGCGGAGAAGTTTGCGCGGGAGCGGGGCATGTCTCGTAGCGAGTTGTATGCTACGGCGCTCCGTCATTACCTGGAGGAACGTCGGAGCGAGAGGATCACCGGGCGGCTCGACGATATCTACGGCGTAGAGTCTGAAACTCTGGATCCCACCGTCTCTCGCCTACAGGCGCGGTCTCTACCGGAAGATGACTGGTAGTGCGGCGTGGAGAAGTCTGGTGGGCGGAACTGCCCGAGCCCGTAGCCTCGGAACCGGGATACCGGCGTCCCGTGCTCATTGTCCAGTCGGACGACTTCAATCGCAGCCGCATACGGACCGTGATCTCGGTGGTGTTGACGACTAACCTGCGGCTGGCGGACGCACCGGGTAACGTGCTGCTCAAGAAAGAGGACACGTCCTTGTCCAGAGACTCTGTTGCAAACGTCTCACAGGTTATTACGCTCGACAAGGCGTTCCTTACGGAGCAGGTAAGCCGGGTCGGCGACCGTATTATGATGTCGGTGGAAAGTGGACTCCGAACGGTGCTCGCCCTGTAAAGCGTTGCGCGCCGGTTCCTCTTAGGCTACCGGGCTCCGGTTAACGAGGTGATTTTCAAAAGTCCGTAGGTCTGCTCAGTTGTGACGCGTAGGGTGTCCTGTTCCGGCGGTCCGCCGCCAGTTGGGTCTGGCGAGTTCCTTTTTGTGAATAGTAAGCCCGCCGCCCGAAACTTAAATCCTGGCTTTAGGGTAGAATTGCCCCACAAGGAATTTGGGATAGTGTTCGTGACCGGAGAAATATGGGGCATAGCTACCGGTCACGGCCGAGATAGACCCGTTGTTAGAGGAGTAAAAGCACAGGGGCGGGAGGATAACTCCCGGTAGGGTAGAAGGAGGCTCCCATGGAGCGCGGCCAGCTTGTAAGGACGATGCAATCCATACTCGGTCCGGAGGGGGTGATCTCCGAGCGCGAACAACTCCGGACCTACGAGTGCGACGGCCTAATGAACTACCGCGTAATCCCGGACCTCGTAGTCCTCCCCGAAAGCGCCGAGCAGGTCCAGCAGATAGTCCGGGTGTGCTACGAGGAAGGTATCCCCTACGTGGCCCGCGGCTCGGGGACCGGGCTCTCGGGCGGGGCGCTACCGGTCGAGGCCGGCGTCCTGATCGTGCTGTCCAGGCTCCGCCAGATCCTCGAAGTAGACATCCCGAACCAGCGGATAGTCGTCGAGCCCGGCGTCATTAACGTCTGGGTCTCCCAGGAGGTCGCCGACGAGGGCTACTACTACGCCCCAGACCCGGCCAGCCAGATCGTCTCCTCTATCGGCGGGAACATGGCCGAGAACTCCGGCGGCGTCCACTGCCTGAAGTACGGCTTTACCACGAACCACGTCATGGGGGCCGAAGTAGTCCTGCCGGACGGCTCTATCGCCCACCTCGGCGGCGGCCGCTCACCCGACGCGCCGGGCTACGACCTTCTCGGGGCGTTCGTCGGCTCCGAGGGTACGCTCGGGATAGCGACCAAGATAACGCTCCGGCTGGTCCGCAGCCCGGAGGCCGTCCAGACGCTCCTAGCGGGCTTCAAGGACACCGAGGGAGCCGGCGGGGCGGTCTCGGACATTATCGGGAACGGCATAATCCCGGCGGCCATCGAGATGATGGACCGGCTGACGATGGACGCGGTCGAGGAGGCGGTAGCTCCGGGGTTGCCCGAAGACGCGGGCGCGGTCCTGGTCATAGAGCTTGACGGCCCCGAGGCCGAGGTCACGAAGCAGCTAGAGCAGGTCTTAGAAGCTTGCCGGGAAAACGACGCCACGGATATCCGGGTAGCCGAGGACGACGAGGAGCGGGCGCTGTTCTGGAAGGCCCGCAAGGCGGCATTCGGGGCGATGGGCCGTATCTCGAACGACTACTACGTCCAGGACTCCGTGATACCGCGCACCGAGCTTCCGTCGGTCTTGCGCAGGATCACCGAGCTGTCCGAGGAGTACGGGATGCGGGTGGCGAACGTGTTCCACGCCGGGGACGGCAACCTCCACCCGCTCGTCCTCTACAACAACGAGAACGAGGGCGAGGCCGAGAAAGCCGAGGAACTGGCCGGGGAGATAGTCTTTGCGTGCCTGGAGCACGGCGGTTCGTTGACCGGCGAGCACGGCATCGGCGAGGACAAAAAGAAGTACATGCCGAAGATGTTCACCGACGCGGACATGGAGACTATGCAACTGCTGCGGTGCGCGTTCGACCCGCACTACATCTGCAATCCCGGCAAGATCTTCCCCACACCGCGCCTCTGCGGCGAGCGCCCCGGACCGTTCCACATGCACCCGCTGCAAAAAGCCGGCATCGTGGAGCAGTTCTAGATGGATACGAAGAAAGTCTCTATCGAGGACCTGCAAAATATAGTCGGCGAGGACAACGTCCGGGAGGCGTCTTCCGAAGACGTTGTAGAAGGTGTCGAGCCAACGTTTGTGGTTGAGCCGGGCTCCGTTGAGGAGATCAGCTCGCTTATGAGGTTCGCCAGCGGGGAGGGACTCGCGGTCTCTCCGCGCGGTGGCGGGACCAAGACGTACCTCGGGGACATACCGCGGGACGTGGACCTTATCGTTAGCACCCGGCGGATGAACGAGATCATAGAGCACGTGCCCGGCGACCAGATCGTCCGGGTCCAGGCCGGGGTGACGCTCGAAGACCTCCAAAACCAGCTCTCCGGCTCCGACCAGATGGTCGTCCTCGACCCGCCGGAAAGACGGGAGGGGGCGACGATGGGCGGCATCGTCGCATCCAACTCCTCGGGGCCGCGCCGCTACAAGTACGGCACGGTCCGGGACCTGATCATCGGCATCCAGGTGGTGCTCGCCGACGGCACGGTCGCCAAAGCTGGCGGTAAGGTCGTAAAAAACGTCGCCGGCTACGACCTCAGCAAGCTCTTTACCGGCTCGCTCGGCACACTCGGGATTATCGCCACGGCCAACTTCCGGCTACACCCCATACCAGAGGCGGCCCGGACGGTCGCCGTGGAGGTCGAGAACCCGCAGGCGGCGTTCGGCGCGGCCCAGGCTATCATGCACTCCCAGGCCGAACCGACCGCCGTCGAGCTTCACTACGGCGAGGACCAGAAACTACTCACCGTCCTCCTGGAAAGCATCCCGGAAGGCGTCGAGGCCAAAGAAGCCGCGGCCTCGTTCCTCCTGAAGACCTTCGGGGAGGTGCGCACCCTCTCCGACGAGGAGGTTGAGCACCTCGGTCCGCTGAGTCCGCCGCCCGTGGGTGACGACGAGGCGGTCATAAAGGTCGCCGTTCCACCGATGGAACTCGGGAACGTGCTGACATCGGTCCTCGATGCCGCCGAACGCAAGGGACTGACCTTCCCGAAGATGACCGGGCACGCGGCGACCGGCGTTACTTTTGTCGGGCTCTCCGGCGGGGATGTCGGGGCGATGGCCGAGGTCGTCGAGGAGATACGCGAGATCTTTACCCGCAAAGGCGGGAGTGTCGTTTTACAAAAAGCGCCGGTAGAGCTAAAGCAGCGCGTCGGGGCCTGGGGGCCGGGCGGCGACGAGCTAGGCTTGGTCCGGCGCGTCAAGGATAAGTTCGATCCGCGGGGCATCATGAACCCCGGCAGGTTTATAGGAGGCATATAGTGACCGAGCGCAGGAACGACGAGGCCACAACGCGCGAAAACGCGATGGCGAACGCCATCGGGGCCGGAAGCCCGGAGGATGTCGGCCAGGACATCGGCGAGGCCAGCGGGCTCGCCGCCGAGGCCACCGTCGGGGCGGGACGCCGGGAGACCGGCAAAGTCGAGTTTCCGGCCTTCGACGCTCACCACCCGCCGGACAAGACCCTCATAGACGACTGCGTGCACTGCGGGTTCTGCCTGCCGACCTGCCCGACCTACGTGCTTTTCGGGGAGGAGATGGACTCCCCGCGCGGGCGGATCTACCTGATGAACAAGGGCCTGACCGAAGAGCCGATGAACGACCAGATGGTCCGCCACTACGATTTATGCCTCGGGTGCATGGCGTGCGTGACGGCGTGTCCGTCGGGCGTGCAGTACGACAAGCTCATCGAGGCTACCCGCTCGCAGGTCGAGCGCCGCTACGAGCGGGCGCCCACGGACAAGGCTTTTCGGGAGTTGATCTTCCAGTTCTTCCCCTACCCGAACCGGCTGCGGGTCGTGGCCGCCCCGGCCAAGCTCTACCAGCGCTTCGGCGTCGGCAAAGCCCTGCGTAAAGCCGGGGTGATAAAGCGCCTCCCGGCCCGTATCCGGGCAATGGAAGCCCTTTTGCCGGACCTCCCGAAAGAAGAGAAGATACCCGAGATCACCGCTCCCGTCGGGGAACGCCGCCGCCGGGTAGGAATACTCACCGGCTGCGTGCAGCGGGTATTCTTCTCCAACGTGAACGCCGCGACCGTCCGCGTCCTGGCCGCCGAGGGCTGCGAGGTCGTGACCCCGCCGAAACAGGGCTGCTGCGGGGCGCTCTCGACCCACGCCGGTCGCGAGGAGGAGTCCCTGAACTTCGCCCGCAAGACCATCGACACCTTCGAGGAGTACGAGCTCGATAACGTCGTCATAAACGCCGCCGGTTGTGGCTCGACGATGAAGGAGTACGGCTACCTCCTGCGTGACGACCCCGAGTACGCCGAAAGGGCGAGCCGCTTCTCCTCAAAGGTCCGGGACGTCACGGAGTTTATCCAGGAGATAGGGACAGTGGCCGAGCGCAACCCGCTCCCGATAAAAGCCGCCTACCACGACGCCTGCCACCTGGCCCACGCCCAGGGCATCCGCAAGCCGCCGCGCCAGACGCTAAAGCAGATCCCCGGCATGGAGGTAAAGGAGATAAGGGAGGCCGAAGTCTGCTGCGGATCCGCCGGCATCTACAATATGGTCGAGCCCGAGCCCGCCGCCGAACTCGGCAAGCGCAAAGCCGAGAACGTCCTCAAGACCGGCGCGGAACTCGTCGTTGCCTCGAACCCTGGCTGCACGCTCCAGATACAGGCCAGCTTAAAGGAGATGGGCCACGACATCCCGATGGCCCACCCGATGGAGGTCTTAGACGCCTCCCTGCGCGGCGAGCCGGTAGAGAGCCTGCGCCGGTAGGCACAGAGTACCGGCGGCGGGGTACGGATGAAGGCCGCACGCTCCATACTCTCCGTCCCCGCCTCGAACGAAAAGATGGTCGAGAAGGGCCTGTCCTCCGCAGCGGACACGGTCTTTCTCGACCTCGAAGACGCCGTGGCCCCGGACGCCAAACCCGACGCCCGGCGAACCGTAATTCAATCTCTACAAAACTTTGATTGGCACGGACGCCCGAAGCTCTATCGCGCCAACACCCTCGACACCCCATTCTTCTACCGGGACCTCATAGAAATAGTCGAGGCCGCCGGAGACGAGCTTGACGCCATAATGCTCCCGAAAGTCACCCGTCCGGAAGACCTTTACGCCGCCGGCACCCTGCTCTTCCAGCTAGAAGCCGCCACCGGCCTCCCGCCCGGCAAGATAAAACTCGAAGCCCAGATAGAGAACGCCGCCGGGCTCGCCAACATAGACGGCATAGCCAGCGGCAGCGACCGGCTAACGGCGCTGCACTTCGGCCCCGGCGACTTCGCCGCCAGCCTGAACATGCCGCAGACCAGCATCGGGACGATGGACGAGTGGGACGCCGTCTACCCCGGCCACCGCTTCCACTACGCCATGCACCGGATAGTCGTCGCCGCCCGCGCCGCGGGCTTGCGGGCTATAGACGGACCCGTGGCGGACTACCGGGACGAGAAAGGGCTCAGGAATAGCTGCCTGCTCGCCCGTTCTCTAGGTTACGATGGCAAGTGGTGCATCCACCCGTCTCAGATAGAGACCGTAAACGAAGTCTTCTCTCCTACGGAAAGAGAGCTTGAGTGGGCTCGCAAGGTGGTAGCGGCTTACGAGGAGGCGAGTGCCGGAGGGGCCGGATCGCTGAGCTTAGACGGCCAGATGGTAGATGCCGCTTCGATAAGGGTAGCCCGTAATATCCTGGGCTCCGGTGCGTCGCGGGGCGACTAGACTAGAACTTGTATCAAACTACCGCAAAGACCAGGAGCAGGCTCGTCAGCACTATAACCACCGATACAAACCTTCAGTTTCGCTCGTAGCTGCTTTTCTCTCGATCAGCCTTCGTCAGCCGGATGGCTACTGCTGTTCTAACTAACAGGCTGGAAATCGAAATACGCGGCATAAGATTCATAGCAGTTAAAATTTAGTTGGTGTTGTAACAATCAACCGCATGACGCCGCCAGAAACGGCGATCCCGAAAGTAGAGAGCCTCGAGAATTACTACGGCTGATGAGAGAGTAGTCCTGGTTTATGCGTCGCTACCGTGACATTTGTAATACTGGAATCGTTATACGCCGCACTTCCAGCGGTAGCTCCGGCCCTCCTACACTGGACGGTATGTTGGAGAACATTACAAACGTCCGTCGGGAGAATGTTTTGAGAGCTGGGATAGACGATAGCGCCGTGCGGCTGGAGTCGGCGTCAAAAAGTTACGGGAGCCTGCGGGCGCTGGAGGAGACCAGCCTGGAGGTGCAGCCCGGGGAGATACTGGCCCTTCTGGGACCGAACGGGGCGGGCAAGACGACGGCGGTCTCGCTGATGCTGGGGTTGCGGGCTCCGTCGTCGGGGCGAGCCAGGATCTTCGGTCGGGACCCGCGAGAGCCGGCGAGCCGCAAGCGCGTCGGGGCGATGCTCCAGGAATCCGGGGTGCCGGAGACGCTCAAGGTGCGCGAGGTCGTAGAGATGTTCCGCCGCCTGTACGAAAAGCCGCTACCGGCGCGGGAAGCTCTGGAGGCCGCCGGGCTGGACGGGAAAGCCGGCTCGAAAGTCGGCCGGTTATCCGGCGGGGAGCGCCAGCGGCTGTACTTCGCGCTGTGCATCGTCGGGGACCCGGATCTGCTGTTTCTGGACGAGCCGACCGTCGGGCTGGATGTCGAGTCGCGGAGGCGGTTCTGGGAGAGGATCCAGTCCCTTCACTGCCGGGGAAAGACCATTGTCCTTACCACCCACTACCTCGAAGAAGCCGACGCGCTGGCCGAGCGGGTGGTCATTATCGGTCGTGGGCGAATTATCGCGGAAGGCACGCCGGCGGAGATTAAAGGCCGCGTGGGCGGCAAGTTCATCCGCTTCAAGTCTCCCGGACTAGAAGAAGCCGCCCTCCACTCGCTGCCGCACGCCCGGACGGCGGAGCGCCGGGAGGACCGCTTCGAGGTCTACTCCACCGAACCCGGCGAGACCCTGGAGGAGTTGTTCCGCCGGGGCGTGAAGCCCCGCGAACTGGAAGTGATCGGCGCGGGCCTCGAACAGGCGTTCGTAGCCCTGACCGGCGATAAAGAACAGGAGTACCAGAGATGAGCGAAGCTACCACGGAGCGCCCGGACTCCCAAGCCGGAACAACCCGGCGTCTACCGGTCTTGGCCTACTACGCCTACTGTGAAGTATTAAAGCTGCTCAGGATACCGGCGTTCGCCCTGCCGACCTTCCTGTTCCCGATACTCTTCTTCTCCATGTTCGGGCTGCCATACGTGGACGAGTCGCTCGGCGGCATCAACGCGGGGCGGTATGTCATGGCTTCTTACGGAACTTACGCGGTGATGGCGGTTGCGCTGTTCTCGTTCGGGGCGTCGGTCGCCGCCGAGCGGGGGTTGGGCTGGAACCGGCTGCTGCGGGCCACCCCGCTCTCGCCGCTAACGTACTTTACGGCGAAGATCTTCATGGCCGTTACCTTCGGGGTCGCGGTGCTGGCGGCGTTCTTCGCGTTCGGCGTGTTCGTCGGCGGGGTAAGCCTCGGTGCCGGGATATGGGCGGAGTTGACCGGGCTCCTGATCCTGGGCATGTTCCCTTTTGTGGCGCTGGGACTTTTCCTCGGGTACGTGGCCGGCCCGAACTCGGCCGCCATTATCGCGAACTTCATTTTCCTGCCGCTGGCTTTCGGCTCGGGGCTATTCCTGCCGCTGGAGATGTTGCCGCAGGTCGTACAGGACATCGCCCCGTACCTGCCCTCGTACCACGCCGCACAGCTCGGCTGGACTACGCTCGGGGCGGGCGACGGTGGCTCGATGCTCTCGCACGGGCTGTGGATCACGGGCTATACGCTGCTGTTCCTGGCGATGGCGGTGATCGCCTACCGCCGGGACGAAGGCCGGTCTTTCGGATGATCTCCTGTACTGCGACCGGCTCTCCTTCGTGCTTTGAGCCCGGTCAGGGGCATGTCGACGGCGAGACTCGCCTATAATCGGCATATGGACGAGAGAGAAGTGGGTAGAGAGTTAGAGGCGCGTAAAGACCTGTCGCGCGGCGATTACTACCTGGGGTTGCTGCTCAGCCTGGTATGGCTCCTATTCCTCATATTGCCGATCTACAGCCTGCTCACTTCCGACCTCTCGGCCCCGCGCATAGTCGTCGCTTTCGCCGCCATCGCGACCTTTGTCGTAGCCTACCTCTGGCTCGTGCTGGAAGGTCTCCTGGGTCCCTATAAAGGCTCCGGACCTGCACTACGCGGCACTACTATTGCGGCGCTCGTAACCCTGACGGTTCTGGTGGTCTTCCTGGCGGTCTTTTACAGCGCCGACTGGCTTTGGTTCCTGATCTTCGCCGGTACTTCTTCAGCTATGAGGCTTACGGCGCGCCAGGCCGTCTGGACCATCGCCGGTCTGGTGGTGGTAGCGGTCGGGGTCGGATGGACTCTAGGCGTAGTCTGGCAGAACTTGATGACCGTCGGACTGATCGTCGGCGGTTCCGGGCTCAGTGTGTTGGGTACGAACAGGATGCTCTCTACTATCCAGGAACTACGTGTCGCGCGGGAGGAGATCGCCCGCCTCGCTGTCTCCGAGGAGCGGCTACGCTTCGCCCGCGATCTGCACGACCTCTTGGGCCACAGCCTGTCCATGATTACGCTCAAGAGCGAACTGGCCGGCCGCCTCATAGAAGCCGCCCCGTATAAAGCGGCCGGCGAGATAGAAGACATCGAAGGCGTGGCCCGTGACGCCCTGCGAGAGGTGCGCGAGGCTGTCGCCGGTTACCGGCAGCCGAGGCTGGAAGCGGAGCTTACCGGTGCCCGGGAGATGCTCGGTGCGGCCGGTATCGAGTGCCGGTGCGACGTTGCTGCGGATTCTGGGACGGCGGCACTTCATCCGTCCGTGGAGGCCGTACTGGCCTGGGCCGTCCGCGAGGGGGTAACGAACGTGATCCGCCACAGCCGGGCTAATACTTGCGAGGTGCGCGTGAGCCGTAACGCGGCGGAGGCTAATGTCGAGGTAACGGACGATGGCCGCGGCGTGAACTGGGAATCTCTGGCCGGTAGCGGTCTGTCGGGGCTCGCCGAGCGGGTGGAGGCGCGGGGCGGTTCTCTTGAGGCTGGTCCCCAGGACTCGGGGGGATTCCGGCTAAAGGTAACGTTGCCGGTCGCCGGGGGACCAGTCGGCATGGTGGCCGGAGGAGGGGAGAGGCGTTCCGGATGATACGGGTACTACTGGCTGAGGACCAGGCGATGGTGCGGGGGGCGCTCGCGGCGCTGTTGGACCTGGAGGGTGACATCGAGATCGTGGCCGAAGCCGCCCGGGGAGATGAGGTAATACCGAAAGCCCTGGATGTACGACCGGACGTGGCGCTGCTCGACATCGAGATGCCCGGCGGTGACGGGCTTTCCGCGGCGGGTGGGCTGCGCGACCGGCTGCCGGGCTGCCGGGTCCTGATCCTAACGACGTTCGGCCGGTCCGGTTACCTGCGGCGGGCGATGGAGAGCGGGGCCGCGGGCTTCCTGCTAAAAGACGCCCCGGCGAGCGAGCTTGCCGGCGCTATCCGCCGGGCGGTGGCCGGCGAGCGGGTGGTGGACCCGGTACTCGCTGCCACGGCCCTTAGCGAGGAGGACCCGCTGACGTCCCGGGAGCGCGAGATACTGGCCGTTTCTTCGGGCGGAGCGAGCGCTGCGGAGATCGCCGCGAAGCTCTATCTCTCCGAGGGCACGGTACGCAATCACTTATCCACGGTCATAAAGAAGCTCGGTGTCCACAACCGGGCGGAGGCGGCGCGGCTCGCCGAGAGAAAGGGCTGGCTGTAGCTTTCCGTGGCTGGTGGCCGGTGGGTTCCGGTTCCGGTACAGTGGGCTTGTGAGGTAACTGGTAGAAGTTCGGACGCGTGGGAGTCAGGCTTTGCCCCGGAAATGGGTAATCTCTTTAATCGTTTTCTGTGCCGGGCTCAACGGGGCGGGTTTCATGTGGGGCATCTTCGAGCCGATACCGTTGTACGACGAGGTGGCCCACCTCCTGACGCCATTCGTGCTTGTCGCCCTTACGGCGGAGATCATCTACCGCAGCGGCGGGGACGACGACTTTTTTAACACCCCGCGGCACGCGATCATCACCGGGGCCGTGATCGGTCTCGTCGGAGCCGTAGCCTGGGAAGGTGTCGAAGTCCTTCTGGACCTTATGGGCGTCCAGGTCTCCCACGCGCCGGTCGACACCGTTGTGGACGTCCTGCTCGGCGTCCTCGGCGGCGCGGCCGGGGCCTACGTGGCCGACCGCTACCTCGACCGCCTCTTCGGGGTCTCACGCACCAACGCCCGGGTCCAGGTCCAGAATCGCCGTCAGCGTCGCGTCCGCTAGCCCGGACCGGATATCCTCCAGCCGTACTCGTCCAGCGTACCGTAGAGTGACCGGCCGGCGAAGTTACCTGCTACGAGATCTGCTTCCGCCGCGCGCCGGTTGTTCGGTGCCACCGTAACTTCGTCTAGCTACTTGGATCCGCGTCCGGTGTCCGGTTAGACTGCCGTTTTACGGCTTCCGAGCCCGGCGTAAGGCGCGAGCCCGCACTTTGTTAACCGCCGGAGCTGGCCCGGGACCTCCGGCCGTAAAACCGGGTCAGCGGCGCGGCGCTCACCCCGTGCACCAGAATGGAAGCGCTCACCACCAGACTCCCCACGATCCAGACTTCCCGCAAGCCCACGGTGTGCTCCGCGAGCGTTGAGTAGTAGATAGCCGCCACACCTATGGGACCGAACCACCCCGCGAACAGTCCATCCTGCCTTCCCCCCATTGCGGGCACCCGGCCCGCCAGCCATAAGACCCCCGGCAGCCGCCGGAAAAGGAGGACCAGAAGGACGAGGACCGGGCCTCTCCACCCGAGGTCCACCCACTCGGCCCACGGCAGAGCCAGTCCCAGGAGCACGAAGACCGGCAGGACAAAAAAGCGGTTGACAGCATCGTCTATCTGGTCTTCTTCCTGCTGCTCGCCGGTGCTCACGGCCATGTTGAGCGCTATGCCGGCGGCAAAGACCGCGAGGATGCCGTCGGTGCCGACCAGCCGGGTAGAGCCTAGCGCGGCGAGCGCCACGGCGATGGTGTAGGCCAGGAAAGAAGGTTCTCTTATCTCACCCCTTTTGCGCGCCCACTCCAAAAGCTTGCCGGAAGCGTAACCTATCAGAGCACCGAGGATCACCGCCCCCAGAACCTCCCACAGTATGACGCGCGTGAGCCACTGCACGGCGGCTTCTCCGGCGGGCCGCTCCAGCATCAGGATAGCCAGGAAAACGAACGGGTAGGCGAGCCCGTCGTTGGCCCCGGACTCGCCGGAGAGTAGATGACGCAGGCGGGCGGGCAGGTTGCTCTCGGCCACCTCTCCCTGCACTATCGAGGAGGCGACTACCGGGTCGGTAGGAGTAATTATGGCCCCGACGAGCATCGCCGCCCAGAACGACAACCCCAAGACGGCGTAGGCGAGCAACCCGCTGACGACAAACATCAGCACCATTACCGGACCGAGCATTACGAGCAGGGAACGCCAGTGGCTAAAAGGGTAGCCTTTGGGTAGTCTGAGGGCTATCTCCATCATCGAGATCGCTATGGTAAAGCGGGCCGCCTGCTCCAAGATAATAGTCTGGTCCGCCCAGTTTGCGGGGTCCAGTATTCCCAGGACGGACGGTCCTATCAGCACCCCACTCAAGAGCGCTACCAGGGGCACCGACAGAAAGCTGCGCTTTAGCGGCGCGGAGAAGACCCCGACCAGGAGAACTACCCCGCCGACGGTCAGCAATACTATATTCAGGGTACTCAAACCTCTACCTCCCCGCGCCACACTCTGGACACCGGGTTGTACACCAGGTGTCCTCCAGCAACCATTTGAGGCGTATAGCTGCCCGGATCAAGCGTCCGCTAACCAGCGTAGCTTGCAGTCCAAGCCCGGCACCGGAGATGGCTCCGCGTCCGCCAACGCCCGGCATGCGAACCACCTCTTTGGAACAAGCTCAATCCCCGTAGGCTTACGACCCGGTTTGGAAAAGCCGGGGTTTGAGGCGCTGTCCGGGCCGATGGAGATGGTGACCGGGAGGATCGCGGCTCTGCGCGATCCACAAGGGGCGGTGTTCGCGATCTTTGGGGGCGAGACCGACGACTAAGAGCTCGCCGGTCGCCGGAGCGGTAAGCCGGCTCTTTAGAGACCCGGACGGTAGATGTACTGTAGCTCGGGTCCCGGGTTAAGGCCGGCGGCTTTCAAGGTCCGTAGGGCTTCGGGTTCCTGGGGGGCGAGGCGGGCCTGGAGGGAGCCGAACAGGCCGGGGCTCTGGGTGTAGCGGACGACGCGGGCGTCGCTGACGTCCGCGAGGTTTTCGGTGGTATCGACCGCCTGGGAGAGGTTACCGGTCTCGTCTACCAAGCCAAGTTCCTCGGCCTGTAGTCCGGAGTAGATTCTGCCGTCCGAGATCTCCCGTACCCGGTCTTCGGGCAGGTCGCGGCCCTCTGCTATTACGTCCACGAACTGGGAGTAGGAGTCCTGGACCACGCTGTCCAGGATGTCGCGTTCCTCTGGGGTGAGGTCCTCGAACTGGGAGCCTATGTCCTTGAACTCGCCGCTCGTGACGGAGACCTGCTTTATACCGTACTTATCGGCGGCTTCGGAGAAGTTCAGGAAAGAGAGGATCACGCCTATAGAGCCGGTGATCGTGGCGGTGTTCGCAACTATCCGGTCGGCGGCGGTGGCAATGTAGTAGCCGCCGGAGGCCGCCGTGTCCTCCATCGAAACTACGACCGGCTTGTCCGACTCTTCCTTGAAGTCGAGGATTAGCTGGTGCATCTGGTCGCTGGCTACCACCGCGCCGCCGGGAGAGTTAACCTCCAGGATGACCGCCCGGACGTTGCCGTCGTCGGCGGCCTGATCCAACTGGCTCCGGAGCGCGTCGGGGGTCGCGCCGCCTCCGCCGCCCAGCAGACCTCCGCCGCCGGCCTGATCGCTTATAACCCCCGCGACGGGCAGCACGGCTATCTTCTCGCTACCCTCGCCCTGAACGTACTCTTCCTGCCACTCGACGCCGCCACCGCCGCCTCCGGCCGACCCACCACCCGGACTGGCGACCAGCACGAGCACCACGGTAGCGATTATCAGGAAGAACAGTAGGAGTATGCCGCCGAGTACCCACGGCCACACCCGCCGGCGCCGGCCCTGGCTCCGCCCTCCGGAGTTCGCCGTGCCTGTGTTGGATCCCGCTTCCATAAAACTTCTCCTTCTAAATTAGACTTTTTAAGCTCCGGCCCCGCCGGTAGCGAGGGCAATAATTATCCCCAGAACCACCAGAAGTCCTATTACCAGCCCGGCGAGCCCGACGCAGGATATGGCGCACGAACCGCTAGACTGGCCGTAACCTACCCGCCGGGCAAAGCTCGCTCCGATTACCACCAGGACGACGTGCCACCCGAGAGCGCCGATTATGACCAGGAGTTCTATAGCCCCGAGGACACCCGATACGGCGCTCTGCGCGCCGGCTACGGATTGTAGGCCCGTGACCAGAACCGAGACTAGGGACGAGATCACGAACGGCACGCAAGCCAGACCGACCACCGCGAACGTCCCGGACAACGGCCCGCTCCCGCCAAAAAAGCGGGTAACGAGGTGCATCACCAGCGCGACTATAGCCCACCACACAAACGGGTAGAGCGCGGAGATGATCGGCACGCCTATCTGGGCCGTCGTAACGGCTCCTTCCACCGCCTCCTGTGGCAGACCCTGGACGCCGGAGGAGATCTGACCCACATCGAACCCCGTAAATACCAGGATGACCGCGGACACCAGGCTTACCAACGCCCACACGAGGACTACCCCGAACCCGAGAGCCGCCTTCCGCTCCCCGCCGACCCGCTCCATCGCCCGGACCGGCGAGCTTATTACGCTGAATGCCTCCAAGCTGTTCCTTTCTACATTTCGTCTTCAGGTAACTGTTACGCCGGAAGCGCATCCGGGTTGCACACCTCGCACGCTATACCAGAAAGTCTTATTTTACCGGTTCCCTAACCTTTCTATCCCGGTTCGCGCCAGGATGCCTTGAGGCCACTCTTCTTCCGCCGAAACGACTCGGATCAGACCCGCAACCTCGATTAGCCGCCTCCGCGCCGCTTACGTCGCTCCTAGTAAGTCCCCGCGGCCAAAGCAATGAGGAAGGCTAGAAAACCTCCCACCGCAGCCCCCACTGGACCGGCAAGCTCGCCAAAAACCTTCCCGAGGACGACTGCACCAATTATCATGACAACGAGGCTTATCCCGAAAGTATCCGCTTTATTCATCCTTGCCTCCAGTAATCGTTGTTCAGTACGTTTTTCGGACCGTAGCACACCTGCGAAAGCACCCTGCGGAAACCAACGAACCGGCTGCCGAACGGAACGGACTTACGACGAGCACCGGTATAAAGACCCACACCGGCACATCTCCCTCATCCCTTTGAGGTAAGACACCGTGTAACCGAGCCGCGCCCTTCCTGCAAACAGCGCGGGGAGTGCCAGGAGGCCCTGTAGACGTTCCGGGAGCCGCTTTGTAGACGGACGCATCGAGGTTCTTTCTCTAAAAAGCGTTCTCTACTGGACGGCCTGGCGGCGGCGGAGGCTCCACGAGAGGAGCGCGTAGGCCGCGACGCCCCAGGCTACTATCACAACGAAAGATAGCACGGGGTTCGGGAACAATGTTTGTCCGTTCATGCTGTTGATGGCGAGCCGCATCGCCTGGCTCACGGGGATAAACGTAAGTATCCTGTCCACGAGGTCCGGCATCGGGAACCCTACGAGAAAGGCTGGGACGGCGACCGGTATTAGCAAGAAGCCGGACCAGGTGTTGAGCTGGTTGGCGTTCTGAAAGAGACCGCCCATAAGGAGCCCGAAGCCGATGAGTGTCACGCTCAGGAGCGTCACCGCCGCGACGAACAAGAATACCTCTTCAGGGAAGAGGCCGGTGATGCCGAGCAGCAGCGCCACCGAGACGGCGACGTACAGCAACCCGACCAGGGCTTTGGCGGCGACCACTTCGCCGTAGGAGGCTACCATCGCGAGCGCGTCGAGGGTCTTTTTCTCAGACTCTTCGGCCAGTATCACGGGCACGGCCAGCATACAGATCATTACTACCAGCAGGACCACCGCGGCGAGCACAAAGTAGGTACTCAGGCCGAGTTGCGGTAGAACGCTCTCGCTCCCGGACTGCTCCGCCCCGACGGTCTCCGTCTCTACGCCGGCCGGCGGGCTCTGTCCGGCGAGGCCCCGGAGAGCCGGGTCCAGAGAAGAGACCACCACGCTGGCCCCTAGACTTTCGGACTCGGGGAGTAGCACCGTTAGCTGCGGCGTCCCGCCGCTCTGTACCGCGGAGTCGAACCCTTCGGGGGCCACGAGGCTGACGTCGGCGTCTTCGTCGGCGACCATGCTGCGCACCTTTTCGGGGCTTGCGGCCTCGAAGGAGAGATCGACGTTGTCACCCGTCGCGGCGCGGAGGGCGTCCGGCAGGGCAGGGGCGGTCTCCGTGTAGGCGACGGTCGCGGAAGGTGTCTGTGGGCCATCGTCGATGGTCGCGTTGTAGAACAGGGCGAGGCCGATCGGGACGAGTATGGCAACGAGTACCCGGCCGTCGAGGATCGAGGCCCGCGCGTCCTTGCGGAAGATCGTGAGCAGCCGTTTGAGGTTCATAATTATCCTCCTGTCGGGTTAGAGTGGCCGGCCGGCGACTTCCACGAACACATCTTCGAGGGTGCCCTCGTGGGACCGGACCGAGGCTACTCTCCCCTCGCGCATCCAGGTCTCCATCTTGCGGGCGTCGCCGGGGTCGTCGAGGGAGACGACTGTTTCCTCGCGGCTTTCGAGGAGAACGGTGGCGGTGCGCTGGCCGCGGCCGAGCTTTAGCTCTTGCGGGGTGTCGAGGGCTACAATCTTGCCGTGGCTCAGGAATGCTACCCGGTCACAGAGTTCGTCGGCTTCTTCCATGTAATGAGTAGTTAGAAGGACCGTGGTGCCCGAGGCGCTGAGGTCCGAGATGAGGCCACGCAGCTCGCGGGCGGAGGTCGGGTCGAGGCCGCGGGTCGGCTCGTCCAGAAACAGCACGCGCGGCTCGTTCACTAGAGCTCGGGCGATGAGCAGGCGCTGCTTCATGCCGGTCGAGTAGGTCTTTACCTTGCGGCCCGCGGCCTCGGTTAGACCGACCGTGCCGAGCAGATCCTCGACCCGTTTCTTTGGTGCGTCGTAGAGGTCGGCGAAGAGCTTGAGGTTGTCGCGGCCGGAGAGCCGCTCGTAGAGGTTCTGGTCCTCGAAGACCAGGTTTATGAGCGGCTTTATCCGCTCGCGCTCTTTGGCGGCGTCGTAGCCGGCTACCTTTGCAACACCGCTGCTCGGGCGGGTGCGGCCGGTCAGCATCCGGATGGCCGTGCTCTTGCCCGCCCCGTTGTGCCCGAGCAGCCCGAATATTTCTCCGGCCGCCACCTTGAAGCTGACGCCGTCCACGGCTACCACGTTCCCGTAGTTTTTACGGAGGTCTTCGACTTCTATCATCAGGTCCGGTGCCACGTTACGCTCCTCTCCTTCCGCTTTCTACACGCTCGTGGTGCTCGTCTATGAGGTGGCCCAGGATCTCCTCCAGGTCCAACGCCGCTACCCGGCGGACTTCCGTGCCCTGCGCCTCCAGCGCCGCGCCGGTCTCCCCGGCCGCGCGGGTCACGAGCCGCACCGGAGGACCGTCCTCGACCGCAACCAGCCCCGGCACGCCGCCCGTCTCCGGCTTCCGGTCAACCCATAACTCCTTCCAGTTCTCCAGCAAAGCGTCTTTCTCGTGGAGTCCGAGGAATGAACCTCTGTGTAAGAACAATATGTAATCGGCAATGCGGCGGACCTCTTCTATGCTGTGGGTGGCGAAGAAGACCGAGCGGTCCTCGTCCCGGAGGTAGGTCGAGACCTCCTCTAGCATGAGCCGCCGGGCGAAGGGGTCGACGCCGTCGGTCGGCTCGTCGAGCAACAGCAGGTCCGGCTCGGCAGCGATGGCTGCCGCAAAGACCAGCCGCCGCCTCATACCTTTTGACAACCGGTCGAAGCGTTGCCAGTGGTCTATCTCGAAGCGCTCTAGCAGGTCGTCGTAGAGCCGGCCGTTCCAGGACGGGTACCAGTGGGCTACAAAAGAGCCGAACTCCCGGGCGTCGAGTTCGTCGTGGCCGACGGAGTTTTCGGGTACGTAGCCGATGCGGCGCTTGATGGACACCGCATCTTGCGGGTACCGTTCCCCGAAGACCCGTAGTTCGCCCTCGTCGGGGTGGACGAGGTCCATTAGCATCCTGAACAGCGTGCTCTTGCCGGAACCGTTCGGACCGACCACGGCCACGACGTAGCCGGGTTCCACCTCGAAGTTCAGCCGTCCGAGGCGGAAGTCTTCAAAGGACTTGGTGACGTTTTGCAGGGAGATCACGGGCCGTTCCGTCCGCGGCTCGTCCGGTCTGCTAGCCATTCTGGTTTTCTCCATCGTTCAATGCCTCCTCGAAGATCTCTCGCAGTTCCTGTTCTGAAAACCCGACGCGCCGGCCGGCTCCGACGGCTTCCGAGAAAGCTGCGAGGATGGCTTGCTGGCGGTAGAAGTCTTTTGTTTCGGGTCCGAGGTCGGCGACCACGGTGCCCATACCCTGACGAGTCTTGATAAGTCCTCCGTTCTCCAGGTCCTGGTAGGCCCGGCGGGTGGTGATAACGCTGCAAGCCAGGTCTTTGGCGAGTCCCCGGACGGAGGGGAGGTGGGTGCCGGGCGGTAGCTGGCCGCTCACGATCAGGTCCCGCAACTGGTCCTCTATTTGGCGGTACATCGGCTCCGGGTCGTCCATCGAAAGCCGCACCGGTATCCGCGCTGCTCCGTCTCTCTCCCCGTTATCGCTCACGCCGACAGGTCCCTTTTCTCCAACCAGCGCACCGTCGCGAGCCCCCATAAAAAGAGCCCGCCAACGCCGAGCATGATTGCAAAGAACCCGGTGAGCGGGCCGGACGTCTGTGACAGCTCTACGGTCCGCTCCACGAGGTGTACGCCGAACACGAAGTTCAGTATCACCGGGGCAAGCAGGAGAACTGGGACTAGGGAAAGCGTGATCCAACGGTCTACACGCCTGGAAACGCTCAACCAGACGAACGTATAAAACCCTCCGACCAGCAGCGCGTAACAAAGCCAGATACCCGAGAAGGACAGGTATTGCACCGGGTCTAACCGGTCGAGCGGCTCGGAGAACAGGTACGGCGGCACAAAGAAGAAAGGAGCCGTAATCGCCGCGGTGAGCGCCATGATAAACCCCCGGCTCGCCACCAATTCCCAGACGTCTATCGGTAAGCTCCGCAGAAAGTAGACCCGCCTCGACATGTGGTCCTCGCCGAAGCGGGCGGCGTGATCCCGGCTCCCTAACGCATTTATCGTCAGTACGGGAACCCACGATAGGAACAACCCGTCTAGCAAGGCTCCATTGGCGTTCTCCGCTAACGTCCTTCCAGAAGCCCCGAATCCCTCTATCACGAACACCCCGTTCAGAAGAATAGTCGCGATAAACCCGGCAAACATCGCGCCTAGAGCCGCCGCCGGATATGAAACCCAGGTCCTCTTTACGTCTTTTCCGGCCAGCCACCACGTGTTGTGTAATATTTTCATAGAAACCTCCCCTCTACGCCGTCAGGTCCCGGCGTTTTATCTTTCGGACGGCTGCTCTCGACCACAGTGCAAAGGCGACACCACCCAAAAGTAGTGTCAGGATCGCCGGGAGAGGACCATGATTTCCCGCCAGGTAGATGCTCCTCTCGACGATACGGAGTTTGAACAGCCACTCTAGAAATATGAGAAAGATGAACGCAAAACCCATAACCCCGAACACGATGTTGTTGTAGGTTCTACCGTTCAGACCGAACTCCCCGTACATCCAGGCCCCGCTGCAGAAGACCGCGTAACCGGCCCATATACCGGCGAACGACAGGTACTCGCCGAAGCCGAGTTGCGCTACTAACCGATCCCCGACCGAGGCGGAAAGTAGATAAATAGTCACGAGGAACGCTACGGAGTTGAGGAACAGGGCGACCAGCATGGTCAGGACCCGGCTCACCACCAGCTCCTCCGCCGAAACGGGTAGACTCCGCAGGAAACGGAGCCGCTTGGAGAACGTGTCACCCCAGGAGTAGAGATAGTCTTTTGAAAGTGCGTTGGTAGCAAGGGCTGATACCCCGAAGACAAAGAAGATGTCTACGGCGGCGCTCGCGTATATGTTCGGCGGGGTACCGACCGGCAGAGCGCCTAGTAAAGCAACGGCGGCGAAAGCTCCGTAAAGCGCTGCCAGCACCACCGTAGCGAGGTAGGAAAGCCAGGTTCTCTGTAATTCCTTCCCGGCGAGCCAGAACACGTTGCGCCACATAGAACCTCGCTCTATCTCCTGTCCGGCCGTCGCCGAGCTTCTTTTACCAACGGTCGTCACGGTTTCTTTCCTTCTGTCGGATGACTGCATTAGAATGGCAACCAGGCACCGGAGACCAGGGACGCTTGCTCTAAAATTCCAAGCTCAGCCAGTATCCGTACCAGAACGAAGATCAGGGTGTTGTTTACCGCGTGAGAGACGACCGCCGGCCAGATGGAGCCGCTCTTCTCGTAGAGTAGCGCGCTGAAGACGCCGAGCACGATGGCCGCCGGCAGCACCACGTTTACGCCGTGAGCCAGACCGAAGACGACCGCGCTTATTACCGTTGCGAGAACGATGCCCCACCGCCGGAGCCAGCCGTAGAGTACTCCTCTAAAAAGAAGCTCTTCGCCTAGAGGAGTGAGCAAGCCACCAAGAAGTACCAGAAGGGCGAACACCGGTAGAGACCCCTGCGCCGTGTCCGAGAGGCCCGCTTGCGGGTTCGAGGCATCACCTGTGAGCCAGATGTACAATACTATGACCCCGCGGTTGACGGCCCACGCGAGCAACCCTACCCCGGCCCCGGCGAGCAGCCAGCGTCCCGAAGTTGCCCTCAACCCGACGGACGCGGGGGTGAGCCCGCTACGCACCGCCACCACAAACCCGACAGCCAGAATTGATGACAGCGTGGCCGCTGCAACCAGTGCTAACGTCCCGCTCGTGGATCCGAGTTCTAACCCTAAGCCCCCGAAGAGAACAGCCCCAACGATAATTTGCACCATAAAGTAGACGACGACCGAGATCCCCACGTCCGCCGCCCCGATACGCCCGGAACCACGCTCCTCCTCCGGCGCCCGCAAATCCTTCTCTTCCACGCTCACTAAGAGCCTCCCGAGTAGCCAGTCTGTTACTAGTGTGTATAGAAAACATACACACTATCCTGACTTTTGTCAACGTCCGGGGTGTAAAGCTCTATTAAACGGGTCGGTCCGGGTTGCAGAGGGTGGATCCGGTAAGATGGATGGAGTTCGTTATATGAGTAGATAGGAGAGTTCGTGGCTGAGATAGACAGGTTCATAGAAGCTAACAGGGATCACGCGTCGTCGTTTAACGCGGGAGACCTTCCGGCACCGCCGGCGCGGGGTGTTGCGGTGGTAACGTGCATGGATGCGCGGTTGCACCCGGCGGAGTTTCTGGGGCTCCAGGTAGGTGATGCGCACGTGATCCGGAACGCTGGGGGACGGGTTTCGGACGACGTCATCCGGTCGCTCGTCATCTCCGAACGGCTTCTGGGTACGACCGAAGTAGTAGTCATCCACCACACGGACTGCGGGATGGCCTCGTTCACGAACGAAGACCTCGCCGCAAAGGTCCGGGAAGACCTCGACGTGGACGCTGGAGACCGGGACTTCCTGCCGTTCACAGACCTCGAACAGAGCGTGCGCGACGACGTGGCGGCGGTGCGGGAGTCAGAGCTTATCCCTGACAGCGTAACGGTATCCGGGGCGATCTACGACGTGGAGAGCGGTGAGTTGCGGGAGGTCGTGAGTGGGTAAGAAGTGTGCAAAAATGGGGAAATAAGTCGGATAGCTTTAGGGGTGATGCGTTATGGCGGATAACCTAGTCAACAAGATCTTCCGGGACCACATGGTCAGCGGCGCTCTGGAGCCCGGGGAGGAAATCGGTCTTGAGATAGATCAGACATTGTTGCAGGATGCGACCGGCACGATGACTTCGCTACAGTTCGAGCGGATGGGCGTGGACCGGGTGCAGGTCCCGTTCGCCGTGCAGTACGTGGACCACAACATTATCCAGCTAGACTTCAAGAACCCCGACGACCACCGCTTTTTGCAAGCGTTCGCTGCCAAGTACGGCATCTACTTCTCCCGGCCCGGCAACGGCATCTGCCACTACCTGCACGTCGAGCGCTTCGCGAGGCCGGGCGCTACCCTTATAGGGGCCGACTCCCACACCACGACCTCGGGAGCTCTAGGGTCCATCGCCATCGGGGCCGGAGGGCTGGACGTTGCGACCGTGATGGCCGGCCGGCCGTTCGAGACGCCAGCACCTAAGGTCGTTGGGGTGGAGCTCTCCGGGAGCTTGCAGGACTGGGTGACGCCGAAGGACATTATCCTGGAGCTTTTGCGGCGGCGGGGTGTAAGGGGAAGCCTCGGGAGCATCTTCGAGTTCTACGGGCCGGGGGTTGAGAACATAGCCGTGACCGGGCGCATCACGATCTGCAACATGATCGCCGAGCTAGGCGCTACGACCGGCATCTTCCCCTCCGACGAGCGAACCCGCGAGTGGCTAGAAATGCAGCAGCGCCCGGACGACTTCGTAGAACTAGCCGCCGACGAGGGCGCCGAGTACGACGAGCACGAGCCGATAGAGCTTGACAAGCTAGAGCCGCTCATAGCCCAGCCGCACTCGCCGGGGAACGTCGTCCCGGTCAGCGAGGTCGCCGGTACAAAGGTCGCCCAGGTCTGCCTCGGTAGCTCCGTCAACTCCGGCTTCGAGGACCTCGCGGTAGCGGCGGCCGTGCTCCGCGACGAGACGGTGCACGAGGATCTGGTGATGACCGTAACGCCGGGGAGTCGCCAGATCCTGGACTCCATCGCGGGGACCGGGGTGTACTCGGACCTTGTCCGCGCCGGTGCCCGGATGCTGGAGCCGGTCTGCGGCCCGTGTGTCGGGATGGGCCAAGCCCCGCCGTCGGACTCGGTAAGCGTGCGGACCTTCAACCGCAACTTCCCGGGACGCTCGGGCACGATGACCGACCAGGTGTACCTCACGAGCCCGACGACCGCTGCGGCGACCGCGCTCCGGGGCGTCATAACCGACCCGCGGGACCTCGGCGAGTACCCGAGTCTGCCGGAAGCCCCGGCAAACCCGGCGGTGGACGACAAGCAGATCCTGGCCCCCGCCCCCGAAGACGAGGCCGGCGGCATAGAGATACCGCGCGGCCCGAACATAGAGCCGCCGCCCGAGGCCCCGGAGTTGCCGGATACGCTCTCGGCCACCGTCACGATAGTCGTAGAGGACGACGTCTCGACCGGGGACCTCGCGCCCGATGGGGTAGAGGTAATGTCGTTCCGGTCCAACGTGCCGGAAATTGCTAAGTTCACCTTCCGCCGCTTCGACCCCGAGTACTACAAAAAAGCCGAAGAGATGGCCCCAGGGTACATCGTCGGCGGTGAGAACTACGGGCAGGGTTCCAGTCGGGAGCACGCGGCGCTAGCGCCGTTACATCTCGGTATACGGGCGGTCATAGCCAAGAGCTTCGCCAGGATACACCGCCGCAACTTGATCTCCCAGGGCATCCTCTCGCTGACCTTTAAGGACGAATCGGACTACGACAAGTTCGAGGCTGGCCAGCAGTGGGAGATGCCCGACATCCGCCAGCACCTCGACGACAGCGACGCGGAGATAACCGCCCGTGAAAACGAGAGCGGCGAAGAAGTTACGCTGCTCGCGGAGTTCTCCGAACGCGAAAGGGACGTACTGCTAGAAGGCGGTATCCTGCGTCAGATCCGCAGCGAGTCCTCCCCGTCGGCGGTCGGCAAACACGAGATCGAGGACACCGAAGACCAGGAGTCCGGGAACTTCCCGAACCCCGAGGTCCCGCGAGGTTAACTAAAGTTTAGCCGTCCTCCGGCCGCCGGGTGTCTTTCTCCGGCCGGAGGGCAGTGATTAGTAGAGCAGCAACGCCGGTGACTATGGCGATGTCGGCGGCGTTGAAGATGGGCCAGATGCGGAAGTCCAGGTAGTCTGTGACGTCTCCGGCGGTAAGGCGGTCGAAGAGGTTGCCCAGAGCCCCGCCGAGAATTAGACCGCACCCGGCGGTCGTAAGCCGCGAGGGGGGAGAGGAGAGTAGCAGCGAGAGCACGACGGCTACCGCTACCGCGCTCCCGATCAGCAGGACTAGCTGGCTCCCGGCCAGGATGCCGAAAGCCCCGCCGGAGTTCTTTATGTAGGTCAGGTGGAATACGCCGGACACCACAGGGATACTCTCTCCGAGGTACATCGCTCCTTCCACAAGCCGCTTGAGCCACTGGTCCAGGATAAAGACCACGATGGAGATCACAACCGCCAGAACGAGCCCGCTCCGGCGCGTCATCGCGGCCGGCCGGTTCTGACAGATGGAAAAGCGAGTTCTAAAAAGTAACTTTTCACGGGCGCGATGATCCTAGCACAGCTTACCGGAGTTCTCTTGTAACATGAGGCCCGCGAGATCACAATGCTTGCAGAACATCGAGCAGGAGGTTCCGGTGCTGAATTACCCGCTGGAGTTGAGCTTCAAGATCGCCACCATCCACACGAAGGTGCGGATCGTCGACGCGGCCGATAAAGAGGTCGCCTATGTTTGTAAGAAAGCGTTCAAGTTTAAAGAAGAGGTAACGGTCTACGAGAACGAGGGGGAGACGACCACCCGCTTCCGCATAATGGCGGACCGGGTGCTGGACTTTAACGCCAGCTACACCATAGAAGACGCCGCCGGCCGGCCACTCGGTGCTGTCGCCCGCGAGGGGACCCGGTCGTTGTGGAAGAGTTCCTACAAAATCCTGGACACCAACCGCTAGGAGATCGGGCAGGTGCAAGAGGAGAACCCCTGGACCAAGGTTCTGGACGGACTTTTCGAGATCATCCCGTTCGCCGACACGTTCGGTGGCCTGGTCTTCAACCCGGCCTACCTGATAGACCTCCGCGGGAGTACCGCGCTGCGGCTCCAGAAGCGGCGGGCTCTGTTCGAGGGCCGGTTCAGTCTTGAAAAGCGGGCCGAGTTCTCCGAAGCTGAGGAAGAGCTACTACTGGCGAGCACTATTATGATGGTCTTGCTGGAGCGCGACCGGGGATAGCGCGGCCGGATAGAGTTCCATCCGGGGACCTACCCTCATTCCTCCTCCGGGCCGATGCCGGATCTCCCGTGCCGGCATAGAGTTCTTTCACAGCCACAAACGACAGAGAGGAGTGGCCGTGCAGGAAGAACAGAATTACGGAAGGCCGGAGTACGAGGGGCCGCGGATTGCGCCCGGACCGGTGGCGCTGGACGACCGGGAGGAGAGGAACTGGTCGGTGCTCGCGCACTTGAGCACCTTTCTGAACCTGTTTACCGGTTTCTTAGGGCCGGTGGCGGCGCTGGTGATCTGGCTGGTCTACAGGGATCGGTCTCCGAAGGTAGCATTCCACGCGATGCAGTCGATGTGGTTCCAGGTCACGGGCCTCATCATACTCGGGGTCGGCTGGGCGGTAACGGGACTCCTGACGACGATCCTGATCGGCATTCTCCTCATACCGGGAATGGCCGTCCTCTCGATCGCGCCCTTCGCCTACTCCGCCTACGCCGCCTACAGAGTCGGCCGCCAGGAAGACTATCGTTACCCACTCATCGCCGACCTGGTCCAGGGCCGCTAAGCCTCGGACAAAGTCTGGAGTCCCGCTAAACCTGGCGGGGCTCTACGACTTGGCAATTGACTAACATGTACCCAACAAAATTAATTACTATATTGGGTAAAGATTTTTATTAAGGAGGTTCCGGGGGAGTTCTACAGAAGATTCATAAGAATGCGGTGCAGCAATCATCATATAGTGGACGGAGAGGGAAAATATTGTGGAGAGACGAGCGCAAACTGCTGGTGTCCTGGGACTAACGAACTTCGAGAGGTTCATAGCCATCGTATGCTGGTGGCAACCTTTTATTGCCCTGATCTCGCTGCTCTTCGGCAGCGCGCCGCGGGGTCTCAGGCGTCATGCCAAGTGGTCGGTCCTGACCGTCATCGTGTTCGCTGTTGCAGCTATCGTCTTAGGTCTGATCTTCGCAGGTCTAGGTTTCCTGGTTGCTGGCGAACAGGGAGCCTCCGTCGGGGCTTCTGTCGCGGGTGTCTTCGGCTTTCTACAATTCGTCGCCGCCCTGATCAACACGGTAGCCATACTCGCCAACCGCGGGCCGTACTTTACCCGCTCGGAAGGGGCCGGTTCCCGCCTCCGGTAAGTGCTGAGAAGCATCGTTAAGGCTGGAGAAGCATCTTCATGGGACAATAGTCCCGGCCTTTTTAGGTCTTGAGACCGATGCGCCCTAACATGCGGGCGCTTAGTCTAGGTTGCCGCCGCAGGATAGACCGGTAACGATGACGGAAGGGGAGACGCGTGCTGGAAGGAAAAGGAGCGCGGGACCAGCGCCCGGAGGGTAGTGTTACGAAAGACGGTGCTCGGGAAGGGGAGGCCATGATCCAGGCCTCCGCGGTCGAGAAAACCTACGACGCTGGTGAGGTAAAAGTCCGGGCTCTCAGAGGGGTGGACCTTGAGATAGCGACCGGCGAGATGGTCGCCGTCATGGGACCGTCCGGTTGCGGCAAGACTACCCTCCTTAACAGCCTCTCCGGGCTCGACGATATAGACGGCGGAGAAATACTCATCGGCGGCGAGTCCATCGGCAAGATGTCGGACCGCAAGCGTACCCGCTTCCGGGCGGAGAAGATGGGCTTTATCTTCCAGTCCTACAACCTGATACCGGTTCTCTCGGGTATAGAGAACGTGGAGCTACCGCTACTGGTCGCGGGCGTAAAGCCAAACAAAGCCCGGAGCCTGGCCCGGGACGCCCTGGAGTTGGTAGGGCTCGCCGAGCAGGCATCCAAGCGCCCCCAAGAGATGAGCGGCGGCCAGCAGCAGCGGATCACGGTGGCCCGGGCGCTGGTCAACGAGCCGGCCATCGTGTGGGGGGACGAGCCTACCGGGGCGTTGGACTCGGAGACCTCGAAAGAGATCATGGACCTCCTCGTGCGGCTCAACGGAGAAAGGGAGCAGACCTTCGTGCTCGTCACCCACGATGCTTCGGTCGCCGGCCGCGGCCACCGCACCGTCCGGATGCGCGACGGCTGCGTCGAGAGCGACGAGCCTAACGAATCGAGAGCTTGATGGATACGCTTTTCGGCGTGCCCACATAGCAGCTAATGTGGACGCTACTCGCCGTCTTCGGCGTCGGAGCCTTGATACTCGGCGTCTCCGCGCTGCGCAACCGGGTGGCGTTCAAGATGGCGGTCCGCAACATTCCCCGCCGCAAGGCCCAGTCGGGCCTGATCGTGGCCGGGCTTATGCTGGCGACGCTGCTATTCTCGGCCTCCTTCACCACCGGCGACACCCTGACCAATTCGATCCGTACCCAGGCGCTGGAGCAGATCGGCCAGACCGACGTAATCGTCCAGAGCGACGCTCCGGAGGCCGGTTCCGACGGCTCCCAACCGGCGTACTTCGACCAGAAAGTG
Organism: Rubrobacteraceae bacterium; assembly: GCA_965214435.1. GTDB lineage: Bacteria > Actinomycetota > Rubrobacteria > Rubrobacterales > Rubrobacteraceae > Rubrobacter_A. The sequence continues at coordinate 1,518,147 of OZ243960.1, forward strand.
ACCGGAGAGGTCCGGGACCGGCTCTCCGGTGACGAAGACGTCGCGGGCGTCGCCCCGCTGGTCGCCGAGACTGTGCCGGTGCTCTCGTCCGAGACGGACCTCAGCGAGCCCGCCGTGGACACGCTCGGCATGAGCGGCAACATGCAAGGCTTTGACTCACTCACCAGAGATTCCGGCGACACCTTATCCGTAAACAACCTCGGGAAAAACGAAGTCTACGTCAGCAACGAGACTGCCGAGAAGCTGGACGTCGGATCCGGAGATAAGGTGCAAGTCTTTCTCGGGCAGGAGCCTACGGAGCTTACGGTAGCCGGGGTCTACGAGAGCGGCGCGAACCCGGCGCCGGAGACCTCGATGGTCATGCCGCTCGACCGGTTGCAGAGCCTTACCGGCAACGAGGGCAGGGTCAATAGCGTACTTGTCAACCATACTGGGCCGGCCGTCGAGGGCGGGGCACACTCGCAAGCCACCGTCGATGAGCTGGAGCCGGTCCTGGCGGCCAACGGTCTCGAAGCGGACCAGATCAAAAAGGACGTGCTGGAAGAAGCCGGCGACGCCGGAGAGCAGTTCTCTAACATATTCCTCATCCTCGGGCAGTTCTCGGTGGCGGTCGGGATACTCCTGATATTCCTGATCTTTGTGATGCTTGCCGCCGAACGAAAGAGGGAGCTCGGCATCGCCCGCGGCGTCGGGATGCGTCGGGGGCACCTGATCCGGATGTTCACCTTCGAGGGCACGCTCTACGCCCTGGCAGCCTCGGCGGTCGGCAGCGGGCTCGGCGTCGGGGTTGGGTGGGTGATGGTCCGGATCGTAGGCCGGGCTCTGGCGCGGTTCGACGATGGCGGGCTGCAGATAAGCTTTGCCTTTAGCCCGCAGAACGTGGTCATCGCCTTTACGATGGGCGTGGTGCTGACCTTCTTTATAGTCGCCATCGCCGCCTGGCGGGTGAGCCGGATGAACGTCGTCCGGGCTATCCGCGACATCCCGGAGCCGGACAAGAAGGGCCGCAGCGTCTGGGGTGTGCTCCTAGCCGTCGTAACGCCGCTCGCCGGCGCTCTGGCTGCCTGGCAGGGGTATGTGAACGAGCAGGCTGGACTGTACCTGTTCGGCATCTCGCTGTTGGTTATCGGGGCGGCGCTGGTCGCGAGAATTCTGCGGGTACCGGACCGGGTCGCCTTCACGGTGGCGGGGCTCGCCCTGATCGGGCTGTGGGTCTCGCCGTTCGACCTCGGCTCGGACGACATGAGCCAGGGCATCGCCGTATTCTTTATTTCGGGGATCATGATCGTCATCGGCGGCGTCTGGGCCGTCGTCTACAATTCGGATATTATCCTGTGGGCTGTGGTCGCGGTGTTCGTTCGCATCCGGGGCCTGCCGCCGGTCCTCAAAACGGCGGTCGCCTACCCGCTGCAAAACCGCTTCCGGACCGGCATGACCCTGGCGCTCTTCTCGCTGGTCATCTTTTCCCTGGTCACTATGGGTTTTATTACCCGCTCGACAGCCAGCATCTACGAGAAGACCGACCGGCTCACCGGCGGTTTCGACGTTCGGGCCGACGCGGGGTTCGCCGCCCCGATACCCGATATGCAGAGGGCGCTCGAGAATACCGACGGCGTGAACCCCGACGACTTCACCGCCGTTGGCGCCGTGTCCGGGCTGCCGGTGGAAGCCAAACAAAGAGACACCGACCGCAAGCCGGAAGAGTTGGCCGTGCAGGGCGTAAACAGCGGGTACGCCCAGAACGTAGGCTACAACTTTAAGCTCACGACCGCGGAATACGGGTCCGCCCAGGAGGTCTGGACGGCGCTCGAACAAGAGTCGGATAAAGCGGTGATCTCCTCTCTCCTGGCCCCCACCCGGGACGGGTTCGGCGGGTCGGAGCCGCCGCTGGAACTCTCCGGTTTCTATGCGGACGACGCGTCGCTGCCGGACGACCTGTACATTCGGGCCGAGGACCCGAGCACCGGCGAGGTGCGCGACCTGCAAGTGATCGGGGTGGTCGAAGACATCGCTTTCTACACCGGCGACGTCACGACCTCCGAGAAGACACTCGAAGGTCTGGCTGGCGGCCCGGTCCCGCCCCAGAGCTACTACTTCGACCTGGCCGACGGGGCCAGCGCCGGGGCGGTGGCGAGAAGCCTCGAAGAAAGCTTTGTCCAGAACGGGCTCCAGACCACAGTCCTCGAAAACGAGATAGACGACAACGCGGCGGCCAGTACCATATTGAACGACCTCTTGACCGGCTTTATGGGCCTGGGGCTTCTGGTCGGCATCGCGGCTTTGGGCGTCATCGCCGCCCGGTCGGTCGTCGAGCGTCGGCAGCAGATCGGGATGCTCCGCGCTCTCGGGTTCCAGAAGAGACAGGTGCTGCTCGCTTTTCTGTTGGAGTCGTCCTTTCTCGCCCTCTTGGGCATCGGGCTCGGTATAACCCTCGGGGCCGCGCTTTCTAACGAGATCGTCAGCAGCCTCACCGAGGATCTGGCCGGGGCAACCTACCAGGTCCCCTGGACCCTGCTGATACTCGTGGCCTCGCTCTCCTACGTCGCCGCGCTCCTGACCACCTACCTCCCCGCCCGCCAGGCTTCAAAGGTCTATCCCGCCGAAGCCCTACGCTACGAGGAGTAGTAAGCCCGCGTGGGGGAGACCGGCTCGGCGGTCCCCCCTCTAGTCCCCGGGACCGAGGCCGGCTGCGACCTGCGACCGATGCGCCGGGGGGTGTGCCAGGGTAGAGTTGTGGTATGAAGCCCGGTATCTTCTCGCTCAGGCGTCTGCGGTGGAAGCTGACGCTCAGCTACACGGCGGTGACCGTCGTGGCGCTGCTCTCCCTGGAGCTACTGCTTATCGGTGGCCTGGCCGCTTTCCTGTACTCGCCGGCCCCGCCGTACCTGATCTCCCAGTGGCTCGCGGGCAACGTATCCCCGCGCCTCGAACCCTACCTGGCCCAGGACCCGCCGGACCTCGAAGGGCTGCGCACCACCTTCCAGGAGGTCGGCGGCGATGTGGGTGGCGGAGAAGAGAGCACGGACCCCACAGACCTGGACCTGTTCGTGCTGGCCCCCGACCGGCGACTACTAGCCGAGAGCTCCGGGCGCGAGGACCTTATCCTCGGAGAGCGTTTCGAGGCCAACCGTTTCCCCGGTCTGCCGTCGCTGGTAGGAGATGCTCTAGACAACAAGGGAGACCCGGGACCACTGTCGGCGAGCACGCCGGAGAGGAGGTTCCTGGCCGTTGTTCCGGTCCGAGATGACGGCGGCAACGTTGTCGGGTTGCTCGTCGGCACCCTTCATTTACCAAACCTCGCCGGGGCGTTTGCGATCGTGGCCGTGGTGGGCGGGGTGCTGGTGCTGGCTCCGGCGGCTTTTCTGGGCACCATCTTCGGTTTCTTGACCGCCTGGGGGTTGACCCGGCGTATAGGACGGCTGGCCGCGGCGGCGCGATCCTGGAGCCAGGGTAACTTCTCGGTCACCGCCGGGGACCGCTCGAAGGACGAGCTCGGGCAGCTCTCAAGGGAGTTAAACCAGATGGCCGGGCAGCTAGAGGCCCTGATCGAGACCCGCGGAGAACTGGCGACCCTTGAAGCCCGCAACCGCCTGGCCCGCGACCTCCACGACTCGGTAAAGCAGCAGGTCTTCGCCACCTCCCTCCAACTCGCCGCCGCCCGGGCGCTAGTGGAGAGAGACGCAACCGCCGCCGGGACCCACCTCGACCAGGCCGCAGACCTCGTCCGCCAGGCCCAAAAGGAGCTTAACGTCCTTATCCACGAGATGCGACCGGCAGCCCTTGAGGGTAAGGGGCTCGCCGCAGCACTCCGGGACTACGCCGAGACTTGGTCGTTGGGCAGCGAAATCCCGGCCGACGTCCGGGTGCGGGGCGAGCGCGAGGTCCCGCTGGAAGTCGAGCAGACCGCGTTCCGCGTCGCCCAGGAAGCCCTCGCGAACGTCGCCAAGCACAGCGGCGCGTCCAGAGCCGGGGTAGACCTCTTCTACACCCCACAGTCTCTCACCCTGCGCGTCACCGACGACGGACGGGGCTTTAAAGACGCGGAAGATACCGGCGAAGGATTCGGGCTCCGGAGCATGAGCGAGCGGGCATCGGCCCTCGGCGGTCACGTCGAGGTGGAGAGCGCGCCCGGGAAAGGAACGCGGGTGGAGTGCGTCTGTCCGCTGGAAGCCGACGTCGTAAAGAAAGGCTGGAGGCCGTGGACGAACCGATAACCGTACTGCTGGTAGACGACCACGCGCTCGTGCGCCAGGGGGTGCGGGCGTTTCTGGAGACGCAGCCGGACATCACCGTGGTCGCCGAGGCTGGTGGCGGGGAGGAGGCGGTCCGGTGCGCCGCCGAGTACGCGCCGGACGTAACCCTCATGGACCTGATCATGCCGGGCATGGACGGCGTGGAAGCCACCCGCCGACTGAAGACCCGCTCCCCGCGCACAAAGGTCATAGTCCTGACCTCCTACCACGACGACGAGCACGTATTCCCCGCCATCCGGGCCGGCGCGCTCTCCTACATCCTCAAAGAAATAGGCCCCGACGAACTGGCCGACGCCGTCCGCAAGGCCGCCGCCGGAGAAGCCATCCTCCACCCGCGCGTCGCCGCCCGGGTCGTCCGCGAACTCCACGGCTCCCGCGGCGAAGCCCCGAATGCCTTCCACGAACTGAGCGATAGGGAGCTGGAAGTCCTGAAGCTCATCGCCGAAGGTAACAGCAACGCGGAGATCGCCGGTTCCCTGTACCTGAGCGAGAAAACGGTAAAAAGCCACGTCTCGAATATCCTCGGCAAGCTGCACCTCGCCGACCGCACCCAGGCCGCCGTCTACGCCTGGCGCGAGGGCGTCGTCCGCCGCGACTAGAATACTTTCGCCTTGAAACGCCGTAGAAGCAGCGTCAAGAGCAGCAGGTTGTACGCCAACCCTGCGAGGAAGTAAAAAGCGTAGTTTCCACCGGCACTTGCGACCCAGAATGCTTTGGCGGGCCAGTAGGTCGGTAGGATGCCCGCGAGGAGTCGCCAGTCGGATTCTATAAAGTAGGCGGCGAGCGGGCCGAGCAGAAAGATACCGAGCGCCTTCATCAGGGCGAGCCCTTCGACCTTGTTGGAGGCCAGGGTAGCGAGTACGAGGCCGAAAAAGGGAGCCAGTAGGCCGGAGAGTATGGCTACGGGTACCACCGCGGGCATGAGCCCGGGCGGTATCAAGCCGGTCAGGGGGAGGGCGAGGATGATGTAGGTGGTGCTGAGGAGTGCCGCCGTCCCGACCCGGTATAGGGTGTAGCCGGTCGTGGATATCGGGGTGACTCGCAGCGCGGTCAGGGTGTCGTCGTCCCGCTCGTCGAGGATCAGCAACCCTACCAGGAGCCCGAAAAGTAACGGTAGCTGTAGCACAAAGAAAAAGCTGAGCAGCACCGGGTAGTAAGGTACGAGGTCGACCCCGAAGCTCTCCGAGACGCGGTTAGTGAGCCACGGCAGGACCAGTCGTACCGCCAGCACCATTATCGGCGGGATAACGAACATGTAGACGAGCAGCGAGTCCCGCTTGATACTCTTGAGGTCGTTCACCCCGAACGCCCGCAAGGCGGCCATCTCAGCCTCCCTTCCGGGCAACTACGTAACGCTCGAAAGCCCGGTGCGCCAGAAGAGCCAACCCGATTATCCAGAGAGAGCCGTAGACGAGCGCGTAGGCTATCTGCCAGGCGGCGAGCCCCGGGACAAAGGACCCGCCCAGTAGCAGTAGTGCACCTTGAGTCGGGAGCAGGTAGAAGGCAGGGCTTTGCCAGAGGCCGAGGAAGTGGAACACGGGCAAGCCCAGCAGTACGAGCACGAGGGAAGACGGGACCAGGTAGCTGCTGACCGAGCCGAACGGCGCGACGGTTATAAAGCCGGCGAGCGCGGAGATTCCGGCCGCGAAGACTACTCCCGTCAGGAATAGTACCGGGTTGAACCCGAACCCATAGCCCGCCAGCGCCACGGCCAGGGAGATCACCAGCGCCAGTGCGGTCAGGGTCAGTAGCTTCGAGGCCAGGTACTCCCGGAAACGCAGCGGCGTAGAGACTAGGGCCGAGAGCGTCGCCTCGCTTTTCTCGAAGAGCACCATCCCGGCGATAAAGTAGAAGCCGACGATGGCCAGGTCCGTAAAGACGACGAGCGGCACGGCGACTCCCAGGAACGCGTCTGGCACGAATAGTAGGAGCATGACCCACATCACCACCACGAACGCCCCGGCGTAGAAAAACCCGTAGCGTTTCTGCAGGAGCAGGTCCAGCCGTACGGCCGAGGAGAGGCGGCTCATACGAGTCTTCTCCCCGTGGTTCCTATAAACACGTCTTCCAGGGTCGCTTCTTCGGTGTGGATGGTCTCTATCCGCTCCCCTCTCAGCAAGCTCAAGAAACCCTCGTCCTCGCCGAGCCCGTCCAGCGAGAACTCTCGGTCCTCTACCTGACTTTCCTCCCGGTACTCGACCCGGACTTTCCGTTCGCCCTCCCGCAGCTTGAGTTCCCGCGGTGAGTCTATGACGGGTATGTGACCGTCCACGATAAACGCTATTCGGTCGCAGAGTTGGTCGGCCACGGTCATGTCGTGGGTGGTCAGGAAGACGGTGCGGCCCTCGCTCTTGAGTCTGAGGATGATCTCCTTCATCTTGCGCCCGTTGACCGGGTCGAGGCCCGCCGTCGGCTCGTCGAGAAAGATAAGTTCGGGACGGTTGAGCAGCGCCCGCACGAAGGTGAGCCGCATCTGCATTCCCTTCGAGAACCGGGAGACGCGCGTGTCGGCGTCGTTCTTCAGACCGACCATCGCCAGTAGCTCGCGCGGGTCTTCGGTCTCTCCGGAGTAGAGGGAGCGGAAGAAGTTCAGGTTTTCGAGGGCCGTCAACTTCTGGTAGTGGTTCGGCAGCTCGAAGGAGACCCCGATGCGTTCGTAGTAGTCCGCTCCCCAGTCCGCGAGGTCTTTGTCCAGGACCGAGACCCGGCCGCCGTAGCCTCGCAGCAGTCCGATGAGGATCTTTTGGGTCGTGCTCTTACCCGCTCCGCTGGGACCGAGAAAGCCGAAGATCTCACCGCGCTCGACCTTGAAGCTGACGGCGTCCACCGCCGGATGGCCGACGCTCGGGTAAGAGAAGGACATGTCCTGAACCGAGATCATGACGCTACTCCTTTTCTCGACGGGTCAGGCCGTCGGCCACGAGGTTTATCATCATCTCCAGGACTTCCGGGTAGGTATCGCCGATCTCGTCCTTGTGCAGAGGAAGTATGGCTACCGACCGGATCACCCCGGCCATCACCTCGGGATCACCAGGGGAAACATCACCCCGCATCTGCCCCTCCTCAATGAATGAGCGTATCGGCAAACTCGAAGCCTCGATGTTCGCCTCCATCTGCTCCGGCGATACCTTGCGGGCGAGCATCTGTAACTCCTCTGGATGCGTAACCAACCGCCGGGTCAGGGGATTAGTCTCCAACTCGTTGACGACCGCGCGGAGAAACAACACTATCGCCCCACGTGCGTCCCCACTAGCTTCAAAGGAAGTCCCGACGATACGGGCCTTTACCTCCTCCCTCATCGCCATCATCAACTCCATGTACAGTTCCTCCTTGGAATCAAAGAAACCGTAGAAACTGCTCTTGGCAATACCCGCCGGACGCGTCAAGTCCTCCAAACTGGTCTTCTTCAACCCGTACCGGGAGAATAGTTCTTGCCCAGCCTCCAACAACTGTTCTCGAATGTACTCTTTCTCAGTCTCGGTAAACGTCGGCACCGTTTTATGTCCTTAAAAACAGATTACTTTTTCGTTTTTTAGATCATATACTCATTCAGATACAGGTGTCAAGCAGTGGGGTCAGACGAGCCGGAGGGTCAGGGCTAAAATTGCGGTTGCCGTCAGCAACCAGATGGAAACTACGACGGCGGCGGCTTTGCGGTTGACCGGTTTATCTTCCAGGGTGCGGGCTTTCTCACGGCACTCGGTGAGGACTTCGTCGGGAATCATCCTGAGAACGAGGGTTAGACCTAGTGGGACCAAGATCAGGTCGTCTAGGTACCCGAGGAACGGGATGAAGTCCGGTATGAGGTCTATCGGGCTGAGAGCATACCCGACCACCAAAGCGGCGAAAACCCTTGCATACAGCGGGACTCGTGGGTCCCGGTACGCCAGATAGACGGCGTAGGTCTCCGTCTTGAGCCGTCGGGCCTGACGCTTGAGACGCTCCATAATCTTCGCGTACGTAACCCTTTATCTAAGGCACAAAGTGCTATTTAGACTGTTTGTCGCCGCGGGGGATGAACTGTAGACGCTTGTTACCGGCGTGGTGGTCACCGAGGTGGTCTACCTGGAGGGTGGTGTGTTCGATCCCGTACTCGTGGGAGAGAAGCTCTTCGAGGTTGCGGCGGCGGGCGTGGCAGTTCTCGTCCCGGCTTACGAGGACGTGGGCGGCGAGGGCTGGAAAGCCGGAAGTTATGGTCCAGATGTGGAGGTCGTGGACCTCTTTCACGCCTTCGACGTTCGCCATCTTCTGGCCGACTTCGGTGGCGTCTATACCGCGGGGGGTAGCTTCGAGCAGGACGTTAATGGAGTCGCGCAGCAGTTTGCGGGAGCTTGCGAGCACGAGCAGGGCTATCAGGACGCTAATTATCGGGTCGGCGTAGCGCCAGCCGGTGAGGAGGATAATCACCGCGGCGGCAATAGCCCCGACCGAGCCGAGGACGTCGGCGATCACGTGTCGGAGGGCGCCTTCTAAGTTCAGGCTCTCGCCTTCGGAGCGGGAGAGGATCAGGGCTCCGGTCACGTTGACTAACAGCCCGATGATGGCGACGACCATCATCCAGCCGCCAAGGATTTCCGGCGGGTCCTGGAAACGCCGGAAGGCTTCGATAAAGATCCAGACGGAGATTGCTACGAGCGCGACCCCATTTACGAGAGCCGCTAGGATCTCCGCCCGCTTGTAACCGAAGCTTCGCTCTGGGGTCGCCGGACGGCCCGAAAGCCAGAATGCCCCGAGCGCCAGCGCCAGAGAGCCCGCGTCAGAGAGCATGTGCCCGGCGTCCGCGAGCAGCGCGAGGCTTCCGGTGATGAGCCCGCCGATCACCTCGACGACCATAAAAGTCGCGGTCAGGGCGAACACGATCGCCAGAGGGCGCATGTTACCGCCCCGGGCGTCAACCTCGTGTGAGTGATCGTGCTGGTGTCCCATTTACTTTCCTAAACCTTTTCCGGCAAACCACTTGAGCCTACTCCACCGACAGTTTTACCGCAGATTAGAGTGTATTAACCGAAAGCGCGCACCATCTGCTGGTTGGCCGTTTTTCTAGCCCGCGCCGTCCATCGACATCCCGTCCATCGGCATATCCTCCTGGTCTACCGGGGGAGCGCCCATGTCGCGGAGCATGTCCTGCATGACCTGTATCTCCGCTCTCTGGGCCGAGATGACTTTGCGGGCGAAGGTGCTTGCCACGGGGTTGTCGCTGCGGTCGAGGACGGCCTGGGCCATCGGGATGGCGGCGGCGTGGTGCGGGATCATCAGGCGCAGGAACTGCTCGTTCATCTCTTCGGGGGGCGCGTCGCGAAGACGGTTTATATCCTCCGGAGAAGCCATGCCGGGCATCCGACCGTCCATCGGCATGCCCATCCAGGCCATCGCCGGTTCGGGGCTCGCGGCCGGCAGTTGCCAGATGTCGAGCCAGCCCTGCATCTGGCCGATCTGGGCCTGCTGGGTGAGGGTTATGTCGGTCGCCAGCGTGCGGATACGGGGGTTGTCCGTGCGGGAAAGGGCGATCTCAGCCATCTCGACCGCCTGGGCGTGGTGGACGGACATGTCCCGCGCAAAGCCGGCTTCCGCGGACCCGTCTCCGGGCGGCCGGTTCACCAAATAGAATACGAGTGCCGCGGTGACAACGAGGAGCGCCACGGCCGACAGCGCGAGCGCCGGTATTGAGGAGCCGGTAGAACGCTTCATTAGCTCGGGGAGCCTACGCCGCCGCTGCAGGCCGCCCCGGGTTCTGGGGTCTGCGGACCCTGCTGGAAGGCGCTTATAAAGTCCTCCAGGGCCGGGTCGTCAGCGCCTTCTAGCTGTACCTGATTACCCCAGGCGGAGGCTACCACTGGAGATGGGAGGTCCGGGTACGGGCTGACGAGCACGTAGTTGTTGCTCGTTGCTATTCCCTGAAGCTGGTCTACCTGCGCCTGCGGCAAGCCTTCGCGGTAGGTGATCCAGACCGCCCCGTGCTCCAGAGAGTGGACCGCGGTCTCGTTGCGTACCGGCTCGGGATAGAAGCCGCAGTTCTGCCACACCGGGTTGTGCTCCCCGCCGGCCGGCGGATTCTGGTCGTAGGAGACGTTGCCCTCCGAGTGCTGCCCGGCCGGACCAACGTCTATCTCTTCTACCTCGTCCGGCGGCGTACGCTCCGCCCGCTGGCCGCTGTCTATAAAAATTACAGCCACAAAAGCCGCGAGTACCGCAACCAGGATCGTCCCGACCACGATCATCGCCCAGGGTGGTCTCTCACGCCCGACCTTCAAATTCCCGGCCCGGCTCCCGGACCCGCCACGCCTGTTTCCCAAAACTTTTTCGCCTTTCTAACAGTTGCGCTACAAGTTAACGGCCGAAACCAGCCAGAAGTCCTTGTAATCTTTACGCTGCTACTTACAGACTAATATGTTGTTTCCTACCTTTGCGTACAATTGTAAACTGATATGCGTCACCCGGGGAACGGTTCCGTAAAGCGTTCACGAAACAGGTGCTGGATCACGGGAAGGGTACCGGAGGATGGCATTTCCTCCGCTTCTTACGAGATGTGCGTCCGGGCGGGGATGTGCCGCCGCGGTTCTCCGGTGTAACCTTACGGTGTGGACGCTTCGCAGAGGATCAAGGAGGTTCCCGCAGAGTTTGCTCGGGCGGGAGAGGCCCGGCATTTTGTCTCCTGGCGGGCAGCTATAGCCGGGCTTGGCGGCGGGCGTCTCGGGGAGTTGGCGGTCGCCGCCGAAGCCGCTCTCACCGACATCTTCCTCTCGGTTGAGGGTGGCGTGCTCTCTCTCCGGTCGGAGCACGACGGGGAAGTTTTTACCATGGAGATTCGGCACCCAGAGATCCACGAGCGCCGGATGGCGGACCTGCCCGGTATCCTGGAGCAATTCCTCGACGGCTACGAGCTTACGCCTACCAGGACGGTACTCGCCAAGCGCCTGCGGCAGGAGGCGCGGTAAGATTTACCGTGAACATATCTGCGGGGAGAACGGTGGATTCTGGAAAAAGCGGGTCGAGAGGACCGGGAAAACGGGTGATCGACGTTTCGGGCGAGAACCGGCTACAGCCGTGGAACCGGCCGTGGCCGGTAACGGCGCTGTCCCTGCTACTGCTGATGCAGGCCGTCGCCTCGGCCGCTATCGGGGCATCGAAGCTCGGCCTGCCCGGTTTCGACTGGCTGCGCCCGGTAGTCAACCCGCTGAACACCGTCGCCGGGCTCGGGCTGCTCCTTATAGCTCCCGTCGCCCTGGTCGCCGCCGTCGGGTTTCTACGGCTCTGGCGCCGGGCCTGGCTCGTCGGGATGTGCCTGCAAGGGCTCGGCCTGATCGTCATTCTCACCCTTTACTTCTACTTTACGGTAAGATCCGGGTACATATACGCCGGGATGGCTTACCACGTCTTTACGGTGCTGTATCTAAACTCGACCGCGGTACAAACTGTTTTCCGGGTAAGGGAGGAAGATGAGATCTAGCACCGGAGCGAGCACCGAACTCGACCGGGACTTGCTCCGCCGGTTCGAGCCGGTTCTCCGGTACACCGGAGGCGAAGAGTTTTTCCCGATGGAGGTGGAGCCCTACGTCCGGTCTTGCAGCCTGTGGCGTCAGCGGACCGGTGAGGAGCCGGTGTGCGTTGTTCCGGAGGGGAAGCTTACGCTAGAGCGCCTCGCCGTCCGGCGTCCGGCGAGCTTCGATACGATTTACTTCCTCAAGTTCGCCGAGCCCTTGAATGTCCGGCAGCTAGCGGCCTACAAGCTGCGCCGCCGCCGCGAGCGCCGGGGTCCCAAGCGCAAGTTCCGGTCCGGTCTGGGGCGGCTGGCGCGGGTCGGGTACGTGTCGCGGTTTATGGACACGCTGTTCTCGCTAACGCTTCTGGCCCGTGGCCGGGTCTCGGGGGATACCGCGGCGGCGGCTTCTCAGGCCGTCGAGCAGACGCTCTCAGGTGAGATCCGGCACTGCTACTACGGCCAGGTCCTCCGGCAGGACGGCTGGACCGCGCTGCAGTACTGGTTTTTCTACCCGTTCAATAACTGGCGCTCGGGCTTTTTCGGGGTAAACGACCACGAGGCCGACTGGGAGATGGTGTGCGTCTACCTTTCCGGCTCGCAGGGCGAAGAAACCCCCGAGTGGGTGGCGTACTCCTCCCACGACTTCTCCGGCGACGACCTCCGCCGCCGCTGGGACGACCCGGAGGTCGAGAAGGTCGGCGACCACCCGGTCGTCTACGCGGCCGCCGGTTCCCACGCATCGTACTTCGCACCCGGAGAGTATCTGGCGGAGATTGAGCTTCCTTTTCTCCGGCCGCTGGTACGCTTCTCCGACGGTCTGCGCCGGCGCTGGCGGCGTATTCTGCGCCAGCCTCAAAGCCGGGAACCCTCGCGGTTCAACATCTTCCGCATACCGTTCGTGGATTACGCCCGGGGCGACGGTCTTTCTATCGGACCGGGTGGCGAGCGCCCCTGGGATGAGGCCCGTCTGCTCGACCCCGTACCGCCGTGGGCCGCGAACTACCGGGGGTTGTGGGGCTTGTACGCCCGGGACCCGGTCTCCGGCGAGGACGCACCCGCCGGGCCGCTCTACAACCGGGACGGCACCATGCGCCGGGCCTGGTACGACCCGATGGGGTGGGCCGGTCTGGACAAGGTCCCGCCCTGGGACGAGGCCGCCGGGTGGGCTCAGGAGCGGCACGCGGAGCTGGAGTCCCGGTGCGAGTCGCTAACGGGGGAGATCTCGGCGAAAAGCCGGGAACTTACCGGACTCGGCATCGAGGCCGAGGCGATGCAGGACCGGTCGCACCTCAAAGGGGAGCACGCGGCCCACGAAGAGAGGATCTCCACGGTTTCCCGGGAACTCGCCGCCCTCCGGTCCCGTCTCGCCTCCGAGAAGGCGTTACTGGAGGCGCTGGACGACCACGAAGACCGTCTCCGGGGAGGGGAGCGCGGTCCGCTGCGGTCCCACCTCCGCCGGGCCCACGGTCCGACCTCCCCCGAGAACCTGAGGCTCGACAAGCTGGCCGAGCTCTGGGCTGCCCTGAGCATCGGCCTCGCGATAGTCGTGGTCGTGGCGCTGATTCTGTTCGCCCGCGAGTACCTGGGCTTCGGGCTCGCCGCCCTGGTGTCGCTCCTGATCTTTGTAGAGTCCGGCTTCCGGCGGCGCTTGGGAGGTCTCGTTACGAGCGTCACCGTCGGGCTCGCCATCGTGGCCGCCCTCGTGCTGCTCTTTGAGTTCTTCTGGACGATAGTGATCCTGGCCGTACTGGCCGCCGGGACCTATGTAGTCTGGGAGAACCTGCGGGAGCTCTGGGTCTAAAGTGGCGCGGCTGGTTATCTTTGACTGCGACGGGGTGCTGGTCGACAGCGAGCGGATCTCCATCCGCGTAGACGCCGCCGCTATTACCGCCCTCGGCTGGCCGATGAGCGAGGAAGAGGTGGTCGAACGCTTTATGGGCCGCTCCACCGGCTTTATGGCCACGGAGATAGAAGCCCACCTCGGCCGCCGCCTCCCGGACGACTGGGAAGATGAGCTACACCGCCTTACGCGAGAAGCTTTCGACACCGAACTCACCCCCGTGGACGGCATCCGCGAAGCGCTGGAGGGCATCGGGACCCCAACCTGCGTGGCCTCCAGCGGCAGCCACGGCAAGATGCGCCACACCCTGGGACTCACCGGCCTCTACGAACACTTTAAAGGCCGCATCTTTAGCGCCGACGAGGTGACCCGCGGCAAGCCGGCTCCCGACCTTTTCCTGCACGCGGCCCGGAGCCTCGGTGTCGAGCCTGCGGCCTGCGCGGTGGTCGAGGACAGCTTCTACGGCGTCGAAGCCGCCCGCGCGGCCGGTATGCGGGTGTTCGGCTTTGCCGGTGGCCTCGCCCCGCCCGGCCGCCTCGAAGGGCCGCGGACCGTCGTGTTCGACGATATGAGGGAACTACCGCGGCTACTCTCCGAAACCGGAGAACCCTCTACCGGCTGAGGCTCTTTTTGACCTCTTCTTCCCCGTCCCTGAGGTAGAGGAAAAGGTCCTGGGCAAAGCGGAGGGCGTGCTCTTCGGAGAGGTTGATCCTGCGGTGCTTTATTACGGACTCAAGGTCTTTTACCGCGGCCTCGGCCATCCCGACCATCGCCTCGGCCTGCCGGAGCGTCTCTTCTTTCTCAGCACCATCAAGCTCCGGAGCTTGCCGCACTTTCTCCCGGTGCTCATCCAAATACTGAATAAAATCCCTGATACCCAAGAAAACCTTCTTCCTCTGATACAACTCGATGAACCAGGAGTATACCGGCGCCAGTAAAGGGTCAGGGTAGCTTTGGAGAAGTCCGCCCGGACTCTCTGTTATCCGCTCTACCCAACGCCTCGCCGAGCGTATCGGCTAGAACGCTGGTACCCGTGTACCCCATAAGCGGTTTTTCCACAAAGACGCGTGAGTAGAGCGGTGGACACAGCGGCAGAAATGGTACGCCGAGCGTCTCCGCGACCTCTTTCTCGAAAGACGTCCCGATGAGAAGGTTCGGCTTTGAAGCCTCAATGCGGGAAGCCGCCTCGTCAGGGTCGTCGGATACAAAAGCGTTGCTCGTAAAGGTGTTCGCGTGAAAGAGAAAGTCTTTCTCCAGGTTCCGCAGGTAGGTCCCGCAGGCGACAACCTCACCCCCGACCTCGCGGGCCAGGGTATATCCTAGACCTAGAGTGTAGGTATAGTCTCCGAATATCGCGATTCTCAGGTTCCTGAAGGTCTCGGGTCTAACGAGACGGGCGTACCAGGGGAGACGGGCGGTCTGGGAGATCTCCGTCCACACCGCCCGCTCTATCTTCTGTGTTTCGACGGAGCAGAGGTCCCCGACGGCTCGCAAGAGGGCTCCGGTCCCGGCCGAGCCGATCGCCGGGGTCGTTATCCGGGGCATGTCGAGCGCTTCGTGCAGATACCGGGTTGCGGACTCGCCGGTCTCCCGGTACAGCAGGACGTTCGCCCAGGCCCTTCCCAGCCTTTCGAGGTCCACGATGGAAGAGCCGAGCGGTACCCGGACGTTAACCTTTACCCCGATAAGTCCTAGCAGCCGCTCGACCTCTGCGGTTTCGGCGGCGGCGTTCGGGTTGAAGAGCGGCGGGCCGAAGAGGTTGACCGTCGGTTCCGGGGCCCGGGGCTGCGGACGGGCGTAGGCCCGGACCAGGGCTTCCAGGGCGAGGTCGGCGGCTTCCAGCTCCCGGGTTCCGGTCGACTCCCAGGGACAGGTAATGAGCTTGCGGGCTTTACCCGTTTTCGGGTCCGCCGGCGGCTCGACGGCCGGGATCTGCTCCCCGGAGAGGAGCGCCGCTTCTGTGCGGGCGAGCATCACGGCTCCAACACCCTCGCGTCCCACGGCGTTCGCCAGGTCCCGTTCGAGATCTCCCGGCGTCCGGGAGACCGGCGGCCGGGCCCAGATCGGGCTCAAGGATACCGGAGCCGGTTCGGGGACCGCGCTGGCCGTCCGGCCGGCGAGCAGAGCCGGGAAGTAGTTCTCGCCCGGCAGCGCCCGCAAGACCGTGTGGACGCCTTTTATGCTGGACGCGATCCGGAGTATACCGTGGCTCCCCGGACCCTCATATACGCCGCGCGCGAGCCGCACGGGACCTCAGAACCTCACGGTATCCAGAAGCGCCGCCCGCTCCAGGGTGTCGAGGAACATCTGCAGTATGCGCCGGGCTCCCTCAAAGCCGTGGATGCCCCCGTCCGGCTTGCCGTCTGGCTTGCCGAACGGTTCCAGGAAATCTAGCGAGGAGCGGCACAGGTGGCCGCGGGCGACGAGCGGGGTGTAGAGACCGGGGCTCGCCACTACTATGTCCGGGTTTGTTTCTTCGACGCGCTGTAGCTGGGCCGTCCAGTCGGGGGACTCGACCACGTCCACGCCGCCGAGGACTTGAAGCTCCGTAGAAACCAGGGTGCGGTCGAGCCGCGGGGTGCCGACCTCCAAGACCACCGCCCCGGCGTCGGAGAGAAAGCGGGCCAGCGGTATCTCCAGGCCGGTGTCGCCGGTAAAGAAGATCCTCTTTCCTCGGATGCGGTTCCGCAAGGGCTCTAGCTTCTCCCAGACCATCCGGGCCCGGGCCAGAGAGCGTGTGCGGGCGTCCACCCCGGCGGCGGCCGCCACATCCTGAATAAAGCGGGCCGTGCCGTCAACCCCTATCGGGAACAGGGTTCGCACGACCGTAGCCCCGCGCTCTGTGGCCTTGCGGGAGGCTACCGAGAGGTAGGGATCCACCGGCGCGACCACCGACTGCTCCCCGATAGCCGGTAGCTCCCCGGCGAACGGACCCGGTACCCCGCCGCCTACCTTTACCCCCGCGCGCTTCAGTTCCGCGGCGAGTTCGGCAAAGTCCGGCCGGGACCCCGGCCCGCCGAGCAACGTTACCGGCAGCGGACCCGGGTCCGTAGACCCGGCGGCGGACCTCCTGCGGCCCCGGATACCACCGAGTAGCCGGCGGTCCTTGGTTCTGGGCGACGCCTCGACCTCGGCCGTGCCCGCGGGGCACGACTCTACAAGGCTCGCGATCGTCCGGTCTTCGAGGTCGGTGGAGAGCGGCGTGTAACCTCCGGCTTCCGGCTCGTAGAGGCGTACGGCGCGGACGGGCATCCCCAGGCGGCGCTCCACGAGCCGGGCCTCAAAGCTCGCGTCGATCCCGAGCAAGTCTACTGATTTGGTAGCTACTAACATCACGGCCCCCAGCCCCTGAAAACCCGCCGCGGCCCCGACCAGCCGGGGGGCCAGCCGTCCCGGCTCCGGCGGAGCCTCGGAATCGAGAACCAGAAAAAGGACCCTGTGGTTCCTGGAACTACTGGAGACTGACTGGGCCAGGTGGGCGTCGCTCCGGGTGCCGAGCAAGACCACGAGCGCGTCCGGGAGACCGTCCGCCAGGCTTTCTATGCCCCGCAACGGGGAAAGGGCGTCCGGTGCCCCCGACTCGTTGAGGATCGTCAAGGCCCCTCCTGTAATCTTCTAGACCTGCCCGGTCGAGAGCTCCGCGCTCGCCGGGCCGCGCCACTGCATAGGTTACTAGTTTAAAGCTATAAGGGTGTCGAGCGCCAGCGTCATCATGTTGTCGACGGCTTTGGCGAGTTCCTCGTCGCTTATCCGGACGACCTCCGTGCCGATAGTGTCGGAGACGGTCAGGAGGCAGCCGGCACGCATGCCCTGTATCGCCGAGATCGTAAATATCGCCGCCGCCTCCATCTCCACGGCCAGCACCCCGAGCCCGTTCCACAGCCCCTGCGGGTCTTCTTCCGGGTCGTAGAACAGGTCCGAGCTTACCACCGGCCCCATAAACGTCCGCGTCCCGGCGGCTTCGGCGGCGTGGTAGGCGGCGTGCACGAGGTCGAAGTGGGCCGCCGGGGCGTACGGAGCGCCGCGGGTGATCGAGGATACCGTGCCGTCCGCGGCGGTCGCGGCCGTGGCTATAACCAGGTCCCCGAGCCCCATATCCGGGTTGTAGCCGCCACAGGTCCCGACGCGCAAGAGGTTCTTTACCCCGAGCTGCGAAAGCTCCTCGGTAACGATGGCCGCGCTCGGGCAACCCATACCCGTAGTCTGGACGCTGACCGGCTCCCCCTTGTAAGTGCCGGTGTAGCCGAGCATCCCACGCTCCTCGGTGACGAGCTTCGACTCGTCAAAAAAGTTTTCCGCTATGTACTTTGCCCGCCGGGGGTCACCCGGCAGCAGTACATTCTCCGCAAAATCTCCTGGCTCCGCGCGCACGTGGACAGGGCTCACGGTTCTCCCTTCGGTCGGAGCCCCCAGCTAAAGTTTCCTGCCGGAAGCTCTTTTACAGGTCATCCAGGATAGCAGGCGGAGCCTCGACCGGCTCACCGGAGAGCCGCAACGCCTCGACCACGTGCTTTTCGGCCTTTTCTACATCGCGCTTCCCGTAGAGGAGCGCCACGGTATCACCCTCTTCCACCGTGTCCCCGACCTTTACCCGCACCTCGACTCCGGCGCCAGGGTCTATCTCATCGCTTTTCTTTTGCCGGCCGGCTCCCAGGGAGAGCGCCGCTTGCCCGACCCCGAGGGCGTCGAACGCCGCCACGTACCCGGCTTGTGGCGCGGTCACCTCCCGGACTTCGCCCGATACCGGAAGGTCTTCCAGAGTGCCGGGGTCGCCGCCCTGGGCCGCGACGAACTCCACGAACTTCTCGTAGGCGGTACCGGAGGATAGGGCATTCTCGACCGCTTTCTCGGGGTCTTCTACGTTTTTGAGCCGCAGAAGCCGAACGGCTACTTGCCGGGCCATCTGTGAGAGGTCTTGCGGCACTTTCTCGCCTTTTAAGAAACGCACGCTCTCGCGGACTTCGAGGGCGTTGCCGATGGCGCTCCCGAGCGGCTCCTCCATGTCGGTTATGAGAGCCGAGGCCCGGATGCCTAAAGATTTGCTCAGGCGGACCAGTAGTCCGGCGAGGTCGCGGGCTTCTTCAGTGGTCTTCATAAAAGCGCCGGAGCCGCGCTTTACGTCGTAGATCAGGTACCCCGCCCCGGTCGCGACTTTTTTGGAGACGATGGAACTCCCGATCAGGGGCAAGGAGTCCACCGTACCGGTCGTGTCCCGCAGCGCGTAGATAGCCTTGTCCGCCGGAGCCAGCCCGCCGGCTTCCACTATCGCCAGCCCGACCTCCTCTACCTGCCGCTTAAAGCGTTCTTCGGAGAGGTCGCAGGTAAAACCCGGTATAGACTCTAGCTTGTCTATGGTGCCGCCGGTCTGCCCGAGTCCCCGCCCCGAGAGCTTGGCGACCGGCGCGCCGCAGGCGGCGACCACCGGCAGGGCGACGAGGCTCACCTTATCCCCGATGCCTCCGGTGGAGTGCTTGTCGACGCACTCCGGAAACTCATATCGCTCGCCGGAAGCGGCCATCGCGCTCGTCAGGGCGAGCGTCTCCTCATAGCTCATTCCCCGCAAGAAGATCGCCATGAGAAGCGCCGACATCTGGTAGTCGGGGATCTCACTGCTCGTGTAACCGGCTACTACCTCCCGGATTACGTCCTCCAAAAGCTCACCGCCGCGCTTTTTGGTTTCTATGGCGTCGAGCACCGCGGCACCGTAGCGCACCGGGCACCTCCTCTCCTGACCATCACCGTCCAGTCTCTATTCTAGCGGCGGCGAGGCACACCGCATAGGCATAATGCCGGCTAAAAATACAAAGCGTTGTATGTAATAAAAAACGAGAGGAGAGCGTTGTTGCGGCGCTCCCTTTTGGCGTTCTATTCTTATCGAAGCTGGCGTGCAGGTGGGAGACGGTGAGACAAGCTTTCTGCAAAACTTCACTGCTTTACCTTTTCTATCTTCTGGCACTCGGTGCCCTGGTAGCTGTAGTTGCCGCCGGTTGCGCGCAGGAGGGTGGGGAACAGGGCGCTCGGGACCAAACAGGAGGCACGGCGAAGGGCGGGACGACCCGGGTGGAGACAACCCGAGCGGAGACGGCTACGGCCGGGGAGAACCCTGCTAAATCGCTAACCCGAGAGGAAACGGTTCAGGCGACGCAGGGCCGTAAGCAGCAGCGGCGGAGCGTCCGGGAAGGCTCTTCTCCGGACCGGCAGCGGGTTGAGCGGCAGACCGTAACGGTGCGCATCACGGGCACCGAGGGGTTGGCGTTTGCCGGCAGGGCGGGTAGTGACCAGGACGTGCGGCGTGTACAGGGGAGTGTGCCCGCGGAGTACGAAATCCCCTCCTCGGGTGCCGCGGTGACCGTTGAGATCCACAAGCGGCAACCGGGTGGAGGCACCCTCGGGATCGAAGTGGTTAGAGACGGACGGGTAATAGCCCGCCAAACGGTCTCCACCACGGCGGGAGAGATAAACATCGTCTGGAAGTCTCAGCAAGAAGGTGGTAATGGAGGATGAGAAGATAGAGCAGGTAGAAGGGTTCGTGGCAGCACGTGGGAAACCTCGGGCATTGGCGCTGATGCTCTTTGGGACTTTTGCGATTGCCGGGCTGGCGTTGGTGGGCTCGGCATCACCGGTAGCCGCCCAACAAGGAACGTCCTACGGTAGCTGCAATAGCCCGCTAGTTCTGGTCGACCAGCAACACTGGCTTTCTTCCAGCTACGTGCCACCGGACCTGGTCTACCCTCATAACTACGGGGTGCCCACGACCGGCTACGGTGAGTTGCTGCGCTATGGTACGGCGGTCAACCTCTCTCGCATGGCCGCTGATGCCCGCGCCAGCGGCGTCTACCTGTCGCTGGCCTCCGGTTGGCGCTCCTACTACACCCAGGCGTTGCTCTACAACCACTGGAGCAGCGTCTATGGACCCGGAGCCGGTGGTTTAAGCGCCCCGCCGGGTGCTAGCCAGCATCAGCTCGGCACAGCCGTGGACCTCACCAACGCCTACGCCGGCTACGGCGTCAGCCAGTCTTTCGGATCCTCCTACGCTTACAACTGGCTCTTGAAGAACGCCCGGTACTACGGGTTCGTGCTCTCGTATCCGTCAGGGTCGAAGTACCACACCGGCTACTGGTGGGAGCCGTGGCACTGGCGGTACGTCGGCGTGCAAAACGCCATGAACATAGTAAACAGCGGCCTTGGACTACAGGGATATCTGGAGCGCTACGGTTCCCTGCCGGCCTGCTGAGATCTTACGGATAGCACCGCCGAGTGGGTGGCTGCCGGTGCAGGGAGCGCGAAACTTCGTTGCTCTCCGCTACGGCAGGAAGCTTTCTCCCGGCAGCCTCTCGACCTCGACTCCTAGCCAGGCTGCGACCGTCGCCCCGATGTCTGAAAAGCCGTCGCGGACGCCGAGGTCTCGGAACCGGCCGTCCCCGACGACCAGCAGCGGTACCCGCTCTCGAGTATGGTCCGTGCCTTTAAAGGTCGGGTCGTTGCCGTGGTCGGCGGTGATAATTAGCAAGTCCTCGTTTCCAAGGGCGTTCAGTAGTTCCGGCAGCCGGTCGTCGAAACGTTTCACGTTCTGCGCCATGCCTTCCGGGTCGCGGCGGTGGCCGTACTCCGCGTCGAAGTCGACCAGGTTCGCGAAGATAAAGCCGCTCTCGACGCTGGTCAAGGCTTCCAGGATTGCGTCTACCTTCGCCGAGTCGTCTGGCTGTCCTGGGAGGTGGTCGGTGAGGCCCCGGCCGTCGAAGATGTCCCGGATCTTGCCGACCGCGACCGTCGAGTGGCCGGCGTTTTCTATGTGGTCGAGGTAGGTCTCTTCGGGTGGGCGGATGCCGTAGTCGTGGCGGTTTTCGGGTTCGCGTTCGTAGGAGCCGGCCTCGCCGTGGAAGGGACGCGCGATCACGCGCTCTACCAGTATCTCACCTTCTCCAATAAGCATCTCGTGCGCCTTCTCACAAGCTTCGTACAACTCATCGAGCGGGATCACGCCCGTGTGGGCCGCGAGCTGGAAGACCGAGTCCGCCGAGGTGTAGACGATCCAGGAGCCGGTCTTCTCCTGATCCGGCCCAAGCTCCTCGATAATTTTCGTCCCGGAAGCGGGCTTGTTCCCGATGACCTCCCGCTCCGTCTCGTCCTCAAAACGCCGGATAATGTCCGGCGGGAACCCCTCCGGGTACGTCGGCAAAGGCTCCCCGAGGACGAGGCCCATCATCTCCCAGTGCCCGGCGAGCGTCGCCTTTGCCGCCGAACGCTCGACCATCAGCCCGTAGGACGCTTTCGGCGACTCCGCCGGTTTGACACCTTTTATCTCTGCGACGTTCCCGAGCCCTAGCGAGGCCAGGTTCGGGGCGTCGAGGCCGCCGACGGCGCGGGCGGTGTTCCCTAGAGTGTCGGCTCCTTTGTCGCCGAAGTCCGCGGCGTCGGGAGCGTGTCCGGCTCCGAGGCCGTCGAGGACTACTACTATGGCTCTACGGGGCATGGTGCTCCTATCCGATCAGGATTCCGGCTATCGCGGCGCTCATCAGGTTCGCAAGTGTAGCGGCTAGCACCGCCCGGATGCCGAACTCGGCTATCTGGGACCGGCGCTCGGGCACCAGCCTACCGAGCCCGCCGAGCAGTATCGCCAGCGAGCTGAAGTTCGCGAAGCCGGTGAGGGTGAAAGTGATAATGGCCGCCGTCCGCTGTGAGAAGTCGCTGATGTTCGGGGCGAAAGCCTGGAAGGCGACGAACTCGTTTAGTACCAGCTTCTGGCCGAGAAAGCTCCCGGCCTGGACGGCTTCGGACCACGGCACCCCGACGGCGAACATTATGGGCGAAAATAGCCAGCCGAGTATGAGTTGGAACGTAAGGTCGTCAAACCCGAACAGACCGCCGATGTTGCCCAGGATCAGGTTGATCAGGGCGATGAGCGCGATAAAGGCTATGAGCATGGCCCCGACGTTTAGAGCCAGGTCCAGCCCGTCGGATGCGCCGCGGGCCGCCGCGTCTATGACGTTGCGGGGACCGCCCTCGTCCAGCGTCTCTTCTTCGGCTTCGGAGTCCGTGGAGTCGAGCTGCTGGTCTCTGGTGGCTTCCCCGGTCTCGGATTCGGCGGCTTCCTCTGCTCTTTCTCCCGTGGTCATCGGTTCGTCGGTCTCCGGCATTACCATCTTCGCCATAAGGAGACCACCGGGGGCGGCCATGAAACTCGCCGCGATCAGGTACTCCAGCGGCGCCCCGAGCAGCGCGTACCCGACCAGGACCGAGCCCGCCACGGTCGCAAGCCCTCCGACCATCACGGCGAAGAACTCGGACTTCGTCATCCCCGAGAGGTAGGGCCGCACCACGAGCGGCGCTTCGGTCTGGCCGACAAAGATGTTCGCCGTGGCGTTCATAGACTCCGACTGGCTCGTACCAAGGACCCTGCGGAGCCCGCCGCCGACGATCCGGACCACCCACTGCAAGACGTTCCAGTGGTAGAGAACCGCGGTTAGCGAAGCGAAAAAGATAATTACCGGCAGGACTTGCAAAGCAAAGACGCTGCCCTCCTCCGGTATAAGGGGGCCGAAGACGAAGTTGATGCCGGCGTTGGCGGAGTTTATGACCGCCTGCACGCCCATTGAGACGGCCTCCAGAATGCGCTGTCCGGTGCCCCAGTAGAGGACCAGTATGGCGAAAACTACCTGGATCGCCAGCGCCCCGATCACCGTCCGCGGGTTGATCGCCCGGCGGTTTGTCGAGAGCGCGAACGCTATAAGAAGTAGCAGAACCATACCGCCGACCCCCCACAATACCTGCATCCGCGCTCCTTTCGGATAGAAAGACGTGCTTCTTGTAAACTTTATACAGCGCATTCTACAGACCCGCGCTATCCCGGTCTCGGAAAGACCGGCGAAAGGAGCCCCCGATGTCCCGGACCCGTGTCCGCGAGGCAACCCCGGAAGACGCCTATCGCGTCCACGCGCTGGCCTGCGAGCTGGCGGAAGCCATAGGAGACAAGCCGCCGGCGTTCGAGGAGTTCCGGGCGCGGCTCGGCGAACTTTTACAAGAGCCGCGGGCGCGGGTGCTGGTGGCGGAGGGCAGCGAAGTCGAGGGTGCGGCGAGCCTCTGGATAAAACCGGACCTCGCCCACGGCGACACTGTTGTCGAGGTCCCGATGCTCGTCATCGGCGACCGCTTCCGGCGGAGGGGCGTAGGCCGGTTGCTGCTCGCGGAGATCGGCGGTATATGTACCGAAAACGACGCGAGCCTTATAGAACTCGTCGCTACCCACCACAACACCCCGGCCCGCCGCTTCTACCGCTCGCTCGGCTTTGCGGAGACCGACAACATCTCCCTGGAGTTCTCCGGAGACTTCGCGGACCTGGAAAACTAAAGCTTTCGGCGGAGCTCCTAGCGGAGCCTCGGGTGGAGCCTGCGGTGAACGCCTCTCCATCCTTTATAATCAGGGAAATATATCTGAGCAGTTTCTAGAAAGAGGTCGGCAGCATGCAATCAGAAGACCGTTTCGACGCCCGCTCCCAACTCTCCTTACAGTCCGGTAGCGTAGACATCTACAGCCTCAAAAAGCTCGCGGATAGTGGGGCCGGAGACGTATTCTCGCTGCCGTTCTCGGTGCGGGTACTCCTGGAGTCCCTGCTCCGCAACGCGGGCGGGAAGTTCGTCTCCGAGGAGGACGTCACGGCGCTCGCCGGGTGGCCGGACTCTGTCGGCGGGGAGCTGGCCTACCTGCCGGCCCGGGTCGTCATGCAGGACTTTACCGGGGTGCCGGCGGTCGTGGACCTCGCGGCGATGCGGACCGCGATGGACGACCTCGGCGGCGACGCCCAGCGCATAAACCCGCTGGTACCTTCAGACCTGGTGATCGACCACTCCGTCCAGGTAGACGCTTTCGGCACGCCCGCCGCCCTCCAGTTCAACGCCGACCGCGAGTTCGAGCGCAATCGCGAACGCTACGAGTTCCTGCGCTGGGGCCAGCAGGCGTTCGATGACTTCACCGTCGTTCCCCCGGCGACCGGCATTATCCACCAGGTGAACCTGGAGTATCTCGCCCGTGTGGTCCAGATCAAGGACGGCGTTGCGCTGCCGGACACGCTCGTCGGCACCGACAGCCACACCACCATGATCAACGGTCTGGGTGTCCTCGGCTGGGGTGTGGGCGGCATCGAGGCTGAAGCCGTGATGCTCGGCCAGCCCTACTACATGCTGGTCCCCGAAGTCATCGGCTTCAAGCTCTCGGGCGCCCTGGCCGAAGGCGTAACCGCCACCGACCTCGTCCTGACCGTTACCCAGATGCTCCGCGCCCACGGCGTCGTCGGTAAGTTTGTCGAGTTCTATGGCGACGGCCTCTCGAAGCTTTCCCTGCCGGACCGGGCCACGATCGCCAACATGGCCCCCGAGTACGGCGCGACCGCGAGCTTCTTCCCAGTAGACGCCGAAACCCTGAAGTACCTCTCCGGCACCGGCCGCGAAGACCTCGTGGACCTCGTCGAGCGCTACACCAAAGAACAGGGCCTCTTCCGCACCGACGAGACCCCCGACCCGCGCTTTACCGAAACTTTAGCTTTAGACATGAACACCGTAACCCCGAGCCTCGCCGGTCCCAAGAGGCCCCAGGACCGGGTAGCCCTCGACGAGATGCAACCCTCCTTCCGCCAGGCGCTCGCCGATATGGTCGGCAGCGCTAGCTCCGCTGGCAACGGAAGTTCCAGTAACGGAAGCTCCGGCAACGGCCGGACCGCCGCGGGCGGTAGCAGCGAGTACGAGGGCAAGACCGGTGGCGCGGCCTCGACCGGGGAGAGCCATGAGGCGGATGACACCGAGTCGTTCCCGGCCAGCGACGTGCCGGCCGAGGCAGCCACGGTTACCAACGAGGGCGACGGTGACCCGACCGCCGGAGGCCCGGCTCCCGAGGCCCCGGAAGAGTCTCCAGAGGACGATAAAACCGTTACCGTGACCCTCGACGGCGAGGAGGCGTACATAAAGCACGGCTCGGCGGTCATCGCGGCTATAACGAGCTGCACCAACACCTCGAACCCGTCGGTCATGATGGGCGCCGGGTTGCTCGCTCGTAACGCCGTCGAGAAGGGCCTCTCCGTACCGGCCCATGTAAAAACCAGCCTCGCGCCGGGCTCGAAGGTCGTGACGGAGTATTTGCAGACCGCGGACCTGTTGCCGTACCTCCAAGAGTTACGCTTCGACGTCGTCGGCTACGGCTGCACGACGTGCATCGGGAACTCCGGGCCGCTGCCGGAGGAAGTTTCGGAGGCGGTCGCGGAGAACGACCTCGTGGTGGCTTCGGTGCTTTCCGGGAACCGGAACTTCGAGGGTAGGATCAACCCGGACGTCCGGGCGAACTACCTGGCTTCCCCGCCGCTGGTCGTGGCCTACGCGCTGGCCGGGACGGTTGACATCGACCTCGCCAACGACCCACTCGGCTACAACCTTAATGGAGAGCCGGTCTATCTCCGGGACCTCTGGCCGTCGCAGGCGGAGATAGCCGAGGAGACCGCCAAGGCCCTCGACCCGAACCTTTATAAAAAGCAGTACGCAAACGTCTACACCGGCAACGAGCAGTGGAACGCCGTCGAAGTCCCCGAAGGGGATCTCTACGACTGGGACCCGGACTCAACCTACATCCAGGAGCCCTCGTTTTTCAAGGGCCTCTCCCGAGAGCCTGAACCTCTCACCGACGTAGAGGGCGCGCGGGTGCTGGTAAAGGTCGGCGACTCGGTGACCACTGACCACATCTCTCCGGCGGGGGCCATCCCCTCGAACAGCCCGGCGGGGCGGTACCTGATCGAGCAGAACGTGGACTCCAGGAACTTCAACTCCTTCGGCTCCCGGCGGGGCAACCACGAGGTCATGGTGCGGGGCACGTTCGGGAACATCCGGCTCCGCAACGAACTCCGGCCCGGCACCGAGGGTGGGGTTACGCTACATCTGCCCGACGAAGAGGAGATGTGGATCTACGACGCCGCCATGCGCTACGCCGAAGAAGACGTGCCGCTCGTCGTCCTCGCCGGTAAGGAGTACGGTACCGGCTCCTCCCGCGACTGGGCCGCCAAAGGAACCTTCCTGCTCGGGGTACGGGCCGTCATCGCCGAGAGCTACGAGCGCATCCACCGCTCTAACCTGATCGGGATGGGCGTCCTCCCCCTACAGTTTACCTCCGGCGACAGTGCAGACTCTCTAGGACTCACCGGCCACGAGATCTTCGACATAAGGGACCTCGACGACATAAAACCTGGAGCTGAAGTAGAAGTAAAGGCCACCGGTGAGGACGGGCAGGAGACAACCTTCACCACGGTCGCCCGCCTCGACTCCCCCGTGGAGGTCGAGTACCTGAGGAACGGCGGCATACTCCAGACAGTTCTGCGGCAGCTACTCAGGGAAGAAGACTAGGTAGCTTTAGAGCGAGCGGCGGAGCCCGTGGCGGACAAGGTACTCGTAACCCGGGAGATACCGGCTCCCGGGCTCCGGGTTCTCGAAGACGCCGGTTTCGAGGTAACAGTCCTGTCGAAAGAGCCGCCCGGCCGCGAAGAGTTACTTGAAGCTGTCCGGGGTACGTCCGGAATACTCTCAATCCTCACCGAGAAGATAGACGCTGAAGTAATAGACGCCGCGGGCGAAGATCTGAAAGTTATTGCGAACATGGCCGTCGGCTATGACAACGTGGACGTGGAGGCTGCGAAAGAGCGCGGCGTCGTGGTTACCAACACGCCCGGTGTCCTGGACGAGACGACCGCCGATACAGCGTTTATGTTGCTGCTGGCCGCGGCGCGGAGGCTCGGTGAGGGGGAGCGGCTGGTGCGTTCCGGCGGGTGGGATGCCTGGGGACCAATGCAGCTTACCGGCCCTGACGTGTGGGGCAAGAACCTCGGGGTGATCGGATTCGGCAGGATCGGCCAGGCCGTCGCCCGCCGCGCTCGGGGCTTCGGCATGCGGGTCTCCTACACCGCCCGCTCCCGTAAAAAGGAAGCCGAGGACGAGTTGGATGCCGGCCGCTTGGACCTCGACACCCTGCTCCGGGAGAGTGACTTTGTTTCCGTACACACTCCCCTTACGGAGGACACCCACCACCTCATCGGCGAGCGGGAACTGGACATCATGAAGCCGGAAGCCGTGCTGGTAAATACTTCACGCGGACCCGTGGTAGACGAGGCCGCTTTGGCAAACGCCTTGGCGCACGGTAGCATCTTCGCCGCCGGCCTCGACGTGTACGAAGAAGAGCCGAAGGTTCACCCGAAGCTACTGGACCTCGAAAACGTGGTCCTCGCTCCGCACATTGGCAGCGCCTCCGTGGAGACTCGCGAGCGGATGGCCCTTATGGCGGCAAAAGACCTCGCCGCCGTGCTCAAAGGCCGCCGGCCGGAAAATCCGGTCGAAAGCTAGGACTAGCCTGGTCTTGGACCGTTCCGCGGTCAAAGGTTCTCTCCGCCGGTCGTCGGTATTCGGGCTAGCTCCGCACGGCATCGTCGGGCTGGCCCTGATCGCCGTTTTCTGGACCCTCAACTGGACCCTGCCCGGCCTGCGCACGCACGTCCTGTTCTTCCCGCTGTGGCTCGGGTACATACTCACCGTGGACGCCATCGTGCTCCGCCGCCGCGGAAGCTCCTTGCTGACCCGCTCCCCGGGAGGCTTCGGGCTCCTATTTCTGGCCTCGGCCCCGGCGTGGTGGCTGTTCGAGCTTCTGAACTGGCGCACCGGGAACTGGCAGTACTCCGGGCGCGGTCAGTTCAGCGGCCTCGAATACTTCCTGCTGGCGACCGTCTCGTTCTCCACGGTCATCCCGGCCGTCTTCGAGACGGCGTAGTTCGTGCGGTCTTTCAGGTGGATACCCCGCTTCTCCAGCGGCCCGCGCCTCAAGGCTCTGCCGACCGTCTACCGGGTCATGCCCTTCGTGGGGCTCACGATGCTGGGGCTAGCCCTGATCTGGCCTAACTACTTCTATCCGCTCGTCTGGGGCTGAGTATTCTTCATCATAGAGCCGATAAACGCCCGTCGCGGCCGACGCTCGCTCATAGCCTACGTCGGCCGCGGCGACTGGCGGCCCGTCATCGCCCTCGCCCTCGGAGCCCTCATCTGCGGCTTCTTCTGGGAGATGTAGAACTACTACTCGTTTCCGAAGTGGACCTACAACACTCCCGGCGTCGAGTTCCTCTACGTCTTCGAGATGCCGCTATTAGGATTTATCGGCTACCTCCCCTTCGCCTTCGAGCTCTACGCCATCGCCCACCTCCTCCTGCCCCGCCAACCCGACCTGCACCTCTAAAAAGACTCTTGACTCACCTGTAACAGACGGATACTATGAGGTTTGTACTGCAAACTAGTCTGTAGATGGTGGTAGAGTTGCAAGACCCGGATCGGGTACGTTATGTAGCGGCGAACTACGAGCGGTTGCAGGGGTTATTTCGGGTCCTCGTTGGTGTGCTGGTGCTCTTGGCATGGGCGGTCGTGATCTCTCCATTAGGGGATGTCCTGGCGAGCCCGCAGGCGGCGGACTTTATTACGGCTGGCAGCTTTCTGTTGATAGTCACCGGTGGTGCGGCTTTTTTGTTGATCCGCAACTGGTACCAGCGCAGGTATGGTCGGGTTCGGACGATCTCCCAGTATTCTGGCCGACGCTACCTCCTCAGGTACGCGGCGGGAGTCATCACGCTTGTAGTAATAGTAGCGATTGACGCTTACATTGGTGGTTTAGGAGACGGGCCCTTAAATTACCTATTCTTTCTGATGTTAGGGGTCGGAGCGGTTGTGGACTGGTGGCCCGAGAGACGGTTCAGGTGGTATTACTTGGTATTCGGGGTGCTGCTGTTGCTGACCGGGCTTTTGCTGATGTTTGGCCTTCTACCGGACAGAGCCACTCCAGGCTTGTTTCTAGGCTTCCTGGTCCTCTACCTGATAGTCGGGGGGCTCCTGGACCACCTGTTGCTGGTCCGTATGCTGAAGTCCGTGCCGGAGGAGTAGGGTGGATGATCCTCGCGAAGAGCTTGCTTCCCTCGACCGACTGATCCACGAGCCCGCGCGCCTGACAGTCCTGACGGCGCTCTCCGCCTCCGAAGGTGCGGACTTCTTGTTTCTCCAGCGCCTTACCGGGCTCACGAAGGGGAACCTTTCCAGCCACCTCTCGAAGCTTGAAGCCGCAGGAATGGTAAAGGTGGAGAAGAGCTTCGTCGGCAAAAAGCCGAACACGTTCGTGAGCCTCACTAAAAGAGGTCGGGCGGCCATCGAGGGCCACTGGCGGCAGCTAGACCGTCTGCGGGCTGGCGCGAAAGGCCAGGCTCCGGAAGAACGCTGAAACACCGGGCGCTTTGCGGATATGATGCCGGTTGACAGGGCGTGTCCACACCCGGGGTAGAAGGGAGATCCATCGTTGGCCGAGAACGCGCAGGACCGGTGGGCGGAGTGGGTGTTGCGACGGAACCCCGCTCAAGACCTCGAGCACTCCTCCGGGTCGGAGTTTCTGCGGTCGCTGCGGGACCGGGTGCTCGATGGGGCGGCTGTAGAAGAGGGCGACATTTTATTAGACGTGGGTTGTGGGGACGGCTTGATCTCCTTCGGCGCCCTGCAGCGCGTGGGCCACCGCGGCCGGGTCATCTTCAGCGACATCTCCCAAAACTTGCTCGACCACTGCCGTAAGCTGGCTGAAGAGAGCGGGGTGGCTAACCGGTGTAGCTTTCTCCAGACTCCGGCCGACGACCTCTCCAGCGTCGAGGACGCCTCCGTAGACGTAGTGACGACGCGCTCGGTCCTGATCTACGTCGAGGACAAGCGCCGGTCTTTCGAGGAGTTCCACCGGGTACTGAAGCCCGGCGGGCGACTCTCCATATTCGAGCCGATCAACCGTTTCGCCCACCCCGAGCCTCCTCACCACTTCTTGGGCTACGACGTCACCCCGGTCGAAGACCTCGCCCGCAAGCTCCACGCCGTCTACGAGCGTATCCAACCTCCCGACGACCCGATGCTGGACTTCGATGAGCGCGACCTGTTTTCCCTCACTGAAAGCGCCGGTTTCGAGGAAGTCCGTCTCGACTACCGGGCTGAAACATACTCTGGAAACTATACCGGGTTGGAAGACCTCACCTGGGAGAAGTTCCTCCGGTCCGCCAGAAACCCTAAGATACCGACGCCCGGAGAAGCCATGCAAGAGGCACTCACCCCCGAGGAGACCGAACGCTTTGCCGCCCACCTCCGTCCGCTGGTGGAGAATGCTCGCCGCAAGGGCCGGGAGGCCGTTGCTTATCTCCGGGCCGTAAAGAGCTAACCGAAAAGGAGTCGCCGTGCAGGAGACCAGAGTCGCACTAGTAACCGGGTCCGCCCGCGGTATCGGCCGTGTAACCGCGCTCACCCTCGCCGCCCGCGGCTACGCGGTCGCCGCGAACGACCTTTACACACCGGAGGAGACGCTCGGAGAGTTACAAGATGCCGGGGCGGAGTGTCTGTCTCTGCCGGGCGACGTCTCCGACGAGGCGTCGGTAGAGGAGATGGCCCGTCGGGTAATTGAACACTTCGGTCGCCTCGACGTGCTGGTCAACAACGCGGGCCTAATGTTTATAACGCCCGCCGAGGAAACGGAGGTCTCCGACTGGCGGCGCATAATGGAGGTGAACCTGACAGGGCCTTTCCTAATGAGCCGGGAGTTCGGCAAGGTGATGCTGGAGAAGGGGAGCGGGAGCATTGTGAACGTAAGCTCTGTGGCGGGCTTACTCGGGGTCGGCAACCGGGCCGCCTACAACGCGAGCAAGCACGGTCTGATCGGGCTGACCCGCACCCTGGCTGCCGAGTGGGGCGGCCGCGGCGTCCGGTGCAACGCGGTGTGCCCCGGCTGGGTAAAGACCGAGCGGGACGAAGTCGACCAGGCCGGCGGCGACTACACCGACGCCGACATCGAGGGCCGCACCCCGATGGGCCGCTTCGCCATCCCCGAAGACATCGCCGAAGCCGTCGCGTTTCTGGCCGACTCGTCGGCGAGTGGCTTCGTCAACGGCCACACCCTTTCGGTAGACGGTGGCTGGTACGGCGACGGTAGCTGGGAGAGACTCCGGCGCGCCAAGCAGGGAAGGTAGTTCTTCCGGGACGGCTCTAGTGGTCCGGGGAGTCTTCCTCAGAACCAGAGCCGTTTGTCTCGTCTCTCTGGCGCGCGACGAGCCGGGCGATGCGGGTGCCGTCCATCTCCTCGACGCGCATCACGTAGCCGTCCAGGGAGACTTCGTCGCCGACCTCGGGGACGCGGCCCAGTTCGCCGAGGGTCAGGCCGCCGATGGTGCCGAAGTCCTCGCTCTCGAAGCCGGAGTCCAGAGTATCGTTGAGGTTGCGGAGGGTGATGCTGCCGTCTATGGCGTACGAGCCGTCGTCAAGTTTGCGGACGGCGGGCGCTTCCTTCTCCTCCCACTCGTCCCGGATGTCTCCGACGAGTTCCTCCAGGATGTCCTCGATGGTAAAGATTCCCTCGAAAGCTCCCCACTCGTCGATGACCACGACCATCTGGAGCCCCTGTTCCTGGAGGTCGTCCAGGACTTCGCTGACGCGCCGGTTCTCCGGGACGGTGAGGACCTCGCGCATAATGTCCCCGGCGGTAACGTCCGCCTCCGGGCTTCCGTGGGCTTTGATGGCGCGCAGAACGTCCTTGATGTGTACGGTGCCGACGATCCGGTCGTAATGGTCATCCTCGGAGATGGGAAAGCGGACGTTGTTACCCTCCGCCGCCGCCGAGAAGAGGTCTTCCAAACTCGTCCGGGCCGGGAACGTCACCACGTTCGGCTGCGCGACCATGACCTCGCGGGCCGCTTTTTCGTCCAGGTCGAAGGCGGCCTTGACTATGGCTTCCTCCTCTTCCTCCAGGATGCCCTGCTCGCGGGACTGGCTGACGAGCATGTGCAGCTCCTCCTCGGAGTGCTTCTCCTCGGTCTCCGACGGCGGCGGGATGCCGACGAGCCCGGCGGACAGGTTCGCTATGCCATTGGTGACCCAGACTAGCGGCCGGAAGACGATGTTAAAGAACTTCATGAACGGCGCTACGAACAGCGCGCTACCCTCCGGGTTGGCGATAGCGATGCTCTTGGACACCAACTCCCCGTAGGTAACGTGCAAAAAGGTGATGATCCCGAAGCCCAGAGCAAAGGCTACGAGGTGAATCAAGTTTTCCGGCAGAAACGATTCCAGCAGTGGGGAGATGAGGGCTGCTATCGCCGGCTCGCCCAGAGCGCCCAGGCCCAGCGAGGCGATCGTGATCCCAACCTGGCACACGGCGAGGTAGGTGTCAAGGTTACCCGTGGCCTCCCGTACCAAGCCGGACGACGTCCGGCCCTCCTGCACCAGCGACTCGACCCTCGTCTCCCGGAGCTTGGTAAACGCGAACTCCGCCGTTACGAACAAGCCGTTCAGAGCCACTAGAAAGAGCGCGGCAAGTACCCCGAGTAGCGAAAAAAGTATTTCTTCCAACAATGCCTCCGATTTAACGCGCCAAGCCCCACCAAAAACGCGACTGCACGCCACGATTATTAATAACTTGTTATGCCTTTACAATTATACCTTTCTATCGTGTCTTCCAACCTCCGGCCTCGGAAAGCCCGGAGAACGAGGAACTCCTGTTGGTAAACTGAGGAGTAGGTGGCAGCCGCTACAGGGGCGCTAGCCGGGGAAGTAAGCTATTGGAGGGGCGTGGTATGAGCGAGCGTGCAGAGCCGTCCAGACCGAAGCTGTTCTTTGAAGACTTCGAGCCGGGAGCGGTCTTCGACCTCGGGCAGAGGACGGTCACAGAAGAGGAGATCCTCACCTTCGCTCGACAGTATGACCCGCAGCCGTTCCACGTGGACAAAGAAGCCGCCGTAGAGTCGGCCTTCGGCGGCCTGATCTCCAGCGGCTGGCATACCGCCGCTATCTTCATGCGCCTCTACGTGGATGCCGTGCTCTCCAACGCCGCCAGCCAGGGCTCGCCGGGCGTCGAAGAGTTGCGCTGGCTCAAACCCGTCCGGCCCGGCGATACACTCCGCGCCCGCCTCACAGTCCTCGATGCCGTCCCGTCCAACAGTAACCCGAACCGGGGCACCGTCTATATCCGCTCCGAAGTCGACAACGACCGCGGCGAAACCGTGATGACCATGAAAGCCCGTGGCCTCTTCGCACGCCGGAAACCGAGCTAAACTTAAACCAAACGTTTAGAATTAATCTTCCAACGCCCAGAGCGACTCTGCCGGGAGCCGGGCAATGACCTCGTCTCCCTTGCGGAGCTTCGTATGTGGCGGGAGCGCGGCCCGCAGCCTGAGCCCTCCGGCTTCGAGGTCGCAGAGGACCTGAGTGCCGAGGTAGGTCGTCGCTGATATACGGGCCGCGAACGAGTTCTCGCCGCTGGACTCCGCGAGGCTCACGGCCTCGGGACGGATGGTGAGGGTGACGTCTCCGGGCGGGGCGGGCTCCGCGAGCCGGAGGTGGCCGAGCGGGGTTTGTACCGTACCGTTTTCGGCGTGGCCGTCGAGGAAGTTGGTAGCGCCGAAGAAGCGGGCTATTTCTCGGCTGGCGGGCCGATCGTAGAACGCTTGCGGGTGGTCGTACATGCGTAGCTTGCCGTCGAAGATCAGGGCGATGCGGTCGGCTAGGATTACGGCTTCCTCCTGGTCGTGGGTCACGAAGACCGTGGTGTAGCCACCGGAACCCTGGATCTCCTTTACCAACTCGCGCATCCCCTCGCGGAGGTTCGCGTCGAGCGCGCTGAGCGGCTCGTCTAGCAGCAGTAGGCGTGGCTCGGTGACCAGGGCGCGGGCCAGCGCCACTCGTTGTTGCTGTCCGCCGGAGATCTCCCCCGGCTTGCGGTCTGCAAAGCCGTCCATTCTGACCTGCCGCAACGCGGTCTCTACCCGGCGGCCGGCCTCCTCCCGAGAGATGCCCCGCATCTTTAACCCGAAGCCGACGTTCGACTCGACGCTCATGTGCGGAAAGAGCAGCGGCTTCTGGAAGACCATCGCCGCCCCGCGCTTCTCCGGCGGTATCGGCAGTATGGAGCGTCCGTCGACCCGCACGTCACCCCCCGACGGGGATAGGAGACCGGAAATTACTTTCAAGGCCGTGGTCTTGCCGCACCCCGACGGTCCGAGAAAGGCGACCAACTCTCCCGGTTCGACCGTGAGCGAGAGCCCCGAGAGCGCCGGGTTCTCATCCCGTCCGTAGCTATGGGACAAGTCTTCCAGTTCTAGGCGGGCACTCATAAGATAACCCTACGATACCTTACCGAGCCCGAGGAAGCCGCGGCCGTCGGAGTTTCCGGAACCGGGGTTGCCAGGCGAGAGGAAGCGCAGGGCGATCACGAGTACGAAGATGGCCGGCAGGGCGAAGACCACGGCGAGGGATGAGGTTATTACCGGGTCGTTGCCGGACGCCGCGGAGAACAGGAGCATCGGCAGGGTCACGACGCTGCCGCCCCCGATCAGTAGCGTCAGGATGTACTGGCCCCAGCTAATAAGGAATGCGAATAACCCCGCCACCGCTATCCCCGGCACGACCTCCGGCAGCGTCACATAGAGAAAAGTCTGCCAGGCGTTGGCCCCGAGCGTGCGGGCGGCTTCTTCAAGCTCTCCGGAGCGGTCGGCGAAGATGCTGGTCAGGATAATAGCCGTGTACGGTACCGCCGGCACCAGGTGCACCAGGAACACCCCGAAAGCGGTGTCGGCCAGCCCGAACCGGATAAACGTCAGGTGGATACCCATCGTAGAGGCCAGCGGCGGCACCAGTATCGGGAGCAGGATCACAAAGATCACGAACCCCTTCAGCCGGAACTCATACGCCCCGAGCGCCATTCCCGCCGGAAGCCCGACCAGTACCGAGACCACCGCCGCTCCCCCCGCTATGTACAGGCTCGTGAGCGTCGCCCCGAGGACCCGGCTGCCGGGCTCTACCAGGTACCTCACCCCTCTAAGAGACCACTCCGACGGCCAGAGGTCCGGGAACCGCCACGCCCCGGCGAACATCCATAAAATTAGCGGCACGAACGGCAGCGCCACGAGCACCGCCACCAGCACGAGGCCCAAGCCTGAGCCACCGTAACCCTTGCTCTTAGGTTTACCCACGGCCGAGACCTCGGCTCAGGCGGAGGTAAGCGGCGGCGAACAGCGCGGTTATGACCGCTATAAGGACGTTTATCGCCATGGCGACCGGCCGGGCGGTCAGGTCTATGTCCCGGTACTCCTCGTAGGCCATGACCGGCAGTATCGTCGGGTAGCTCTGCCCGAGGAGGTACGGCACCTCGAACGCTCCGAAGGTAAAGGCGAAAACTATGAGGCTTGCGGCCACGATGCCCGGAGAGATCACGGGGAACACCACGTACCAGAACCGCTGCCAGGCATTAGCCCCGAGCGTCCGGGCCACCTCTTCGAGTTCGCTCGCAACTCCTCGCAGCGACGCCAAAACCACGAGCGCGATAAACGGCGTCTCCTTCCACACGTAGGTCAAGATAATGCCGACCGCGTACCTGTCGTAGAGCAGTGCCGGGAACTGCCGGGGCTCCCCGATCAGTCTCAGGGCTCCCGCCAGCCGCGCCCCGAGCCCGGTCTGGGAAATTACCAGCGCGATGCCGACCGCCGCGACGAGGTGGGGGATAGTGATCGGCAACTGAAAGACGACCGCCGATATCCGCCCGTTCGCCCTCCGGAGCGCCAGCGCCGCGAGCACCGCTAGCACCGTCGAGATGACCGTCGAGACCCCGGCGACATAGAACGTCAGCGCCAGCGAGTTCAAGAACTCCCGGCTTCCTAAAACTTCCCGGTAAGCGTCCAGGCTGACGTCCGTCATCCCGATAGCCGGCAGGTACCCGAAAGATTGCACGAGCGCGACGAAGAGGCCGCCGGAAAATAGCACTCCCACAACGAGGAGCGCCGGGGCCAAGAGCAGGGCTATCTTCATCCGCTCTCCCAAAGGTTACTGTTCCAGGACCCTCTCCTGCCAGCCGTCTTCGAGGGACGTCAACCACTCCGTCTGCATCTCCGGCAGCCGGTTGTCCTGCAATACGTCCGTCGAGAGCGTCGCCTCCCCGGAAAGTTGCTCGAACTCGGCCTGCGTCTCCTCCGGTAGCCGTTCAGTCTCCAGCGCCGTCAAATCTCCCCAGCCCTCCGGGTCCTGCTTCTCTAGCTGAGCTTCGGGGCTTTCCAGGAAGTTCGCCACCACCTGGGCTCCGGCTTTATTCGGGGAGTTAAACGGCACTGCGACGTAGTGGGTGTTGTTCAGGGTGCCACCGTCGAACAGGTAGGTGCGGGTGCTCTCGGGGTAGAGACCCTTCTGTATCTGACGCTGTGCGAGCTGCGGGTTGTAGCTCATGGACAGGTAGACCTGCCCGTTCTGGTAAAGCTCTTCGAGCGCCGACGAGGACTCCGGATAGGTGTCGCCCCCGCGCCAGAGGTTCGGCTCCAGCTCGTTCAGGAACTTGTAGAGCTTTGGGGCCTGCCGGTCAAAGAGGCTCTGGTCAAAGGGTTTCTGGTAAGGTTCGGTCTCCCCAACGAGGCCGTAGAACGCCTGCTCGACGAACGCGTTGCCGGTAAAGTCCGGCGGGGAGGGATAGGTAAAGCGTCCCGGGTTTGCCTCCGTCCAGGCGAGCAGCCCGTCCATCGTTTTCGGCGGGTTCTGTACCCTGTCGGAGTCGTACATCATGACGAACTGAGCTTTGCCCCACGGCGCTTCCCGGCCCTCGACCGGGTACCCGAAGTCCCGGCTGACGCTGGTGCTCTCCCAGTCGATGTACTTCGCGTTCGGGAGCTTCTCGGCCCACGGACCAAACCAGAGGTCCGCGTCGGCCCCGGTGGCGAAGTTCTCGCCGTTGAGCCAGACGAGGTCTATCGTCCCGTCCTGGCCGCCAGCGCTCTTCTCGTTTAGCAGCTTGTTTACCGCGTCCGCAGTGTCCGGCAGCGGCGTGCGCTTCAAGGTTATCCCGTACTCGTCCTTTACGCGGGGCGTCACGTAGTCGTCGACGTAGGCGTTTGCCGCCTCGTCGCCGCCGTACATAAAGAACTTTACCGTGCTCCCGCGTGCGGCTTCTTCAAGTTCCCCGAAAGACCGCCCTTCACCGGAAGACCCCGAATCTCCGGACCCCGATCCGCCACAGGCTGTGAGGCTAACCGTGAAAATTAGCGTGAGGGTTGCGAGGAGTAGGGTACGAGACTTCAAGTTATCGGCGTCCTTTCTCGCGCGGACGAGGATTCTGTGGCGAGATTCTACATACACGCATAGTTAACAAGTATACGTCAGGGGGTGAAGGCTGGATCAGGCCGGATGATGTTCCAGAGCTTCTGTGAGCTTTTCGAGCACCCGTTGCGGGTCCAGGTCAGTCACCAGATCCACCTCCCGACCCCGGCGAGAAAAGTCGTGCGCCCCGGCCGCGTCCAGCGTCGGGACGGGACGGCGCTCGGTCGTTAGTGCTCCGGGGTCGGTAACAGCCGCCACGCACGCGAGGTCCCAGAGTATCTTCCGCTCCCGCGGGTCGATGCCGCCCTCGTATTCCGAGACCCAGCGGAGCAGTATCTCCGCCAGGTAGTCCGCTATCGGGCGTCCCAGATCGTGCAACCTCTCCGCGAACGCCCGCGCTTCGACCAGTATTTTGTGCGGTCCCGACCAGCCGGGGACCTGCAACAGTTCTACCGGGCTCTCCAGGAGGACCCGCCAGGCCGCGATGTCCGCCCGGCCGTTGAGTTC
This sequence comes from Rubrobacteraceae bacterium, assembly GCA_965214435.1. GTDB lineage: Bacteria > Actinomycetota > Rubrobacteria > Rubrobacterales > Rubrobacteraceae > Rubrobacter_A. The sequence goes on from OZ243960.1 coordinate 1,556,365, forward strand.
TCCGCCGAGCTTGTAACGCTCGTAGGTATCTTCGTCCCCGAATCCCCCGAGCCACACGACCCGGATGTTGTCCCGTACCTCGGGGGCGGTGAGCAGCAGCGAGGCCACGTCCGTCGCCGGACCGGTGGCGATAACGGTGAGCGGTCCTTGCCGGGCCTCCTCGATGAGAAAGTCGAGCCCCGCGCTCTTTACGGGGCTTGCGCGGTCTTCCAGTGGTCCCTCCGCGCCGGGCACGCACGGTATCTCCCGGCCGCACAGAGAGACGACCAACTCCGCCTCTTCCTGGTAGAGATCCCGGGATGCCGGGCCGTGGGCGGTAGTGTTGTGGACAGAGACTACTCCGCGCACGTCGAGGGCTCCCTCCGGTGCTCCCAGGGCGTAAGCTATGGCGAACTGGTCGTCCACCTCGTTTGCCGTATCGCAGTTCAGCACGACGCGCGGGGCTCTAGTCTCCACGAATTCCTTTCTAAAAAACCTACCGGCGGCAGATCGTAGCATGAAAGCCGCCGCTGGGATGGAATCCCGGCTACCGCGCTTTACAGGTGCCCGTTACCGGTGCCCGCCGGTACGCAGTTCTCGTTGTCAAAGTCGAGTCGTCGCAGAAGTGCTTTTACAACCTCGGCGTCGAGGCTGCTCTCCGAAAGTCTGACCAGCCCGCGCCAGGCGTCGAGCGGCGCGGTTCGGCCAGGAATTGGGAATCCATTCACCTTACGGGTTAAGTTCTAAAAAGGTCTTTCAAGAAGTCCGGGTCCAGGTATGTGCGGCATTTGCTCAGGGTTTCCTCGTTGGTTATAGGGCGGCTGTTGCGCGCGGTTTCTTGCAGCGCCCAGGCGCACCACGAGACGGCGCGCAGGGAGATCATCACCCGCATCGCCGAAAGCTGCGTCATAAAGTGCTCTCTATCTGCAATAGAGCTGTGGAACAGGTACGTTTCTATAAACTCGGTCTCCTGCTCCCCGGAGAGAAGGGCGGCGGACTCGTCGCGCCACAGGGTGGTAGTCGGGATCAGGAAGTGCGCCACGTCCTCCGTCCGGGGTGCTATCCGGGCTTTCTCCCAGTCGAGGAGCTTTGCCCCGCCGGTCTCATCTACCACGAAGTTGTGGGTGTTAAGGTCGTAGTTCACTATGGCGAGGTCTCTTTCGGAGAATAACTCTTCTTGCTCCAAGTAATCCTCTATCTTGCGGAACGCCCCGCGCAAGGCTTTTTTACTCTCTTCGGACGCTTCCTCCCACTCCATGTACGGCTCGACGAGTTGCCGGGACTCGGAGAGGATGGACGGCGCCGGGTCGGGGTGTAGTTGGAGGTGATGCTCCTCGGGTACGCCTAGCCCATGGATTCTCGCGATGCACCGGGCCGCCGCCGCGAGGTCCGTGGCGTAGTCGAGCGGCCGTCCCGGAAGGTACTCCTCGGTTATGACGGGGTAGGGCAGACCGTCGGGAGCGGGGTCCACGTGGTGCGGTTTCGGGGTAACGCCGGAGGCAGCGAGTATTGTCAGGGCGTCGTACTCATACGTTGCCTGCTCGTCTAGGGGAAGGCCGATCTGGCTTCCCGTCACTAGCCGCGCCACCCACTTACCCGCCCGGTAGTTCAGGCTGTACTCTCCCCGCGCCAGAAAGGTGACTTCACCCACGCTCACCGGAAGCCGGCTCAGATAAGCCCGGACTTCCTCAAGGGTTGGACCTCCGCCGCTATGCTCCCCATCTGCTGTCACGGCGCTATTCTACATGCCGGGCTACGCGCCATTGCTAGCAGCGGGAAGCATAGACTGGAAGACCCGGTAAAGCCTTTCACCCGGAGGGCAACGTCCGTTGCTTGGCTGGTATAAAATTATCTGCGAAGGAGGTCGTAAGGTCTTTGGATACTTGGCACGTAGTTTTCTGGGCTGTACTAGCCGCCCTGGCGCTCGCCGGGGAGGTGCTTACGGTCTCGTTTTTCCTGGTTTTCTTCTCGTTCGGGGCGGTAGCAGCACTAGTCTTGTCTGTACTCGGGGTTGGAACCGCGTTGCAGACCGCCGGTTTCGTCCTGGCCTCGGTCGCCGGTATGCTCGTGTTGCGGCCGGCCCTGGTCTCCCGGCTTTCTTTCAAGAACAGCGAGCGGTACGTCGGGCGCGGGGACATCACCGGGAAGACCGCCGTCGTTACGCAGGCCATCGGACCGGAGAACAGCGGGATGGTGCGCATCGGTGGCGGGGATTTCTGGACCGCCCGGGCGCTGTACTCCGGCCGGGAGATAGAAGAGGGGACCCGGGTGCGGGTTCTGGACACCGACGGCGTTACGGCTCTGGTCGAGCCACAAGAGTTGTCTCCGGGAGAGCCCGGAGAGGAAGGAGCTTAGAGCAATGAGCGCAGGACTTATAGTGTTGCTAATTTTCGCTGCCCTGGTGCTGTTCGTCGCCGCGCGGAGCATCCGGATCGTGCAGCAGAGCCGGGTCGGGATAGTCCAGCGGCTCGGGCGCTACCACCGCACGGCCGAGAGCGGTATCACGGCGATCATCCCGGTGGTAGACAAGATGTTGCCGAAGACCGACTTGCGGGAGCAGGTCATAGACTTCAAGCCGCAGGCGGTCATAACCTCGGACAACGTCGGGATGCAGATTTCGACGGTCGTTTACTTCCAGGTCGTTGACGCCCGGGCCGCCGAATACGAGATAGCCCGCCTCGACACGGCGATGGAGCAGATCACCCAGACCACCCTCCGGAACGTAATCGGCAGCCTCGACCTCGACAAGACGCTCACGGCGCGGGATGAGATCAACGCCAAGCTCCGCACGGTCCTCGACGAAGTGACCGAACGCTGGGGCGTCCGCATAAACCGCGTGGAACTGAAGGAAATTATCCCTCCCCGCGACATCCAGGAGGGCATGGAGAAGCAGATGCAGGCCGAGCGTACCCGCCGGGCCTCCATCCTGAAAGCCGAGGGCGACAAACGCTCCGCCATCCTCAAAGCCGAGGGAGAGAAGGAGTCCGCGATACTCAAGGCCGACGGTGACAAACAATCAGCGGTTCTGAGGGCCGAGGGTGAAGCTGAAGCTTACCGTCAGGTCCAGGAAGCTCAGATAGAGATGACCGGCGCGCTCTTCGAGCGTCTGCAAACCTCCGACCTCTCGCCCGAGTCCCTGCGTTACTTGTACCTCAAGGCGCTCCCCGAGATGGCCCAGGGACCGGCGAGCAAGCTGTTCGTCGTTCCTTCCGAGATACAAGATCTCGCCGGGGCGGTCGGCGCGCTGGCCGGCGGGGCCGGCCTCGCCAACGAGGATGGCTCAAAAGATGGCAACGGTCAGCGGGGCATCGAGGCCTCGAACGGCCGGGACTCCGGCCGCCGGGACGGTCGGTAGGCGCTCTCCCGACTCTACTCCGCAAACTTGGAGAAACGCCGGCTCGTCAAGATCAGCAAGTACCTGAGTCGGCACCTGCGCCACCGGCCGGAGGACCTCGGTCTTACCCTGGAGCCCGGTGGGTGGGTGGAGGTAGAGGCGCTGCTCAAAGCCAGCGGGCGGCGGGGGTTCCGGATCTCCCGTCCCGAGCTTGAAGAGGTCGTCGCCCGCAACGACAAGCGGCGCTTCGCCTTCGATAACTCCGGGGACCGTATCCGGGCTCAACAGGGGCATAGTGTCCCGGTCGACCTCGGCCTCGTCCCCGCGGACCCGCCGCCGGAGCTCTACCACGGGACCGGTGAGCGGAGCGCTGAGAGCATCCGGAAAAAGGGCCTACAGAAGATGCGGCGGCACCACGTTCACCTGTCTGCCGACCCCGACACGGCCACCAGGGTGGGGCGTCGCCACGGGAAACCGGTCGTGCTCGTCGTTGACGCGGGAGCTATGCGCCGCGACCGTTGGACGTTCTACCGCTCGGGCAACGGGGTGTGGCTCGTCGACCATGTACCGCCGGAATACCTGCGCCTCCTCTAGTTGGGCGTGGAAACTAGAGAAGAGATGACGGAAGCCGCATGGGGCGCTGGCTGTAGCAGCCGACGACCGCTTCACTTTCCCCAGGTACCGGACTCTGTAAGGGCGCGCCGCGAGACCCGTCACTGCTCTCCACCTTTCGTAATAGTTATTATTGTTTCATAAAGTTCTATACGAGTATACTGATAACGTTCCAGGTGGATGCCAGGCAGAAAGAGGGGATGATCCCCGTGAAGGTGGGAAACCGCCCCGGAGAGCGGGAAACAAAGATGCGCTGGTTCAACCCGCGCCTGAAACGCTTCGAGTGGCGTTCCGTTCCGGAGGGCGACGAGGAAGCCCTGCGGCTGCTCGGAGGTTTGCCGGAAGAACAGGCTGTCGCTGTAGAGGCGTATAAAGAGTGGCGGTGGCTCGGGGCGAGCGTTATGGCGGCGCTTATCCGGGCGGGTGAGGCTGTCCAACGGGTAGAGTAGTTGCCGCGGCAAGTGGCGAGGAAAGCGGGTCCGTAGCGGCCGGGAACAGATAAGGGAGGTTAGATGCCGGAGAAGGTGGGGTTCGTGGGGCTCGGGATCATGGGTTACCCCATGGCCCGTAACCTTATCGAGGCGGGCTACGACTTGGTGGTCCAGAACCGCAGCCCGGAGAAGGCCGAGAGGCTGGCGCGGGAGTCCGGGGCCGAGACCGCCGGAAGTCCCCGGGAGGTGGCGGAGGAGGCCGGCATAGTATTCACCATGCTGCCCGGTCCGCCAGTAGTAGAGGAGGTGGTCACCGGGGAGAACGGGCTGCTAGAGGGAGCGCGGGAGGGCGCACTTCTCGTGGACATCAGCACCTCGTCCCCGGTGCTCGCGAGGAGGCTGGCCCTGGAAGCCAAGGAACGCGGTGTTGGAATGCTCGACGCCCCGGTCTCCGGCGGAGACGTGGGAGCGGAGGAGGGAACGCTCTCCATCATGGTCGGCGGTACGGAGGAGGACTTCGAGAGGGCCCGTCCGCTGCTAGATGTTATGGGTGGCACGGTCACCCACGCGGGACCGGCCGGGACCGGCCAGGTAACCAAGGCGGGCAACCAGATAGTAGTCGCCCTCGTTTTAGAGGCGGTGTCGGAGGCGCTCGTGCTTTGTGAGAGAGCCGGGGCGGACCCGGAGAAAGTACTCGACGCCCTCTCCGGAGGGTTGGCCGGGAACCAGGTGATCGAGGTGAAAAAAGACAAGTTCCTATCCCGCGACTTCGAGCCGGGGGGTAAGGTGGAATATCACTTGAAGGACCTCGGTATAGCCCTCGAAGCCGGACGGGAGTACGGGGTGTCGCTGCCGGTTACGGCCCTGGTAGACCAGATGTTCGGCGCCCTGGTAGCCAAGGGCCGGGGCGGGTGGGACCACTCAGCCCTACTGACGCTGGTCGAGGAGTCGTCTACCCGCTAGAAGCTGTCTACCTGCTAGAAGCGCGGGCGGCTTATGGTAGCTACCCCGTGTCTTCCGGAACTGACGGGCTTACATTTCCCACGTGGGCGTCGCGGGCGGCGCCGAGGCCGGTGACCAGGAGGCCCGCTGAGACCGCGAGCAGCACCACGAGCGGGAGGGTCCAGGAGTGGGTCAGGTCGCGGAGCACGCCGAAGAGGAATGGGCCTGTGGCGGCGAACAGGTAGCCGACGGACTGGGCCATCCCGGAGAGTGCTGCGGCGTGCTCGGAGTCTGGTGCCCGCAGCGCAAACAGCGTGAGCGCTAGGCTAAAGCACGCTCCCTGGCCGACCCCCAGGAGTACGACCCAGAGGGCGGTGGCGGTACCGCCGGAGACCAGCAGGCCGAGAGTACCGGCGCCGGCCAGGCCCGCGGCTACGACGACCACACCCTTCTGGGAAGGTCTACGGCCGGCGATCAGGGGCGCGGAGAACATGCCCGCGACCCCCACAGCCTGCGCGAGCGCGAGCAGCAACCCCGCCCGCCCCGCGCTCAGCCCTTCCTGCTGCAGGATTTCGGGCAGCCACGTCAGCGTTACGTAGTACGCCAGCGACTGCAACCCCATAAACAGCGTTACCTGCCAGGCGAGCGGAGAGCGCCACAAGCCGCTGACCGTTTGAGCGGTCCGGGCCGTCCCTCGGGCATCCTCGTCCGCCGGACGGCTTCCCCGGAGTTGCGGGAGCCACGCGGCGGCAGCCAGGAGGGCGGGCACTGCCCACAAAGCCAGGGACGCCCGCCAGCCGATGCCGAGCCCCTGGGAGATGGGTACACTCCCGGCGGCCGCGAGCGCGGCGCTGATGGCGAGGGAGGTGGTGTACACGCTCGTCATGGGGCCGGCACGGCTGGGGAACTCACGTTTGATGAGGCCCGGCAGTAGTACGTTGCCGATAGCGATGGCCGCCCCGAGGACCGCGGTGCCCGAGAACAATGCCGCCGCCGGTCCCGCCGAACGGAGCAGGATACCGGCGGCGAGGAGTAGCAAGCTTGCCAGGAGCGCCCGTTCGACGCCGAAGCGGCGGGCCAGCCGCGGCGCGAGCGTCGAGAAGACACCGAACGCCAGGAGCGGCAGGGTAGTGAGCAGGCCCGCGACCCCGTTGGATATGCCGGTGTCCGCCCGGATCTCACCGATCAGGGGCGCTAGAGACGTGAGCGCCGGACGCAGGTTGGCCGCCAACGCCACGACCGCCAGAACGAGCAGCGCGTCCCGGGTACGGGAGCGGCCGTGCTGACCACTGCCGGATGCCACCGCAGGAACCTTCTTCGCTATGCCGTATCTCCTTCAAAACACCGGCGACCGGGCGACCCGCGCCGGCAGGTAACGTGGCCTTTTGATACGTAGTCTTTCACTCGGTTCCAGATTACCAGTTCCGGTGGGACCGGCACCCTTGCACGCCGGCAGCTTGGCGGATGTCAGTCCCGGATGCGGTTCCCGGTCAGCCCGAGTGGCCGAGGATCAAGACGAGTAGCCCGGAGACCGCCGCGAAGGCCAGCACCGCGGATCTCAGCCACCGCTCATCCAGGAAGCTTGCCGCCCGACCGCTGATCCAGAGCCCGACCAGCAACCCGGGGAGCAACTTCAGGGCTAGCAGAGCTTGCCATCCCTCTACCCGGCCGGCCAGCGCCAGGGCTGCGAGCGACATCAACAGCCCCGCAACAAACGATATGGCGAGGGTCGAGCGTAACTCGGGGCCGGGACGCCGCTGGTTAACCAGCGCGAGCGGCGGACCTCCCAGGGCGGCGGCGGTGCTCATTATCCCCGACACCACACCTCCCAGGCACTGGGTCCTGTTTTTCACTTCAAAGGTGGGACCCACGAAGCTCATCAGGGCTGCTGTCAGGATGAGGAACCCCAGGAGCCGTGCCAGGATGTTTTCGGAGATTATCGCGAGCAGCCCGACTCCCGCGAGGGTGCCGAGCGCCCTTCCGCCGGTGATCCAGGCGAAGGCGGCGACGTTGATGGAGCTTCGTTCCTTGAAAGCCATCGTGGTGGTCATGGGTAGAGCCAGCAGCAGAAGGGTGACCGGGACGGCGTCCGGGCGCAAAATTGCCAGGGTCGGCACTGCGGTCAGGGAGAACCCGAAACCGATGGAACCCTGTATCAAAGCGCCGAGTCCCACGGCAAAGAGCGCGACGGCTAACTCAAACGCCGACACCGCGCTAGGCCGGCAAAGAGACGAAGTATGGTAAAAAGCTGGCCCGACGCCTTGAGAACCGGCCCGGCACACAAAAGCTCTGGTAAGACATTCCAGTAGTATAAGCGCGGGCCGGTGGCTCTTCGTGCGCATCCCCGGCGTGAGGAGGGTTATCGTGCTTTTCGAACGGGTATTGACGATACCCGCGACCGCGAACGAAAGAAGGCTTGTTTTGGAATACCGCAGATTGGGACGCTCGGGGCTTTTCGTTTCGGCTATGACCCTCGGCACGATGACCTTCGGCGGTCAGGGGGATTTCGGCATGCTCGGCTCCACCGACGTCTCCGGCGCGCGGCGCCAGATCGACATGTGCCTGGACGCCGGTATGAACCTGTTCGACACCGCCGACATGTACTCCGACGGGCAGTCCGAGGAGATACTCGGGGAGGCTATATCCGGCCGCCGCGAGGACGTGCTCCTGGCTACCAAAGCCCGCATGCCGGTCGGGGATGGCCCGAACGAGACCGGCTTATCCCGCTACCACATCATCCGCCAGTGCGAGGCGAGCCTGAAGCGCCTCGGCACCGACCACATAGACCTGTACCAGATGCACGAGTGGGACGGGCTGACGCCGATGGAGGAGACGCTGGAGGCCCTGGACACCCTCGTGCGCGACGGCAAGGTCCGCTACGTGGGCGCCTCGAACTACTCCGGGTGGCAGCTAATGAAAGCGCTCGCGACCTCCGAGCGGTTAGGGTTGCAGCGGTATGTCAGCCAGCAGATCCACTACACCCTGCAAGCGCGGGAGGCCGAGTATGAGCTGGTCCCGGTCGCCCTGGACCAGGAGTGCTCGATCCTGGTGTGGAGCCCGCTGGCCGGTGGTCTACTCTCCGGCAAGTACGGGCGCGATAAGGAGGTTTCCGAAGGCCGGCGTGTCGAGGGTTGGGATGAGCCGCCCGTGTACGACACCGAGAAGCTCTACGACATCATAGACGTGCTCGGGGAGATCGCCGACGGGCACGGCGTGTCCGCCTCCCAGGTCTCCCTGGCGTGGTTGCTGGGACGTCCCGGTGTGGCCTCGGTTGTCGTCGGGGCGCGCACCGACGAGCAGCTAGCCGACAATCTCAAGGCCGCCGAGCTAAAACTGTCGGACGACGAGCGCCGGCGCCTGGACGAGGTCAGCGCTCCGCGACTGATCTACCCTCACTGGCACCAGCTAAAGACCGCCTCCGACCGGCTCGGCCCGGCCGACATGCCGCTCCTAGAACAGCACCTGCAAGCGTAGGTCCGGCCAGAGCACCACTTCCGGCCGCAACCCCGGCACCCTCCAGCATAGCTTTCGTCTCTGCCCGGAGGGTGCCGGGGCGTTACCATGCGGGGGTAAGTTCAAGTTACCCGCACCCAGAGAGGATGGGCCATGAACGTTCTTATCAGCGGGTCGAGCGGTCTCGTCGGCTCGAACCTGATCCCCGCCCTCAAGAGTAACGGCCACGGCGTTACCCGACTCGTCCGCCGGGAACCGGAAGCCGGAGACGAGGTCCGGTGGGACCCTTCGTCGGGCACCATCGACAAAGCCGGGCTAGAGGGGCACGGAGCGGTCGTGCACCTCGCCGGGGATAACATATCCAAAGGACGCTGGACGCCGCAGAAAAAGTCCCGTATCCTCGACAGCCGGGTGGACGGCACGCGCGTCCTGTCGGAGGCGCTGGCTGGCCTGGACGACCCGCCGGAGGTCATGGTCTGCGCCTCGGCGAGCGGCTACTACGGCGACCGCGGCAACGAGTTGCTGCGCGAGGAGAGCGCTCCCGGAGACACCTTTCTCTCCAGGGTGTGCCGGGAGTGGGAAGCGGCGGCGGAGTCCGCGAGACGGGCCGGCATCCGGGTCGTGAACCTGCGGTTTGGGATCGTCTTGAGCGCTGAAGAGGGAGCGCTGGCGACCACGCTGCCGCTCTTCAAGCTTGGGGCCGGAGGAAAGATTGGGTCCGGCCGCCAGTACTGGAGCTGGGTTTCTATCGACGACGTCATGGGTGTAATTCTCCACTCTTTATCTACAGAGAACCTCGAAGGTCCGGTAAACGTCTCGACCCCGGAGCCACCGACGAACAGCGAGTACACAAAGACTCTAGGCAACGTTCTTAACCGGCCGACCCTGGCGCCTCTTCCGGCTCCGGCCGCCAAGATAGTTCTCGGCGAGGTCGCGGACGAACTGCTGCTGGCGAGCGTCCGCATGGAGCCTGCGAAGCTGAGAAATACTGGCTACACGTATCAATACCCGGAACTCGAAGGTGCTTTCCGGCACCTGTTGGGTAGGTAGCTGTGGCCCTGGATCACGAACGGTACATGCGGCGGGCGATCACGCTGTCCCGCCGCAACCCGGACGCCCCGTTCGGTTGCGTGATAGTAGACTCCCAAACGGAAGAAGTGCTAGCCGAGGGCGTCAACGACGCCGGGAAAAGCCCTATCCTCCACGGCGAGACCGCCGCCATCATAGACCTTTTCGACTCCCGCCCGGACGCTGACCCTACGAGATTGGTCCTCTACACTACGGCCGAGCCCTGTCCCATGTGCTCCGGCGCTATCCTGTGGTCCGAGATACCGGAAGTAGTCTACGGTACCTCGATACAAACCCTGAAGCGGCTCGAACTGCCGCAGATAGACCTGCCTTGCGAGGAGGTATCCAACAAAGCGTCCTGGAAAGGTTTTACGGCTACCGGTGGCGTACTGGAGGCCGAGTGCGACGCCCTGTTCGAGAGGGTGGCCCGCCGGTAAGAGAAAAACGGCGGGTCTCGGAGTTAGATTCCGAGACCCGCGATCAAGGTACTTGCTGGAAGTTAGTGATTCTTCTAGGCTACCCGGTCGGCCTGGACTATCAGGCGCTGGCTCCAGCCGGGTCCGGTGCAGGTCTGAAGGCTGACCATGTCGCGTCCCTGCGGGGCTGCCACCCACGTGTCGTAGGGCGAAACGTTCAAGATCTGGGTGACCTGGTAGGTATAAGTGGTACCGTCCGCGTCGGTCAGGTAGATCTCATCTCCCGCCGTCATGCCCGGTAGGCCCGCGAACTGCTGCCAACTGCCGGTACCCTCATACCCGTACACGTGCCCGGCGATATAAGTGTTAGACCCCGACTGCCACGGAAACCCTGAAGAGGGAAGCTTCCCGGCGCCCTGCGCCAACACGCCAGGGTCAACGCTGTTAGCCACGACGTTGTTGTACAAGCCCAACTTGGGCACCGTTAAACTGAGCGCCGAGCTACTCGGAGCCGCCTGCTGCTCAACGTCTTCCTGCTCGGGAACCGGCTGCGGCCCGGGAGCCGCCTGTTCTTCTTCCGCCGCCTGCTCGGTAGCAGCTTCCCGCCAACTATCGAGTTGTGCCTGCTCTTCAGCGGCGGCTTGCTCTTGAGCGGCAGCTTGCTCTTGAGCGGCAGCTTGCTCTTGAGCGGCAGCTTGCTCTTGAGCGGCAGCTTGCTCTTGAGCGGCGGCTTGCTCTTGAGCGGCGGCTTGCTCTTCGGCAGCCTTGCGCTCCTCTTCCTGCTTGGCCGCTTCTTCCTCAGCGGCCTTGCGCTCTTCTTCCTGTCTCGCCGCTTCTTCCTCGGCGGCCTTGCGCTCCTCTTCCTGCTTGGCCGCTTCTTGCTTTGCTGCCGCTTCTTGTTTTGCCGCTTCTTCTTGCTCGGCCGACTCGCGATCCGCTTTCTTGTCCGCAGCCTGCTCTTCGGCCGCTACCGCCGCCGAATTCTCGTTTTCAGTACCAAAGGTGTTTAAGCCCAGAAATACTAGTAAACCTAGTAGAACCACTCCGAACATACCCACAAGAAAATACGTTTTTATCCGGTGACTCAACCTTTTCCCCTAGCCTCTAAGTAGACATAACGGCTAGATGCTAGCAGCCTTTGGAACGCGTATACATAGTACTTTAGGCGCAACTATTGCTGATGAGAGAAAAATAGCCGGTACCGCGCGGCTGTGCCACGGGTAGTGAGTACCGGTGTCTGGGCGGCTTTATGTTGCGGGGAAGTTCTCCGGTTTGTTACGGGGTAATTTCTGCTCTAAAACCTTCTGAGATCAGTAGTTCCCGGGCCAGGAGAGCTGCGTCGGCGTCCAGGGTAAGGATCAGGGCGGCGCGCTCGGTGTCGGAGTGGCGGACGTAGAGGTCGAGGATGTTTATGTTGTTCTTTCCCATGAGGGTCGTAACCCGGGCGAAGACGCCGGGTTCATTCTCTACGGGTACGGCGAGGTCCGTGTTGCGGCCGGTGCTTTCTATGAGGATGCCGCCGAGGTCGTCGTACGCTTTGCGGGCTTCCTGGAAGCGGCGCTCGACGGTGTCGCGGGAGGAGATCTCACTACCAAGTTGGGCCATGGCACCCGCGAAAGCCCCGAGCGCGACCCCGAGCGCCTGCGAGTTCTCGGCCAGGATGTCGGACCAGAGTGCCGGGTTCGAGGCCCCGACGCGGGTCAGGTCCCGAAAAGAGGGACCCGCGAAAGACAGCGCCTCGGGCGAGATGTCCGAGGCGACCCTGAGTAGCGCTACGGCCATCAGGTGCGGCAGGTGCGAGAGCGTTGCCATAAGGAGATCATGCTTCTCGGGGTCCACCGCCGTCGGGGAAGCTCCTAAAGAACGCACGAAAGAGGCGACCTCCCGGTAGTCTTCCGGGCTTGTCCGGCCGGTGGGGGTGAGAAAGTACCGCGCGCCGCGCAGGAGGTCGGCCCGGGCGTTGGCTACCCCCGCTAGCTGGCTGCCGGCCATCGGGTGTCCGCCGACAAAGCGCAAACTCCTCGCCTCGGCTTCGCCCACAATGTTGGCTTTGGTACTGGCTACGTCGGTCACGACAGCGTCCGTCGGGGAGAGATCCCCGAGCATCGAGGCCACCTCGGATATTGGGGCCGCCAGAACGAGGAAGTCCGCGCCGCGGGCTTCTTTTATGGTGGAAGGCTGGTCTATCGCGCCGAACTCGACCGCTTTCTCCAGGACCTCCGGCTGGTCGACGCCGACGACCTCCCAACCGGCTTTGCGGGCGGCGAGCCCGACCGAGCCCCCGACGAGGCCGACGCCCGCTATGCCGAGGGTGCGCCTCTTGAACTCCATAACTAGGAGATCGCCCCTACAACCCGGTCGTTCTCGGAGGAGTTGCCAACGGTGACCCGGCTCCACCCCGGATACTCCAGGGCCTCGCCCTCCCGCACCAGAACCCCCGCCTTCTCAAAAGCATCCGCCCCGAAGCGGACCATAATGAAGTTTCCTTGCGAGGGGATAAAGTCGAGCCCCGCGTTTCTGAAAGCCTCTTGCAGCCGGCTGCGTTCCCGCACCACGAACTCGGCCCGCGCCCGGACTTTGTCCCCGGCTAGCATCGAGGCCGTGGCCGCGACCTGGGCGACCAGGTTGACCGAGACCGGAAAGCGCACCCGCTCGGCATAGTCGGCGACCCTCTCCGGCGCGATGCCGTAACCGGCCCTGAGGCCCGCGAGCCCGTGTGCTTTAGAGAACGTGCGGGCCACCACGACGTTGTCGCTTTCAAGAGCCAGGGAGTGGGAGTCTGCGTAGCCGGGGTCGTCGACGAACTCCACGTAGGCCTCGTCGACTATCAGGAGCATCTCGTCCGGCAGTTCCTCCGCCAGTCCCTGGACCTGATCCAACGTCAGGTACGCGCCGCTCGGGTTGTTCGGGTTGCACAGGATCATGGCCCGCGTCTCCGGTCCGACCGCGGAGAGCAGGGCTTCGGGGTCCATCCCGCCCCCTTCCGTCAGGGGCACCGGCCGGGCCGTCATACCCAGCACCGTGCAGAGCGTCGGGTAGAGGCTGAACGACGGCCAGGGAAAGACGACCTCTCCGCCGGGGACCCCCGGCAGCAACTGGAGCAGGTTCAGTAACACCTCGCTCGACCCGTTGCCGACCACGACGTTGCGTGGTTCGGCGCCGGGGTTAGCGTCCGCTATGGCCTCGCGGAACCGGGTGGCGTGGCTGTCGGGGTAGCGGTTGGCGCGGGGCAGTACTTCCGAGATAGCAGCCTCGGCCTCGGGCAAAGGCCCGAAAGCGAGCTCGTTGGAGGTTAACTTCGCGTAATTGTCGTTGTCCGTTCCCTCTGCCGCCATCCTCCAGGACTTCGGTGGTACGTAGGGACGTAAGGGGTCTAACTCCGCTCTAAACTTCAACTGCCAGCGCTCCTCGCCGTGACCGGTTGACCGGTCCGAACCCGGCCGCCAACTACTTGTTAGTGCTAGCTGCATAGACTAGCCTCCGGAGGGACGGCTTTCAACGAACTACCCGCGGTTTACCGCGACCTAGCCACTAGAAATATCCGACGGCGTCTCTCAAGCTAGAGGTATGCCGGAACAGTAGAATAGAGCCGTCGGTTAGGGATTGCTTGCGAGGAGATTTTTGGTTCGCCGCGGTCGTTTTCTGGAAACCTGGATAGTACTGCTGGGTCTGCTGGCCCTTCTGACACTCGGACCTCTCCGGGCGGTGTTCGGGGGGGTGCCGATCCTTGTCTTTGCGGGCGCTGTCGCTTTATTTCTGATACCCGGCTTGCTGGTCTCGCACTGGCTCTTGCGCGAGTATTTCCCGGGAGTTGCGCTCGTACCTGTGGGGTTTGCGATCAGTACGTCCATCTTCGGGGTGATAGCGGTCCCGATGCTCGTAACGCACCAGAGCCCGGAGACCTACCTCTGGGTAGCGGGCGCCGTCGTGGCTGGTTTTCTAGTGGCGGCCGCGGTCGTGGCATTCCGCAAGCGGCTGCCGGAGGTGGAGAAGGGCGAGGGCCTGGAGCCCGCGTCCAGACTGCTCTGGATTCCCTTTGCGTTCCTCGGTGGGCTGCTGGTTTTCGCTTCCCGAGTAAAGGTGCCGCTCGTGGACGGCGACACGTGGAACTACCTAGCGTGGGTCCGGGAGTTCCTGACCACGGACCGGCTCGCTTTGTACAACCCATACTTCGGCAACGAAGTGTCGTTTTCTCGCATACAGATCAACGGCTGGTTTCTTATACAGGCAGCCCTCTCTCGCGTCTCCGGCCTCGACCCGGTAAACCTGGTGCTCTACTACCTGGCTCCCATGCTGGTCGTGGTGTCGCTCCTGGCGTTCTACGCGCTCTCCCGCGTACTATTCAAGAGCGAGGCCGCGGCGCTGTTCGCCGCTTCGTTGTACGCTTTGTTCCTACTGGTCCACCTCGGGCTCTCGATCGGCACGAGCTTCGGCGGCGAGTTCGTTGGCCGGATGGTCCAGGACAAGTTCTTCGCGCGCTTTGTGTTCCTGCCGGTGATCCTGGCTCTCGCGGCGGTTTTCCTGGAGGGCCGGAAGCTCAAGTACCTGATGGTCTTCGCGTTTCTGTGCGCGGCGGTGGTCACGGTACACCCGATAGCCCTGGCGGTGATAGGTCTCTCGGTCGCGGGTTTCGGCGCCGTTCACCTGGCGGCGAACTTCCGGCAGCGGAGGGCCTGGACGGGCGCGGTAAGCCTCGGGCTCGGACTTTTCGGTATCCTCCTGCCGCCCGCGCTCTTTCTTCTGGTAGCCGGCATCTCGCCCGCGACTGCCGCGTACCCTGCCGACATAGGCGCAACACCCCCGGAGGTGCTGGCGAACCAGGTCTTTGTCAGGACCGGCTGGAAAAACATCTACGAGCTTGGTGGCGGGCTCTACATCATGCACCCGTACATCCTGTTTATCCCGGCGATAGCCGCGGCATATCTGGTCGGCGTGCCATTTCTGTTGTGGCGCTTAAAGCGCAGCCTCGCCGCCCAGCTCATTCTGGGCGTGCTTTTTGCGGCGACCGTGGTGAGCTACGTGCCGCCGGTGGCGACGTTCGTGGGAGATGAGATCATCGCTCCCGGCCAGCTCTACCGGATGGCGTGGCCCATACCGCTGGCGGCCCTGCTCGCCGTCGGCTGGATGCTCTGGGAGGCCACCGGGTACGCGGCCCGCTGGATGGCGCGGCGGGGCTTCTCACGAGGGTTTACAAAGTTCCTGCCGCTCGGCCTGATGCTGGCGCTAACGGTTGCCGCCGCCCCCGTGTACCTGCCGAACGTCAAAGCCGTCTACGACCTCCGGGACGTGCCTCCCCAGGCCGGCTTTCTACAGGACCCCATCTTCCCGTGGATGGGACGCAACATAGACCAGCAGAGCGTCGTGTTCGCGCCGGACCAGGAGAATCTCGCCATCCCGGCCTACTCGGAGAAGTTAAACGTGGTGAGCTTCCGGGGCGCGCCGGTCCTGGATAATCTGGAGGCCCTTGAGGAGCAGGTCGGCGGAAAAATAGAGGTGCCTCAGAACAACCGGGACGTGCAGCGGTTCTACACCGGGGCTACGGTCGAGGAGGTGGCCGACATTATCCTGCGCTACGAGGCGGACTACGTCTTGACTTTCGCCGACTCCCCGCCCGAGAACGAGCTGCGACAACTGCCGGGCATCTCCCGCGTCGACACTCCCAGCGAGAGGTACCACCTCTACGCGGTAGACCGCGACCAGCTCGGCAACGGTTAACCGGGGCTAAAAGCGTGAGGAGCGGCGGTTGCTAGTGGATCTCCTCCGGGCCTTGTTCGCCGCTACCCTCGTCGGTATCGTCCCCGGTTTTTTCTGGGCCGCTGTCCTGGGACGGACCGCCGGTCTCGCGGAGCGGCTGGTTTTCTCGGTGGCACTCTCGGCCACACTGGTCTCGGCGGCCGCGCTTTCAGGTGCCCGCCTCACCGGAGGCGGCGTGACGACCAGCGTCGCCCTGGTCTCCTTGCTGGCCGTGTTCGCGACCGGCCTTGCAGCGTACCTGCGGTTCGGCCCCCCGAAAGACCTGGCCGAACCGTTGCTCGCGCCGGCGGTGGCGGACCCGCGTCCGGCGTTGCGGCGGCTGCTGTTGGCGGCGGTGCTCTCTCTGACGCTGTTGCGGGGTTATCTAGGTCCTGTGCTGCACGATTGGCCGTTTTTGCGGGGCGGAGACCAGTATTCCCACGCGGTAATGGCGAACGCCATGCTGTCCGCCGGGGAGTACGGCTCGTACCTGGTTTATCCGCCGGGGTACGCCACGCTGGTCGCGGTGGTCTCACGGCTGAGCGGTCTCGGGCCGCTGGAGGTCTTCCCGGTTCTGGGTCCCTCGTTACTGCTCTTGCCCGCTCTCGCGAGCTACACGCTCGCCCGCACCCTCGGCGGCTGGCCGTGCGGGGTGGCGGCGGCCTTTTTCTCCGGGGTGCTGCTCGCCGGCACCTACGCGAACATCGCCGAAGCCCGCTACCCGAACCTCGTCTCCGCGCAGTTTTTACTAGTCCTGACGGTCGCGGCCCTCGTCCGGCTCTACCGCTCACCCTCCGTCCGATCGGGGGTTCTTTTCGCCCTTCTCGGGTCCTCCGTGGTGCTCTACCACTCCGTGGCTAGCTTCTACCTGGCGATATTGCTGTCGCTGGTCGCCGTTTCGGCCCTGCCCTACCTGCTGCTGGTCCACTACCGGAGAACGGCTTTCGCGCTGGTCTTGTCGGGTGGTCTGCTCGGCGTCTTGTCCATTCTCTATGCCTGGAGCACATACGACTTGCCGCGGCTTCTCGGCGGGCTCCTGGGTGGCTCGGACTCCGGCGCCGGGGGCGAGGCCGTCTCGATCGCGATAGGCTCCCAGGAGCCGCTGGGCCTCGGGCACCTGATCGAAACCGTCACCCAACCGGTCTTGTGGCTCGGGCTTGGCGGCGGTCTCCTGCTGCTGGCCGGCCTCTGGCCCGGCTACCGGGAAGAGCCGGCGCAGAAGCTCGCGCGGGTGACGCTACTCCTGTGGGGCTTCTTGCTCTTTGCCGGCAGCCTCACGTCGCTCAGCGGTTTTCCGCAGCGCTTTGAGCGCGACTTCGGCCTGCCGCTCTCTATATTCGCGGCCCTGGCGTTCGCCGCCCTGCTGCGCGTGGCCTACCTGCCGCCCTGGCCGCGGCCCGCGGCTTGGCTAACGAGGCTCGTTGCGGTGGCGGCGGTCCTTGTGGCGGTCGTGGCGGTGGTCTTTCAGGGCGGGCAGAACCTCGCGGCCGCCCGGGAGCCGAGCGCGGACGTTATTACGCCGGAGGTGGCGTCGGCTGGCGAGTGGCTCCGGGACCACAACACGGGCGGGAACATAATCTCGACCCCGGATATAGGTCCGGGTGCCACGAACCGGGCCGCGCTCGCCCTGGGAGGTTACACGGAGCTACAGTCTTACCCGGAGCGCCGGATACAGGACCCGAGGTCTCTGCCGCCCGCCGGGAAAGAACCACTAGTGGCTTCGCAGTGGGTGCTGCAACATCCCGATGGGGAGCGTACCGGGGAGATACTGGAGAGGCATGACATCCGGTACGTGGTGATCGCCAAGGGATACCCCGGTGTAGACTGGCAGGCGTTCGCCGGGCGCCCGGATTTGTACCGGACGGCGTTCGAGAATGACACCGTGGCTATCTTCGAGCCTCGGGAGGGTGTGTGGAGGAGTGAGCAAGATACTTAGCGGTCGGGTGGTTGCCTTCCGTGGGTACTGTATATAGAATCGGTCGACTATGAATAATCCGGAAGTAAGTGACAGGGTAGAGCAGTTACGGACCAGGGTCGATGAGGTCGACCGGGAGTTGGTGCGGATACTGAACGAGCGGGCGCAGATCGTGCAGGAGCTCGGGGCGATAAAAAGCGAGGCGGGCGTACCGCTGTTCGATCCGCGGCGGGAAGAGGAGATCCTCCGGAAAGTCGCCGAGGAGAACCCGGGGCCTATCTACGACTCCTCGATGCGCGATATATTCGAGTTAATCCTGCACCGCATCCGGGACCTTGAGATTCAACGCGGGGAGTTTTCTAGATAAAAATGGACGTTTCAGCCAGCACGACCGCCGCAGCCGGCGTAAAGACCGACGTAAAAACGGAGAACGGCATGATCCGCCCGAACTCCTTCCGGGTTATCTCCGGTCCCTGCACGGTCGAGAGCTACGAGCAGTTTCTAGCTTCCGCGAAAGCCGTTAAACAGGCGGGCTTTGAGTACGTCCGCGGCGGCGCTTTTAAACCCCGCACCTCCCCGTACTCCTTCCAGGGACTGGGCGAAGAAGGGCTCGAAATACTCTCCGAGGTATCGGGGGAGATGGGCCTCAAGGTCGTGACCGAGGTCATGGACCCGTACGATATCGAGAAGGTCATGGAGCACGCCGAGGTCATCCAGATCGGGGCCCGCAACATGGCGAACTTCTCCCTCTTGAAGCGCATCGGGGCGGCTATCGCCGGGACGCGTCACGGGGTTGTACTGAAGCGCGGGCTCTCGGCGACGGTCGAGGAGTGGCTGCAGGCCGCGGAGTACATCACGAGCGCCGGTGGGGACAACGTGGTCTTGTGCGAGCGGGGCATCCGGACGTTCGAGACGGCGACCCGTTTTACGCTGGATCTGTCGGCGGTAATCGTGGCGAAACGCCTGACGGACCTGCCGGTGATCGTGGACCCCTCCCACGCCGCCGGCCGCCGGGACCTAGTAGTGCCCTTGAGCAAGGCGAGCGTCGCGGCGGAGGCTGACGGACTGATGGTCGAGAGCCACCACGAGCCGCAGGAGGCTTTGTGCGACGGAGAGCAGGCGCTTCCGATAGAGGCGCTGCTCGGCCTTAAAGGTGTCCTGCAGCCGTTCGCGAGCGCGATGGGCCGGGAGGTCATCTAGGCCCGGGTAGACCTGGGAGCTTGCTCAGGAACGTACTCCTCAACTCCCCAGCCGGCGTGTGGGCGGCGGTTTACCCCGGGTACGAGACATGCCCGGTTGGTCTATCCGCCGTATACCTCGACATTGGCGGAAAGCGGTGAGACCGGGCGGGGTATTTCTGGTGTGAGCCCTGTGCCCTGCACCCCATTATCTTCGCGAGCGAGTAGGAATCTACCGTACAATATGTCTTGTGGCTAGATTAGATGACAGGTTCGTCCTCGACCGCGAGCTCGGGGCCGGGGGGATGGCCCAGGTCTTTCTGGGTCACGATGAGGTCCTTGAGAGGTCCGTTGCCGTAAAGGTGCTCTGGCCCGAGGAGGGTGACGCGGAGATGGGGGAGCGTTTCCGGCGCGAGGGACGGACCGCGGCGAGGCTTTCTCACCCGAACATCGTTCAGGTCTACGACGCGGGGGAGGGAGACCTGGATGGGCAGAGAGTCTCTTACATAGTCATGGAGCACGTCTCCGGTGGCGACCTCAAAGAACTCATAGACGACAGAGGTTTTCTATCCAGGGAGGAGTTGGCCCGGCTCGGCTCCGGGGTGTGCGCGGGTTTATCCCACGCTCACGAAAAGGGGATCATCCACCGGGATATAAAGCCGCACAATATTCTTCTGGACGAGACCGGCCGGCCGAAGCTCGCAGATTTCGGGATAGCGCGGGCGCTGGACGTTCAGGGTGTTACCCGGACGGGGTTCTACCTGGGCACGGCGCTCTACTCCGCTCCCGAGCAACTCCGGGGAGGGGAAGTCACGCCCAAGAGCGACGTCTACTCTCTAGGGGCGACGCTGTACCAGACGGCGACGGGCCGGACGCCTTTCAGCGGTACCCCGATGGAGGTTGCGACCCGGCAGGTCTCGGAGTACCCGATCTCACCCGGCGCTTATAACCCGGAGCTGGGCGGAGACCTTGGAGCCCTGATCATGGATTGTCTCGAAAAAGACCCCGCGCGGCGCCCGAGCGCCGAGACCCTCGGGTACGAGCTTTCCACAGTCGGGAGCAACGCCGAAAGAAACAGAACCTACGCGACAAAGCCCGCTCCGGCGCAACGGGCTCCGCAGGGTGCACGCCCGTCCGCCCGGTACTCAGCCGGAGCCGTGCGGTCGGGGCGTCGGCGGAGCCCGGTCCTGGCGGTCGCCGCGGTCGCTCTACTACTCGCCCTCGCAGCGGGAACGGTCTTTACGTTCCTCAACGCGAACGCTACCGATAGTAGCGCTGACGGCTCCCAGCCGTCCGGACAGCAAGAAGAAGCGCCGCCCGGTGACACGCCCGACGCCTCCGGGTCGGATGGAGGCGACCCGTCTCCGGACCCTCAGCAACAGACGCCGTCCGGTGAAGCTTCCGGTTCCGGGAATTCCGGGGGAGATCCCGGAGACAGCGCGGACTCCGGGGCTCCTCAGAACGGTCAACAGGATAGTTCTGGCGAAAGACCCGGGCAGTCGCGGGAAGACTCCCCGGAGGCGGCTCTTTCCGGTAGAGCCGCCGCTCAGACGGTGCGCCAGCTTTACAGTACGGCTGCCAGCGGGGACTATGGGGTGTCTTATAACTTGTTATCTCAGGGGTTTCGCCAGAGAAACGCCCCGACGCAGCAGCAGTGGAGCCGACAGTTCGGGACGCTGGAGCGGATCACCTTTGTAGAAGGTCCTAATGTCCGGGTTTCGGGAAGCACCGCGACGGTTACGGGGGTTACCGTAGCCGAGCACACGGACCGTACGGAGCGCAACACGGTCTCCTGGAGCCTCTTAAACGAGGGCGGTGAGTGGAAGATTTCTTCCCTGAGCATTGTGAGACAGGAGATGCTGCAGGCGTGAAGGCTGCTAGAAGGCTAAAAAAGCGTTCCCGGCGAAAAGTAGTATAAAGACCGTGGTGTGCGGTAGAAGAAGAGTGGAAGGAATTATCTGAAAACTGCAATAACTGCGTTGGTGTCGGCGGTGATCGGCGGTCTCATCGCCACGGTTTTTGTACTGGCGATGGTGCCCCTGCTAGAAGACGGTGTGGGCGACGTAACGATAAACCGGTCCACGACCCCGGAGGCTTCGCGGAGCAAGCCGGTGGGGGACGGTTCGGGGTTAGCGGTAGAAGACGTGTACAACCGGTTCGGTCCGGGCGTGGTCAGCGTGGACGTGGCCTCCGACCGGGGTCCCGGCGGCGGCTCGGGTTTTGTGCTGGACAAGAACGGTCACATCGTGACCAACCAGCACGTGGTCGAGGGGGCGAACGCGGTCTCGGTAAGGTTCTCCAGCGGCGACCGCTTTGACGCCGAGGTAGCGGGAGAAGACCCGTCGACCGATACCGCGGTCTTAAAGATCGACGCTCCGAAAGAGCTTCTGGAGCCCTTAACGCTCGGAGACTCCGACGCGGTTAGCGTTGGGGAGCCGGTCATCGCCATCGGCAACCCGCTAAACGTCGGGACCAGCGTTACGACCGGCATTGTGAGCGGGACGGGGCGCCCGATCAAGGCTCCCAACAACTACACCATAAACGGGGCGGTGCAGACGGACGCGGCGATCAACCCGGGCAGCTCCGGCGGACCGCTCCTGGACTCCAGCGGCAACGTTATCGGGGTGAACTCCCAGATAAAAAGTGATACGGGCAGCTTTCAAGGGGTAGGTTTTGCGGTCCCGGCGAACGTCGTGGAAGGGGTCGTCCGGCAACTCATAACGACGGGCGAGGTCGCCCACGGCTACATCGGGGTCCGGATGGAGCCGGTGAGCGTGGAGGAGTTGTCGGTGTACTCGGGCGTCCCGCCGGAGAAGCTGGCGGAGGAGTACGGACTGCCGGAGAACGGGGCCATCGTGGGCGAGGTCGTCGAGGGAGGTCCGGCGGCGGAAGCCGGCATCCGGGGGGCGGAAGGGAGGCCGGAGATCGAAGGCCTCGAAGGTCTGCCGATAGCTATCGGGGACGTCATTACAAAGGTCGAGGGGGACCGGGTATCGTCCTCGAACGACGTCATAAAAATAGTAAACGCTCTAAAACCGGGCGAGAAGATAGAGCTTACCGTGGTAACGCCGGGTGAGAAGGCCCGTCAGGTAGAGGTGCGGCTCGACGCCCGGCCAGAGAGGACGTAGCGGCCGGGTACGGTCGGGGGAAACGGACGAGTTAGAGCGAGCGGCTTACCGGACCGTGCCGCAACTCAGGATGGCTGGGGAAACTGGAGCCCTTTACCTGACCAGCGCCGACAACTACATTGCGGACTGCGGCTTCCCGTCCATCCCGGCCTCTAGGGACTTGAGGCTGAGATCCAGCCCCTCCCAGGCGCTCCCTATTGCGCCCTCTTTGCCGGCCTCCCGTTGGCGACGACCGCCGCCCGCACCGGAGATGTATCCGGGATCGGAAGTCCGGACGGAGGTCGTGGAGTCTGGCTAGTAGCTCTCTCTGAGGACTTTAGCTAGCGGCCGAGCCGAAACCGGCGCGGGGGCCGGACCTGCGGCTCGTGCGGTCCTTCTCCACGACCAGCTTGTAGATGGAGTCATACTCCACGTAGACCGTCGCTTTACCGTCCTGCATCCGGGCTTTCAAGTAGCCGTCGGCGAGCTCCAGTTCCCCGAGGTCTTTAGCTTCAACGGTAAAGGTGTCCCGGCGGTCCCAGATAACGAGGTTCGATTCCTCGTTGCGGGCGTCTTCTATGGTCTGCTCCAGGATCTCTCTTTGCACGATTTCTACTCTCCTGTCTATGAGGTTGACGTGTGGTGCACCATATTCTACTTGAGAAAGTTGCGGGCTAACTCCGCACTTTGGCGTGTAACTTTCCGGCCTGTGAAGCGTCTTAAATTCCAAGGGGAAAATGTGTAGTACGATATCCAGCCTATGGCAGCCTCAAAGACGGCCGGCGAGATACTAGAAGCCGTAGTCGAAGACGGAAATAAAGAGCTTCAGCGGGCGAACGCGGGCCTGGCTTTCAGCGGGGTCGCCGCCGGGCTTAACGTTTCGTTCAGCGCGCTGGCGCTCGCTGTGGTGGGCGCGATGACCGGCCAGATAGGCCTTACGGCGATGCTCGTCTACCCGATAGGTTTTATCATCGTAATTCTCGGCCGGGCGCAGCTCTTTACCGAGAACACCGTTACGCCGGTTACCGTGGCGCTCACGGACCACCGGGCGATACCAAACATGTTCCGGCTTTGGGCGGTGATCTTCCTGGCGAACCTCGTCGGCGTAACCATCTTCTCGTCGGTCGTGGTCTATGCGCAGGTCTTAACTCCGTCCGCCCAGGAGGTACTGCTAAGTTACGTTGCGGGTAAGCTGGACTACGGGTTCTGGACCATGGCGCTGAAAGCGGTGTTCGGCGGCTGGCTGGTCGCGCTCATGGCGTGGTTGGTGGCCGCTTCCCAGGACACGGTGTCGCAGTTGGTCTTTATCTGGTTTCTGGCTTTCTTGATACCGGCCGGAGGGTTAACGCACAGCATAGTCGGGTCTTCTGAAGTCCTGATCAGCGTTTTCGCCAACGAGACCTCGTGGTCGCAGTTTCTCGGCGGCTTTCTGCTGCCCGCTACGCTGGGCAACATCGTAGGGGGGCTCGTGCTCGTGACCCTGCTGAATTACGGACAGGTCATCGGGTCGCAGAAACGTTTTACCAGAAACAACAAAAAAGGAGCTTCCGAGGAAGCGTCCCCGGAGACGAAGTAATGGATTTCCGCGCCGGGGAGGGGCGCTGAGAGATTTCGCGGAAAAGGTGTACCACTGGGACCGGTCGCTGTTCCGGACAGTATTTCACTACAAGCGGAAGCCTCTGACGCCGGTGATGCGCGCGTTTACGGTTGCGGGGACCGCCGGGGCTTTGTGGGGCGTCTCTGCGGTGGTGGCCCTTCCGCTGGGTGGCTGGAAGCCGGCCAACGTGCTCTTGCCGTGGACGGGGGTCGCGCTGTCGTGGCTCTCCGCCGAAGGGTCGAAGTATCTTTTCAACCGGACCCGGCCCTTTGTTGCCGACACCGACATACTGCCGCTCATAAAGACCCCGAGTTCGAGCTCTTTTCCCTCTGGGCACTCGGCGACGGCGGCCTCGGGGGCGATGCTGCTGTCCGTCATCTACCCCGCTCTCGCGCCGGCTCTGATCCCGGCAGGACTGCTGGTAGCCTTCTCCCGGATCTACCTCGGCGTCCACTACCCTTCGGACGTTGTCGCCGGCGCCCTTATAGGTATCGGGATCTCGGGGAGCCTCCTCCTGCTATCCTCGGCGGTAGCCGCGTGAAGCTGGTTACCGGTATTTTGTAACGGACGGGGTACAAATTGCTCTATGGGTATTCAACGTTACTACACCGTCGGGGCCGTAGCTCCGAATCTCCGCTCTCTGAGCAGTCTCGGCGAGCGGATCTCGGAGCGCGGCTCGGAGACGGAGTCGATGGTCGTACTGGCGCGGCGCCGGGACAGAGAGCTTATCGAGGTAACGCTACCCGGAGCTCGGGTAGAGAAGGTCGAGAGCAGCCTCTCGCAGATGCAGTGGTTCGAGTTCGCGAGCACGTTTCTGGCGGTTACCGCCACGAGCGTCCTTATGGGAGCCATACACCTGCCGACCGGAATAGTGGTCCAGACGGTGCTTACCCTGGCGGCGATAGTCGGGCTGGCCATCTACCATCGCCGGCCGCAGGTAAAAAAGAAGCTACTCGGTATGGCGCTCCCGGAGCGTCTGGCCGAAGAGTGGGAGGAGAAGTTCTCTCACGGCCTCGGCCTGGTACTGGTTGCCGTGCCCGAACAACACTTCGACGAGGTGCAAAAAGCGTTCCTCGGAGACGAGAGCCTGCAAGCCCCGCTCGCCATCGACCGCCGGCCGGTAATGTAGCTTTACGGTTAGTCCAGCCGGACCGCGGATGTTCGGTACACTAAAGTCAGCCGGAACGGGTCGCGTGGGGGTGAAATAGATGATAGTACGAGATAGCGGAGACGGCTTTCTGCTCGTCGAGCAGTACGAGCACGCGAAAGTGTCCGGGGAGTTCGCCCGACACTTCGCAGGGGAACCGCGGCCTCTGGAGTCCACACTCTACGCCATCAACGAGCACGACCTCGCGTGGAAAGAACTGGACCGGAAAGTTATCTGGGACACCGAAAAAGAAAAGCCTTGCAACTTCACGGAGTACCCGCTACCCCAGAGGATAGAAGCTTACCGGCGGGGCCTGGACCAAATAGAAGCTGCCGACCCCTACGCCGCCTGCCTGTGTAGCCTCCACTACCACTCGCTCGTCCGGGAGTCGGTACCCGAAGCCGAGGAGTTCCGGGAAGGAGAGGAGAGCCGGCAGAAAAGGCTCAAAGAGCAGATGTCCGGAGAGGAGCTTGCGAACCTCGACTATAACTTCCGGCTGCTGCAACTCTGCGACAATTTCTCGCTCTTCGTGTGTTTGAATGAGCCGGGGCACAACGAGGTCTCGTGGTACAAAAATGGTTTGAAGTTCGGAGAGAAGACCTTCTCTCCGGTTTGGGAAGACCCGCGGACCCTGCGTTTCGAGCCGAACCCGTTTTCGGAGGGCTTTGAGGTTACCATTCCGTACGCGCTGGTCGGTAAGGCCGGCGAGCACCGGGGTACCGGTCACCTGGATTTGCAAATAGCGGTCTAGCGGGGTCACCGCCGTTAGTATTTGGAAGGAACTTTTATGAGGGATGAGTCGTACGATTTTCTAAAAAACCTGCTCTCGACGCCGGGACCGAGCGGTTACGAGGATGCGGTAGCGGAGATCTGGCGTACCGAAGCTGGCAAGTTCGCCGGAGAGGTGAGGGGCGACCGGCTCGGCAACTCGTTCGCCACACTAAACGGCGGCGGGACCCCGAAGATCATGCTCTCGGGTCACGTAGATGAGATCGGGCTGATGGTCACCCACGTCGATGGCGACGGTATGCTCCATTTCACGGGGGTTGGGGGCTGGGACCCACAGGTCCTCGTCGGCCAGAGGGTACTGCTCCAGACGAGAAACGGCGAAGTCCCGGGCGTTATTGGGAAAAAGGCCATCCACGTCATGGAACCCGAGGAGCGCCGGAAGGCCTCGACCTTGAAGAGCCTCTGGATCGACATCGGCGCCAAAGACGGGGACGAGGCGAAAGAGAAGGTCCGGGTCGGGGATGTGGCCGTTGTAGACCAGCCGTTTCTGGAGCTACCTAACGGCCGCATCGCGTCGCGGTCGATAGACAATCGGATCGGGGCTTTTGTCGTGCTGGAGGCGCTGCGGCTCCTGTCCGAGGAGGACGGCCTCGCTGCCGGGGTCGTGGCGGTCGCCAGCGTTCAGGAGGAGATAGGGGCCTACGGCGCCCGGACCTCGTCCTACGGGCTCGACCCCGACGCGGCGATAGCGGTGGACGTCACCCACGCGACCGACACGGCCGGGATACCGAAAAACGAGCACGGTGACCACGCGCTCGGCAGCGGTCCGGTCGTCACGCGGGCCAGCGTCCTTAGCCCGGTGGTTACGGACGGGATCATAGAGGCCGCCGAAAGGGAGGGTATGGAGTACACGCTAGAGGCCGACGCGCGCTCTACGGGCACCGACGCCGACGCCATCCAGTTCCAGCGGGCCGGCATCGCCACGGGCCTCGTCTCCGCCCCGAACCGCTACATGCACTCGCCGAACGAGATCGTCGACCTCGAAGACCTCGAAAACTGCGCCCGCCTCATAGCCGCTTACATAAAAGGTCTGCCCGCCGATACGGACTTTATCCGGTAAGTATCCGCTTGAACCGGGAACCCATTGCGGATAACCTGCCCGGCTATGGCCGAAAAAACGCTGTTCCAGAGGATTATGGACCGGGAGATACCGGGTGACATTATCTACGAGGACGACGAGTGCATAGCCCTGCGCGACATAAACCCGCAGGCCCCGGTCCACGTGCTGGTCGTCCCCCGTAAGCCGATAAAAAGCCTCGACGATCTTACGGAGGAGGACGCTCCGCTGGTCGGGCACCTGTTCCTCGTGGCGAAGAAGGTCGCCGCCAGTGAGGGACTGGAGAATGGCTACCGGATGGTATTCAATAACGGGGTTGATGCGAATCAGACCGTGGATCATATCCACCTGCACCTGATCGGGGGCCGCAAGATGTCCTGGCCCCCAGGTTAGCCGGAGCTAGCCCTTCCAGGTCTTCCGCAGCACCCGGACCCAGTTCCCGTGCGCGAGCTTCCGCAGCTCGGGTGCTCCGTAGCCGCGGTCGCGGAGCGCCTCCAGCAACTTCGGCAGACCCGAGGCGTCTCCCAACGCCTGCGGGACCGTAGCTCCGTCGAAGTCGGAGCCGAATCCGACGCGGTTTATGCCGAGGCGATCAACGAGGTAGTCTACGTGCTGCACCACCGTTTCGAGCGGGGTGTCCGCGTCTTCTCTACCGTCTTCCCGCAGGAAGTGAACGGCGAAGTTCACGCTGACCATCCCGTCCGAGTCGCGGATGGCGTCTAGCTGACGGTCGGTGAGGTTCCGGGTAACGGGGCAGAGGACGTGGGCGTTAGAGTGGGTCGCCACGAGCGGGGCTTCCGAAAGCTTTGCCACGCCCCAGAAGCCTTTCTCGTTGAGGTGGGAAACGTCGATCATCACCCCGAGCCGGTTGCACTCGCGGACGAGGTCTCTCCCCTCGTCCGTCAGCCCGGGACCGGTGTCCGGTGAAGCTGGGAACCTGAACGGTACGCCCTCCGCGCAGGCGTTCGGCCGGCTCCACACGAAGCCTAGGGACCGCAGCCCGGCGTCGTAGAAAATTTCCAGCGCGCCGGGGTCCGGGCCGAGGTTCTCTGCTCCCTCGAAGTGCAGGATCGCCGCGAGAACACCGATCTGTAGACAGTCATTTAGCTCTTCCGCTGTCCGGACGACTCTTACCCGGTTGTCTGAAGCTGCCTCTATTCCGTACAACTCATCCGCGAGCGTTGCGGCGAAGTCTTTAGCGTACTCCGGGTCCAGCGGCGGAGCCTGATAGACCTCGTAACCGGAGTCTGTCAGGGAGAGGGCTTCTTCTTTGTCCCACTCGTCGTGAGGGTTTGGAGCGTAGCAGGCAAAGAAACCGCCGCCGAGACCGCCCTCAACGGCGCGGGGCAGGTCGATGTGACTGTGCGGGCTCCGCCCGAAGAACGCTCGCTCCTTGCCGGGCCGTGGATGCCGGAGCTGGAGGAGCGTGTCGTTGTGGCCGTCGAAGACTACCGGTAATCCGGTCCGGCGCAACTAGAGATCAGGCTCCCAGATCTTCCGCAAGTCTAGCGTAAAACCCGACAACACTGGTTCACCCGAAAGCGAAGATATCCCTTTCAAATGCTCGACTTCAGCGTCCGGACGGTAAACGTAGACCCGTTTGTCGGCCGGGTCTATGAGCCATCCCAGCCGCGCGCCGTTCTCAATGTACTCCTGCATCTTGTCCTGGAGCAGCGTCAGGCTGTCTGTCGGGGAGCGGAGTTCGACCACGAAGTCCGGGCATAGCGGCAAGAACTTCTGCTTCTGCTCCGCCGTAAGTTCGGCGAGCCTCTCTTGGCGCACCCAGGCGGCGTCCGGCGAGCGGGTTGCGCCATTCGAGAGCCGGAAGCCGGTCGAAGAGTCGAAGGCGACACCCGTACCGTCGCTTTCCGTCCACACGCCTAACTGCAAAGCTATCCTGAAGTTGCGGTTACCCGTTTCTCCTCCGGTCGGCGGCATTATTTCCAGGTTCCCCTCCGCGGTACGCTCGATGCGTAAGTCCTTGTTTAGCTGGCAGAACTGGAAGAACTGCTCTGCATCCATCTCTAGCGCCGGCGCTGTCCGGAGAATCACCGGCTGATACTCCACGCGGATTGTCGCTTCGGCCACTTCGACCTCCAGGGTAGTTGCCGCAATCCTAGCACCGGACCTCGGGTAGCTCCGACAAAAGAAACGGGGCCGCCTTTCGGCAGCCCCGCTTTCCAAATTACTTCTACGATTGTTTAGTACTTCGGCACGCTCGGGTCGATCTCCTCGCTCCAGGCGTTGATGCCGCCCTTGACGTTGTAGACGTTCTCGAAACCGGCCTCCTGCAAGAGCTTTACGGCTTTCGCGCTCCGGGCACCGGACTTGCAGTGGATGGCGAAGTTCTCATCTCTGTTAAGTTCGGGGATGCGGTTCGGCAACTCGCCGAGCGGTATAAGCCGGGCCACGCCCTCGCCGAGGTTCGCAACGTCGTACTCGTGCTGCTCGCGCACGTCGAGCACGGTCACATCCTCGCCGTTATCCAGCTTCGCCTTGAGGTCGGAAACGGAGATCTCCCGTACGCTGTCGGCGGCTTCCTGCTCGGCCTGCGTAGCCTGCGGAATGCCGCAGAACTCCTCGTAGTCTATAAGCTCGGTGACCGTCGGGTTCTTTCCGCAAACGGGGCAGTCCGGATCTTTGCGGAGCTTCATCTCGCGGAAGCTCATCCCGAGGGCGTCGTAGAGCAAGAGACGCCCGATCAGGGGCTCCCCGGCGCCGAGTATGAGCTTTACAGTCTCGGTGGCCTGGATAACCCCGATCTGACCCGGCAGAATCCCTAAGACCCCGCCCTCGGCGCAGCTCGGCACGAGCCCCGGAGGCGGCGGCTCGGGATACAGGCAGCGGTAGCACGGACCCTCCTCGGCCCAGAACACGCTCGCCTGTCCCTCAAAGCGGAATATGGACCCGTACACGTTCGGCTTGCCGAGCAGTACACACGCGTCGTTTACCAGATAGCGGGTCGGGAAGTTGTCCGTCCCGTCCACGACGATGTCGAAGTCCTTGAAGATGTCGAGCGCATTCTCGCTGGAAAGCGCCTCCCCGAAGACCTCGACGTTCACGTTCGGGTTTATGTCCTTTATCCGGTCGCGGGCGCTTTCAAGCTTCGGCCGTCCGACGTCCGAGGTTCCGTGGATGATTTGCCGTTGCAGGTTCGACTCGTCGACCACGTCGAAGTCCACGATGCCTATCGTTCCGACCCCCGCCGCCGCGAGGTACATCGCGAGCGGCGCCCCGAGACCACCGGCCCCGATGGTCAGGACCCGGGCGTTCTTTAGCTTCTTCTGGCCCTCCATCGCGACTTCCGGCATTATCAGGTGCCGGCTGTAGCGGGCGACTTCCTCGTTGGAGAGCTCTACCTCTTCGCCGCGGACCAGGCTCTCGACTCCGCCCGCGATGGACGGGATTATGGAAAGCTCGTCACCTTCATCAACCTCGGTCTGCTGCCCGTCGAGGTAGCGAATGTCTTCGTCGCCCTTGTACACGTTTACGAACGAGCGGAGCTTGCCGTCGCCGGTGTACAGGTGCTGTTTGAGGTCCGGGAACTCGCTGGCGAGGTTCCCTAGAGCCTCACCCGCCGTCCCGCCGGATATGTCTACCTCGGAGTTGCCGTTCGTGTACTGCCGCAGAGGTGTCGGTATCTTTACCGTGGGCATAATAGTGGGCTCCTTCTTTGTATAAAACCTGTATAAAACTTACTCTGCCAGCGACTCTTCGTTGTACCCGGAGCGGTCGTCGCGCAATATCCAGGACCGGGTGTCTTTGATACCGTCTTCTCTGACCGAGGTGATAATGTAGGACCAGCCGGGCAGCGCGTGATCCCGGTCGTACTCCGAAGGCTCCGCCGGGTGATCGGGGTGGGAGTGGTAGATCCCTAACACGTCGAGATCCCGCTCCGTGGCCCGCTCCTCCAGCTTCATATAATCCATCGGGTCTATGAGGAAACGTCGCTTCCGCTCGTCCTCATGGGTGTTCTCCGCGGGCCATACGTCCACCACGACCTTCATCTCTCCGGTGTCCATGCCGACGATAAGGCCGGAGCACTCCTCCGGGTACGTCTCGCGGGCGTGCCGGTGGATGCTCTCCCGGTCGCCCGCACCTATCTTGAGCGCCATACGGGGCCTCCTAGTCCTCGTCCCAGAAGCTCTCGGAGAGGTACTTGTCCGCCCCGTCGCAGAGCACGGTCACCACGATGCCGCTCTCTAGCTCTTTAGCGACCTCTAGCGCCGTCGCAACAGCAGCCCCGGCGGAAATGCCGACCAGGATGCCTTCCTCGCGGGCGATACGCTTTACCATCGCGTAGGCGTCCTCGGTCGCCGTCCGGCGGTTCTCGTCGGCGATGGTCGGGTTGTAGATCTCCGGCACGATGGCGCTCTCCATGTGCTTCATGCCCTCAAGCCCGTGAAACGGCGAGTCCGGCTCGAACGAGACGACTTTTACCTCCGGGTTGAACTCCTTGAGCCTCGTGCCGGTCCCGACGAAAGTCCCGCTGGTACCGAGGCCCGCGACGAAGTGGGTGACGCCGCCATCCGTCTGCGACCAGATCTCGGGGGCCGTGGACTCGTAGTGCGCCCGGGGGTTGGCCGGGTTCGAGTACTGGTCCGGGTAGAAGTACCGCTCGGGGTCCTCGGCGTAGAGCCTTCTAGCCTCGCGGATTGCGCCGTCTGAGCCTTCGCCCGGGTCGGTCAGGACGAACTCGACCCCGTAGGCCCGCAGGATCTTCTTCCGCTCCTCGCTGGCGTTCTTGGGCATACACAACCGCACCTGGTACCCGAGCGCGGCCCCGATCCAGGCGTAGGCGATACCCGTGTTCCCGCTCGTAGCGTCCAGGATGGTCTTCTCCGGCGTCAGAGCGCCGCTCTTTTCGCCGGCCCGGATCATCCACAAAGCCGGCCGGTCTTTTACAGACCCACCCGGATTGTGCATCTCCGCCTTCCCCAAAATAGAAACCCCCGGAACCTCCCGGCTGATGCTCGGTAGCTCCAGAAGCGGCGTATTTCCCACCAACTCCGTTGTCCGGGACCCGGCCCGACTCTTAATCCTAGTAATCATGTCGGGATTATTATACCGCCCGAAACCACCCCGTCCAGAGCCCAAAGCAAAATACACGGTTTGGAAGATGAATTTGGATACAATTTAGGCCGGAAGGCCGCAAAAAGGGACCTTCCGGCCTTGGCTGGTGCGATGGGCCAAATTATACAATTGTCGAAATCCTCGCCGCTACGGCAAACGCATTAAATTATTTTAAGGTTTCGAGGATTTCTGCTAAGGATCGGCGGCGGCAGGTAAATATGGGGGTGTCGAGTTCGGTGTAGGAAGAGGCGTCGCTCTCGCGCAACTCCATCATCAGGTCCTGAAACTTCTCTGGTGTCTCGGCTTCAAAGGAGAGGATGAACTCGAAGTCGTCGATGCCGAAGCAGTAGGCGGTGTTGTTCTTGACCGGGTAGTGCTTTCGCCCGATGTACATATGCTCGTCCATCATCCGCTGGCGCTCTTCGAGCGGTAGCTGGTACCACTCGCGGTTTTTGACAAATGGGTAGACAAATAGGTAGTCGCCCTCGCCGGGGATAATGTAGCGCCGGTTCTCAAAGCCCGGGGTGTGTTCGCCGACGTATATAGAGCGCCGTGCCAGGCCGAAGTAGGAGTAGGTGATGGTGAGGTACTTCCCGAGCCCGGTCTTTAAGAGAGCGGCGGTCATCTGCTCGAAAGCGTCGAGGTCGTAGCCGATGCGCCACAGCATAAAGTCCGCGTCGGCCCGGAGCCCGAGCAGCGAGTAAGAGCGGAGGAGCATGCCCCCCGAGTGGTCCTCGGCCGCGCGGGCGAACTCCTCAACGCCCCGTGCCCGCTCCTCGTCGGGCAACCGCCGCCAGAGCGGGTCGAGTTTCAAGAAAATATAGTTTATATACTGGGCCGGAAGCTTCTCGGTGCTCTCGGTTTGCGGTTGGGTCCTGGTCTCGGTCATTTGTTTCTCCCTTTTTGTAAGCTTGTCAGCTAATCAGCGTTTCAGTCGGTCAGCAGTCCAGGACTCATTCTCTTCTAAGGTGTGCCGCTCTGCGTTACCGGGCGGCGTGTCGAACCCCTGACTAGCTGACACGCTGACCCCCTGACCGGCTTTCCTAGGCTGATTGCTTTTCGAGGCCGAAGTTGTGCTCGTAGAGTTCTTCCACGCGGGCTAGTTCTTTTTCGGTGAGGTCCGGGGTGTCGGGGGCTGCGGCGAACTCCTCTAGCTGCTCGGCGTCGTAGATGTTCGGCAGGGTCGAGGCTACTTCGGGGGCGGCGAGGACGAACTTCAGGGCCGCCTGGCCGAGGGTGCGCTCGCCGGATGCCGTCAGGAAGTCGAGCTGCTCGATCTTCTTTAAGCCGTTTATGAGCCAGTCTTTCGGGCGGTGGCGGCGGTGGTCGTTCTCCCCGAAAGTGGTCGCCTCGGTGTAGGTGCCTTCCAGCATGCCGCTGGAGTGGGGCACCCGGACTATGAGGCTCGTGTCCGTGTCGCGGGCGGTACTGATGAGGTCGCGACCGGGGTCTTGTTCTAAGAGGTTGTAGATCATCTGCAGGCCGGTTATCTCCCGCTCGCGCATGGTCTGCACGCCTTCCTCCAGCCAGCCGATCTTTGGCCCGAGGGCCACACCGTAGGCCCGGACCTTACCTTCGTCCTTGAAAGTTTCCAGTAGCGCGAAGAGGTCGTCGTTCTCGACGGCGTCCATCTTGGTGTTGTGTAGCTGGAGGAAGTCTATGTAGTCGGTGTCGAGCCTTTTCAGGCTCTGCTCCAGGGCGAAGCGGATAAAGTCCTCAGACCAGTCTTGAGGCCGGGCCTGCTGGCCGCGGCGCTGGGTGTTGTTGTAGAAGTCGTAGCCTATTTTGGTGGAGATCACCACCTCGTCCCGCACGTTCTCGGCGGTAAGTCCGGTGTCGGCGAGGATGGTCTCTCCCTTGCCGGAGCCGTAGGTGTCGGCGGTGTCGAAGTAGTTTATGCCCGCGTCGCGCGCCTGAGATATAAGCCGGGCGGAGCGGTTGTCGTCCACCTCGCCCCACCAGCCGGTCGAGATCGTCCAGACCCCGAAACCCACTTCCGATACCCGGATGTCCGTGCCGCCGAGATTTCTGTACCTCATCGCTCACACCTCGTTTGTTCTCTGGTAATCGAGCCCTTCTCTAACTACCCAATAACTACTACATTCTACCCGCCGCCTCTGTACACTCTCTCTCATGCCGTCCGAAGCGCCGCGCGAAAGAAGAGGCTAGAAGATGATCGCACACTACGCCGGTGGCGCGTCGGGCGCCCGGGCCGGGGCCCGCGCCCGGGCGACGGTCGTAGTGGTCGACACGTTCCGGGCGAGCACCTCGATCTCCGTGCTGGTCTCTAAAGGCGCCCGTGTGCTACCCGTCGCTTCTATCGAGGCGGCGGCGGAAGCCCCAGCGGACTTCCGGATCGGCGAGCGCGGCAGCGCAAAGGTCGCCGGCTTTGACTTCGGAAATTCACCGACCGAACTGTCCTCCGCCGATATACCGCCAGATTCCACGGTAGTCCTCAGCACCACGAACGGTACCCGCGTAGTCGAGGCCGCCGCGGGCGCCCGGGACGTCTTGATCGGCGCGTTCGTAAACGCGGATTGTCTGGCCGCCACTCTTTCTGAAAAATCACCGGATAGTGAAGTTTTTGTGGTCGGTTGCGGCTGGAAGGGTAAGCGCTCCTCTGAAGACGAAGCGGCGGCGGGCGCAATCCTCTGTCGCCTCCGCACGCGCGGCGCCGACCTCGACGAGCGCGCCCGGCGCGTCGCCGACCGCTACCTCTCCCGCCCAACAGAGCGACTCCGCACTAATATCGCCGCCCGGCGGTTGCTGCGCCTCGGGTACGAGAAAGACCTCAGCTTTTGCCTCTCCGAAGATACCGTCCCAGTCGTTCCCCGTTTGCAAAACGGTGCTTTCACCTCCGGTCTTCTCTAAAAAGCACCTATATGCAGGGTGTTGTCAATATAAACCCGAGAACAGAGCGTGAGCGTGGAACTCTAACGTCGACCCTTAAAAAAGACCAAAATTCTCCTTGACAACCTATGGTGGTGGCTCTATTCTGAGGCTACACAGACGGGCAGAAAGTTACAAAGTCCGTCCAATCTGTAACCGGAAGGAGGTGTAGTAAATGACACTAACTATCTCTCACGAGAAGACCAAGGAGCATACCCGCGAAGACGTGGACCGGGCCATCGACGTGATCGAGCGTCACCTGGAGAAGGAGGCGCGGACCCGCAACCTGCTCGACGAGCAGGCGATCATGCGTCCGAAGGACCTCTGCAAGCAGCAGGGCCTGGACATGGTTGCCGAGCTGCGCGGCATGGTTTAAAGCCTGCGGCTCATAAGCCTATGAAGGGGGATGCACAGTAACTAACCTGTAGTCCTCCGGGAAATGTCCGTGAACGGTATCTGCGGGCTGTCCATCCCCCTTCAGGTAGGCTGAGAAGGACCGGTATTCTATTCCGGTCCTTTTTCTTTGCGCTTTTCGAGATCAGCCGCATCTTCGGGGGCACTGCGGTTTTAGCTCTGTTAGCTAAACTTGATGGGTGCGGAGGAGGTGGGATTCGAACCCACGATACCCCGTTGAGAGGTATAACACCTTAGCAGGGTGCCGCCTTCAACCACTCGGCCACTCCTCCAGCTCGAAGGTTGAAGTTTATCAGAAAGTTACGGGTCAAAACCAGGTGTGCGGTATTCTCCGGCTAAAGCTTATCCGGGTATGGCGGTCGGGACCTCGCGGTTGGTGCTAGACTCCCGGGCCAGGGCGGCGGCGTTTTGCGGAGGTTTGGAGTGGCTGGACTCGGAAACCGGATGAGCATACCCCGGTTGCGGGAGATGAAGTTTGAGGGTGAGCGTATCGGGATGCTCACCGTTTACGACTACCCGACGGCCCGCCTTCTGGACCGGGCCGGGACCGACGTTCTTCTGGTCGGCGACTCGCTCGGGATGGTGGTATTAGGGTACGAGTCCACCGTGTCCGTGACCCTGGAAGACATGATCCACCATATAAAAGCCGTCGTGCGGGGTACGGAGAATGCGCTGATCGTCGGTGACCTGCCGTTCGGTTCCTACAATGAGAGTCCATCCCAGGCCGTCCATTCGGCGAACCGCCTTATAAAAGAGGGCGGGTGCGCCGCCGTAAAGCTGGAAGGCAACATCGAGATGGCCCCGACCGTCCGGGCCATAACCGAGGCCGGTATCCCGGTCGTTGGTCACATCGGGCTCACGCCCCAGTCCGCTACCAAAGTCGGTGGCTACAAGGTACAGGCTCGTACCGCCGAAGACGCGGCGGCGCTCGTGGAGGGCGGACAGGCCCTGGAGAAGTCCGGAGCTTTCATGGTCGTCGTGGAAGCCGTCCCGGCTGCGGTCGGCGCGCTCGTGAGCCGGAGTTTGTCGGTGCCGGTTATAGGTATCGGGGCGGGACCGAGCTGCGACGGGCAAGTCCTCGTTACTCCGGACATGCTCGGTGTCCAGAACGACCTCCAACCCCGATACCTCAAGCGCTACGCGAATCTCGGACCGACTATAGAAGACGCCGCCCGGCAGTACCTCTCCGAAGTAAAGTCCGGCGCTTTCCCCGGAGAAGCGCACAGCTACGGGATGAGCGAGGGAGAGGAAGACCGGCTGGGGACCGTTTAGAAAACCTCCCGGCGAGATTGCTGCCGGGCGCGCCAGGCCCTTGCCCGGCCCCGTAGCTCCCGGATAAAGGCGGACTTGCCCGCGGTGTAACCCTCGCGGTCCGCGCAGTGTGTAGCGGCGAGTTCGCGTTTGAGCGCCTCGTAGCGACGGGCCTCCGCAGGGTGGGCCCGCAGGTAGTCGCGGAACAGCAGATGCTCCTACCAGAACTCGCTACCAAAAACCGTCACGTGGAGGTGGTGGGTCCGCACGCCGGAGGTGAACTTCCGGAAGAAAGTCCTGCCCGGGACGCCGGCTTCTTCCCGGAGGTCGTAACCGTGCCGCGCAAGGGCGGAGATCTCCTTTCCTCCCGGCGGTAGTTCGCGGACGCCGGCAAGGATGTCGATCACCGGCTTCGCCGCGAGACCCGGTACCGCCGTACTCCCGACATGCTCCACGCCGATAGCCTCGTCCATCAGCGCCTCGGCAATCAGCCGCCGCTCCTTGCGGTATAGCTCTGGCCACCGGGGGTGGTAGTTAATGACGGTTACGGAACTTCTATGGATTCGGGACCTCCTGCCGAGCGCGGACCAGCTTCGACCTTTTTTACTAAAGTTTTCGGCCGATTCCGCCGATAACATAACGGATGAACGGGATTGATAATGACTATCTCACGGACGGGGCTCGCCAGCGACGTAACGCCCGCCGGCTTCTGCCCGGGTGCCACTGGTGCCGATGCTAGACCGGGTTTACAAAAACCGGGAAACTCCTACAGAGTATATGGAGTCGCCGGAAGACGGTAACTCGCTGCTAAATTCGTTCAAGTATAAAGGTTATGTGATCGTGCTGTTCATCAGCACGTCCATAGTAACGCTGTCGTGGGTTTTAGAGATATTCGCCGGCAGGTCGAGCAGCTTCAACCGCATAGCGGACCCTTTGCTGGCCCTGTGCGCCCTGATCCTGGCGGGGTTGCTGCTGCTCGGTAAAGAGCGGGTTATGCGCCCCGTGGAGTGGGTGGGCTACGTGGTGATTATTAGCTACTTCCTGACGAACATCTATTACATGCTCTACGTTTACCACGGAAATCTGGATACCCTGGAAGACCTGAGCACGCTGGCTCCCTGGATCACCATGATCTACACCCTCGGGTACCTGATGTTCGGCGCCCGGAACGGGTTTGTCGCCTCCGGTCTCTTCTATGCCGCGCTGCTCGGGGTAAGCCTTCCCGCCGTGGTACAGAGGCTGCTGGTCGGCGAGGAGTTGCGCGCGGTCCACGTCTTCATTCACATCTACTTCTCGGGTCTGGTCGCCATATCCCTACTCTTTATACTCGCGTACTTCACGGGCGCATACTCCAGGATGCGGGCGCTCAACGAAGCTGTCCAGCGGGTCGCCAACACGGACTTTCTAACCGGTATCTCCAACCGGCGTCATCTCTACGAGGTACTCGAACAAGAAGTTGAAGAGGCTTTGCAGAAAGAGCGTTCCGTGTCACTGATCATGTTCGACCTCGACCACTTTAAACGGATAAACGATACCCACGGCCACGACGTCGGGGATGATCTGCTAAAGAGCGTCGCCAGCCTGGCCGGCCGGAACCTCAGAAAAAGCGACCAACTCGGCCGCTGGGGCGGGGAGGAGTTCCTGATACTCACCCCCGAGACCACTCTTGAGAGAGCCGAGTTTGTGGCGGACCGCTTGAAGCTGGCTATCGAGACCGGGAGCTTTAAAGGAGACACCGTTACCGCAAGCTTCGGGGTCGTAACCCACCGGCCCGGGGAGACGGTAAAGACTCTCCTCAAAAGGGCCGATGAGGCGCTATACCTCGCGAAAGAGAACGGCCGCAACCGGGTCGAGACGCTCGGCTGACGCCGGACCGTAGGGAGTGCGCTTCCACTCCCGTATACTACTCCTATGCGCCTGATCGTCGCCGAAAAACCGTCCGTCGCCCGGGATGTAGCGAACGCTCTAGGCCAGCACCGCAAAGCTAAAGGTTCTCTCTCCGGAAACGGGTGGACCGTGACCTGGGCTCTCGGACACCTCGCGGAACTGGCCCCGCCCGACGCCTACGGCGAGGAGTACAAAAAGTGGCGTCTGGAGCGGTTGCCGATCCTCCCCGAAAAATTCAAGGTCAGGACCTCTCCGAAGACCCGCGAGCAGTTCGCCGCCGTAAAAAGTCTTCTTCGGGATTCGTCCGTAACGGAGGTCGTAAACGCCTGCGACGCCGGGAGGGAGGGAGAGTTGATCTTCGCCTACCTCTACGAGCTTTCGGGCTCCCGCAAGCCCGTAAAGCGGCTCTGGGTCTCTTCCCTCACCCCCGAGGCCCTCCGCGAGGGCTTCGCCTCCCTGCGCGACGGCTGCGCCATGAAACCGCTGGAATACGCCGCCCGCAGCCGCAGCGAGGCCGACTGGGTCGTCGGGATGAACGCCACCCGCGCCTACTCCACGAAGTTCGGCCGCCCCGGAAACGTCCTCTCCGTCGGCCGGGTCCAGACTCCCACCCTCAAGCTCCTCGTGGACCGCGAAAAGGAGATAGAAGACTTCAAGCCGGAAGAATTCTGGACCGTCTACACCCGCTTCGCCCGCGAAGAAGCTTTCTACGATGGCGTGTGGTTCAAGGAAAAGCGGAACCGCCTCCCGGAGAAGGAGGCCGCCGAGAAGGTAGCGGACAAAGTGCGGGGCGGGAGCGGCAGCGTCCGCCGGGTACAGGAAAAGACCGCCACCGAGAAGCCGCCGCTGCTCTACGACCTAACGGAGTTGCAGCGCAACGCGAACGCCCAGTACGGTTTCACCGCCGAGCGGACACTGCGGGCGGCCCAGGCTCTGTACGAGGAGCGCAAGCTGGTCACCTACCCGCGCACCTCCAGCCGCTACCTCTCGAAAGACATGGTCCCGACCCTCATAGAGCGCGTCGAGGCGGCAGAGGCGCTGGGAGAGCTATCGCCTTTTGCCCGCGAGCTACTCGACCTCCAGAAGCTCCCGGTGAGCAAGCGTATCGTGGACGACGCGAAGGTCACAGACCATCACGCCATAATCCCGACCACCAAGAAGCCTTCCGGTGGGTTGCCGCCGGACGAGGCGAAAGTCTACGACCTCGTGGCTCGACGCTTTATAGCGGTCTTTTTCCCGGCGGCCCGGTTCGAGAATACAACCGTGGTCACGGAGGTGGGGGGCGAGACGTTCCTCTCACGGGGGAGGGTAGTGCTGGAAGCCGGCTGGCGGAGGCTCTACCCGGACGGCGTCGGAGGGAAGAAAGAGAAAGAGCCGCCCGTGCTGCCGCCGGTCGAGGAGGGCCAGGAGTGGGCGGTCGCAAAGGTCGCCGTCAAAGAAGGCGAGACGAAGCCGCCGCCCCGGTACTCGGAGTCGGCGCTTTTAGGGGCGATGGAGACCGCCGGCAGGTTCGTCGAGGATGAGGAACTGCGCCAGCAGATGAAGGACTCCGGGCTCGGCACGCCGGCTACCCGGGCGGCCACTATAGAGCGCCTGATAAAAGTCGGCTACCTTTCCCGGGATAAAAAGGTACTGCTCCCGACGGAGAAGGGTCGCGCGCTCGTCGGGCTCCTCGGAGAAAGTCCGCTCTCCTCCCCGGAACTTACCGCCCGCTGGGAAGCCCGGCTCGCCGGCATGGAGAAAGGCGCGGACAGCCGGGACGTGTTTATGAAGGACATCTCCGGTTTCGCCACCTCCGTCGTCGAAGACGTGCGCCGGATGGAAGGCGAGAAGGTCGCCGCCCCGGTCTCGCGCTCCAAGAAAGAGCCTTTGGGACCGTGTCCGAAGTGCGCCTCGCCGGTCGTCGAGACTCCGAAGGCGTACTCCTGCTCGGCGTGGAAGTCATCCGGGTGCAAGTTTGCGATCTGGAAGACCGTCGCCGGAAAGCGGGTGAGCCCAGCCCAGGCCGGACAGTTACTAAGAAAAGGAAAGACCGGGCAGCTAAAAGGCTTCAAGAGCAAGGCCGGAAAGCCGTTCTCAGCCGCGCTGGCGCTTGACACGGATCATCGGGTGAAGCTGGAGTTCGGGGATCACGGGCATAAAACTTGATCGAGTTAGTCAGCCGGTAAGCCCGCCTCCTCCGGCGGCTCGTCAGCTACGCAGCAAACGAGGTAACGACTTCCGGACAAAGGTATTTAAGCTGAAGTGCTAACCGACTGAAGTGCTGACTAGCTGAAAAGCGTTCGGTAGAGGAGACCCGCAGCCCCGCCGCCAAGGACCAGCCACGCCGGGTTCACTTTAAAGCGGACGAGCAGCAGGAGCGCGAGGATGGAGATACCGGCTGTTACCGGCCCGATGATCGCCGCCCGGCCAAGCTGCCAGGTAACCCCGGCCATGAGCGCCAGCGAGGTGACGTTCACGCCGTCGAGGATTCGGGCGGCGATTGGTGAACTTCGGAGACGCGGTATCAGCGGGCCGGTGATCGCGACGAATACAAAGGCCGGGAGGAAGATCCCGACCGTCGCCAAAACCGCTCCCGGTACCCCGCCGAGCAAATAACCGATAAACGTCGCCGTCGTAAAAACCGGCCCCGGCGTCACCTGCCCCACGGCGACCGCGTCGAGTAGCTGCTGCTCCGTCAAGAGCCCCGACGCCACGAACTCCGAACGCAAAAACGCCAGCAGCACGTACCCGCTGCCAAACAACACCGACCCGATCTTGAGGAAACTAAGAAATAGCTGCCCGAGTCCCGGACCTATCCCTGGAGCCTGTATTAGCAGGCCGAGCGGTACACCGAAGGAAAAAAGTCCTGTCCCGGCGTTGACGCTCCGGACGAGCAGCACGGAAAGGGCTCCGGCGACGAGCAGTGGTATCTCCGGGACGCCGAGCAGGTAGAGGAGGAGTGCCGCAACGCCGACCACGGCGGTCAGCGGACCTTTTACCGCCGCACGGAGCAGGTTCCAGAGTGCCACGGCGACCACGGCGATAACGACCGGGGTAATACCGTAGAGCAGGTTCTCGACGGCGGGCGTGGTCCCGTAGCGAGCGTAGAGAGCGGCGAAGACTAGCACTATGAGCGCGGCTGGCAGGATAAAGCAGATGCCAGCCACGGCGAGACCCTGCCACCCTGCGCGGGTCCGGCCGAGGTGGATGGCGAGTTCCGTGGAGTTGGGGCCGGGGATCAGGTTCGTCGCCCCGAAGAGGTCCAGGAACTCCTCCTCGCTCATCCACCGCCTCCGGGCGACGACCTCCTCCCGCATCATCGCCACGTGCGCCGCCGGACCCCCGAACGCTACCGTCCCGAGCTTCAAGAACAGTAGCGCAAGCTCCCGCAAGTCGTTGGATCCCTCATCACGAGCCATAGCCGCAGGCTACACTAGACTTAGAGAGGGTGTTTCAGAGAGGTGTGCGGAGTTATAGTCACCGGCCGTGCCTCGCGCCGGTTCATATACGATACCTCAGCCACACCATTCTCCAGTAGATGTTCCGGGACACGCCCCATCCGGATACTTCGGTGCGCCGTGTCATACGGCATCAGGATCACGCGGAGTCGGGTAAGGTTTTCACGGGCGCATTCTAGGATATTGGTTTGCCAAGCTCTGTACCCGAGCATTAATCTAGCAGTGTAAGCCAGCGGGCACGACCGTGGTCTCTTGGCGTCCGGGCGGTTAAACTCTCCTCCGTATGAAAGTTATAGTCATAGGAGCGGGGCTCGCCGGGCTAACGTGCGCCAAAGTGTTGGCCTACAATGGCGTCGAGGTCTCGGTATTTGAAGCCGCAGACGGCGTCGGCGGCCGGGTGCGCACCGACGAAAAAGACGGCTTTCTGCTCGACCGGGGCTTCCAGGTCTACTTTACGGCTTACCCGGCCTCCAGACGACATCTCGACCACGAGAAGCTGGATTTCCGGACCTTTGATCCCGGGGCCGTCGTGCGCCGGGGGAGGAGAGCCGACGTTCTCGCCGACCCCCTGCGCGACCCGAAAGCTCTCGTCCCGTCGCTACTGTCGGACGTGGCGGGCTTTGGGGACGAGTTGCGCACGCTGGTGTTTGCGGCGAAGACCGCCCGGGGCCGGGAGGTTTCGGCCGGGTATGTACCGGGCGACGACGCGACGAGCCTGAATTACCTGCGGGAGACGGGCTTTTCGGAGAAGTTTATAGACGGATTTTTCCGGCCGTTCTATGGGGGTATCTTTCTGGACCGCTCACTTTCTACTTCGGCGCGCGTCTTGCGCTTTACGTTCCGGATGCTGGCTACGGGGAGCACGGTTGTGCCGGCGCGGGGGATAGGTGAAATACCAAAGCAGCTAGCCTCTCACCTGCCGGACGGCGCGCTCCACCTAAACAGCCCGGTCGAGAAACTGCTGCGCGACGGTGGCCGGGTAACGGGTGTGCGAGCTACGGGTGACGGAGCCGGGGAGCACGAGGCCGACGCTGTAATACTCGCGACCGAAGCCCCGGCTGCCCGCGAGCTTGCCGGTGGGGAGATCTCCGGGTTGCCGGAGGGGGCGGTCGGGCAGGTATGTTTGTACTACGCCACCCGTCCGGGAAGCCTCGGGGGTGGAAAGAAGATCCTACTGAACGCCGAAGACGGAGGTTTTTTGAACAACGTCACCGAGGTCAGCGCCGTCGCCCCGGAGTACGCTCCCGAAGGCCGGGGCCTCGTAAGCGCCGTAGCCCTAAGCGGTTTCGACCGCCCGGACGACGAGTTATACCGGCGGGGTGTAGAGGACATCACCCGCTGGTACCCGGAAGCCGACCTCCGGCCGCTCGCACTCTACCGCATCCTATATGCCCAGTTCGACCAGCCGCCGGGCGTCCACGAGATACTCCCGGATAATCGCCCGGATACTCCCGGACTATTTCTGGCCGGGGAGTACACCGAAGACTCCTCCATAAACGGCTCGATGCTCTCCGGGGAGAAGGCCGCCGGAGCGGTGCTCGGCGTATGAGAAACGGCTCCGTCTCTGCGCTCAAGATAGAGAAGCTCCGGAAGACGTATCCGGGCGGTCTCGTGGCGCTTGACGGCGTCTCGCTCGACATAGCGCCGGGTAGCTTTTTCGGGTTGCTCGGCCCGAACGGGGCCGGGAAGACCACCCTGATAAACAGCGTCGTTAGTCTGGCGCGGCCGGACTCGGGCTCCGTCGAGGTGTTTGGGAAGGATGCCTTTACCGAGTTCCGGGAGGCGCGGCGCATGATCGGGGTCTCTCCGCAGGAGATCAACCTGGACAAGTTCCTGACCGTCGAGGAATCTCTAACCTTCCACGCCGGCTACTACGGCGTAGAGAAGAAGAAAGCTCGCGAGCGGTCCCGGGAGCTACTCGAACGCTTCGAGCTTACGAACAAGCGCAAGGCCCGGACCAGCACCCTCTCCGGCGGCATGAAGCGCCGCGTCCTCTTCGCCCGGGCGCTGATGCACGAC
Source organism: Rubrobacteraceae bacterium (assembly GCA_965214435.1). Taxonomy (GTDB): domain Bacteria; phylum Actinomycetota; class Rubrobacteria; order Rubrobacterales; family Rubrobacteraceae; genus Rubrobacter_A. Next base: position 1,600,096 of record OZ243960.1, read on the forward strand.
CCCGAGGTACTCTTTCTCGACGAGCCGACCGCCGGGGTAGACATCGAGCTGCGGTACAAGCTCTGGGACTATATCCGGGAGCTGAACCGCGGCGGTCTGACCATCCTCTTGACGACGCACTACCTGGAAGAGGCCGAGGAGTTGTGCGACGAGGTAGCCATGATCTCCGGCGGCCGCATAGCCGCCCAGGATACGAGCGAAAACCTCAAAAGACGCTTCGAAGCAAAGAACATAGAAGAGGTCTACCTGAAAGTGATGGGCCATGATACTCGTAGATAGGAACTTCCGGACGCTCCTCCTGCGCGAAGTCTTGCGCTTTATGCGCGTCTGGACCCAGACTATAATCCCGCCGCTCCTGACCTCGCTCTTGTACGTCGTAGTATTCGGCATAGCCCTCGGGAGCCGCATCCGGGAGATAGACGGTATCCCGTATCTACAGTACATCCTGCCCGGCATAGCCTTGATGAGCCTTATAACCGGCTCGTACATGAACACCTCGACCTCGGTCTTTGACGCCAAGCGCGAGCGGTACATAGACGACGTGCTCGTGAGCCCGATGAGCAGTTTGCAGATAGCCTTTGCCTACACGCTCGGGGGGACGCTGCGAGGGGTGATCGTGGGTACCGGCGTCTTTCTCGTCGGGATGCCGTTCGCCGGTGTTACCGTCGAGCACCCGCTGCTCCTCGCGCTTATAGGTCTTACCGTCTCGTTCACCTTCTCGGCGTTCGGCACGCTCATAGGCGTGGTCTCCGCGAGGATAGATCAGGTTACGTTTATGACCAACGTGGTGATACAACCACTCGCTTTCCTCGGCGGGGTCTTCTACTCGGTCGAAATGCTCCCGCAGAGTTTGCGCATAGTAACGCTGTTCGACCCGATCTTCTACACCATAAACGCCGCCCGCTTCGCTACTCTGGGTATCGCGGACCTGAACCCCTACCCGGTAATCGCCGTCGTCGTCCTGCTGGCCGCCGGAAGCTTCGCCGGAGCTTGGTGGGCCATAGCCCGCGGCCCAAACCTCCGGTACTAGAATGTCCGGCGAGCCTCTTCAGAATAAGTGCTGGACACTGGTTTCTACATGAGCCGCAACGGACGCGCCACGGCGGGGAAGACGGCGAGCCGGGTGGGTACCGGCAAAGGCGTATGGCCTTTTGTGCTGGCGGTCTTTGCCGGTAGCCGGGCGCTGTTCCTCGGGGTCGGGGCGCTGGCGGCGTTTTTACTGCCGGGGGCCGAGCCTGGTGGGTCACCACTGGAGCCGCCAGGGTTTTTAAACTACTGGGCACACTGGGATGGGGCCTGGTACTCGGAGATAGCCACGCAGGGCTACGACGAGCGGTTTCCGGCTTCGACCGCGTTCTTCCCGCTCTACCCGCTGCTCGTGCGGGTGGGGAGCTTTATCTGGGGCGGACCGGCGTTTTGGGGAGTCCTCGTCTCACTTCTATCAACCCTCTTTACCCTGTACTTTGTCTACCGGATATCCGAGAAGCTCTACGACGTCCGAGCGGCCCGGGCGGCGACGCTGGCGCTGGCGTTTTTTCCGACGGCGTTTTTCTTGAACGCGGTCTACACCGAGGCACTGTTCCTCGTGTTCACGACCGGTAGCATCTGGGCGGCCTACGTGCGGCGGGACCTACTGCTCGCTGGTATTTTCGGGGCGCTCGCCGCCCTTACCCGCAACCTCGGGGTGCTGATCCTCATACCGCTTTTCTACGAGTGGCTGCGCAACTACCGGGAGTTCGGCGCGCGCGGGCTCGTGGAACTCGGCTTTGTCCCGGCGGGCCTCGCCGCCTACGGGGTCTACCTGTGGAGCCGCTTCGGGGACCCGCTGGTAGCCCTGCGCCAGCAAGAGGCGTACTGGGGCCGGACGCTCGCGAGCCCGGTAACAACCCTCCAGAACGCCCTGGATGCCGCCGCAGGTAGCGCAAACTATCTGCTGGAGCCCGCCACGCTTTTCCTGAACCCTTCCGCTGGACCCTCGCTAGAAGCCTCAAACGCCCTGAACCTCGGGTTTCTAGTTCTTTTCCTGGTAGTGGCCGGCGTGGGCCTCGTGCTGCTCCCGCCGGGATTATCGGTCTACGCCCTTGCCCTGGTGCTGTTGCCGGTTTTGACCCCGAGTCCGATGTTTCCGCTAATGAGTTTGCCGCGCTTTATGCTCGGCGCTTTTCCGTTGTTTCTGGTGCTCGGGTACGTGCTCTCCCGCAACCGGCCTGCGCTGTTTACGTGGCTCGTTCTAAGCTCCGTCCTCGGTGTCGCCCTTACCGCGCTGTTCGTCTCCTGGCGGTGGGTGGCCTAGTGTTCCTCGCGGGTAAACCTTCGGAAGACTACGTGCAGAGGTTCGTCGCCGCGCAGAGCAGCCTGCCGTTCTCCTACAAGGAGGTCGGGGCCACGAGAAGCGGCGTCGCTCCAGCCGGTTACACCGTGGACCACAACCGGGTCCGGCTCGGGACTGGGGAAGAGACCTTTGAGGCGGCGGCGCGGACCGTCCGGGAGTGGAAGATGTTCGACCTCGGCTGGGTCCAAGTTCTCTGGCCGGAAGCGCCGATAGAAACCGGGACCACCGTTGGCGTCCTCGCCGGACACTTCGGCTTCTGGTCGCTGAACGCCGCTCGTGTCGTATATACCGTGGACGACGACGGTCCGGTAAGGCGGTACGGTTTTGCCTACGGGACGCTGCCGGAGCACGTCGAAGACGGCGAGGAACGCTTTACGGTGGAGTGGAACAGGGAAGATAATTCCGTCTGGTACGACCTCTTTTCCTTTGCCCGGGGTAGCAGCAGCCTTATAAAAGCCGGTTACCCGGTACGCCGATTTATGCAGCGGCGCTTCGGGCGGGACTCGAAAGAGGCGATGGTCCGGGCGGTGAGCGGGAAGGACCCGCGGTGACACAGCGAGACCCGAGACAGCGGTTCTCGGACCGGGTCGCATGCTACGCCCGCTACCGGCCGGGCTACCCGTGGGCGGTGGTCGAGACGCTCGCCGGGGAGTGCGGGCTGTCCCCGGACTCGGTCGTCGCGGACGTCGGCTCCGGGACCGGCATATTATCGAAACTCTTTCTCGACGCTGGATACCGGGTACTCGGGGTCGAGCCCAACGACGCGATGCGCCGGGCGGCCGAAAACTCTGTACGGGGCTACCGTAACTTTCAGAGTGTCGCGGGTAGTGCGGAGGAGACGACGCTTTCGGACCGGAGCGTGAACCTCGTAGCCGCCGGGCAGGCTTTCCACTGGTTCGACCGCGACCGGGCGCGGGAGGAGTTCCGGCGCATCCTGGTTCCGGACGGATACGTCGCGCTGGTGTGGAACGTAAAAACCGAGGGCACACCGTTTATGCAGGCTTACGAAAGATTGCTACAGAAGCACGGCACCGACTACAACGAGGTCACGCAGCGGCGGCTGTTCGAGGGAGACGGCATCGAGGACTTCTTTGAGCCGCAGAGTGCCGCTAAAAAGGTCTTCCGGCACGAGCAGGTTTTCGACTTCGAGGGGATAAAGGGGCGGTTGCTCTCCTCGTCGTTCGTACCGGCGGAGGGCGAGTCGGGCTCCGGGGAGATGCTAGGAGACCTGGCGGCCGTCTTTGAAACTTATCAGCGAGCCGGGCGTGTAAATTTCGGGTACGAGACGAGGCTGTACTACGGTCGCCCGGCCTGAAATAGCTGCAGTGGTTACGTGTCTCCGGTTTCGCGGTAGCGCAGTATCTCCACCGCGGAGCCGCCGAGGACGGTATTCTCCAGCCGGACGTCCGGTTTAGCTACCCGAACCCGGACGGTTTCCACGAGGGTATGGTCTCCTAGAACCGCGGCGGCTATCCTCTCGGCGACCGTCTCGATCAGGTCTACAGGCTCTTCCCCTACAATGTCCCGGACCTGCCGGTGGACCTCGCCGTAGTCCACGGTTTTCGTCAGGTCGTCCGAAAGCCCGGCGGGCCGCAGATCGCAGTAGAGTTCAACGTCCACCACAAAGCGCTGTCCCAACTCCCGTTCGGCGGGCAGCACCCCGTGGTTGCCGTAGAAGACCATACCTTCCAGCAGTATCCGGTCTCCGCTCATTACCTTTTCTCCAAAGATCGCCGTAGCCGCCCCGGTAGCCTCTTGGTGACGCTAATATATCTTACGAGGTTTATCGGCTGGCTACCGCTATACTGGGTGGAGGTTCGGCGGCGGGTAAGGAACCAGCAATGTTCGAGGGCTTTGAACAAACCCGGATACAAACCGGAGGGGCGGACATAAACCTGGTCCACGGGGGTCAGGGACCTCCGGCGCTTCTGCTCCACGGTTACCCTCAGACCCACGTCATGTGGCACCGGATAGCTCCCGCTCTGGCGGAGCGCTTTACGGTCGTCGTCCCGGACTTGCGGGGTTACGGCGACAGCTCGAAACCTCCAGCGGGTGAGGACCACTCTGGCTACTCTAAAAGGGCAATGGCGGCCGATGGGGTCGAGGCAATGGAGACGCTCGGCTTCGAGCGGTTCGCCGTCGTGGGCCACGACCGGGGCGCGCGTGTCGGCCACCGAATGGCGCTGGACTACCCGGAGCGGGTAACGAAGCTGGCGGCTCTGGACATAGTGCCGACCCACAAGGTCTTCGCGACGGTGGACAAGGACCTGGCTATCGCCTACTACCACTGGTTCTTTCTCAGTCAGCCGTATGACTTGCCGGAGACCCTGATCGGGGCCGACCCCATCTACTACCTGCACAAAAAGCTCGCCCAGTGGGGCACGGGCCTCGAAAAGTTCGACCCCGAAGCCCTCGCCGAATACGAGCGCTGCTTTTCCGACCCGGCAACCATCCACGCGAGCTGCGAAGACTACCGGGCGGCGACGACCATTGACCTGGTCCACGATGAGACGGATTTCGGCAACCATAAAATATCTTGTCCGCTGCTCCTGCTCTGGGGCGGGAAAGCGGCGATGGAGAAGCTCTACGACGTGCCGGAAACCTGGCGCGACTATGCGGGGGACATCCGTGGAAGACCCGTAGACGCCGGTCACTTCCTGGCCGAAGAAAAGCCTGAAGAAGTCCTGGAAGAGCTTGTAACTTTCCTCGAAGGCTAGCGTCGGCGGTCGAGCCGGTCCGGATGCGACGCTGCTGGCGGCGGTGTTCCGGTATCCTAGGAGGCACGGAAGATGAGTTTTTATAACAGGAGATAGCCTTTGATCGACTACCACTTGCACGTCGTGGCCCACGCCGACCGGCCTATGACGGTGGATAACATACTGGCCTACTGCGAGGTCGCCCGCGAGCGCGGCATCCGGCAGATGGGTATTACCGAGCATGACCGGTACCTGGACGACATAGACCTGGACGCTTTCATGGAAGCTCGCGAGCAGTCGGAGGCCGTCGGGCTCCGGCTCGGGATAGAGATAGACTTCGTGCCGGGCAAAGAGGAGCGGATGGATCACGACGCTTCGGCGCTCCCTTACGACTACGTGATCGGCAGCGTCCACCGGGTCGATGGCGAGGAGGTGGACCGCCAGAGCGACATGCGTATCTACGAGCAGTACGAGACCTACGACCTCTACGACGCCTACTACGCCAACGTGCGCGAAGCTGCGTTGTCCGGGCGCTTCGACGTTTTGGGCCACCCGGACCTCATCAAGATCTTCCGGCAGTTCCCAGAAAGAGACATCACGCCCATGCTCGAAGAAACCGCCGACGCCGTCGCCGAATCCGGTATAGTCGTGGACGTGAACGCCGCGGGCCTCCGTAAACCCATCGGGGAGGTCTATCCCTCCCGCCAACTGCTGGCGCTGTTCCACGAGCGGGGTGTCCCGATAGTGCTTTCCTCCGACGCCCATGCCCCCGAAGAAGTCGCAGCCGGCTACGAGAAGAGCGTCAAACTCGTCAAGGACGTCGGTTACAGAGAGGTTGTGACGTTTAAAGACCGGGAGCGCGGTACACTCGCGCTGTGACCGTAGAGCTATTCCTAACAGACGCCTATACAAGAAGCTTCGAGTCTCGCATCTTGCGCCTCGACGGCCGGGAGATGATCCTGGCGGAGACGGCCTTCTACCCCGGCGGCGGAGGCCAGCCGGCGGATAAGGGGCGGCTAAAGGTCGGGCCCGTGGCGGCGGCCGTGATAGATGTCCGGCGCAAAGGAGACAGTATCGTCCACGTTCTCGACCGGCGTATCCCGGATACCATAGAGCACATCGGCGGAGAACTCGACTGGGAGCGGCGCTACACCCACATGCGCTACCGCACGGCGCTGCACGTACTGTCCGGCTTTATCCAGAAGGACTTCGGCGCGGAGGTAACCGGTGGCCGGCTGCGGACCGGGAGAGCCTGGTTGGACTTTTTGTCTCCCGGAGAGTGGCCGGCGGAAGCCACCGGTAGTATAGAATGTCTGGTGAATGAGGCGCTCTCCGGCGGACGCCCCGTCCGAGTCTACGGAGCGGACCTTCAAGAGACGCTGGCCGGCGGCCGGCCCGACGTTAGCCGCGTCCGGGCGGGCCTGGTGCCGGAAAACGCCGGGAAGGGGCGCGTCGTGGAGATAGAGGGTCTCGGTGTTCGGGTGGACGGTGGGATGCACGTCGCGAACACGCGGGAGGTGGGGGAGATAGAGATCACCGGGCACAAGAGCAAGGACGGTCAGGAAAAGCGTTTAGAGTTTGTGCTGAGATGAGAAGCGCCGGTGTAATCCTGATCCTGCTTTTTCTGGTGACCGTTGCGGGTTGTGGCGGAGAGGGCGCGTCCTCGAACTCCAAGGAGACCATCGGCCGTACCGTCGAGTCAACCGGGTTGCCGACGGTCTCCATAAAGACCGGTAGCGGGGAAGAGGTCGAGGTGGCGGTCGAGATCGCCGACGATCGCGCCGAGCGGGAACGCGGCCTCATGGAGCGCACCGCGCTGGCCGAAGACCGGGGGATGATATTCGTCTTCCCGCGGGAGAGAGATCTGTCGTTCTGGATGAAGAATACCCTGATACCGCTCTCCGTAGCGTACATAAACTCTGACGGCCGTATCGTGGATATCCAGGATATGGAGCCGCTGGACACGACCCCCCACCCCTCCGCGGAGCCGGCTCAGTACGCCCTGGAGGTCAACCAGGGTTTCTACGAGGAACGTGGCGTAGAGGTCGGGGATACCGTAGAGCTGCCACCCGGTCTCTAAAAACGGCCTTAGCAGAGCTAGAGACGTTCACCCGGTACCCTCGCCCGCGATGCGGTGCTTCGTGGTATGTTCACGATTTGTAGGTGTTAAGCCTCTACGAGCAGGGGGTATTTTCTGTGGACGGGGAGCGTAGCGGGTGGCGTGGCGGCTGGCGGCGGCAGCTACTAGAGTTCGGGATCATATTGCTCGTGGCTTTTGCGCTGGTTTTTGGGGTTGTCCGGCCGGTCATCGCGGCCCCGTTCAAGATACCGACAGAGAGTATGGTCCCGACCATAGAGGTTCACGACCGGGTGCTAGCCAACAAGTTTATCTACGACTTCAGGGAGCCCGAGAGGGGCGACATCGTGGTCTTTGACGTCCCGTTTCAAAAAGACGCTTACATCAAGCGGGTAGTCGGCCTTCCGGGGGACAGGATCGAACTCCAGCAAGGCAAGCTTTTCGTGTGAACGGCGAACCTAAAGACGAGCCTTACATCGCCGCACAACCCTGCCTTGCGTGGAAGCCGAATACCTGCTCCTACGGCCCCGTTACCGTACCGCCCAACAGCGTTTTCGTGATGGGAGATAACCGGGCTCACTCTGAGGATTCCCGGTTTATTGGTCCGGTGCCGGAGGAGAGTATAGAAGGTGAAGCTTTCTTGAGGTTCTGGCCTCCCGGCAGGATAGGCGTACCTTAGCCTCTGTCGAGCAACCCTCTTCCAAAAGCCTCTGCCACCCCGAACGGGTCGGTGGCGACCACGGATGCGGCGTAGAGCTCCATCGCGCCGAGGTCCGAGGTGCGGTTGGCCGGGTCTCCCCGGTCTACCAGGTAGACGACGGTCGGGAAACCGGACCACTCCTCGTCCACCGGGACCGGTGGCATGTAGAAGGCGACGTTAAACGCCCGGACGCCGAGGTCCCGGACGTAGCGCCACAAAGCCTCCCCGACTGACCGCCGGAGAGCTTCGTCGTTCGGGTTCTGGCCCAGGATCACCACTTCCTTCTCTTTTAGCGGCGTGAGGCTCGCGAAAGCCCGCACGCCGTCCGGCGCGGGTATGGACAATCCTAAAGCGTCGTGGACCTGGTAGAGGTCGTCGAAGTAGTCCGAACCGTGCTCGGTGGCGTAGGCGAGGGCCGCCCGCCGCAGCCGCTCTACTTTAGGGTAGTGGGTCCCGCGGGTCGCGGTAACCTGGGCGTGACCGTGGATTATGGAACCACCCGCCCGCCAGAGACAGTTCCACATCAAGAACGGGTAGCGGGCCTCTGGGTCGGCCTCCCGAGCCTGTCGCAGCCAGTCGAGGCCGGTAGCGACGTAGTCGGCAACTTTTTCTGGAGTTAACTCCAGCGGGTTGTGGTCGTCGAAGACGATGACCCCGTGGAAGCCGTCGTACTTGGCGACGTTCGAGGCGCTTACCGCGTGCTCCCCCCGGACCCGGCCAAAGACGTCCTCCGGGGTACCCTCCTCCGGCCGGCAGAACGGGTCGCCGGCCGAGGCTTGTATCTCCCGGTCGAGGTCAAGGCTTACCCCGGTGTCCAGCGGGCGGGCGGCGCGCAGGCTGTTGAACAGCGTGCCTTCCAGCGTAACCAGGTTTGTTACCTTGACTATCCGCTGCTCCTCGACGGCCTCCACGGAGCCAAAGGACTTCTCGACCCACGGGACCATACTCTCCGGGACGTGGAGTCGGCCGGTCGTGGCGTCCACGGCGAATATACGCCTGGCGGCCGACCTGTCCTCTTCAGGCAGGCCCTCGACCAGCGCCGGGAGTTCCGTTATCTCTTGCTGCTTTTCGGGTGGCACTCTGGCAACACTCCTCTTCCGGTCTACGCCCGCAAGGTTACACCTGTGGCCTCGTTCTGGAAAGCCCCGTTCTGGAAAGTGCCGGGTAGCCCTAGACCGGCTCGTCGCGGGGCTGGACCAGCACCTCGTTTACCGCGACGTGCTCCGGCTGACGCAGGGCGTGCACCACGGACGCGGCCACGTCCTCCGGGTCGAGCACCCGCGCCCCCGACGGACCGTAGAGCTCTACCGCCTCCTCGTCGGTGCTGAGGTCGAACAACTCCGTCGCCACGTTTCCCGGCTGCACGGTGGTCACCTTTACCCCGGTACCAGCGGTTTCCAGCCGCAGACCCTGCGAGACCGCCTCAATAAAGAACTTGCTCCCCGAGTAGACCGCAAGTCCCGGAAACACCTTACGCCCGGCGTCCGATGAGATGTTGACTATGTGCCCCCGCTCCCGGGAGAGCATCCCGGCGAGCGTCGCCCCGACGCAATGTAGTAAGCCTTTGCAACAAACGTCTACCGTGCGTTCCCACTCGTCTTCGTGGAGGTTTTGCATGAGGGTGTAGTACATGACGCCGGCGCAGTTAACCAGGATATCTACCGGTCCCAGCTCCGTTTCGGTGTGGGATATGAGTTCCTGGACCTGCGTGCGATCCGTGACGTCTGTTGGATGGACAAAGCATCCGGATGCGCTGTTTCGGGTCTTTATGTCCGATTGCACGGAGAGGAGCCGATCTTTGCGGCGGGCGGCGAGCGCTACGTGGGCGCCTTCCCCGGCGAGCGTGCGGGCGACGGCGGCCCCTATGCCGCTGGAGGCGCCGGTAACCACCGCGACCTGACCTTGCAGTGGAGAGCTGGTCATACCGGGCTCCTCTCCGGCACGTACTCCGGTGCCTCTATCCAGCCCCGTTCAGCGAAAGAGTGGGCGTAGGTGGCTAGCAGGCTGGCGTCTACCGCCGGCCGGCGCGGGCCATCTCCGGCCAGAGCCTCGCGGGTATGGGTGTCGTCGTAGACGTTCGCGTCCCAGAGTTCCGTGGTCTCCGGGCCCGCTTCGCCCAGGATACCCCGGATCACATCTTCCCCGTCTTCCTTGCGGCGGGGGACCGACCGCCGGGCCTGGAGCCACTCCCCGTAGCCAAGCCGCCGCAGCGGGTAACCCAGAGCTTCGAGCCCCGCGAACACCGCTTCGGCGGACGCCGGGTCGGGGTCTGCGAGGTGGAAGGTGCCGCCGAGGTTTGCCGGATCTCCCGCCAGATGAAAGATAGCCTCGCTCACGAAGTCTACGGGGGTCATCTCCAGTCGCCAACCTTCTATGTGGGGAGCGCACCCCGAACGCAGGGACTCCACGATCAGGGCTCCGAGTAAATCCCGGTCGTTGGAGACGCCGGTTACGCTGTGGCCCGAGATGTTGCCGGGCCGGTACACGGAGACGGGTAGGCCGCGTTCGGCGGCCCCGCGGACCAGTTTCTCGGCCACCCACTTTGACTGACCGTAGCCGTCTTCGCGGGCGGCGGCGAGGTTGTCCAGATCCGCGGTCTCCAGGCACCGGTGGCCGCCGGAGGGGAAGATGCCGTTTGTCGAGACGTGGTGGAGAGGCTTTACCCTGTGGCGGCAGGCGAGGCGTAGGACTTCGCGGGTGCCGGACACGTTCGCCGGCTTCAGGGCGGAGTAGGGGTAGATCAAGTTTACCCGAGCCCCGGCGTGGAATATAAGGTCCATCTCGCGCGCCAGACCCTCGAATACCTCTTCCGAGACCCCGAGCCGGGGCTTTTCGAGGTCCCCGACGACCGGGTAGATGCGGTCCCGGTACCCGGCTTCCCAGAGACCGTAGCGCTTGAGGTTCGCGCGGATCGGGGCCAGGGGACCTTCTTCCGTACCCTCCCGGCGCGGGCGCACCAGACAGTAGACTTCCGCCCCCGTCTTTCGCAGCAACTCGTTCAGCAGAAAAGCCCCGAGAAAGCCGGTGGCGCCGGTAAGGAAGATGCGCCGGGCATCGCCGGGCGCGACCGGCGAGCCGCGGCCCAGAGCCTCGGGTACGATGTCGGGATCCAGGACGGCGTCCGCGCGCATCTGCTCCAGGGTCGTCTTCTGCGCGTCGTTAAACTCCTTTTGGTTTAGCGCGCCGAGCAGACCGGCCGGTGTCGGGGTCTCCAGCAGCGCGCTCACCGGCAGGCGCCGTCCGAAAGACTCCTCGATGCGGCCCGCAAGCTCCGCGGCGGCCAGCGAGTGTCCTCCGGTATCGAAGAAGTCGTCCTCGCGGCCGACGTCGCCCCTTTCGAGGGCCAGGACTTCTTCAAAGAGTTGGGTCATGACGGCTTCTTTCTCCTCGCGGGGAGCTTCCGCCCGAACCACGGGGATCGCGGTGCGCGTGGCGGCGCGGCGTGGCGGGGGGGACGGGAGCCGGTCGCGGTCTACCTTGCCGGTGGCGGGCTGTAGCGGCAGGGCGTCGAGTTCGACAAAGACTGCCGGGATCGCGTAGTGCGGCAGGCTGGCTCTCAAGCGGCGGCGCACGTCCGGGCTAAAGCCTGTCTTCTCGTCCAGACACCAGCCCGCGTAGCGGTCCCCGCGCTCGGAAGGTTCCGCGGGGACCAGGTAACCTACCAGGCGTTTGTCTTCACCCTCCTCCCCCTCGGCGACCACGGCGCAACCCCGGACCGCGAGGTGCCGCTCGATCGCCGCTTCGACCGAGCCGAGTTCGATGCTGTAACCTCGGACCTTCACCATGAAGTCGCAGCGTCCCAGAACCTCCAGGCTGCCGTCGGGCAGAACGCGCCCCCGGTCGCCGCTGCGGTACATCCGGGCTCCGGTCTCGGGAGAAAACGGGTCTTGCAGGAAACGCCGGGCGGTGGTCTCCGGGAGGTTCACGTAGCCGCGGGCCAGGCTGTTGCCGCCGACGTGGATCTCCCCGACCTCCCCGGCCGGTACTGGATGCCGGTCTTCATCGAGGACGTAGAGCTTCTCCGGGTCTACCGGGTATCCGACGGGGCACTGTTTCGCCGACTTGTTGGCGTGTAGCTCGCGCACGTCTCCGGCGGCGACCTCGTGAGTCTCGCTAATACTGTAGACATTCAAAAGCCGGGTGTCGGGCAGAGCCCGGATCGCACGCCGCGCCAGAGAGCGCGTGACGACCTCACCGTTTAACCACAAAGTTTTCAGGTTCTCTAGCCGCTTCTCTATGCCGGACTCATCGCTGTCGAGCACCGCGTAGAGCAGCGAGGGCGTCATTAGCACCTCGGAGATACCGTACTCCTCAAGAAAGCGGACCAGCGCCTCCGGGTCGTAGACCACATCGTCCGGGATAACGCACGAGGTCGCCCCGCGCAGCAGCGGCCTTAGCACCTCCCAGATAAAAAACACGTTGCAGCCGACCCGGTCCCCCGGATGGTTGTCGCTCACGCCAAAGCGCCACAGGTAGGAACGGACCGCCGCCCGGTGGGAGTTCTCGATGCCCTTTGGCCGGCCCGTAGTTCCCGACGAGTAGGCTACGAAAGCCAGGTCTCCGGTGGTCGGCTCCGAAGTATTAGAGGCTCTTAGAGGAGCCGGTGCGCTGGCGTCGTGTTCGTCCTCCAGGAAGTGGCGTGGCTGCTCTTGCGGGAGGCGGTTGGTGTAACCCTGGGTGGTCAGTACGACGCGCGGCCCGGCCTCGGCGATAATCTCCGCGAGCAGCGAGCCCGGATAGGCGGGGTCCAGCGGCAGAAAAGCGCCCCCAGCTTTTAAAGCCGCCAGGCAGGCGACCACGTACCCGGCGCACCGCTCCAGGTAGACGCCGACGGTCGCTCCCCGGCCTACGCCGGCCTCCTTCAGGTGGCTCGCGAGTTTCTCCGACCGCCGGTCAAGTTCCTCGTAGGTCAGGGTACTCTTCGGGTCGACGAGGGCTACGGCCTGCGGGGAACGCCGGGCCTGCCGCTCGAACAACTCGTGGATGCATAGATCTTCCAGGTTTCTACTCAAGTCGTCCCTTCTTACGGGGCCTCACGCAAACGCAAAGCCGGTAGGCAAAACCGTCCGAGGAGCAGCATTAATCCCCTGAAAAGCCCGGTTCTCACCCGGCCGTGCCGACGGTTGCTCGGTAAAACTTCTGGAGAATAGGAGAGCGATGGTCTCCGCACTGTACGTGTTGTGGAGTTGGATTTCTCCTTCCAACGGGCGACCCTGGATCCGCTTTTAACGCTCGGGCCCGGTACGGGGCGCTATGTTGTCAGATGCCTCATAGCCATCGAATATCGGGCGTCTCTACCCGGTCAGGGCTTTCCTAAACTCGGAGCGTAAACAAATTCTGTGGTAGATCAGTCGCCTCTATAAACGTACTTCCGCTAGAGACCGCCGGTCTGGCCTTTGACGCCGAAGTTTCGCTCGATCCAGCCGACCGCATGATCCACCAGCTTGCGGGCGTCGAACAGGTAAGCCGCAGCTTCGCCCACCGCTCCGGACCGCCCCGCCCCGGCCGCGAGCGCGGCACGCGCGATATGCTCTACATAGTCCTCTCCGCCGAGTACACGCTCGTAGGGTAGAGCCCCCTCCGAAGTGTTGATGTCGGAAAAGGTCCTCCAAACACGCTCCCCGTCTACAAAAACCGGCATACCGTAACTCACCCGGCGTTTGCCGAGGACTCTAGCTACAGCCTCGGCGTGGTGCAAGAGGGTTACGGTACTCAGAGGAGCGCCCAGCAACACTACCTGACCGCCGAGTTCGACCAGCCGGGCGTAAGGAGTATCCGGGCCGTATGCGTCATCGTACGGGTGCCGGGCGGTGAGTGCTCCGGCGAGAAACCCTACAGCCGCAACCCCCGCCTCCGGATGGCCGCTGTGGCGGGCTCCCGGCCAGGTCCGCAAAGCTTCGGGGATGCGGCCGTGATCCCGGCGGGCGGGTGCTACGCGCGGGTCGTAAGCCGGGTGTTCGTCCAGGTAGGCGCGTTTCGACGCGTTATCTAACTCATCGAGGTTATCCGGCGGCTCGTCCTGCCAACCGGTGTAAGCCATCAGCGTGGCTTCCTTTCCCAGGACGTCGAGCAACGCTCGGACCACGGTCTCCGCGCCGCCTACCACGTGGCCCATGGCCGACATGCGGCAGTGGATCATCGCCAGTCGGGACGGCCTCAGACCAAGCTCTCTCAAATCTTCCGCGAGCCGCGAACGCGCTACCAGCACGACGGGCGGAGTAACGTTTTCGTCAAAACCTACTCCGGAGAGTAGATTGCTCTAACGGCCGGCGGCTACCCCGGTTTCGAGGCGGCGGTAGATCTCCTGCCGGTCTATCATCCGTTTTACGTGGCCTTCGACGCGGAGCTTTAAGGAAGCTACCTCGTGAGCAAAGCGGACCCCGAAGCTCCACGAGTGCCCGTCGAGGTGCGCCACGAGCAGCGCCGACCAGAATGCGTCCCGGGCGCCGGTTACGTTCTCTATCTCGACCCTCGGCAGCGGGCCTACCGGCTCGACCGACGAGCCGTCGGAGATCGTCACCATGCCGCCGCTGCGGGTCACGATGACCACGTCCGCCCCGAGCCCGTGGAACTCCGACAGACAACGCTCCTCCAGAGCTTCTTCGTCCAGGTTCGGGTCAAAGAGCCGCCGGGCGTCCTCGATGGAAGGCTTTACTACGGTGACGTGCGGCATGACCTCTGCCAGAACCTCCCAGGCTTCCTCCCGATCCGGCCAGATACGGGCGTCGTAGTTCGGGTCGAGCGAGACCACCTTGCCTAGACGGGCGCCGAGCCGCATCGCCCGGCGCACCGCCAGCCGCGCGGGGTCTTTAGAGAGCGCGAAGGCCGACGTGTGGACGGCGCGGGAACGCTCGATCAGGGCGTCCGGCACGTCCCGCAACCCGAGCAGGGCATCCGCCCCCCGGTTGACCTGGAAGTCCGGTATGTCGACGCTCTTGGTGACGAACGTGCTGGTCGAAGCTACCTCGCCCGTGCGCCTGAGGCCCTCGGTCGAGACGCCGTGACGTTGTAGCTGGTCTTCCAGGTACTCGCCGAAGTAGTCGGTGCCGACCTTTGAGACGAGCGCCGAGCGTCCCCCGAGCTTCGCAACGTAGACGGCGACGTTTGCCGGCTGGCCGCCGAGGTAGCGGGTAAAGTTACCGGCCGTCCTCAACGAGTTGACCCGGTCGTAGGATATAAAGTCCACCAGCGTCTCGCCGACGGTCAGGACGTCTAGCTTGAAGTATAGTTCGTCGAGCTTCGCGACGGGGTCGTAGTCCTCGGCGGGGTCCGTGAAATACTCTGGTATTTCCAGCCGTCCGTCGGGCGAAGCGTGCCCGCTCTTCGGGGCTAGCTCCTGGATCGAGTCGTCGTCCTGGATGCCGTCCTGGAGGTCCGCCTCGCTGGTGTCGCTTATCCGGTTGCGGCCCTCGATGGCTTCCAGGTAACCTTCGGCGGTCCGTTCCCAGGTGTATTTGTCGAGGATGCGCTGGTATCCGGCCTCGGCAAAGCGCTGCCAGCGCTCCGGGTTGCCGACGAGCGAGTAGAGCGCCGCGCTGACGTCTTCCGGGTCGCTCGGGTCTACGAGCACCCCGTACTCGTCGTCCCCCTCGCGCAGGCTTTCGGTCGGGCCGCCGAACTTGGTAGCGACCGCCGGCAGTCCGGCGGCCATTGCCTCTAAGGGTGCGAGCCCAAACGGCTCGTAGTTCGCCGTGAGCGCGAAGACCGAGCGCCGGGAAGCCAGAAAGCGGTAGGTCGCGGCGAGTTGCCGCTGGTTGCGCAGCGCGAACATCGAGACCTCGCCCCGCATCCGGCTCCGGTTTATGACCTCCATGAGGGCGTTCAAGACCTGCCGCTCGCCCTCATCGGCGTCCCGGTAATCCTCCAGCGGGTTTTCGAGGTCGCCGGTGACGATCACGAGGTTCGCGTTCTCCCGCAAGACCGGACTGTTGGCGAACGCCTCGACGAGTGCTAAGTGGTTCTTCTTCGGGTCCAGGCGGCTGGAGGCGATCACGCACGGCAGGTCCCGCCGCTCTTCGGCGAGGTCGCGCTCCAGCGCCTCCCGGACGTGCTCGTGAATGGCATCCTCTTCGTCGGCCCCGGAAGACTTGTCGAAGATGTGGAGCGCCACCCCCGGAGGTACGGCGGCAAAGCGCTCGTCGTCGGTCGGGTCCACCGCCCCCCTATAGGCATTGTGGGTGTACTGGTTGTAGCGCTCCTGGGAGGTGCTGGTAATGTTTACCTCCGAGCGGTCCATCGCCACCCGCTCGCCGACGAGCCGCCGGGAGAACTTGTACTTCTCCTCCAACTCTTCTATGTTCTCCCGGCGCGCGCCGAGCTTGTCCATCTTCTGGGCTCCCAAGGAGTGGGCCGTAAAGCTGAACGGGATGCCGGCGCGCTCTTCTATAAGGGCCGCGCAGAGACCGCCGTCGCCGTAGTGGGCCGTTACCGCGTCCGGCAGGGCGCCTTCCTCCTCGTAGTGTTCGAGTAGCCGGGGCACGAACTCCGTACCCAGGTACGGCCAGAGTTCCTCTTTCGGTAGAAAGTGCTCCGGGCCGCAGGGGATGCGCAGGATGCGGACGTTCGGGCTGTCCGGGTAGGAGTCTTCGGGTTCGGAGAACTCCGGCCACTCGGGGTCTAGTATCTGGCGGGTTACGACGTCTACCTTGTGGCCGAGCTTGCCCATCGCCAGCGCGAGCTCTTTTACATAGACTAGCTGCCCACCGAAATCCGGGTGTGCCGTCCAGTACGAGTCCTCCGGGTCGAAGTTCCCCTGCGGGTTTATGAACGCTACGTGCATGTCGCCTTCCTCCTGCGCCTCGTTTTGCGCGTTACCGGGTGGGCTACCTCAGACTTCGTCCGTTCTATCTGCCCCTTCCGCCGTTTCCCAACTCTCCAGTCGCGGAAGCTCCCTAGAGTCTTCCCCGGAACCGTCCCGCACGAACTCCGGGAGTGGCAGCCGGTCCCGCGGGCTCTCGCCCCGGCGCTCGCCCTGGATGATTTCCGTTGCCAGGTTTGCGTAGTCGTCGGCGGTCCGCTGCCAGCTATAGAGTTCGACGGCCCGCTCGTGGCCGGATGCCGAGTAGTGCTCCCAGGCTTCGTTATCTCCGAGGAGTTGCAAGAAACGGGCGGCTAGCTCTTCGTAGTCGTAGGGGTCGGCCAGTAGACCGGCTTTTCCGTGGTCTGTGATCTCCTGCGGTCCGCCGTTACTGGTGGCGACGACCGGCAACCCTATCGCCATCGCCTCGACCAGCGTGAGCCCGAATGGCTCGTACTCGGCCGGCAAACAGAACACCGAGCCCTCGTCCCGGCCCCAGCGGTAGAGGGCCGCCAGCGCGTCCTGGCCGGCGAGGGTGAACATCGAGACGCTCCCCCAGAGGTCCGCCTCCTCTATCTCCGCTATAAGCCCGTCGAGAACCTCCTTATCTCCGGAAGAAGCTTTCTCCGGCTCCCGCAGCGGGTCCTCTAATCCCCGGGTAACCATGAGGAGGTTCGCCCTCTCGCGGAGCTCGGGGCTGCCCGCAAAGGCCCGGACGAGCGCCCGGTGGTTCTTTTTCGGGTCGAGCCGGCTCCAGGCGATAACCGCCGGAAGCTCCCGCCGGTCGGGCTCCACGTCCCGGTCGAGGGCCGCCTGGATGGAAGCCCGGACTTCACCCTCCCGCGAACTCTCGCCGTCCGCGTCGAATACTTTCAGGTCCACGCCCGGCGGTATTACCGCGAACCTCCGGTCGTCACCGACTTCGATAGCTTCCCGGTAAGCCGGATGCCCGTACTGCTCTCGCCGCTCGCTCTCGCTGTTGGTCACGACCGCCGCCGCCCTTGAGGCCGCGACCCGCTCGGCCGTGATGCGGGGGCCGAAGTTATACCGGCGGTCTATGTCGTCCAATGCTTCTCCCGCGGAGAGCAGAGAATCTACCTTCCACGCCCCCAGCGAGTGACCGGTAAAGATCATCGGCACGCCAGTCCGCTCTTCCAGCAGGGCCGCGCACAGACCACCGTCGGCGTAGTGCCCGGTGAAAATGTCCGGAAGTACGTCCTCTCTCTCGTATAAACCCTGTATACCCTCCACCCACTCGCCGAGATACGGCCACAACTCTTCTTTCGGTAGAAAGCTTTCCGGGCCGCAGGGGACGCGCAGGATGCGGACGCCGGAGTGACCGGGGTAGGAGTCTTCGGGTTCGGAGAACTCCGGCCACTCGGGGTCTATTATCTGCCGGGTTATGATGTCCGCCTGGTGTCCCGCGGCCGCCAGCGCCAGGGCTACCTCCCGCACGTAGACCAGTTGGCCGCCGAAGTCCGGGTGGGCGGCGAGGTAGGAGTTAGCGGGGTCGAAGTTCCCCTGCGGGTTTATAAACGCGAAGCGCATCTCTATAGGGAGTATCCGGGTGTCATCAGCCGGCCTCCCGCCGGTCTTTCTCGGGTTCCGGCTCTTTCAGGTCCTCGGGCTCTTCGACAGCCCCGACCTCTTCTACCGGCAGCTTCTCGATAAGGTTGTAGAGGACCTGGCGGTCGATCTCATCTTCAATAGGCCCGACCTGGGCTAGCTTTCTCTCGGCGACCTCCCGGGCGAAGAGCGCCGCCCGGACCGGAGGCTCCCCGTCTAGTAGCGCGACCAGAAAGCCCGCCCAGAAAGAGTCCCCGGCGCCGGTGGCGTCCTGCACCGTTACCTTCCGGGCGGGGACGCGGGCTTTTATGATCCCGTTCTCGGAGACCAGGGTTCCTTTGCCGCCCATCGTGAGCACGACAGTCTCAGGACCCATCTCGTGGAAAAGCTCTATGTACGTCTCCGGGTCTTTTCCCCGGCCGAAGATGCGGCCGGCATCGTCGAAAGAAGGCTTGGTCACGTTTACGTACTGGTAGGTCTCGGCGATAGTCTTTTTGGCTTCTTTGTAGTCCGGCCAGATCCTCCGGGAGTAGTTTGGGTCTAACGAGACGATCTTGCCCAGTTCGGCGGCCCTCGCGAAGGCGCTTAGAACCGCCGAGCGGCACGGCTCGCGGGAGAGGGCGAAGCACGAGGAATGCACCACCCGGGCCTGCTCTATCGCCTCCTCGGAGATTTCCTCCGGCCGCAGCAGGGAGTCGCCGCTGCGGAACTCCTCGAAGTCCGGGGTGCCGGAAGTCGAGGAGACAAAGATAATGGACGTGTTCGTCCGGTGGTCCATGAGCAGGTAGTCGGTAGAGACGCCGTGGCGCTGGAGCTCGCTCTTCAGGAACTTCCCAAAAGCCCCGATGCCGGTCTTGGAGATCACCGCCGACCGGCCGCCGAGCTTAGAGACGTAGACGGATATGTTGGTCGGCGATCCGCCGAGGTAGCGCTTGAAAGTCGTGGCGTTCCGGAGCCAGTCGGTCTGTTCAGCCGATATGAAATCCACGACCATCTCTCCGATGGTCAGAACGTCGATTTTCTCCGACTTTTGAGAAACGTACATTTACCGCCTTCCTGAGCGTTCCCGCCCCTCCAGTATGCCAACATTCGCTAGCTACGGCTACCGCTAGGCTACCATCAAGGCTGCTGCCAGCTACGCGGCGGAGGCTAAAGTTTCTAAACGCCGCGACCGATAATATCTCCGCAACCGATAAAGGCAAATCCGCTGCGAGGCGGGGACGCAAAGCTACGGACCTCGCCTCGCCGAGGTGGCCGGGTTACCGAAGGGAGAAGTGATGAAGAACATAAAGGTCCTTTTAATGGCCCTGGCCTTGCAGTTGGCGTTATTCGCGGCGGCGGGACCGGCCGGAGCCGAGGCTAGAGCCGAAACCGAGGCTAGAGCCGAAACCGACATCAACATGGAAAGTATGAAAAGCTTTTTCGACCACTTTACCCACTTTGACGGGACCCGGTGGGAAGTAGGGAGTCACAGGCTTGGCCGAGGCTACCTGAACCCGGCGAACGTCAGCGTAGAAGA
Source organism: Rubrobacteraceae bacterium (assembly GCA_965214435.1). Classification (GTDB taxonomy): domain Bacteria; phylum Actinomycetota; class Rubrobacteria; order Rubrobacterales; family Rubrobacteraceae; genus Rubrobacter_A. Next base: position 1,619,783 of record OZ243960.1, read on the forward strand.
GAGCAACCTCCAGATAAAGCTCCCGGCCCGCACCACGAACGGCGGCGAGATATATACCGGTGAGGTTCGCGAGCGCGGCAGCTACGCCGCCCGGATAAAGGTCCCCAAAGCCCGCTCCTCCATAACCGGTTTCTTTCTCTACCACCCACCAGACTTCGCCAGCGAGATAGACGTCGAAATCTTCAACGACTCCTCGCGCCGCGTAATGTTCACCTCCTACTCGGACGGCGTCAAAAAGACCGTAACGCGGCGGCTTCCCTTCAACCCGACAAAAGGCTTCCACGAATACCGCTTTGACTACGCCCCAAACTCCCTGAAGTTCTACGTCGACGGCCGCCCGATGCACCGCTGGACCGGAGAAGCCGTTCCTGATGAGTCCATGAGGGTCTATGCCAACGCCTGGTACCCGACCTGGCTGGGCGGCCAGGCTCCGAAAAGAGACCGCTATGTAATTATAGACTACATCCGCCACACAGCTTACTAATCCGGAAAGGCAACCCGGCTACCAACAAGGTACCTACAGCCCCAGTCACCGTCTTGGCGAGTATCGGTTCAGCCTTTTATATGGAAGTATATGGAGGTCCGGCGTGCGATGTGCTCGTCGAAAGGCACCGGAATACTCCGGGCTTGATAAACCGGTTGTGTGCCGGCACGAAAGCACTGCTAAGATCGGCTGTCTTCTGCGGTTTCATCCGGCACGGGTGTAACCAGCACTTTGTCTACGCGGTTTCCGTCCATGTCCACTACCTCGAAGCTCAGGCCATCCAACTCAAAGCGCTCTCCCTCTTTCGGGATGCGCCTCAGGTGCGTCATCACAAAGCCGCCGACGGTGTGGTAGTCGCCCCGCTCCTCTTCGGGGATGCCCCGGAGTTTGAAGGTGTCTCGAAGGGCGTCTGCGGACAGGGCTCCATCGACGAGCCAGGAACCGTCGTCGCGCTTTATAGCCCGGGGCTCCGGGGGTTCGCCGGGTGAAGGTATGTCTCCTACGAGGGCTTCGAGCACGTCTGTGGGGGTGACGATGCCCCTAATGCTGCCGTACTCGTCTACAACCAAAGCGACGTGACTACCGGACTCCCGGAAGACTTCTAAAACCCTGAAAGCGGGCATGTTCTCCGGCACGAGTGGTGCCGGGCGCAGCGCAGCCTGAAGGTCTGAGCGGTGCTCCACCGTTTGTAACCCGAGGGTTTTTACGGAGACGACGCCCTGCACCTCGTCCAGCCGGCCGCTGCAAACCGGGAAATTGGAATGCCCGCTCTCAGCCATAACGCGCCAGTTCTTCTCCGGAGGTTCTTCAGCGTCTACCCAGGATATCCGGGGCCTCGGCGTCATCAGGCTGTCCACCCGCCGGTCGCCGAAGCGGAAGACTTTCTCGACCAGTTCCCTCTCGACCGGCTCGAAGACCCCGGCGTTGGTAGCCTGTTCGATGAGCAGCCGGATCTCCTCTTCCGTCGCCGCGGGCTCCCCGGATTGTCTCACGCCCACGAGACGCGCGACCGTCTCGGTCGAAAAACTCAGGAACCTCACCACCGGGTCGGTCGCCACCGAGAGCAGCCTCATCGGTCGAGACACCAGGGACGAGACCCTCTCCGGGTCGCTCAGGGCGATCCTCTTTGGCACCAACTCCCCGAATACCAGCGATATGTAGGTGATCCCGACGACCACTACAACAAAGGCGAGGACTTCCGCGTAAGGGGCGAGAAAGGGAAGGCGTCCGAGAGGGCCTGATAGGTCGTCCGCGATAGTCGCCCCGCCGAACGCGCCCAGGAAAATGGCGACGAGTGAGATCCCGACCTGAACCGTCGAGAGAAACCGGCTCGATTCTCTGGATAGCTCCAGCGCCGTCTGCGCCCCGGCGTCTCCCTGGTCGGCCCGCTGCCTGAGCCTCGCTTCCCGGGCCGTGACCAGCGCCAACTCCGACATCGCGAATACACCGTTAGCAAGTATCAATAGTAGGACAATGACTATTTCAAACGCTACAGTCGCCATCTCCAGTAATCCCCTCCTTAGCCTAAACCTCACCGGTTTAGAACGTAGTCCGGATGATAATTCTAAGGCAGAACCATCCCGGATCGCCCCGCTGTCCACCGGCCGCATCTTCTCCCTGCAAAGAACCTCGGAACGACTATTGACACGTCTCAATTTGCCTGGGTATAATCATGACCAAATAGGAAATAGCGGAGGGGAGTATCCCTTTGGATTCTATCGTCAGTACGGCTAACGCCCGGTAGAGTCGGCCCGCAGGGGCAAGGAGAGACCTCCGGCTTGTAAGTAAACGAGCCAGAGGGAGCCTTCATGACACGCTTCGCGAACTATATTACGAGTCTCGTACAACAGAATTTGTGTCTTCTAGATCATCTTTTTGCTACTTATGCCGCCTTCGGTGTAGCTTATAAGGCAAACCGTGGAACGGGTTAGCGCCACCCGCAGCGAGTTACTAGCTAGAAAGGCGCAGATCGGGCTGGCAGCCCAGGGCCGGGACTTGCTCAAGGAGAAGCGGACCGCCCTGATGCGGGAGTTCGACCGTTTGAGTGCTTCGGCGCTCCGGGCCATGCAAAACCTGGAAGAGCAAGCCGCTGAAGCGCGCGACACCCTGAGCGAGGCGATAGCCCTCGACGGTCCAGAGGCCGTGGGGTCGGCGGCCATAGCGGCCACCGGCGAGGTCGAGGTCGAGTTGAGTACCAAAAACGTCGCCGGGGTGCCGATTGTGGAATTGGACCACGGCACCGTCGGACGCCCTCGTACCGGGCGCGGCTACAGCCTGACGGCCACCACGCCGCGGATAGACCGCACGGCGGAAGACTTCGAGACGGTGCTCGACGGGCTGCTGAACGTCGTCGCCGTCGAAATGTCCCTCAGAAAATTAGCCGAGGAGATCACCCGCACCACCCGCCGGGTAAACGCTCTGGAACACGTCGTCATCCCGCGCCTGGAAGAAGAACGCGACTTTATAGCGATGGTTTTAGAAGAGCGGGAGCTGGAGAACCGTGTGCGGCTGATGCGGGCTAAAGCCAAGGCCGACCGCGAGAAAGAAGCTGCCAGAGAGATGGGGAGGGCACTGTAAGCATGGCGAATGACCGGGGTTCCGGTGAGAACGCGCTCAACTCCGTGCGTCAGATAGAACGCACGCTAGAAGACCGTCAGGAAACACAAAAAGTCTCGGAAGAACGCCTGGCTGCCGCCCGCGAGGAGGCGCGGCGGATCGTAGCCGCCGCCCGCAAAGAAGGCGAGCAAATCGCCGAGGAACGCCGCCGCGAAGTGCTCTCAGCCGCCGACGAAGAGGCCGCCCGCATCCTCGAAGCAGCGAGAGCCGAGGCGGAGACTCTAAGCCTGCGGGCGGCCGGGGACCGGTCTGCCGCGTCCGGTGCCGTAGTAGAGCAAGTATTGCCCGGAGAGGGGGCGTAGGGTGTCGCTCGTCCCGATGTCAAAGGTACAGGTTATCGGTCCGAAGGCGCGGCTCGACAACGTGTTGGAGGAGCTGCACAAGCTGGAGATGGTGCACCTGATCGACGTTAAGGACGAGAAGTTCGAGGTATCACCCCTGTCGCTCGACGAGCGGCACGCGGCCCGCGCGGACGAGTTGAGGTTCCTTATAGCCGAACTGGAAGCTTTGCTGGACCTCCTCGGACCGGATAGCGAGCACGCCGAGGTGCGCGAAGACCTGGTCCCCGGCTCGGTGGACACCGGCTCCCTGAGAGCCCAACTCGCCGGAGTTTCGCCCGGAGTCGAAAAGTTGCAGGGCCGTATCGAGGCGCTGGAGGACGAGCAGGTCGTACTGCCGCGCTACGCTGAGCCGCTGCGTCAACTCCTGCCGCTGGTGCCGGAGCTTGCCGACCTCGACGAACAAGAACTGAACCTGCTAAAGCTGGACACCGTCGCCCTCGTTCTCAATACCAACGACGAGACGATCGTCGAGATGCTGAGGGACGAGTTGGCCGAAACTGTCGGCCGGCGCTTCGAACTCGTCTACAAAAACATTGAAGAGGGCGCGATCGGGTGCGTGCTCGTCTTTACCCACGATGACGCTGACGAGGTCCGGGGTCTCCTCGGGCAGGAGCACGTCCGGCACGTGGCGCTGCCGGAGGAATATACGAACCTCTCCCTGCGCGGCGCGGTCGCCGAGATGGAGGATCGTATCTCCGGTCTTCCGGTGAGGCTCAAGGCCGCCAGGGTGGAGTTGGACGACCTGCTCCGCCCGCACGAGCCAGAGTGGCGCACGCTGCTCGCCGGGCTGCGCGCCGAGCTGGAACAACTCGACGCGGCGGTTCTCGTCGGGGAGACGGATCATACCTTCGTGGCCGCCTACTGGCTGCCCAAAAAAGAGGTGTCTCACCTGCGAGAAGAGCTGGAGGCACGCATCGGGAGCGAGGTTCTCGTCGAGGAGCTGAAGGTGAACCGGTACGACGAGAAGATGCCGGTGCTCATGCACAACCAGAAGGTTGCGCGACCCTTTGAGGGGCTGGTCAAGTTCCTGGACCTTCCGAACCCCGGCACCCTCGACCCGACGGGTCTGATGACTTTGTTCTTGCCCCTGATCTTCGGTGCCATGGTCGGGGATGTGGTGTACGGGGCGCTACTCTTCGTGGGCGCGCTATTTATAAAAAGACGTATTACGGAACCAGGGATGATACGCGACCTCGGGTCGGTCATGCTTATCGGCTCGGTGTGGGCCGTCATCTTCGGGGTTATCTTCGGGGAAGCCCTTGGCAACCTCGGCAAGAACCTGCTCGGCTACGACTGGGCGCTGTGGTTCTACCGGCCGGAAGGGTTGGTGCCGCTCCTGATCTTCGCCATCGCGCTCGGGGCTACGCACGTGGTGCTCGGGCTGGTGCTCGGAATCTGGCAGGGCTGGCAGGAGCAGCACCGCGGCGAGGTGGCCGAGAGGCTCGGGACGCTGCTCGCCATCGTCGGGGTCTTCGGGATCGCCGGTCTCGCCTCCGGGATGCTGCCGGCCGGCGTGGTTACACCCTCCATAGCCGGGATCATCGTCGGCCTCGTCCTGATAATGGTCGCAAATGGGAGGATGGGCCTGCTTATGGGACCGCTGGAGCTTATCGGGGCGCTCGGCAACATACTCTCGTACCTGCGGATCGCGGCCGTCGGACTCGCCAGCGCTTACCTCGCCATCGTCGCCAACGAGTTCGCCGTGGCGGCTCCGATCTGGATCGGGGTGGTCATCGCAGCACTCTTCCACACGCTCAACCTGGCGCTCGCCGGCTTCTCGCCCATGATCCAGGCGATGCGCCTGCACTACGTCGAGTTCTTCTCGAAGTTCTACTCCGGTGGCGGGAAGGCGTTCCGGGCCTTCGGCGCCCGCACCCGGGGACCAGCTACCACCGAAAAGCCGCTGGACTACGACACTCCGAACCCATGAGGAGGAAATATGGAGAAACAAAGAGAGATCGCCGGAAGAAAACTTTGCACAAGCACTGTGTGGTGTTTGTGATGGAGTTGGAAGTAAAGTCGAGAAAGGAGAAGCGCAATGGAAGCTGGATTGATCGCGATAGGAGCGGGCCTCGCTATAGGTCTCGCGGCGCTCGCCTCGGGCATGGCCCAGAGCCGCGTCGGGGCGGCCGCGATGGGAGCCATCGCCGAGAAGCCGGAGCTCACGGGACGGGCCATCCTGCTGATGGCTATCCCCGAGACGCTGGTGGTCCTCGGGTTCGCCGTGGCGGCCATGATCATACTCCTCCTCTAAGGGAGGCGAGGTGAGCCCACTTAACGACCTCCTCTCTGCCATCGAAGCAGATGCCAAAGAGGAACGTGCCCGGCTCGATTCATCGAGCCGGGCCGAGGTAGAAGCGGTACTGTCCCGGGCCCGCGCCGAAGCCGAAACCGCCCGCGCCGAGCCCGTGGAGACTCAGGAACCGGAACTACAACGCGAGGCCGACCGCCGTATCGGGGCCGCCCGCGTCGAGGCCGCCCGCCTCCTGCGTGAAGTCCGGGAAGAGAGCTTCGGTGATCTACTGGAAGAGACCCGCAAGCGTCTCGGTACGCTGCGCGGCACCGACCAGTACGGCGGCGTACTCCGCGCCCTGCTGCAAGAAGCTCACGCCGCCCTCTCGAACGCCCGCGTAATGCGCGTGGACCCGAGGGACGAGTCCCTGGCCTCGGAGTTGGCGGGTGAATACGGGCTGACCGTCGAGCCCACGCTACGGACGGCGGGTGGCCTGGAGCTCGCGGACGACGACGGGCGTAGCCTCCGCAACACTTTCGAGGAGCGGCTGGCGAACGCCGAACCGGAACTCCGGATGGCCTACGGACACCGGCTCGCCGGACTGGAGGAACCCGTATGAGGCTGCTCCGCTCCCGGGCCGACTTCGGCTACGGCAACGCCCGCCTCCGGGCGCGCAAGACTCAGCTACTCGGCCGCTCAGACTACGAGGCGCTGCTCGGCAAGGACGTGGACGGCATCCTGGGTGCGCTCTCCTCGACCGCCTACGGGCCGGAGGTGGAGGGCGCACTCACCCGCTTTAGCGGGGCCCGGCGGCTGCACGAGACCGTCCGGGTCAACCTGGGCCGCTCGTTGGAAGAGGTGCGGAGCTTCTACGCCGGAGAGGCCCGGGAGCTGGTGGACATATTGCTCTCTAGGTGGGATCTACACAACGTCGTGGCGCTTCTGCGGGGAGAGGCGATCCGGCCCCACACAGAAGACGCGCTGATGTACGTTTATCCCGTTGGTGCTCTAAACGACGCACTGGCGCGGGAGGTCGCCCGCCAGAACGAGTTCGCCGCCGCGGTGGGGCTCCTGATCCGCTGGCGGCTCCCCGATCCCGATACCGCCGCAACCCTGCGCGACGCCTGGCCGGAGTACGAGCGCACCGAGAACCTCGCCGCCCTGGAGCACGCCGCGACTTCCGGCTGGACAGACCGGACCGCTGCGGCCCTCGCACGGACCGGCGCCGACGGTGAAGGGTTGCGGCGCTTTTTCGAGCGTGAAACAAACGAACGAAACGTCCTGGTAGCGCTCCGGCTGCGCGACGCCATAGAACGTGGCGAGCTCTCCGGCATACCCGCCTCCGACGAGTGGGGAGCGTACCTGCCCGGCGGCTCTATCGCGACCGAGCGGCTGGACGCCGCCGTACGGCTCCCCGACGCGGGCGCCGCCGCCAGGTCACTTTCCGCCGCCATACCCGGAGACCGCTGGCGGATGCCGCTGGAGCGGTGGTCCGCGGGCGGCAACCTCCTCGCCCTGCAAAAAGAACTTGAGGAGCAGCGCATCTCGGATGCCGTGTCCCTCTTTACCCGCGGTGACCCGCTCGGCGTCGGCGTGCCCGTAGCCTACGCCGTTGCCAAAGAAAACGAAGCCAAGAACCTGCGTCTCGTCGCCGAGGGTGCGGCGCGCGGTCTGGACCCGGAGTTGATCCGGGGTCAGATCTTCATCCCCGAAGAAATAGGAGGTTCCTCTTGAGCCGCCTGATCGTCATAACCACCCCGGACCTCGAACCGGGATACAAGCTCGCCGGTGCCGACACCATTCTAGCCGCTTCACAACAGGAAGCCGTCGCCGAGCTGCTGGAACTCGTTGACGGCCAGGGCGAGCGGGGCGTGATCGCCCTGCACGAGCCCTACCACAGCGAGCTGGACCGCGAGACCCGCCGCCGCTTCGAGGAGACCTACGAGCCGCTCGTGGTCGCGCTTCCGTCCGGCGAAGTCGGCGCGGAAGACGGCGGGCGCCGCGAGCGGTTCCTGAAAATGCTCTGGCAGGCGGTGGGGTACGAGATCACTTTCGACGCCGAGGGAGGCGAATAACCATGGCGGAAACTTTTTCAAGACCGGAGGCCGGCTCGTCGAGCGGCCTCGACGCCGGTACCATCTTCCGCGTCGCCGGGCCGGTAGTAGTAGCCCGGGGACTCCGCAACGCCCGGCTCTACAATGTTGTCTATGTCGGGGAAGCGAGGTTGCCGGGGGAGGTGATCCGCTTAGACGGCGACAAAGCCACGGTCCAGGTCTACGAAGAAACCTCCGGCCTGAGCGTCGGCGAACCCGTCACGGACACCGGAGCACCCCTGCAAGTCGAGCTCGGTCCCGGACTTCTGGGCAGCATCTTTGATGGCACTCAGCGTCCGCTGCCCCGGATGGCCTCGGTAGATGGCGATCCCTACGGCCAGCCCATGATCCCGCGCGGACTGGAGCTTCCAGCCGTGGACCGCGACCGCGAGTGGGACTTCGTCCCCACCGTCTCACAAGGCGATGAGGTCGGACCCGGAGACCTGCTCGGTACCGTCGCCGAAACGAAAGCCCTCACACACCGGGTACTCGTGCCAAACGGCGTCTCGGGGACGGTTACCGAGGTCAATGCCGGACTTGCCAGGGTCGAAGACACCGTCGTAAAGGTGGACGATACGCCGGTGGCGATGCTCCGGTACTGGGCGGTGCGCGAGCCGCGCCCGGTCGCCCGCAGGCTGGACGCCGACGTACCGCTCGTAACGGGGACGCGGGTCGTGGACACACTGTTTCCGGTGGCTCTGGGCGGGGCGGCCACGATACCGGGCGGCTTCGGGACCGGCAAGACGGTGCTGGAGCAGTCGCTCGCCAAGTGGTCCCACGCCGAGGTCGTTGTCTACATCGGCTGTGGCGAGCGGGGCAATGAGCTTACGGAAGTTCTGGAAGAGTTCCCGGAGCTTGTAGACCCGAAGACTGGCGCGCCCTTGATGGAGCGGACGGTCCTGATCGCCAACACCTCCAACATGCCGGTCGCCGCCCGGGAAGCCTCGATCTACACGGGCATTACCCTGGCTGAATACTTCCGGGACCAGGGCTACGATGTGGCGCTCATGGCCGACTCCACGAGCCGCTGGGGCGAGGCGCTGCGCGAGGTCTCAAGCCGCCTGGAGGAGATGCCCGCCGAGGAAGGCTACCCGGCCTACCTCTCGACTCGCCTGGCCGGTTTCTACGAGCGGGCGGGATCGGCGATCTGCCTCGGCAAAGACGGGCGGGAGGGTTCCGTCACCGTCGTCGGGGCGGTCTCTCCGGCGGGCGGGGACTTCTCGGAGCCGATCACGCAGTATAGCTTGCGCCTCGCCGGTACTTTTTGGGCGCTGGATACCTCACTCGCCCGCCAGCGGCACTTCCCGTCCATCAATTGGGGTGCGAGCTACACGCTCTACGAGCTTGCCGAGTGGTTCGAGAAGGAGGTTACGGAGGACTGGACGGATCAGCGGGCCTGGGCGGCGGGATTGTTGCAACAGGAAGGTTCGCTGCTGGAAATCGTGCAGCTCTTGGGCGCCGACGCGCTGGCCCCGCCGCAGCGCGTGATCCTGGCTACCGGACGCCTGATGCGCGAGGATTTCCTGCAACAGTCGGCCTTTGACGACACCGACGCCTACTGCGCGCTGTCCAAGCAGTACCACATGCTTCGCACCATCCGGGCGGCCCACGAAGCCATGTCCGCCGCCGTCGAACGGGGTGTCGCGGTCGAAGCCGCATCCAGTGTGCCATCGCTCGCGGAGATAAACCGTACCAAATACTGGCCCGACGACGAAATGAAGCAAAGATCAGACGAGCTTATCAGCCGCATCGAAAAAGAGCTGGAGGAACTGTGACAGACAACGCCCCGAACGGTAACGGAAACGGCCGGACGAGTCTCTTCGCCGTCGAACACAAGACCGTAAACTACGTCTCGGGACCGCTCCTCATCGCCGAGGCCGCCGAAAAAGTCGGCTACGATGAGCTCGTGGACGTTGTAACCCCGGACGGCGAGACCCGCCGCGGTCAGGTCCTGGAAGTCGAGGGTGACCGGATGGTCGTGCAGGTTCTAGGCGGTACCCGGGGCCTCGACCGGCCCGATACGGCGGTCCGCACCCGGGGCGAAGTCGCCCGGATGGCCGTCGGCCCTGACCTCGTCGGCCGCATCCTCGACGGCTCCGGCCAGCCCATAGACGGCGGACCACCCCTGCAACCCGCCGACCACCTGCCTGTCGGAGGCCAGCCTCTAAACCCCTTTGCCCGCAGTCACCCCTCAGACTTTATCGAGACCGGTGTAAGCGCCATAGACGGGTTGAATACGCTGGTGCGGGGCCAGAAGCTACCGATCTTCTCCGGCTTCGGCCTGCCGGCGATGGAACTCGCCGCCCAGGTTGCCGAGGGTGCGCGCGTCGTGGACGAGGACGAAGGATTTGTCGTGGTCTTCGCGGCTATCGGCGTGACCCACCGGGAGGCGTCGTTTTTCCGCAAGCGCTTTGCCGGAAGCGCGGCGCTGGAGCGGTCGGTGCTGTTTATCAACGGGGCCGACGACCCGACGGTCGAGCGGCTGTTGACCCCGCGGGCGGCGCTCACGGCGGCGGAGTACCTGGCGTGGGAGGAGGGCCGGCACGTCCTGGTCATTCTCGCGGACATCACCAACTACGCCGAAGCGTTACGCGAGGTCTCAGCGGCGCGGGAGGAGATACCGGGTCGGAGGGGGTATCCCGGCTACATGTACACAGACCTGGCCTCACTCTTCGAGCGGGCCGGACGGGTGCACGGTCGGGAAGGGTCGGTGACGCAGCTAATGATCCTCTCCATGCCCGACGACGACATAAGCCACCCGATCCCGGACCTCACCGGCTACATAACGGAGGGTCAGATCGTACTGAGCCGTGAGCTCGACCGGCGCGGCGTCTACCCGCCGATAGACGTCCTCCCGTCCCTCTCCCGTCTGATGAACGCCGGCATCGGCGAGGGTAAGACCCGCGACGACCACCGCCAGGTCGCGGACCAGCTCTACGCCTGTTTTGCGAGGGGCAAAGAGTTGCGGCGTCTGGTCTCGATCGTCGGGGAGCAGGCTCTCTCCGAAGACGACCGGCGCTACCTCGCCTTCGCCGACGACTTCGAGAACGAGTTCGTCGGGCAGGGAGCGAGCAGCCGCACCATCGAGGAGACGCTGGAGACTGCCTGGAAGCTTCTTGACCGCTTCCCGGCCGGCGAACTCAAGAGGATCAAACCCGAAATCCTGGAGCGCCGTAAAACCACCCGGGATGCGGATACCCCCGAGTCCCGGACCGGTGCAGAGAGCTAGGGCAGAGAGCTAAAGGAGATTAACCGTGGAGCTGAACTTGAGGAAAACATCTCTTGTGTTCCGGGTTTGTAACTGGCTCTCAAAGACGATCGGGGCGGCTGCGTTCCCCGCTGTATACGTCAGTGTCGGCTGAGTCAGCCCGGACGCCGATCACTAGAAGGAAGAGGATACCGTTGAAGACTCTCTGCAGGAGAGCCGGACTTTAAGGTACAGGCGGGAAGCCCGGCGCGGCCGGATGTTTCCATTGAACCTCTGGTTGCGGGAGAGGAACGTAGTCGAGGAGATGGAGAGGGGTGGATAGATGTTTGCGAGGATAAGCACCTTCGACGGGCCGCCGGAGCATGCGGCGGAGGGGATGAGGATCGCCCGTCAGCAGTTTCTACCGGCGGCGCGGTTGCAGGAGGGATTTCGGGGCATGTACCTGATGTTCGATGCATCTACAGGTCGCTCGCTCGCCATGACCCTCTGGGAGACCGAAGAGGACATGGCGCGCAGCGAGGAGTCCGTGCAGCGGGCACGCGCCGAGAGCGCGCGGAGGTCCGGCGATACGGTGGTATCGGTCGAGCGTTACGAGGTAGCGTTTGGCGAGTTAACGTGAAGGGAGTTTCGTAGTGAAGACCAACGACTCGGGCCAGCGGGCACCAGATCCTGATAGCTTCGCGAATCTCAAGATTCTCATCAGTTGGGTCTTCTGTGCGATGGGCCTGATAGCGTCGATAGTCGGTTTGGTGGAAGTAGACATCTCCCTGGAGGCTGCGGGCATAGTGGCGGGCATTATTGGTTACGCGCTCGGCGCCCAGAAACTCGGTACCGCCACGATCGCGCTCGCAACGATTTTGCTGATCGTCACGCTCGTGATAGGCACCGGCATGGTCCCCGGCATAGAGCCCAGCGACCCACTGTTCACGAGTACCTAACGTGGGAGCGTGCGTGGCCGACGGACGTGGCTGGCGGAAGGGCGCGACCTGGCCCGTTCCGGTTTGGTAGGGGGATTACCCGCTGAGTATCTTAACGCTGATCTTGTTCATCCTCGGGGTTATCCTGCTGATCGCGGGGGCGGAGTTTCTGGTACGTGGCGCCTCGCAACTGGCGGGAGCTTTCGGCATCTCGCCGCTGGTCATCGGCCTGACGGTCGTGGCTCTTGGTACCAGTTCGCCCGAGACGGCGGTTAGCGTCGGGTCCGCGCTCGGCGGCCGGGCCGACGTAGCCTTGGGCAACGTAGTCGGGAGCAATATCCTGAACGTGCTCTTGATACTCGGTATCTCGGCGCTGGTGGCCCCGCTGGTGGTCTCCGGACGGCTGGTGAGGCTCGACGCGCCGCTGATGGTGGGGATTTCGGTGTTGCTCTTGCTCCTGGCGCTGGACGGGAGCATCGGTCGCCTCGATGGGCTCCTGCTCTTCGGTGGCGTGGTGGCCTATATACTCTTCACCGTCTGGCAGAGCCGCCGGGAGGGCGCGGAGGTTGCCGAGGACGGAGCCTACGAGCCAGAGTCCGGCAGCGGGAGCCGGGCGAGGCGGGTTATTTTACAGCTCGGGCTTATCGTCGGGGGACTCGCCCTGCTGGTCCTCGGCTCGCGCTGGCTGGTGGACGGGGCGGTAGCCATCGCCTCGGCCCTCGGTCTAAGCGAGTTGATCATCGGCCTCACGGTGGTAGCCGCCGGGACCTCGCTGCCGGAGGTCGCAACCTCGGTCCTGGCCGTCCTGCGTGGTGAGCGGGAGATAGCGGTCGGCAACGTGGTCGGGAGTTGCATCTTCAACGTGCTGGCGGTGCTCGGGCTGACGGGCCTCGTTGCGCCGGACGGCATATCCGTTCCGCCGGCCGCCCTCAGCTTCGACATCCCGGTCATGATCGCCACCGCCGTCGCGTGCCTCCCGATCTTCTTTACCGGGCACCGGATCAACCGCTGGGAGGGCCTTCTTTTTGTCGGCTACTACGCCGCCTACACGCTCTACCTGTTTCTGGACGCCACGGGCCACGAGGCGCTGCCCGCCTTCAGCTTCGCCATGCTGGCGTTCGTGATCCCTCTGACCACCATAACGCTCGCCGTATTCGCCGCCCGTAGCCTCCAACGCCGCCTCCGAAAGGCGGCCTGAAGTGCGGGCGAGCGCTTCCAGCGCGGGCTGGCGAAATTCATCTACCGGCCTGCTACTCCGCAGCGGCGCGGTGCGGGCCGCCGCGTTCGCCCTGCTCTGGGTGGTCCTGACCGAGGGCGACCTCGGCACCCTCTGGCTCGGGGCTCTGGCGGTCGTGGTAGCCATGCTGGCGAGCCTGACCTTCTTGCCACCAGCCGAACGCGTCCTTAGTCTCATCGGTGTTGTGAGATTTGCCGGCTTTTTCCTCCGGCAGTCGCTGGTCGGCGGGATAGACGTGGCCCGCCGCGCCCTGCGTCCGGACATGGGCCTGGAACCGGCGCTCATCGAATACAAGACCCGGCTGCCCGAGGGCGGAGCGCGGGTCCTGTTCGCCAACACGATAAGCCTCTTGCCGGGAACCTTGAGCGCCGAGATACAGGATCGGCGGCTGCGCATCCACACGCTAGCCATAACCCCCGTTCTGCGGGAAGAGTTGCGTCACACCGAGGAAGTGGTCGCCCGTCTTTTCGGCGTTGAGTTGCCTGTTGCTGACACCGGGACGGAGGCCGATGATGAATGAGTTGTACCTCATCCTGGCGATTTTCTTACTCCTGAACTTGCTGGCCGGGATGGTCCGCGTCCTGCGGGGACCGACCTTGCAGGACCGGATGCTGGCGGCGCAGCTCTTCGGCACCGCGGGGGTTGCCGTACTGCTGATCCTGTCCGAGAGCACCGGCGCGACCGCGCTGCGGGACGTGGCGCTGGTTTTCGCCCTGCTCGGGGGCGTCGCCGTGGTCGCCTTTGTCCGGCGGGCGTCCGGCCCGAACGCCGGGGAGCGGGACTCGTGAACGTGCTCGATTGGTTCTCCGCCGCGCTCCTCGTTGCCGGGGCGTTCTTCTTTCTGGCCGGGACCGTCGGGCTCTTGCGCTTCCCGGACGTGTACAACCGGTTGCACGCCCTCACGAAAGCTGACAACCTGGGGCTGGGCTTTATCGTCCTGGCTCTCGTGCTGCAGGCCGGATCGTGGACCGTGGCGCTGAAGCTACTCCTCATCTGGCTGCTGGTGCTGCTCGCCGGGGCCTCCGCCGCCCACCTCGTCGCCGGCTCCGCTCTACGCGATGGGATACGCCTCCGGGAGCGCCGGTGAGCGCCGGCCTCGTCTTCGACGGTCTCCTAGCCGTAGCCCTGCCGCTACTGACCTGGCGGGTGCTCGCTACCCGGGGGCTGTTCACCTCCGTGGTACTTTTTATAGCCCTGGGTCTCCTCTTGGCTCTGGCCTATCTGCGTCTCGCGGCCCCGGACGTGGCGCTCGCCGAAGCGGCCATTGGCGCGGGCGTGACCGGCGCGCTGCTCCTTGACATCCTGGCCCGGCTCGGTGGTCGGCGTGGAGAAGGAGAAGACGATGCAGCGTCCGGCTAATAACCGCTTGCGCCGCGCCCTCGTCCGGGTCCCGGCCGCGCTGCTGGCCGCCGTCCTGGCACTCGGGCTGGGCTGGGCGGTGCTCTCACTACCGGAGCCGGCAACCGGCCTTACCGGCCGGGTAGACGCCGAGTTGCCTAACAGCGGCGTCAGCCATCCGGTGACGGCTGTACTGCTGAACTTCCGGGGCTACGACACGCTGCTAGAGATCGGGGTGTTGCTGCTCGCCCTCTTGTGCGTCTGGTCTCTACGCCTCTCCCCGGCCCGGCGAGACCCGGAAGCGGCCCGGACACCGGTACTCGGGTATCTGGTGCGGCTTCTGGTACCGGTGGTGCTGGTCGTGACCGTTTATCTGCTCTGGGCCGGTTCCAAGCAGCCGGGAGGCGCGTTTCAGGCGGGGGCGGTACTCGCGGCGGCCGGGGAACTTCTACTCCTGGCCGGCTTTATAAAGGGACGTTTTCGGCGCGCCTGGCCGCTGCGGTTGGCGCTGGCCGGCGGCTTTGGCATTTTTCTGGCAGTAGCCGGCGGGGTCATGTTCTTTGGAAACGACCTGCTGGAGTATCCGCGGGGCTCCGCTTACGCCTTGATCCTGCTCATAGAAGGCGCCCTGACCGTCTCTATCGGCTTTACCCTGGCGGCGCTGTTTTTCGGATCGCCCCCGGAAGCCGTCTCGGAGCAGAGAGCGGAGGACGAGGCGTGAGCCAGGTTACGCTGTACGCGCTCTCCGGAGTGGCGATAGTGGCCGTCTGCTTGTATGGACTGATTTCATATCCGCACCTGGTCCGCAAGGTCCTCGCCATCAACGTCCTCGGCAGCGGTATATTCCTGATCCTGCTCTCCTTTGCCCGCCGCGTCCCCGGCGCCGAACCCGACCCCGTACCACACGCGATGGCCCTGACCGGCATCGTGGTCTCCGTGTGCGCCACCGCCTTCGCCCTCGCCCTCGCCCGCCGCGTCTACGACGAAACCCGCCGCCCGTACCTCCCGGAGGAGGAAGAAACCCCGGAGGAGAAACATTGACGGGCGTTTTTATCGTCTTGCCCATACTGCTGCCACTGGCCGCGGCGACGCTTGCGTTCCTGCTGCGGCGCGGCGCGGTAGCAGTGAGCCTCGCCACCGCGCTCGGCGTTGCCGGGGCGGTGACGATTGTAACGCTGGAGGTTTATGGGCAAGGTCCGCTGACTTACACCGTCGGCGGGTGGGAAGCGCCGCTCGGGATCGAGCTGTACGCGGACGGGCTGACGGCGGTAATGCTGCTGATGGCTGCCATTGTCGGGGTCGCCATTACCGTCTATGCCGCCGGGTATTTCTCCGACGATCCTGCGAGCGCCCGCTTTTTCTGGCCGCTGTTTTTGTTCCTCTGGTCGGCCATGAACGTTATCTTCCTCTCGGCGGACGTCTTCAACCTCTACGTCGGATTAGAGTTGATGGGCCTTTCGGCCGTGGCGCTCTTGACACTGGAGGGTAAGCGCGACGCCCTGACCGCCGGGATGCGTTACCTGTTAGTCTCGCTTTTAGGCTCTCTGATCTACCTTCTAGGCGTCGCCCTGCTCTACGGGACCTTCGGTACACTGGATATATCGGAACTCGGCGCGCGGATGTTCCCCGGTCCCGCCACCTGGGCCGCTCTCGGCCTCGTAACCGCCGGCATGATGCTAAAGACGGCCCTCTTCCCGCTCCACTTCTGGCTGCCCCCGGCCCACTCCAGCGCCCCGTCGCCCGTGAGCGCCCTGCTCTCGGCCCTCGTCATAAAAGGTTCCTTCTACCTGCTCTTGCGGCTGTGGTTCGACGTCTTCCCCGAAGCCCTGACCCCCGCCGCCGGACAACTGCTCGGTATCCTGGGAGCAGCGGCTATTCTCTGGGGCTCCGTTCTGGCGCTCTTTCAGCGGCGGTTGAAGCTCCTGGTAGCGTACTCGACGGTAGCCCAGATCGGGTACCTCTTCATACTCTTCCCACTGGCGAGCGCCGAAGCCTGGAGCGGCGGCGTCTACCACGCCCTCTCCCACGCTTTCGCCAAGGCCGCGATGTTCATGGCCGCCGGGACGCTCCTGCACTCTTTAGGCACCGACGACCTCGATGCTCTGGACGGGGCCTCGGAGAGGTTCCCGGTCTCCGTCTACGCCTTCGGTCTCGCGGGCATCACGCTCATGGGTCTACCTTTTAGCGGCGGTTTTACGGCCAAGTGGCTCTTGCTCTCCGCCGCTTTCGAGAGCGGCCAGTGGTGGTACGCGGCTGTCGTGCTGGCCGGAGGGCTTTTGGCCGCCGGTTACCTGTTGCGAGCGCTGGCCCGGCTGCTGACGCCCGCGCCCGCGGTGAAGGTCATCCACGAACCGAAGCGCGGCATGGAGGCGACCGCTCTTATTCTGGCTTCCGTGGCCTTGCTGCTCGGGCTCGTCTCCGCCCCGCTGCTTGAGTTGCTTCAGGTCGGGGCTCCGCTCGGGGGGATCGTGCCGTGAGCCTCGCCGTCTGGATGCCGGTGCTGGTTATTCTAAGTTCGGCGTTGCCGAGCCTCGTGATCTTCTTTCTCACCGACGAGCGGCTGCGGCTGCGGCGCACGCTCTATTTGGGAGCCGAGGTCGTAAAGCTGATCCTGGTCGGTGTCTTGCTGGTCGGTATCTACTACGGCGTCGCCTTCGAGACCCGCATCCCGCTCCTGCCCGGCGTCGAGCTGTTGCTCCGGGCCAATGCTCTGGGCATGCTCTTCCTGACCCTCTCGGCGGTGCTCTGGCTCCTGACCACGGTCTATGCCATCGGCTACCTGAAAGGCTCGCCCAACCGGAGCCGATTTTTCGGCTTCTTCGGCCTCTGCGTTACCTCGACCGCCGGTCTCGCCCTCTCTGGTAACCTGCTGACGTTCTTTTTGTTCTACGAGATGCTGAGCCTCGTCACCTATCCGCTCGTGGTCCACAACCAAACGGCGGAAGCCCTCAAGGGCGGCCGCACGTACCTGATGTATACGCTGGGCGGCGGCACGGTGATGCTCGCGGGCGTGGTGTGGTTGTACTTTCTGGCCGGGTCGGTGGATTTCACGGCGGGCGGCTCACTGGCGGGCTTCGACGGCAATAGGGTGGCGCTCACCGTCATCTTCTTCCTGCTGATGGTCGGGCTCGGGGTGAAGTCGGCGTTGTTCCCGCTGCACGGCTGGCTGCCGAAGGCAATGGTCGCGCCCGCGCCGGTCAGCGCCCTGCTGCACGCCGTGGCCGTGGTCAAGGCCGGAGCTTTCGGCATCGTGCGGGTGGTCTACGAGGTGTACGGTATCGAGCTGGCCCAGGTTCTGGACGTGCTGATTCCGCTAGGGGCGGTGGCCGCATTTACCATCGTCTATGGGTCGGTGATGGCGTTATTTCAGGACGACTTGAAGCGGCGGCTGGCGTACTCGACCGTCAGCCAGCTCTCGTATATCACGCTCGGGGTGGTGATCGTCGGGTCGGCTTCAACGGTGGGTGGGATCGTTCACCTCGTGCATCAGGGGATAATGAAGATCACGCTGTTCTTCTGCGCGGGGCTCCTGGCGGAGACGCTCGGTATAAAGAAGGTCAGCCAGATGAATGGTGTGGCCCGCCGGATGCCGTGGACCATGATCGCCTTTTCCGTCGGCGCTCTGGGCATGATCGGTCTCCCTCCAACCGCCGGCTTTGTCAGTAAGTGGTACCTCGGCCTCGGGGCCGCCCAGAGCGGTAACCTGTGGGCGATAGGCGTGCTGGTGGCGAGCGCACTCTTGAACGCCGCCTACTTCCTGCCGATCCTGTACAAAGCCTGGTTCGGAAAACCCGACGGTCCGTTTACCGAGAAGCGACCGAAGACCCGCTTCGAGGCCGACTGGCTGATGCTGGCACCGCCCCTGATCACCGCCTTCCTCGTCCTCGCCGCCGGTCTTTTCGCGACCGTGGACGTCAGCCCCCTGGAGTGGTCCAAGTTGATCGCCAACCGCGAACTACCCTACCCCTTGGAAGACATCGGCCCGTGAATGTTACGAATTTCCTCTCTGTGATCCTGTGGACCCTGCCGTGGGGCCTACCGCTCCTGCTAGCTGTCCTGCTCGCCCCGCGAGGTCTGCGCCGGTTCGCGGAGTTTCTTGCGCCCGTGGCGGCGCTCCCGGCGTTCTTGGCGGCGGTATTTGTCCGGCCGGGCACGGTGGTCGAGGTCCCCTTGTTGCTCGGGACCCGATTTGGCCTGACCGAAACGACCCAGTTATTTCTACTGTTTAGCGCGGGGCTGTGGCTTTTCGCCGGCTTCTACGCCCGGGCCTATCTGACGGATGATCCGGCGTCCGGTAGGTTCTTTGGGTTTTTTCTGGCGACCATGAGCGGGAACCTCGGGCTGGTAGTGGCGCGGGACGTGGTCGGCTTCTACCTGTTCTTTATCCTCATGAGTTTCGCCGCCTACGGCATGATCGTCCACGACCGCACCCCGCGGGCTTTCCGGGCCGGACGGATATACCTGATCTTCGTGGTCATCGGGGAGACGTTTCTGCTGCCGGCCATGATCCTGATCTCCGCCGTCGCCAGAACCTACCGGCTGGAAGAGGTACCGGTCGCCGTAGCCGAAAGCCCGCTGCGAGGTTTCATCTTCTTCCTCATCCTCGCGGGCTTCGGAACCAAAGTCGGTGTTCTACTGCTCCACTTCTCCCTACCGCTCGCCTACCCGGCCTCCCCGCCGCCCGCCGGCGCGGTCCTCGGCGGTCCCATGATAAAGGCCGGCCTGCTCGGCTGGCTGCTCTTTCTGCCCGGCGGAGAAGCCGGAACCTCTTTCTGGGGGACTATCATCATAATTTTCGGGGTCTCAGCCGCCTTCTACGGGGTGATTGTCGGTCTCACCCAGAGTACTCCCGGGACCGTACTCGCCTACTCCAGCATCAGTCAGATGGGTTGGATCTCGTCCGCCCTCGGTATCAGTCTACTCGACCCCGGCTCCTGGCCCATAGCCCTGACCGCCATCCTCGTCTACGCTGCCCACCACGCCCTCGCAAAAAGCTCTCTCTTCCTCGGCCTGGGTGTAGCCCGCCGCGCGCAAAGCATCCGCGCCCAACGCCTGGCCCTGGCTGGGCTCATCGTCGGTGCTCTCGCCCTCGCCGGTGCCCCTCTCACCAGCGGCGCCGTAGCGAAATACCTCCTCAAAGAAGCCACCGCCACCACACCCGGCTCCTGGCCCCTGGCGCTGGAAACACTCCTGCAGATTGGAGCTATCGGTACGACCCTGCTCATGGGCCGCTTCCTCTTCGCCGTCCGTCCCGGCTCCGAAGCCGGAAAGCTCTCCGCCGGGCTCTGGCTCCCGTGGGCCGCGCAACTGGGCCTGGCGACCGTCGGCATACTGGCGCTGCCGGGTGGTCCGCTAACCACCGTCGGCCTGACCCTGTCCTTCAGCACGCTCTGGCCTCTCGTAGTAGGCGCCCTCCTGATATTGGGCTACGTGCAACTCGGGCGGAGGATAAACGTCGGCGCCGGATCACAAATACCGGAAGGAGACTTGCTGGTGCCCTTTACGCGTCTGCTAGAGCTTCTGCAACGGGTCTGGAACAATAGCGTTGCATCCTTGAACAGGATGTCTTCGGAGTCTGATCCACGCGCCGGCTCTTACAGACGTGGTGCGAGTGCCGGTTCGCTGGTGTGGCTGGAGACTTCTCTGAGGAACTGGACACTTGCCGGAACCCTGTTAATTGCCCTGGTCGTAGCCCTGGTAGTTCTGGTCGGTGCTCTGTAAATCCGCCTCTGCTCAGGAGCGGGGCGACATACGAGTATGAAAGTCCGGGCCGCTCACCTCCGCCACCGCTGCCCGACCGCGTGTTATACGTTTGGCGGTACGGTAGTTATTGAAACTGGTTTGGAGGAATGTGGAAACTATTAACGAGGACCTTCGGGGCAAGACAGCCCTGGTGACCGGGGCGAACTCCGGTATCGGGAAGGCTACGGCGCAGGAACTGGCGCGGATGGGCGCCAGGGTGGTCATGGTCAGTCGCAGCGAAGAGCGGGGCCGGGAGGCGCAGGAGGGAATCCAACAGTACAGCGGAAACCGGTCCGTGGATCTACTGCTGGCGGACCTCTCCTCGCAAGCGGAAGTCCGGAACCTCGCCCAGAACTTCAACGAGCATTACGATCGGCTGGACATCCTGGTAAATAACGCCGGGGTCATCCAGCGCGACCGGACGCTCACCGAAGACGGCATCGAGACGACGTTCGCCGTAAACCACCTGGCGGCTTTCCTCTTGACGAACCTGCTCTCGGACAGGCTCCGGGAGGGTGACGGAGCCAGGGTCGTTACCACGTCTTCGGAGGGCCACCGGTGGGGCGGCATAGATTTCGACGACCTGAACGGCAACTGGAAATACCGAGCTTTCCGGGCTTATGGACAGTCGAAGCTCGCCAACATCCTGTTCACCTCCGGGTTGGCGGAGCGTATGTCGGGGACCGGCGTTACGGCGAACTGCTTCCATCCGGGTGGGGTGCGGACCAACTTCGGATTTAACGGTGGACCGGGAGCCATAATCTTCACCCTTATGAGTCCTTTCTTGCGGAGCCCGGAAGAGGGGGCCGACACCGGGGTGTACCTCGCGGCTTCGCGCGAGGTCGAGGGTATGACCGGCAAGTATCTCGCCGACCGCCGGCTCAAAGCGCCCTCCGATGAGGCCTACGACAAAGACATCCAGGAGAGGTTGTGGCGCGTCAGCGAGGAGCTTACAGGGCTTTCGGAGAGGAAGCTC
Organism: Rubrobacteraceae bacterium; assembly: GCA_965214435.1. GTDB lineage: Bacteria > Actinomycetota > Rubrobacteria > Rubrobacterales > Rubrobacteraceae > Rubrobacter_A. The sequence continues at coordinate 1,640,968 of OZ243960.1, forward strand.
TCGGCCTGACGTCCGTGGCTGTGATCCCTCGCCCTACCGAACCCGTCGCGGGGAATAGAATAACGGGCATTACGGACGGCGGAAGATCTTCGGGGAGGGTGAGGTGTCGCAGGGACTGATACAAGTTTCCTCCCTGGCGCGGCGGTCTGTCGTGCGGACGTTCCGCCAACCGGCGACCATCGTGCCGGCACTCTTGTTTCCGCTGGCGCTGCTCGCGGTCTACGGTAGCGGGCTCGGTCCGGCCTCGCAGCTAAGAGGTTTTCCGGCCGACTCGTACCTGGACTTTATCTTCACGTTCCCGCTTATGCAGGGCGCGGTGTTCGGGGCCATCTCAGCGGGCACCGACCTTGCCCGGGACGTCGAGAGCGGCTTTCTGAACCGGCTCTCGCTCACCCCGATGCGTCCGGTAACCTTGCTGGCCGGCATGCTCTCGGGGGTCGCCGCGCTCGGTTTTATACAGGGTGTAATATTTCTGGCCGTCGGCTTGAGCGTGGGCGTCCAGGTGGAGTCCGGCGGGGCGGGTCTGCCGGTGCTCGTGTTGTTCAGTGTACTCGTGGCGGTAGGTTTCGGCGGGGTCGGGGCGGTTCTGGCGCTCAGGACCGGGAGCGGCGAGGTCGTGCAGGGGGCGTTCCCGCTGATCTTCGTGTCGCTATTCCTATCGTCGCTGCTATTTCCGCGGAACCTGATCGAGACTAGCTGGTTCCGGACCGTCGCGACGGTCAACCCTATCTCCTACGTAGTCGAAGGGATACGGTCCCTGATCATCACCGGCTGGGACCCGCAAGCCCTTGTCCTAGGCTTTGCCGCCGTCGGCCTCCTGGTCGCCGCCGGACTTTTGGGGGCCTCGGCCTCGCTGAAAACCCGGATGGCCCGGTCGTGAACCCTAGAACCCTCTTGTCCGTGGCCGGGGCCGTGGCCTGGCGGCAGGTCTACCGCGCCACGACGAACCCCGCGCTGTTCCTGCCGTCGCTGTTCCCGGTATTCTTCTTTGTGGCTTTCGCGGGCGGCCTCTCGCGGATCGGCCAGGTGCCGGGCTTCAGCTTCCCGGCCGGTTACACGGCTTTCCAGTACGTCTGGGTGCTCTTGCAGGCGGTTACCTTCGGCGGGGCGTTCACCGGCTTCGCCATAGCCGGAGACTTCGAGAGCGGCTTTGCCCGCCGGCTGTTCCTCGCGGCCCACAACCGGGGCGGCATTATCTTGGGCTACGTTCTGGCCTCGCTGGTGCGGGTTACCATTACGGGAGGTCTGGTGACGGTCGTGGCCTTTCTGGTCGGCATCCGGGTGCCCGGCGGGTTGGAGGTCTTCGGGCTCGTGGGGCTCGCGCTGCTCTTGAACGTGTCGGCCACGCTGTTCGCCGTCGGGGTGGCGATGCGCCTGCGGACCCAGCAGGCGAGCCCGCTCATCCAGACGCCGCTGTTTATGGCGCTATTTCTAGCCCCGGTATTTGTGCCGCTGGAGTTGCTGAAAGGTTGGATCCACACGGTGGCCTCCTACAACCCGATCACCTTCGTACTAGAAGCCGGACGAAGCTTGATCTCCGGCCAACCTACCGAAGTTGGCCTGGCTTTTGCCATCGTAACCGCCCTGGTGCTGGTCTTTCTCCTGTGGAGTTTGACCGGCCTGCGGCGGGCCGAGAGGTCCGGTTAACCACGAGAGTGGTATCTTATAAGCATACGGTTATCCGAAAAGAAAGGTATGCACCGATCGTGGAGACCATAACCCGTGAAGAGTTAAAACAGAAGATGGACCGAGGAGACGACTTCGTCCTCGTCGAGACGCTCCCGGAGAGCCGCTACCGTAGTTCCCACTTGCCGGGAGCCGTGAATCTGGAGGACATGGATGAGGTCCCGAACCTGCTGCCCGATAAGAGCGCCGAGATCATAACCTACTGCTCGAACTTCAACTGACACGCCTCCGAGCGGGTCGCCCGGGAGCTGGCGACCATGGGTTACACGAACGTCCTAGAGTACGCCGGGGGCAAGCAGGATTGGAAAAGCGCCGGCCTGCCGATGGAAGGGAAGTAGGTGGAGCCAGCCGCACCCGCGGCCTGGACGGTCTCATTCAGGGGTGAGCGAGACCGTCTACAGGGCTACCTCACCCGTCCGGCGGGCGGGGGACCGTTCCCCGGCGTCGTGGTCATACACGAGATATTCGGCCTTAACGAGAACATCCGCGACATTACCCGCCGATTCGCGGACGCGGGTTACGCTGCGCTCGCCGTAGACCTCTTCGCCGGCCGCAACCGCGCCATCTGCATGGCCCGCTTTATGGGTTCGACGCTGGCTAACTCGCTGGACCACCTCGGCATCCGGGACCTCAAGGCGGCGCTCGGGTTCCTGGCCGGGCAATCCGGCGTGGACGGTGACCGGATCGGCGCCATCGGCTTCTGCATGGGTGGCGGCTTTGCCATCGCCTGGGCCTGCACCGACGACCGGCTAAAAGCCATCGCCCCGTTCTACGGCGCCAACCCGCGCCCGCTCTCGGCCGTCTCGCGCTCCTGCCCGGTGGTCGGCTCCTACCCGGAAAAGGACTTCACGGCCCGGGCCGGACGCAAGCTCGACGCGGAACTCGGGCAGCATGGCATATCGCGGGACATAAAGGTCTACCCCGAAGCCCGGCACTCGTTCTTTAACGACCGGGGCAAGGCATACGACCCGGAAGCTTCCGAGGACGCCTGGCGGCGGACGCTGGAGTTTTTCGGCGAGCACGTGGCGCAGCAGGCTTCGTCGGCGGAATCTGGCGTGGCAAAGCCTCTGTAAAGTGGAGACCTACGCCCACTCGTTCTTTACCTGGGCGCTAGCCAAGCACGGCGTAAAGGCGGGCCGGCCGGCCGGTATCGCCGGGGCGGTGGGGGCGGCGCTGCCGGATTTGCCGTCTTTCGCCGCGGCGGCCTACTACTGGAACCAGCGGAACTCTATGGGCCGGGAGGAGTTGCTGGATGCGATCTACTTTTCCGGGCCGTTCGGCGGGACGGGCAGCGCGCTCCACTCGTTAGTGCCGGTCGCGGGCCTGCTGGCCGTCTACGGTGCCCTGCGGCTAGGACGAATAGACCGGCGGCGGATAATCCTGTGGTTTTTGATCGGCTGGGCCGGACACGCGGTCGCGGATTTCCTGACCCACGTCAACGATACCCGTCCTTTGTTCTGGCCGGTCTCCGGCTGGGAGTGGTCGAGCTCGGTCTCCTACTACGACTCTCGCTACTACGGAATACCGTTTACGATCACCGAGCACGCCCTCATAGTGGTTACGGTGATCGGGCTACTCTTGCGGAGGCGGCGCAACCGGAAGTTCCGGCGCGGCAAATCCGGCCCCGTAGGCTAGGATAGACCTTTTTCTTCTGGTATAAGGTGCGTAAGAGAGGAGAAAGGGCGTAATGTCATCCACGACTCAGGTAAACCTCGTGAGGGCGGGCGGTCTGGCGGCCGTGCTGGGCGGTGTGATCTGGGCCGTCAACGCGGTCTTCGACGCGGGCTCTACAGGCTCCGATAACCTGATAAACGACCTGCTGTTCCTCTCGCCACTGCTTTTTATAGCCGGGCTCATAGGGTTCTACTTCCGGTACGCGGGGAGGATGCAGGGTATCGGGAGTGGCGGGTTCGTGCAAACCTTTGCCGGGCTCGGGTTACTCGTCGGGGGCTTTGTTGCTGGCGACTTGTTCGACTTTGAAGAAGCGGCCCGGGTGCTGTCTTTTGGCTTTATAATTGTGTCGCTCGGCCTGGTACTTTTTGGTTTTGCCTTTCTGAAAGTCGAACCGCTACCCTACCTGAACTTCTTACCGCTCGCGCTCGGTATAGCGCTTCCCGCCAGCATCATATTCGGTAACATCGAAGTGCTGCGCGTCGTAGTGTCGGTGCTGTTCGGGCTCGGCTGGTCGCTGTTCGGCATCATCCTCTTCTCCGATGCCGAAGGACCGGAGGAGTCCGGTCGCCCGAAGTAGCCGGCGGGATCCAGACTGTTTACGAGAAGCCGGGCCGCAGTCATCTGGTACAATTTTCCGTGTTCTCTGGAGAGGTGTCCGAGTTGGCCGAAGGAGCGCGATTGGAAATCGCGTAGGCGGTGTTAAGCCGTCTCGTGGGTTCGAATCCCACCCTCTCCGCTTCTATTACCTTTCGTAAGTAAAACGTAGCTACGATACCTGTACCAGAAAGAGGCCGTACCTGTCCAGTCTGACTTGTTTACTGCAACCACACTGCAACCTGTCAGCCTAGAGTCTCGTCCACCGTACAAACTGGATGCGCGACACATCCAGCAGTATTCCTGGTTCATAACTTGCCCGTCCTTCCTGAATGCCCGTAAGTCATCGTGCCGGCTAGATCACAAAGTCGGATGTAGTCTCAAAGCTTCTTCGCGGTACTGTGTGGTCTGGCGACTCTGTCCGGGACGGTTTTCAGCCCTTTAAGCTTGAGACTGCGTTCCGCCTCTCTTTGGAGTTGGTGTACTCTCTGGCGGGAAATCCCCAGCTCGTCGGCGAGGTCCTTGAGCGTCATACACCTTTCTTGTCCGAGGCCATAGCGGTGGACCAGCACGTACCGGGCACGCTCCGGCAGGGCGTCGATAGCCTCCTTCAAGCTAGAAAGCTTTATCTCCTGTACCAGCGTTCCGGATATGTCCGAGACGCTCATGTCCTCGATCAACTCCCCGGCCTCCGAACCGACCTCGTCCGCGGCGGCTCTCGCCGGTGCGTTGAGGCTCGTGGCGTCCGGCAACCACCCCAGGACCTCCCGTACCTCTTCCGGTGACCAGCCGAGCTTCGCGGCGAGTCCCTCCTCGGTCGGGTCCCGTCCCAGTTCCGCAGCCAGCTCGTTTTTCGTCCGTAGTGCCCGGCTCATCTTCTCCGAGGCGTGTACCGGCACCCTTATAGTCCGGCCCTTGTCGGCTACCGCCCGCCCTACAGCCTGGCGTATCCACCACGTGGCGTACGTCGAGAAGCGGAAACCTTTCTCCGGGTCGAACTTGCGAGCAGCCTTCATAAGCCCCACGTTCCCCTCCTGGATGAGGTCTTCGAGGGGGAGGCTGGGCGAGGCGCCGCGGTACTTCCTGGCTATAGAGACCACGAGCCGGAGGTTCTTCTCGACGAGGAGGTTGTATGCCCTCTCGTCCCCGTCCCGGCAGCGCCGGGCGAGGACTCTTTCCTGCCGGGCAGTAAGTAGCCGTCCCCGGCTGATGCGCGAGAGGTACCCGGACACAAGCTCCGGCGCTCCTTCAGATACATGCTTCTTGGAAGGTTTCTCCAGCGTTGCAACCGACCCACCGCTCCTCTCGCCGGATCCAATATGGTTGTCATACATCCCGGACCGATCCTCCTCCATCACGCCTCCTCCCGGTGCTCTCTAGCGCGGTCTTTGAGATAAAAGGCCGGATCTGGGTTGAGTATCTGCCGCCACCCATCGTCCCCGCTCGTCCGCCCAGATTCTACGGAGGTTCCCGGTGTCGGCTACGGGTTCATCTTCAGGTTTGCCAGCTTGCCGGCTGCGACGGGACCTGTGGTTGCCGGTCGCTTTAGAAGTTTTCTTATTCCACTGGATGTCGCTCAACGTTCCTCCTCAAGATACGGTTCTCTGTCGGTGCCGAGTACCAGTTCCGGGACCGACCGCCGGCTTCTGGGGGCGGAGAAGTCCAGACCGTGAAACTCCTCTAGCCTCGCCTTGACCCAGCGGTCAAAAGGTCCGTCGGCCGCGATAAAGCGCTTCACGATCTCCCGTGGTTTCTCTACCTCCAGATGCACTATGGTCAGCTCTCCACCTCTTGCTGTGCGCTGTAGCCATACCCTCACTCTCCGGACGCCCATACGCCGCTTGAGGTCCTCGTACTCCTCCGTGCGCGAGCCTTCAAGTTCCTGCAAAAAGCGCCGCCACGGTTCCTCCTCACCGGTCACTATCAGCTCCGCGAACGCTATGTGGTAAGTCTCCAACGCCTCAAGGCCTCTTCTCTGGTCCTCTGCCGAAACGTGCTCACCAGACTACAAACCCACCGTGACAGGAGCGTGACAAGGGGCACGACCGCTTATCCAAGATCACGCTATCCACAGCCGATACATAGCTAGCGTGGGCATCTCGCCGATCGTGGCGGTCGTCATCCTCTGCTTGTTCTCCGGTGTTCTTTGTGGACCGCTCCAGCAAGCACTGGCGGGCCCACCGGCATGCTTGCTTCTCGCTCCTGTATCACACTCCTGTCACGCCCTGAAGTTACTTTGGGTGAGTAGTTTGTTCCACCAAGAATGAGGACGACCGAGAAGGAGGCATATTGGCTGTGGAAGAAACGAAGCAAGGTAGTGCGCGGGCGGAGGTCGTTGCCGCGCAGATCGTCGCGGATAAGATGGAGATCCAAGAGCTTGTCCGGCGAGAGACGATGGAAGATACCGCTCGACACAGGCGCCCGGGAGAGTATGACCCGGCGAACGGAGCGGCGCATCCGCATCCACCGTACTGGCTGGTTATCAAGCGGGCGGCCAGCGCTATGGAGGTTTTGACCCTGGGTCTCGCCGGTGGAGAAGAGGCTTTACCGGTCTTTAGCTTCCGGGAAGAGGCTAATACATTTCTCCGATCCTGCTACGGCGATACCGGGTCAGACAACTGGTGGATCCGGAAGACCGGGGCCGGGGAGTTGCTAACGCTGCTCAACACCTACCACACCGTAGAGAAAGTAGCCCTCGACCCACTGACGGAAGCGGTGAGCAGTGCCGCGATAGACCTGTTCTGCATCAGCCGCTCGATGTGGATGGACCTGCTCGCGGGCCGGGGACGCTCCTGGTTTCAGAATACCTTGTAGCTTCTCGAAGCCGTGAGCTTTGCAGGAAAATCGATGCCGGAAAAAACCACGCTCGGGACCGGTTTCCTTTCTTGTCACGCTCTTGTCACGCGGTGAGTTTATACTCCGAGACGGTGCTAAAACCGTCAGTTCTCGTAAGTAACTCAGGGACCGCGTCCGGCGACGGCCTTTATAGACGCGGGCAGCCTACGAAGGCGTCCGGTATGCTCGGAGGCCCGGAGAGAGGATAAGTTTGTCCGAAAACGGAGGTAGGACCCGCGAGAGCCAGGAGAGCGGGCCGCGCGCCGCCGCAAGCTCCGGGCTGGTCCGGCGGGCGGCGGGGTACCTGGGGCCTTACAAGCGCGAGGTGGTGTTCGCCCTGGTCTCACTGCTCCTGGTCTCGGGGGCGAACCTTCTTACGCCGCTCCTGATCGCCTACGCCGTGGATACCGGCGTCACGGACAGGGTTCCCCGGGCGATCCTGCTCGCGGTGGCGGGGCTCTTGGGGGTCGCGGTCGTTCGGGGGCTTTTCAACTTCTTTCAGGGGTACCTTGCGGAGCGTGCCTCACAGGGGGTCGCCTACGACTTGAGGAACGAACTCTTCTCGCGCGTGGAGCGGCTCTCCTTCGGCTACCACGACCGCGTGGAGACGGGCCAACTGGTCACCCGACTGACGAACGACGTCGAACAGGTAAGGGGTTTTATCGGGACCGGCGTCGTGCAACTTGCCTCTTCGGTGGTGATGTTTATAGGTACCACGGTGCTATTGTTGTGGATAGACTGGCAACTCGCGCTGATAGTCCTCGCTGTCATCGCCCCGATAGTCTTCTTGCTCACCCAGTTCGTGAAGAAGATCGGGCCTCTGTTCCGGCGGGTGCAGGAGAAGCTCGGCCAGACGAACACGGTGCTCCAGGAAGACCTTTCGGGGTTGCGCGTGGTCCGGTCCTTTGCCCAGGAGGACCGCGAAGTGTCCCGCTACCGCCAGGCGAACGACGAGTTGCTCGAGCGTAACGTGACCACCGTGCGGACCCAGTCCAACAACTTCCCGCTGGTGTTCTTTTTCGCGAACCTCGGCACGCTGGCCGTGATCCTCTTCGGCGGCTTTCAGGTTATCGGGGGGAGCCTCTCCATCGGTATACTCATAGCCTTTAACTCCTACGTGGCCTTTCTCCTGCAGCCCATCCTCATCATCGGCTTTCTCTCGGCGGGACTGGCGCGGGCCGGGACTTCTACGCGCAGGATCTTCGAGGTCCTCGACACCCCGATGGAGGTCGAAAACCGACCGGATGCCAAGACCCTGCCGCCGATCCGGTGCGAGGTGGCTTTCGAGGACGTGCGCTTCCGCTACCCCGGCACGGAGGAAGACATCCTCTCCGGCGTGAGCTTCGAGGCGAGGCCGGGACAGACGGTCGCCCTGTTGGGCGCTACCGGCTCCGGGAAGTCCACCCTGGTGAACCTGCTGCCCCGTTTCTACGACGTGACCTCCGGGAGCGTAAAGCTCGACAGATACGACGTCCGGGACGTAACCCTTGAAAGCCTGCGGTCCCAGATCGGGGTCGTCTTTCAGGAGCCGCGGCTGTTCTCCGGCACGGTGGCGGAGAACATAGCCTACGGCAAGACCGGGGCTAGCAGAGAGGAGATCTCGGCTTCGGCCCGGGCGGCCAGCGCCGAGGATTTTATCCAGAGGCTGCCCGACGGGTACGAGACGGTCATCGGCGAGCGCGGCGTGGGGCTCTCGGGAGGGCAGCGCCAGCGGATCGCCATCGCCCGCGCCCTGCTCGTTAATCCCCGGCTCTTGATCCTCGACGACAGCACCTCCGCGGTGGATGCCGTCACAGAAGCCTCGATCCTCGACTCCCTGGACAGGCTGATGCGCGAGGATCACCGCACCGTCTTCGTCATAGCGCAGAGGGTCTCAACCGTGCGGGACGCAGACCTCATACTACTGCTGGATAACGGCGAGATAGCGGCCCGGGGCACCCACTCCGAACTACTGGCAAATAGCCCGCTCTACAACGAGATCCTCGGTTCCCAGCTAGAAGGCGTCAGAGAGCCCGTGGCCGCCGGAGGACGGGCTGATGAGGCCGGAGATAAAGCAAGCGAAAACGACTCCGCGACCGGGAAGGATGGTAGAGGGTAATGGGTGGTGGGCGCGGCATAGGATCTATTGCGGGGGCTTCCGAGGAGCGGGCCGGGGACCGGGGCCGGGTAGCGCGCCGGCTTCTGTCGGAGTTAAAGCCCTACGGCCGGCAGTTGATCTTTGTCTTCGTGCTGGTCGTGCTCGGGGCGGGAACGCAGGCTCTGGGTCCGTACCTGATCGGACGCGCCATAGACGGCGCTATCCGGGCCGGTGACTCCAGAGAGCTGTTGCTGACCATGCTCGTCCTCTTTGCCGTCTACGGCGTCGGGGCCGCGGTCCAGCGGGGCCAAACCTACCGCGTCGGACTCGTGGGACAGACCGTCCTGGCCTCCCTGCGGCGGCGGCTCTTTGAGAAGTTCCAGGGTCTTCCTCTGGGGTACTTTGACAAACGCTCCGTCGGCTCGCTGATGAGCCGGGTAATAAACGACGTCGCCACCCTGAACCAGTTCCTCTCCCAGGGCGTCACCCAGGTACTCGGCTCCCTCTTCAGTTTGGTCGGGATCGTGATCGCGATGCTGCTCCTTGACTGGGCGCTCGCACTGGCGTGCCTGACCGTGATCCCGGCGATGATGCTCCTGACCTCGCTCTTTGCCCGCCGCGCGAGGGCCGCCTTCCGCACCACGCGTCTGACCATAGGAGACGTGACCTCCGGATTGGAGGAGGAGATCGGCGGTGTCCGGGAGGCGCAAGCCTTCAACCGTACCGGGGAGAACATAGAACGCTTCCGGGTGCAGAACCAGGCCAACTGGTCGGCGAACGTGGGAGCCATGGCTATAACTTCGGCCTTCGCCCCGGCGGTGGATTTGCTCAACGCATTCTCTATCGCGCTCGTGATCGGCTTCGGGGGCTACCTGGTCTTCGCCGGCTCGATGACGGTCGGGGTGTTGGCGGCGTTCCTGATCTACATCCAGCAGTTCTTCCGGCCCATCCAGCTCGTCGCCCAGGTCTATACCCAGGCCCAGTCGGCGCTGGCCGGGGGTGAGCGCGTCTACGAGATCCTCGACGAAAAAGAGGAGCCATCCGAGCCGGCCGGAGCCCGGGATCTAACGGAGATGGAAGGGGAGATCTCCTTCGAGAGCGTAGACTTTGCCTACGAGGCGGACAACCCCGTGCTGCGCGACATAAACTTCTCCGCCGAGCCGGGCCAGACCGTTGCCCTGGTAGGTCCCACCGGGGCCGGAAAGACCACCATCGCGAATCTCATACCCCGCTTCTACGACGTTACCGGGGGAACGGTCAGGGTGGACGGCTACGACGTCCGGGAGGTGACCCGCCAGAGCCTCCGGCGCGGTATCGCCGCCGTGTTGCAGGAGCCTTTCCTCTTCTCCGGCACCGTCGCCGAGAATATAGCTTACGGCCGTCCGGAGGCGAGCCGGGAGGAAGTTGAGCAGGCGGCCCGCGCCGTAAGCGCCCACGGGTTTATCTCGAACCTCTCCGAAGGTTACGACACACATCTCGGCGAAGGCAGCAGTACGCTATCCCAGGGCCAGCGCCAGCTCATCTCCTTCGCCCGCGCCGTGCTCGCCGAGCCGAGCATCCTGATCCTCGACGAGGCCACCTCGAACATAGATACCCGGACCGAGGCCCTGATCCAGGACGCGCTCTCAACACTCCTTGAGGGGCGTACCAGCGTGGTGATCGCCCACCGTCTATCTACCATCCGCGGCGCCGACCTCATCCTGGTCGTGGAAGACGGCCTCATAGCCGAGCGCGGAACGCACGCCGAGCTACTAGAGGAAAACGGCCTCTACGCCGAACTCTACCGCAGCCAGTTCTCACTGAGTGGGTAGGATCATCCGGGAAGGAATGGAGCTTGAGCTTAAATCTTGTCAGCACTTCAGCTTATGTTCGGGTAGTGAGGCTTGGTCTGTAGCTCTTCGCCTGCAGGTCGCTGCTTCATCCCTGATACGGAATCCGGCTGAAGAGTTCTCGGGACGTCATGCCGATTGGGGCCACCAGTGGTAGTTGGTCAGATCCCTTATGGTCCCGGCTTGATCGAGCAACTCGATGCAACGTTGTACGAGGGCTTGCTCTATCTCGGAGATCTGTTCAAAGAGCTGGTTGGCTATGGCCTCGTTGGTCAGGGGCCACAGCTTCTCCGCCGGCTGTAGCTCCGGAGAACCCGCAGGGAGAAATTCCAGATGTATCCCTTCCGGGATTTCGACCTCTCCAGAGGTGTGCCAGCCGGCCCGATCCAGAACCAGAAGTACACGCTTGTCCTCGCCGGCTCCCACCTCCCAGGCGAACTCGTGGAGGGCTATCGAGAACAGCTCCTTGTTTACGGTGGGCAGGATCAGCCAGTACGCTCTTCCGGTGGTGGGCCGGACGAAGCCGTAGAGGTAGGTCCACTCGTAGCCGCGCTTGACCTTAGCCGTGGGTCTCTTTCCTATCGGCGCCCATACTCGCCTCACGACCGGCTTCAGTCCTAGACGCGCCTCGTCCTCGGCCCATAGCTCTACCCCAGCCTGCGGATGGGCCTCCTGTAGAGCCTTCAGCCGCTCGGGCAGAGTTTTTTGAAGGCCTCCTGCTCGGAGGCGGCGGCAGAGGCGTTTTCGGGCCTTGGGACCTGTGGGCTGTACCTGATCTTCCTGAGATACTCGAAGCCCCGCTGGACATGCACCCTCTGCAGGCCGTTCCTCTGCGCTATCCAGCTTGCGACCTTCGGTCCGCTCCACATCCCGCCGCCCAGCGAAGCCGGCGGCGGCGATCGCAGAGCCTCCACCAAATCCGCCTCCCCGGTCCCGTCGAGCAGAGCCCTCTCCTTCGCTCCGGGATTGCCGTGACGACGGTCGCCCAGAGCTTCCACCCCTCCCGAGGCGTAACGCTTGGCGATCTCGGTGGTCCATTTCCTGGAGTAGCCCACCATCTCGGCGACCTCGCCGACCGAATCACCCAATGACATGCGCCAGACCATAAGTAGATGGGTCCGCTCCACCGGATCGGCCGCCTTCCGGTAGAGCCGCTCCAACCGCTCGGACTCGGACTCCTGGTAACTCCGCTTCTCATCCATGCCTCGAAGTGTACAACCGGATTCCGTATGACTGGCTGACGAGCCGCCAGAGGCGGCGGGCTGACTGGCTGATTAGCTCTAAAAAGCGCTGACAAGCTTCGAAAAAACTTACGTCCGCACCTTTAGAGGGTGATCAAACCTAAACGCGCCCCGACGCCGACCGCCTCGGCGCGGCTGCCCACCCCGAGCTTGCCGTAGAGCGAAGAGACATGGAACTTGACCGTATGCTCGCTGATGGAAAGCTCGCGGGCGATGGCCTTGTTCGGAAGTCCCCGGCTCAAAAGCTCCAGCACCTCTTCCTCGCGGCGGGTCAGGGTCTCGTTGGGCTCTTCGAGTACCGGGCTCTCTTCGAGCAGCCGCTCGGAGAGAGCTTTGGACAGAACTACGAGGCCCTTCGCCGCGGCTACTACCGCGGCGGTAATCTCCTCCGAGGAAGCTTCCGGCGGCACGACACCCCACCCGGAGAGCGGCAGCGCCCTCAGCCGGAAGACCGCGCTCTCATCCTCGGAGATTACGACCAGCGCCCGGGCCTCCGCCCCCAGAGACGCCTCGAACACCTCTTCCAATGGCTCCTCGCCCGCGACCAGTATAACTTCGGCTTCGGATAGCTCTAAAGATTGCTCTGATTCGGCAGGTATTCCTGTAGGTGTGCCCTCTCCAACCACTTCCAGGTCCGGGCTCGTTTCGGCTTCCGCGAGCATCGAGCGAAGCCCCGCCCTCACGAGCGGGGATGAAGCTACAACGAATACCCGGGCGGGGCTCACGCCGCCCGTTCCGGGCCGCGGGCTCGCAGGTCCACGTCAAAGACCAAGACTTTACCACTGCGCCGGACTTCGAGATGTACCGTGCTTCCTGTGTCTGTCCCGATGCTCGCGAGAACCTTGAGAAGGTCCTGTGGATCGTATAGCGGCTGGCTGTTGGCGCCGAGCAGCACGTCGCCGACCATGAGGCCGATCTTCTGCGCCGGACTGCCGCCTCTGACGCCGGCGACCACGAGGCCCGGTTTCGCGGGCTGCTCCCTAGAGCCCGGTACTACAGAAAGGACCTCGACGCCCAGCTTGACCTCCGGACGCCGGATGGCTGTTTCCAACACGGGCTCGGAGAGCCAGGCTTTAACCGCGTTGCTTGGTATGGAGATTGCGGCGTTACCGAAGATCACGGCGTTGATCCCGACCACCTCTCCTCTAGCGTTCAAGAGGGGGCCGCCCGAGTTACCCGGCGCCAGGGCCACATCGGAGCGTATGTAAGCCACCCCGACGCCGGGTTGTTCCCGGTAGAGCCGGTCGCCAATGACACCGGCGGTGGCCGCCCCGAGCCTGCCCCACGGGTGTCCCACGGCGAAGACCAGTTCGCCGGCCCGCAAGGCGTCCGAGTCACCGAAACGCGCTGCGGTGAGGTCTGTAGGTGGTCCATCTGCCTTTCCCACGAGGCTTAGCAGGACGAGGTCCAGCGTGGCGTCGCTCTTTACGACCTCCGCTTTGAACTCGCGTCCGTCGCGGGTCATGACGGTCAGGTCCGGGCCGCGCCGCCGGCTTTGCCACCGGCTCCTCCGGTGGGAGTTAGCCCGGCCTCCTCTATAATACTGGCGGGCTTCCGCGACGACGTGGGCGTTCGTCAACACCCGGCCGCTTTCGTCCTGGATCACGCCGGCTCCGGCGCCCCGGTTACCGTTGCGCACCTCGACTACGCTTTGCTGCACGCGCTCCACTAGATCAGAGATCTCGGTGTAGAGGTTCGCCAGAGGGGCGGACCGTTGCCCGCCCCCGACTACTTCCGCGTCCATCCTTAGTTCCGCTCGCCGACGGTGACTTCAAGCTTTGTGAGCTCTCCGCCGCGCATCAACTGGACCGCAACGCCCTGGCCGGCCATACCCGAGCCGAGGACGCTCAGGAGGTCGTCGGTGGTCTCCACGGGCTGCCCATCGAGGGTCGCTATTATGTCGCCCACCATGATGCCCGATCGTAAGGCCGGGGTATCCTCTCCAACCCCGACGACGAGTAGCCCGCCGTCCTGGTTGAGACCGGTTTCATTTACCTTGGGAAGCCTCACCGGCTGGCTGTAGACGCCCAGGTAGCCGCGCTTGACGGAGCCTTCTTCGGCTATGGTATTCGCCACGCTCCAGGCGAGGTCCGCCGGTACGGCGAGCGTCGCGCCGCCCATCCCGGTGGTTACAACCCCAAGGACCTTCCCCGTCGCGTCGATCAACGCGCCTCCACCGAGCCCCGGGTATGGAGCGGCGTCGGATTGAACGTAGCGCTCGGGCACGGCCCCGCGTCCGGGCCTTCCACCTCCGGGCCTTCCACCCCAGCGCCCGCCACGGCCGCCACCCCGGCCACGGCTACTGCTACGGCCATCGCCACGATTCCCCCGCTGGGTCGAGCCGGCTGCGCTTACTATGCCCATGGAGACCCTTACGCCTTGCCTGGAGTGCCCGACCGCCAGTGCCAGTCCGCCGACGCGCGCCTCACCCTCGGCGGGTGTGGCCGCGGTGGCCTCCAGCCCCTCGACCTTGAGTACCGCCAGGTCGTTGCGGGTGTCCCGTCCTACAAAGGTCGCCGCGAGCGACGCCCCGTCGTTGGACTCGACGGATAGATCTTCTTCATGCTCCACGGCGTGGCTGGCCGTAAGCACAAGCCCTTCGGCGAATACCAGGCCGGTCGCGGGCCAGCGACGGCCGCCCCTCACCCGTACCACGGATGGACTAATAGCCTCTACAGCGTCGGCCAGTCCTTCGGACAGGCTCACCAGCGGGTTAGTGTTTTGCTCTTCCATGCTTCTCCTTTTTCTCCGGGCCTCTGTTGCCCGGTATCTATTCTTACAGGAGAATGTAACCCCGCGTGGAGTCTCCGCCATCAGGCGTTCGGCTAGTTGGCTACCCGGACAAACGGCCAGGGTTTTGGCCGCTGGGTTAGAAGCACCTGGATCTACCTCCACCCGCTATTCGAGAGTCACAGCCGTGAGGTCTCGCTTCTACAGAGAATGTCGCCGGAGAACCTCCGTCCGGGGCCGGCTTTTGTTTCTTGTCACGCTCTTGTCACGGGGGGAGTTTAGTCTTCAACACAGCGCTGAAGACGTCTGACGCCGAAAGTGGTCCAAACCTCGGCCGCGGGGACGTCTTGAAAACTTTTAAACGTGGGCGCACGAGAACACTGTGCAACGAGCGAGGAGAGGAGGAAAGGTATGTCAAGCGAAAGCAAAGGAGTAATGCCGTACGTGAGCGGCCTTGCGGATGCGCCGGCCTACTGGCAGGTGGACATCCTGTGGGTGATGCTCGCTACCGGTGAGCAGACGGGAGGTAACTACTCCCTAATGTGGGAGCTTTGTCCTAAAGGTTCGGGTTCGCCGCCCCACTACCACGACCAGGATGAGCAGTTCTACTTGATGGACGGGGAGATCACTTACAAGGCCGGGGACCAGACTTTGGAGGCATCCGGCGGGTCGTTCGTCCTGATCCCGCGCGGCACGGTCCACTCCTTCCGGGTGGACTCCGAGGCGGCGACCCTCTTGAACTCCTACACCCCAGCGGGCTTTGAGCGGACGATTGTAGAACTTGGGGAGCCAGCCCAGGAACGGACTCTGCCACCAGAGGGATTACCGATGACGGGCGACATGGAGAAGGTCATAGCACTCTTCGAGAAGGTGGGGATGCATCCGGTCGAGGAACCGGACACACTCCGGGAAGGCAGCTAACCGTGGATGAAACCCGGAAAGACACAACGGATGTCGGAAAGGTACGACTCGAAGGATTGAGCCTGCCGGTAGCGGACGTAAGCGACCGAAAGAGTACAAGGGAGAAAGCATGATCACCGTAGACCTGAACAATATAGAGATGCTCGACGCCTGGGAGGCGACGCTAGAGGATGGCTCCGACACGCACTTGAAAGCCGCGTTCCCACTCTCGGTGGGGGTCGGCACCAAGAGCACGGCCGTTATCTACTTCGAGCTTGAGCCCGGGCACGCCTTGCCGAGCCACACCGATAGCCCCGAGGAGCTGCTCTACGTGGTCAAAGGGGAAGTAGAGGCTACCGTCGGGGAAGAGCGCGGCCGGCTATCGGAGGGTGGCCTGGCCGTGATCCCGGCGATGGTACCCCACCACGTGGTCAACGTGGGTGACGGGGTGGCCCGCTGCATAGGTTTCTTCTCCAGCGGAGTGGTAGCGAGCACCTTCGAGGCTGAGATGCAGCCCATGAACCAGCGGCTCATTGTAACGCCTCCGGTAACACAATCCTGAGCGCCACGAGCGCCGCCACGGCTCGCAACTAAGATGGGCCTTAGACCTTCATTCCCAATCCACGTTTAGGAGAATCCGTGCAAAGAGAAGATAACGCCAGGACCGTCGAGGGCGAGGTGAGCAGTTGGCCCGGTATTGTCCCGGGTGAGGGCCGGTTCGGCTCCACTGTCTACAGGCTCGGACGACGGGAGATCGGGCACCTCCACCGTAACGGAGTAGCCGACCTGCCGATACCCAAAGACCTGCGGAACGGGCTTATATCGGACGGACTAGCCGAGCGACACCAGGCCGGTTCGGACGGTTACGTGAGCTACCGCATCCGGAGCGCCGACGACGTACCCGGAGCCATCGAGCTTTTCCGCATGAACTACGAGCGGGCCAAAGCTTCCGCCGAACGGCGTGGTAACGGCCGGTTGGAGAAGCGATGATGTACCTGAATTCTAACGAGGCGGCTTCGACGCCTGGAAGACGAGCTAGGAGGTAGAGGCAACAGACCGGAGTAAAAACTCCACAAACGCGGGGTAGTATTTGTGTGGACTTGACGTTTATTACAGGATGGAACGCGCCGGAGACGACAGCGGTACGCCCTACGGGACCAGAAAGCTCGGGAAACGGCGGTCCAGCACCCTTCGCCGCACCCTCAAGACCGCTCACAATTCCCAATCTACAGGATCAGACCCACACCCGGTACGGTCGACCACCTACCCACGGAGCGGGGACTTCCACACGTTCCCGAAACATCGTCGGCTGGTTACCGTTACGGACACAAACCTTTAGCAAGGAGATAAGAATGGAAGACAAGAGCAATAGTGTAAACGACCTGAAGGTCACGAAGAATGCTGAAGAGCAGCGGTTCGAGACCAGCGTCGAGGGGCAGCTTGCCGTCATCGAGTACGAGATGATGGGAGACAGCGTAATAGACTTCGTTCATACCGAGGTGCCCGTAGCGCTGGAGGGACGCGGCATCGCGGACCATATGGCCCACGAGGTTCTGGAGTACGCCCGGGACCGGCAGCTAGCGGTGATCCCGCAGTGCCCTTTTGTAGCCGACTACATCAGCCGGCACCCCGAGTATCAATCGCTGGTCTACTCGTACTAGATCCCACCGTCCACCGGGACAACTTGAACCTTTCACCTCACCCGTTGGCGGCACCTTGATACTAGACAGACCTGTCTATACAATGGCTTTATGACGTCTGAGACTTCTTCCGGTGGGGTACGAGAGCGTATTCTGGAGGCGGCAGCAGACCTCTTTTACCACAGGGGCATAAACAACGTTGGGGTGGATGAGATCGTGGCCCGCTCCGGAGTGTCTAAGATGAGCCTCTACAAGCACTTCGGCTCTAAAGACGCCCTGGCGCGGGCCTACGTCGAGCACTGGGGAAGCCGGTGGCTGGGAGACCTCCGTGACTGGGTACACTCCAGGGCCTCCGACCCTCGCGAGCGCATCCTCTATATCTTTGACGCCCTCGGACACAACTTCGAGCAAGAGGACTTCCGAGGCTGCGCCTTTATTAACGGTGCTATAGAAGTCGCCGATCACAGTCACCCCGTTCACGAAGCATGCGTCAGGGACCAGCAGAGGTTGCGCGCCTTTATGCTGGAGCTTGCGACGGACGCCGGAGCCCGAGATCCGGAGGAACTGTCCCGCCAGCTCTCCGTGCTCTTTAACGGGGCCGTGATCAGCGCCCTGCTACAAGACGGTCCCGCGGCCGCCAACGCTGCCCGTCAGGCGGCAACGGTACTGCTCGACGCCAGCTAAAAAGACCGGTAAATCTCCGAAAGCTATCCGAGGTTAACAGCTCGATCCTATACGCTTTTCTCAGACTTGTGCTTATACAGACCTGTAAGTATACTAGGGAGCATGAGCTACGGACAACGGCCGGCCGCGCGGGAACGGATACTGGAGGAGGCGTCGGCGCTCTTCTACCGGAGGGGTATAAACAACGTTGGTATAGATGAGATCGTGGTGCGTTCCGGCGTCGCCAAGATGAGCCTCTACAACCACTTCGGTTCGAAGGAAGGGCTCGTGCTGGAGTTTTTGGGGCGTGAGGAAGAGCGCTGGTGGGCGTGGCTGGAGGCCGAGCTAGAGCGGCGGTCCGATACACCCGGTGGCCGGCTGCTCGCTGTTTTCGACGCCCTTGGGGAGTGGTTCGGGTCCCCGGATTTTCGCGGTTGCGCGTTCATCAATGCGGCGGTGGAGATAGCCGATACGAACCACCCGATCCACGAGGCCTGCCGCCTCCACTGGCAGCGGCTCCGGACATACCTGCTAGAGCTCGCCAATGACGCCAGTATTGCAGACCCGGAGACAACGTCCGAACAGCTATCTTTGCTAGTAGAGGGGGCTATCGTAGCCGCGCTCTTGGAACGCACCACCGCTCCCGCTAGCCGGGCGCGCCGGATAGCAGAATCTTTACTCGGCAAGGTTTAGAAAAAAGCCGGCTACCAGCTTGACAAAGATACAGACTTGTAAGTACTATCGCTACAGTGATTGAAAAGGTGTAGATCAACCCGCCGCAATGCACAGTCAAGAGGTATCGGGGGAGTAAATGGAATGAATGCATATCCTTGCGTCCCCACCGGAACCGTTGACATTCGTTCGCGAAGATTACTGGCCCTCCCGCGTCGAGCACGCGTCTGCCCTGATAGGTTGCCCGGCGGCTACCCCCGAACCTTACGGGCTGGTGAATTCTCCGTGGTGTGTTGTCCAGCCGGCTTACTGGGACCCGTCGCAGATAACCTCCGGTGGGACCGGGCTCGTCCACCGAACGTGTTCCGGAACGTGCTCTGTAAACAAAGCGTCAGGAGCGGTGGATGAGCTGGATCGGCACCCTCGCGGAGCGTCTCCACGTCTACCGGCAGCTAGGCCGTGTCTACGAGCTCGTCCGCCGGTGGGAAAAGGCGCAGGGAGCTTACGAAAACCTGCTCGCCACCGCCAGGAAAGCCAGGGACCAGGAAACCGAGTGAGAGGCATTAATAAGCCTCGCCATGCTCGGCACCGACTACAGCCTCGACCCCGAGGCCGACGACGAGACCTTCCGGGGCGTCAAGGAGAAAGCCGAGCAGGAAGGTCAGGAGTCTGACCTGAGAGGAGAAAGACAAAGAGCCGCCGAAGAAACTCAAGAAGCCTACACCTGGTCGCCGCGCTACGCCCTGGAGCGCGCCGGGGAAGCCCTCTCTCTGGCCCGGGAGATGGGCCAGGAGGACCTGATCTCCCAAAGTCTCTACAACTCGGTGCTCGTCAGCGCTTGGGCGGGCCGATGGGAGGGGATAGCTAGCAAAGCAAGGGAGGCTCGCCAACTCTTCGCCGCGGCGGATGACCGGGTAATGGAAGGTGAGAGCCTGACCCTCGCCGCCTGGGCCGAGGTCTTAGAAGGAAGGGCCGGGGAAGGGCTAAAGCTCGGCCGAGAACGTCTCTCTACCGCCCGTGAGACCGGCGATAGGGACCTGTACCTGGCCGATTCCCACGGTCTGGTCCTGGCGCTGCTCGAAGTCGGAGAGTATGAGGAAGCGTTGTCGGTGGCGCGCCGGGGAGCAGAGGCGGCGCGCTCGCTGGGCCATCCCGCACGGTCGATGGTGGCCCTGATGATCCTGGGCGACGCGCAGAAGAGCCTCTTCCAGCTAGACGAGGCCCGCGCCACCTACTCAGAGGTGTCGGGCATGATCAACATCCCGCAGTACCGGGCACTGGTCCACTCCAAGCTGTGCGCCGTTGCTGCCCTGAAAGGCGACTGGCAAAAAGCCCGCGACCAGGCTCTCCAAGCGGCGAAGCTAAAGGGAGATGTAGTGGTGCAACTCTCCGCCCCCTTCCACTTCCACCTGGAGGTAGAAGCCCTCCTGCGAGGAGGCGATGGGGCGCTGGTCCGCGAAGAGTTGCGGCGGTTCGTGGAGGCCGTGGGAGAGAGTCCGCGTACCCGCATATCTTGCCTGAGAGCCCGGGCGGTGTTGGAGCGGTGGGATAACGAAACACTGGCTGCCATCGAGCACCTACGGGAGGCGGAGGCGTTGGCCGGGGCATTCGGTCTGCCAGGAGAGTTGTGGGAGGTAAGGACGGATCTCGGCGAGCTTTACGTGGAACGTGGAGAGCGCGAGGAGGCACGGACGGCTTTCTCTATGGTGGGTGAGATCCTCCGGCGCCTGGCCGGTAAGCTGGAAGACGGAGGATTACGGGAGGGTTTTCTCTCGGTACCGCGGATTCGCCGAGTGCTGGATAAGTCAGCAGAGGAAGCACTATGAGAAGCCTTTCCCTATCTCTGCTCGGTCCCCCGGAGGTCCGGCGGGACGACGCGCTCGTAACGCTGCGGACGAGAAAGACGCTGGCGCTACTGGCGTACCTCGCCGCCGAGGGCGGTCTTCAATCGCGCGCCCGGCTCTCGGAGCTTCTCTGGCCCGCGAGCGACGAGCGCCGGGGCCGGACGGCTCTCAGAAGTGCCCTGGCCGGCCTGCGGCGGGCACTTGGAGATCTGGAGTCGGCAACTGGTGGAGAGGCGTTCGTACTCGTCGAGGGTGACCTGGTTGGGTTGAACCCCGCGGCTGAGATAGGGCTGGACCTCGATGCCCTCGATAATGCCCCGCGGCCTCCGGTAGTGGACCGTCAGGAGGGGATCGAGCGCCTGTCCACGGTGGCGCGAGCGTACCGCGGGGAGTTCATGGAAGGCTTCTATCTAAACGACGCCCCCGACTTTGAGGAATGGCTGACGGTACAGCGTGAGTCCCGGCGCCGGCGGGCGGTCGAGGTTCTCGGGCTCCTATCGCGTCTCCAGGAAGAGAGCGGAGACCTCGCGGCGGCCGTTGAAACCGCGGCAGGCCGGGTGGACCTGGAGCCGTTCGACGGGGCGGCACGCGCCAGGCTTATCGAGTTGCGCTTCGCCGCCGGCGACCGGGACGGGGCGCTCTACTCCTACGAGGAGTACCGCTCGAAGCTTGCCCGCGACCTCGGCACCAAACCTGACCCGGAGCTACAAGCCCTGGTCCGCAGGCTGCGTTCTGAACCGTCCGTCCGCCACTCTGCCCGGGCGCCCGGGACGTTCCGGGAGAGCTTATCCAGGAGCGTGAAAGTCCCGTTTGTCGGCCGCTCGGAGCCGTTCGCCGCGTTGATGGACGAGTACCGGGACGCCTCGGAGGGCCGGACGCGGACGGTGATCCTGGTCGGCGAAGCTGGTATAGGTAAGACGCGGCTCGCGACGGAGGTCTTGCTCTGGGTAGAAGCCCAGGAGGAGGCGGATGTGCTGCGGGGCCGGGCCTTTGAGGCCGGTGTCGGGGTGCCCTACGGACCCATAGTGGACATGATGCGCGAGCGCTTGAACCGCGAGCGGGCTCCCGATGACCTCCTGGACGACGTGTGGCTCGCGGAACTTAGCAGGCTTCTGCCCGAGCTCCGGGAACGGTACCCCGACTTGCCGCCGCCCACCAGCGACGAGGCGACGGCCAAGACCCGGCTTTTCGAGGCCGTAGCGCAGTTGGGCCTCGCGCTGGCCCGGCGCGCCAGCCCGGTGGTGCTGTTTATCGACGATTTACAGTGGGCCGACCGGGCCTCGCTGGAGCTTAGCCAGTACGCCGGGCGGCGCTGGGTAGAGGAAGAGGCTCCGGTGCTGCTGGTGAGCAGTGTCCGGCGGGAGGTCCTGGAGTCCGACGCCGGGCTCGCCGGTTGGCTGGCGGGCGTCGGGCGTGACCTGCCGCTGACACGCCTCGAACTCGGGAACCTCGGTGTCGATGATATATCAGCCTTGCTACGTTCTGTAGCCTCTCCATCTGACGAGCCGGACGCCGCAGTAGAGACCCGCTCCGGGCGGGTCGAGGAGCTCTACCGCTGGCTCTACCGGGAGACCGGCGGCCAGCCCTTTTTCGTCGTGGAAACCTTGAGGGCTCTAAGGGACCGGGAAATTCTGGTGCCGAAAGTGTTGGAGGATGGAAGGCGGATACTGGATATCTCCGCCTTCGACGCCGATACGCTCGGCGGGGCGTTGCCCTCGGGAGTTAGAGATGTGGTGCGCGGGCGGCTCTCTAACCTCGGTCGCGCGTCTCTGGAACTTCTGGCGGCCGGGGCTGTCCTCAGCGGTAACTTTACCTTCGAGCACCTCCTGGCGGTGGCGGGTCTGGAGGAAACGGACGGGCTTCTGGCCTTGGACGAAGCACTGGGCGCCCGCCTGCTGGTAGAAGCCCCCGGCGGGGAGCGTCGGTCTCTGTTGGGTAACGCTGGCGGTTTGGACGGAGCCTCCTACAGCTTCTCGCACGACAAGATCTCCGAGGTCGTCTATACCGAGGCCGGCGAGGCCCGGCGTCGCATCTTCCACCGCCGGGCGCTGGAGGCGCTGAAGGATGCCGCACCCGCGGCGAACCTCGCCCGGCACGCCCTCGCCACTGGTATGCTGGAGCCTGCCTTCCACTACTCCGTGGCGGCGGGCGACGCGGCGATTGAAGTCTTCGCTGTCAGTAACGCCATGAACTTCTATGAGAGGGCGCAAGTATTACTCTCGCAAAACCCGGCAGAGGAAAGCCCACAGGAGGACAGTGGGTGAGGATCGGCACCCTCGCAGAGCGGCTGCACGTCTACGAGCGTCTCGGACGCTGCTACGAACTCTTGCGGCGGTGGAGCAAGGCACAGGGAGCTTACGAGAACCTGCTTGCAACAGCGAGGGAGGCCGGAAACCAGGAGGTGGAGTGGGATGCATTGATCCGCCTTGCCATGCTCGCCACCGACATGACTATGGACCCCGAGACCGACGATGAGACGTTTCGGGGCGTCAGAGAAAGGGCCGAGCAGGAGGCAGAGGAGGACGGCGGGAGGGAGCGATTGCCCGGCGGGACGGAGCCCTTTGAGTGGTCGCCTTCCTACGCGCTGGAGCGTGCCGAGGAAGCTTTGTCTCTGGCACGGGAGATAGGTCACAGAGACCTGATCGCCCACAGCACGGCGAGCGTTGCGCTACTCGGGGTCTTCATGGGTCGCTGGGAGGGAGTGGCGTCGGGTGCGGTGGAAGCTCGCTCGCTGTACGCTGCTATGAGTGATCGAGCCCTCGAAGCTGAGTGGATGAACCTCTCAGCCTGGGGCGAAGCTATGATTGGCAGGCCCCAGGAGGCCGTTCGTTCCGGCCGCGAGTCTCGGACGGCGACCCGGGAACTAGGGGACAAAGATTTATATCTGGCCGACTCCCACGGTCTGGTCCTGGCGCTGCTCGAAGTCGGAGAGTATGAGGAGGCATTATCTGTGGCGCGCACCGGCGTGCAAGCGGCCCGATCTCTGGGCTCCTCGGAGCGTCTGCATCCAAGCCTCTTGCTACTCGGCGACGCCTCTAGGGTTCTGTTCCGGCTCGAAGAGGCCCGCACAGCCTACACTGAGATGACCGGGTCGGTGAACATCCCGCAGCAACACGCGCTGACCCACTCCAAGCTGTGCGCGGTAGCTGCTCTGGAGGGCGACTGGGAGGAAGCCCATACTCACGCCCTCGAAGCGGCGAGGTTGAGGGGAGAGGTGGTGCTACAACTCACCGCTCCCCTACATTTCCACTACGAGGTCGAGGCGTTGGTGCGCGGCGGCGACGATAGAGATCTGGCCTACGAAGAGCTCTCCCGCTTCGCAGAGCACGCGGGAGAAAACCGGCGTCTCCAGGTAGCCTATCTTCAGTCCCAAGCGGTCCTGGAGCGGTGGGACGGCGAGACCGGGGCGGCTATCGAGCGTCTGCGGGAAGCAGAAATGTTGGCCGGGGAGATGGATCTACCCGGAGAACTCTGGCAGACACAGGCGAGCCTGCCCGAGCTGTACGAGCAGACTGGGGACCGCGAAGAGGCTCGTCAGGCTTTCTCCGGGGCGGCGGAGGTGGTGCAGCAACTGGCTGCGAAGATCCGGGACAAAGAACTCCACGAAGGTTTCCTTTCCGCGCCGCAGGTGCGGCGTGTGCTGGAGCGTTGACCGAAAGTGAGGGAAGCCCACCGGTGGTGAGCGCCGGGAGTTCCGCTGGCAGGCTAGCGGCCGGTATGCTCGTAACGGTCTTTGGAAAAGGGTCTGCCAGGAAGGAGGTTTCAAGCTGCTTACGCGGACCGATCAGGGTCAAGTGATCAGGTTACGCGAAGGGCCCGCGTAACCGCTTAAAAAGGGGTCGAAGAAGACGGGCGAGATGAGTAGGCCCTACGTTTCCAGCCTGAGTGCCGGCTCTCGTACTAAACTGTGGGCGGGAAGATGGATCAGGTGTGGAGGAGGTCCGCGATGCTGGCTAGAGACGAGTTGACCGGGAAGGTCGTTGACCGGGTCCGGCGGTTGCTGCCCGAGGACCAAGCCCCGCTGGTGGAGGAGTTCGTGCGCCGGTACTATAGCTGGGTGGTGCCGGAGGAGCTTCTGGAACGCTCGCCGGTAGACCTCTACGGAGCAGCGCTCTCCCACCTGAACCTCGCCCGCGAGCGGACGCCCGGTGAGGCGAAAATTCGGGTGTACACTCCCTGGTTTGAGGAACACGGCTGGCAGTCGACCCACACCGTGGTCGAGGTCGTCACCGAAGACATGCCTTTTTTAGTGGATTCGGTCGGCATGGAGCTGGAGCGCCGGGGCTACCTGACCCACGTGATAGTCCATCCCGTTATGACCGTACGCCGCGACGCGCAGGGCCGGCTCGTGGAGATCCTGCCGGAGGGCACGGACCCGGAGAAAGCGGACGGCGACTCGGAGGGCGTCGTCCGGGAGTCGATGATGCATGTCGAGGTCGACCGGAATACCGGAGTGGGAGAACTTGAGGAGTTGCACGACGGTATCCGCCGGGTTCTCGGCGAGGTGCGCGCGGCCGTCGAGGACTGGCAGGCGATGCGTGGAGAGGCGTGCCGGGCCGTGTCACAGTTTGAAGCCGCGGAAGACCTCCCGATCGAGGAGGAGGAAGTGGCGGAAGCTGGAGCTTTTCTCCGCTGGATAGCCGAAGACCACTTTACTTTTCTCGGCTACCGGGAGTACGAGCTCTGCTCCGAGAATGGAGAAGATGCCCTGCGGCCCGTGCCTGGCACCGGTCTCGGCACTCTGCGCGACAAAGAAGCCGCGCCCGTTTCCCAGAGCTTCGCCCGGCTGCCGCCCGAGGTCCGCAGGCTCGCCCGCGAACCAGAGCTGCTCGTGCTCACAAAGGCCAACGCCCGGTCTACGGTCCACCGCCCGTCATACCTCGACTACATCGGTGTAAAGCTTTTTGATGGGTCCGGCAGGGTAGTGGGCGAGAAGCGGTTTCTCGGGCTGTACGCCTCGGCGGCTTACAGGATGAACGCTCGGGAGATACCGCTGCTCCGCCGCAAAGTATGCAACGTCCTCCACCGCGCCGACTTTCCGCCGAATAGCCACTACGAGAAGTCCCTCGTGGACATTCTAGAGGCTTACCCGCGGGAGCAGTTGTTCCAGATCTCCGAAGACGAATTGTATGAGATCTCGACCGGCATCCTGCACCTCGAAGGCCGCCAACAGGTCCGGCTTTTTGTGCGGCGCGATACCTACGGACGCTTTTTCTCGTGTTTGGTGTACGTGCCCCGCGACCGCTACGACACGGGCACCCGCCAGCGGATGCAAGAGGTTCTGCAAAAGGCGTTCAATGCCTCGAACGTAGACTTCTCCGTGCACCTCTCGGAGTCCAAGCTCGCCCGGATACACTTTGTAGCCTACACCACGCCGGGCGAGACCCCGGAGTATGATGCCGGAGAGGTCGAAGAGCGCCTCATGGAAGCTACCCGGACCTGGAACGATAACCTGTACAGTGTGCTTAACAGTCGGTGCGGCGAGGAGCGGGGCGTCGAGCTTTTCCACCGCTACAAAGAAGCTTTCCCGCCCGGATACCGCGACGACTTTCTCGCCCGGACCGCCGTTACGGA
The DNA here is from genome assembly GCA_965214435.1 of Rubrobacteraceae bacterium. Taxonomy (GTDB): domain Bacteria; phylum Actinomycetota; class Rubrobacteria; order Rubrobacterales; family Rubrobacteraceae; genus Rubrobacter_A. Next base: position 1,666,927 of record OZ243960.1, read on the forward strand.
TATACAGACCTTTGAAGATCTGGCGCGCGGGGAGGAAGGTGGGATCGGGCTGCGCCTCTACCACCCGCTAGAGGCTCCGGAAGGTTTTCTGCGCTTCAAGCTGGTCCGGGCCGGGGGGCAGATCCTGCTGTCCGACCTGCTACCGATACTGGAGAACATGGGCGTAAAGGTCGTGGACGAGCGGCCATACGAGGTAAAGCCCTCCGGCGCACACCCGGTCTGGGTCTACGACTTCGGCCTGACCTACGAGGCCGAAGGGCAACTCAAGACCGGTCAGGTAAGGGACATCTTCCAGGACGCCTTTGTGCGAGCCTGGCGCGGGGAAGTCGAGAACGACGGCTTTAACCGGCTCGTACTAAAAGCCGGGCTGACGTGGCGTGAGATCTACGTCCTGAGGGCGTCCTGCAAGTACCTCCAGCAGGCCGGGAGCACCTTTAGCCAGAGCTACATGGAGAACAGCTTGGTCTCAAACCCGGAGGTGGCCCAGCTGCTCGTGGAGCTTTTCGCCGCCCGCTTCGACCCGGAGCGCGAGCGAGACCCGGAGGAGACCGACCGGCTCACGGGCGACATAGAAGTAGCCCTGGAGGCGGTCACGAGCCTCGACGAAGACCGTATACTCCGAAGCTTCCTGAACATTGTCCGGGCGACGCTGCGGACAAACTACTACCAGAAAGACGCCGCTGGCGAGCCGAAACCCTACCTCTCTTTCAAGCTGGACCCGTCCGGTGTCCCCGAGTTGCCGCTGCCCCGGCCGGTGTTTGAGATCTTTGTCTACTCTCCCCGGACCGAGGGGGTTCACCTGCGCGGCGGACGGGTGGCACGCGGCGGTATCCGGCTCTCCGACCGGCGCGAAGACTTCCGGACCGAAGTCCTGGGCCTCATGAAAGCCCAGATGGTCAAGAACGCCGTGATCGTACCGGTCGGCGCTAAAGGCGGCTTTGTGGTGAAAGATCCGCCGGCTAACAACGAAGACCGCGGCGCTCTACAGGATGAAGTCGTCGCCTGCTACAAGACTTTTATCCGCGGCCTGCTCGACGTTACGGACAACCTGGTAGACGGAGAGCCGGTGCCTCCGGCGGGTGTGGTCCGCTACGACAAAGCCGACCCTTACCTGGTGGTCGCCGCGGACAAGGGCACCGCAACCTTCTCGGACACGGCGAACGCGTTATCCGCCGAGTACGGCTTCTGGCTCGGGGATGCTTTCGCCTCCGGCGGTTCTTCCGGCTATGACCACAAAGAGATGGCGATCACCGCCCGCGGGGCCTGGGAGTCGGTTAAACGTCACTTCCGGGAACTGGGCCTCGATACCCAGACCGAAGACTTTACCGTAACCGGCATCGGGGACATGGCCGGCGACGTTTTTGGCAACGGTATGCTGCTCTCCCGCCACATAAAGCTCGTCGGCGCTTTCAACCACCGTCACATCTTCCTCGACCCCGACCCGGACCCCGAAGAAAGCTTTAAAGAGCGGGAGCGTCTGTTCAACCTGCGGCGTTCATCGTGGAGCGACTACGACCTCTCCAAAATGTCTTCCGGCGGCGGGGTGTTTTCCCGCACCGCCAAATCCATATCCTTGAGCCCCGAAGTCAAGGGCCTGCTCGGTGTGGACGCCGACGAGTGGACCCCGAACGAGGTGATACGGGCTCTCCTCAAAGCCGAAGTCGGCCTCTTGTGGAATGGCGGCATCGGCACCTACGTAAAGGCTAGCACCGAGTCCAACGCCGACGCCGACGACAAGACCAACGACCCCCTGCGGGTGGACGCGGCGGACCTGAACTGCCGGGTCGTCGGGGAAGGAGGGAACCTCGGCTTTACCCAGCGCGGGCGCGTAGAGTACGCGCTCTGTGGAGGCCGGATCTACACGGACGCCATCGACAACTCGGCCGGTGTCGACTGCTCGGACCACGAGGTGAACATAAAGATCCTGCTCGACGCCGTCGTGAAAAATGGCGATATGACCTTGAAGCAACGCAACAAACTGCTCGCGGACATGACCGAAGAAGTCGCCACCCTGGTTCTCGGAGACAACTACGGCCAGACCCGGGCGCTGAGCAACGCCCTCCTGCAAGCCGGCTCAATGGCCGACGTCCACGCCCGCTATATCCGGTCGCTGGAAGCTTCCGGAAAACTCGACCGCCGGCTGGAAGCCCTGCCGGACGAGGATACCCTCTCCGAGCGACGCTCCAAAGGTCTCGGGCTGACCGCACCCGAACTTGCTGTAATATTGTCGTATACCAAACTTACGCTGTATGAAGAGCTTCTGGAGTCGGACGTACCGGAGGACCCGCACTTATCCGGGGAGTTGGAGCGGTACTTCCCGGAAGCTTTGCGGGAGACTTACCGGGGTTGGATGCAGGAGCACCGGTTGCGGCGGGAGATCGTCGCGACCCACGTGAGTAACAGCCTGGTCAATCGGGCCGGTACGACTTTTACCTTCCGGATGGCCGAGGAGACCGGCGCGGCGTCTCCAGACATAGCCCGGGCCTATGCGGTCGCCCGCGAGGTCTTTGACATTCGGGGTCTGTCGGCCGGCATAGAGGGGCTTGACAACAAGATACCGGCGGACGTCCAGACCCGCATGATCCTGTCCGGCCGGCGGCTGATCGAACGCGCCACCCGCTGGCTGCTGCGCAACCGGCGTCCGCCCCTGGATGTGGCGGCCACGGTATCCTACTTTGCGGAAGGTGTCTCGGAGTTTGCCCGGCGGGCTCCGGACCTCCTGATCGGCGCCGACGGACATTCCCTGGAGGAGCGGGCCAGTGAGCTGTCGGAAAAAGGCGTTCCGCAAGATCTGGCGCGGAGGATCGCCACCCTGAACGTCGTCTTTCCTGCGCTAGACGTGGTAGATGTCGCGGCCGTTACCGGGGAGACCATCGAACCGGCGGCCGCGGTCTACTTTTCTCTCGGCGAACAGTTGGGTCTGCACCGGCTGCGCGAGCACGTCGAGGCGCTGCCCCGCGGCGGCCGCTGGCCGTCGCTCGCGCGGGCGGCGCTGCGAGACGATCTGTCCTCCCAGCAGGCCGGGCTGACCGCGGAGGTGCTGTGCGCCACCTCGGGAGAAGAACCTCCGGTGGACCGCATTGAAGCCTGGAAGACCGGAAATCAGGCCCAATTAGACCGGGCACTGCGGATTATCTCCGACATCAGCGCTGGCGGGGTCTATGACCTCTCGACCCTCTCGGTTGCTTTGAGGGAGACCCGCAACCTGCTCTCCGCCGACCCGGCTACCAAGATCGGCTCGCCGGGGGCTTGAAAGCGGCCCTCTAAACCGCCGGGACGCTCCGTAGAAGCCTGATAGAATGTGGGTGCCGCGCTAAGCGGGGAGCTGGCGATGCCCTGTACCTGCGATCGCCGAGCAGGGCTTAAATCCCCGCCCGAGGCGGGCCGGGTTCGGTGGAAACCGGTGCGGCCAGTGTGGATGGCTGGGTCCCGGGCAACAAGGCCCCGTGAATCGTGTCAGGACCGAAAGGTAGCAGCACTAAGCGGGTAACCTCGTGTGCTACGGGAGCGCCCGACCGGAGCTGGCGGCCGGAAGTTCGCCGGGTTCGCGCCCGTCGACGGCGGGGTGCGCGGCATTTTTACGTTTGTAGAGGTGGGCTCGTCCGTTATACTAGAAGCGTGCGAGTTACCCTTTATCGGAACATTTTTTAGATGAAACACGTTTCTCTGTACCGCAAATGGCGTCCGAAAAGCCTCGGCCAGATCGTCGGCCAGGAACCTATCACCCGCACGCTGCGGCGGGCCATAGAGACCGACCGCGTCGCCCACGCCTACATGTTCTCCGGGCCGCGGGGGACCGGCAAGACCTCGACGGCCAAAGTGCTCGCCATGGGGCTAAACTGCGTGCAAGGGCCGACGCCCGAGCCTTGCGGCGTCTGCGAGAGTTGCCGGGCGATCACGAACAACTCCTCGCTCGACGTGGTGGAGATGGACGCCGCCTCAAACCGGGGGATAGACGAGATCCGGGATCTCCGCGACCGGGTAAACCTCGCGCCTTCCGCCGGCCGGATGAAGATCTACATCATCGACGAGGTCCACATGCTGACGACCGAGGCGTTCAACGCGCTCCTGAAAATGCTCGAAGAGCCGCCGGAGCACGTGGTATTTGTCCTCGCCACGACCGAGCCGCACCGGGTCTTGCCGACCATCGTGAGCCGCTGCCAGCGCTTCGACTTCCGAAGGCCGAGCGTCGAGACGCTCGCCGAGAAACTACGGGAGATCTCCGAGGTCGAGGGTATCTTGGCCGAGCCCGAAGCCCTGACCGTTATAGCCCGCGAAGGCAAGGGCTCGTTCCGGGACGCCGAGGGGCTCTTGGACCAGCTATCCTCGTTCGCGGAAGCTGACACCGGCATCACCGCGCCGATGGTCCGGGACCTCCTGGGAAGTGTCGGCTCCGAGGTACTGATCGAAACCACGGACGCCCTCCACGAGCGGCGGGCGGGCGACGCGCTCCTGCTGATAGACCGGCTCTCTAACGAGGGCAAAGACCTCGGGCAGTTTGTCGGCGAACTTCTCGCCCACCTGCGCCGCCTGATGCTCCTACCCGACGTCCCGGAAGTAGCCCTCTCTGATGTCGGCACCGAAGAGCGTGGCCCGCTTGGAGAACAATCCGCGAGGGTCCCGACGGCCGAGGTCGTCCGGCTCGTCGAGGCTCTCGGGGACGCCTCCGGACGGCTGAAACGCGGCGGCGACCCCAAGCTGGAGCTGGAATTGACATTCCTAAAGCTGGCCCGCGACTATACCGAACCCTCCGTCGATGCCCTCCTCCGCCGCTTGGAGACTCTGGAAGCCGCCGTAGCTAACGGGAAAGTTACCGGCAACAACTCGGAGGCCGCAGCGCCCGCCCGTCTAGAGCCGACCGCCGTCCCTGAAAACCCACCCAGAATGCCCGAACCGGGAGATGACAGTTTCGATGATGCGTCCGAAGCCAGGGAAGAGTCTGTGGACCCGGAACCACCGGCGCCCGAAGAACTGGCTTCTGAAGAACCAATGACCGAAGAGCCGGCTTCTGAAGAGGCGGCGGGCGGGCAAACCGGGAACGTGGACGTGGCCTCTGCTTGGAAAGAGATAGTCGAGGAGCTAAAGCAGCGCCGGCAGGCGCTCACGGCCGCGGTCTACGCCGAGGCCCGGGTCGAGAGCTTCGACGGCGGGACGCTTTCCCTGGTCTTCCCCGAAGAGCAAGGTTTCTACGTTGGGATGGCTAACGACCGCAAGCACATCGAGGAGCTACAGAAGGTGCTCGAAGGCTGGCTCGGGTCCCGGCCCGGACTGGAGGTCCGGGTGGACGGGACGCGGGCAGCCCCGGTCGTTGAAGTCTCCGAGCCGCCGGAGATCCCGGACGAAAACCCTCCGGAGAGCTTTGAGGCTGCTGAAGATACCGGGAACGGTTCGGAAACCCGTGGGCGGGAGGGTGAAAGAGGAAGCCCCGCGACGGCGTCCGGGGCTTCGGCCGGTGGCTGGCCGGGAGCGGGGGGCGGAACCGACGATGGTATAATTCGGGACCCGCGGGAGGTAGTCGAGATGGCGCGGGAGAGGTTCAATCTATCCGGCGGTAAACAAAACGGAGGTGCCTAGAGCATTATGGGTGGCGGTCGCAAGAATATGAACAAGATGATGCAGCAGGTCCAGCAGATGCAGCAGGAGATGCAGCAGGCCCAGGAGGAACTTGCCAAGGAGACCGTAACGGCGTCGGCCGGCGGCGGGGCGGTAAAAGCGACGATGACCGGCGGGCTGGAGCTTACCGGGATCGAGATAGACCCCGGCGTCGTGGACCCGGAAGACGTCGAGATGCTACAGGACATGGTGCAGGCGGCGGTCAACGAGGCGCTCAACAGCGCCCAGGAGATGTCCTCCAAGCGGCTCGGGAACATCACCGGTGGCCTCGGGGACATGGGCCTCAACCTGCCGGGGATGTAGAGAACCACCTTTGGCGACCTACGCGCGGCCGGTAGAGCGGCTTATCACGGAACTCTCGAAGTTGCCCTCTATCGGCCCGAAGAGTGCCCAGCGCATAGCGTTCCACGTGGTCCGCAGCCGTCCCGACGACGCCTACGGTCTCGCCGAAGCTCTGCGGGAGGTAAAGGACAGGATCCACCCGTGTAAAAGGTGCTTTAACCTGACCGAGGAAGAGGAGTGCGGCATCTGCCGCGATGCCCGCCGTGACGGAGCGGTGATCTGCGCCGTCGAAGATCCCTACGACATCGGCCCGATAGAACGTACCGCCGAGTACCGGGGGCTCTACCACGTGCTCGGTGGCGCGCTCTCACCGCTCGACGGTATAGAACCAGAGGACTTGAAGATAGCGGAGTTGGTAGAGCGGGTCGGCAAGGAGGGCACGAAGGAGATCGTCGTCGCCACCAACCCGAACACCACCGGTGAGGCGACCGCCCTCTACATCGCCGAGGAGATGAAGCCACTCGGCGTCCGGGTCACGGCGCTGGCGAGTGGCCTGCCGGTGGGCGGTGACCTGGAGTACGCCGACGAGGTGACTTTGGGCCGCGCCTTCGCCGGCCGGCGTGAGATCTGAGCGGTAGCTCTTGGCCGTAAAACCTCTCAGGAAAATGAGCCGCCGTTCGGCCGACTCTTTAGGAACCACGGTAGCAACCCTTTCTCCCCAGAAAGCCACCCTCGTCGCCCAGCCGGAGCTACACCCCGACTTATCCCGGGCGCTCGAAAAAATGGGTGCAGAAAAGCTCTACTCGCACCAGCTAGAAGCCTGCGAGCGGGTCTTCGCCGGGGAGAACGTCGTGGTCTCGACGGCCACCGCGAGCGGCAAGTCGCTCTGCTACAAGATACCGGCGTTCGAGAACGCGTTGCAGAGCCCGGCGAACCGGGCACTGTTCCTCTACCCGACAAAGGCGCTCGCCCAGGACCAGTTGCAGAAGATCCAGGGTCACAAGTTGCGCGGCGTGCATCCGGCGACCTACGATGGTGATACCCCGCAGGCGTTGCGGGCGGACATCCGCCGCCGGGCCAACGTACTGCTCACCAACCCCGACATGCTGAACGTCGGCATACTACCGGGCCACGAGGTGTGGGCGGACTTCCTCCGTAACTTGAAGCTTGTCGCCGTGGACGAGGCGCACGTGTTGCGGGGTGTTTTCGGCTCGCACGTGGCGGCGGTTCTGCGGCGGCTGCGGCGGGTGGCGGTGCTCCACGGCGGGGACCCGAGGTTTGTCCTGACCAGCGCTACCATCGCAAATCCACAGGAACTGGCCGAGAGCCTTACCGGGCTGCCGTTTTCGCTCGTGGACGACGACGGGGCATCTTCTGGGGAGCGGCGGGTCGTGTTCCGGAACCCGCCGCTACTCGACAAGGAGAAGGGCGAGCGCCGCAGCTTGCTTACCGAGGGGGCGCTGGTCTTCGCGGACCTTGTGGCGCAGGGGGTAAGGACGATAGCTTTCGCCAAGTCCCGCAAGAGCGCAGAGCTTATCTACCGCTACGCCGCCGACCGGCTCGGGGTGGATAAAGCGCGGAGCATCTCGCCGTACCGGGCCGGCTACACGGCGCGCCAGCGGCGCGAGATCGAGGGCCGCCTGTTCCGGGGCGAACTTTTAGGCGTCGTCTCGACCAGTGCCCTGGAACTCGGGGTGGACGTCGGGGCTCTGGACGCCGTTGTATGCTGCGGCTACCCGGGCAGTGTGGCCTCCATCTGGCAGCAGTGGGGCCGGGCCGGGCGCGGAGACTCCCCGGCGCTCGCGGTGTACATCGCCGGCCGCGACGCCCTGGACCAGTACCTCTTCGAGAACCCGGGACGCGTGCTCGGCCGCCGTGTGGAGGCCGCCCGCGTAACCTTAGAGAATCCCTATATCCTGGGTCCGCACCTTTCGGCTGCCGCCTACGAAGCTCCGCTGGACGCCGACGACGAGGTGTACTTCGGGCCGGCCTACCGGGATGTGGCGCGGCGGATGATGGATGCCCGGGAACTCGCGGCCAGTGGTGGGCGGCTAGTGTACGCGCGTGGGGACCGGCCGGCGCGCAACATATCCCTGCGCTCGGCGACGTCTGAGACCGTGATGGTGGCCGACCCGGATGGAGAGTTGATCGGCACGGCCGAAGCCTCCCGAGCTCCGAGCGAGCTGCACCCCGGAGCAACCTACCTCCACCGCGGCCAAACCTACGAGATAGAGAACCTCGACCTTTCCGCGAACCGCGCCGTTGCCCGCCGCGTCCCGAACCGCTACTACACCAAGCCCCGCGTCGAGACCGACGTCGAAATTTTAGAAGAACTGGAGAAGCGGGAGCTCTCGAACGGGGCTACGCTTCACTGGGGCCGGGTTCGGACCACGGACGCGGTCACGTTCTACAAAAAGGTCCAGGTAGCGGATGAGCGGGAGGTCGGGGTGTTTCCGCTGGACCTGCCGGACATCGTGCTCGATACCCAGGCGCTGTGGATCACGTTGCCCCCGGTCCCTAAAGGAGCAAAGCCGAGCTTCGAGAGTTTCGGCGGGGCCCTCCACGCCGCCGAGCACGGGACGATAGGGCTCCTGCCCTTGTTCGCCATGTGCGACCGCTCGGACATCGGCGGCCTCTCGACCCCCATCCACCGCCAGACGAAACTACCCACCATCTTTGTCTACGACGGCTACCCCGGCGGTGTCGGCATCTCACGCCGCGGCTACGACGAGTTCGAGGCCCTGGCCCGCGATACTCTGGGCGCTATCACCCGCTGCCCCTGCGAGAGAGGATGCCCGGCGTGCATCCAGTCCCCGAAGTGCGGCAACTGGAACGAGCCCTTGAGCAAGGGCGGCGCGGTGAGCGTCCTGCGCTACCTCCTCGGCCAGGTAAGCGGCTACCCGACCATCGAATGAGCCGCCCGTACATAGCGGTCATCGGTACCGGAGAGCCTGACGCAGAGACCTACGAACTGGCCCGCGAGGTCGGGCGGCTCGTCGCGGAGCGCGGCGGTACCGTGGTCTGCGGCGGTCGAGGTGGAGTGATGGAGGCTGCGGCCAGGGGCGCTGCGGAAGCCGGAGGCGTATCCATCGGCATCCTGCCAGACGAGAACCGGTCGGCGGCAAACCCGTATCTTACGTACTCGGTGGCGACGGGTGTCGGTCAGGCCAGGAACCTGGCGGTCGTGTGCTCGGCTGAGGCGGTGGTGGCCGTCGGCGGCGGGTACGGCACGCTCTCGGAGATAGGGCTCGCCCGCAAGGTCGGCCGGCCGGTGGTCGCCCTGCGTAGCTGGGACCTCGGGGAGCATGTCGTCATGGTGGAGGCACCGGAAGCGGCGGTAACCGCAGCGTTCGGGGCGGTGTCTGGAGAGGCGGACGGTACAGGTAAGCACTCTCCGTAACCTGTTCTCCGGGACTATCCGGGTTGCGGTGTCGGGTTACCCGGGACAGTACGGTTGTGTAACATTCAACCTGCGGAACTGACTTGTGGTCCTGAACTCCGGGACTGCGAGAAGAGAACATACAAAAAGCGTTAGGAGGTCCGATGTCGGAGGAGAGGTTGGTCGCGCTGGTCAGCGGCGCGAACCGTGGCATAGGTCTTGAGGTTGTACGCCAACTCGCCGGGCGGGGTATGACGGTTCTACTTGGCTCGCGGGACCGGGAGCAGGGTCAGGAGGCGGCAGATACGCTGTCCTCCGAAGGGCTGGATGTTCATGCTCGGCAGCTCGATGTCGCCGATGCTGAAAGTGTTGCGAAGCTCGCGCGCTTTGTCGAGGAGGAGTTCGGGCGGCTCGACGTGCTGGTAAACAACGCCGGTATCTCCCTGGACGGCGGGCAGAGTGGGGCGGAGGCGGACCTCGATACCGTCCGGGAGACTTTGGAGGTAAACCTGATCGGGGCCTGGCGTTTGTGCGAAACTTTTATCCCGCTGATGCGTCAGCACGGGTACGGCCGCATCGTGAACGTCTCAAGCGGTCTCGGGGCGCTCGAAGACATGGGCGGCGGCACCCCGGCCTATCGGGTCTCCAAAACTTCCCTCAACGCCCTGACTCGCATCCTGGCCTCCGAGCTTCGAGGTGCGGGTATCCTCGTCAACTCCGTCTGTCCCGGCTGGGTGCAGACTGGCATGGGTGGCTCCGGCGCGCCGCGGCCGGTCCAGGAAGGCGCCGATACCCCGGTCTGGGCCGCAACGTTGCCGGCCAACGGTCCTACCGGCGGTTTCTTCCGCGACCGGCGGGAGATACCCTGGTAGGGCCTCTCCTGCTACAAGGCTTCCGGCTGCGCCGATACCAGACTTTCTTCCGGTTAAGCGAAAGCTCCTCTGGCTGATGGCGGTCTCCGGACTCCGGGAACCGTATCCGCACGTAACTAAAGCGAGGAGCGTGGTATGGAAAGCAACCACCTTCCCGGACGGGGTGTGGCGCTCGTTGTTCCCTCGGAGTCCGCCCGGCGCGTAGCGGGTACGCTCGCGGAAGACGTATACATCCGGCGTGGCTTTAAAATTACTGATCATCGCCGTCCGCCACGACTGGCAGACTCCTGATTTAAACCGGCCTACTCGGGTAGAATACCCGGTAAAGTACGGACATTGCTAAAATCCTGGAAAAGGACTTGTAGCGGAGCGGCGCAGAGACGCTCTACCGAGGAGAAAGGGGATGAGGGTGCCTACAAGCGGTGTGGAAGAAACAGCCGACCGGCTTCTGGAAGCTTTCCACGATCTGTCGGACGGAGACCCTGCCAAACAGGTCTCTCTCTGGGGAGGAAACTCGCCCCAGGAACAAGCGGCGTCCTCCAGGGCCGGCATCGAAGACGACTCCGTCAGCCCCGACATCGCGGCCCGGTACCTCTCAAACCTGGGCTATATCTTGAGCGCCAAGACCAGCACGGGGACGGCAGCCTACACGATAACGCCCTCCGGCGTAGAGCGGGTAAAGAAGATCCGCGGTCTCCTCGTGGAGCCCGCACCGAGCGAGAGGAGCGGGATGTCCGACAAAATGCAGCGTCGGCTCGTGACCATACTGTCCACGGTCGTAGCCCTTTATCTGAGCGGTCCCATGAACCGGTTTATCGACGAGCAGATCCCCGAACGCCGGGGTATCAAGGACGATATGCTGGAGTCCGCGCTTCAGGGACTCGTGCGGGGGGTCGCGATCTTTGTGTCCTCGGTAGTCGTAAGGCTGCTGGTCGGCCTCCGCGGCTAACCAGAAGGTCCGAGTAACAACGCCTTCTCAGAATATGCTTGCATCAGATGCCGGGGAGGACTTTCGTAGTGGTAGGGGTGTTGGATCCAGCCTCCATAGAAGGTCTCCGTAGCCCGCTAGCCACGACGGTCGAGGTCCACGAGGAGATAACTTCCACCCAGGAGCGGGCGCGGGAACTGGCCCGGGCTGGCACCCCGCACGGGACGCTCGTCGTCTCCGGTGTCCAGACCGGCGGGCGGGGACGTCTCGGACGGCGGTGGGGCTCGCCTCCGGGCGGGCTCTGGATATCACTCGTACTGCGACCGGAACTAGAGGCGGCCCTCGCTTCCCGCGTTACCCCGTCGGCGGCTGTCGGCGTTGCCGGGGCGATCTGGGAACTCGGCGTCGAGGCGCGCATAAAGTGGCCCAACGACCTGCTCGTAGAGCCCGGAGGACGCAAGATCACCGGTATCCTCGCCGAGTCGAGCGTTGAGAGTGTACCCGTCGCCTCAAAGAGCGTCGGTACTTTGTCGGACAAGGCTCCCGCAAAACCGCGGGTAGACTACATAGTGCTCGGTGTCGGGGTCAACGCCAACCTCGACCCGGCAGACCTCGGCGTGACGGACCGCGAGGTAGCGACCCTCCGATCCAAACTCGGCCACGACGTGGACCTCCTGCAACTGCTCGGTCCCCTGCTCGCTCACCTCGAAGTTGAACTGAACCGGCTAGACGACTTCGGGGCCATCCTCGATGACTGGCGGGCGCTCAGCCACACCCTCGGCAGAGAAGTCCGGGTGCAGAGGTTCGGAGAAGTTCTCCAGGGACGGGCTACAGACCTTTCTTCAGAAGGGGCTTTACTGGTAGAAACTGCTACCGGAGAAACCGTCGAGTTCTACGAAGGCGAGGTCGAATATCTCCGGGGCGGGTAGGTTCTGGAGGGTGCGCGCCTGGAAGGATTCGAACCTCCGACACAGGGTTTAGGAAACCCATGCTCTATCCCCTGAGCTACAGGCGCCGCGTGCGAGCACTCGCGCCCGGATTATAGACCAGATAAAAGGAGTCTGAGGCGTATCTTGTCTCAGGCGGAAGCCACGACCGGCAAAGATCATCTACCGGCTATCCACCGGGACAGTTTTGACCTAAGATACCGGAGGGGAGATTTGGCCCGTAGGACGTGTCTGGCCGCCGGCTTTGTAGCTTAAAGTGTTGGTGCGAAGCTGCGGTGGAATTCCAATAGGTGTCTACGATGGTCCTTATGAAAGGAGCGTGGATGAGCCGCAAGAAGTTCCAGAAGATTTTTATCGTGGTGATGGTGCTGGTGTTTCTGCCGACCATATTTCCCGTATTCGCGTTTGCCAACCGGGTGGAGCCGTTCGTTTTCGGGCTGCCGTTCAACTTCTTTTGGGTGGTCTCGTGGATCTTGATCGCTTTCGCGTTGCTGCTGGTGATGTACCTAATGGACCCGGACCGGTAGGGAGGCTCGAATGAGCAACTGGCAGATAGCACTCCTGATAATGAGCGGGTACCTGGTGATCGCCATGGCTATAGGTATCCTCGCTGGCCGGGGCCGGAACAAGGCTTCCGTCAGCGAGTTCACCACCGCCGGGCGGGGGCTCGGGCTTATCGTGATGTGGTTCCTCATGGGGGGTGCTATCTTCAGCGCCTTCGCTTTCCTCGGGGCTCCGGGGTGGTCTTTCTCGATGGGAGGCCCCGCGCTGTACATTCTGGTCTATACGGGCTTTGCGATCATCCCCTGGTACATCCTCGCCCCGAAGATAGGGGCCATAGGCCGCAAGCACGACCTCTACTCGCTCGTCGGGTTTTTCTACGGGCGCTTCCGGCTGAAGTCGCTCTCGGCGCTGGTCGCCATCGTCGCCTTCCTGGCTTTTATCCAGTACCTCGCTACCCAGATGAAGGGCATGGCAATAATCTTCAACGTCATGACCGAGGGGCGTGTCCCCATCTGGCTCGGCGCGCTCGCCGCCTACGGGATAGTCGTGGTCTACGTGGCGACCGGCGGTCTCCGGGCCGCGGCGTGGTCCGACGTTTTCCAGGGGGCGCTCATGATCATCATCTCCTGGACCGTCGGGCTCGCCATCGTCTTCCAGCTACACGGCAGCATCGGCGGTATGTTCCGGACCATCGCGCGGGAAGAGCCCGGTTTCTTACAGATCGGGGGCGAGGGCTCGACCATGTCTCCCACGGCCTACGCCACGATCATCCTGGTCTCCGTTATCGGGTTTATCATGTGGCCGCACCTGTTCTCAAAGTCCTACGCCACGGACTCAAAGACCGCCAAAAAGACCGTTATCGCCTATCCTATATTCGCCCTCTTCCTCATTCCGCTGCTGTTGGCCGGGTTTGCGGCCGTCGGGGTCGTAAGTTCGAGCCAGGTAGCCACCGCGGACGACATACTGCCGTACCTGATCACGAGCGTCCTAAACCTCCCCGGGTGGCTCTACGGCCTCGTCGGGGCCGGGGCCTTAGCAGCCGCGATGTCCTCGGCGGACGCTATTACCCACAGCGCTGCCCTGGAGTTCCACGACGGTGTCGTAAAGAACGTCCGGCCCGGCGCGACCGAGATTACCACCGTGCGGACCATGCGCCTTTTGGTGGTCCTGATCGGGGCCGCAGCCTACCTCGTCACCATCTTCGGCGGCCAGGGCCTCGTCGCACTCCTCCTCGGCGCCTATGGCTCGATCGTGCAGTTCGCCCCCGGCGTCTACGGAGCCCTCTACTCCCGGCGCGTCACCCCCACGGCCATACTGGCCGGCCTCGTGGTCGGGGTAGCGGCCAACTATTTCTTTCAGTTCTCCGGCGTCGGTGCCCCGTTCGAGATAAACGCCGGCATTATGGGACTACTGGCGAACGTCGTCGTGGTAGTAGTGCTGACCTACCTCACAAAGCCACAGGACACGAGCGTAGTGAACGAGTACCTGGGAGCCAGCGACGATGAGGACTACGCCGCTAGCGCTGCCGGGCGCGAGCCGGAGATGGTCCGCTAGTGACGGCGGACTACATTTTCGTAAATGGCGAAGTCGTAACGGTAAACGCCCGCGACGAGGTGCTGCAAGCCGCCGCTGTAAAAGGTACCGAAGTCCTGGCGGCCGGGACCACGGAAGAGATGCTGGAGTTCCGGGGGCCGCGGACAGAGGTCATCGACCTGAACGGCCGGAGCCTGCTGCCGGGTTTCATCGACGCCCACTTGCACTTCCTGCTCACCGGCACGAACCGCCTCGGCGTGGACTGCAAGACCGGCGTCTATAGCCTGGAGGACATCTCGGGGCGTCTCGCCGATCGTGTCCGCGAGACGCCGCCCGGGGAGTGGGTCCGGGGCTGGGGTTACAACGACGCGAAGCTCTCCGAGGAGCGCCACCCGCGCCGCGAGGACCTGGATAAGGTCTCCACCCGGCACCCGATCCTCGTTACCCGTGCCTGCAACCACATCTCCGCGGCGAACTCCCGGGCTCTGGACCTGCTCGGTATTTCCTCCGACACCCCCGACCCCGACGGCGGGACCATAGAGCGCGACCCGTCTGGTACCCAGACGGGCGGGCTGACCGGCGTCCTCAAGGAGGCGGCCCACATGCGGGCGTTCCGGGAGTCGCGGTATCCTCCCGGCGAGATGCTGGAGGCGCTCTCCGTAGCCGACAAAGAATTATCTAGCCTCGGAATAACGAGCATCCACGAAGCCGGCGGCTACGGGCCGGATCAGATGCGCACCATGCAGCAGGCCGTCACCGACGGCCGGATAAACACTCGCATCTACGCCATGGTCTGCTCGCTGCACGAGTCAGAGGTTTTCGTCCGCAAGATGGTAGACGCCGGCGTAGTAACCGGTCTTGGGGATGAAAGGTTCAGGGTCGGTCCGGCAAAAATATTTACCGACGGCTCCAGCAGCGGCCCGACCTGCGCCACGAGGGAACCTTACACCAGCGACCCGGACGACTGCGGCATCCTCTACTACGGCCAGGAAGAGGTGGACCAAATCCTCGGCGACGCCCACCGCCACGGGTTCCAGATCACCGCCCACGCCATCGGCGACCGGGGTGTGGAGATGGTCGTGAACTGCATAGAGAAGTCTTTGCAAGAATATCCGCGTGAGGATCACCGGCACCGCATCGAGCACGCCGGGATGGTGCCGTCGGACCTGCTGAGCAGGATAAGAGACCTCGGGATAGTCCCGATTCCGAACCCCGCGTTTTTCTACGAGTTCGGTGAGGGTTACATAAAGAACTACGGCGACCGCGTGGACCACATGTTCCCGCTAGCGGACTACGCCGGGCAAGACATCGTGGCCGCCGCCGGCTCCGACTCGCCCGTCACCTCCGCGGACCCGATGCAAGGCATCTACTGCGCCGTCACCCGCAAGACCGCTTCCGGCACGAGCGTCGGCGCTTCCCAGAAAATCCAGATTTTAGATGCCATCCGCGCCTTTACCCTGAACGGGGCCTACGCGAGCTTCGAGGAGAACCGCAAGGGCAGCATCGAGGCCGGTAAGCTAGCTGATTTGGTAGTGCTAAACGGCTCCATACTCTCTTCACCGCCGGAGGAACTACTCGCGCTAGAGCCCGCGCTGACGATGGTCGGCGGAGAGATTGTCTTCGACGCCGGGTCTACGGGTTCTTAGGAAGAGCAGCGTTTTGTCCGAGGAAATCTGCTTTCTAACCGCCACGGAGCTTGCCCGCCGCATCCGCGAGAAGGAGTTGTCGGCGGTCGAGGTGATGGAAGCCCACCTGGCCTGGATAGAGCGGGTGAACCCGCGGGTGAACGCCATCGTCACGCTCGTCCCCGAGAAAGCTCTGGAAAAAGCCCGGTCCGCCGACGCGGCGCTCGCCCGCAGCGAAGAAGTCGGGCCGCTACACGGTCTGCCGGTGGCGCATAAAGATCTCTTCCCGACGACTGGTATACGGACCACCTACGGCTCTCCTATCTTCGAGGACTTCGTCCCGGAAGAAGATGCCCTGATCGTCACCCGGTTGAAGGAAGCCGGCGCTATCACGGTCGGCAAGACCAACACACCCGAGTTCGGGGCCGGCTCCCAGACGTTCAACGCCGTCTTCGGCGAGACTTGCAATCCCTACGACCTCACAAAGACCTGCGGCGGTTCCAGCGGTGGCGCGGCCGCCGCCCTCGCTTGCGGCATGGTCCCCATCGCCGACGGCAGCGATATGGGGGGCTCTCTCCGCAACCCGGCCGCCTTCTGCAACGTGGTCGGCCTCCGCCCGTCCCCGGGCCGGGTCCCAACGTGGCCCTCGGACGCTCCCTGGTCCACCCTCTCCGTGGAAGGCCCGATGGCCCGCACGGTCGAAGATACCGCCCTCATGCTCGCCGCCATCTCCGGTCCCGACCCTCGCTCCCCGATCTCCCTCTCCGGGCCCGGTACGGCGTTTAGCGGTCCACTGGACCGTGACTTCGGCGGCGTGCGGGTAGCCTGGAGCCGGGATCTCGGTGGCCTGCCGTTCGACCCGCGGGTAACGGCGGCGTTCGACGACTGCCGGGGCATCTTCGAGGACCTCGGGTGCGTGGTGGAGGAAACCGTGCCGGACTTTTCGGACGCCGACGAAGTCTTTAAAGCCTGGCGGGCCTGGCAGTTCGAGCTGTCCTACGGGCGGCTGCTGGACGAGCACCGGGAAGAGCTAAAAGACACCGTCGTCTGGAACATCGAGGAGGGTCGCCGGCTCTCAGGCCCCAAGCTCGCGGAAGCCGAGCGGAAACGGGCCGCGCTCTACCACCGGGTCCGGGAGTTCATGGAGACCTACGAGTTCCTTGTTCTGCCGACGACCCAGGTGCCGCCGTTCGACGTAGACCAGCGTTACGTAACAGAGATAGCCGGTACGAAGCTCGACACTTACATAGACTGGATGCGCTCCTGCTACTACATCACGGTCACGGGATTGCCCGCCATCTCCGTACCCGGCGGCTTTACCTTAGAGGGTCTGCCGGTCGGTCTTCAGATAGTCGGCCGCCACCGCGACGACTGGGGTGTGCTGCAACTGGCTCACGCGTTCGAGAAATTTGTGCATCTACAGCATAAGAAGCCTTCTCTGCAATAGCCTGATAAGTAGCTCATGCATGATCTCTGCTGAATGCCTGATCTGAGCCGCGAAAACAGTTGAATAGGGCTCCAGAGTCGGGTACGCTGTAGCCCTGTTGCCGGGCGAAGAGTTCGCGCAGGCAAAGGATGCGTAATTTGCTGTTCTGGAGACGGACGGCGCATAGTTTGGGGGAGTTTCGCATCCGGGTGTTGTAGGCGGACAAAGGAGAAGTCACGGAAAGCAGCGGTAGTAGGGGGAACGGGTCGATCATCCGGGTGGAGAACCTCTCGAAGGTTTTTGGGCGCCGGGGTCGGCAAGCCCTGGAGATGCGGAGGTCGGGAAAGACCAAGGCCGAGGTAGAGACTGCGACCGGGTCTACCATAGGAGTTTTCGACGCCGATTTCGAGGTTTATCAGGGTGAGATCTTTGTGGTTATCGGGTTGTCGGGGAGTGGTAAGTCTACGCTCTTGCGGCTTTTGAACCGGTTGATCGAGCCGACCGAGGGGGATGTGTACCTCGATGGGGACCACATCTCGAAGATGCCGATGAAGCAGATCCGGCAGGTGAGGCGTAAGAAGATGGGCATGGTCTTCCAGCACTTCGGCTTGCTGCCCAACCGGACGGTCTTGCAGAACATCGTCTTCGGCCTTGAAGTACAGGGTGTCTCCGAAGAGGAACGCGACCAAAAAGGTGAAGAGACGCTGGAGATGGTCGGCCTGGAGGGGCAGCGGGACAAGCGGATCACGGAGCTGTCCGGCGGTATGCAGCAGAGAGTCGGGCTCGCCCGGGCGCTGGCTACCGAGCAGGAGATACTGCTCATGGACGAGCCGTTCTCGGCGCTCGACCCACTGATCCGGCGCGACATGCAGAACCTTTTCCTGGACATTCAGGGCGAAATAAAGCGCACCGTCGTGTTCATTACCCACGACCTCGACGAGGCTCTGCGGCTCGGGCACCGGGTGGCGATAATGAAGGACGGGGAGATCGTGCAGATCGGCACCCCCGAAGATATCCTTACACAACCGGCCGACGAGTACGTCGAGCGGTTTATAGAAGACGTGGACTACGCAAAGGTCCGCCACGCCGAAACTATTATGATCGAACCGAAGGAAGTAGCCTACGACTCAGACGGGCCACGGGTGGTCTTGCGGAAAATGCAGCAGGCCGGGCTCTCGACCATCTTCGTCGTGGACGACGAGCGGCGTCTCGTCGGAATAGCCGAAGTGGAAGACGTCTCCAGGCTCGCAGAGCGCGAGGAGAGTGGCCTCGGTGGAGCGGTAAACCGGGAGGTTCTTAAAGTACAGGGCGATACGCCGCTACGGCAGGTGTTGCCGCTATTTGTGGACGGGAAAGGTCCGGTCGCGGTCGTGGGCGGGAACGAGCGGCTTCGGGGTGTCATCGTCCGGGGCTCGCTCTTAGCCGGCCTCTCCACGAGCGCGGAGTCGGTGGAGGATGCCGACGAAGGGGAGGAATTCGGGCTGAACGGTCCGCCTACCAGCGAGGTGTCCGCCGGCGAGAGGGGAGAGTAGGATGCTGGCGTTTTTACAGCAAGACGTAATCCCGAAGATACCGCTCGACGACTGGACCGAGAGCGCCGTTGACTGGGTCACCGAGACCTTTGGCTGGTTCTTCGACATTCTGGGCGCGATAATACAAGCTATAGTAGGTGTACTGGAGTTCGCTCTCACAGCTCCCCCGGCGCTGGTCACCATCGCGGTACTCGCCGCGATCTCCTTTCTTTTGGCGAGCTGGCGGGTGGCGTTGTTTACGGTGCTGGGGCTCCTGCTTACCATTAGCCTGGATCTCTGGAGCGAGACTATGCTGACGCTGGCCCTGATCCTGTCGGCAACGTTTGTTTCACTGCTAATAGGCATACCTTTCGGCGTGCTCGCCGCCAAAGTTCAATCTCTACAAACGGTTATCAGGCCGGTTCTGGACCTCATGCAGACTATGCCGCCGTTTGTGTATCTAGTGCCTTTTGTCGTGGTCATGGGTATCGGCAATCCGCCGGCCCTTATAGCCACGGTTATATTTGCCATGCCGCCCGCGGTTCGGCTTACCATGCTCGGCATACAGCAGGTACCCAGCGAAACTGTGGAAGCCGCCCAGGCTTTCGGGGCGACACCGGGCCAGACCTTGTTCAAGGTGGAGCTTCCGCAGGCGTTGTCCACGATAATGGCCGGGGTTAACCAGGTCATTATGCTCTCGCTATCCATGGTGGTCATCGCCGCACTCGCCGGGGCGGACGGGCTCGGGAGGCCCGTAGTTGTAGGACTCAGTTCCCTCGATACCGGGCAGGCTTTTGTCGGCGGCCTGGGCATCGTAGTAATCGCGATCATCCTAGACCGTACAACCCGAAACATCGCCGAAAGAGATGTGGTCCGGAAGAAAGCCTGACGGAACCGGCAGGCAAATTCCCAAGTAGACCTCTGCAAAACTACAGAAGGAGAAGTACGTGCGCAACAAACTGACTCGGAAACAAGTGCTGAAGATGGGTGGAACCGCGGTCGTCGGAGCCTCGTTACTCGGGCTGGCCGGTTGTGGGAGCGGCGGGTCCGGCGGGTCCGGCGGGTCTGGCTCCTCTGACAACAGCAATAAGACCCTCACTCTGGGCGACATCGGCTGGACGGAGAGTATAGCGGTCTCGAACCTGACGAAGATACTCTTTGAGGAGGATCTCAACTACCGCGAGGTAGAGTTGAACACGCTCGACGTGAGCCTGCTGTTCGAGGGTGTGGCCGGTGGTGACCTGGCTGCCTTCCAGGATGTGTGGCTGCCGAACCACCAGGATCTGCTCGACGAGGTCGGAGATCAGGTCGAGTACCTGGACCCCTGGTACCAGGGCGAGACGAAGTTCGGTCTGGCGGTCCCGGACTACATGGACGTCCAGAGCCTCGCGGACCTCAACGACTCGCCGGCCGAGGTGATAATCGGCATCGAGCCGGGCACCCCGATGGTCGAAAAGGTCAACAACTCCGTGATTCCGGCCTACAACCTGAACATTGAGCAGAAAGCTTCGAGCACCGCGGGCATGCTCTCGGAGATGGAGCGGCGCTACCCGGAGGAGAGCCCGTTCGTATTCATGCCCTGGTCACCGCACTGGATGAACCAGGTCTACGACTTCCACTACCTCGAAGACCCGCAGGACGCCCAGGGCAACCTGAACGATCCCGCGAAGATCTCCGCCATAGTCAACAGCGACCTCTCGGACGACGACCCGGTGGCCTATGCTTTTATGCAAGCCTTTACGCTCACCGAAGAGCAGCTAAACTCGATAGAGGATGAGATGCGCAAGGAAGACGATCCGGTGCCCGGCATAAAGACCTGGTTGGAGAACAACCGCTCTACCGTCGAGCCCTGGCTGGAAGCGGCGCGTCAGGCTCAGAGTTCCTAACGGCAACCTGGAAACTTCGCACCCGGTAACGCAAAGCCCTCTCCTATATCTCCATGCGGAGGAGGCTTTGCGGCCCGGCTTCCAGGCTTTCGGAGTTTTCTAAAGGAGCACACCACCCGCTAGGTGCTACTCGCGGAAACCTAGACGCCGGGACACCTCGACGGCGGCCCCGCGCGTAAGCTCGCCGACCCGGGGCACGGAGCTTTCCGTCAGCCGGAACGCCGGTCCCGCGACGCTCAAGGCCGCGGTAACCTCCCCTTCGGGACGGTATATAGGGGCTCCGACCCCGTTTAGCCCGACCGCGAGTTCCTCTATGGTATAGCTGTAACCCCGAGACCGTATCGCTTCCAACTCGTCGCGGAGCTTACCGGGCTCCACCACGGTGTTCTCCGTAAACCGCTCCAGAGGTTCCGCGAGAACCGCCTCCCGGCGCTCCTCCGGCAGATGCGCCAGGAGTACCTTACCGCCCGGCGTGCAGTGCAGCGGTAGGTGCCAGCCCGACCAGTTCACCCCGAGCACGGAAGGTGCTGCGGTCTGGTGTACGATGACCGCCTCATCGCCTTCGAGGAGCGCGACGATCACCGTTTCTCCCGTCTGCTCGCTTAAGCTCTCGCAGAACGGGCGCGCGTACCGTACCACGTCGAGTTCACCCGTCACCGCGCTCGCAAGCCCCACCAGCCTGAAACCCAGCCGGTACTTGTCCGTCTCCGGGCTCCGCTCCACCATCCCGTGGCTCGCGAGTGTGGCGAGCAGCCGTTGAGCGTTCGACTTGTGGATTCCGAGCTCCCCCGCAACCTCCGTCACCCCGGACCATCCCCGCCGGGCCAGAAGTTCCAGTACGAATACCGCCCGGTCTACCGACTGTATGGAACTCTTGCGCTCTTCTGAGTCCATAAGAGACTTCTACCACGCCCACCGAATTTGTACACACTCTTACACAATTGACCCCAACCTTGACCACCGTCCGGTGCTCTGATAGTGTTGCGTATAACAGTTACCGTTGCGCACAAAGCAACACCGGATAGAATTGTGAGGGTTTCAAATTTTCTGGAGCCTCGGTTCGTTCTTCAGGAGGGGTGGTCGATGATACAAGACAGTTACCAGGCTTCGAGGGGGCCGACCGGGTCTGGCCGGGTCTGGGAGAAGACGCGGTTTATAGACGCGGACGTACACGAGATGCTGCGTTCGATCCGGGACCTCGCTCCCTACCTGCCGGAGCCGTGGCGGAGCCGGGTTTCGGTCGCCGACGGTTGGACCGGGCCGCCCGGTCTCCCTTACGCGTACCCGCAGATAGGTGGTGTCGCGAAGGCCGACGCGGCGCTGGAAGATGGTTCTCCGGCGGGCTCGGACTTCGAGGTCCTGCGTGAGCAGCTACTCGACGCCTACCCCGTGGAACACGCCGTGCTCGCCGGTGGTTTCTACCCGACGGAAATGCGGGTGCAGCCCGAGTTCGCGGCGGCGCTGGCGGCGGCGTACAACGACTGGATGCTGGAGAACTGGCTGGAAAAGGACGAGCGTCTGCTAGGCTCCGTGTGCGTCGCCGCCCAGGACCCGCAGGCCGCAGCCCGCGAGATAGACCGGATGGGAGCGCACCCCCGGATAGTCCAGGTTATGCTCCCGACCATCCCGCACGATGTCCTCGGCCGGGTGTTCTACCACCCGGTTTTCGAGGCTGCCGAGCGCAACGACCTCGTGGTTGCTTTTCACCAGGGCAACACTTCCGGGACCGCCGCCGGCCAGCCGCCGTACTACATCGAGTGGCACACCGCCATACCGCAGAGCTGGCAGTCCCAGCTTATCGGCCTTATTACCCACGGGGTGTTCGAGAAGTACCCGGACCTGCGGGTGCTGCTCGTCGAGGGTGGATGGACCTGGCTGCCCAGTCTGATGTGGCGCTTCGACTACAACTACCGGAGCCTCCGCCGGGAGGTGCCGTGGGTCCGGCGGCTGCCGAGCGAGTACATCCGGGACAACGTCCGGGCGACCACCCAGCCCATGGAGTACCCGGACAACCCGGAGCATCTATACCGGATGTTCGAGATGATCGGCTCCGAGGACTTTCTCGTGTTCTCGACGGACTACCCTCACTGGGACTTCGACTCGCCCACAAGGGTCTTCCCGAGCAGCTTTCCCAAAAGTTTGCAACGCAGGATCCTCTACGACAACGCCCGTAAATTCTACCGTCTGTAAGGCTCGGAGGTACGAAGTGGATAAATCCAAAGACGTGCGCCGCGTAGTCTGCCGACGCGACGACCTGAACCCCGGGGAGATAAGGTCCTTCGAGGCCGGCCGGCGGCGCATCGCGGTTATGCGCCTCGAAGACGGCACGTTCCGGGCGATGGCCGACGGCTGCCCCCACGAGGGTGCGAGCATGGGCCAGGGAGCTATAGAAAGCATGTGGACTGCCGACGAGGTCGGCCAGCACCGGCCCTCCGGGGACCGGGTAGTGGCGGTCTGCCCCTGGCACAACTTCGAGTTCGACGTGAATACCGGCCTCACCCCGAATGTTTCGCCCCGCCTGCGCGTAAAGACCTACCCCACCCAACTCGAAGGAGAGGAGGTAGCCATATACGGCCTGTAAAAACAACAAGTTGGTTACTGTACCGTCCGGATGGTACAGTAACTCGTATGGCGGAAGAAAGAGGTTCACTGGAGACGCGCCGGAGGTTGCTGGCGGCGGCGGAGCGGATAGTTCTGCGGGACGGCGGGGCTTCGCTGACCATCGAGGCGGTCGCGAAGGAGGCGGGGGTGAGCAAGGGAGGATTGTTGTACCACTTCCCGAGCAAGCAGGCTCTACTCTCCGGGATGGTCGAGCACATGGCTATAGACCGCTTTGAGAGGGAGTTGGAGCACCGTATAGGTGGGCTTTCGGATGCTCCTGGTGGCTGGGTGCGAGCCTACATCGAGGCGACTTTCGAGCCAGAGGACGAGGATCGCAACCTCGCTATGCAGTCGGGACTCCTGGCCGCCGCAGCCAACGACCCCTCGCTCCTGGCCCCGCTCCGGGAGCGTTACGGGGCGTTTCAGGAACGGGCCGAAAACGACGGCATAGACCCCGCCGTTGCAACGGTGGCGCGGCTGGCCGCCGACGGGTTGTGGTTCCTGGAGTTGCTGGGACTGCCCGCGGCCTCCGGGGAGTTGCGGGAGCGGGTGGTTGGGGTGCTGCGCGACATGACCCGCGGTTCGAACGAATAGTTTCCGGGAAGCCGGTCCGAATTAAAGACAAGAAAGAGGTAATGGTTTGTTGACGTCAAAAGTTCGTGGGATGCTCATAGACGGTTCGTGGGTCCCGGCTTCCGGCGGGGCCGAGCGAGAAATTTTAGACCCGGCAACGGCAGCGGTGATCTCAACGGTCCCCGAGGGAGACCGGGAGGATACCCGCCGGGCCATCGCCGCCGCCCGCCGAGCCTTTGACGAGGGGCCCTGGCCGCACCTGCCCGTCCAGGAACGCTCGAAGGTCCTCAATAAAATAGCGGACTTTATCGAGAGGGACCAGCAAGAACTGGCGGAGCTTGAGACGCTCGACACCGGCAAGACCGTTACCGAGAGCCTCGCGGACATGGAGGACATCGCGGGGGTCTTCCGGTACTACGCGGCGCTCATCGCCACCCACGAGGGCGAGGTCAACCCGGTAAACGCCGACGCTTTGAGCCTCACGACTTACGAGCCGGTCGGGGTCGTCGGCATGATAGCCCCCTGGAATTATCCCCTACTCCAGATCTCCTGGAAAATGGCCCCGGCGCTCGCGGCGGGCTGTACCTTTGTCGCCAAACCCAGCGAGCTTACCCCACTCACGACGCTAAAAATCGGCGAGCTTCTGGTCGAGGCTGGTGTGCCGGACGGGGTGACGAACGTCGTCCTGGGCGCGGGAGCCGAGGCCGGCGCGGAACTCTCCGAGAACCCGGACGTGGACTTTATCTCCTTTACCGGCGGCGTCGAGAGCGGCCGCAAGGTCGCGGTCTCCGCTACGGAGTCGGTAAAGCAGGTGGCCCTGGAACTCGGTGGCAAGAACCCGAACATCGTCTTCGCCGACGCCGACTTCGAGACCGCCGTGGACTACGCCTTGAACGCCGCCTTTTTCCACGCCGGGCAGGTCTGCTCCGCCGGCTCCCGCCTCCTGGTCGAGGAGTCTATCCACGACGATTTTGTGGAAGCTATCCTGGACCGGGCGCGCAACATAAAGGTCGGCTTCGGCCGGGACTTCGAAACCGAGATGGGGCCGCTGGTCTCCGCCGAGCACCGCGAGAAGGTCGAGGGCTACATCGCCCTGGCGAAAGAAGAAGGCGCGACTTTGAGGCTCGGCGGTGAGCGGCCTGAAGACGAAAATTTACAGGACGGCTTTTTCCTGGAGCCGACGGTCTTTACCGGTGTAAAGCCGGCGATGCGGGTCGCTAAAGAGGAGATCTTCGGTCCGGTGCTCACCATAGAGAGCTTCGACAGCGAGGAGTCGGCCGTCCGGGCGGCCAACGACACCACCTATGGCCTCGCCGGAGGCGTCTGGACCACAGACATGGGCCGGGCTAAAAGGGTAGCTTCCGCGCTCAAGATCGGGACCGTGTGGGTGAACGACTTCCATCCCTACTACCCCGAAGCCCCGTGGGGCGGCTACAAGCAGAGCGGTCTAGGGCGCGAGCTGGGTCGCGCGGGCCTGCACGAGTACCTCGAAGCCAAGCACGTTTGCATAAATCTGGCACCCCAGCCCACCGGCTGGTTCGGCAACGCCGGTTAGAAGGAGCACCCCTTTGACAGACAAGACACGTTACGACTACCTGATCGTCGGCGGCGGGACGGCGGGCGCGGTCATCGCCGCCCGCCTCGCCGAAGACCCTGATACCACCGTCTGCCTGCTGGAGGCCGGACCGTCAGACGAGGGAGTGAAGGAGATCCTGGAGCTTCGCGGCTGGCAGCAGTTGCTCGGCTCCGAGGAGTACGGTCACGACTTCAAAATAGAGCCCCAGTCGCGCGGCAACGACGATATATTGCACAGCCGCGGCATCATGCTCGGCGGCTCTAGCTCCCACAACTCTGCCATCGCCTTCCAACCCCCGGAAGGGGATTTCGTGCGCTGGGAGTCCGGCGGGGCTACCGGCTGGGGACCGGAGGGAACCCGGCCCTACTTCGAGAAGGTCGCCGAAAAGGTCAACATGGAGACCTCCGAAGCCGGCAACGAGGCGGTCGAGGCGTTTATCGAGGCCGGGAGTCAGGCCGGTTTCCCGAAATTATCGTTTGACAGGGAAGTGCGGGAGGGCGTCGGGCTCTTCTTCCTGAACAAGAAGGGACCTTACCGCCAGTCAAGCTCGGTCGCCTACCTGCATCCCACCTCCGATCTGCCGGAGAACCTGACGGTGCTCACCTCGGCTGCGGCCCGGCGGGTGCTATTCGAGGACGGCCGGGCGGTAGGGGTGGAGACCGCGTGCGGGACCTACTACGCGGAGAAAGAGGTCATCCTGTGTTGCGGGGCCTTCGACACGCCGAAGCTGCTGCTGCTCTCCGGGGTCGGACCGGCGGATCACCTGCGGGACCTCGGCATACCCGTGGTCTCGGACTTGCCCGGTGTCGGTGAGAACCTGCTCGACCATCCGGAAGGTGTCGTGATGTGGGAGTCCTCGCGCCCGGTGCCGGAGGCGACGAGCAACTACTACGAGGCGGGCCTCTTCGCCAGGGTAGACGTAGATGCGGATACCCCGGACCTGATGTTCCACTTCGGCACCCAGGCTTTTGACATGCACACGCTCCCGAACGGGTACCCGACCGCCGAGCAAGCCTTCTGTGTAACCCCGAACGTCGCCCGAGCAAAGAGCCGGGGCGTGGTGCGGCTCCGCTCATCGGACCCTTCGGCCTCGCCGCTCATAGACTTCCGGTACTTCACGGACCCCGAAGGCTACGACGAGAGGATCATGGTAGAGGGCGTCCGGCTCGCCCGCGAACTCGCCGCCCAACCGGCCCTCGCGAAGTGGGCTAAAAAAGAGCTTGCCCCGGGTCCGGAGGTACAGAGCTTCGAGGACATCTCCGCCTACGTCCGCAGCACCGCGAACACCGTATACCACCCGGCCGGGACATGTAGCCTGGGAAGCGCGGACGATACAGACGCCGTCGTGGACCCCGAGTTGCGGGTGCGGGGCGTGGATGGATTGCGCGTCGCGGATGCATCCATTTTCCCGTCCATGATCACGGTCAACCCCGCCATCACCTGCATGATGATCGGGGAGAAGTGCGCCGACCTCCTGCGCGGCCGCACCACCTCTCCCGAAACGGCGGGCGCGTCGCGCCCGGAGAGTTCTTCCGTCTAGGAGAGCTTCGCTAGGAGACCTCCGCAGGGTCTATGGGCCGCAAACGTTTCTCGCGGAGGTCTTCGTAGTACGGTTGGCACCGCTCGCAAGTTTCCACGAGATCTTCCGGCAACTCCACCTTTTTGCGGGGGGTCTTGCTCAACCCGGTACTCTTTTGGGCGTCGGTGTGCCAGGACTCCCATGTTTTCCACTCCGGCACCTCGCGCGGCTCCCACGTCAAGGCTTCGGGTACAAAGGGGATGTCCAGGCTCTCGCAGTAGGCGGCCACCGTGCCCTCCGGGTCTTCGGCGAGGTCCGCCGCGTCCACGATGATCGGCTCTTCTTCGGCCTGCTCGGCGTACCCGAAGAGGCGGTGTAGCTGCTCGTAGCCGGCTTCTTCAAAGGTAAAGTCCGGCCACATCTTGTAGAACGAGGTAAGCGCCTCGCGGGGCTCGCGGATAATGAACGTGTTTGTAAAGCGGGCGGCGAACTCCGGGCCCATGTGGTCGGTAACGTGGTAGGCCATGTCTTTAAAAAAGACGGGTTTCTCGTCGGAGTCCCGGATCTCCTTCCACACGCTGGCATGTTTGTAGCGTTCGTCCGGCTCCGTATCCGGGAAGCGGTCGCTCCGCCGCTCTTCGCTGAAGTAGTAGGCTACGGCGAACGGCTCGTGGAAGACGGTAAAGTCGCCGCGTTCGACGAACACCCGCTCGAAAGCGGTCGAAACGGACCGGGGCGCGGCCCACAGGGCTACGGGTTTATCTACTGGCATCATGAATCGGACCTGTTCCCGGTTTCGAGGTAACGTAAACCCCGGTAAGTTTTGCTAGCTGCGCTAGCCGGAGATCCGGGCCTGCAGCCGTTCCCGGACCGCCTCTATCGGCACCCGCTCCTGGAGCATCGTATCCCGGTCGCGAATGGTAACTTTCTTGTCGTCGGCGGTGTCGAAGTCCACCGTAACGCAGAACGGGGTGCCAGCCTCGTCCTGGCGGCGGTAGCGGCGGCCGATAGACCCCGAGTCGTCGTAGAAGATGCTGTAGTCGCCCTTTAGCTCGTCGTAGAGTTGCTTGGCGAGGCTACCGACCGGCTCTTTTTTGGAGAGCGGGAAGACGGCGGCTTTTACCGGGGCGAGCCTGGGATGGAGCTTCAGCACGACCCGCGACTCGCCGGAGCCGTCGGGGGCTTCTTCCTCGGTGTAGGCGTCTACCAGGAAGGCCAGCGCCATCCGGTCCGCGCCGACAGCGGGCTCGACGACGTAGGGCACGTAGCTCGTGTTCTGGGCCTGGTCGTAGTAGGAGAGGTTCTCGCCGGTAAAGGCGGCGTGCTGCTTGAGATCGTAGTCGGTGCGGTTCGCGATGCCTTCAAGCTCCGACCAGCCGGCGAACGGGTAGTCGTACTCGATGTCCACGGTGCGCTTTGAGTAGTGGGAGAGCTTCTCTTGCGGGTGCTCGTAGAGGCGGAGGTTCTCCGGGGAGAGGCCGAGCTTTACGTACCAATTGAAACGCTCCTGGATCCAGAACTCGTGCCACTCCTCGTCGGTGCTGGGCTCGACAAAGAACTCCATCTCCATCTGCTCGAATTCCCGGGTGCGAAAGATAAAGTTGCCGGGAGTAATTTCGTTCCGGAAGGACTTCCCGATCTGGGCTATCCCGAACGGTACTTTTACCCGGCTAGTCTGGGCGACGTTCTTGAAGTTTACGAAGATGCCCTGGGCCGTCTCGGGCCGGAGGTACGCCAGGTTCTCCGGGCTTTTTACCGGGCCGGTGTAGGTCTCGAACATCAGGTTGAACGGCCGAACCTCCGAGAAGTCCTGGCCGCCGTCCACGGGGTCTTTTATGCGCTCGTCGGAGCGGATTATTTCCGTTAGCTCTTCGGCGGATAAGCCTTCGGCGTCGATGTCGGTTGCGGCCTCGATCAGGTGGTCCGCCCGGTAGCGCCGCCCCGAAGTGCGGCTCTCGACCAGCATGTCGTTAAAGGTCGCCGTGTGCCCGGAAGCCTCCCAGACCCTCGGGTGCATGATGATCGCCGCGTCCAGGCCGACCACGTCGTCGCGCATGTGGACCGTGCTGCGCCACCACTCGTTCTTTATATTCCGCTTTAGCTCGACGCCCATCGGCCCGTAGTCGTAGGAGGAGCGGGTGCCGCCGTAGATCTCCGAACTCTGATATACAAAGCCCCGGCGCTTGCAGAACGCGACTATCTTATCCATACCGACCTCAGGTCCTCTATGCGACACGAAATACCCTCCGGAATACTCGCCAGACTACTAAAGCCCCGCAAGTATAACCTGGAGGCCCCGCCAGCAAGCCTCGGTCTTTACGGGGGTTAACCGCGGCGCGGTCGGCTAAGGTCTACTCTCCGAAGTCGTCGTGGGAGTGCTCGGGGACGGTCGGCCCTTCGGAAGGCTGTATCAAAACCCACCCCGAGCCCTCGAAGGAGATCTGGAACGTCTCCCCGCTCCCGCGTCCCATAAAGGTCTTGAACGAGATGTCGCTCCGGACGCTCGTGCGGACCCCGCCGCTCCAGGCAACCGCCGAGTCCGGGTCGGCGAAGGTCGGGGTGCTGGTGTCCAGCAGCACCGGGTCCCCGTCCGATGTTACGGCGACCTTGCCGGTGCCCTCTAGCACCACGTTAAACATCCCGCCCGCTAGCCGGCCGCCGCCCTCGACGCGCCGGATGTCCCAGACGATGGCCGGGTCAAAAGCCAGGATGTTCTCGCCGTTGATCGTCATCTTCTCGTTTTCGAGGTCTATGACCATGATCTTGCGTTTGTTGTGCGCCAGAAAGAGGTCCCCGGTACCCGACGCCTTCATAAGGCTCGTCTCCTCGCCGGTCACAGCCTTCTTGAAAAAGCGCCCCAGGCCGCCACTCTTGTACTCAAAGCGGACGTCTCCCTGGTAGGCGACCATCGAGCCTAGCTTGGCCTGTACCTCGTCGCCGTCCAGCCGCACCTTTAGCATGGACGAGTTCTGCAGGGTAAAGCGGCCCTCCAGCGTTACTTCCCGGAACTGCTCCAGGTTCGTCTCTCTCATCATGCCCCTCCTGACTCCTTGTACTCTATGCCAAGATACGTGCCTACTCTGAGAAGGTTTCTCGGCCGGTACCCGTCCGGGAGCCTGGGTTATAATCCCGGGATGGAAACAGCAACCATTATCGCCATCGGGATCGGGATCGGGCTCGCCGCTGTCGCCGGGGTGCGGGCTTTTCTGCCCCTACTGCTCGCGGGGTTCGCAGCTAACCTCGGGCTTATAGACTTAACGGGAATTCTAGGACCGCTAGACGACGGTATCGTTCTCCTGGTGCTGCTCGGGCTTTCCCTGACAGAGATAATCCTGGACAAGTTCGCGGCCCTCGACCGTATCCTGGACGCGGTTCTGACGCCGGTCCGGAGCATAGCCGGCGGGATACTCTTTATGGTGGCGCTGACGGTCGGCACGGTTGTCGGCGGTTTGTGGGCTTTCGTGGTTGGGGCGGTGATCGCCGGTCTGGTGGCCGGACTTAAAGCTTTTCTACGGCCTCCGGCAGGCGCTTCGGCCGGGGTATCGGATTCCTTTTTAAGCTTTCTTGAGGATCTGGCCGCCGGGCTGGGCGGTATCGTGGCGGTCTTTGTGCCGGTAATATCGGCGCTTCTGGTGGCTTTTCTTTTGTACTTCTATCGCCGGTTACGCCGCCGCCGGGGTCGTAAGTACCAGGGGTTGCGTATACTCGGCGACTAGCCCTGGCGCTCATGGAGGGTGCTATGGAAGAACGGGAGATCAGGGTAATCAAGGACGGCCGGGAGACCCCGTTCTCCCGGGGCATACTGGCCCAGACCCTAGCCCAGGCCGGGGCCCGGATCGAGGTGGCCCACCGGATCGCCGGCGAGCTCCGCACGGAGCTTTTAGACGAGGAACGCTTCGCGGTCGAGGAGGAAGAGGTGCTCGCCCGCGTCCGGTCAAAGCTACAGAAGACCGACGCCCTGGTGGTCGCCCGCCTCGACCGGTGGCGCATATTGCGCCAGTCCACCGAACCTATAGTGGTCCTGATCGGGGGTTCGACCGGGGTCGGTACCAGCACGCTGGCCGCCGACGTCGCCCGCCGCTTGAATATCCAGAGCGTTATCGGGACCGACGCCATCCGCGAGGTGTTGCGCAGGGCGGTAAGCCCAGCCCTGCTCCCGATACTCCACAAAAGCTCTTATGGGGTAAAGCGGGAGGACATCCGGGTGCCGATAGCCGAGGATGAGCGGGTGCTCTACGGCTTCCGGGCTCAGGCTTCGCAGGTGTCGGTCGGGATCGAGGCCATCGTCGACCGGGGGCTCAAGGAGGGCACGAACCTGGTCATCGAGGGGGTTCACCTCGCACCGGAGATAATCCTCGACCGCTACAAAGACCACCCGAACGTCTGCTCGCTAGTCGTCTACCTCTCCAACGAGCGGGTTCACCGCAACCGGTTCCACGTGCGGGCTTTGGGGACCTCGATGCGCCGCCCCGCAGAGGAGTACATCGCGCATTTCAAGGAGATACGCCAGATCCACGACTACTTTGTCGAGAGTGCGGGCCGGGTCGGTATACGGACGGTTGAGAACCTGTCCATTGAGGCCGCCTCCGATGCGGCGGTGGAGATTGTCGCCGAGCGGATCTCCGGGATAGCGGAGACGGCCCGCCAGCGGAAATCCTCGCTGCTCCTGGATGCCCGAACCGGCCACTAGCCTCCAGGTTACCCCGGGCTATCCCAAGCGCTTGCCGGAGGAGTAGAATATAGAGAGTACTCCAGGAGGTAGACAAGCCGTGCTCGACAAACAGAACTTGAGAAACTTCGTCCTTGGTGGTTTGGCCGGTGCCATCGCCGGTATACTGCTCGCCCCCCGCAGCGGACAGGAATTGCGGGGCTCTATAGTCTCGCGGGCCGGAGAGGTGCGCGAGCGGGGCCGAGAAACATACTTCGAGGCCCGTGAAAAAGCCCAGGAGCGGTTTTCCGGAAAGGGAGAGCCCTACCACCAGGCTTCCACGGAACCTTTCCCCGAAGAACCTATCTGGGAAGAGAGGGTGCCGGAAACGGAGCCTTCCCTTGCGGAGCCTTCCTTTGAAGACGAGGCCGCCGTCGGCCGGACCTCCTCCGGGGCGATACCAATGCCCGGAGACTCGACTCCTTCCCGGCCGTCGCTCCGGGACGTGTCCCGCGACGCACCTCTGGAACCGTCCGAAGAAAAGACCGAAGACCTGAAACGCAGGATAGAAGAGACAAAGGCCCGGCTCCGGCGGGAGATCCCCAGGGAGGACCGGGGTGTTTAGCTTCACCGGCGTAACGGGCTACCAGCAGGGTACGGGGAGTGGAGAGGTTCGAGCCTGATGTCTTTTACGCCGATGGTCTCCGAGATAACCGCCGAGGACGCCAGCGGAGTACCGGGTCTGGAAGGCGTGGTGGCCTACTGGACCGGGGGTGAGTACCCGGCTCGCGAGTGGCTTAGAGAAGTCGGGACGACTTGGGGAGCCGCGAGCCTCGCGCTCCGCCAGGATAAAAAGCTGCTCGGGTACGTGTTGTACGCCCCGGCAAAGTACCTCTCCCGCTCCTCCCGTTATCCGCTAGGCCCCCTGCACGAAGATACGGTGCTCCTGGCCCACATAAGCGGCGATACGCGAACGCGCCGGCACCTGCTGGTCCGCATGCTCCGGGACCTCCGCGGTCGGAACCTCATGGAGGTCGAAGCTATTGCGAGCGACCCCGGCCTCTCCCGGCACCCTTCTACCCGGTTTATGCTGGAAAATGGCTGGCAGCCGGTCCGTCGGGGGTATTACCGGGCTCTACCGTACACCCTGGTCCACCGGGACTTGGGTAGCGCCGTCGAGGTCCGGGAGGTTGCCCGGGAGCTTATGGGAAAGGTAAGGTTACCGGTGCTCCGCAGAAAGCCCGTCCCGGCTTTTAGCAAGTCTCGCCGGACAGCGGCTCAAGTGTCGAGCGGCAGAACCGCGGTTTTCACGGTGGATAGGCCGCCCGAAGCCGCGGCCCGGACCTCGACGATCCGCTGCGGGTACTGAGGCTCTCCGGGCTCCCCCGCAACCGGCGGGCCCGTGGGAGAGAGATCTACGCCGTCGAACCGGACGGTCCGTGAACTGTCCGCGGCTATTCCGTCTACCGTTTGCTCGTAGCGGCGGGTTCCGGGTTGAGCGGTGTTGCCGGACTCTACCGTAACCGTAAGCTCCACCCGACCGAGCTTCTCGTCACCCCGGTTTATAACGTCGATCTCCAGGCTTTGATCCCCTTCCGGTTTCAGGTCTTCAAGCTGGTTAGTGTTCAGCCCGAGACCTAGCCGCGGACCGGGCTCCGGTTCCTCCCGGGTGCGCGGGGTGAGACTCCGCTCTGAAGTCTGACGGCCGAGGTCGGCTAGCAGCAAGAAAGCGCCCGAGGTCACCGCAAAGGCTATTAGCGCCCCTAAAGACCAGAAAAGGAAGCCTCTCACGCCTACTCTCCCGCCGGTGCAGGCGTTTCCGCCGGGACCTCGTAGAGGTTGTAGAACTCCTCTAACAAATTCTCCACCGGGGCGTCATACACCTCGGGGCCGGAGAGAATGCCGCGGGCTATGATCGCCACGGACTCACCGTCTGGGGACCAGGCCAGGTTCTCCGGTTCGGCTTTTATCTCCATGCTCTCGTTAACGGTGACGGCGTTCAACTCTTCCGCCTGGAGATCCAGCACGTAGAGGTTGGTCGACGAACTCGGGTTTCTCCTGCCGACTATCGCGAGCTGATCTCCCTCAGGCGAGACCCGCAGGCTCGACGCCACAAAGTCCTCCCCGACCCCCGTTACCGGCTCCGGGGCTGCCGAACCATCCGGTGGTATCCGGTACAGGGTGTAGAGTCCCGCCTTGTCTTCGCTACCGGACTCGCCTTTCTCCCCGGCCACGTAGTAGATGCCCTGGGAGGTCAACTGTGGCTCCCCTAGCACCTCGAACTTGTCACCGAGGCGGGCCACGGTCCGGACCTCGTCTTGAAAAAGATCGTAGACCTGTATCCTGAACCGCCCGGGAGCGGCTTTTTCCTGCGTTGCCACTACCGCCTGCCGTCCGTCCGGGGAAATGGACAAACCCGTTACCCGGCCTTCTACGAGGATCCCGTAAGGTTGGTAAGAGTCTCCCGTTACGAGGCCGAGTTCGGTCTGGTAGGGGGCGACCTCTGTGGCCGCAACGACCGACTCGTGTCCCGGCGTCGGGCTTATCGCCCGGGCTTCTCCAGATACCTCCTGGACTTCCAGAGCGTCTCCCGGAGTAGCACTGTAGACGGTCAGCGCTTTTTGGGCCGCCGTTTCGGGAGCCTCCGGTGGTCCCGGTGTAGTGACGGGCTGTGGAGGAGCCAGAATCGTCAGGCTTTCTCCCGAGACGTTCCACTCGACCCTTGTAGCCCCGAACTCCTCCGGTGTCTGGCGGGTGGAGGCCCGGCCGTAGAGCGGTTTGTCGACCGCGTAACCGTCCACGACGAACGCCAGCTCTTCTCCGGAGGGGTGCCAGCTCGGGGAGCTTTTATCTCCGGGTCCGAAGCTCAAAGGCTGGACGCCGGGACCGAGGTTCGGGGCGTCGCTGTCACGCTCGGCCGGGGCCGCTGGTATTGAGCGCTTTTCAACGGACAACCCACAGCCGACCGCGAGCAGCACGAGGGTGGCGAGCACCGCGGCGTGCGCGCTGACGCGTGCGCTGGCACGTGCGCTGACGCTGTGCCGGATGTCCCGGTCTCTACATCGCATAGTTGGCGGAGCGGGGAAGCGGGGCTTTCGGTATGCGGATATCAAACTCCGAGCCCACGCCGAGCTCGCTCTTCACAGAGATCTCGCCTCCGTGGAGCTCGACTATCTCCCGGCTGATCGCCAGCCCGAGACCGCTGCCCCCGGTGGACCGCGAGCGGTCCTTGTTCACCCGGTAGAACCTCTCAAAAAGCTGCGGCAAATCTTCTTGCGGAATGCCCGAACCCGTATCCTTTACCCGCGCGTCTACAAAGCCGTCGTCTTCTTCCACGGAGATCTCCACGCGGGTGCCCGGGTCGGAGTACTTGATCGCGTTGTCCAGTAGGTTGAGGAATACCTGGTAGAGCTTCTGGGCATCGCAGACGCACGGGTGCTCTCCACTATCCTCGAAGCTTATAACAATGCCGAATCGCTCGGCCTTGGTCTCCACGCTGTCTATAGAGCTTTGAATGACTTCCGTGAGGTGTGCCGGGCCGACCTCCAGAGCGTACTGCCAGGAGTCCATCTGGGCCAGGGTAAGGAGCTCTTCGACCATCCCCCGGACCCGCTCCAGCTCTCCCTCCGCAAGCTCCAGCGCCCGGTGCTCGACCGCGCCCATCTTCTCCCGCGTCCGGCCTATGAGGTCCACCGCGCTCTGAATGGTGGTGAGCGGCGTGCGCAGCTCGTGGGAGACGTCCGACACGAAGGCCGTTTTGGACCTCTCCAGCGACCGGTGCTCGGTAATGTCCCGGACCGCGAGTATGATGCCCCCGGAGCCGGCTCCTTCGATGCTAGCCTCTCCGGCCAGACCGCTCTCTTTCTCGCCCCCCATCTGGGCCGCGTAAGCCCAGAGAGTTTTGTCGTCGTCTTCGATCTCCCGGACGGCGCTTCCGGTCCTTGCGGCCTCGCGCACGCACTGGAGGACGCCGTCTGGCACCCCGAGCGTCTCCAGCCGGTTGCCGAAGTTCGCCATGCGGACGCCGAGCATCCGGGCGGCGGCCGGGTTCGCCATCGTTACGCGGCCGTCCGTATCAGTCGCGACCACCGCCTCCGGAGAGGCCGCCAGTACCGCTTCGAGCCGGGATTTCTGCTCCTGGATCTCACCGACGTAGTGCTCTATCTCCTCGGCCATGTAGTTAAACGCCTCGGACAACTGCCCGAGCTCGTCCCGCCGCTCGACCGGGACGGACCGGTAATCCCCAGACGCCACCCGGATGGCCGCATCCCGGGTATTGGACAACGGCCGGGTTATCTGGCGGGCCAGCACGAGGCTCGCCGCTCCCGCGAGGAGTATGCTCGCCCCGATGGCCCCAAGTATTCCCCACCGCAGGGAAGCCAGCGTCTGATCCAGGGTGTCCCGCGGGGTGTAGTAGACCATAAAGCCCTGCCCAACCCCATCCGTATCCGCCAGCGGCCAGATGGTCATGTACCGTGGCCCCTGTCCCGGAGTCTGCAGAAACAACCCGCCGGATGTCTTGCTAGCTTCTTCCAGAGTCGCTCTGTCGAGACCCAACCGCCGATAAGTCTCCTCCGGAGAAGCCGGCTCGCCCTCGTTGCGGGCTACCAGCAGTTCGCCACCCGGCCCTACGTACAAGACCCCGAGCCCCGTCAGGTCTACCGAGCGGACCAACTCCTCGGCGTAGCTCTCGGGCGCCGGTATGGTGCGGTCTTCCGGGTTGCGCAGACCCGCGATAAATTCCGTGGCCCCGGCGTTTGCCATCCTGGAGCGCTCTTCCAGGGCTTCGGTCTCCGCCGTTACCAGCCGGGTACCGGCGAAGTAGTAGAGCACGAGTCCGATAGCCAGGCTCGTAATGGCCGAGATGCCGACGAGCGCCACGAAGATCCGGGTTTTAAAAGATAGGGCCGGAAACGGGCTACGCTTTAGACGTTTTATCGGTTTCTCTTCCAACGTTGGCTCTCAGGCTTCCTCGCTGAGGTTCCGGTTCGCCCGGTAGCCGACGCTCGGCACGGTCTGGACTATTCGCGGCTTGGATGGGTCGCTTTCTATCTTGCCCCGCAACCTTGAGATGTGTACGTCTATATAGCGGCTAGCCAGGTAGTGGGAGCCGGTCGAAACCGCGTCCGAGATCTGGGTCCGTGTAAAAGCCTGTCCAGGACGTCGGATAAGGAGTGCCAGAATCTTGAACTCCGTCGGCGTCAGGTCCAGGGGGTTCCCGTCCCGGGTCACCGTGTAAGCGTTGGGGTCGAGCTCCAGAGGACCGAGCCTGAGACCTCCCCGGCTCCCGCTCCCCTGCTGCCGCCCAAAGCGCCGGAGGATAGCCTTGATCCGGGCCAACAACTCCTTGGTATCGAACGGCTTGGTCAGGTAATCGTCGGCCCCGAGCTCCAGCCCGACCACCTTGTCCACCGACTGACTTTTGGCCGTTAACATCACGACCGGTACGTCGCTGGTCTCCCGTAGCTTCTTTAGTACCTCAAACCCGCTCATCTTCGGCAACATGATGTCGAGTACCACGAGATCCAGAGATTCCCGGTCGACAACCTTTAAAGCCTCCGTACCATCAGCGGCTGTAAGCACCTCGTAACCTTCCGAAGCGAGCACGATAGACATCACCTCAAGGAGCGCCGCGTCGTCATCGACCACCAAAACCGTTTCTTCCACGTTCCTTGAAAACTCCTCCCGGCCGGTGCCCATCCGGACCACCACGCTCACCGTACAACTACCAGACTACTAATACTACTCCAGACAACGCCTCGTAACCGCAATATCTCTCTGAAATATGGTTCCTCACCGGAGTGGTCTGTCCAGTTTCCAAACTTGAAGGTGGCACGCTTAGATTTTATACTACCGAGGACTAAGAAATTACGTGTCCTTTGAAGAGGAGACTTTATGGGCAAGAGCATTGGCATAGACCTGGGAACCACGAACAGTTGCGTGGCGGTTTTGGAGGGCGGTGACCCGGTTGTCATAACCAACTCCGAGGGTGAGCGCACGACGCCGTCGGTTGTGGCGTTCGACCGCAAGAGCGGGGAGCGGCTAGTCGGGCAGATAGCCCGCCGGCAGGCGGTAACGAACCCGGAGCGCACCATCTACTCGATAAAGCGCTTTATGGGCCTGCGCTACGACAGCGTCCCCGAGGAAGTCCGGCGCGTCGGCTACGAGATCACGCGGGCCTCCGACGGTGACCTTAACGTTAAAGTAGAAGATAAGAACTATGCTCCGCCGGAGATCTCCGCAATGGTCCTGCAGAAGCTCAAGCGGGATGCGGAGGAGTACCTGGGCGAAGAGGTGACCGAGGCGGTCATCACGGTGCCGGCGTACTTCGAGGACGCCCAGCGCCAGGCGACCAAGGACGCCGGTAGGATCGCGGGCCTCGACGTAAAGCGGATCGTTAACGAGCCGACGGCCGCGGCCCTGGCTTACGGCCTCGACAAGGAGAGCGACCAGACGATCCTGGTCTTCGACCTCGGCGGCGGTACGTTCGACGTCTCCATCCTGGAGCTCGGCGAGGGTGTTTTCGAGGTCAAGGCGACCAGTGGTAACAACCACCTCGGCGGCGACGACTTCGACCAGAAGATCGTCGAGTGGCTCACGTCGGAGTTCAAGAAGGCCGAGGGTATAGACCTCTCGAAGGACAAGATGGCGACCCAGCGGCTCGTCGAGGCAGCGGAGAAGGCAAAGCGCGAGCTTTCCTCGACGACCAGCACCTCGATAAACTTGCCGTTTATCACGGCGGACCAGAACGGCCCGAAGCACCTCGACCTGACGCTCTCGCGGTCGCAGTTCAACAAGCTGACGGCGGACCTCGTCGAGGGGACGGCCGGCCCGGTCCGGCAGGCTATGTCCGACGCGGGCCTCAAGGCCGGAGACGTCGACCAGGTAATACTGGTCGGGGGTTCGATCCGGATTCCCGCGGTCCAGGACAAGGTCAAGGAGATCACCGGCAAGGAGCCGCATCGGGGCATCAACCCGGACGAGGTCGTCGCCATCGGGGCCGCCATCCAGGCCGGCGTGCTCGCGGGTGAGGTAAAGGACGTACTACTCCTCGACGTGACTCCGCTCTCGCTCGGCATCGAGACCAAGGGCGGTGTCTTTACCAAGCTCATCGAGCGGAACACCACTATACCTACCCGTAAGGGTGAGACTTTCACCACCGCCGACGACAATCAGAACTCGGTCGAGATCAAGGTGTACCAGGGCGAGCGGGAGATGGCGGCTTACAACAAGCTGATCGGCAACTTCCAGCTCGTCGGGCTGCCGCCGGCACCGCGGGGCATACCCCAGATCGAGGTCTCGTTCGACATCGACGCCAACGGCATCGTGAACGTCGGGGCCAAGGACCTCGGGACCGGCAAGGAGCAGCGGATCACGATCACCGCTTCCGGCGGTCTCTCGGACTCGGAAATCCATCAGATGATGCAGGACGCCGAGTCTCACGCCGAGGAAGATCAGCGCCGCCGCGAGGAGGCCGACGTCCGCAACAGCGCCGACAACCTGGTGTACACGGTCGAGCGTTCGCTCGGCGAGGTCAACGGCAAGGTCGACGTCAATACTAAAAACGAGACCGAGCAGGCCCTCAAAGAAGCCAAGGAGGCCCTCGCTGGCAACGATATAGAGGAGATCCGGCAGAAGCAGGAGACGTTGCAGGCGGCTTCGTACAAGATGTCCGAGGTGCTGTACCAGCAGAACCAGCAGGAGGAAACCTCTGGCGGGTCTGGCGGCACCGCCACCTCCGAGGAAGACGTGGTCGAGGACGCCGAGATTATAGACGAGGACGAAGAAGAGCGGCGCCAGCAGTAGTAGAGCGGGCGACCATCTTGCGGCCGGAGAAAGCGTCACTGCTCTCCGGCCGTACCCCTCACGCGTGAAAATGGAGGACTATTGACTAGCGAAGAGCAAAACCGCGAGGAGCGTCCCGAAGACTTTAACAAGGACGAAAACCTCCAGGGCGGTTCTCCCGCTGAAGATGTCATCGGCGGGCCTGCTGAAGCGGCCGGGACGGCGGAGACCGCTCCGGGTGAGGACCCGGGGGTCATACCCGGTTACCCGGAGGAACCGGAAGACGCCGAGCTGCCGATAGACGAGGCTGCCGGAGCCGGTCAGGAGCTAGCGGCCATCACCGAAGAGCTGGAAGCCACCCGCCGGGAGCGGGACGAGTACCTGGACAGCATGCGACGGATAAAAGCCGAGTTCGATAACTCGCGCAAACGGCTGGAGCGGGAAAAGGTCCGGATACTAGAGACTGCCTCAGAGGCCCTGATAAAAGATCTTTTACCAGTTATGGACAACCTGGACCGGGCTCTAGAGTCGGAGGGTGATATCCGCAACGGTGTGCGCGCCACCCGGGATCAGCTCGTAGCCATTCTAGGGCAGCAGGGGCTTACCCCTGTAGTCTCCGACGGCCAGAACTTCGATCCCAACGTCCACGAAGCCGTAATGGGCCAGCCCTCTGAAGAACATGAGGAAGGCACCGTCATACAGACCTTTGAGCGGGGCTATGTGCTGAACGGTAAGTCCATACGCCCGGCTAAGGTCGTAGTTGCACGATAGGTTTATGGTTTGGAGACTAAGGACTTCTACAAAGTTTTAGGACTATCCAGGGGGGCTTCGCAGGAGGAGATCCGGCGGGCCTACCGTAAGTTGGCGCGTAAACATCACCCGGACGCCAACCGGGAGGACCCGGAATCGGAGAACCGTTTCAAGGAAGTCCAGCAAGCTTACGAAGTCCTCTCTAACCCCGAGCGGCGGCGGGAGTACGACGAAGGACCCCGAGCGTTCTTCGGGGGCTCGGCCCCAAACGCTGGCTCCCGGCCTCCTGGTCAGGGACGTGCTGACTTCTCCGACCTTTTCGGGAACTTCGGGGATATATTCGGCTCTTCCGGAGGACGCGACCCGGTCTCCACAAAAGGTGAGGATGTAACGGCGAGTGTTAACCTGAAGTTCAAGGATGCTCTATACGGGGTGACTACTCGGGTCGGGGTACCGGTTGAAGAAGAGTGCGTGGACTGCCAGGGTACGGGCGCGGCGGCCGGCACGGCGCCGAGGATCTGTCCGGAGTGCAGCGGCCGGGGCACTAAGAGCCGGGACCAGGGATTTTTCGCGCTGTCGGGGCCTTGTTCCCGGTGCGGAGGCCGCGGGACGATCGTCGAGCGACCGTGCGCGACGTGTGCGGGGAATGGCCGGGTGCGGCGTTCCCGGCAGGTGACGGTAAAGATACCGGCCGGGGCAAAAGAGGGTACCAGGGTCCGGGTGCCGGGACGGGGTAATACCGGAAAAATGGGTGGTCCGAAAGGTGACCTTTACGTGGTCACTCGGATACCGGAGCATCCGGTCTTCAAGCGGCGCGGGGACGACTTCACTGTAGAGGTGCCGGTGAGCATCGTCGAGGCGGCGCTCGGTGGAGAGATAGAAGTTCCTCGACCGGAAGGGGGGACCGTAAGGCTCCGGCTACCGGCCGGTATCCAGGACGGCCGGCAGCTCAAGGTCCGGGGAGCCGGGGCGCCGAAGATCCGGGGTGAAGATCGGGGTGACCTTTTAGTAAAGGTAAAGGTATTGATCCCGGAGAAGCTTAACCGGCGGGAAAAAGAGATCCTGGAGGCGCTGGCCGACGAGCGCAACGAAGATGTCCGGGAAGAGTTGCGTCGGAAGGTCCGGCAGGCTGAGTAGGTGGAAGGGCTGATAGGGGAAACCGTTATGGGCGCTAACGTTCGCAGAAGACCGGTTTACATGATCGGCATAGCCGCCGAGCTTATCGGAGTGCACCCGCAGACGCTGCGGATGTACGAGCAGAAGGGGCTTCTCTGCCCGCGCAAGAGCATAAAGAATACCCGGTTGTATTCTCAGGAAGATGTGGAGCGGGGCCGGTACATCCAGAAGCTTACCCAGGAGACGGGTATGAACCTGGCCGGGGTAAAAAAACTTTTCGACATGGAACGGAAGATAGAGCGGCTGCAGGCTGAGAACCGAGGCTTGCGCAAAGAGTTAGAGCATCTGGCTCAGGAGCACCGCCGGGTTCTCGAAGACGTACATCGCAGTTACAAGCGGGAGCTCGTGATCTTGCCTCGGGGCGAGCTTTCTAGAAGGAGACCTTGATGGCCGATACTATGCACTGCTACCGGCACTCGGACCGGGAGACCCGCGTTTCCTGCGCGACGTGCGGCCGGCCCATATGCACCGAGTGCATGCGGCAGACAGAGGTCGGGATAAAATGCCCGGAAGACGCCCAGCTCCCCCGGAGCGCCCGCGGCGGCGTGATGAAGTCCCGGCAGGTAGCGAAAACTCTCCTCGTCGGGGCCGGGGTCGCGCTCGCCGGTATCCCGGCCGCTTTCATAATTTTGTCCATAGGTTTCGGTAGCCTGATACTCGCCGGGTTCGGTGGTTACGGGGCGGGGCTTTTGATCCACCGGGCTGGAGGAC
Organism: Rubrobacteraceae bacterium; assembly: GCA_965214435.1. GTDB lineage: Bacteria > Actinomycetota > Rubrobacteria > Rubrobacterales > Rubrobacteraceae > Rubrobacter_A. The sequence goes on from OZ243960.1 coordinate 1,708,772, forward strand.
GCAACGGCGGGCCGATAGCCATGAGCGTCGCGGGCGCCGCCATGGTGATCGCCTTCGCCCCCTGGCTCGCGGCTCCCATACTGAGCGGCAATTTCAACCTCTTCGGGATCCTGCCGGCGCTCGTGGCTATCGGGTTTGCGGTGTACAACACCCGTTGAGCCGTAAATCCTGGAAAAGGAGCCGGGTGTGGACCTGAGCCGGCTGTCGCAGAACGCCCGGGAAGCGGTGGACGTGGCGAACGCCGTGGTCCGCCGCGGACGGTCCAGTGTCCTCGGCACCGAGCATCTTCTGCTCGGTCTCCTTGCCCAGCAGGGCGGGGTTGTCCACCGGGTGTTCGGGGAGTTGGCGTTGGATCTCGGCCAGGCTCAGACCCGGATTAACGATGTGATCCGCCGCAACGAGCTTTCCCGGCCGCGCTCGGTGAACAGGACACCCGAAGCCTCCGGCGGTGGCATCCAGACCACCCCCCGGTGTCGCCGCGCTCTGGAACTCGCCGGAGAAGAGGCCGAGAGGAGCGCGAGCACCCACGTCGGTACCGAGCATCTGCTGCTGGGTCTGCTCGGGGTCCGCGATGGGGCGGCGGCCACCGTACTCGGGGGAGTGGGGCTTACGGAGGCCGACGCCCGCCGGGTCCTAGGCAAGATGCGGGGGGAGGGCTCCCTGGAGGACGACTCTGATAGCCTGCTCGTCCGCCACGGCCGGGACCTCACGAGATTAGCGCGGGAAGGAGACCTCGACCCCGTGGTCGGACGGGACGAGGAGATCTCCCGGATGCTCCAGATCCTGACCCGCCGCACCAAGAATAACCCCGCCCTCGTCGGGGAGCCGGGCGTCGGCAAGACCGCCATAGTAGAAGGTCTCGCCCAGAAGATAGCTCGGGGCTACGTCCCGGAGGCTCTCAAGAACAAGACTATCGTAACGCTCGACCTCGGTTCGCTGGTCGCCGGCACCAAGTTCCGGGACGAGTTTGAGGAACGCCTGAAAGGTGTTATAGACGAGGTGAAAAGCTCGCGGGGGCGGGTGATCCTGTTCGTCGACGAGCTACACAATATCGCGGGAGCCGGCGCGGCGGAGGGGGCGATGGATGCCGGGGAGATCCTCAAGCCGCCACTCGCCCGGGGCGAGGTGCAGATGGTCGGGGCGACCACCATCGACGAGTACCGACGTTTTATAGAACCTGACGCGGCTCTGGAGCGGCGTCTGCAGCCGATACTCGTCGAGGAGCCGACGGAAGCCGAGACCGTCGAGATCCTGCGGGGCCTCAAAAACCGCTACGAGGAGCATCACGAGGTCGAAATATCCGATAGAGCCCTCGAAGCCGCGGCCCACCTCTCAAACCGCTACATCTCCGCCCGCTTTCTGCCGGATAAGGCCGTAGACCTCCTGGACGAGGCCGCGAGCCAGCTCCGCATTAGCACCACGATGGTGCCCGACGACCTCCGGGAACTGGAGCTGGAGTTGGAAGAGGTAACCCGTGAAGGAGCCGGGGCCGTTGAGGAGCGCGACTACGAGCGGGCCGCCCGGCTCCGCAGCGAGGCCGATATCCTGCAAGCCCGCTATCAGGAGCAGAAGAGTCACTGGCTAGAAGAGAGCGGGGCAAACGAAGCCGTCGTGGGGCGGGAGGAGATCGCCGGGGTCGTGAGCGTCCGGACGGGCATCCCCGTCACCCGGATGCTCAAGGCCGAAGCGGAGCGGCTCCTCTCGATGGAAGGATCCCTCCACGAGCGGGTCGTCGGTCAGAAAGCGGCCGTCACCGCGGTCTCTGAGGCCGTCCGGCGGGCCCGGGCCGGCCTCTCAAACCCCAACCGCCCGATAGGCAGCTTTATATTTCTCGGTCCTACCGGTGTTGGCAAGACGGAACTCGCCCGGGCGCTGGCCGGGTACCTGTTCGACGACGAGAACGCCATGATCCGGCTCGACATGTCCGAGTATATGGAGCGCCACGCCACGAGCCGGCTCGTCGGCGCCCCGCCCGGCTATGTCGGTTACGACGAGGGCGGGCAGCTAACCGAAGCCGTAAGACGCCGGCCCTACTCGGTTATCCTGCTAGATGAAATAGAAAAAGCCCACCCGGACGTCTTTAATACGCTGCTCCAACTCTTGGAAGACGGCCGCCTGACGGATAATAAAGGCCGCACGGTCTCATTCAATAACGCCGTGATCATAATGACTTCGAACGCCGGGGCGCACCTGATCCCCGAGCCCCAATCTATAGAAGGCCGCGAAGAAGAGCTTCACGACCAGCTCCTGGAAGAGCTACAGCGCTACTTCCGTCCCGAGTTCCTAAACCGGGTGGATGAGATCATCGTCTTCCACGCCCTGGGCGAGGACGAACTCGACCGCATTGCTGCCCTCCTGCTCGACGCCCTGCGGGAGACCGCCGCCCGCCAGAACATCCACCTGCTCTTCTCCGAAGCCGTTGTCCAGCATGTAGCCAAAGAAGGCTACGACTCACGCTTCGGAGCCCGTCCCCTGCGCCGGGCGGTACAGAAGCTCATAGAATCCCCTCTCAGCCGGGAGTTGATCTCGGGCCGCTTTTCGTCCGGGACCACCGTGCGGGCAGACCTCGACGACTCCGGCGAGATTTCCTTCCAGTCACTACCCGACCAAGAAACCGCCACCCTATCCTAAAAAACCACCCTATAGCAGTACTTAAATCTTTGTAGAGGGCTAGATCATACCGCCTTCAAAAACTTACTGCGCCCGATTACCCGCTACAAAGCCGAAAGTCGTGCAAAACACCGTTCAGGAAAAGCTAACGTTACCTACAGGTTTAATTACACTTAACCTCCAGGTAAAATTATACCTCAAGGTGAGGTATAGGGTAGAAAAATACTTTCGCGAACTATAGCGCAGCCTCTAGAGCCATGCTAGGGTTGATTTCCATGAGAGAAGACATGGAACATATAAGAGGCTTACTGGACGACATCGAGGCTATCTTTGAGGACGCCTCTCGGGTGCCGATGCGGAGAGGTCGGGTGGTCGTGGACCGCTCGGACCTGCTCGGTCTACTGGACGATATCCGGGGTTCTCTGCCGGCTGAGTTTTCCAAAGCCGAAGAAGTCCGGAGAGAGTGCAGGTCCGTACTCGCCGACGGCGAGGAAGAGGCCGGGCGGATAATAAAGAATGCCCGGGCGGAAGCTGAGGATCGCGTTCACGAGACGGAGGTACTCCGTCGCTCGCGACGGCGGGCGGACGAGATGACCAACCGGGCCGAGGACTACGCCGAGGAGATATCCGACGGCTCCGAGGCTTACCGGGACCAGATCATGCTGCAACTCGAAAACTGGTTCCAAGATTCATTGGATTCCGTGGCGGAGTCCAGGGAAGAGCTAAACGCGGGAGCCCGGATGCCCGCGCGTGCGGAAACGGCTGAGCAGGAACCTGGCGAAAGCGACCAGAGTTGGCGGGCAAACTCAGCCTGACCAGCTCTCTCGAAAGAGGTGTCGGCCCCACTCTCTAGAGCTTCGTGCGGTCGCCGCAATTGATAATATTACTCTCGGGTTTGCCCAGGGCTGGACAAGCAGCTTCTCTCCGAGATAGCCTGGTGAGAACCGGGCGCTCCGCAAATCTGCTGTAGATTCGGGAGGTTTTAGCGGTCTCGCCGGGTGTCTGGTGGAGAAAGGGTCTCCTGGAGGGCATCGAGACGTGAGTTCAGGGCTCTGAGGTCGGTGTTCAGGCCGCTGGCCGCACTGCTAGCCGCCTCGCCGGTCTCCAGGGAGATGCGGACCACCTTAGCCCTCAAAGCCAGTAGCCGGTCCACCATCCCGGAGATCTCCGCGTCCGCTTCCTGAACTTTCTTCCGCAAGTCTTCGAGGCTGGCCGCCAAGCCCTGTTGGTCGCTGCTCGCGGACCTCTCCGGGCCGCCCGGAGCCTGCGGTTCTAGTTCGTGGATGGCTCCGGCAGCCTCTTCTCTCAAGTGGGCGAGGTCTACGAGGCGGTCGGCGGCACCGTGCAACCCCGGTATCGCGTCCTCCAGGACTTCCCGCGTTACCTCATCGGAGTTCTCGATAGCGGCCAATACTTTCCGGTGGATTTCCAGGGCCGCCTCGACCTTCTGCCGGGTCTCTCCGCGGGGTAGCCAGCGGGCGCGGCGCTCGGGAGAGGCGTCGGTCTGCCGGGGTATCTCGGGGTGAGGGGTGCTCCCGCGGCCTTCTAGTACCCGGTTCTGGAAAATCGGGTCTCTGACGGCCAGAAAGACGAGGGCTGCGTAGGTGAGCAGGGTGAGGATAGGGGGCCAGATGGAAAGGGTGATAATGGAAAAGACCACACCCACCGCGAGCACGAGCACGTTCATTGGCTTCCGGAGGGCTGCGAGGGTCAAGCGCCGCCGGTCTTCCGGGGAGAGGTCTTTACCGGAATTTCTGTCCGGTAACTGCTCGTTCCTCCGGTGTTCAGGTCCCTGCATCGCTACCGCTCCGAGGTTCGTCTGCGGGTGTCAGAAGGACGCGGTCTCCGGCTTTCAGCGCGAGAGCCCGGGCGGCGTTGCCCTGGTTTATGGAGATGCTCAACCGCCGGTGGGAATCTGGGACCAGGAGTAGATCTCCGAGCTTTGAAGCGCCGAAGGTCTCGACGTAGCAGGCTTCCACGGCAGTCTCACTGGTCCGGACCCTGAAGCAGGTCCCGTACTGAAGGCCGGGGGCATCTTGAGGAATGGCGAGCCGGACGTTACCGTAACGGTCGACGTCTAAAACCCTGGTTTCTAGCGCACGCCCGGCGTCGGTTCGGGCAGTTGCTGGGGACTCCAACCTCACTAGAGAAGCGGGATCTACGGTTTCTCCAAGCTCTGTGAGGTCCACGCCCGCTGCGAGGTGCGCCGCCGCCGGAGAAAAGATATCCCGGCCGTGAAAGGTGCTGGATACCGGGTGCAGGTAGTATCGCTCGTCTGTCAGGTGCACGGCTGCCTCTATCCCGCCCAGCGTCTCCACCGCCGGGAACAGGAGACCGTTGTCTGGACCCACGAGCATAGAGCCGTGGACGCTCTGGAGCGCGACCGCCCGCCGGTCGGTGCCCACCTCCGGGTCGATCACGGCCAGGTAAACCGTATCCTCGGGCATGTATCGGGTCGCTTGCTCTAGTGTCTCCGCACCCGGTGCGAGGCCGAAACTCGGTACCTCGTGTGACAGGTCTATTACCGGTGAACGCGGCGCGATGCGCAACATAACGCCTTTGCAGGTCCCGACAAAGTCGTCGGTGAGCCCGAAGTCCGATAGAAAGCAGATAGGCTTCATGCCCGTAGTATACCGGGGCACGGGCGGACTGATTCCCCGGTATACCGCCGCTAGTCGGTCATGGGGCCTGTGGTCCGGCCGAGCGCCCGTTGCAGCGCGTAGTAGCCCCGGATGCCTTCCCGGGCTATACGAGCCCGCACCGGGTGTATGCGACGCTCGTGCGCCCCGACGTACCGTTCCTCAAAGCCGCCGAACTTTTTCTTGAACTGATACACGCCCCACAGAGGGTGGTCCTTGCGCGGCTCGCAGGGGATGCCCCACATGTCGTACCGGCGTACGCCGCGGGCCCGGACCGCCGCCAGGGCTTCCCACTGGACCAGGTAGGATGCGTAGATATCGTTGGCCGCGCTGGAAGAGGCCCCGTAGAGGTAGTATGCCTCTTCGTTGAAAGTTAGAACGACGGCTCCCGCGACGACCTGGTCTTTGTGGCGGGCCAGGATCAGATCCGCCGGTAAGTCTCGCATGAGTTGCCGGTACCACTCGCGGGACCTCAGGGCGAAGCGCTGGCGTCTTGCGGTCTGCTCCAACAGACCCAGGAACACCTCAAGGTCCTGTGAGACGTTATCCGAGGGTCGGGCCTCGACGCCCTCACGACCAGCCCGCCGCACCCCGTAGCGGGTGTCTTTCGGTAGCGCCGCCAGTTGCTCGTCCGGGTCTTCGAGCACCGGAACGATCAGGGTGCACCGCGGCTGTATAGAACTGGACTGCCGAACGAAACCTTCGACCGCGAGGCTGCGCTCTTCTTCTATCCGGGGCTCTACCTGGAGTAGGAAAGCTCCCCGGTCTTTTACGTAAGCCGCGACGGACCCGGCGGCTTCGCCCAGCACTCTGGGATCCGCCGCACCGGAGACGAGCGGACCGTGCGGGGCGTAGGCCAGGGAGCCGAGTCCTGGAAACCCCGGCGAGAGCAAGACCTGGCAGGCTATCTCCCCTTCGGAATCCTCCAGCCGGAGAGGTTCCCAGCCGTGTCGCCGGCGGAACTCTCCCCACTCCCACGACTGGAGTATGCCGCCGCCCAGACCGCCGACCCTAGCGTTCCAGGAAGTCTTATCTGGAACTTCTCGTAGAAAGGCTCGTTCCTCCGTAGTCTCCGGGCTACCATCACCCCGTCCAATGCTGTCCGGTTACAATTATCCGGGAAAGAAGACTTGTTATCAACGGGCTAGGTCTCTTCCGAGAGACTTCACCATGAGCCGGAAGTTCTGTGGCTTGCTGGAGGACGCCAGGGCTTCTTCGTAGTTTACCCGGCCCTCCTCGACGAGCTTTAGTAGCGCCTGGTCAAAGGTCTGCATACCGTAGTACTCGCCCTCGGCGATAGCCTCCTGGATCTGGCCGGTCTGCTCGGGGTCCATGATGAAGTCCTGCACGCGCCCGGTGGCTACCATCACTTCGCAGGCGGCCGCCCGGCCCTTGCCGTCCTTGGTACGCAGCAGCCGCTGCCCGATAATGCCTTTGAGAGTGCCGGCGAGCATGGTCCGGACCTGTCCCCGCTCGTGCGGCGGAAAGAGGTCTATCACCCGGTTTATCGTCTCCGTGGCGTCTACGGTGTGGAGTGTGGAGAGGACCAGGTGGCCGGTCTCCGCCGCCGAGAGCGCTATCTGGGCGCTCTCTGAGTCCCGGATCTCCCCGATCAGGATTATGTCCGGGTCCTGGCGCAGAACCCGCTTTAGAGCCCGCGAGAAGGAGACCGTATCAGACCCGACCTCCCGCTGGTTTATGATGCTCATCTTGTCCCGGTGCAGGAACTCTATTGGGTCCTCTATGGTGACGATGTGCTTGGCGCTCGTAGTATTGACCAGGTTTATCATCGAAGCCAGCGTCGTCGACTTACCACTACCGGTGGTGCCGGTAACCAGGATGATCCCGCGTTCCTCCTTGGAGAGCATCCGGATGCTCTCGGGCAGGTTTAAATCATCGAATTCCGGTACCCCAAACGGTATAAAACGCATGACGATGGAAATGGAGCCCCGCTGCCGGAAAGCGTTTACCCGGAACCGTCCCACCCCGGAGACCGCATACGAGAAGTCAGCCTCGCCATCTTTCTGAAACTCCGCCGCTGAAGTCTCCGGGACAATGCTCTCCAATAGACCTTCAGTATCAGCCGGAAGCAGGTTTTCATAACCTTCCAGGTAGGTTAACTGGCCGTTGACCCGCGTGGCCGGCGCGGACCCCACTTTTAGATGCAGGTCGCTGCCCCCCGTCTCGACAAGACCGGTTACCAGCGTCTCTATGCTCAACTCTTCCACTACCCGTAGCTCCTCTTCCGACTGCACGGCGTTACTACCTTTTATCGACCCTCTCCACCGAATGCTTTAGCGCCCGCGCCCCCGATACACCGTCCCGGAACTCTAAAATATGCCGCTAACGGTACCTCCACCAAAGTGTTGTATGTGAAATTTGCACAGTATAGGTCATGTAGTGTACTTTAAAGACTGGCCGGGATGCTTGTCCTTTTGGTGGCAGCTACGCGGCTTGCTACGAGCATGGCGGGATGCTAGTTTTCCGGCGTGCGGGTCCTGGCGGCCCGAAGTTCGGGTCTAATCGCCACAGGGTCTGCAGAGGCCCCACCTGCCGGGAGGGGGAGGTGGGGTCTTTTTATGCTGGTAACCGGGGTTGCTAGCGGAAGACCGGCGCCGCGGCGCTGACGTAGGCGGTAAGCCAGTGAAGGTCTTCTTCGGTGAACTGTTCGGTGGAGAACCGGGTGGCGTAGACCACGCCCACGGGTACTTCGTTCCGGAATACTGGAACGGCCAGGGAGTTGGTCCAGCGGGTGTTGGTCCGGGCTTGCGGCAGGCGTTTGGGGCCGGTCACGAACAACGTCGGCTGGTTGGTCTTTAAGACGAACCCGACCATATTTCTATCGCCCTCTTCGATCTTATGGCCCTCGCCAGGTGTTATGGGTTCCATGTCCGGTGACCGCACGAGCCCGGCCCGGTCGGCTTTGAGTTCGTTGCAGACCTCGCGTGCTATCTCCTCCACCGGCGCTGCCGGGTCCAGCTTCCGGGAGGGCGTGGGTCGGAAGATAAACCGGGAACTCAGGACGAAGTTTACCGTCATGCCGGCGAGTATCCCGAAGAAGTTAAAGACCACGTAGTAGGGAAAAGCGTCGGTAACGTACTTGAGCAGCGGGTAGTAGACCGCGAAGTTCGCCCCGATACCTATGATGGCTACCGGGTAGGCCAGAGCGCCGCGCTGGAGAAAGTGTATTCTGCTGGCGTGGCGCATGTCGCGCCAGGTAAAGGCGCTGTTCAAGAGGAAGTTGGAGAGTACGCTTATCCCGACACCGAACATCCAGGCGATCACCTTGCTCGCGTCGAAGTACTCGGCCAGGAACACGAGGGTAAACATGTTGACCAGAACCCCCGAGGCCCCGACCATCGCGAACTTCCAGAAGCGGCCCGCCGACGGCACGTACCAGAAGAGGCTCGCCAGGTGTTGCAGGTACTCCAGGCCCTGGTTAAAGCTCGCCTTAGAGACGCCGGCGTTACGGGCCTCGAAGTTAAACGGCACCTCGACCACCTTGAGGTCCGGGGCGCAGACCAGGATCTCGACCAGTATCTTAAAGCCCGTCGGCCGGAACTGTAGCCCGGAGATGGCCTCGTTGCGGACCAGGAAAAATCCGGTCATCGGGTCCGTGGTCTTGCGGGCTTCCTTAAAGACGATCTGGGCGAGGTACTTGCTCCCGCTGGAGACGGCCCGGCGCACGGGACCCGACAAACCGGCGTAGCTGCCGCCGGCCGTGTAGCGGCTAGCCACCACGACGTCGGCCTCCGCGCTCTGGGCGGTTTCCAGCATCTGGCGCACCCGGTCCGGCGGGTGCTGGAGGTCAGCGTCCATAACGCAGGTGTACTCGCTGGCCCCGGAGACCGCGTCGATGCCCGTGGTGACCGCGGTCGAAAGCCCGCCCGCCCGCTCGGCGGTGTCCCGGTGGATCATGCTTATACGCCCGTTTTTCCGGCTTAGGGAGTGGATGATCTCCGGTGTTTCGTCCGTCGAATCGTCCACGAACACCAGCCGGTAGTCGATACCGTCGAGGTTCTCCTCAATATCCCGCACCAGCCGGGGCACGTTCCCGGCTTCGTTACGGGTCGGCACAACGAGCGTTAGCAAAGCTTTTCGGTCAGTCTTTGATCCGTCTAGCGCCTGATGGTACACACCCATAACCCGAGTAGGCTAGCATATTCTTTCAAAAGGACCAAAAGAGACCTGACACGGGCCTCAGGAGCAGCGGTAAACTGGGCCGGAAACGAAGTACAGGCTAGCCGAGAGGAAGGTAAGCAATGACCGATACCGGCAGAAACCAGACGGAGCGGGCCCACGTCCGTATCTCAGGCCGGGTGCAGGGGGTGTCTTTCCGCGACGCCACCCGCCAAGAGGCCGAGTCGCTCGGGCTCTCGGGCTGGGTATCCAACCTCCCGGACGGACGGGTCGAAGCCCTCTTCGAGGGCGAGAGTGACAGCGTGCGCCGCATGGTCCGGTGGTGCGAGGAAGGCCCGAACCAGGCGGACGTGGACGACGTGGACGTCTCTTACGAAGAAGCCAGTGGTGACCTGAGCGGCTTCGAGGTCCGTTGAGCGACCTCCCGCAAGACCTCCGCCGCCTGCTGGAGAAGTCCAACGTTTCCGTGACGGATAGCCGGAAGATCGACTACGGCCGCCAGTATCGCCTCACCCGTGGAGGAGATAAGGCAGCCCTGAACGTCTACCGCACGGGTAAGGTTACGGTAGGTGGCAAGTCCTCCGCGCTCAAGACGCTCCTGGACGACTGGAAGGCTGCCCGGAGCGGAGCTGGACAGGCTAGAAAGAAGACGGGCAAGGCGTCCGGCCGCGCCTCTACCGTCCCGGACTGTACACCCCGCGTCGGCACCGACGAGGCCGGTAAGGGCGACTACTTCGGTCCGCTGGTGGTTGCCGGGGTCCGAGTTACGGGCGGCGGAGCAGCACAAAAACTCCGGGAGCTCGGGGTCCGGGATTCCAAAGAGCTGTCCGGCGGGCAGGTACTCCGGTTGGCGGAGGAAATACCCATAGCTGTGGGCACCGCTAACATTCGGGTACAGAGCCTGTCCCCGGAGATATTCGAGGCCCGCCGCGCTGCCGCTGGAAGCAACGTGAACCGGCTGCTCGGGGAGTTGAACGTCCAGATACTGGGTGAGCTTAAAGACGACGTAGAGGCTTTCGTCGTGGATGAGTTCGCCCCGGCGGCTCGCTCGTACATAGAGCCGGTGGTACCGCTGGGAGTGCGTTTAGAGGTGCGTCCAAGGGCGGAGAACGATGCCGCGGTCGCGGCGGCTTCAATTCTGGCTCGGGCGCGGTTTCTGGAAGACATGGACGAGCTCTCTGAGGGGGTCGGTTTCAGGTTGCCGCTGGGGGCGACGCACGTGCAGGCCGCTGGTCGCCGGATGGTCGAGGAGCGGGGGACGGAAGGGCTTGCGAAGGTTGCAAAGGTGAGTTTTTCAACGACGAAAAAGGTGCTCGGTGCGGCGGGGCGCTCCGGCTGAGGGATGGGGTTGCGTCTTGGGTAACGGACTTGCCGGAACTCCAGACGTTGGAGATCTCCGGGTTGAGTACGAGAATTTATGGAACGGTTCCAGACAGCTCCTGGCCGCCGGCCGCGTCACGCTGGATACCGCCCCGGTAGAGGTCAGCGGCAGGTGGGGCGTGAGCGCCGTGCTGCGTCCGGCGGGGGGCGTCGCGGCGACCCTGGCGGATGTCTCGGAGACGCTAGCCGGTTTTACCGGGAGGCGACAGACTTTATACGGCCCTTCGGAGATCCACACGACGGTGCGTTCGATCGAGCCCTATCGGGCGGGCGTGTCCGGCGATGAAGCCGCGGTCCGGGCCTACGCTGAGATACTCGGCGGCATAGCCGGGCAGTGCGGTCCCATCCGCATAGCTTACAGAGGACTCACGGCCAGCGCCGGCGGTGTCCTGGCTCAGGGATGGCCGGTGGGCGATAAGCTTTACAGTATCCGGCGCGCTTTTCAGAGAGAGCTTTCCGGTCGGGGGCTGTCCGGAGGACCAGAGGCGGAGAGTTTCCGGCGGACCGCGCACGCCAGCTTGGTCACGTTTGCTGAAACACCGTGTTATCCAGAAGCGCTGGTAGAGTTTATAGAGGCTAACCGGCGTACTTTCTACGGGGTCGCCAGCTTCGACTCCGTAGAGATCGTCCGCTACAAGCGCACGAAGTATGCCGCCGAACCGGTCACGCTTTACAAAGTTGCTCTGAGAGGCGACGACTCACGATATCCGAAAGGGTAAGAACTATGATTGACCTTCGCAGCGATACGGTGACCCGGCCGACGGAGGAGATGCGGCGGGCGATGTTCGAGGCTCCGGTCGGGGACGACGTATTCGGGGAAGACCCGACCGTCCGGCGGTTGGAGGAGTACGTCGCGGCGCTGCTCGGTAAGGAGGCTGCACTCTACGCGCCGTCGGGGACGATGACAAACCAGATCGGGGTTTCCGTCAACACCGGTCGCGGGGACGAGGTCCTTCTGCACGAAGCCGCCCACATCTTTAACTACGAAGCCGGAGCGCCGGCCCTGATCTCCGGCGTCCAGGTACGCCCCGTCCCGGGTGATGGCGGCGTTATTACCCCTGAGACATTGCGGACGAACGTCCGGCCCGAGAACGTCCACTTCGCCCGCCCGCGTCTCCTGTGCCTGGAGAACACCCACAACGCCGCCGGGGGTAAAGTATTCCCGCTGGAGGACTTCGCCGCGGCGGCGGAGACGGCGCGGGAACTCGGCCTGAAGGTACACCTCGACGGGGCCCGGCTCTTTAACGCGCAGGCCGCGACGGGTATACCGGCATCCGAATGGGCCGCCCACGCCGACACGGTCTCCGTCTGCTCCTCGAAAGGTCTCGGCGCGCCGGTAGGCTCCCTGCTGGCCGGTAGTAAAGAGACCATTCACGAAGCCCGGCGGGTCCGGAAGGTGCTCGGCGGCGGCATGCGCCAGGCCGGTGTGATCTCCGCCGCCGCCCTCTACGCTTTCGAGCACCACGTAGATCGGCTCTCCGAAGACCACGCCCGCGCCCGTAAGCTCGCCGCCGGCCTCACCGAAGCCGAGTTTACCGTCGAGCCGCCCGAGACGAACATCGTGCTCGTCGAGATCGCCGACCCTTCCGCCCTCCTAAACGCCCTGGCCCACGAAGGCATACTCGCAACCCCCGGAAAACCGGGAACCGTCCGGCTGTGCACCCACCTCGACGTAGGCGACGCCGACATAGAAGCCGCCATAGATCGGGCTTCCAGAGTAACCGCTGCGCCCCTACTGAGCCGTGGATGAACCTGCGGGTTGCGGCCGTTTCCGGAGATACCCTGTCCGGCCCTCTCGGCCTCCTAGAAACTTCACTAAGAGAGGGTGACCCTCTACCTGAAGGTTTTGTTAGGAGGCTGCAAGTGGAGATCTCCGCCGGCAACCTCGAAGTGCTCGCCGCGTGGGTAGACCACATTCCAGACCGTACTGTCGGGGTCGTCGTGGTCTCCTACCGGCTCAACATGTCAGCCGGAGACGAGTTTGCCAGCATTGAAGACCTCTACGTGACCCCAGACGCCCGGCAGAGCGGCGTAGGGCGGGCGCTATTGGAAGCTGTGGAAGAAAAGTGTTCCGCTAGAGGTATATCTTACGTAGAGGTTCAGGTGGTCGAGAAAGAGGCTCGCGGCTTCTATACGGCGGCGGGATATGAAGTTGAGGAAGGGGTGGCGCTGCTCTCGCGGTCTTACGCGCTCGGCGGGTCGAGTTCCAAGACTTCGTAGACGGAGATCTCGCGAAAACCGAGGTTTTCGTAGAGCTTGCGGGCCCGGGAGTTTGCGGCGGCGACTTGCAGGGAGACACCGTCGGCCTCTTTTTCGTGCGCCCAGTCGCGGCAACCTTCGAGGAGCGCCCGGCCCGCGCCCTGGCTCCGGTACTCCGGGGCGACAAAGATGTCGTCTATGGAAGCCCAGGTCTTCGGATTGAAGGTCGGGGAGCCCTCGCGCAACTCGGCCGACAGAAAGCCGATTACCCGCTCTCCGGCATCGGGTCCGGTGTGTACGGCGACGAGCAGGCAGGAGAAAGGTCCGGCGGCGAGGTCCGCCAGAAAGCGGCGCATGGTTCGTTCGGCGTCCGGGGCGGGGGTGTAGACACCATCGTACTCGGCGTGCTCCCGGGCGCTCTGTACCCAGAGCCGGGCCGCGTCCCGCGCGTCCTCCCGGCGGCCGGGGCGTATGGTTAAATCCTGCTCTGCCACGAGCTTATCGTAGCGGAAAACCCCGGCTCGTGAGGTGCCTAATGGACTATAGACCTTTAACTTCAACTATTTTGCATGTAGAGTGTTCATGCTTAGAGGTGTTGGAGATCTGGTAGGAGGGTAGTTAAAGCAAAATACCGGTACGGTCGATAAAGGTCTGTAGAAGATTTGCAGGACCGCAAGGTAGGTTAAAAAGAGAAGAGCCACAAAGCGCCAGGACTCCCGCGTGGCACTAGCTGACGGGAGTTGACGAGGGAGACGTTTATCGAACTTTCGGCGGATACGTCTCGGCTCTGGGTAGTCGTCAGGATGGCAGCAAATCTCGGTGGTGACGCCGGGGACAAAGTGCCCTCCGAGCCCTGTAGCAGCCCCCGGCTTCTCTCTGCTTTCCTCCGGTCCTGACGGACAGAAACGCGTTACGAAAGGCAGGAACAGAGATATGTGCGGGATCGTTGGTTACGTTGGCCGGGAGCATCCGGAGGTCGAGGCCGGGCGGTGTGTGGAAGTCCTTATGGAGGGCTTGCGGCACCTGGAATACAGGGGATACGACTCCGCGGGCCTGGCCCTGGCAATTCCCGGAAGCGGCATAGAGCCAGTAAAGCAGGCCGGGCCGCTAAAGAACCTGGCCGCGGCCATCGGGCGCAAGAACGGCCACCTCTCCAGCGTGCGAGCCGGGGTCGGGCACACCCGGTGGGCGACGCACGGAAAGCCGAGCGAGACCAACGCGCACCCGCACGTCGCGGGTGAGGGGGCCAGGGCCGTCGCCGTGGTGCACAACGGGATCATCGAGAACCACGCGGAGCTGCGGGACGGGCTGGAAGAGCGGGGCCGGGTCTTTGTTTCCGAGACCGACACCGAGGTCATATCCCACCTCCTGGCCGAGCGGCTGGAAGACAACCCCGGAGAGACCCTACGGGATGCGCTTGCGGCTTCGCTGCGGTGTCTTACGGGGTCGTTCGCGGTGGCGGCGGTAAGCGCCGCCGAACCGGAAAAGGTCGTAGCGGCCCGCAACCAGAGCCCGCTCGTCGTCGGGGTCGGGGAGGGGGAGAACTACCTGGCGAGCGCGGTGCAGGCCCTGCTCGGGCGGACGCGCCGGTTCCTGGTTATCGAGAACGGTGAGGTCGTAGAGCTTTCGGCGACATCGGCCGGCATCTCGACCCTGGACGGCGAGCCGGTCGAGCGGGAGGCTTTCGAGGTCGACTGGAGCGCCGAGGCCGTGGAGCTTGGTGGCTACGAAGATTACATGCTGAAGGAGATCCACGAGCAGCCGGGTGCCGTTGCCTCAACGCTCCTGGGACGGCTAGCGGTCGATGGGGCGGTAGATCTCTCGGAGGAGATCGGGCTGGACCTCTCCGGGATCGAGCGGATCGTGGTGGTAGCCTGCGGGACCGCCTACCACGCCGGGCTGCTCGGCAAGTACGCCATAGAGCGTCTCGCCCGGGTGCCGGTCGAGGTCGCCATCGCCAGCGAGTACCGCTATGCGGAGCCGATCGGCGACGAGAAGACGCTCGTCGTCGCCATCTCCCAGAGCGGGGAGACGACCGACACTTTAGCGGCCGTAGAGGAAGCGCGGACGTTCGGGGCCAAGGTCGTAGCCGTTACCAACACTCAAGGATCTATCATCACCCGCGAGGCCGACGCGGTACTGCTGACTAAAGCCGGACCGGAAGTCGGCGTGGCCGCCACAAAGACTTTCCTCACGCAGACGACCGTTATGCACCTTCTGGCGCTGGAGTTCGCGCGGGTGCGGGGCACTCTGCCGGAAGCCGAACTCCGCAGGCTCGGCCGCGAGTTGCGCCTGATCCCCGAGAGGCTGGAAGAGGTTATAGAGACCCTGGAAGATCGGACCGCGGAGGCCGCGAGCGCTTTTGAAGACGCGCGGTGCTCGCTGTTCCTCGGGCGCGGGGTTTCGTATCCGGTGGCGCTTGAAGGGGCGTTGAAGCTAAAGGAGATCTCCTATCTCCCGTCCGAGGGGTACCCGGCCGGCGAGATGAAGCACGGCCCGATAGCCCTGGTCGATGAGCACTGCCCGGTCGTCGCCGTGCTCGGCGAGGGTGTCGCCCGGGAAAAGACCCTCTCCAACGTCGAGGAGACTTTGGCGCGCGGAGCCCGGATAATCACCATCGCCCGCGACGGCGACCCGGCGGCGAAGAAGGTCTCCGCCGCCACCCTCTCGATACCGGAGGTGCCCGAGATATTGAGCCCCCTGATCTCCGCCGTCCCCCTACAACTGCTCGCCTACCGCGTCGCCAAGTCCCGCGGCCTCAACGTAGATAAACCTCGCAACCTCGCAAAGAGCGTTACGGTCGAGTAAGATGTAGCTAGTAAAATTAGTTGTAAAACACCCTGGATCGGTGTCCGGGTATGGGGGAAAGCATATGGAAACGGAGCCACTCGTCCGCCGGTTGGTGGTATGTCTTCTGGCGGCCTCGCTATCAGTAAGCCTTCTGGCGTTTACGGGTGAGAAAGCTTTGGCAGCTTGCGCAGATACACCTCCGGAGGTGTATTTGGATGAGGCGGACGTGGTCGCGATCGGAACCGTTGTGCAGGTCACGGTAAATCCGGCTTCATCGCTGGTCGAACTGCGGTTGGAGCGAGTTTTCAAGGGAGAGCCGGGAAAAACCGTCGTGGTCGAAACTAAAACCGGGAGCCGGCAAGCAGTATCCACCGACATACAATTCGACGAGGGAACCCGTTACCTGCTGTACCTGCAAGAACAGGGGAACGTCTTCATCACCTCGCTTTGTGCGGGGACGCAGCAGTTGAACGGCGGACTGCCGCCGGAGGCCGTGTCCTCGCTCGGCGAGAGGGTTGTGCCCGAGGGTAATTCGCAGCCACTGCCCGAGGCGGGCGGCTCTACGCTTCCGGCTGTCGCATTGTCTGCAGCTGGCCTGGTTGCGGTTGGTGGCTTGAGCCTGGCGCTGTGGCGGCGTACCGGTTAGCTCTCTGAGGACTGTTACCGCCACCCGGTACGTCACGCCGCTGCGCGAGGGCGGGTCGCTGCCGGCCATAATGGAGGCCGACGACCTCGGGACGTACGTGGTGAAGTTCCGGGGGGCGGGGCAGGGGCGCAAGGCGCTCGTCGCGGAGTTGGTGGCCGGGGAGATCGGTCGTTCCATAGGGCTCAACGTGCCGGAGATAGTGTTTGTGGAACTTGACCCGGAACTTGCCCGCTCGGAGCCCGACCCGGAAATACAGGACCTCCTGCGAGCGAGTGGCGGCCTGAACCTGGCGCTCGATTACCTGCCGGGCTCGTTAGGCTTCGACCCCTTGGCGACACCGCCGGACGCCGAACTCGCCTCCCGCATCCTGTGGTTCGACGCGCTCGTGACCAACGTGGACCGCTCGCCGCGCAACACCAATCTGCTCTGGTGGCACGGTAACTTGTGGCTTATAGATCACGGCGCGTCGCTGTATTTCCACCACAACTGGCCCGGGTGGGAGACTGCGAGCGAGCGTCCCTACGTCGCCGCCCGCGACCACGTGCTGCTCCCTTTTGCGGATAAGATCCAGGAAGCCGACGAAGCTCTCGTTCCGCTACTCACGTCCGGGGTGTTGCGAGAGATACTGGACTTTATCCCGGACGCCTGGATCGAGGACGAGACCGGCTTCGAGGGTGCGGAGGAAGTCCGCTCCGCCTACTTCACCTACCTGTCGGCCCGTCTACGGGAGCCGAGACTCTTTGTGCGGGATCTGGAGGAGGTTCGTGCCCGAAACGTTTGAGTACGCCGTGCTGCGCGTGGTACCGAGGGTCGAGCGCGGGGAGTTTCTGAACGCGGGCGTCATCCTCTACTGCTCCAGGTTACGCTTTCTCGACGCGGACATCTACCTGGACCATGACCGCCTGCGGGCTCTCGACCCGGCCCTCGACCCCGCTTTGACACAAGAGCACTTGGAAGCCGCGCGCCGCGTGTGCGCCGGAGGCCCCGGAGCCGGGGCCATAGGACGCCTACCGCCGGGCCAGCGATTCGGGTTTCTGATAGCGCCCCGCAGCACCGTGGTGCAGGCATCACCGGTCCACACGGGGCTCTGCGAAGACTTGGGAGCCGCGCTGGAACATCTAATGCGGGTAATGGTCCACCCGCCGCGGTAAATCCGGTTGTTGCCTGGTGATCAGGCGCAAGTAGTACCGGCGTCCAGGTACGGACGCCAGGGGGTAAGGACTTTGCAGCCGGTTCGGGTGACCGCGAGGGTGTGCTCGTACTGGGCCGATAGCTTCCCGTCGCCCGTAACTACAGTCCAGCCGTCTTGAAGCAACTTGATGTCGGCTGTGCCCGCGTTGATCATGGGTTCTATGGTAAACGTCATGCCTTCTCGTAGCCGCAGTCCCCGGTCCCGCCGCCCGAAGTGGTCCACGTGCGGCGCTTCGTGAAGGCTGCGTCCGACGCCGTGCCCGCCCATCTCGCGCACCACTCCGTAGCCGTGGAACTCCGCCAACTCCTGGATAGCGGCCCCGACATCCCCGAGGTGTTTACCCGGTCGCACCTCGGCTATGCCCGCCTCCAGACATTCCTCCGTGACCGCGAGCAGTTTCTCCGCCGCCGGAGAAACCTGTCCGACCGGGAATGTGTAGCAAGCGTCGCCGACCCAGCCCTCCAGGGTAAGGCCAACATCTACCCCGACGATGTCTCTATCCCGGAGCCGCCTCGGTCCCGGAATGCCGTGGACGACCTGTTCGTTTACCGACGCGCAGATGGTGGCGGGAAAGGGCGGGACGCGCGGCGACGGACGGTAGCCTTTGTAGACCGGGGAGCCTCCTTCCGAGCGGATGAACTCTTCGGCGATCCGGTCTAGGTTTCTCAGGCTAGTGCCGGCCCGGACGTGCGGCTGGAGCACGGCCATTGTCCGGGCGACGAGGTGTCCCGCCTTACTTAGTGCGCTTATCTCGCTTCCGCTGCGGAGTTCTATGCCGCCCATGGGAGCGAGCTTAACACAGGAGGCGCGTTACTCAGTGGACGACTTGTAGAGCTCCGGGTTCTATGCGGAAGGACATCGGCAGGCGGCCCCAGACTTCACCGTCTATCTGGACCGGGACGTCGGCCCCGGGGGCGCGGGCGCGGATGGTCTGGGTGGAAAAAGAGCGCATAGACTGGTTTAGCGGCTCCCGGGCGATCATACGTCCCAGGATGTCGGGCCGCAGGAGCAAACTTATCCGCTCGACGAGTATGGTCTCCAGCTTGCCGCTCGTAAGCCCGCCCCCCTGTCCGAGCCGGAAGTCGCCGCCGTAGTAGTGGCCGTTGGCGATAACGGCGAACTGGGTTACGTAGATGGTGTCGCCGTCTATTACGTGTATCGAGGGCATGTCCTGCTCCAGCCAGACCCTGAAAGCCGTGATGGGGAAGGCGAGCACCCGGAGGTACCGCTTGAGCCGGGGCGTCACCGTCCGCACCACGCTCGCGTCAAAGCCGAGGCCCGCCATACAGGCAAACCGGCGCTCCACGCCTTCCCGGTCCTTCGCCACGCCGGTGTCTATGCGCTCGTGCTTGCCGTCAAGAATGCGGTGACAGGCTTTTTCGGGTTTGAGCGGGATGCCGAGTTCGCGGGCGAGCACGTTCGCCGTTCCGAGCGGCAGGATCCCCAGGGTAGCGTCTCTGGAAAGTCCGTTTAGCACCTCGTTCACCGTGCCGTCGCCCCCGGCGGCTATGACGAGCCGGTCTCCGGCTTCCATGGCGAGGGACGTGGCGTGGTCCGGGTGCTCGGTGTTCCACACCTCTACGGTGTCGCCGCGCTCGCCGAGTATCTTGGCGAAGCGTTCCAAACGGTTGCGGTCGCCGCCGCGTCCGGAGTTCGGGTTGCCGATGATTACTGCATCCATCTGCGTATCATAGCGGCTTTCGCCCTTTATCTAAAGCCTCCGGTACTCTAGTATGGCGTCCATGGTGGCAAATGGATAACTTCGTGGTGCCGGAAGTCGGGGTTGACGTGGTAGACGTCGACCGGATGAAGTTCGCCCTGGAGCGTACGCCGCGTATCCGGAAACGGCTATTTACCGAAGCGGAGATCTCCTACTGCGAGAAGTTCCGCTTTGCCGAGCGCCACTACGCCGGCCGCTGGGCGGCGAAAGAAGCCGTGACCAAGGCGCTCGGGTGCGGCCTGATCCAGTGGAACGGCGTCGAGGTGATCCGGCTTCCACGCCGCGCCCCTTCCGTCCACATTTTCGGCAAAATTAAACAGTTCGCCGATATGGTCGGCGTCCGCGAAGAAGACCTCTCCATCTCCATCACCCACTCCGAACTCTCCGCCGTCGCCGTCTGCATCGTACGCCGCAACGACTCCGGCTGACGGACCGGGTTACCGAAATCTGGTTACCGTTACCGGGTTACCGGGAAAGCTCTAGCTATTGAGAGTAGCCCACGAAAGCGAACGTCTGGATACCGCATGAAGGTCTACACCGCAGAAGAGATGTCCCGCGCCGACAGCGCAGCCCAGGAACTAGGTATACCGGGCGGTGTCCTCATGGAGCGGGCCGGGGCCGCGATGGCCGGAGAGATAATGCGGCGCTACCCTCCTCGTCGCCTCCGAAGCCTCGGTCTCCGGGCGCTCGTCGTGGCCGGCGGGGGCAACAACGGCGGGGATGGATTCGTGATCGCCCGCGAGCTGCACCGCTCCGGTGTGGAGGTCACAGTCGTGGCTACCAAAGACGACTATTCCGGTGACCCGGCCACCAACCTCGCGGTCCTCCGGAACCTCGGCGTAGAAGTCCACGGCCCGGAGATGCTCGGTGAATTGCTCACCGGAGCGGGTCTGGTCGTGGACGCGCTGCTCGGGACCGGGTTTTCCGGGGAGGTCCGGGAGAAAGAGGCGGGCCTGATCCGTCAGCTAAACAACTCCGGGATAATGACCGCGGCGGTAGACGTTCCCTCCGGCGTAAACGGCTCGACCGGTGAAGTCGAGGGAGAAGCTGTCGAGGCGGATTTCACCCTCTGTGCCCACGCCGCCAAGACCGGGTGCCTCATCTCGCCGGGCCGGGAATACGCCGGGGAGGTCGTGACCGTCGAGATCGGCATTCCACCGGAAGCCGACACCGAACCTTCCGCTACCCTGACGGACGCAGACTCGCTAAAGGGCATCGTTCCCCGCACCACCGAGCCCGCCCACAAGTACTCCGCCGGATCTCTCGTCGTCGTGGCCGGCTCCCGGCAGGCGACCGGAGCGGCCATCATGTCCGTCCACGGCGCCCAGAAAGCCGGCTGCGGCATAGTCTTCCTCGTTACCGCCGAAAGCGTCGCCTCCGCCGTGGACCTCCAGATCACCGAAGCCCTCGTCTCCGGCGCTCCCCAGAGTGATGCCGGCAATCTGAAACCGGAAGCCGCGGACCTGGTTCTACAAAAAGCCGAGCGGGCGTCGGCTATCGCCATAGGCCCCGCCATAGGGACCGGGGACGAGAGCCGCCGCTTTGTAGAAGGTGTGCTTTCCGGCACGGACCTGCCGGTCATCCTGGACGCCGACGCTGTAACGAGCCTCTCCGGTTCCGGCGCGCTGGCTAAAAGGGATGCTCCAACCGTCATTACTCCGCACGCCGGGGAACTCGGGCGTCTTCTCGGTGAGGGAGCCGGGGAGATCTCCGCCCGCAGGCTCTACCACGCCCGGCGCGCCGTCGAAGAGTACGGGTGCTGCGTTCTCCTCAAAGGCTCCGACACCCTCATAGTGGACGGCGAACGTACGGCTATAAACTCGACCGGCAGCGTGGCGCTCGCGACCGCCGGCACCGGGGACATCTTAACCGGCATACTGGGCGCGCTACTCTCCCGCGGCCTCGGCCCCTACGATGCAGCCCGGACCGCCGCCTGGACCCACGGCCGCGCCGCCGAACTCTGGCTGGAGGAGACCGGCTACCCGCGGGAAAGCCTCGTCGCCACCGACCTGCTGCCCTACCTGCCCCGGGCGTTCGGGGAGCTTGTGTAGCCGCAGTCCGAATATCCGGAGTAAATTTCAGCGGCCGGCGCGGAGTGGATACGGTAGTATCGGAGAAAGGTAACTTTACGATATATGTCAGGGGGTTCGGGTAAGTGGAGCAGCAGGATATTCGGGAGATGCGGGTAGGCGAGATCATGCACAACAACTGGCCTACCCTCCGGCAGGATAGTACCGTTGAAGAGGCGATCAAGCTCTTCGCGGAGAACCGAATCACTGGTTGCCCGGTGGTCGAAGAGGGCGAGGTGGTCGGTATAATCACCGAGGGAGACCTTATTTTCCAGGACGCCGACATAAAGTCTCCCGGTTTCCTGGAAATCCTCGGCGGCATGGTCCCGCTCGGTAACTGGGACGAGTACCGTGAGGAAGCCTTGAAGAGCGCCGGGGTGAGCGTTGGGGAACTGATGTCGGACAACCCGACCAGTACCGGCCCAGATACGACACTCTCCGAGGCTGCGACTATTATGGCCGAGCAGCGCTTCAAGATACTGCCCGTCATCGCCGAAGGACACCTTGAAGGTGTGATCTCCCGCATGGACATCCTGACCCTCCATGTCCTAAAGCCCCGCTCCTAAACCGGAATGCACCCTCAGCAAAACGTCCCGGAAGACACCGCGGACCGCACCGCGAGCCGCACCTGGGCTGAGATAGACCTCGCCGCCGTCCGTCACAACGTCCGGACCCTTTGCCGGCGGGCGTCCGGCGCGCGCCTCATGGCCGTAGTCAAAGCGGATGCCTACGGTCACGGGGTAATCCCCATTTCCCGGACGGCTCTGGATGCCGGGGCCGACTCCCTGGCCGTCGCCACCGCCGAAGAAGGCATGGAGCTCCGGCGCGGCGGTATAGAAGTTCCCATCCTGGTATTCACGGACCTCCTCCCCGACAGGTTAGACCTCGCCGAGAGCTTTGACCTGACGGTCACGGCCCACTCCGTACAAAGTACGAAACGCATCGCCGCCCGTCCCCGGCTCCGGGCTCACCTCAAGGTCAATACCGGCATGAACCGCTGGGGCGTAGACCCCGCCGAGGCCGGGGCGGCGCTAAAAGTTCTCGGCGGCCAGGTATCCGGCGTCTACACCCACTTCGCCTCGGCCGACGACGACGGAGAGGCGACCCGCCGCCAGACAGAAGCCTTTGACCGGGTGCTCGCGGAAAACAACTTCGGCGGCGTCACCGCTCACGCGGCGAACTCGGCCGGCGCGTTGTGGCGTCCGGCGGCGCACTACGACCTCGTGCGGCCCGGCGTCGCTCTGTACGGGTTGCATCCCGCCGGAGACGAGGGCGACCCGGCCTCTGAAGATCTGCGGCCCGCGATGACCTTGAAAAGCTACGTCGCGGATGTGCGGCGGCTCGCGCCCGGCGACGGCGTGTCGTACGGGTTGACCTTCCGCGCCGGGGAGTCGATGTACGCCGCGGTGGTGCCGGTTGGGTACGCCGAGGGGTACCGCCGGACGCTGTCGGAGGTTGGGGAAGCCTTGATTCGGGGTATCCGCCGGCCGGTGCTCGGGCGGGTGACAATGGACGCCACGGTATTTGGGGCGGATGGTTCCGTGGAGGTTGGCGATGAGGTGGTCTTGCTCGGGGAGCAGGGCGGGGAGCGCGTCGGGGCCGAGGAGCTTGGGAAGCTGGCCGGTACGATAAACTACGAGATAACAACCGGGATAGACCCCCGGCGCGTCGAGAGGAGTTACACCTAGATGAGAAACCTCAATTGGAGAGCTGGGCTCAGGCGTGGGGCGATCTTTACCGTGGTCTGGCTGGTCCTGGTCTACGTCGCGAGCGTCGCTCGTCCGCAGTGGTTCGGTCTGAACCTGCCGGAGCAGCTACCAGCGCTCGTGGTCAACGCCGTTGCGTTCTTTGTCCTGTTTACGGTCTTCTCGGCGTACACCGAGAAGCGCCGGGCGCAGCGGCAGGCCGAACTCCGGGCCGCGAAGAAAGGCAAGTCCACCGGAAAGACCGCCCGGCGTAACGACGAGGATGAGGGCTCGGAACCCGGACGGCTCAAGGGGCAGTACAACCCAAACACCAGCCGCAAAAAAGCCCGCCGGCGGCGGTAGTCGTTTTTAGCGTGACAGCGTGAAGTCCCGTACAGCGGAGATCTACGAGGCGCTCCAGCCGCCGCTCGACGTGGAGAAGCTCTTCGAGGAAGTACCGGAGCTAAATCTCTCCCGCGGGCTCGAACAGGGACCTTTTCACCACCTCGACACCCTGGACCATATCTTGGAAACGGTCCGGGGAGTAGAGCGCGAGTTGCACGAAGACCGGGTCGGGGCGCGGGTCGAGCCGGAAAGGTATAACGGGCTGCGGCTCGCTGGTCTCCTGCACGACGTCGCAAAGCCGCTGACCCGCGGCGAGTACGAGGGGCGGGTCATGTTCGTCGCCCACGACGCGCTCGGGGCCCGGCTCGCCCGGCGCATCTGCGGGCGTTTACAGGTCTCGGCGGGTGTTACGGACCTCGTGGTTACCCTCACGGCGCTGCACCTCAAGATAGGCTTTATGACCAACGAGCGGACGGACTATCCGCCGCAGCGGCTGGTCCGGGCGGCGGGACCGTTCGGTGAGGAGTTGGCCGTGATCACCTGGTCCGACCGTCTCGCCGCCCGGGGACCGCGCCTCAAGCCCGAGCACATAGAACGTCACCGCGAACTCTGTACCGAATTTCTCCATACCTACCGGGACTCCGGTCCCCAGGAACCTGCCGATTACGAGCAGCTGGCCCGGCGGCTGGCCTCAGAAGGTATAGAGGCCGAAGCGGAAGTCGGGTACGCGGCGAGCCGGATGCGCTTTCTACAATCCCGCGGCCTGGAAGAAGCTGCGGCCCTGGAACAGGCCGTCCGGGGAGTCTAGCTTGACCCCGTTCCCGAAGGCGCGCGGCGTGAGGACCGAGCCGGAGGTTCTCCGGAGCGTAGATGAGATGCGTTCCTACAGAACCGGGCGTGAGCTCGGGGAATCCCTCGGTTTCGTGCCCACGCTCGGCTATCTGCACGAGGGCCACCTCTCTCTTCTAAGAAAAGCCCGCGAGGAGTGCTCCGCCGTCGCCCTTTCCATATTTGTAAACCCGCTGCAGTTCGGGCCGGATGAGGATCTCGACCGCTATCCCCGGGACGCCGACCGCGACCTCCGGCTGGCGGGCGAGGAAGGTGTCGACGTTGTATTTATCCCCGAGGCTGGTGAACTCTACCCGGACGCGTTCACCACCGAAGTGCGGGTTCCGGACCTGGAAAACCTTCTGGAAGGAGCGGCCCGGCCGGGACATTTCGCCGGGGTCGCCACGGTGCTCGCCAAGCTCTTGAACATCGTCGGCCCCGACAAGATGTACCTGGGCCAGAAAGACGCCCAGCAGGCGCTCCTCGTCCGGCGCATGATGCAAGACCTGAACTTCCCGGCGGATCTCACAGTCTGTCCGACCGTCCGTGAGCCTGACGGCCTGGCGATGAGCTCCCGTAACGCCTACCTGGAGCCCGACGAGCGGGCGGCCGCGGCCGCCATCCCCCGGGCCCTCTTTGCCGCCCGAGAGTCCGGGAGCCGCGAGGCGCGGGTTCTGGAAGAGTCCGTCCGGCAGGCGTTAGCCCGCGAGCCGCTCGTTGAACTGGAGTACGTCGCGGCGACTGACGCCAGTTCTTTGGATCCGGTGGTCGCGGAGACCGGAGAAATATTGCTTTCCCTGGCGGCCCGGGTCGGCGGGACACGGCTCATAGACAACGTGGTGCTAAAAAGGTGAGGCTTCACAAACCGCCCGGTTGAGGATAACATCGGGTGCTGCGGCAAGAGTTACAGCGGAGCTGTAGCCAACAGAAAAGGAGTTTAGAGATGGGACTACGACGGGCGACGCAGGACCGCTGGATCTTCGGGGTCTGCGGTGGTATCGGGCACGCCTACGGGTTCAACTCCAACGGGGTCCGGGCTATAGTGGGCTTGCTGGCGGTCTTTATTCCCGGGGTCAGCGTGATCCCCGCCGCAATTATCTACGTGGCCCTGGGCTACCTCCTTCCGGAGACCCCGGAGTACTAACTTTTTCCGATGGAGTTCGTTGAAGCCCAGAAACAGGCGCTCGGCTGCCGCAAGTGTAGTCTGTGCGGTAGCCGCACGCAGGTAGTCTTTGGCGAGGGTCCGCTAAACGCCGACCTTTTCATAGTCGGTGAAGGACCAGGGTTTAATGAAGATCGGGACGGTCATCCCTTTCAGGGAGCCTCCGGGATGCTCCTTGACCGGCTACTCTTCTCGCTCGACCTCGGACGCGAGAGCGTCTACCTGACTACCCTGGTTAAGTGCCGGACGCCGGGCGCGCTCCCGCGCGCGCCCAAGCCGGCCGAGGTCAACACCTGCCGACCGTACCTCATGAGCCAGCTATCCGCCGTCGATCCCAAGGTCGTGCTCGCCCTCGGGGATCTCGCGAGCCGGGCGTTGACCGGGCGCAAGGAAGCCACCTCGCGTCTGCGGGGCCGGGCCATACCGCTCGACGGTCGATTCGTCTTCCCGACGCTATCCCTCACTCGCGCGCTCTACACCCCGGCCGACCGGGCGCTCCTGATCTCCGACTTCTCCCGCTTGCCGGAACTTCTCTCCTCCGAGCGCCCGAGCACTTACGAGACCCTGAACGTAGCGGTCTCCGGCGGAGAGCGCGAACCCGCGCAGCCGGGACTCTGGTAAGGGCTCCGGTAAGACTTTTGAACCAGGAAGTCCTGGACAAAGACGCCCTGACGAGGCTCGCCGCCAGAGTCGCCGCGGTGCTGGAGCCCGGCGACGTGGTCGTGCTCTCCGGCGAGGTCGGGACAGGCAAGACGACTTTCGTCCGGGCCGCGGTCCGCTTTCTGGGTGTCGATAAAGAGGTGACAAGCCCGACCTATCAGCTCGCCCGCAGCTACGAGGGTACGGTGAAAGGCCGTCCGGCTCCGGTAAACCACCTGGACCTCTACCGGCTGGAAGGTCTGGAGGTCGAGGATGCCCTGGACCTTGACGAGTACCTCGACTCCCGGGCGGTAACGTTTATAGAGTGGGCCGGACCGGCGCTTGCGCTGGTCGAGTTCCCGACCATACTGGAACTCTTTCACGAGACGCCGAACACCCGCCGGGCTACCCTGAGCGGACCGGCCGCGGACCGGCTCGCCGGACAAAGCCGCGAACCTTCCGAGAAAGGATGAGGTGCTCCTTCTAGCCCTCGACGCTTCTACCCCGACCGTTACGGTTGCTCTCGCCCGCGCGGAGGACCCGGCACCCGACTCCGGCCGGGAGGTGCTGGCTGAGGTCTCGGTCTCCGGGAACGCCAGCGGCGTCCGGGGCGCGAGCGGGGCTTCGGAGGTCCTTCTATCTGCTGTCGACTCCGTATTATCGTTCTCCGGCGCCTCCATGGAAGACGTGGAAAGGATCCTGGTCGGGGTCGGACCCGGCACCTTTACCGGCATCCGGATAGCCGCGGCGACCGCCCGGGCACTGTCTTTCGGGACCGGGATACCGCTCTCCAGAGGCTCGGCCCTCGATGCCCTGGCCGCTCCCACGCTGTCCCTCGTCCGCGGCGATAACCCCGGCCGGGACGTGCTGGCCGTCCTCGACGCCCGCCGCAGAGAAGTCTTTGTCCGGCGGTACGCGGCTGGCGATGCCAGTAGCAGGGCCGGTGGCGAGACTCGTAGCGTAAGGCCGGAGGAGCTATCCGGGCTGTCCGAGTGGTCCGCCGGTGAACCGCTGCTGGTTGGGGACGGGGCCGTGCGTTACCGGGAGGTACTCGGGAAGCTCGGCTATATTCCGCCCGACGGTTCGCCGCTGCACCGGGTTGCGGCGTCCGGACACGTGTTATCGGCGGATCTAACCGTCGTGGCGGCGGAGGACCTGACCCCGCTGTACGTCCGTGAGCCCGACGCCGAGGTCCGCCGGGAGTCGAACCCGTGGAGCCGGTCGTGAGGGACGGGGAGCCGGTGGTGCGGTCCATGAGAGAAAAAGATCTCGCGGCGGTCCGCGAGATCGACGCGGCCAGCCTCCAGCGGCCCTGGACCGAGGGTATCTGGCGGCAGGAGTTGCGGAGCCCGCTCGGCCGTCACCTCGTCGTGGAGGAGGAAGGCGCTATCTCCGGCTACATTGGGATAAAGCACGTCGCGAGCGAGTTACACATAACCAACATAGCCGTAAGGCCCGACCGCCGCCGGCAAGGACTGGCGCGGTGTTTGATCTCGGCTTCCTTCGCCGACTTCCCCGACGCTCGCAACGCCTACCTGGAAGTCCGGCCGTCGAACGCCGCCGCCCGGACGCTCTACGAGTCTCTGGGTTTCGTGACGACCGGCGTCCGGCCCCGGTACTACGGCGACGAAGACGCCCTGCTCATGACCCTCGACCTCTAGGCGGTTCTTCCGGACCACCGTCTCGCGGCTTCTTTCTCTGTCGCTCCCTCTCCTCCCGCTCTCTTCTGAACCTCTCCCGCCGCCGCTGGAGCGCCTCGCGGTCTTCAAACGGTTTAAGGAGCAGCAGCGCCGGGACGAGGGAGGTAAGAAAGGACAGGAAAAGCCCACCGGCGATCAACGGGTCCGCCGCCCCCCGCGAGAGGTAGAGGCCGAACATCACCAGCATGATCAGGGCTATAAACGCGAATAGTAGGGAGAAAGTCCGCATACCCGGCCAGTATAACCCGCCCGAGACGACCGTCCGTGCGATATAACCCTCTCTGTATGATCCTGGCTATCGAGACTTCTTGTGACGATACCTGTGCGGCGGTCGTTTCCGAAAACGGCCGCCGCGCGCTCTCTAACGTCGTGCACACCCAGACCGAGCACAGCCGCTACGGCGGCGTGGTCCCGGAAGTCGCCTCCCGCGCCCACCTCGAACGTCTCGACGGCGTGGTGGAAGCCGCTCTGGAGAAAGCCGGCATCGGGCTCGAAGACGTGGAAAGCGTCGCCGTAACCGTAAAGCCGGGCCTTATCGGGGCGCTTTTAGTCGGGGTGTCAGCGGCAAAGGGGCTCGCCTACGCCCGGCGGCTGCCGTTAACGCCCGTGGACCACCTCGAAGGCCACGTCGCGGCCGCGTACCTGACGGACCCGGACCTGGAGCCGCCGTTTGTCGCGGGTATCGCCTCCGGGGGGCACACCGAGATCTACGCGGTAGCCCCAGACTACAGCCTGCGGCTCCTCGGTCGGACCCTCGACGACGCCGCCGGAGAAGCCCTCGACAAGGGCGCCCGGATGCTCGGCCTCGGCTTTCCCGGCGGACCGGCGATCTCGAAGGCCGCTGCCGCATCCGACGCCGACCCCCAGCGTTACGACTTCCCCGTTGCCCTTAAAAGCCGCGACAACCTGGACTTCAGTTTCTCCGGCTTGAAGACCAGCCTGCTCTATAAACTCCGGGACTTCGACGAAGAGCGGATCCAGGCCGAGCTGCCGCACCTCGCGGCGAGTTACGAGACCGCGGTGGTCGAGGCGCTGGTCCGCAAGCTTCTGCGGGCGGTCGAATTGCAGGAATCGCCCGTCCTCGTCGTAGCCGGAGGTGTCGCAGCGAACGCCCTTTTGCGCCGCCGCCTAAAAGAAGCCTGTGAGGAGCGCGGTATCCGGCTCGTCGTGCCCGCGCCCGAACTGTGCACCGACAACGCGGCCATGATCGGGGCCGCCGCCCCACACTCGACGACCGTTCCCTACCCCAATTACCTGAGCCTGAACGCCCGCAGCGTCTGAAAAACCTTTCCAAGGCTAAAGTTTTTTCGCCAGCGGCCGATAACTACCCGTAGAGTACATCTATCTCCAGCAAGCTGGAGAGCATTAGGATTGCATAGGGGGGCGGGGTGCGATACGTCAACTTTCTAAACATCGCGTATGGGCTGTTCTGTCTCGCCGTGCTCGCCGCCCTTTTGAAACTCGCCGTACCGGGTATTGCGGAGCCCTTGAACCTTGCTTCTAAAACCGGTAACACGACCGGAGAAACTACCGCGGAAGTTTCTACAGAGCCCTCCGTAGAGAAGCCAGGTCCGGGAAAGACCGTTAGTCCTCAAACCACCGAAGGCTCCGAAAACTTCGTGGAAACCACCGAAGAACGGACCATCGCGGAACGAACCACTGCGGAGCGAACCACCGCAGAGCGAACCACCGCGGAACGGACCGTTACGGAGCGGATTGCTGAAAAGCCGTCTTCCACCCACCGTCCGGCCATGGTTCCTATTGGTGAGAGCGCACGTAGCGCGCCCGTCGTTGACGAAGCCACATCTGCGGAGGAAACTGCCGCTGAACAGCGGGAGACTCCGCGAAAATCCTCTGAGGGCTCCTTGCGGAAAGAGCGGGAAAGTGCGGTCCGCAGTACGGTCGGTAGAGCGGTCCGCATCTCCAAAGAGCGGCGTTCGCCGGCTCTGGTCGGCTTTGAGAAGTTCGAGAAAGAAGCTTCCGCGGTCCGGGTAGAACCGCCGGTCTTCTACCGGCCGTCCGTCGGGCACTCTCCGGGCGGGAGCGGGGGGATGCCTTCAGACTCCGGCGCGCAGTGTGCGGACCTGAGCGATGTGCCGGGGGACCGGCGGGCGATCTTCCCGCTGCCCGCAGCCTACGCGAACTCTTACGATGACACCTGGGGCGCGCCGCGGGTCCAGGGCGGCCACGAAGGCACGGACCTTATGAGCCCGTCCGGCACCCCGGAGTACGCCATAACCGACGGTACGCTGGTCCCCGTAGCCGGCGCAAATAGCCGCGGCTGGAACTCTTTAGGTGGCTACACGGTGATGCTCCGCGCCGACTACGATGTAGGACCCATCCGCAAGGGCGACCTGTTCTACTACGCCCACATGAACGAGAAGGAATCGCTGCCCCTCGGCACCCGCGTCCGGGCCGGACAGCGGATCGGGGTCGCCGGAGACACCGGCCAGGGGCCGGAGATCACGCGCGGCCTTTTCCCCTCTCACCTGCACCTCGGCTGGTACGATACCAGCGGCGCCCGCACCAACCTGCCCTCCGGAGCCATGAACCCCTACCCGCTCTTGGAGTGGCTAAAGAGCAACGGCGGCGTCGTCTCCGGCGGCACCGACACCCGCTACTGCGAAGCCCCCCAGAAACCCGCCCCCACTCCCTCGACCGGCGATAGAGACTGGCGGCTGCCCTCTTCTCCCGGCATAACCCCGGACCTCAAGACCGGTACCGGCAAGCCCCGGCCGAGCCCCGTGGTCTCCAGCCGAACTCCGGCCACCGACTCTCGCGCCGAAAACCCCCGCCCGGGGAACCCTCGCCCGGGGGACACCCGCTCCGCAGAGCGGCCCACGGCCCTCCGCAACCCGAACATATCCCGGAGCGTCACCGGTGAGCTACAACGGCCGTCGCCGCAGAATCCTGGTGCCCGGAGACCTGAAGCCGGCGCAACCCATGCCCCGAAAAACGGCGACCAGTCACCAAACCAGCAAACCGGAGAAAGGAGGCCCGGAAAAGATCCGGAGAACCGGGCCGCCGACCGAACAGCAGATCGTCCCCAGACACCGGCAAACCAGAACGGCTTGAAACCCGGCCCCGCCCGGTCAGCGCCCGCCCGGCCGAAGGAGCAGAAAGGGGCCGCAGAAAAACCCGGATCGGACCGCGAAAGGGCGGTAACCGTCGACAACTCGCCCGTCACCGACGAGGTGCGAGACGCCGCAGAACGCCGCAACCGGGAACCGGAGGAGCAGAAATTAGAGCAACAGAGACCGGAGAGTACCGGCCCATCCGGGAAACGTAGTCCTGCCCGCGGTGACGGCGAGAAGACCAGCGAACACAGAGCCGGAGGCCGAACCAGCGACCGCGACCCGGAAAACCCGCCGGCGGCCGGCGGCTCTACCAAAGAGAAAACCCTCGGAGATACCTCGGCCAACGAGTCCCGGAACGGAAAGACCGCCAGAGGTTCTGTTCGCTCAGACGACCAGTACCGGCACGCGGAAAAACCTGAAACGTCTCGTACTGAAGCGGACAAGGCTCGCGAGACAACCGGGCCTGATGACCGGTAGGGCGGCTCTCCTGCGGTAAGAAGTCTCCGCCGGAGTCGCAACCTCCAGACTAACTCTCCTGACTACTGATTCCGGTTCTTCATGTCCTCTAGTTTCCGCTCACGTTCCTTACCGGTCAGGACTTCGCTGTGGGCGCAGGAGATGCAAGTCGCGTGCAGGTTCCGCGCGTGCTCTTTTACGTAAACGAGCACTACCCTTTTTGGGACCCGGTACAGGATATGCTCGGTAGAAAGCCCGCAGTTCTCGCAGCAGCGTTCTTCCCGGCCGACCTCTTTGGGCAGCCGGCTCAGCGTTGGGATTCTCTCCGGTCGGAAGACTTTCATAGACTCGCTCATGGTTTGAATTTTACCGCAGCGAAGACTATACTTCTCGCTGGCACTCACCTTAGTAGAGTGCCGACGGCTTTACCGCCGTCGAGTAGATTTGTAGTTTAGCAGAGGAGGCTAGGACAGTGGCTCACAAAGAGCTAAAGTTCAATACCGAGGCTCGCCGGTCGCTAGAGAGCGGGGTAAATAAGCTCGCTGACGCGGTCAAGGTGACGCTCGGACCCAAGGGCCAGTACGTGGTGCTGGACAAGAAGTTCGGTTCGCCGACGATCACCAACGACGGCGTGACCATTGCCCGGGAGATCGAGCTCGAGGACATCTTCGAGAACCAGGGCGCGCAGCTCGTCAAAGAGGTCGCGACCAAGACCAACGACGTCGCCGGCGACGGGACGACCACGGCGACGGTCCTCGCGCAGATCATCGTCCGCGAAGGGTTGAAGAACGTGGCCGCCGGGGCCAACCCGGTGATCCTGCGGGCTGGTATCGACCGGGCTGTAGAGGCCGCGGCCGATGCGATCAAGGGCCAGTCCACGGAGATTTCCGAGAAGGACGAGATCGCCCGGGTCGGCGCTATCTCCGCCCGCAGCGAGGAGATCGGCAACGTCATCGCCGACGCCATCGACAAGGTCGGCAAGGACGGCGTGGTGAACGTCGAGGAGTCCAATACCTTCGGGATGGACCTGGAATTCACCGAGGGCATGCAGTTCGACAAGGGCTACCTCTCGCCGTACTTCGTGACCGACCAGGATCGGATGGAGGCGGTTCTCGACGACCCGTACATCCTGATCGCCAACCAGAAGATCGGCAACGTTCAGGACGTGCTCCCGATCCTCAATCAGGTTATGCAGTCCAGCCGGCCGCTCCTCATCCTCTCCGAGGACGTCGAGGGCGAGGCGCTGGCGACCCTGATCGTCAACAAGCTGCGCGGCACGTTTAGCGCGGCGGCGGTCAAGGCTCCGGGCTTCGGTGACCGGCGCAAGAGGATGATGGAAGACATCGCCATCCTGACTGGCGGCGAGGTCATCACCGAGGAGCTTGGTCTCAAGCTGGAGAACACCCAGATGAACCAGCTCGGCCGGGCGCGCAAGGTCGTCATCACCAAGGACGGTACCACCATCGTCGACGGCGCGGGCGACACTGAGTCGATAAAGGGCCGGATCAACCAGATCCGCAGCGAGATCGAGAACACCGACTCGGACTTCGACCGGGAGAAGCTTCAGGAGCGGCTGGCGAAGCTCTCCGGCGGCGTAGCGGTCATCCGCGTAGGTGCGGCCACCGAGACGGAGCTCAAAGAAAAGAAGCACCGCGTCGAGGACGCTTTGTCCGCGACCCGGGCCGCTCTCGAAGAGGGCATCGTTCCGGGCGGTGGTGTCGCGCTTCTGCACGCCCAAGCTCCGGTCTCCGACATGCTCGACTCCCTGGAAGGCGACCAGCGGACCGGCGCGCGCATCATCTACCGCGCCCTTGAAGAGCCGATCCGCCAGATCGCCTCTAACGCCGGGGCCGACGGCTCCATTGTGGTCGACAAGGTCCGGGCTCAGTCCGGCTCCACCGGCTACAACGCCCTGACCAACGAGTATGAGGACCTGGTTCAGGCCGGCGTGATCGACCCCGCCATGGTCACCCGCTCCGCGCTCCAGAACGCGGCTTCCATCGGCAGCCTCATCGTCACCACCGATGTCGTGGTGGCCGAGCCTGAGGACGACGTACCCGCGATGCCCGGTGGCGGCATGGGCGGCATGATGTAAGGATCTCTCAATAGAGAGATTCCCGGTAGCGCCTCCAAATAGGGGCGCTACCTTTTTGCTCTTTTCGTATCTTCGCCGGTGTAGAAGGTGTAAGATGTTCGGTAGGTGCAGAGAGGTGAGGGCCGAGTAACCCTAGGATCGACGTGCCGAGTCGGATATCGGGGGAGGTGAGAGCATGGGGACTAGAAACATAATAACCATAGTGGTAATAGTAATCGTCGTTATTATCATACTTTCGCTACTAGGATTTCTCTAAACTCCGCGTCGGTGCCAGCCGGTTACCTCCTCTAGGTGACGAGTAAAGCGTACCTGGAAACCACAGCAACCGGGGGACGAATGGTGACCCACGGCCTAACAAGCCGTGGGTTTTATGTATCTGGCGTGTATCGTTCGGGCGGATGGCTTCTTTTCGTAAGCTGGTTTTGCTAACATAACGCCTGAAAGGGATATGTTTGTCTTCGGAGCAGGGGAAGCTCTAGGTGAAGGCAAGAGACTAGGGTTGGTTTCGGCTCTCTAGGAACGTCTTAAGGAGGCGGTATGAAAGCAGCGAGACTCTACGAGTATAACGAGCACATAGGCACCGAGCCGCTAAAGCTGGAGAGTGTCGAGGAGCCGGGGGTCACTGGTCCCTTTGACGTTATCGTCCGCATCGGCGGGGCGGGACTGTGCCGGACGGACCTGCACGTCATCGAGGGTCAGTGGGCTCCCCTGACTGGTATACAGCTACCCTATACTCCGGGTCACGAGAACGCCGGGTGGGTCCATGAGGTGGGTGCCGCGGTCTCCAACGTGACGGTCGGCGACGCGGTGATCGTGCACCCGCTCGTAACTTGCGGGCTGTGCCGGGCTTGCCGGGCCGGGGACGATATGCACTGCGAGAACTCCGCATTTCCCGGCATCGACTCCAACGGCGGCTTTGCCGAGCTTCTAAAGACCAACGCCCGGGCGGTAGTAAAGTTGCCTGAGGGTGTAGAGCCGCAAGACGTGGCCGCCCACGCCGACGCGGGCCTTACCGCCTACCACGCGGTAAAAAAGGCCGTGCCGATGCTCCACCCCGGCACCCGGACGGTGGTCATCGGGGCCGGAGGTCTCGGGCACATCGGCATCCAGTCCCTGAACGCGTTGTGCGCCACCGAAATTATCGTGGTGGACCGCTCCGAAGAGGCGCTGGAAGCCGCAAAGCGTATCGGGGCGGATCAGACCGTGCAGGCCGACGGCTCCCACATAGACAAAGTCCTCCAGATGACCGATGGGCAGGGGGCAGAGGTTGTCTTGGACTTTGTCGGGGAGCAGGGGGCGCAGGCCGACGCGTGGAACATGACCCGCGAGGCTGGCTCGCACTTCGTGATCGGCTACGGTAGCGCGGTCGAGGTGCAGACCATAGACATCATTTCGACCGAGCGGAACATCATCGGCAACCTGGTCGGCACTTACAACGACCTGGCGGAGCTTATGGTGCTCCAGGCACAGGGCAAGGTCAGTTTGCAGACCCACACCTACTCCTTAGATGCTTTGAACGAAGCGGTGGACGACCTGAACAACGGGCGGATACCGGGCGGCCGGGGAATCTTGATCCCGGAGGGTGCCGCTGCCTGACGGATGCCGGTAGCCCGATACAACGATAGGCGTAATTTTGCGGCTAACCTGCAAAACGTCTCTCTTTGTGGCTTGACCCCTACGGGTAACAAGGGGTAGCATAAGCTGACGTTGCGCGAGCTGGAAGAAAACTATGGTCGAAAGCCCACGGACTTCAGTCCGTGGGCTTCGTCGTATAAACCGCTTTGGTAGAGACGGCGCTCTCAGAGAACCGTGATGTGAAAGGATTTTGAGGCTTTATGGACATTGAGATCGGCCGTGGAAAAACGGCGCGCCGGGCGTATGGACTAGACGAGATCGCCATAGTCCCGAGCCGGCGGACCCGGGACCCCGAAGACGTGGACATCTCCTGGCGTCTCGGGGACCTGTACTTGGACCTGCCGTGTCTGGCGAGCGCGCTCGACTCCGCGGTTGATCCGGCGGTCGCGGGGAAGTTCGGGCAGCTAGGCGGACTCGCGGTCTTGAACCTCGAAGGTCTACAGACCAGGTACGAGGACCCAGAGCCCGTCTTCGAGGAGATAGCCAGCCTGCCGGAGCACAAGGCGACCCGGCTCATGCAGGAAATCTACGAGGAGCCTATCAAGGAAGAGTTGATCTTCCGCCGCGTCCAGGAGATTAAAGACCGCGGTGTCCTCGCCGCCGCCTCCCTCACACCCCAGCGCGTCGAGCGCTACCACCAGGCCGCCATAGAAGCCGGCCTCGACGTCCTCGTGGTCCAGGGTACGGTCGTCTCCGCCGAGCACGTCTCAAAGACCGTAGAGCCCTTGAACCTTATAGAGTTCATCCCGTCACTGAACGTTCCCGTCGTGGTCGGCGGGTGCGCGAGCTACTCGACAGCACTTCACCTCATGCGTACCGGAGCCGTCGGGGTGCTCGTTGGGGTCGGGCCGGGCCGAATATGTACAACCCGTGGAGTCATAGGTGTCGGGGTGCCCCAGGCGACCGCGATAGCTGACGCTGCAGCCGCCCGGATGCGCCACTACTTCGAGACCGGCGACTACGTGAACGTGATAGCCGACGGTGGCATGCGGACCGGCGGCGACGTTGCGAAGGCCATAGCCTGCGGAGCGGACGCCGTAATGCTCGGTAGCGCGTTCTCCAAAGCCGAGGAAGCACCGGGACGCGGTTACTCGTGGGGAATGGCGACCTTCCACCCGACGCTGCCGCGCGGTACCCGCATAAAAACCAAGTCTTCCGGCACTTTGGAGGAGATACTGGTCGGCCCCGCCCGCGAGAACGACGGCACGCTCAACCTCATGGGCGCGCTCCAGATGAGCATGGCGACCACCGGCTACCAGAACATAAGGGAATTCCAGAAAGCGGAGATCATGTACGCCCCGTCCTTGAATACCGAGGGCAAGGCTGAGCAACGCTCTCAAGGCGTGGGGATGGGTTAGGAGGTAACCAGTTGATACTGGTCCTGGACTTCGGTGGGCAGTACGCACAACTCATCGCCCGCAGGGTCCGCGAGGCCCGCGTCTACTCGGAGCTTATTCCCTATGATACCCCGGTGGACGAAATTCTGGCCCGAGAACCGGAAGGCGTCATCCTCTCCGGCGGCCCGAATAGCGTCTACGAAGAGGGGGCTCCGCGGGTCGCCGACGAGCTATTCAACCTTGACGTGCCGCTCTTTGGTATCTGCTACGGGATGCAGCTTATGGCGCTGCAGATGGGCGGCGAGGTCGGGGCGGTCCAGATCCGGGAGTACGGACGCTCCAGAATCCAGGTGAAAGAACCTCGGGGCATCTTCGCCGGTACGCCGGAGGAGCAGCAAGCCTGGACCAGCCACGGGGACGCGGTATTCTCGCCGCCGGAAGGTTTCTCGGTGACCGCCGAAACGCCGTCGGTGCCGATCATCGCGTTCGAGGAGCCGGAGCTTTACGGCGGGCGCTTCGGGGTTCAGTTTCACCCGGAGGTCCGCCACACCGAGTACGGCCTCGAAATTTTGAAGAACTTCCTGTTTGAGGTCTGTGACTGCAAGCCGGAGTGGACGCCGGTCAACATCATTACCGACGCGGTCGAGAAGGTGCGGTCGCAGGTCGGGGACTCGAAGGTTATCTGCGGGCTTTCCGGCGGTGTGGACTCGGCGACGGCGGCCATGCTCGTCCACCGGGCGGTCGGGGACAACCTGACGAGCGTCTTTGTGGACACGGGGCTGTTGAGGCAGAACGAGGCGGATCAAGTCGTGGAAGCTTTCGGCGAGAACTCCGACGTGCCGCTGATCCACGTCGATGCCCGAGGCCGCTTTCTGGACAAGCTCGCGAACATCACCGACCCGGAGGCGAAACGCAAGATCATCGGCGAGGAGTTTATCCGGACCTTCGAGGAGGAAGCTGGCAAGATAGAGGACGCGAAGTTCCTCGTGCAGGGTACGCTGTACTCGGACGTCATAGAAAGCGGCACGCGGGACGCCGCCCGGATAAAAAGCCACCACAACGTCGGCGGGTTGCCGGAAGTGATGGACCTCGACCTCGTCGAGCCGCTGCGGAACCTCTTTAAAGACGAGGTGCGGGTGGTCGCGGCGGAGCTAGGGATGCCCGAAAGGATGGTATGGCGGCAGCCGTTCCCGGGACCGGGGCTTGCGATACGCGTGATCGGGGATGTCACCGCCGAGCGGCTAGAAATTCTCCGCAAGGCGGACTTCGTCCTGCAAGACGAGATCCGGACCGCCGGCCTCTACCGCGACCTGTGGCAGAGCTTCGCGGTCTTACCGGCGATACACTCCGTGGGCGTCATGGGCGACGCTCGGACGTATGCCTACCCGGTAGTGATCCGGGCCGTAACCAGCGACGACGCCATGACCGCCGACTGGGCGCGCCTGCCCTACGACCTCTTAGAACGCGTCAGCAACCGCATCATAAACGAGGTCCCCGGCGTAAACCGCGTGGCTTTAGACATCACCAGCAAACCGCCCGGCACCATCGAGTGGGAGTAACTCTCTGCCGCCGGGCACCGTCCCGGCGCTAGAGGGTAAGCTCCCAGTTCTGCCCGACGAGGTCTTTGCCGAAGCTTTGGTGCGCTTCTTCCTCAACCAGCTTGAACCCCTGCTCTTCGTAGACGTGCCGGGCGGCGTCCAGCACGCTGTTGGTCCAGAGCGTGAGCTTTTTGTACCCGCGGCTTCTGGCGAACCGGATGCACTCTTCGACAAGGTGGGTACCGAGGCCCAGGCCACGGGCTTTCGGGTCTACCAGCAGTAGCCTCAGCTTGGCGACCTTATCGTTGGCCTTTACAACAAAGACGCACCCGACCCTTTCGCCGTTCATCTCGGCGATCCAGCAACGCTCTTTCCGCAGGTCGTAGCCGTCGATAAAGTCTGCGGAGATCCGGGCGACCAGCGCCTCGAAGCTCTCGTCCCAGCCGTACTCCCGGGCGTAGAGCGTCCCATGCCGGTGGACGACCCAGCCTATGTCGCCGGGCTCGTGCCCGCGCAAGAAGAAAGGCCGGGAGTACTTGAACCCTTTCCCCGAAACGTCGTTGCTCAACACGTCCTCGACGGTGCGCATGGCATCGAGTAGGCGCTGCTGCTCTGCTCCGGACAGTGCCCCGAGCATTTCGGAGACCTCCTCGCGTGCGCGGTCGTCGAGTACCGTGAAGGCATCTCTACCAGCGTCGGTAAGCGAGAGGAGCCGCTGGCGGGCGTCCTTATCCGAACGGAGCTTTCTAACGAGCCCTCGCCGCTCGAAGTCGGCCAGAAGGCGGCTCAGGTAACCGGGGTCCAGTTCCAACTCGCGTGACAATCCAGAAGCCGTCAAGTCCCCGTGACGCCCAATCTCGGAGAGGACGCGAGCCTCGGTCAGAGAGTAGGGCGTGTGTAACAACCCCTCGCGCAGTGCCCCGATCTCCCGCGTTATAAAGCGGTTGAAATGTCGCACTGCCGCTACCCTAGATGCCGGATCCCCGTTTCTCATTAACCACCCCTTTAAGTAGTTGCTATAGTCTAATACTGATATGCTATTATCAAGTATCGGGTTGAACTGAGGTACAGAGTCTCTTGAAGGCTCTTGCAAATTTGGACGTCGTAATTATTAGGAAGTAAGTTTTCAGCCAGATCCAGGTTCCACATTTTGTCCGGAAAGGATAGCGGCTCCTGGTTTTGGCGGAGCGTGCGGCAGATAATTGCTCTTTGGCCGGACTACAGATAGGCTGTCGCGCGACAGCACCCGTATCCGGTAGTAGTTAACTTGCAGCTAAACAACAATATAAAGTATATAACCGTGCGCCGTTTAACATACATTTAAAGTTCTGTTTACACATTTGAAACTAAATAGCGTATCTGATGCCCTATGATCTCTTGTGGAAGTTGAGCCGTTATCCGGGCCGGGTTCTCTACCGGTCTGAGTTGAGAAAGGGGACGTAGTTTGACTAGAGTTGTGCGGTGGAGGATGCTGGGTGCCGGGGCCGTTCTGGCGCTCGCGCTGGCGGGAGGCGCGGCTTGTGGAAACCAGGCTGGAAGTAGCGATGACTCCGGCTCCGGAGGCGGTGACACGGGCGGCGGTGGCGGTAACGCCGAGATGGCCCAGAGCATCAACGGGGCGGGAGCTTCGTTCCCGGCGCCGGTCTACACCAGGATGTTCCAGGGACTCGCCCAAAATGATGGACCACAGGTCAACTACCAGTCGGTCGGCTCGGGGGCCGGGATCGAGAACTTCACTAATAAATCGGTGGCTTTTGGGGCCTCGGACGCCCCGATGAGCGAAGAGGAGATGCAGCAGGCCGGGGGCAACCCGAGGCACATCGCTACGGTCGGGGGACCAGTGGTGGCGGCCTACAACGTGCAGGGTGTGGAGAACCTGCAACTTACCGGTGAGGTGCTGGCTAACATATTCCTCGGCAACATAACCACCTGGAGTGACCCGGCAATCGCCAATATCAACCCGGACGCGAACTTACCGGACTCCGAGATTACGGTGGTCCACCGTTCGGACTCTTCGGGAACCTCGAACATTTATACTAGCTACCTGGCAGCGGTAAGCCAGGAGTGGGCAAACGGCCCTGGCGCGGGCAAGTCGCTCGACTGGCCGACCGGCATCGGCGCTAAAGGCAACGAGGGTGTCGCCGGACAGGTCCAGCGGACGGACGGCGCCATAGGTTACGTCGGCTTCGAGTACGCCGCGAGCACCGACCTCCCCGCCGCCGCCATCGGCACCCAGGAGACGGGCTTTACCGAGCCGAGCGTGGACTCCGCCAAGGCGGCTATAGCGCAGGCCGAGATCCCGGATGACCTGCGGGTGACGATCTCCGAGACGAACCCCCAGGGCGAGGGAGTATACCCCATCACCGGCCTGACCTGGCTCCTGGTGCGCCAGCAGCAGGACGATCTGGCTCAGTGCAAGGCGGTCGCCGAGATGGCTTGGTACGTAACCCACGACGGTCAGCAGTTCGCCCCGGACCTGAACTACGCCCAGATCCCCGACAAGGTCGTCCAAAGGGACGAGGACTTTATCCGGAGCCTGGAAGCCAACGGGACCAAGTGCTACGAAGGCTAGATTAGCTACTATTCTGTGCGCGAGAGGGGCCTTCACGGGCTCCTCTCGTGGTTTACAATTCCGCGGAGGATTTATTGTGCAGCTATTAATTAACGGAGGGGATACCGAGGCTTCATGCTGAACGCGCTAGTCTCCCGGTTCGAGGTGCTAAAGCAGTTTCGGCGCGGGAACATAGGTGACGGGATCTTCCGGATAGTGGCCCTGCTCTTCGCGCTCCTCCTGCTGGTCATCACGGCCGGTATCATGTGGGAACTGTGGTTTCAGAGTACGGTCGCCCGGGAAGAGTTTGGGTGGAGCTTTCTATTTAGCACGCAGTGGCAACCGCAGAATGGCCTGTACGGAGCCCTACCGTTTATCTACGGGACTCTGGTCTCTGCGGCGTTCGCCATCCTCTTCGCCGGGCCTATAGGCGTCGGTATCGCCGCTTACCTGGTCGAGATAGCGCCGCGCCGGTTGAACCAGATAGTAGGTTTCGTGGTCGAGATGCTGGCCGCCGTCCCGTCCATCGTGTACGGGTTCTGGGGGCTCGTCGTTCTCGGGCCCTGGTTAGGTCAGTACGTGGTGCCGCCGCTACAGGCGGTCTTTGGCTGGCTACCGATATTCTCCGGTACCTTCGCGGGTA
This sequence comes from Rubrobacteraceae bacterium, assembly GCA_965214435.1. Classification (GTDB taxonomy): domain Bacteria; phylum Actinomycetota; class Rubrobacteria; order Rubrobacterales; family Rubrobacteraceae; genus Rubrobacter_A. The sequence continues at coordinate 1,749,848 of OZ243960.1, forward strand.
TCAGTGTGTTTACGGCGAGCGTGGTGCTCGCCGTCATGGTCCTGCCGACGGTCGCGGCGATCTCGCGGGACGTAATCCAGGCCGTACCCGACGGTCTGCGAGAGGGGATGCTGGCGCTTGGGGCGACCCGGTGGGAGATGTTCCGGATGGCGGTCCTACCGTCGGCCAAGAGCGGAATTCTTGGGGCCATCTCCTTGGGTCTCGGCCGGGCGGCCGGGGAGACGATGGCGGTAACGCTCATCATGGGCACCCGGCCGGAGATTTTCTCTTCTCTGTTCGAGCCGGGGGCTACAATGTCGAGCATTATCGCGTCCCAGTTTCAGGAGGCAAGCGGCCTTTTGGAATCCGCCCTGATCTACATCGCCCTGATCCTGTTCATCATCACTTTTACTATCAACGTGGCAGCCCGGCTCATGATGCTCTTCCTGAGCCGCGGACCTGAAGGGAGTTAGTACTTTGAGCAGTCTCTCGACGGGCTCCGGTCGCTACCGTCGCCGCAAAATAACCGACAGGGTTATGACGGTCCTGGCCTACGCTTGCGCCCTGGCAGCCTTCGTGCCGCTTATGGCGATCCTGATCTACGTGGTCATAAGAGGGCTCGGAGCCTGGGACCTGACGTTCTTTACCGGCTTGCCGCAGCTCTACGGTAGTGGAGGCGGGGTGGGACCCGCGATAGTCGGGACGTTGATCATCGTGGGTATGGCGAGCCTTATGGGGGTGCCGGCGGGCATCATGGCCGGAATATACCTGGCCGAGTACGGCGACAACCGGCTCGGGGACTTTATAAGGTTCGTGGCCGATACCATGACCGGGATACCGTCCATCGTGGTCGGGGTGTTCGCCTACGGCCTGATAGTCCTCAACTTTGGTTACAGCGCGACCGCCGGGGCCTTCGCCCTGGCGATACTCATGGTCCCGATTGTCACCCGCTCGGCGGAAGAAATTATCCGCCTCGTCCCCGACGACATCCGGGAAGCCTCGCTGGCTCTAGGGATACCGCGGTGGAAGACTATCCTGCGGGTCGTGCTGCCGACGGCCATAAGCGGTGTGCTCACGGGGATTTTTCTGGCCGTGGCCCGGGTTGCCGGCGAGACGGCCCCGCTCATCTTTACCATCCTCGGCAACACGTTCTGGAACACGAGCCCGTTTGACGGCGCTATCGCGGCCCTGCCGCTCACGCTCTACGGGCAGGCTACCTCGCCCTACGAGCGCGTTCAGGAGGTGGGATGGGGAGCGGCGCTGCTGCTAATAGTGATAGTACTCGGTCTGAACCTGGGTGCGCGGTTGATCTTCAAGGGCGGGTCGGGATCAATCAAGTAACGACGGTCGCCTTAAAGTACAAAAGGGGATAACATGACCTTTGGCAAAAAAGCTGAAAAAGAGAGCAAAGAGAAGGCTGGGACCCGGAAGAACATGACTTCGGAGAAGAGAAAAACCGAGCGGCCAGATCAGAAAGCGGGATCGGGCCAGGGTCCCGGCAAGGATACCGTTGCCATGGAGATATCTGGCCTCTCCGCCTACTACGGCAACTTCAAGGCGCTGACGGACGTAACCATGAACATCGAGCGCAACAAGGTCACCGCGTTTATCGGGTCGTCGGGATGCGGCAAGAGTACGTTCATCCGCTGCTTGAACCGGATGCACGAAGTCGCCCGCGGCGGCCGGGCCGAGGGACAGGTGCTGTTGGACGGCGAAAATATCTACGGCAAGGATGTGGACCCGGTAAGGGTTCGTCACCGGGTCGGCATGGTTTTTCAGAAGCCGAACCCCTTCCCGACCATGAGCATCTACGACAACGTGGTCGCCGGTCTAAAGCTCGGCGGCGGACATAAGAAGAGCGAGTTTGACGAGATAGTCGAGCGGACCCTGCGCCAGGCGGCGCTGTGGGACGAGGTCAAAGACAAACTACAACAGGGCGGGAACTCGCTCTCCGGCGGCCAGCAGCAGCGGTTGTGCGTCGCGCGCACGCTCGCCATCGAGCCGGAGATAATACTCATGGACGAGCCGGCCTCTTCTCTGGACCCGATCTCGACGACCAAGATAGAAGACGCCATGAACGACCTCAAAAAGGACTACACGGTCGCCATCGTCACGCACAACATGCAGCAGGCCTCGCGCATCTCGGACTACACGGGCTTCTTCTACATCGAGAACCTCGGGGACCCGGGCGAGCTCTGGGAGTTCGACGAGACGCAGAAGATGTTCTCGAACCCCGAGCGCCAGGAAACAGAAGACTACGTTACCGGACGCTTTGGGTAGAAGAACCGGCGTAGACATGGCACGAAAGGCTTTCCAACAAGAACTCGACGAACTTGTACAGAGCGTTGCGGCGCTCGGCGGGGAGGTGGAACGCTCCCTGGGCAACATGGTGGAGGCCATGGAGAACCAGGACGTGGAACTCGCGAGAGCCCAACTCGGCTCCGATGCCGGGTACAAAGCCCGAGGGGCGGAGATAGACGAGGACTGCATGATGCTCCAGATCCGCCAGGCTCCCGTGGCCCGGGACCTCCGGCTCCTGTATACCGTGCAAGCCGTTACCAACCACCTCGTACGCTCCGGGACCCTCACGGAGCATATCTGCCAGGCCATCACCGAGACTGCCGAACAGGAGCACGACGAGGACCTCGAAGAAGCCCTGGCCGAGATGGCCCGCTCGGCCCGGAACCTCTTCCACGAGGGGCTCGAAGTCTTCAAGAGTCGCGACATCGACCGCGCCCAGAATCTCCAAGCCGCCGACGACAAGGTAGACCTGCTCTACTCCGAGGCTATGAACCTGATCGCCAACCCCTCCGGTAGCGGAGTCGGCTCCCCCGAGTGGCGGGTCAAGGCGGCCCTGGTCGTTCACTACCTCGAACGTATCGCCGACCACGGCGTAGACATCGGCCGGCGTGCCGTGTTCCTGGTTACCGGGGAACGCATGGAAAGCGCCATGCGCCAGTACCTCGACCGGGATATAGACCTCGGAGAAAACTAACCCGCAACACGAGCCCCGGTACGGCAAAAGCGTAGTAGAAACATAGCAGGTGTTACAAAATCTCCGTCCCGGCGAGGCTTTCATCTGGTAAGATCACAAAGCAGATTATTTTTACGAGCGGGTGACAAGACTTTGAGGCTAACGCAGAAAAGCAAGTACGCGGTCCGGGCGCTTATGGAGCTTGCGCTAAACGAGTGCGGTAAGCCGCTCGGGGTCGCGGAGATAGCGCGCCGCCAGCGCATCCCGGAGCGTTTTTTGGAGCAGATCTTCGGCGATTTGCGGCGGGCCAACATCGTGGAAAGCCGCCGCGGAGCCCGGGGCGGATTCTGCTTCGCGATGCCGACCGAGGAGATCTCCGTGCTCGATATAGTCGAGATTCTGGACGGCGAAGTTCGTCCCGCGCGGTGCAGCGCCGGTGGCACCTGCTACATCGCCGACGCGCCGCTGTGTGCGACGAGTAAGGTCTGGGATGAGGCTCGGGAAGCCCTCGAAGACGTCTTCGGCCGCTACAGCATCGCCCAACTCGCCGACCTCGAACACGAGAGCCGCGCCGCCCGCGAGAAGAGCGTCGCTTCTAACTGAGTTCCGGGGCGTCCGCGGATAGTAGCTACCCCGAAAAGTTACTCTCGCATCTCCGGGGTAAGACGGAGATTTCAGAGACCCGGATAAAGGTAGGCTCAAAGACTTACCGGCTCGCCCACCCGGACGACGCTGACGCCCTGATCGACGAGGACGAGTTCGAGCGTGACGAGCGGCTGCCGTATTGGGCCGAGTTGTGGCCGAGTGCTATTGGCCTCGCCCGGTTTCTAGATGGGGAGGACCTCTCCGGCACCCGGACCGTGGAACTCGGGTGTGGTATCGGGCTGCCCTCCATCGTCGCCCTCGCAGGTGGTGCCTCCGCCCTGGCGACCGACCACTACGAGGCGGCGCTCGACTTCGCCGCCTACAATGCCCGGGCGCAAACCGGCCGGGAGCTTGAAACCGCCTACCTCGACTGGCGTTCGCCCGAAAAAGCGAGCCTCAAACGCTTTGACCGGATCCTGGCTGCCGACGTGCTCTACGAGCCCCGGAATCAGCCGTTGCTCGCGGACCTCGTAGAGGCGCTGCTGGATACGGGCGGCGAGGCGGTATTCGCCGACCCGCGCCGCAAGGATACGCCCGCGTTTCTCGACATGATGCAGGGTCGGGGATTCGTAACCGCGACCGGGAGCACGCTCGTCGAGAACGGAGACAAAAAGGTCGAAGTGCGGTTACACCGGCTGTGGCGCGGGTGAGTGCTAGCCACGAGTAGCCGGAACCGGAGGCGGTTCGCCGCTGCTATACTTTGCCGGCATGCTTCTGGAATCTCTAAACCACACGCAGTTAGACGCCGTCACGCACACCGAGGGGCCGGTCCTGATCCTAGCCGGAGCCGGCAGCGGTAAGACCCGAGTGCTCACTCACCGCATCGCCCACCTGCTCGCCGAAGGGCTCGCCGCACCCCACGAGATACTCGCCATAACCTTCACCAACAAAGCGGCCGCCGAGATGAAAGAAAGGGTCGCAGACCTCGTCGGGCCGGAGTCGAGAAAGATGTGGGTCTCGACCTTTCACGCCTTCTGCACCCGGATACTGAGGGTCCACGCCGAAAAGCTCGGGTACAAGCGGGAATTCACTATCTACGACGGGGCCGATCAGCAGCGGGTCGTAAAGCGGTGCATCATAGAGCTTGGCAAAGACCCCAAAAGGTTCAACCCGCGCTCTTTCGCCGCCCAGATCAGCGCCGCCAAAAACGCCCTCATGGACGCCGACGACTACCTCAAGAGCACAGAAGGCTACATGGCCGAGAACGTCGCCGAGGTCTATGCGCTCTACCAGAAGCGGTTGTACGAAAACAACGCGATGGACTTTGACGACTTGATCATGCAGACCGTCGCCCTCCTCGAGGTTTTCCCCGAGGTCCGGAGCCGCTATCAGACCCGCTTCAAATACGTTCACGTGGACGAGTACCAGGACACCAACCACGCCCAGTACCGGCTCGTCAACCTCCTGGCCGCCGAACATCGTAACTTATGTGTCGTCGGTGACGACGATCAGTGTCTCGCGGAAGGTACGCCGGTCCGGATGGCGGACGGCGCGGAGAAACCTATAGAGGACGTAAAGAAGGGCGATAAGGTCCTCAGCGCGTGCGGTAGCGGAGAGTTCCGGTCCGCCGCGGTAACGGGCGTAGCCCGGAGCGTGCGGAAGGACGGCGTGCGTATAACCACCGCCTCGGGTCGGGAACTGGTGAGTACACCCGAGCATACGCACTTCGCGGGTTACCGGCTCGGCCTGACGCCTCAGACGTACTTTACGTACCTGATGTACAAGAAGGGCATCGGTTACCGGCTGGGTACCTCGCAAGTCTACACAAAGGGACGTATAAAGCCGGTGGTCGGGTTTGTGCAGCGGTGCCGCCAGGAGCACGCGGACGCGATCTGGGTTCTCTCCACCCACGCCTCGGAGAACGAGGCCCGGGCTGAAGAGACGATCCTCTCCCTGCGGCACCGCATCCCGACGCTGCCGTTCGTGCCCCGCCGGGGTCGCGGCAGCGGCGGATTAGTCCACGACGAGGCACACATAAAAAGAGTTTTCTCCCTCTTCGACACCGAAAGTAGTGCCGTAGATTTGCTGGCCGAGAGCGGCCTGGAATTTGAAAGTCCCCATTACCGGCCGCAGAGCCATACCGGGCGGCGGAGGAATCTGGTCATAACGCTCTGCGGGGACCGCCGGGGCGCATCGCCGATGCACCGGATCTCGATGGTCGGCCGCGACGAGGAGGGGAAGGAAGCTCTTGAGTCGCTCGGGCTCTCCGTACGCCCCGCAAAGGAAGGGTCCCGGAGCTGGCGCTTCGAGACCTGCCGCAAAGACTTCGGAGAGCTAATGCGGATCTCGGACCGTATAAGCGGCTCGCTAGATATAACCCCAATCCTGCAAGCCAGGCTCGGGGAGAGTGGAGGACACCGGGAGACCAACTCGCTGCCGTTCACAACCGCCGGGTCCGTGAGGCCGGGCATGGTTCTCTTCGACGAAGAGGGCGGCTACGAGGTCGTTTCTTCCGTGGAGAGAGTCGTCCTGGACCGGCCCGTCTACGACCTGGACGTCGAGGGCACGCATAATTTCGTAGCCAACGGTATTGTTACCCACAACTCAGTTTACTCGTGGCGAGGAGCTGACATCCGGAATATTCTGGATTTCGAGCGGGACTACCCGGAAGCGAAGGTCGTGAAGCTCGAACAGAACTACCGCTCGACCCAGACTATTCTGAACGCGGCGAACGCGGTCGTGGCGAACAACGCCTCGCGCAAGGCGAAAGAGTTGTGGACTGCCGGTCCTGGCGGCGACCGCATCCGGGTGTTCACGGCGGCGGACGAGTATGCTGAGGCGCGGTTTGTGGTTTCCGAAATAGAGCGGCTTATAGATGGAAGCTTCGCCTCAGCGAAGCCGTCGGACGTGGCGGTATTCTACAGGACCAATGCCCAGAGCCGGGCCTTGGAGGACGTGCTGGTGCGGGAGGGGGTTCCGTACCAGATCGTCGGCGGGGTCCGGTTCTACGAGCGGGCGGAGATCAAAGACGCTGTCGCCTACCTCTCCGTGATCTCCAACCCCGCTGACTCGGTCTCTCTGGAGCGGATTATCAACACCCCGAAACGCGGCCTCGGGGCTACTTCGGTTGCCAGGCTCACGGAGTACGCCCGACGAAACGGGATATCCGTCTACGAGGCGCTCTCGGAAGCCGGTGAAGCCGGTCTTTCCGGCAAGGCGCTAAAAGCCTGCGCCACGGTACGGGAATTATTCGAGGGGTGGCGGACCGCGGCGCGGGAGACGCCGCCGGCGGCCTTGATCTCCACCGTCCTCGACGAGTCTGGCTATGGTAAAGAACTGGAAGCCGAGCGTACCGTAGAAGCGGAGTCGCGCCTTGAAAATCTGGAAGAGCTGGTAAACGCGGCCCGGGAGTACGAGCGTTACGAGTCGGAACCGACGCTGGATGGTTTCTTGCAGGAGCAGGCGCTCTACTCGGAGGCCGACCGGCTGGCCGCCGGCTCCGAGGGCGGCCGGGTCACCCTTATGACGCTCCACAATGCCAAGGGCCTCGAATACGCGCACGTCTTTGTCGTCGGCATGGAGGAGGGGACCTTCCCGCACTCCCGCTCGCTCGACGAGCAGAACCTGGAGGAAGAGCGGCGGCTGTGCTACGTCGGCATCACGCGGGCGATGCGGTCCCTGACCCTGACCCACGCTAGGCTCCGCTCCAGTTGGGGTGGCGACCGGGAGTACCAGATGCCCTCGCGCTTTCTATCCGAGATACCGGAGGAGTTTCTGGCCAGCACGGTCCCCGGCGGGAGCCTCGGTGGTTCTGCCGGCGGCTTCTCCGGCGGGGTGTCTCCGGCGCGGCGGATGGGTACGATGGGTACAAAAAGCTCGGGAAAGAGCGGTGGAGAACCGGGCGCGGCGATGTACCGGGTGGGGGAGAAGGTGCGTCACGCGAAGTTTGGGGTCGGAGAGGTCGTAGAATCTACGGCTGGCAAGGTCGTGGTCCGGTTCGGGGCCGAGGCTGGCGAGAGGATCCTCGTCCCGGAACTGGCGCCGCTGACCAGAGTCGAGAATTAGAAGGAGACAGGGGTGGCTTTCATTTACATAACCGGGCACAAGAACCCGGATACCGACACGGTAGCGTCCGCCATAGGTTACGCGGCGCTTAAAAACCTCATAGACCCGGACAACGTCTATGCTCCGGCCCGGCTCGGGGAGGCCAACTCCCAGACCGAGTGGGCGCTGGAGAACAGCGGCGCAAAGAGCCCTAAGCTTATCCGGCACATCCGGCTGCGGGTAAAAGACGTAATGGCCGAAGACGTCGCGGTAGCCAAGAAGAACGACCCGCTGCGCAACGTCGGCCTCGCGATGGCCCGCAAGAACATCAGCCAAGTCCCGATAGTGGAAGACGACGGCTCGCTCGTCGGGCTCGTCACCGAGCGGGACCTCGCCCGCATGTACATAAGGGAGTCCCGGGAGCCCTCGACGTTCGCCGAAACCCCGGTCTCGGCCTGCGCCATAGTAGAAGTATTGGAAGGCGAGTTGCTCGTCGGAGAAGACAAGCCGGTCAGCGGCAAGCTGTGGGTGATCTCGATGAGCGTGGACTCGATGGGGAAGGCCATGGACCCCGGGGACATCGTGGTGATCGGGGACCGCGAGCGGGGCCAGCGGCGGGCTATAGAGCTCGGCGCCGGAGTCCTCGTTATCTCAAACGGCGTCCGCCCGCAAGACGAGGTCCTCAAGATGGCCGAGGAGCGGGGTACGACGGTCATACTCTCGCCGCTCGACTCCTACGTGACGAGCCGCATGCTCCAGCTCGCCGTGCCCTGTTGGGAGGTAATGAGCAGCGACCCACTGACCGTCTCCCCGGACGACCTGCTCACGGACATAACCGAGCAGGTAATGGAGGTTCACTACCGGGCGGCGATAGCGGTCGACGACGACAATAAGCCCACCGGCGTCGTCACCCGGACCAACCTCTTAAACCCCGAACCGCGACGGGTGATACTCGTGGACCACGCCGAAGTCGGCCAGAGCGTCTCGGGGGTCGAGGAGGCGCAGGTCGTGGAGATACTCGACCACCACCACGTCGGCAACATCGAGACCAACGTCCCGATAGCCGCGACCTTCGACCCTATAGGCTCTACGGCTACCCTGATCCTGGAGCGCTACCAGGCGAACGGACTGGACCCGGAGGAGCCGGTCGCAAAGATACTGCTCGCGGCGGTCCTCTCGGATACGGTAATCCTGAACTCCCCGACGACCACCGACCGCGACCGCGAGGTGGTGAAGTACGTCGAGAAGTTATATGGGCTCGACGCCCAGAAATTTGGTATGGAGATGTTCGAGGCTTCGTCGGACGTCTCGGACCTCTCGGCGGAGGAGATCATTACCCGCGACGCCAAGGAATACGGCTCAAGCTCCGACGGTACGATGAGCATCGCCCAGATAGAGACCGTCGGCTCCGCCCTGATAGAGCGCAAGGACGAACTGATAGAAGCCCTGGAAAAAGAACGCCAGAGGGAAGGCCACCTCTTTGCGGCGCTCATGATTACGGACATCATCGAGGGTGGCACAGAGCTTCTGTGCGTCGGGGAGTGCTCGCCGGTGGAGAAAGCGTTCGAGGCCCGTGCCAAAGACGGCGTTATCGACCTGCCGGGTGTCATGAGCCGCAAAAAGCAGGTCGCCCCGAAGCTACTCTCCGTCGTCTAGCGGATGGCCCGCCTCCTGGACGGCAAGGCGATGGCCGCGGGGATACGCTCCGAGGTCGCCGCCGGGATAAAAGAACTCCGGGAGCGCGGGGCGACGCCGCGCCTCGACGTAATACTGGTCGGCGATAACCCGGCCTCAGAGACCTACGTGCGCAACAAACAGAACGACTGCGCCGAGGTCGGCATAGAGTCCGAGGTCCACCGTTTCGGGCACGCCGTCTCCCAGAAGGAGCTAGCCGCCCGGATCTCGGATCTGAATAATGCTCCCGAGGTCTCGGCTTTCTTTATGCAACTACCGCTGCCGGAGCCCCTCGACCCTCTGCCCCTGATTTCCGCTATAGACCCGGACAAGGACGCTGACGGTCTCTCCCCCGCGAGCGCTGGAAACCTCGCCGTCGGCCTCCCGAGCCTGCTCCCCTGCACACCGCACGGCATAATCGAGATGCTAAAGCGCGGCGGGGTGGAAATTTCCGGCAAAGAAGCCGTGATCCTCGGCCGCTCGAACCTGGTCGGCAAGCCGCTCGCCCAGCTACTCCTGCGCGAGAACGCGACCGTAACCGTCTGTCACTCCCGCACCCAAAACCTGCCAGAGATAGCGAGCCGGGCCGACATCCTCGTCGCCGCCATAGGCCGGCGGGAGATGGTGGGTAAGGAGTACGTGAAAAGAGGAGCAGCCATCGTCGACGTCGGAATCCACCGCCGGGAAGTAGAAGCTGGCGGCGGTCTTACCGGGGACGTGAGGTTTGACGAGGTGGAGCCGGTAGCTTCGTATATAAGCCCCGTACCGGGCGGCGTCGGCCCGATGACCCGGGCGATGCTCCTCTACAACACGCTCGAAGCCGCCCGGGGCCGGGCGCGAAGATAAATCCGCTTTGAAGATAGACGTCGGCGTTATTACGGGCTCCGGGCTCTACGATCTTCCCGGCGCGTCCGAGAACCGCTCCGTGGAGACCCGCTACGGAACCGTCGAGGTCGCCGTTATGGAGGTCGGCGAAGCCCGGTGGCGGGTCGGCGGCATCTCCCGCCACGGGGCCGGGCACCGGAATCTGCCGCACACGGTCGCCCACCGGGCTAATTTAAAGGCGCTAAAGGACCTCGGGGCGCGGGCGGTACTCGCCACGACCGCGGTCGGGGTGGTCGACGGGGCGGTACCGCTCGGGGAGCCGCTTTTTTTCGACGATCTGTACTTCCCGGAAAATCGGATGCCCGACGGCGGGCCGTGCACGTTCTTTACCGAGCCGGACGACCCTGAGCGCGGACACCTTATACAGGACGAACCGTTCGCGCCGCGGCTCAGGAGGAGGCTCGCACTCGCGGCGGAGAACCTGGAGATAGACTCTACCTCTGGTGGTGTCTACGGGCACGTGAACGGTCCGCGCTTTAACACGGCGGCGGAGATAGCGCCGCTGCGAGCGGCGGGGGTTGCGGCGGTCAGCCAGACCTGCGGACCGGAGACGGTGCTTGCCGGCGAACTGGAGCTACCCTACGCCCTCGTAGGTTTCCCGGTAAATTACACGCCCGGCGCGGTCGATACCCCGGAGCCCGAAGATGAGATGGACCGGCTTTTCGCCCTCTCTAGAAAGGTTCTGCCACGGCTACTCCTGCGGACGGTGGCGTCGCTAACGGAAAAAGACTTTGCTTTTGACCATGGCTACGTTTACCGGGTCGAGGGAGGTATCTAACCGCCGGTCTTAACCATAGATCTTAATCGCAGGGTCTTAACCGCCGGTTTTTTCGCCAGCCCGGGCACTCTCGGGGTCAAGGATCTGCAACTCATTGTTTGCCGCGCCCGCGACGTAGACGAAACCGGTGTCCGGGTTTACGGTCACGCTGTTCGGCTGCCGGACGGTCGGGTAGCTAGCGATCCTGCGAGGAGGTTCTTGGGTTATGTCGTACTGGACGAGACGGTTTTCGGCGGTGAGCGTCACCCAGAGGTAGCCGCGCTCGGGGTCTACAGCGATACCGTACGGGGAGCCGCCGGGCACGGAGATACGGCTCGCCTGCTCCAGTTCCGGCCGGGCGGTAAAGATCAGGACCGCCCCGCCGCGGGTGTCGGCGACGTAGAAGCGATTGTCCGGACCGGTCACCACGTGGGTCGGGCCTTCGCCAGCGTCTATGCGCCCGACAGACTTCAGGGTGCTGGCGTCAAAGACCTCAAGACCGAGGCCCCGGACGCCGACCACCCCGACGAGCCCTTCGCCGGTGGCCGCGATGCCGCCCGGCTGTAGCAGGGTATCGAGCGTCTGGGTAACCTCCCCATTCTCTATGACCGAAACGGTGTTTTCCTTCTCGTTTATAACGAAGATCTTGCCGTCACCGGCCGCTGCATCGTGCGGGAAGTCCCCGACGGGTGTCCGGGCGACCACTTTGGCGTCTGGCAGGGAGACCTGCGCCAGCTCGTTGGCCCGCTCGGCGGGTATGAGTACCGGACCTCCGGCATTAGCCAGAGCCAGATGCCGGGGCGACTCGGGCAGGTCCACGCCCCGCACAACTTCACCACCCTCGCCGTCGACGAGCGTGAGCCGGTCGGGGTTGCGCAGCCCGACCGCCACGAGCCCGGTATTGGGGTCCGCCTCAAGACCTTCCGGAGAAGCTTCTAGCTCTAGGGTCTTACCGGCCGGCTCCCTGGATACGGGAGGAGAGTCGGCGGGCTCCGGCGCGGGAGGCGCTTGCCGCGGCGGGTCGTACTTCTGCGCGGTAGTGGCCCGTCCGGTGGTTTCTTTTCCGGAAGCTGTGGTTTCTCCGGTACTGCTCTGGTCCGCGCCGCAGCCCGCCAGTACAAAGACCACGGCGATGGCCGCCACGACCGCGAGGGTGTACAGGGATCTTCTCATCGGGCACCTTTCTCGGGGTCTGAGGTTGGCGAGGCTTTCCTGCGCCGGGTAGCTACGATTACCCGGATGGCTGCCAGGGTAAGGAACGCCGCCACGGTTAGTAAGGATACAACCAGACCGGCGGTCAGCGCCCGGGATTCGTAGCGCAACTCGACGGCGTGCTCCCCGGCCGGTATACGGACGGCCCGCAAGGTGTGGTCGGCGCGGTAGACGGGCACCGGCTCTCCGTCCACGTAGGCTTTCCAGGCGGGGTGATAGATCTCACCGAGCACCAAGAGTCCCGGTTTTCCGGTTGACGCCGCGACTTCTATCTTTTCCGGCTCGTATTCCGTTACGCGAGCCCCACCGGAGGCGCTGGTTTCTCCGGCAAGCTCTGGTGGATCGTCTTCGAGGAGCGCGGTCCGGCGGGGGTCTACTTCTCCGGAGGAAAGTAGATCCAGGGCCTCTCCCGGCCGCACCTGCCGGGCGTCGTGGACGACCCAGGCTCTCGGTAACGCGTCCTGATTCTCAAGTAACGTTACCCGGCCGTCCTTGTAAACGGTCGGATATTCGCGTTTCAGCTTTTCGATACTCTTCCAGTCTACGCCGGTCGGGACGAGTATGTAGCGGGCGTTCAGGAGGTCGAGCAGCGGCGAGTCGAGGCCGCCGGCGAAGATGTCGGCGTCGTGGTAGTTCTGGGACCGGCCGTTTAACGCCTTGAGGTATTCGTCGTAGGCGGCGAGGTGGGTTGGGTTGTAGCCCTGGAGGCTTTGTAAACTGTAGAGGCTCGCCCGGTTGTTTGCCAGAACGGCGTTAGTCTCCGGCTCGTCAAAGCGGATGGAGTAGGGGACCGTGGCCCCGCTGTCGGTGGTCTGCGGGTAGTAGCCGAAATACCGGGAGGGCTCCTCGCCGGTCGTGGCTGAACGCAGGAACTCTACGGCTCCGGTCGGGGCATAGTATTCTCCCAGGTCTACCTTGCGAATAGCGCCGCCGCCCTCGGTGTCCAGGTTGCGCATCAGGGTCGCCCGGCCGGCGGCAAAGAGGTCCACAAAGACGACGAGCGCCAGAAGGACCGCGGCTAGCGTGCTCCAGGTCCGGTAGCGGGCCGGTAAGAGCGCGCAGACCGCCGTGAGGACCGCGGCTCCGCAAAGGGCTACAAAGGCGCCGGGCGGCATTGAGATGCCTTTCTCCATGAGGTATAGCGAAGGTGCCGCCCAGGGCCCGGAGTCGGCGAGCGCTTCGGGTGTGAGGTTTTCCGGCGGCTCTATCGGGGGAACGAGGGTGCTCCGCGTGGCGATAAAGAGCGCGGCGAGAAGGGGCAGGGCTGCGAGCGAGAGCCGGCGGTGCTCTCGCCGGATAAGGTAGGCTACGGCGGACCCGGCCAGAAGGGCGGCGGCCAGGTAGAAGAGGACCAGGATGCGTTCCGGGTTGTGGGGATGGAGCTTCTCGAAGCGGGGGAGGAGGTACAAGAGCGGGTGCAGAAGCGTGATCCCCTGTCCCGAAAACGTCAGCGCGAATACCGCGAGCCCGGCGAAGTAGGGCACGGCGAAGCGCCGGCCACAGATAAAAGGCGCGACGAGCGCCAGCGCCAGGACCGCCCCGCCCGCGTAGAAGAGTCCGGGGGCAACAAAAAGGCTCTGCCAGTTTCTTATGGTCCACCCTCCTATGAGCTCCGCCTCCTCTCCGGGGTATCCGCCAGCCAGTGTTGTGAGCGGGTTGTACGCCAGACGGGGCAGAAGGCCCGCGGCGGCGAGCCCGAAGCCGAACAGGAGGATGCCGCCGCCGTGGAGCGCGGCGAAAAGAGGACGTTTCCAGAAGTGGCGGATATCCGGCAGGTTCTCTGGAGGAAAAAAGAGCGTGCGGTAGGCGACGTAGCCGCCGAGCGCCAGGAGGGCGTAGTAGGAGCCCTGACCGAGCCAGGAAGCCAGGATCTGGCTGACCCCGAGCCCCGACACACCCCACCACAGCCCCCGCGAGAGCCACCGGGTACTCCTTACGGCAAGCTCCGCGCCGAGCAGCGAGAGCGGCAGAAAGGTCGCGACGCTCGCGTACGCGAAGCAGCAGGTGTTCTGGATGTAGAGAAAGCCCGTGAACTCGTAGGCTACCGCCGCCACGAGCGCCCCGGACACGCCGAGGCCGAGCTTGCGGCCGAACGCATAGGTGAAAAGCCCGGCCAGCAGCGGGTGCAGGAATAGGTAAGCTTTTGCCGCGACCGCGAGCGGTAGAAGGGTGAACAGGAGCATCGCGGGCAGGTACGTCCAGCCGGAGAGGGGGTCGGCGGCAAAGGGCGCTCCGGAGAGTTGGGCCGGGTTCCAGGCGGGTATCTGGCCGGAGCGGAGGCTTTCCCCGAGGTAGGAGTACCAGGGGTAGAACTGGGTAGCGGTGTCCATGCCGACGATAGTCCCGCCGGTCACGAGCCACCACTGCGAGACGGCCGTGAGTGCCAGGATCAGGGCTCCCGCCCCGAGGTCCGCGCGCCGGAAGAGTCCCTGTCGGACCCGGTACAGACCGGCGCGGTGCTCCTTTTTCAGCGCGGTCCTTTTTCGCACACGGCGTACTGGTACCAGAGGTCTTGCCAGCGGCGGGTTGCGGCCCAGGGCCGGGTGGCGAGCAGCGCGTCGAACTCCGCCCCACCCATCACGACCGCCCGCCGCGGCTCGCGGTACCCCGATGGGCTCAGGGGACCGGGTGACAACAGGTACGTGAAGCTGGCGAGCAGCCACATGACGCGCAGCGGCAGCGCCGCCCGCAGCACCGAACGCGGCTCGGCTATAAAGCAGCGGCCGCCCGGCTCCAGGACGCGGTGTATCTCCGCGAGCGCCTCCTCGCGTCCGGAAACAACGGTGAACAACCGGGAGCAGACCACAGCCCCCACGGAGCTTTCAGGCAGCGGCAGACCGTGTACGTCTCCACGTTCAAAGTCACAGTTCTCCAGGCGGCGGCTCTCCACCCTCCGGCGGGCGTGCGCGAGTTGCCTCTCCGAGCGGTCGATCCCGGTGACGCGCAGGTTTTTAAACCGCTCGGCCAGCCGGCGGGCGTAGAAGCCCGGCCCGCACCCGAGGTCCAGGAGCCGACCACCGGCCGGCGGTCCGCACCCTTTCCAGAGAAAGCGGGCCATCCGCTCGGTGTCATCCCGGAAAAGGTACTCCCGGCAGAACACGTACAGCCAGGCGAAGTGCTCGAACAGGCTTTCGGCGTCTTTGAGTTCTTCACGAGCCGGTAGCGGCTCTTTCCGGCGGCCGACCCTGAATACTCCCGGACCGCGGTTGTTTTCCTCGGCCGGCCGGCTGCGGCCAGGGTAGGGGAGACCTCTCATTCCCCGCCGGTTGCGGTAGACCCGTGAACGATGCGCTTTCTACGCAGGATGTCTTCGGCTTCGGCGAAGTAGTCCCGTACGTCGCCCTGAGTCTCTACCCACGAGAGGTACCGCTCTACCCCGTCGGCGAGCTCTACCCGCGGTTCGTAACCGGCGGCGGCGGCGCGGGAGATGTCCGAGGTCAGGTGGCGCATCTCTCCGGGCCGGAACTCACCGCGGGCTACGGGCTCCACATCGATGCTGAGGACTTCAGAGACCATCCCGGCGACCTGGCGGATGGTGGTCGCCCGGCCGCTGCCGACGTTGACCGGCAGTCCGTCGAGCCCGTCGGTCGTGGCCGCGAGCAGGTTCGCCCGGGCCACGTCCCCGACGTAGCAGAAGTCCCGCGTCTGCTCCCCATCCTCGTAGAGTACCGGTGGTTGACCGTTCAAGAGCCGCGTCGCGAAAATGGCGATAACCCCCGTATACGGATTGAAGATGGACTGCCGAGGACCGTAGGTGCAGGAGTAGCGGAGCGCCACGGTCGGGGTCCCGGTCTGCCGGCCCCAGGATAGGACCAGCTTCTCCTGGTCCACTTTCGTAAGAGCGTAGGTCGTCTCGCCGCCGGTCGGGGCTTCCTCCGGCGTGGCGGTCGGCTCCGCGGGCCTGCGGCAGCGGCCCGACCCGACGGCCCCGGCGAGCGCCGGACAGTACACGGCGTAGTCTCCGGCGGCTAGCTGTGCGGCGGGGCGGGTTTCGGGGTAGACGAGGCCGTGCTCGGGGCAGACGGCCGCGCCCTCGCGGTAGACGGCCTGGGAGGAGGCGACGACGACTTTTTCCACGGGGAGGTTATCGTCCCGGATGGTCTCCAGCAGGCGGGCGGTGCCTAAAGAGTTTACGTCGACGTACTTGGAGATCTCCGGCATATACCCGCCGTAAGCGGCCTGATGAAAGACGACGTCCACATCTTCGAGCGCCAGCCGCAAAGTAGAAGGGTCCCGTATGTCGCCCCCCAGGAACTCGGCTGCTTCCGGTATCCACTCCGGGCGTCCGTTGCGGTGGGTCTGTGGCTCCAGGTTGTCCAGGATGCGTACCCGCCAGCCCTCGGCGAGTAGTAGGTCTGAGAGGTGCGAGCCGATAAGCCCCGCGCCTCCGGTTACCAGGGCATGTTTGTTCCCTCTAGTATTCGCCATTACCGTATATTAGCCTAAACCCCTTTAACTTTAATGCCTGAAAAGTATCAAGCCTGGACCTGGACGGAGACCTGGTGGTAACCTCTGGATCCCCTACCGGAGCCCACGCCCCGCCCTTTCGGGTTCTGCACCCGGCCTTCGCCGTCGGTGGCCCGGACCACCAGAGTGTGCTCCCCGGACTCTTCCGGCTCCCAGTCGTGGTTCCAGAATACCCAGGAGAGTTTTGAGCCCCGGTAGTCTATCTCCGCCTCCCGCCAGCTATCTCCGCCATCGGTGCTGACTTCTACCCTGGAGACGCCCCGGTCGGCGGCAAAGGCTAGGCCCTTCAGGTTTACCGGCTCGCCGACGGCCGGTGGTGTCTGACGGAAGTCGGGGGCGTAGAACCGCGAGGTGGTCGGGACGTTGCGCGGTTTCCAGCCCTGTTTGCCGTAGTAGCCTTCCAGTTGACGGTCTACCAGCTCTATGCGGGTCACCCACTTTACGCTGCCCTCGCCAAAGTAGCCGGGGACCAGCACGCGGGCCGGGTAGCCGTGGCGGTCCGGGAGTGGCTCGCCATTCATCCGGTAGGCGACGAGCGTGGTCTCTTCCAGGGCTTTTTCGAGGCTTACGGAGTGGGTGTAGCCGTCGGCGGCGTGCAGAAAGACCTCGACCGCCTCTTGCCGGGGACCGGAAGCTTCTATCAGGTGTCGCAGCGGGACGCCGTCCCACACGGCGTTGCTCATAAGCCCTCCGGCCACGGGGTTGCTGATGCACTCCAGCGTCATCTCCTGCTCGACGGAGGGCATGGCCGCTAGGTCTCTAAAGCCGTAGGTGCGGGCGCTGTCTACAAGCCCGGTAACCTGCAGGCTCCAGGCGGACTTGGTTACGTAAGGGTCTATGATGTTCTTTGTGACCACGTAGAACTGGTCGTTCGGTGTGATCGGCTGTATCTCCGGGCCGAGGTAGGTGAGGCCGTCGTAGCCGAGCGCCGAGCGGTCGTAGACCCTGCGCACCCCGCCGCCCGAAGCCGCGGCCAGGATCACGCCTCCGGTCCCGGCTAGAAACTCCCTCCGTCCTATCGGCCTGCCGGGCTGTCCGGCCGACGCCGCCGACGGGGCCGCACCCCGATTGGCCGCGGGATCTCTTACGGGACCTCCTATGGCGCGGTAGACCGGCACGAGGGCTACGCCGTAGCTGGCGAAAGAGATCAGGAACCCGAAGATGGTCGCCGCTACCGCCAGGCCCGGGGTCAGCCCCCGGAAGTTTGTGCCGAGGACCGGCCACAGCACCACCACGGAGACGACCCAGATAAAGCCGACAGCGAGCGCCACGAAATACAGTCCGCGGCGTCTCGGGTGCGGGCCCCCGCCCCGGCTGGGCCACCGGACGACTAGCGCGTAGAGCGCGCCGAGGACGGCCCCGAGCGCGACCTGGGCGGCAAAGCCGGAGAAGAGCGCCGTACTCTTGGCGGCAATAGGACCTCCGCTCTCCGCCAGGAGCCGCAGAAACTCCTGGACATTAAACAGCGTCGGCAGAAACCGGTCGCCGGCCAGCTCCGCCGGTAGCGGAACCCCCAAAAAGAGGCGCAGCAGCGTCATTACGAGTGTCATGGCGAAAGCGGCGACCACGCCGGCCAGAAGTCCGGTAAGTGTCGTGCGCGCCAGCATCCCGAGCTTCACTTGACCCTCCTTGCGGTAGACGGGGCGGGGCGGCTCCCCACGACCAGCAGCAACCCGAGCGTGCCGCCGAAGAACACGGTGTGGGCGAAGAACTGCACTACGGGGTTCGCCGCAGCAAACCACGGAAATACTGCTGGGGAGATCAGGTAGAAGTTAATTATCCACAGCGCGAGACCGAAAACCGCGCCGACCCCGACGAGCGCCCCGCGGCCCCGGCTTTCGAGCCTCAAAGCGCCCGAGACCACCGCGAACACCCCGCCATAAACGGCCGAGAGGAGAAAGTGGATCAGGAGTCCGACCCCGACCAGCGGTGCCACGGTAGCCACCGGCTCCAGAGAGCCGGGACCGAGAAAGATGGCGCTTATCATCCGTACCGGCCCAAACGGACCTGGACCGAGAACCGCGGCCGCAAGCACCTCGAAAACCACAAAGACGCCGCCGGCCCCGAGCCCGAGTCCCATCCCGGTCCTCAACCGCTCGTCCAAGCCGGAGTATCCGGGTACCGGGTGAGTTACGTTCATGCGTCCCTCTCCTTTCTGTATCCTCCGCCGGTGCCTTCGGATACGTTCTACAGATACTTTACGTTAGGTGGTGGAGCTTGGATCTCAAAAACACCGTTGTTGTTTACTAACTTTATGTCATTTGTGAGTCAAATTATTGAGTAAGGTTACGGTTATGTGCCAGTGGCGGTCTTCTTTCGGCGGCGTATCTGGTATATCTGAGGTATGGAACCGGAGAAGAGCCAGGAGTACGCCTACCCGCACCACCTCGCGATGTTTGTCCGCAAGTGGTGGGGGGCTCCCGGTGGCAGCGGTTCCAGTCTTTGGAGTTCCGAGCCGGCGTGGTTTGCTGGAGACGCCGCGCCGAATGAAGCGGTTCTAGAGCGGGTGCTCTCCGTCTGCTACCAGGCGAGCCTCCTGCGCGAGGAAGAGCGCCAGGTTACCTTCCGGGCGATACTGGTAAAGCCCCGGTTGTTCTCTCCTGACGGCGGCCCGCCGTCGGGGTTGCACCGGATGGAGTTCGCCGAGCGCCGGTCCTTTGACGAGCATGAGGCGCGGCGGTTGTCACCGGCGGCGGACTTCTACCGGTCTTTAATAGGTATATGTCCAGACGAGGACGGGAAGCTGGAGATCTGGGGCCTCGTCCATTCCGGGCCGCGCTGGATCCAGAATGCCCAGGGTGGCCGGCAGTACGCGCCGTCGCTGCCGGTCGTGCCCGTGATCCACGTTACCGGGCCGGGCCGCATCGAGGTGCGCCGCGGAGACTCGCCCGTCGGCAAGCTGGAGGGCGGCCAGCTCTACGGCACCTCCGTGGACGTGTTCGACTCTCAGTGGCTACCGGGCAGCTTCGGACCGGTGAGGGAAGAGCTCGAAGTCTTGCACAAAGAAGCCCGCGACCGGGCGAAAGAGCCCTGGGCGCCGCTCGACCCGGACCTGACCCGGCTTATCGGGCAGCATACCGTGCGCCGGATAATCTCCGTGATGCGGCAGGCCCACCACGGCGGAACGCTACTCTTTATCCCGGAGGAGCTTACCGAGGAGTTCTCCCGCCACAACCCCTACGTGTCGTTCAAGCACCGCTTTCCGGAGGGAGCCGCGAGGCGGCGCTTCCGCACCCTGATCGTCGACGTCATGAACCGTCTGGCCGAGATCCACGGCAGGGACGGCGCACCGTCCTATCCGCGGGCCGTCGGCTGGGAAGAGTATCGGAGCACTACCGACGAGGCTACGGCCGCCCTCGACGAAGCCATATTCGAGCTGGCCCACCTGATCGCCGCCCTATCCGCCGTGGACGGTGCGGTAGCCATGACCAAACGCTTCGAGCTTCTGGGTTTCGGGGCCGAGATCTCCGGCGAGCTGCCCGCCGTCAATACCGTCCGCCGGGCGCTCGACTTGGAAGGGGACCAGGCCCGCCAGGAGTTCACCGACGGGGTCGGAACCCGTCACCGCTCCGCCTACCGGCTGTGTGGCGCGCTACCCGGAGCGATAGCCGTGGTCGTCAGCCAGGACAGCGGCGCCCGGTTCTTAACCCAAAAAGCCGGAGCCGTCACCTACTGGGACCAGATCTAAGCCAACAGAACGTCACCCTCAAGCTACCGGATACACCCTTACTGCAAAGCACGTCATGTGGCACTTGACAAGTCATGTGATGAATGACATATTGTTTCCGTAATACGGAGCTTCGCCGACAGGGAGACTCAGAAGCTTTTTATGGGACGCCGGTCGAAAGCGGTCTCCGGGCAGGTGGAGAGGCGGGCGCAGGTAAAGCTCGCCCAGCTAGATCAGGTACAGAGCTTTGAAGAGTTAAGAGTACCGCCCGGCAACCGGTCGCACAGGCTCGGTGGAGATCGGGAGGGGCAGTGGGCGATCAACATCAATGACCAGTATCGGATCTGCTTCAGGTTCGACAACGAAGCCGGAGACGCCTACGACGTGGAGGCCACGGACTATCATTGAGAGGTCGAAGGCGAACGCCGGAGAGGATGAGAAGATGGCGGATTACAGTGAGGAGATAGCCCGGGAGGAGCGCGTGAGCCCCCCGGTCCATCCGGGTGAAGTGCTAAAGCAGGAGTGGATCGATCCGCTCGGTATGAACGCCAACCAGCTCGCCCGGGCGCTGGCCGTAGATCGGCAGAACGTCTACGAGATAGTAGCCGGTAAGCGGGCGGTCTCGGCCGAGATGGCTTTGAGGCTCGCCCGGTGGTCCGGGATGCGGGCAGGGTTCTGGCTAGGTCTCCAGGCCGACTACGACCTCCAGATGGCCGAGTGGCGGCGCGGGAAGGAAATATCAGAGCGGGTACAGCCCCTTTCGTCGGCCGGATAGCCTATACCCGTACCTCCTATGTACCGAGACAGCGGCGCCCGGTTCGTAGCCCAGAAAGCCGGAGTCGTCACCTACTGGAACCGGATATAATCTAGAAGCCAGAAGAATATCGGGCGTCACCGACGTTCCGGTGAACATTTTTCTACCCGGATGCTACTAAGCTAGCAAATGGATGCTACGCACACCTCACAAGTGACCGCCACAAGGACTCCCCGGTTGAAGGACGGACCCGCGGGCGACGACCGCAAGCTCGTCGCCCGCGTGGCCCGCAAAGACGGTAGGGCGCTGGAAGAACTCTACGCCCGCTTCGGAGACGCCGTGTACCGCTACCTCCTGACCTTTGTCGCCGACCGGCGGATCGCGGAAGAGGTGCTGCAAGACACGTTCGTGGCGGCCTGGCGTGGAGCTAGTAATTATAAGGGGCGTTCCAGCGTAAAGACCTGGCTGTTCGGCATCGCCCGCCGCCGGGCTCACGAGGCCCTGCGGCGCCGCGCCCTGCCGGTGGTCTCCGACGACGAGCTTGTGGAACCCGCGGACCCGGAGCTCGACCCAGCCGACTCCCTCCTGGCCTCCGCCCGCCGGGAGGAGATCGCGGCCCGCGTGGAACGGCTTTCTCCGGCGCACCGGGAGGTCCTGACGCTGACCTTTTTCCACGGGCTCTCCTACGCGGAGACCGCCGAGGTCGCGGGCGTGCCCATCGGTACCGTCAAGAGCCGACTCGCCAACGCTCGCCGCGCGCTCAAAGGACTGTTAAAAGACTCGGGGTACGAGAGATGAATGGAAGAGATAACGGTCATGTGAAGGACATCCTCCCGGCCCACGTTGGCGGGACGCTGACCGAGCGGGAGGACCGGCGTGTACGAAAGCACCTCACGAGCTGCGGGGCTTGCAGGGCTGAGGCGGCTTCCTGGGAGGCGGTATCCGGGGCGGTAGCTGCTACGTCGGAGTTATCGCCGGCTCCTCCCGACGGGGTTATGACCGGGGTGCGGGCTGAGATAGAGTTGGAGTCACCCGGACGGACTTCCCGGGCTTTCCGGCCCGCTCTAGCCTGGCAGCTTTTGCGGGGACAGGTGCCGCTGGTGAGAAAGAAGATTTGGGTAGCCTCCGCCGCGACGATGGCGCTGGGCCTGCTCGTGGCGCTGCTCGCGGCGACCCCGACGGCGGCCGGGCTCACGCTGGCGCTCCTCGCTCCGGCGCTGGCGGCCGTGGGTGTGGCACTACTCTACGGTCCGGAGAACGATCCCTCGCTGGAGGTGGCGCTCTCGACCCCGACCTCCCCCCGGACCGTGCTCCTCGCTCGCCTGACGCTGGTGTACGGGTACGACCTGATCCTGGCTCTCGCCGCCAGCGGAGTCCTGGCCGCCTGGCGAGGGTTTGCTTTGTGGTCCCTGATCTCGCTTTGGATAACCCCCATGCTATTTCTGTCCGCGCTGGCTCTTCTGGTCTCGATCATCGCCGGTCCTTCGATAGCCGTGGTGGCGGCGATGAGTCTCTGGGTAACCAGGCTTATAGCCGGAAACCTGTCCGCTAACGGCGTCGGTACTGTTGGGGCGGACCTACTACAAAACTTCTGGCAGGCGGATTTGGTACTCCTCTTGCTGGCCGCCACTTTGCTGGTGGTCGCCCTGTCCTACGGTCCTCGAATGGAAAGGCTCGCATGAAGGTGATCGGAACTTCCCGTCCGCGGCAGCTATCGCGGTTGCATATTCAGTGGCTTCCCTACGAGGCTCGCCGCCTCGGACGCTCGGGGCTCGGCCTGCCGGTCCTGGTCGGGCTTCTATTCGCCGTCCTCGCTGCCGCGATGGTCTTCGCCGAGGCGGAAGAGCGCCAGGTGGCGCGGGTCCTCGTAGCTTACCTGGAGATGGGTCTGCCGCTAGCAGCGGGCCTCGCCGCCGCGACGGTGATCTCCGACGAGCCGGCCGTAGACCTGCAACTTGCCCTCTTAACCCGTTACCGGACGACGGTCCTGCGGCGGCTCGGTACGCTCGTCCTGTGGTCGTCGCTACTCGCTCTCGCCTGGAGCACGTTCCTGTCCTTCTCGGGGTTGTGGAGACTGTGGGTCCCGGAGAACTTCGTTACTGGACAACTGGTCTGGCTGTCGCCGCTCTTGTGGTGTGTGGCGGCCGGGGCGCTACTCTCGCTCATCCTGGGCCGGACGGCGGCCGGGGCCATTCTCGGTGGTTTGTGGCTCTTCGAGGGCTTCGTCTACGTACTGTTTATAGCCAAGGAGTGGCTCCGGTCCGTGTTCCTGTTCGCCACGGTCTACGCGCCGGGAGTTAGGTGGTGGCTGGATAACCGGCTGGCTCTCATCGGGTTCTCGCTCGTGTTCGTGTCGGTCTTGGTCGTTGTACTGCGGAGTGAGTTCGTTACGAAAGGAGAGTCATGAAGGATAGCAACCTGTCGGCCGTCTCGGGGGCCGCCCGGTACGAGTTCCGGATGCAGATCCGGCGCAAGGCCGTGTGGATCACGTTCGCGATCTTCTCCCTGCTGGCCCTTACGGGCATGAGCAACCCATGGGACTTCCCGCCGGCGGCCCCGCTGGTCGAGGTCGTCGCGAGTTGGTCGGTGGTGGTTCAGGCTTTCATGCCGATAGCCTTCGGCGTCCTGCTGGCCGACCGGCTCCCCCGCGACCGCCGCACCGGCGTGGGCGAGATGCTGGACACGCTGCCGGCCGCTCCCGGGGGACGGCTAGCCGGCAAGTACCTCGGGAGCGTGGCCGCCACCTTGATACCGCTCTTTCTGGTCTACGCGGCGGGTATCGCCTACGTAGTGGCCGACCGCGGGGAACCTGGGGCCATACTCCTGGCTCTCGCGACCTTTGCCGCGATAAACCTGCCGGGCCTCCTGTTCGTGGGAGCCTTCTCCGTCTCGGTCCCGGCGGTAATGTGGGTTCCGCTGTACCAGTTCCTGTTCATCGGCTACTGGTTCTGGGGTAACCTGCTAAGCCCGGACTTCGGCATTCCAACCCTGAGTAACACATGTCTCACACCGGTCGGGGACTACATGGCGAGTGGTTTCTTTGGCGTCACGGGGTTCTGGGCCGAGAACGCCGCGGCCTGGGAAGGGGCGGTGAGCATCGGGCTGCTGCTCGCCCTCGGTGCGCTGGCGCTGTACGTGGCCCACCGCTGCCTGCTCTGGCAGCAGGCTCGCAGGTAACCACCGGTTCGTGAAAGGAAGGAGATAAAAGTGGAAGTCTCCATACAGGGTTTGACAAAGGTGTACGGCGGCCGGGTAAGGGCGCTTGACAGGGTGGACCTTGAGGTCCCGACCGGGATGTTCGGTCTGCTCGGGCCGAACGGCGCTGGAAAGACCACCCTGATGCGGACGCTGGCGGGTATCCTCCGGCCCACGACCGGAACCGTGCGGGCCGGGGACCACGACCTCTCCACGGAGGCGGGCCGGACGGCTCTGAAACGCACCCTCGGCTACCTGCCGCAGGAGTTAGGGCTCTACCCGGACCTCAAGGCGTGGGAGTTTCTGGACTACGTCGGCATCCTCAAGGGCCTCGAAGACAAGAAAGTCCGCCGGCAGCGGGTCGAGGAGTTGCTGGAGACGGTTGGTCTCGGAGATGTCGCCGGACGCAAGCTAAAGGGTTTCTCGGGGGGTATGAAGCGGCGGGTCGGTATAGCGCAGGCGTTACTGAATGACCCCCGGTTGCTGATCGTGGACGAGCCGACCGCCGGGCTCGACCCCGAGGAGCGCATCCGCTTCCGGAACCTGCTCTCCGGGCTGGCCGGAGATCGGACGGTGCTGCTCTCCACCCACATAGTCGAGGACGTGGCCCAGACCAGCCGCAACCTCGCGGTCCTTTCGGGGGGACGTGTAATCTTCAGTGGTACGTCTGGAGGTTTGATCGAGGCCGCGAAAGGCCGGGTGTGGACGGTCGAGACCGGCGGCCCGCAGCCAGAGGGTGACCTTACGGTAGTCTCAACACTACACCTCGGTAACGCCGTCCGCTACCGGGTCGTCGGAGAACCAGCTACCGCTCTAAATGCAAGTCCCGCGGAGCCGAGCCTGGAAGATGGCTACGTCTGGCTGATGCGCGAGAGCCGGACGGCTAAAGCGGCTTGAGCAGCCGCCTCGGTCGGACCTTTAAACGTTGCTGATTTCGGTGGATTGCGGCTTCGGCCGCCGGTGCGGGCGTTTGCGGTACTCGACGGTGAGGTAAGACCCGATCACCAACAGGGCGGCGAGAGCCTGGGCGAGGAGGCCTTCGACGTTGGGGAAGACCGCGAACCACATGCCGAGCCACCCGGGTATCGGCAGGTCCAGGGCGGTGGTCGGGATCCAACCGGCAAGCTGCATTTCCTGAACCTGCTCGCCGACCATGAGGATTAACACCACGCCCAGCAGCACCCCCGTGGCGATGAGCATCTTCTTGTACGGGATGTGCTTGTGCGCTACAAAGGTCAGGACCGCGACGATGCCCGTTAGAAACAACCCGATGGCCGCCCCTTCGAGCACGGGAAAGGCCCCGACTTTGAGCCGCAGACTTTGCAGGAACAGCACTATCTCGAAACCTTCGCGGTAGATGGCTGTAAAGCCGAGGAGCGCGAGGCCGAAGAAGATGCCTTTTTTCGGCCCGTCCGAGAGGATCCGCTTCCGCCGGCGGTGATGCAAGCCGATCCAACCGGTCCAGTACACCTTGTGGAAAAACCAGTTCATCACCACCAGCAGCACGACTATCGCCAACAGCCCGGTAGCCGCCTGCACGTCGAGGGCCGGCGCGTTTATCGCGGAGATCACCGCCACCACCACGAACCACGTTACTATCGACGCCAGAAAACCAGCCCCGGAACCCGCCGCGACCGGCCGCCAGTAAGACCGGTTGCTGCGCACCAGTCCGGCCGTAATAGCCGCCAGCACGAGAATAGCCTCAAGCCCCTCGCGAAAAACGAGTATCCCGCTGTTCAGTACCGCCGCGGCGGGTGTCAACCCCTCGGCCGTCGGGTCCGGAGTGCCGCCGGAGGTCAGCGCCTGCCAGACCATTACGACAAGCACGAGTCCAGCCGCCAGAGTTAAACCTATAATCCACGGGCTTGTAACCCTCCGCCAGCTAACCCTTTGCAGCATAAACTCTCCTTGCTCCCGACCCGCCACCTCTACGCTTCTGGTTGCTGATGAAAACCATTCTCATTAAGGGAGAGTGTGAGGCCGGTTGGGTCTTACGTCAAGGCGTTAATTTGGGAAGAGTGATCCGGATCAAATACCCGGACCAGGAATCGCTAACACCGGGTTACCGGAAAGGTCTCAGATTAGCCGGCTCCCGGAACACCGCGGAAAGCC
Organism: Rubrobacteraceae bacterium; assembly: GCA_965214435.1. Lineage (GTDB taxonomy): Bacteria > Actinomycetota > Rubrobacteria > Rubrobacterales > Rubrobacteraceae > Rubrobacter_A. The sequence goes on from OZ243960.1 coordinate 1,776,153, forward strand.
CTCGGACGTTGCACCAGACCGGAATTGTGCCAGAGGATGTAGAATTAGCTACACAACAAGATGTAGAATGGTCGGGGTTTGAGTGATAAGCATGAAACTGTTCTGTGGTTGTCGGCCTGATTCCCACGCTGTTCGAGAAGAAATTGGTGAGCTTTTGGGGGCGCCCGTTAGTATACAGATCAGGAGAGGATAGTGGAGAGTCCTCCGATAAGGGTGTTGCTGGCTGACGATCACACCATGTTCCGTGAGGGACTGGCGGGGCTTCTGGCTTCTTACGGAGGCCTGGAGGTGGTCGCCGAGGTCCCGAACGATGAGCAGGCGATGGACCTTACCCGCTATTACAAGCCGGACGTGGTCATCATGCAGGTGCAGGTGCCCTTTGAGAGGTCAAGAGAAGCTATAGACCAGATACGTCGGATGACGCCCCAGCCCAAGGTAATCATCGTGACCATGTTCGAGAACCCGAGCACCATGCGCGAGTTGTTCCGGATGGGGGTAAGCGCCTACGTGCTAAAAAGCGCTTCCTCAAGACACCTGATCGGCGCGGTACGCGCCGCGGTGTTCGACCCGCAGGCGACTAACGTGGTAGTGGGGATGCCCCAAGAAGCACTTGAAGAGGCGAAAGAAGGTTCCGGCGGGGTGCTCACCGCCCGCCAGTTGGAAATCCTGCTTCTGGCTTCCCGAGGCATGAGCAACCGCCAGATAGCCAACAGCCTCCACCTGTCCGATGGCACCGTCAAACGCCATTTAGCTGATACTTACAAGAGAATGAACGTCGGCTCCAGGAGCGAAGCCGCGAGGAAAGCCCTCCAGGAAGAGTGGATCACCATCTCCGACGTTACCCAGGAGGGCAAGGGGTGAGGAGAAGTCCGGCTAGAGTCCGAAGACACACGGGAGTGCGTAGATGCCAGGAGGCTTCTTCCTCATAGCTTTTCATGCGGGTGGGTCTTTCAGTGTGTACTCTTACACATACTTAGACACATTTCTAATGAAAACGGCTTCCTCTGCTTGTTGGGACCGTCGTAGCCAACTCTAAATTTACTACACTGCATGTACGCGTGCGCATTGTTAGCAGCAGAGTCCACGGGCGAGCGACGAGTTTCCCAGGGCTGTTCTAGCCACATCTCTCACAGGAAAGGCGATGATGCCGAACAATACGATGACAACGCCGATAAGGCGAGGCCAACCAGGTTACAGGCTCATAGTAATAGGTGGCCGGGCGTGATCCGTGACCGCGCTGGACGCGCTACAGTGAAGCTCGCCCATGAGGCGGAGCGCCTTTTAAGCGGGTTCGGCTTTGGACCGTTCGAGATCAACGACTACGACGATCCGGTGACGATACGGGCCAGAAAGTACGCCACGGGTACCCACATACTCCTTAAAGAGATCAGAGTCGAGACGGGGACCACGCCCAGAGAAGTAGTCTGGAGCAGGGGCAAGGCCAGTCTCTACCGCTACCGGCGTCCGGAGGAGACTGCCGGACAGGGCACAGAGCACCGGCACCCCGTACCCATACTCCTGATCTACGGTTTCGTGCTAAAGCCCTACGTATTCGACCTGGTGTCTGGAAACAGCCTGGTCGAGTACCTGACCGGAGAAGGCTTCGACGTATACCTGCTGGACTTCGGTATCTCCGATGCCCGGGACGCGAGGTTGTCGCTAGAGGACTTCGTTCTAGACTACATGCACGGCGCGGTCCGGAAGATCCTACAGATCTCGGAGGTTTCGGGCACTGAAGGGGTCAGCCTCTTCGGACAGTCTCAAGGCGGCACGCTGTGCGCCATGTACGCTGCCCTGTTCCCGGAGAACCTCAAGAACCTCGTCCTGCTCTCCGCGCCCACGGAGTTCGCTCCGCGCAAGCCGGGACCACTCGGGATGTGGACATACGCGAGCCGCAACAGCGGGGTGCTCTTCGATCCGGCCGTAGTACCGCTCTTTTTGGGGAACCTGCCGACGGACTTCGCCAGCCAGGTCATAGACGCAGCGTCCTGCACGCAGGCTACGGCTTTTGGCGCTACCATACGGCCCTTCGGGCTCTTTGGTTGTAGATCCGGTATCTACGACTCGGCTTTGCGGGAGATTCGGGCGCGGGCTGCGAGGGATGTATCCCTGCGCTCGTGGCTGGCGGCGAGCAAGTGGGTAGATGACGCCGCACCCTTCCCGGGTGAGACCTTGCGAAGGTGGGTCAAGGACTTCTACCAGGGCGACAAGCTCGTCAAGGGAGAGGTGGAGCTGCGCGGACGCCGGGTGCACCTCTCGAACATCGAATGCTCCGTGCTAAACGTCTCGGGCAAGTGGGACTACGTCGTCCCGCCCTCCCAGACAAAGGCTACGACCAACCTCGCCCGCAGCACGGACAAGGCGTCTGTGTCTCTGAACGCCGGGCATGTGGGCATGTTCGTCGGGCCGGCCGCCAGTGAAAGCCTTCAGCCTCTCCTGTACGACTGGCTCGCGCCCCGCTCGCGCCGGTAGATTTGGTTCGGGAGAGCAGGGAGAAGACCGCGACAGGAGGGTGAGCTGTGACCATGGAAACCACCACCAACCCTGTAAGTGCTACGTCGCGGTGGATGGCGGCGGCGCGGGCTCGGGAGACCAGACGTAGGAACCGCCTGTTCTGTGACCCTCTAGCCGCGGACCTCGCTGGCCCGGAAGGCTTTGCCTGGTTAAGACGCACGGACCCACCCGGAAGCGTCGGAGGGCCGGGCGCGTACGCCGTGATCCGCACCCGCTTTTTCGATAACTTCCTGGAAAGTGTCTGTCAAGGCTCGAAGGTACGACAGGTGGTGCTCGTAGCAGCCGGGATGGATACCCGCGCCTTCCGGCTGGACTGGCCGCCCGGAACTCGCCTCTACGAGTTGGATCTACCGGAGGTACTAGACTATAAAGAAACCGTCGTCAGGGGCGCGGGGCCAAAGGCGCGCTGCCTCCGGCGGACGGTCGGGGTGGACCTTGAGGAACCGGACTGGCCCAAGGCGCTGCGCGACGCCGGCTATCGGCCGGAGAAACCGTCTGTCTGGGTCGTGGAGGGACTCCTATTCTATCTGGATGGGGCCGCCGTCGAGGTCTTGCTAGAGAAGGTCGGGGCGTTAGCCGCAGACGGCAGCTTTCTCGGGGTGGACATCATGAACCGGCAGTCACTCCGGTCTCCTATAATGTGGCCGCTGCTGACAGTCCTCGACCAGACTGGCGCGCCGGCAAGGTTCGGAACGGACGAACCGGAGGCGCTGCTATGCCGTCACGGCTGGAAGGCAGAGATAATGCAGCCCGGCGAGAAAGGAGCGAGTTTCGGCCGGTGGCCTAACCCAGCGCTGCTTCGCTGGGTAGCGGGCCTACCAAGAGGTTTCCTGGTTAAAGCACACCGCTCACGAACGACCGTGAGATAGCTCGAAAAGACAGCAGGGTGCTTTGCAGTATGGTAACCGGAGCTCCGGTTACCATACTGCATATACTTCTTCGTCCGTCGGCGCTGAAGAGTGGGAAGAAGTTCCGGGTCTTACCCGCCTTGACGGCTTGTAGATAGAGTACTTTCCTCTCCCTTGAGAGAGGCGTTCGCGGAGGCGACACTGAGTGGGCTGATAACGGTCTTGGGGATGCGGCGACGGTGGTCTTCCCAGCCTTCGTCGACCTTGCTGAGAACCTCCGCCAGTCCCAGCTTTTGCAGGAGTTGGATCACGGGCCACGCCGGATCGAACTCTCCCTTGAAGGCGGAGAGCTTGGCCGAGGCCGGCCGGGCATGGTGGTTGTTGTGCAGACCCTCGCCAGAGGTAACGAGTGCTAAAAGCTTCAGGTTGGTCGCGTCGTTGTCGAAGCTCTTGTAGCCGAAGGTGTGGCCCGCGCCGTTGATCGCGGCGTTTAGCACCAGGTACACGACCGCTAGCGTCGAAAGCGCCACTAGACCGGCTCTGGTACCCATGAGGAAGGCTAGAATGACCCCCGTCAGGGAAAACCCGAGGGTCCCGCGCCGCAGGAGCGCGTGGTCCAGGCGGTCAAAGGGCAGGTCGGCGGCGTACTTCTCCATGGTGTCGTCGTTGGTCGCCTCGCGGCGGTAGTAGTAGACGTTGCCGATCATGATCTGCCAGTACCCCTCGAGGTGCGGGCTGTGCGGGTCTCCCTCGACGTCGCTGAAGTTGTGGTGCTTGCGGTGCACGGCCACCCACTCCCGGGGGGAGATGCTCGTGAGCATCCAGGTCCCGAACCGCATGAACATCGTCACAGCCGGGTGGAGCCGGATGGACTTGTGCGACAAGACCCGGTGCAGGTAGATGGTGGTGATTAGGCCCGCCACCTGCGAGAGACCCAGTCCCACCAAGATAGCTTTCAAGTACTTCACACTAATACCTCGCGTTTCTTCTATGCGCCGGTCTCTTCTCCGGCGACCTTTTCTCGACAGGACTTTCCGTCCGCTACCCGATCAACCTCTCCGTTTCGTCCACGAGCGCGAGTAGGTTGCCCAGGTTGATGTCCTCTATGACCCACTCCTCGCCGCCCCGGCTAACCCTGGCGTTCATGCCGTCGCTGTAGAGTATCTCGATCCAGCACAAGACCTCCCACTGGAGCTTCATGTCTGCTCCGTCGGTGTCGTTGCGGATCAGCAGGTGCGGCTGGAAGCCGTCTGTCTGTCCGTCCGGAGACCCTGAAAAACCGAGCACTACCTCGGCGTCGGGACGTTGGTTGTGCAGGGCGAGCGCCAGAGCCTCCCGGTACATCTGCGGCTGTACGGTAACCAGTATGCGCACGACCCTTTCTACTCCTCGCCCGCGGGAAATAAATACCGACCGGCATGCAAAACCGGCGGGCGTACAAAGCACCCACAGATAGCTTATCCAAAACAGTCTAGCCCGAAAACGTCCGGTAACCTCATGAATAAGCACGGCTGTCGCCAAAAACACGTGAAAGTATGTAGACATAAAGGGCTTCTTTGCAGAAACTCCTCGTACGAGTGTGAAGCAAATCTGTAGGAAGTGTGTACTCCGATGCGTAGCCTCACGTAGCTTTCAGAAGCGGCGTCTTGACCCGCTGGCGCTACACCCGGAGGTTCCGTCAGGCGCGTTTAATACGGAGACCACGCGAGATGAAAGAGGTTTCAGGCGGCTCCTCTCCAGTGCCGGGAGCCGATGGACGCCCGGCGCTTCTACTTTCGCTGCGGAGCCAGCTTCTTACCGGTTACTTGGGCAGAGGTTTCCCGAAGAGCCCGAGGTCTTGTAGGGCGGTGCGGGTGGCCGGCAGGTCGGCTCGGCTGTAGAGCAGGCGCACCAGTTGGTCGAGGTCCGCGGCCTCGTCCACGTCGAAAGTCGGGGGGAGATAGCCGACGGAGAAACCGAAGCTCTTTGCGCGGGCGGAGATCTCCTGTACCACCGTATCGGTGCTCATCCGGACACCGTGCAGGAGGTCTTGGGCGGCGGCTTTCCTGGACAAGCCGATCAGGTAGTACCCGCCGTCGGTTACCGGACCGAGCATGACTTCCTTCCGCTCCAGTTCCCGGAAAGCTCTTTCTATAACTCCCACCCCAAGCTGTGGCGAGTCGGAGGCGATGAGTACGGTACACTCCTCTCCCCGGCCCGCCGCACCCCGGAAGAGCTTTCTCTGACGGCCGGTCCAGTCCCCGTCCCCCTGGTACAGAACCCGAGGCTCGTCGCCGTTTCGGCACACGAGCGGCCGTATGTCCGGCCAGGCGTCGTCCGGCGTTACATACCAGCCGACCGGGAACGGAGCCCCGGTAAAGCGGGCCGCCAGGTCTTGTAAGAAAGCTTTGTAGAGGGCCACGGCCGCCTCGTGGCCGATACCCTTGCCGAGCCGCGTCTTGGCTATGCCGGTCCGGGGAGCTTTGGCGGCGATGTACAGGACTTCCGTCAACGCCCCGGTTTCCAGGAGGCGTAGCGGAGCGTGGTGGATATTATGGAGTAGCCGGCTTTTATGCTGCCCTTGAGAGTTCCACCGACCTTCGAGGTCCCGACGCGGCGGTGGTAGCTGACCGGAACCTCGCGGTAGCGGTAGCCGGCGCGCGCTGATTTGACCATCATCTCGACCGACCAGCCATAGGTCATCTCTTGCATGCCGAGGGCAAGCAGCTTTTCGCGCCGGATCGCCCGGAACGGCCCGAGGTCCGTGACCCGCAGCCCATAGATGTGGCGCATCAAGAAAGCCGCCAGCCGGTTCCCAAAGACCTGCTGCACCGTCATCGAACCGCGGGCCTTTGTACCCAACGTCCGGGAGCCGACGACGAGGTCCGCGGCGCCTTCGAGTATCGGGGCCAGGATCAGACGCAGATCCTCCGGGTCGTCGGCGGCGTCCCCGTCGAGCAGGACGATGATCTCCGCCTCCTCTGCGGCTTGTACCCCGGTCCGGCAGGCGTACCCGTAGCCCCGGCGCTCCTCGCGCATGACCCGCGCCCCGGCCCGGGAAGCTATGACTCCGGTCCCGTCGCTAGAGCCGTTGTCCACCACCAGGATCCCGCCCGTCAGAAGCTCTTGCGTCCCAAGCTTTTCCACCACGCTTTCTATGGATGGAGCCTCATTCAGAGCCGGGATCACGGCTACGATATTCGGCAGCCCTCTAATCTTTTCCGTTACGCACCCGCCTTCCAATCCGGTCCCACTATATACAAGTTATAGGATAAGGATGATCTCACACGGGGAGTACTATTTGCGGTCCCTGTGCCGGTGCCCTATACGTTAATATGGGCCAGTACACGGAGCACGGAGGTTTTACATGATATCCGAGGAGCAGGTGCGGCACGTCGCTAACCTCGCGCGTCTGGGGCTTACGGACGAGGAGGTTACGCTTATGAGCGGTCAGCTAGACGCTATCCTGGACAGCATAGAGAAGATCGGGGAGCTTGACCTGTCCGACGTCCCGCCGACGGCGAACGCCTTGAACCTTACGAACGTCCTGCGCTCCGACGAGCCGCGCGGCGAACTTACAACAGACCAGGCCCTCGCAAACGCCCCCGACCGCGCCGACGACCTGTTCAGCGTACCGAGGATCGACTGATATGCCGGACGAACTATTAAACCTCTCGGCCTACGAACTGGCCGAAAAGATAAACTCCCGCGAGGTCTCCGCCCGCGAGGCCGCCGAAGTGGCGAATGCCCGGATCGAAGAGGTCGAGGATGACGTAAAAGCCTTTATAACCGTGACCCCGGAGATAGCGCTCGACAAAGCTGACCGGATCGACGAGCGCCTTCAGAACGGTGGCATCAAGCCGTGGGAGGGCGTGCCTATAGCAGTAAAGGACGTGCTCTCGACGCGTGGTGTGAGGACCACGTGCGGCTCGAAGATACTGGAGGGCTTCGAGCCGCTCTACGACGCGACCGCACTCCTGAACTACGGTGAAGACCTCGTAATGGTCGGTAAGGCGAACTGCGACGAGTTCGCGATGGGCTCCTCGACGGAGAGCTCGGCTTACGGTCCGACCCATAACCCCTGGGCCCTGGAGCGGGTGCCGGGCGGCTCTTCCGGGGGGTCGGCGGCGGCTGTGGCGGCCGGCGAGGGTTTCTGGGCGATGGGGACGGATACCGGCGGCTCGGTGCGCCAGCCAGCGGCGCTGTGCGGCATCGTCGGGCTGAAGCCGACCTATGGGCGGGTCTCGCGTTACGGGCTCATCGCTTTCGCTTCGTCGCTGGACCAGATCGGACCTATGACCCGCGACGTCCGCGACGCAGCGTTTATGCTACAAGCCCTCGCCGGTCACGACCCGCGCGACTCCACCAGCGCGAACGTCGAAGTGCCGGACTACTTGGCAGACCTCGAAGGCGGCGTCTCCGGTCTGCGAATCGGCATCGTCAGCGAGCTTACGAGCGGTGAGGGCATAGACCCCGGCGTGCGCGAGGTGACTGAGAAGGTAGCCCGGGACCTTGAAGGCGCGGGGGCCGAGGTTGGGGAGGTCAGCCTGCCGCACGCGGGCTATGGCTTGCAGGCTTACTACATCATCGCGCCGGCCGAAGTCTCCTCGAACCTCGCCCGTTTCGACGGGGTGCGCTACGGTTTACGGGTACCGGCTGGTGGCGTGCACGAGATGTACCGGGCTACTCGGGAGGAAGGGTTCGGGGCTGAGGCGAAGCGTAGGATCATGCTCGGCACTTACGCCCTGTCTTCCGGTTTCTACGACGCCTACTACGCCCAGGCCCAGAAGGTCCGCACCCGGATAATAGAGGACTTCCGGAGCGCCTTCGCCTCCTACGACGTGCTCTTAACTCCGACCTCACCAACGGTCGCCTTCGACATCGGCTCCAAGATAGACGACCCGCTAGCGATGTACTACCAGGATGTCTGCTCCATCCCGGCGAACCTGGCCGGTATACCGGCCATAAGCGTCCCCGGCGGCCTCTCCGAGGGCCTGCCGGTCGGCGTGCAGCTCATGAGCGACCACTTTACCGAACCTACCCTCCTGCGTGCCGCCCGCGCCGTCGAGCAGGTTTCGGACTTTGAATTCGAGTTAAAACCTTAGAACAATAAGCTACATCTGGATGTAGGAGGCACGCCTAGCCCACTCGCTATCCGGAAACCGCTCCAGAAGTCGCTCCCAGCCGGAGATAAGCTTCTCCCGGTCGTCGTCCGCCGCGTGGTAGGCGGCGACCGCCGACCAGTACAGGGTCTCCGGCTCGCGGGCCGGGTCCCCGGCCGTTTTATCCAGCGCTTCCCCGGTGCGTTCCGGTGCTGTCACCCGGTCACGGCGGTCTATGGCCTCCATCACGCGGGCCAGGGAAAGCTCCCCGATAAACCGCTTTACATCCAGATAACCCGCGCTCCGGCGGTGCTCGGTTTCGGTGGCGTCCTCGAAGATTAAAGTCGGCGTCCAGCCGGAGCTAAAGCTGCGCTCCACCTCCGGCTCTTCACGGACGTTGAAGCGTACCGGTACGAAGTGCCGCTCGATATACTCCTCGACTCCCGGGTCGGGATACGTGTAGGTTCCCATTGTACGGGAGCCGCCGCAGCCGTGGTGGAACAGGTAGATCAGGACCAGCTTACCTTCCTTGCTGGCTTCCTCCCGCGCCGCCTCCAGAGTGTCCCGCCACAGAATATTAGGCGCGGCCGCAACGTTCTCCGGGCTCAAAGCTCCTCCTTTTACTCGAAGTCTTTAACTAAAGTTCCGGTGTACACGCTCGATGCTGACAGCCCGGCGGGCTTCGACGTCTATCTCGGCCACAACGGCGTTAAAGACCGCCGGTCCCTCCGCGACCCGGATGCCGGGCCGCCACTCCCCGAGGAACAGACCTAGAAAGTCGTCCCGGCTAAAGCCTATGACGCTGTCCCGGACGCCGCACATCCCGACGTCGGTACAGTAGGCGGTACCGTTCGGTAGCACCCGGGTGTCGGCGGTCGGGATGTGGGTGTGGGTGCCGACGACGACCTGCGCCCGGCCGTCCAGGTGGTAGCCGACCGCCTGTTTCTCGCTCGTGGCCTCGGCGTGGGTGTCAACCAGGATAACGTCCGCCCCGGATTTTCGCAGCTCCTCCACCGCGGCACCCGCCGCCTCGAACGGGGACCGAACCTCGTCCTTCATAAACACCCGGCCCTGCACGTTCACTACCCCGACCCGGACGCCGCCGGCCTCGAAGATACCCCACCCGCGCCCTGGAAGTTTCGGGTCCAGGTTCGCCGGCCGCACCACCCGCTCTTCCCGCTCCAGGTACTCCCGGCTGCCCTCGGCGTCAAAGGTGTGGTTGCCTAGAGTAAGAAAGTCCGCCACCGAAAGTACGGCCGCCCCGGACTCCGCCATCACGCCCCGGCCCTGCGGGGCCGAGTTTTCGGCGTTGGCGACCACGGCATCCAGGTGCAACTCTTCCCGTAACTCAGGCACGAGCGCCGTAACCGCCTCGACCCCGGAGCGCCCCACGATATCGCCGATAAAAAGTATTCGGAACACGCGCTACCTTTCTCTACGCGAGAGTTCTTTGCTCGGAAGACTGTACCATCCGGCGGGTGCCGCGCGGGTTAACAGATACCGTAGACCCGCCCGGTTACAGGTAAGGAACGTGCGCCGGGTATTTTAAAGTTTGAGTAGAACAGTGTTGGCCGGATGTCCCGGTCTTGAGGGGACACCCGGCCAGTGTGCTAAACGCCAGAAAGCCGGCGTTTGCGGTTCGGCTACGGCAAAAAGCGCGACAGGCGGCCGAGACGCTTCGACTCGGTGGCTTTCATGGACAGGAATGACGTTACACCGAGAATGCCACCGATTATTGCTATGTTGGCGTTACCCAGCACGTTGACGGACCGGAGTAGCGAAGCCGCTTTGTCCGGGGTCTTGGAAGAAGGTTTGGTCCCGGTCGCTATCGGCACCGCGCCATCGGAGGCTTGCTGGGTGAGAGACCGCCCCTGTACCACGCTAGCCAGACCGGTCACGGCCCCGACGGCGAACAGGATGTCCTTGGCAAGCACCAGTTGGCGGGTATTCTCGTCTACCTCACGGCCCGAAAGCCCGAGCCGACCCGGGAACCAGGTGACGGCCGCCGTGGCGAAGGAGGCGATGTTTATGAGGTTGTAGCGGTTCCAGGCCGCGTTCAGGAGCTTGCCACGGTCGGCCTCTGAGTTGAGGACGCCGAGCTTGGTGTTCAGGGCAACTTTCCCGAAGAGCAGACCGCCGAAGCAGGCGGCTAGCCCGAGGTCGTGGGCGCTCCAGGCGGTGGCGGATAGCTTTGTCACGTCGGTTTCCTTCCCGAAGGATTATGGTCTATCGGGAGTCCATACCCAAAGAGTGCGAAGTTAAACCCCGGTTACTTCCCGCGCAAAGGGTTGATCTACCCGGTGTCTACGCTATCCGGCTTGCGGGCCGGCTCTCAGCTCAGCTATAACGTCCTCTTCTTCTCCGTACTCGGGCTTGTCCAGCGTCCCGATCCTGTCGAGTAACTCTTCCGGAGCGCCGTTGCTTTCGGCGGTAGAGATGATCTGCTCTTTGTTGGCGGGATAGTCAGCGCCCCGCAGGTACTGCCGCGCGTCTTCGGCGTCTATAGCCATAGCAACCTCCCGGCTGGCTCAAAGTTTCTTTCTGACGCTTTATGCCCCGGGCGCGATGGGCGTAATCTCCGTTAAGAGTAACCAGGAGACTGTAAGAGGGAGTGAGGTGCTGGTTTTTCTTTCAAGTGCTAGGTGGCGCTTGGGTTACGACTCTGCCGCCACGACGGCGTCGCCACCGGAGTTTTTCGCCCGGTACAGCGCCCGGTCGGCGGCGTAGGTAAGGTCGTCGCTGTTCTCGCCGTTTTCGGGAAAGGTTGCGACCCCGACAGACAGGGTCGGGTTGGTCACCACGCCGTCGCGCTCAAAAGAGTGCTCCTCGACGGTGCGGCGGAGATCTCTAGCCACCTCCAGCGCGGCGCTCCTGGAGACTCCGGGCAGCACGGTCTGGTACTCGTCGCCGCCAAAGCGGGTGGCGTAGCGGCCGCCGGTGCTATGCAGCTCGCCGATGATCCTGCCAACCTCCCCGACGATAAACTCCCCGAGCAGGTGGCCGTGCTCGTCGTTTATCGCTTTCAGGTTGTCTATATCCGCCATGAGGATGCTAAAGTGTCGGCCCTCGGCCTGGGCGATCTCTAACGAGCCCCGGAACTCCTCCTCGAAGCGGTCCTTGGCGAGAAGCCCGGTAAGGTGGTCGTGGTGGAGCATCCAGCTCACCTCCTCGTGAAAGCGGGCCTTTACCGGGTCTCCACACGAAAACTCCAGTACGCAATCTCCGAAAAAGAGCCGGTCCCCATCGCGCAGTACCCGACCGCCGTCCACGGACTCCTGGTTTACGAACGTGCCACCGGCAAGGTCTTTTACGATGTAGCCGCCGCGCTCGGGCTCGTGGAATACCGCCGTCTGGCGCTCCCCGACGCTCGCGTCCCGGACTACGATGTCAGCCCTAAAGACGTCGCTGCCAAAGACCAGGGCATCACCGTTCAACTCGTGGACGTTACCGAGCCCCGGTCCTGACAGGACTACAAAGTGTGCTTTTGGATTGCCGTTAAAGGTTGCTCTCCACTCCTCGAATGCTGTACCTTGCATACCAGTGTATATCGGGTAGGCCGTTTACGGAGTGCTAGAATTAACGTGCCGGAAAGTTTGCCGAGAGGATGAGGTACAGAGACTTGGAAGTACGGGAGAAGCAGACGTACAGGGCGGTAATCGGTCTGGAGTTCCACGTTCACCTGGCTACCCGCACAAAGATGTTCTGCTCCTGCCGGGTGACCTACGGCGAGGAGCCGAACACCCACACGTGTCCGGTGTGCCTCGGGCACCCAGGAGCACTGCCGGTAGCCAACGAGCAGGCCATAGAGCTCGGGGTGCGGGCGGGGCTCGCGCTTAACTGCGACGTCGGGGACCGGGCGGTCTTTGCGCGCAAGAACTACTTCTACCCGGACCTGCCGAAGGGGTACCAGATCTCCCAGTTCGACGCCCCGATCTGCACCGGCGGTTACCTCGACGTGCCGGATCCAAATGGCTCCGGGACTACCCGGGTGGGAATCACGCGGCTCCACTTAGAAGAAGACGCGGCCAAGAACGTCCACGTCGGCGAGTCGGGCCGGATGCACGGCTCCACGGGCTCCCAGGTGGACTTCAACCGCGGCGGCACGCCGCTCATGGAGATCGTCACCGAGCCCGATATAACGTCGCCGGAACTCGCCCGGGCGACCGCCAACCAGCTAAAGGAGATCCTGCGTTCCGTCGGCGTCTCGGAGTGCGACATGGAAAAGGGTCAGCTCCGGTGCGACGCCAACGTCAGCGTCCGCAACCCCGACGGCTCGTTCGGCACCAAGACCGAACTAAAGAACATGAACTCGTTCCGCTTTGTCGAGCGGGGCCTCTCGCGAGAGCTGGAGCGCCAGATCTCAGTCCTAGAGGACGGCGGGCGCGTCGAGCAGGCCACGATGCACTACGACCCGGAGACCGATGAGGTCTACGAGCTCCGGAGCAAGGAGTACGCCCACGACTACCGCTACTTCCCCGAGCCCGACCTTCTGCCGCTGGAACTGACCGAAGCCTGGGTCCGGGACATAAAAGAAACCTTGCCGGAACTGCCGGACGCCATGCGCGCCCGCTTCCGCGAACAGTACGGTCTCTCCGACTACGACGCCGGGGTACTGACCGCCGACCGGGACCTCGCCGCGTACTACGAGGCCGTCGTAGGCGAAGCCGGGGCTAGCGAAGCTGACGGGGCCTTGGATACTAAACAGGCGGCGAACTGGGTCAGTGGTGAGCTGCGGGCGCGGTTGAACGAGGCGGGGATGGAAGTGACGGAGTCCCGGGTAACGCCAGGGATGATGGTGGATTTGATCCGGCTGGTCTCGGACGCGGAGATCTCGCGTTCGGCCGGTAAGGATGTACTAAGCCGCATCTTCGATAGTGGCGAGTCCCCTTCCGCCGTGGTCGAGCGTGAAGGACTCTCCCAGATGGGTGGCGACGAGTTGGACGGCGTCGTGGAGCAGGTAGTAGCCGCCAACCCCGAAGAAGCCGGCCGGGTACGGGACGGGGACAAAAAGGTCGTTGGATTCTTAGTCGGGCAGGTGATGAAGGCGACCCGGGGCGGGGCTGACGGCGGCCGGGTGCGGCAGCTGCTTCTGGAGAAGCTCGGCGGCTAGAAACCAGGCCTTGCAAGAGATTCACTACTCTTAGTCGTGCTACGTTTCGGCCTTCCGGACAACGCATCACCAGACCTCCCGGACAGGGTCCGGGAAGCCGGTGGCGAGTCGGTGTCCGTTCACGTCCCCGATCCCCCGCCGGAGTGGGGCGTCGCCCTCGCCCGCGAGTGGGTGGCGGATACCGCGGAGGTGGCGCTCGCGAACGCCGGGACGGCTGGTAAACTCGACGCGCTTTTTATCGACGGTTCCCACCCGGAGGTGATCTCCGGTCTCTTCGTAGCAGCTTTGAGGTTGGACCTGCTCGCCGTCTGTATCTCCCCGCCGGTCGAGCCTTTTACCGTCGCGCTCGCCGGTCTCGGGCTAATCTCTCTAAAAGAGGTAGACCCGGTCGAGGCCGGAGTAGAAGCTGCCCGGTTTGGGTTTCCGCGGGCTGGCAGGCTATCCGGTAGCTTCCCGCTGACCAACGCGCTGCGGGCCGGTCTCGCGGCTGGCGGCGGGCCGGAGGTGATCCTGCACCTCGCGGCCCTCGCCCACGAGTCCGGCGTCCACGGCTTTCCGCAGATCCTGCGCGTCGTCGCCCCTGAAGCACCCGTGCTGTGCGACACCGCCTCGGACTTTTTCACCGCACACGGGGCAGCGGGGCTGCTCGCGAGCCTCGGGAGCGCCATTCACGACGCCCCGACCGTCTCGGGTCCGCTCAAGGGCCTGCTACCGGACGCCCCCGACGGGAGCCCCGAACCCGGCGGTTCCCGCATCTCCTTTGTGCAGGGCCGGGCCTCGGGCCTCGAAGCTATCTGCTCGGCTCCTCCGGGTACGGAAGAGGTGGCCGGTCGGTGCCGGACTTTCGCCTCCGAAGACAAAGCGGTCGAGGCCGTACTCGGCGGCGAGGTCTCGCCCGGAGAAGTGCTCGTGGTCGGCGGCGGTGGTCCGCGGGGCGGCTCTGGGCTGGTCCGCCTAGAGCATCTGGAAAACTCACTCTCTGGTGAAGGGCTGGCCCGCGACGTGTCGGTATTCACCGACGGTCTCGCGCCGGACGGGAGTCCCGGCGCCCGGATCTCCCTGTGCACCCCCGAGTCCGTCGCCGGTGGGGTCGTGGGGCTGCTCCGGGACGGTGATTCCCTCCGGATTACCATCGAAGACGGTCGCATCCGGGCCGGGGTCGACCCCGTAGAACTGAACGACCGGACCCCACCCGAAGCTCCTCCCGACGGAGCGGGATACGCCGCCCGCTACGCCCGCCGGTCTCGGCCCGCGCTAGAAGGCGGCGGCTTCGCCTGAGTGCCTCCCCCGGAACCTTTGCCACGGACCTGGACATTAGGAACCAGCCGTGGAATGTCTCTGGCCGGGAGTCCGGAATTGCGCTAAGTTACGGGCTTGCGAGTAAACCGCCGGACAGGAGACCCCGTGCAAACCACTAACCGGGGATCGTGAACCCCCCAAACAGAAACGGCAGCGGCCGGTCCCGGAGAAAAAGCCAGAGAAGACTGCGGCTACTCTTCGGCGGGATCACGGTCCTTCTACTGCTGCTCGGCGCGAGCATCGTGCTGACTTCTCTTGCTGTCCCCGGGTCTTCGCCCACGGACTCCAGGGTGGTGCGACAGGAGGAACCGGCGGCCGGTGGGAGCCCCGAAGTTCCGGCCGGGCAGCCGGTCTCACGGCCGGAACCGGTACGGGACCCTTCCCCGGCGTCCGCGGCTTACCGGGCGGTGGCCGCCGAAGCGCCGCGCGTCGGGCCGCAAGATGTTCTTGGCGTGTACCGGAGCGCTCTGGACCCGTCGTGGGCTTCGGTCCGGCTGACAGCACCCGAGAGGGAAGGGTCTTACATGGTCTTTGTGCGCAGGGTAGACGGTGGCTGGGAGGCTGAGAAATCTGTGCTCGCCGACGAGCCCGAGCACCCGGAGAGTACGGCGGCCGTACTATCCGGGGTGCCCGAAGACCTGGTAAAGGAGATCTACCCTCCCACCGAACCCCCGTCCCCGGCCCCCGCCCCCGAAGAGCGGGCGGTGCAGTTCCTGGAAGAAAGCACCGGCCTCGCGGGCTCCTGGAAGCCGGGCGAGGTGCGCACCGCCGGGGAGTATGCCCGGGTAGCCGTCGAAAACCCGGAGAAGCCCGAAACTAGTACGGTGGTTTACCTCGCCCAAACCGGGACCGGCACACCGTGGTACGTCGTTTCGGCCGGCAAGGGTCTGACCGCCGCCGACGTGCCGGGCTTCCCGGCGGAACTCGTCGAGCCCGGCAGTCTCCCGGACGTGACGCCGGCTCCAATACCCCCATCGGAGCCCGTCCTGGACGGCGTCCCGAAGAAAGAGCGGGAGGACGTAGAGAAAGCTCTCGACGAAGCCCGGAAGGTGGTTGACCGTTACGAAGCGGAGCACGGCGGGGTGGCCGGCTTCTACGTCCGGGACGTCGAGAAGGACTACGGTTACGGGATACGCCCGGACGAGAGCTTTTTCTCCGCCTCGGTAATAAAGGTTCCGGTCATGGTCGCGGTGTACCGCAAGATAGAGGCCGGGGAACTCTCCTACGGGGATAGGTTCGCGACGACGGAGAAGGACTGGGCCGCCGGGGCCGGCGGGTTGCAGTGGGAGCCGGCCGGCACGGAGCAGACCGTCGAGGACTACCTGTGGCTCATGATGACTAGGTCCGACAACGTGGCGACCAACGTCCTCGTGCGCCTAGTCGGGGGGCCGGAATACGTGAACGAGGTAGCAGCTTCGATGGGGGCAGAAGACACCGTTCTCTACCAGAAAGTATCCAGCAAGCGGGCCGCGGTCCCGAGCCTCGACAACCGCACTACGCCGCGCGACGTGGCGGTAATGCTGGAGGAGATAAAAAGTGGGGAAGCTGTAAAAGACGCCGGCTATAGGGAAGACATGATCGGGCTCATGCGCCAGAACGAGCTGGAATTTTGGGCCGAGGGCGGGCTGCCGCCGGAGGTCGAGATGGCTAACAAGGGAGGTTGGATCGACGGCGTCTTCAACGACACCGGTATTGTCGAGTACGATAAAGGCCCCTACACCATCGCCATCCTGACGAAGTACGGCCCCGAGGAAGTAGCTTACGGCCAGCCTGTGCTCATGGAAATATCCCGCCTCGTCTGGGAAGCCCAGAAAGAACCCGACGAAAACCCCCCGGAAGACTAAACTAGTCCTCGCAACGGTTTGTAGCTAAAATACACGGGTTGTCCTAGCATAGAGAAGGAGCGCGCAAAGCTCATGATGCATAAGTACCGTCTCATGTCGCCCGGACCGACGCCCATACCGCCCGAAGTCTCGGCGGCCGGGGCGCTGCCCATAATCCACCACCGCACCCCGGAGTTCGGCGAAATATTTACCCGCGTCAACGAGAACTTAAAGCAGGTATTCCTCACCGAAAACGACATCTTTACCTACGCGGCGAGTGGCACCGGAGCCTTCGAGGGCGCGGTACAGAACCTCTTCTCGCCCGGCGACAAGGTGCTCGTCGTGAACAACGGTAACTTCGGCAACCGCTGGGTCAAGATGAGCCGGGCGTTCGGCCTCGAAGTCACCGAGCTTAAGTACGACTGGGGTCAGAAAGCCGACAACGACGAGGTCGCGGAAGCCGTCGCCGCCGACCTCGAGATAAAAGCCGCCATGTGCACGCTGTCGGAGACCTCGACCGGCACGGTAAACGACATCGAGGGCTTCGCCCGGGCCACCGAGAACGTCCTGACCATCGTGGACGCCGTCTCCGGGCTCGGGGCCGCGACCCTACGCACCGACGAGTGGGGCGTGGACGTGGTCGTGGCCGGTAGCCAGAAGGCACTCATGACGCCGCCGGGCCTCGGCTTTGTAACCGTCAGCGAGAGGGCGTGGAAGGCGCACGAGGAGTCGCGGATGCCGCGCTACTACTTCGACTTCGCGGCGGCGAAAAAGGCTTACGAGAAGACACCGCCCCAGACGGCCTGGACCCCGGCGGTTAGCCTCATTATCCAGCTAGACATCGCTCTAAACCAGATCCTGGCCGAAGGCGTTGAGAATGTTTTCGAGCGGCACGTCCTGCTCGGGCGGGCCTCGCGCGAAGGCATAAAGGGCCTCGGGCTACAATTGTTCGGGCCGGACGAGGACCTGAACTCGGCGGTCACAGCAGCGTGGGTGCCGGAGGGCGTTGACGGCAAACAGTTGGTGCGGCTCGTGTTCCGGGAGCACGGGATACAGGTCGCCGGCGGACAGGGGCCGATGGAGGGCCGCATCTTCCGGATCGGCCACTGCGGGTACTTCGACGCCTACGACATCATCTCGACCATCGCCGCCACCGAACTCGCCCTGGAGTCCCTCGACTACCCGGTGGAACTCGGCAAGGGTGTTGGAGCCGCCCAACGGGTCTTCTCTAAAAGCGGGGTAACGGCTTGAAAGTACTCATAACCGAAGCTCTAGCCGAGTCCGGCGTCGAGCTGCTGAAAAAAGAGTTCGACGTGGACGTGACCCTCGGTCTCTCCCCCGAAGAGCTTAAAGAGACCATAAAAGATTACGACGGCCTCATTATCCGGAGCGCCACGCAGGTGACGGCGGAGGTCATAGAAGCCGCTGACAACATGAAGGCTATCGGGCGGGCCGGCATCGGGGTGGACAACATCGACATCGAGGCCGCCTCCAAGCGGGGCATCCTGGTCGCCAACGCCCCCGAGAGCAACACCGTGGCCGCCGCCGAGCAGACGCTGGGCCTTATGCTGGCCGCCGCGCGGCGCATCCCCGCCGCCGACAGTTCCTTACGAAACGGCGAGTGGAAGCGGAGTGCATTCAAGGGTGTCGAGGTCTCGGAAAAGACGCTCGGGCTCGTCGGGCTCGGGCACGTCGGGGCCATCGTCGCCCGCGGCGCCCGCGGGATGGGGATGCGGGTGCTGGCCTACGACCCATACGTCTCGGAAGACCGGATGCGCTCGATGAATGTGGACCGGGCGGAGTCGGTGGATGAGGTCCTGGAGAACGCTGACTTCGTGTCGCTGCACGTGCCGCGGACCCCGCAGACCACCGGCATGATAGACGAGGGTGCTCTGGAGAAGATGAAGCCTTCAGCGTACCTCATAAACGTGGCACGCGGTGGGATCGTGGACGAGACAGCACTCTACAACGCGCTCAAGGAAGGGCAAATAGCCGGGGCCGCGCTCGACGTCTTTGCCGCGGAGCCGACCACGGACTCCCCGATCTTTACGCTCCCGAATGTCGTCGTTACCCCGCACCTCGGGGCGAGCACGGTCGAGGCTCAAGACCGGGCCGGGACCACCGCCGCCGAACAGGTCGCGTTCGCTTTGCGCGGCGAGGTGCCGATACACGCGATAAACGCTCCGGTCCCGTCCGGTGAAGGTGCGGAGTTTGTGGCCCAGTTCTCCGGGCTCTGCGAGAGCCTGGGACGCCTGCTCTACGGCCTCACGGAAGACCCGGGAACCTCGCTAAAGGTTGAGTACCGCGGTGAGGTCGCCGAGTACGACACGCGCCTCCTGGACGTATCGGCCCAGAAGGGGTTGCTCGCGCCGATGGTCCACGAGCCGCTGAACTTCGTGAACACCCCGGCGCTCGCCCGGGAGCGGGGGTTGCGGGTCGAGACGGCGCGGATACCGGAGTCCGGGGCTTATACTAGCCTCGTCACGCTCAGCGTAAACGGCAGCGTGGTTAGCGGGACCCTGATCGGGCCTCGCCTGCGGCCCCGCATAGTGGACGCGATGGGCTTTAACGTGGACATCGCCCCCGACCGTCACATGCTTTTTATCCTGAACGACGACGCTCCGGGCATGATCGGGCGCATCGGCACCATCCTCGGCGAGCACGGCATAAACATAGGAAACATGTCCGTCGGCCGCGATGAGCCGAACTCTAGGGCGGCGATGGCCGTGACGGTAGACGAGCCTGTACCCGAAGAAGTCCGGAAGAACCTGCTAGAGATACCGGGCTTTATCGAGGCCCGGGCCGTCAACCTGTAGAATAGCCGGTACGATGGCGAATATAGAAGACATCCTCGCCCGCTACCGGCCCTACGGCCCGACGCTCAGGCCGGGCGATAAGGCCCCGTACTCGGGGACCTACGCGTGCGACCGGGGGACGATGCTGCCCCCGGTCCATGTCCAGCTCTCTAAAGGCGAGGTACTCCCCGAAGCCGAAGGATTGGGCGAGCACACCATCTGGCACCAGACCAACATCCAGTCCTAGCATCCCTTTTACTCTGTGTGCTCCCGGATAAAGCGGATCGTGCGTTCAGCTATCAAGTCCGCGTCGTTGTCTAAGGTGGCTACGTGATAGGAGTTCTCCAGCCTCACCAGCTCCTTATCTTCGCTGCCGAGCCTGTCCAGGATGTACGGGCCGTTGTCCGGAGGGACGACGTGGTCTTCTAAGGACTGGATAATAAGGGCCGGCGCGGTGACCGCCGGTAGTAGTTCTTCCGTAACCTTCATTAGGGAGGCAAAGTGCTTTACCGCGGGCACGGGGACTTCGGGGTAGGCCAGTTCTTCACCACCGACCTTCATGTCCGAGCCAACTCCCGGCACGGTCGGCAGGGCGTCGGGGGCATAGGCGAGTCGGGCGAGGTCCGGGTTGCTTATAAATACGCAACCGTTGATCGGGACTATCCCCCGGATGAGGTCCGGGTGCATCCCAGCCAGGTACAACGAGAACATGCCGCCCATCGAGAGCCCCGCCACGAATATGTCCGACGTCCGCTCCCGCAGCCACGCAAGCTCCGTGTAGAGCGAGGCCAACCAGTCGGTTGCCGCACTCCGGGCCATATCCTCTACACTCGTCCCGTATCCGGCGAGCCTCGGGCCGGAGACTGTAAACCCTTCTTCCGCGAGTGCTTTCCCGAGCGGCCGCACACTCTGCGGCGTGCCCGTAAACCCGTGCGAGACCAGCACCCCGATCTCGCTACTACCCTCCATCCGGAACGGCTCCGCCCCGGCCAGCACTTGCTGCTCCATATCCTAACCCCCTGTTAGAGCTATAATCGGCCCTTATTCTAGCTATCCCCGCAACCTGGCGTTCTACAAACCGGACTTTTGGAGGACGGCCACCGGTGTGTCGAGGTTCTACAGGGAACTAACCGGCTGATCTCTTGCGGGCCGCTGAATAGAATGGTGTCCGTGACGGGAGACGCTGGTGACGCGGTTGCGCAGGATACTCCACTGCTTGCGTTGCGCAGCGCGGGTAAGTCCTACGGTGAGTTGACGGCGCTCGCCGGGTTGGACCTGGAGTTATGCCCCGGGGAATGCGTGGCGCTCGTCGGCCACAACGGTTCAGGAAAGACCACCGCGCTCAACTCGTCTGCTGCGCGGCGCTGGCCGCCCGGAGGAGTCGCACTCTGCCGCTTTATGTAATGGATGGCCGCCGTAGCGGCGGGGGACGCGGGCGGTCTTTCCTGGTGCAGTGGTATGCTCTGAGGCCGATCCTCGCCCCGCTCGCGCTCGGGCTTCCGGCCCTGTTTCTTTCCGTCGTCGCGCAAGGCTCGTCAATATCTTGGGGAGCGCTACTCGGTGTGACGATATATCTCTCGCTGTTCGCTGCGGCGGGGTTGTGCTGGATCCGCTATCGTCAACCCTCAAAATGATACGGTCCGGAGAGTTGATCTATCTTTGTAGCTTTAGTACCGTGTGTGCCTGAACTTACCGGCTCGTGTTTGGAGGATGCTCCTTGCCTCTCCTGGAGAAGCTGCCACACATTCTGTACGGCGCGGACTACAACCCCGAGCAGTGGCCCGAGGAGGTCTGGGCAGAGGACGCGCGGCTAATGCGCGAGGCCGGAGTGAACCTGGTCTCTTTAGGCATCTTCTCGTGGGCGAAGCTGGAGCCGCGTCCCGGAGAGTACGACTTCGGCTGGCTGGATCGGGTAATGGACCTGCTCTACGAGCACGGCATTATGGTAGACCTCGCGACTGCCACGGCCTCTCCGCCGCCGTGGCTCGCTCGTATCCACCCAGAGAGCTTGCCGGTAACCCGCGAGGGCGTAACGCTCTGGCCCGGTGCCCGCCAGCACTACTGCCCGAGTAGTCCCGCATACAGGGATCACGCCTCGCGGTTGGTCCGGCGTATCGTCGACCGCTACAAAGACCACCCGGCGCTAGTTATGTGGCACATAAACAACGAGTACGGCTGCCACGTCTCCGAGTGCTACTGCGACGTGTCGGCCGCCCACTTCCGGAGGTGGCTCGTAGACCGCTACGACGACCTCGATACCCTGAACGAGGCGTGGGGAACCGCCTTCTGGAGCCAGCACTACGGCGAGTGGGACGAAATACTACCGCCCCGGATAGCGCCGACCTTTCCGAACCCGACCCAGCAGCTAGACTTCCGGCGCTTCTCCTCCGACGCCCTCCTGGAGTGCTTCACGATGGAGAAAAATATACTCAGAGAAGCCACGCCGGATGTACCAGTAACGACGAACTTCATGGGCGCTTTCAAGCCACTGGACTACTGGAAGTGGGCGGACCTCGAAGACGTGGTCTCCAACGACTCCTACCCGGATCCCGCCTCGGAGGACGCTCGCGTGGAAGCCGCTTTGAGCTTCGACCTGATGCGCTCGCTCGGTCACGGGCGGCCCTGGATACTAATGGAGCAGACCACCGCTCGAGTAAACTGGCGGACCCGCAACGTACCCAAGAAACCCGGCCAGATGCGTCTCTGGAGCTACGAGGCCGTGGCGCGCGGCGCGGACGGCGTGATGTTCTTCCAGTGGCGGGCCTCGAAAGCCGGAGCCGAAAAGTTCCACAGCGCCATGGTCCCCCACGGCGGCACCGAAGGCTCGCGGATCTGGGAAGAGGTCGTACAACTCGGGACGGAACTCGGACGGCTCGACGCTCTCACAGGCGCGCGCGGGACCGCCGAGGTCGCCATCGTCCTCGACTGGGAGAACTGGTGGGCGCTGGAGCTAGACTCCAAACCTTCGGGCGACCTTCGGCTCGTGAAAGGGCTACTCGCATACTACAAACCTCTCTTTGAACAGAACGTCCCGGTAGACTTTGTCCATCCCGATGCCGACCTCTCCGGCTACCGGGTGCTACTCGTCCCGAACCTGTACCTCACGCGGGAGGCTTCCGCGGCGAACCTGGAGCGTTTCGTAGAGAACGGCGGCACGCTGGTCGTGTCGTTCTTTTCCGGCATTGTGGACGAAAAGGATCACGTGTGGACCGGCGGTTATCCGGCTCCTTTACGGCGGCTGCTCGGCTTGCGGGTAGAGGACTTCATGCCGCTGGCCGCCGGGGACCGGGCCTCCTTGGTCGTCCGGGACGGTACCTCCTATGAGAGCGAATTGTGGGTGGATCTTATTTCTCCTGAAGGCACCGAGACCTTCGCCACCTACAAAGACTACCTCTACGCTGGCTCCCCAGCCGTTACCCGGCACGCTTTCGGCAGCGGCACCGCCTACTACCTCGGTACCCGTCCCGAAAAAGTCCTCATGACGCGGTTACTGAAACAGGTCTGTCGCGAGGCCGGCGTGAAGGACCCGCCGGAAACCCCAGTTGAGGTCAGCGCGGTCCGCCGGACGGCCGGAGACCGCTCTTTTCTATTTCTGTTAAACCACAACCCGGAAGACACAGAAGTGACGCTCGGCTACCCGACCCGGGACCTCCTGTCCGGTCAGACCCACGAAAACTCAGTGCAACTTGGATCTATGGGAGTCGCCGTTCTTGAAAACTCGCCGTGAGGCCCGCTGTACGGGCACGGTAGTAGGAACTCGTAATCAAAAACCAGGTTCTCTCCTGGGTTAGAGCAGCTAAGACTGCGAGAACACTATCTAAACGCATTGACTTGGTTGGTCCCGAGGATGTAGGATAGTCAGTGTACAAAATAGCAATTATATTCTTCGTTTACGAATGGAGGTTTCATACACATGTCCCCAAAGAGCTCACCGGGTCGCCACCAGGAGACGGAGAGTGTGCTGTTGAACTGGCTGGGCCACAGAGTAGTGGTCAAATACCTGAGCGGCCCTCCAGAACCCATGAATCCAGATAACGATAAGGGACTCGCACATGGACCGTTGGAGACCCGTTCAGGGGTATTCCAACTACACCGCATCGGAGAAGTCGGTATAGAGGTTGGCAACACCCTTGAAGAGGCTGTTGAGGATCGGGTCACGCTGATCCCCTGGGGAGCTGTACTCTCGATACGGGGCAGTACTCCACAAGAGCGGGGCGGGATCGACGGGCGCATCTCCAAGGAGAAGATGGCAGAGCTAGCTCGCTACGACCCGACGTAGCCGCGGTATTTGGGTCGGTAGGATTTGCTACAGCCGTCGCGGCGATGAAACTCTTACCCGGCTGCCGGATCCCTCCGAATATCCTAAGATATATTCGGAGGGATCCGGCCTCTAGTCAAAATTAGGTCGCATCTACGGTCGGCACAGAGCGGTACTTTAGCTGACATGGCGGCGAGTCTTCTCGCACCACACTAGAAAGCCGCTTCCTTTAGGTTGTACTCTATCCCTCGCGTTTGAGTGCCTAAAAACTTTGCGTTTATCTATCTTAAGAAGTTCCCCGGAGGTATGGGCCCGCTGCTGCAAAGAGACCTCGCTCTGCGGCGGATCCGCCGGCGTTATTCTCTAGGTCCGCTCACCGGTAATGCAGAAGCATAAAAATTCTTGATGAGGTTTGCTGGCGGGTCGGGGTACGGACGCAAACCTTGTAATCTGCCGTGCCGGCAGGCGGACCGAGGCAGGTTGAGTCCGGCCGGTGTGCTCTCCGAACTCGGAACGGACACCCAGGTTTTGCCGCTTTTTCGCCGCCGGACATCGGGTTTTCCCGGCAAGATCTCGCTCCAGGGCCTGTACGATCAAACCTCCAACGTCTGGTGGGCGTAAGCAACTCTAGTTTATGTAGGTCTCAGAATAGCTCTCTTCCCATATCGTCCACTTTGCGCTCGGCATGCAGGCCCAGGTCTCCCTCGGCGCCCGTGTCAGCGGTTATCTGCTTCGCCATCTCGTCCGCTTTGCGCTCGTTGTGGGCGTGTGGGTCTTTCCCGGAACCTGTTTCTTCGGTGACCCTCTGCGCCAGGTCTTCCTCCGCCTGTTCCGGGCCGTAGGGCATAACGTCCTGCAGGGGCATCTCCTCCATCATTCCCGCGTCTGACTCCTCGCTAGCTGCGCTCGAGTACTCGGCAGATTCCATGGATCTCATAGACGCTGCGGATTCCATTGACTCCATTGACTTCATCGACTCCATCGAGTCTTCTCTCTCGCCGGGCAGGGCGCGCGGCTGAACGTCACCCTTCTCAATACGCCTCACGACCTCTCGCGCCCGGTGGTCGGCCGCCTGCGCCCGCTGCTCGATCCTTCCGCCGACCTTTCTATCCGCCTCGCTCACGACCTTGTTTATCCGGCGCTCAGTTTCCCGTTGGCGACGTTCCTGCTCGCGTATGCTCATACTTTCTCCCAGCTTGCTCGGTACTTCCTGTTTTCCCACCGCTTCGCCGTACCGGAAATATCTTTCCTGCTCGCTGGAGGACCTCGGGATAGATCACGACCCCCAAGCAGGCGTGCCTCGACATCCTCTTCGCCAAAGCTCGATCGGTCCAACCCACCTGGCACCAGAATATTCTTCATCAGGATCACAGCCAAAGTGTAACCCGCTTGGCTTTTGTTAGTCTCATTACGTAAACTACACAAACGATCGAGCAGAGAGGAAGCGAGTGAGGCGGAGAGAAGGTCAGGGAGCGGAGAGGCTCCGGCTGAGCAAAAGCGCCCCGGCAAAGGTCCACCAAAGAATCGGGCCGGATGCCCGGTTGATTTACCATTGTGTTGTTTAGGGTCGGATAAAAACACGCTGAGTTAGGAGGTTTCCATGGCGGAGGGCCAGCAGGGACAACAAGAGCAACAAAGTCCAACGCAGCAGTTGGAGCGTGCACTTACCGAGATCCGGAAGGTACAGAGTATGCTAGAGATGTCGTACCCGGATCAGACCGAAGCGATAAAGTTACAGCGGGAAGCGGGAGATCTGGTGTGGCAGGAGATACGGGAGAAGATGCAGCGGCTTCAGCAGGATTCCTGAAGGCACAAGTAGAAGAGGTTTAGCCTCAGGTGCTAGCGTCCGGTGATGCTATGCGATAATAAGTAACAGGTTGGACTTTTTAGAGGAGCAAGGGAGGAAAAGCGGTTGAGAGGTAAACCCGTGCAAGACCAAGAGCGTCAGCAGAAAGAACGTCTCGTGAAGAGCGCCCGAATGTATGGCATGTGCAAGAAAGCGGGATTTGCAGACCCTATGCTCCCCGTTTCGCTGGCGCTGGCCGCCTTTGAGGAAGTACCGCTAAAAGAAGCTTCCGTGTTCGTGCGGACCAACCTGGTTAACATTGAAGATATGGCGTGGGCGCTTGCGAACTCGGGCTCTGCCGAAGAGTTTGAAGAAAAGCTGCGTGAGAGACTGGCGAGTACGGGGCAACGTCCGGGGCGGGGTGGAAGCCGCCAGACTCCTCTTGGGACGGGAGGCCACTAATGATTGGCGGGCAGTTGGTTTCTTGCGCCGGTGGTAGAGTGGGCTCCGGCACGTGAGCGGGAAAAACCCATACAAGATACTCGGGATAACGAGGGAAGCAAGCGCGGACGAGATCAAGAAAACCTACCGGAGGCTGGTCCGCGAGTACCACCCGGATGCTAACCCCGCCGCTCCACAGGCCGAAGAGCGTTTCAAAGAGATCCAACAGGCATATGAGACGGTGTCGAACCCTGAAAGGCGCGATGAGTACGATCGCTCGGCGCACGCCAGACCGGAGACCTCGCGCCGGGAGACCGGCTCCGCAGCCGGAGAGGAAGACTACACGGGAAGCTTGCAGGAGATCCTAAAGAAGTTCGGCGCTGCCAGGGTGGAGCAGGGCCGTGATCGAGGCTTCAAGGAGGAGGACCTGGCGCAAGTTCTCAAGCTCTTGGGTGCTGGTTTATCCCGCAACGTTTCGTTTAAAGGCAAAGACGCCAGCGTGGAGGTAAACGTAGACTTCGGTAAACCCCGGCCGCGCCGCGCCGGGGATTCTTTCAAGAAGCCGCCGGAACCACCGAAGCCATAGTCCTCAGAGGCGGAGCGTAGCCTGTACCAGCCGGTGGGACGAGGCTGCTGCCGGGGAGTTGCCGGACCGCTCCGGGTACTCTATGCGGGCTACGTTTGTCGAGCGCCGGGGCCTCTGCTGGTCACACCACCGGTCCGCCGGAGAGTGAGGAATATTGGTACGCTACTTCAAACACCTACCCAGCGTAACTGGATCCGGTGGATCCGGGGAGGTGAACCCGGGTTACTCGCGGAGAAGGGATCTACCGGCCTCAACCCCTTCTCTGACACAGGCTCAAGCGGATGTGTCAAGATAGACGGAAAGCCCTGAGAACGCTCAGTCGTTCCCGGGACGAGACAGTACGGTGGTGAGCAGGCGGGTATGAACGGTCCACGGGTCGTAAAGTCCGGGTAGAACCTGCCGCAAGTAGAGGAGAGCGAGCATGAATAAGTTGGAGTTAATCGAGGAGCTAGCGGAAAAGATGGGCTCGTCGAAGGAAGAGGCTCAGAGGTATGTGGAGGCGTTTGCGGAGGTTGTGGCCGCGGCGCTCAAGAACGGGGATGAGGTACAGATCATGGGCTTTGGCAAATTTTATGTACAGGAGCGGGAGGCTCGGGAAGGTATGAATCCCCAAACGAGGAAGAGGATGCTGATACCGGCCTCTAAGGTACCGAAGTTCAGCGCGGGCAACAGACTAAAACAGTCAGTGTAGTAAGTTGGGGACCGCATAGAGCATCCTCCTGCGCGCAGCGTACCAGCCCGCTGGCTACGGCGAGTGTACTCATAGAAGCTCATCTTTAAAAGTCTCTAACAGCGGATTTCACTGTAGTTGAACCCCATCTCATGATGCGTACGTAAGGTCTCGCCGGAAGGTTCGTTTACTGCTCACATATGCACTGAGTACTGCGCGGGTCAACATCTCCGCAACTCGCTGAAAGGATTAGATCGCCCTACCCGCAGGAGTTTTTCAGGAGGGTACCCGCCCGGCCGAACCCGGCCCTCGGGAACTCGATCCGCTAACCCTCACGCTCGGGTCGTGACGCCGCCTACCTGATCCTGCGATCGAAATCCTCGGTGGCAACCGCCTTGACGCAACCGGGACGTCCGGGCAGCGTATTCTAGACCACTAGCGTAACCGATTCTGATGTCCCGGAGTCTAAGCGTGTATGAGATAAGAAAAGACGTACGAAAGAGTCCGGTGTTTGGATCACCGGGTGGTTGCACGGGACCGGAAAGTGGGACACACTACAGGCAGTAAAAATAAAAAAGGTAACTTTTAGTTAAAAATTGCTTTTAGTTAACAGAGAGCAGGACATGCAGCAGGAAGATGTAGAACAGAAACAGCAAGAGTACCAGGAAATCTCGGATAACGCTCCGGTGAGGAAGAACGACCCTCGAACCGCGGTACAAAAAACTGAGGAGTACCGGTATGCGGCCAACATACCCAGAGACCAGACGATCCCGGAGAAAGCCTACGCGGATTACACGCTAGAGTACGACCAAGACGACGCCGTGATGCAGGGCAAGATCCCTGACGTGCTGCTCGACATACCGGTGGTGAAGGTCGACGAAATCAACTTCGAGCTCAACGATCTACGGGCGAAGGTCAACCTCTTTGCGAAGGTACTCGACCTCGTGGAGCTTTCGGTCGGAGTCGATGCGTACCTCGGCAGAGTTAAGCTGCGGATAACGGGTGTTGAAGCCCAGGCACTCCTTAAGGTACGGCTCGATAACGTTACCGCCATACTCGACCGGGTCCTCACCACCATCGACCGCAACCCACAAATCATAGAGAAGCTCGTCGAGAGCGTGGGCTCGGCGGTCGAGGACGTGGGCGCCGGTGCAGGCTCGGCGGTCGAAGACGTAGGTGCCGGCGCGGGCCAGTTAGTCGGTGGAGGGCTCAACTCTGCCGTAGAGGACATCGGGCAAGGCGCAGGCTCGGCCGTGGAAGATGTCGGCGAGGGAGCCGGCCAGATGGTTGGCGAAGGGCTCAACTCTGCGGTGGAAGACATCGGAGAGGGCGCAGGGTCAGCGGTCGAGGATGTCGGTGAAGGTGCAGGATCAGCCGTGGAAGATGTCGGCGAAGGCGCCGGTCAAGCCGTCGAGGACGTGGGCGCCGGTGCAGGATCAGCCGTGGAAGATGTTGGTGAGGGCGCCGGTGAGGCGGTAGAGAGCACCGGCGAGGCCGTCGAGAGTGTAGGTGAAGGAGCGGGCTCGGCGGTCGAGGACGTAGGCGAAGGCGCGGGACAAGCGGTCGAGGATGTCGGAGAGGGCGCCGGTCAAGCCGTCGAAAGTGCGGGCGAGGCGGTGGAAGACGTAGGCGAAGGCGCAGGCCAGGCCGTCGAAAGTGCGGGCGAGGCGGTCGAGGATGTCGGCGAAGGCGCTGGGGAAGCCACCCGACAGGTTGGCGAGGGAGCCGGTCAGGCCGCTCAAGAGGTAGGCCAGGGAGCCGGAGAGGCTGCCAGCGAGGTTGGTGAAGGGGCCGGTGAGGCTGTCGAAAGTGCTGGACAGGCCGCTCAAGAAGTAGGCCAAGGAGCGGGCCAAGCTGCCCAGGACGTCGGAGAGGGCGCTGGTCAGGCTGCTCAGGAAACTGCTCAGGCTGCGGGACAGGCTGTGGAGGGAGCGAGCGAAGCTGCTGGACAGGCTACGGAGCAGGCCGGTCAGGTTGCCCAGGGAGCGACCGAAACCGCGAGTGAGGCGGCGGGTCAAGCTACGGAGCAGGCTGGTCAGGTGACGGACCAGGCTAGCGGTGTGGCGGAGCAAGCCACGGAGGAAGCTACTCAGGCCGTGGGTCAGGCAGAAGAGGCGGTCGGCAATGCTGCGGACACTACAAATGGGCTAGTTCAGCCCGGCGAGGTACTCAGCGAGAGCGTCGACGATGAGGGCCAGACCGTGCAGCGTAGCGTGGATGAATCCGGAAATATCCTGGAGACTGTCCTCGATGAAAGCGGCGCGGTCGTGGACGAGACCGTGGTCGGTAACCTTTTAGAGTTGCCGGTGGAAGAGGAGGAATTGAACGATCAAGGGAGGGTTGTCACCCGAGTGAGAGATGAGTACGGGAGTGGCTACGAGCACGTGCTCGATGAAGAAGGAAACTTGGCGGGTGCGAGGGCTGTCCAGTAGACCGTTCCGTAGAGGCTCGGGAGAGGAGAGAAGGTGAGTGAGGGAAGGCCAAACGAAGCACTAGAAAAGCTGAATCGTGGAATCCAGGACGCCAAACAGAATGCCCAGCGCCAGGCAATAGAGTTAGCCCAAAACTATTTCGGCGACTCGGTAGGTGACCTCAAGCGACAGATACACGAAAGCCGCGCCGCGCTGGCAGACCTGCCGGACCAGATTCCTGGCGGACAGGATAAGTCTTTTCAGATACTGTTCCAGGAGTTGACGGACAACTACACGCGCATGGAGGAGTGTCTCGAAGAAGCGCAAGAGAACGTCGCTAACCTGGACCCGGCGCAGCTCGCAAGACAGGGAGAGATCGAGGCTTCAGACGCGGCCCGCCGCGAGGCGAAGGAGTTGGGCATAGACCTCTCGCAGGTTGAGGGCACGGGCTCCGGAGGACGCGTTGTCATTTGGGATGTAGAGGAGTTCGCCGACAAGTTGGAAGAAAGTTCCGGTCCCGCCGGGCAAGCAACAGACCAGACGGGCGGCGCGGCCTCCCAGCTTACGGGCCAGGACGACGGCGCGCCGAGACTAACCGATGCCGCGGCCAGTCAGGTCGCAGAACAGGCGATCGGCGCGGCGCGGTGGGCTGATCAGATTGGGGAAACCGCTCGGAGGAACGCGGAGGGCCAGATCGAGCAAAGCGATGAGCAGCGAGAAGGGTCCGAAGAGCCGGAGGCCACAAACGCTGCCAGGCGTAAGGCCACGAAGCTGCGCGTTGACCTTTCCAAGGTCGAAGGTACAGGGACTGGAGGGATAATTACCATCAAAGATGTGATGCAGCAATGAAAGACAACCGGTTAGACAAACCCGACAATGCAGACATCGAATTAACCGCGAAGGTGAAAACCCGCGAGTTGTACTTCGAGGAGGTACCAGAGACAGAGGTGCGCTTCACGGGACACCCAGAACGTGAATCTGTCTCCGGCACCGAGCGGGAAAACTTGCCGGAGAGAGTACGGCCGGGCATCATGTACCGCAACGCTAGCGTCCGGTTGCGGATCGCCAGTAAGCTGACCGATGTTGGTCCGGATCTACCGAAGGGTACAAAGAAGGAATAGTGGTAGTCTGGATGTAGTCGAGTGGACACTGCGAGTGTCGGACGATCAAGAACCAGAGCGAAGGGACGAATGGTGAGCGAAGGACAGAGTCTCCAGCAACAGATCCAGGAACAAACCACGCAGGCAGCCCAGGACTTCTACGAGGACTCTTTGGGCAAGCTCAAGAGCCAGTTGCAGAGCGACCGCAACCAGCTTCAGGAACTAGCGGAGCAGGCTCCGCCGGATGCGCAGGCCCAGCTACAGGAGATGCTCGACTCCTACCTGGAGATAGAAGGCACGGTGGACCAGTCGGCCCAGGACCAGGGGATCGAAGAGGCGGTGAACCAGGCGGTCCAGCAGGCCCAGGACACCGCAGAAGGAGCTGCCCAGCAGGCGCAAGATACGGCGGAACAGGCCGCGGATCAGGCACAGGAAGCCGTCGGTCAGGTTGCCGAAGGGGCCGGCCAGGCTGCCCAGCAGGCTCAAGACACCGCGGAACAGGCCGCAGGTCAGGCTCAGGATGCTCTCGGAGGAGTCACCGAAGGGGTCGGAGAGGCCACACAGGGGGTACAGGACACCGTAGAACAGGCGACCGAGCAACTCGGCGACGCGGCGGAAAACCTCGCCCCGGGCACCCAGTTGCTCGGCGAACCCACGACCAACGAGCAGGGCCAGACGGTCCAGCGCATTACGGACGAGGAGGGCAACATCGTCGAGACTATCTTCGACGACGAAGGGAACGTGGTGGATGAGAACTTGGTGGGCAGCGTCTCCGACCTTCCGACTGCGGAAGGTTACGAAACGACCACCGACGAATCGGGGAACACGACGACCACCGTCACGGATGAGTCCGGCACCCTCATTCAGTTGCAGCTTGGCGAGGATGGAAGCATCCTCGACTTGCAGGTTCCGCCGCCTACCGAGACCACGGAGACTACCGAGAACTCTAACCACGAGCAGCAGTCCGAGGAGGATCAAGGAGCGCAGAATGCTGTAGGCGGAGTAGTCGACCAGGCACAGACCACTGCGAGTCAAGCAGCGGATCAGGCGCAGGGAACCGCCGGACAGGTCGCCAGTCAGGTTCAGGACACCGCAAATCAGGCGACTAGTTAAGGGTAGTACGCAGGAGGTTTAACGGCAGAGACGACGAGCGGGGTAGAGGCAGAACCCCTTATTACGGGAGGAGAGTGGGGCGCTAGAAACAACTCCGACCGTACATACCGGAGGCAGATAAGCCTCTTGAGAGGTATAGCTGATGAACAAGAATATCGGGAAAGGGAAAGAAAGTGACTGAGCAGGTGCAGAATCTCCAGCAGCAGATCCAGCAGCAGACCATGCAGGCCGTCCAGGACTTCTACGGGGACTCTTTGGGCAAGCTCAAGAGCCAGTTGCAGAGCGACCGCAACCAGCTTCAGGAACTAGCGGAGCAGGTCCCATCGGATACCCAAGCCCAGCTACAGGAACTGATCGACTCCTACTCGGAGCTAGAGAGTGCTCTGGACCAGTCGGCCCAGGACCAGGGGATCGAAGAGGCGGTGAACCAGGCGGTCCAGCAGGCCCAGGACACCGCAGAAGGAGCTGCCCAGCAGGCGCAAGATACGGCGGAACAGGCCGCGGATCAGGCACAGGAAGCCGTCGGTCAGGTTGCCGAAGGGGCCGGCCAGGCCGCCCAGCAGGCTCAAGACACCGCCGGAGAAGCGGTGCAGGGCGTGCAGGACGCCGTCGATGGAGCAGCGCAGCAGGCCCAGGACACCGCCGAGCAGGCGACGGATCAGGCCGGTCAGGCCGTCGAGGAAGCAGAGGACACCGCCGGACAGGCAGCAGACCAGGCTCAGGAGACTGCCGAACAAACGGCCGAGCAGGTGCAAGACACCGCGGAACAGGCCACAGGTCAGGCTCAGGATAGCGGAGAGGAAGAGCCCAGCGAGAATGGAGGAGGCGGAGAGCTAAACGCTACCGGAGCGGCGAAGCAGAAGGCTGAAGAGATGGGCGTCGATCTCTCCCAGATTGAGGGCAGTGGCGCCGAGGGACGCATAACCGTTAAGGACGTAACCAGCGCCGCCAGCCAGTAACGAGAAGGCGCTCCGGTAACGCCGCCTACAAGGCTGGCGGCGTTATTATTTCTAGTAGAGAGACTCCGAATGGAGATGTGTAGGAAGGGAGGCTGGCGGAGAGTCGTACACGCGTTGCCCAGTACGCTATCAGGGTAATCGTGTTGAGCGTCTCGAACAAGTTGCTCGATTTACTCCTTGTACAGACCTAATCCTGCCGGACGGGTCTGCTATGACCCGCCCGGCTTTTGTTAACCGTTCGCCCGGCGCATTTGGAGAGACAATGCTGGTGCCATACTATTCGAACAGCCGGAGCGGTACACACGGCATCCAGCACTTTCTCCTGGAGCAGAAGGGTTTCCTCATGCCAACCGAAAAACCTGGCAACCAAGATTCCAAAAGCTCGCCGTCTCGAAATAGCGAAGAAGGATCAGCATCGGAGAGCGAGTACGCGGCTGACGTCGGCGACCTTGAGCAACAGCCCGTAAGGGACGAGCCAAACCTTCTACTCGACGTACCAGCACTAAATATAGACGAGCTTGAGCTGGAGGTAGAAGATCTCCAAGCTCGCGTAGCCTTGAGCGCGGAGCTGGCCGATTTCGTAAAGATAAACGCCGGAGTAACCGTGCAACTGGAGCAAGTCAAGTTGCACACCAAGGGGCTCGAGGTTCAGGCGCTTCTGGAGGTGAAGATGGAGAGGGTGCTTGAAACCATCAACCGGGCGCTGGAAGCCATAGACCGTAACCCTGGACTCCTGAATAGCCCCGCACGACAAGCTCCGGAATACACCAAAGGTCAAGACCAATCCTCTAAGATGCCGGACGCTACAATAGAAGAGACTACCGGAAATTCAGGGAACACCTCCACCGTGACGAACATCACCGGAGCCGCCAGTCGCCAGGCTGAGCGTTTGGGCGTGGACCCTACCACCGTGGTGGGCACCGGGTCCGGCGGACGCATCACCGTAAAAGACGTGCGCAAAGCTGCGAAAAACGGAGAATAAAACTTTCTGACAACCTGGATGTCGGATAACCCCGGCGGCTGCGCAGAGCTTTCCAACAAAGAGCCTAGACCAGGCCTTGCGCGCCTGTTACTCGCAATCCGCTACCAGAACTCTTACCCCGACCAACTCTATCTCGCGGAGAGTGTCCTGCGGGGCCTTCTCGTCGGTAATAAGGACGTCCACCCTGGAGAGCGGGACTATCTTCGCCAGCGCCACGACGCCGATCTTCGTGTGATCGGCGACTACCACTATCTTCTGCCCCGCGTCCACGAGGTGGCGGTCCGTCTCGGCCTCTGCGGTGTTCGGTGTGGTCAGCCCTGCGTCTGGGTGGATGCCGTGGACTCCCAGGAACAGGACATCGGCATTCAGCGTGCGTAGCGTATTGTCAGCGTAGGGGCCGACCAGCGCATCCGACGGTGTGCGGAATACGCCGCCGGACAAGACGATCTCCTCCCACCCGTTCTCCTGCAGCGTCAGCGCGATGTTGGTCGAGTTCGTGATAAACGTCAACTCCCCAACTTCTCGCCGCAGCGCAGCCGCCACGTGCCACGTGGTCGTCCCCGCGCTTAAAGCGACCGTGTGCCCGTCCTCGACGAAACCTGCCGCCTCTCGCGCAACAGCCTTTTTCTCCGGAAGGTTAAGCCGCCGCTTCTGGGCGAAGTGCGGCTCCGCGGCGGTCTTCGGCATCCGGACCGCCCCGCCATGCACCTTCTTCAAGAGCTTGCGCGCCGACAGAGACTCCAGGTCCCGCCGGATGGTCATCTCCGAGACCCCGAACCGCCCCGAGAGCTCCGCGACCGACACGCTCCCCGCCCGGCCGACTTCATCCAAAATTAACTGCTGGCGCTGGTCGGCAAATAGTCTCTGACCTTCTGTCATACCTGTAAGTTAACACAACATAGCTATACGCTTAAACAAACGTAAGAACATGTTGCATCGTGTTAGGCAAAGTGCTAGGCTCCCTCGTCAGAGGAGAGGGAGACTTGGCGATAGGTCCAAGTGCGGAGAAAGGGGACGGCAAATGAGCGTTATACATGGTCACGGATTGTTCGCCGGTTCGTTAGTAAAGGTGGTTCTGGCTGGGAAGTGTGACCATGCCTGAGTTCCAGATTACCGCCCTCGACATTATCATCGTGGTCGCTTACATCGTCGGCACCATCGGCATAGGAATATGGTTTTCTAGGGGCAAGGAGGATGCGGAGGGTTACTTCCTCGGCGGACGCAACTTTATCTGGCCGCTGGTCGGGCTCTCGCTGTTTGCGACCAACCAGTCGGGGACGTCTTTTATAGGGCTGTCAAGCTCCGGGTACGCGAACGGCATAACGGTCTTTAACTACGAGTGGACCGGGGCGGTGATACTCGTTTTCTTCGTAGTCTTTTTTCTGCCGTTTTACATACGATCCAGGGTGTACACCATGCCGGAGTTCCTGGAAAAGCGGTTCGACCGGCGTTCACGCTACGCCCACTCGGCGTACACGGTGCTGGCAGAGACGTTTATCGGGTTGAGCGCCTCTTTGTATGCGGGTGGTATCACTATAAACTTGCTCTACCCGGACGTTCCGTTGTGGGTGTCCATCGTCGTGCTCGGGGTGATAGCGGCCGGTTACACGGTTGTGGGAGGTCTTAGCGCCGTCGTCATCACCGACGCCATACAGGCCGTGACTATTATCGTCGGGTCCATTATCATAACCATTCTGGTACTCGGCAGGATAGATTCCCTGGACCAGGTCCGCGACGCGGCTCCCGAAGAACCATTCAGTCTCATACAGCCGGCTTCGGACGCGGCGGTACCGTGGCCGGGGCTGTTGACGGGACTCCTTATCATCACGATCTACTACTTTTGCATGAATCAGATACAGGTCCAGCGGGTGCTCGGAGCCCGCAGCCTGGACGACGGTCGCCTGGGAGCCCTGCTCGGTGGCGCGCTCAAGCTCACGCTGCTGTTCATCATAATCCTCCCCGCGGTCCTCGCGACCGCCATCTACCCGACCCTGGACAACCCGGACAGGATATGGCCGACTCTAGCCCTCGACCTCTTGCCGATAGGTCTGCGGGGCCTGCTCCTCGCTGCCCTGATAGCGGCTCTCATGTCCACCATCGACTCGGTGCTGAACGCCCTATCGACGGTTATTACGATGGACTTCGTCCGCACCTTGCGGCCCAATACGAGCCAGGATGCCCTGGTCCGCGTCGGACGGGTCGCCACCGTGGCGCTGCTGATAGTCGCGGTAACCTGGGCGCCCCAAATCGTCAACTTCCAGACGCTCTGGGGTTATCTGCAGGCGGCCGTCTCCTACCTCACACCCTCGATAGTAGCCGCGTTCATCCTGGGTGTCTTCTGGAGAAGAACCACCGCGCTCGCCTCGTTCATAACGATCACGGTCGGCATCCCCGTGGGTGTCGTCGGGTTTATCGCCAACGAGGTGATCGGGGTCTTCCAGATACAGTTCCTGTACGCCGCAGCCATCCTCTTCGCCCTCGCCTGCCTACTGATGACCGTGGTGAGCCTGCTGACCCCCCCGCCCTCCGAAGAAAAAACCGAAGGTCTTGTATGGGACCGCAGCCTGTGGCAGGAGGAGTCCCGGGAGCTTGCGGAGAAGTCCTGGTACTGGAACTACCGCTACTGGTCCGGCGTCCTCCTCGCCGTAACGGCGGTGATCGTTATTATCTTCTGGTAAAGGTGTCCGGGTAGAGAAGACCCAGTATAGGTGACGGACCGCCAAGGCTATCCGACACTTGGCTCGACGCGGTACCCGGCTCGGTACGAGCGTTGTGCGCTTGTATTGGAGTATGTTTGAATTAGGGCTGTTCTAGCCATAAAGGATGGTGGGACGGTAAAGGAAGCGGAGGCACGAGATATATGATCCTGGTATTCCGCTCGGGGTTCCGTTAAGACCTTGCGGGGTCTGATGGAGCAACCTTCACCGGTAAATTTATATAGCGGAGGTTATAGAAAGAGACGGCAATGGCACAGTCGGCGTCTTCGGGAAGTACCAGCAGTGGTAAGCGGTTTGTGTACGTGGTCGCGGCCATTGCGTCGTTCGGGGGGTTGCTCTTTGGCTACGACCTGGGGGTCATCTCCGGAGCTCTGCTCTTTATAAGGCAGGATTTCCAACTCAACTCTTTTCTGGAGGGGCTTGTCGTCAGTTCGCTGGTGCTCGGGGCGATAGCCGGGGCCGGTGCCAGCGGTAACTTCTCCGACAGGCTGGGACGCCGCAAGTTGACCCTTATAGCAGCCGTAATATTCGGTGGAGGGGCTATCGGCATGGGCCTCTCGCCGAACGTCGAGGTTCTGGTCTTCTTCCGCGTCGTTACGGGGCTCGGCGTGGGCGCGTCCTCGGTGCTCGTGCCGACCTACATCTCGGAGATAGCTCCCACTGACGTCCGGGGGAGGCTTACTTCGATGTTCCAGCTCGCCATTACCCTCGGTATATTGCTCGCTTACGGTGTGAACTTCGCTCTCACCAGTGCCGAAGCGTGGCGCTGGATGCTCGGTCTGGCGGCGGTGCCGGCGGCCATCCTGTTCGTCGGGATGTACCTGGTGCCGGAGACTCCCCGCTGGCTAATAAAGCACAACTTTATGGACCAAGCCCGGTCCGTGCTCCGCCGGTCGCGGGGCCGGGAAGACGTGGAAGAGGACTTAAAGGAGATCCAGCAGGTCGAGGAGGAGGAAGGGGCGCAGGCCGGGGGCCGCGAGCTACTATCTCCCTGGGTCCGGCCGATGCTGATAGTCGGCGTGGGGCTCGCCGTCCTCCAGCAGTTCGTCGGGATCAACACCATCATCTACTACGCGCCCACGATCATCAACTCTACAGGCGTCGGGGTCTCGACGTCCATCCTGGCTACCGTTGGCGTGGGTATAGTGAACGTGCTCTTTACCTTGGTGGCGATCTGGTCCATAGACAAGCTGGGCCGCAAGAAGCTGCTCTTGTTTGGGCTGACCGGCATGACGTTAGCCACCTTCACCCTGGGCCTGGGCTTTATCTTGCCGGGTCTCTCCGGGATCATCGCCTGGGTCGTTCTAGGCAGCATGTTCCTCTACGTGGCCTCGTTCGCGGCCAGCTTCGGACCCGTGCTCTGGGTGATGCTGCCGGAGATCTTCCCCTTAAACGTCCGGGGCTCGGCGGTGGGCGTTTCTTCCTTGAGCAACTGGGCCGCCAACTTCCTTATCGCCCTGCTGTTCCCCATCCTCACGGCGGCACTGGGCCAGACCCCGGTCTTCTGGGGGCTAGGCGTAATCTGCCTCCTCTCCATGGTCTTTATCTACTTTGTAGTGCCGGAGACTGCGGGCCGCAGCCTGGAAGAGATAGAGGCCGACCTGTGCCAGGGCGTCACGGTCAAGAGCTAGAGAAAAGAGTAGCTTGAAAGGAGACCGGAGTGGATAAGGATCAGGAGAAGAAAGACGACGGCCGGTACATCATCTTCTACACCTTCGAGGATGAGGAAGAAGCAGAGGGTACAGGTTGAACGAGCTGCGCTGGAACCCGGCGGCTAGAGAGTGGGTGGCCTACGCCACCCACCGCCAGGACCGCACCTTCCTGCCCCCGGCCGAGTACTGCCCGCTGTGCCCGACGAAGAGCGGGGACGACTTCCCGACTGAGGTACCCCACTCCTCCTACGAGATAGTAGTCTTCGAGAACAAGTTTCCTTCGTTTGCTCCAAACGCCCCGGAGCCCGAGGAAGCCGGAACCACGCTCACCCCGACCGCGCCGGGATGCGGGGTGTGCGAGGTGGTCCTCTACTCCGACGACCACGACGCTACGCTCGCCAGCATGTCCGAAAGGCGTATCCGGAACCTCGTCCGGGTGTGGGCCGACCGCTACGAGGAGTTGGGTTCGCGGGACTTCGTGGACTACGTCTTTATATTCGAGAATAAGGGCGAGGCCATAGGGGTGACGCTGCACCACCCGCACGGCCAGATCTACGCTTACCCCTTTGTCCCCCCGCGCCTGAAGACAGAACTGGACGCCGCCCGCGAATACTGGGAAGAGAAAAAAAGCTGCCTCCACTGCGACCTCCTCGCCGGAGAGCACGAGGACGGCCGCCGAGTGCTAGCTAAAGGCGACCACTTCACCGCCTTCGTCCCGTTCTACGCCCGCTTCCCGTACGAGGTGCATCTCTGCGCGCGCCGGTGCGTCCCCTCAATAAATGAACTCGATGCCGAGGAGCGCCGGGATCTCGCCCGCGTCTTGAAACGAGTGCTCGTTGGCTATGACGAATTGTTCGGGTTCTCCCTGCCGTACATGATGGTCCTGCACCAGGCTCCGACCGACGGCGGGGACTACGGGGGCGTGGCCCACTTCCATATCGAGTTCTACCCGCCGAACCGCACCGCCGACAAGCTCAAGTGCCTGGCCGGTAGCGAGACCGGGGCCGGGGCTTTTATCATGGACGTACTGCCGGAGGACACGGCGCGGGAGTTGCGAGAAAAGGTCGAGGAGGCTACCGGGTGAGGCTTCTCGTAACTGGCGGCGCAGGGTATATCGGGAGCGTCGTAACCTCCCAGCTACTTGACGCTGGCCACGAGGTCACCGTACTCGACGACCTCTCTAAAGGCCACCGGGACGCCCTGCCGCAAGGCGCGGATTTCGTGCAGACAAGCCTTCTTGATGCGGCTGGCACCCGGCGGGCGCTTGCGGGCGACTTCGACGGGGTACTCCACTTCGCGGCGCTCTCGCTTGTCGGCCAGTCGGTCGAAGAGCCGGAACTCTACTACCGCAACAACGTCTGTGGGACGCTGAACCTTTTGGATGCGATGCAGGAGTACAAAGTCCCGCGGCTCGTATTCTCCTCGACGGCCGCCGTCTACGGGGAGCCGGAGGAAACCCCGATACAGGAAAACGCCCCGGAAAAGCCCACCAACCCTTACGGCGGCTCCAAGCTCGCGGTGGACCGCTTGATCGGCAGCGTAGCCGAAGCCCGGAACCTCGCGGCCACGAGCCTCCGGTACTTCAACGTCGCCGGGGCGAGCGGAGGCTTAGGTGAAGACCATAACCCTGAAACTCACCTCATACCGCTCGTCTTGAGGGCCGCTTCCGGGGAGAAGGACCACGTAGACATTTACGGTACGGACTACGACACTCGCGACGGGACCGCCGTCCGGGACTACATCCACGTCGAAGACTTGGGCCGGGCGCACCTTCTGGCGCTGGAAGGCGCCGTCGAGGGAGAGCACGGTATCTACAACCTCGGCAACGGCGAAGGTTTCTCCGTCCGGCAGGTCATAGAAACGGCGCGGGAGGTCACGGGCGAAGACATAAAGGCCGTCGAGGCCGACCGGCGTCCTGGAGACCCGCCGGTGCTCGTGGCGTCCAGCGAGAAGGTGAAGAAGGACCTCGACTGGAAACCTGAGAAGCCGGAGCTTTCGTCCATGGTCTCCGACGCCTGGGAGTGGATGCGGAAGCATCCCCGCGGGTACGAGTAGAGGGAGAGAAGACTTGCGAGAGACGGAGCGGCGGGCCGTTGAAGCCTACAGGAAGTGCTTCGGCGAAGAGCCCGAGAAGGTCACGAGCGCGCCGGGGCGGATAAACCTGATCGGGGAGCACACCGACTACAACGCCGGGTTCGTCCTCCCCTGCGCCGTCGAGCGCCGGGTCGCCGTCGCCATCGGGCGTGGCGGCGACGAACTATACTCCGACGACTTTGGGGAGCGTAAGCCGGTCAATACCGATAAAGAAGGCTCCTGGCCGGACTACCCCCGGGGTGTGGTCTGGGCCGTAAAAGAGGCTGGCTACGAGGTCGGGAGGATCAATGCGGCCTTTGCCGGGGACGTGCCGCTCGGCTCGGGTCTCTCCTCTTCGGCGGCTATAGAGGCGGCGATGGCGATGGCGCTCGACGCGCTCTTAGATCTCGGTATAGACCGCAAGGCGCTGGCGGAGCTTTGCATGAAGACCGAGAACGAGTTCGTCGGGGTGCAAAGTGGGATCATGGACCAGTACGCTTCCCTGCTCAGCCGCGAGGGTCAGGCCCTCCTCGTGGACTGCCGCACTCTCGAAGAGGAGCCCGTCCCGCTGGACCTCGAAGGGGCCGGCCTGAGCCTCGTGGTCTGCGATACCCGCGTCGAGCGGGGCCTGGCTGACACGGAATACAACCAGCGCCGCGAGACCTGCGAGAGCGCGGCAAAGACCCTGGGTGTAGAAGCTCTGCGCGACGCCTCGGAAGACGACCTGGAGAAGCTCTCCGGCGACGAGCTAAAACGTGTCCGCCACGTCGTTACCGAGCAGCGGCGGGTAACGGCGTCGGTTGAGGCGCTCAAGGAAGAGAACTTCGAGGCGTTCGGTCGCCTCCTGTACGAGTCGCACGCCTCGCTGCGCGACGACTACGAGGCGTCCGCGCCAGAACTCGATACGTTCGTGGAGATTGCTGAGGCGTCCGGGGCTCTCGGGGCGAAGCTGACCGGCGCGGGCTGGGGCGGCTGCGCTATAGCCCTGATCTCCTCGGAGTGGTCCGAGGACCTGGCGGATACTACCCGCCGCAAGTACGGGGAGCGCGGCTTTAAAGAGCCGGACTTCTACGAGTTTCTACCAGCGACGGGGGCGGAGGTGGTTTCCTAGATGCCCATTCTGTTTGACGAGCATCGCCGGGTCTGGGCTCTGCAGACCGCAGGCTCGACCTACGGCCTGGGGGTAGACGGAGAAGGTCATCTCCGCCACCTGTACTACGGGCCTCCCTTGCGCGGGACGGAGGATTTGCCGCGGGTGGAGGATCAATACCTGCCCTTCGAGCCGCCCGAGGGACCGACCGTGCACTACGAGTACCCGGCGTGGGGCGGCCTGTACTACCGCGAACCCTGCCTCAAGGCCCTCTTCCACGACGGCGGGCGCGATACACGGATTTTGTACCAGGAATATGAGGCAAAGGAAGAGAATGGAGTAGTGGAGCTTATTGTCACCTTGCAAGACCCCGACTATCCACTTCGGGTCCGGCTCTACTACCGCGCTTTCGAAGAGACCGGACTGATGGAGCGGTACGCCGTGGTGGAGAACGTGGGGGAGACCCCGGTCACGCTGGAGCAGGTCTTGACGTGTGCGTGGTCGTTGCCGCGGGGTTCCGGGTACCGGCTGACGCACCTGGCCGGGAAGTGGCTCGGCGAGACGCAGGTCTACCGGGAGGAAATTACTCCCGGCAAGAAGATGCTGGAGAGCCGCCGGGGGAATACCAGCCACCACGCGAACCCCTTTTTCGCCGTGGACCGGGGCGACGCCACGGAAGATAGCGGGGAGGTCTGGTTCGGGGCTCTGGCGTGGAGCGGTAACTGGAAAATCTCCGTGGACCACGACGCCCACGGCGCGCTACAAATCTCCGGCGGCGTCAACGACTTCGACTTCTCCTGGCTCCTTGAGGGCGGAGAGCAGTTTACTACCCCCTCTTTCATCGGCGGTTACACCCGGGAAGGGTTCGGGGCGGCGAGCCGCAGCCTCCACCGCTACGCGCGGGAGCACATACTGCCCGCGGAAAAAGCCCGGCCCGTACTCTACAACTCCTGGGAGGCCACCTACTTCAAGGTCAGCGAGGGGGGACAGGACGAGCTGGCCGAGAAGGCGGCCTCTTTAGGGATCGAGCTATTCGTCGTGGATGACGGCTGGTTCGGGGCGCGCAACGACGAGGACCGGGGGCTCGGCGACTGGTGGGTAAACCGCGAGAAGTTCCCGAACGGGCTCGGGCCGCTGATCGAGAAGGTGCAATCCCTGGGTATGAGCTTCGGGCTTTGGGTCGAGCCGGAGATGGTCAACCCGGACAGCGACCTCTACCGGGAGCACCCGGACTGGGTCTACAACTTCCCGAATCGCCCGAAAAGCGAGAGCCGTAACCAGCTAGTCCTGAATTTGGCGAAAGAGGAGGTCAAGGAGCACCTGTTCGGTGTGTTGGACGGGCTGCTCTCCGGGAATGACATCTCGTTTATCAAGTGGGACATGAACCGGACGTTCTCGGAGCCCGGCTGGATGGAGGCCCCTCCCGGAAGGCGGCAGGAGGTCTGGGTCCGTCATGTGTGGGGAGTCTATGAGATCCTGGACCGGCTGCGCGAGAAGCATCCGGGTGTGGCGTTCGAGTCCTGTTCCGGGGGCGGCGGACGGGTGGACCTCGGCATTTTGAGGCGTACGGATCAGGTCTGGACCAGCGACAACACCGACCCCTACGACCGGCTCTTTATCCAGGAGGGCTTCTCGATGGCCTATCCCGCCCGCGCCATGATGTCTTGGGTGGCCGACCCCGGGCAGTGGGTGGAAAACCGCCGGGCTTCTATGTCCTACCGATTCCACTCGGCGATGATGGGGTCTTTGGGCATCGGCGGAAACCTCCTGGAGTGGACGGATGAGGAACTGCAGGAAGCGCGCCGGCTCGTGGAGCAGTACAAGGGGATTCGGGACGTCGTGCAAGAGGGAGAACAGTACCGGCTGCTCTCGCCGCGAGAAGGGCACACCACCGCCGTGCAGTACGTCTCCGGCGACCGGTCGCGGTCGGTACTCTTCGTGCTCCGCGACCGGCAACGCTTCCTCGACCGCTCAGAGAAGGTCTATCTTCGGGGCCTCAAGGAAGGTTCCTCGTACCGGGTGACCGGCGAGGAGGAGTCCCGAAGCGGGGCAGCGCTGGTGGGGCTCGGGATCGAGGTTCTCTTAGAAGGCGACCTGTCGAGCGCCCTGATCGAGATCGCGGAACAGTGAGCCGCGACGTCCGACGCGAGGATCTCCGGCAACTGATGGACCGCCGGGGTCTCGGGGCGCTACTCTTGCAGCGTCCTACGAACTTCGCTTG
Source organism: Rubrobacteraceae bacterium (assembly GCA_965214435.1). Lineage (GTDB taxonomy): Bacteria > Actinomycetota > Rubrobacteria > Rubrobacterales > Rubrobacteraceae > Rubrobacter_A. The sequence goes on from OZ243960.1 coordinate 1,819,682, forward strand.
GTACACGGACGGCTCCGACAACCGGGTGGACCACGCCGACCCCATGGGCGTGGCAGCGGTCTTGCTCACTGCCGACGCTGAATACATCCTCACCGACAACATAGAGGCTCCCCGCATGCGCGAGGAGGAGACGCCGGGCTTCGAGGTTGTCGAGCATCCCTGGTACGAAGACCCGCAGAGCGTCCTGGAAGAGATAGCCGGCGGCGTCTCGCTCGGTACGGACCACCCTCGGGAAGACGCGGTAGACGTCTCGGATGAAATATCTCCTCTCCGCTATGTGCTGGACAGAGACGCTATCGCCCGCTACCGGCGGGTCGGGGAAAACGCGGCGGCTGCCGTGATGGAGGCTGCCGGTCCTCTGGAATCTGGGATGGACGAGCGGGAAGCCGCTGCGGAGCTCGCGGCAGCCTGCCAGAAGCGTGGCCTCTCCACCCCTTTGCTGATGGCCGCTTCGGAAGAGCGGATGGGGTGCTACCGGCATCCCATACTGCGTTCCAGGCCGCAAGGACTCGGCCGGATGGCGATGCTCGTGGTCTGCGCCGAGCGGGGCGGTTTGTATGCCAACCTGACCCGCATAGTACTCCTGGAGGAGCCGGATGAGGAAACCGTCCGGCGGCAGGAGACCTGCGAGAACATCCTGCGCCGGATGCGGGAGGCCACCGTCCCGGGCCGGACCCTGGCCGACGTGTTCGAGGACTGCAAGCAGTTCTACGCCGGAGAAGGATTCCCCGACGAGTGGAAGGATCATCATCAGGGTGGGCTCACGGGGTACGCCTCGCGGGAGGTCATCGCCACGCCTAATACCCGCCTGGAGATACAACCCGGCATGGTGTTCGCCTGGAACCCCTCCGTGATCGGAGCAAAGGTCGAAGAGACCTTTATTCTCTCGGATACGGGGCCGGAAGTTATTACGGGCGGTTAGTTTCCGCGGTTGCGGGGTATCTTCTACCCGGTATCCAACAGGGGAGGTTTCAGATGAAGGTCGGCTATTTTCTGTCCTGCGAGGAGTACGGTCCGAAGAGTTTGCTGGAGCAGGCCCGGATGGCCGAAGAGGCGGGGTTTGAGGCGCTCTGGATCTCCGACCATTACCATCCCTGGACGGCGGAGCAGGGAAATAGCCCGTTTATATGGTCGGTGATAGGCGGCCTCTCTCAGGTAACCTCCGAGATAAAAGTCGTCACCGCTGTGACCTGTCCGACGATGCGGATCCACCCGGCGATACTAGCCCAGGCTGCGGCGACCTCATCCGTAATGCTCGACGGACGTTTCGAGTTCGGCATCGGGACCGGCGAGAACTTAAACGAGCACATCTTCGGCGACCGCTGGCCCCCGACCGATGTGCGCCTGGAGATGCTAGAAGAAGCTGTCGAGGTGATGCGTCTCCTCTGGGAGGGCGGCACAAAGACCCATTACGGCAAGCACTACACGGTAGAGAACGCCTGCGTCTACACCCTGCCCGATGAGCCGCCGCCCGTCTTGGTCTCTGGTTTCGGCCCGAAGGCTACCCAATTGGCCGCCAGGATCGGGGACGGCTACATGATGGTCGCGCCCGAGCCGAACCTGCTGGAGATGTTCCGGTCCTCCGGCGGCGGAGACAAACCGGCCCACGGCGCGTTCAAGGTGTGCTATGGGGACGATGAGGCCGAGCGCCGCAAGACGGCGCACCGGACCTGGCCGAACGAAGCGCTCTCCGGCGAGCTTCCGCAGGAGCTGCGAACCGTGGCCCACTTCGAGCAGGCCACCCAGCTAGTCACCGAGGACATGGTAGCCGAAGTCATCCCCAGCGGCCCCGACCTCGAACCGCACAGAGAAATGCTCCGCCAGTACGCCGACGCCGGCTACGACGAGGTCTACATCCAGCAGATCGGCGGCAACTTCGAGGAGTTCTTCCAGGTTTACAGAAAGGAGATCCTGCCGGAGTTCAGCTAGAGACTAGAACGAAGCACTCTCAAGGTGTCTGTAGACTTCTACCTCTGATCCGCAACCACAGTAACCGCAGACCAGCGCCGAGGGCTGCGGCGACCGTACAAACTACAGAGAACGCGATGAATCCCGATACCTCTATTAGTACGTCCCACCAGAAATACTCCCCGGGAGGCCCGACCACCTCGCGGTAATCCGCGTAGCGGACGTACATGTAGAAAGGAAGTAGCAGGCCCGCCACCGGCCTCAGCAGGTTTGCCGCCATGCCCCACAGCCAGAAAAGCCTCGGAGAAATAAAGCCCGCCACCCCTGCGGCGAGCGGTACCCCGAAAGAGAGTAGAAAGAAATCTATTAGAGACTGGCTTTCGGGTATTTGGACGGCCCTTTCCCCCAAACAGTCCGCTGGGAAAGCCGGCAACTCCTATGACCCACGCCAAAAACCCTGCCAATACCGTCAACGCAAAAACTATTATTTCGCGCTTGCCAAATATTAGATTATCAACTCCTCTAACAACTCGGTTACGTTAGTCTAAGAAACATAATAGTCTTTTTGATTGAAAGCAACCTTTGTCCCGAGGTTAGCGGTCCTCCGGGTCGTAAGCGAGGTTCAGGACGAGCCACTCCTCGGCTACGTCTATAGTCATGCCTTTGCGTTTGGCGTAGTCGGTGGCGGGCCTTCTGGGACGGCGCGGTCGAGGACATCGTGAGCGAATTGCCGGAGTTCACTGGTATCCTGATCCTTTGTAAATACCATTGAATATACGGAGGTTGGGGGGGGTAGAGTGATCTTTTGGGACGAGTTCGACTGGGATGAGGCCAACGTCGAGCACGTCGCCCGGCATGGGGTGGAGCCCTACGAGGTCGAAGAGGCTCTGCTGGATTCCAGGAGGGTCGTGAGGGACGCGCGCAACGTGCGGGGTGAAGTTCGGCGAGCGGTGTTGGGGGCGGCGGAGACGGGCCGGATTCTATTCGTAGTGTACGCGACCGGAACGAGAAGATACGACCGGTGATGAGCCGGGACGCGACGGACGGCGAGAAGAGAGCGTATCGAAGGAGAACGCGATGAGTGAGAAGAAGATGTTGCCGCTCAAGGACCCCTCGGAGATACCGGAGTTCCGGAACGAGGAAGAAGAGGCGGAGTTCTGGGCTATCCACGAGATCACGGAGGAGTTCATCGAGAAGGCCGGGCCGGTGCCGGAAGAGGAGTTGCCACCGCCGGGGAGTTCCGGCCCCCGGACCAGGCCGATCTCCCTGCCCCTCGATGAGGACGTGCTACGAAGGTTGAAGACCGTGGCGCGCAGCAAGCACAAGGGCTACCAAACACTCCTGAAAGAGTTCGTGATCGAGCGTCTCTACGAAGAGGAAAAACGAGAAGGGTTGCTCAAGGAGCACTGAAAACCCCTCGAAGGCTTGCCGGAGCCCCGCTACCGAACCTTTCTACTCCTCCGGGTCGTAGGAGAGGTTAGGGCCGAGCCACTTCTCCGCCTCTTCTATGCTCATACCCTTGCGTTCGGCGTAGTCGGTGGCCTGATCCCGCCCTATCTCCGCCACCCCGAAGTACCTCGACTCCGGGTGGGAGAAGTAGAAGCCGCTGACCGCCGCACCCGGGTTCATGGCGCAGCTCTCGGTCAGCGAGATACCGGCGTTCTCCTCGGCGTCCAGGAGGCTCCACAGGGTGCGCTTCTCGGTGTGCTCGGGGCAGGCCGGGTAGCCGGGGGCCGGACGGATGCCTTTGTACTCCTCCCGGATAATGGACTCCGTGTCCAGGTCCTCACCCGCCGCGTATCCCCAGAACTCTCGCCGTATACGGGCGTGCAACAACTCCGCGAATGCCTCCGCGAGCCGGTCGGCTATCGCCTTGACCATAATAGAATTGTAGACGTCGTTCTCCTCCTCAAAGCGCCGCGCCACCTCCTCGGCCCCGATACCGGCGGTCACCGCGAACAGACCAATGTAGTCCTCAAGCCCCGTGTCCTTCGGCGCTACGAAGTCCGCTAGCGAGATGTTCGGGCGGCCCGGCGACTTGGCCTTCTGCTGCCGAAGCATGTGGAAGGTGTTGAGTACCTCCCGGCGCGAGTCATCGGTGTACACCTCGATGCTATCGTTCGGCAGGGAGTTTGCCGGGAAGAGGCCGAAGACGGCCCGTGCTTTTAGCCAATCTTCCTTTATGACCCGGTCCATCAGTTCTCCGGCTTCGGCGAAAAGTTTGCGGGCCTCCTCGCCCTTTTCGGGGTCGTCGAAGATCTTCGGGTAGCTGGCCTTCATCTGCCAGGAGTGGAAAAACGGCGTCCAGTCGATGTACGACCTTATCTCCTCCAGCGGGTAGGCGTCAAACGACTTTACCCCGAGCATCCGGGGCTTTGACGGGACATACCCGGACCAGTCTATCTTCGTGTGGTTCGCCCGCGCTTTCTCCAAGCTCGTGAGGCGGCTGCGCGACCGGCGTCCGGCGTGCTTTTCACGCACCTGCTCGTAGTCCGCAGAGATCTGCTCCGCGTAACCCTCCCGGTGCTCCTCGCTCACCAGGTTCTGGACCACCCCGACCGCCCGCGAAGCGTCCTTTACGTGCACGATGGGGTGCTCGTAACCCGGCGCTATCTTTACCGCCGTGTGCGTCTGGGAGGTGGTAGCGCCCCCGATCAGGAGCGGTATATCAAACCCCTCCCGTTGCATCTCCTTCGCGTTGTGGACCATCTCCTCCAAAGAAGGCGTAATAAGCCCTGACAACCCGATAATGTCCGCGTTTTTCTCCCGCGCGATCTCCAAAATTTTCGCCGAAGGAACCATCACCCCGAGGTCTATGACCTCGAAATTGTTACATTGTAATACGACGCTGACTATATTCTTGCCGATGTCGTGCACGTCGCCTTTGACGGTCGCCATGACCACGATCCCGTTCGGCTTGCGGGTCTCGCCTTTCTCCTCTTCGATAAACGGTATGAGGTAGGCGACGGCTTTCTTCATCACGCGGGCGCTTTTTACCACCTGCGGGAGGAACATCTTGCCCGCGCCGAAGAGGTCGCCGACCACGTTCATCCCGTCCATGAGCGGGCCTTCTATGACCTGTATCGGGCGGTCGAACGCCTGCCGGGCTTCCTCGGTGTCGTCCTCGACGTACTCGGCGATACCCTTGACCAGCGCGTGCTCCAGGCGCTCTTCTACCGGCCACGAGCGCCACTCCAGGGTCTTCTCTTCGTTGCCGACGTCGCCCGAGTCGCGGTAGTTGTCGGAGAGTTCCAGGAGGCGTTCGGTGGCGTCGTCCCGGCGGTTCAATACTACGTCCTCGACGGCTTCGCGAAGTTCGGCGTCTATGGCGTCGTAGACTTCCAGCTGGCCGGCGTTCACGATGCCCATCGTCAGGCCGGCGTTTGTGGCGTGGTAGAGGAAGACGGCGTGTATCGCCTCGCGCACCGGGTTGTTACCCCGGAACGAGAACGAGACATTCGAGATGCCGCCGGAAGTCTTGGTGTGGGGGAGGGTGCGCTGTATCTCGCGCACCGCCTCGATGTAGTCCACGCCGTAGGTGTTGTGCTCCTCTATCCCCGTGGCGATGGCGAACACGTTCGGGTCGAAGATAATATCCTCTGGCGGGAAGCCGACCTCTTCGGTAAGCAACTTGTAGGCCCGGGTGCAGATGCCGATCTTCCGTTCCCGGGTGTCGGCCTGCCCCTCCTCGTCGAAGGCCATGACGACCACCGCAGCCCCGTAGCGCTTCAACAGGCGCGCCTGTTCTAAGAACGCTTCTTCGCCCTCCTTCATGCTGATGGAGTTCACGACCGCCTTGCCCTGCACGCGTTTGAGGCCGGCTTCGATGATGGACCACTTGGAAGAGTCGATCATGACCGGTACCCGCGAGATGTCCGGTTCGGCGGCGACGAGGTTCAAGAAGTCGACCATCGCCTCCTCGCCTTCGAGCATACCCTCGTCCATGTTCACGTCGATAATCTGCGCGCCGTTCTCGACCTGCTCGCGGGCCACGTCCAGCGCCGTCTCGTAGTCGCCGTTCAGGATCAAGTCTTTAAACCGCCGCGACCCGGTCACGTTCGTCCGCTCCCCGACGTTCACGAACAGTGAGTCCGGTCCAATGTTGGCCGGCTCAAGCCCCGAGAGTCGCAAGAGGGGCGGTATCTCCGGGACCGGGCGCGGCGGGTGACCGGAAACGGCCTCGGCCATCGCCTCGATGTGCTCCGGGGTCGTGCCGCAGCAACCGCCGACGATGTTCAGCCAGCCGTTTTTTGCCCATTCCCCGACCTCGGCGGCCATGTGCTCGGGGCTTTCGTCGTACTCGCCGAACTCGTTCGGCAGACCCGCGTTCGGGTAGGCGCTGACGTGGGTCCCGGCCACCCGAGAAAGCTCCTCTATGTACTGCCGCAACTCACCGGAGCCCAGAGCGCAGTTCAAGCCGACGCTTATGGGGTCCGCGTGGCGGATTGAGTTGTAGAAGGCTTCGGTTACCTGTCCGGAGAGCGTGCGCCCGGAAGCGTCGGTGATGGTGCCGGAGATCATAACCGGCACGTCCAAGCCTTCTTCGTCGAGGTACTCTTGTATCCCGAAGATCGCCGCTTTCGCGTTCAACGTGTCGAAGATGGTCTCGACGAGCAGCAGGTCGGACCCACCCTCGACAAGCCCCCGCGTCGCTTCCTTGTAAGCCGCGGCAAGCTCGTCAAAGGTGACGTTCCGGTAGCCGGGGTCGTTGACGTCCGGGGAGAGGGAGGCCGTGCGGTTCGTCGGGCCTATGGCTCCGGCTACGAAACGCGGACGGTCCGGGGTACTCTCCGCGAAGCCGTCCGCCGCCTCGCGGGCGACGCGGGCCGCGGCGTAGTTCAGCTCGTAGGCCAGGTCCTGTAAAGAATAGTCCGCCTGGGCTATAGAGGTCGAGGAGAACGTGTTGGTCTCTATGATGTCCGCGCCGGCCTCCATGACGGCCTCGTGGATGGCGCCTATGATCCCCGGTTGGGTAATGGAGAGCAGGTCGTTGTTGCCCTTCAGGTCGCTCGGGTGATCGGCGAAACGCTCTCCCCGGTAGTCCTCTTCGGAGAGTTCGTAGCCCTGGATCATGGTCCCCATAGCGCAGTCGAGCAACAGAATGCGCTGCTTCAAGCTAGCCCGGAATGCTTCCAGCCGGGCCGCTCGCTCTTCGTGGATCGTGTTTTGGAGAACCATAAACCTCTTTTCTAGCATCTCAGCGTTTCAGCATTTCGGCTTGTCAGGTTGCTTCTGCTGACTAGCTGACCGACTGACAGGCTGACCAGCTTCTAAGCGACCGCTTCTACCACGTCTCCAGCCAGCTCCGGGGCGCTGGCTGGCGGCATGATGTATGCCCCGTTTATTAGCGGCTTTGCTCCTACCAGCAGCTTCTGGGCGACCTCGACTCCGTACTTCGGGGCGTCTTCTTTGGAAAGTTCTCCGAGGCGCTGCCGGACGTTCGCCGGTATGTTTATACCGGGAACTTCGTGGTGCAGGAACTCCGCCTGCTTCGCGCTCCGGAGCGGCATCAGGCCGAGTAGCAGCGGTATGTCGAGGTCCTGTATCTTTTCCAGGGCGCGCTCTAACGCACCTATCTCGAAGACCGGCTGCGTCCAGAACGCGTGGGCCCCGGCGTCTATCTTGCGCCGGAGCTTGTCTATTTCGGGTTCCAAGTCTTCGGCTGTGGGGTTGAAGGAAGCCCCGATCAGGAACCCCGGAGGAGTCCCGATCTGGTTCCCCGCCAGATCCTCGCCGCGGTTCATGCGCGCGAGTATGTGTACGAGCCCCACGGAGTCGGTGTCGAAGACGCTCGCCGCCTCTGGGAAGTCCCCGATCTGGACCGGGTCCCCGGTGACCGCCAGTATGTTCTTTACCCCGAAGGCATGTGCGGAGAGCAAGTCCCCCTGAATGCCGATTATGTTCCGGTCCCGGCAGGCGATGTGCGGCACGACCTCTATCCCGACCTCGTCCTGAACGATCTTCGCGACCGCCACCGGGTGCATCCGCAACCGCGCCCGCGCCCCGTCGGAGATGTCTATAGCGTCTACCCCGCGCTCCTTGAGCTTGCGCGACGCCTCGACGACCTCCGAGACGTCGTTGCCCCGTGGCAAATCCACCTCGACCGTAACCGCGAAACCTTGTTTTATCTTCTCCCAGAAGCCCGACACGGGCTCCACCCCGGCCGGTTCTTTCTCCCGGACCTCGACCGTGGCCGGCTCTTTCCGTCGCGGCGCGCCGGTCTTTGCGATGGTCGGCTCGAAGTCCCGCAAGGCTTCGGTCAGGGCCTTGACGTGGGCCGGGCTCGTACCGCAGCAACCCCCGATCAGCCGCGCCCCGGCGTCCGCGAGTTCCTTGCCGTAGGCGGCGAAGTGGTCCACGTCCTGGTTGTAGCGCATCACGCCGCCTATTAGCTGCGGAAGCCCCGGGTTCGGGTAGGCGGCCACGGGGCCTATCTCTGCCGACATCTGCTCCACGATACCGACCATCCGCTGCGGCCCGACCGTGCAGTTCGCCCCGACGAGGTCCGCTCCCCAGGACGAAATTTCCCTTGCCACCTCTACCGGCAGTCCGTCGGCGAGCCTCTCCCCGTCCTCGATAAACGTCTTGTACGCGAGCACCGGCACCCCGAGCCCTCGCGCCACCTCGTACGCCAGGTGCAACTCTTCGAGGTCCGTGAACGTTTCGAGGAGCAGGGCGTCAACCCCGCCGTCGAGCAGCGCCTCGGCCTGCTCTAAAAACATCTCCCGGGCGTCGTCCTTCTCTACGTACCCGACCGGGACCAGGGACTTGCCGAGCGGGCCTACCGAGCCGAGCACCAGTGCCCGATCCTCACCCGCGCCGACGTTCTCCGCCGCTTCCCGGGCGAGGCGGGCGCCGGAAGCGTTGATCTCATAAACCTTATCTTCCAGGCCCTGATCCGCAAGCTTCAGGCGATTCGCGGTGAACGTGTTGGTCTCTATAACTCCGGCGCCGGCCCGCAGATACTCTTCGTGGATACCCGTCACGGTCCCCGGAGCCGTCAGGTTCGCCCGAACGTAGGGTGAGCCGCCGACGCCCCGCTCCTCTAGCAGCGTGCCCATCGCACCGTCTCCCACCAGAACCCGGCGGTCCAACAACTCTCTAAAGTCCGTATGCAAGTCGTCCTCTCTTTCTGTTGGCTCCCGAACAGAGAAAAGAGGCCGTATTGAAAGCGCCTTAAACTCATCTCTCGAAGTTGCCTCCGCGGGAGTTGGCACCGGACTTTATACCGGTTGCCGCGGTTTCACAGGGCCAGTCCCTCCACCGCTCTCGATGAGCACCGCACGACCACAACGTAGGTCTCGTACGGCTTTGAGCGTGATTAAGCTACCACGATCCACCGTGGATTGCAATTTCGGTGTCCTCGCGGTCGCGGGTTCGGGCTAGGATCTCACCCGGCTCCCGGGCCGCCACACCCGCCGCTATTCTTAACTTCCCGGCGAACGAGGTCTCGGCCCGCCGGCTATAAACGTCGTAGTTCTGAGCCTCGATGCGCTCCAGTATAGCCGCGTACAAGTTCCGCGCTACCATTACCGGGTAGCGCCTCCCCGCCGGAATGTACCCCATCCCTTCGTCCGAGATCTCATATAGTCTTCTGGAACGCTGTATCTCGAAGCGCATCAACTCCACAAACCGCTCATCGACCACGCCGGCAGCCAGGTCATCCTCGGTGTAACCGAAGCTCTCCAAATCTTCTAGCGGCAGGTACACCCGGCCCCGCTTCCAGTCCTCGGCGATGTCCCGCAGAAAGTTCGTGAGCTGCATCGCGGTCCCGAGAGCCTCGGCGTGCGGGTTCGCCGTCCGGTCCGTCACCCCGATCACCCGGCACATCATCAGCCCGACGACCGCCGCACTCCCGTAGGTGTACCCTTCAAGGTCCGTGAACGTCGGATAGCGGAAGGTGTCGGTATCCATCTTCATACTCTCCAAAAAAGCCGTAACGCTCTCCGGCTCTACCTCCCGCACCCGAACCGTATTCGCGAATGCCCGCAACACCGGGTTTCCGACCTCCTCGCCGGAGATCGCCGCAAAGGTCGCCGCCTCGAAGTCCTGTAAGCCCGCGAGTTGCTCTTCGAGGTTCAGGACACCGGGGTTGTCCACGATCTCGTCCGCGTAACGCATGAAAGCATATAACGCGTGTACGTACGGTCGGACTTCCGGCGGAAATAGCTGGGTCGAGAAGTAGTAGGTGCGACTGTGCGATTTGTGAACTTCGCGGCAGAGTTCGTAGCACTCCGGCAGCGAGAGCTTGCCGGCCACCTTGCTGCGCGGACCGAACGGCTCCCCGCCAGCCGGGTCGAGGCGCATCAGACGGTACCCTGCCGCTCGCTCTGGCGCTCGCCGATCTCACGCCCAATGCGCTCGGCGACGAGTTGTGCCCCGATGGTGACGAGCGGCACCCCCGTGCCGGGACGGGTGCTCGCCCCGACAAAATACATCCCCTCGATGTTCTCTGAGGCCATCGGTGGCCGGAAGTACCCGACCTGGAAGATGCCGTGCCCGATGCCGAACGCTGCTCCTTCTTCGAGGTTGTAGTCCGAGAGCCAATCCTCCGGCGTCTTGACCTTCTCGTACACGATGTGCTCCCGGATATTCTCTACACCGGCGCGTTTTTCCAGGAGGTCGTAGACTTTTTCCTTGAACCTGGCTTCCTCCCGCCGCCAATCCACCTTTGAGTTGAGGTGCGGTACCGGGACCAGCACGAACAGCGTCTCCATGCCTTCCGGAGCCATCCGGGGTTCGGTGCGCGAGGGGACGACGGCGTAGAACGAGGGGTCGTCCGGCAGCCGACCGTCCCGGAAGATGGCCTCGAAGTTCTCTTTGTACTCCGACGAAAGGAAGAAGTTGTGGTGCAGGAGCCCGTCCAGCTTGTGGTCTACGCCGAGGTAGAGCATAAACGCCGACGCCGTGTACTCCAGGTTCTGACGATTCTTGCGCGGTTTGCGGAAGTCTTTTCCGGCGGTCTTCGGCAAGAGTGAGCGGTAAGCGTAAGGCAGGTCCGCGTTGGCTAGCACGGCGTCGGCGGAGACCTCCCGGCTTCCGACCCGTACTCCCCGCGCCCGGTCCTTTGTGACCAGCACCTCTTCTACCGGGCTTTTTAGGTGGAACTTCACGCCCAACTCTTCGGCGAGGCGGCCCATCGCTTTTGTAAGCTCGTACATCCCGCCTTCGGGGAACCACAGGCCGTCCTCGGCTAGCTCGGTGTAGGGTAGCAGCGAGTAGACGGCTGGCGCCCGGAACGGCGAGAGCCCGAGGTACATGGTTTGCAGGGAAAATGCCTGCCGCAGCTTCTCGGTCTTGAAGAACTTCGAGACGCCGCGGTAGTAGTTGCTCACGGCCTTGGTCTTTAAGAGGAGCCGGAGGTTGCGGAGGCCGAAGAAGTCGGTGGCTTTGTCGAAGTCGCGCTCGACGAACTCGCTGCGGCCGAGGCGGTACTTGTAGGAGGCGTCTTCCAGGAAGCGGTAGAAGCGGGGGGCCACGCCGGGTTCGATGCGCTCAAGCTCCCGGATCAACTCGGGTAGAAAGCGGTGGATGGTCATCGAGTCACCGTCGCCGAAATTCACCCGGTACTGGGCGTTCAGCGGAATCAGATTCACGTAATCGTCGAGGTTGCGGCCGGCGGCTTTGAAGAGGTCCCGGTAGGTGTCGGTCATGAGGAGGAGCGACGGGCCGGTATCGAAGGTAAAGCCTTCTCCTTCGAGGCGTCCCATGCGACCCCCGATCTGGCCGTTCTTCTCGAAGACCTCGACGTCGAAGCCTTTTGCCGCGAGCCGGATGGCCGCCGCCAACCCGCCCATCCCGGCGCCTACTACCGCAACCCGTTTTCCAGTCGCACTCGCCACTAGTTCCGCCCCTCTAAGCCGGACCCTTCCAAGGTATAGTCAGTATACCGGGGTGATGCTACCAGCACTTAGCGGCCGGCCGGGTAACGGGGTTTACAAGAGGAGCGCAGCCATCAGATGAAAGAAGCCGTCCTGAAAAGTCGCGGAGCCACGAGGGTACGCTCGGGACACCCCTGGGTCTACCGCTCGGACATCTTCGAGGCCGCCGGGGAGCCGGGCGACGTGGTGCGCGTCGCCGACCGCGGAGGTAAGTTCCTCGGGTACGCTTTCTACAACCCGAAGAGCGAGATCTCGCTCCGCATCGCCGACCGCCGCGACATCCCGATAGACGAAACCTGGTTCGCCACCCGTATCCAAGAAGCCCTCGCCTACAGGAAGTCCCTGGACATCGACGCCGACGCCTGCCGCCTCCTCCACGCCGAAGCCGACGGTATCCCAGGGCTCATAACCGACCGCTATGGCCCATACCTGGTGCTCCAGGTGGGCTCCGCCGCCGTCGAGCGCCGCCTCGAATGGGTGCTGAACACCCTGCAAGTGATGCCCGGCATAAAAGGCGTCCTGGCCCGCAACGACTCCGCAGCCCGCAAGAGGGAAGGTCTGGCTACCGAAACGGAGCTTATCTCCGGCGAGGTTGCGGAGACGGTGGTAGTCCGTGAGGGTGTAGTCCGCTACACGGCCGCGCTCTGGAACGGTCAGAAGACCGGTGGCTTCCTCGACCAGCGCGAAAACCACGAGGCCGCCGGGCGCTACGCTAGGGGTAGGGTCCTCGACGTCTTTTCCTACGCCGGAGGTTTCGCGCTACACGCCGCCCGCAACGCCCGGGAGGTCGAGGCCGTGGACGCGAGCGGTCCGGCTCTGGATGCCGCCCGGAAAAACGCGGAACTGAACGGACTGGGTAATATGTCCTACACGCGGGCAAACGCCTTCGACGTGTTGCGGGAGCGGTCGGATGCTGGGGAGAGCTACGACACTATAATCCTCGACCCGCCAGCATTCGCCAAGAGCAAACGCGAAGTTACCCGAGCGCGGCGGGCGTACAAGGAGATCAACCTTCGCGCCATGAAACTACTCGTTCCCGGTGGCATCCTGATCACCTGCTCCTGCTCCTATCACTTCTCTCGCGAAGACCTCGAAGACACTCTCCGCTCGGCCGCCGCGGATGCCGGACGCCGGGTGCGGGTCCGGGAGTGGCGCGGCCAGGCCGCCGACCACCCCGAGATTCTCACCGTCCCCGAGACCCGCTACCTCAAGTGCGCCGTCCTGGAGTGCTTATAACCGGTAAACGCTACTAACGCGTCGCCACCTGCTGTTCAGTAGCCTCCTCGGCCTTGATCTCCGCGACCCGACTCATGTACCGTTCGCCCCACTCGACCATCTGCTGCAATACCGGCTCCAAACTCCGCCCGAAGTCCGTCATGGAATACTCGACCCGCGGCGGTACCTCCCGATACACCTCCCGGTGCACTATCCCGTCCGCCTCCAGCTCCCGCAAATGCTGCGTCAGCATCCGCTGCGTTACCCCAGGCAACAACCGCCGCAGTTCACCAAAGCGGTACGTTTCTTGTAGTAGATAGAACAGGATCAGCGGTTTCCACTTCCCGCCAACCACGTCTAGCGTCGCCTCCACTGGACACTCATAGATCTTTTCCACTCTGCCGTCCTTCCATTAGTACCTTTTTAGATACTAGTGCACATTATTGTGCGTACTTGTTAAATATGATTGTAAGACGGATACTCAGCCTAGTCGAGTATCTTGAGAGGAGTATTTCAATGGCAGAAGAGCGGAAGCGGGTACTGGTATACGGAGCTACGGGTTCGCAGGCGGGGCCGGTGGCCCGGAGGCTGCTCGGGGAGGGGTGGCACGTCCGGGTATTGTCGCGGGACGTAGAAAAGGCCGGGTGGCTCGCGGAGGCCGGGGCCGAGGTCGTCGAGGGAGATATGGGGGACCCGGCGAGTCTGCGGGAGGCGAGTGCCGGGATGGACGCGGTATCTCTATTGGTGCCGTTTTTTGTAGAGAGTCCGGAAGCAGGAGTAGCCTACGGTAAGAACGCGGTAGACGCGGCCCGGGAGGCGGGGGTCGATGTTATCGTGTGGAACGCGAGCGGGGAGATACCACCGGAGAAGACCGGAAACCCCGGCTTCGACCTGCGCATCGAGGTGTTGCAATACTTGTCTGATAGCGGCGTTCCGTACATAGCTCTGGAGCCTACAGCGTACATGGAGAACTTCCTGGGTCCGTGGACGGCGCCGGAGGTGGCGGAGAAAGATGTATTCGCCTACCCGACCCCGAACGAGGTAAAGATGCAGTGGGTGGCGACGGACGACGTGGCGGCGTTTGCGGTCGAGGCTCTAGGTCGACCGGAGTTGGACGGCAGTAGCTTCAAGGTCTGTGGACCGGAGCGGTTGAACGGAGAGGAGATCTCCACCCGCTTCGGGGCCGCTCTCGGCCGCGAGGTATCTTTCCGGCCGATGCCCCCGGAGGAGTTCGGCGACATCCTCGACGACGCGTTCGGGCCGGGCGCTGGGGATGCCGCAGCCAGAGGCTACGAGATGGCCTACCAGAACCCGGAGATGTTTTCGACCAACATAGATGTGTCCCCGACGCTGGAGAAACTGCCCGTGGAGCTTACGACCCTCGAAGCTTGGGTCCGCCAGCACCGGGAAATCTTCTCCCACGCCCCGGTCCGGTAAGCGGTGCGGTAGAAAGGAGCAGTGACGAACATGGTGATAGACGTATACGCGGACGTGGTCTGCCCCTGGTGCTACATCGGCGAGCGCCGGCTACAGGAGGCACTTTCCTTGAGGCCGGAGGTTGAGGCCGAGGTGCGCTGGCGGCCGTTCCAGTTGCGGCCGGAGATGCCCGAGGGTGGGCTGCCGTGGCCCGAGTTCTCGCGGGAGAAGTTCGGTGGCGAGGCCGCGGCGCGGGCGGCGTTCGAGCAGGTAACGGGGATTGGGGCTTCGGAAGGCTTGCGGTTTGACTTCTCCAAGGTGGCGAGCGCTCCGAACACCGTAGATGCGCACCGCTTGATCCTTTTCTCCAGCCGGTACGGGCTCCAGAAGGAGACCGCCGACGCTCTGTTCAGGGCCTACTTCTCTGAAGGCCGCAACCTAAACGACCACGAAGACCTCGCAGCTGCGGCCACCGAAGCCGGTCTCGACATCAAGGAAGTCCGCGACTATCTCCCCGGCCCGGATGGTGTGGATGAGGTAAGAGACGCCCAGGAAGACGCGCACCGCAGAGGTGTCAAGGGTGTGCCGCTGTACGTGATCGGTGGCCGTTACGCGGTCTCCGGCGCCCAGCCGGTAGAAGTATTTTTACAGGCCCTCGACAAACCTGACGCCGCGTAGAAGAAGTCGTTACTCGTACTGAACGGCTTCCACGATGTTGGTCTTGGCGGCGGAGCGGGCCGGGAGGAGACCGGCGAAGACGCCTATAAACAAGCCGGCGAAGATAGCCGCGATGGCCGGTAGTGTCGGGTAGTAGAACTGTACCTGGAAGCCACCGGCCCCGCTGCCGAGAACAAAGAGGTAGCCGAGCAGCGACCCGACGGCGATACCGACAAGGCACCCGATCAGGCTGATCACCACCCCCTCGTCGATGATGAGACGTCCGACCTGCAACCTTGTAGTACCGATGGCCCGCAGAATGCCGATCTCCCGGGTGCGCTCGAAGACGCTCATCGACAGGGTATTCACCACCCCGAACGCCGAGACCGCCACTGACACGCCCATTATGGCGTAGAAAAATACGTACTGTCGGTTGAAGTCCTTCTCTATCTGCGCCTTCCACTCGGCGTTGGAGTACAACCCGAGTTGCGGGTAGCCCTGTAGCGTATCCCGGACGTCCGCAGTCACCGCCTGCCGGTCCGAGCCGGGCTCGGCCTTTATCGCCAGAAAGCCCGCGTCCTTGACGTTGAAGTCTCCGGCCAGCGTGTCGCGGGAAAGGTAGATCCCGGTGCCGCCGCCCAGTACATCGTTCTCGACCACCCCCGCGACCCGGTACTCTTTAGGCCCGGAAAGCGTCTGTAGCTCAACGGTAGATCCCGGGCTGAGGTTCCGGTCGTTGGCTAGCTGCTCGCCAACGAGCGCCGCGCCACCCTGCTGTAGCTCCGCGTAGGCGTCGTCCCTGCTGTCAGGCGCGAGGTTGAGGCGGAAGATGTCCGGGTAGTTCTTGTCCACACCGAAGACGAAGCTTACCTGGTCGCCGTCGCGGCGGATGGTCGAGGCGATGCTGGTCGTGCCTTCTACGCCGGGTATGTTGGAGACCTCGCTGGCGAGTTCCGGGGAGAAAGTAACGTCGAAGTCCTGGTTTTCCGGTTGGATCACGTAGTCGCTACCCAGGGAGTCTTCGAGGTAAGCCCGGATCGAACCTAGAACACTCCCACCGAGCGCGGAGAACGACACGACGAGCGCGATGCCGACCATGAGCGCCGATGCCGTGAGCGCCGTCCGGCCCCGGCTCCGGGAAGCGTTGCTCGCCGCCATCCGGCCCTCCACCCCGAACAGCAGCCTCAGGATCGGCGAGAACAGCGCGGCCAGCGGCCGGACCAGCGCCGGAATGATGAGCGACACACCGAGGAAGGTGCCGATCACGCCGGCTATACCGGAGGCGTAAACGATGCCTTCGAGGTTCGCCGAGAGGTTACGGGCGAGGTAGTAGATCCAGGGCGCCCCGATCCCAACGAGTACGAGCCCGACGACCGGGGAAAGCCTCGACAGTAGTCGTGCCCTGGCGGACGGAGTACCGGAAGTGCCACCGGCCCGCGAACGCATCGCCTCTACCGGGCTGACCCGCCCGGCCCGGAAAGCCGGGTACAGGGCGGCGAGCACCGTAATTATTATCCCGACGACTATCGCCGAGACCAGCGCGAAGGGGGAGAGGGCCAGCGAGGTGACCTGGAACTGGAAGGCGATCCCGAACAGGTATAC
The DNA here is from genome assembly GCA_965214435.1 of Rubrobacteraceae bacterium. Lineage (GTDB taxonomy): Bacteria > Actinomycetota > Rubrobacteria > Rubrobacterales > Rubrobacteraceae > Rubrobacter_A. The sequence goes on from OZ243960.1 coordinate 1,836,361, forward strand.
GAGGCCGCGGGCCATCAGGTAGCCGAGGCCGACCCCGAGTATCGAGCCGAGGATGCCCAGAGCGCCGGCCTCCAGGATGACGGAACGCGCGATCATGCCACGTGTCGAACCCAGAGCCCGGAGCATCCCGAGCTCCCGCGTCCGCTCCAGGATGGTCATCGAGAGGGCGTTAAAGACCAGGAACGCTCCCACGAACAGCGCAGTCCCGGCAAAGAACAACAGCGCTATCTTAAAGCCCTGGAACTGGGCGTCTATCTGCTCCGTGCGGGTGGAAGAGCGTTCGACCTGAAAACCGTCGCCGAGCTTTCCGGCGAGGCTGGCTTCCAGGGTGTCCGCCGAAGTTCCGTCCGCGGAGTCCACGGCGATACCGGAGATTTCTCCCGGCTGGTCAAAGGTCTTCTGGGCGTAGGGGAGCGGCACCATACCGAAGGCGTACCCGCCGAACGACCCTCCCGCTACGACCAGAGTGCCGACGAGATCTAGTTCCACCGGTCCCTGGGCGGTCGCCACCCGGACGTCATCCCCGAGCTTGAGGCCCGCCGCCTCGGCCGTGGTCTTGTCCAGCGTGACCTCAGCGCCATTCTCCGGGTAGCGGCCCGCCGCCAAGTCGAAGCCGGTAGCCAGGGCCGCCGTTTGAGGCTCTACGCCGAAGACTCGCATCCGCTGCACGTCCGGCTGCCCGTCCTCGCCTTCCGTTACCAGCGAGGCCGGGAGCGCGAGCCGGGGGGCCGCCGATTCAACGTCCGGTGTGCCGCGCACCTCGTCGAGCGCCGCCTCGTCGAACGCCCCGCTGCCCCCGGCGGCTGTGACGGTCAGGTCCGCGGCCCCGTAAGCTTTGGAGAACAGGCCCGTAAAAGCGTCGGACATCGTGGTCGAAAGCGTCAGCACCCCGAACACGATGCCCACCCCGAGCACGATGCCGACGGCGGTCAGGACCGTGCGCTGCAGCCGCGCGCTCAGGTTGCGGAGGCTCAGTCCCGAGTACCGCCGGAGTTTCAAGCTAGCTCGTGGACTCCAGGGTCTTTATACGCTCCAGGATACCGTCCGCGTCCGGGTCCCGGACCTCATCTACCGGGCGGCCGTCGGCCAGGAAAACCACCCGGTCGGCGGTCGCGGCGGCGCGGGCGTCGTGGGTGACCATGATGATCGTCTGTTCGTAGCGGGCGGCGGACTCCCGCAGCAGATCCAGGACCCCCGCTCCGGTCCTAGAGTCGAGGTTGCCAGTCGGTTCGTCGGCCAGGATAATGTCCGGCTGGCGGACGAGCGCCCGTGCTATAGCGACCCGCTGCTGCTCACCGCCGGAAAGCTCGTCCGGCCGGTGCTCCCGCCTTCCGGAGAGTCCGACTAGGTCTAACAACTCGTCGAGACGCTCCGCGTATTTCGCCGGTTTTTCGCCCGAGATCAGGGCCGGCAACAATATATTCTCTTCCGCCGACAACGTCGGTATGAGGTTAAAGAACTGGAACACGAAACCCATCCGCTCCCGCCTGAGCAGCGTAAGCTTTTTGTCGTTCAGCTCCGAAAGCCCGGTCCCGCCGACGTACACTTCTCCACCCGAAGGCCGGTCCAGCGCCCCGAGGATGTGTAGCAGCGTACTCTTCCCGGAGCCTGAAGGCCCCATTATGGCGGAGAACTCCCCGGCTGGGAACGCGAGCGAAACACCCTTCAACGCCCGCACCACTGTAGAACCCTCTCCGTAAACCCTTTCCAGATCCACGGTCTCAACGGCGGTCTTCCGATTATTACTCACCAAAAAAGTATACCCCGCTCCACAGAGCGGACGGTGAAACCGCCGACACCTACATCCCTCGTGCCGCTGATCCACGGGTCCGGCAGAAAAGGCGATCCTGCCTACCACCAGCCTCAGAGACTTGCCACTTGCCGGGTACTTCATGATGAGATCCGCGCAGACCGGCGACAAGCACTTCTCGGGTGCTCGTTTACAGGAGGTTTTACATTGTAACGGGGGGAGCCCGCTGGTAGACTCTTCTGGTCAGTTAATTGCATAAGCCCCTGCTTTTCCGGGCCGCCTAGTCTTCGGGGAAGCTGCACCAGACCAGAGGAGGCAAAAATCGACACTTACGAAGTTATGCTCATAGCAATTCCAGAGCTCGACGAGGAGCAGGTAGAGAGTACGCTCTCGCGGTTCCGCACGATCATCCAGCGGACCGGCGGCGAGGCTGGTGAGTGGAACTACTGGGGCCGGCGTCGTCTGGCCTATGAGATCAACGATCGCCGGGAAGGTTTCTACGCCGTTATGGAGTTTACCGCCGGCGAGCGGACGCTCGTCGACCTCAAGAGGATACTGCGGGTCTCCGACGACGTGCTGCGGCACATGATCGTCAAGCTGCCCCAGAGCTACGTCGAGGACCGCCGGGGCTCTGTAGAGGTGGCCGACGAGTCCGTCCGGGTGCCGAGCTAGCAGACCCGGCTAAGCGCTAATTTAGATAGGAAGGTTTTGACGAATGGGTAAAAGGAGAGGACCCGGCAAATCCGCCTCGCGGCGGGAGCGTCCGGTAAAAAGCAAGCCGTGCGTGTTTTGCCAGGAGAACATAACCTACGTAGATTACAAGGACTACAACATGCTGCGGCGGTTCGTTTCGGACCGCGGTAAGATCCGGGCTCGCCGGGTCACCGGACTTTGTCCGCAGCACCAGCGGGAGGCCGCCGGCGCCATAAAGCGGGCGCGCGAGATGGCGCTCCTGGCTTACGTGGCCGGACAGTAGGGAGGTATAAAGTGCAGGTAATACTCAAGCAGGATGTCGAGAAGGTCGGCCAGCGGGGCGACATAGTGGACCTCAGCCGTGGCTACGTCCGCAACTACCTGGTGCCGCGGAACCTGGCCGAGGTCGCTACCACCGGTAAGCTCGAAGAGGCCCGCCACCAGATGGAAGAGTCCGCCGAGCGCGACCGGCGTATGGCCGAGAGGGCCGAGGAGATCGCCGGTATCCTCAACAAGAGCGTTATAACCATCGAGGCCCGTACCGGCGAGGGCGAGCGGCTGTTCGGCTCCGTTACGCCGCAGAATATCGCGTCCGCCATCGAGAAGGCCCGCGATATACACATCGACCGCCGCCGCATCCGCCTCGAAGAGCCGATCCGGTCCCTCGGTACCCACCAAGTACCGGTCCAGGTCCACGGCGATGTCCAGGCTAGCGTCAAGGTTATCGTTGTACCGCGACTCTAGGTACACGGTCGACCTCAACTAGAGGCTTAATAACGAGGGGTCCCGGCCTTGAGTCGGGGCCTTTTTTGCTGCATTCTATGTGGATGGAGCGCCGGGGAAGGATGCGGGAGGTACAGGGGGGAGCGGATGCTTCCCGGGTGCCGCCGCACGATCTGGAGGCCGAGCGGGCGGTTATCGGGGCGATGCTCGTCAGCGAGTCGGCGGTCTCGGTGGTCGGGGAGATGCTTTCGGCGGAGGACTTCTACTCCGAGGTTCACCGGGTCGTGTACGGGGCGATGATGCGGTTGTACTCCCGGGGAGCGCCGATAGACCAGATCACCCTCACCGACGAGCTACGCAGCCTGAACGAGTTTGAGCGCGTCGGGGGCCGGGCTTACGTATTCCAGATCGTCGAGAGCGTCCCCACGGTTTCAAACGCCGCCCGGTACGCGGAGATAGTGCGGGGCAAGGCGCTACTGCGGGCGATCATCGACGCCGGGAGCCGGATAACCGAAGACGCCTTCGGGGAGCCGGAAGACGTGTCAGAGGCGCTCGACTCAGCCGAACAGATGATCTACAACGTCTCCAACCGCAAGCTAAGAGAGCACCTATCGCCGGTCTCCGAGCTAGCGCCCGCGGCGCTGGAGATGATAAATACGCTCTACCAGCACGACGGACAGGTTACGGGGGTCGAGACCGGCTTCGAGGACCTCGACCGGCTCACGACCGGCCTGCACAAGAGCGACCTCGTGGTGTTGGCCGCCCGGCCCGCCATGGGGAAATGCCTCAGCGCGGACGCCGAGATCACGCTATCAGACGGCAGCGTCCGTACGATAGAGCAGATCGTGGAAACGCGAAAAGCCCGGCTGATGACGCTCGGTAAAGATCTCAAGTTCTCTTGGACCCAGCCGAGTGCTTTTATAGACGACGGGGTCAAACCGGTATTCGAGGTTACTACCCGCCTGGGACGGAAGATCAAGACCACCATAACCCATCCTTTCCTCACGATGCGTGGCTGGCAGAGTCTCGGTGAACTGTCGGTCGGGTCTCACATAGCGGTGCCGCGCCGGATACCGGTCTTCGGGGACGAGCCTCTCGGAGCGCACCGCGTTAAGCTGCTGGCCTACATGCTCGGTGACGGTAACCTCACCAACACCTCGCCCCGATTCACCAACGACAACCGCGCCATTCGCGAGGACTTCGCTGGAGCCGCGGAAGCTTTCGGAGGCTTGCGCGTCCGCGAGGAGACTTCCGGCGATACTCGCACCCCCTCGATCTGCGTATCGACAGACCGAGCCGTGGTGCGCGGCCACCGGGCGGAGTTTGCACGTTCGTTGGACGATGCGCTAGAGGACTCTCCGCAGTCCGCGGCCGGGATCGCGCGGCGGGTGGGAGTAAGTCCGGCTTCGCTGACCCACTGGCGTCGGGGTAAGTCCGTTCCCGGCCGTGACGTGTCCGGGCGACTGCGGGAGACGCTAGAAGATACCCTGGTCCTCGACGTGGACGGGTTGGACCAGGCGCGCAAGAACTCCCCGAGCGGGCTGATGCTCTGGATGGAAGAGCTCGGTCTGCGGGGGTGCGCAGCGCGGGACAAGTTCGTACCGGAAGCCTTTTTCCGGGCTCCATGCGAGGAACTGGCATTGTTCTTGAACCGCCTGTTCGCGACCGACGGCTGGGCCACAGTTCTGGCTACCGGGCAGGCGCAATTAGGGTACTGCACCGTCAGCGAGCGTCTGGCGCGGCAGGTCCAGCACCTGTTGCTGCGGTTCGGTGTCGTGGCCGCGCTCCGCGAGCGTTCGGTCAAGTATAAAGGTTCGTGCCGCCCGGCTTATCAATTGGACGTTACCGACGCGGAATCTATCCGCAAATTCATTGGCGAGGTAGGTATCTTCGGCAAGGAAGAGGCGGTCGGGCGTGTCGCTCGAGTATTAAAGAAGAAGCAGCCTCACGTCAACAGGGACCTCATACCGCGAGAAGCTTGGGCGTTAGTGGAGGAGGCTCGTTACGGGGAGTCGTGGGGGTCGCTGGCGCGCCGCATGGGATTCGGGTCGGGCCACAACTTCCACGTCGGCCAGCGGTCGCTATCCAGGGACCGGACCGGGCGTTTCGCCGGGGTACTGGAGGACCGGCGGCTACGGGAATTGGCGGAGAGCGACGTATACTGGGATGAGATCGTCGCCATCGAACCACTCGGGGATCAGCAAGTCTACGACCTGACTATCCCCGACACTCACAACTTCGTTGCCAACGACATCTGCGTTCACAACACCGCCTTCGCGCTAAACGCCATCTGGCACGCCTCCGGGGTCGAGGGTAAGCCGGTCGCGATCTTCTCTCTGGAGATGAGCAAAGAGCAGTTGGTGCAGCGCTTGATCTCCCAGTACACCCGCATTCCGACCCAGGAGCTACGCAGCGGTAACGTAAAAGCCGAGGACTGGCCGAAGCTCGTGCGTGGGGTATCCGAAGTAGCCAGAGCCCCGATCTGGATCGACGACACCGCGGGCGTCACGCTGATGGAGATAAGGGCCAAAGTCCGCCGCCTCTCCAGCCGCCTGAACGCCCAGAGCGAGGGAGAAGGCGAGAACCAGCAACTCTCGCTCGTCGTGATCGACTACCTGCAACTCATGGTCGGGGGCTCCTCCGGAAATCGCAACGACAACCGCCAGCAGGAGATAGCGGAGATCAGCCGCGGCCTGAAGGTCCTCGCCCGCGACCTCAACGTGCCGGTCTTAGCTATCGCCCAGCTCTCCAGGGCCGTCGAGCAGCGGCACGACAAGCGCCCGCTCCTCTCGGACTTGCGCGATTCCGGAGCCATAGAGCAGGACGCGGACATGGTGATGTTCCTCTACCGCGACGAGTATTACAACCCCGACTCCGACGACAAGGGCATAGCCGAAGTCCTTGTCGGCAAGCACCGCAACGGACCGACCGGCAAGGTGCAACTCGCCTGGCTGGAGCAGTACACCAAGTTCGGTAACCTCGCCCGCCGCTAAAGCTACCGCCCGTACGGGCCGATAACACTCTCGTAACTTTTTACGAAGATATCGGAGAAGAACATGTATCGGGCGATAACACTGACTACCTTGACCCTCCTGCTGCTGGCGGTCGCCGGCGTGAGTTTTGCCCGAGAGAATAGCCCCGACCGTTCAGACGCCGGTAAAAAGTCCCCCGGCTCGGAGAGTCCGCTAGAAACTACCCCCTCGGAAACCACCGTGTTCCCGGGAACTACCGTGGAGGATACCGGAGTTCCGGAGACCACGTCCGACGGTAACGAAGCCGGTACGACCGGCCCCGGCGAGACAAACCCTGAGAGTCCCGCCGGAGGCTCTACCGGCGAATCGACCGGTAAAACCCTGGAGCAGAGCGGCTTAAAAAAGGCCGGCAAGTCCGAGCGAGCCAAGAATGCCGGAGGTTCGGGTAAGCCGGAGAGCCCCGACAAGAAGTCTGCCGGTGCCGGGAAACCAGAGAAAGCTAAGGAGTCCGGCGCGGCGATCAAAGCCCCGACTACGGAAAGTCGGGCGGGCGGCACAGCCGGAGAAAAGACCGGTGACGGCCAGCAGAAAGTCACCCTCTGCCACAAAGATAAAAAGACGTTAACGGTCGGTGCACCCGCAAAAGAGGCTCATCTGCGGCACGGGGATAGGCTCGGGGAGTGCGGTTAGCCTGCTGCGGATGACCGGGTTCCGGCATAGCTGTGCTAGAGTCGCGGGGTGACACAGTTCGGTAACCGTGGACCGTAGAAGGAGAGCGAACGTGAGCCTCATCAAGATCTCCAGTAGCCGCGGCGACTACGTCTTGGTCAACCTTACTCAAGTAGCCTGGGCGACGGGTCGACGCTGACGAGTCCGGCGGCGCCCGAAGGATCACGGTCCACATGATAGACGGCACCACCTTACCGATAAAAGGCACCGAAGCCAACTACGTCCTCGAAGGCTTGAAAGACAGCCTCGTGGAATCCAGGAGCGCTCCCGGTCTGCCGGAATAGTCAGCCGGTCAGCTTATTAGCATTTCAGCTAGTCAGTCCTTCAGCTCGTCTTCGGATAGAGAGGCTTTGTCTATAGAGTGAGGCTACCTATGGCTTACATCGACTCTTCTGCTCGGAGGTCGTTACCTCGTTGCTGATTGACTGACGAGCCGCCGGAGGCGGCGGGCTAACCGGCTGAGAAGCTTATTAGTCCCGGATCGGGGCTCCTATGGCGTGGTAGCCGCCGTCGACGTGTATTAGCTCCCCGGTGGTCGCCGGCCACCAGTCCGAGAGCAAACTCACGACCGCCCGGCCGACCGGCTCCGGGTCGGTGGTGTCCCAGCTCAGGGGAGCCTGCCGCCGCCACTCGCCTTCTATGCTCTCGAAGCCGGAGATGCCTTTTGCGGCGAGGGTCTTTACAGGGCCGGCAGAGACCAGGTTTACCCGGATACCCTTTTCACCGAGGTCCCGGGCCAGGTAGCGGGAGGTAGACTCCAGCGCCGCCTTTGCGACGCCCATCCAGTCGTAGGCGGGCCACGCCACGCGAGCGTCGAAGTCCAGCCCGACCACGGACGAGCCGGAGGGCATCAGGTCCATCAGGCCGGTCGAGAGCGCCGCCAGCGAGTACGCCGAGGTCTGCACGGCGGTCGCCACCGACGGCCAATCTGCGGTCATAAAGTTGCCGCCGAGGGCGTCGTCGGGGGCGAAGGCGATGGCGTGCACGATGCCGTCGAGGCTGCCCCATCGCTCCCGGAGGTCGGCGGCCACGGCTTTTATGTCTTCTGGGTTGTTGGCGTCTAGTTCGAGTACCGGTGGCACGGGGTCGAGGCGCTTGGCCGTGCGGTCCGTCAGGGATTTCGCGCGGCCGAAGCCTGTCAGCGTGATCTCCGCGCCCTGCTCCGCCGCCAGCCGCGCCGCCGAGTATGCGATGGACCGCCGGTCGAGAACGCCGGTTACGAGTATCTTCTTACCTTCCAACAACCCGCTCATGCCGAGCCTCCTCTAATATCCGGTCCGCTAACCGGCACAGTCTAGGCGATGCGTCTATCTCCTGCCAGACGGTTACTCCTGCACGGCCCAGTAGTGGTACGGAGAATGGCTCGGGTATGGCGCGTAGAGACCGGAGGACTCGAGATCCACCCGCACGCTATCCCCCCGGACGAGTTCCGCCGGAACAGTAAACTTCAGCTCCTGCCACTCGCCCTCGCCGCGCTCCAGCCTCCACTCCCCGGCTTCCTCGCCGTCGACGCGGACCGCGAGGTTCACGACCTCTTCGGGGGTATTGGCGAGTTGGTCGCGGGTCGTGCGCATTACCAGGGTAAGCGGTTTGTCCGGGGAGAGGTTGCGGACGGTAAAAGATTCGTTGCCGGTGATCGTGCGCCCGCCGTCGGCGACGGTCTCGCCGTTCGCATCCATCCTGTAGAGGTTGCTCGGCGGCTGAAGACCGATCTGGGCCATCCGTATTTCGTAGCCGTGATCTTCTTCGCTGTTGAGGTCGGAGATATCTAAAGTGTCCCGGACGCTACCCTCGGGCACCGAGCGGGGCAGGTCGCCGGTGTGGGCCAGCTTCCAGTCGGCTTTCAGAACGGAGACTTTCTGGTACATGGTGATGCCGGTAGACTGGGTGAGGTTGAAGGTCTTTAAGAGGCCACCGTCGAAAAGACCGGCGTTCCCGAGACCGCCCATCCACTGCTCGTAGATCGCGAAGTACTCCGGCCGCTTTTCCGGCTCCATGCTCTCCAGGGCCTCGAACAAACTGCCCGGTCCGTTACGGTTCGGCAGGGCGAGGCCGTTGGTCGTCAGGCCGACGAGGTCTACCGTCGGGTGGTCGCCGAAAAACCGGATCGCGCCCGCGTCGTTGAGGCCGACTACCGCCCCGTCCGGGAGGTTGTCTTTTATCCAGACCCCGACCGAAACCTGCTGCTCCCGAATTTCCGCCGACTGGCGGCCTATCCGCTGCACCCATCCGGGCAGCACCGCCAGGGAGAAGAGCAGCGCGAAGCCCGCCAGCGCCACGGAGAGGTGCCGGCGTCCGAGGCTGACGTTTCTACCGAGCATCCCGGCGATGGAGTAGATGCCGACGACCGCGAGCAACAGGAACAGTGGGAAGAACGGCAGCACGTACCGGTAGCTGTGCCAGTTCCAGCTTCCGAGCGAGGTGACCGACGGAAGGACGAGCAGGACGACCCCCAGGGTAGAGAGCGCCAGCGCCCGGAAGTCCGCCCGGCCAAATGCCAGGTACGAGACGCCTAGGAGCGCGAAGATAAGTGCGCCGGGAAAAAGGTATCCTGCCGGCTCCAAGCCCAGTAGAACATCCGTCGAAAGGTTCGAGAGGTTCGAGGAGACCTGCCCGAGAAACTCGGTCGGGTAGAAGACCGGCTCGTAGAGCAGCGACTTTGCCGCGACCCCGTTTGTCACCCCGGTCGTCCGGCGGTAGAACAAGAGTTGAACCGCCGCCCCGGCCAAGAGCGGTAGCAGAACTAGTATCCCGCTCAGGGCCGCCAGAGGAGGACGGGTGCGGCGGGCGCGGGTAGCGCCGAAGAGTACGACGAGGCTCGCCACCGTGAGCCCGGCGGCGAAGATAAGGCCTTCGGGACGGGTGATGGCGGCGAAAGCGAGTGGTATCGGTGTGAGGAGAAAGCGGCCTCTCGGGGCTTCGTAGGCAAAGGCGAGCAGTCCCGCGCCGACCAGGGCCGCGAGCAGCGATATCTCCATGCCGCTCGTCGCCCCCCAGACGAGGGCGCCGTTTACCGCGACGAGGACTCCGGTCCAGATCCCGACGGCCTCGCCGCCGAGCTTCCGTCCCAGCTCCGTGTACAGTACGGCCGCCGCGACGAAGAACGTGATGCCGAGCCCGATGGCGAAGGCTAGCAGGGCTGTTCCCTGGAAACCCACCGCGTAGCCGAGCCCGAGGATTATGGGGTATAGAAAGCTGCTCGCCCCGGTCGAGATAGGGTCTCCCGGGTTGTACCGGAACCAGTTACCCTCCCCGATCTGGCTGCCATATTGCAGGTGGATAAAAGCGTCGTCTATCGGGGCGGAGAGCTGACCGTAGTTGTAATGGAGGTTGGACCACAAGAATAAGAGGCCGGCCCCGAGCGCCAAAAGCCCCACGGCGGCGTCCGTGATCACCCGCCGCTTTATACCGGGGCGTGGTTGGTTTTTGTAGACGGTTTCGTTCTGATCCGCCCCGCGGGGGCGGAAAGGTCTTAAAGATCTCATCCCGGATATATTAGAACAAACGCCACCGCCCATCCTCGTCCAGCCGCAACTTCTACCGAAAACTTTTCCCGGCGCGTACACTAGGCTACCGTGAAACCTTTACTTGATAAACGTCGTCCCTTTTCCCGAAGCTTCCCGAAAGCCTTGAGGATAGCCGCCGGACTCGGTGTATTCCTCGTGGTCTCCGTCTTGTACTTGAGGACTCTAGCCCCGACGGTTCTGTACTACGAGCCGAACCTCTTCCCGGACTCCGCCATGCTTCAGGTCCAGGCCGCCCTGCTCGACATCCCGAACCCGACCGGCTACCCGACTTACATAATGCTCGTCCACCTGTTCACCTACCTGCCCTTCGGGGACCCCGCGTACCGGGTCAACCTGGCTTCCGCGGTGTTTGGCGCGCTGACGGTGCTTTTTATCTACCTTCTGTGTCTGGCGCTGACCCGGAGTGTGGCGGCCTCCGCCGCCGGAGCCCTCGCGTTCGGAGTGAGCGTGACCTTCTGGAGCCAGGCGGTCATCGCCGAGGTCTACACCCTGAACACGCTGTTTATCGCCGCGATACTGCTCGTGCTCCTACTCTGGCGGGAGCGGCGGCGGGACGGTTACCTGCTTCTGGCGGCTTTTCTCATGGGCTTATCCCTGAGCCACCACCTGACCAGCGGCCTGCTACTGCCGGCGGCGGCGCTGTTTGTCGGGCTCGTGGACCGGAGCCGCCTCGCGCGGGCCGGACTCGTACTGCGCGGGGCGGGGCTTTTCTTGGTCGGGCTGCTGCCTTACCTGTATCTGCCGCTGCGGGCGTCGATGGACCCGCCGCTGAACGTCGGCGACCCGACCACGCTGGAGCGCTTTCGCGTGCTGGTTACGGGAGCGCGCTTTGAGGGCCGGATGTTCGCTTACGGCCCGGAGCTTCTGCCGGGGCGCGTGGCATACTACCTCGCGCTGCTCTCCGAGCAGTTCCACCCGGCACTCCTGGCGGCCGCGGTCGCCGGCATCCTCTACCTGCTCCTCCGGGACCGGGCCGCGCTGGCGCTCCTGTCTTTCCTGTTCGCGGGGTGGCTCGTCTACGCCCTGGAGTACAACATCAAGGACGTATATCTGTACTTTATCCCGACGTACTTGATCCTGGCGGTCTTTACCGCCGCCGGGTTCCGGGCGGTCCTCGAAACGGTCGGCGCGCTCGGCTGGCTCTCGCCGGTGCTCAGAGGGGCCGTCGTACCCGCCGTCTCGATCCTGATGGTCGTTCTTTCGGTGGCTACCGCCGGGGAAGCTTACGCGAGGGTAGACCGCAGCGGAGACTACCACGGGCGAGAAATTATAGAGTCGGTCGCGGAGAATGCCGGGCGCGGGGCCACGGTCTTGCACCGCGGGAGCATCCTCTGGTACATGACGCTCTTCGAGGAGCGCCGGAAAGACCTCACCCTGGTCGACCCTTTCAAGCCGGGGGAGTGGCGCGCCGGTACCGAACGGTGGGTCGTTCTCTCAGAAGAGTATTTGAAGGACGGGCCGGTCTATATCCTGTTCCCCGGCGACACCGCGAAGTTCAACGCCGAGCGGTTTGAGAGCGCCGGGTACCGGCTCGTTCCCATGCCCGGGGGTATCTTCTACGAGGTGGTCGAGAAGTAGCAGCCGGGACCTACGGTAGCCGGGGCTATTCGGCCGTCGTCTCTTCCGCAGTCTCTTCGGTGGCGCGCCGGTCGTACATGGCGTCTACCCGCTTTTTCCAGCGGAGCAGGTCTTCTCTGTAGACTTCGGTTTTTCTCGGGTACTCATCGGCCACGTTGTCCTGTTCGCGGGAGTCTTCCGAGAGCTTGAAGTACTCTTCCGGCTTGCTGCCGTAGTGGTAGATATATTTGTCGTCGCCGTCTATGGCCGTCAGACAGTTATCCTGCCGGTAGCAGCTTGCCATGATGGTCCGGTCCTGCGGCGGCGCCAGCAATGAAGCCCCGTGGTACCTCCCGCCGGCGATGTCGTATCCGAGCAAGTCGGCCAGCGTCGGCAGGACGTCCATCTGATTTACCGGAGCCTCGACGCGTGCGCCATTGGACGCCCACTCCGCGCGGCGCGGGTCGTGGATCAGGAACGGTATCTTTAACCCCTCGTTGTAGATGGTGTTGTCGTGCTGGTAGAGGCCGTGCTCCGCGAAGCCTTCGCCGTGGTCGCCCACGATGACGAAGACGGTGTCCTCGTAGAGCCCCAACTCCTTGTACTGGTCAAACAGGTTGCGCAGGAAGGTATCCTGGTACCGGACGGCGTTCAGGTAGTCGTTTAGCTGCTCGTCTTCTACGTAGTCTTCCTTGGCGAACTCCTCCGGAACACTGTAGTCGTGGTGACCCGTGACCGTGAGGTATGTCGCGAGAAACGGTTTATCTCTACCTTTCTCTTCAAGCCACCGCCGGCTCGGCTCCAGCATGATGTCGTCCTCGTAACCGAAGTAGTTGACCTTCTCAAAGCCCTCCCGGTCCATCGACTCTAGCGGCTGGAAGTCCTCGTAACCGAAGTTCTCGACGAGCGCCCGCCGCCGCTCGAACTTCTCGGTCGCCGACTGAAAAAAGGCTGTGTTGTATCCCTGCTCTTTAAGGAGGTCCGCGAGGCACTGGGCGGGTATAGCGTCCGGGTCGGCCTCGGTATTGTCCATGTCCAGCGGAGGTTCTATACCGCAATTGCCCGCGGTGAGCGCCTTCGAGGTGTGCGGGAGCACCGCGTATGCCCGCTCGGCTACCAGGCTCTCCCGGGCGAGTTCTTCCATAAAAGGAGTATTCTTCAGGTCTTCGTTGTAGACCGTGGTCGACCGGGCGCGGGTCGATTCCATAAAAACCATGACGACGTTGCGCTGCTCGGTGCGGGGTGTCTGGACCAGGCTGGCATCCGTAGGGAGGTCCTGGGCTACGAGTTGAGGTTGTATCTCTACGCCGTCTTCGGTCGCTGGCGGCTCGGTGAACTCCGAAGCGGCTATACCGACCACGGCCTGCCGGGAGAAGTCGCTGCCGACCCCCGTGGCGCTCGGCAGCAGCGAAAGCCCCCCGACGACGGCCACGCCGAGCGCGCCGACGGCCGCCGGTACGAGCCACGATCGCCCGGGTACCCGAACTCTCCGGGACCGGACGGGCCGCCAGCGGACAAACGCCCGGGTCACGAGTAGAGGGCCGGCGATCAGGTAGAAGACTCCCGCCGCGAGGAGTGCCCAGCTCAGCGCCGTTGACTCGCCGACTACGACCTGTCTGGTCTGTTCCCAGGCGGAGAGCGAGACGACCAGGAAGTTGTAGTCGAGCGTCGAGCCCGTCGCCCCGTAGAAAAAGTGGGCCGCGGTCGTTAACAGTGCGATGAATAGCGCCGCGGCGTGCAGGAGTACCAGCGCCACCCAGCGCGGAAACCCGCGGCGGGCCAGCGCGAAGACCCCTACCCAGAACATGATAAAGCCTGTGTGGAAAAGGACCTCGGAGCGGATCTGATCCAGAAATCCCAAAAACCCCGGTAAGTCCAGTTGCCCGGAGACCCGGAGCACCTTTAAAAAGATGTCGTAAAGAGCCAGCGGCAAGAGAAGGCTGAGAACGTAGATCCAGCCGCTCCCGGGCAGCAAACCCCGCAGCCGGCCACTAAACTCCCTAATGTATGCTTGACGAGACATTAACCGGAAAAGTTTAACAAAGATTTTACAGAGCCCGATCATAACGAGTTGTGGAGAGGACCGGTCGCGGAGATTAAAGTCTTTTTAGAGAACCCTGAAACCTCCGAACACCGCTGCCGTATAAAGAGGTGTAGTAAAATAAGGACTGTATAAAAAGCGTATTAAAAACCTCAGAAGGAGGAATTTTGTTCGGAGGCATTGGATTCGGTTATCTAATAGTAATGGTAATTGGGTTGCTGCTATCGGCTGTTGCATCCATGTGGGTGAAACGCTCGTATGCCAAGCATTCCAAGCAGCAGAGTTACAGTGGCATGACCGGGGCGCAGGTCGCCCGGACGATACTCGACCGCAACGGTCTAAACAACGTCAGGGTCGAGCCGGTAGCCGGGCAACTCACGGACCACTACGACCCGCGGACCAAGGTCGTGCGGCTCTCGGAGGGTAACTTCGGGAAGAACTCCATCGCGGCCATTAGCGTCGCGGCCCACGAGGTCGGGCACGCCATCCAGGACTCGACCGGGTACGCGCCGATGAAGCTGCGCTCGGGGCTCGTGCCGGTGGTGAACATCGCCAGCCAGTTCTGGATGCCGGCGTTCTTTATCGGGATTTTCATGGGTGCGCCGTTCTTTATCCAGATCGCGGTGGTCGCTTTTGCCGGAATCCTGGCGTTCCACCTGGTGACGCTGCCGGTCGAGATCAACGCTTCGACCCGGGCCTACGGGCAGCTAACTCGCTACGGGATGCTCTCCCGCGCGGAGGCCGGCGGCACCAAGCGGGTGCTCTCGGCGGCGGCGTTTACGTACATCGCCGCGGCGCTCACCTCAGTCCTGATGCTGCTCTACCTGCTGCTCCTGAGCCGCCAGTAGTACCGACGACGGTAGGAAACGTACAGAGCGGGGAGTCTCCAAAGGCTCCCCGCTTTTTTCGTGCCGGGGATTCCACCTTCAGCCCCCTCTCGCGGGAGCGGGAGTCCCCGGTGGTGCTAAAATGCTCGTGTCGTGGATGGTATAGGTCGTATAAACAAGCGTCGTCGGCGGGTACGGAGTGTGGGGGAGCCGCATCCCTGGGAGCCCCGGCACATGAAGCTTTCGGGTACGCGCTTTGCGGAGTCCGTCGGGGATTTGAGGGGCCGGCGCAACGTGACGCTCGGGGTCATCCAGCACCTGTGGCGTTCTCCGGTGCCGTTCGTCGGTTTCTACCCGCCGGAGGGTGGACGGGTAACGGAGAGCCGGCGCTACACGCCGATGCCCCCGAGGCTCGTGGACGACACGGAGTACCTGGCGGGCGTCGAAGCCCAGAAAAAGTCTTTTGCCCAAGACCTTGGAAAGACCATGTTGCCGGCGGAGAGCCTGCCGGGGTACTTCGGGGTGCCGACCGACAAGGGATGGCGGATGGTAGTGGACTTGGCGGGATGCCGGATAGAGCTTTCGGATGCGTGGGGGCTGGTCTCGGACTCGCGGGTCGTGGGAGATTTAGCGCCGTTTGTGTGGGCTTACAGAAACAGTGGCTTTTGCATTATTACCGTTTACGATAAAGATATTGACGGGTTACGGGACGACCTGTTGTTCGTCGCCAAGCGGGACGGCGTGGAACTCCGCTGGGATTGGACTGCTGCATAAGAAGATTATCCGTTGTATACAGCGGGCGGGTTTGTATAAAGATTAGAATATTTGGGTACACTGTGTAGTGTTCGCCAGGAAAAGAAAGAAATAGCGGGGATCCGAGACACGCAGCAGAAAGGTGAGCGAGTTTAGATGCTAGCAAGACATGATACCGGAGGCTTTGCGGCCACTAGTCCGCCAGAGGGCTTCAGCCTTGAACAGTTTGAGGAGGCGGGTATCCGGGCGGTCGAGCGGCGTTTCGGCCCGAAGGACACAATCTTCACTCCGGGGGACCCGGACGACCAGTTGTATTTCCTGCTCTCCGGGACGGTACGGCTGTACAAGATGTACGGAGATTACAAGGAAGCCACGACCGCCCTTTTAAGAGAAGGCGGCATATTCGGGAAGATAAACCTCGTTGAGGGCCGTTGGCAGGACGTGTTCGCCGAAGCCGTCACGGAGGTCCGGGTAGCCAGCATTGCCAAGTCTGCTCTGGAGCGGGCGGTAAAGAACCGTCCGGAGTTTGCGCTGAGGCTCTTCTCCTCGCTGTCCGAGCGTCTGAGGCAGTCAGATGAGGTTATAGAAAGCCTTCTGCACCGGGAGGTCTCGACCCGGCTGGCAACGCTGCTCATAAATATGAGCGACCGCTTCGGTATACAGAACGGCGTGGGGGTGATGCTCGACCTGCGTCTCACGCATCAGGAATTGGCGAATATGATCGCCTCTACCCGCGAGGCCGTCTCAAAGGTGATGAGCGAGTTCCAGCGCCAGGGTTCGATAGAGGTCTCCAACCGCAAGATCATCATCCGCAACAAGGACGACCTCAACGAGTACGCCTCCGGTCCTTCGGGTCTCTAGCAGAGAAGTAAGGCTGTCAGGCCGGTGGTTCTTTTCTGGATGGGCGGGCGCCTCTAGCCTGAAATATCCGGGCCACCGCCCACACGATACCAGCTCCTGCTAGCTCGGCGAACGTCTGCCAGAGTCGAGAGGCGACCACTATCGCCGCGGCTACCGGGGTGGGGAAGACGAGACCCAGGATCAGGGCCAGGGCTACCTCCTTTACCCCGAGGCCGCTCGGTGTTATCAGGGCTAGAAAGCCGATCTCCCAGGCGAAAGCGTAACCCCCGACCAGGAGCGCCACATCACCGGGCGAGACAGGGGAGATGGAAGCCGCCAGCGCCGCAAACCCCAAGCCCAGGATTACCCAGCCGCCGACGTAGTAAAGAACGAGGGACAGCACCCGTCCGAAGGGGAGTGTCGTTTCGAGGGGCTCTCTTTTTATCTTGTGGAGCCCGTAGTTCGCGAGCCGTCCGAAAATCGCCGGGTGGAGGAGGGTCAGGCATATTGGGGCAAGGACCGCGAGCAGTAGCGCGTAGCGTTCGTAGGGAAACGGCGGCCAGAACGGGACCGAGGCCGCGGTGACGAGCACTGCGGTTATCAGGATCAGGACATTCTCGTAGACCAGGCTCGCGAAGGTCGTAGCCCCCGGGATGCCGCGCCGGCGGCACAGCCCGATCCTGCCGGCGACCATGGCGACGCTCCCGGGTACATAGCGACCGAGGATGGTGGCGAACCAGATTCTCATCGACTCGCCACGCCCGAGAGGGTCCCCGAAGCCGCGCATTATGAGCCGCCACCCACCCCACTGCTGCAGGTAGTACAAGGAGATCAGCAATACCGAGAGCAGCAGAAACGGCGCGTTAAAGCGCCACTCATAGTCCCGGGCTTCGGCAAAACCTCCGTACAACGCCCGGCCGAGAAAGACCGCGGCGAGCAATACCAGCGCTGGCCCGACAAACCGCCGCGCCACGGTAAGGGTGCGTTTCACCCCGAGGCCCGCGCCGGCTCGTAGAGTTCCAGGTGGCGCTCCGCGATGCCGTTCCAGGAGAAAACCTTCTTAGCCCGCTCCCGCCCAGCCTCCCCGAGTCTCCGTGCGAGCCCCGGCTCTTCTATGACCCGCAGCAGGGCGTCTGCCAGGGTGTCGGGGTCTTCCGGAGGTACCAGGATACCCGTTTCGCCATCGGACACAGCATCGATGATGCCCCCGAGGCGGCTGGCTACCACCGGTTTGCCGTGGCTCATTGCTTCCACGAGTACCACGCCGAGCCCTTCGGTCTCTCCGCGAGAATCTACTATAGCCGGTAGACAGAGGACGGCGCAGCGCTCGTAGAGGTCTCTGAGGTCGGCGTTCGAGAGCCGGCCGGCAAGCTCGACCACGTCCCCGGTGCCGCGGCGTTCTATCTCCTTCTGTACTACCGGCCCGTACTCGCCGCCGCCGACGATCACGACCCGCGCCCGGCCCCGCAGCCTCTCCGCCGCTCGCACCAGCACCGGAAAACCTTTGCGCTCGATCATGCGCCCGACGGCGAGCACTATGGGTAAACCTTTCTGCCGTAAACCTTCTTGCGGCGAGCCTTTGCTGTCCGGCTCCCGGTACAACTCGACCGTGCCGCGCGGCGGGCCGAACGGGATGACGTGCGCCTCGACGCCGGTAAGTTCCCGGACCGTCGTCGCCGTACTCGATGAGTTGGCGACCGCCGCGTCCAAATTGCGGGTCAGCCATTTGAGGACCGGCCGGTAGTGGCTCTTGCGGCGGGCGAGCGCGACTTCGGCCCCGTGGAACGTAGCCACGAGACGAGGGTTTTTACCTGCGGTCCGCGCCGCCCACGCTCCGGTTTGGGCCGGCAGTCCCATCGGGAGCGGCCAGTGGGAGTGGATCACGTCGTAGCGCTCCCGGCGCGCCAGCCGCGCGGCCGCCGCCATCCCCGCCCCGACCAGCGCGAAGGCCGGAAGCGCAAGGTCCCGCCGCCCGACCAGGTTGTTCATCGCCCCGGCTTCGTGGGTGACGACCTCGTACTTCTTCGGGGAGTAGCGGTAGCGGTGGACCGGGATACCGAACACTTCGTGGCTCTCCAGTCCGGCGTAGGTCGGGGCGAGCACTTCAAGCTCCACGCCTTTCTCGCGCAGGACGAGCGCCAGTTCCAGCAGCCAGGGTACCTGGTCGTCGTCCTCGCCGCGGGGAAAGGTCGAGGTTACGAAGAGTACCTTCAACGACCGGGGTCGGACCGGAAAGAGCCGCCACCGTCGCCGTTCGGCTCCTCCGACGGAGGCTCTTCCGGTATCAGCTCTCCCCGGGTCTCGCGCGCGATACTGTAGGGTGGTTCGGTCGAGGCGTAGCTTGTCCGGGCTATAAGTTCGGCTATCAGTCCTAGAGACACGCTCTGGAAGCCGACGATGATGAGTAGTACGCCTAGGATCAAGAGCGGCCGTTGTCCAATACCCTCGCCCATAAACCACAGCACGGTCAGGTAAGCGCTGATCAAGACCCCGACAGCCGAGAAGATCATACCGACCCCCCCGAAGAGGTGCAGCGGTCGCCGCTGGTAGATCCCCAAAAACACTATACTCAAGAGGTCGAACATCCCGCGGATGTAGCGTTCGAGCCCGAACTTCGACGAGCCGCCGCCGCGGGGCCGGTGGTTTACGGCTTCCTCTCCGACCCTAAAGCCCCGGTAGTGGGCCAGCACCGGAATGTAGCGGTGCAGCTCGCCGTAGAGCGCGACCTCCCGGACGGCCTCCCGCCGGTAGACCTTCAGGCCGCAGTTGAAGTCGTGGAGCTTTACGCCGGTCAGGACCTGCGTCGTCTTGTTGAAGAGCTTTGAGGGCACCCGTTTCTCTATCGGGTCCTTGCGGTCCTTTTTCCAGCCGGAGACCAGGTCCAACTCCCCCTCGACCATCTTCTCTAATAACCGCGGTATCTCTTGCGGGTCGTCCTGGAGGTCGGCGTCCATCGTGGCTACCGCCTCGTAGCGGACCCGGGCGAAACCCGCCGAGAGCGCCGCACTCTTGCCGAAGTTGCGCCGGAACCGGACAACGTGAACCCTCGGGTCTCCGGCGGCTAGTCCCTCCAGAGCCTCGCCGGTCCCGTCCGTCGAGCCGTCGTCTATGTAAATTATCTCGTACGGAACTTTGGAGAGGGCGGCCTGTATCTCCGCGTGGGTCCGGGCGATGCAGTCGTTCTCGTTGAACACGGGGACCACGACGGAGACGCCGTCTACCGGACCCCGGAGGGCCCCGGGCTGTTTGTGAGGTGAAATTTCGCGTTGCATAACGCCGCGAAGTATAGCCCACAAAACGATCCGGGTTGTAGAGATGTCCAACCTTTTCCCGTATTGACGGAGGCGTCGGGAGTGTGTAGCGTCCGGAACATGTCCAGCATCCGCCCCGACGGCCGTAAGACTTCGTTTACCGGCAACCGGGTGGCGCGCGTCGAGTTTTACCACTTCTCGGTGCCGCTACCGGCGGTTTTCCGGCCGAGTTGGCGTCCCGGCTACATCCAGGAAGAGAACGGCTGCGCCCTGGTCCGGATCGTAACCGGCGATGGGGTCGAAGGGTGGAGCACGGGTCCGGCTATCGGGGGCGCTCTGGAAGCTCTGGGTGGGATGATCGGGCCGGTCCTGCTCGGCGAGGACGCCACGGACATAGGCCGCGTCCAGCAACTACTGCGGGAAATCGGCTACGGCGGCTGGGCTAACTGGTGGATAGAGCCCACTTTCTGGGACATAAAAGGCAAGCTGGCCGGTGCGCCGGTCTGTGAACTACTCGGGGACAACCCGGGCGAGGTGCCGCTCTATGCCTCGACCGGCGAGGTAAAGCCGCCCGCCGAACGCATCCGAGAGGCCGAGGCCCGCTACGAGGATGGTTTCCGCGCCATAAAGCTCCGGGTCCACGAGGACGAGGAGTCGGACGTCTTGCAGGTCACGGAGACCGCGAAAGCCGTTGGCGGGAAGATGAAGGTCGGGGTGGACGCGAACCAGGGTTGGAGGGTAAGCGCTGCTCCTGGCTCCGGAGCGCCGGACCCGGTGTGGGACCTCGACCGGGCCAAGCGTTTCGCCGACGCCTGCGCGGGGTTGGAGTTCCCGGTGGCCTGGATCGAGGAGCCCTTGCCGATGGACGGCTACGACGACCTCGCCGCCCTTACTGCCTACTCCGAAGTCCCGATAGCGGGAGGGGAGATCCAGAACTCCGGATATCCGGAACTCTTGATGATGGCCGACCGCCGCTGCTACGACATATTCCAGCCGGACGCGGTCTTTACCGGCGGTATAAATCAGACCTGGCGCATAGTCCAGCGGTGCAAGGAAACCGGTCTCTCCTACACCCCGCACACCTGGTTCAACGGGATCGGATTCGCCATAAACCTGCAGCTCATGGCGGCCTCCGGTTTCTCGGACGAGCAGCCGCTGGAGTACCCTTACGCCCCGCCGGGCTTCGTCCCGGAAGCGCGGGATGCCATGCTGGCCGAGCCGTTTCTGGCCGAGAACGGTAAGATGCGGGTCCCGGAGACGCCGGGCCTCGGGTTCGTGGTGGACGAGGAGTCCCTGCGCCGGCACGCCGTCCGGCTCTCGGTCACCGACGCCCGGAACGGCTAGTCAGGTAAACGCTAAAGGGAGGGGAACTATGGCACGGTCGGACGGAGAAGGACGGGTGGCGCTGGTCACGGGGGCGGCGCGGGGCATCGGGCGCGGTATAGCGTTGCGGCTCGCTGCTGACGGTCTCGACGTTGCGGTGAACGACCTCGAAGCCAACGCCGAGGCACTAGATGACGTCGCGCGGGAGGTAAGGGAGGCGGGCGCGCGGTCGGCCGCCGTGGTCGCGGATGTCTCCGAGGCCGATGAGGTAGAGGACATGGTCGGCCGGGTTGTAGAAGAGTTCGGGCGGCTGGACGTTATGGTGGCGAACGCCGGTATCTCGCGGGTCGAGTCGATCCTAGATACTGAACCGGAGGACTGGGACCGGGTCATGGAGATCAACGCCCGCGGGGTATTTCTCTGCTACAAGGCGGCCGCGCGGCAGATGATCCGGCAGGGCACCGGTGGTAAGATTATCGGCGCCGCCTCGATAGTCGCCCACCAGGCGTCCGCACTCATGGCCCACTACTCGGCTTCCAAGTGGGCCGTCCGGGGCCTGACGCAAGCCGCCGCGATGGAGTGGGCCCCGCACGGCATAACCGTAAACGCCTACTGCCCCGGCATCGTGGACACCGCGATGTGGACGCTCATAGACGAGAAGCTCGGTGAGGACGAGGGCCTACAGAAAGGCGAAGCTCTCGCCAAATACTCCCAGCTCGCCCTCCTCGGCCGGGCCTCCGTACCGGAGGACGTGGCCGGTTTCGTATCGTATTTAGCTTCGGCAGACTCCGACTTCATGACCGGCCAGTCCGTAATGATCGACGGCGGCATCCGCTTCTCGTAAACCGCCGCCCGCTGTTCGAGCACCGGGTCTCTCCGGTAGTCGGCTAGACTAGAGCGCGTGGGCAAGCTGAAGCGTATCCAAGCCGGAAAAACCGAGCGGTGGCTGCTCGCGGCGTACTTCGCCGCACTCGCCGTTCTCGGTGTTCTGACGGTAGGTAGTATAGGCATTACCTGGGACGAGCCGAACTACTTTACTTCCTCCTACTCCTACTTCTCCTGGTTCGGCCACATCTTTCAGCAACCGTCGGATTTCTTCGCCTCCATCGACCGCTACTGGGAACAGAGCCACGAGGCCCCGCCGTTCTTCAAGCTTTTCGCCGGTATATTCGCCGGGGCTGGGGCTATCCTCTTCGGGACCGGCGACCTCGACCGGCTCGGGGACGCCTACCGGCTCGGCTCCTACACGCTGTTCCTTTTTTCTACCTACGCGGCGTTCCGATTTGCGCGGGAGGAGTTCGGACGGGCGTCCGGCTGGGGTGCGGCTTTAACTATGCCGCTCATACCGGTGCTCTTCGGATTTGCCCGGCTCGGACAACTGGACGGGGCGGCGGCCTCCATGTACCTGCTCGCCGCCCTCGCCCTCTACAGGATGCTCGTCCGCGGCGGCCGGTGGCGGACCGCGCGGGCCGGGATTCTCCTCGGGCTCGCGTTCGCGACCAAGCTCACCGTGTTCCCGCTACCAGCCGCCGCCCTGCTCTGGATGTTGGTCTACCGGCGAAACGTCGCGCGGGGAGCCATCCTGCGGCTCGGGACGAGCTTCGCGTTCGGGGCGGCGGTGTTCTTCGCGATCTGGCCCTGGCTGTGGCCCGCGCCCTTCTCCCGAACCTGGGATTTCCTTACCTGGGCGCAAGGGATAGAGGACGAACGCCTGACCTACTACCTCGGCGAGTGGTGGGCCGGCGCGCCGCTGCACTACCCGCTCGTCTCCCTCGTGGCGCTCGTGCCGCTCGTGACTGCAATCTCGGGCGTGGCCGGGGTAGTGTGGTTCCTGAAGCAGCGGAGCCCGGCCGCAGGTTGGATACTTCTCCACCTCACGGTCGTCGTCGCGGCAGCGGGTTCGGGGATCGTCCCGGTCTACGGTGGACCCCGGCAGTTCCTACCCGCGTTCCCGCTGTGGGCCGTGTGCGCCGGGGCCGGTCTCGGCTGGCTGGTCTCCCGGCTCGGCCGGTCCGAGCGTCCGCTGCGGCGTACCGTGCCCGTACTCGCAGCGTACGTGGCGCTCACACTGCCGGGTATCCTGTGGACCGGACCGGCGAACTCGCTGGAGTACTATGGCGAGGCGGTTGGGCTCATCCCCGGCGCTCACGCTTTAGGTTTCGAGACCACTTATCTGGCCGACACCTACAAGCCCGCCGTCCGGTACGTAAACGAGACCGCCCCCGAGGGAGCCACGGTCTACGCCCAGGCTGGGACCTACCCTGTGCTGGAAACCTACCGCAGGACCGGCGGCCTCCGGGAAGACTTGCGCCCGGCGTATCTCGCGCCGGTAGCGCCGGAAAAATATACCTACGATGCGAAGCCCCGCGAGGACTCCTATTTCCTGTTCCTGCCGCGGCAGTCGATCTTCACGAACCAGATGCAAGCCCTGACTAAAGAACCCCCGCTCTACGCCTACGAGAAAGGCGGTGTACCGCTGGTTAAGGTCTACTCCGGCGCGTCCGTCGAAGAGACGCTGGACGTGCGGGGGGCGCCGGAGCCGCGGGAAGTCGGGCTACTCAACGCGGCGCTCGCCGGCGGGCTCGTCTTGGCCGTCTTTCTGGCGCTCCTCGGGAGGCAGAAGGATCAGCGCGAAGAGCGGTAGCAGCAGGACGTTGCGCGCCGTGAGCAGGGCGGTGAAGTAGGGTAGGTTCGCCGAGATCGCGTAGTACTCCGAGTTTATAAAAGTTGTGAGTGCTATGACCCCGAAGAGCAGTGCCCACGTAACCCGCGGGAACCGTATCCCGCCGATAGCCGTCGCTATCGCCAACAGCGGCAGCGGCCAGAACAGAAAGTGCGGCGAGAGTACCTTCCCGAACACCGCGAACGCGAAAGTCGCCGCCGCGACCCCCCGGATAGCCGCGAGACGCGGATTCTGCCGCCCGCCTCGCACGTAGCAAGCAAGAAGCGCGAGACCCGTAGCGAAAAGTTGGAATATTCCGAAGAAACCGGTCAGCGCCTCCCCGAACGGCCCGACGACGTTAAAGCTCCCGTACGAGCGGACGACTTCGTGGCCGGGCAGCAGCAGCTGGAGGTTGGCCGGGATACTCTCGATCATGGACGGCCGGTCAGCGTGGTACGTGAGGAACGAGAAAGCTTCGGGACCGAAAGCCAGAACGCCCCACAAGATACCGGCCGCGAACACGGCCCCGGCAACGGTCCAGCGTACTACCGTCTGTCGCAGACTAGCGCCGAAAGCCAGGGCGGGCGCGGCGGTCATCGGGTAGAGCTTTATGGCGCCGCCCGCGCCCCAGAATATAGCGGCGAGGAGGTTGCGGCCCTGGAGCAGCATTACGGCCCCCACGGTCGAGAAAGCGACGGGGACGAGGTCGTGGCGGATAAACGGCAGCCGCCAGAAGAGCAGTGTCCCGATTCCGTAGAGTGCGACGGCCCGGACGCCGACGCGGGAGAGCGCCAGGAGTATTACTATGTCGAAAAAGAGCATCTCGGCCCCGAAGAGGAACGCGTAGGTCTCTGGGTCGGCGGTAAAAAGGCGGGGGAGGATCAGGATGAACAGGCTCGACGGTGGGTACTCGTAGGGAAAAGCGGCGTAGGGGAGATCTCCGGCGGCGATACGGTCGGCATAGTCGCGGAAAATCTCCGTCTGAAACGCCGGTTCCCGGGGAATAAGGAGGAGGACGGCCGTGTGCGCCAGGACGAACGCCACGAGTACCGCCGAGGTTCTCCAGCGGCTGGTGGCGCGTTTCTCTGGATCCGGGGTCGGCACGGCGCGTATTCTGGCAGAAACCCCCTGTGTACGAAACTTTCCGGCAGAAAAGACGTATATTTATGTAAGATGGGTAACGTACCTACAGTGGCGCTAGAAGGCTGGCGACAGAAGCTAAAGGGGGTAGCAGCCCCCCGGAGCCGGCTTCTGGACGACGAACTCGTCCGGCGGACGCTCGACGGAGATTTGCGCTCCTACGAAGAGTTGGTGAAACGTTACGAGCGGCTTGTTGGAAGCCTTCTCTACCCTTACGCCCGGCGTGAGATCTCGACCGAAGACCTGGTACAGGAGACCTTCCTGCGGGCCTACGACCGGCTGGAGACCTTTAACCCGGATTACCGCTTCAAGACCTGGCTGCTCGCCATCGCCAATAACCTAGGCATAGACACCCTGCGCCGGCGCCGGGAGACCGTCGAGTTCAACCCGGAGATCCATGCCGGGTCGGGCCGGGGGCCGGAGGCCGCCACCCTGGAAGCCGACCGTTTCCAGAGCGTGGAGAAAGCTATAGAAACCCTACCGGAGACTTACAGCGTGCCCCTGATCCTGCGCTATAAAGAGGAGATGAGCTACGCCGAGATAGCGGAAGTCCTCGATATAACCGGGCAGGCGGTGAAAAGCCGGCTCTTCCGGGCCCGCAACATGCTCTCCAAAAAACTCGCGGAGACTGAGAAAGGGTGAGCGGCTGCCAGTGCAACCCGGAGGCCGTGTTCGAGCTCGCCGAGAATATACTGTCCCCGGAGCAGGAGAAAGAGGTGCGGAGTCACCTGTCTCGCTGTCCGGGATGCAAGGACCTTTACAAACAAGAACTCGACCTCAGCGCATTCTTGTCCTCCACGAAGTTCCCCAGGCGGCGGGAATCGCCGGAGAAATCCGTCTGTCGTGGGGTGGTGATGTCGCTGCCGACGCGTCCGCTGCGGGCCCGGCTGCTCTGGGGCTTTGGGGCTCTGGCGCTGCTTTTTACGGCGCTACTGGCCCTGCAAGTGTCCGGGGCCCGGCCGGTGATGTACATCCTCGACTTTCTAAGCACCGGCTGGGGGTTTGTCTCCGGGGCGGTCGACGTCGTCGACGTGGTGCTCTCGGTAGCGGGTCCCGCTCTCCTGCCCGCTCTTGTCGCGGGCGCTCTGCTGGACCTGGTAGTGGTATTTGTTGTACTGACCATCTTTAACCGGAGCCGTCAGCAGGCCCGCCGGGTATGAAGTTTCGGCCCCGGTTTCTGGTTCTAGCCTCTTTGCTGGTCTTTACGGGGCTTTTTTTCTCCCCGCTCCGCTCCGCCGAAGCCTTGGACAGGGTTACTAGCAAAACCGTGTTCGGAGATGTCGCGGTGCCCGAGGGCGCGACTACCGGCGAAGTCTCTACCGTATTCGGCGACGTCGCCGTGGACGGCCGGGTAGATGGTGACGTGAACAGCGTTTTCGGAGAGGTTACCGTAGACGGCAGGGTCGGTGGCACTGTGAGCAGCGCTTTTGGCGACGTCGCGGTCCGCGCACCGGTCAGGGGGGATGTCGAGGCCGGTTTTGGAGACGTGGCGCTCGCCGCGCCCGTGAGGGGTAAGGTGGACGCCGGTTTCGGAAACGTCGAGCAGGGAACCGGGGGTGTGGCCTACGGTGGTCTCGCGGCAAAACACGGCGATGTCGAAGGCCGCGGCGCGCTCTCCGGAAGCACCTGGCAAACGCCCGGCAGTACGCCCGGCGGTGGGAACGCCGAAGCGGGGCCGGACGTTTCCGGCGGCGGCTCGGCGCTGGTCTACCTGATCGGGTGGTCTCTCGGGACTCTGGGCTTTATAGCCTGCGCCGTGCTGGTCGCCGTCCTGCTTCCCCGGCCACTCTATGCCACAACCCGGAACGCCGGGGCATCGCCGGGATGGTCTTTTGTGTGGGGGCTAGTCTCGATACCCGTGGCGGTCGTTCTAGGGGTGCTGCTGGTCGTGTCGGTAATCGGGATACCGGTGATGCTGCTCGCCGTACCGGCTTATCTAGCTCTTCTGTTTTTCGGGGCGCTCGCGGTATCCTACGCGCTCGGGCGCAGGATACTCTTTGCCGTCGGGGGCCACCGCGGGGGAGACGCGCTGGCGGCGGCCACCGGGGCGCTGGCGGTCGCCGCAGTGTCCTTGTTGCCGGTCTTTGGCGGGCTCCTGACCTTCGGGGTGGCGATGGTCGGGGCCGGTGCGGCGATCTCCGCCCTTTTCTCCCGTGGATGGTCCCGGCGTCCGGCTTACGAGTCTTACGAAGCCTACCTGCAGGACCGCCAGCAGCGCGGCAGGCGCGGAGGCTAGTTAGCCCGCCTCTCCGAGTGCCAGCCGTCTTCTCCGACGACCGAGGTTAGGGCTTCGACCACTTCAGGGTCAAACTGGCTGCCCGAGTTGCGCACCACTTCTCTCAGCGCCTCCGCTACCGGGATGCAGTGGCGGTAAACTCGGTTGCGGACCATGGAGTCGAAAGCATCGGCGACAAAAGTTATCCGCGCGGTTAGCGGTACTTCCTGGCCTCGGAGGCCGTCCGGGTATCCACGGCCGTCAAAACGCTCGTGGTGGTGCTTGATAGCGGGAAGCGCCGGAACTAGCTCTCTCAGTGGCTCTACGATCCGGACGCCGAGCATCGGGTGCTGCTTCATTATTTCGTACTCTTCGGGGTTCAGGTGGCCCGACTTCTGCAGGATAGCGTCCGGGATGCCGATCTTGCCGACATCGTGTAGCAGCGCCCCGATAGCCAGGCTTTCTATCTCCTGCGCTGAAAGCTGCATCCGGCCGCCGAGACGCCGCGCGAGCTGCGAAACCGAACGCAGATGTCTTTCGAGGTACGGGTCCCGAGCCCGGATCACTTCCAGCAGCGAGGCGACAGACCCGTTATGCCGGACCACCTCCAGTTCCGGGGAAGGGATGGAGCGTACGCCGGTCTCGCCGGATATCCTATCCGGGAGGCTTTTGGCTTTGTGCATCGCCCCGAGGGCCGCGTCAAGAGCGGCGGCCGGGTCGGTGCCTTCCTGACGGGCGGTAGCGTAACCGACCGAAACGGAGAGCGGAACGGCCGAGTTTTTTGTGAAGTCTGCGACGAGCCGCTGTAGACAGGTCGCGGCTTTGTGGCCGTTCCCTCCGCCGGCTCTGGGGCCGAGGATGACGATAAACTGGTCACCGCCGTAGTGGAAGACCCGCTGCTGGCTCTCGGTTAACTTTTCCCCGACCCGGCGCAGCAGTTTGTCGCCAGCGGACAAGCCGTAGACTCTGTTGTAGTTGCGAAAGCGGTCGAGTCCCGCAACCAGGACTGTTGCGCCGGCGCCGAAAGACAGCTCTTCCTGAAGGACGTGGTGCAAGGATGAGCGGTTCGGGAGTCCGGAGACGGGGTCCAGGCCGGCGGGCGCATCCCGCAGACCCTCTAAAGCAGCGGCAGTCTGGGTGGAGATCAAACGCAGGACCCGCTCGTCTTCGGCATCGAACTCCCGACCACCCACGATCAGAGCGCCCCGAGACCCATTTACCGGCACGATGGGGATAGCCAGGAACTCCCCGGTCCCGTGAAGGTTCTCTTCGCAACGGTGCATCTCGCCCGTCCGGGAGCACCACAGGATGAGACGCTGGATCTTCGGGTGCCACCAACTCGGGTAGGCTTCCCGCTCTCCGCCCGCCGCCGTCCGATGGTAATTACCCTCCAGCGTGGCGGCGTGCGCGTACGAAACTTCTAGAGAGTCGCGGGCCGTCTCCGCGGCCCACTGCAGAACTCCTCCTGTACCCAGCGTCTTTAGGGCCGACCCGAACCTCGGGAGCAGGGTCTCCGTCCGCTCCCCGCTACTCTTCTCGGCGGAGAGGTCCCGCGACAGCCGCTCACTCTCGGCGCGGGCGTTACGGAGCTTTGTCCCCAGTAGCGCGGCGGCGGCGCAAAGAACCGCTATAATCCCGGCTCTCGTCCACACCTCCACCGGGAGTAGCGCTCCGATACTCCCGGCCGTCGCGGCTTGCCCGCTGAAGTACCCACTGAGAACCGCGCCGGAGCCGAGCAGGCTTTGGGCTGTATTGTGTATAAGAACTAGCTCAAGAGCCGCGAGTGCATACAAAAAGAGAAAAGGAGAGGTCGAGCCCCCGGTACCGACTACCAGGGCGGTGACCAGAAAGGCGTCCGTCACCACGAGAAAAATGCCGCTCTGCAGAAATGCCGGGGTTCGGGGTGCCGCGAGCAAAGCCCCGAGTATGAGTGAGAAGGAAACGGCCGCGTAAGCCGGCCATGACACAGACTCTAAAGGTGAGACGCTTGTCAATAGGAGACCGGCAGCGGATGTCAGAAGCAAGCGGATGCTGCCGAGTATCTTCAACGTCGGTCTTGGGCGTCACTTGTCTTGTTGCCAACCCTCACCAAACATCCCTCCGGGACACGACACCCTTGTAACATGTATATAGTATCTACGCTAGCCGCCCGTTATTCAACCGGTATCCTCGTTAAGTAGCTCCGCGCCTCTTTCTGGTCCGGAGAAAACATTCCAAGGTCACTCAAGGTGCCACCGGTACGGGAGCTATAGCACGGTCTCAGCTACCTTCCGCTTTCCGGTGCTCCTGAAGCCGCGGGACCGGGTTGGTCCCTGTTTCCGTCAGAGGAGTTGCCGCTCTCTTTCCCGTTCCGGTACTCGCCCCAGCGTCCGGAAAGACAAAGCGGTAATCGTCGGCCCGGCGGTAGCCCTCGGACTCGGTGTCTATGATCCTGAGGAATGCCCGGACAACGACCCCGTCAAACTCGGTGTCTATGCCGGCGGTGAGTGTTTCCCGCGCCTCGTGGGTGCTGAGTCCCGGTCGGCGGGGCTGGTCGAGCACCATGGCGGCGTAAGCCTGGGCCACAGCGAGGATCTTCGCTTCAAGGGGGATCCAGGCTCCCCTCAGCTTGTCCGGGTAGCCGCGGCCGTCAGGCCGCTCGTGGTGCCAGCGTACCCAAGACGCCATCTCCCTAAACTCCGGTACGGCGGCCAGTGCTTCTTCTCCACCCGCCGCGTGCTCAGTGAGCTGGTTCTTCGCCACGGAGTTGAGCTTACCAGTCTCCGTCAGAAGCTCTCCCGGAAGCCCGAACATACCGATGTTGTGCAAGAGTCCCGCTATCCGGAGCCGCTCGACGCGTCCGCTGTCCAGCTTCATCTCTTGCGCGATATCCGCCGCGTAGGTAGCTGTGGCGGCCGCGTGGCGGTCGCTGTACCCGTCCCGGCGTCCAAGCTCCCGGACCATCATGGTCCCGAAAGTCATGTTGGAAGTCGTAAGAGATTCCTCAAGGGACCGAACCCTCTCCTGGAGTTCCTGGTTCTTCTGGACCTGATCCCGCGAGCGGTAGACGAGCACCTGACTCCCGATAGAGCCTCCGACTAATATTACTGCTGCTACCGGACCGTAAATTACTAAAGCCAGTGTACCGACCCCCGCCGTTAGTACGTTTATGATGTCGGAGGTTAAGTAAGGCTCCATATCCTTTTTCCAAGTCTCAAGAATTGGGCGCTCGTATTTCACTTTGAGCAAGCCACAAGTAATCGCTTTGTTCGCTCCGAACAGAGTTAGACTCGCTGCAAAGGTTCCGTATATAACTTGAGCTACAGAGGTTGAGGCTTCAGGAAGTAAGGGCGCGGATGCAAAAGAAAAAACTATACCTGCCAGATAAACGAGAGTTACGTTATGGCCTATCTCGTAAGCCGTGCGTAGCCAGTCCCCTCTACCTATTAACAAAGCCGAAGGCAAAGCAGCTACTGCGGCCCAGGTAGGACCTAACGCAGCAACTGCTACTACTAAGCCAACGTCCCAGAAACCCACAAATCCTTGGCTGCTTACACGTACAGGAAAGAGGTCGCCCAGCAAGATAAGGCAAGCAAAAGCTATCGTTCCTATTATAAAGTGCTGGGCGACCTCAAAACCGTACCAGTAAGTCCACGAGCTCGATAACGACACAGCAAAAACTGCTAGAGCTCCGATAAAGGTTTTTACATGAGCGTCGCCCAACTCTCCTCACTTCGTGTAGAAGTCAATACATCGACAACAGTATTGTTGCATACAACGCAGCTTTTGCACAAATCCTCTCTTTTCTTTACCAGCACCTATAACCTTCGAGCATTCTTTCACCTCCTCAAAACACACTTTTTTGACACGTCCTGAACTTCTGCTACCAGCACCTATAACCCTCGGTCACTTTGCTCACCCCCTCCTTAATCTTTCCGGATTTTGAGTCCCAGCTTTTTGGTCTGGAGTCACCAACACCTATAACCTTCAGTCATGCTTGCTCACCTCCTTGGTCTTCTTGCTTTGCAGTTCGGTTTCTGGTCTTGAGTTACCAGCACCTGTAACCTTCAGTCATGCGTGATCACCCCCCTTCCTGTCTATTGGAATTTGCGTGGCTCGGTTTCTGAGAAAGCTGTAGTTAGAAGAGGTACTTCCTCTCTTAGGAAGTTCGCCAGACTAGGGTTTAGACATCGGAGCGAGCGCGATGAAAAGCAGTATTAAAACTCCGGCCACGGCGGTCGCGGCCCCTCCCAGAAGGTATGTGGAGCGAGGGCCGGTAGCGTCTACTAGAAACCCGCCGGCCGGGTAGGCGAGTACTTCTCCGGCGCTAAAGGAGAGGACCCGCACGGAGAATACCCGGCCCAGTAGGGCCTCCGGTACTCGTTTCTGGAGAATGGTGTCGGTGGTTACGTTGTCGAGGCCATTGGCGAGACCGGCTACCGCGAGGGCCGCGAGCGCGAAGACGAAGGTGGGGGAGAGGCCGGTGGCCGCGAGTGCTGCGGCGGAGACAAAGACGCCCAGAAAGAAGATGGGAAGCAGCCTCATGCGGTTACCGAGCACCGCCATCAGGGCGGTGCCTAAGACCATCCCGCCGCCCCAGATACTTACGAGCAGACCGTAGCCGGCCTCTCCAGCATTAAAGGTGTTTTTGGCGAGGAATACTTCGGCCGGGACGGTGGCGTTTATTGTCAGCATGGTCAGGAAAGCCCCGATCATTATGGCTAGTGGTACGCGGGCTCCGGCGAGATAACTGAAACCTTCTTTTAGTTCTCTAGTAAAAGTCGTCTCCTCGTTCCTCTCCGGACGGGGGAGCGGTATACGGTAGAGAAAGGCTGCGGAGATGAGATATGTCGCGGCGTCCAGGATAAAAGCTGTGTTCACTCCGACGGTGGCGACCAGCAGACCGCCGAGTGCTGGGCCGGCGGTGATCGAGACGCTAAAAGTCCCGCTGATAATGGCGTTAGCCCGCGTCAGGTCTCCATTGCCGACGACCCCCGGAAACGCCGCCCGGATAGTAGGGTTAAAGAACGTGCGGGCGACACCCATGAGAAAGAAGAGGGTGTAGAGCAGGTACAGGTCCCGGGTAAAGACCACTCCGATCACCAATCCCGCCCGGACGAGATCGCTCGCCACCAGGATCGCCCGCCGGTCGAAACGGTCGGCGTACACCCCGACCAGCGGACTCGCCAGCGTCGGCAACAGACGCGCCAGCAGAACCCCCCCAACGGCTGAAGCGTTGCCCGTGATCTGGACTACTAGTATCACCATCGCGACCAGCGAGACCGCATCCCCGATAAAGGAAACGCCCTGCCCGGCCCAGAGCCGCATGAACCGCCCATTCCTTAGAAGAGAGTCGCCTGTACCCTCCATCTTCACCCTCCAAAAATAGTATGTCTACATTCTTGAATACTATACTAAGAGAACCGATACCCTCAACAAGATAAAGTTACACCTCAACTAGTAGTTTAGTACTACACATTTGTAACCAAAGTTAGAAGAAACCACGACTTTTTAGTTAAAATGTTAGTGCTACCTAATTAGTACTTTTGTTAGTCAGATTTAGGAGTACGAAAATAGTACGTCTCCTTAGCCCCCTGATCTTCGGTAGTGATCTCCCCTTTACCCAAGACATTTGCGTTATCTTGCATGCCACCTGACCCTCCTGAACAATAGCGCACCTCCGGTACTCGCGCTCGCGACTCTGCTATTAGGCTTGGTCGGGCTTCCGATCCTACCGGCACCGGCTGTCGAAAAAGGTGGCACGAATAATTCCGCGAACCGGTATGGCCTGTACATGGTAGACATGACCTGCCACCCCACTCTCGTACCTTTTTGCGCAGGTTTTGGGGCGAAGGGAGCTATAAGTATGGGGCTCCGGGACTACGGCCGCCAGCCAGGGCTCTAGCCGGCAGTTTTGTACAACGCTCCGTACTTCGAGCGCAAGTAATCCGCAAGAGGTTTTACATCCAGTGATGATCCGGTCGCCTGCTCCAGGAGCTTTGCGGCCGGGTATTTGCTGCCGAACCGGTAGACGTTTTCCGTGAGCCAGCCGCGTAGAGCACTGAATTCTCCGGACCTCGCTTCGTCCGGGATGCCGGGGCGGGCTTCGAGGGCCGCTTTGTAGAACTGGGCGCTCATGATGTTGCCCAGGGTGTAGCCCTGGAACATGCCGCCGATAACGCCGTCGAACCAGTGGGCGTCCTGCAAGACGCCGTCCCGGTCGTCGTCTGGGGCTACCCCGAGGTCGGAGGCCATTCGCTCCCGCCAGGCTTGCGGCAGGTCGCGAACTTCGAGGTTGCCTTCCAGGAGGTCGAGTTCGAGGTCGAAACGCAGGATCACGTGCAGGTTGTAGGTCACCTCGTCGGACTCGGTCCTTATCAAAGAGCGCTCGACCTTGTTGATCGCCCGGTGGAACTCGTCGAGCGTGACGGAGCCAAGTTCCCCCGGAAAGACCGCCTGCAACCTGGGATAGAAGAACTCCCACGTCTCCCGGCTCCGGCCGACGATGTTCTCCCAGAGCCGCGACTGACTCTCGTGGACCCCGGCGGAAACACCCTCGCCGAGCGGCGTACCCTCGAATTCCCGGTCTATGCCCTGCTCGTAGAGGGCGTGTCCCGCCTCGTGAAGCGTGCTGAACAGGGGATTGCGGAGATCGTTGCGCCTTACGCGGGTGGTGATGCGCACGTCGCCCAGAGAAAGTTTCGTCATAAACGGGTGGGTGGTGAGATCATGCCGCCCGCGGCTAAAGTCGTAGCCGAAGCGTTCTACGACCTCTTCGGCGAAAGCCAGTTCTCTGGCGTCGGAGAACGCTCCCCGCAGGCACGAGTCGTCGGCGGGGGGTTGTTCGGAGATCTCCGCTACCAGCGGGACGAGGTGTTCCCGCAGCTCCGAGAAGACGGCGCGCACGGAGGCGGCGTCCATGCCGGGGTCCGACCACTCTATAAGAGGGTCCGCGACATGCGCCTTCTCCGGGAAGAACTCGGCGTACCGGCGGCTGAGGTCCAGCGTCTTTTCCAGGTACGGCCGGACCATCTCGAAGTCGTTGGCCGGCCGGGCGCGCCTCCAGACCGCGGAAGCCGCCGAGGTGTGGCCCGAAAGCTCCGCGACGAAATCCGCCGGCAGCCGCGTGGCCCGCTCGTACTCGCGGCGGGTAACCCGGACCAGGGCCGCCGCGTCCGAGTTGTATCCGAGTTCCTCTTCATACGGCTGCAAAGCTTCGAGAAGCTCCCCAAGGCCCTCGTCCGTGAACTTCTCGTGCGCCAGACGCTCCACGGTGGAGATCTGGCGTCCCCGTGCAGCCTCCCCTCCGGAGGGCAGGTACGTTGACTGGTCCCACCACAGAAGAGCCCCGGCGTACCGCAGGTCGTAGACCTCCGCCAGCCGCTCTCTCAGCTTCCGCAACCTGTCCTCTACCATGGCACCTTTCCTGCGCTGCACGGTCAGACCTCAATCCGAACTTAGCAAAACCCGATCCCGTGCGAAAGAGGTCGTGAGTGCTGTACGCCGCAGGAAACCGTCCGCGGCACGACGATACTGAAAGAAAACCAGGAAAAGCAAGGTCAGAAGCCGCCATCTCGACAAAGATCCCGCCGCGGGGGAAGCTAGATCTTGTCCAGCCGTACAGTGCCGGATCGCCGTCACCCAGTTAGGCTCTACGGATGATATGCACTATCGTACCGTCCAGGCTTACGGAACTTACTGCCATTAGGTCGCCCGGAAGAGTTCCAAAGCTTGCATTTTAGTCGCGGTTCGGGCTTAATAAAGTGTGATGTCCGGCTTAGGGCGGGCAGGGGAGAGAGTGTGTGTCCAACCAGCCTCAAGGTTTACGCCTATCCGGGGCGACTAGTAAGTGAGGTGCAGGGCAACGGCGGAATACCCGAAACAGTACATAAGGCTCATATTAGATAAGCTGGATTTACGCTTGCAGGTATTTATAGAGAGGAGGGACTTTGGGAAAGGCCAGAGGGTCGGATAGCGGTCCGGCGGAAAGCTCGCGGGAGGCGGGCGCCGGATGGGTGAGCCGCCGGGACTTCCTGAAGATGAGCGGGGTCGGGGTTGCGGGAGTCACCCTGCTCGGGGTGGCTGGCTGTGGCGGTGACGGCGGCGGTGAAGAGCAGGGTGGCGGACAGAACGGCGGCGGCGGTGGCAACAGGATCACCGTCGGCTATGACCAGGAACCACAGATCCTGAACTCACTTATAACCGGGGGCGACCTGGCTGCCACCGAGGATACGACCACTGGGATCACACAGTCCCCGATACGGCCTATGCCGGACCTTACGTATGCGCCGGAACTGGCCGACGGGGAGCCGGAGACCTCGGAGAACCCGTTCACGGTTCAGTACACGCTCAAAGAGGGTCTCACGTGGTCCGACGGGGAGCCCTTGACCAGCGAGGATGCCCGGTGGACCTACGACCAGATCATGGACGAGAACAACCAGATCATTACCCGCGAAGGTTGGGACAAAATCGAGAGCTTCGAGACCCCCGACGACCGGACGGTCCGCATGGTCTTCTCCGAGCCCTACGCCCCGTGGCGGGTGCTCGTGAGCGAGATAATCCTCCCCAAGCACGTCTACGAGGGCCAGGACTTTAACGAAGCGCTCAACAACGAGATCGTCGGCAGTGGTCCGTTCGTGCTCGAAGAGTGGAACAAGGGGCAGAGCCTCACGCTGGCGCGTAACGAGAACTACTGGGGAGATCCGCCCGCGCTGGACCGGATCACCTTCCGGTTTATCACGGACACGAACTCGGTCATAGCGGCGCTACAGGCGGGCGAGGTGGACTTCATCAACCCGCCGCCGGACATCGGGCTTCTGGAGCGTTTGCGGGGTATTCAGGGTACAAATACGGAAACGGCCCCGGGCACCATCTGGGAGCATATAGCTTTCAATACCGACAAGATAGATAACTTGAGTCTGCGCCAAGCCATAGCCTACGGTGTAAACCGCGAGCAGGTCCTGACTGAGATACTGCCCGGACAGGTCACAGAGTTGAACAGCGTCCTGGTGCCGGAGCAGGAGCTTTACTACACCCCGGCGTGGGAGCAATATGGCTACGACCCTGAGCGGGCCCGCCAGCTCGTCGAGCAGGCTCAGTCCGAGGGTGCTGAGACGACCATTGAGTTCTCGACGACCTCCGGCAATGCCCTGCGCGAGACGCTGCAGCAAGCCGTTCAGCAGCAGCTAAGCGACATCGGCATCACCGTGAACATAAATAACTACGCGGCCCAGGACTTCTTCGGTAACGTAACCCCGGAGGGCGACTTCCAGATGGGCGAGTGGGCTTGGCTCTCGACGCCGGACCCGCAGCTCACGCTGCTCTTCGGCGGGAATGCCATACCGCCGGAAGGGCAGAACTACTACCGGTACGATAATCAGGAGGTCACCCGGCTCCTGGAGCAGTCCGACGTTGCGGTGGACGACTCTGAGCGCGCGGATCTGCTCAAGCAGGCCCAGAATCTCATGGCCGAGGACGTGCCCCTGATCCCGATGTTCCAGCGGCCGGTGTACTACTCCTACAACGAGAACCTCCAGGGACCGGAAGTCAACCCGACTATAGCCGGCCCGTACTGGAATGTGGGCGAGTGGTCGCTGCAAAGCGGCTAGGACCGGAGAGGCGGGCTTGAGATAAAACGTTTCGTGGCAGAGCGGGTGTCGGAGAAAGAGGGTAGATAGGTGCTCGCCTATGTTATACGCCGGATACTCTTTAGCATCGTGGTACTTATCTTTTCCAGCATGGCGATCTTTATGCTGGTCCGGCTCTCGGGCGACCCGCTGGCTCAATTGCGGCAGAACCCCCGGATCACCGGGGACGACATAGAGCGCATCTCGAAGATTTACGGTCTCGACCAGCCGCTGCCGCAGCAGTACCTGCTCTGGGTCGGCGGCATGCTCCAGGGAGACCTCGGGACGAGCTTCAAGCAGAACGCGCCGGTCAACGACATCATCGGCCGCCGGGTCGGGCCGACCGTACTGCTCATCGGGACCTCGCTCGTGGTTACCGTCCTGATCGCCGTCCCGCTCGGCATCTTCCAGGCGATAAGGAAGTACAGTTTCCTGGACAACCTGTTTACGTTCGGGGCTTTTACCGGCTTTAGCACGCCGGTATTCGTACTGGCTCTGTTCCTGCAACTCATACTCGGGGTGTACTTAACCCGGTGGGCCGGGACCAGGATCTTCTACACCTCGGGTATGACTACCACGGGTGGCTTCGTGGACCTTTTGCAGCACCTGGTGTTGCCGGTGGCGTCCATAGCCGTTATAAGCATCGCCCAGTACAGCCGCTTCCAGCGCAGCGCGATGCTGAACGTGCTCTCCACGGACTACCTGCGGACGGCGAGAGCCAAGGGACTCTCGCGGGCGAAGGTGTACTTCAAGCACGCGTTGCGGAACGCGATCATCCCGATAGTCACGCTGGTAGCGCTGTCCATGGGGACCGTGCTGGCGGGCGCGATAGTCACGGAGTCGGTCTTTGCCTGGCCGGGTTTAGGGTTCTTGCTCATAGATAGCCTGACCAAGGCAGACTACAATGTTGCGCGAAGCCTGATCATGCTGATCGCGGTCGTCATCGTGATATTCAACCTCATAGCGGACCTGCTCTACGCCGCCGTGGACCCGCGTATCCGGTACAACTAGAAAGGTAGCCCCATGGCGAGAAAAGACAACGTCGCGGTCGAGGGGGCGCAGCCGACGGCGGCGGCCGAAGGTGGACAGACTGGGGCCGTTCGGGGGCGCTCCCAGCGCGAGATCGTCTGGAACCGCTTTAAGCGGCACCGGCTGGCGGTGATCTGCGGTTTCTTGCTCATCGGGTTGTACCTGGCGGCGGCCGCCGCACCCCTTATAGCGCCCTACGGCTACGCCGAGATCGATTACACCGCGATAAACCAGGGACCGAGTTGGGCGCACCCGATGGGCGCGGACAACCTGGGCCGCGACGAGTTGACCCGCGTGATCTACGGCGGCCGGGTATCGCTTTTGGTCGGGCTTAGCGTGGGCGTGTTCTCGACGGTCCTCGGGGCCGCGGTCGGGATAGTCGCCGGGTTCTACGGGCGCTTTGTAGATACGATCGTGATGGCCGTTACCGACTTCTGGCTTACGCTGCCGTTCCTGGCGGTGCTGCTGGTGCTGGGCGCAATCTTTCAGTTTACCCCGGTCACTATATCCATCGTGTTGGTCCTCATCCTCTGGCCCCCGATAGCCCGGCTGGTGCGTGGAGAGGTCTTGTCGCTGCGCGGTCAGGAATACGTGCAGGCGGCGAAAGCCATCGGGGTGTCGGGGCTGCGGACGATGCTCCGCCACATTCTGCCGAACACGGTCGGGATAATGCTGGTCCAGGCTACGCTCATCACGGCGGAAGCTATCCTGATAGAAAGCGTATTATCCTTTCTCGGTCTCGGCATCCAGCCTCCGACGCCCTCGTGGGGCAACATGCTCGCGGACGCCCGGACCACTATCACCCTCTATCCGTGGCTGGCGATCTTCCCCGGGTTAATGATAATAATCACGGCGCTCTCGGTTAACTTCCTCGGCGACGGTCTCCGGGACGCCCTCGACCCCCAGGCGACGGAGTAAACAATGGCGATGCTCGAAGTGAACAACCTCAAGACCCACTTCAAGACCCAGGATGGTATCGTCAAGGCGGTGGACGGCGTCTCGTTCACCTTGGAAAGAGGCGAAACCATGGGTATCGTCGGGGAGTCCGGCAGCGGCAAGAGCGTTACGGCGCTCTCCATGATGCAGCTCAACTCGACCCCGCCGGGGTACTATCCGGAAGGCGAGATCTTGTTCGAGGGGCGAGACCTGCTAAAGACTTCGGAAAAGCAGCTGCAAAAAATCCGGGGCGACGACATAGCCATGATATTCCAGGACCCGATGACCAGCCTTAACCCGGTCTTTACGGTAGGGAACCAGATCTCCGAGGCTATACGACTCCACCAGGACGTCTCTAAAAGCGAGGCCCGTGAGCGGGCCATAGAGGTGCTATCCGACGTCGGCCTGCCGAACCCCGAGAAGCGGATCGACGACTACCCGCACCAGTACTCGGGTGGTATGCGCCAGCGGGCCATGATCGCCATGGCCCTCTCGTGCAACCCGAAAGTGCTCATAGCCGACGAGCCGACGACAGCCCTCGACGTGACCATTCAGGCCCAGATCCTGGAGCTAATGGCCGACCTCCAGGAGAAGTACGATACCGCCATCGTGATGATCACCCACGACTTGGGCGTCGTCGCCCAGATTGCCGACAAGGTAATGGTGATGTACGCCGGGCGCGCCGTGGAGCAGGCTTTCACCGACAATCTATTCTACGACCCGCTGATGCCCTACTCCTGGTCGCTTTTGCGCTCCTTGCCCCGTTTGGACACCGCGGGCGAGACTCGGCTCTTGCCGATAAAAGGCTCGCCGCCGTCCCTGATCTTCCTGCCCGACGGCTGCAACTTTAGCCCCCGCTGTCCCTTTGCCCGGGACGAGTGCAAGGAGGTGGACCCGGCCTTGGAAGAGAAGAAGCCGGACCACCGGGCGGCATGCATACTCTCCGTGGAAGAGGTCGAAGAGGAGAAACGCCGGGCCGACGAGAAGCTCGGGGTCGGGAAAGGAGCGGGCTAGATGACCGCAACCAACGGAAGCAGCGATTACCTGCTGGAGACCCGTAACGTAAAGATGTACTTCCCGATAAAAGCCGGTGTACTGAAGCGGACCGTCGGTCACATAAAAGCTGTGGACGGCGTGGACCTCAAAGTGCGGCGCGGTGAGACGTTGGGCCTTGTGGGAGAGTCCGGATGCGGCAAGAGTACGCTGGCGAAGTTGATCCTGCGGCTCGACGACCCTACCGACGGCGAGGTTCTGTTCGAGGGCGAGAACATCCTCGGCTACGGACGCCGGCAGATGCTGCCCGTGAGGCGCGACATGCAAATAATATTTCAGGACCCCTACGCCTCCTTGAATCCCCGCATGACCGTTGGGAACATCGTCGCTGAGCCGCTAAAGACCCACGGCATAGAAGGCGACACCAAAAAGCGGGTCCAGGATCTTCTGGATATCGTGGGTCTATCG
Organism: Rubrobacteraceae bacterium; assembly: GCA_965214435.1. Classification (GTDB taxonomy): domain Bacteria; phylum Actinomycetota; class Rubrobacteria; order Rubrobacterales; family Rubrobacteraceae; genus Rubrobacter_A. Next base: position 1,876,395 of record OZ243960.1, read on the forward strand.
TCGGAGCACTACAACCGCTACCCGCACGAGTTCTCCGGAGGGCAGCGCCAGAGGATAGGCGTGGCCCGGGCCATCGCGCTCAACCCGAAGCTTATAATCTGCGACGAGCCGGTCTCGGCGCTGGACGTCTCGATCCAGGCTCAGGTGGTTAACCTGCTCGAAGACCTCCAGAAAGAGTTCGACCTCACCTACATATTTATCGCCCACGACCTCTCGATCGTGAAGCACATAGCGGACCGGGTCGCGGTTATGTACCTGGGCAAGATCGTGGAGTTCGCTGACCAGACAGACTTATTTAAAGCTCCGCGTCACCCCTACACGGGCTCTCTACTCTCGGCCATCCCGTTACCGGACCCCGTAAAGGAGCGCGAGCGGCAGCGTATAGTGCTCAAGGGAGACGTTCCCTCCCCGGCGAACCCGCCTTCGGGCTGCACGTTCCATACCCGGTGCCCGAGGGCTCAGCAATACTGCACCGAGAACGTGCCGGCTCTGGAGTCCCAGGGGTCTAGTCATAGCGCATCCTGCTTTTTCCCGCTCGAAGAGGGGCAGAAGATCGAGTCTCCCGCCGAAAGCACCCCGCGCAGCACCGGAGAGTAAGCTTTTTTAACCGGGGTTGGCGGCTAAACTAACCGCGTGCGAGGCGGCAGCTACAAGACCCAGACGAACGCGCCGTTCCGCGGCGTACTACCGCTGCTCTTCCTACTATCCTTGATACTCGCCGGGTGCGGCGGCCCCGAGACGCTGGACGAGCCGCCGCGCAACGTCCGGGAGCCGCAGGACGCTCCGGTCGGGCAGATCGAGCAGGGCGGCACGGCCCGGATCGTCCTTCCGGGTGAGACTACCTGCCGCAACGTCTACTTCGCGGAGTGCCAGGGTGCCGAGGCGCTTTCGGGCGTGGTCTTCGAGTCGCCGCTGGAGGTCGGACCCTCTACAGAGTACCGGCCGCTCCTGTCCGAGGCGATACCCTCCTACGCGACCGGGACGCTCGGCCTCGCGCCGTTTACCGTGGAGGTCCGGCTACGGGCCGATGCGGCGTTTTCCGACGGAGAGCCGGTGACGAGCGCGGATGTGCGCTGGAGCTACGAAAAGGCCGCTGAACTCGCGAGAAGCGGCGGCATCTCACCGCTCTACGCCGGTTTTGCGGGGCTGGAGCGGGTCGAGACCCCTGATCCCCGGACGGCGCGGCTGGTGTTCGAAGACCCGTTTGCGCCGTGGAAAGAGCTTCTTACCGCGCCGGTCTTGCCCCACCACGTCTACGAGGACCGGGAGTTCGGCCCCCGGATGCTGGACGAGGACCCGGTCGGGAGTGGCCCGTTTCTGCCCGAATCGGCCACCGGCGACCGGCTACGCTTCCGGGAGAACGAGCGGTACTGGATGGAGGGCTCCGGGTTTCCGAACCTCGGTGGACTGGAGGTCCGGTTCGCACCGCCCGGCGCTGCCGCGGAGGCCCTGGCCGGCGGGGAGGCGGATTTCGGTACTCTGAGGTCCCTGACCCTGGGGGAGACTACAGCCGCCGGTGAACTCCGGTTCGCCCCGGTAGCCCCGGTCCAGGTCGAACAACTCCTGTTCAACTCCCGCCGCCTCGACGACAAAGAGAGCCGGAGAACCCTGTCCCGGGCGGTAGACCGGTCCGGCGTAGCCCAAGCCGTTGGCGGCGATAACGCTTCCGGTACGTTTCCCGTCGCCCGGAGCTTTGTCCCGCCGCGGTTCGTACCGGGATATGTGCCGGCCTGGGAGGTTGGTAGGGAAGTCCCGGAGACGCAGGACCTCTCCGGGGTCGGTACCCTGGATCTCGTCTACCTGGAGGATGAGCGCGGGACGGGACGCGAGGGCGCCGCCCGGCAGGCCGTCTCGGATCTCGAAGCCGCGGGTGCCCGGGTAGAGACCCGCGCGGTTCCGCCCGGAGAGTTCTTCGGCCGGGTGCTGCCGGAGGGGAGCTTTGATCTCGCCCTGTACGCTGGAGGTCCGCCCGCCGAATACGGGGCCATGCTACCGAGCCTGCCGCCGGAGGGTGCGGAGTTGCTGGCCGGTAGCCTGGCCGCTCTGGAGCCTGACGAGCAGGTGAGGTTACTTCCTGAGGCCCAGCGGGAGCTTGCGGCGGAGTCGGCTGTGCTACCTCTGTTCGTGTGGTCCGGTTCGTATGCGTGGTCGAGCGGGCTGTCGGGGCCGCGCCCGGATACCCCGTACCGGTCGCTGTTGTGGAACGTGCGGGAGTGGGGGTTTTTCAAGTAGGTAGTAGAATGTATGCGTGTGGAGGAACACCACGAAAGACCCCGTCCGGCGCCGCGCCCTTCTGTGGCGGCTGGCGTTCGCGGTCCTGATCGCCGCTCTGATCCTGGGGGCTTACTTTTTCGGCCGCTCCCAGAGTTTGGCCGGTCTCGACCCGGAGGATCAGGATAGCGTAGAACTCTACGCCGAAGCCCTGAACCTGGTCGAAAATGACTACGTGGACCAGAAAGCCGTAGACCCGGACAAACAGACCTACGGGGCGATAAAGGGCATGCTCGACACCCTGGGAGATGAGGGACACACCAGGTTCCTGACGCCTGAGGAAGCAGAAGATAACAGCCAGAACCTATCCGGCAAGTACGTCGGTATCGGGGTGACGCTGGAGAACAAAGAGGGACGCGCCGTAGTCGCGGCTCCTATAGACGGTTCCCCGGCGGCCGAGGCTGGGATAGAGCCTGAAGACGTGCTGCTCTCGGTAAACGGCGAGAGCGTCGAGGGACAGGAAATCTCGCGGATCGCCGAGCAGGTCCGGGGGCCGGAGGGAACCGAGGTCGAGCTTACGATGCTGCGCGGGGAAGAGGAGCAGAGCTTTACCCTGGAGCGCGCCGAGGTAAATCTGCCGGTCGTCTCGTGGGCCATGGTCCCCGGTACGGACACCGCTGATTTGCGGCTGACCTCGTTTTCGTCGGACAGCGCCGGGGAACTGAGAAAAGCCATAGACGAGGCCCGGCAAGCCGGGGCGGAGCGGTTTGTGCTGGACCTCCGGAACAACCCGGGCGGGGCCCTGGATCAGGCGGTCGAGATGGCGGGGTTTTTCCTGAAGCCCGGAAGCCCGGTTTATCTCCGCCAGGACGCTTCCGGGGACCGTAAAGAGGTGCCCGTCCCGAACGACGCGGAACCCGTGGACCTGCCGCTGACCGTCCTGGTAAACGAGGGCTCGGCATCAAGCTCCGAGATACTCGCCGGAGCCCTCCGGGACAACGGCCGGGCGGAACTCGTCGGCACCCAGACGTTCGGCACCGGGACCGTACTGGCCCGGAAAAAGCTGGACGACGGGTCGGAGATACTACTCGGTATAGCGGAGTGGTTGACGCCGGACGGAGACTTTATCCGGGAGAGCGGCATAGAGCCCGGCGTCGTAGTCGAGATGCCGGAGGGAGAAAGCTCCCTCGTTCCCCGAACCCTTGAGGATCTCTCCCAACAAGAAGTCCGCGACCGGGACTCTCAACTCGCCCGCGCCCTCGAAGTGGTCCGGGGGGAGTAGCCTCTCCGCACACCGGGTAAGACTCCCCAATGACAATGTTTTGGAAGATAGAACTCCGGCCCGCCGGAGAACGGCCGTGAACCTCCCGCGGCGGGCGGTTTACGGGGCGCTCGGTGGGGCCGGCGGCACGCTTGCCCTTACCGGATTCAGAAAAACGTTGGCCCGCGTCGGGCTCGTGCACGAGACCGCGCCGCAGCAGGTAGTCTCGCGTCTCGAAGAGTTGGGGCTACTCGACGGCATATCCTCTAGTGGCCGCGACGTCCTGACCATGGCCGCTCATGTGTTATACGGTACCGGTGCCGGGACGGTGTTCGGTATCCTGCGCCGGGAGAGCGGCGGGCTGGCCGAGGAGGTGGCCGCCGGTTCGGCGCTCGGTGTACTAGCCTGGGGCGCGGGCTGGTCCAGTTGGCTGCCGCTCTCGGGCGTGCATCTGCCGCCGTGGAAGCAGCATACCCCGAAGGTACTGCTCCCGATCCTGGACCACGCGTTCTTCGGCGGGGTGTGGGCTTTGATCTACCTCGGACTACGCTACGGCTCCGGTGAAAAGTAGCACCGCTAGCCCTGCAACCTATGTTTGAGGGGCATCCGCCGCCGGGTACCATACCAGTCGTAAACGACTAGAAAGAGAAGGTATGGCTCAGCGCGCAAACGAGAGTGTGGAAGTTGGGGCTCCCGTACAGGACGTATTCGCTTACTGGTCCAACTTTGAGAACTTTCCGCAGTTCATGGACAACATAGAGGAAGTCCGGATGACCGGTCAGGACATGAGCCACTGGCGGATTAAAGGTCCGCTCGGGCAGTCCGTTGAGTTCGACGCCAAAACGACCGAGCTTGACCCGAACCGCGGCATCGGCTGGAACGCCGTAGACGGCGACGTGATGACCGCCGGCGAGGTGAAGTTCGAGGAGGCCGCCCCCGGCCGCACCCGCGTCGAGGTGACCATGAACTACTCCGACCCGCCCGGTGGCAAGGTCGGCGAGGTGGTAGCGGGCGCGATCTCGGACCCTGAAAAGCGGCTCCGCGAGGACCTGCGTAACTTCGAGCAGATAGTAGAGCGCGGCGAGTTGGGTGGGGCGAGCAGCCAGTCCCCCAGCCGGTAGACCTCGTCCGGTATAGACCGGGAAGCCGCCGGGTTTTTTATCGGCGGCTTCCTCTGATAGTTATCAAAACCACGACTGGTTAGATCGACCCGGAGTAAAGTTCAGGCAAGGTTTAGTACTCGGAAAAGAGGTTCCCGTTGGCAGTCGCGACAGTATCTTTCATAGTCCTGGTAATCTTCGCAATTATAATAGTTCCGGTCTTGGTCCGGGTCTTTGGCGAAGCGGTTAACCGCAATGAGAACCAGGAAGATAAGGGCGAAGACCGGGGCTCTAACCGGCATGGCGAGTAAACTTCTCACCGGACTTTCGGGCGGTACTATTCCAGAAGATCGCGGAGGCTCGCGGCGTGGGGGCTGGTCTTAATCTTGGCGAGCGCCGTGAGTTGTATCTGACGGATACGCTCGCGGGTAACCTCAAAGCGTTCTCCGACCTCTTCGAGCGTCTTCGGCTGGCCGCCGGTCAGCCCGAAACGGTACTCCAGCACCATCCGCTCCCTCTCCGGTAGACCGTTCAAGGCTTCGCGCATCCGGGCTTTGAGCAGCGAGGATTTCGCGAGGTCGTGCGGGTTCTCCGAGTCGTCGTCGGCTATAAAGTCGCCGAGTTCCGAGGAGTGGTCTTCACCGACCGGGGTTTCCAGGGAGATAGAGCGGCGGCTGACCCGCCGGATGCGGGAGATCTCCTCCGCCTCCGTCTCCATTACAGCCCCGATCTCCTCGTCCGTCGGATCGCGGTTCAGGTCCGCGGCGAGCCCCCGCTGCACCCGGTAGTACTTGTTTATTTTCTCGACCATGTGGACCGGCACCCGGATGGTGCGTCCCTTGTCCGCAATGGCGCGGGTAACGGCTTGGCGGATCCACCACGTCGCGTACGTGGAGAACTTGTAGCCTTTGCGGTAGTCGAACTTCTCGACCGCCCGCATAAGGCCGATATTACCTTCCTGGATAAGGTCCAGCAGCGACACGCCGCGGCTCGCATACTTTTTGGCTATCGAGACTACGAGCCGTAGGTTTGCGCGGGTAAGGTGAGCCTTGGCCCGCCGGTCGCCCCGCTCTATGCGCTTTGCCAGGTAGACTTCCTGGGCTTTCGTGAGCAGCGGGGTCTTACCGATCTCGTCCAGGTACATCTGGACCGCGTCCCCGGTGTAGCGGGTCTTGAGGTCGCTTTCCAGAACCTCCTCGACTATCTGGACGTCCTCTTCCTCTTTCATGGTATTTTCGAGAAACCCGGCATCCACTACCTCGACGCCGTGCTCCCGGAGAAGACCGTAGACCTGGTGGATCTCATCGGTCGAGAGGTCCACTTCCTGTAGTAGTTCCAGAACTTCCCCAGATTCCAGGGTGCCGGTCTGCTGTCCGGCCTCGAAAAGCTCTTGAACTTCTTCTATTTCCCGCAGGTCGCGCTGAGGTTGCACTATACCCCTGGCTGTTCTAAAAAGGAACTTGCCCTTGCTTACTACGTAATATATCCCAAACAGGTTAAAGATCAACAGACCTCCGGGTATACATATAAAAGCCCAACGCCCGGAGAAAGGAACCCGGCCATGATAGGTATCAGGAGCCTCTACAAAGCGCTCAACGAGTCTCGCAAGTCTTCCCGCCAGCGGGCCACACTGGCGGTCACCGGCGACTCACCCGAAGCCGGACGGCTGGCGGAGTTGCTCGGGGCGGAGCGTTCGGCGAGAAAAGCCGAGATAGTCCTCTCCGTCTCGGGCAGCGGCCGGAAAACCTCCATCAAGCTCTCGGGACCGGCGGTCGAGGACGAACAGGATATCTCACCCCGGGACGCGCTGGCGGACCTGACGGATGAGGAGGTCGCGAGCAGGTTAGTACCGGACATCGTGGATGCGGTGGATAGCGAACACCTCGTACCTCTCGGCCGTGGATACCAGGCGTTCCGGCGGCCGGTGTGCGAGGAGCTTATCCGCAAGAACGCCTGGCAGAACGCCATGGTCGGCGCGATACCGGTCCCGGGCGCGGACCTACCGGTGATGACCGCTAACCAGGGCCGGATGGTCTTGAACCTGGCAGCCGTCCACGGTCAGGAGATGACGCTGGAGCGGGCGCGGGAGCTCGTCGGGGTGCTCGGGGCCGGTCTTGCGCTCCGGGGGCTCGGACGGCAGTTGGTGAAGATCCTGCCGGTCGGCGGCTGGGCCGTGGCTGGCGCCATCGGCTACGCCGGCACGCTCGCGATGGGCCGCGCCGCGCTACTCTACTTCGAGCGCGGCCGCCAGCCGGAGTCTGACGAGCTGTCGGATATCCGACGCCGCGCTCAAGAAGAAGCGAAGTCCTTTTTCTCGCGCTTCCGGCGCCGCTAGAGTGCGGTCAAAGCGCTACTAAAGGCCCTTCTCAGGTATCCTCGGGTGATCTCTGTTCGGGTGCGTTAGGCTTCTTCAAACTCTACCCTTGCGAGACGATGCTGGAAGAAAGCGCCAGAGTGTCCGCTGAACGCGGCGCCGTTTCCGGGAGGTCTGTCTGGAAAGGGGTTGAGGCCGAGCGGTAGGCCGCCGCAGATATTAGATATTCATTAACCTCGTTCCCTCGCGCAATCTCCTGGCCGGCGGACGGACCGGCGGACGGAAACTTTGTAGGCTCAAAAATCATACCTGGGTTTAAAAGATTGCTGGAGCTTTGAACGGTTGGCGCCGTTCGTCCGTATTACAGAGCGAGACCAGCAAAGCAAGCCCGAAAGAAGGGTTTTCCTGGCCTAGACCACGGAGTTCCGGCCGTAAGGCTGCGTCTGTAAGCTACATTGTTTGTTCGAGAGAGGAGTATGCCTGTGAAGGTAGTGATGACCGCGGGTACGGCGCTGACGGCGCACGACAGCGACAGTAGGTTCAACCTCGCGGTAGGTCCCTCCGGTCCTGCAGGACGATGATACGGCTATCGAGGACGGTGAGATCGAACGCTTCCCCGTAGGCACTGGGAACACTTCCGCCCCGACCTCGCTGCCCGACTCCGGCGGACCGGTGCTACGGGTCCCGGCTGGCGGCCTGCTGGTCCTCGGGACCGGCGTTCTGGGCATCTTTTTGCTCCGCCGGCGCCACATTTCGTAACTTTCGGAGGTACTCCGCGTCATACTACGTAAGCGTCATACTACGTAAGAAGGATGGAAGCTCCCACACGGGCCTCTATTACTTCTGGTCGTCGGTTTAGAAGACCAGAGATGGGTGAGTTGGAGGATACGCGCGCCTCGTACGCCGCATATAATTGGTACGGTAGAAAGTTGTTGCGGCGCGGGGTGTCGGAATTTCTTACCATGGGAGGTGGGATCAGAGATGAGGCGGCTCAGGTGCGCGGTGAGTTTTGTACCTCCTTCTCTAGCGCCCGGGTTCCGGGTGGCACCTCCGGAGCGCGGTATCCCGAACGGCGGTATCGGGGTTCTCCGGAGGGTCGGTGGCGAGGGATAACGTCCGCGGTAGAGGAAGGTGGTTCCGGACCTCAGCTTTCGACGGTGAGGCTGAGCTGCGGGCTGCCTACACCGCCCACGGCGGCGAACTCTACCGGCTTTCTTTGCGGACTTTGGGTGATGCCGGCCTCGCCGAGGAGGCGGTGCAGGAGACGTTTTTGCGGGCGTGGCGCGCTTCGGACCGCTTTGACGCGGCGCGCGGCTCTCTACGGACCTGGTTGTTCGCTATCGGGCGTAATGTCGTGATAGACCTGGCCCGGTCGCGCCGGTCGCGACCGGATACCACGAAGCTCGAAGAGGGTTTCGTGCACGCTCGACGCTCGGGGAACCCTACCGAGGAGCCTATCGAGGGAGCCCTTAAGTCCTGGGAGATAGAAGAAGCGTTGCGGAATATTAGTACCAACCACCGGCGGGTGATCGTGGAGACCTACTACCGCGGCCGCTCCAGCGCGGAGGTTGCCGCGGAACTCGGGGTTCCGGAGGGTACGGTGCGGAGCCGGCTGTTCTACGGCCTCAAGGCGCTGCGGCTGGCGCTGGACGAGGGGGGGTGGAGAGAGTGACCGCCGAAGACCACCACTATTACAGAGAGCTACTCGTGGCGTCCCTGTTCGACGACCTCGACGAGAAAGAGCGGGCGGAGTTCCAGGGCCACCTCGATAGCTGTGAGGTCTGCCAGGCGGAGTTGCGGGAGCTGCGGCCCGTTGTCGTGGCGCTCGAAAACGCCGCTCCCGAAGGTGTTGTGGGGGAGTCGCCGCTCCCTCCGGAGGACCTTGAAGAGCGGACCTTTGCGCGGGTGGAAGCCGAGGCTCAGAGGAGGGGGCGACGGAAGTGGTATGCCTGGTCGGCTGCCGCGGCGGCGGCCGTGCTGCTCTTTGCGGTCGGCTTCTTCGCGCTCGTCCCCCTTCTCAGCGGGCCGCCAACCGAGCCGGTAGCTTTTTCGGAGGTGCCCTCTAACGTGGAGGCTGAGGCTGACTTGATCTCCCACACCTGGGGTACGGAGACCGTTCTGGTTGCGGACGGCCTGGAAGTCGGCCAGACTTACGACGTTACTCTTACGAGCGCGGACGGTGAGCAGGTGTCCTCCGGGACGTTCGTCGTTACCGAAGAAGGGCCAATAACGTGCGAGCTGACGGCGGCCCTCCTGCGGGAAAACGCCACCCGCCTTCAGGTGCTCGCGGACGGTGGGGAGCTGGTCCTCCAGGCCGACCTCCCAAACATCTCTGAAAGCGCCCGGGGCAAGAATAGCTCTTTGTTGGATCAAAAACCTCATAAAAGGGTATAACAAAATTATGCAGCAGAGCATTATTAACAACCGTTACGAGCTGCAGGACCTTCTGGGAAGCGGTGGTATGGGCCAGGTTTTCCGGGCTCACGACAAGGTCCTCGGCCGGGACATCGCGCTCAAGTTGCTCATGGAGCAGCACACCGGAGACGAAGCCGTGGTCGACCGCTTCGAGTTGGAGGCGAAAAGCGCCGCCTCTCTATCCCACCCGAACATAGTTCCCGTGTACGACCGGGGCGTCTCTGAAGAGGGTGCTTACTACATTACTATGGAGTATGTGCCGGGGGGAACGCTCAAGGAGCACGTCGCCAAAAAAGGGATGTTGGACTGCCATTCGGCGGCGGAGGTTGCGGGCCAGATCGCGAGTGCCCTCGGAGCCGCTCACGAGAGTGGTATCGTTCACCGGGACGTAAAACCTCAGAACGTTCTGGTTACTGAATCCGGGGACGTAAAAGTTGCGGACTTCGGCATCGTCCGGGCAATTTCCATGACCGCAACGGATTCCCAGACGAGCCTCGTACAAGGTACCGCGAGCTACATGTCTCCAGAACAGGCCCTGGGAGAGTCGGTGGGGCCGGCGAGCGACCTCTACTCTTTGGGCATAGTCCTGTACGAGATGCTTACCGGCGAGCCACCCTTTAGCGCCGAGAGCCCGATCGCCGTGGCTATGCAGCACGTCTCCGAGACGCCGCATCCACCGATAGAGCTAAACGCCGAAGTCCCCGAGGGGATGAACGCCCTGATCCTGAAACTGCTGGCAAAGGACCCCGGAGATCGCTACCCGGACGCCGCCAGCCTCGTGGAAGATTTGGATCGCGTAAAAGGCTCTCTGCCTCCGGTTTATCCTGTGGATGGTGACGCGAGTACCGCGCCGGCCTCTCACCAGAATACAAACGGAGGTACCACAAGCGGCAACATCGCAAGCGGGGATTCCGCAAGCGGAGTCACTGCGGGCGGAAACTCCACGAGAAGGGCTCTCGCGAGTAAAGCTCCTGTAAAGGGCCGGAACTCCTCACGGCGGGCGGTGGCCGCGCTGCTTGCCGGGCTATTGGTGCTCGGCGCGCTCGGCTGGCTCGTGTTCGGGGGGGAGCGGGGGGAGAACGTGGTCCGCGGCGTAGGAGGCGGGGTACGAGGCGTGGGGAACGGGGTCGGCGGCGCGGTCGAAGCGGTCCAGGGGGCGCTGGGCGTGGGTAAAGTCGAAGTCCCCAAACTTACCGGCCGCGACGCCGCAGAAGCCCGAGACATGCTAGAAGGAAAGGGCTTGGAGCCCGGCAAGGAGCAAAGGGCGCGCAGCGCCTCGGCCCAGGGTACGGTCATCGGTCAGGACCCCAACGCGGGAACCAGCGTAGACTCGGGCTCCTCCGTAGACTTCACCGTAAGCTCCGGACCAGGGTCTGGGAACGCCGGGGGTGGCTCTGACGGAGACGCCGGAGGCTCGGGACCGTCGCAGGATCCCAACTCCAGTCCCTCCGGTGGGGACGATAGAGACGACTCTGATAACACTGGAGGCCAGGATGCCGCGCCGCCCGAGCCTCCGGCGTCAGACCCATCTCAGGCGCCCGACCCGGCACGGGAGCCGGCCCCCTCGCCTACCCCGACGCCGGAGGAGCCATCGGCGGAAACACCAGAGCCGGCGGAGCCTCCCGTTCAGCAAGAACCTCTCCCAGAGCAAGCTCCTTCTCCAGAGCAAGCTCCTTCTCCAGAGCAAGCTCCTTCTCCGGAGCAAGCTCCTTCTCCAGAGCAAGCTCCTTCTCCAGAGCAAGCTCCTTCTCCAGAGCAAGCTCCGTCTCCGGAGCCAGCCCCAGTACCAGAGCCAGCCCCGGCGCCAGATCCGTCTCCAACGCCGGTGCCGCAAGAACCGGACACCGGCGGAGGAGGTACCCCTGCAACGCCCCCTGGGGATGGTAGTGACTCCGGTCAAGCACCGGCCCCCACACCCCCGCCTGCGACGACGCCCGCGCCACCACCTTCGAACGGAGGGGATCAGTACAATGCGCCCGGCGGCTGAGATAGAACCAACAGACCGGGCTTTTTACTCTTGCTGAGGGAGATGCTCCGGCGTTCCGAAACCTGAACTGCATCTACGGGCTGTAAGTCTGCTGTTGGACCATAGAAGCTCTGTATATAATTACAATACGGAGAGTAGGTTTCACCTGGGGAAGGGGGTTGTTTGGCGCGCTGGCGGTTGCTGGAACCAGAAGCCGACGTGGTATCGGAGCTTTCAAGAGAGACCGGGTTAGGAGAGTTGGGCGCCCGGGTACTGGCGAACCGGGGCGTAGCGCCCGGAGCCGCCACGGGTTTTATGTCGCCTACGCTGGCGGAGATCTCGGCTCCAGACGAAGAAGTCTGGGAAGTGGCGGCCCGCCGGGTTGCGGGGGCCGTAAAGAATGGCGAGCGCATCGGGATTTTCGGGGACTACGACACCGATGGCCTCACTTCGGCCGCCGTACTCTACCTGGCGCTCTCGGAGTACACGGATAATCTGGTCGTACACCTGCCGACCCGGCAGGTCGGTTACAGCCTGCTGGAGCCTTACGTGCGGGACCTTTTCGCCGGGGGCGTGGACCTCATCGTGACCGCGGACTGTGGTATCTCGAACCGGGCCGAAGTAGAGCTCGCGGGCTCTTTGGGGATGGATGTGATCGTGACCGACCATCACATACCGCCGGAAGATCCACCCGAAGCTCCGCCGGCTGTAGCGGTGCTCGACCCTAAGCTCTGGAACCCCGAGGATCCGCTGGCCGGCGTGGGTGTAGCCTGGAAGTTCGCCTGGGCCGTTGCTCGGCAGCTAAACGACCCGGATGGCAGGCGGCGTCTCGGTCGGTTGCTAGACCTGGTAAGCGTCGGGACCGTCGTGGATATAGCGCCGCTCGTCGGGGACAACCGGGCGCTCGCCGGCGCGGGCTTGAAGCATCTAAACCGAATGCTCGGGACGGGTAGCGCCCGCCGGGGGCTTGAGGCGCTCGTAAAGGTGGCGGGTCTGCGGGGAGACGGTCCGTTAGATGAGGAGGACCTTGGGTGGAAGCTCGGGCCGCGCATAAACTCCATCGGCCGCGTAAAAAACCCGCGTCCGGCGTTGGATCTCCTCTTGACCGGCGACCGGCGGGAGGCTTTCAGGCTGGCTTCGCAACTAAACCAGCTCAACTCCGAGCGCCAGCAACGCACCCGGTACGCCGTCGAGCGGGCGCTGGCCGAAGTCGTGGACGAGCAGGACTTCAAGGTCGTGGTGTCGGATGAGATCGGGGGGCTCGCGGGGCTCGTGGCCGGCAGGGTCGCCGGGACCACCGGGAGGCCCGCCGCTGTCTTAAACCGCCGGGTCGACGGCTCCTACGGCGGTTCGGCCCGCGCCGGGGAGACCGACGTGGACCTCCACGGGGCGCTCCTTACCGTGCGGCACCTGCTAGGTCACTGGGGTGGTCACCGCAAGGCCGCCGGGCTGTCCATAGAGCCCGGAAACTTCGACGCTTTCGTGGCCGGGGTAAACGCGGCGGTCCGGGGGCAGTTGGCCGAAAACCCGGAGGTACTTTCGCCCCCGATAGCCGTGGACGCCGAGGTGCCGCTATCGGTCGTCTCGGACGGCATCCTCGACTGGCACGAGCGGCTCGCCCCGTTCGGCAGCGGCAACTACCGGCCGGTCTTTCTCTCCGGGGGGCTCAGGGTAGAAGGTTCGCGGCAGCTGTGGGAGGGTATGAACCTGCTCAACCTTGCCGGAAGCGGTGGGAACGGTGGAATACCAGCAAAGCTGCGGGGAAAACCGGAGGATGTACCCTCCGGGACCTTTGAGGCGGTTTACACCGTGGGGCGCGACCGCTACTCTCGGGGTCGTGGGGTGGAGATCGAGGTACTCGACTGGAGGTAAGGATGAACGCCATCGGGGTAGACGTCGGGGGGACCAAAATAGCTGCCGGGGTGGTGACGCCCGAAGGCAAGGTCTTGAACGAGGTCCGGTACGCGACGGCGGCCTCCCCGCAGCGGCTCGTTTCCAGCATGGCCCGGGCCATCACGGAGGTAAAGGACGGCTTCGAGGTCGGCGGGGTATGCCTGGCGGTGCCGGGCCTGATACTCGGCCAGGAGAACAAGGTGATCTTCTCCCCCAACCTCCACGCTATAGAAGGTATCCAGCTTAAAAAGGAGTTGGAACCCAAGATAGGTGGTCTTCCGCTGACCATCGAGAACGACGCGAGCGCCGCGGCGTGGGGCGAGTACCGGTTCGGAGGCCGGAGCGATATCGACCATCTGCTGTTCGTGACTTTAGGCACGGGCGTCGGCGGCGGGGTCATAACGCACGGCATACTCTTGCGGGGCGCGCAGGGGTCGGGAGGCGAGCTCGGGCACATGACTATACAGGCCGACGGCCCCCGCTGCGGCTGCGGTAACCACGGTTGCCTGGAGTCCCTGGCCTCGGGCACCGCCATCCAGCGCCGGGCCCGGGAGGTTGCCAATGAGCGGCCGGATACCGCCCTCGGCCGGCTCGCCATAGATCGTACGGTGCTTGGTGAAGACGTAACGAGGCTCGCCGAAGAGGGTGATGAAGCCTCGATCTCTATTCTGCAGGAGACGGGGCGGTGGCTCGGCATCGGACTCGCCGGGTTTGTGAACATCTTTAACCCGGAGGTCGTGGCCGTCGGTGGCGGGGCGGCCCGGGCCGGGGACCTGATCCTGGAGCCCGCCCGCAGGGAGATCCGCCTCCGCGCCCGCTCCCCATCCCGCGACCTGGTCGCGGTCCAGGAGGCGACTCTGGGACCGGAGTCCGGCGTCTTGGGTGCCGCCGCCCTGGCCCGCGACGCCTCCTCCGGGGAATACGTCCTCGGCACCCCGTAAGGTCTCCACAGGAGTGCCGCTGGTAGTCGTCCCGACCCCGATAGGCAACCTCGAAGACATTACGCTCCGGGCGCTGCGTACCCTGCGCGAAGCCGACCTCGTGGCCTGCGAGGATACCCGCCGCACCGGCCGGCTGCTGGCCTCCTACGAGATAAACAAGAAACTCGTCTCCTACCACGAGCACAACGAGCGGAGCCGGACTCCCGACCTCGTCGCCTCAGCCCGCACGCAGACCGTGGCGCTCGTTACCGACGCCGGTACCCCGCTGGTCTCGGATCCCGGATACCAGCTACTCACGGCCTGCATAGAAGCCGGGGTCGGGGTCGAGGTACTGCCCGGACCGTCGGCGGCCCTGACGGCGCTGGTCGCTTCCGGGTTGCCGCCGGAGGGGGCAGTGATCGTAGGTTTTCTGCCGCGCAAGGGCCGGGAGCGGACGGAGATTTTGGAGCGTATCGGCCGGGAGGCGTCGACGTTTGTGATCTTCGAGTCTCCTCACCGGCTGGTCAAGACCCTGGAAACCCTGCCCGGCGAGACCCAGGCCGCCGTTTGCCGGGAGCTTACAAAGCTCCACGAGGAAGTCTTCCGGGGTACGGCGGAGGAGGCCCGGAAGCGTTACGCGGGAGGAGTGAAGGGGGAGGTGGTGCTCGTGGTCCGCGGCGGGGCTGCGGCTGAGACCCCGGGGGTGGAGGAGGTCGTGGAGCGCGCCCGGGGATACGTGGCCGCCGGCGAAAGCCCGTCCAAAGCTGCGGCCCGGGCGGCCCGCGAGTCCGGCCGGCGTAGGGCCGAGGTCTACGAGCGGCTCGTCCGCTCCTAGGTTATCCAAAGTACCAGCGGCCGCAGACCCCGCGGACCTGTATAATCCCGGCGACGAAAACCGGGCTTAGGGGCCACCTGCCATGTTTATAGACTCGCACACGCACTTGCTAAGACTCAAAATATCTCCGGAGGAGGCCGTTGAACGGGCTTCCGATGCCGGGGTGTCGGCGGTAGTCAACATCGGGACGAGCATTGAGGATTCACAAACCGGGCTGGAGCTTGCGGCCGTGATCCCGAACGTCTACTCGGCGGCGGGCATCCACCCGCACAACGCGGGAACCTATGTAGCCCCGGACCTCGAAGCTCTGGCGGAGATGTCGGAGTCGCCCGGGGTCGTGGCGCTCGGGGAGGTAGGGCTCGACTACTTCCGGGGAGACTGGTCCAGGGAAATCCAGCAGGCGCTCTTTGAGGACGCCATCTCGCTAGCAAACGATACCCGGTTGCCCCTGATCATCCACTCCCGCAAAGCTTACGAGGATACGCTCTCCTGCCTCGACCGCGCCCAGGTCCCGGTAGTGCTCCACTGTTTCGAGGGCGGGGAAACCGAGGTCCGAGCCGCCGCCGAGCGGGGCTACTTTATCGGGCTCGCCGGAAACGTTACTTTCAAAAACAACCCGACCGCGGATTTTATACACCTGATCGACGACGACCGGCTCCTCATAGAGACCGACGCTCCATACCTGAGTCCCGAACCACTCCGGGGAAAGCCGAACGAGCCGGCGAACGTCGTCCACACCGCCCGCTTTGTCGCCGGAAAGCTCGGCGTGAGCCCGGAAGACCTCGCCGCCCGGACGACAAAAAACGCCTGCGACCTGTTCGGTCTCCCCGCGTCACAGCCGGCGCGCCCGGTATCGCCGGGCGACGGCTCATAGGACTACCCGGACCCGGTGCTATTCTCCACGGACCGGCGGACGAACCCGGCTAGCGTGGACCCGAAAAAGCGTCTCGGCCAGCACTTTCTGACCGACCCGAACACCGCCCGCATCGTCGCCTCCGGCATCGCCCACGATGATACGGTACTGGAGATAGGTCCGGGCCGCGGGGCGCTTACTACCGTCCTCGCCGAGAAAGCCGCCCGCGTACACGCTGTAGAACTCGACCCGGACGTGCTGCCCGAACTAGAGTACGCCCTGAAAGGCCGCGACAACGTCCGCGTCTACACCGCCGATGCCCTGACCTTCGACTACGCGGCCCTCGACCCAGCCCCGAACCGGCTCTGCGCAAACCTGCCCTACAACGTGGCCTCCCCGCTGATACTGGGACTTTTAGAAAAAGCCCCGTACTTGCATAAGCTACGCTTTATGGTGCAATTGGAGGTGGCCCGGAGGATGACCGCCCGCCGGGGAATAAAGGACTACGCGGCCTACGCCGTCCTAGTACGGTTGTTTTCGTCGGCTACGCTCGTCCACCGGGTTTCCCCGAAAGTCTTTGACCCGCCGCCCAACGTCTACTCGGCAGTTGTGGAGCTCGTTCGCCGGGAGCCGCCGCCCGTCTCGCCGGAAGAGTATTTGGGGGTAAAGGAACTCGTGCTCGCCGCCTTCCGGAGCCGCCGCAAGCGGCTCGCGAACAACCTGCCGGACGGTCAGCGGCGGGAGGCTCCCCGCGCGCTGTCCCATTTACACCTCAACCCGGACGCCCGGGCCGAAGAGCTGGAGCCGGAAGACTTCGTGGCGCTCCACCGTCTCCTCCTGGAGACTACTGGTGGATAGCATCCGGCTGCAGGCGTTCGCGAAGATAAACTACGCGCTGGAAGTGCGGGGTCTGCGGAAAGATGGCTACCACGAAATATCCACCGTACTGCAAAGCATCTCGCTCGCTGACGAGGTCGAGATAGAGCTGTCGGACGAGGGCTTTGAGCTCCGGGTAGAGCCCGGAGACGCGAACGCCGGGACGCCGGATACCGGACCGCCGGAAAAGAACACGGTATTTAAGGCTTGGCACCTACTCCGCGAGCTTACTGGCGAGGAGTTGCCGGTGCGGGTCCGGCTCCGCAAGAAGATACCTTCCGGGGCCGGGCTCGGCGGCGCCTCGGCGGATGCTGCGGCGGTTCTCGCTGGCTTGAATAGGCTGTTCAAGCTCGGGTTAAGCTTGCCGGACCTATCCCAGGTGGGGGCCCGGGTGGGGGCGGATGTGCCGTTCTGTCTCTCGGGCGGGACGGCCCTCGGGGAAGGTGTCGGCGAAACTCTGAGCCCGCTGCCCGGCCCGCCGCACCACCGACTTCTGCTGTGTAAGCCGTCGCGAGGCGCCGCGACGGCGGAAGTATACCGGTCCTACGACGAGCTTCCGGAAAGCTCTGGCCGCCCGGGGTACTGTGTAGAGCCGGTGGTAGCCGCGCTCGAAGCCAGCGACCTCGAAGGTCTCGCCCGTTCCCTGGACAACGCGCTCGCGGCGGTCACCCGCACCCTCGTACCGGAGGTCGCGGCTTACGAGGGAGACCTTTTTGGATCCGGCGCCCTCGGGGTGGCGATGACCGGAAGCGGTACCGCAGTTTACGGCATCTTCCCGGAAGAAACGCCGGACTCGGGCTGCCAGGCGCCTTTCTCCGGCGTGTACGAGCCGGTCCCTCACGGCGTAGAGGTCGTGGAGAATCCTTAAACCGGTTTCTGGAAGGAAACGTAGGGTAGTTATACTCGAGGTAGTTCTGCCGAGTCGGGACCTTGGTAGCGAACGCCTTTAAGAAAAGCTGACTTCATAAAAAGCCTCCGGTATAATCGCGGCGGCGCGGGCCGCACATATATACTGTGGATGGTTAGTATGCGCGGCTAGAGTAGCGATGGGGCGTAGCCAAGCGGCAAGGCGCCGGGTTTTGGTCCCGGGATCGCAGGTTCGAATCCTGCCGCCCCAGCCAGCGGTGTCGGTTCCGCCGGTTGTACCGGCTCAGCCGGAGAAAGCGGGTCCGGCGACCGTTGGCGGGTCAGTTATAAAGGAGCTTTAGCAGCACATGTCTTTGAGTGGAGGCTCGCAGATCTTTGCCGCGGTCCTGGCCGCTGGCAAGGGTACCCGTATGAGGTCCAACCGGGCAAAGGTTCTCCATACCCTCTGCGGCGTCCCGATGGTCAACTACGCGGTCTCAGCGCTGGGACCGCTAACGCCGGAGAGGGTGCTGGTAGTCGTCGGGCATCAGGCGGAAGAGGTCGAGGCGGTATTGCCCGCCGGAGCCGAGCCCGTGCTGCAGAAAGAGCAGCGGGGTACCGGCGATGCCGTGAGGGTAGCTCTCGAAGGTATAGAAGCCGAGGAGGGCACGCTTCTGGTCGTGAATGGGGACGGGCCTTTGATCTCCCCGGACACCCTCTCGGCGGCTCGTGGACCGGCACCGGAAGGTAGGGGCCGGGGCTACGGTGCTCGTCGCGGACGTACCGGACCCGTCGGGGCTCGGCCGGGTCACCGAAGACGCCGGGGTCGTGCGGATAGTCGAAGAGAAAGACGCCACCGCCGACGAACTCGCGGTGCGGACGGTAAACCTTGGGCTCTACGCTTTTGAGCTACCGGAGATCCGCCGCGCGCTATCGCTCACGGATACGGACAACAGCCAGGGCGAGTTATACCTGACCGACGCTTTAGAGATCATCGGCCGCCGGAGCCGGGCGGTGACGTGCCGCTTGGAGAACTTAGAAGAGGCGAACCTGGTAAACGACCGGGTACATCTGGCGCGGGCGGAGGAAATCCTGCGCCGGAACATCCTGGATGCCCACATGAGGGCCGGGGTAACGGTCCGGGACCCGGGCTCGACGCACATCGAGGCGACGGTCGAGATCGGGCCGGACACCGTGATCCTGCCGGGTACGCTCTTGCGTGGAAGGACGGAGATAGGCTCCGATTGCACCATAGGTCCGCAGACCGACCTGCTCGATACGACCGTCGGGGACGGGGCGCTCGTGGAGCACTCCGTAGGCCGGGGCGCCCGTATCGGGGCCGGGGTTGCGGTCGGGCCTTACGCCTACCTGCGTCCGGGGACCGTGCTCGAAGCCGCCGCGAAAGTCGGGGCGTACTGCGAGGTAAAGAATACCCGGGTCGGGGAGGGGAGCAAGGTTCCGCACCTCTCGTACGTCGGGGACGCGGACATCGGGACGGGCGTGAACCTCGGGGCCGGGACCATTACCGCGAACTACGACGGTACAAATAAGAGCCGCACCGTTATAGAAGACGGGGTGTTCACCGGGATAAACACGAACCTTATAGCTCCGGTGACCATTGGCCGCGACTCGTACCTCGGGGCCGGGAGCGTGGTTAACAAAGATATTCCGGCTGGAAAGCTAGCGGTCGGGGCTCCGGCGCGCGTGATCCGGGACTCTCCGAACCGGGACTTCCCGAACCGGGGTTCGCCGGAGAAAGCGGAAGAGTCCGGTTCGGGCGGTGTAGAAGGGGACCATCAGCGGCCTGAGGGCCGGGAGGGAGACTTACAGCAGTGATGCACAACGGTCATCTATCGCAGACGACGGAGAAAAGGCTCATGCTGTACAGCGGCAGCGGATACCCGGACCTTTCGGGTAGGATCGCCGAGAGCCTGGACCTCGAACTCGGTGAGGTGGAGCTTACCCAGTTCTCAAACGGGGAGGTATACGCGAGGTACGGGGAATCCGTCCGGGGGGCGGACCTGTTTATTATCCAGAGCCTTACCGAGCCGGTAAACCGGAACCTCATGGAACTCTTAGTAATGATAGATGCGGCAAAGAGGGCTTCGGCCAAGCGCATCGTCGCGGTCATACCGTGGTATTCCTACTCGCGTCAGGACCGCAAGACCAAGCCGCGCGAACCGATAACGGCTCGGCTAGTAGCGAACATGATCCAGACCGCCGGGGCCGACCGGGTAATGACGATGGACCTCCACGTCGGCCAGATCGAAGGTTTCTTCAGCTTCCCGGTAGATCACCTGACGGCGATGCACACCTTCGCCGACTACTACGCCGAGCTGGGTTTCAAGGACGCTGATGACGCGGTCGTGGTAGCCCCGGACACCGGGGAGGTGAAAGTCGCCCAGCGGTTGTCGGACCACCTCAATTTGCCGTGGGCGATCATGGGCAAGACCCGCCGGGGTCCGGGGCAGTCGGAGGTTACGCACGTTATCGGGGAGGTCGAAGGCCGCCGGGCGATCCTGATAGACGACCTGATCGACACCGCCGGCACCCTGTGTAACGCGGCCGAGCGGCTTTTGAAAGAGGGGGCTACGGAGGTCTCGGCCGTGGCGACCCACGGTGTCTTCTCCGGTCCGGCTTACGAGCGGATAGAGAACTCCCAGCTAAAAGAGGTCGTCGTCTCCGACACGCTGCCCTTGAAGAAGGGAGAGGCGCAGTCTAAGATAAATACGCTTACTATCGCGCCAATCCTCGCGAGTACCATAAGGAACGTCTTTTCGGACGAGTCGGTGAGCGGGGTATTTATGGGCGAGAACCAGCTTTTCTAGGAAAGTTTACAAGAGTCTCGGGAGCTTAGAGTGGAAAATACTAACGTGGATCTACAGGCGACGGCGCGCGGAGGCCGGGGCAAGGGTGAGGCCCGGCGGCTCCGGCGGGAGGGCATGACCCCCGCTATCCTCTACGGCGAGGGACCGGGTAGCTTCCCGACGCCGCTCGCAGTCCCGGCAAAGGTCGTGGACTATACCCTACAAACTCTGGGGGATAACGCGCTGTACGATCTGGACCTCGACTCGGGCGGGCTTTCGACCTCGACGGCCCGTATCGTGGACATCCAGCGCGACCCGGTCTCGGGGCAGCTTATCCACGTGGACTTTACCCCGGTAAACATGCGGGAGGTTATCGAGATCACTGTGCCGGTATCGGTCGTCGGCGAGGCTCCGGGGGTCGAGCAGGACGACGGGGTCTTGCAGCAGGTCGCCTACGAGGTGCTGGTCGAGTCGCTGCCGGGCAACATCCCGCAGGAGATCACGCTGGACGTCTCGGAGCTTCAGATGGGCGAGAACCTGACGCTGGCGGACGCGGAGTTGCCCGAGGGCGTGACCCTTATCTCCGAGCCGGAAGACGTAGCCGTAACCATTACCGCGCCGACGGAGATCACCGACGAGGAGATCGAGGCCGCCGGCATCGTCGAGGAGACTTCCGAGGAAGAGGGTGAGGCACCCGGTGAAGAGGCCGTTCTGGAGGATGAAGCCGACAGGGAAGAAGCCGAGTAGACCGGTAACCCGCAAACCGGAGGAAACCACCTCCGGCGGAGGCGACGATCGCAGCGGGGGACCTTCCGGGTCCCCCGTAGTCGTGGGGCTCGGCAACCCAGGCCGCTCCTACGAGCGTACCCGGCACAACATCGGCTTTCTGGTGGCCGACGAACTCGCCGGCCGCCACGGCGGCGAATTTCAGAAAAAGAAAAGAGCCGTGGCCGCGCCGGTCGGTATGCCGCCTTCCGGTAACGCCACACTCGTCAAACCGCAGACTTACATGAACAACTCGGGGGCGGCGCTCGGCGGGTACAAAGTCGGGGACCTCATAGTGGTCCACGACGACCTGGATCTCGCGCCGGGAACGGTGCGGGTAAAGGTCGGGGGCGGCGCGGGCGGTCATAACGGGCTGCGCTCGATCATCTCCCAACTCGGAGCGGACTTTGTACGGGTGCGCGTCGGCATCGGGCGTCCGCCGGTCGGCCTCACCGTAACGGACTATGTGCTCGGGAAGATGGACTCCGCAGTCCGCGACACCGCTGGCGAGGCCGCCGACGCGGTCGAAGCCATAATAGAGTCCGGCCCCGAAGCCGCTATGAACCGCTTTAACGTCCGGGACTAAAAGGATAGAGAAAACAGGCGGAAGAACATTCCCTAGTTTTGGCATTTTCTAGGAACTCGGCGGAGGACCGGCGTACTCGCCAGGATCACTTAGGCAGCGTTTTCGAGGGTCCGTAGCGAGTAGACCAACTCGCGGCTCTTTCTAATTACCAGATCCCTGCTCACGGGTCAGGCACATTAAATGCGACCTCTTGGATAAAGCGTGAGCGGGGGTACAATGTCCGGGTGCCGGAAACTACAGAGACCAAATTTCTACAGGCTCCGCGCAGGATCCGGGCTTACCTGGCTACCACCCACGAGAGGCCGGTCGTGCTGCTGGCCGCCTCCGAGGAGGAAGCCGAGCGGTATGCTCACGACGCATCCTGCTTCACGGATGAATCCGTAGTACACCTTCCCTCGCGTGGCGTGGTTTATGGGGACGTATTCGAGCCTCCGGTGACCCGCGTCGGCCGCCGTCAGCGGGCACTGCACTCTGCTAGCGAAGCTCGGCTCGTGGTCGCCGGGCCGCTAGCTTTTATGGAGAAGACCCCGCTCTACGAGCCGCTGGAAATATCGGGCGGCGTTGAGCTGGATCTCGACGCGATGCTCTCCCGCCTTTCGACTCTGGGATACGAGCGGGTGGACCGGGTATCGAGACCTGGGGAGTTCGCGGTGCGTGGCGGCATCGTGGACGTCTTTAGCAGTACCCGCCGGTCTCCGGTGCGGGTCGAGTGGTGGGGCGATGAGATCGAGAGCGTCCGGGCCATCTCTCTGGCGACCCAGCGCGTGGTGCGGGAACTCTCAGCCATCACCGTGTACGCCGCCCGCGAAGGAGACCTGGTGTCCCTCGTCAGCGAGGTTGGTGGTAGCGAGGAATATTCTGAAGAGGCATACTGGGGCGTGCGGGTGCCGGGCCTCGACCGGCTGCTCCTCGGGCTAGGACTGGTCTCCCCGCGGGAGCTTCTGGCCGGGGACGCCGCGCTGTGGCGTGAGGAGCCGGTGGAAGAGGTGCCGGAGGAGTTAGAAGGTCTCGTACCCGAGCTCTACGATCGTGAGATCCCGGAGGCCGAGGTCCGGTTTACCGGCGGGGAAGAGGGTGAGGTCATCTCGGCGCCGCCGGTATCGGCGTTCGCCAACACGATCCGGGAGGCGGCCCGCAGGCTCGACACGCTGATAGAGGAAGGACTCGCGGTCTTTCTGGCGTGCGGGTCCGGCGGCGAAGCCAAGAGGACGGTGTACGCGTTCGGTGAGGTCAACCGGACCATCCGAGAAGCCGGACGGGTAGATCCAAGTCTGCCGCCCGGACTCTACGCTGTCCCGGGAGAGGTGGAAGAAGGGTTTACCTACCCGGAAGGCGGTATCGCGGTTTTCCGCCGGGATATGCTCTACGGCCCCCGGCGGCACGCGGGCCGGGGTTCACGGCCCGACAGGCCCGGCCGGTCGGTCTCTTCGTTCGCGGATCTCAAGACCGGAGACCTCGTGGTACACGCCACACAGGGCATCGGGCGCTTCGAGGGGCTCGTGTCCAAAGAAGTCCTCGGGGCCACACGGGACTACATGCAGGTCAACTACCGCGGCGGAGACACCCTTTTCGTGCCCTACGAGCAGATGGAGCTACTGCACAAGTACATCGGCGGCGAGGGCACCCGGCTCGACAAGCTCGGCGGCTCGACCTGGGCGCAGGTCACGGACAAGGTCCGAAAGCGGGTAAAGGCGCTGGCCGGGGAGCTTCTGAAGCTACACGCCGAGCGGGCGTCGGCCCCGGGGTTCGCCTTCCCGGAGGATTCCGAGTGGGAGCGGGAGCTCGACGAGAGCTTCCCGTACCGGGAGACCCCGGACCAGGAGGCGGCCATCTCCGCGACCCGGGCCGACATGCAGGCGCCGCACCCGATGGACCGTCTGGTGTGCGGGGACGTCGGCTTCGGAAAGACCGAGGTTGCGGTGCGGGCCGCGTTCAAGGCCACGCTCGGGGGCAAGCAGGTCATGGTGCTAGCGCCTACGACCATCCTCGTCCAGCAGCACTACCGGACCTTCAAGGAGCGCCTGAGCCGGTTCGCCGTGCGGGTCGAGAGCCTCTCGCGCTTTTCGACGGCTAAAGAGCGGAAGCAGATCTTGAAGGACTTCGCCTCCGGGGAGGTAGACATCCTCGTCGGGACCCACGCGGTGCTCGGGGCCGGGGTACGACCAAAGGACCTCGGCCTGATCGTGGTGGACGAGGAGCAACGCTTCGGGGTCCGGCACAAGGAACGTCTCAAGGAGTTCAAGGCCTCGGTGGATGTCCTGACGCTCACGGCCACCCCGATACCCCGCACGATGCAGATGGGCCTCGCCTCTTTGCGGGACATCAGCATCATAGAGACTCCACCCGCCGGACGCCGGAGCATCCTCACCCACGTCGGGCCTTACGAGGAAGACCTGGTCCGGAGAGCGATAGAGCGGGAGGTAGGCCGGGGCGGGCAGGTGTTCTTCGTCCACAACCGGGTCGAGACCATAGACGACGTGGCCGAGCGGCTCGCAGCGCTCGTGCCGGAGGCGCGCTTTGTGACGGCCCACGGTCAGATGCCGGAGCGGGCTCTGGAAGACGTTATGCGGGTGTTCCTGAACGGAGAATCCGATGTGCTCGTCACGACGACCATCGTGGAGAGCGGGCTGGACGTGGCGACCGCCAACACGCTCATCGTGGACCGGGCGGACGCGATGGGACTCTCGCAACTCTACCAGCTACGAGGCAGGATCGGGCGTTCCACCGAGCAGGCGTACTCGTACCTGTTCGCGCCGCTCGGTGCTACTCCCGAGTCCCAGAAGCGCCTCGAAGCCTTGATGGACTTCACCGAGCTCGGCAGCGGGTTCGCGGTCGCGATGCGGGACCTGGAGATCCGGGGTGCTGGGAACCTGCTCGGCTCCGAGCAGTCCGGGCACATAGCGGCCGTCGGATTTGAGATGTACCTGCGCCTCCTCGAAGAAGCCGTCGCGCTCGCGAGGGGAGATAATGTGGAGCGTCGCGAGGAGCGGCCGGTGATCGTGGAGTTGCCGCTGGACGCTTACATCCCGCCGGGGTACGTGATGGACGAGATCGAACGGGTAGACCTCTACCGGCGGGCCTCGGGCCTCGGCTCGACAGCCGAAGTAGAAGACCTCGCCGAAGAGATGACCGACCGCTTCGGGGCGCTGCCGGACCCGGTCCGGAACCTTCTCGGCCTCTCGCGCGTAAAGCTCTTCGCCCGCGACATAGGCGCGACTTCGGTCTCCTACCGCTCCGGCAGTCTAAGTGTCTCCGGTGTGCGGCCGGGTCCCGCCGCCCCGGCGATCCTGCGAAAGGCTACCGGAGGGACCGTTACCGCGCGGGAGGGACGCGTGGCCGTCCGGGCTCCGGACAAAGACCCGCTAGAATTAGCGGAGGCTGCGCTGGCGGGCCTCTCGCAAGCCCTCTAGGTAATCCGGTTTAACGCAGGTCGGTGCGCCGGGCGAAAAAGGCTAACATGCCACCGGTAGCGACGAGGATCAAGAACGGTATGGCCGAGAATACTAGGACCACCGGGTCCGCGAAAAAACCCGGCAGATAACCCACCGCGATAAGCCCTACAAGCCCCGAGCCGGCGGCAACGGGCACTTCCAGACGCCCGGCCACCTTGCCGGCGAACGCTCCCAGTCCCACGGACGCTGCCGCCCAGACGAGAACGACCAGTGTAACCTCTACGGTCTCCCTGAGGCCGCCGCTCGGGGCGGCGCTGTACATCGTCCAGAATGCGATAGCGCCGTGGATCGCCACCGTAGACGCTACGCCTGTCAGCACTCCGGCCAGCAGCCGCCACACCAAGAAACCGGGCTGATAGAGTCCCCGTCTGACCATACCTGCTAATAGTATCTTTTGAGGCTACCGGTAACAACGTCACTGTATCCTCGTAGAAACGGCCGGTTAAGAGTGCCATGGTCGCCGGGAAAGCTTTCCGGGGCTCCCGGCAAACTTTGGGAACGTAGTGGTATAATGCCGCCCAGCTTGCATAAGATTTTTACAGCGCACTGTTATGGAAAGTTCGCAGCAACGTTCCCCAAGTTATAAGGATGTTTCGGCATTGACTGGTTATCTCTCTCGCGTAGTGAAAGTAGTTCTACTGGCGGCATTCGCTACGTTCGTATTGGTGGGTTGTCAGCCGGCTGAGCCGGTTTCGGACGTGGACTCCGGGGCCAAGAAGATCGTCGAGTTCAAGGGCGGGGACGTAAAGCTTGAGGAATTTCAAGAGCAGATCTCGGCTTCCGCCGGGGCGCAGGGCGGACAGGCGGAGATCTCTCAAGGGTCGCCCGAGTATCAGCAGGCGATCTCCCAGTTGCTGCCGCAGGTGGTGGCTATAGAGGTGGCGAAAGCTTATGCCAGTGAGAACGACATAACCGTCTCGGCTGAAGACGTCGACCGGGAGATCGGGGTTATCAAGGAGCAGGTCGGCCAACAGGCCCGGAGCAGCGGGGAAGACATCTCCAACGAGGAGGCTTACAACCAGGCCCTCGAACAGGCCGGCTTTACCGAAGACCAGCTACGGGAGGATGTCCGGGAGACCCTTCCGCTACAGAAAGTCCAGGAGGACGTCACGGGAGACGTGGGGCCTTCGGAAGAAGAAACCCGTAGCTTCTACGACCAGAACAAGGACCAGTTTACCGAGCCCGAGCAACGCTGCGCGAGCCACATACTGTTCTCGCCGGACCAGCAAGACCTCGCCAACGACGTAAAGCAGCAGCTAGAGGACGGCGGCAACTTCGAGGACTTAGCTAAAGAGTACTCCCAGGACCCGGGTAGCGCGGAGCAGGGCGGGGACCTCGGATGCCAGCCCGAGACGGACCCGCAGACCGGCCAGCCCACGTATGCTCCTCCGTTTAACGACGCCCTGTTCGCTGACGACGCAGAGCAGGGAGACATTCTCGGGCCGGTGGAGACCGAGTTCGGGTACCACCTCATCCGGGTAGACGAGATCCGTCCGGAGCGGGCCGTCCCGTTCGAGGAGGCCGCCCCGCAGATACAGGAGCAACTCTCCCAGCAGGAGCAGGGCGAAGCGTTCCAGCGGTGGATAGATGAGCAGCTAGAAGAGCGAGACGTGAAGTACCTGCCCGGCTACGACCCGTCAGAGGTACAGCCGATAGCCCCCGATGGCGGAGGGGCCGGTGGAGGAGCCGGCGGAGCCGGGGAAGGCCAGCAGCCCCAGCCGTAGCCGCGAGGAGGATTTGAGGGGTGTTACCCGCTTTGTTCGGGTGGCGCAGTGGCGGCTATCCGCGTAGAGTTAGCGGGTAACCAACGGCGTTCTATACGCTGAGGAGGATGACCGCGCATGACCGAGATCATCGCCGTCCACGGGCGGGAGATATTGGATTCGAGAGGCAACCCGACAGTCGAGGTCGAACTGGTAACGACCAGCGGCTTCACGGGCCGGGCTTCGGTCCCGTCGGGAGCTTCCACGGGACAGAACGAGGCCGTGGAACTCCGCGACGGGGACGAGGGGCGCTATGGGGGTAAGGGTGTCCTGGAGGCGACGGATAACGTAGACGGGGAACTAACCGGGCTCGTGCTCGGCATGGACGTCACCGACCAGCGGGCACTGGACGGGGCCATGATCGAGGCCGACGGCACGGATAACAAGGGCCGGCTCGGGGCGAACGCGATGCTCGGTGTGTCCCTGGCGGCGGCGAAAGCCGCGGCTGAGTCCGCCGGGCTGCCGCTGTTCCGCTACCTCGGCGGTCCGGGGGCTTACGCCTTGCCGGTGCCCTGCGCGAACATCCTGAACGGTGGCGCCCACGCCTCGAACAACGTGGACTTCCAGGAGTTTATGGTGGTGCCGGTAGGTTTCGAGACCTACGCCGAGGCGCTGCGGGCCGTCTCCGAGGTATATCAGGGTTTAAAGAAACTTCTGGCCGAAAAAGGGCTTTCGAGCGGTATCGGGGACGAGGGCGGGTTTGCGCCGGACCTGGAGGACAATGGGGCGGCGCTCGCGCTCATGTCGGAGGCCATAGAGCGGGGCGGGTACTCCGTGGGGGACCAGTTCGGCTTCGCGCTCGACCCCGCGGCG
Organism: Rubrobacteraceae bacterium; assembly: GCA_965214435.1. GTDB lineage: Bacteria > Actinomycetota > Rubrobacteria > Rubrobacterales > Rubrobacteraceae > Rubrobacter_A. Next base: position 1,904,071 of record OZ243960.1, read on the forward strand.
TCCGAGTTCTACGAGAACGGGTCTTACGAGCTCTCTGGAGAGGGCAAGTCGCTCTCGAAAGAAGAGATGGTCGACTACTACGTCCGGCTCGCGGACCAGTACCCGATCCTGTCCCTGGAAGACGGCCTCGCCGAGGACGACTGGGAGGGGTGGGCCATACTCTCGGAGAAGCTAGGAGACAGAGTACAGCTTGTCGGCGATGACCTTTTCGTAACAAACCCGAAGATACTCCGGCGCGGCATCGAGGAGGGCATCGGGAACTCTATCCTGGTGAAGGTGAACCAGATCGGCACGCTCACGGAGACTTTCGAGACGATGGAGCTCGCGCACAAGGCCGGTTACACCACCATGATCAGCCACCGCAGCGGGGAGACCGAGGACTCCAGCATCGCGGATCTCGCTGTCGCGGTAAACGCCGGCCAGATCAAGTCCGGCGCCCCGGCGCGTGGCGAGCGGGTAGCCAAGTACAACCAGCTCCTGCGCATAGAAGAGATGCTCGGGGACTCGGCCTACTACCCGGGCCGGGCGGCCTTTAACCCGCAGCCGGGCGCGAAGTCCCGGCAGCAGAGATAGAAGGGGGCTAGCCGATGCGCAAGACGAAGATAGTCGCGACCCTGGGACCTGCGACCTCCTCGGAGGACACGATCCGGGAGCTTATCCGCTACGGAGTGGACGTTACACGCCTGAACTTCAGCCACGGCGACCACGAGACCCACCAGAGAAACGCCCAAGCGGTAAGGAAAGCCGCCAAAGAACTCGGACGTAATGTAGCAATACTACAAGATATTCAGGGACCGAAGATCCGGACCGGGGAGGTCGTCGGGGGCACGGAGCTTGTAACCGGTAACCGGGTAGAGATCACCCCCGGAGACTTTCTCGGTGACGCGAGCCGGCTCGCGGTCTCCTACAAGGGTCTCGCCGAAGACGTGAAACCCGGGGACCGGGTTCTGATCGACGACGGCTTGCTGGAACTAAAGGTAGAGGAGGTAGACGGCCAGGATATTACCTGCCAGGTCATCGACGGCGGCGAGATATCCTCTCACAAAGGCTTGAACTTCCCCGACACCGCGCTCTCCATAACCGGGCTCACCGATAAAGACGTGGAGGATCTACAGTTCGGGGTTCAGGAGTTGGAGCCGGACTGGATCGCAGTCTCCTTTATCCGGTCCGGGGATGAGGTGCGCGCCGTTAAAGAGCGCATCAAGGAGTTCGGCGGTAACACTCCAGTCATCTCGAAGATAGAGAAACACGAAGCCATAGACGATATAGAAGGCGTCCTGGAAGCCTCCGACGGCATTATGGTCGCCCGCGGAGACCTGGCCGTCGAGCTTTCCGCCGAACGGGTGCCGCTGGAACAGAAGCATATCGTGTCCCGCTGCCGGCGTCTCGGGAAGCCCGTCATTGTGGCAACACAAATGCTCGACTCCATGATCCGCAATCCGCGGCCGACGCGGGCCGAAGTCTCGGATGTCGCCAACGCCATTTTCGACCGGACAGATGCCGTGATGCTCTCGGGTGAGACGGCCGTCGGCCGTTATCCGTTGCAGAGCGTGCGGCAGATGGACCGCATCTGTCAGACCACGGAGGGCGACATAGACTACGGCCGGGACATCAGTGCCTCGGCTTCCTGGGGCCGGGGGGACCGCTACAATGCCCTGACCCACGCCGCCTGCGAGCTTGCCGAAGTGCTCGAAGCCGAAGCCATCCTGACCTCGACCCAGAGCGGGCTCTCGTGTCTCCGGGTGGCGCGGTTCAGGCCGCCGAACGATGTACTGGCCGTAAGCCCGGAGGACAAGACCGTCCGGATGCTGGCGCTGGTCTGGGGCACGACGGCCATACCCGGTGAGCAGGCCGGTTCTCTTGAAGACCGCTTTCGAGGAGCCATTCAGGCCGCGGAGGAGGCCGGTCATGTAAAAGAGGGCGACGAACTCATCCTGACCGGCGGGGTGCTCGGCTCGACTCCGGGCTCCACGAACCTGTTGCAGGTTTACACCGTGGGTGAGGGTCGGTAACCTGACTTGATCTCCCGGCCACTCAAGGTCGTTCTTTACGCGGCTTTTATCGGGTTGCTGCTCGCATCCTACATAACACCGCTGGAGCAGATAATCGACCGGCGGGCCGAAGTCTCCGACCTGCAAACGGAGATTTCTCACACCGAAGCCGGTAACGCCGGGGCGCGCCAGGATATAGAGGACCTCAAAACCCCGGCGGGCATCGAGCGGGCCGCCCGCGAACGCTACGGTATGATAATGCCCGGAGAGACGGTGTACATAGTCCCCAGAAATCCCGGGGAAAGCCAGTATGGAGGAGAGTAGCTACAACCGCGACCGCGAGGTGGTCGCCGGACAGCTCGGCCGCGAACCAAAGCCTTTCCGGGTTGCGGCTCGCTGTGCGGCCGGACTGCCGAGCGTGATCGAGAACCAGCATTCCCGCAGTATGCCGACGCGGTTCTGGATCACCTGTCCCTCCCTAGACGCTGCTATCGCCCGCATCGAATCGACCGGCGGCGTCCGCCAGGCCCAGAAAGAACTCGGCGAAGAAGCCGTGGCGAAAGTTCACGCCGAGCATCACGCCCGCTTCGGCACCCGGGTGGCCGGAGTCCGGGAGGGCGGGTACGTCAAGTGCCTCCACGCCTTTACCGCCCTCCAACTCTCCGGAGCACTCCCCAATCCGGTAGCCGATTGGACCCTCGCCCGCCTCGAAAACCCCTATACCGATGCCCGGTGCCAGGAGTCAAAGGAGGACAAAAGCTAGCTGCTATACTCACACCCCGCTGGGAATAACAGCCACGGGGGCGTAGCCCAATCGGCAGAGGCAGCGGACTTAAAATCCGTACAGTGTGGGTTCGAGCCCCACCGCCCCTACTAGAGAAAGACCTGCAATCGGTGGAGAAACTCTTGGAGAAAAATGGCGGCGAACTGCTGGGAAGGATCCGGAGTCGGCATGGCTAGGCGTCCTCAGCCTTTGGGTGCTGCTCTAGAGTTTTTGGCCGATAGAATCGGCGTTTTAGTGCGGGAAAAGGTGACCCGGTCACGACCTCTGGCCGTGGCCGAAGGGTAGGTAATGAGACGCGGCACTTTGTTCAGGGACCGGGAAGACGCCGGACAGAGGCTCGCTGAGAAGTTGGCTGTATACCGGGGAGAGGACCTGGTAGTTCTCGCCCTGCCACGCGGCGGGGTGCCGGTGGGGTATGAGATCTCCCGCTCTCTGGGGGCGTCGCTGGATGTTTTCGTGGCGCGCAAGCTCGGTGCGCCGGGACGGGAAGAGCTCGGCATCGGTGCCGTCGCCCAGGGCGGGGTGCGCGTCCTGAACGAGCGGGCCGTAAAGGTTCTGGGCGTCTCCGGCGACTATATCGAGCGGATAACTGAAAAAGAGACCGGGGAGATAGAGCGGCGTCTCGGGCTCTTGCGGGGCGAAGAACGGCCCGAGCCCGAAATCGAGGGGCGGACCGTCATCCTGGTAGACGATGGGCTCGCCACGGGCGTAACGGCCCTGGCCGCGGTTCAGGCTCTCCGCCAGCGCAATCCCCGTCACCTGATACTCGCCGTGCCCGTGTGCGCCGCCCCATCGGCGAAGACTATGCGCTCAAAGGTCGATGAATTAGTGTGCCTGAAAACGACCTCAAGACTAGGGGCCATCGGGTTCTGGTATAAGAACTTCTACCAGGTGCCCGACGAGGAGGTCGTCGAGCTGCTAGAGCGTGCCCGGCGGGAGCAAAAAGACCGCGACGCTGCCGGTCCGGAGAAGAGAGCGTAACTGGTTACAGGTTGTCGTGGCGGAGTGGCGCTCCAGAGTCACGGGTCTGTCTGGAGTTCGTGCTGGCGGCTAGCGGCTAAAGCGGCCTACCACTCGATCCACTCGGCGTAAGCGTGGCGGTCGGAGTCGGGCTTCTCACCCCCGAGCCAGGTCGGAAACCAGGAGTTGAGGTACAGGTCCATCGGCTGGTCCGGGAGACCTTTCGTGTAGGTTTGCAGCAATTCCCCGTCTATGTAGAACTCTACCGTTCCGGGCCGGTAGTTAAAGCTATAGTCGTGGAAGCCTTTGGTTGGATCGAACGGCAGCTTTTTGGTCTCCGTGTGTGTCTGTTTGCCGCCGGAGTAGGTTGTAAAAAGCACCGTGCCAGAAGGGTCGTTAAAGACCTCGATGTCGATCTCGCTTTGCAGGTCCGGCGGCTGGTATAGGAAAAAGCCTGTTATGGATGTCGGGGCGTCCGGGACCTTTAGCCGGGCCGTATAAGAGCCGTAGCCGTGCAACCGTCCCGATGCTATCTCGCCGCCGTCTAGCGAGCCTTCCGGCAGCGTGATCTGCAACCGGTCTCCCGCTACACTGACATTATCCGGCTCCAGACTTCCCCGCCCAAGTTCCCTGGAAGACTTTGTCCAGAGAGTTTGAAAGTCCCCTCTAAAAGTCTGCTTCTCGTTAAATAGTCTGAAAGCCGCTTTCTTGCCGGTGTCGGCGAGGCGGGCGTCTTCCGCCGGGTCGCTTTTGACCTTCTCCGGGTTTTCTCTCCACACCGAGGCCCGCGTTTCGTAGTAGCCGGAGGTCTCTACCGGCGGCGCGGATAGCTTGTACCCGGCGGACTCTTCTCCGCTCGCAAGCTCTACCGGTTCTAGCGGGGCGTCGTGCCACTCACCTTCCGGGTCGCGGACGCTGTAGCCTACCCAGAACGTCCGGTCTTCCGCGCCGGTGTTCTGTAGCCGCAGGGTAGCCTCCGGCTCGTATCCGGCACCGGCCGGGTGACTTCCGGAAGGTGGATCAAAGGCCGTGATCTTCGCCGCTACCGGAGGCCGGGAGCCGCAACCCGGTGCCAGCCCGAACAACACCGCCGCAAACAGCGCCGCGGTGAGTAGCGCCGGGACGGACAATGCCGGGGCGGATAGCGAGAACGGTCCTCCAGCCGGTGTACGCCTCACCGCGCTTCCTTGACCTCTTCTATCTCCGCGAATTTGTCCTGGACGATGTAGTAACTCCGCTTTCTCCTCTCGTGGGTAACCGGGTCGTCCCAGTGCTTCCAGTCGTAGTCGAGCGGCTCCACGGTCGCCGCTCTCGACAACCCGTCAGGGCGTGCCACCGGGTAGACCTCTACTCCGGGACTGTCTACCGGGCTGATGGCCCCGGCCTTGTACGGGTAATTCCAGACCTGCTGGGTACTCGGGTCGGTGTAGCCCAGGAGCATCCACGGGATGCGCACTTCAAGCACGTCGCCTTCGGCGTAGTAGTCGGCGAGGCTGTTGAAATCCGGGGAATCCGGGTCTGTGATACCCGGCCTCAACTTGCCGACCTCTACCTCCTCGAATGGTATCGTTTCTTTGGTCTCCGGCAGGACGAGCTCCCGGCTCGTGGCGAGTTTCCACGGCAGGAACTCACCCTTGCTCACGTCAGACTCCGCACGGTCCGCGGGGAGCATGCCCAGCTTTTCCGAGTACAGCCAGGTGTGCTGGTCGTAGCCGCTGTTCACGTAGATCTTGGATTCTTCTTTGTCCGTTAGCTGCATCAGGAACTGTATGCCGCCCGGGAACTTCACGCCCGGCGCCCGGTCCGCCGTGCGGCTACCGTCCGGTAGCACGCTGAAGCCGAGGTCTACCGACTGCTGTGAGAGGTCCCAGTTGCCTTCCTTTTTCTTCATCAACAGGTACAGGTACGCTTCGTCGTGGCTGACGGAGAGGTCGAAGTCTTTGTACTCGCGGGTCTCTTTCGGGCGGTGGAACCTCCAGTCGCCGGTTTCTCCGTCGAGCCGGATGACGTCGTTCGCGTTTTTGCCCGGTTCAACGGAGACCACGCCGAAGTTTTCCTCGTTGGTCAGGCGGTTGCGCCAGTCGTCCCGGCGCTTCCAGGGTAGCTCCAGCTCTATGGTGTTCCAGGTGAACTTAAACCACTCGTCTTGCCAGGAAAACAGGAGCGCGCCATCGTAGCCCTCGTTGTGGATGGCTTCTATCATGCCGGCGTCGATCTCGCCCTGCTCTTTCTCGGTGTGCATCCCCTGGTCGCGGTCGAGCGGCCCGTAGTGAGCCATGCCCCGGGAACTCGGCACCCCGAACTCGGCCACGACGAGCGGTATGCCCGCGTGATGGTCGCGCAACTCGTTGAGGTAGCCGGCGTAGGGGTCTATGTCGCCGTCGGCGGTCCGGTAGTTCTGGTAGCTCTGCTGAAAGCGGAGGAAGTCCGGGTAGTAGGGATAGGCGTGGTAGGCGGCGAAGTAGCCCGCGGACCAACGGTCGGTGGGTTCGAGGTGCATCGGGTCCACGGGGACCAGGTCCTCCTGCTCCAGCGGCTCGTTCGGATGCTCTAGCGGGTCGGTGGTGAGCCAGTTGGTAAAGGAGACGGGATGCTGCCAGCCGTAGCGCATCTCCTCCTTTGCGAGCGTGTCGAGCCTGGCGGCGAGCCAGCTCTCGAACGGGCTCGCTTGCTGTTTAGCCTGGAAGTACTCGCCGGAGTAGGCTGGTCTGCCGGGGTGAGCCTCGTTCGTGGCCTGTACGGCGTAGGGGTACCACTCGGTGCCGAGGATCCAGCCTAGCAGGTACTCGGAGGTGTCGGTCCGGTAGGTGCCGCTCGCGTGGCCGAACTTCTGTGGCAGGTCCGCGTCCCCGTGCACGGCTTTTACGGCGTTTGAAATCTCCTTCTCGAACTCGCCTGTAATATCCGGCGAGTAGGCGTCCCGGCCTTCTTCGTTCTCCCCAATCAACTCTTCCTCCGGCGTCCACACGCCCTGCACGAACCACAAAGGGTCTTCCCGGCGGGAGTTGAACTCGTCCAGAGCCTCGTAGAAGCGGGGCGGGAGGATGGTGTAGATCCTCACCACGTCCACGTTCATTTTTTTCATCCCCTCGAACCACCGCCGGTAGTCCTCGGTGGTCGGCGAGAGGTCGCCGGGGAAGTGTCCCGGGGTGGTCGCCCCGAGGTTTATGCCGTTCCAGAACTGCGGCTCCCAGCCGGTGCCGGTGTAGACGGCGAGTTTCTCGTCCTTTACGGTCGAGACCTGCTTGGTGCCGCCTTGTTCGTAGACCGGCCTCTCGACGGCTGGCGGCCGCTGCCAGAGGAATATCCCGGCGGCGGCTATCGCCAGGAGAGAGCCGACCATCAGGACGGCGAGCAGCGGCCAGAGCCTGCGGGTCCTATCCGGTAACGGTTGGTAGTTGTCGTACATGCCGCCTTTCTCTTACGGGAGCCGCTTTGCGGCAGAGTCTTGTAGCCGGGTGCTCAAGCTTGCTTTTTCTTTGTGTCGAAGCCCTGACGTTCCATGGCGCCCCAGGACTGGTTTTTGCGCAAAAAGGAGATGATCGCCAGAAAGCGCCACAGCGTGTTGATCTGGCGGTACCCGAAGTTCTCCACGATGCTGTAGAGCGTGAGCTTCACGAGGTCCCACCAGCGCGGGTACCGCTGCAACCGCAACTCTTCCAGAAGCACCGCCGCGACCGAGAGCAGGACACCCAAACCGACGGCCGCCATGAAAAAAGCGAGGGCGAACGGGGCGTTTATGATGCCGAGCGCGAGTCCGAGGGCAAAAGCCGTGTACCCGACGAGCTCGACCACCGGACCCAGGAACTCGAAAAGCACGTAGTAGGGCATGGCGAGCAGGCCGACCGTCCCGTACCGGGGGTTTATGAACATCTTGCGGTTGCGCCACAAGACATCCATGAGACCCCGGTGCCAGCGATCGCGCTGGCGGCGGAGGACCCGCACGGTGGCCGGCACCTCCGTCCAGGCGACGGGGTCTGGGACAAAGGAGATCCTGTACCGGCGTCTTTTCTCGCGCAGGATGCGGTGCATCCGGGTGACGACTTCCATGTCCTCGCCGACGGTGTCGTGGGCGTAGCCACCGATGTCGATAAAGTCCTGCCGCCGGAACATACCGAAAGCCCCGGAGATGATGAGCAGCGAGTTGAGGACTCCCCAGCCGGTCCGGCCGGCCAGGAACGCCCGCAGGTACTCGACGATCTGGAAGTTCGGCAACGCCTTGCGGGGGGTGCGGACGTTCGTTACCCGCCCGCTCTCGACCTCGCAGCCGTTGGCGACCCGCACGATGCCGCCGACGGCCACCACGTCGCGGGACTCTATCATCGGCCGCGCCACCCGCAGGAGCGCGTCTTCTTCGAGGATGATGTCGGCGTCGATGCAGCACACCAGGGGGTAGTTCGCCGCGCAGATGCCGGCGTTCAGGGCGTCGGCCTTGCCGCCGTTCTCCTTGTCGATAACCACGATACGCTCGGAGACCGAGGAGTAGACCGCCCGGATGGGTTGAGTGTCGAGCTGTATACGGACCGGCTGGTCCGACTGGCGGAGGTCGAACTCCTCTTTCAAGACGTCTAGCGTGGAGTCTTTCGAGCCGTCGTTCACTACCACGACCTCGAAAAGCGGGTATTGCAGGGCTAGAAACGACCGGACGCTGGCGGAGATCGTCGCCTCCTCGTTGTAGGCCGGTACGATCAGGGACACCGGCGGGGCGTAATTCGAGGTAAAAAGCTCCGAGAGTCCGCTGAAGATCTCGCGCCGCGCGTAGTCCGAGATCTCAACGAACGAGGCCGCGTACAAGAACAGGTAGAAGCCGTTTATCGCCAGAAAGTAGGCGAGCACGACGTAGTTGATGGCTAGTATGATCCCGGTTATATCCACTAGCCCGCCTGACGTTCTTGGGAGTTTTCCACCAGGGTCGCGCTACCGGTCTCTTTCTCAGCTTCGACCCCGGCGAGTATCCGGCCGAGTTCCCGGGTCTCCTCGCCTTCCGGTAAGGACTCTCGCAGGCTCTGCAGGTAGTTTGTCGCCCCGGCGCGGGCGATGGCGAGCACGGCGGAACGCGCCTTTTCCCCGCGCTCACCGGGAGCTGCGAGTTCCTCTACTTTGCGCCGGGTGATGCCGTGGGTCTCCAAAGCCGCCGCGGCCCGGTGGCTGGCGTAACGGTCCTCCCCGGAGAGTTTGCTGAAAAGAGCCTCCTCGCCGGCCGGACCCATCTTTGCCAGAGCCCGGCTCGCGTTCAGGCGTACCCACCACGCCCCGTCGCCGAGGAGCTTATCCAGCGTCGGAATGGTCGAGACTTCGCCTATAAGCCCCAGGGCGTTGGCCGCCTGCGCCCGAACGGGCCACGAGTCGCTGCGGGCTCCGTGCAGGATCTCCGGCAGGTCTTCGGGGTCGCCGATCTTGCCCAGGGCCAGCGTCGCCTGCGCGTGGACGTTGACGTCCCGGTTTGCGGCGAGGGTCGCTTTGAGAGCGTCGCGGGCTTCCCGGGCGCGGAGGTTGCCGAGCACCTGGGCGGCCATTACGGCGCCGCGGACGGTCGGTGTGCCCAGCAGGTTTGAGAGCGGCTCGACGGCGAGGTTACCCACGCGTTCGAGGTTCTCCGCGGCCCGCAGGCGGCTTAGCTCCGAGGAGTCGTCAAGCTTGTTTGTTAGAAAGCGTGCCGCCTCCGGGCTTTTTATGCGGGCCAGAGCCCGGGCTGCCACGGCCCGAACCGTATCGTCTTCATCCCCGAGGAGCTGGGCTATCGGGTTTACGGATAGCTCTCCGCTCAGATAGCCGAGGTTTTCCGCGGCCCGCGCCCGCGTCCAGCGCCGCCGGGAACGGAGGTCGCGCAGGTACTTGTCTACGAGGCCCAGATCCCGGGCGAGCCACAGCAGGTACTCTCGTCCGGCTCCCCGCAGCACCGCGAGGCGTTCGATCATCAGGGTCGCCAGAAATCGGTCCCGCGTCCACAGCGAGAGCCTCTCAAGCTCCGGCTGCCGCTCGCCGGTAACCAGGAAGTTTTCTAGCGCCGGTTCTATCCTACGGTAGTAGGAGCGGGTCGCGGCGTCCCTCAAAGTCCTTAGAGCCTTGATCCCAATGGTGAAGACGACCATCAGCAGGATCATGACCAACATGGTGACCAGCATTACGTATACCAACTGCAGGCTAATTAGCATACCGTAGTTATCGTCCGCAAAGAGCCCGGACTTTAATGAGACCGTGGCAAAAGCCGTTTAAAATGCCGTAGACTACAGATGTTGTATGCAAAAATATAGCGAGAGCGTTAGAGGAGGAACTCTGAACTTCGAGGGCACGAAGATACTGGTAGCCGACGACGACCGGGTGGTGCGTCGGATCGTGGTCGCCAAGCTTTCGGGGCTCGGGTATGAGGTCGCGGACGTCCCGGACGGCCAGGAGGCTTTAGAGCGGGTGTGGGAAGGCGAGGTGCCGGAGCTCCTCATAACGGACAGTTTGATGCCCCGGTTGAACGGTTTGCAACTCGTACGCAACCTCCGGGACAGCGCGGAGTCTCATCTGGCGGCCTTGCCGATTATCATGCTGACCTCCCGCCAGAGCGAGCGGGACATTATCGAGGGTTTGGAGACCGGCCTCGACGATTACGTGATAAAGCCTTTTAGCCCGGACGAGTTGGCCGCCCGTGTCCGGACCGTGCTCTGGCGGACCGGTCACCGGTAGACCGGCGGGTCACTCCGCGTGAATAGCAACCTGGTTTTTGCCGGCTTTCTTTGCCCGGTAGAGCGCCTCGTCGGCTTCTTCTAGTAGGCGCTCCACGCTCTTGCTCTCACCCGCCGCGAGCCTGGAGAGGCCGACGCTCACCGTAATCACTCCGGGGGAGGTGCTGTTTCTAGATACGGCTTCGTGGGGGATGGCGAGGTCTTCTATAGAGCCTCGTAGCCGCTCGGCGGCCAGGGTAGCTGTTTCCAGCGACTGCTCGGGGAGGATGGTCAGAAACTCCTCGCCGCCGTAGCGGTAGGAGCTATCTCCGGTTCGGAAGTTTGCCATGATGGCGTTTGCGACCCTTTGTAGAACCTCGTCGCCAGCGAGGTGGCCGTAGTGGTCATTGTAGAGCTTAAAGAAGTCTACGTCGCAGAGGACCGCGCAGTAGCTGTAGCCGTACCGCTCGACCCGGGCGTGGAGCACTTCGAGGTCTTCTCTGAGCCGGAGCCGGTTGCCGAGGCGGGTGAGGGTATCCCGGCGGGCCAGGGTATAAAGTTCTTTATTCAGTTTTTCGAGTTGCCGGCGCTGCTCGATCATGCTGCGGTGCAAGCTTGTGACCCGGGCGGCGGCGGCGAGCCGGACTCCGAGTTCCTCGCGATCCAGTGGTTTCGCCAGGTAGTCGTCGGCCCCGGCTTCCATGCCTTCCAGGAGGTGCTCCCGCTCTTTGAGGGCCGTGAGAAACACGAAAAAAGGATAGACTTCGCGGCCGAGGGACCGTATCCTGCGGCACAGGTCTACTCCATCCATGCCGGGCATCATCCAGTCGCTAATGACGACTTCTACCTCCGGGGTGTTGCGGTAGAGTTCCCAGGCTTCTTCCCCATCGGCAGCGGCGACGCACTCGTGACCTAGTTTCTCTACGGCCCGGCGCAGTATCGTGCGCGAGACCGCATCGTCTTCCGCTATGAGGACTTTCATTCTCCTCCCTTCAGTTTCTCCAGCGCGGGGCGCACCCGGTCGAACTCGCGTTCGAGTTCTTCGAGGTCTCTGGTGGCCCCGGAAAGGTCTCCAGACTCCCCGGCGTCTTGCAGCCGGTCGGAGATCTCACTTACCCTCCAGGCGCCTATGTTACCGGAGCTTCCCTTGATAGTGTGGGCGGTGCGCCCCAACCGTTCCGCTTCACCCCGGTCTACAGCCTGCCGGAGCGTTTCCAGCCGGGGCTCCACATCGTCCAGGAACATCTCCACCAACTCGGAGATCAAACCCGGTTCGCCTTCCTCCTCCATCTCGCGCAAACTAGCGATCACAGCGGAATCGAGCGGCTCTCCGGGGCCGTCGCCGTTTCTGTTACCGTCTCCGGTTTTATCTTCGGCTCTACCTCCGGTCTCAGCTTCCGCGCCGTTTCCGGTTCCGTTGCCGGTTCCGTTTTCTGTGACTTGCGGCTCGCCGCTTGTGGTCCAGCGGTCCAGCATCGCGCCGACTTCGGCTGGTTTTACGGGTTTTGTTACGTAGTCGTCCATACCGGCGTCGAGGGCTTTCTCCCGGTCGCCCTGCATCGCGTTAGCCGTCATCGCGATGATCGGGGTTCGCCCGGAGCCGGACTCGGCTTCCCGGCGACGGATCTCGGCGGTCGCCTCGTAGCCGTCGAGGTTCGGCATCTGGCAGTCCATGAGCACCGCGGCGTAGTGGCCGGATGAGAGTGCTTCCAGAGCTTCCTGGCCGTCGCTCACCACCTCGGCCGGATAGCCGAGCTTGTGGAGCATGCTCAAAGCGACCCTTTGGTTTACCGGGTTGTCCTCCGCCACCAGGATGCGGTGGTGAGAGACCTCCCGGTGAGCAAGCCCCCGGAGGTCTTTGCTGGTAGCGGGTCTTTCGGCTGCGGAGGTCCCTGAGCCGGACTCGGACCCCATTACGGTCGCCAGAGCGTTGTACAACTCCGACTGGCGGACGGGCTTTGTGAGGTAGGCCTCGATGCCGGCGGCCCGGATCCTATCCCCGTCGCCCCGGTCGCCTATAGAGGTGAGCATGACGAGCCGGATGGGGGAGAGGCCCGGGTCGTCTTTTATGCGCCGGGTCAACTCCAACCCATCCATCCCCGGCATCTGCATGTCGAGCACCGCGAGGTCATAGGCACCCGCAGAGCCTTGCCGGGTGCCCTGCAGACGCTCCAGGGCCGCGAAGCCGTCTTCTACGGTGTCGGGACGCATTCCCCAGGAGACGAGTTGCCGGTAAAGGATGTCCCGGTTCGTGGCGCTGTCGTCCACCACGAGGGTCTTTAGACCCCGGAGGTCGGAGCGGGGGGCGGATGGCGCGCTTCTGGTTTGCACGGGTTGTTCTTCAAGGCGAGCGGTAAACCAGAAGGTGCTGCCCGGCCGGCCGTCTGGCCCCTCGGGGTCGCTCACTACCCCTATCTCTCCGCCCATCATCTCCGCTAGTTGCTTTGAGATGGCTAGCCCAAGGCCGGTGCCGCCGTACTTGCGGGTGGTAGAGGAGTCGGCCTGGGAAAAGGACTGGAAGAGGCGCTGCTGCTGGTCTCTGGTGAGGCCGATGCCCGTGTCCGCAACCTCAAAGCGGACCGTGAGCGTTCCGTCCTCTGTAGCTTGCAGCGAAGCCCGCAGGTTCACCTCGCCCTCTTCGGTGAACTTGATCGCGTTGCTCAACAGGTTGGTGAGTACTTGCCGGATGCGGAACGGGTCGCCCTTTACAAAGCGGGGGACTTCGGGATCGACAAAACCGGTTAGCTCCAGATCCTTGTTGTAGGCGCGCCCGGCCAGCAGTTGCACGGCCTCCTCGACCTCCGTCTGGAGGTTGAAGTCTATGTTCTCCAGCCGCAGCGCCCCGGCCTCTATCTTCGAGAAGTCCAAGATGTCGTTGATGATCATCAAGAGGTTCTCCCCCGAAGAGCGTACGGTCTCGGCAAACTCCTGCTGTTCCCTGGAGAGTTCGGTGTCGAGCAAGAGTTCGGCCATCCCGATAACCCCGTTCATTGGCGTGCGGATCTCGTGGGACATGTTCGCCAGAAAGCGGCTCTTGGCTCTGTTTGCCGCTTCGGCTTCCTCTTTGGCCTGGGCCAGTTCGACCTGGGCTTTCTTGCGGCCGGTAATATCCCGGTACTGCCACAGGTGACCCCGGTACTCCTCCCCGATAAAGATCGGCACGTAGTCCCGCTCAAAGGTGCGTCCGTCGGAGAGCGCCAACTCCTCGCCGGTAACGGGCCGGCGGTACTCCAAAACCTCCCCGATACGCTCTACAAACCGCTCCGGCTCGGCAAAGAGCTTCCCGATAGCCGCCGGGGAGGTCGGGCAGTCTTCACTTGGCGAATTCCATGAAGAGTCCGGTATTCCGAACATCTCGCGGAACTCCCCGTTTACGTGCAGGACCCGCTTCTCGCTATCCTCGACGAGGATGCCGGCCTGGAGGTTCTCTATAAGGGTTGAAAGCCGGGTGCTCGTGTCGCTAAGCTCCCGCTCGCGCTGTTTGCTCTCCGTTACGTCGGTGCTAATCTCCAGCACCGCGACGGGCTCGTCGGTCTCGTCGCGCTGGAGCGCCCAGCGGCTGGAGACTATTATCGTCTCTCCGTCGCGGCGGGTGTGGTAGATCTCCCCCTGCCAGTATCCGTCGCGACCGAGCCTCGCTTCTATATTCTCTACCGGCTCCGGGAAGCGGCTCTGGAGCAGTTCGTGGATGGTGCTGCCGCCGATCTCCTCGGACGACCAGCCGTACATCGCCTCCGCGCCCCGGTTCCAGAACATGACACAGCCCTTCAGGTCCCGGACGATTACCGTATCCTGGGTAAGGTCCAGTAGCTGTGCCTGGCGTTCCAGCTCCGTCTCCGTGTTGCGGCGCTCGGTCACGTCGCGGATAATGCCGCGGAAACCCAGACGATTCTTCTCGGAGTCCTCGATCAAGCTTACCGAAGCTTCGACATAAAGTGTCTGCCCGTCCTCGCGCACCATTTCCCAGTCAAAGCCGCGGACCGGCTCGCCCGTGCGGTAAACCAGGTTAAAGATCTCGTAGACGTGTCGGATCGACTCCTCTTTTGTGTACTCGCGGTAGTTTGTGCCGGAGAGGTCCGTGCCGGGCGGTTGGCCGGTAAGCCGGCGCAGGGCGTCGTTGTAGAAGGTCAGGTTGCCGGCCAGGTCTACCTCGAAGTAGCCGTCCTCGATAGTCTGCAAGATGGTCCGGTAGCGCTCTTCACTCGACCGGATCTCCTCTTCAGCTTTTTTGCGCTCGGTGATGTCCGTCGAGACCCCGATAACGCCCGAGACTTCGCCTTCATCGTCCCACACCGGAGAGTACTGGTTCTCGTAGGTTACCCCTTCGATCTCCACCACGGAGGTGAACGCTTCCCCGGAGAGCGCCCGGCCGATATCCCGCCTTATCTCCGGGACTTCCTCGTAGATTTCAAAGCCCGATTGTCCGACGAGCTGGTTCGGCTCCAGACCTATAGCTTCCAGACCCTTTCCTTCGGAGAGCGTAAACACGCCGTGGCGGTCGAGGGCAAAGAGAACTATGGGGACGTTGGCGACCACGGTGCGCAGCCGCTCCTCGGCCTGGCGCAGCGCCGTTTCGGCCTTTTTGTACGCGCTGATATCGCGGACCGCGGTCACCCGCACGGTACGCCCCCGGTAGACGGACGCTTCGCCGTGGGCTTCTACATCGAGGGTCGAGCCGTCTTTTCTCAGACAGACGATCTCGTAGGGTTCAGTGTAGTTTGAAAGGATATTATTCCGGGCTAGCTCCCGGTACTCCGGGGCCACGACTTCCAGAGCCGGCAGGTCGACCACCTCGTGCAACTCATAGCCGAGCATCTGGGCGAAAGCTCTATTACTTTCTATGATGTAGCCGTTCTCCGTGATCGCCACGCCCTCAAAGGTGGCGTCCGTCAGGCTGCGGTAACGCTCCTCGCTCTCGCGCAGCTCTTCCCCGGCCCGCCGGCGCTCTATGAACTGCCCGATCTGGCTGCCGAGCGTGGCCGCGAGCTCCATGACTTCCTCGTCCGGCGGCCGGGCTTCCCGGCTGAAAAAGCCTAGAGTACCCAGCACCTCGTCGCCGAGTAGTATCGGGAGTGCGAGCGCCCCGTGCAGCCCACCGCGGGCGGCGGCCTCGGACCTCAGGAAGTCATCAGCCGCGGCTACGTCCTCTATCCAGGCTGGTTCGGCGCTCTCCCACACCTGCCCCGGCAGCCCTACGCCTCGCGCAAAGGCGCTCCGGTCGGTAGCGGTCGCGAACTCCGGCACCGCCAGCTCGGGGTCGCACCAGGTCTCTACGCACCAGAGTTCCCCGGCTCCCCGGTCTACCTCCCAGAGCTCTCCGAAGTCCCAGTCGAGGCCCTCGCAGATGGTTTGCAGGATCCGGGGTACGGCCTCGCGCAGGTCTCCGGTGGTCTCGGCCAGTATCCGGGTAATGGCGTGCTGCGTGCGTCCGCGGCGCTCGGCCTCGCGCCGGTCGGTAATGTCCCGGGCGGAAGCGAAAATCCTGCGTTCCCCATCGTAGTCGACGCTCCCGATCCGGACCTCGACCGGAAAGCTCGTGCCGTCTTTGCGCCGGTGCTCTCCGTAGTGGATGCCCTCCGTACCGCCGCGCGCGTCCCGTCCTAGAGCCCGCTGCCAGAGTGTCCCGCCCGACCGCTGGTTCCGCTGATCGTCGGAGATCAGGTTGGTGGCGAAGTCTCTTACCCGGAGCCCGGCCATCTCTTTTTCGGAGTAACCCAGAGAGCGGACGGCCTCCGCGTTAAAGTCGAGGAGACGGCCTTTTTTGTCGTGTACCATCAAGGCGTCGACGGACTGGTCGAATAGCTGGCGGAAGCGGTCTTCGCTCTCCCGCAGCTTCTCTTCAACCCGCTGGCGCTCGGTCACGTCTTTAAAGGAGACGACGGCCCCGACTATCTCGTCCTCCTCCTCCCGTATCGGTGTGCTGATGTACTCGACCGGAAAGCTCGTGCCGTCTTTGCGCCAGAACACCTCTCCGGTGACCCGGTGGACCTCACCATCCTGAAAGGCGGCGTGGATCGGGCACTCCTCCCTCGGGTAAGCCTCGTCCCCCGACTTTGAATGGTGGATCATGGCGTGCTGGTCTCTGCCCACGAGTTCTTCGGGGCTGTAGCCGGTCATCCGGGCGGCGGCCGGGTTTACGAACGAAGTCCGCCCGTCGAGGTCGAGACCGAATATACCCTCTCCCACGGAGTCGAGGATCAACTCGTTGCGGCGGCTGACGGTCTCGAACGCTTTTTCCGTCTGCCGCAGCTCCGTTATATCGGAGCCGTGAACGTGCATGGCGTCCGCCTCGGGTACGCTCCGGTACGAGAGCAGCAGTATGTGGTCTCCGACGGCTACCTCCTGCTGGACGGTCTGCCGGCTCTCAAAGACCTCGCCGAGCCACCGCTGCTCTACGCCGGGACAGACTTCGGTCCACTGGTCGCCGGTCTGGAGGCCGGGGAAAAAGCGGCTGGATGCCGGGTTCGCCGACAGCACCGTACCGTCTGTATCCAGTTTTATAACGGGGTGCGGGTTGAACCGGGGAAAGGCGGCCATCTCCTCGGCCGCTTTTTCGGACTGCCGGCGGCGCTCCAGCATGTCGTTAAAGGCCCCGGCCAGAACGCCGAGCTCATCCCCCGAAGAGACCGGTATCCTGTGATCCGACTCCCCGCGACCGATGCGGTTCGCACCCTTGACCAGCCGTTCTACGGAATTCACGATCCCGCGGCTTAGAAAGAACGCCGCGCCTCCGGCGGCCAACAACCCCAGGACGAGCGTAACGAGCAGCGCCCACCGGACGTCCGAGAACGTCCCGGCGACGTTTTCCTCCGCCGCCCGCAAATCCTGCAGCGTAAGGACTTGAACCTCGTCGTCCAGTAGCGTATCCAGGCGGTTTTCGAGGTCTAGCAGGTCCCGGCGGTCCGCCGCTATAGAGCCTCTGGAGTCCGCCGCCTCTTCCACGAGAGAGAGTGCCCCGTTAAAGCGGGCTTCGAGGTCGTCTACCCGGCTGCTCTCCGTTCCCGAAAGCCCGGTGTCCCGGAGCGCGGCAAGCTCCTCATCGAAACCTCCGGCAGCGGCGGAAAGGTCTTCGCGGTAGTCTTCTCGCGGAGATCTCAGGTAGTTTCCGAGGGCGGCTCTCAACTCCGAGACCCCGGCCTCTAAGCTGCCCACCGCGCCGGCTTTCTCTACCGCCCGCGGTCCCTCCAACGCTATCTGCGACCGGAACTCACCGTCAATGAAACCCTCCACACGGTCCAGGTTCCCGTAAGCTTCGTCTACGAGACCTTCCTGGCGGCCTTTCTGCTCTATAAGGGAGTCGGCCAGGCCCGCGTATTCGATGTATAGGCCGCCGAGGCGGTTGCTCAACTCCTCTTCCCGGCCGGTCGTCGTCAGCTTGTCGTAAGAAGCTTTAGCTTTTTCAAACTGTCGTTCGTCGCTCTCCACGCCTTCGAGGGTATCCGGGTCGCCGGTCCCCAGGTACTCAGAGACTTTATCGCCGATCTCTATGGCGTTGATCTCCATCTGGTACGCGGCGGCCGAGGTAGGTTCTTCGGTCTCGACTATCTCATCCAGCGCCCGTTTGGTGCTAATAAGCCCATAGTTCGAGATAATGCCCAACACCACGAGCACTAGAATTAAAGCTCCAAAGCTTATCCACAGCTTACTTTTTATTGTCACGAAACCCGCCCCCGGCGCCGCCTCCGGCGCTTTGTACGCTACTTCTCGCAGGTTGGACGGCCGCGGCCCGGCGTTACCCGGCGCGCAGCATCCGTAGCTACCTAGGGTTATCGGAACGTTTGACCGGAAAGTTTAGCGGTGCGGCTTGCCGGCGCAGCAGATACTGCCCGGAGACCACAGGCTAGTCGTGGGGCAGATAAACCGTAAAGGTCGAGCCTTTGCCGGGAGTGCTCTCGACGTCCACCCGGCCGCCGTGGTTCTTGACGACGTGCCGGACGATGGAGAGCCCGAGGCCCGTACCGCCGGTCTCTTTGGAGCGGGCCTTGTCAACCCGGTAGAAACGCTCGAATATCCGGGAGAGCTTCCCTTCGGGTATCCCAATCCCGTTGTCCACGATGCGGACGCTAATCTCCTCCTCGTCGGCCGCCGCCGTAACCTCGACCTCGCCGCCCGGCGGCGTGTACTTTATGGCGTTGTCGATCAGGTTGGTCAGCATCGAGGTGAGCTGTGTTTCGTCGCCTTCTACGGTGTAGAGGTCTACCGTGCCGTAGCGCTTCCAGAGCAGCGTGATACCCTTCTGACGGGCTACCTGGCGCATCCGGGCAAGCACCGTCACGAGCACGCCGCGCAGGTCCACGGGAAGAGGGTCTTGGACTTGATCTTCACCTTCGAGGCGGGCCAGATCCAGCAGGTCGGTTATAAGCCGGGAAAACCGGAAAGTCTCGTTTCTTAGCTGCTCGGCGAAAAGGCGGGCCTGCTCGGGGTCCTCTTCGATTATGTCCGTGAGGCTCTCGGCCAGTAGCATCAGGCTCGTAGCCGGAGTTTTCAGCTCGTGCGACACGTTTGCGACAAAATCGCGCCGGATCTTGTTGACCCTCTGTAACTCTGGCGGGCTTACGGGACCGGCCTGACCCCCGTTCCCGGACTCGGTACTCCGGGTCACAGCGCTACTCCGGCTCCAGCGCGATACCCGAGCCGGCGGTGCTGCCGGACCGCGCGACGCCTTCCCGGTTACCGCCCGGAGGAACTTCAAAGCGGTAGCCCCGGCCCCGGACCGTCTGGATGTAATCATAGTCCGTCTTCTCCGAGAGTGCGGCCCGCACGCGCCGGATGTGCACGTCTATGGTGCGCGAGGAACCGACGCCCGCGTGTCCCCAGACCTCCTTGGCAAGTTCCTCCCGGCTTTTTAGCTCGCCGGGCGAGGACGCGAGCGCCGTCAGAAGCTCGAACTCCTTTAGCCGCAGCTCTAGGCGCTCGCCGTTTATGCTGGCCGTAAAGTTCTTGGTGTCCAGGGCGAGCTCCCCGGTCTCCAGCACCCGTCCGCGGCTACCGGTCGCCCGGCTGCGCTTCAGGTTCGCGGTTATGCGGGCCATGAGCTCTCTCGTGCCAAAAGGTTTGGTTACGTAGTCGTCCGCGCCGGCTTCAAAGCCGCGGACCTTATCCTCCTCGGCGTCGCGGGCGGTGATCATGACGATCACCACCTCCCGGTCGCGCTCGCGGATGTGCTCGCAGACTTCTATACCGGAATCTTCCGGAAAGCCAGGGAGCATGATGTCCAACAGTATAAGGTCCGGCCGCAGCTTCCGGGCGTGCCTTATGGCTTCGCTCCCCGTGGTAGCCTTGGTCACGCCGAAACCCGCGCGGGAAAGGCTGTAAGTCAGGGTGTTGAGGATCACCGGGTCATCCTCGACTATCAGGATCTCCGCTAACGGCTCCGCAGGTCCTGCGTTCTGTGTCAAAGCGCACCAACTCCAGGCTACTTGGGTAGACGCCCGCAGTATAACCCCCGCCGCCCACGGCTTCACCACCGCCTGTCCTCCTCCGGCCCGGACGCTACAATGCGGGCTCTTATAAAACTGTAGAAACGCCGGGTAAGGAGCACTTTTTGGATAGTAGACTGCGAGATAGACCGTGGAAGTAGCGGTAGAAAGCGTCACGGTCCATCCGAAGCGGACGTTCGCCATCGCCCGCAGTGCCTCGGATGCCTTTGAGCACGTCACCCTGACCGTCCGGGAAGCCGGCCACACCGGCCGCGGCGAGTCAGCCCCGACGGACCGCTACGGCGAGAGCGCCGGAGCCGCCAGCAGAGCCCTCGAAACCGTAGAGATAAAAGACCCCTGGGACATCGAGGGCACCCTGGACGTAAACGCCGGCCTCCCGCCGAGTGCGCTCTCGGCACTCGACGCCGCCCTTCACGACCTTGCGGCAAAAAGGCTCGGAGTACCGGTCTACCGGCTGCTCGGCCTCGGCCGCCCCGCCCCGACGACGGCCTACACTTTAGGAATCGCCGACCGCCGGACGACGCTCGCCGACGCCCGCGAGCTATCGCTTTCGGGGTACCAAATATTCAAGATGAAGGTCGGCGGTCCGGAGGATATAGAAACCGTCCGGGAGGTGGCCGGAAGCTCCGGCCCCGGGGCGGAGGTCTGGGTAGACGCGAACGAGGCGTTTTCGCCGGAGGAAGCCGTCGAGGTGGTCCGGGAGCTCCGGGGGATCGGCGTCTCCCTCATAGAGCAGCCCGTCCCGGCAAATGCCGGACCGAAAGCTTTGAGAATGGTGACGCAGGCGGCGGACCCGGTGCCGGTCATCGCCGATGAGAGCGCCGTAAACGCCCGGGACGTGCCCGGTCTGGCCGGCTCCGTGAGCGGGGTCAACGTAAAGCTCGCCAAGTGCGGCGGTATCCGGGGCGCCCTGGAGATGATCCACACCGCCCGCTCCTCGGGTATGCGCGTGATGCTTGGCTGCATGGTCGAGACCTCGCTCGGTATAGCGGCCGCGGCCCACTTCTCCGGCCTCGTGGATTACGTGGACCTCGACGGCTTTCTGCTCCTGGCCGACGACCCGTTCTACGGCCTCTCCTCCGACGGTGGCCGCATCACCGTCCCGGATACCCCCGGTCTCGGGGTTGAGCCCCGGTGAGGCTCCGCAACAGCGAACGCTCCAGCTCACAACCCCCCGCGAGGCGCTACGCTATCTTCGCTGATGGGTGGTTTGCTGACGACCACGCCAAGACGGCCCACGGCCTTTTGCGCTACGGCCGGGACGAGGTCGCCTGCGTTATCGACTCGACGTTAGTTAACGCTGATGCGGACACTCCCCGGCGGGTGCTCGACGTAATGCCCGGTCTCGTGCTGGATCCCGGAAGAAACGCCCCGATAGTCGGCTCGGTCGAGGAGGCGCTCCGGTACTCCCCGACGTCCGTGCTCGTAGGGGTCGCCCCGCCGGGCGGGCGGCTGCCGGAAGCGTGGCTCGAAAGCCTGCGGGAAGCCGCCGGGGCGGGACTAGAGATCGTGAGCGGCCTCCACCAGCGTCTCGGGACCGAGCTTTCGGGGGCAGATGTCTGGGAAGTGCGGGAACCGCCCGCGGATTTACCGCTCTTTTCCGGCGAGGCATTTGAAGTGTCACCGAAGGTAGCCCTCACCGTCGGGACTACGGCGGCGGTCGGCAAGATGACCGCGACCCTGGAGATAGAGCGATCCGCGAGGGCCGCCGGACTGACCACCGCGTTCGCGGCGACGGGACAGACGGGGATAGTTATCTCCGGGTGGGGTATCTGCGTGGACGCGGTGGTCGCGGATTTTATAGCCGGGGCTGCCGAACAGCTCGTCCTCGAAGCCGCCCGCGAGACCTCGGACGGAGGTCCCGCTCCCGACCTGATACTCGTCGAGGGTCAGGGTTCGCTCGGCCATCCGGCGTACTCTGGGGTTACGCTCGGCCTGTTGCACGGCTCGGCTCCGGACTGTCTGGTCCTCTGCTGCGACGCTTCCGGAGAGGAGATAATGGCCGGTGTCCCGCGCCCGGCGCCCGCCCGCGCCGCCCGGCTCTACGAGGAGGTCGCCGCCCTCGTAAGACCCGCGCCCGTCGTGGCCGTCAGCGTGAACACCGGTGGCCTGGACGAAGCCGCCGCCCGCGACTTTGTCGAGCGGGTGTCGTCGGAGACCGGTCTGCCGGCGGCCGACCCTTTCCGGGGATCTGCGGCTCCCATCCTCGAAGCCGTGAGGGCCGCGCCAAAGACCGCGGCCCGGAGACGGACACCGGGGAGTAGATGAGGGGGCGTGTGCAACAAAGATTTTACGCTTGCGGGAATTCCACCCTATATCCGGCTATGTTAAAATTCGGCTGTGGCGAGATGCTTAACTCTTAATGCTAGTTACGAGCCTGTTGCCCTGGTGCCGATAAAAAGGGCCATCGTCCTCGTTGTCACCGAGAAGGCCGAGATAGTCGAGGCGCATCTGGAGCGGAAGTTCCGCTCCGAGAGGACCGAGTATCCTTATCCGCTGGTGATCCGGCTGGTCAAGTTCGTGGAGATCCCACGCCGCCTGCGTCGGCACGTTACCAACACCATTCTGTTTGCCCGGGATAACTACCGCTGCCAGTACTGCAATAAGCACCGCGACGACCTGAATCGTAAAGAGTCCCTTACCCGGGACCACGTAAAGCCGCTCTCGCGCGGCGGCGGTAACACCTGGGATAACGTGGTCGCTGCTTGTACCAAATGTAACGCCCGCAAGAGTAACCGGCTCCCGATGGAGTGCGGCATGTACCCGAAGACCACCCCGAAAGAGCCGCGCTACGTGGTCATGGTGTGGTACTCGCGGGGCCTGAACGCCGTCCAGCGCCGCTACGTCGAGCAGTTCTACGGAGAGCCGGCCTTCTAAAGGCCGGGCTATAGAACTTCGTTAGACGCCGCCGGACGTGGGGTATAATGGTCGCTCGTCGTAAAAGTGCTTTGGTCGGAGATTTTTGGATTACAGCGGTGTCGCAGATACGGCTGCGAGGATAGTAAGCAACGTCGAGCGCGCCGTATCCGGCAAACGGGAAAGCATAGAGCTTGCGGTAGCGACGATGCTCGCCGGTGGGCATTTCCTTATAGAAGACGTGCCCGGTGTTGGCAAGACGCTGCTCGCCAAGGCGCTCGCGCGGTCGCTGGCGGCCGATTTCCGGCGCATACAGTTCACTCCGGACCTCCTGCCGGGGGATGTCACCGGGCTAAACGTCTACGAGGGCGGGGATGCTTCTTTTCGGTTTTGGGCCGGTCCTATCTTTGCCAACGTGGTCCTGGCGGATGAGATCAACCGCGCCACCCCGAAAACTCAGAGCGCGCTCCTGGAGGCGATGGGGGAGGGTTCTGTAACCGTCGACGGGGAAAGCCGGGAACTGCCCCGGCCGTTCGGGGTAATCGGCACTCAGAACCCGATAGAGCACGACGGCACCTACCCGCTGCCCCACGCGGAACTCGACCGCTTTATGGTCCGGATGGATCTCGGGTACCCGGACACCGCCGCCGAGATACGGTTGCTCAAGCTCGCCCGGGACCCGGTGGCCGAGCTCTCGCCGGTAGTGAGTACGGAGGAATTTTTGGAGATGCAGCGGCTCGCGGAAGAGGTCCACGCCGCCGAGTCGGTGCTCTCCTACGTCGTCTCCATAACGGCGGCTACCCGCAAGCATGAGGGGGTACGGCTCGGGGCTTCCCCGCGGGCGAGCCGGATGCTGCTGGCAGCGTCAAAAGCCTGGGCCGCGTTAGAGGGGCGCTCTTACCTGATCCCCGATGATGTAAAGGCGCTCGCCCCTTACGTGCTCTCGCACCGGATCATCCCGTCTTCGCAGGCCCGTTACGCTTCCGGAGGGGCCGAGGGCGTGGTGCGGGACATACTCGGTTCGATCCCGATCACCGAAGCGGTCTAGCTTTGCGGGGTGTCTCGCGGGCAAAAATCCGGCCGACGGCCCGCGGGTGGCAGGTGATATTGACCGGCGGTGTCGTGCTGGCTCTGGCGGCCATCTTCGGGACCACCCAACTCTACCAGCTAGCCTACGTGTTCGGAGCGCTGCTCGCCGCGGCTCTCGCACTCGGGTTGTTCAGCTCCAGGGCCCTGCGACTCTACCGCCAGATGCCAAAAGACGTAAAGATACAGGCCGGAGAGACCTCCCGGATAGGGCTGCTGCTCGCGAACACCTCTCGTTTCCGCGGACCGCGGGCCGACATCCTAGACCGCGTGCCGGATCTCAAAAGTTTTAAAGCTCCGTTTTTAGAAAGCTATGAGGACCACATCGTAGAGCTACCGGTCACCTTCGAGCGCCGGGGAATGTATCAGATCGGACCGGCCGAGGTCCGCTCCTTCGACCTGTTTGAACTCTGGCGCTTTACCCGGAGACACGACGAGCGCGCGGAGGTTCTGGTATACCCGGAGACCTTCGATCTATCCGGGTTCCCGGTCCACGGCGGCAGCGTCGAGGCCGGCAGCCGGGGAGCGCGCGCCGCCCGCGGCGAAGACTTTTCGGGCCTCAGGGAGTACCGCCGCGGCGACGACCGGCGGCACATCCACTGGAAGAGCGTCGCCCGCACCGGCGAGCTTATAGTCAAGGAGTTCTCCATAGACGCTCCCCGGCGCTATTCGGTGGTCCTGGACCTCTCTCGCGGGAGCCTGCGGAGCTCCCAGGATGAGGTCGAGGATGCGGTGTCCGCCGCGGGCTCGGTGCTCGGGTATCTTTTTAAAGAGGGTCTGACGTTCCGGCTAGCCTGCACGGACGGGGCTGGGAGCGCCTCCGGCTTTGCGGCGGGGGAAGCTTCTTATTGGGAGGCTATGGACCTCCTGGCGACCGTCCGGGCCGACGGCGACAAAGACCCGGCGGAGTTCATCCGGGAGGAACGGGAGCGGCTCGGTGAAGGCGTGATCCTGATTTCCCGAACTACCGGCCGCCGGGGTGGCTCTCCGGCCGACAAAGCACTGCCGGATGGTGTCCGGGAACTGCGCTCTGGGGGGATGTCCGTTACCGTGGTGGCGCTCGCTACCCACACCTACGAAGGCCCGGTGAACGCGCCCCGGCGGCCGGCGGCCCAGGACCGCGAGGAAAGTTTCCGAGAGCGCCTCCGGTCGCTGGAAGAAGCCGGGGCCGAGGTACTCGCCGTGCGCAAGAGACCCGGCGTGGCCGGGCTTTCCGGCGGAAACGGAGAACGGGGCCGGGCCGCATGGAGAACCGGGTAGCCGTGGGGAGTGGAGCGGGAACCGCGGCCCGGATAGCCCTGTACACGGCCGTTGTAATGACCGGTCTCACCTTCAGCGTTCTGTTCGAGAGCGGAGAGGGCGTATCCTGGCTGTTCTTCGGGGCGGCGCTCGCGGCGCTCTGTACGGCATCCACGGGCCGGCACCGCTTTGCCCTGCTAGCGCCAGCCATTATCCTTTACACGCTGCTCGTAATCTACGGGTTGCCGCCAGTCTCCATAGGGGGCTGGCAGAGCCTCTTTTTGGAAGTCCGGAACGACGTTTACCAGGCCGCGGAGATCATGTACCTGCAGCCCGTGCCCTACGACTACAGACCGGGTCTGCTCGTAATACTGCTGCCGGTGGTCATGTTGGTCTCCGCCTTTGCGACCTCGGCGACCCTCTACGAGAAGAGCCCGGTATTCTCCATAGTTACGCTCGGGCTGACCATCGGCGTTATAAGCACGGTGAGCTTTGAGACCGGCGTGGGACCGTACTTCGCGCTATTTATCATCTCCAGCGTGTTCCTGATACTTTTTACCGGAAGCTTCCGTTTTATGGAGGACGTCGGGTGGCCGGGCGTAGCGGCGGTTGCCGGCATCACGCTCCTCGGGCTGACCCTGACGCTCGACCCTTTAAAAGACGTCGCCATCCGTCCGGCGCTCGTGGACTGGACGGAGATAGGTACCGGCGGCACCTCGCACCTCGACGTGCAGGCCGACGTCGGTAGCTACCTGGATTCCGGCCGGGACACGGAGCTTCTGCGGGTCCGCAGCCAAGAGCCACTCCTCTGGCGCGGGGGAACGCTCGACTACTTCGACGGCGTCCGGTGGTCCTCGACCGTCGAGCCCGGCGCCGATGACGGCGAGGAGATAGCCTCCGGCGTAGAGACCCGCGTCGTCCGCCAGCGGTTCCGGGTCCTAAACGCCGAAACAAACCTGGTCTTCGGGGGGTACCAGATATCCAACACTTCCCTGCCGGAAGCCGACCGGCGCTCCGACGGCTCGTGGGCGGTAGATGAGAATCTTTCCAAAGGTCGCTTCTACGAAATAATCTCCGAGGTGCCCCAGCCGACGACCGGCCAGCTACAAACCTCCGGGACTTCGTACCCGGCGGCGGTGAGGGAGAAGTTCCTCCAGATTCCGCAGAGTACCCCGAGGGTCGTGGGGGAGACGGCGGACGTAATAGAGCGCGAGTATTCGCCAGACACCCCTTACGAGACGGCCCGGGCGATAGAGCGCTACCTGGTCTACGACGGCGGCTTTGCTTACAACCTGGACGCGAACTTCCGCCGGGGAGACCGGGCGATAGAGCGGTTTCTAGGGGACGAGCGCGAAGGGTTCTGTACCCAGTTCGCAACCTCGATGGCGCTCGTGAGCCGGGAGATGGGCGTACCCGCGAGGGTGGTCTACGGGGCGTCCTCCGGGGAGAAGCTCGACACCAACGAGTACCTGGTCACCGGCCGGAACATGCACACCTGGGTTGAGGTCTACTTTCCCGGCGTCGGCTGGTACCCGTTCGACCCGACCCCCGGCTTCTCCGTACCACAGACAATGCAACAGAACGCAGCCCGGATCGAGCCGTCCGGAGACGGGCGGCAGGACCTCATCCCTGGCAGCCCCGCTTACCGGGATGAGATCTCGAACTCCCCGGCCGGCGAGTCCGAGCTACGGGACACCGCTACCGGCGGTACCTCCGGCCCGCGCGAGGGAACCCCGGCGTGGCCGCTCTACATCTTTGCGCCGGCTCTATTACTGGTCGCCATACCGCTCTCCAAACGCAGCCTCCGCTTCTGGCGCTGGCCGGAGAACCTCTACCGGGACCTCATAGCCCGGCTCAGCGACGTGTTGCCGCCGGGCAAGAGCAGCGGTCTCGCGGGCTCACCGTCTCTGACACCGACCGAGAAACTGCTGCTGCTCTCCGGGGCTGCCGGGGTCGAGGAAGAAAGTTTCCGGGACTTCGCCCGGGCCTACTCCGACCACCTCTACTCCGGGAAACCACGAGCCGAGACCCGCACCCGGGTAACCCGCGCCTATGACCGGGCGGTTGAGTCGCTGGATAACCTTCCCCGGTGGCGGCGCGTCCTCGGGGCGTTAAACCCGGGCTCCCTAATGTTGCGGCTACAAAAGTCCCTGGCGGTATCGAAAAAGAAGGTGCAAAAAACGGCGCGGACCGTCTTCGGGGGCGTCGTCCGGTGGCTGTCGCGAAGGCTATCCCGCAGGTTGCCGGGACGGTCCTCCGCGAAAAAGCGGCGTTGAAGTATCGGCTGCGCGGTGTAATAATCGGAGGAGTATTTCAGACGTTTTACTCTACCGCGGCCTTTTTCAGGGGGTGCTGATGGATCAGAAGCAGACCACTATAGTATCCATAACCGACAACGCGGCCGACAAGGTCAAAGCGTTGATGGAGCAGGAGGGCGAAGAGGACCTCGCTCTGCGCATCGGGGTTCGGCCGGGCGGCTGCTCCGGGTTCCAGTACTCGATCTATTTCGACGACGAGATCAACGACGACGACGAGATTATCGAGACCAAGGGTGTCAAGGTCCTGATCGACGCCATGAGCGTCCCATACATAATGGGCAGCGAGTTCGACTACGTCGACGGTCTCATGGGTGCCGGCTTCGCCGTCAACAACCCGAACGTCCAGGGCGGCTGCGGCTGCGGCAGCTCCTTTACCTGCTAGCGCTCGCTAGTAACCGCTAGCATCTGCTAGCACAGCATTACAGAGCGTTTATCGGCCCGGGGTTTTCAGCCCCGGGCTTCTGTTTTGCTACCTAACTTTTCTCCTCGTCCTCCGGAGGGTTATTTATCGGGTCCAGTTCTTCCTCGCCTTCAACGGTGTGGCGTGGTTTGTAGATAACAAAAAACCACAGCGCCGCCGCGATGACCGCGATCAGGATTAACCCCCCAAACTGCCAGAGTTCCGACACTATTTCCCCCTCAAGCTTTCGCTCTTGTCTAACTTCTCCAGGGCCAGCATGACCGCTGCGACCCCGCTGGAGCTTACTAACCGTCCGTCGTGGACCAGCCCTCGCACCTCCCCGACCGGGACTTCAACGGTTTCGAGCCGCTCGTGTTCGTCGAGGTTCTGGCCGGAGATCTTCTCGACGTCGCGGGCGAGGTACAGGTAAGCCCAATTGTCCTTTAAGCTCGGTGAAGACGCTATAGCTCCCAGAGCGGTCCACTCGCCGCCCGCGCAGCCGGTTTCCTCCTGTAGTTCACGCTGGGCCGCAGCCTCCGGTTCTTCTCCGGTATCGACGAGCCCGGCCGGAAGCCCGAGTTCCATACGTTCCAGAGGAGGACGGTACTGGCGGACCAAGATCACGTTTCCCTCCCTAGTTACGGGGAAGATTATGGCGGCGTCCGGGCGCTCCAGGACGTAGTAGTTCTCCTTGACCTTCCCGTCGGGTAGCCGGAGCCTATCGGACCGGACCGTGAAGTACGGCGTCTCCATAAGCTTCTTGGAGGAAAGTCTCTCCCAGCCTTTCAGGGCTGAACTTTCGCCGGGACCGCTACCGGACATGGGTCGCTCCCCCAAGGATCTTCGGCAGGTCTTTTGTAAAGGCGCTGCGGGCCACGACCCTGTCGCAGCCGGCTTCGCGGGCGGAGAGGGCGAGGTCGGTCTGGACGTGGGAGAGAAAGCCGACGGTTTGAAGCCCCGAGAGCCCGCCGCCGGACTTGACCTCCCGGATTATCTCCAGCGGCTCAAAGCGGGCGGAGTTGAGGTCGAGGACTAGAAGGTCGGGCGGGGATTCGTGGAGCGTGGCGAAAAGCTTCCGGGGGCTGCGGGGAAAGCTGGCCTCGATCCCGAGTTCCTTTGCGGTCTCGGAGATCTTGCTTCGGAACAACAGGTCTTCTACGGCTGCCACGACCCTACGCGTCACCGGCGGCTCCTCGTCTGTGTGGGGTATTTCCTTTACATTCTAACCGCCCGGCTTGCGGTATCCTCTGTATGTGCCAAAAACGTTTAGTAACTTACGGATAAACCTCCGGCGTACCTCGGAGACACTCTCACATTTCGTACCGTTCCTGAAACCCCGCCGGTTGGGGCTCCTCGCGGCGCTGATACTGCTGTTCGCGGAGACGGGGATGAGTCTGGCTACCCCGTGGCCGCTGGCCCTGACGCTCGATCGCGTGGTCAAGTCGAACCCGGAACCGGTCTTCGGGATGGACCCGGTGACCCTGCTCGCGGTGATAGCTTTCCTAACGGTGTTTTTAACGGCGGCGAGCCGGGGAGTCGCGGCTTACCGGCGCTACCTGATGCAGAAGCTCGGGCAGCAGACCGTGTTCGACATGCGCGAGGCGCTCTACAAAAAGGTTCACGCCCTCGGGCTCGACTACCACGGCGAGCGGCGGACCGGGGATACCATCACGCGGGTAACCAGCGACGTAAAAGAAGTCCGGAGCCTGCTCGTGGACTCTATCGTGGAGATCGGCTCGTCCGTTTTTATCCTGGTCGGGATGCTGACGGTTATGTTGCTGCTGAGCTGGCAGTTGACCCTGCTGGCTCTGGTTACAGTCCCGTTTCTGTTTCTCGCAATAAAGCTCTACCGGAAGTCCCTGATCGAGCGGATGCGGGTCGTTCGTACCCGCGAGGGGGCGATAGCGTCGGTGATCCAGGAAGCCATAACCGGCATCCGGGCGGTCAAGATCTTCGGCCGCGAGAACGACGAGCTGCGCCGCTTCCAGAAAGAAAGCCACGAGTCTCTGGATGCCAGCGTAGACTCCTCGCTTATCGAGGCGAAGTTCAGCATCTTGCTCGGGGTCGTCGGCGGTTTCGGCACCGCGCTCGTCCTGTACTTCGGTGCCCGCCAGGTGCTCGCGGAATCTCTCACCCTCGGACAGCTTACCGTGATAATCGGCTACGTCGGCCTCCTGCTCTCGCCGCTGTGGGCGCTCAGCCGCCAGGTAAACCAGATCGGCAAGTCCCTGGTCTCCGGCGAGCGCATCGTGGAACTACTGAACGCCGACCCGACCGTCAAGGAATCCCCGGATGCCGTATCCGCCCCGCGCCTCGACGGCCGGGTAACGTTCGAGAATGTGTTTTTCTCCTACGGGGAAGAAGCCGGGGAGGTGCTGCGCGGCATGAGCTTCGAGGCGGAACCCGGCAGCCGGGTGGCGCTCGTCGGGGTGAGCGGCGCGGGAAAGACGACTGTGACCAGCCTGCTCGCCCGCCTCTACGACCCGCAAAAGGGCCGGGTAGAGATCGACGGCCGCGACATAAAGAACTTTACCCTGAAGTCGCTGCGGGACTCCATAACCTTTGTGCCCCAGGAGCCGATGCTGTTCCGGGCGACGGTCGCGGAGAACATCTCCTACGGCCGGGCGGAGGCTACCAGAGAAGATATAGCAAGCGCCGCCAGGCTCGCCGGGGCCGACGGGTTTATCCGGGAGATGCCCGACGGCTACGACACACTGCTCTCGGAGCGGGGCGATAGTCTGTCCGGTGGTCAGCGGCAGCGGATCTCCATAGCGCGGGCGATGCTCCGGGACACCCCGATCCTGATCCTGGACGAGCCGCAGTCCGGGCTCGACGCCGAGGCCGCCGACGCCATCGAGGGCAACTGGCAGGCGCTGACCGCCGGAAGGACGACGTTTATCATCGCCCACGAGATGAGGCTCGTCCGGGACGCCGACAGAATACTCGTCATCGACGGCGGGAGAGTCGCCGAGAGCGGGAGCCACGATGACCTGGTTTCGGCCGGCGGCTTATACTCCCGGCTAAACTCCTTGCAGGACCGTACCCCGATACAGCCGTAGAAACCTGGCGGCTTCCACAGAAAGGAGACGTTAGCGCATGAAAGAGCTCATGGCGATCTCAGTCCTACTGACCCTCGTGGTCGTAGCCGTGTACATATCTTTCGCCTGAAAGATTAGAAGAGAAGAAAGGGGCCCGGCACGGCTCCTCGGCGAGTGGTGCGTGTTACCCGCCCCGTACCGGGCTAGGGTGGTTATCGGCCCGCCCGCCGGAAAACTTTAGCGCGGTCCTACTTTTTCTCTTCCGGCTCGTCGGTGCCGTCGGCGGACGGCTTCAGGTCGTTGTGGCTGAGGACCTGTACCTGGGCTACACGGGAGCCGTCTATCTCATCGACGCGCAGGGTATGACCGTTGACCCGGACTTCGTCGCCGACTTCGGCGACGCGGCCGAGTTGCCCGAGAACAAGGCCGCCGATGGTATCGAAGTCTTCGCTCTCGAACCCTGAGTCAAGGGCATCGTTTACTACCTGGATCGGGATCCGGCCGTCCACCATGTAGGCTCCGTTGTCGAGCTTGCGCAGGGAAGGCTCTTCCTCGTCGAACTCGTCCCGGATCTCCCCGACTATCTCCTCGATAATGTCCTCCAGGGTAAACAGTCCCTCGAACGATCCCCACTCGTCGATAACGATAGCCATCTGAATCTCTTGTTTCTGGAAGTCCTCCAGGATGTCGTCGATGCGGCGGTTCTCCGGGACTATGAGAACCCCGCGCATCAGGTCCCGGGCGGTAACGTCGGCGTCGAGGCCGCCGTGGGTCTCAACGGCCCGTAGTACGTCTTTTACGTGTACTGTGCCTATTATGTTGTCCGCCGAGTCGTCCTCGTGCACCGGGTAGCGGGTGTAGTGACCGGCCGCTGCGACCGTAATGAGGTCTTTTAGTGGCAGGTGCGCCGCCAACGTCACGGCGTCCGGGCGGGGGACCATGATCTCCCGGGCGCTGGTGTCTTCAAGGTCGAAGATGTTGTCCAGCATGTTCTCCTCGTCGGCGTCCAGAACACCCTGGCGGGTCGAGGTGGAGATGAGCATCCGCAACTCGCCCTCCGTGTGTGTCTCCTCGGTCTCCGAGATCGGCGGTATCCCAAAAAGTCTCACGAACGCATTGGCCGTGCCGTTGAACACGTAGATGCCGGGCAGGAACAGGTAGTAGAACGCCCGCATAAACGGCGCCACGAAAAGCGAGGTACCCTCCGGCCGGGCTATCGCAACGCTCTTGGCCGCAAGCTCCCCGAAGACAACGTGCAGGAAAGTTATGATCAGGAAGGCGATAATGGGTATCGCGATAAGCGTGGTGCCTTCCGGGAGGCCGACCGCCAACGCCAGAGGTTCCAGCAAATGCTCGAAGGCGCGCTCGCCGACCCAGCCGAGGCCCAGGGACGCAATCGTGATCCCTAACTGGCACACGGAGAGGTAAGCGTCGAGCTTTCTGGTCGCAGTCTTGACCGCTCCGGCGGCGGCTTTGCCCTCCTCGACCAGCCGGTCTACCTGTGTAGCCCTTATCTTTACGAAGGCGAACTCCGCCGCCACGAACAAGGCATTCAAAGTAACCAGGAAAAGAGCTAGGAGCAGGCCAAGACTATCTAAGAGGAACATGTTAAGTGAATTTTCTCCCCGGGAGTAGTGCGTCGTCTAGAAAGCGACGCGCAGGTACTTGATATCTCGTCGACGTTCATACCGATACGGACGAAGATAACCTACTCGGGACGCTTTTACAAGGCGCGCACTCTTCTCTACAGAACGTACTTACCAAGAGCCCTCCGTGGGAAGCTCCCGCGCTGCCCGGCGCATCTTCTCTGCTGTATCTTGCCGGCGGGAGGGCACCGGACCCCGGCGGAACGCCGCGATGTAGCCCTCAAAGCTCCAGCTTTCGAGGAACTTTTCCGTGGCGGCGCGGCCGGACTCGTAGAGCGTCCGGGCTCTTTCAGGGGGAAGGTCGAAGTCCGTTATCCGGACGCCGAGGGAGGGTACGGCGATGGTGCGGGCGAAGTCCGCGGTGTCGAGGTAGACCCGGTCGCGGGCTTCGAGGACGGTCAGGGCCAGGCTCTGCAGGTAGTCTACGAGGACGCCCGGCGGGCTACCGGCGGCTAGAAGAGGTACCCCTAGGCTCTCGGCCAGTGAGGAGCGTGGGTCGCCTACTGTTTTTAGCCCGAACGTCGGCCACCGGGGCCCGCCTTCGACGTCGAAGAGCCAGACCGGGAAGTTCGAGAGGATGCCGCCGTCCACGATCAGGTGTTCCCGGCCCGTCCGCGGGTTTGTAAAGTGTACCGGCTCGAAGAAGATCGGGATGCTCGCGCTCATTCGTACCGCGAGCGCCACCTCCAGCTCGTCCGGATCTTTTATGCCAAGAACGCCCGCGTCCCGCGGCAAAACGAGCAGCCGCCGCTCCGTGAGGTCGGAGGCGACCACCTGCAGCCGGTAGCGGTAGCCCCGCCCGTGGCGCGGGTCATCCGGTGGATTCAGCCCGGCCAGGTCCCCGAAGGTCTTTATCCCCCGCGCGGCGAGCAGCCCTCGCACGAACTCGTACACGGCATCGCCCTCGTAGACACCGAGGTCCTTTAGAACGCTCAGGGGTTTACCGAGAAGGGGGATCCGGTCCTCCCAGCCGGTATCCAGAAAGTCGTCGTAATCCAGGTTCTGCACTATTTCCCGCAGCTCTTTGGCCGTGTAGCCCGCGGCCCGCAGCGCGGCGACTATGGCCCCGCTAGAAGTCCCCGCGAGCCGCTGGGGCACGAAACCGCGCTCTTCCAGGACCGAGAGTGCGCCGACCAGCGCGATGCCCTTTACCCCGCCGCCCTCGAAAACGAGGTCTACGCGCCGCTCGTCTTCTCTATGCTTTGTGGTCACGCCGGGTATGCTAGCACCTCCGGGGCTCTGGATACCGTGCTACGCTTTACTCCTTGGACGAAAAGGTAGACATCCTGGACTCTTCCGGAGAGCCGACCGGTGAGGTCGTCTGGAAGAGCGAGGCCCACCGCCGGGGCCTCTTTCACCGGTGCTTTCACTGCTGGATCTCGACTCCCGGAGACGCCGGGGGTAGTTCCGGCGGGCCGCCGTACCTGCTCGTCCAGCGCCGCGCCGCCGCGAAAGAGACCTGGCCCGGCAAGCTGGATGTAACCGCCGCCGGACACCTTGCCTCCGGCGAAACCACCTTCGACGGGCTGCGGGAGGTAGAAGAAGAGCTCGGCTTACAAGTAAATCCCCGGGACCTGATACCGCTCGGGACCCGCAAAGTCGAGCAGGATATACCTGGCGGCTGCGACCGGGAGTTCCACGACGTCTTCCTGCTGGTCTCACCTCTCCAGCCAAAAGACCTCCGTCTCCAGAAAGAAGAGGTCGCCGCCATACTGTGGCTAGATCTCCAGTTCGTAGAGCTTCTCTACGCCGGAGAAAGCGTCCCGGCCAGGGAGTGGGAGTACGGAAAACAGAATTCCACGACACACCCGGTAAGCCTCAAAGACTTCGTCCCGAACGACGACCGTTACCTTTTACAAGTCGCCCGGGCGGTACGCGAGGTTCTATCCGGAGAGCCGGTAGCAGGCACCTTTAAATAAAGCCGCGGACCGAGGATCGGACCGCGGATAAAACCGGAACTCGGCTATCTCCCGAGAGCACCCGTTGCTTCTTCCACCTGCCGGGTTGCAAGCCCTACCCTCCACGACACTCCTCGCGCGTCCCGGAGCGTGTTCTCCTCGTGGATTTCTGTGAGACCTCCGGTTCCCGCTTCGATGCCGGCCCCGAAAGCCCGCGCGGCCCCGATTGCCAGGTGGGCGGCCGCGGCGGCTTGCGGTACCCTCTCTTCCGGTAGCTCCGGCAGCGCGCAGGCCGTCAGGTTCGCCAGGTCCGCGCAGCACAGCGCCCCATCGACTAAAGCATCCACCGGCGCGGGCTCGTGTCCGGCTTTCGCCAGGGATTCCAACTGCTTCTCCAGGTCTTGTGCCAGCCCCCGTACTACCTCCATGTACGGTCCGTTCGCGTCCTCGGGTATCTGCCGGCACGCTTTTGCGAGCAGGCCAGCCGCCAGGGCTCCGGCAGCTCCCGCCGAGACTCTGGTAGCCTCCAGGGTCTCCGCTATACTGCTGTCCGGTTTCTCCGGGGTGTTCATGGTTGGTAGTTTACTATCCTTCCGGGAAAGCCTGTATGGCGGAGTCAGTGTGGCTCGACGTGGCGGTAGCGGGCCACAAAGAACATAAAAACCGCGTAGGCGGCGAACCCGAAGGCTGCGGCGCCGAGCAGGTAGGGACCGAAGGGTTGGCTAGCCAGGGTAGCGAGCGCGCCCCCGAGACCCCGGGTCTCGCTCGGGTCCGCCTGGTAGGCGGCCAGGATCACGAACGCTCCGGCGACGCCGATGATCAGGGCGCGGGCCGTGGTGCCCAGAGACCCGGCAATCATGGTCCAGCGCCTCTCGCCCCGGCTCATCTCCTCTAGCTTCAACTCGTCCCGGAACTTCAGGTTTATGGCCGCGTAGAACTGATAGAGACCGACGCCCAAGACGACCAAGCCGACCACCGCTACCAGTAACTGGCCGAAAGGCTGGGCCAAGACCTGAGCCGTCAGGTCGTCCTTGGCGTCGCTGCCGCCTGCCGGGTCGAACGCTTCCTGGGCGGCGACAAAGGCCAGGGTGCCGTGTAGAACACCGCTTCCAGCGTAGCTCGAGCGCCGGATCAGGCCGGTCGCGTCCCGGCCCTTGTCCTCCGGGTCCATGATGCCCTGCACGAGTTTCCACAGCGCGTACCCGATCAGCCCGGCCGCCAGTACGAGCAGCAGAACCCTCCCGAAAGGCTGGGCGCCGATGCTCTGCATCACCCCGCCACCGCCGGTAGTCAGGCCGCCGAACCCGAGCGACTCGCGGGCGGCCAGCAACCCGATGGCCGCGTAGAAAACACCCTTTGCCACATAGCCGGAGCGGGCCACCCCTTTATCCAAGGGCTGGCCTTGCGCGCCGCTTTCTCCGCGTGCTCCCTGGCTTCCCGGGGAGACGAAACCTTCTTTGCCACGCGCCGGTTCTCCCTGCTAACTCTGTTTACGTCCGCTACTCTATACGCGCCGGATGCCCGATGTAAACCTGTACGGAGTTCTCTTTTGCAGTACGTTTGTGAGAAACAGCCCGGGTTTGACCGGCAAGAACATCTCCGGCGCGATATATTAGCGGCATGAGAGTTGCGCTGGCCCAGATCAATACGACCGTCGGAGATATCTGGGGTAATGCCGAGAAGGCGGCCGATACGCTCCGCCGGGCGGTGGACGAAGGGGCGGAACTCGTCGCGTTTCCCGAACTTACTCTGACAGGCTACCCGCCGGAAGACCTTCTCCTGCGCCCGAGCTTTATAGAAGACAACCTCACGGCCACCGAAGAGTTCGCCCGGCAAGTCCCGGAAGGCGTGGCCGCCGCGGTCGGTTTCGTAGACCTCGACGTGGACCTCTTTAACGCCTGCGCCGTCGCCTCGGGCGGGGAGATCCTCTACCGCTATCACAAGCGTTACCTGCCGAACTACGGCGTCTTTGACGAGAACCGCTACTTCCGCGAGGGCGCGGGAAGCCAGACTCTAAGCTTCGGGCCGTCGGTCGTCGGTGTAAACGTCTGCGAGGACATCTGGTACCCGGGAGGACCGGCCCGGGAGCAGTCTCTGGGCGGGGCGAGCGTATTGCTCAACATCTCGGCCTCCCCGTACCACCGTTTGAAGGGCGCTTCCAGAGAACGCATGCTGAGCGTCCGGGCCTCGGACTACGGGTGCTACGTGCTGTTCTGCAACCTCGTCGGCGGCCAGGATGAGCTGGTCTTTGACGGGCACTCGGTGGTCTTTGGTCCGGACGGGCGGCTACTGGCTCGGGCAAAGCAGTTCGAGGAGGACCTCTTATTCGTGGACTTGCATCCGGAGGAAGCCCTGATCCGGCGTCTACACGACCCCCGGCCCCGCAAGGAGAATCCCGACACCCCCGTAGAAGTCACGCCGGTCCCCGGCTACGAGCCGAGAGGGCTCCCGAGAGACGCCGAGGAGCCCCGCACCGAAGAACTACTCTCCGAAGAAGGCGAGGTGCTCGGCGCGCTGGTCCTGGGTCTCGGGGACTACTGGAAAAAGAACGGCTTCTCGCGGACGGTGCTCGGGCTCTCCGGCGGCATCGACTCCGCGCTCGGGGCGGCGGTCGCCGCCCGGGCCCTCGGCCCCGAGAACGTGACCGGCGTCCTCATGCCGAGCCGCTACACCTCCGAGGGGAGCAACACCGACGCCAAGGCGCTAGCTAAGAACCTAGGCATAGACACCCAGGAGGTCGCCATAGGCCCGGCCTTCGACGCCTACCGCGAGATGCTCGAACCGGCGTTCAAGGGGTTGCCGGAGGACGTGACCGAGGAGAACTTGCAGTCCCGTATCCGGGGTGACATCCTGATGGCGCTATCCAATAAGTTCGGCTGGGTGGTGCTCTCGACCGGGAACAAGAGCGAGGGCAGCGTGGGTTACTCGACGCTCTACGGCGACACCGCAGGCGGGTTCTCGGTGATCCGGGACGTCCCCAAGACCCTCGTCTACCGCGTGAGCCGGTACATAAACGAGGTCGAGGGCCGCGAGGTCATCCCGGAGACCATTCTGACCAAAGAACCTTCCGCCGAGCTAAAGCCCGACCAGCGCGACGTGGATTCCCTACCGCCCTACGAGACCCTGGACCCGATCCTCGAAGCTTACATCGAGAACGACATGGGTATCGGCGAGATAGTAGCCGCCGGCTTTAACGAGGAAGACGTCCGGCAGGTGGTGAAACTAGTGGACCGAGCCGAGTACAAGCGCCGCCAGGTCCCAATAGGTATCAAGGTCACGGGCCGCGCCTTCGGCCGGGACCGCCGGATGCCGATAGTAAACCGTTACGACGAGAGTACCGAACATCCGAACGGTCGTCCAAGCCCTTAGAGTAGCTTTGTCTAAGCCATGTCCCGCTGCCGGAACAGGATCACCGCCAATACGAGGAACACGACGGTGTAAGCTCCGAGTACCAGCGCGGCCTGTGTTGCGTCCACGTTCTCTCCCGGAACGGCCAGGAACTGGGGAACATTGCCGAGAGACTCAGAAAGGTCTAGCGAGTTTTTTGCCGGGAGGGCCTTACCAATGTCTTGTACGGTGTCACTCTGGGTCGCAAGACCGATAAACAGGTTCTCCAGGACCAGTAAGTAGACCAGTCCGAGCCCGATAGCCAGTGCCGTTCCCCGGAACAGCGTCGCGAGAAAGATACCCATGGCCGCGAAAGTACCCAGGATCAACCATCCAACGCCTATCGCCTGCAGCCAGTCCCCAAACGACGGCCAGTTTATGGTGGCGTCCTCGGCGTTCGCTATCAGGTAGCTGCTCACCACGCCGAGCGCAAGTACGGCTAGTACGAAGATTAGCAAGATAACCGCTACCGCGGCGATCTTACCGGCGAATATCGAGAGTCGGCCCGGTTTCTGGGTGAGAGTGGTCTTTACCGTCTCCCAGCCATACTCACTGCCGACCGTGAGCGCACCTAGGATGAGCGCGAGCGCGCTACCAAAGTTAGCCAAGCTACCGACTACGTTGACCAGCACACTCTCCGGCAAGACGTACTGCAGGACAGCCTCCTGGAAACCTGGCGGCTGCCCCTGCTGAGAGGTATTGACGGTAAATATGTAGTTGAACACGTAGCCGAAGAGTGCGACCGCGGCCACGAGGATCAACAGCAGTACCCACGTCGCCGGCCGTTTGCGGAGTTTTAGCGTCTCCGCCCCGAAGCTGGCTCCCATCCTACTCGTCTCCTTCCCGTGGTTCTTCACCGGTAAGCTCCAGAAAGACTTCTTCCAGGGACTGTCCGGCGACCCGCAGTTCGCTCACCCGCAGTCCCGCCTCTACCAGTTTGGCGTTGATCTCCGCCGCCTCGGCGTCGGCTGCGATGTGGAGTACACCGTCCGAAACCCGGACCTCTTCGACGCCGGAGAGCTTTTCGACGATGCGGCGGGCCTCTTCCGCGGGCTCGGCCCGTACTACGACCTCTTCCCGGCCCCGCAACTCGGCGACCGTACCTTCGGCGACCAGACCGCCCTCCCGGATAACGCCCACCCGGTCGCAGATCTGCTCCACCTCCCCGAGCATGTGGCTGGAGAGCAGCACGGTCCTCTCGCCCTGCCCAAGCCTCCTGATGAGATCCCGCATGTCGGCCATGCCCTTCGGATCAAGACCGTTTGTCGGCTCGTCCAGGATCAAGAGTTCCGGGTCTTTTAAAAGGGTCGCCGCCACCCCGAGCCGCTGCTTCATACCTAGCGAGTATTTCTTGAACTTGTCCTTGGCCCGCCCGGAAAGCTCTACCGTTTCCAGAACTTCCGAGATGCGGTTTCTCTGAGCCCCGGAGTAGCTAGCCATTACCCGCAGGTTGTCCCGGCCCGAGAGGTAAGGGTAGAAGGCGGGGGACTCGACCAGAGCACCGACCCGCTCAAGCGTCTGCGGCGCGCCCGGCGTCCGCCCGAGCACGCTCGCGGTACCCGACGACGGCTTTATAAGGCCGAGTAGCATCCGCAAGGTGGTCGTCTTGCCGGCCCCGTTAGGCCCCAGAAAACCGTAGACTTCACCCCGGCGCACGTGCAAGTCCAGGTCGTCGACGGCGGTTATCTTCGACCCGTAACGTTTGGTCAGCCCGCTGGTCTCGACCAGGGTCTCTACGGAGGTCTCCTGGCGGCTCTCTTGTGAAGACTCTGTCACGAGCGTTCTCCTTTCGATCGCTAGAGGTATTTTCTCACTAACTTCGGGCATGTCTAATATGACCTGAAAGATACATCCAAATAGCACATATGAGCAGGTAACATACATTTCAAATATGTGGGCTATGTCTTTTCTGTCGCCGGTCGAAGCGGAGTTGGACCGTGGTCCCGGCGCCGGGACGGGAGATGACGTCTAGGTTGGCGCCGGCTTCTCCGGCGCGTTGGCGGAGAA
This sequence comes from Rubrobacteraceae bacterium, assembly GCA_965214435.1. Classification (GTDB taxonomy): domain Bacteria; phylum Actinomycetota; class Rubrobacteria; order Rubrobacterales; family Rubrobacteraceae; genus Rubrobacter_A. The sequence goes on from OZ243960.1 coordinate 1,943,774, forward strand.
ACTTCAAGCCGAGGCCGGGGACTGGTTTGCGGGGGTCGAAGCCGCGGCCGTCGTCCCGGACGCGCAGGAGTAGGACGCCGCCCACTTGCCGGGATTCCAGGTACAGGTTCCGGGCGCCGGAGTGCTTTGCGACGTTCCAGAAAGCCTCGGTGGCAAAGCGGTTTGCGGTGGCGGACTCTTCAGGACTCAAGCTTTCGAGTGGGACCCGGAGGTCTGCGTGGGTCTTTATACCGAAGTACTCCTCGAACCTGGAGAGCCGGTGCCGCAGAAAGTCGCCGAGGCTCCTGGAGGGTGTGTGGTCGAGGTTCCAGAGCTCATCGTAAGGTTGGGATACCCGGTATTCGGTTTCGCGGGCGGCGGAGAGCGCCCGGCCGAGGTTCTCGCGGGTAGCCCGGCTGTTGCCCCGGCGCTCCGCTTCGGCGGCGGCGGAGAGTGTAAGGGAGATGCCGTGCACGCTCTGCTTTACAGAGTCGTGCAGGTCGTAGAGTATGCGGCCCTGTTCGAGCCTGCGGGCTTCTTGCTGCTGTTCGCGGTTCATCCGTTGGTTTACAAAGGAGACGAGGGACACGCGCAGAGCCGCGTAGAGGAGGAGCGCGGCGCAACCCGCGAGGACGTAGGCCGGCAGCGGCGGGTTCAACGCGCCCCATACGAGCAGTACGCTGAAGTGGACCAGGGGTGAGAGCGGACCGAACCAGAACAAGAAAGTCCTCCAGGGGCTGATGCGGTTGTGGGGCTCGAAGCTCGTCGGGACCGCCCGGAGCGCAGCGAGGCCGAGAAAGAGGATTCCGAGCGCGGCCAACATCTCGGGCCAGCGCCCGATCTCATACGGTCCCCCGTTGATGCCGGACAGGTAGATCGCGTCCGCTACCAGCAGGCTCGTGAAGCCTAGAGAAAGCGCCCCGGCATATGGCGGCTTGCGGGACGCCGAGAACGTCACGAGCGCGAAAAATAGCAGCGCCGCATCGAACACCGGCCGGGCGAGAACGGCAATTGATTCCCGGCCGGTGAGCAGTCCGGCGGAGACCGCCGGATCGAGTACGAAGTAGTAGATCCCCACCCCGACGGAAAGCATGATGCCCAAAGAGTCCAGCGCCCAGACCCCGGAAATCCTGCGGGCTGTAATGCTTACGAGCAATAACAGAGTCCCGAAGAGCAGGGCGTAAGATACCAAATACAATGCCTGCGGTAAGAGCACGCCACCCGCGGCGGTGGTTGTGTCCCGGAGCGCGAGCCAGACCAGAAAACCGGCAAAGCGGACTAGCAGACCGGCTCCGAGCATACCCCAGAAGATCTTCTCCGCCTTCTCCGCAGTATTTGAGAAGGCGAGCATCAGAGTGGTCGCGGCACCCGCGGCGCACGTCCAATAGATAACGCCCGCCACCACGTCCCGTCCCGTGGAGTCTCCGGCCAGACTGGCGAATACCACCGCGGCGACCGCCCATACGGCTAAAGTTACGAGAGAGACTCGAGGATCAGCGAGTATTTTGTATGACTTCGTGGATGAATGTTCCACTGACCAGCCTTCGGCGCATAACTACCCTTACATCCTAACAAGCCGGACCCGGTATAACCATGCCTGACGACCGATTGTTTTCAAAGTGCTGGTGGAATCCGCCGGTGAGATCCACCGGTAGAGGCGGACGTTCTTGGAGAAGGCTACCCGTTCAGGTTGGGCCGGGCGTCTATGTAGCGCGGTCCTGGACTCCGCTGGCCCCGGCGGCTTCGGCGCAGTGGGCGCAGCAGAAGAATGAGCCGTCGGCTTCCTGGCCGTGCCCGATAACCCGGACGCCGCAGGTGTCGCAGGTCGGGGCGAGCGCGTGGATCGCGCACTCAAAGCTGTCGAAAGTGTGGGAGCCGCTCCCCGGCATCTCTATGGTGAACGCCTTGTCGTAGTCGTTGCCGCAGACCTCGCACTGGGCCATCGTGGAACCTCTTTCCGCAGGTTTTACTACAAGCTTCTGCTAAAAGAGTTCCCGGTAGCCGGGCTTGGGAAACCTGCGGCGGCGGGTAAGTAAGTTGTAAACTCAGGAAGTGTGTAGGAGTGTAGGAGCAAAGCGCGGCAGAAGCTTTCGCTGGAAGGAGCGGTATGGAGCATCGTAATCTGGGCGGCCAGGGGCTGAGGGTCTCGGAATTAGGGCTCGGTTGCATGGGGATGAGCGAGTTCTACGGTACCGGGGATGAGGACGAGTCGGTAGCCACCATCCACCGGGCCATAGACCTCGGGGTAACGTTTCTCGACACGGCGGACATGTATGGTCCGTTTACCAACGAGCGGCTCGTCGGGAAGGCCATAGCCGACCGGCGGGACTCGGTCACGCTCGCGACCAAGTTCGGCAACGAGCGGGCCGAGGACGGCACCCGGCTCGGGGTCAACGGTAAACCGGAGTACGTCCGAAAGGCTTGCGACGACTCGCTGCAGCGGCTCGGCACAGACCACATAGACCTCTACTACCAGCACCGGGTGGACCCCGAAACCCCCATAGAAGACACCGTTGGGGCGATGGCAGAATTGGTCGAGGCCGGCAAGGTGCGCTTTCTCGGGCTCTCTGAAGCTTCGCCGGATACCATCCGCCGGGCTCACGCGGTACATCCGATCAGCGCTCTGCAGACCGAGTATTCGCTCTTTACGCGGGACGTCGAGGACGAGCACCTGCCGGTCTTGCGGGACCTCGGCATAGGTTTCGTCGCTTACAGCCCGCTCGGGCGCGGCTTTTTGACCGGCCAGATCAAGAGCCCCGAAGATTTAGCCGAGGGTGACGTCCGGGCGCAGCGGTTTCCGCGATTTGCCGAGGAGAACTTCCGGCAGAACATGCAGCTCGTGGACCGGATAGAGGAAATCGCTAACGAGAAAGACGCCACACCTGGGCAGCTAGCGCTCGCGTGGCTCTTGCGCCAGGGCGAGGACATAGTCCCGATACCCGGTACCAAGCGCCGCAAGTACCTCGAAGAGAACGCCGCCGCAACCGAGATAAAGCTCTCCGACGAAGACCTCTCCCGCATAGAAGAGGCGATGCCCAAAGGTGCGGCGGCCGGCGGGCGCTACGCCGAGGAGCAGATGCAGACCGTCAATATTTAGAGGTTGGTAGCTAGGAGGAACTCGCATGACCGATACTGAGAAAGCTAAAGCTCCGCAAGCCGAAACCGGTCTCGGGATGAGCTGGTTCCCGGTCCCTGAGGAGTCCGAGCTACCGGACGACTTGCGGGGGCTGTTCGCCAAGGCCCGCGAGAGGGTAGGCTTTGTGCCGAACGTCTTCCGGGCGTACAGCTACCGGCCGGAGAGGTTGCGGGCGTGGTTCGCCCACTACCGCCAGCTACACGAGCCGACCGACAATTTAGATGTTGCCGAGCGGGAGATGATCGCGGTCGCCGTATCCATGACCAACGGCTGCCTCTACTGCCTCATCGCCCACGGCGCGGCGCTGCGAGAGGCGCTCGGGGACCCTATCCTGGCCGACAAGATCACGCTGGACCACCGCCGGGCGGGCCTCGACCCCCGCCGCACCGCTATCCTCGACTACGCCGTAAAGGTTACCGAAAGACCGCTAGACTGCACCCCAGAAGACCTGGAAGAGCTAAAAAGCTTCGGGCTCACGGAGGAAGAAGTCTGGGACGTGGTCGAGATAGCGGCGATGTACAACTTCACGAACCGCATGTCGCTCGCCTGCGGCATGATCCCGAACGAGGAGTATCATGCGCTGGCGCGATAGCGAGCTAGATAGCGTTACCGGAAAGGAGAAGATATGGACCAGGAAGTAGCCTACGTTTCCCGCGTAAAGCTGGAGCCGGTGGAGGGTAAGATCCGCCGGGCTTACGTACCCCCCGATGATACGCCGGTACTCTTCGGGGTACACAACGAGGTCGCCGAGCACTACGGCGTTACCCCGGACGAGGAGGAACCGCACGCCACAACGCTCGACTACCTGGTGGCCGCGGCCGGCGGCTGACTGCTCGGCACCTTTGCCGGCGCGCTGGGAGCGCGTCAAGTGTCGTTCGAGGACCTGACCGCCGAGTCCATTGGGGAGATAGAGAAAGAGCGCAAAGTCCTGGTCGTAAAGCGGATAAGGCAAGTCTTTTACCTGAAAGCCAGCGAGGAGGACCGCGAGACCATAGAGCGGGTACTCTCCGTTTACGCGGATAGCTGCCCGGTGGCGCGCTCGATCATGCCGAGCATCGAGGTGACGAGCGAGCTGGAACTGACGCCGGCTTAACTGCTCTAAGATAGTCCCCGGTTCAGTCTACGCTTTGTGGAGCCGGGGACTTCTCTCGCCCGCTACCGTTTTTGTTACTGGGTAGGGGATCGGCGGAGCTTATCCTCCAGAAGTGTCGGCACCGTGTCTCCGGTGAGTGGCTCCGAGAAGCCGTAGCCCTGAACCATATCGCAGCCCATCTTCTTCGGGAGATCCGCCTGGTACGAGTTTTCTACGCCCTCGGCGACGACCGTCAGGTTCTGGCCGTGGGAGAGGTCTATGGTCCCGGAGACGAGCTTTTCGTCGGCGGAGATCTCTTGCGTCCCATTTCCGCCGGATAGTTCGCTTATGAAAGAGCGGTCCAGCTTGACGATGCTCACCGGCAAACGTCCCAGGTAAGAGAGCGAGGAGTAGCCCACGCCGAAATCGTCCACGGCCAGCTGGACCCCGAAACTTCTCAGGTAGCCGAGCGTTTCGCGGACGTGGTCGGCCGGCTCCACCAGAGTGCTCTCGGTTATCTCCAGTACCAGGGCGCGCGGGTCCAGCCCGATCTTCCGGAGGCCGTCTCGACCGTGCGGGCGAAACCCGGACGCTCTAACTGCTTGGCCGACAGGTTGACGCTGACAGATGGGTGGGTACCGCGAGCGTACCCGGTGGGCGGGATCCACAAGCCCGCCGACTACCGCTGCGGTATCTTTATCAACTCGGAACTCTGTACTTATGGGCCTCCGCGCCACCGGCGCGGCGTGAACGTCGTGCAGCCGGTCGCGGTCGGCTACCAGCATGGCATTCCCGAAGCTGCCAGAGATGGAATCCACCAAGTTTAGTCGGAGCCGCCGGTCCGCCTTTACGCTCTGTCCGCCCATCATCCTCCGAGACGCCTTACTCTAAAGCACATAGTATTCGCCTGCATGACTGCTTTCCGCACACAAAGTTTGCGGTACGGGCTCTACGGATAGAAATATAATTCTAGTTTCGGCTGGTCGCAAGACCGGGGTCGGGTGATAAGTTTTCCCGGATTCAAGTGCCGGCTAGCGGATGATACGCGGGGTCTTTCCGTACACTGGGCAGAGCTCGTTTGGAGAGGCATTACAGGGCTCTTGAGGCTTGTTATCGGCACGTGAAGGGTGGAGCTTTAGCTATCTACAGCATTTCCGGAGGCTACCCCGGGTGCTCCGGAATACGCGTTCCACGGGGTAAGGAAGTCCCGGCGTACAAAGCGGACTTCTCTGGAGGGGACTGCCGCAGAACGCCGGGACTTCTGGATTATGGTCTGGGCGAGGTAAACAGCGGGTAAAGTAACCGTAACGATCTGCATACGGTTTGTTACGGAGGTCTTGCGGTGCGGGAAGGGATGCCTGTAGTAGAAGGACTTGAGGGTAGCTGGAGGGTTGAGCGGCGTGGCGGCCTCTTGCCGCCGATGTTCGGGGTCTGGAAGCGCATCCGGGGTGCGCGCGGTTGGACCCGCGTGGGCCTGCTGCCCGGAGTACCTTTCAGGATCGAAGACCGGGAAGGCTTTGTGGCCCTCGTCTACCTCCCGCCACTAGATAGTTTCGTAGATGAGATCCAACACCAGCCGGACGGCTCTTGGTCCGGGCGGGCGACGGTTGCCGGCCACGAATTCGGACGCTTCCGGATGAGCCGGGAGTAAGCCGGGGCCAGGCCGGGCTGAACAAAAAAGGGATGCCCGTTAGTTATCGCTCCACACTCGACCCCTGCTTTAGAAACTTGTTGCGCGGCATCTCGTAGAAGGTGGGTCGTAGCGGAGGATGGTACTCACGAGTAGAGGGGGCGGCGGTGGTAGAAGGTTCTGACGCGTCCGGCGGGCGCGGGGCGGCGCTGGTGGTCAACGCCCGTTCCCGGAGCGGGGAGCGGGTGTTCGAGGCGGCCCGCGAGCGTCTGGGGAGCCTTGGGGTGTCGCTCGGCGCCGCAACCGCCATACACGACCCGGTAAGATTGCCGGAGGCGGTGCGGGCCGCCGTCGATGATGGTTTCGGGCTTATAATTCTGGGTGGGGGCGACGGCTCGGTGAGCTCTGTCGTGGACTTTCTCGCCGGAGAGGACGTTACTTTAGGTTTGCTGCCGCTCGGCACCGCCAATGACTTCGCCCGGACGCTCGGTATACCGACCGGGGTGGAAGGGGCTTGCCGGACTATTGCGGGTGGCAGGGTGGTCGACGTAGACCTCGGGCTCGCCGGGGATAACTACTACGTTAACGTTGCTTCGGTAGGGTTGAGCGTCGAAGCTACGGAGGCTCTAACTCCGCGACTCAAGAGGAGCGCCGGGTCTCTAGCCTACGGTATTTCGGTGCTGGGAGCGTTTTTCCGGCACGAGCCTTTCGTTGCCCGGCTGGAGTTCCCGGAGGGAGACCACGCGCCGGTTACCCACGACCGTCTGCTGCAGGTGGCCGTCGGTAACGGCCGGTTCTACGGCGGCGGCCTGGTCGTCGCCCCAGATTCCAGCATCGACGATAGAAACCTGGACGTGTACGTTATAGAACTCGGACGTCGCAGGGACCTTATCGGCATCGCGCGCCACCTCCGCAGCGGGGACTTCGTCAGCCAGAAAGGTGTGGCGTACTACCGAACCCCGCGCTTGCGCCTCGAAACAGTACCCGAACTCCGCGTAAACGTGGACGGTGAGATCATCTCCCGCACCTCGCAAGAGTTCTCTGTTGCCCCGAATGCCCTCAGCGTCCTGGTGCCGGAGGAGTCGAGCGCCGCCCGGTATGACGGGGTATGACCGGCGCTAACCACGAAACCTCAGACAAAACAAACCGGTTTCATAGCTTTGCTCGGTATCTATGAACAAACGCCTCGAATTTCATCCTGAAGCGTTACACCCTCGTGCTGCAGGCCGCATTACCGAACATCCGCTATATATCATGCAGGCTTGTGTGGAAAGTTCCGGGATAGGAGGAACGGCAAAGCCCGAGTAGTTCGTATCAGACGGGACGGGTGACGATTTTGCCGTAGCTGCCCCGGCCGCCGAGGAGGGTCAGGGCTTGCGGGACCTCCTCGAACGGGACGGAACGGTAGATCAGGGGGTCTATCGCTCCTTTCTGATACAGCTCTATTAGCGCCTCGTGGACTTCGCGCGGCAACTGCGGCAGGACCTTATTGTAGAGTCCCCAGTGGAGGCCGAGCACGGAGTAGTTCTTCACGAGCAGGTGGTTTGTCGGGGCCTCGGCGATCCTGCCCCCGGCGAAACCGATGACCACGATCCTACCCTCGAACGCCACGCACCGGCGTGAGCCGTCGAACACGTCGCCCCCGACCGGGTCGAAAATAACGTCCGCCCCCCGGCCGTCCGTCGCCTCCTTGACCACCCCGATAAAGTCTTCCTCGCGGTAGTCGAGCACGACCTCCGCCCCGAGCTTCCGGCAGACCTCGACCTTCTCCTCGCCGCCGGCGGTGGCGAACACTCGCGCCCCGGCGGCCTTCGCGAGCTGTATGGCGGCGGACCCGACCCCGCCCGCGCCCGCGTGCACCAGCACCGTCTCGCCTTCCTGGAGAGCGGCCCGGCGGTGGAGGGCGAAGTACGCCGTCTGGTAGGTGATGTGCAAGGCCGCCGCGGCGTCCGCGGGCATGTCGTCCGGGATCGGGAAGACGCCCGAGGCCGGGACCGTCACCTTCTCCGAGAACCCGCCGCGGGGCAGGGGCGGGGTCGCGATAACCCGCTGGCCGCTTTTTAGGTTGTCAACCTCCCCGGCGACGACCGTGCCGGAGACCTCCGCGCCCGGTGTAAACGGGAGGTCCGGCTTCTCCTGGTACTCGCCGCGGCACAGGAGTATGTCGAAGAAGTTCAGGGCGGCGGCCTCGACTTCCACGAGGACTTCACCGTTCTCGGGTGCGGGGTCTTCTACATTTTCGAGAGAAAGAACGTCTTCCGGGTCTCCGAGTTCTCTTACCTGCCAGGTTTGCATAGTGGTCTCCCGTCCGCGCTGTGCCCTATTCAGGGGAGCTTAACACTTTAGGCAGGAGTGGCTTTTATAACAGGCTGCCGAAGATCAGGTTTATCACCAGTGCCAGGATGGCCGTGTAGTAGAAGAACGAGAGTATGCTGTGCCCGAGCGTCTTCCGGCGCACCCGCCGGGACGTCACCTCAATGTCGGAGACGGCAAAGGTCGTTCCCACCGTAAAGGCGAAGTACGCGAAGTCGAGCGGTCCCGGTTCCTCGCCCCCCGGAAACGAGAGGCCGCCGGGAGCATCTTTATCCTGATAGTACAGGTGAGCGTAGTGCAGGGCGTAAGAGGTGTGCAGCAGTGCCCAGGATGTAACGACGCCTACGACGCAGAGGGGTATCCGGAGTAGCCCGCCTAACTGCGTTAGCATCGCCAGCGCAAAGTAAATTCCCATAAAGCTAAAACCGATGATCGTAAATAAGCCGACGCCTCCGCTGAAGACCCGGGTACCTGTAAGCGACTGTCCGAAAGAGCGCAGCTTCGAGTTGGTAGACGTCTCCTGAGCGAGTGCCCATAGTCGGGTTTCGTCGGGTGAGGTCCAGAACATCGCTATCCACGTGAGGATTAGGAAAAGGGCAAATAACAAGTTCATGTAGACGAGGAAAGAGATCAAAAACGTCGCGCCGGAACTCCAAATGAGCAGGAAGAAGAGGAAAGCAATGAGAAATGGTACCCAGTACCGTACGGACTCGCCCAACGGTGTCAGTCGAACCGTGGAGCGGAGCAACTCACCGGTCAATGCCGTCAGTTTTCTCCGGCTATTTGACGTCTCCGAGTTGCGCTGCGCCAGGGTATTCTCCTCTGATCTCGGATGTCGTACGAGCCATGGGGGCGCCCAAGTTACTACCCGTTCATGACCCTGCTGACAGAATACCAAGCCTTAAGGTGGCGGACCAGGACTTCCAGCGCCAGCACCGGGTTCTCTAATAAGACTGGCCCGGTTTTGTGCAGGATGGTAAGCTCCAGGCGGTTTTGTAGAAGCGTGGTTTGAGGACTTCAGGAGGCTTGAATGCTGCGGGTGAGGGACGCTATGACGCGGGATGTCGTGACGCTCGGGACGGAGGCGAGCGCGGGGGAAGCTCTGGGGCTTTGCCGGCAGTACGGAATACGCCACCTGCCGGTGGTGGACCGGGACGGCGGACGGCTCGTCGGGCTGGTCTCCGACCGGGACCTCAGGGACGTTAGCCCGCCGCGGGGCTCGGGGGAAGGTGAGGCTACCCTGACCTGGGTCCGGTTGCGGGATGTGATGACCCCGAACCCGCTCTCCATCCATCCACTGGATACCATCGAGCACGCGGCGCAGATGATCTACGAGAACAAGATCGGCTGTCTGCCGGTCGTCGCCGACGGGGAGCTAGCCGGCATCGTTACCTCGTCTGACATGATGCGCACGCTGATAGAGTTGATCGGGGCTCACGGTACCGGAAGCTGGCTGGAGGTCGAGGTCCCGAACCAGCCGGGCGCTCTCGCGGCCGTTACCGACGTGACCCGGGACCGCCGGGTGAACATCGCGGGCGTCTTCGTCGCTCCGGCCCAGCGGGCGAGCTACCGGACCATAGTCCTGCGCCTCGAAACCACGAACCCCAAAGGTGTCGCCCAGAGCATGGAAGAGGCCGGATATAAAGTCAACGCCGTAGAGTCGAGCGCCCCCGTGACCCCGAGCCTCGAAGAATCTTGAAGCTAGTCAGCCCTTTAGAGCTGGTCAGTCGGTCAGCCCGCCACCTTCGGCGGCTCGTCAGCCTTTCAGTAACGAGGTAGCGACCTCCAGGCGGAAGCGTTACCCCAAGCCACAAGTAGCCGCCACAAATTGGGCTACGTTACCCGAGTACAAGCTGAACTGCTGACTAGCTCTTTTTATATGGGTCGTGCTCGTTATACATGTCCACGGTCGCGGAGAGGTACTCTTTCTCCTCGGCGATAAAGCGTTCGATGGCGTGCCGGAAGGCCGGGTGGCGAATATCGTGGGCGCTGTAAGTTACAGACGGCAGGAAGCCGCGGGCCAGCTTGTGCTCGCCCTGGGCTCCGGCCTCAAAGAGCTTCAAGCGGTGCTCGATGGCGAACTCGATGGTCTGGTAGTAGCACAGCTCGAAGTGCAGGTTCCGCCGTTCCTCGAAAGCTCCCCAGTGGCGGCCGAAGAGAGAGTCGCCCTTGAAGAAGTTCAGCGTGCCCGCTACCGGCCGGCCCGTCTGCTCGTCGCGGGCGAGCACGAAGAGGGTGCGGTCCGGCATTGTCCGGAAGACCTCGGTGAAGAACTTCCCCGTGAGGTAGGGGACACCCCACTTGCGGTCCGAGGTGCTGGTGTAGAAGCGGTACATCGTGGCCGCGAGCTTGCGGCCAGCCCTACCCTGTAAATTTTCTCCCGAGAGCCGCTCTATCACGAGTTCTTCGTCCTGTAGCTGGCGACGCTCGCGGGAGATCTGGCGCCGACGCTTGCTTTCTAAAGCGCCCAGGTAGTCGGAAAACTCCCCGTAACCCCGGTTGCGCCAGTGGAACTGCAGCGAGTGCCGGACCGTAAACCCGCGCCCGGTAAACTCCTCCAACTCATCCTCGGGCACGAATAGCGCGTGCGAGGAGCTTACCCGCGTCTCATCCCCGAGGCTACGGGCCTCATCGAGCAGGGCGTCCACTACCCGGGTGCGCACCGCCGCGTCCAGGCCGGGCCGTACGAGCAGCTTCGGTCCGGTGGCGGGCGTGAACGGTACGGCCGAGACGAGCTTCGGGTAGTACGAAAGCCCGTGCTCCCGGTAGGCGTGGGCCCACTCCCAGTCGAAGATGTACTCGCCGTAGCTGTTAGTCTTGAGGTAGACGCACAGCGCCCCGAGGAACTGGTCTCCGTCTCTACAGACCAAGTAGACCGGCGACCACCCGCTCGCCCGGCCGACGCTGCCCGAGCGCTCCAGGGCGCTCAGGAACTCGTGGTCGAAAAAGGGGAAGTCCGGCGGCTCTAAAGCCCGCCAGGCCGCCGGGTCTACCCGCTCGATGCTGTAGAACCGCTCTACCCGCATCCCGGGACTCGATGGTTCTCTTGAGAAAATAGGTAAGTCTTTCTAGGAAGCGGTTACGGCTCCGGGCTTTACGCTCTTTTTCAGGCGGCCGTTATTGTCCAGGTAGTCGCTCCAGGTCCGCTTCGGAGAGTAGCCGAGCATCTTTTTTGCCTTTTCTATGGAGATGCCGGAGGCGTCCTCGCGAGGGAGGTCCTTAACCTCGATCTGGTCCCCGTAATATTCCTTCACCAGTTCCTTAAATGGCCGGTTGCCGACATTGTCGGGGGAAGCTATGTAGAACACCTCGTGACCCGGAAGCTCGCTCTCGGCGGCCAGCACCATCGCGTCGGCCAGGTCGTAGACGTCTATATAACTCCAGAGGTTCGGCGAGAGTTCCGACGCATCCCGCACCTGCGGCCCTAAATTACGCTCGTAGTTGCCCTCGTGCTGCACCCACGACGGGCGGATGGTGATGCACCGGATGTCGCTCCGCCGCACCGCCGCGTCCATGAGTTGCTCCCCAAAGTGCTTGGCGAGCGCATAAGGGTCCTGAGGCTGGATCGGGTGTTCCTCGTCTACCGGCGCGTAGTCCGGCAGGAAAGGCCGCTCCGGGAAGAAAAATCCCGGTACCGTCTCGCTGGAAGTATTAACAAAGCGTGGCACCCCAAAACGCACCGCCGCCTCCAGCATGTTAAACACGGCCATCAGATTGTTCTGGAACGTCACCTGGGGCGGGTTGTGGCTCGGCTCCGGGAGCGCCCCGGCGTGAACCACCGCGTCCACGCCTTTGACGACCGCGAAAGCGTGTCCGGCGTCGGTGAGGTCCGCCTGGATATATTCCGGGTCGTCCGGCTCCGGACGCTCGAATACGGGGTAAGCCGTGTCCACGGCCCGCACCTCGTGCCCGGCGGCCATAAACGCCGCCACCGTTGCCCGGCCGACCTTCCCGGCGGAGCCCGTTACTACTACCTTCAAATCCTCGTCCCTTCTCCAAATTTTATAAGCTGCACCGGATACTACATCACCTCATCCGGGTGTGGCGGGAAATGGTTTCGGACACCGGCAGCGAGGGTAAGAGCAGGGACATGAGAGTAGTGGTCGTCGGAGCTACGGGTAATCTAGGTACGAGCGTACTGCGCTCGCTGTCGGCGGACGAGGATATATCCTCGGTACTCGGGGTCGCGCGACGGCTGCCGGGGCTTCGGCAGCCGAAGGTCGAGTGGGCTTCGGCTGATGTAACCACCGACCAGCTAGCGCCACTCTTTGAGGGGGCGGACGCGGTAGTGCTGCTATCTTGGCTGATTCAGCCGTCGCGGGACTTGAACAAGCTGTGGCGGGTAAACGTTGACGGCAGCCTGCGGGCGGCGTGGGCCGTAAAAGATGCGGGAGTGCCGGCACTCCTCTACGCCTCGTCGGTTGGGACGTACTCGCCGGGGCCCAAAGACCGGGCGGTAGATGAGAGTTGGCCGACGGGCGGGGTCTCGACCTCCTGGTACGCCCGGCAGAAGGCCGAGGTCGAGCGCCGGCTGGACTTTTTCGAGGAGCGCTCGCCGGAGGTGCGGGTGGTCAGGATGCGTCCGGGGCTGGTCTTCAAGCGGGAGGCGGCGTCCGGGGTGCGGCGTCTATTCGCGGGACCGCTATTGCCGCGCCCGCTGGTACGACCGGAGTTCATAAACCTAGTGCCGGATATAAAGGGGCTCAAGTCCCAGATCGTCCACTCCTACGACGTCGGTGACGCTTTCCGGCTCGCCATAAAGAGCGAGGTCCGGGGGGCTTTTAACCTGGCTACGGAGCCGGTTCTGGACGCGGGGGAGATAGCGCGCATCCTCGGCGCCCGGACGGTACCGGTGCCGGTTCGGCTAGCCCGGTCGGGGGTGGAGCTTTCATGGGGGCTGCGCTTGCAGCCGACACCTCCGGGGTGGTTGGATCTCGCCTTGAACGTGCCGATCATGGACACCACGAGGGCCCGTAGTGAACTCGGCTGGCACCCGCAGTACAGCGCGGGCGGCACGCTGGTAAACATGCTGGAAGGTCTCCGGGACGGCGCGGGCCTCGACACGCCGGTGCTCTCCCCGAAAACCGGCGGACCGTTGCGCCGCCGCGAACTGCTCACGGGCGTGGGAAGGAGCGAGCCATAAAGGCTTTAGTCTGGCACGGGAAAGAAGACGTCCGGGTGGATAACGTCCCGGACCCGAAGATTCAGGAGTCGACCGACGCGGTGGTCCGCATTACTTCGACCGCCATCTGCGGCTCGGACCTCCACCTCTACTCGAAGCTCTCCCCGATCATGCGCGAAGGAGACATTATCGGGCACGAGCCGATGGGCATCGTCGAAGAGGTCGGGCCGGACGTTACCCACATAGCCCCCGGCGACCGGGTGGTGGTGCCATTCAACATCTCCTGCGGTCACTGCTACTACTGCGATCAGGACCTCTTCTCCCAGTGCGAGACGACCCGCGACACCGGGCGGCTGGCCCGGGCGGCGAGCCTTCTCGGGCGTGGCAAGGGCGCGAGCCTGTTCGGCTACACCCACGTCTACGGCGCGGTCCCCGGCGGTCAGGCCGAGTACCTCCGCGTCCCGCAGGCCCACTTCGGCCCGATAAAGGTCCCCGAGGAAGCAGCGGACGCGCCGGACGAGCGGTTTCTGTACCTCTCGGATGTGATCCCGACCTCCTGGCAGGCTGTTGCCTACGCTGACACACCTAGAGACGGAACACTGGCCGTGTGGGGACTCGGACCTATCGGGCAGATGTGCTGCCGCATCGCGCTCCAGAACGGGGTAGAGCGGGTTATAGGCATAGACTCGGTCCCGGAACGACTCTCGCTGGCCGCGAAGTACGGCGTCGAAACGGTAGACCTCTCCGGGGTGGACGACGCCGCCGAAATGGTAGTCGAGATGACCGGCGGGCGCGGCGCGGATGCGGCCATAGACGCGGTCGGCATGGAAGCCGCCGGCTCGCTCATAGACTCGGTCCTCCAGACCGCGAAGCTCCAGCTAGACAAAGCTCACGCCCTGCGGCAGTGCATGTCGTCCATAAGGCGCGGCGGCACGCTGTCCATCTCCGGCGTTTATACCGGACCCGTGCAGATGTTCCCGCTCGGTGACCTCTTCGACATGCAGCTTCAGGTCCGTATGGGCCAGTGCAACGTAAAGCACTGGGTAGAAGACATCATGCCGCTGCTTACTGACGACAAAGACCCGCTCGGCACCCAGGACCTAAAGACCCACGAGATGCCGCTCCAGGACGCGCCGCTCGGGTACGAAATATTCCAGAAAAAGCAGGACGGCGCCATAAAGTGCGTCCTCAAGCCATAGAAGAGCGCGCGCAAGCAGACTGATCCCCTTCCGTTGCCGACACGGACAGATAAGCGGCGGGACGGTAACATGGGGGCATGCGGATACCCGACAGGACCGGCGTGATCACCGGTTACAGAGTGTGGAGGGTCATACCCAGCAGGTGGATAGAACCTTCCCGCAGCTTGCATCCTCAGACCTGCCACCGGCCCTGGTCTCTGACGGGACCCACTGTCGCTTACTGCCCGCCGAGATTCCGGATCCACCTGAACCAGCCGCTCCTCATGGATGGTCCTTGCCAAGACTCCCCGGGCTTTGACTGCGCCTGTGGACTCTACGGCCGCTACGAGCCGGTAAGGGACATACCCCTCCTGCCCTATGTTGCAGGTTCCGTATTAGCGTGGGGGAGGGTAGTGCACCACGAAGAACGTTCTTTCTTCCGGGCGGAGAGGGCTGTCCCGGTAGCCTTTGTCCGGCCGCGCGGGGGCAGCGGGATGTTCACCGAGGAGGCGGAAGAGAAGCTACTCCGGGTGGCGGAAGCTCTGGGAGCTGGGATGGTAGAGAGCCTGGAAGAGTTGCGGGAGTACACGGAAGAGGAGGCGAAAGTTTGGTGAAGATTACCGCCGGTGGACAGGAGAAACCCGAGCGCGAGGAAGTAGTGGAACCACTCAAAGAACCGACACCGGAGCGGCGCAAAGAGCGTCGCGGAGAGCCGGTCCCGGACAGACTTCCGGAGAAAGAGCCCGAGAAGGCTCCAGCCTAGAAGAGATCTGAAGGCTCTTGAGAAGAAGAACTATCGAGTTAAGACTCCGAGTGAAGCATCGACGAACATCCAGATCCTAAAGGAGAACAGGGTTCTAGCGTCAGTAAAGACGCAAGGTCGATGTTGCAACCAGGACGACCGAGACAGGAGAGAGAAGATCATGAACATAGGTGTTATAGGTTCCGGCAACATCGGGGCGAACGCGGCAAGGCTGTTCGCCAGGGCGGGACACGAGGTCGCCATCGCCAACTCCCGCGGTCCCGAGACCCTACGCGAACTGGTCGAGGAACTCGGGCCGAACACCCGGGCGGCGACCATCGAGGAAGCGGCCGCCTTTGGGGAGGTGGTAATGGAGGCCATACCGTTTGGCCGTTACGGAGAGTTACCCCGTGAGGCGCTATCCGGCAAGATCTTTATCAGCGCCTCGAACTATTACCCCGGCCGTGACGGCGATATGGACCTCGGCGCCCTCGCCCAGACGGAAGCCGTGGCCCAACACCTCTCGGGCTCCAGGGTGGTCAAGGCGTTCAACACGATTTACTACAAACGGCTGGCTAACGAAGGAAAGCCCGAAGCCCCGGTAGAGGAGCGGCTGGCGATCTTTGTGGCCGGAGACGACGAGGAAGCCAAACGCGTTGTTTGTGAGCTGATCGAGGAGATAGGCTTTGCGCCGGTGGACACGGGCACGCTAGCCGAGAGCCGCGCACAAGAACCGGGAGCCGAGATCTACAACAATCCCCTGACCGCTCCCGAAGCTCGCGAGCTACTGTCCGATAACCAATAAGAACCACTTTTGTACCAGTCAAACTGGTAGCGCGCTTCCTTGACCTTCGCGGCTGTTACCCAGAGCTTCTAACGACAAGCTAATACCAGTGTTGATACCGCTCAACTACCTCCGGGTGGATCTCTCCGGTAATATCCACATCCCGAGACGACCTTGATCGAGTAGCCTCTTGCCATCCTGGTCGAGCGGTTGAGCCGACGCACGATCTCGCTTAGTAGCGCTTACCAGAAGAGGCCGAACAGGGCGTCCAGGCTGTAGGAGCCGGCCCCGGCCAGAATGAGGGCCAGCGACACCACCACGAGCGCCAGGTTATATTCGTAGCCGCCGTTCTGGATGAAAAAGCCCCGGCCATCGTGCGCCCGGAGCGCGGCGACCACCATCATCACCCCGAGCGTCAGCGCGGCCAGCGGCGTCAGGAGCCCGAGTCCCACAGAGCTACCCGCGCCCAATTGCAAGACTCCTGTAAGCAGCGCCAGCTCGCGGGCGGGCTGGAGACCCGCCTTTTCAAAACGCTCGGCTTCTTTTGCGGGACTGGAGCCGCCGATACCCTTGAAAAGTTTTTGTGCTCCGTGTAGGACAAAGACTACGGCGAGCAGTATCCTCAACAGTAGCAGCGCGAGATCAACCACCCGCGACCTCCTCAACCAGTGACCCTACAAGCTCCACAGCCGGATTACCCGGTTCTCCCGGCGGCTGAGAGTATACCGGAGTCGTACAGGGCGTCCCTCACGGCTCTCTGGCCTTTAGGAGTCTGGAGAAGACCGAAGTGGGTGCCCTGGTGCCACACTACGCGCGGCTTGCCCCAGTGGTGCCACAGGCTGTCCGGTTCGTTGGCCGGGATGATGCGGTCGGCCACGCTGGCGAGTATCGCCCGACCTTCCACGGGTACCTTCGGCTGCAGTGCCAGCGGCGAGACGAGGCGCAGAAGCTGGTCGGACTTTTTCTGTGTCACCCCCTCGGTCTTGAGGTAGCGCGTCGCCACGGAGAGACCGTCGCGCCAGAACATGTGAGACGGGTCCACGGAAGGGTTGGCGGTGACCACGCAATCCATCCTGTCGTCCAGGCTGGCGGTCAGGGCGGCGGTATAACCGCCTAGAGAATGCCCCAGCATCCCGATTGCCGGGGCGTCTTGCTCCGCCGAGCGCAGCCAGCCGAGCAGCCGCCGGACGTCCCAGGCGGCGTGGGCTCCGGTGTGCAAGAGGTCTACCATGTCACCGGAAAAGAGTAGCTCGCCGCTTATCGCGCCGGGTTTGCGGGGACCGTGGAGCGGGAGCACAGGATACAGCAGGTTCAG
Source organism: Rubrobacteraceae bacterium (assembly GCA_965214435.1). Lineage (GTDB taxonomy): Bacteria > Actinomycetota > Rubrobacteria > Rubrobacterales > Rubrobacteraceae > Rubrobacter_A. The sequence continues at coordinate 1,961,045 of OZ243960.1, forward strand.
TCCCAGCTTTTTGTGGAAGTACTCCGGCTGAAAGAGGTCCGAGCTGGTCTGGGGAGAGCTGGTTCTGAGCCCGTGTATACATATCAGCCACGGACGGGGCTCGCCGTCCGGGTGGCGCAGGACCATTGCGTGGGCCGTGCGATTGTTTTCGTAGGAGAGCCAGCGTTCCCGGCCCGGCTCCTCCGGCCACGGCTCGTAGCCGCTCTCGAAGCTCAGGTGTTCCAGTTCCCATCCCTTGTGACGGAAGTCCCGGCTGCTGAAGTCTCCAGCCGGCGGCGGTGTCTGGTGGTAGCTTTCGGGGTCTTCTAGTAAGCCCTTCTCCTCGAATATCTCCAGGGCCTCGTCTATCTCGCGCGCGATACGCCGGGCCCGCGAGCCGACGGCCTGTGGCCGGGTGGTCGCCACGACGGCCAACATGGCGACCTCATCGCCCGCGGCCTTGGTAGAGAGCCGCACGCCCATCTGCTCCGCCGGCACGTCCGGTGGTACGGGCGCTTCCCCGGCGGCCAGGTACCCGGAGACCGTGAAGCTCGCCGCCGACAGGACCAGCAGCGTGACCCCCGCGGCAGCCCCGGAGGCGAAAAACATCGGGACGGACAGCAGCACTCCCAGCAAGGCTCCGGCGCTCATAAACTGGGAGATACGCGCGTCCCCGCCCGAGAAAAGGTTGGAGAAGCTGGAGGAGATCAGCATTATCCCCGGCAAGGCACCCACGAGCGTACCCGCCAGGTTGCTCTGTATGGCCCACCAGGCCCACAGCCCGCCGGTGACCAGCGTAAGCGCGATGGCGAGCGGATACCAGGGTGGCGCTACCGGACCCGGCGCTTCACCCTGCTTGGCATCCGGCTCTTTCGGCATGCTCATGAGGTTAGATCAACCCGCCTGGCCTGAGAACAAGTTTCTGTAAGGATGCCCCGAGGTGAGGTAATAAGACCTCCGGCATTACGTCCTGAGCTCGTCGATCAGGTCGTACAGCGCCCGGTCCCCGAAGTCCCCTATTACGAGGTCAACGCCCGCTTCCTTTAGCTCCTCCGGGGTGTGCGCGGCGGAGATTCCGACCGTCTGTATACCGGCTTTCCGTGAGGCTTCGGCCCCGGTAATGGAGTCTTCAAAGGCGAGGGCTTCGTCCGCCTCTATTTCCAGCCGCCGCAAGACTTCCAGGTACGGTGTAGGCTCCGGCTTACTCTCGCTCACCTCGCTAGGATAGATTATGGGATCAAAAGCCTTCTGAAGCTCTAACGGCTCCAGGATCTGCTCGGCATCAGCCTGCACGGAGTTGGTAACGAGGGCTAGCGTCAAACCCCACTGCCGCCCCTCCTCCAGAAGCTCGTTTAACCCCGGTAGAGGACCTATCTGTCCGGCCCGCTCCCGGGAACGGGTCTCCTCGTCTTCTATTAACTTCTTGCGTTCTTCTTCGGAGAGATCCGGCAGTACATCGTCTACCACGTCCGCGTTGACCCGGCCCGCCAGCCGCTCGTCGTAGTACTCGCGGGTTACCTCGATGTCGTGCGACCGCAGCACCTCTTTCCAGGTGGGGAAGTGTACCGCGTCAGTATTCGCCAGCGTGCCATCCAGGTCGAACAAAAGAGCTTTTAGCATGATCTCGCTTTCTTCTAAATTTGCCCAACATAGTACAAGAAAACACCAGTCATAGGTACCCGACCTCTAAAATCATCCCCTCCCAGCACACCGGACCACAAGAGAAGTTCCCGGATAACCTCACAGAAACCTCCGCACAATAAATTTTTGTTAAATGCAAAGTGAATATATACAAAGGGGTTTTAGATGCGGTATGTCGTGGTAAAGTTTGTGCAGACGTTAGGAAGTTGGCAAGCATATTCTGCCGTCGGCTTTGGCTGGTGGTGGAAGGAAGAGAAGGGACAAATTATGGATCAGCAGAGCATCAACCAGGCCGCAGAGCGGTGGACCGAAGCGGTCACGCAGTCTTACAAGACGATCGCCGACAGGACCGTGGCGTTGCAGGAGAGCAACCTCCGCTTTGCCCAGAACACGCTGCAGGGTTTCGTCCAGCAGCTACAAAACCAGACCACCGGCAACCAGCAGGCGGTCCAGAACCTGCGGCAGCAGGGTCAGCAGCAGCGGCAGTCCTTTCAGCAGCTTTCCCAAGAGTTGATGAACGCTTACCAGGGTTACCTGAACTCCGCGGTCTCCTACTACCAGGAGAGCCTCTCCACCGCGACGCGGGCCACGCAGGACAGCTTGCAGGCGGCCGGTCAGATGACTCAGAGCAACCTGCAGGCTGCGGGCCAGACCACCAATAGCAACCTGCGGGCCGTTCAGCAGACCGGTGAGACGGCCGGACAGGTCGCCCGTCAGACGGCCGGCACCGCCCGTCAGACCGCCGAGGAAGTCATGGACCAGGGCACCGAGGCCGCTGAGCAGGGCGCGTCCAACGCCCGCAAGGCTGCCAACAACAAGAGGTAACCCGGCTAGAGCCGAGTAACCAGGTTACGAGCCCCGGTAAGCGTTCTTTAGACGCTTACCGGGGTTTTTCTTTGCGGAGGGTTGTGACGGTCGCCGGTAACTGGAGACGGCGGCTGGCTCAGAAAGCGTAGCGCACCTGGCAGTACGGCAGACGTTCGGCGAGGAGCGCGCGGAACTCGCCGACGAGCCGGCGTTTGAGGTTACGTTCGTATCGGAGTACCCGTTCGCCGCTGGCCTGGGAGGTTTTGTACTCCTGGATGTCGGGGCGCCAGATCAGGTTCTCTCCTTTCGGATGCCAGGCGAGGTTGGTGTCATGCAAACCTTGAGTGTGGGTCAGAAATATTATCTCCGCTGACAGCTGCGCCTTCGCTTTTTCGGAGAGCGTGGCGTTCATCAGGTCGAATAACCCCGCGTAGCCCTCCAGCCAGCCTTCCGTAAAGACCACCGGCCCGAAGTTCACGTTGACCTCGTAGCCGGCCTCGACAAAGTCGTTTATCGCCGCGACCCGCTCTTCCACGGGCGAGGTACGCACATCTAATATCCGGGCCGTCTCCGGTGGCATGAGCGAGAACCTGAGACGGGTCTTGCCCTGTGGGTCGTACTCCAGGAGGTCTTTGTTGACGTACTTGGTGGCGAAGGTAGCTTTGGCGTTCGGTAGACCGCGGAACAGGGTTACGAGGTCCCGGACGTTGTCGGAGATCAGGGCGTCCACCGAGCAGTCGTTGTTCGTGCCGAGTTCGTAGACCCAGAGGTCCGGGTCCGCCTGCGTAGGCTCGAACTTCATGCCCTGCCGGTAGGCGTGGCGTTCGATAGAGTCAGAAATCTCCCCGATGTTCACGAACGTCGTGATCGGGTTCGCCGAACCTTTACGCCGGGCCACATAGCAGTACGAGCAAGCCATCGTGCACCCGTTGGCGTGGGACGGCGCTATGAAATCCGCGCTGCGGTAGAAGGACCGGATCGACAGACCCTTCTTGACCCCGAGGACGAGCACATTCTTCTTTGTCCGGACCCAGTCTCCCGTAGCGTCCGCGTTGTCATTGAGCTCGGGGATATTCTGGTGGGCCGGTACCTCGACGCGCCGGGCTTCGGGGAAGCGGGACAGGATCCCACACCCACGCTCGTACTCCGGGACGGCGGGCTCGTGGTAGACCGTGCCCACTTCCAGAAGGCTCCTGCTGGTTTTTAAAGAGCCGCCTTCTACCATTTCTCTAGTCTACGGCAGGCGCCCCGGAAGCCCGTAAAACCGGACACCGGCGACGCTAACCAGTAGCTTTCACCGCCCCGAGCACCGCGTTCCAGAACTCGTCCCGCTCGCCGGGGACGAACGGTATGTAGAGGGCGACGCGGTCTATGAGGCCCTCGTAGCGCTCCTTGAGAGCGGAACCTATCTCGTCCGGGGCGGCTTCGACGGCAAAGGCGTGCAGCATCTCATCGTTTATTAGCTTTGGCATCTCGTTCCACTGCTTGTTGCGGGCCAGCCCCGAAAGCTCCTCGCCGACGTTTTCCCAGCCGTGGGCTTCCAGGACCGTGCGGTAGGTCGGGGTCGAGGCGTAGAACGAAATTTGGCTGCGGATAGCCTCGCGTCGCTCCTCGGTCTCTTTTTCGTCCCGGCCGGTTATGGCGAAGGCACTGGTCGCGAGCGCCACGTCCCCGGCGGAGCGGCCTTCCTTCTCAGCTCCCTCGGATATGGCGGGCTTTATGGTCTGCTTCACGTACTCCGGGGAGTGGAACGGGTGGACGTGGAAGCCGTCGCAGAGTTCTCCGGCCAGCTTTGCGAGGCGGGTGTTCACGCCGGCGATGTAGATCGGGATTTCCGGGTGGTCGATCGGGCCGGGGTTGAAAAACGGTGACATGAGGGTGTGCTGGTAGAACTCGCCCCGGTAGTCCAGGGAGCCCTCGCTCTGGAAGGAAGCCCAGATCTCCCGCAACGCCCGCACGTAGTCCGCTAGACGCGAGGCTGGCTTGTCGAACGGCATCGAGAACCGCCGCTCGACGTGCGCCCGTACCTGCGTCCCGAGCCCCAGGATAAACCTCCCACCGGAAAGACTCTGCAAATCCCAGGCGGTCTGGGCGGTCGCCATCGGCGAGCGGGAGAACGCTATGGCTATTGAGGTGCCGAGGCTCAAGCTTTCGGTGGCGTTGGCCGCGAGCGCCAGCGGCAGAAACGAGTCGTGCTTGGTCTCGCTGGTCCACAGCCCGTCAAAGCCTAGGTCTTCGGCGGCGGCCGCCGTCCGGTCCATACCGGGCAGGTTGTTTCCCTCGACCGCGAGGGCCGCGTCTAGCTTCATCAGTCCTCCTGGGGTATGAGTAGGAGCTTGCCGGTGGTCTTACGGCCTTCCAGATCCTCGTGGGCCTGGGCGGCGTCTTCTAAGGCATAGGAGCCCCCGATGCGGATGTCCAGGTTGTTCTGGCCGATCCAGGTGAACAGGCTCTCGGCCCGCCACAGCAGTTCCTCGCGGCTCGCGTTGTACTGGCCTAGAGATGGCCGGGTTACGAACAACCCGCCTTTCTGGTTCAGGACTTGCAGGTCTAGCGGCGGGACCGGGCCGCTGGCCTGTCCGAAGAGGACCATGTAGCCGCGGGGCCGCAGGGCGTCGAGGCCGCCGTCAAAGGTCGAGGCCCCGACCGAGTCGTAGACCACGTGGACGCCCTCGCCGTCGGTGATGCGATTCGTCTCTTCTACGAAGTTTTGTTCGGTGTAGAGGATGACCTCGTCCGCGCCGGCGCCTTTGGCGAGTTTGGCTTTCTCTTCGGTCGAGACCGTCCCGATCACGGTCGCCCCCCGCATCTTGGCTAGCTGGCAGAGGATCAAACCTACCCCGCCGGCCGCCGCGTGGACGAGCGCCACCTGCCCTTCTTGCAGCGGGAAGGTGCTGTGGGTGAGGTAGTGGGCGGTCATGCCCTGTAGCATCACGGCGGCCGCCATCCGGGCCTCGACGTAGGTGACGTTGAACGGCACGAGCTTGTCGGCGGGGGCGACGACATACCCGGCATAGGACCCCGGTACCCCGGCAAAAGCCACGTAATCCCCGGTCGAGAACTCTTCTACGCCGTCGCCGAGCGCCACGACTTCGCCCGCGCCTTCGAGTCCGAGGGTAAACGGCAGCTCTCCCTGGTAGACTCCCGAGCGCTGGTAGACGTCTATGTAGTTTATGCCGCAGGCTGAGAGCTTGACCAGGGCTTCTCCGGGGCCTGGTTCAGGGATTTCCACGTCCTCGTAGCTCATCGCCTCCGGACCGCCGTACTCGTTTACCCGGATCGCCTTCATCCCCTGGCCTCCCTTTCCTTGTGGCATTGGACCTCACGCTCATTCTAGCGGACGTCCCGGGTGGGGATAGAATAGTCCGCTCCGGGGAACGATACCCGGACGGCAGGACACGGTTTATGGAGGGGATCCACGCTTTTGAACAGCCTGGACAAGAATCGGGATAATTTGTGGGCCGCGGCGGTCGCCGCGGCCGTGTTGCTCGGCGGCTTCCTGCGGTTCTACCACCTCGGCGCCCAGAGCCTGTGGCTGGACGAGGGGGTCTCCGTCAAGATCGCCGCCCTAGACCCCGGCGAGATGATCCGGACGGCCTCCTCCGACCCCACGCCGCCGCTCTACTACCTGCTCCTTCACTACTGGTCCATCCTTTTCGGAGACTCGGACTTCGCGCTCCGGGCACCGTCGGCTATTAGCGGTACCGCCGCCGTGTTCGTGATCTACCGTTTCGGAGCCCTCCTGCTCAACAGGACCACGGGCCTCCTGGCCGCCCTCCTCCTCGCCACCTCCGGCTACCAGGTCTTCTACTCCCAGGAAGTTAGGGCCTATGGGTTCTTCTCCCTGCTCGTCCTGCTGTCCATGTGGTTCTTCGTGAAACTCGCCCGCCGAGTGCTCTCACAAGAGACCGCAGGATGGGCCACACCCATCGGCTACGTCGCATCTACGTCCCTCATGATGTACGCCCACGTCTACGGCATCTTTGTCGTGGCCGCCCAGAGCGTCTACCTCCTCGGGTCGATACTCGCCGCGAAAAGGTCCGGAACCCGCCCCACGCCCGGGTTTAAAGGCTGGTTCTTTATACAAGGGGCGCTCGCGGTCCTGTACATTCCGGGCTTCGTTTTCCTGACGGCCCAGATCTCCCAGCCTCGGGGACGCGCCTGGGTGGACGAGCCGACGCTGAACTCTCTGGCCCGCTTCCTGGTGGTCTACGCGGGATCAGTGCCGATAGCTTACGTCTTCGTGGTCCTCACCGCCGTTCCCGTCGCACTACTCTTTTTCAAGTTTGTCGACGCTCGGCTATCGCCGGGCGGTCGCCAGCGCCGCGGGGTCTACCTGCTTCTTCTCTGGCTGCTGGCCCCCGTCGTACTGCCGTTTGTCGTATCGAAGGTCTGGACGCCGATCCTCGGCCACGACCGGCACATCATGGCCGCCTCGTTCGCACTGTACCTGCTCGCCGCAAAGGGAATAGAGAGTCTGGCGCGTGGCGCGTACCGCCGGCCGGTCGCCCTCGCGGCGGCGGCCCTCATATTAGGTCTCGGGGTGCCGAACGTCCTCGCGAACCTCAACGAGTTCGACCGCGAGCAGTGGCGGGAAGCAACCCGTTACGTAGACGTCCACGCCGAGAGAGGAGATCTGGTAATGTCCGACGCCGGCTTCGACTTCGGCCTCCTGTTTACCCACTACTCTGACAGGGAAGACCTGGACAAAGAATCTCTGTCAAAAAACGCTCCACAACTACCGATCGGTGATCACGAGCGCGTCTGGACCCTGCTCTACGACCAAGACTCTCCCCAACTCACCAGCGGAGACTTCGAGAAAGACTTCCGCGAGGTCCGCCACAGAAAGTACCGCGGCATAGACCTCACCCTGTTCGAAAGAAAATAGCCCCAGTTTCCAGGGGGCGGGAAGCGTGCTGCTCTCCACCGGCATCCTCGGGGCGACGGTCATGCCGCACGCCATCTACCTGCACTCGGCCCTGACGCAGAACCGGGTGGTCGGGAGGGATGAGGAGGAGCGGCGCAAGATCTTCCGTTTCGAGTTCATGGATATCGTGATCGCCATGGTCATCGCCGGGGCCATAAACGCCAGCATGCTCATAACCGCCGCCGCCCTGTTCCACTCCAAAGGTCTCAACGTGGAAGACCTCGACGTGGCCTTCAACCAGTTCGGGAACGCCATCGGACCGGCCGCCGCCATACTGTTCAGTGTCGGACTCCCGGCTAGCTGTGTCTCAAGCTCGACGGTCGGCACCCTCTCGGGGCAGGTCATTATGCAGGGCTTTATAAACTACCGGATCCCGCTTTTGTTGAGGCGGCTTATGACCATGACCCCCGCTCTGGTAATTATCGCCCTCGGGGTCAACCCTACCCGGGCGCTGGTCTTGAGTCAGGTAGTGCTCTCCTTCGGGATAGCGTTCGCGCTGATACCCCTGATCCTGTTTTGCAGCAACCGGGAGCTGATGGGCACGCTGGTAAACCGCCGGGTGACCACGGTGATCGCCTGGATCGTCTCGGTCCTGATCATCGCCCTTAACATCTTCCTCCTCTACCAGACCTTCTTCCCCAGCGCACCGGGGAGTTAGCAACGACGGACCAGGGAGCGGCACCGAGATTCCGGAGGGAGAGCTTGATGGTTGACGGTCAAGTAAGGAGCGGGGAATCAGAAGAGAAGAGTAGAGCCACTACGGATTAAAGGAGTTGCTTAGAGCGTGCGATCGTCACGAACCTTTCACGAAGATCGGGACCACAGCGGAGGGGTGCACTACGATGATAGAGGCGTTGAACATATTCGTAACCTCCGTCCGTGATGAGTTTGTTCAGGTCAGCGCGTTCGTGGCGATTACCGTCCTGATATATTCGGCTACATCCAGTACCGGACAAAGGGCGCCATCACCAGGTTTCTACAGAACAACCGGAAGTGGCAGCCGGTCGCCGGTGCCCTGCTCGGCCTGACCCCCGGCTGTGGTGGCGCGATCATCGCGATGCCGCTGTACATCCGCGGCACCATCAGCTTCGGGACCATCGTCGCCACGCTCGCGGCCACGGCTGGTGACTCGGCCTTCGTCATCATCGCGCTCGCGCCCAAGGCAGCCGTGTACTCCTACGCGATAGCCTTCGTTGCCACGATCTACACGACGATACCGGCGTTCGTGGTCGGCATCTTGCTCTACTTCTTCTGGCCGTTCGCCCAGTTCGGGTTTGGGGTACTTTGATCTCACACCTTTATTACCGGATGATGCGCTATCGTCCATTCTCAACGTAATCTACTGCTGGTGTGGAAATATTGGAGGTCAGTGACGAGGATGCCCGAGGCTCCTGTGAGCATTACGGTTACAGAACACCGGTCGTTATGACTAACTCTGTAACGCAGAGTCGCAGTATCTGATCCGAACTCCAGAGAACAGGACTCTACAAGCCACAATATACAATCAGGCATTGTCAATACAAAAGTACTGACAATAGTGTACATGCATAGCCAAGACTATTGTTAAGCAAGGATGTGTGCGATATAGACTTACAACGCTAGTACCGGACCGCACCTATAGCCACTTTACGTGTAGTATGGTACATATCCTGGCTTGAACCCCTTTTACATGGCATCTATTGGCATTATATTTTAGTCATTCATGACGTAATGCTCACAGGGTACATGGGGGAGGTCTGATTGGTGCAGCAAAGGAAAGGGATGTTGGTCCCGGCAAGGCATGACAACGCGCGTCCTGCAAAAGAGAGCCGTCGGAAGAATATCTGGAGGCAGCGTTTAGTAAACCTTGTGTTGATCGGCGTCGATATGGCGGTGGCGCTTGTAATCTGGAGCGTAGCGTATCAGGTTCATAGTCTCTGGGGCGAGGGGCCGCTCTCGGAGGTAGCTATCGCCGCCATAGTGCCGAGCGTGGCTCTCTGGATCGGGCTGCGCGCGGTGATGGGGCTGTATCCAGGTTACGGATTAGACCGGGTGGAGGAACTGCGGCGGCACACGTACTCGGTACTCGCCACTGGGGCCACAACAGCTACCTTCGCCGTGGCTTTCCAGACCGGGGAGCAGCTTTCCAGGCTACTCTTGCTCATGGGTTTTCTCGGGCTGCTCACGCTCACGCCGGTTGCGCGCCATTTCACTAAACTTGCTCTCAGGGCGGGCAGAGCCTGGGGCAAGCCGGTCATCATCGTGAGTTCCGGCAAAGCTGGCGGGCAAGTCACGGACCACCTCCGCCAGAGCTGGGAGCTAGGCTACGACGACGTGGCGGTTTTCGACTACCGGCTCTCCCTCGCGGACGGCTCCCTCGAAGGACTGCCGCAGGAAGAAACCTCCCTGGCCGATGTCGGAAGCCTCGCCCGCCGGCAGGGTGTGGGCACCATCATCTTCGCCATGCCCCACACCCGGCGCGAGCAACTCGTCCCGCTGGTAGACTGGGCGAGCACCAGCTTCCGGCACGTCATGGTCATCCCCAACCTGGGCGGCATCACAAACTCGGCGGTCGTGGCCCGGGACCTCTCCGGGACCTTCGGAGTCGAGATCAAGTACAACCTCCTCAATCCCTGGGCGCGGTTCGTAAAGCGTCTTCTGGACCTGTTCGGCACTGTTTTAGGCGGCCTCCTGATAACCCCTCTAATACTGACCATAGCGCTCCTGATCAAGCTAGACTCTCCGGGGCCGGCGTTCTACGGACACAAGCGCCTGGGGGCCGGTAGCCAGCACTTTAACTGCTGGAAGTTCCGGACGATGCACCAGGACGCGGAGGTGCTGCTGGAGAAGTGCCTGCGCAACGACCCGCTCTTGCAGGCGGAGTGGGAGCACAACCACAAGCTACGAGATGACCCCCGGGTCACCCGGGTCGGCCGATTTTTACGAAAGACCAGCCTGGACGAGCTGCCCCAGCTCTGGAACGTCCTCGCAGGAGAGATGAGCCTTACCGGACCCCGGCCTATCGTCGACGCGGAGGTGACGAAGTATGGAGAGTTCTACCGGCTCTACGAGCGCATCCGTCCGGGGATGTCCGGGCTGTGGCAGGTGAGCGGCCGGAGCGCCACCAGCTACTCCGAAAGGGTGCGCATGGACTCCTACTACGTGCACAACTGGTCGATATGGCTGGACGTCGTCGTCCTGGTCCTCACGGTGAAGTCGGTCCTGTCGAGCCGGGGGGCATTCTAATAGCTGATCAGCATTCCAGCCGGTCAGCATTCCAGCTTATCTTCGGGTAGCGACGCCGTCTGTAGGGCGAGCCTACCTGTGGTTTGTGGGACAACATTTCCGCCCGGAGCTTTTTACCTCACGTGTTGCCGACAGGCTGACGAGCTTGAGACCGCTCCTCGTGCGTGAGGCACGACCTCTGTCCGGGGCGCTACAGGGTGGTCGCTCTACGGAGGTTACTCCGGGCTCTCCTCATCCTGGCGCACCTCGATGGCGTGCGGTTCCGAGGGCCAGACGCTGCCGTCTCTGGTGTACATCGCTAGCATGAGGGAGTGGGGGCCATCTTCCACCCGGCTCGAGTCCCACTGGAAAGGGACTTCATTGTGGAAGCCGGAAGGTACGCCGTCGACATATAGCTCCCATTCGGAGACGCCGGACGGTTCCACATGGGAGAGATTGGGGTCCAGGAGGTACTCTCCGGAGACAGACTCTGCGGGAGGCCGGGGTAGTATGACCTTGGGAAGCGGGGCTGCGGCGGAAGGTACTGCAACCTGCTTCAGGGCTTGATAGGTTAGAGAGGGCTCGAGGTCTCCGTTCAGGATAGTCCACTCGCTCCCTACGGTGCTTTCGGGCAAAAAGGAGTACCAACTCATGCCGGAGACGTAAGGAAGCTCTCGGGCTATGGCGTAGGCTCTCTTAAGGTACAGCGCCCTTCTACGGTCCGGCACCGCGGGCATCCAGGTTCTCTCCGTGGAGTACCCGAACTCTCCTATAAAGATCTCCTTGCCACCCTCTTCGTTAAGATCCACGACACGCTTCACCTGGGAGATACCCGTAAAGTGAGGAGCTAGGGGACCGTTGGCCCCGTCGACTGTCAGGTCTTGCGGCTCCCAGTCCGGGGAGTCGCCGTAGGTATAGGGGTGTACCGAGAGCTCGTCAAAGAAGTAGCTGTTCTCCGGCGCGTCCGGGTAACGGCGGACGGCCTCGTAGAACTGGCTCAAGTACCCGGCGTCGTTCATCGAGAGCCCTCCGAACGCTACGGTGACCCGGGAGTCGGCTTGCTTGGCGCTCAAGTAAGCCCTCCGCAGGAGGGCCGCGTACTCTGCGGGGTCCGGGTCCGGTTTCCAGAAATCGACCGAGTTAGGCTCGTTCCAGACCTCGTAGCGCCCCACCGAGGTACCGTACCTCTCCACCAGATAGCTTACAAAGTCGCCGAACTCCCGGATGTCGTCTCTCTCCTGGGGCGGATACCAGATACGGTTGTAGTCGGCGACGCTATCTTCGAGCCGCGGGTGGATCCGGTCCGGCGACCCGTTTACCTGGAGTGTGAGCTTCAGGCTCCGCTCCCGGGACTCGTCGACCAGGCGGTCCATGGGCTCCGTCCTGTAGCTTTCGGGTGAGTCCCGGGGGGCCACGTACCACCACGAGGCACCCGAGACAATAGAGTTTACTCCGGCGGCCTGGGCGAGATCCAGGGCCCGCTCAAGCTCCGATTCGGTTAGCTCGTAGGGGTTGATCGGCACGGCGTACTCGAAGCCGCCCGCGACGTCCGGGGACACTTCACCGTCGGGACCGCCACAACCGGAAGCCAGGACCGCGGCAGCCAGCACCACGAGCACCAGGAGAATACTTCGGCCGCCGCTCATGGCCTCACAGGCGGCTTCCTTCGGACAGAGCCTCGTAGAGGTTATCGAGCCGGGCCACCACGGACCGGATGTCGTAAATACCCCTTATGGTCTCGTCCGGCGCGCCAAGCCGCGCTCCGCGCTCGTACTCTCGGAGCAGGGCCCGCCGGACCTCATTGACGTTACCCGAGACCCGGCGCACGCCGTCTAGCTGGAAACCATCGAGCGCCGGGCAGGCGGCGACGATGCTCTTGACGCCCACCGCCGTAGCTTCCAGAATCGCGATCCCGAACGTCTCCTCCGTGGAGGGGGATACGAAGACGTCCAGGGCCGAGAGTAGCCCGGCCACGTCGCTCCTCTCTCCCGCGAAGATCACCCGCCGGGAGAGCCCGGTCTCCCGCGCGACCTCCTGAAGCCGGTCTTTTTCCTGTCCCTCGCCTACGAGCAGCAACCACCCGCCGCGCTCGAGGACCGGTCCGGCGGCTTTTATGAGGACGTCGAAACGCTTGAACGGGTGGAGTCGTCCGACGGCACCCACGACGTAGTCCTCCGGAGGTATGCCAAACTCCTCCCGCACGATCTTTCGGGCGGAGGGGTCAAACCCGAAGCGCTCGAAATCCACCCCGTTCGGGACGACCCTTATCTTCTTCCTGGATACGCCCCACTCGACCAGACGTTTCTCGACCCTGGGCGAGACGGCGACGGTTGCGTCGGAGAGGAGATCGGTTGCCAGATAGAGTAGCCTCACGGCCCGGGTCTTCGGCCGGCCTTCGATCTGCTCTTCTCCGAGGGAGTGCTCGGTCGTGACGATCACGGGCACCCCCGCGAGCTTCGCCGCTATCCTCCCGTAGACGCAGGCCCGGTAGAGATGTACGTGCACCACGTCGTAGCCTCCCTCGCGCACGAGAGAGGCCAGCCGGAGCCCGGAGAGTAGCTGCCGGTTTGTCTGCATGCCGAGGTCGCGCACCCTTACGCCCCTGGCAGCCATCTGGCGGCCCACATAACCGCAGTTGTACAGGGAGACCACCTCCGAGTCGTGGCGGGTGTGCCGGAGCACCAACTCTAGCTGGGACTCCGCCCCGCCGCTCGCAAGACCGGTGATGATGTGCAGAACCTTCATAGATAATTCACCGGGTACCGCGGAGGATACCCGGGTACCGGGCAACCCCCCCGAGCTTCAGTGCAAGCCTGACCCGGCCGTCCTTCTCGCCCGCGTGTATCCGGGGGAGGTCGTGGACGCCGCGCACGACCCGGGTCTTGTAAGCGCAGGCGTAGGTGTAGCCGGCGCGCCGGACCTCCCGGACCGCCCTCTCGTCCAGGTCACCGTAGGGATAGCAGAACCCGGTCACCTCCTCGCCCAGTGCCTCGTTCAAGGCGCGGCGGCTCTCCGAGACCTCCTTCTCCAGCGCCTCTGGTTCCAGGCCGGAGAGCCTGACGTGGGTGTCGCCGTGGGAACCTACCTCCATACCCCGGCTAGAGATCTCCCGGAGACCATCGGCCCCTAGAAGTTTCATCCGGGGTCCCTGGTCCCAGGTGTTCTCTTCCCCCAGCTTCCCGGCCAGGGCGAAGACCGTAGCGGAGAAGCCGGACCGCTCCAGCACCGGCAACGCATACTCCAGGAAGTTCTCGTAACCATCGTCGAAAGTGAGCCCTACGAGCCGGCGAGCCTTACCCAGGGACGCCGCCGCGACCAGTTCTCGCACGGAGGTCCCGCGCAGTCCCCGGCGTTTCAGGTAGCGCATCTGGGCCTCGAAGCGCTCCGGCGTTACGCAGACCTTGTTCGGGTCTTCGGGTAGCCGGTCGACGGCGTGGTACATGATCACCGGCGGCCAGCGGGTGCTCACCGGCGCCTCCTGAAGTTCAGCACACCGAGTAGCCCGGTCCTGAGCTCGTCCAGCTCCCCGAGACCCACGGCCCGTCCGACGACCAGATACATTATCCCTATCACCATACCTCCCAACATCAGTTCCACGATAGCAGGTAGACTTTCCAGAGGTCCGATCAGCGCGAGCGGCAGCGCGCACGCCCCGGCGAGCGTCACCGCGACGGTGGCTCGAATAAAAAAGGCCAGCAGAGCCTTCAGGTCCAACTCCACCACGTGGTGGCGCACGTCCCGCACCAGAAGAGCCGACATGACGGTTATACCCACCGCGTTCCCCGCGGCCAGTCCTACCGCCCCGAAAGCATCCAGCAGCGCCAGGCCAACGAGAACCGTGACGACCAGACCGACGAGCGCCGCCCGCACCGGCCTCCAGACGGTGCCGCGCTGGGTAAAGAACGGCCGGACCGCGACGCCGACCAGCGTCTGGCCCAGAAGACCTAGAGAGTAGACCCGCAGTACCGCGGCGGTGGCCTCCGCATCTTGAGCCGTAAAAGCCCCGCGCTGGAAGAGGAGTTCGACCACCTCGGGAGCCAGCACAAACAGAAGCGCCGTGGCGGGCAGTATCAGCGCGCCGACCATCCGCAGGTCATTGTCCATGACCCGGCCAAGCTCCTCCCGGTCGCCGGCCGCCGCGGCCCGGGCGACCGCCGGAAACGTCACGATAGCCACGGTGACCGCCAGGGCCATGGGCAGTTGGCCCACTTTCGAGGCATAGTTCAGGTACGAGATGGCTCCCGGCTCCAGAAAAGAACCCAGAAACCGTTCCACGTAGACCTGAGCCTGCCGCTCCAGCGTAAACACCCCGACCGGTATAAAAGCCGCGAACTCGTACAGCAAGAGCCGGTCAACACTGGCAAAAGACCGCGGCAAACCGGCGTTCCGGATAAAAGAGGGGATTTGTATCAGCAGCATCAACACACTCCCGATAACGAGACCGATGGCCGCGCTGTAGATGCCGAACGACTCCCGGAAAAAGAAGATGCTCGCCAGGATGCCGAGGTTGTAAGCCGCGAATACCGCCGCCGGAATACCGAAGATCTGGGAGGCGTTCAACGCGGCGGTCGCATAGCCCGCAAGGCCCATAAAGAAGATCGTCGCGGCCGCGATACGGACCATCCGGGCCGCCAACTCCGGCTCCGCGAGACCCGGCGCTAGAATCTGTACCAGCCACAGGGCGAGAAAGGCCGTGAGGAGAGTAAACGCGAGCAGCGCCACCGCCACCGGCAGCAAGGACCGGGAAACCAGGCCGCGGACGGAGCCTGTAAGCTCCAACTCTTTAGAGAACAGGGGAACTAGGACAAATATCATGGCCCCCTCCATAACCAGAGAAGACACCGACTCCGGGATCGTCCAGGCTACCATGAACGCGTCCGTCTCGGCCGAAGCCCCGAAGTATTGGGCTATGGTAAGGTCCCGGACGAAACCCAGAAGACGCCCCAGGGTGGTAACGGCGGCCACCAGAGCCGCCGTCCTTAGTATGCCGCGGGTCTTACCTCCCATTGCCGCCAATCTTGAGGTCACTCCGGCGCAGCCGCGCGGGACCGAGCGCCAACCAGCGGTATGACCCGTGGACCTCGAACCCCGCTTTCTCGAAAGCTCTCACAGCAGCCCGGTTCCTCGCGCTGGTCCAGGCTTCGCAGTGGTCTACCGCGAAGCTTGCGTCCCGCAGGGCGGCCAGGCTACTTTCTAGCAACTCGACCATTAACCCCCGGCCGCGCGCCTCTGGCACGGTGTATGCGTCGTAGAAGTAGGCTACTCTGTCCGGCACCGCGATGTCCGCGTCAAACTCGTAGAAGTACACGTTGCGGCCGGAGGCCATCCAGACAAAAGACTCGACTTCCCCCTCCTCGTTCCGGGCCGCATAGCAGAGGTCGCCTTGCTCAAGGCGCGCCCGCATCGGGGTCGCACTCGAGTACGGCAGGACTGCCTCTAGTTCGTCTATCTCTCGCCCACCCAGCAGCACCGCCCTACCGCCCGGCCCGTCTGATGGTCCGAGAGGGCGGGAGAGCTTTACGGTACGGTTGAATTTAACTGCGCGCTTTAGAGACTTTAGCAACGTTTGTCACCTCGGAGTAGATGTCGGTTGTAAGTTCAACCGTTCTTTGACGGGTAAACTCCCGGAGTACGCGCTCCTGGGCTGCTCGCCCGGAGTCCCGGCGCAATCGGGGGGAGTCGGCGTAACGCAAGATAGCTTTCTCCAGCGCACCGGGGTCTGCGGGAGGGACCACCGCGCCGAAGGTGTCGGTGGGGATCAGGTCCCGCACCCCACCGACGTCCGTGGCGACCACCGGCAGCCCGGCTCCCATAGCCTCCAGCAGGGTGTACGGCATTCCCTCCCACAGGGACGGCAGCACGAATACGTCGAGCTTCCGCAGATGTTCCCACGGCTCGTCTACCCGGCCGACGAACTCGAAGCACCCCCGAAGCTCCTCCCGGGTCTCCAGCCGCCGCCGCAGGTTCTCAAGGTCGGGGCCGTACCCGGCAACCGAGAAGCGGACCCCGTCGCGCCCGGCGCATATCCGCGAGGCGGCCTCAATAAGGTACTCGACGCCTTTCTGGCGCGTCAGCCGCGCCACGGTCCCGACGACCAGCTCACCGCTCCCGGCCCGGGGACGGGGCTCGGGTGGGAGATCTACCCCGTTTGGCACGAGCCGCAGCTTTTTCTTGGAGCCCCGGAGCCTGTGCTGCCCTAGCTCTAGCTCCTCGGTCGAGACACAGATGACACGGCTGGTGATAAAGGTTAATACCTGCTCGACCGCCGTGTAGAAACGCCTCTCGGGGAGGCTGTTCGAGACCAGAAACGACCAGGCATGAGGGGTATATAGAACGGGAGTCCTGGCGAGCCAGGCGGCGGCCCTGCCCAACACGCCGCCCTTTGCACTGTGGGTGTGGACTACAGAGTACCCGCCCTTGCGGATCATCGCGTAGAGCCGCAGGGCGGCAGCCAGGTCTCTGCGGGGCGACACCTCCCGGACCAGGGGCAGCGTCTGTACGCAGAAACCTCTGGCCCTCAGCTTATCGGCCAGTTCCCCGGGAGAGCACGCAACGTCCACGGACCACCCCGCCGCCCTTAACTCCGAGCTCAGGCTTAGGACGTGGTGGGCGACCCCGCCGTCGGCCGGCTGGCATACTTGCAGCACCCGCGGACTGCTCACCGGCTTTCTCACCTACCCGGACCCCGGCGCAGGCCGCGCAAGTAGCCTGCGGCGCTAACGAACCATTCCGGGGCCTTTCCGGAGTAGAGGTACCGGCGAGCCGCGGCCCGGCCGGCGTGATAGCCAGCGTAGGGCAGCCACGCGATACCCGGGCTGCAGCCCAGTATCGCCCGGTGGTTTACGAGCGTCTCGGCGGTCCAACGCATCTTGTAGGGCTCTTCGCCTCTCAGAAAGCTCATCGCGGGAGTGTTTCCGTCACAGGCTGTGTTTATCGCGTCCCAGACGAACAGAGAGCTTACCTGGTACCTCTGTAGGAAATCCCTGGTCGCCCCGCCGAGGTACTCACCGACAAAGTCGCTTCCCAGCAGCAAGAAGTGGGAGGCTAAGATCTCTCCGTCCCGGTGAAACTCGACGACCCGGCCCAGTCCCCGCTCGCTCATACGCCGGGCGGCCGCCACCAGGTGCCCCTCGAACCGGCGGCTCTGGTGCTCGGGGGTTATGTCCCGCCCTTCCCACGACTCCCGGTGCAGCGCCACCAGCCGCCGCGCCGCTACCTCCGGCTCTTCTGCCGCCGGCCTCACCCGCACCCTATCTTCCTCCAACCACCGGATAGAGCGGCGGGTCGTCTTCCGGAGTCCTTTGCTCACAGAAACAAGTACCTCAGGCCATGGCCTTACCGGTATTAGCGGACAGACGGACTGATCTACGCGAGCCTCTGCCCCGGTCCACGCCTCAACCAGCCTCCACGCCCGGGCTTCGGGCCTCAGCTCCTGGAGGTCGGCTACCCGCCAGCCGCCCATGCCCCTCAACGCCTCCACCGCCGCCCGACATACCCTCTCTTCCCATCCCTCCCTTACCACAATGTCCAGGTAGTCCGTTATGCCCGTCCCAATGAACAACAGCCGGCCAAGCCCCAAGCGCCGCTCGTCGAGCATCAGAGGAAGGATGCCGACCAGGGTCGAGCCTTCCCGGACGGTGAGCAGCCGCAGCTTGTAGTCTCCTCCGTAGTTTTCCCACCACGAGTACAACCACGCCCACGACTGAAACGGCGTGGCTTTCGGGCTGTTGTCGTAGAGTTCGGCCCACTCCTGCTCCAGCTCCGCGAAAGCCTGGTCTTCGCTGATAACCTCGCTAGTAACCGCGGTCTCGACCGGTGGGCCTAGACGAGCATTCACCTCTGTACCGGGTCTGCCACCGACTGACAACTTTCTCACTCTATCCGCTCCTTTCCGCATTGCTTCTTGCTACTTTTTCACTCGTAGATGCTTTTTGGCCCTTGAGCGCAGGCTCCAGTACCCGGCGTACAGTCCCCAGGAGAAAGAGCCCCGTCCCAGGAAGGCCCGGTAGGTAGTGACTATGTCGGGTTTCCAGCGCAGCTTGTAGGACTCCTCTCCTCTGAGCAAGTCGAGGTGCGAAAGGCCCCTGTCGTGGGCGATGCCCAGCTCGTGCCACGTACGGACGCTGCTTACCTGGTACCGGCGGCGGATGTCTTCGTGCCCGCCGCTGAGATACCCTCCGACGAAGTCCTTCCCGAATAGCAGGAAAGTAGACAGAATCATCTCCCCCTCCCGCCAGTACTCGTGCACCTCACCCAGCCCGTCTTTCGTCATGCGCCGGGCGGCCGCCACCAGGTGTCCCTCGAACCGGCGGCTGAGGTGCTCGGGGGTTATGCCCTGCCCTTCCCACGACTCCCGGTGCAGCGCCACCAGCCGCCGCGCCGCTGCCTCTACGTCCACCGACACTGGTTCGCGGCGCACACCATCCGCCCGGGCCTTTCGGAGAGCCCCGCGCACGTTGCTCCGGAAATTGCTGCTCAACCGAGAGAGCAACTCTTCCCTGGAACCAGCGGTGGCTATTACCGGGCAGCGGGACTGCTCGATGCGGGCGGCCGGTCCGCTCCAGTGCTCGATGATCCCCCAGGCGGCAGCCCCGGGCCTCAGCTCCTGGAGGTCGGCTACCCGCCAGCCGCCCATGCCCCTCAACGCCTCCACCGCCGCCCGACATACCCTCTCTTCCCATCCCTCCCTTACCACAATGTCCAGGTAGTCCGTTATGCCCGTCCCAATGAACAACAGCCGGCCAAGCCCCAAGCGCCGCTCGTCGAGCATCAGAGGAAGGATGCCGACCAGGGTCGAGCCTTCCCGGACGGTGAGCAGCCGCAGCTTGTAGTCTCCTCCGTAGTTTTCCCACCACGAGTACAACCACGCCCACGACTGAAACGGCGTGGCTTTCGGGCTGTTGTCGTAGAGTTCGGCCCACTCCTGCTCCAGCTCCGCGAAGTCCCGGGCGCTGCGGCCGATACTGCTCTTTAGCCCCTGGTTCGAGCGGAGGTCCACCTAGCTCTCCTTATCCAGTTCTGTACCGGAAGCCAGCCAGGCCAGACCACCCAGGAATACCGAGTTGAGTATCTCCGGACTTCCTCCCAGGTCCCCGTAGATGCTGCTGACCACGTAGCTAGCCAGAAACCCTATACACGCAAGGCCGAACACGTGCTCGACGGTTCCCGCCTTGAGGCGTGAGAGGCGTCTGAGGCCCGCAATGCCCAGGCTCGCAAAGAGTACCGAGTAGGCGAGGCCGCCGGCTATCCCCTGCTCGGCGAGTATCAACCAGTAGAGACTGTGGGGCGAGAGCAACTCTACCCGCCGGGAACCGGCTTCGGGATCAGCTATGTCGCTCCCACCGGAAAAGCTCAGGGGAGCGTAGTAGTCCCGGAAGTAGGGGAAGTTCTTGATGCCTATCCCTGTAAAGGGGTGGTCGGTCCACATGCTCCGCGCAGCCTGCCACATGGCGTAGCGGTCCTGCACCGACTGGTCTGGGGATGAGGTGGCGGAGTAGATGCTGGTCAGCCTGTAGGCCAGGCTATTGGAGCTGTCCTCGGAAAAAGTGGTCTCGGCTGCCAGGACGAGTATCCCCGCCAGCACAAAGACGACGAGCATCTTCCGGCTGGTCAATGCGAGCATCGCCACCACCGCCACTACCGCCGCGATCCAGAACCCCCGGCTGAAAGAGAAGGCCAGCGGCAGGCAGAGCGCGACCGTCAGAAACAGAAACCCGTACCGGCGGCCGCCTCGCAGCGCGGCAAAGGCGGCCGTGGACACGATGATGGCGTAGGTGACCACCTGGGCCATACCCAGAATGCCGTAAGCCCCGAAAGTCCCGACGGCCCGGTTACCGGCCTCCCCGTACTGGGCACCGGTACTCGTGAAATACTGGTAGACGCCTAAAGCTCCCTCAAAGACGCCGAGCAGCACCACGGACCCCAGGATCAACCACAGGTCCCTGCGGCTCTGAAGTGCCAGGTAGGTAGCGACCGGGACCACAGCGAAGAGCTCGGCGAACCGTACGAGCCCGACAAGGCTTGTAGCAGGGTTTTCGGCCGCCATAGTAGCGATGCCGCCCGCCACCACGACGCCCGCGAGAGGAAGAATGACCCAACTACGCAAGCGGCCCTGGTCCCCCTTCAGCAGAACGCGCGCCCCGATAAGCGCCGCCACGGCGACGATAGCCAGGTCTGGCGGGGTAATATTGGTCCCCGCACCTTCGCCGCTACCCCAGGGCACGGCGACCAGCAGCACGGCTCCGGCGATGCCCAGGGCCGGCCGCTCCCAGATCTTCGGGACCACCGCAGCCAGCACCAGGATCAACAACAGTCCCGGCAGCAGGTAAGCCTGTCCGGCTGCGGGCCGCAGCAGCAAGAGCAGGACCAGGGCTACGATAGACAAGGCCCCAACCGCCAGGTAAGCGGCGGTCCTGGTAAACCTCGCGCGTCCGGCACCTCCGCCTAGATACCCGTTGCCGGGCTCAGGATTCAAACTTGCGGCCCTTCCTCATCCGCCGCAGGTCGTCCCAGAGAAGCGCCATCGCTCCGCCCAGCATGAGACCTATGGCCGCTCCCACGGCGACGTTCAGCCGCCAGTCCGGAGAGATGGGTTGCTGCGGACTGGTCGCTTCGGCCACGACCACGCTCCTGTATCCGGTGCCGGGTGCCAGGCGGTCGTTGGCGAAGTCGGTCACCGCCTGTCCGACGTCGTTAGCCAGGGCGGCAACCTCCTGGCGCTCCGGGGAACTGACGATGACCTGAAACACCGGGGTGTTCAGCGGAACCTCGACGTTTATGGTCTCCTCGATACCTTCAGCATTCGATTCGATGCCGTAGTCGGCCAGCACCGGTCCGACGACCGCCGGTACGGTCGGCAGCTTGCTGTAAGCCTGGGTATAGTCGTAGGCGGCGGTGTTCTCCACCTGGTCCGAGTCTGTCACCACCATCAAGTAGACGTTCGCCTGGTAGGCAGGGGCCATAAGGAAACTAACGAAACCTCCCAAAGCAGCACCCCACACCAACCCCAGTACAATTATCCAGAACCTGCGTGCCAGGGTAAGCAGCACACCAGAGCCCTGCAGTACTCCGGAAGGCGCCGAAGACTCTCCTCGTGCCTGTCGCGTCACCGGCGTTTGTACCTCGCTGGTCGCCTGCGACGACGCGCTATTGTTCTCTCCAGTCAATTTACATCCTTCTCCCAGTTTGCCTTATTTCTGTGCCCGACATGCTTCGGACTACGCTGCGAGCGGGTTTCCCGCCTCTCGGGTGTCCGGGGAACCGCGAAGGATGATCCCGGACGACCTTCAAGCTTCCCGTCGGTCCCAGCGACCTTCTTCCGGGGACCGACTGTTCTCCATGCCAGAGCGGGCCGGGAACTCCAAGGTTCGTTGAACAGATGCTTTGAGCACGCCAGAAGTCATTGGGCTCACAACCTTGCAGCCGCTGTTAGCATCTTCCTCAGCAGAGAGATCGCCAGTGACCAAGGGTAACGTAAGCCGAGTCTCTGTATCAGGTTACTTTCTCCACGCATAGCCAGGGTCCCTGCGGATCTTACCGTTCCAAATCATTGTTACGATGTACTTGTTTCCGGTATGGCATTCGATCGACGATTTATTTACTGTAACCCCCCTTTCGGCGTTCTCGCCATTCCATTTAGGCCGACTGCCGCCAGCGGTTATCCGCTTAGTCGACCTTTTGGATGCCCCACAATTGTTTGCGTAACCTAGCATACAACAGATAACTAGCTTGGGAAAGGACTTTTATGTTGACTACTAGGCAAAAAGTACCAAGGTAGATCTAAAGTGCGGTAGAGTACTAGATGGGTTTATGCACCAAAATGCTAAAATCTTGGACTATTGCATGGTCGCTGGTGTAAACCCGTGTTCCAGCCGCGATGATCCTATCCTCCACGGCGGCGATTACCCTCAAAGACGGCGGTATAGAGCTGGCCGTGGGCGCTCGCTCAGCAGACAACATTTCCACATTTCCAATGGTCAGCTTCGATGAGATGTTGCTCGACACGCCATCAGTCTTCGAGTTACTCGACCCCTCGCCAGGCTATACAAACCTTGCGGGCACCGTAGCGGTGTCGGTGGCCTTCCTGCTCGTCTTCCAACTCTTTAGCCGTAAAAATCAGCCAAGTTTTCCATCACCTGCTCCAAAAAGCCCAACCCTCGTCTAGCGGGCAACAGCCCACGCTTTGACACTTTTCTAATATCCCATAAAATACTTTTATATATGCTCAAGTATAAGTTTGTAAGGAGGTTGGGTGGCGGAAACTGAGAATCGGAGTGTCGGACTTCCGAGGCGCTCCACGGGCGAGGGTGTTTGCGAGGTGGCTCTGGTGCACGCGGAGGCGGTCCGCCGGGTACGGGAGGCTCTGCCCGAGGAGGAGGCGACCCGCCGGGCGGCGGAGGTTTTCAGGTTGCTCTCCGACCCCACGCGGGCGCGCATCGTCTGCGCGCTTTCTCTGGAGGAGTTGTGCGTCTGTGACGTGGCCGCCGTGGCGGGCCTCTCGGTGAGCGCTGCCAGCCATCAGCTAAGGAGGCTCCGGGACCGGGGCGTGGTGGCGTACCGCAAGGAGGGACGGCTGGCCTTCTACCGCCTCTCCGACGAGCGGGTTCGGGGCCTGTTGGAGAGCGGCTTGGAGCATGCTCTGGAGGCGCTGGCGCGGTGACCGGCGCGGCGCTCCGGAAAGAGAGGCTGCACCGCCGCGGCGTGCGCCTGGAGGTCTTCACGGTAGCCTGGAACGTGGTCGAGGCGGTCATCGCCGTTGGCGTCGGCATTGCCGTCGGCAGTGTTGCTCTGGTGGGCTTCGGGGTGGACTCTGGGATAGAGGTGATCTCCGCTACAGCTCTTTTATGGAGGCTACTGAAGGCGGGACCCCACGCTCCTGTCGCCGAGGAGGGCGCGGCCGAGAGGAAGGCGCTCTACCTCGTGGCGGCGACGTTCTTTCTTCTGGCCCTCTACATACTCTACGAGGCCGGGGGCGCTCTCCTGTCGGGCGAGAGGCCAGAGAGTTCCGCCGTGGCGCTCGGGCTCTCGGCGCTCTCGCTCGTCATTATGCCGGTCCTCGCCTACCTGAAGGGGCGCACGGGCCGGGAGATGGAAAGCCGCGCGCTGGTCGCCGACTCCAAAGAGACGTGGGTGTGCTCCTACCTCTCGCTGGCCCTCCTCCTGGGCATCGGCCTAAACCTCGCCTTCGGGTGGTGGTGGGCGGACCCCGTGTTCGCCCTGGCGATGTTGCCCGTGATCGTGTGGCAGGGCTTCGAGACGCTGGGGGAGGCCCGCGAGGGTAGCGACGACGAAGATTAGGTAAGGGTCGCGCCGGGTGTCTGGCGGATACTCTCTCGCTAGTATATCGTTCCGGGTACAGGCTTCTCGAAAGGGGTAGAGAGCGACATGGCATCGGTCCGCGAGGTAACCTTCGAGCTTCTGCGCAGGCTCGGCATGACCACCGTCTTCGGGAACCCGGGCTCCACGGAGATCCCGTTTCTAAAAGACTTCCCGGAAGACTTCGACTACGTTTTGGCGCTCCAGGAGGCGACGGCGCTCGGGATGGCCGAAGGGTACGCCCAGGGTACGGGCCGGGCGGCGCTGGTCAACCTGCACACCGCGCCGGGGCTCGGCAACGCCATGGGCGCGATGGTCACCGCTTACCAGAACAAGACACCGCTCGTCGTAACCGCCGGCCAGCAGGACCGCCGCCACCTCGCGCTGGAGCCACTACTCTCCGGCAGGCTCGTGGACCTCGCAAAGCCCTACGTCAAGCGGAGCCACGAGCCGTTGCGGGCCGAGGATGTGCCCGGCGAACTGCTCCGGGCCTACCACACCGCCATGCAGCCACCCCGCGGCCCGGTCTTCCTCTCGATACCGATGAACGACTGGGATGCCGAGGCGGAGCTGGCGGAGCTACCGGAGAGGGAGGTCGTATACCGCACCGCTCCGGACCCCGAAGCTCTGGAAAAGGTGGCGCAAGCTCTGCGCGGGGCGCGGAGCCCGGCCATCGTCGCCGGGGCCGGGGTGGGGAGGACCGGGAGCTTTGAGGGCGTGGTCGAGCTGGCCGAGAGGCTCGGGGCCGGGGTGTGGCAGGACCCGATCCCGGCCCTCTCTGGATTTCCGCAGAATCACCCGCTGTTTATGGGACATCTGGCGCCCGCCCAGCGCCAGCTCGCCGGCCAACTCGCCGGCTACGATGTCGTCCTCGTGCTCGGGGCGCCCGTGTTCCAGTACTATCCTTACGTCCCCGGTCCCATCGTGCAAGAGGGGACTAGGGTCGTCCAGATCACCGACGACCCCGAAGAAGCCGCCCGCGCCGCGACCGGCACGAGCCTCGTCGGAGACGTCGCCCGGGCCATTGAAACGCTGCTCGAATCTCTGCCGGAGTCCTCCGGCCGCGCGGTGTCCTCACCGGACAACCGGGAAGAGCCGCCGGAGCCGGAAGCGAGCTACCCGATCTCGGTTGAGTACCTGATGTATACGCTCTCCAGAGTGTTGCCGGAAGGTGTGACGCTCGTGGACGAGTCTATATCCAGCAAATCAAAGCTCAGCCAATATATAAAGGTGGATACCGCGGGCGGTTACCACACCTCGGCCGCCGGGGGCTTGGGCTTCGGGATGCCGGCCTCTGTGGGGCTCAAGCTGGCCGCCCCCGAGGAGCCGGTGGTCTGCGTGATCGGGGACGGCTCCACCATGTACTCCGTCCAGGCGCTCTGGAGCGCCGCCCAGTATGGCGCGGATGTAACCTTTGTGGTCATCAACAACAAGGGATACTCGATCCTGAAAGGTTTCCGGGAGGCGCTGGACGCCGGGGAGGAGGTGCCGGGCCTCGAACTGCCCGGTCTCGACTTCGTAAAGATCGCCGAGGGCTTCGGTTGCGCCGCCGAGCGCGTCGAGGACCCCGGAGAGCTAAATGAAGTCCTCAAACGAGCCCTCAACACCGGACATCCCTACGTGGTAGAGGTGATCGTAGACACCTCTGTCCCGCCGCTATTGAGTTGAAGTAACTAAAGTAATGATTCAATGAGACGTTGGCGGCTTTTGGTCGGGATCTCAGCCCTCGTTGCCGTGGTGGTGCTGGCGCGCGTCTTCGGGCTCGCGGACTACATCAGCCTGGACAACCTCGGGCGTCTCCGGGACTACGTAAACAGCTTCGGAGCCGCGGCCCCGGTAGTGTTCATCCTGGGGTACGCGCTCGCTACGGTAGCTTTCTTGCCGGGCACGCCGTTCACGCTGCTCGGCGGGCTGGTGTTCGGGCCGGTCTTCGGTGCGGTCTACGCCACGGTCGGGGCGACTATCGGGGCTACTTTAGCTTTCCTGGTGGCCCGGTACGCCGCAAGGGGGGTGGTCGGAAGCTGGATCTCCCGCGACGAGCGCCTCCAGCGGATAGACGACGGCGTTGAGCGGCAGGGCTGGCGGATGCTCGTCATCACCCGCCTCGTCCCGCTGTTCCCGTTTAACCTCCAGAACTACGCCTACGGCCTGACCAAGATAGGGTTGCCGACCTATACCCTCGTTACGACTATTTGCATAATCCCGGCCGTCGTGGTCTACACCTTCGCCGGTGGCTCGCTGACGACCGCCGGCGAGAACCTCACCCGGACCTTTATCTACCTCGGCATAGCCGCCGTCGTCTTCGTGCTGCTGTCTCTGATACCCGGCCTGATCCGCCGTCGCTCCGGCGAACCTTCGGTCCGCCGTAACCGGGTAAAGTAATTTTTACAGAAGCCTTCTCGCCAGACCGTTCTCTCTTAAAAGCAGTCGCCCGCGGCGCCCTCGACGATCCCGCGGCGGCGCAACTCTTCGTGCAGCAGGTCCATAAGCCGCAGTAGCTCGCGCTGCTCGTCTCTGGAGAGGGCTTCAAAAAGCTCGGAGCCCGCCGCCACGTGCCGGGCGAAGTCCTCGGAAACGGTCTTTTCTCCTTTTTCGGTCAGCTCGATCAGGGTGGCCCGGCGGTCGGTGGGGTGTGGCTTGCGCCGTAGGAGCCCTTCTTCTTCGAGCGCGTCGACCAGCTTGGTGACGTTGCGGGGCGTCACCCCGAGCCGCTCGCCGAGCCCGCTCATGATGATCGGACCTCCGCTACGGTGCAGCGTCCCCAATAACTTCATCCGGGCGAAGCTAACACCACTTCCTTCCATCTGCGAGGCCATCCAACGCCCGTAAGCCGGCCCGAACGTCGCAAACCTGCCCCACAAAAGCCGGGACAACTCCTCCGACCCGCTCTCTACTCCACCGGAAATACAACCACCCGTCACCGACCTCCGACCCTCTACTTCCGTCTTCTCCTCCTCGACACTCACCGCTCTTCAACCACCATAACCCTCGGCCTCTTCGTCACGAATATTCTAACCGAGTTTCTCTTGACGTGCAATATACACTAGTATATCTTGTACTAGTACACTATAGTCCGGCAGCTAGAAGAGTCGGTCGATGAACGGGAGGTCTGATGGTGGAGACGGTGGTTCACAGGGTGGGTGGTGGGTGATGGCGACGACGGGGCCGATGGTCTTGGTGGAAGGCGTGCACAAGAGTTTCGGGAAGACGCGGGCGCTCCAGGGGGTGGACCTGGAGGTAGAGGCTGGTCAGGTGTTCGGTCTTCTGGGACCGAACGGGGCCGGCAAGACTACTCTGGTGCGGGTCCTGACGACGCTCTTGAGGCCGGACGATGGTCGGGCGACCGTGGCAGGCTTCGACGTGGTCCGGGAGCCGGGGGAGGTGCGGCGGGCCATCGGGCTCGCGGGCCAGTACGCGGCGGTGGACGAGAACCTTACCGGGCGGGAGAACCTGATGATGGTCGGGCGGCTATACCGTACCGGGCGCGGGGAGGCGAAGAAGCGTGCCGCAGAGGTACTGGAGAGGTTTGATCTCACCGGGGCGGCGGACCGGCAGGTGAAGGGTTACTCGGGCGGGATGCGCCGGAGGTTGGATCTAGGGGCAAGTCTGGTCGGGCGTCCGCGGGTGTTGTTTCTGGATGAGCCGACGACGGGGCTCGACCCGCAGAGCCGGCTCGGGATGTGGGAGACCATCGAGGAGCTTGTCGGTGACGGCACCACGCTCCTTTTAACGACCCAGTACCTGGAGGAAGCGGACCGGCTCGCCGACCGCATCGCGGTCATAGACGGTGGCCGCGTCATAGCCGAGGGGACCGCCGACGAGCTCAAGTCGGGCTTGGGCGGCGACGTGGTAGCGCTGACGTTCGAGGACTTGACCCGGCTGGACGCGACTGTGGAGGCGCTGCGGCCCGTGGGAACCGACGAGCCGAAAATCGACCGGGCAGCGGGCACGGTAACCGTCCCTGTCGCCGGGGGCGCCCGGAGTCTCATGGCGGCGGTCCGGCGGCTGGACTCGGCCGGCATCGAACCGTCCGACCTCGGTCTCCGGCGGCCCTCGCTGGACGAAGTATTTCTCAACCTCACCAGCCGCGACGCCGACCGCAGCGGCGAACGCGGCAGCGAACGCGGCGGCGAGCGGGAGAAGTCGGTGGCTATTTCGGCATCTGGTGATTCCGAGAGGAGCGGGCGATGAGTCTTTCAAGCACTGGAGAGCGGGAAGCGCGGTCGCCGGTGGGTGCGGGGGGCGCGAGCGGCCTGTCGTGGGCGGTTAGCGACACGCTGGTGATGACGTGGCGCAACCTGCTCCGCTACGTGCGGGTGCCGCAGCTACTGGTGTTCTCGACGGTTCAGCCGGTTATCTTCGTGCTCTTGTTCGCCTACGTTTTCGGCGGGGCGATACGGACGCCGGGGGTGGACTACATCAACTTCCTCATCCCGGGCATCCTGGTGCAGACAGTATTGTTCGGGGCGACCCAGGCGACGGTCGGGCTGGCCGAGGATCTGTCGGGGGGTATGGTGGACCGCTTCCGGTCGTTGCCGATGACCCGGCTGGCGGTCTTGGCCGGAAGGACGCTGGCGGACAGTGTACGGAACATCTTCGTCGTTCTTATCATAATCGGGGTCGGGTACCTGATCGGCTTCCGCTTCCAGGACGGGTTGCTCTCCGCGGCGCTGGCGGTAACGCTGGTGGTCCTCTTCGGGTTCGCGTTCTCCTGGATTTCGGTCCTCGTCGGCCTCTTCGCTAAAGACCCCGAGAGCGCCCAGGTCGCCGGCTTTATTTGGGTCTTTCCGCTGGTCTTCGCCTCTTCGGCGTTCGTCCCGGTCGAGACCATGCCCGGCTGGCTACAAGCCTTCGCCGAGGTACAGCCCATCTCCGTCGTCGTGGACGCCGCCCGGGCGCTGACGCTCGGAGGTCCGACGGACACCGTGTGGTGGGCGCTGGCCTGGATCCTCGGCATCACGGCCGTCTTCGCCCCGCTGGCCGTCGCCCGTTTCCGCCGGAGCACCTGAAAAACGCGAAAGCTCGTTCGTAAGAGCGCATTAAAGAAAGGAACGAGAACATGCATAACACGAACGGCAACATGGAGGGTAAGGTCGCTCTAGTAGTTGGCGGCACCAGAGGTATCGGACGGGCAACAGCCGGAGGGCTGGCCCGCATGGGCGCTGAGGTCTCGATCGTCGGGCGCAACCGCGACGCCGGAGAGGCCGCAGCCCGGGAGATAAGCGCGGCGGGCGGACGGGCGGAGTTTATCCCCGCCGACGTATCGCTCATGAGCGAGGTGCGACGGCTTTCCGGGGAGTTCCGGTCGAGGTACGACCGGCTCGATGTGCTCGTGCAGAGCGCCGACGTACTGCTCACGAAGCGCGTCAACACGGCCGAAGGCATCGAGCTTGGCTTCGCTACCAACTACCTGAGCCGGTTCCTGATGGACAACCTGCTGTTGGACCTCATGAAAGCGAGCGCCCCGGCACGCATCGTCCACGTCGCCGCGCCCGGCCTGCCGGGCCGGCTCAAGACAGAGAAATTACCGCCTCCGCCCGGGATGGGCGGTATCGGGGCTCACAACCTCGGCCAGCGAGCCAACGACGTATTTGCTGTCGAGCTTTCTTCGCGGCTGCGGGACACTGGCGTGACGATCAACGTCATCAACCCCGGCATGATCGACACCGACATCCGCCGCAGCGCGGAGGGCGGTCCGGCTATGAAGTTAATGATGCGGGCTGTGGAACTCGTTTTCCGGCGCAACACGACCACCCCGGAGCAGTTCGCCCGCGAGGTGATCCACCTTTCAACCTCGCCGGAGCTGGAGGGTGCTAGCGGCGGGCTGTTTAATTCCAAAGGCAAGCCTATCAGAGTCCGTCTCGCGGTAAGCGACCCTGAAACCCGCCGGAAACTCTGGGAGGCCAGCGCCCGGGTCACCGGACCGTACGAGAAGCAGAACTCAGCATCCGCGCCCGAGACGTCCACACCCGAAAGAGGGCCCGCCTGACGGGCCCGAACCCACGAAGGAGCGGACATGACGACAACGGGCACCGCGACCGCGAAAGGTCTGACCATCAATAAGGGGTTGCCCCGGCGGCTTTTCAACCGCCTCGTTACCGCGACCCTGCGCTCGCCGCTGCACGGCCTTTTCGGGTTCGACCGCTTCGGGATGCTGCTGACCTACACGGGTCGCAAGACCGGCAAGAGCTACACGCTGCCCCTCGCCTACACGCGCGACCGGGGTCCCGACGGCGATACGGTGACGACCTTCGCGCTGTTCATCAACACCGTGTGGTGGAAGAACCTGCGCGGCGGAGCGCCGGTGACGCTGCGGTTACGGGGAAGGGACGTGCCGGGTACGGCCGAGACGGTCGAGACCCCCGAAGAGGTGGCGCGGGGTCTGTTGTCGATGTCGGAGAAGAACCCCTGCATGACGCGCGGCGGCTACTACGGGGTGCCGCGCAACCCCGACGGGACGCCCGACTCCGAGGCGCTGCTGGACGCCGCCCGGACGCGAGTTATGATCCGCGTCCGGCTGACGGATGCCGGGCCGGCCGCCTCCGGAAGAGAGTTCTCGCCCCTGATGAAACGCCTGATGCGAGCTTTCGTCGCTGCTCACGTATTCATCTACCGGCGGTCGGGCGGTCGTCTCTGGAGTCGCATGGGCTTGGCGCCGGTGCTGCTGCTCACCACCACGGGCCGCAAGACTGGCGAGCGGCGCACGGTGCCGCTAAGTTACTTCGAGGATGGAGACCGTCTCGTGGTCGTCGGCGCGATGGGTGGCGCGCCCCGGCATCCGGCCTGGGTCTTGAACCTCCGGTCCGACCCGCGAGTCCTGGTCCGGATGGGACCCAACGAGAAGGAGATGCGAGCCAGGGTCTCGTCCGGCCAAGAGCGGAAACAACTGTGGTCGCGGCTGAACTCCATCACCGGCGGTAGTTTCGAGGGTATGCAGCGGAAGACCACCCGCGAGTTCCCGCTCGTCGTCCTAGAACCGGCAACGGACTCCGGAACTGAGCAAGGACAGTAGTTAGAAAGACCAAAAAGCCGGCTATACCTCGGAGAGCCTGGCTCCCCAAACCACCGAATCTATTGTAAACGATTACGTAATCGTTTACAGTGGCAGTTGGGAAGGAGTTGTTCTGGCAACCATGAAGGATGTGGCGAAGGAGGCGGGGGTGTCTACGGCTACGGTTTCGCGGGTTCTGAGCGGCCGGGGCGAGGTCCGGGACGGGACGCGGGAGAAGGTGGCGGCGGCCGCGGAGAAGCTAGATTACCGGCCGAACGCGGTCGCGCGGTCTCTGCGGGAGCAGAGTACCCGGACGCTGGGGCTGATCATCCCTAACGTACGCAACCCGTTTTTTACGGAGGTGGCGCGGGCGGTCGAGGATGCGGCGCGGGAGAGGGGATACAGCCTGATGCTCGGCAACACCGACGAAGACCCGGAGAAAGAGGCCGAGTACCTAGATGTCCTGACGGAGAAGCAGGTGGACGGTCTCATCGTCAGCCCGGCGCGGGCGTCCGTCCCGCGGCTGGAGGCGCTGGCCCGCGACCGGTTCCCGGTCGTATTCCTCGACCGCTATGTAAGGAACGTACAGGCACCGGTAGTACGGGCCGACGGGCGGCGGGCGGTAGACGAACTGGTCGGGTACCTGGTGGACCTCGGGCACGAGAGGCTTGGAGTCATCTCCGGGCCGCCGGAGACGGTACCGGGCCGGGAGCGTTTGGAGGCTTTCTTGAGAGGCGCGGAAGCTCGCGGCGTGCCGGTCGAGGATACTTACATAAAAGTGGGAAATTTCCGCCGGGAGAGCGGGCTGCGGGCGATGCGGGAGTTGTGGGAGCTTGCCGAACCGCCGACGGCGGTCTTTGCGGCGAACAACCTCATGGCGCTCGGGGCGCTGCAGGCGCTAAAGCGGGCCGGGGTCCGGGTGCCGGAAGAGATATCTTTCGCGAGCTTTGATGACGTGAGTTGGTTTGAGTTGGCCGCGCCCCCTGTTACGGCCATCGCCCAGCCGGTCGGGGAGTTGGGGGGTGGGGCTGCCGGGGCGCTTTTAGAGTTAGTAGAAGGAAAGGAGCCGGAGTCTATGATCTTTGAAGCAAACCTCGTGGTGCGGGGTTCTTGTAGGAGCCCCCGATGAGCCCGCTCTTGGAGATGCGCGGTATTACCAAGAAGTTCCCCGGTGTTAAGGCGCTCGATGGGGTGGACTTCGAGCTAGAGAAGGGTGAGGTGCACGTCCTGCTCGGGGAGAACGGGGCCGGCAAAAGCACGCTCATAAAGATGCTCTCCGGGGCGGATAGCCCGGATGAAGGTGAGATTCTGCTAGACGGTGAAAAGGTGAACATCTCTTCTTCGATGGAAGCCCAGAGGCTCGGTATCGCGACCATCTACCAGGAGTTTAACCTGGTGCCCCAACTCACCGTCGCGGAGAACATATTCCTCGGGCGCCAGCCGCGGCGGTTCGGCTTTGTAAATCGTCGTAAGATGCGAACCGACGCCGAAGAGTTGCTGGAGAGGATAAAGGTTCGTGTACAGCCGGGCGCCCGGGTCGATTCCCTCGGGGTCGCCCAGCGCCAGATGGTCGAGATAGCCAAAGCTCTGAGCCTGGATGCCCGTATATTAATTATGGATGAGCCTACCGCCTCGCTCTCGGGCCAGGAGGTCGAGCGGCTATTAGAGATCATCCGGGGCCTCCAGAAAGACGAGGTCGGGATTGTTTTTATCTCGCATCACCTGGAAGAGGTGACCGAGATCGGGGATCGGGTAACCGTCCTGCGCGACGGTGAGTACGTCGACCAGGTACCGGCCAGCGTCGAACACTCGGAGTTCGTGCGGCTGATGGTCGGCCGGGATATCGAAGACCAGTTTCCCCGCCGCAAGCCCGAAACGGGAGACGTGCTGCTGGAGGTCAAGAACCTTTCACGTAAAGGCGTCCTGGAAGATATCTCCTTCGAGGTCCGGGCCGGAGAGGTTGTCGGCGTCTCCGGCATCGTCGGTGCGGGGAGAACGGAGCTTGCCGAGGCTATATTCGGCGCAGAACCGGCGGACTCCGGGGAGGTCGTGATCGGCGGCCGTTCTCTGAAGCCTGGAGATCCCGGAGAAGCGAAGAACCAGGGCATAGGCTTTATTACCGAAGACCGCCAGGGGGAGGGTATAGTGCCACCCTTGTCGGTTGCCGAGAACCTGGGGCTCGCCGCACTCGCACAGAACACACGGGCTGGCTTCGTGAGCCGCGGGCGGCGGCGGCGGCAGGCGGAGAAGATGATCGAGGACTTGAACATCCGCACGCCGGGAGCGGGGCAGGAGATCCGGTACCTGTCAGGGGGTAACCAGCAGAAGGCGGTCATCGGGAAGTGGCTCCTGGCCGACTCGAAAGTCCTGATCATGGACGAGCCGACCCGCGGCATAGATGTCGGGGCGAAGGTCGAGATCTACGAGCTCATAAACGAGCTAACCGAGAACGGGGCCGGCATCTTGATGATCTCCAGCGAGCTTCCGGAAGTGCTCGGGATGAGCGACCGCATCCTCGTGATGAGCGGTGGACGGATTACCGGCGAGCTATCCGCCGAAGAGGCGACTCAAGAGAGCGTTATGGAACTAGCCACAAAAGGGGAGGAGGCCGCCGTTGAGTAGCATAGCCCAGAGGATAAACCCTAGACAGTTGCTGGCGCGCAGCGGACCGCTCGGCGGGCTCATAATCCTCGTCATTATTATGACTTTCCTGTCGCCGTTCTTTTTGACGTTCGCCAACCTCTTTAACGTAGCGACCCAGATAGCGGTCATCGCCATCCTCGCCTTCGGACAAACATTCGTGATCGTCTCGGGCGGCATAGACCTATCCGTTGGGAGCGTTCTGGCCCTCTCCAGCATAGTCTTCGGCTGGGCTACGGCGGTTGCTGGTCTGCCGCTGCCCGTGGCCCTGATCCTGGGCCTTGGCGCTGGAGCGGGGGCGGGCCTGGTAAACGGGTTGGCGATAACGCTCGGCCGGTTGCCACCGTTTATCGCAACGCTCGCGATGCTAAGTGTGGCAAGAGGTCTGGCCCTCGTCATCTCCGGCGGCCAGCCGCTAAATCCTATACCACAGGTTGTAAGGACTCTGGGCGGCGGTGACCTCTTCGGGATTATCCCGCTGCCGGTGATTCTGCTGATCTTTATGTGGGCGCTTACGACCATAATCTTGCGGAGCACCTACCCGGGGCGCTGCATGTACGCCATCGGCGGCAACGAGGAGGCGACCCGACTCTCGGGTATAAACGTCTTCCGGCAGAAGCTGCTCGTGTACACCCTCTCCGGTCTATTCGCGGCTGTTGCCGGGCTACTGTTGACCGCCCGGCTCGCCTCTGCCCAGCCGCAGGCGGGTTTTACGTTCGAGTTGGACGCTATCGCGGCGGTCGTGATCGGGGGCGCGAGCCTCGCGGGCGGGGTGGGCTCGGCGTCGGGGACGCTGGTCGGGGCGCTGATCCTGGGTGTCCTGCGTAATGGGTTGAACCTGCTGAACGTCTCATCTTTCTGGCAGCAGGTGGTGATCGGGGCCGTCATAGCCCTCGCGGTAATGACCGACACGCTTAGAAGGAGGAAGTAATGCAAAGACTAATCTTAGGAAACCGGCTCTGGAAGAGAGTAACCGTCCTGCTCGCGGCGCTGGTGATGCTCGCTGCAGCTTCGCTGGCCG
This sequence comes from Rubrobacteraceae bacterium, assembly GCA_965214435.1. Lineage (GTDB taxonomy): Bacteria > Actinomycetota > Rubrobacteria > Rubrobacterales > Rubrobacteraceae > Rubrobacter_A. The sequence goes on from OZ243960.1 coordinate 1,995,569, forward strand.
CCGGCTGCGGCGGGGGAGACCAGGGCGGAGAAAACGGTGGCGACGGCGGACCGAGGCTCGCGCTCTCTATCTCCACACTGAACAACCCGTTCTTCGTGGCTTTGCGCGATGGGGCCGAGCAAGCGGCGAACGAGGCCGGGGGAAGCCTGGAGGTAGCCAATGCTCAGAACGACGCTTCCCAGCAGCTAAACGACGTACAGAACCTCGTTACCCAGCAGTTCGACGCGATACTGGTAAACCCGGTGGATACGGATGCCATAGTACCCTCCATCCAGGCCGCAAACCAGGCGAGAATACCGGTAATAGCGCTGGACCGTAAAGCGGCTGGCGGGGAGGTCGCCACGGTCATCGCCTCGGATAACGTTCGGGGTGGTGAAATTGGTGGACAGAAATTAATAGACCTCGTCGGCAATGGTCCCGTAGCCCAGCTAGAAGGTGTCCCCGGTACCTCGGCGGCCCGCGAACGGGGACAGGGCTTCCAGCAAGCTATAGACGGCCAGAACGCTGTGGAGCTAGTCGCCAGCCAGCCGGCGGGCTTCGACCGTAGCCAGGCTCTCAACGTCACCCAGAATATTTTACAGTCGACCCCGGAGGTAAAAGGTATCTTCGCCCAGAATGACGAAATGGCCCTCGGCGCGGTCCAAGCCCTCGGCGACCGGGCCGGCAGTGAGGTCAAGATCGTTGGTTTCGACGGAATAGACGACGCGCTGCAGGCAGTCCAGGACGGCACGATGAACGCCACCGTTGCCCAGCAACCGGGTAGGATCGGCACGCTGGGCGTAGAGAACGCCGTAAAGGCGATAGATGGCGAAGATTTGCCCGACAAGATCGGTGTCGAAGTGGTCCTCGTGACCCAAGATAACGTCTCCGAGTTCATGAGCGGTAACTTGGAAGGTGGCACTACAGGTGGCTGACGTGTTCGTCGTGGGCTCTATAAACCAAGACTTCGTTCTGAAGGTCGAGAAGCGCCCCGAACCGGGCGAGACTGTAACCGACGCCGAACTCATCCTCCACAACGGTGGCAAAGGCGCGAACCAGGCCGCCGCCGCTGCCCTCCTCGGCGCTTCCGTAGCCATGCTCGGCCGCGTGGGAGACGACGGGCTCGGCGAGCCGCTGGTAGAGGCGCTGGGAGAGAAAGGCGTAGACACGGACCTCGTAGAAATTGTTGAAGAGGAGTCTACCGGCTCGGCCTTTATAACCCTCACTCCGGATGGGGAGAATGCCATCACCGTGGCACCCGGAGCGAACCGCCGTCTGAGGACAGCGGATATAGAGGCGGCCTCGGAAGCTATCCGGGAGTCGCGGATACTAGTTGTCCAGATGGAGGTTTCCCCGGAGACCGTCGAGAAAGCCGTCGAGGTCGCCGCCGCCGAAGGTACCCGGGTCCTGCTCAACCTCGCCCCGCCGTTTGAGGTGCCGAAAACGGTGCTCGAAAAGCTCGACCCGCTGGTGGTGAACGAGCACGAGGCGGCTTTCCTGCTCGGGAGCCGGGTGGAAGGCGTGGACGGGGCCGTATCGGCGGCCTCGGAGCTTTTGGATCTAGGGCCTCTATCTGTCGTTGTAACCCTCGGAGCCGCCGGAGCAGTCTACGCTATAGAAGACTACACCGGACACGTCCCGGCTCCGGATACGGAGGTAGTAGATACCACCGGTGCTGGGGACGCTTTTGTAGGAGCCCTGGCTGCCAAGCTCTCTAAGGGAAACGGACTGGAGGATGCTGTGTCCTACGCTGTCCGGGCGGGAGCAGCGGCGGTCACCAAAGACGGTGCTCAGGGTTCGTTGCCGACCCCGGAGGTACTGGAGAATCTGTGAAACGCGGCGGCATAATCAACGCCCAACTCGCGGGGGCTCTGGCCCGGCTGGGTCACACGGATGAGCTTGTGGTGTGCGACGCCGGGCTGCCGATACCGGACGGTCCAGAGGTTGTGGACCTGGCGTTCCGGTTCGGCGTACCATCGTTTGAGACCGTACTCGATGGGTTATTTGAAGAGTTAGTCATAGAAGGCGCCGTAGTCGCCGAAGAAGCCGCGAACGAGAACGCCGAAGTTTTCGCGCTTTTCGAGAGCCGGCTTCCCGGGTTTGAGATGGTTGCGCACGAGGAGTTGAAGCGCCGGGTCTCGGGCGCGCGGCTCGTGGTCCGGACCGGGGAGGCCACGCCGTTCTCGAACGTAGTTTTGCGCTGTGGAGTGCCCTTCTAAACGGAATTCAAGAACAAAACAATCATTTAAGACATGTGTGGCTGTGCACCACGAAAACTAAAAGCTTTCTACAAAGAATAGTTAGTACGGTACTCTGATAAACGTAGAAAAGCATCATTTGAAAGATGTATTCTACATCGAATGGTTTTATCTTGAACACTGATGGAGTCTACTTGCTTATAGAGCTTGATCACTTGTTGTTGAAGTCGTGGGGTTTCTACAGATGAGCGGTATGCTGAGTGGTCCAAGGGTTTACCATATCGAAGTTTTCCCACCACACCCTGCACTCGCTCCCTTTATACAATGTTACCGAAGGCTTTCGACCGCATGCGATGTTCATACTGGGTTTCCTGAGCCTGCTGTCGTTACCGACTCTGTCTCTGACTTGCCCCTCTGGCCGGGGGCTACTTCTGAAATATGTCTAATTTTCGGTGGGCGCTTTAAACTCGAAGACGGCCTCTCTGCCTTCTCAGCGGAGATACAGGAAGGCTTTGTGGTAGGACCGAAGACCAGGGTGGATCGGGCAAAGTTTAGTCCGGGCATCGAGCTTATCAACGTCAGCTTTGCTCCCGGCGGCGCGGCGGCTCTTCTGGGCGTGGGCGCACATGAGGTCTCTGGTCGCTATGTAAGCCTCGAAGATCTAGGGGGTAGCTCGTTAACGGGTTGGGACGGCGCTACCGCCGAGTACCTGGGAAATGTGCCAGCTACAGAGAAGGTTGCCAGTATCGAAAGTTGGTTGCTGGATCGGCACGCCCGACGCAGCCCGCGCGGGCGTGGTGTAGGGCTAAACGCGAACGTGGCACGCGCCCTTAACTTGATGGACACCTCCGGAGGCAAGATATCTGTACAGGGGCTGGAGAATGAGTTGGGCATATCACGCCGTACCCTCGAACAGCTTTTTAGAGATCATGTGGGAATTTCGCCTAAAGAATACGCCAGGCTGGCCCGTGTTCAACGGGCGAAGCGCATGATCTCCGTTGTATCAGATGGAATGTCCAACGCGCCGTATAGCCTAGGGCTCATAGCGCACCAGTGCGGTTACCACGACCAGTCGCACATGACCAAAGAGTTTAGCCGCGTCGCCGGCCTCACACCCGCCGCGTTGCGGAGTTTGCCAATAAAAGACGGAATTAGCGCATTTTTACAAGACCCTCCAGAGATAGCTATCTAAGCTACCCGAAGTTCTCAAAGAAGCGGCAAATAAAAAAGCAGCGTTGACCGGGGGCAGGTGGTTAGACTTTGACAACCAGACATACGAAGCGCCGGACTGAAAGAAACGAGCACGGTCTTCAACCCGCTGGAGACCATGATGGACGTTAAACGAGAGCAGTACGTAGCCAATGGAGAGCCCCGTAGGTGGGCAGGTTTCATCGGCCGCCACCCGCTAGTCTTTACATTGTTGATGACTGCAGACTTTACAGCGACGCTTTGGTTTACCGGCTTGATCGCGGCCCCGGTTGTAGGCATCTTTTCGGATAGTTACCTCGTTGAGGACTTATTTTGGTACCTCTTTATGTCGGTGGTCTTCGCCGGACTCCTGCTCTACCTCGGCTGGTGGCGTTCGGCGGGCTTCACGCCCTTTGGCGAGTGGCGTCTCTCTTCGCGAGTCCTTTGGCTTCCCGTGCTGTGGGCAGTGGCTTACTTCGCCGTGCTGGCTCTGCTCTCCGACATCGGTTATGATTTTTCCGCTTCCAATCTGCCCGTAATTTTAATAGCTGCCCCCACGGAGCTCTTGGTCGGCTTCGAGGAAGAGGTGATCTTTCGGGGCGTGATCTTATTCGGGCTGCTGTGGGCCTGGCGAGAAAAGCCCCGCGGAGTGTTGTGGGCGGTCTTATTATCCAGTGCTCTCTTCGGGCTAATGCACGCGCAAAACACGATCCTCTACGGTTCTCCCGTAGACCTCACAGCTTCGCAGGTGTGCTCCGCTTTCCTTTTCGGCCTCGGAATGGCGGGCTTGGTGCTCGCCACCAACGCACTGTGGCCGGCAGTCATTTTTCATGCTGTCACCAACCTTTCCGGAGCATTTCAAGGTCTTTATACTATTGCCCAAGACACCTCCGACGTTCAGAGTACGGTAGGATTTAATACTGCTAGCATTTTGTTCAACATACCGCTTGGCATCTATGGTTTGTATGTCATCCGTCGCCGAAGGCACCGGGTGGATACGGCAAATCCACCACAATGATTGCTGTGTTTAGCATCTTTCTAAAACGATTTGAACCTTCTCGGAATTGCGAATGGCGGGAACAGTGAAAAGGTGGCGGTTGAGCTAAATCATGGGAGCTAGATTACGGATGTGAACATCATCGATTCCCTGGTCACCATTGCTATGTATTTCGCTGTACTTTCTCCTGTAGTGCTGTTGGCGTGGTGGACTTCCCGCAACAAGAGAACCAACGAGGGATTGCGTCCTCTAGCCGCTGCCACGGTGTTCTTCGCCGTTTATTTTCTCCTGCTGCTGAATGTTCCACAGGTTGGGTTTTTCGAGAACCTGGAGTTCCCCTGGCAGAATAAGTTGCTGGCTTTCGCACTAGCCCTACTGTTTGTTTGGCTGTGGCGAGGACTATCCCCTCGCGAAGTCGGACTCGAGGCTCCTGTGGGGGCAGCTCCTTGCGACCGATACTCATAGCGTCGGGGCTTCTGGTGGCGCTCATTGTGCTCACCTCTTACCTTGTGTTTGCGACCACTCCAGGAGGCGTAGAGTTTCCGGGCCTCGAAACGCTTTTGTTTCAGCTAACCGTACCCGGATTAGATGAGGAGTTATTCTATCGGGGCATCTTGTTGGTGCTAATCGACCGGACGTTCGCCGCCCGACGGATGTTATAGGGAGTGCAGATAGGATGGGGGCTGGTAATCACGACCCTGCTGTTCGGGATCAGTCACGGACTGTCATTCGACAACGGCCTTACATTTGAGCCTACCGCTGCCCTCATAACAGGTATATATGGATTCGTATTTTGTTGGGTACGCTACCGCTCCGGTAGTATCTGGCCGGCAGTAATCCTTCATAACGCTACCAACATGCTCACTTTCACCTTGCCTTGGTTGTTATCATTATTATTACTCTAGGTAGTTTAATCAGCAGCTTCGTAATCTAGTATAGAAACCGCACTTTCTCAGACGGTCTATTGAAGGAGGTTTCCAAAGGTTCTTACTCTTGAAGCTCGGGGAGACCAAGAGTTAGCGGCGGGTCGCGGCGGCGAAGAAAACGGCACCGTAGTCCTGTAGCTCTTTTAGAACGAAACCGGATTCTGTAAGGAGGTTTTCTACCTCTTTGGGAGTGAAGAACTTGATGCCGCCGGCGCCGGTAAGACGTTGCAGGTAGCGGCCCCAATTGGTTTGTGCCTTGAGGATACCCATGATGGCGAGCCGGCCGCCGGGCTGGAGTACCCGCCGCGTTTCCCGCAAAACCCTGGCGGGGTCCGCAAGCTCGTTCAGCGTGCCGCCGCAGACGGCCCCGGCAAAGGCGGCGTCGGCGAACGGCAGGTCTCCGGCGTCCGCCCGCATGAAAGACGGGAACGTGCGTACTTTCCGGGCGCGGCGGGCAGCTTCTTTTAGCATGGACGGGGAGATGTCTATGCCGACCACCGCTCCGGCGTCCCCGAGCTTGCGCTGTAAAACGCGGGTGTAGAGGCCGGCGGAGCAGCCGATGTCCAGGTAGGCGCCGCGTTCGACGCCGACGAGGTCGGAGATAAGTTCCACCTCCCGGTCGTTCGAAAAGCTTTCTCCGGTCAGGAGGTCTAGCGACCGGACACGCCACAGCGGCTCGTAGGCCCGCCCGGCGCCCGGTAGATAGTTAGTCAGGTTGGCGACGTTGCCGGCCCCGGTCGCGCGCCGCAGCAAGTCCAGGTATCCATTCTTTACCCGGTACCTCTTGCCAGTCTCGGGGGACCGGACGACGCCTCTGGTTATAAAGCCGTCGGTCTCTGTGCCAGAGACCAGTCGGAAGCCCTGCTGTTCCCGGGGCGTGTCCCTTACCAGCGAGAGGAGGTCCCGCCGGAACACCTAGCGGCGCTTTCTGTTCCTCAGGCCCGCCAGCCGGGCGTCGTAGCCCCGGGTGGAGTCCATGAAGGCCCCGCTCTCCGCCGGACCGGAGGTTGCCCCGAGAGTCTGGTAGCCGCCCCCGTGAAAGACCAGCGGTCCTTTTCGGGTGTCACCCATCTGGACCGCGACTACCCTACCGAGGAACAGCGCGTGGTCGCCGCCGGGATAGACCGCTTCAAGCTCGCATTCTATGGCGGCCATCGCGCCCGCGGCTAGCGGGGCGTCCGTGGCTCCGTACCCGCCGCCGAGAACCTTGACCGCCGGAAGTCCGCTGGAACGCTCCGGGGAGGCGAAAAGCCGCGAGAGACCTTCCTGATCCGCGGACAAGAGGTTTACCGCGTAGGAGCCGGTCTCCCGGATGCGGGGGTTCAGACGGGCGTCCCGGTGGACGCTCACCAGGAAAAGCGGTGGCTCTAGAGAAACGGAGATCACCGCGTTCGCCGTCATACCCTCGGCGGCTTCTCCCCGCCCCGAGGTCACGACGGTAACGCCCGTGGCGAAAAGTCCCATGGCAGACCGGAGGTTATCTCCGGTAGCCTCTCTAGGCTCCCAGCCGTACTCCGCGTTGTATGCTTTATCTCCTTTGTCGGCCGGCAACTAAAGTCTCTTTCGGTAAGGTAACGAACGTCCGGGTACACCGGGAGGCTACTACGCGCCGCACTCTTCTACAAGTTCTACAAGTTTCCTGCGAGGTTCCGCAGCCGGTCCGGCTGTCAGGTAATCTCAACGCTCAGCCGGGGAAGCTCGTGTGGATGCCGTCGAGGACGAACTGTACGGCGAGGGCGGCCAGCAGAACGCCGAGCACCCGCGAGAGCACGTTCGAGCCGGCTTCCCCGAAGACGCTCATTACCCGGGGAGCGAGTAGCAGCGAAAAGAGTGTTAAGAGCAGCACGAAGGCCAGGACTAACATCACGAGGGTCACCTCTGCCGCGCCGCCGCCGCCGGTGTACAGGAGGATGGTGGTAAGGGCGCCGGGACCGGCGATCAGGGGTATGGCTAGCGGAAAGACCGAGATGTCGTTGTTGTAGGAGTCTTCGTCCTGGGCCTCGACGTCCGGGGAGCGCGCCCCGGAGGGCCGGTCGAAGATCATATCCACCGCCAACAGGAACAATAGCGCTCCGCCCGCTATCCGGAACGCCGGCAGCCCGATGCCGAGCGCCCCGAGCAGCGCGTCTCCGATAAAAGCGAACAAGAACAATATGCCGGTCCCGATCGCCACTCCCCGGACCGCCGCCTCGCGCTTGTACTTCTTTGACCTCCCGCGAGTGAGCGCCGCGAACAGTGGCGCGAGCCCGATGGGGTCCACCACTACAAGTAGCGTAACGAACGCGTTAAAGACCAGCTCTGTCATGGGCCAACTCTATCACCCGGCAAATCCGGGGAATGATGCCCGGAGTTCACCTTCATTTAACGCGAAGTTTCCCTCTAGTTAACTTAAGGCGTAGCGCCGACCGCTAGACTGGTTTTGTCTCAGGCACGGGAAGGTTGCCGGGGCGATGTGTCGTTCAACGCAAAAAAAGAGGAGGGATAGTTGAGGATGTTATTCAAACTCCCAGGGCGTTTTAGCCGGGTAAGCCTGGCGGCGAGCCTGGGGTTGGTCATAGCTGTTTTAGGCTTAACGGGTGTGTCGGGGCTCACGCCCGCTACGGCGCAGGAAGAACCAGCCGGTACGGAAGCGGAGGCCGGGGCCGCCAGGAGCGCTATCTTCATGATGGGCGACGGTATGGGAGCGGCCCAGCGCGACGCGATACAGCTCGCGACCGTCGGGGCTTACGACCGGCTGGTCATGGACAGCCTGCCCTACGAGGGCATGGTCGGCACCAACTCCGTGGACCCAGAGACCTTTGTAACCGACTCGGCGGCCGGGGCGACCTCGTTCGCTTCCGGAATCAAGACCGTAAACGGCGCTGTCGGCGTCGATCCAGAGGGAACCGCCGTCCCGACGGTCCTGGAGCAGGCAAAGGCTGCGGGCAAATCGGTCGGGTTGGTCACGACCAGCCAGGTCACCGACGCTTCCCCGGCGGCGTTCGCCTCCCACGTCGAGGACCGGGACAACCAGACCGAGATCGCGCGCCAGTACATCTACGATAGCCAGCCGGACGTGATCCTGGGCGGCGGCGAAGACTACTGGTACCCGGAGGGCAACGAAGGAGCCTACCCGGACGACTCCGAAGCCGAAGAGACGAGCCAGAGCGACCAGGGTAACCTCGTCGACCAAGCTCAGCAGCAAGGCTACCAGTACGTCACAAGCGCCGACGAACTCGCCGCCGCCTCCGGACCCAAAGTCCTCGGCCTGTTCGCCAACGAGACGATGTTCACCGCCGAGCCGGAGCCGGAAGGCGTCTACGAGCCGACCGTACCGCTGACCCAGATGACCCAGAAAGCCATAGACATACTTTCTCAGAACCCGAACGGCTTCTTCCTGTTCGTGGAGGAAGAGGCGACCGACGAGATGGGTCACGCCAACAACGGCGGGTTGCAGATAAAGTCCGGGCAGGCGCTGAATGACGCCGTGAGCCTCGGCAAGAGCTACGCGGATCAGTCCGGCGACACGCTCCTTATGACCACCGCCGACCACGAGTGCTGCGGTCTGAGCGTGGAGCAGACCGACGACCCGGAATACCCGGACGAGAACGGCGGCAATCAGGGCAGCGAGAACGCCAACCAGTCAACCGAAGACGGCCCCTTCCCGGTAGTGGACTCCGATTACCAGTTCATCATGGACTGGACGACCACCAGTCACACAGCCGTCGACGTGCCGCTCACCGCGACCGGGCCGGGAGCCGCCGCCCTGACCGGCAACTATGAGAACACCCACATCTACGACGTCATGGCAACCAGCCTGGGCGTGGCCGGTATAGCACCCCTGACCGGTGCCGCGACGATGCCGGAGACTGGCGGTCCCGGGGCCGAAATGCTCCAGAACAGGAACGCCCTACTCCTCGCGGCGGTCGGACTGCTCGGCGGGGGACTCCTGATCCTCGCGGTAAGACGCCGGAAGTCAGGCGCGTAGCGTACGCGCCGGTAAAGCTTAGTTAACTTCCAGGAGTATCTCCTAACCTTCCCGGGAGATGCTCCTTTCTATCTTCTATTGCCGCACCGCCCGCCACCAGCCTCTCATCCCCCGCGCCCGGTCTAGCAGATCTTTGCCGACCACGGCTTCTTCGGCCTCGAAGCGTTCATGGATCTCCGCCTTGAGAGCTTCCACGACCTGGGGGACGCTTACCGGCAGGTCTCCGACCCCTTCCGGCCGGAAAGGAAGCCCCAGAGCGCCGTAGAGCTTTTCCAGGACACGGGCGACCGCGGTGGTCTCTTCTACCAGGACGAGCGCCTCCACCCGCGCCGCCCGGCGGGTAACCCTTTGGGCGAGGCCGGCGACTTTTATGCCCTGCGGACCGCCGGCCCGGATAGAGTACGTCCCCGGACAGAACTCCGCTTCCACCTCCCCGGCTTCAGCCTCGACCCCGAGGCGCCCGAGCGCCGCTACAAGGATGCCCGACCCGTCGGTGTACCGCTCGTAGAGCCCGTGCCGGAGATCCCGGACCGGTAAGGTAAGCGAGAACGAGATAGAGCCCTCGTTAGCCGCCACCGCCCCGCCGCCGGAGTTCCGCACCAAGACCGGGAAACCGGCCTCCTCCGCGGCCCGCGCGGCCGTCTCGAAGCCGGGAAGCCGGGTCTCCGGCCGGGTCGCCGCCACGTAAGGCGTGGAGCTCCAGAGGAGCGCCGTCGCCTCCCGCTCTCCGGAGGCGACGTCTTCTAGCAAGACCTGCTGAAGCCCGAAGCCGTCCTCCGGGTCTTTGAAAAGCTGCGGGACGAGTATCTGCACGGTGCTAAGATAGCAGCTAGATGAGGCTGACGAACCCATTGAAGCACACCCGGTGAAGGTGGCCGCGCTCGCTGGCGGGGTTGGCGGCGCGAAGCTGGCGGCCGGGCTACAGGCCGCGCTTCCGCCCGGGGACCTCACCGTAGTGGTGAACACCGCCGACGACTTCGACCTCTGGGGCCTGCGCATCTGTCCCGACCTCGACACCGTGACGTATACCCTCGCGGATCTCGCGAACCCCGATACCGGCTGGGGTATGAAAGATGAATCTTTTACGACTTTAAATATGCTATCGACCTACGGCGAGGACACCTGGTTCACGCTCGGGGACAAGGACCTCGCAACCCACATCCTGCGCACGAGCCGGTTGCGGGCCGGAGAAAGCCTGACGAGTATCATCGCCGCGCTATCACGGGCGCTCGGCGTGGAAAGTACGCTCCTGCCGATGTGCGACGAGCCGGTCTCGACGGTGCTCGACACCCCGGATGGGGAGTTGGAGTTCCAGGAGTACTTTGTGCGCCGCCGTCAGAAAGACGAAGTGCTCGGCCTCGAACTACGCGGCATAGAGGATGCCCGGACCCCGGAGGCTGTCTCGCGGGCGTTCGCCGACGCGGACGCCATAGTGTTCTGCCCGTCGAACCCGGTGGTCAGCATCGGACCCATCCTCGCGGTGCCCGAGATGCGGGAGGCTGTAGAGTCGTCTCCGGCTGCAAAAGTCGCTGTGAGCCCCATAATCGGTGGCCGGGCGCTAAAGGGGCCGGCGGATAAGATGCTAGCTTCTCTAGGCCACGAGGTGTCGGCGGCGGGGGTAGCTAGGATCTACGCCGGCCTGATAACCGGTATGGTCACAGACCACGCCGACGCGGGGGAGACGGCCCGGATAGAAGAACTCGGCCTGCGGGTGTTAGAGACGGACGCCGTAATGCGCGACGCAGCCGACCGGACGCGCCTGGCGCGGGAGATCCTGGAGTTTAGTAATGAACCACATTGATCCATCGGACGTCTTTGCCGCCGTGCCGGTCAAGGACCTTTGGGGCACGAAGAGCCGGCTCTCCCCGGTCCTCGACCCCGGCGCGCGGGCCGGGCTCACCCTGTACATGATGCAGCGCGTGATCCGAACCCTGCACGAAACCGGCATCGGTCGCGTCTGCGTAGTCAGCCCGGACGAGACGGTGCTGGATAGCGCACGGGAGTCCGGAGCTTATACGCTGCGCCAGAAGAGCCGCGGCCTGAACCCGGCACTGGAGGAGGCTCGCGAGCGGGCACTAGACGAGAATTACCCGGCGTTCCTGGCGTTGCCCGCCGACCTGCCGCTACTCGAAGCCCCGGACATTCGGGCGCTTTTGGCGGAACTTGGAGAGGCGCAAGTCGTCATCTCCCCGGACAGTGTCCTCGCCGGTACGAACGCCCTCCTCCTGCGTCCCCCGGACGCCCTCCCGTTCCTGTTCGGTCCCGGCAGCTACGAGGCTCACCGGAGCGCCGCCAAAGAAAAGGGTTTCACCCTGAAGCCCTGCCACCGCCCGTCCCTGGCCTTCGACATCGACACCAGCGAGCACCTGGAGCGCCTGCGCCAGCTTTCGCCGACGGAGGTTCCGTGGCGGGCATAGAGATAATCCCCGTTACGGTATACCCGAAGTCTTCCCCGGGGAAGACCTGCCGGAGGCCATCGCCCGTAGCGCCGGTGACACGTTGCTCCCCGGGGACGTCGTGGTCGTTACGCACAAGGTCGTCAGCAAGGCCGAGGGCCGTCTGGTTGACCTCCGGGAGGTCGAACCTTCGGCGCTCGCGAAGGGTTACGCCACCCGCTACGGCAAGGACCCGCGCCAGACCGAGGTCGTGTTGCGCGAGAGCCGGCGCATCGTGCGCATGGACCGGGGCGTGATCATCTCCGAGACCCACCACGGCTTTGTCTGCGCCAACGCCGGTGTGGACGCCTCGAACGTGCCCGGCAAAGACGTAGTCTGCCTCCTACCGCTCGACCCCGACGCCTCCGCCGCCCGGCTCCGCGACTCTCTGGCCGCCCGCGCCGGTGGGGACCTGGCCGTGGTCATCTCCGACTCCTTCGGTCGCACCTGGAGGACCGGCATCACGGACGTCGCCATAGGCGTCGCCGGTATGAACCCGCTGGCCGACTACCGGGGAGGCTACGACCCTCACGGCCATGAGCTCTCCGCCAGCATCCTCGCCGTGGCCGACGAACTGGCCGCCGCCGCCGAACTCGTGATGGGCAAAACTGCCGGGGTGCCGGTCGCCCTCGTGAGGAACTACCCGTACGAACCCGGCTCCGGGACCGGTAAAAACCTCCTCATGGACCCCGATAGAGACATGTTCCGGTAGGAAAATCAGGGTAATTTCTTAAATCCGACAAAATTTATCGTGTTTTACGTTGACGCTTGCGGATACGTTGCCTAGTATCTCCCTGCGATGAAGTTTGAACTTACAGGCGAGGTGCGTCCGAACGTGAGAAGCCGGGAAGGTTTTTGAGAAATCCTCGCGTCCGATGTAGCGGCTAATATCGAGACCCGCTTTTGCCCGGGCTCTCGTTCCGGGAACCGAGATACATCTACAAAGTCTTATTTTTATAGGGAAGGTTCGCGCGGTGTCTAAGATTTTAGGAACGGAGCGTCAAAGCAATCTCGCGGTCTCCGACAGGCTGTTGCGGGTATCGGAGAGCCTTGAGGGGGCCAGCGCCGGGGAGGTGCTGCGGTGGGCGGCCGAGGAGTACGGCCGAGACCTCGCCCTTTCGGTGTCCTTCGGCGGTGCGGAGGGCATGGTCCTGCTCGACATGCTCTCAAAGATCACCGATAAAGCCACCGTCCTCTCCATAGACACCGGCTTTCTCTTTCCCGAGACCGTCCGCTTCCGTGAAGAGGTGATGTCCGGCTGCTACAAGGCGCTCCGCCTTGAGGTCTTGAGGTCGGAGCTTTCCATAGAGGAGCAGGTCGCCCGCTACGGGACGGGTCTCTACGGCTGCCGCCCCGACACTTGCTGCCAGATAAGGAAGGTAGAGCCGATGCAGCGGGCGATGCAGGAGTACGGGGCGTGGATAACCGGGATACGACGCTCCCAGACGCCCCAGCGGGCCGCCACGCCGATAGTCGGGTACGAGGAGCGGTATGAGGCGGCAAAGGTGGCACCGCTGGCGTCGTGGAGCAAGGAAGCGGTGTGGGAGTACGTGGCCGAGCAAGACGTGCCGGTGAACCCACTGCTCTACAAGGGATACACGAGCATTGGGTGCTGGCCGCAGACGCGACAGGTAGGAGAGGGAGAGGACGAGCGGGCCGGTAGGTGGTCGGGGCTGGAGAAGACGGAGTGCGGCTTGCACTGGGACGCCGACGGTAAGCCTGGAAGAAAGGGCGCGAGCGACAATGATTAGAGAGAACGAGCCGTTAAACCGCGTCGAGAAGATCAAGCTCGAGCGCCACCCGCTGGAGGTGCGCCAAGCGATCATCGACACGTACTCTAAAGAAGGCGTGGAGTCGATGCACGCGGTCCCCGGAGAGGTCGAGCGCCTGAAGTGGGCCGGTGTGTACCCGCAGAAGCAGGGCGGAAACGCGTTCATGGTGCGGATAAAAGTACCCGGCGGCGTCTTGAGCCCGGAGCAGGCCCGGACCATCGGCCAGATAGCGGTGGACTTCGCCAGAGGACCGGAGGAGAACCCGTTATTCGGGAACAACTTCCTGGATATAACCACCCGGCAAGACATCCAGTTGCACTGGATAAAGATAGAGGACATACCGGAGATCTGGGACCGTTTAGATGCTTCCGGGCTCACGACCGTCATGGCCTGCGGCGACTCGGCCCGAAACGTCCTCTGCTGCCCGGTCTCGGGGCTGGACGGCGAGGAAATACTCGATGCCTACCCGGTGGCGCAGGCTATCTCGGACTACTTTACCGGCAACCGCGAGTACGCTAATTTGCCGCGCAAGTTCAAGATCAGTGTGACCGGTTGTTTAGAGGACTGCGGGCAGGCGGAGATCAACGACATCGGTCTCCTCCCCGCAAAGCTCGACGACGGGACGCTGGGCTTTAACCTCCGGGTCGGCGGCGGCCTCTCGGACGGACCCCGGATGGCGTCGGACATAGACGTCTTCGTGCGGCCGGAGGAAGCCGTGGAGATCACGCGCGCCATCGCGCAGGTCTTCGGGGAGCTTGGCGACCGGAGCAACCGCTGGACCGCCCGGATGCGCTACCTGGTCCAGAGGCTCGGCCCCGAACAGTTCCGGGAGGAACTGGCACAGCGGCTACCCTTCGAGCTTACGCCTGCCGGTGAGGAGCTTACAAAGCACTACCGCGGAGATCACGTCGGCGTCCACCCCCAGAAGGACGGGAACTACTACGTCGGGTTGAACGTCACGGTCGGCCGGATGAGCGGGGAAGACTTCGTCGAGGCTGCACGGCTAGCCGGGGAGTACGGCGGTGACCTCCGGCTCGCGACCGACCAGAACCTGATCATCACCGGCATAGGAGAGGAGAAGTTGGACGACTTCCTCGCGGAACCTCTGCTGGAGAAGCATTCTCCGAACCCTGGAGCGTTCGAGCGCGGGGTCGTGGCGTGCACCGGCAACGAGTTCTGCCGGTTCGCCATCGTGGAGACCAAGATGCGGGCTGTGGAGTGGGCGAAGCACATGGACGAGCACGCCGGGGACGTCGGCCAGGACGCCATAAGGATGCACTTCTCGGGGTGCTCGGCCTCCTGCGCCCAGCCCCAGATCGGCGACATCGGCTTCCGGGGCGAGACCGCGAAGACGCAAGACGCAATCGTCGAGGGCGTGGACATCGGGCTCGGCGGTTCTCTAGGCAAGGACGCGGCGTTTATCGACTGGGTCGAGGGCGCGAAGCCCGCCGACGACGTGCCGGGGGCGCTCCTTTCGCTCGTCGAGCGTTTTAAAGAAGAGCGCCGGGACGGCGAGCGGTTCCACGAGTGGTCGCGGCGCGTGCCGAACAAGGAACTCCGGCGCACGATCCGGAGCCGGGGCGAGAACAGAGGGAGAGGTTAGTTTGGCCGGTTTCGACATCCGGGACTTGATGAACGACGTCGAGGAAGCGCCGGGTAAGGTCTGGTTCTGGGACCTTGAGAAAGCCGTTATAGACGCCGACCGCTGCGTGCAGTGCGGCGTGTGCGTCGCGGCCTGCCCGACGGACTCCATCGGCATCGGCACGGACGACCTGCCGGAGCTGGTAAAGATGTGCACCGGCTGCTCTCTGTGCTGGGACTTCTGCCCGCGGGGAGGGTTGCAGTACGAGTCCACGTGGAAAATCCTCGGGGCGGACCGGAGCATCGAGGGTGTGGGGCACGTCGAGGAGTCGTACACCGCCCGGGTAGACCCGATGATAGAGGGAGTCCAGGACGGCGGCGTGGTTAGCGCGCTCTTGATCTCATTGCTGGAGGCGGACGAGATAGACGGTGTACTACTGGCCCGCGAGAGCGCGTCGGAGCCGTGGAAGGGTGAGGCTTTCCTGGCCCGCACGCCGGACGAGGTGCGCGAATGCGCCGGGAGCTTCTACAACCAGACGCTGGCCCTCGGGCACGTGGACTTCAAGGGTTACGAGTTACCGCCGAACCCGCGCATAGCGGTCGTGGGCACGCCGTGCGAGATCGAGGGTATCAAAGCGATGCAGGCCCGGCCCTGGAGCTGGGGTTCCTCGCAGGTAGAAGCCCTTACGCTCACCATAGCGCTCTTGTGCACCAAGAGCTTTAACTACGAGAAGCTGATGCTCGATGAAATCCGGGAGAAGCGCGGCGTCGCCCTCGAAGACATCGGCCGGGTGGACATCATCCGGGGCAAGCTCATCGTCCAGGGCCATTCTGGAGAAGAAATATTCGCCGAGCCCATAAAGGACTTCCACGGCGCGGCCTTGAAGGGCTGCGACGAGTGCGCGGACTTCATGGGCCACGCGGCGGACATCTCCGTCGGGAGCGTCGGGAGCGCCGACGGCTACTCCTCGGTCCTCGTCCGCAGCGAGGAAGGATTATCGGCCTTCGAGCACGTGCGGGATAAACTACAATTGCGGGAGCTTGACAAGCCGGAAGCTTTGGATAAGCTTGACGCTTTGGACAAGAAGGTTGCATTCAAGGCTTTAAAGCGGGCCTTTGATCCTGAAGCGCCGCTGTTCATAGACTACGAGGAGCACCTGGAGAACTACGGGGAGACGGACCGGGCCCCGGCCGAACACGAGGCGGTGAGGTACTAGCTGTGGAGAAAATGCGCACGGAGTTAAACCTGCCCGAGGAGCCTTCCGGGCTCCGGGCGGATACACGCCGGATACTGGAGAACTCCCCCGAGGACGGCACGCGCCTCATCCGGGACGCGGCCTTTGTCGCGGAAACGCTCTGGGACGAATGGGGTGACGACCTCCGCGACGCCGGTATGGACTACGGGCAGTTTCTCACCATAGCCCGTGGCTACTCCGGGGAACTGCGGCTCTGGGTCGTCGGCGAGCGTCCCTGGAAACACTGCGTCTCCGGTCTCGCCGGACGGGTAACCCGGCGGCTGCCCGCCACTCCTAAAGATCAGCGCGAACAAGTCCTTCTCTGCTCGGAGGGTTGCCGATGAAGGCACCAGCGAAACCTGCAGCGGTACCCCACGGCGGCGAACTCGTAGACCGGCGGGCTCCGAAAGATGAGAGGTCAGATCGGCTATCGGCCGCTGAGAACCTGGCAAAGCTGACTCTAGGCCCTCGGACGCTCTCGGACCTGGAGATGATCTCGACCGGCGTCTTTAGCCCGCTTACAGGCTTTATGGTCCGCGACGACTACGAATCCGTGGTCGAAAACATGCGTCTCGCCAACGGCCTCGTCTGGAGCCTGCCGGTAACACTCTCGGCCAGCGAGGACGAAGTAAGTTCCGTAAACGTCGGGGATGAGGTTGCGCTAACGGATTCGGACGGGCGCATCGTGGCGACCATGACCGTCGAGGATCTGTACTCCTACGACAAGGAGCGCGAGGCCCGGGAGGTCTACCGGACGACCGAGGAGGCTCACCCCGGCGTGGCCGCGCTCTACGCGCAGGGTGGTACCCTGGTCGGCGGCGAGGTAACGCTGCTCGAAGACGAGCCGAGCCCGCGGCCGTTCCCCGGCTACTACTACGAGCCGGCGGAGTTGCGGGAGCTGTTCGCGGAGAAGGGCTGGCGACGGGTCGTCGGCTTCCAGACCCGCAACCCAGTCCACAGGGCGCACGAGTACATCCAGAAGAGCGCTTTAGAGACCGTGGACGGGCTGCTGTTGAACCCGCTCGTCGGGGAGACCAAGTCCGACGACATCCCGGCGGCGGTCCGGATGGAGTCCTACGAGACCATCCTGGAGCGGTACTACCCTAAAGACCGGACGGTCCTCGCGGTGTTCCCGGCGGCTATGCGTTACGCGGGACCGCGGGAGGCTATCTTCCACGCCATTTGCCGCAAGAACTACGGCTGCACGCACTTTATCGTAGGGAGGGATCACGCCGGGGTCGGCAGCTACTACGGCACCTACGACGCGCAAGCCATCTTCGAGCAGTTCAGCGAGGACGACCTCGGTATAACGCCGCTGATGTTCGAGCACGCCTTTTTCTGCCTCAACTGCGGGGGGATGGCGACGACCAAGACCTGCCCGCACGACAACGAGTCGCACGTCTTTTTCTCTGGGACCCGAGTGCGGGAGATGCTCACAAAGGGCGAGTATCCGCCGCCGGAGTTCTCGCGGCCGGAGGTGGTCGAAGTACTCATAGAAGGTCTAAAAGCCCAGAACGGGTAGAACCAGTCTCATACAAAAATGCAAAGGAAGGATAGTATGGAAAATGGAACGGTCGGGCGCGGTTTCACGCTGTGGTTTACGGGGCTCTCGGGAGCGGGTAAAACCACAATCAGCGAGATCGTCGAGCGCGAGCTTAGGGAACGCCACGGCAAGATAGAAGTCCTCGACGGCGACATCGTAAGAACTAACCTGTCAAAGGGCCTCGGCTTTTCCAGGGAGGATCGGGACACGAACATCTTGAGGATAGGTTTCGTGGCGAACCTCCTGACCCGCAACGGGGTCGGGGTGATCGTCAGCGCCATCTCGCCGTACAAGGAGGCCCGCGACCAGGTGCGCCGCGAGATCGGCGAGGACTTTCTTGAGGTGTTTATCGACTGCCCGGTAGAAGTGTGTGCCGAGCGGGATGTAAAGGGATTGTACGCCAAGGCTTACGCCGGGGAGATCAAGGAGTTCACCGGCGTCTCCGACCCCTACGAGCCGCCGGCCGCCCCGGAGCTTACGGTAAAGACGGACGAGGAAGAGCCTTCCGAGAGCGCGAGGAAGGTTATAGGAAAGCTCGAAGAACTCGGCTACCTGGAACCGGCAGAGGAGTATAACCGGGCGTAATGGTCGAGCCCGGCCCGGCACTGTTCGGCCTGCTGGTCGGTTTTCTGGTCGGCCTCACCGGTGTCGGGGGCGGGTCTCTGATGACGCCGTTCCTGATCGTCACGCTCGGCGTCCCCGCGCCGACGGCCATCGGCACCGACCTGGTCTACGCGACGGTCACCAAGATGGTCGGCTCCGTCCAGCACTACCGGCAGCGGTCGGTCAACCTGGAGGTCGCGCTGTTCTTAGGGTTCGGGAGCATCCCGGCGGCCCTCCTCGGAGTGTGGACGCTGGAGTGGATAAAAGGTGCCTTCGACCCCGCGCGGGTAGACGCCATAATGACCATGGTCATAGCGGTAACCCTGGTAGCGGTCGGGTCGTCGCTCATCTTCCGCACTTTCATGCCCGACCGGTGGGCCGGCCGCCGCAACACGAACCGCTGGGACGGCAAAGGCTCGATGAGCCGCAAACGGCGGACACTCACCATTGTGTTCGGGGCCACGGGTGGCTACCTCGTGGGCCTGACGTCCATAGGGAGCGGGAGCATAATGGCTGTGCTATTGCTGCTGCTGTACCCGCTTTCGCCGGCGGTAATAGTCGGTACGGATATAGCCCACGCCACGGTGCTCTCCCTGGTCACCGGCCTCGCTCACCTGGCGAGCGGGAACGTGGACCTCGGGCTCGTCGGGACGCTGCTCCTCGGCAGTATCCCGGGCGTAATAGTTGGCAGCCTGGTGGCCCCGCGGCTGCCGGGGCGTCCCTTGCGGGTGGTGCTGGCCGTTATGCTGGTCTTTGTCGGTTTCCGGTTGCTGGTAACGTAGAAAGTACCGGCGGGGTTTCCCGGTCTCCGGTAGAAGGTAGTATGTAACTATGAGCCTGCAACTCATCGCGCAGTTCGTCACCCCGGCGACCAACGTCATCCTGACGATTGTGTTCGCCATCGGGTACTACGTCCTGATCCGCCAGCAGCGCGAGACGCTGAACGAAATGCAGGAAGCCCGCATGTCCGGCGGCCGGCCGCAGGTAATAGTCCAGGCGGACTACAACCGGCTGCCCGAGGTAGACCTCCTCGTGCGTAACGTCCAAGGCGGGGCGGCCCGGGAGATAGAGTTCAGCTTCTCGGCTCCCGTGGAAAGCTCCGACGATTTCGTAGTCTCGGAACTACCGTACTTTAAGGAGGGCCTGGATTTCCTGGAGCCGGGAGGTGAAATATCCTGCTTCTGGGACTCTCTAGACTCGCTAATACCGTTTCTAAAAGAGAAAGGTCTTACGGACGGTATCGTGGTGACCGTAAAGTATTACTCCCTCGGCGGAAAAAGCTACACGAACCAGTGGCGGGTCAACCCGCTCCTGTTCGAGGGCTACCGCGACAGTTCCTACAAGGGCCTCGAAGATTTGGCCCGCGCCACGGAGAGGATCTCCACGAACGTTGAAAAGCTGGTCGAGCGCCAGGACGAACGTCAGGACGAACGTCGTCAAGACCAACGCCAGGACCGGACCGCCGGGTACGGGCCGGACAACCACTACTAGGAGGGGCGTTGGCGATAGAATCTGGTTCCCCGAGCTTTGGTCTGTGGTACGACTTCCGGCAGGAGTTGCCGGCGATGCAGAACTACGCGGACTTCTACGCCGAGTGCCTGGAGGAGATAGAGGAAGGAGAGTCTCTAGGGTTCTCCGACGTCTGGCTCTCGGAGCATCACTTTGTCGATGATGGGTACCTGCCATCCCCGCTCGTGGTCGCCGGGGCGATAGCCGCCCGGACCCGGAGTATCCGGATCGGGACGAACGTCCTCCTGCTTCCCCTGCACCACCCGCTGCGGGTCGCCGAAGACTCCGTCGCCGTAGACCTCCTCTCCGGCGGACGCTTTACGCTCGGGGTCGGATCCGGCTACGTCCAGAACGAGTACGAGGCCCTGGGTGTGGATATGGGTAAACGCCCGTCCCTCATGGAAGAGGGAGTAGAGGTGATCCGGCAGTGCTTTACCGAAGGCCATACCGGGTACAGCGGTAAACGCTGGAACCTCAAGGACCTGCCATTCGCCCCGCGGCCGGCGGGCCGCCTGCCGATATACCTCGGCGGCTCCACGGAACCAGCATTCGACCGGGCCGCCCGCATCTCCGACGGTTTCCTGGCCTCCGGCCTTCTGAGCGACTTCGGCAGTACTTACGGGAGCCTCCGGGAAAAGTTGTCCGAACACGGGCGAGCGCCGGGAGATTTCCCGTTTGTGGCATCGGTGACAGTCTTTGTGCACGAGTTGCCGGATCGGGCCTGGGACCTGGCGTCCCCGGCGATAGCCTACCGGACAAACCGCTACGCCGAGTGGGGTTCAAAGCCCGACGGCGCCACCCCGCGCCGGATACGCTCCGACGACCTGCCGCGCGAGGAGTACGCCGTTGGAACGCCCGAAGAGGTAACGGAGAGCCTCATCCGGCTCTACCGGGAAGCGCCCTACGACCACCTGTGCTCTTGGGGCCGGCTGCCGGGGATGACGCACGAGCAGGCGCTCGCTTCGATGCGGCTGTTTGCCGCCGAGGTCGCCCCGGCGGTCCGGGAGGCGGTGACCGCCCGGTGAAAGCGGCTTCGGCGCTTGACCTGGATCAGGACGCGTTCCTGGTCCGCCAACGTGTCGCCCGCCTGGCTACCGCCGACGGATCCGGAAAACCGCACGCTATACCGGTCTGCTTTGCCCTCTCGCAGAAAGCGGAGAAAGTCTTTATCGCCCTCGACGAAAAACCGAAGAGCGTACCCGCCTCCCGGCTCAAAAGGGTCCGGAACATCGTCGAGAACCCGGAGGTCGCGCTCATAGCCGACCGCTACGCCGAGGACTGGAGCCAACTCGCGTTTGTAATGGTCCGCGGCCGGGCCGACGTCCTGGAGCCCGGCGAGGGCGGGCACGCGGAAGCCGTGCGGCTCCTGCGCGGCAAGTACCACCAGTACGAGCGGATGCGGATAGAAGAAAACCCGGTCATAGAGCTCCGGGCCGACAAAGCCGTTTCCTGGGGAGACCTCACCGCCCCGGATACCGCAGGACTACCCATTCTCGACACCATTCACGGCCGGCGCTCGGTGCGGAAGTACCTGGATAAACCGGTGCCGGAGAGAGTTATAGACCGGATGCTGGATGCCGCCCGCTGGGCACCCTCGCCCCACGGCCGCCAACCCTGGCGCTTTGCGGTACTGACCGGAGCCGCGTCCAAAGCGCGGCTGGCG
The DNA here is from genome assembly GCA_965214435.1 of Rubrobacteraceae bacterium. Taxonomy (GTDB): domain Bacteria; phylum Actinomycetota; class Rubrobacteria; order Rubrobacterales; family Rubrobacteraceae; genus Rubrobacter_A. Next base: position 2,017,165 of record OZ243960.1, read on the forward strand.
GACGCCATGGGGGAGGAGTGGCGGAGAAATCTCCGGATGGACGGCCAGGATGCCGGAGTGGTGGACAAACGCCTCGAAGGTTCCCGGCGGCGGCTCCGGGAGGCGCCGGTCCTCGTGCTGCTGTGTCTCTACACCGGGGACCTCGACAGCTACCCGGATCCCGCCCGGCAAGAGGCCGAGACCGCTATGGCGGTCCAGAGCCTGGGCGCCGCGGCCCAGAACATGCTCCTCGCCGCCTATGGCTTCGGGCTCGACACCGGCTGGATGTGCGCCCCGTTGTTCTGTCCGGAAGAGGTTAGAAACGCTTTAGACCTGGCCCCGGATCTCATACCACACGCGCTGCTCACGCTCGGGTACGCCGACGGCGACCCGCCAAAACGCCGGGGGCGGCAATCACTGGAAGAGCTTGTCGTCTACCGGGGTTGACCCGGAACCTTCTACCGTCCGGCGGCGCGGTCTATCTCAAACCACACGCAGGTGGAGGTGTTGCGATACGTACCCCACCGGTCGGACAGGGTGTCGATCAGGTACAGTCCCCAGCCGGAAGAGAGGTCATCCTCCGTCACCGGCTCCGGCGGCTCGAAATCCGTGCCGGAGTCCCGGACTTCCACCCGGACTACCCAGGGAGAGGTCTGTACCCGGACGCCGATCCGCCCTCCGGCTTCCGGCCGGACGTGAAGGACGCTGTTCGTTACCAGTTCGCTGACCAGCAGACGGAGAAGTTCCAACCGCTCGAAAGATACCTGGCCCGAGAGCTTGCCCAGAGATTGCCGGGCGACCGCTACCGAGGCGGGTTCCATATCCAGTTGTAGCTCAATATCTGCGCTCACGGTCTGATCTTCCTCTATGGCTGTATAGGATATACCCTGGTAACCGCCCACTAAACCTTTCGGGCCATTGTATCCAGAAAACCACTTCGGGCAATTACCACTACGCTCTCAACGTCTCTTGCGAGGAAATTTCGCAAAAACCTTACCGGACACCGAGACGCAAACGACCCGCCGTGGCGTCCGCCGTGGCGGCTCAAGAACGCTACAGAACAGAGTTGCCGGCGAGGTCTCACCCGCGACCCCGTCGAAGCCCGAACAGCTCCGCTGAGAGAGCACGCTTACTCATAAAGCGAGGGTCCGGCTTAGAAAGCACAACGCTCTAACTGCGGATACGGAAACTTAATCGGTCCCACTGCGGGCCGCCGCTTTCTCCGAAGCCCGGATTATCTCCTCCACCTTTCGCGGGGGGAACTCACGCTCCAGGTATCGCTGGAAAAACGCCGGGAACCACCTCAGCAGCCGGGTGTATCCCGGTACGTTTACCGACCGCGTCCGGCCCTCCATGCCTCCTATTATCGCCGCCACGACCTGCTCCACGGTGACCATGGCCCACGAGCCACCCTCGTCGTTGCCGCCCCAGAGAGCCTGGCCGACCGGGTCGTGCTTTGTCCAATACTCCATCGCCGCCGTCTTTATAAAGGTCGGATAGACGACCCCGACTCTCGCGCCGGAGCCCCGCACTTCGAGCCGGAAAGAATCCGCCATCGCGGCCACCCCGGCCTTCGAGGCCGTGTAGTGGGCTTGTAGCGGCGAATGGAAGTCCGCTGCGGTGGAAGACACGATCTGGAAGTACCCTTGAGCGCGCATCACGTGGGGCGAGGCCGAACGCAGGGTGTGGTACACGCCTAACAGGTTGATGTTGATGACCTTGTGGAACGCCGCCGGGTCTCCGGTCGCGATCGGCTCGAAGCTGTCGATCCCGGCGTTCGCCACCACCACGTCCAGCCGGCCGAAGTGCTCGATTATCTCTTCTACGGCACGCTCCATGGAACCGAGATCTGTTACGTCCGCCACAAAGCTCTGTGCCGGATAGCCCAGGTCTTTTTGTAGTTCTTGCAGAGGCTCTTCCTGGATGTCTACCGGGGCGACGCGGGCGCCGCTCTTGTGGAGCATCCGGACCAGAGCCTCCCCGATCCCCTGGGCGGCCCCGGTCACCATTACCACTCTGCCCGGAAGCTCGTAGCGGCTCATCGGGTTGCCTCCTTTTCACGTTTGGGGTTAGGGACTTGCAGGTGTTTGGCGAGGAACGAGATCTGATCCTCTACCGCCGTCTCGAAAGCATCCCCGGCGTAAATCTCGAAGTGCTGAATGGGATAACGTTTGAGGACGGAGTTTGGGGCGTCCCGGGCGACGCGGTATATCGGGCCGGGCGGGGTAACGACGTCCATTTCGGCGGCGGTGTACATGATAGGACACTGGATATCCCCGGCTCTTTTACCCGGCCGGTAGTTGGGTATCTGGAGTACCACCCGTGCCGCCACCCGGTTCTCCCAGTTAGAGCCTTCGGGTGTCAGTTCGAGGCTTCCGATAGCATCCGGTGAGGTCATCATGGCGAGGTCGCCGGGCTCTCCGACCAGTGGCAGGTATACCGGGGATTCACCGCGCCGGGCGCGCCACAGGTCCTTGAGCGCCTCCCGGATCAACCGCGCCGACTGCCGCACGTCCGCACTCGCCGCCGACCGACCGTCGCAGAACGGAATCTGCGACACTATGGCCGCTATGGCGCTGTCCTCCGCGCCGATGCTTTGTACGTGCCCGCCGCTAAACGACGTTCCCCACAGGGCGACCCGCGCACCGTCCACCTCGGGCCGGGAGCGCATCTCGGCCAGCGCGGCGCGCCAGTCTTCTAGCTGCTTTTTTATGTCGAGCAACTGCCGGGGTTCGCCGCCGCTCGCGCCGAAATGCCGGTAGTCGAAGAGCAGCACCGCCATGCCGGCCTCCGCGAAACGTCCCGCGTAAGATTCCAGCGGCCCTTCACGGGTACCCCCCAGACCCGCGGCCATGACGACGCCGGGTCGGGGTGTCCCGTCTGTCGAATTTTCGTCTGGAACGTAGAGCCACCCGGAGATTTCGTCGTTGCCAGAGCGGATAAGGACTTCGGTTCGGGATTGGACCATTTTTGCTCCTTAGGATAGTTTGCTTTGTCGCTCGCCGGGTTCAGTGACTGGTAGAGCCTCAGCGTGCCGGGCCGCCAGTTCCTCCTGCGCCCGCCGGTGGGCGGAGCGTGTGATGGGGTAGCGCCACGTCAGGAAGATCGCCAGTCCGAAGATGACCGCGGCTACCGGGCCGACGATCAGCTCTAGACCGCTGACGGTAAAGTCCGTCTGCGTTGCCACACCTTGCTGATAGCCAAACACGGCCACGACGATACCGTTGGCGAAAACCCCGACTGAGCCGGCGGTCTTCTGGCCGAAAGTAAAGAGCGAGAAAAACACTCCTTCCCGCCGCCGACCGCGTTCCAGCTCGTCGAACTCGATGACGTCGGGTAGCATGGACCAAGGGAAAAGGGTTACCGCCGACACCCCGATCCCGTTTACCATCACCATCGCGAACAGGACTACCGAGAATTGTCCGGCCGGTACGATAAAGACGAGCGCCAGAAGGCTACCGCCCTGGAATACGAGCCCGGCGATCAAGGCCCCGCGCTTACCGGCCCGGGCCGAGACCGCGGCCCACAAGGGAAAGGCCAGGATAGCCGTCCCGAATAGCAGGCCGAGCAGGATCGGCTGTTGTTCCGGCCCGAGCCCGAGCGCTGACTCCAGATAGAACGGCAAGATAGAGTTCACGATCATGAGCCCCAGCGTAACAACTACAAAGAGTGCGAATATCTGTGGAAAGCCTCGCGTGGCAAAGGCGGTGCGGATCTCAGCCGGCAGGCCGATCGGGCTCTCTCGCGCCGAAACCGTACCCGCCAAAACAGCCGGCGGCGGCTCCTCTACGGTCTTGCCGGTGATAACGAAGCTGGCGGCGATAAGAGCGCCGAAGACACCAGCCATCACCAGCCATCCCGACGGGGAACTGGACGCCAGGTCGTCCGTGCCCGTGACCGCCAGCACGACCGCGGGCGGCAAGGTAAAGGCGAGCATGTTGGCGATCAGGCCGAAGGTGAACCGGTAGCTGTTGACCCTGGTGCGCTCGTCGTAGTCCGGGGCGAGTTCGGGCAGGAGGGAGAGGTAGGGCATGATCACGACGGTGTACAGCGCCGAGAACAGCGCGAACCCCAGCACGGCCAGCAAGAAATTCGCCGTGTCCGCCAGCGGCAACAGCCACATTAGCGCGAAGCTCGCTCCGGCCGGCAGCGCGCCCCACCGCATGAAGATTAGCCGTCCGAAGCGCGGCCGCCACCGGTCGGACAGAATCCCCATTACGGGGTCCAAAACCGCATCGAACAACCGGCCCAGAACAAACGTCGTTCCAGCCAGGACTGGGGCGAGCCCGGCGATGTTGATCAGGAAGTACAGCAGCCAGGTGTTGATCGCCACGTAGGAGAGCGTCCCGCCGACGTCGCCCACGCCATACCCTAGCTTCTGACCCACGGAAAGCTCTCGCAAAGTCCCTACACCCCCGTCGTACCGCTAGCCGGTCTCCGCCCGAACTTACAGGGCCGTTTTCAACGCCTCCCCGCTGTCGTAGCGGGGGCTCCAGCCGGTCGCCTTCATCTTTGCGTTGCTCACCACCGTGTCGCCTAGAGTCGCCGCCAGCCACGACGCATGCGTGGGCGAGCCCATGTACCGCCACCGGAAAGCCATCGTCGTCCGCGCCAGCCATACCGGGACCACCGGAGCATCCCCCGCCCCGATGACCTTCAGGAAGTCGTTCCAGCGCGTGCTGTCGTCCGGCGCCAGGTTATACGCGCCCGGTAGATCCTCCCCCACAGCCTTCGCGAAAGCCTCGGCCACGGCATCCTCGTGAACGAACTGCATCCGGGGGTCAAGGCCCCGAAACCTCGCGGCGTTCCGGCGATAATTCTCGATGGTCACCTTATTCCGGGGCCCGATGATGAACGTCGGCCGGAGCCTTGTTAACACCGTTCCCGACTCTCTCAGCTCTTCCTGAACGATACGCTCCGAAACCGCTTTGCCATTTGCGTAGTAGAACTCCGAAACGCCCCGGCCCCGCGGAAAGTCCTCTGTTATGCCTCCCCTTCCCCGGATGGCGTAGGGCTCGTAGGCCGAGTTGCTGCTAGCATGAACAAAGCGCCGCACCCCATTGGCCGCGGCAGCCCTGGCTACGTTCCGCGTCCCGTTCAAGTTTATGTCGTCCCGCACGGCCTCCGGCATGCTCGCCGACCAGGAAACTACGAAAGCCGTGTGAACGACGACCTCGTGTCCCGCCATCGCCGACAAGATCTCCGGGGACCGGATGTCCATTTTTAAGAACTCCACCCCGGGCGGCAGAGAACCCGGCGGTGAAACGTCGACTCCCGTAACACCCTCGACCCCCGCCATCCTCGCCAGACGTCTCGCCAGTACATCACCAAGATAGCCGCCGATACCGGTCAAGAAAATCCTCATCCCCAGAAAGCCTCCTCCTGCACCCTCGACTCCGTTTCCTACATCCCATATGGGAACACCCCAAAAACTGATAGTGAGATCATATTATGTTTTGGACGGTGGCGCAAGGCAGAGAGTGTGGACAGCAGTTTTGGGTGTACTGCGGCGCTGGTTTCGGTGACGGACATTTGATGCCATTTGACGGGCATATTGCGCTTGGTGGGAGAAGGATGTAAGAACATGGTAGTTGCAGGATTACTTACGCTTGTAAGGTTGGCGGACTAATGGAATCTACCCTCCGACGGTGTGATACCCCTGACAAGGCAGGTATTCGTCTTGCGGGCTCGCTTTGTCCGAGAGAAACTATGCAATTCGCTGGGTGAGTCGCGCGCGACGTGCACGATGTGCGGCGAGCCACGGCTCGGAGGGCTCATAAATGAAAGAAAGGGCGGGTAAGAAGTGGTCAAGTTAGGATTTACTGGTCTGAGCATCATATCTGAGTTTCACTTGGTGAGCCTTGCTGGAACTTATTCCACGATAGCCGCCGTGAGCGACGTGAACGAAGAGCGTGTTAGAGAAGTGGCCCGGCAACACATCGAGGCCGGGTGCTTGGCTGGGTCCGTGTGGTCCGGCGCGCCGGGTTCTCGTTGTTCGCTCTGTGGCTTCTCTACCCGGACAACGCGGGTCCTTCGTACTAATATACGGGGCGTCGTCAAACGAGAGGAGCAGACGCATCATGGGTGGACAGAGGTCTCGGCAACGAGGGCAGCAGCAACAGCAGAACCCGCCGCTCCAGAGCGACCGGGGTAACACCACGGTCCAGGAGATCGTGGTTTCCAAGGTCGCGGGTCTCGCGGCTCAGGAGATAGAAGGCGTCCAGATGGGTGGCAGCACGTCTAACGCTGTCGGAGGCTTTCTCGGCGGTGTCACCGGCGGCGGTAGCAACCAGACTCGCGGCGTCAACGTCGAAGTAGGTCAGGAGGAAGCGGCCGCGGACCTTTCCATGAGCATCGAGTACGGCCGGTCTATACCGGAAGTCTCCGAGGCGGTACGCCAGAACGTCATAAACAGGGTCGAGAACCTCGTGGGTCTGCGGGTCACCGAGGTGAACATCGTGGTTAACGACGTGATGCTACAGGAGAACCGGCCCTACCAGGAGCGCCAGCGCGAGGTCGCGCAGGAGTCCCAGCAACAGGCGCAGCAGTCCAGCTAGCGCGCTACCTAAAGACCGGGGGCGGGTAACGCCTCCTCTACCACGCCGCTGCGGGCTGACGCTGCCCGCGGCGGCGTTTTTTGCGTAAGTGGCGTCCGTCCCCGGCTATGTCTACCGCTCCCGCCATCCGGGTATGTTGTGGAGGTGGATAAGCGAGTTTTAGGCAGCGTCTACCGGACCGGACGCCGCGTGGGCCGGGAGGTCCGGCGGGGACGTCGGGCGCTTCTGAGCGGGACCGAGGTTCGGCGCTATTTGAAAGAGCATCGGGTACGGAAGCTGCAACTCGGGGCTGGTCATAACCTGCTCCCCGGATGGTTGAATACCGACCGGGACCCGAACTCCGGGGCGGTACACTTGAACGCCGCGAGGCCGTTCCCGATTGCGGACGGCACCTTCGACTACGTATTTGCTGAACACCTGATCGAGCACTTCCCCCACGAAAGCGGCCTCGCCATGTTGCGCGAGTGCTACCGGGTGCTCCGCCCCGGAGGCCACATCCGGGTCTCCACCCCGGACCTCGAAAAAATCATAGGTCTGCAGTACGCCCCGCCCGGCGGCATAGAACAGCGGTACGTCCGCTGGCTGGTGGACGGCTACGCACCAACCGCCGAAAGTTACCGGGCCTCGTACGCCATAAACCAGGTCTTCAGGGGCTGGGGGCACAGCTTTCTCTACGACCGCGGCACTCTGCAAGCTACGCTGGAGAAGGCCGACTTTACCACTGTAACCGGCCACGCGTTCGGCCAGAGCGACGACCCGGCGCTGGCCGGCATAGAAGGCCACGGCGTAGAAGCCGGCAACGCGGACCTGAGCGCCTTCGAGACCTTCACGCTCGAAGCCCAACGCCCCTGACCTTCTCGGGTAGAGGACTCTAACCAGCCGGGTTATGCTAAGGTATCGGCGGGTCTGGGGAGAGCCTTGAAGGAGTTTCGCAAAGGAGAGAGCCGCTCTGCACGTGTACAGCGACGCCGCCTCGGGGCGTCACGTTAACTTTACAGCCACCATCGAAGCCCCGGAAAGGTTCCCGGCGGCGCTCGCCGGGGTCAAAGAAGCGGAGCACGCCGGGTTCTCTGTAGAGTGGCGTTCCTGTAAACCGGCTCCCGGAGCCGCTCTGAAAGCGGTTCACTCTGCGTCTTACCTGCACCGCCTGGAAAGAATTTCCGCCGCGGGCGGCGGGACCTTGAACCTCGATACCTCACTCGGTCCGGGCTCTTGGGAAGCCGCTACGCTCGCCAGCGGGGCCGCGATCTCCGCCGCCGAGAGCGCCTTATCCGGGAGAGCCGCATTCGCCGTCGCCCGGCCGCCGGGTCACCACGCCGGAGAGTCTACCGGCATGGGTTTCTGTCTCCTGAACCACGCGGCGGTCGCCGCCCGCCACGCCCTGGCGAGTGGCGCTTCCCGGGTCGCCATCCTCGACTGGGACGTCCACCACGGTAACGGCACCCAGGACTTGTTTTACTCAGACCCCGACGTGCTCTACCTCTCCATCCACCAGAGTCCGTTCTACCCGGGGACCGGCTCCGTACGCGAGGTGGGCGAGGGTCGCGGGGAAGGCTACACCGCGAACGTACCGGTACCCCGCGGCTCCGGGGAAGAGGCGTTCGCGGCGGCCTTCCATCGGATATTCGTCCCGGTCCTACGTGAGTACCGGCCGGGCTTGATCCTAGTGTCCGCCGGCTACGACGCCCACGCCGACGACCCGCTCGGCGGCCTGAACCTCACTGCTGGCTCCTACGAGCGTTTCGCCGGCGAACTTGCCGTTCTGGCCGACAGCCTCGGCGCGGCCCCGCCCACCTTCGTCCTCGAAGGGGGCTACAGCCTGAGCGCTCTAACGTCCTCGGTCGCGGCCACCATCCGCGGCGTCGCAGAGCGTCCCAGGTTCCCGGACTTTGCACGGAACGTCTCGCCTGTGGAGTCGGCCCGCGGTAAGCTCTCCAGATTCTGGAACAACCTGCGGTAGAATCTGGAGTCCAGGTCGTCCTACACTCAAATGTGTGTTAGTTGCGATATAAACATACGAAAACAGAGAGGTGATTTAGATGCCAGAGCCAATAAAGTTACATTACTGGCCGACGCCGAACGGGTGGAAGGTGGCGATTTTCCTGGAGGAAGCCGGGCTGCCATATGAGGTGGTGCCGGTCGACATCGCAGCGGGTGACCAGTATGACCCGGAGTACCTCAAGATCAGCCCCAACAACAAGATGCCCGCGATAGTCGACCCCGAGGGACCGGACGGGGAAGAGGTATCCCTGTTCGAGTCGGGCGCTATCCTGCTCTACCTGGCGGAGAAAACGGGCCGGTTCTATCCCGCGTCCCCGCGGGACCGCTACACGGCGCTACAGTGGCTGATGTTCCAGATGGGACACGTCGGTCCGATGCTCGGCCAGGCCCACCACTTCCGCCAGTACGCCCCCGAGACCATAGAGTACGCCGTAGACCGCTACACCAACGAGGCCGCCCGCCTGTACGGCGTCATGGACCGCCACCTCGCCGACAACGAGTACTTCGCCGGGGAATACTCTATCGTGGACATGGCGGTCTACCCCTGGGTCGTTCCGCACGAGCGCCAGGGCCAGAGTATGGAAGATTACCCGAACCTCTCCCGCTGGTACGAGAGCGTAAAGAGCCGTCCGGCCGTGGAGCGGGCGCTGGAGGTTGGCAAGGAGCTTACCAAGCCGCTGGACGAGATCGACGAGGAGTCCCGCAACCGCCTTTTCGGCAACCGCTAGCCGGGAGTTAGCCGGAAAAACCGCACAGCCGCCACTCTCTCGCCGCTTGACTTTCCGGGCTCGCAAGGTTAGCGTCCCGGTAGACGACAACTTTTCGGGAAAGGGCGTCGTGATAGTGAGTGGCGCGGGATGCATGAAAGCCGGGTAGAAGTTCCGGAAGACTCCGGTCCTCTGCAAGGGACCCGGCTGGTGACGCTCGCGGTAAACGTGCCCGGGCCGGTCGCCGCGGCCCGGCTCCGGAGTCTCGGGGCTGACGTGGTAAAAGTCGAGCCGCCGTCCGGAGACCCGCTCGCCCGGGCGCACCCGGAATGGTACGGGGAGCTAGCCCGTGGGCAGGAGGTCGTCTCGCTAGACCTCAAAAAGCCGGAGGATCGCGACCGGCTCGACGGGTACCTCGAGGAGGCGGACCTCCTGCTCACCTCCAGCCGGTCGGCGGCGCTCTCGCGGCTCGGGTTATCTTGGGAAGCTCTACACGAGCGGCATCCGGGGCTCTCTCAGGTCGCTATTGTGGGGTACCCGGCGCCGGACGACGGTGTACCGGGCCACGACCTCACCTACCAGGCCGGTCTCGGACTGTTGACGCCGCCGGACCTCCCGCGCACGCTGCTCGCGGACCTCGCCGGGGCCGAGAAGGCGGTCAGCGCCGCGCTCGCGCTGCTCGTCGGACGCCTGCGCGCCAGGAAGAGCGGGTACGCCGAGGTATCGCTGGCGGAGGCGGCGGAGGCCATGTCCGCGCCGCTCTACTACGGGCTTACGGCCCCTGGTGGCGGGCTTGGCGGGGACGCGCCGGAGTACAACCTGTACCGCAGCCGGGACGGCTGGGTCGCGGTCGCGGCCCTGGAGCCGCACTTCCGGCAACGGCTCTTCGAGGAGCTTGGGCTGGAAAATCCCAGTTATGAGGATCTTGCGCGCATTTTCCTTTCTCGAAGCGCCAAAGAGTGGGAGGTTTGGGCGGCGGGGCGCGACCTGCCGCTTTCGGCCGTAAGAGAACCGTAGGCAACGGAGGAGGGAAGATGAACGGGTTGATGATGGACTACGCACTCACGCTACCGGCGATGCTCCGCCGCACGGAGACGCTGTACGGGCGGAAGGAGATCTCCACCCGAACCTCCAGTCCCGACGCGCCCCGCGCCGAATACCACCGCTATACCTACGCGGACTTCATAGAGCGGGCGAAGAAACTTGCCGTAGCACTCGGCGGCCTCGGCGCAGAGTCCGGCGACCGGGTAGCGACGCTGGCCTGGAACCACCACCAGCACCTCGAAGCGTACTTCGGCATCCCCCTGTCCGGGGCTGTGCTTCACACCCTCAATCTCCGGCTACACCCCGACGACCTCGCCTACATAATGAGTCACGCCGAAGATAAGGTGCTCCTCATAGACGATAGCCTCCTGCCGCTGCTGGAGCCGGTCCGGGACCGGGTAGAAGAGTTGGAGCACGTGGTCGTTATCTCCGGGACTGGCTCCCCGCCGGAAGGCATGCTGGACTACGAGGAACTTCTCTCCGGTGCGGACGCGTGCAGCTTCGAGTACCCGGACCTCGACGAGCAGCAGGCGGCGGCGATGTGCTACACGTCGGGGACGACGGGTCGGCCGAAGGGTGTGCTGTACTCTCACCGGGCGATAGCTCTGCATTCTTTGGGTCATCTGGCGGCGGACACTCTCGGGATGAGCGAGTCCGACGTGGCGCTGCCGGTCGTCCCGATGTTCCACGCCAATGCCTGGGGGTTGCCGTTCAGCTCCGTCCTGACCGGGGCGAAGCAGGTCTTTCCAGGACCACACCTCGACGCGAAGAGCCTCTTATCCACCTTCGAGGACGAGAGGGTGACGGTGACCGCTGGGGTACCCACGATCTGGCTCGGCATTCTCCAGGAGTTGGATAAAGAGCCGGGAGCCTACGACCTCTCGGCGATGCGCTCCATGCTCGTCGGCGGGTCGGCGCCGCCGGAGGCCATGATCCGGGGTTTCGCCGAACGCCACGGGATAGACGTCCTCCAGGGCTGGGGTATGACGGAGACTACGCCGCTAGCCAGCGTCGGGCGGCTCTCCGGCGACCTGGCCTCCGCGAGCCTCGACGAGCAGTTCCGGTACAAGGCCAAGCAGGGTTTCTCGATGCCGTTCACGGAGATCCGGGCTCGCGGGGAAGACGACGGCTTTGTGCCGTGGGACGGGGAGTCGATGGGCGAGCTGGAACTCAGGGGAGCCTGGGTGGCGAGTGCCTACTACAACGACCCCGATGGCGGCGAGAAGTTTACCGGAGACGGCTGGCTCAAGACCGGGGACATAGCGACCATCGACGAGCGCGGGTACATCGAGATCCAGGACCGCACCAAGGACCTCATAAAAAGCGGGGGAGAGTGGATCTCCTCTGTAGCTCTGGAGAACGAACTCATGGCCTACGAAGCCGTCGCCGAAGCCGCCGTCATAGCCGTCGCCCACCCGAAGTGGCAGGAACGCCCGCTCGCGGTAGTAGTTCTGAAAGACAGTAAAAACGCGACATTTGAAGACCTTACCGACCACTTAGCGAAGAAGTTCGCCCGCTGGTCGCTGCCGGACGCCGTCGAGTTCGTGGATGAGATACCGCGCACCTCGACCGGCAAGTTCATGAAGCTGAAGCTCCGCGAGCAGTTCAAGGACTACACCCTCGCCGAAGAACCCGCCGGTAGCGAGGCTACTTGAGAAGCTAAAATAGGTGTGGAACAAGCCGAAGGAGGTACACGGAAATGGCCGAAGCAGTAATCTTAGAAGCGGTACGCACGCCGTTCGGCAGGCGCGGTGGCGCTTTAAGGGAGATACGCCCGGACAAGCTACTCGCCCACGCCCTCGGCGGGCTGGTCGAGAGGGCTGGCATAGATCCGGCAAAAATAGAGGACGTCATAAACGGCACCGTGACCCAGGCCGGGGAGCAGGGCGCGAACGTCGGGCGGCTCGGCGTGATGCTCGCCGGGTTCCCGGTCACCGTGCCGGCTGTAACCCTGAACCGGATGTGCGGTTCCAGCCAGCAGGCCATACACTTCGCCTCGCAAGCGATCGCCGCCGGGGACATAAGTTACGCCATCGGCTCCGGGGTCGAGAGCATGACCCGAGCCCCGATGTTCAGCGACATAAACGGCGGCTTCGAAAAGCTAAACCCGGAGTTGCTTGAGAAGCAGGAGCTAATTCACCAGGGCGAGAGCGCCGAGCGAATCGCGGACAAGTGGGAAATATCCCGCGCCGACGCCGACGCCCTCTCGACTGAGAGCCACCGCCGCGCCGCGGCCGCCGCCCATGAGGGCCGCAACAAGGAGATAGTGCCGCTCTCCGGCCTCGACCCTGACGGCAACGAGCTAGAGTTGGATCGCGACGAGGGCATCCGGCCGACCGTGGACAAAGAGAAGATGGCGTCGCTAAAAACCGTCTTCCGGGAGAACGGTGTCGTGACCGCCGGGAACGCGAGCCAGCTAACCGACGGGGCGGCCGCCGTGCTCGTAGCCGACCGCGAGGTAGCCGAAGCTGACGGCTTTACGCCGCGGGCGCGGTTTCTCTCAAGGGTGGTTGTTGGGGACGACCCGGCGATGCAGCTTACCGGCGTTATACCGGCGACGCGGCTCGCTCTGAAGAAGGCTGGCATAAGCATCCAGGACCTAGACTGGATCGAGATCAACGAAGCTTTCGCCACGGTGGTCCTCTCCTGGGCCGACGAGCTAAAGCCCGACATGGACCGGGTAAACCCCTGGGGCGGCGCTATAGCCCACGGACACCCGCTCGGGGCCACCGGTGCGGGCCTGATGTCCAAGATGCTCCCCGGCCTCGAAGCCACCGACGGTGAGCTGGGCTTGCAGGTAATGTGCATCGGGCACGGCATGTCCACCGCGACCGTCATAGAGCGCATCTAATGCGCGTCGAAGGCTCGACCTTCCTCGTTACCGGCGGCGGCTCCGGCCTCGGGGCCGCCACCGCCAGCGAGCTTGTGGACGCCGGGGCCAACGTCCTCGTCGCCGACCTCGAAGGCGAGGAAACCGCCGCCAAACTCGGCGAGAATGCTACTTTTGTAGAGACCGACGTCACGGACGAGGCTAGCGTACAGGGGGCTGTGGACACGGCGCTCTCCGAGTTCGGCGCTTTAAACGGGGTGATCAACTGCGCCGGCATCGCGATCGCGGAAAAGGTGCTCGGCAAAGAAGGCTCGCACGACCTTTCAGCTTTCTCTAAAGTCGTGCAGGTAAATCTGATCGGGACGTTCAACGTGATACGGCTCTCGGCGGCCGCCATGCAGAACAACGAACCCTCGGGTGACGAAGGTGTCGGGGAGCGCGGCGTTATCGTAAACACAGCTTCGGTGGCGGCTTTCGAGGGTCAGATCGGGCAGTCTGCCTACTCGGCCTCAAAGGGCGGCGTGGTCTCCATGACCCTGCCCATCGCCCGCGAGCTATCCCGCTACGGCATCCGGGTGATGACTATCGCACCGGGCATCTTCGACACCTCGATGCTCGCCGGTCTCTCCGAGGAAATTCGCGAATCGCTGGGTCAGCAGGTGCCGTTCCCTTCCAGGCTCGGGCAACCCGCGGAGTACGCTGCCCTCGTCCGGCACATAGTCGAGAACGAGATGCTAAACGGCGAGGTCATCCGGCTCGACGGCGCTATCCGCATGGCCGCCCGATAAGGCGGTGAGCTAGCTTCGCTATAACTCGGCCGCCGTCTCGCGCTGGCGCAACTCTACCCGCCGGATCTTGCCGCTGGTGGTCTTCGGTAACTCGTCTGTGAACTCTATCTTCCTGGGGTACTTGTACGGCGCGGTCACGCGCTTGCAGTGCTCCTGGATGTCTTTTACCAGCTCCGGTCCCGGCTCGTAGTCCGGGGTCAGGGTGATGTACGCCTTTACGATGCTGCCGCGGTCGGCGTCGGGGCTCGGGACTACGGCACTCTCGGCTACCGCCGGATGCTCTATGAGCGCGCTCTCGACCTCGAACGGCCCGATGCGGTAGCCGGCCGAGAGGATCACATCGTCCGAGCGTCCGACAAACCACAGATACCCGTCCTCGTCCCGGACCGCCCTATCCCCGGTCAGGTAAAAGCCGTCGCGGTACACCTCCTCGGTCCGCTCCGGCTCCTCCCAGTACCCCTCGAACAGTACCGGCGGGTGGCCGGCGAGCGCCACGTCCCCGACCTCGTCCGGCGGGCTGGGATTCCCCTCGAGGTCTATGATCCGGACGTCACAGCCGGGCGAGGGGAGGCCCATCGCGCCGGGCCGGACCTCGACACCGGGGAAGTTGCCGACTATTAGGGTGTTCTCCGTCTGGCCGTAGCCGTCGTAGACCGTAATGCCGTGCAACTCGCGCCACCGCTCGATGACCGCCGCGTTGATCGGCTCCCCGGCTGATACCGCGTGCCGGATGGAGGAGAGGTCCGCGCTCTCCAGCTCCGGAGCTTTGGCGAGCAGCCGGTACTCGGTCGGAGCCTGGCAGAGGACGGTGATCCCGTAGCGGTTTATTAGCTCCAGGCGCTCGGCGGCATCGAAGCCGCCCTCGTGAACAAAGATCTCCGTCCCGAGGCTCCACGGCCCGAGGAATATGTTCCAGGTGCTCTTGGCCCAGCCGGTCCCCGAGGTGCACCACAGCCGATAACCTTCCTGCAAGTCCAGCCAGTAACGGGCCTGCATCCTCTTGGCGTGGGTGTAGCCGTGGGTGTGGAGAGCACCCTTCGGGTTCGAGGTCGTGCCGGAGGTGTAGAGCAGGAATGCGCCGTCCTTGGCGTCCGTATCCTCGGCGGTAAAGTTCTCGGAGGCGTTTTCGACCAGCTTCTCGTAGGGTTCCCAGCCGTCGCGCTCTTCGCCCAGAGATATGTAGTAGCGGAGGCTTTCGACCGTGTCGCGTACGCCGTCTAGCTGGTCCAGGCTGGCGGGGCTGGATATGACCGTCGTAGCCCCGGAGTGCTCCGCCCGGAACTTCAGGTCTTTGGTGCGGAGTTGCTCGGCGCAGGGTATGACCACGGCCCCGAGCTTTGAGAGGCCGGTGAGGATCCCGTGCCACTCCGGGACCTTGCCGAGCACCACCATTACCCGGTCGCCCCGCCGCACCCCGAGTTCCCGGGCCGCGTTCGCGAAACGGTTCGACGCTAGGGACACGTCTCTGAAGCTCAACCGCCGCTCTTCGCCGCCGGTTCCCAGCCAGACCAGCGCCGGCCGGTCTTCTTCGGCCCACTCGTCGACCACGTCCCGGCCGAAGTTGAACCTCTCCGGCGTATCCCAGCTAAAGGCGTCGTAGGTCTTCCGGTAGTCCCCGATGTTCGGCATCTTCTCTCCTTACCCTGCTTCCCCGGCAAAGTACCTTTCTTGCTACGCATTTTACTAAACATTGTCACCAATGCTGGAGTCTTCCCGCCCGCAAGATCTACCCGTACGGTGTGCCGCGTGGTTAAGGTCCGGCTTATATGGGTACGAGAAACCGTATAAACATCGGGTGTTTTGGCTGTTCAATAGTCCACAGACGCCTGGTAACCGTAGAGAGTGTAGAGGGCACCGCGACCGGTGTTCGGGTCATATTACAGAAAATAGCGGGCGAGGTTCAAGTAGTGCAGCAGCGCATCATGGATGGTCGCTACATTGTCCAGGAGGTCTTGGGCAGCGGCGGTATGGCGAAGGTCTACCGGGCCTGCGACGAGGTGTTAAGCCGGTATGTGGCGCTCAAGGTGCTACGAGAGCCATACGCCCAGGACGAGGTATTCGTGGAGCGGTTCCGGCGTGAGGCGCAGAGCGCTGCGTCCCTGACGCACCCGAACATAGTGCCGGTGTACGACTGGGGAGACTCCGGCGACAAGACCTACTACATAGCCATGGAGTACCTGCCCGGGGGTACGCTCAAGGACTTTATCTCCGGTCGGGGGAACCTCGGACCGGACACCGCCGTCGACGTGGCGTTGCAGATCGCCGGGGCATTGGGCGCCGCCCACCAGAGAGGTGTGATCCACCGGGACGTAAAGTCCCGGAACGTGCTCATCACGGCTTCGGGCGACGTAAAGGTGGCGGACTTCGGCATCGCCCGGGCTGTTTCTTCCGCCAACACCCGGACCAGCCTCGTCGTCGGCACCGCGAGCCACATGTCCCCAGAGCAGGCCCTCGGAGAAACCGTAGGCCCTGCGGGCGACCTCTACTCTTTAGGTGTAATCCTCTACGAGATGCTTACCGGCCAACTGCCTTTCACGGCCGAGAATCCGATCGCCCTGGCTATAAAGCACGTAGAAGAGACTCCACGTCCCCCTCGGGAGATAAACCCCGCCGTCCCGGAATACTTGAACACCATGATACTCAAGCTGCTCGAAAAAAAGCCTGAAGACCGCTACGAGGACGCCGCCGGACTTATAGAAGACCTGCAAAAGGTACGGGCCGGCCGGCCGCCGGCCAACGCGGCCCCGGACGTGGCGGCCGGAGACAAAAAGCTCAAAAACACCGCTCGTAGCCGGCGATATCTGAAGAAGTTGCTCCCTGCCGGGGCGCTGGCCGCGGGACTCCTGTTGGGTGCGCTCGGGTGGGCCACTTTCCAGGAGCGGGCCGGGGTACCGGATGTAGCCGGAGCTTCTGGGATCGAGGCATCTAATACTCTGGCGAGCAGCCCCGAGTTCGTTCACCGCGCCACCCCGGAGAACACCTCCGGCAACAGTACCTATCTCGACCGGTCCTCGATCAACGGAGACCCGGACGCCGTGCTCTACGTCACCCAGAACTGGAACCCGGGAAGCGACGCCGGCACCTACAACGACCATCCCGTAGGCGTCTGGTACGACCAAAACCGCGAACAGTGGGCGATCTTCAACCAGGACCGCGCCGACATCCCGGACGGAGCGGCTTTCAACGTGATCGTCGCCAAACAATCCGCGGCAAACAGTTAATACCGGCCGGAGCTTTGGGGTAGACTGAATTCTGTGGTTTTCAGTAGAAACTCTCAGTGGAGGCTGTTCGGATGGAACGGGCGGTATTACTAGGGGCGGCGCGGACGCCGTTCGGCAGGTTTGGCGGGGCGCTATCATCCTTGAGCGCGCCGGAGCTCGGAGGAGTGGCGATCCGGGAGGCCATCTGGCGCTCGGGGGTCGAGGACGGGGAGATAGAGCACTCCATATTCGGCATCGTGGTGCAGGCGGGGATAGGCCAGATCCCCTCCCGCCAGGCAAACTACCACGCCGGTCTCCCGTACACCCTGACCACCGAGACGCTGAACCAGGTCTGTGCTTCCGGGATAAGGAGTGCGACGCTCGGGGAAACCCTGATCCGGGCTGGCGACTACGAAGTTATCCTCGCCGGCGGCATGGAGAGCATGTCGAACGCCCCGTACCTATTGCCGAAGGCGCGGTGGGGAGCGCGCATGGGCGACGCTCCGGCGCTCGACGCCATGATGCACGATGGGCTCTTAGACGCCTTCGAGCACGTGAACATGATCCGGTTCGGCACCGACGGCGCCAAGAAGTTCGGTATCTCCCGCGAGGAACAGGACGCCTGGAGCCTCCGCAGCCACCACCGGGCCGCCGAAGCCACCGACGCCGGCAAGCTAACAGAAGAGATAGTCGGCGTTAAGATAACCGGGCGTAAGGGTGCATCGAGCTACGTGGATGCCGACGAGCCGATCCGGCGCGACACCACTTTAGAGAAGCTCTCTGCCCTCAAACCGATTGACGAGGGTGGCACTGTGACCGCTGGAAACGCTCCCGGAGTGACCGACGGGGCGGCGGCGCTCGTGCTTTCGAGCGAGAGCTTCGCCGGGCGGCGGAACCTCGAACCGCTCGGGACCATCGTGGCCCACGCCAAGGTCGCCGAGGAGCCGCCTAATTTGCTCACCGTGCCGGGGAACGCCGGGAAGCTCGCGCTGGAGAAAGCCGGCTGGAAAGCTTCGGACCTTGACGTCGTGGAGATCAACGAGGCGTTTGCCGGGGTCGCTATTCACTCGTCGAGGATGCTCGGGGTGGACGAAGAGATCGTGAACGTTAACGGCGGGGCGGTCGCCCTCGGCCACCCGATAGGCGCTTCCGGCGGCCGTATCCTCTCGACGCTCGTCTACGAGTTGCGGCGTCGGGGCGGCGGTAAGGGGCTCGCGGCGATCTGCTCCGGCGGCGGCCAGGGTGATGCCGTGCTGGTCGAGGTCTAGGTTGCCCGAAAGTATCCTGCCATTCGGGGATCAGCGTCCCGAGGTAGACGAGTCGGCGTTCGTGGCACCCGGGGCTTACGTCATCGGGCGGGTGGCGGTGGGGGAGGAGTCGAGTATCTGGTACGGGGCGGTGCTGCGCGGAGATTTAGATGAGATTCGCATCGGCGCGCGCACGAGCATCCAGGATAACGCCGTGATCCACATCGACGAGGGCTACCCCGCCACCATCGGAGACGACTGCATAATCGGTCACGCGGCGGTCGTGCACGGCTGCGAGGTCGGCGACCGCTGCCTGATCGGCATGAACTCCACCGTCCTGACCGACGCCCGGATAGGCGAGGGGTCGGTGGTCGGAGCCGGAGCGCTGGTCCCCCAGGGTAAGGAGTATCCTCCCCGCAGCCTGATAGTCGGGGTCCCGGCCCGGCAGGTCGGGGAGGTAACGGACGAGCAGGCAGAAGCCATAGCTCGCGGCGCGCAGTCCTACGTCCAGCGGGCCGCCGAACACCGGGCGTCACTCCCGTAGCTGTTTAGTAAGCTCTTCTACCCGCCGGTAGAGACTTCCAGGATACCGATGTCTACGATCAGGGTGCCGGTCTCCTCTCCTGCGGCGTTCACTTCAATATGCTCGCCGGGCTGTAATTGGTCCACTATGGCGAGCTGGACGTGTATGGCGTCTTTGGCGGCTACCGGGAAGTAACGCATCGTCTTGCCGTCCCGGAGCAGGGTCACGTTGACCATGCCCTCCGAGCTCGTGCCCAGCCGGACGTACTGCAGGCCGGCGGTGCATCCCTGGGGCACCGTATACTCCAGATCCAGGGGGCTCGGCGAATCCAGCCCTTTTCCGTCACACTCGGTGATCTTCTGCAATAACACGGTCGTGTAGGACATTGCGGGGCTCCTTTCAGTAGACGATCCTGGTTAGTAATCCGCACGGCCGGGAATCTCGGTCCCGGCTGGCACGGGATCTCGGAACTACGTGTTCACTGTCGGTATTCTCCGATCGACGTTCTTGTTCTTGGAAAGCGCGGAGGATAAGAATCTGTCCCGCAAGCTATTCTGCGGCAACTCGTGGTCGGGGGAGCGAGCATGCGCCCCCTTCTGCATCGCCGGCTGTCACGGCTTCCGTGGTACTCTCGTCCACGTCGCTGAGGAAGGTCGCGTGGAACCGATTTACAAAGTTGCTGGAGCCCACCATGAGGCAGATCTCCATTATCTGCTCTTTGGAAAAATGTTTCGCCAGCGCAGCGTAGACTTCGTCGTCTATGGCTATGGATCTAGTAGAGATCTGGGCGTAACGGACTATCGCCGCCTCCGACTCACTGTAAACGCCGTCGGGTAGCGGATCGTCGCCCAGATGGTTTAGCTGTTCGGTTGTCAGCCCCACGCTCCGACCGAGCATGATGTGCGTGGGTATTCAGTAGTGGCAGTTGTTTACAACGGTCGCCGTCGTATACGCCAACTCTCGCTCCGCCGGGGTGATGGTGCTGTTCTCTCCATAAGAAACCAGCGCCAGATCCAGATAGCGTTTCATGATGTCCGGGTGGTTAGCCATCACGCGAAACACGTTCAGGTTCCCTCCGAACTTATCCTCGCTGTACTCCAGCGCCGCCCGAATTTCGTCCGGCGTTGATTCGTCTTTCTCGTTCCATACCGGTATGCGTGCCACGGTTATCCTCTCTGGAAATGTGTGTATTTGCAAAAGCAGTCTTGCGTTATCCGGTCAATCTCTCCTTTCCGGTCCTGTCCCGGCTAGCACGGGATGTCGGCGTTGCGGCGGTAGTAATTCCACCAGCAGATCGCGCAGCAGACCACGTAGAACGCGATGAATATGTACAACGCCGGTTCGGGTCCGCCGAACAGGTTGGTCGAGGTCCCGTAACTCTTGGGAATAATGAACGCCCCGTAGGCTGCTATCGCGGAGGTAAAGCCCAGCGCAGCACCGGCTTCCTTGAGACCGTTGCGGGAGGCCTCGTCCTGGGCACCTTCATCCGCGCCCTCCGACTGCCGCTCGTGGAAGGTACGGAAGATGACCGGGACCATGCGGAACGTTGAGCCGTTGCCTATCCCGGTGCCGGTAAAGAGGACCAGGAACATGATCAGGAACCCGAAGAACGCCCCGGACTGTTCCTTGATGCCCAGGAAGAAAAGGACGCCGACCACGGCCCCGATCATCACGACGAAGTTCCAGAACGTTACCCGCGCCCCGCCGAGCTTGTCCGCCAGCAGTCCGCCGACCGGACGTATCAAAGAGCCGAACGCCGCCCCGAGCGGTGCCCACACCAGACTGGCATCCGGGAACTGGGTAGTTATGAGCAGCGGGAACCCGGCGGCGTACCCGATAAACGACCCGAACGTACCAGTGTAAAGCACAGCCATGAGCCAGGTGTGCTTGCGCTTGAAGATGACGCTCTGCTCTGTGAAGGATGCCTTCTGAACGTGCAGGTTATTCTGGAACAGGTAGGTGCCCACGAGGGCCAGCAGGATCAGGGGCACCCAGATAAACGCCGCGTTTTGGGCGAAGATCTCCGGTCCGCCTTCGGTGGTCTGCGAGCCGCCGGTAAACACGCTGAACAGGCCGACGCCGATAATTATGGGCACGATGGCCTGCACCACGCTCACCCCGATGTTCCCGCCAGCGGCGTTAAGCCCCAGCGCAAAGCCCTTGTTCCGGTTCGGGAAGAAGTAGCTTATGTTCGCCATGCTGGAGGCGAAGTTCCCGCCCCCGAAGCCCGCCAGCAGCGCCAGCGCCGCGAACACCCAGAACGGGGTATCGGGGTTCGTGATCGCGAACCCGAGGCCGATGGCTGGTATCAGCAGCAAGAACGTACTGATAAGCGTCCAGTTGCGGCCGCCGAAGATCGGCACCATAAACGAGTACACGATGCGCAGCGTCGCCCCCGAAAGCCCCGGCAGCGCCGCCAGCCAGAAGAACTGGTTGGCCGAGAACCCGAACTGCAGGGTAACCATGATCGCCGCGACCACGCTAAAGACCTGCCACACCGAAAAAGCCAGGAACTCCGCGTAGATCGAGAATACCAGGTTCCGGACGGCGACTTTCTTACCGCCGGTCTCCCAGAACCGCTCGTCTTCGGGGTTCCACTTCTCGATCCAGTTCCCTTCTTTGAGGCCGGACTCTACGGCCGCTTTTCCTGGCTCGGTCTCGGTCGCTTGCGCCATATATAGGTTCTCCCTCCAGAGTTAAGCGAGCTTGCAGGACGTTAGAGCCGGGGAACATGCTCCAGTCAAAATACTAAGAGAGCCCGGTACCGGGTGTCTTTGGCAGAAAGTAGCGAAACACACCAACATATATGTGCCGTTTTCATACATCTGGCTAATGAGAACGACCCGCCGCCCGTATAACCTTTTGCGTGTGAGGTTCTTCCAACCCGCGAAACCCGGAGATAGCCTATGACAGCGATCCGTGAGCAACAGTTAAAGACCGTTTGTCCGTATTGCGGGGTTGGCTGCGGGATCGAGGCGAGCGTAAAAGACGGCAAGCTCGTCCAGGTAAAGGGAGACGACTCCCACCCGGCCAACTTCGGCAAGGTCTGCCCGAAACCGTCGGGGTTGCCGAAGGCGGTGCACCACCCGGACCGCCTGACGCACCCGCTGCGGCGGAGGGACGATGGCTCCTTCGGGCGCATATCGTGGGATGCGGCGCTGGACGAAATTTCGCAGCGGCTCGGCGACACGATAGAGGAGTACGGGCCAAAAGCCGTGGCGCTCTATATCTCCGGCCAGTTCCTTACCGAGGACTACTACGTGGCGAACAAGTTTGCCAAAGGCTTCTTGAAGACGAACAACGTGGACTCGAACTCCCGGCTGTGCATGGCGAGCGCCGTGGCCGCTTACAAGGGGGCTTTCGGGACCGACGGGCCACCGACCGCCTACTCCGACATAGGGCAAGCCGGGTGCATAGTGTTCTGGGGATCAAACGCCGCCGAGTGCCATCCCATCACCTTTGACCGCATAAAGCAACGTAAAAAGGAGGGCAAGGAAGACTCCAGCCTCCCGGTCATCGTCATAGACCCGAGGCGTACCGCAACCGCCGAGATAGCCGACCTTCACTTGCAACTAAGACCGGGCACCGACATAGCCCTGGCAAACGCCATGCTAAAGGTCCTCATCGACGAAGACCTCATAGAAGACGGCTTTATCGAGAACCACACCACCGGCTTCGAGGAGGCAGCGGAGGTTGTCCGGGAATGGAGCGTGGAGCGGGCGGCCGGGGTGTGCGGGGTCGAAGCTGAGGACATAGTTTGGGCGGCCAGGAAGTTCGGGAAGGCCCCGGCGGCCCTCATATTCTGGGCGGTCGGCGTCAACCAGAGCGCCGTCGGGACGGCTAAAAGTAGGGCTATCATTAATCTATGTCTGGCGACCGGCAACGTCGGTAAACCCGGCGCCGGCCCGTTCAGCCTCACCGGCCAGCCGAACGCGATGGGCGGTCGCGAGGTCGGGGGTAGCTCGAATCTCCTTCCCGGCTACCGGACGGCGGAGAACCCGGAGCATCGCCGGGAGGTCGAAAAGGCGTGGGGACTTTCCGAAGGCAGCATACCCGAAGCCTGGGGCCTGACGGCCACGGAGATCTTCCGGGGTCTGGACGAAGGAGCCGTGAAGTTCTTGTGGGTGGCCGCGACCAACCCGGCGGCCTCGATGCCCGACCTGGAGCGCGCCCGCCGGGCGATGCGTAGCGCGCCTTTCGTCGTGGTAGCGGACGCTTACCCTACGGAGACGACGCAACTGGCGGACCTGATCCTACCGGCGGCCCAGTGGGGCGAGAAGGCGGGAACGGTGACCAACTCCGAGCGGCGGGTCAGCCTTGTCCGGAAGCTCGTCGAGCCGCCCGAAGAAGCCCGCCCGGACTGGGAAATATTTGTCGGGGTCGCCCGCAAGATGGGTTTCAAGAAAGACTTCGCCTGGGAGAGCGAGGCAGAGATATACGGCGAGTACAAGGAGTTGACCCGGGATACGCCGGTGGACGTCACCGGCCTCTCGCACGGGCGTCTCGCGCGCGGCCCGCGGCAGTGGCCAGTGCCCGACATCGGGTGGCGCGAGGAGCGTCCGGTAAAAGGCATCCAGCGCCCCGAACCCGGCGAGGAACATCCCGGCACGCACCGGCTCTACACGAACAGGAAGTTCAACACCCCGGACGGGAAGGCGAACTTCGCCGCCACCCCGCACCAGGGGCTCTCCGAGCCGTCCTCCGAGGAGTACCCGCTCACCCTCTCCAGCGGGCGCGTCAAGAATCAGTGGCACACGATGACGCGTACCGGGCGGGCGGAGAACCTGATGAAAGACCTCGAAGGGCCGTACGTGGAGGTGCACCCGGAGGCCGCCGAGGCGGCGGGCATCGAGAACGGCAAGCCGGTGGAGATAGTCTCGGCGCGCGGCTCGTTCAAGGCGCGGGTGATTGTTACAGAGGACATCGAGCCGGGCTCCGTATTCGTGCCGTTTCACTGGGGAGACCTCTGGGCCGGGGACGGCAGCCTGAACGACACGACGCACGACGCTATAGACCCGATCAGCAAGCAACCCGAGCTAAAAGGGGCGGCCGTGCGCCTGCAACCGGCGAAGAAACTGGAGACGAAAAAGAACGCGGTGGCCGCGGGCGTCAGCCAATGACAGAGAACGAGCTAAAGAGGAGCTTAGTATGAGTGAGAAGCTAAAGGTAATAGTGATCGGTAACGGGAACGCGGGTGCGGCGCTGGTAGACAGCCTGCTCGCCAAAGACGCCGACGGTGTGGAGATCACGCTCTACGGCGATGAGGAGGCCGGGACCTACGACCGGATCCGGCTCTCAGAGTACATGGCCGGGATGGTGGATTTAGACGAGCTCGGGATGCGCTCCGACGGCTGGTACGAGGAGAACAACGTGGCCTTCCATCGCGGCGTGCGTGTCGAGGAGGTGGACACCAAGGAGCAAAAAGTCAAGGGTGAGGACGGCGAGTGGGTCCCTTACGACAAGTTGATCTTCGCCACCGGCTCCTCTTCTTCGGTGCCGCCGATAGAGGGCAGCGACAAGGAAGGCGTCTTCGTGTTCCGCACGGTGCGGGACGTGGAGGACATGCTCGAAGCCGGGCCTGACAAAGCCGTGGTAATCGGGGGCGGCCTGCTCGGTCTAGAGGCGGCTTACGGCCTCACGACCCACGACTCCGAGGTAACGGTGCTGCACCGCTCCGGGCACCTCATGAACCAGCAGTTAGACCCCCCGGCCGGCCGGATGCTCAAGCAGCAGATCGAGAAGATAGGCATCGGCGTCAGGGTCGAGGCCGACACAGAGGAGATCACGGGCAACGGTCACGTCGAGGGCGTGAAGCTGAAGAGCGGCGAGTACCTGCCAGCGGACATGGTCGTGATCTGCACCGGCATCAAGCCCAACGCAAAGCCCGCCGGTGAAGCCGGCGTCCGCGCAAACGCGGGCATCCTGGTGAACGAGCACATGGAGACCAGCGTAGAGAACGTCTACGCCGTCGGCGAGTGCACCGAGTTCAACGGCCAGCTTATCGGGCTCGTGGCCCCAGCGCTCGAACAGGTCCGGGTTGTGGTGGACACGGTCCTCGGCGACCGCAAGGAGGTCTACGGCGGCTCGGGCGCGGCGACGACGCTGAAGGTCGCGGGCGTGGATCTGGTCTCGGCCGGAGACTCCTACGGCCGGGACGAAGAAACGGAGACCATCGTTAGCGCCAACCCCATAGAAGGGCTGTACCGCAAGGCCGTGGTCCGGGACGGCAAGGTGGTGGGGACGGTCCTGCTCGGCGACATATCCATCGGCCCTCAGATGACCCAGGCCGTAAAAGCCGGGACCCCGGCTGAGGAGGTCGCGGGGCTCGTGGTGGGTGCCGTGGACGCCTCGGAGATAGGGAGCGACTCCTTGCCGGACGAGGCGCAGGTCTGCGACTGCAACGGTATCTCGAAGGGCCAGATCGTGGCTACCATCCAGGATCTCGGGCTGAAAAAGGTCTCCGATGTGGTCCAGGAGACCTCGGCTGGTACTTCCTGCGGTAGCTGCAAGCCGCTGGTCGGTCAGATCCTGGAGGGTGCCGCCGACGAGGTCGAGGAGGACAAGAACTACGTCTGCAAGTGCCTGGAGTTGATGACCGACGATATAAAAAAGGTCGTCCAGAAAAAGAACCTCAAGAGCGTGAGCGAGGTCGGCGAGGCGTGCGGGGCCGGCAAGGTCTGCCCGGACTGCAAACCGGCGCTGACATACATCGTCGCCTCGATGAACGCCAATCGCCACAAGGAAGAGCGCCACGCCCGCACGATCAACGACCGGGTACACGGCAACATCCAGAACGATGGGACCTTCTCCATCGTCCCCCGCACCCGCGGCGGCGTAACGACCCCCGACGAGTTGCGCAGGATCGCGGACGTGGCGGAAAAATATAACGCCCGGATGGTCAAAATAACCGGTTCCCAGCGACTGGACATCCTCGGCGTGAAAAAGGAAGACCTGCCCAAAGCCTACGCGGACCTCGGGATGCCCTCCGGCCACGCCTACACCAAGGCATTCCGGCAGGTCAAGACCTGCGTCGGCACCGAGTTCTGCCGCTTCGGGGTCGGGGATTCTACGAACCTCGGGATAGACCTGGAGAAGTCCTTCGAGAACCTTTACACCCCGGCGAAGGTAAAGATGGGCTGCTCCGGGTGCCCGCGCAACTGTGCTGAGGCGAGCGTCAAGGACGTCGGGGCTATCGCGATCGAGGGCGGATGGCAGATCTACATCGGCGGTGCGGCCGGCATGGACGTGCGCAAGGGTGACGTTATAGCGACGGTGGATACCAAGCAGGAGGCGAAGAAAGTTATCGAAGCCTTTATGCAGTACTACCGGGAGAACGGCCAGCCCAAGGAGCGCACCTACGACTTCGTGCCCCGGATGGGCCTGGACAACATCAGGGCCGTCGTCCTGGATGAGGACTCCGGTGAGCCGGAGCGGTTGCGGGAACGGCTGCGTATAGCCAAGGCTGAGACCAGCGACCCGTGGCTGGAGCGCGACGCGAACATGACGAAAAACCAGTTCGCCGGAGAGGTTGGCCGCGTATGAGCGAGAGTAACCGGGTCTTCGGCCCGGAAACCGGCGGGGCGCGGACGAAGGAGCCGTCGCCCCCCATCCCGTTGTAGTCGACCGTGGTCGGAGACTGATCCACGACCCCGCGCCCGGCGTCCGCAGCGCCGCCTGACCACAGAATCGAGAGGAGAAATACTATCTCTTACGTCAATCCGCCCCAATTCGCAGAGAAGATGATCGACGCGGGCGAGGCCAAGGTTTTTATGTCCGTCAAGGACACGGTGATTCGGGCCTACATGGCCGGGGCGATCCTGGCGCTCGCCGCGGCCTTTGCCGTCACGATCACGGTGAATACCGGTAGCCCGCTGATCGGCGCGCTGCTCTTTCCGGTAGGGTTCTGCATGCTCTACCTGCTGGGCTTCGACCTCCTAACCGGCGTGTTCACGCTGGTGCCGCTGGCGCTGCTCGACCGGAGAAGGGGCGTGACGCTAAAAGGTTTGCTGCGTAACTGGGGCCTGGTCTTTGTCGGCAACTTCGCCGGCGCGATGACCGTCGCGGTCTTTATGGCTATCATCTTCACCATCGGGTTCTCGCAAGCGCCCGACGCTATCGGCCAGCAGCTAGGCGCGATCGGCGAGAGCCGGACGGTCGGCTACGCTGAGGCGGGGGCGAGCGGGATGCTCACGCTCTTTATCCGCGCGATGCTGTGCAACTGGATGGTCTCGACCGGCGTAGTCGCGGCGATGATGTCGGACTCGGTCCCGGGCAAGGTCATAGGCATGTGGATGCCGATCCTGGTCTTCTTCTACATGGGCTTCGAGCACTCGGTGGTAAACATGTTTCTCTTTCCCTCGGGCATCCTGCTCGGCGGCAGCTTTACCTGGGGCGACTACCTGTTCTGGAACGAGATCCCGACGGTGATCGGCAACGTCGTGGGCGGGCTCACCTTTGTGGGCGTGGTGATCTACACGACCCACTACAAGGCCAAGCCTCGCCAGACGGAGGTGCCCACGGTCAAAACCCCGGAGAAAACCCCGGCGGCGAAGTGAACCATACCCATAAAAGCGGCGCAGCCGGTCTAGGAGGAGGCTAGTATGAGAGAGAGTAACTGGGTCGAGGTCTGCGCCGAGGAGGACATCCCGCACCTCGAAGGTCGCAGGGTGGTGGTGAACGGCTTCTACGTGGCTGTGTTCAAGACCGAGGAAGGATTCTACGCCGTCGGGGACGTTTGTCCGCACATGGGGGGACCGCTGTCTGACGGCGACGTTGCCGCGACCACGGTCTCCTGTCCGCTGCACGCCCGCAAGATCGAGCTGACGACCGGCGAGGTACAGAACGACGACCTCTCTCGCGTAATGACTTTTCCGGTAAAAGCTGAAGACGGCAAGCTCCTGCTGGACGCCGAGACGCTATTTACGCAGCCGGTCGTGGAAAGAGATGGCGATGAGGATGGAGAGGACGTGGCGTGAGTCCTGGTGAGACCGCCGGGGTTAGCTTCTACGAGATCCTGAAGGAGCGGGCTCGCGGGCTGGCGAACCTCGGGCCGCTCGCGCCGGAGATGTGCGAGCGGGCGATGGACATGATCCTGGCCCGAGAAGCTACCCCGGCTCAGATCGGTGGTTTCCTGCTGGTGGGCCGCGCCGCCGGAGACACCGCACAGGAGCTCGTAGGCTATACTCGCGCGCTCCGCTCGCGCGTCCGGGCGTTCGACGCTCCGCCGGGACCTCCAGTCGTTACGGTAACCGGCGGCTTTGACGGGAAGCTCCGTACCTCCAATATCGGGGCGGCCTCCGCGCTGGTTGCGGCTGCGGCCGGAGGGCGGGTGATCCTGCCCGGCTGCGAAGACACGCCCCCGAAGTCCGGGCGCACGAACTTCGACGCACTGCGAGGCATCGGCCTCAAAGCTCCGCAGAACCTTGAAGAGGCGGAAGCCTCGCTGGCACGCTACGGTTTCGCGGCGGTAAGCACCCGGCACTACCTGCCCGAACTGCACGCGCTCTTGGGGCTGCGCCGGGAGATGGTGCGCCGGACGGCGCTGAACGTCGTCGAGAAGCTCGTCTCCCCCGTCCCAGATACCAGGTTTATGGTGGGCATAACGCACAGTCCGTTTCTAAAGCTTATCCCGGAAGTGCTGCGCGGCCTGGGCGTCCGGCACGCGCTGGTCTACCGGGCGATAGAGGGCTCCGACGAGGCCCCGCTCGACGGCCGGTCCCGCGTGGTGGCGCTCAGAGGAGAAAAGACCGAGGAGATTCACGTGGAGCCCGAGGCCCTGGGACTCTCCCGCGCGGGGAGGAGCTGTATACCCTGGATCTCTGCGGAAGATGAAGCCGGACGTCTCCTCACCATCCTGGAAGGCAGGAGTAGCAGCGCCAAAGACCCGGAGAAGGACCTCCTGCTGTACAACGCTGCCCTGCGCCTGTGGACGGCGGACATGGGCGGGCGCGAGGCTTCACTCAAACACCACGTCGAACGGGCGCGAGCGGCGCTCGACTCCGGCTCCGCGGGCCGTCTCGTGTGCGAGTTGGGTAAGAGTCTCACCCTCGACCGCCAGCTTGCCGCGTCTTACCGGAGCGACTAAAGGTCCGGGTCTCTCTGGCCGATAAACTAACTAGAAGAATATAATAGCCTCGGTACCTAAAAATTTAGAGTATCCGTAACGGTTTGTCACCTTTGCGAGTCTAAATATAGGCAAAGGGGAGTGGGGGTAGGTGTCTCAGCCGTCCGGGATTTCGGCAAGCGTCCGGCCGCCTGTAAAACTACCGGAGCTTTGGGAAAGGAGTTTTGTAAGATAGACATATGGACCCCGATTATTACAAGAGTTTGAACTTCGGTGAGCAACGGCGTTTTCTAGAGTCCATCGCGAAAAGTGCCAACGACGCCATAATCGTAACGGAAGCGGGGTCGCTGGACGAGCCGGGACCGAAGGTAATCTATGTCAATGCGGCTTTTACCCGGATGACCGGCTACCATCCATCGGATATCCTGGGCCGCTCGCCCCGCGTTCTGCAGGGTCCGGGGACGGATCGCGAGAAGCTCGATGAGATACGGGCGGCCCTCGAAAAAGGCGAGTCCGTGCGGACGGAGTTACTGAACTACCACAAGGACGGCTCGGAGTTCTGGGTCGAGCTGGACATCGTGCCGGTAGACTCCGGGGAGGGACCCGAGTATTGGCTCTCGGTCCAGCGGGACGTTACCAGGCGGGTACGGGGCGAGGAAAAACGCCGGGAGAACGAGCGGCGGTTGCGCGCGGTGCTCGCCCAGTACGGGTCGGATATGATCACCATCCTGAAGCCTGATGGTACCCCGAGGTATGAGAGCCCGGCTATAGAGCGGAACCTCGGCTACCGGCACCGGGAAGAGGTCGGGGAGAACCTCTTTGAGCGCGTTCACCCCAACGACGCGGAGAAACTCGCTGAGTCCGTGGCCCAGTCCCTGACGACCCCCGGTCAGTCGCCGCCCGTCGAGTACCGGCTGCGCCACGCCGACGGTTCCTGGCGCTACTTCGAGTCTATCGGCAACAACCTCGCCGACGACCCCGACGTAGAGGGGATCGTCGTTAACACCCGTGATATCACCGGGCGCAAGAAAGCCGAGGAGTCTCTAAGGCGTTCCGAGGAGCACTTTCGGACGGTGGTCGAGTCCCTGGGCGAGGGGCTGGTAATCACCGATGCCGAAGACCTCGTTACCGAGGTAAACGGCCGCATGGTCGAGCTTAGCGGCTATACGCGGGAGGAGATGCTCGGGCGGGCGGCCTACGAGTTGTTCTCGCCGCCGGAGGAGGAAGAAGCCATGCGTGAGCGCAACCGGGCGCGGCTCGCGTCCGGCGAACACGAAGTGTACGAAACCCGTATCCGGCGCAAAGACGGCAGTCTCTTCTGGGGAGAGGTGAATGCTACTCCTTATCATGGTGGAGCCGGGAACGGCGCGGGTACGCTGGGCGCGGTCACGGACATCACCGAGCGCAAAAAGGCGGAAGCGGCGCTGGTCGAAGAACACAACCTGCTCCGGACCATCGTCGATACCGCCCAGGACTTAATCTTCGTCAAGGACACCGAGCACCGCTTTATACTCAATAACGCCCGGCACCGCGAGATCCTCGGTGCCGAAAGCCAGGAGGACGCCCTCGGAAAAACGGACGCCGACTTCTTTCCATCAGACATTACGGACGGCTACCACGAAGACGACCTGAAGCTTTTCAGAACGGGCCGGACGCAACTCGGTAAGGAGGAACGTTTCATAGAAGTGACCGGAGAGCGGGGTTGGATCTCCACCACCAAAGTGCCTCTCTACGGGGCCTCCGGCGAAATCGAAGCCCTCGTCGCTATCTGCCGAGACATAACCGACTCCAAGCGCGCCGAGGAGGCCTTGAGGGAGAGCGAGGAGCAGTTTCGCGGCGCTTTCGAGGACGCTCCCGTGGGCGCTGCGCTGGTAGCCACCGACAGCAACTTTCTGGAAGTAAATCCCGCCCTCTGCGAGATGTTCGGTTACCCGGAGGAAGAGCTTCTGTCTATAACCTCCTACGACGTCACCCACCCGGAGGACCACGAAGCCAGTGAGGAGTGGATGGCCCGCCAGCAGGATGAAGGCAAAAAGAGCAGCACCATAGAACTGCGCTTTGTCTGCAAAGACGGACGCATGGTGTGGGCTTTGGTCAGCGCCTCGCTGGTCCGGGATGGTAGAGGAGAGCCTAGCCACTGGGTCTGCCTCTACCAGGATATAACCGACTCCAAGTTCGCCCGGGAAGCGCTCCGGGAGAGCGAGGAGCGGCTGCGGGCCGTAACCAGCGGGGCACCCATTATCTTCTTCGCGCTGGACGAGAACGGGACGTTTACCTTCGAGAAGGGTCGGGGGCTTGAGGCGCTGGGCCGTACTCCCGGTGCTCTCGTCGGCCGCTCAATCTTTGATGTGCTCCAGGACTACCCGCAGATCCTGGATAACGTCCGCCGGGCTTTGGCCGGGGAGGATCTAGTCTCGACGGTCGAGATCGGGGGTTTCGCCTTCGAAACCCGCTATTCGCCCCAGCGGACGGACGCCGGCGAGGTAACCGGCGTTATCGGAGTGGCGACCGACGTCACCGGGCGCCGGGAGCTCGAAAAAGAGCTTGAGCACCGGGCCTTTCACGACCCTTTGACCGACCTGCCGAACCGCTCGCTGTTCATGGACCGCCTGACGCACGCGCTCGAACGCGCCGCCCGCCACTCCGGCGGGGTGGCGGTGCTGTTTGTGGACCTTGATGGCTTCAAAAAGGTAAACGATACCGCGGGTCACGACGCCGGGGACCGGCTCTTGATCTCGGTGTCCGGGCGGTTAAAAAGCTGTCTCCGGCCGGAAGACACTGTATCCCGGCTCGGTGGAGATGAGTTCGTAGTCCTTCTCGAAAACACCGGTATGGAAGAAACTAACGAGGTCGCCGCCCGGATCTCCGAAGAGTTTGAGCGACCATTTGATCTCGGGGAGGCCGCCGGGAAAATATCCGTAACCGCCAGCATCGGGATAGCCCACACGAGTGACACCCCGCCCGACCCGGACGAGCTTCTGCGCAGCGCGGACTCCAGAATGTACCGGATGAAAGCAACAAACCGTTTAGATTACTAGCAGTTTGCCCTCCAAGCGCGCGAGTCTAATATACTTCCTACCGGGGCGGGAGCAAGACTTGCGAGGTGAGTGTGAATTTCGAGCCGGATGCAGAACAGCAGGAGATAAAACAGCGGGCGGCGGAGTTCGCCGACCAAGAGGTTGCACCGCACGCGCCGGACTGGGACCGGGAAGACCGCTTTCCGGCAGAAGTCTTTGAGAAACTGGCGGACCAGGGGTTTATGGGCCTGTGCGTGCCACAGGAGTACGGTGGGGCGGGTTTGGACTTCCTCTCCTACGCGATGCTCATAGAAGAAGTCAGCCGGGCGGACGCCGGGGTGGGTGCTACGCTCGCGGTCCACACCAGCGCGGGGACGCTCCCGATACTCGACCACGGTACAGAGGACCAGAAAGCGCGGTGGGTGCCGGACCTGGCGCGGGGAGAGAGGATCGGGGCTTTCGCCCTTACCGAACCCGGCATGGGCTCCGACGCCTCGGCAGTCGCCGCCCGGGCGGAGAAAGTCCCCGGCGGCTACCGGCTCTCGGGCCACAAGCAGTGGGTCACCAACGGCCGCATCGCCGGGACCTTCGTAATATTCGCCCGCGCTGGCGAAGCCGGTGGAGCCGGAGAAGGTGTTACAGCCTTCGTGGTGCCGGCGGATGCGGATGGACTATCGTTCGGCAACCACGCCCGCAAGATGGGAGTGATCTCGGCCACCACGGACGACGTTCTGCTGGACGGCGTGTTCGTCCCGGAGGAGGACGTCTTGGGCACTGAGGGCCGGGGGCTCCGGGTGGCGCTCGGGACGCTGGCCGGCGGGCGCATCGGGATCTCCGCTCAGGCGGTGGGTATCGCCGAGGCCGCGTTCCGGTATGCCGCGCGGTACGCGACACAGCGCACGACGTTCGGCAAGGCTATCGCCGAGCATCAGGCGGTCGCGTTCAAGCTGGCGGACATGGAGGTCAAGATCCGGGCCGCGCGGCTTATGACCCACGAGGCGGCGTGGATGAAAGACCGGGGGCAGCGGCACGTGGAAGCGGGGGCGCGGTGCAAGCTCTATGCTTCGCAGGTCGCCAACGAAGTGGCTTACGAGGCGTTGCAGGTGCTCGGCGGTCAGGGGTACATGAAAGACCATCCGGTAGAGCGGTACTACCGGGACGCGCGGGTAACGGAGATCTACGAGGGGACCAGCGAGATCCAGAAGCTCGTCATCTCTCAGGGCATCTTGCGGGAGCTTGCCGAAGAGAATGAATCGGCGCAAAAGGTCGAGCCGGGCGTCTCCGTGTAGATGTCGTGACCGGCCTGATACAGAGGAGGACCTGACTGTGGACACCAGGAAGACCGGGAAAGAACGCTGGGAGGAATCCTACGGGCAGAGTCCCGAGCGCGACGCGGAGTTCTCGACGATGTCCGGAGTGCCGATAAAGCCTCTCTACACTCCCGACGACGTGGAGGGCGACCCTGACGAGAAGCTCGGCTATCCCGGCGAGTATCCCTACACCCGCGGGGTCTACCCGACCATGTACCGCGGCCGGCTGTGGACCGTCCGGCAGTTTGCCGGCTTCGGCGACGCCGCGGACACCAACGAGCGCTTCAAGTACCTGATCTCCCACGGCCAGAACGGTCTCTCTGTCGCCTTCGACATGCCGACCCTCATGGGCCTCGACTCCGACAGCCCGATGTCTCCGGGCGAGGTCGGCCGCGAAGGGGTCGCCGTGGACTCCCTGGAAGACATGGAGCGCCTTTTCGACGGCATCCGCCTCGACGAGGTCACGACCTCCATGACCATAAACGCTCCCGCGATGGTGCTCCTCGCGATGTACGTCGTCACCGCCGAGAAGCAGGGTGTCCCGCCGGAAGCTCTCGGTGGCACGAACCAGAACGACATCTTGAAGGAATATATAGCTCAGAAAGAGTGGATCTACCCTCCCGAACCCTCGATGCGTATTTTCCAAGATATGCTAGTCTACGCCACCGAACACCTGCCGAAGTGGAATACGGTTTCCATCTCGGGCTACCACATCCGGGAAGCCGGCAGCACAGCGGCCCAGGAACTGGCTTTCACCCTCTCCGACGGCTTCGCCTACGTGGAAGCGGGGATAGAAGCCGGGCTTGACGTGGACGACTTTGCGCCGCGCCTCTCGTTCTTCTTTAACTCGCATCTGGACTTCTTCGAGGAGATCGCCAAGTTCCGGGCCGCCCGGCGCATCTGGGCGCGGGAGATGAAGGAACGCTACGGCGCGAAGAACGAGAAGTCCCTGTTGATGCGCTTCCACACCCAGACAGCGGGCGTCTCCCTGACAGCTCAGGAGCCGTACAACAACGTGGCGAGGACAGCCTTTGAGGCGCTGGCGGCCATCCTCGGCGGCACCCAGAGCTTGCACACCAACTCTCTGGACGAGGCGCTGGCGCTCCCGACCGAAGAGGCCGTGCGCGTCGCGGTGCGCACCCAGCAGATAGCGGCTCTGGAGACCGGCGTTGCCAATACCATAGACCCGCTCGGTGGTTCATATTTTGTCGAGGCGTTGACCGACGAGATGGAGCGGCTGGCCTACGAGTACTTCGCGGCCATCGACGAGCACGGTGGTGTCATCCCGGCCATAAACGCCGGCTACCAGATGCGCGAGATCGCCGAAGCCTCCGCCCGCTACCAGCGCGAGCTCGAAGAAAAGAAACGCTACATGGTGAACGTCAACATCTACGAGCCGGACGAAGACTCCGAGGAGGCTGATGTCGAGACCCACAGCATAGGCCCTGAGGTCGAAAAGCGGCAGGTCGAGCGTCTAGAGGAGTTGAAGGAGAGCCGCGACAACAAACTGGTAGAAAGTTGTCTCGAAGAGGTTACAAAGGCCGCCCGGGACGGAGAGAACACGATGTACCCAATACTGGAGGCGGTACGGGCGTATGCTACGGTACAGGAGATCTGCGACGCCTTGAAAGAAGAATTCGGTGTGTATCGTGAGACGCCGGTGATCTGAGTCAGGATAGGGGTTATGGTGGAGAAGACGGTAAGGGTGGTGGTCGCGAAAGTCGGGCTCGACGGCCACGACCGGGGAGCTAAAATCATTGCGCGCGCCTTGAGAGATGCAGGCATGGAGGTAATCTACACCGGCCTTCACCAGACCCCGGAGCAGGTCGTCGAGACCACCATCCAGGAGGACGCCGACGCCATAGGCGTCTCCATCCTCTCCGGGGCTCACATGACGCTGCTGCCGCGCATCGTGGACCTGCTCCGCGAAGAAGGGGCGGACGACGTCTTGGTCTTCTGCGGCGGGACTATCCCGAAAGGGGACATACCGAAGCTCAAAGAAGCCGGGGTGGGGGAGATCTTCACTCCCGGCACCCCGACCACAAAGGCCGTCGAGTACCTGCAACAGGCCGTACCCGCCGCGCAACGTTAATAGCCTCGGCGTACCACGCCCCGGTCATCTGCTAACATACCTTACAGGGAAAGTTGCACGGGTCCTCCCCATGCCGGGAGGCGGACCTACAGGAGGAGCATATGACTGTAGAAGGTATACGGGTCCGGCACGAAGACCTGGATCTCGACCGCGATGACCTGCTAAAGATGTACTATTACATGTTGCTCGCCCGCCGGGTGGACGAGCGCATGTGGATACTAAACCGCCAGGGCCGGGCGGCGTTCGTGATCTCCTGCCAGGGCCAGGAAGCGGCCCAGGTTGGAGCCGCGTACGACCTGCGGCCGGGCTATGACTACCTCTACCCGTACTACCGGGACTCCGCCATGTGTATGCTTCTCGGCCAGACGGCCCGCGACCAGTTCCTCTCCCTCCTCGGCAAGAAAGAAGACCCGAACAGCGCCGGACGCCAGATGCCGG
The DNA here is from genome assembly GCA_965214435.1 of Rubrobacteraceae bacterium. Lineage (GTDB taxonomy): Bacteria > Actinomycetota > Rubrobacteria > Rubrobacterales > Rubrobacteraceae > Rubrobacter_A. Next base: position 2,052,961 of record OZ243960.1, read on the forward strand.
GCCACTACAGCAGCCGGGACCTCAACATCGTCACCGCCTCGGCCCCGGTCGGGGTGCAGTACCCGCAGGCGACCGGCTCGGCGCTCGCGTTCAAGATGCGCGGGGAGGACGGGGTGGTCCTTACCTGCGGTGGCGAGGCTTCCACCAGCGGCGGCGACTGGCACGAGGCGATGAACTTCGCCGGCGTCCACGACCTGCCGGTAGTGTTTCTAATCGAGAATAACGTCTACGCAATCTCGATCCCTGAAACCTTGCAGGTCGCGGGCTCCATCGCCGCCCGGGCCGACGGGTACGGGTTTCCAGGCGTGGCGGTAGACGGCAACGACGTGCTCGCGGTCTATGAGGCGGCCAGAGAAGCCTTCGAGCGGGCGCGGCGGGGCGAAGGACCGACGCTCATAGAAGCCCGCACCTACCGCCTGACGGCCCACTCCTCGGACGACGACGACCGGCGGTACCGGGAGAAAGAGGAGATCGAGGGTTGGCGGCAGAAGGACCCTATCACCCGCTTCGAGCGTTACCTCGAAGAAGCCGGTATCGTCGACGCGGAGAAGAAGGAAGAGATAAACGCCGGCATAAAGGCCGAGGTTGACGAGGCGGTCGAGTACGCCGGGGACGCGCCCCACGCGGAGCCCGAAGAAGCCCTGGAACGCGTCTACGCGGAAGGGTAGGCGAGCCGTGGCGATAAAGAGCTTGTTGCAGGCCATCGGCGAGGGACTCGCCGAGGAGATGCGCTCCGACGAGTCGGTAATGGTCCTGGGTGAGGACGTCGGGAGGGCTGGCGGGGTCTTCCGGGTTACGGATAAACTCCAGGAAGAATTCGGGCCAGTACGGGTGCTGGACACGCCACTGGCCGAAAGCCTGATCGTTGGTTCCGCCATCGGGCTCTCGGTGAACGGGATGCGCCCGGTGGCCGAGATACAGTTCGCGGATTTCATCCCCCCGGCTTTCGACCAGATAGTAAGCGAGGCTGCCCGCTTCTACTACCGCTCCAATGGAGCGTTCAGTTGCCCCATAACCATCCGCGCCCCCTACGGCGTGGTGCCCGGCGGCGCGCTCTACCACTCCCAGAGTGTGGAGGCTTACTTCTGTAACACCCCGGGGCTCAAGGTCGTGGCCCCGACCTACCCGGCCGACGCCAAGGGGATGCTGAAAAGCGCGATCCGGAACCCTAACCCCGTCCTGTTCTTCGAGCATAAGAAATCCTACCGCCTCCTCAAAGAAGAAGTCCCGGAGGATGGACCAGCCGTACCGCTGGATAAAGCAAAGGTCCATCGGCAGGGGACGGACATCACCGTCGTCTCCTACGGCCTGATGCTCCACTCGGTCCTGGAAGTCGCGGAGAAAATATCCGGCGAGCACGGTGTAGAGACCGAGGTGGTGGAACCGATGTCGCTCTACCCGCTGGACAAGAAGACCATCCTGGACTCCGCTAAAAAGACCGGTAAGTTCCTGATCGTCTCGGAGGCGAATTTGACGGGTTCGGTATCGGCGGAGATAGCGGCGGTCGTGGCAGGGGAGGCGTTTGAGTGGCTCGACGGGCCAGTGATGCGGCTCGGAGCCCCGGACGTGCCGGCGGCGGCGTTCGCCAAGCCGATGATGGACTACTTCGTGCCGTCGGACTCGAAGATAGAAGCTGCGATGATGGACCTCGCACGGTATTAGGAGGTAGAGGTGGCGGAACCGGTAACCATGCCCCAGCTAGGAGAGAGCGTTACGGAAGGGACGATCTCGCGATGGCTAAAAGCCGAGGGCGAGGAGGTCGAGAAGGACGAACCCCTCTGCGAAGTCGAGACCGACAAGGTCAACTCCGAGCTACCCTCGCCCATGGCCGGGAAGATCCAGCAGCTCCTGATCTCCGAAGGTACCACGGTTGACGTCGGCACCGAGATAGCCCTCGTAGCCGTCGCTGGAGAGGCCGAAGCTCCGGCTAGAGAAGACACCGCCGCTGAAGCCCCGACCGAGGAGTTCCCCGCCGCCGAGACCGAAGCCCAACCAGAGTCCGCTGAGCCAGTCGGTGCAGTTTCTAGCTCTCAAGGAGACAACGGCCGAACGTCGGACCAAAGTGCTGCTACATTGCGGCGGCAGCGATCCTCTCCGGTGGTCCGCCGGCTCGCCGAAGAGCACGACGTGGAGCTTTCGGAGGTCTCCGGCAGTGGCCTCGACGGCCGGGTAACCAGGAAAGACATCGAGCGCCACCTCGAAGAACAGCCGTCTGCCCCTTCCCAAAACGGCGACGAACGACCGGAGCCGCAGACTACCCCAGCCGCCAGCCAACCCGAAGAACCCCGGCGGGTCGAGGTCTACGAGGGCGACGAGGTGGTGGAGCTTACCGGAGTCCGGCGGGCAATAGCGACCCGGATGTCGGCGAGCAAGCGCGAGGCCCCGCACGCCTGGACGATGGTCGAGGTGGACGTGACCGGGCTCGCGGCGCTCCGGGCGAGAGAGAAAGACGGTTTCGAGCGCCGCGAGGGAATAAAGCTCACCTACCTGCCGTTTATCGTGCGGGCTGTAGTCGAGAGTCTAAAAGAACATCCCGTTTTGAACTCCGTGTGGGACGAAGAGCGTATTGTATTGCGTAAAAATATCAATGCTGGAATCGCGGTAGATCTGGAGGATGGGCTGATGGTGCCGGTGATCCCGGACGCGGACTCTTTGAGTCTGCTGGGACTTGCGCGGGCTATCGACGACCGGGTCCGGCGGGCGCGGGAGAAGCGTCTGGGGCCGGAGGACGTCGCGGGTGGGACTTTCACGGTCAACAACCCGGGGTCTCTAGGGTCGGTGATTTCAACCCCGATCATCAACCACCCGCAGGCGGCGATACTTTCAGCAGAGGCTATCGTAAAGCGGCCGGTAGTCATAGACGATGCCATCGCGGTCCGTAGCATGATGAACCTCGAAGTCTCCTTCGACCACCGCATCCTGGACGGCGGGGCGGCACTGAAGTTCCTGAACGCCGTAAAACGGCGGCTTGAAAGTCTGGGACCGGATAGCGGGCTTTAAAGCTTTGGAGAGACCGGCAAGAGTGCTGGTGAGAGAAGCGGAGTCTGGCGATGCTTTTAAAAGGACTGCGCCTCTCACGCAAAGCCGTATGTGTTCCGGGTGCGGCTCGAAAGCACTTAGCCCCGGCAAATCAGTTGCTACTCATTAATTCCTTGTTATAAGTCGAGCCCGGCACGTATGAGACGCTCCCTCAACGACTCCACTTCCTCTAGTTCACACTGAAACAGCACCCTGAACTCGGCCAACCGGGGCCGGTCTTTCTCTTTCCGGGCGAGCCCGAATGCCGCTGTTCTCATGATCTCTATCAACGTCTGGAGGCGCCCGGGCTCGTCCCGCAGAAGCTCCGTTGAGCGTAGGACGAGGATGAGCCCGGTGTCCGGCAGTTCTCTACCCCCGAAAAGGTGCTCGTCCTCCGGGTGCCGCTCCACGAGTTCTCGGAGGATTTCATCGAAGGCGTCCCAATTGTGTCCAAAGTAATCCGGGAAGTCCAGAGAGTTACTCCACTCGCGGAAGAGGCTTTGTGAGTTCCGGCACCGTTCGCCCCGGACGAAATACAGGTCCGCACCGCCGGTCGGCGGGTCTCTCTCAAGTTCCCGGACCTGTGCCTCGACCTCTGACTCCGGGTTTGCGATCAGGAGCCCACCGGCCGTCTCCGCTTCGCCCTCTAGAATTGAGAAGTTCTTCCCACGACACTTTGCTCTTTATCTCTCCCACTCTATCACCGGGCCACTCCGAGACCAACGCGGCACTTCCTGAACGAGTTGCGGTTTGTGACTAGTTCTGCGGCTGCTTCGCCGATTTTGCGGCGGATATACGTTCGCGGGCCAGGGTGTCGGCGGCGACGTTGGTCGGGACACCGTCGCGCTTTGAGGTGGAGATCAGGCTTTTCACGGCCTCGTAGATGTGCTCTACCCGCTGTGTGGCGCGTGCTTCGTCGTAGCCTTCGAGTTCCTGGGAAATGTTGATCAAACCGCCGGCGTTTACGATGTAATCCGGGGCGTACAGGATGTCCCGCCCGGCCAACGCCTCTCCTTGGCGGGCTTCCAGGAGCACGTTGTTTGCGCTGCCGGCGACTATGGAGCACTTGAGGAGCGGTATGGAATCGTTGTTGATCACGGCCCCGAGGGCGCACGGGGCCAGCACGTCGCACGGTACGGAGAGTATCTCTTCGGGGTCCACGGCCTTCGCCCCGAACTCGCGCACCGCGCTCTCGACGACTTCGCGGTTTACGTCGGCGACCACGAGGTTGGCTCCCCGCTCGCCGAGCATCCGGCACAGGTGGTAACCGACGTGACCGAGGCCCTGCACCGCTACCGTCCGGCTTTCCAGAGAGTCCGAGCCATAGACTTCCTCCAAGCAAGCCCGCAGGCCCTCGAATACCCCGAGCGCCGTGAAAGGCGAGGGGTCGCCGGAGCCGCCGGGGCCGGAGATGCCGGCGACGTGGTCGGTCTCCACCCGCACGTGGGCGATGTCTTCGGGGGAGATGCCGACGTCTTCGGCGACTATGTAGCGGCCGCCGAGCGACGCGACGTAGCGCCCGAACGAGCGGAAAAGGGCTTCGGTCTTGTCCCGGGCCGGGTCCCCGATAACGACAGACTTTCCGCCGCCGAGGTCCAGGCCGCTGGCGGCAGCTTTGTAAGTCATGCCGCGGGCGAGGCGGAGGACGTCCGTGACGGCTTCCTCCTCAGACGAGTATGGGTACATCCGGAGCCCGCCGAGGGCCGGGCCGAGGGTCGTGTCGTGAATGGCTATTATGGCGTGCAGGTCCGCCGCGGCGTCGTGGCAGAAAACCAGTTGGTCGTGATCGTGCTCCGCGAGCCGGTCGAAGATCCGCATCTCTACTCCGTCCCTTCGATTCTAATGTTACTTGCTTATTCTACCCGATCTTCGCTTTTTCTAGCCGCCCGTAGCGGTGGACCTTACACACCTCCTAACCAGCGGGACGCTTTTTTCGGGGATGGCGGTGGGTTACACTGGGCTGCGTGGCAGACCCGCACCCAGCTTCCGACACCCGTAGCCAGCGTGAGAGGATGCTGGCTGGCGACCTCTACATCGCAGATGATCCCGAACTGGAGCGCGACTACCAGCGGGCCATGGCTCTCATGGAGAGGTTCAACGGGAGTCCTGCCAGCGACCCTGATAAGCGACGGCGTTTGCTGGAGGATCTACTAGGGTCGTTCGGGGAAGGCTCGGAGATCCGGCCTCCACTGTACTGCGACTACGGATACCACTTACACATCGGGGCCCGGACGTTCGCGAACTTCGGCTTGACGGCCCTCGACGTCGCGGAGATCCGGATCGGCGACGACGTCCAGTTCGGGCCGAACGTGCAACTACTGACGCCGACGCATCCTCCAGACGCAGAGCTGCGGCGGGCGAAGTGGGAGACGGCACGCCCGATCACGATAAGAGATAACGTCTGGCTCGGCGGCGGCGCGATAGTCCTGGCCGGCGTCACCGTCGGCGAGAACGCCATCGTAGGCGCGGGCGCGGTCGTGACAAAGGACGTACCCCCGAACACCGTCGCGGTAGGCAATCCGGCGCGGGTGGCACGGTCGCTGTGAGCGCTCTTGCGGCCAGGTCCGGACGCTATAGAATCTTCTAGCTATGGGTGAAGACGGACTTATCGGGCGGCTGCTAAACGGGGACCGGCGGGCTCTGGCGCGCGTGATCTCAAAGGTGGAGGCCGAGGCTCCGGAGACGCCGGAGCTTATCGCGGCACTTTACCCGCACACCGGTAACGCCGCGAGCATCGGGTTTACCGGCCCACCCGGCGTCGGAAAGAGCAGCATTATCGCCAAGCTTATAGAACTGTACCGGGCGGAGGATAGAAAGGTCGGGGTCGTCTCGGTAGACCCGTCGAGCCCGTTCTCCCGCGGCGCGATTCTCGGGGACCGCATCCGGCTGTCGGACTACTTCCTCGACCGGGGCGTATTTATCCGGTCGATGGGTAGCCGGGGACACCTCGGCGGGCTCGCGGCTTCTTCACGGCTCGGGGCTCTGGCGATGGAGGCTTACGGCATCGACATCATCATCTACGAGACCGTCGGGGTCGGTCAGGGGGAGGTCGAGGTTGCCTCGGCCGCCGAGACGGTCGTCCTCGCGTTGCAACCGGGCTCGGGGGACGCGGTGCAGGCGCTCAAGGCCGGGGTCATGGAGATCGCCGACGTTTTGTGCGTAAACAAGGCCGACCATCCGCAAGCCAAGAGCGCCGCCGCCGAAGCCCGCTCGACGCTGGAGATAGGCCGCGAGATAAATCCCGACGCCCCGATACCGCCAATAATAATGACCCGCGGCGATACCGGGGAAGGCGTGGCAGAACTCAAGTCGGCCATAGAGGAGCACCGGGAAGAACTGCGGGAGAGTGGCGGCCTCGAACGGCGGCGGCGGGAGTCTATAAAGGACTTCATGCTCTCGTGGGCGACCTCGAAGCTCGAAGCCGGGATGCGCGGCCGGCTCGAACGGGAGGACGCCGACCTCGTCGAGGAAGTCCTGCGGCGGGAAGTGGATCCTATCTCCGCCGCCAAGACCCTCTACAAAGAGGTCTGACCGGAAGGAAACATGGCCCCCGAGCGCATTGTGAGCCTCGTCCCGAGCCTGACGGAGACGCTGTTCGCCTTCGGAGCCGGCGATAGGCTCATCGGCTGTACCCGCTACTGTACCCAGCCGCCGAACAAGGTAGGCAAGCTCGCGAAAGTCGGCGGTACGAAGAAGGTATCGGTTGCCCGCGTCCTGGACCTCGCGCCCGACCTGGTAGTCACCGTAAAAGAGGAGAACACCCGCGAAGACGTCGAAGCCTTGCGGGAAGCCGGAATCCCGGTTCTCGTCGGGGAGCCACGGACCGTCGCGGGAGCTATCGAGTTCTTGAGAGAGCTTGCGCAAGCGGTCGTTGCCCCACAAGCTGAGGAAGTCCTCGCTCCGGTGGAGCGGGTGTACGGGCGGCTGGAGTCGAAGAATGCATCTGGCACGCCGGGGACGCGGGTGTTCGTCCCGATCTGGAAGTCCCCGTACATGAGCGTCGGCCACGACACCTACGCCCACGACGTGCTGCGGGTCTGCGGCGGGGAGAATGTCTGCGGCGGCTCCGTGCGCTACCCGGTAGTTTCCCCGGAGGAGATAGAAGCTCTCCGGCCGGAGGTGATACTGCTCCCGGACGAGCCGTACCCGTTTTCGGCGGAGGACCTCGGGGAGTTCTACGCCCTGGATACGCCCGCGGTGCGGTCGGACCGCATCTACCTGATCGACGGCAAGCTACTTACCTGGTACGGGCCGCGGATGGCGGGTAGCCTCTCGCAGCTCTCCGCGCTGCTGAATGGACCGGCGCTCTGAGCCTCTTGACTTTGCGAGCAGCGCTCTGATATAAGTGCCCGCGGGTAGAAAGGAATAAGGTGTGGGAGGAGCCTATTCGCGCCGTTAACGAAGTAGAAGGTGGCGGACCGGGAATGAAGCTTGCTCCTAACGTCTGCTATGAAAGGAAATAGAATGGCTGAGGCAAAGACGCGAGAGACCATCTCGCTCGAGGATGCGAAGAGGGTCATCGAGGCCGGGGAGCAGAAGGCGAACGAGATCGGCTGTCCGATGGACATAGCCGTGGTGGACGCCGGCGGCAACCTCAAGTCCCACGTCCGGATGGACGGAGCGTTCGTCGGGAGCATAACCATCTCGATCAACAAGGCCTACACCGCCATAGCCTTCCAGTGCCAGACCAGAGACCTCACCGCCGACACGCGCCCTGACGGCCCGATCTTCGGTCTCTCCGACGCCCACGGTGGCCGCCTGGTCATCTTCCCGGGCGGCATCCCGCTGGTTAGAGATGGAGACATCGTGGGCGCTATCGGCGTTTCGACCGGCAGCGTGGACCAGGACCAGGAAGTCGCTGAGGCCGGAGCAGCAGCTTTCTAACCCGGCAGGTAGAGAGCGCCGGGGAAGTCTAGCGGCTCTTTCCCGGCACTCTACTCATTATCCTGGCCCTGTACTGCGGGTACTCGTCCTGGTGTAACCCTAGCCTTTGGAGAGCGAGGACTTGCCGTCGGCGTTGCGGGCGACGACGAATAGTACGTCCGAGAGGCGGTTGACGGCCTTCAGGGCGTGCGGGTGCTCTTCGGCGTACCCGCCGTCGACGAGGCTCCGCTCGGCGCGGCGCACTACGGAGCGGGCGACGTCGAGCAGGGCACCGAGCCGGTTCTCGCCCGGGATGACGAACTCGTTTGGCATCTGGGTCCGGTCTCGCCAACTTTCGAGCGTTTCGTCCAGATACTCCAGGTCCGAGTCTCCTACCTGGTTCTCCTCGCCGGGCATGGCGACGTCGCCCATTACCCGGTAGAGCAGGCGCTGCAAGCCAATGAGGAGGTCGGCTATATCGCCTACGGCTTCGGATCTGCGGGCTTCGGCGCGGGCGAGGCCCAGGAAAGAGCTGGCCTCGTCGATGTCACCCAGGATGATGATGCGGACGTCGCTCTTGGACAGCCGCCCGGCCCCGAGGAGGGTGGTCGTGCCGTCGTCCCCGCGGCGGGTCGAGATCTGGGGGTTGGACTCGCTCATGGAGACTCCTTTGCCCTGCGTCGAAAACCTTCCCCGTGATCGTAGTCCGAAGCGTCCTGCCACGCAAGCTTCTCTGCCCGCCGGGTAACGGGGACTGCCTCCTTTAAGCATAGGTCTCATGTTTGTCTGAGAATCAGAGGTCAGGACGAGGTGTGGGTGTTTGTGAGGCGTTGACGGAGGCAAGCTTTGCCGGTATGCTGCGCGCAGAAAAGGGGACGAAGGAAGCCAGGAAGCCGGTGAAAGTCCGGCACGGTCCCGCCACTGTAACCGGGGAGCAAACCCTATAAAGAGCCACTGTCGGGGGCCGGAAGGCCGGAAAGACGGGAAGGCTGGGGTGAGTCTGGATCCGGAGTCAGGATACTGGCCCCTTGTCCGAGCATCCAACCGGGGCGAGGACCCCAAAGGAGGTCTCTGTATGGAGAACACTGGTTACGCGGGCCGTAAGAGGCTGCCCGCCGGAGTACCACTCTGGGGTTGGGCTGCCCTGATACTCGGGCTGTTGGCGCTGTTCGCTGTCCTGTACGATAACGGTGCGCTGCTCTCGACGGTACTCGGCGAGAAAGCTTACGGACAGAATTACCTGCACGAGTTCTTCCACGACGGGCGTCACCTGCTCGGCGTTCCGGGCCACTAAACTACGTCTGTAAAGTAAAGAGAAAGACATGGTAGGTTCCTACCTGCTCCGTGGGGTGCTCGCCGGGCTGTTTGCCGGGGTACTCGCCGGGGTGTTCGCATACTTCTTCGGGGAGCCGGCGATAGACCGGGCACTAATGTTGGAACAGGATACCGGCGCGTTCAACGAGGTCGTAAGCCGGCCGGTACAGAAATCTGGGCTCGTGGTCGCAACGGCATTGTACGGGGCGGCTATAGGTCTTATCTTCGCCTTCGTATTCTCCTGGTTCCGCGAGAGGATGGGTGCCGGACGCGATTGGGGGCGCAGCCTGCGCCTCTCGGGTGCGCTCTTCGCCGGCTTTTTTTTGCTGCCCTTTTTAAAGTACCCCTCGGACCCGCCCGGGACCGGAGATCCCGCCAACCTCGGATACCGGACGACGGCTTACCTGCTGGCGGTCGTGTTGTGCCTGCTCGCCCTGCTTATAGCCTGGAACGTCTCCCGCTTCCTGCGGTCAAGGAACGTGAGCGTCCCCATCCGTCAGGCGGCCGTTGGCGCCGGGCTTGTCCTGTCGCTGGTCGGGCTCTTTCTTCTTCTGCCTCCCGCTACCGACGTGGGAGAGTTTCCCGGGGGCGTGTTGTGGGACTTCCGGCTCGCAACGCTCGCGACCCAGGCCATCCTCTGGGGTGGGCTCGGGATCATCTTCGGGCTGCTCTGCGAAGTGAATGACAAAAAAGATCGCGGGGCGCGAGTCACTTGAAGAAGTCTCTAAAAGGAGCGTTGCTCGTCGCCGGGACGCACTCGGACGCGGGGAAAAGCGTGATCGTGGCCGGCATCTGCCGCTGGCTCGCGCGCGAGGGCGTCAAGGTGGCCCCGTTCAAGGCCCAGAACATGGCGCTCAACTCGTTCGTCACGCGGGAGGGTGCCGAGATAGGCCGCGCCCAGGCTTCACAGGCGTGGGCCGCCGGACTAGAACCGGAAGCGGCGATGAACCCGGTCCTCCTCAAACCCTCCGGCGAACGCGGCACCCAGGTCGTCGTGCAGGGCAAGCCGTGGGCGATGGCAACCGCCAAAAGTTACGGGGCGATGAAGAAGAAACTTATGCCCGTGGTGCTCGACGCTTTCGAAGACTTACAGGCCAGGTTCGAGGTTGTGGTCTGTGAGGGGGCCGGGAGCCCGGCGGAAATAAACCTCCGGCAGAACGACCTCGCCAACCTGGGCCTCGCCCGCGCCGCAGACCTACCGGTACTGGTGGTCGGGGACATAGACCGCGGTGGACTTTTCGCCAGCCTCTTCGGGACGCTCGCGCTGCTAGACGAGGAAGACCAGCGGCACGTCGGGGCGTTCCTCGTGAACAAGTTCCGCGGCGACCCGGCGGTTCTGGCTCCGGGGCTCGGGCAGATAACGGCGCTGACCGGGCGGCCGGTGGTAGGTACTCTGCCTTTTGTCCGGGGCCTCGGGCTAGACGTCGAGGACTCGCTGGCCCTCGATATACCTCGGGAGGTGAAGCCGCCGCTCGGGCGTGACACCTTAAAGGTGGCGGTCGTGCGGCTCAGCAGGATCTCCAACTTCACCGACTACGATGCCCTCGCCCACGAACCGGGCGTCTCCGTACGCTTTACGACATCCGCTGCGGAGCTACTGGACGCCGACCTCGCCGTATTACCCGGCACTAAGGCGACCGTCGAAGACCTGGCGTGGCTGCGGAAAAAGGGTCTGGACAAGGTAGTCTGGGACCGGGCGGACCGCGGACTGCCGGTGCTCGGCATCTGTGGCGGCTACCAAATGCTCGGAAGCCGGATCTCCGACGGCGTGGAAAGCCTGGCCGATGAAGTACCCGGCCTGAACCTCCTCCCGGTCGAGACGGTCTTCGAGGAAGATAAAGTCCTTGGACGTCCGGAAGGATTTGCAAGTGGATTCGGGGGCGCTCCGGTGGCCGGCTACGAAATTCGCCACGGGCGCCTGAGTTGTAACGGCGGCGAGCCGATTTTCACGATAGACGGCACGGACGAGGGGTGCCGGGCGGGGAGCGTGCTCGGTACATCCCTCCACGGTGTCCTGGAGTCTGACGGCTTCCGGCGGGTGCTACTGGATTGGGTTGCGGAGGTCCGCGAACTGGACTGGAGCGCCGGATATACGCCGTTCGCCGCCGCCCGGGAAGAGCGGTTCGAGCGTCTCGGGGACCTCGTCGCGGAGAACGTAGACCGCGACGCGCTGCTCAGCCTCATAGAGAACGGCCCGCCGCCGGGGTTGCCGGTCGTGCGCCACCGGCTCGAAAGCCCGGACGACTGGCGGAACGGCCAGGTCTATGAGTCGGCGCTCGAAGTTGCTAACGTATCGAAAGCCGAGGACGATGGCCGATAACATCTTGTTTCTGACCACCGCGGACACCGAGATCCTGGCTTCCGCGAAAGCCGCCGAACTCCTGCCGCAGGATTTCCCCGAGGTCCGGTGCGCGAACCCGGTGAACCTCGAAGATACCGACGCGTTCCTCGACGGCGCTCTGCCAGACGCGCGGGCGGTCGTCGTACGGCTGCTCGGGGGGCGCAAGGCGTGGCCGGAGGGCTTTACGGACCTCCGGCGGCGGTGTGAGGCGCAAGGTATCCCGCTCGTGGCTTTAGGCGGGGAAGCCGAGCCCGACGCGGAGCTAACGGCGGCCTCGACCGCTCCGGCGGGGGCCGTAGCCGAGGCGTTCGAGTACCTGCGGCACGGCGGGGTCGCGAACACGGCCAACCTGTGGCGCTTTGTCGCCGACGCGCTGCTCTTCGAGGGCTATGGCTTCGAGCCGCCGCTCTCTCTGCCGGAGACCGGTGTCTACCACCCGCGCCTCCCGGCGGACGCCACCCTCGAAGACCTCCTAGCCCTCCACGACCCGGAGAAGCCGACCGTCGGGGTCGCTTTCTACCGGACGCACTGGATGAGCGGCAACACGGACTTCGTGGATACCCTGGTCGAAGCTCTGGAGGCAGCCGGGACGAACGCGCTGCCGGTCTACAGCTACTCGCTGCGGTCCGGGGCTGACGGGAAAGTCTCGGCGCTGGAGATGCTTGAAGGACGTATCGGGTGCCTCGTTACGACCGTGCTCGCCAGCGGCGGCTCAAACGCCGGGGACGCCCTTTCCGGCGACGGGCCGGAGGGCTGGCTGGAGTGGGAGGTCCCGGCGCTCGAAGCCCTCGATGTGCCGGTCGTACAGGGCATCTCGACGACCTCTAGCCGCGAAGCCTGGCAAGCCTCCGACGCCGGGCTCTCGCCGCTGGATACTGCCTGGCAGGTAGCTATCCCCGAGTTCGACGGCCGCATCATCTCCGTCCCGTTCTCTTTTAAAGAACGCCTCGCGAGTAGCTCCCTGGACGCCGCTCCGCTGACGGTTTATAGAGCCGACCCGGAGCGTACCGGACGGCTGGCCGGGCTCGCGGCCCGCTTCGCCGGGCTCGGCCACACGCCGAACGGAGATAAAAAGGTCGCCGTCCTGTTGTCCAACTACCCGACAAAGCACTCGCGGGTCGGCAATGCCGTCGGGCTCGACACCCCGGCGAGTGCTATCCGGCTGCTGGATGCGTTGCGGGAGGCCGGGTATGTGGTGGAAGGAGTGCCGGAGGGTGGGGACGGCTTGATCCACGCGCTCATAGCCGCCGGCGGCCACGACCCCGAGTTCCTGACCGCCGAGCAACTACAGGGCGCTACCGGCAAACTCGACGCAGAGCGGTACGCCGGGTGGTTCGCCCGTCTGCCGGAAGACTTGCGGACGAAAGTCGAGGAGCACTGGGGAGAACCACCGGGACACCTGTACGTGGACGGCGGGGATATTATCGTCGCCGGGTTACGCTTCGGGAACGTGTTTGTCGGCATCCAGCCGCCGCGGGGCTTTGGGGAGAACCCCATCGCTATCTACCACGACCCGGATTTGCCGCCGACCCACCACTACCTGGCCGCCTACTGGTGGGTCATCGAGGAGTTCAGGGCCGAAGCGGTGGTCCACCTCGGCAAGCATGGGACGCTGGAGTGGCTGCCGGGCAAGTCGCTCGGACTCTCGCCGTCGTGCGCCCCGGATGCCGCCCTGCGGGACGTGCCGCTCTTCTACCCGTTCGTGGTCAACGACCCCGGGGAGGGTACGCAGGCCAAGCGCCGGGCGCACGCGTGCGTGGTGGACCACCTCATTCCGCCGATGGAGCGGGCCGAGACCTACGACGACCTCGCCCGCCTCGAACAGCTACTCGACGAGTACTACCAGGTAGAGACACTAGACCCTACAAAGCTGCCCGCCATAACCACCCGTATCTGGGAGACGCTGCGCGACGCCGAGCTACACCGGGACCTCGGCGTGGACGAGCGCCCCGAGGAGTTCGGCGACTTCTTGAACCATGTGGACGGATACCTCTGCGAGATCAAAGATTTACCCATCCGTAGCGGTCTCCACATCTTCGGAGAAACCCCCGAGGGTGAACCCCTCCGACACCTCGTAGCCGCCATCCTGCGGCTCGGAGCCGGAGAAGTCCCCGGCCTCCGACGCGCCGTCGGCTCCGCCTACGGCCTCGACGAGCGATTCCTGGCCGAGAACGGCGGCACGAAACTAGAGGCCCCGGAAGCCCTTTCCACGCGCTTCCCCGGAAGCGGATCGTCGGTCACGGCTTCGGACGTCCTCGACCGTCTTGAGGAAGCTTCGCAGGCGCTACTATCGGAGATGGAAGAGCGTGGCTGGAATGTCGGAGCCGCCGACGAGGTTTGTGAGAGGGTCCTCGGGGTTTTCGACGAGGGTGTGACGCGGTCGTTGCGCTTTGCTGCTGGGGAGGTGGTTCCGCGGCTCTCGCGCACGCCGGAGGAGATGGGGAACCTTCTCTCCGGTCTCTCCGGCGGCTACGTACCCGCCGGACCGTCCGGCTCCCCGACGCGGGGCCTCGTGAACGTCCTACCGACGGGCCGCAACTTCTACTCCGTAGACCCGAAAGGTCTGCCGTCCCAGCTATCCTGGGAGGTCGGCCAAGGGCTCGCGGATAACCTGTTGAAGCGGCACCTGGACGAGGAGGGGCGCTACCCGGAGACCATCGGCATCGTGGTGTGGGGGACGGCTGCCATGAGGACCCAGGGCGACGACATCGCCGAGATACTTTCCCTGCTCGGTGTCGAGCCGGTTTGGAACCAGGAGTCCCGCCGGGTAACGGGTCTAAACGTAATACCTTTAGAAGACCTCGGACGGCCCCGGATAGACGTGACGGTCAGGATCAGCGGTTTCTTCCGGGATGCTTTCCCGAACCTCATAACCCTCATGGACGACGCCTTCACCACCGTCGCAGCCCTCGACGAGTCGCCCGAGATGAACTTCGTAAAAAAGCACGCCGACGAGGAGAAGGCAGAAGGCGCCGACGACCGGCGGGCCACGACCCGCATCTTCGGCTCCCCGCCCGGCGCTTATGGTGCGGGACTGTTGCCGCTCATAGACGCCCGCAACTGGCAGACGGACGAAGATTTAGCCGAGGTCTACGCCGTGTGGGGCGGCTACGCCTACGGCAAGGGGTTGAACGGTGTTGCCGCCCGCGAAGCGATGGAGTCGAACCTCAGGCGCACGGAGGTCGCGGTAAAGAACATAGATAACCGCGAGCACGACCTGTTCGACTCCGACGACTACTTCCAGTACCACGGAGGTATGATCTCCGCCGTCCGCGCCCTCACGGGGCGCAACCCAAAAAGCTATATCGGCGACTCCGCCGACCCCGCCCGCCCGAAGACCCGCGCCCTCTCCGAAGAGACCAACCGCGTCTTCCGCTCTCGCGTAGCCAACCCGAAGTGGATAAAAGCCATGCAAAAACACGGCTACAAAGGAGCCTTCGAGCTCTCCGCCACGGTTGACTACCTCTTCGGCTACGACGCCACAACCGGCGTCGTGGAAGACTGGATGTACCGCGACATAACCCGCAAATACGTCTTGGATGAAGAAGTCCGCCGGTTCATGCAGCAGTCCAACCCGTGGGCCTTGCGCGCCATCTCCGAACGTCTTTTAGAAGCCGCCGACCGCGGCCTCTGGCCCGAGCCCGAAGAAGAGACCCTGCGAGACCTGAAACGGGTCTACCTGGAGAACGAGGGCATGCTGGAGGAAGGTACATGAACGCCGCGTACCCGTTCTCGGCCATTGTCGGACAGGAAGACTTGAAGCTCTCCCTGCTCTTGAACGCCGTCTCACCGGAGATCGGGGGCGTGCTGGTGAGGGGCGAGAAGGGGACGGCGAAGTCCACCGCGGTGCGGGCGCTCTCGCGGCTCCTGCCTCCGATTCGGGTCGTTGCCGGCTGCCCGTTTTCCTGCGACCCTGAAGACCCGAACCCGGAGTGCCCTGCCGGACCTCATCCGCCGGACGCGCCGTCCGAGGAACGTCCGGTGCGGCTCGTGGAGCTTCCGGTCGGGGCGAGCACGGACCGGCTCGCGGGTACGCTGGACATCGAGAAGGCGCTATCCGAGGGGGTAAAGGCTTTCGAGCCGGGGATACTCGCGGCGTCCCACCGGGGCATCCTGTATGTAGACGAGGTGAACCTGCTCTCCGACCACCTGGTAGACCTCCTCCTGGACGTGGCGGCGATGGGGGTGAACCACGTCGAGCGCGAGGGGGTGAGCGTCCGGCATCCGGCGCGCTTTATACTGGTCGGGACGATGAACCCGGAGGAGGGGGAGTTGCGGCCGCAGCTACTCGACCGTTTCGGTCTCTCCGTCGAGGTCGCCGGCAGCCCGGACCCCGCCGAGAGGGTGGAGATCGTCCGCCGCAGGCTACACTACGAAGCCGGCCCTGAAGACTTCGCCGCCAAGTGGTCCGCCGCCGACGTCGGGCTCGCCTCCTCCGTCGCCGATGCCCGCGAACGGCTGGCGGCTACCCACCTCCCGGACGGCATCCTCTACAAAATATCAACCCTCTGCGCCGACCTAGGCGTGGACGGCCTGCGCGGCGACCTCGTGACCGCTAAAACTTCCCGGACGCTCGCCGCCCGCGACGGCCGGGACGAGGTAACGGTAGACGACGTGCGCCGGGCGGCGCTGTTGGCCCTCTCCCACCGCCGCCGGCGCGGCCCGTTCGAGCCGCCGGGCATCGACCCCGAAGAGCTGGAAGAGTCTCTCAGCGAAGAACCAGACCCTGATCCTCCGGACGGGAACCCTGACGGTACTTCCCAGGACTCGGGAGATCACGACAAGCAGGGAACGTCGTCACAGGAAGCAAAGCCCCGTGGCGAGTCCCAAGACGAGCGTCAGGACGAGTACCAGGGTTCGGCGGAGAAAAAGCATGGGGCTGGAGAGACCTTTGATCCCATCCGCCTGGAGGTCCCCGGCAGGGGCGAGGGCGGCCCGCTCGGTCGGCGGAGCCGGTCCACGGGCCGCGAGGGCGAGGGACACCCGGTCGGCGAGCGGGTCCCGGAGGGCGAGGTCCGGGACGTGGCGCTCGCGGCTACCCTGCGGGCGGCGGCCCCGCGCCAGAGAGAGCGTGGCTGGAGCCCTGGAGTATCCCGCTTCTTCGTGCGGCCGGAAGACGTGCGGGAGAAAGTCCGGGAGGCTCGGGAGGGGAACCTGATCCTGTTCCTCGTGGACGCGAGCGGTTCCATGGCCGCAAAACAACGCATGTCCGCGGTAAAAGGAGCCGTGCTCTCGCTCCTCTCCGACGCCTACCAGCGCCGGGACAAGGTCGGTCTGGTCTCGTTCCGGGGCGCGGGCGCGGAAACCCTCCTGCCGCCGACCTCCAGCGTTGAACTGGCCGCCTCTCGTCTAACGGAGCTACCGACCGGCGGCCGGACCCCTCTTTCCGCCGGGCTTGTAGCGGCAGGTAATATACTGGCGCTGGAGAGGCTAAAGGACGACGGCCGCCGTCCGCTGGTGGTCGTGCTGACCGACGGACGCTATACCGCCGGCCCGGACCCGCGGGAGGCTGCGGAGAAATTGCGGGGCTTCGGGGCGTCGGCGGTCGTGGTGGATACGGAGTCGGGCAACGTCCGGCTCGGAATGGCGGGGGAAGTGGCGGCGGCGCTCGGGGCGCGATGTATAAGGCTGGAAGATCTGCGGGCGGGAGCGCTCGCTGAGGTGGTCGAAAGGAGGCGGGTGGCGTGAGCGAGTCCGATAGTCAAGAGGTCCGGGAGACGAGGGAGGAGCGGCTACAGCGGCGGTCGCGGCGGGAGCGGCCGATGCTGATCGTGAACACCGGCCACGGCAAGGGGAAGTCCACGGCGTCGTTCGGCATTATGCTCCGCGGCTGGGCCCGCGGTTACAGGATAGGTGTCTACCAGTTCGTAAAAAGCGGTAAGTGGAAGGTCGGCGAACAGAAGGCCGCCGACGCTCTCGGGAACATCGACTGGTTCAAGCAGGGCGACGGCTGGACGTGGACGGTCGCCGACCTCGACGAGAGCGCCGACCTCGCCCGCGAGGGCTGGGAAGAGGTCAAACGCCGCATTTCCGACGAGACCTACGACATGCTCCTCCTGGACGAGTTCACCTACCCGATGAAGTTCGGCTGGGTCGATACGGCTGAGGTCGTCGAGTTTCTGGTCAACCGGCCCGGTTTCCAGCACGTAATAGTCACCGGCCGCGACGCCCCCCAGGAGCTTGTAGACGCCGCGGACCTGGTCAGCGAGGTAACCAAGATAAAGCACCCGATGGACGAGGGCTACAAAGGCCAGAAGGGGATAGAGTGGTAGAGGTCGTGCCACCCCGGATAGTCGTCGCCGGGACCCACTCCGGCGTCGGCAAGACTACGGTAGCCTCGGGCCTCATGGCCGCGCTCTCGGCGAATGGATACGGCGTCGCCCCGTTCAAGGTCGGCCCGGACTTTATAGACCCCTCGTATCACGCGCTCGCTACCGGCCGTCCGGGGCGTAACCTGGACGCTTTCCTCTCCGGTCCGGAATTCATAGCGCCGCTGTTCTTGCATGGGGCGGCGGGTGCGGACGTGGCAGTAATAGAAGGCGTCATGGGCCTCTTTGACGGAAAGAGCGGCGGCGGAGAACTAGCCTCGACCGCTCATATAGCGAAGCTGCTCGACGCGCCGGTCCTCCTGGTGGTGGACGCCTCGGCGATGGCCCGCTCGGTTGCCGCCCTCGTCTACGGCTACGCAAGCTTCGACCCGGAGGTGCATCTGGCGGGTGTAGTTCTTAACCGCGTCGGCTCTCCGACCCACGAGGCGATGCTCCGGGAGGCGCTCGCGCCGCTCGGTATTCCGGTAGCCGGCGTTTTGCGCCGGAACGCCGCCCCGTCCACTCCGGACCGGCACCTCGGGCTCGTGCCGGTCGCCGAACGCCCGCAGGAGGCCCGCATCGCGCTCGCCACCCTCGGAGAAACTATCTCCTCTTCCTGCGACCTCGACGCTGTACTCGGCCTCGCCTCCACAGCCGGACCGCTGGACGCCGAACCCTGGAACCCGGCGTCCCCGGAGCCGGAAAAGGCGTCGGTCCGGGTGGCGGTCGCCGGTGGGCCGGCGTTCTCCTTTATCTATAAGGAGAACCTGGAGCTGCTGGAAGGTGCTGGTGCGGAAGTTAGCGTATTCGACCCTATCCGGGACATGGCGTTGCCGGAGGGTACGGACGCCCTGTACCTCGGCGGCGGCTTCCCGGAGACTTACGCGGCTGCGCTGTCGGATAACGAAGCTTTGCGCGGGGAGATAAAGGAGTTCGCCGGGAGCGGCCGGCCGGTAGTCGCCGAGTGTGGAGGACTTCTGTTCCTGGCGCGGGATCTCGACGGCTACCCGATGTGCGGCGTCCTGGACGCCCGCGCTCGGATGTCGGAACGACTAACGCTCGGCTACCGGGAAGCCCGGGCGACCGCGGACTCACCGCTGGCTAGGGAGGGAGAGGCTATCCGCAGCCACGAGTTCCACTACTCGGTC
Organism: Rubrobacteraceae bacterium; assembly: GCA_965214435.1. Taxonomy (GTDB): domain Bacteria; phylum Actinomycetota; class Rubrobacteria; order Rubrobacterales; family Rubrobacteraceae; genus Rubrobacter_A. The sequence continues at coordinate 2,071,953 of OZ243960.1, forward strand.
GTCGAGCCCGGCGTCGGGGAGACTCCGGCGTGGGACTTTACCGGACGCGGGGCTGAAGGCTTTATATCCGGCGGGGTCCACGCGAGCTACCTGCACACCCACTGGGCCGCCAACCCGGAGGTCCCGCGACGCCTGGTGCGGAGTGCTGCTGCCGCGCGGGCGGCGCGGACAGCCCAGGCTGGAGCACGGGTATGAGCGGGCGGCTCTACGGGGTCGGGGTCGGTCCCGGAGACCCGGAGCTTCTAACGCTCAAGGGGTTGCGTGTTCTGCGCGAGGCCGACGAGGTATTCGTGCCGGTCGGCGACACGGGTGAGGTCGGCCGGGCCGAGGCGACCGTCCGGACATATCTCGATGCTGGTCGTCTTACCCGGTTGTTGTTCGCTCTCTCGGACGATGCGGAAGCCCGCGAGAGCAACTGGGAGAGCGCCGCCCGGCAGGTCTCGCAGGCTTTAGAAACCGGCAAGGACTGTGCCTTTGCTACTATCGGCGACCCGAACGTCTACTCGACTTTTACCTACCTCTCGCGGTCCGTGCGGCGGAGGCTTCCGGAGGTCGAGGTCGGGACCGTGCCTGGGGTAACGGCGATGCAGGACCTCGCGGCCCGGAGCGGGACGGTCCTTCTGGAAGGTGACGAGCGGCTGGCGCTCTTGCCGTTTACGGCCGGGGAGGAGCATTTCGGGCGGGCGCTCGCGGACTTCGAGACGGTGGTCTGCTACAAGGGCGGCCGTCGCACCCCGGAGGTATTACGAATCGCCGAGGAGGCCGGGCGGTTGGAGGACGCGGTCTACGGGGCGCGGCTCGGTATAGAGGGCGAGAGCATCCTTCCGGCGGCTGCGATGTCCGGGCGGGAGGGGCACTACCTGTCGGCCATGATCTTTACCCATAGAAATTACCCGGAAGGATTACCTGGAGGGAGCGGAGCATGAGTAAGGTATGGTTTATAGGGGCTGGACCGGGGGCTGCTGACCTCCTCACCCTGCGGGGAGCGAAGCTTATCTCCGAGGCCGACGTGGTCGTGTGGGCCCGGAGCCTGGTTAGCGAGGAGGTTCTGGTCCACGCTTCACCACAGGCGGAAATTTTCGAGTCCACGGACGTGCCGCTAGAGACGGTGCACGAGCTCTACGAGCGGGCGAGCCGCGAAGAGTTGAAGATAGCCCGGGTGCATTCCGGAGATCCGAGCCTCTACGGGGCGGTCCTGGAGCAGATCGAGCTTTTGGAAAACCTCAGGCTCGACTGGGAGATGGTCCCCGGCGTCTCGTCTCTCGGCGCTGCCGCGGCCGCCATCGGCCGAGAGCTTACCGTACCGGAGATCTCGCAGTCCGTGATCCTCACTCGCCGCGCGAGCCGCACCCCGATGCCTGCCGGCGAAGACATAAAGAGCTTCGCCGCCCACGGCACCACGATGGCGATCTTCCTTTCGGCCGCGAAACCCCGCGCGCTCCAGGAGGAGCTGCTGGACGGCGGTTACGCCCCCGAAACCCCGTGCGCCGTGGTCTACCGAGCAAGTTGGCCGGACGAGCAAGTTATAGAATGTAACCTGGAAGGGTTAGCCGACCGTATCCGGGAAGCGGGGTTTACCCGGCAAGCCTTGATCCTGGTCGGTCCCGGCCTCCGCTCCGGCGGCACCCGCTCCCACCTGTATAATCCCGGCTTCTCCCACCGCTTCCGCAAAGCGGACCCCCGCGTAGCAGAGAAGAAAGCTTAAAGATAAACCCATGACCGTACCGCCGCGCAAAATCCACGAGCCCTCGATGCCCCCGAGCATGCAGCGCGCCTCGGGGGAGAACCTCCGGACCGGCTGGACCACCGGCTCCTGCGCGTCCGCCGCCGCCAAAGCCGCCGCCCGCGCCCTCGTGACCGGCACAGCTCAGCGCGAGGTAGACATAAAACTTCCCCGCAAAGGCGAAGAGCGGCGGGTAACCTTCGCCGTCGAGCGGTGCGAAGTCTCCCCGGACGGGGGCTGGGCTGAGGCGGTCGTAATAAAAGACGCCGGTGACGATCCGGACGTGACCGACGGGGCGCACGTCACGGTCCGGGTGTCGTGGCGGGAGGAGACGGGGCTACAGCTCGACCGGGGTAGCGGCGTGGGGCTGGTTACCAAGCAGGGGCTCGGGCTTCCGGTCGGTGGACCGGCGATCAACGCTATCCCACGGCGGATGATCTCCTACTCCGTAGAAGAAGTGCTCGACCCCGACGAGCGCGGCGTCCGGGTGGTCGTCAGCGTCCCCGGCGGCGAAGTTATGGCCGAAAAGACCACCAACGCCCGGCTCGGCATTGAGGACGGCGTCTCGATCCTCGGCACGACCGGTATCGTCCGCCCGTTCTCGACCGCCTCCTGGCGGGCCAGCGTCGGTCAAGCCGTAGACGTCATGGGAGCCCAGGGCGAGACTACCTTCGTCCTCTCGACCGGCGGCCTTACCGAGAAAGCCGCCATGCGCCTCCTACCGAACCTGCCCGAAGTCTGCTTTGTAGAGGTCGGGGACTTTACCGGCCACGCGGTAAAAAAGGCTCTGGACAACGAGCTTTCGCGGATGTTCTTCGTCGGGATGACCGGGAAACTAGCCAAGCTCGCCGCCGGCGTGATGATGACCCACTGGACTCGCTCGAAAGTGGATAATGAACTACTCGCGGAGATCACGGCCAAAGCCGGCGGAGACTCTAAGTTAGTAACAAATATACATAATGTCAATACAGCGCGTCATGCGTATGAGTTGTGGCGGGAGGCGGAGCTGGATGAGGCTCCGAACGTGTTGTGCGCGCGGGCGGCGGAGAACCTGGCGGAGTATGCGAAGGGTGGGTTGGAGGTCTACGTGGTGATGGTGGACTTCGACACGCTGGAGCCGGTCGGGGCGAGTCCCGGGGCGCTGGAGCTTACGGTATGGGAGGGTGGGTGAGGCGCATAACCGTGATCGGACTTGACGGCAGCCCCCTCGGACCGGACGCTGCCCGGCGCGTGGAGAACGCCGCGCTCGTCGCGGGCGGCGAGCGGCATTTACAAATGCTCGGCGTAGAGCGCGGGCGGTCCGTGGCGCTCAAGGGAGACCTCTCTCACGCTCTCGACCGCCTAGAAGAGGCGGAGGGGGCGGTTGTAGTGCTGGCATCCGGGGACCCGGGGTTTTTCGGGATTGTTCGGCGGCTCGGCGAGCGATTCGGGAGTGAGACGATGGAAGTGCTGCTGGCGGTCTCGTCGGTGGCGCTGGCTTTCGCGCGGGCCGGACTCTCGTGGGACGACGCGGTTACCGTCAGTGCCCACGGCCGCGACCCGCGCCGGGCGGTGAACGTCTGCCGGGCTTACCCGAAGGTAGCGGTGCTCACCGCCCCGGACTTCGGTCCCGCCGAACTCGCCCGGGAGCTTGAGGGCTACGAGAGGACGTTCGTCGTCGCCGAGAAGCTCGGGGAGGCGGGGGAGAGGGTCTTTCAGGGTGGGGCGGCGGAGGTTTCGGAGATGGATTGGAAGGAGCCGAACGTGGTGCTCGTGCTCGATGAGGGCAGGGTAGTGAAGGGGAAACGCTGGGCCTCTTTTCCAGTGCGTACCGGGGAGTGGGCGTTGCCCGAAGATGCGTTCGAGCATCGCTCCGCCATGATCTCCAAGTCCGAGACCCGCGCCTTCGTGCTGGCCCGGCTCGGCCCCGGCCCTGGAGACCTCGTCTGGGACGTGGGAGCCGGCAGCGGCTCCGTCGCCGTCGAGTGCGCGAACCTGGGAGCGGCTACTATCGCCGTCGAGCGGGACAGCGAAAGCTGCGACCGCATCCGCCGGAACGCCGCCCGCCACGACGTCTGCGTGCGGGTGGTCGAGGGTACAGCGCCGGACGCCCTGCGGGAATTGCCGGAACCCGACGCGGTATTTGTCGGGGGGAGTGGGGGAGGGTTCGAGGAGATCGTCAAGCTCTCCGCGGTCAAGGCCCGCCGCGCGGTCGTCCTCTCCCTCATAACCCTCGAACGCGTCGTCCCGGCAGCGGAGGTCCTGGCGAGTTGCGGTCTGGAAGTAGAAACGACCTTCCTGCAAGCGTCCAGAGTGCGCGGAGTAGGTTCCCTGCACCGTCTAGTACCAGAGACCCCGGTATTCGTGGTCTCCGGCCGCCGGACGGAAGAGATATCTTGATAGGTCTCGTCGCCGCGACCGCGAACGGCCGCCGGAGGGCTGTCCACCTCGCAGGAACCTGGGAAGACGCCGTCTTCTATGAGGAAAAGCCCAAAGAGGCGCTCTCTCGGGCCTGGGCAGAGTGCGAGGGTATAGTGATGTTCCTGGCGACCGGTGCCGCCGTCCGGCTCCTCGCGGCGCACCTCTCGGACAAGAATCGGGACCCGGGCGTGGTCTGCGTCGATGACGCCGGACGCTTCGCCGTGGCGCTTACCGGCGGCCATGAGGGTGGAGGGAACGCGCTCTGCCGGCGGGTCGCCGCCACTCTAGGGGCCGAACCTGTGGTCACGACCGCGAGCGACGCCTTGGGCTTACCGGATCTGGGCTCCCTCGGTAGAGACCTCGGCTTCCGGATAGAGGACCGCTCGGACCTGGCTGCCGTCTCCTCGGCGCTCGTTTCCGGGGAGCCGGTATACTTGGTATCCGACCGCCGCTACCCGCTCGGGCCGCTGCCGGAGAACGTAGTCCGGCGCAAGCCCGAAGAGTCCGGAGCACCGCTCATTCTGGTCACCGACCGGATAGTGGAGCTTGTGGAACCACCGCGGCCGTCGGTGGTTTGCCGGCCATCCTCGCTCGTGGTCGGCGTCGGGTGCAGCCGGGGAGTAGCAGAGGACGAGGTGCTGGACCTCGTTAGCCAGACTCTGGAGGACGCCGGTCTCTCGGTGGCGAGTGTAGCGGCTTTGGCGAGCATCGACGTGAAGTCCGACGAGGCCGGGCTGCTGGAGGCCGCAGCGTCGCTCGGCGTGCCGCTCCGGTTCTGCACGGCCGAGGAGCTTGCGGTTGCCGAGGTGCCCAATCCCTCTGCTGCCGTAGAGAAGGCGGTCGGGACCGCGAGCGTGGCCGAGGCGTCGGTGGTCGTCTCCGGCGCTAGCCTCGTGGTCGAGAAACATAAGTCTCCGAACGCCACGGTCGCCGTCGGGCGGCTGCCGGTGCGGGGGCGGCTGTCGCTGGTCAGCCTCGGGCCGGGAGATGAGTCCCTGGTGCCGCCGCTGGCCCGCGAGGCGCTGGCTGCTTCGGAGGTTGTGGTCGGCTTGGATCAGTACGTGAACAGGGTCCGCCACCTCCTGCGTCCTGGGACCCGCGTGTTGACGCCGCCGCTCGGTGAGGAGATAGAGCGAGCCAGACTTGCTTTAGAAGAGGCCCGGTCGGGCGGGAGTGCGGCGCTGGTGAGTAGCGGCGACATAGGAGTTTACGCTATGGCTTCTCCGACTCTGGAGTTGCTTGAGGAGTCGGACGATATAGACGTGACCGTTATTCCGGGGGTTACGGCGGCCCAGGCTGCGGCCTCGTTGCTCGGGTCGCCGCTCGGGCACGACCACTGCGCGATCAGCCTTTCCGACCTCCTTACTCCCTGGGAAATCATCCTGAGCCGCGTCCAGACCGCCGCCGAAGGGGACTTTGTAGTCTCGCTCTACAACCCCCGCTCCCGGGGTCGCGACTGGCAACTCGGCAAGGTCCGCGAGACCCTTCTACAACACCGCTCCCCCGATACCCCGGTCGGCCTCGTCACCGACGCCTACCGCCCGACCCAGAAGGTAGTCGTTACGGACCTGGGTTCCCTGCGCGTCGAGGATGTGGACATGCTGACGGTCGTCATAGTCGGCAGCTCCCGCACCATAGTCCGCGGCGGCCGCCTGGTTACACCGAGAGGTTATTTAGGATGAAACGGGTCTTTGCCGTTACGGACGCCTGCGCGGGCTGCGGCGCGTGCCTCAAGACCTGCCCGGAAAAAGCTATCCGCCCAGCCCCGAGAGATTACCCGTCGCCACTCCTGGTGCTCGAAGATCGCTGCACGGGTTGCGCCGAGTGCGCCGAGGTCTGTCCGGTCAGTGCCTGTATCGAAGTCTTGTTGGAGGACGGATGAGGCGGGTCCATCCCATAGAAGCGGAGAGCTATCGCATCTTGCGCGAGTTAGTGGACCTCTCGCATCTTGGTCCGCTGGGGCGGGCCGTGGCCGAACGCGTGATCCACGCTTCCGCCGACCCCGAGTACTCCGAGACCCTGATTCTCGACGAAGCTGTACTCGAAAAAAGTCTTACAGCCCTACGCCGGGATGCACCAATCGTTACCGACGTCGGGATGGTCGCGGCGGGCATCACGGCGCGGGAGACCCACTGCTACGTCGCCGACCCCCGCGTCCGGGAGCTAGCCGAGAAGTCCGGCATAACGCGCTCTGCGGCAGGCTTCCGGTTTGCGGCTGAGGAAGCCGGGCCGGGAGCTGTCTGGGTGATCGGTAACGCTCCGACGGCGCTCTTCGAGCTTATTTACCTGAATGTGGAACCCGCGCTCGTCGTGGGGTTGCCGGTCGGTTTCGTGGGGGCTGCGGAGTCCAAAGAAGCATTGGTCCAGAGCGGGCTGCCGGCGGTTGCGAACTACGGGCCGAAAGGTGGCTCGGCGGTGGCGGCGGCGGCTTTTAATGCCCTGATCTACTACAAGGAGGACTGAACTTGTACAAGGAAACCGTACATAACGTAAATGTACAGAACGCAAAAGCTACAAACCCCGCGCTACTGATCGTCGGCCACGGCAGCCGCGACCCCCGCGGAGCGGAAGAGTTCCATGAACTCGTAACCCTGATGCGTCTCCGTAACCCGGACCTACTGCTAGAAGGCGGTTTCATAGAGTTGTCCCGACCTCCGATCTCCGATTGCGTGACCCGTCTGGCCGAAGCCGGAGCCCGCGAAGTCGCCGCCGTCCCCCTGATGCTCCTGGCTGCCGGTCACGCCAAAGACGACATCCCGGCAACCCTCGTGCGCGAGAAGATGACCAATCCGCAGTTAACCTTCCGCTACGGCCGGGCTTTAGGCATACGCCCCGAGCTACTCTCCCTCATGGACGAACGTATCTCTGCTGCCGTACCGCCCGAGGAGCGGGAAGAGACCGCCGTCCTCGTCGTCGGACGCGGCTCCTCGGACCCGGACGCGAACTCGAACCTCGCCAAAGTCTGCCGGATGTTCTACGAGGGCCGCCCGTACCCGGTCGTGGAACCAGCTTACATCAGCATGACCTCTCCGAGTGTCGCCGAGGGCCTCGACCGCTGCCGCAAGCTCGGCGCGAAACGTGTCGTCGTCTTCTCCTACTTCCTGTTTACCGGCGTCCTCGAAGAGCGTATCCGGGAGCGGAGCGCGGAGTTCGCCGCCGCTAATCCCGGTCTCACGGTTAATTACGCCGGGTACTTCGGACCACACGAGCGCGTCGCGGACCTCCTGCTCGAACGCTACCGGGAGGCAATCCTCGGTGACATTCGCATGAACTGTGACGTTTGTGTTCACCGGGTCGCCCTGCCAGGGTTTGAGGAGAAAGTCGGGGCTGCCGCAACGCCCCACTACCACCCCGACGAACCGGGTCACAGCCACAGCCATCATGGTCATGACCACGACCATCACTAGGGACGGCGGATGGCGCTCGAAGACCGGGTAAGAGAGCTTGCGGAGGATATAGAGGCTCCCGACGGACGCGCGGTACAGGCCGCCCGGGACCGTCATGCGCAACTTACCAAACCGCCCGGCAGCCTCGGTCGGCTGGAGGAGGCTGGGATACGGTTGGCCGGTATCTTCGGGGAGTGCCCGCCGCCGGCCCCCGAAACGCCGGCGGTCGTGGTCGCCGCCGGGGACCACGGTGTTTTGGAGCGGGGCGTCTCGCCCTGGCCCCGAGAGGTGACGGCTGCGATGGTCCGGAACTTCTGCGCCGGCGGGGCGGCGGTCAACGCCCTTGCTAAAAGCGCCCGCGCCCGGGTCAGCGTGCTGGACGTCGGGGTGGCTTCGGAACTGGAGCAACACCCGCGCCTGCGCGGAGCGAAGATCCGGGCCGGGACGGACGACCTTTCGGCGGGACCGGCGATGAGCCGGGAGGAAGGGGCCCGGGCGGTCCTGGCCGGGGCTGCCGTGGCCGAGGAGTTGGTGGACAGTGGCGGGGTGGACCTGCTCGTGACCGGGGACATGGGCATCGGAAATACAACACCCGCGGCGGCACTGATCGCCACTTTCACCGCCCGTCCCGCCGCAGAAGTAACCGGCCGCGGGACCGGCATAGACGATGCCACGCTCGTGTCAAAGGTAAACATCATAGAAGAGGCGCTAAAGCTACACGAGCCGGACCCCTCCGACCCTCTGGGCGTTCTGGCCGCGCTCGGTGGGCTGGAGCACGCGGCGCTCGTCGGCTTGATCCTGATGGGTGCCGCCTGCCAGACTCCCGTGGTCCTCGACGGCGTGGTCTCGAACTCCGCTGCCCTCGTCGCCCGCGCCCTCTCACCGCAATCGGTCGATTACCTGTTCGCCGGCCACCTCTCCGTCGAGCCCGGAGCCCGGATAGCCCTGGACGAACTCTGTCTCGATCCGCTCCTCGACCTCGACATGCGTCTCGGGGAAGGCACCGGCGGGCTGCTGGCCGTCCCGGTACTCCAGGGTGCGGCCCGGGTGCTCGGTGAGATGGCGACCTTCGAGGAAGCGGGCCTTTCTTGAGGGTCGCCGCGGCCCTCGCCCTGGATGCCGCCCTCGGCGAACCGCCGGCCCGGCTGCACCCGACAGTCTGGATGGGATGGTGCGTAGGCCTCTTCGAGAGGTTTGGGATCTCGCGGCGCACGCCCGCCGGACGTACCCTCGTCGGGATCGCCGCCGCGCTCGCGGTGCCGGGCATTAGCTTCACCTTACCCGCTATCCTCCTGCGGCGGTTGCCACCTGGGGTCCGGTGGATCGTGGAGATAGCCTTGATCTCGACCACCCTTTCGATGCGGGGGCTAGCGGAGTCGGCACTCGCGGTCGAGCGCGCCCTGGAAGCCGGGGACCTGAAAGAAGCCCGCCTCCTCGCGGGCCACATCGTAGGGCGCGACACCGCAGACCTCTCCGAAGCCGGCGTAGCCCGGGCCGCCGCCGAGTCCGTCGCCGAGAACACGAGCGACGGCGTCGTGGCCCCGATGTTCTACGCCGCCATTCTCGGCGCCCCTGGAGCCCTGGCCTACCGGGCCGTCAACACCCTCGACTCCATGCTCGGCTACAAACATCCGCCGTACGACGACCTGGGTTGGGCTCCGGCCCGCCTCGACGACCTCGCGAACCTGTTCCCTTCACGGCTCACGGCGCTCGCGGTCGCCGCGGTCTCCGCCGACCCCGGCAAGACCTTGCGGACGGCCCTCAAGTTCGCGCCCCGGCACGCGAGCCCGAACGCCGGGTGGGGCGAGACTTCGTTCGCCGGGGCTCTGAGCTTGCGGTTCGGCGGGCCGAGCACCTACCTGGGCGTGCCGCGCGAGAGCGCGCTGCTCGGCGACGGAGACCCGCCCGCTGTCGGGGACGTCCGGCGGACGGTGGACCTCATGCGCCGGACCTGTACTCTGCTGGCGGCCGTACTTTCTACGGTAGAGTCATTGAAAAATGGTTGAGGGCTTCTCGGAGCACGCGGGCGGGCGGCACCACGGTGCTCACGGCGGACCGGCGGCCCGCGCCCTCGGTGTCACGGCCGAGAGCCTCGCAGACTTCAGCGCGAACATAAACCCGCTCGGAACCCCACCGGAGGCCTTGCGTGCCGCCGAAGAAGCATTGTTCTCCGGGACTCCTCGCTACCCGGACCCGCGCTACCCAGAGTTACGCAGAGCACTCGCAGGTTATCTCGGGGCGCCGACCGGTAGCGTGCTGCCGACCAACGGCGGGGCCGAGGCGCTGTTCCTCGCGGCTGCGGAGGCGGGCAAACCTTGTAATGAAACGTTGGGGAAAGCCTTGATCCTGGAGCCCACGTTCAGTGAGTACGCCGCAGCCGCAGCCGCCGCCGGATTAGAAGTCGTCCGGCGGATAGCCTGGCGGCCGGAAACGGACGGCTTCACGCTCGACTACGCCGCGCTCGACGACTTGAGCGGCGTCCGGCTCGTGTTCCTGGGCAACCCGAACAACCCGACCGGAAGCGCGCTGCCCGCGGCGGCGGTCCTTGAGTTGACCGATAGAGTCCGGGAAGCTGGGGCAACGCTCGTCGTGGACGAGGCATTCGCGGACTTCACGCCGGAGGTTAGTGTGGTGGCGGAGGCGGGTGGTTCGCTGGTCGTCGCCCGGTCGTTCACCAAGTTCTTCGCGATGCCGGGTCTGCGCCTCGGCTGCTTGGTCCACCCGGAGCTGGAGCGGTTCGAGGCCCGCCAGCCCTCGTGGGCCGTCAACGTCGCCGCCGCTGCCGCCGGGGTAGCGGCTGCCGGGGATGACGCTTACATAGAAAGGTCTTTAGAAGAAATCCCAAAGCTCCGGGAGGCGCTCGTCAAGGGGCTTTCTTCTCTGCCGGGGCTTACCGCGTACCCGGCGGCGGCGAACTTCTTCCTCGTCCGGGGGCCAGAGGGTGTTCCGGAGAAGCTTGCCCGGCGGGGAGTGCTGGTGCGGGGGTGCGGGCCTTTTATGGGGCTCGGGCCGGAATACTTCCGGGTAGCGGTCCGTGGACCAGAGGAGACCGCTGTCCTGCTCGAAGCACTCCGGGAAGAACTATAGGCGTCCGGGCGCTGGTGATCGGTGGTTCCCGCAGCGGCAAGAGCGCCGTTGCGGAAGGGATGGCCCGCGAACTCGGCGGCGAGCGGGTCCTCTACGTCGCGACCGCCACCCTCTACGAAGGAGACGAAGACTTCCGGCGGCGCGTCGAGGCCCACCGGGAGCGCCGGCCTCCCGGCTGGACGACGTTCGAGGTCTCCGGGGCGGATCTCCTCGGCAGCCTGGAAGCTGCACCGGGGACGGGGGCTGTGCTGCTCGACTCCCTTACGCTCTGGGTCTCGGGCGCGATGTTCTCTGGCACGGACGAGGACAGCGTGCTCTACGAACTCGACCGCTTTCTCTCGGCGGCTGCAAAGCTGGATAGCCCGGTAATCGTTGTGAGCGACGAGGTCGGGCAGGGCGTCGTGCCGGATAGCACGGCCGGGCGGCGGTTCCGGGACCTCCTCGGGCTCGCGAACCAGAGGGCCGCCGCAGCCGCGGACGAGGTACACTTGTGCGTGGCCGGTATCCCGATGCGGGTGAAGTAACGTGCGGGCGCTATTGTCGTTCTTTACAATTGTGCCTGCCAGGCGTAGCACGCTGGAGGCTGCGGCCCGTAGCTCATACCTGCTCCCGGTCCTCGGGCTTGTAGCCGGACTGCCGGGTGCGGCGTTCGCCCTTGCGGGGTACTTCGCGCCGGCCGGGGTCGCGGCGGCGCTCGCGCTCGGGGCGGTAGTGTTATTCGCCGGGCTCCACCACGCCGACGGTGTGCTCGACGTGGGGGACGCTTTCATGGTCCGGGGCAGTGCGGAGCGGCGACGGGCGGTCTTGAAAGATACCCGGGTCGGTATCGGGGGGCTATTTGGGCTGTTCGCGGTCTATACTCCGGCGGTGTTCGGCTTTTCGGCCCTGATCCAGTATTCCCCCACAGTAGCAGCCCTCGCCGCTCTCGCCGCCGAAGCTGCCTCCCGCTCCGCCATGCTCGGCGTCCTGTGTTTCGGCAGACCAGCGGAGAAGACTTCCTCCGCTGTCCCGTTCGTCGAGGCATTGAAGAAAAGGCGGTACCGGCGCGCCGGGCTATCGCTGGCGGTGGTCCTGCCTCTACTGGCGGCGGTGCCTCTAGGGATCGCGGCGCTCCCGGCGGCCGGATTGTGGATACCGGCCGTGGTGCTGGTGCTCTACGTCACGCGGCGGGCGTTCGGTGGCATCGGGGGCGACGTCTCGGGGGCTACTGGGGAGCTGACCCGGACGCTGGTGCTGGTCGCGCTTTCGGTCGCACTTTTACCGGGAACCGGCGCCGGATGAATTTGATCTTCATCCGCCACGCCCAATCGACCGCGAACGCCCGCAGGATCTGGCAGGGTCAACTCGACTTCCCGCTCTCCCCGCTCGGCCAGGAACAGGCGTCGAAGGCCGGAGAAAGCCTCCGCGGTACGCCGGTCGCCAGCGTGTACAGCAGCCCTCTTTCTAGGGCCGCGGAGACCGCCCGGATAATAGCCGCACGGTTGGACTACCCGGAGGATGAAATCTCCTATCCCGACGGCCTGCTGGAGCGCCACGGCGGCGAGTTGCAGGGCCACGTCTGGGACGAGTACGAGACCGAAAAGCCCGAACGCGCCACGGAGTTCCTGAACCTGCCGGACACCGAACGCTGGTCGGTGGTAGGCGCCGAGAGTACCGCCTCGGCGCTCGACCGCGCCTGGAGCGTCATAGAGGATGTACACGTCCGCCACGACCCCGAAGACACGGTCGTCCTCGTCTCCCACGGCGGGCTGCTGGCGACATTTTTCCGCGACGCCTTCGGCCCGGAAGTCTTGGACGGGGTACGCCTCGGCAATACCTCCATCACGCGGGTCGCGCTCGACGACTCCGCCGGACCTCCCGGCTACGAGCTAAAGCTCCTGGATCTAGGCTCCACGGCTCACCTCAACGGGTCGTAGCTTACGGCTTACGACTGCCAGCGGTTTGCGATGTCGCTGGCGAAGTCTTCATAGCGGCGGACGGGGAGAACCTCGGCCATCTCCAGGTACTCGGCCATCGGCAGGCCGGCCATCAGTATCTGGTCCAGCTCGTCGTGGGACTCGACGTCGAGGACGACGAGCACCCGCCGCTGCCCCGAGACCTTGTAGAGGTCCACGACCGTACCGGCTTTCTTGGCCTCGAGCGCAGCCTTCGTCTCCTCCTCCCAGACGTCCCACAGCTTATCGTTGGATAGACCCTTTGGATCAACGTGAATGTCGACGAAAACTAGCATTTCCCTCCTAAATTTTCCCCGGACCGCCCCTAACGGCCCAGATTATTTATTGACACGGATAAGACGATACATCATAGTGCAGCGCGAGGAAAGGAGAAAAGCTTGGCTAAAGCCATACACACCATGATCCGGGTCCTGGACCTGGACCGCACTATCTCGTTCTACCGCGACGCATTCGGCTTGCATGAGGCCGACCGCTTCGACTTCGACGACTTTACACTGGTCTACCTCAGCAACGACGAGAACGACTTCGAGGTCGAACTCACGCTGAACAAGGACCAGGAGGAACCCTACGACCTCGGCAACGGCTACGGTCACCTCGCAGTCTCTGTCGAAGACATCGAGGCCGAGCACGAGCGTTTCCAGGACGCCGGTTTCGAGCCCCGGAGGCTCGTGGAGCTTGAAAAGGACGGCCAGGTTCTGGGCAAGTTCTTTTTCGTGACGGACCCGGACGGCTACGAGATAGAAGTCCTCCAGCGGGGCGGCCGCTACCACTAGGCGAGGAAGTCCAACGGGGAAAGGGAAAGGAGCATACAACCATGACGCAGGAGAAAGGCCCGGGCCTGGAAGGCCAGGAATCCGGAGAGGGTGGTATCCGGCCGGCGGACGCCGCCGTTTCGACCGACAAGCCGGCTTACGGCGAGCCCGCGGGTGAGCTTGGGGACTTGCAGGCGCTGGACGTGGAGACGGCCCGGACGCTGGTAAGCGTGACGCGGGCGATGTACCCGCACGACCATATCCCCGACAAGCACTACGAGCGCGTCGTGTCGGACCTGGACGGAAAGGCCGCCGACGACGCGACGATGAAGACGCTGCTTGCGGAGGGTGTGTCGAACCTATCTACCATTACCGGCGCTGAACCGGCGGACTTCGGTAGTTTGGACGAGGAAGCTCAGGTAGAAGCTTTAAAGAAGATCGAGGACGGACCCTTCTTCAAAGCTGTAGCCGGCGATGTCGTGACCGGGCTCTACAGCCAGCCCGACATCTGGCCGTACTTCGGCTACGAGGGACCGTCGAACCACCTCGGCGGCTATGTAGACCGGGGTTTTAACGACATCGACTGGCTGGAGGAGGCCCCGGACCGCCGGGGGAACCACGTCGAAGAGATGGTGAACACCGAAGAGCGCGTTAGCAAGGAGGGATAGATAATGCCCGCACCATTCGACCAGAGCGACGACTCGGTCGTCGTGATCGTCGGTTCCGGAGCCGGCGGCGGCACTTTAGCGAACCAGCTCGCCCAAAAGGGTATAGACACCGTAGTCCTCGAAGCCGGCGAGCGCCACGAGCCCGAGGACCACATGGACGACGAGTGGCCGAGCTTTAACCAGCTAGCCTGGCTCGACATGCGCACCGCTACCGGAAGCTGGCGCATCGCCAAAGACTTCCCGAACCTCCCTACCTGGCACAGCAAGTGCGTCGGCGGCTCACCCGTCCACTGGGCCGGCTGCTGCCCGCGCTTCCAGGAGCACGAGTTCAAAGCTCTCTCGACCTACGGCGAAATACCGGGCGCGAACCTCCTCGACTGGCCCATAACTTTAGAGGAGCTGGAGCCCTACTACTCAAAAGCCGAGGATAATATCGGGGTCGCCGGGACCAATGGCCGCCCCTACCACGAGCCGGACAACAACTTCAAGGTCATGGCCGAGGGCGCGAAGCGTATGGGCTACGAGAAGGTCTCGACCTCCCACTACGGGCAGAACTCCATACCGTATGACGGCCGGCCGGCGACCATCCAGGACGGCTTCTGCTTCCAGGGCAACAAGTCGCGGGCCAAGTGGTCGCCGCTGGTCTCCGATCTCCCGAAAGGCGAGAAGACCGGCCACTTAGAAGTCCGCCCGGAGTCGATGGCGCTGCAGGTAGAGCACAACGGCAGCGGCAAGGTAACCGGCGTGCTCTACGCCGACGCCGACGGAAATCACCACCTTCAGAAGGCCCGCGTCGTGTGCGTGGCCGGAAACTCCGTAGAGTCGCCACGTCTGTTATTAAACTCTGCGTCGAACACGCATCCGGACGGGCTCGCGAACTCCTCCGGTGAGGTCGGCAAGAACTACATGCGCCACATGTCCGACACCTGCTGGGGCATTTTCGAGAAGCCGGTAAACTTCTACCGGGGTAACACGATGGCCGGCATTATCGAGGACGAGGCGTACAACGACCCCGAGGAGCGCGGTTTCGTCGGCGGTTTCTACATGGAGACTATCCACCTCGGGCCGTCGTTCATGGCGGCGTTCATGAACCCGCAGGGCTGGGGCCGGGACTTCACCGAGCTGCTGGACGCCTACGAGAACTTCGCCGGGATGTGGCTCGTCGGCGAAGATATACCGGTCGCTACCAACCGGGTGACGCTCAACGAGGACATAGAAGACCAGTACGGTCTGCCGGCTCCGAACGTGCACTTCGACGACCATAAAAACGACGAGGACATGCGCGACTACGCCGCGGACAAGGCCCGGAACCTTTACAAGTCCGTCGGCGCTCTAAAAACCGTGCGGACACCGCCGTTCCCCTCGTCGCACAACATGGGCACCTGCCGCATGAGCGAGAAGCCCGAGGACGGCGTGGTCAACAAGCATGGCCGGGCACACGATGTCCCAAACCTCTTTGTCTCGGACGGCAGCCAGTTCACCACCGGGGCCGCCGCGAACCCGACATTGACCATCGTGGCGCTCGCCATCCGCCAGGCGGATCACATCGCGGACGCGATGTCCAAGGGGGAACTCTAGTACCAGAAACTAAGTATGGCTGAGCCCCGGGTCTCTAGTGGGACCCGGGGCTCTATTTAGATTTTCTCTAGCCTGCGGAGTACTCCCGGCTCGGCGTGCCGTAGAGTGTGGTGCGGCGGCGGGGGATGCGGCCTATGGACCGTATGATCGCTTCAAGGTCTTCCGGGAACATCTCCTGGCCGTGGCTAGCGCCAGCCGCCCGCGAGATACTCTCGTTCATCAGGGTGCCGCCGAGGTCGTTGCAGCCGGCCTCTAAGCATAGCTTCGCGCCCTCCTCGCCGAGCTTGACCCACGAGACCTGTACGTTGTCTATGTAACCGTGAAGCGCTATCCGTCCGACGGCGTGCATCTTGACCGTCTCGGCGAATGTCGGGCCCTTGCGGGAGCGACCCTGTAAGAATAACGGCGCGCCCATGTGCACGAACGGCAGCGGCACGAACTCGGTGAAACCGCCAGTTTCGGCCTGGAGGTCCCGCAAGACCAGTAAGTGTCGCGCCCAGTTTAGGGGGCCGTCCACGTGGCCGAACATGATGGTCGTGGTTGCCTGGAGGCCGGCGGCGTGGGCTTTGCGCATCACCTCTGACCACTGGGAGGTGTTGATCTTATCCGGGCAGATGACCTCGCGTACCTCATCGTCCAGGATCTCCGCCGCTGTACCCGGCAGTGTCCCGAGCCCGGCATCTTTTAGCTCTCCCAAAAAATCCTCGATGGATATACCCAGAGTCTGCGCCCCCTGCCAGACCTCAAGCGGCGTAAAGGCGTGGACGTGCATTTCCGGGACCTCTTCTTTTACGGCCCGCAAATACTCCAGGTAATTGTTTCCGGTGAACTTTCCGTGGATGCCGCCGACCATGCACACCTCGGTCGCGCCCTTCTCCCACGCCTCGCGGGCACGCCGGGCTACCTCGGTCCCGTCGAGCAGGTACGGGTCCCCGCGCAGGTTCAGCGACTTCGGTCCTTTGGAGAACGCGCAGAATCGGCACCGGAAGTAGCACTGGTTGGTGTAGTTGATGTTCCGGTTCACGACGTAGGTAACCTCGTCGCCGTTTACCTCCCGCCGCAACCCGTCGGCCACCCGGCACAACTCCGCAAGCTCCGTACCCCGCGCCGTAAAGAGCAGGGATATCTCGTCTTCATTCAGGTCTTTTTCTCCGGCCTTCGAGAGTGTCTGTACAAACTCCGGCCGCATCTTGGACGGACGCAGCCCGCGGACTTCTCCTACGCTCTTGGCCGGTATGTCCTCCGTCGTGCCCGGTGACCAGGTCTCTACCCGGGCAAAGCCTTCGGAGTCACTGCCGGCGAGTACCCGGGGACGGAGATTCTCGTCCACCCACTTACCCGTGTCGCGGGCGTATGAGGGGTGGAGGGCGAGCCGTTCGAGGAGCAGGTAACCTTTCGCCTCCGTAGCTTTTTCGAGTTCTTCGAGGTGCGGCCAGGGACGTTCGGGGTTAACGTGGTCGGGGGTGACGGGCGAGACGCCGCCCCAGTCGTTGATCCCCGCGTCTACGTACCGGGCATAGGACGGTTCGTCCACCGCGTTAGCGCCCGCGAGGTTCGGCGGGGCCTGCACCGCCATGTCGTCCGGCAGCAGGAGCCGCGCGAGCGCGATGGTCGAGAGCATCTCCTCTTCCGGTGGCTCGGGTGCTGCCGCCATCCGGGTGCCAGTCTTTGCCCGGAAGTTCTGCACGATGCACTCCTGGAGGTGACCGTATCCTTCGTGGGAGTCTCGTATCGCGAGCAGGGTATCCACCCGCTCTTCGAGGGTCTCTCCGAGCCCGATCAGTATCCCCGTGGTAAACGGTACCGCGTGCCGGCCGGCCTCCGCCAGCGTCCCGAGCCGCCTCGCGGGCACCTTGTCCGGCGACGCCCAGTGCGCCATCCCGCGCCCGAGCAACCTCTCCGAGACCTGCTCCACCATGATCCCCTGCGAAACCGATACCTCCCGCAGTGCCCGCACCTCATCCCCCGACAACACCCCCGGGTTAGCGTGCGGTAGCAGACCCGTCTCGTGGGAGACTAGCCGGCAGACGGAAACCAGGTACTCGATGGTGCTAGAAAAACCTAATTCTTTTAGCTCCCGGCGAGCTTCGAGGTAACGCTTCTCAGGTTTATCCCCGAGCGTAAAGAGCGCCTCCTTGCAGCCGGCGGCTTCGCCGGCACGGGCTATGTCCAGTACCTCTTCCGGCGTGAGGTACGCCTTCTCGCCGGGGCGGGGAGGGTGGGCGAAGGTGCAGTAGCCGCAGTTATCCCGGCAAAGTTTCGTCAGCGGGATAAAGACCTTGCGCGAGTAGGATATTCGCGGCCCGAAAAGCCGGTCTCTCACGTCCGCCGCCGCCCGCATCGCCGGTGCCGGATCCTCGTTGGCCAGCCGCGCCAGCCGGTAGGCGGCCTCCTTATCCAGCCGTCCGGCCGTCGCCTCTTCCAGTAGCCCCTGGTAACCTGCGTGGTGCTCGATCATTGTCCCAGTATACCCACTCACTTTCTTCCTGAACGCGCGTCCCGGCCCGACACGGCTAATCCGACCAAATTTATCGGATATAGTTTAGAATATACGCTTCACAGTGATCGGTAGTATCTGAGAGGAGAACGACGATGGAGCAGCAGATACAGGAGAAGGGTTACGCGAACCCGGGGGCTCTGGTCTCGACGGAGTGGGTGGACGAGCATTCGGGGGACGAGAACGTCCGGATCGTCGAGAGCGACGAGGACGTGTTGCTCTACGAGATAGGGCACATCTCGAACGCGGTCAAGATAGACTGGGTTGAGGACCTGAACGACCCTCTGGTGCGTGACTACCTGGAGCCCGAGAAGTTCGCCGAGCTTATGAGCCAGAAGGGTATCGGGCCGGACACCACGGTCGTTTTCTATGGTGACAAGAATAACTGGTGGGCGACGTACGCTTTGTGGGTGTTCAGGCTCTTCGGCCACGAGGACGTCCGGGTAATGGACGGCGGCAGGATCAAGTGGGAAGCCGAGGGCCGGGAGATGACCCGCGAAGCCCCGGACCTCCCCCGCAGTGAGTACCCGGTTCCCGAGCGCGACGACGCGCAGATACGGGCCTTTAAGGAGGACGTCGAGGCGCACCTTGCGTCCCGGGGCCGCGAGTCGGCCCGGATGGTGGACGTCCGGAGCCCGGGCGAGTACTCCGGGGAGCTTCTGCACATGCCGGACTACCCGCAGGAGGGCGCCTTGCGGGGCGGCCACATCCCCGGTGCTGCCAACGTGCCGTGGGCGCGGGCCGTTAACGAGGACGGGACCTTCAAGACCGCCGACGAGCTGCGTGGGATCTACGAAGGGGAGGCCGGTATCTCCGATGGCGGCGATGAGGTCATAGCGTACTGCCGGATCGGGGAGCGCTCCTCCCACACCTGGTTCGTACTAAAGTACCTCCTCGGCTACGACAACGTCCGCAACTACGACGGTTCCTGGACCGAGTGGGGCAACTCCGTTCGCGCCCCCATCGAGCGGTAGGCGAGGCTAACCTTGGACCGCAGCCAGCAGGTAGGGTTTCTGGTCGAACACGCTGGGAACCCCCGCCACAAAAAAGTTTTGGAAGAAGCGGACGTGGTCATGCCCGGCGGCAGTCCGGAGTGCGGCGGCCACGTTACCGTCTACCTCAAGGTCGCCGCCGACGGCGAGGGCGTAGAGAACCTCTCGTTTACCGGCGAGGGCGATACCATCAGCATGGGCGCGGCCTCTATACTCATGGAGCGCGTCCACAACGAGGGTCTCACGGTGCAGCAGATACTCGACCTCGACTACGACGCTTTCGTGGACGGTCTCGGGCGGGAGGTGATCGGCAGCCGCACCCGCAACGCCACGCTCGCCCTCGGTACCCTGAAGTCCGCCGTCCAGGCCTACCGGCGTGACCAACGGCGCGAAACTCCGGCCGCCCGGGAAGTCTCTCCGGTGACGGCCGGATAGCAAACGGCTAACCTGTAGAAACGAAAACGGAGCTTCCGGTTACCTGCCGGAAGCTCCGTTGCTCGTGCGATTGAGGAAGCTGGGTCCTCTACGGACCCGTCTTACTTGAAGTCTTTCGCTGAAACTTTCTTAGCTGCGGCGAACTTTCGTGGAAACGAGGCCCAGGGCACCGGCGCCGAGCGCCAAGAGACCTACCAGCGGCAGCAGAGCGGGGCCACCGGTGGTCGGCAGCGTGCTGGTGCCGTTGCTGTCACTATCGTCGTTGTGGTCGTCCCCATTATCGTACTGGGTCGCGGCCGCTCCGCTGTCGTACTGAGTCGCCGTCGCCGCCGCCGCGCTGCTCGAATCGCTGTCGTGATCGTCGCCGTTACCCACGACCGCATCCGCCATAGCCGCTGGCGCCAAAATCGCCAGTGCCATCATCGACATCAGGGCCAAAAGCAGTAGTTTCCTGAACAAAATGTTCCTCCTCTGTCTCTCCGTCTTTTCGCGAGCCCAACCAGGGTCGCCAGCTTCCTCACGCCCGGCATCCTATCCAGAACACCAGTAAAAATAAAGACGTTTAAGTTAAAACTACTTAACATAAGAACAATTCTCATCTTTAGGTCTAGAGATTGATAGCTAAAAGCCTCAGTACTTTCGGACGGATTAGCAGGAAATAAGCATGCAACGTTTACAGGCGTAAATCATATGTTTATAAAAACTAACGTGTCTCGCAAAGTTAGGCCAAGACCAGGTAAGGAGATGAGTACGTGCGAGTTGGAGCTAAGGTCCGCCTGAGGGTCTCCGAAGACGGGGTAGCGGCAACCGAGCGCGCCGCCTTACCGTTCCCGAAGACCGGGGCGAGAAAAGGGTCGCTGACCTCTATAATGTGTCGTGGATAAGGGTTAGAGTCGTCTTAAAGGACACTGGTGTGACGGGACTTACACGAACGAGGCGGTGACCGGAGCCTAGTGGCATACCGGGGAGTGTATGCCCCGTCTTTCGGGCCGGAGAGGAGTAACGAGTCATGGCATATGAGGGAACGCGGGAAGCCTGGATCGTGGGCGCGGTACGTACCCCTATCGGTAAGCACGGCGGCGTTTTGAGCACCGTGCGCCCCGACGACCTGGGCGCGACCGCTCTACAAGCTTTGATGGAGCGTACCGGTGTCCCGTCCGAAGAGGTCGAGGACGTGTACTTCGGGTGCGCCAACCAGGCCGGCGAGGACAACCGCAACGTCGCCCGTATGTCGCTGCTACTGGCTGGTTTCCCGACCGGGGTCGCGGGCGCTACCGTCAACCGGCTCTGCGGCTCGGGCCTTGAGGCGGTGGCGAGTGCCGCGCGGGCCGTCATGCTCGGTGAGGCCGACGTTTACGTGGGCGGTGGAGTAGAGTCCATGAGCCGGGCGCCGTATGCGATGCCGAAGCCCGAGAGGGCGTTCCAGCCCGGACATCAGACCGTCTACGACACGACCCTGGGCTGGCGGTTTGTCAACCCGAAGATGGAAGAAATGGGGCACACCGACTCTCTAGGAGAGACTGCTGAGAACCTGGCCGAGGAGCGTTTCCGGCTGACCGCCGAGGAGCAGAAGCCTGAGGAACTGGCCGCCACCTACGACATCTCCCGAGAGCGCCAGGACAGGTTCGCGCTCTACAGCCACGAGAAGGCTGTTGCCGCAACGGATGATAAGCGGTTGCGGGAGGAGATCGTCCCGGTCACCGTGAAGCAGCGGAAGTCCGAGGAGGTGGTCGAAGCCGACGAGGGTCCCCGGCGTGACACCAGCATCGAAAAGCTCGGCAAGCTGCCGCCGGCTTTCAAGAACAGCGGCTCGGTGACGGCCGGCAACTCCAGTCCACTAAACGACGGGGCTGCGGCGGTGCTGGTGGTGTCGGCGGAGTACGCCCGGGCGCACGGTCTTTCGCCGCTGGCGAAGGTAAAGAGCATGGCGAGCGCCGGTGTGCCGCCGCGGGTGATGGGCATAGGGCCGGTCCCGGCGACGGAGAAGGCGCTCTCACGGGCCGGGGTGTCGTTCGATGACATCGGGTTGATCGAGCTGAACGAAGCCTTCGCCGCCCAGTCACTGGCGGTCCTCCACGAGTGGGACCTGGACCCCGAAGACGACCGCTTTAACCCGAACGGCGGCGCGATAGCGCTCGGACACCCGCTCGGGTGCTCCGGCGCCCGCATCCTGACCACCCTCCTGCACGAGATGGGCCGGCGGGATGAGGTCGAGCTAGGACTGGCTACGATGTGCATCGGGGTTGGACAGGGGATAGCGATGGTCGTCGAGAAAACGTCCTAGAAAGGTGTCGAGATGGACCGGCGAGAAGAGCGGCCCGCGACGGACGGGATCCGGAACGGTACCTCCGGAGAGGCGCCGGGTTCGGCGGACGAGGCCCTCACGCGAGCGGTACTTGAGAGCTTTGCGGAGAGCCGGACGGAGCGGAACCGGGAAATTTTGCAGAGCCTCGTAAAGCACCTGCACGCGTTTATCAGCGAGGTCGGGCTCTACCGAGGAGGAGTGGTTTGCGGGCATAGATTTTCTTACCCGCACCGGCCACATCACCGACGACCGGCGCCAGGAGTTCGTCCTGCTGTCCGATGTCCTCGGGGCTTCGATGCTGACCATCGGCCTTAACAACCGCAAGCCCGACGAGGCCACGGAAGCGACGGTGTTCGGGCCGTTTTTTGTCGAGGGTTCGCCCCGGTATGCCAACGGCGACGACCTGGCGAACGGTGCCCCCGGAGAGCCGTGCATGATGGAGGGCCGGGTGCTGTCGGTCGGCGGAAAGCCGATCCCCGACGCCCACATCGAGGTCTGGCAGGCGGACGAGGAAGGTTTCTACGACGTGCAGTACGACGACCTCGACGAGGCCCGGGGGCGGGGACACCTGTACTCGGACAGCGAGGGACGCTACTACTTCTGGTCGGTAAGGCCGGAGGCGTACCCCATCCCGGACGATGGGCCGGTGGGGGAGCTTCTGGACGCGGCGAACCGGAGCCCGATGCGCCCGGCGCACGTACACTTCATGGTGAAGGCCCCCGGCTACGAGACCCTCACGACCCACGTCTTTGACAAAGAAGACCGGCACCTCGGCTCGGATGCGGTGTTCGGGGTAAAGGACTCGCTGGTAGGAAGCTTCGTGCGCCACGAGCCGGGCGTCGCCCCGGACGGCCGCGAGATGGAGGTGCCATTCTACACGATGAGCTACGACCTCGTGCTGGCGGACGCGGACGAAGAACGGACTAGGGGATGAGCGTGGACGGAACGTCAGCAATGGTAGAGACGGACGTCTTGATCGTGGGTGGAGGACCGGCGGGGTTGTCGGCGGCGTTGTTTTTAAGCGAGTACGGCGTTGAGAACGTCCTGGTGGAGCGGTACCGATGGTTGTCTAATACGCCGCGGGCACACATTACTAATCAGCGGACCGTGGAGATCATGCGGGACATGGGCCTCGAAGAAGTCGTGACCGAAAAGGCCACCCCGCAGGAGTTCATGGGTGACCAGTCGTTCTGCGAGAGCCTGGCCGGGGAGGAGTTAGCCCGTTTGAGGACCTGGGGCACCCACCCTAGCCGTAAGGCGGACTACGACCTCGCCAGCCCCTCGGAGATCTGCGACCTTCCCCAGAACCTCTTCGAGCCTATCCTGATGGACGCCGCAGCCTCCCGCGGAACGAGGGTCCTGTTTAACACCGAGTACCTTTCTCTTGAGCAAGATGAGGATGGCGTGACCGCGACGGTCCGCGACCGGTTGAGCGGTGGTACGTATGAGATCCGGGCGAAGTACCTGATCGGGGCCGACGGCGGCCGCAGCAAGGTCGCCGAGGACATCGACCTGCCGATGGAGGGCCAGATGGGCGTCGCGGGCAGTATGAACATCGTCCTCAAAGCGGACCTTTCGAAGTACGTCGCCCACCGGCCGAGCGTACTGTACTGGGTGTTGCAGCCCGGCTCGGACATCGGGGGCATCGGTATGGGGCTGGTGCGGATGGTGCGGCCCTGGGACGAGTGGTTGATCCTCTGGGGCTACGACATAAATGGTCCGGAGCCCGACGTAGACGAGGAAGAAGCGACCAGGATAGCCCACAACCTGATCGGGGACGACGAGGTCCCGATAGAGATTCAGTCCATCTCGCTCTGGACCAACAACCGCGCCTACATGACCCGCTACTCCGAAGGCCGGGTCTTCTGCGCGGGCGATGCCTGCCACCGGCACCCACCCTCAAATGGTCTCGGCTCCAACACCTCCATCCAGGACTCTTACAACCTCTCCTGGAAGCTCTCGCTGGTCCTAAAAGGCAAAGCCGACCCGTCGCTGCTCGACACCTACAACGCCGAGCGGGCGCCGGTTGGTAGGCAGATCGTCGAGCGGGCCAACAAGAGCATCGAGGAGTTCGGCCCGATCTTCGAGGCCCTCGGCCTCTCCGAGACCGGCGACGCCAAAGAGATGCAAGAGAACATGGAAGCCCGCAAGAAAGCCACTCCCGAAGCCGCCGAGCAGCGAGAGAAGCTGTTGGAAGCCGTGGAGCTAAAGAACTACGAGTTCAACTGCCACGGTGTAGAGTTCAACCACCGCTACGACTCCGCCGCCGTGGTCCCGGACGGCACGCCGGAGCCAGCCTACGACCGCGACCCGGAACTCTACTACCACCCGACCACCTGGCCGGGCGCCCGTCTGCCGCACTGCTGGCTGGAGCATGGAGGCGACAGGGTCAGCACCCACGACCTTTCGGGTAAAGGTCGCTTTACGCTCTTTACCGGCATCGGGGGCGAGGCGTGGGAAAAGGCCGCTGAGGAGGTTTCCTCGCGCACGGGCGTCGGTATAACCTGCTATCAGGTAGGCCCCGGCTGCGAGGTACTCGACCTCTACGGCGACTGGGCCCAGCTCTCCGAGGTCGAAGACAGCGGCTGCGTACTGGTCCGTCCCGACTCCCACGTGGCCTACAGACGGCAGCGGGTAGCCGACGACTGCGCCACGGAGCTTGCCGGGGTAATGGAGGCCATCCTGGGCTTTGAGGAGACGGCG
This sequence comes from Rubrobacteraceae bacterium, assembly GCA_965214435.1. Classification (GTDB taxonomy): domain Bacteria; phylum Actinomycetota; class Rubrobacteria; order Rubrobacterales; family Rubrobacteraceae; genus Rubrobacter_A. The sequence goes on from OZ243960.1 coordinate 2,096,434, forward strand.
GACGGTGGGTGTGAGCGGGCCGGGACGTCCGTCGGGGCGTAGCCGGACGATAAGAAAGAGGAGAGGTGTAGATGGCGCAACGAACGAGCAGTGAGACAACCGGCGGCGCCGGGCTGGCGGGCGTGGAGCCTCCTTACCTGTACCCGGATTACAAGGGAACCCGTCTGCGGGCGCCAAAAGAGCCGCTCGTGATCGTACCGTGGACGCTCTCGGAGGTCACAGGACCGGCCTACGGACGCGGTAGGGTGGGAGACCTGGACCACGACCTCACCCGCCAGCACACCGGGGAGCCGCTCGGGGAGCGCATCATCGTGCACGGCCGGGTACGCGACGGCGACGGGCGACCGGTGCGGAACAGCCTCGTAGAAGTCTGGCAGGCCAACGCGGCCGGGTGCTACGCCCACCATAAGGACCGCCACCCGGCACCGCTCGACCCGAACTTTTCCGGCGCCGGGCGATGCCTGACCGACGATGAGGGTTTCTACCGCTTCGTAACGGTCAAGCCCGGGGCGTATCCGTGGGGCAACCACCCGAACGCCTGGCGGCCGGCCCACATCCACTTCTCCTTGTTCGGCCCGGCGTTTACCACCCGGCTTATAACCCAGATGTACTTCCCGGGGGACCCGCTGTTTTTTCAGGATCCCATCTTCCAGTCCGTGCGGGACCCGGAGGCGCAGCAGCGCATGATCTCGGGTTTCGACCTCTCCGCAACCGTGCCCGAGTGGGCGCTGGCCTACCGCTTCGACATCGTCCTCGGCGGCCGCGCCTCAACCCCGATGGAGCATTGATGAGAGACTACACTCCCTCGCAGACCATCGGACCGTTCTTCCACTTTTCGCTCCTGGACGAAGACCTGTCCGAGCTTGTACCGCCCGACCATCCTTCGGCCATCCGGATAGAGGGTACCGTCTACAACGGTGCGGGCGAGGTCGTGCCCGACGCGATGCTCGAAGTCTGGCAGGCCGACGCCTCCGGCAGTTACGACCATCCCGATGATAGCTTCTCCGGTTTCGGGCGCTGCGGCACCGACGAGGCCGGCAAGTTCGGCTTTGTTACGGTCAAACCGGGACCCGTACCCGGCCCCGACGGAAAGCAGCAAGCGCCGCACATCCTCTTGTCCGTTTTCGCCCGCGGCTTGCTAAAGCGCCTCGTCACTCGCGTCTACTTCCCGGATGAAGAAACCACCAACGCCGCCGACCCGGTCCTATCGTCTATTGAAGATGTCGGCCGGCGAATGACGCTCGTTGCCCGCGAGGCCGACGATAGCCGCCTGTGCTTCGACATTCATCTGCAAGGAAAGCTGGAAACGGTGTTCTTTGATGTCTGAGTCCTTGTTCGGGCCGCTGTTCGTCCCGGACGCGCTCCGCGAGGCGGTCGGCGGCCGGGCGTGGGTGCAGGCGATGCTCGACGCGGAGGCTGCTCTGGCGGTCGCGGAAGCCCGGGCCGGGCTCATACCTGCTTCCGCGGCGGAAGCTATCTCCGGGTGCTGTAGCGCCGACCTCTTCGACCCGGAGCAACTCGGCCGGGACGCCCGTTCCTCGGGTAACCCCGTCCCGCCGCTGGTGCGGGCGCTAACCGACGCCGTCTCCAGGTCGGGAGGCGACGAGGCGGCCCGCCACGTCCACGAGGGAGCGACCAGCCAGGACATTTTGGACACCGCAACCACGCTCATCTCCCGCCGGGCGCTCGACCTCTTACTCGCCGACCTCGCCGGCCTCGCGGCGGCTTGCGCCCGGCTCGCCGCCGAGCACCGCTCGACGGTCATGGCGGGCCGGACCCTGATGCAGCAGGCGCTCCCGACCACGTTCGGGCTCAAGGCCGCCGGCTGGCTGGTCTCAACTTTGGAGGCGCGGCGGGGATTGCTCGACGTGCGCGGTGCGGGCCTCGCCGCGGAGCTTGGCGGGGCGGCCGGTACGCTCGCGTCGCTGGGTGGCGACGGCCTTGAGGTCTTGCGCGGGTTTGCTGAGGAGTTGGGTCTCCCGGAGCCGGTGGTCCCCTGGCATGCGGCGCGGCTCCGGATCGCCGGTCTCGGAAACGCGTTGTCGCTGGTGGCGGGCGTGGTGCAGAAGATAGCGCTCGACATCATCTTGCTGTCCCAGACCGAGGTCGGCGAGGTAGCCGAGGCCACGGGCGGCGGCTCCTCGACCCTGCCGCACAAGCGCAACCCCGTCGGCGCGGTTCTGGCTTCCTCCTGCGCCCGCCGGGTGCCGGCGCTCGCGGGGACGCTGCAAGAGGCGATGGCCGCCGAGCACGAACGGGCCGCCGGTGCCTGGCATACCGAGTGGGAAACATTGTCCGACGCTTTAGCCATGACCGGCGGGGCTACCGCCGCGATCCGCGGGGTCCTGGAAGGCTTGCAGGTAAACGCGGAGCGTATGCGCGAGAACTTGGATGCCACCGGCGGCCTGCTGCTCTCGGAGAACGTGACCACGAAGCTCGCCGGGCACCTCGGACGGCTGGAGGCCCACGATCTCGTCCAGGAGATAGCCCACCGGACGCTCGACACCGGCGCGTCGCTGCGCGAGGAGTTGCTGTCGGAGTCGCGGGTGAGCGAGCACCTGTCGCCGGAGGACATAGACGCTGCGTTAGATCCCGAAAACTACCTCGGATCGGCCGGGGAGTTTGTCGACCGGGCGCTGGAACTCTACGGTAAGGAGCAGCCATGACCCCTGACACCGCCGCGGCACTCCACCACCGGCTCGAAGGCCCGGAAGACGCACCGGTCCTTGTCCTCGCAAACTCTTTAGGCACAACCCTGGACATGTGGGACCCGCAGGCCCCGGCTTTGCGGGAGCGGTTCCGCCTGTTGCGCTACGACCACCGGGGTCACGGTGGCTCGTCCGTCCTGCCGGGTCCGTATGAGATCGGGGACCTCGGCCGGGACCTACTGGCGCTCCTGGACCGGCTCGGGGTCGAGAAGTTCTACTTCTGTGGATTGTCTATCGGGGGGATGGTCGGTCTGTGGGTGGCGAGCGAGGTCCCCGAGCGTATCGAACGTCTCGCGCTCTGTTGCACCTCGGCAGAGCTCGGCCCACCGGAGGACTGGGCTTCAAGGGCGGCGACGGTCCGGGCGGAGGGAATAGAAGCCATTTCCGGGGCGGTGCTGGAACGCTGGTTTACTCCCGCTTTCCACGAAGGTAGGCCGGAGGCTGTGGAAGAGGCCGGGCGCATGCTGCGGGGCACGCCGGTCGAGGGCTACGCGGGGTGCTGCGAGGCGATCTCGGCCATGGACCTGCGCGACAGGCTCGGTGACATCCAGGCACCGACCCTCGTGGTGGCCGGCGACAGCGACGAGGCGACACCCGTGGACCACGCCGAGCTTATCCGCGACTCGGTACCGGATGCACGTCTCGTAGTCGTAGAACAAGCGGCGCATTTGGCAAACGTCGAGAGGGCTGAGGCTGTTACCCGGGTTATCCTGGACCACCTGGAACCGGTGGCTAGACCGGTGGGCGGAACCGATGGACGAGACCGGGAGCCGCCGGTGAGCGAACCATCCCGCGATACGTCGCACGACCGCGGTATGCGGGTGCGCCGCGAGGTACTGGGTAAGGAATACGTCGATGCCGCCATAGAACGCACGACCGAATTCACCGCTGATTTCCAGGACTTTATCACCCGGTACGCGTGGGGTGAGGTCTGGACCCGTCCTGGCCTGGACCGCAAGACGCGCAGTTGCATTACTCTGACCGCGCTGGTCGCACTGAACCATCTAAACGAGCTTGAGATGCATGTCCGGGCGGCCCGGCGCAACGGTTTGAGCGACGAGGAGATCAAGGAAGTCTTTTTGCAGAGCGCGGTCTACTGCGGGGTGCCGGCCGCCAACGCCGCGTTCGCCGTCGCCGCCCGGGTGCTCCCGGAACTCGACGCCGAAGCGGAGCCGGGCTAGGTTAGCCCCACACTTCCTCTGCGACCTCGACGATGAGGCGTAGCCTGCCGAACTGCTGCCCTTGCAAGGCTGTTGCCCCTCGACGGTGGACGAGAAGCTGTACTAGGGGGAGACTTCACGGCTTCGCTGCATAAACCTGCGGTCTGGGGTGATCCTGGAAGTTCACTCTACAGAGGTCACGAAGATGGACCCGGCCAGAGGGTTACCGAGCGCGTGAGAAGCGCCCTCCTGGTCCTCAACAGTTGTTACACCATCCAGGGCACGCACCTCTTCTACCCGCAACAACAGCATCGGGGCCAGCGCGTTGCCGAGGTTGGCGGAGCCGAAGGCAACCCGGTCGGCAAGCCCCTCGGGCATATTTTGGGTGGTGATCGCAAGGATGAACAGTATTACGCCCGCGGTCTTTTTGTCGGAACTCTTTATGCTCCTTTTTGCGCCGCCCCCGGCGGCGATGCCCGTTGACGTGTCACCCTCTAGGCTCTCGTCTGCACCTCCGACGCGGCCCATAACGAACTGGTAGATATAGGGCATCTATTGGTTGGACTGGTCGAGAAAGACGCCCCCGATCAGGAAACCAACTCAGTGTTCTGCAGGGGAGGTCCAGCGGGGCTCAGGTGGAAACCCCGGCGACCCGCTGGACCAGGCCCTGACCTTTGCTGGTGAGCTTGATCTTCCCGTTTTCCGGGCGGAGGATCAGACCCTCCTGCTGCGCGTCCCGCAGCGTGGCGGTGACGCGGCCTTCTTTCCAGCCGAGGTGGTGGGCGAGCTCTCCGTCGGTGGCACCGCTACCGAGGGACTCGACCCGGGCGATCAGCAGGGTGCGGGCAAATGCGGTCCGGTTGCGGCGGCGGCGTATGGCGGCGGCGACCAAACCCCGGGACGGCGAGAACAGGAGCGCAGCCACGAATAACACGCCGGTCATCGAGGCCATCATCCCCGAGACCGAGGCGTCCAGCAAGAAAGAGACGTAGTAACCGGAGACGGCGGCGATCACGCCCGTACAAACGGCCAGCGCCATCATGTAGGAGAGGCGTTCGGTGAGCAGGTAGGCGGTTGCCGCCGGCGCTATAAGAAACGCCACCACGAGTATCGCGCCTATCGCGTCGAACGCGCCGACCACCGTCATCGAGACCGCTCCCATCAGGAGGTAGTGGATCAGGACGGGCGAGAAGCCAACCGCTGCGGCTAGGGCGGGGTCGAAGGTCGCGATCTTGAACTCTTTGTAGAAGAGCCCGACCAGGGCTATCGCAAGCACCGTGACAAGCCCGAGCGTCCAGAAAGACCGCGGCCCGAGGACTACGCCGCCGATTATCAGGGAGTTCAGCGGGGCGAAGGCGATCTCGCCGTACAGGACGTGGTTCAGGTCGAGGTGGACGTTACCGCCGTAGCGGGCGATCAGGAACACCCCGAAGGCGAAGAGCGCGGTGAACACGATGCCTATGGAGGAGTCCTCCTTGACCTTGCCGGTATTCCTTAGAGCTTCGACCAGCACCGCGGTCAAGAGCCCGAAGATACCCGCCCCAATAACCGAAACTACCGCCCCCAGGCTCTCGGTAATAAAAAAAGCCAGCACGATGCCGGGTAGCACCGCGTGGCTTATGGCGTTGCCCATCATGGACATCTGCCGCAGAACGAGCAGAGACCCCAGCAGCGCGCAGGGGACTACCACCAGTATCGCGGTAACTATGATGACGAAGCCGGGGCTCACGAGCGCCCCCCTTCACTGTTCGTCGCGACCTCGGGTGGCTGTGAGGCGTCGCTACTGAGCGCCGCCCGCCGGTTCCTGGAGTCCCGGATACGCTCCCAGATAGCGCCCCGGCTCTTCCCGATGAGCAGCGAGATCAGGAGTATGGCCGTGGCCGTTAGCACCACGAGCGGCCCCGTCGGAAGGTCCGGCCCCGTGGCGCTTATCACCGCGCCAACGACCCTGCTCGCGGCCCCGAAAGAGCCGGAGACGACCACCATGGTCGAGAGGCTCTCCGTCCACTGCCTAGCGGCGGCCGCCGGGGTAATGAGCATGGCGGCCATGAGTATCACCCCGACCGTCTGGATGCCGATGATGATAGCCACCACCATCAGCGAGGTCAGGGCCAGGTTCAGCCGGCCCACGGGATAGCCCGCACTCGCGGCGAAGGCGGGATCGAAGGAGAGCAGCTTGAACTCCTTGAACAGCAGCGCCACGAGGACCAGGGATATTCCGCCGAGCACGCCCATCGTGACCACGTCGTCGGCGACCAGGGTTGCGGCCTGGCCGAATATGAAGCGGTCCAGGCCCGCCTGCCCGGAGTTTCCGGTCCCGGCTATGTAGGTCAGGAGCACCGTCCCGAAGCCAAAAAAGACCGAGAGCACGATGCCTAAAGCGGCGTCCTGCTTTATCCGGGTGCCGCTGACGACGCCGACGATCAGGAGCGCCCCCAGCGTCGCGGAGACCGCAGCCCCGGCGAGCAGTATCGCGGGCGTCTTGGTACCGGCGAGGATAAAGGCGACGCACACGCCGGGCAGCGTGGCGTGTGCCAGGGCGTCCCCGTAGAGCCCCTGCCGGCGCAGCACGGCGAAGCTCCCGAGCACCCCGCCGACGACCCCGAGGATCGCCGCCCCGAGCGCCACGTTGCGCAGGGTGTAGTCGAACAGGAGGTCTCGCAGAAGCTCGACCACGCCCTAGCTCCCCGCCAGGTACGATACCGCCCCGCCGTAGGCCGCCGAGAGGTTCTCGTTGGTAAAGACCTCCTCGGTAGGTCCTTCGGCGACGAGACGCTTGTTGACGATCACCACCCGGTCGAAGTACTCCGGCACCGTAGAGAGGTCGTGGTGGACGACGACCGTGGTGCGCCCCTGAGCTTTTAGCTCCCTCAAGACCTCGACGATAGCCCTCTCCGTCTTGTAGTCCACAGCGGCGAACGGCTCGTCGGCCAGGTAGAGGTACGCGTCTTGGGCCAACGCCCGGGCCAGAAAAACCCGCTGCTGCTGCCCGCCGGAGAGCTGGCCGATCTGCCGGTCGGCGAAGTGCGCGATGCCGACTTTCTCCAGGCACCGCATGGCCTGCTCGCGCTCCTTTTTACCGGGCCGCCTCAGCCACCCGAGCCCACTGTAGAGCCCCATCTGGACCACGTCCAAGGCGTCGGTCGGGAAGTCCCAGTCCACGCTGCCGCGCTGGGGGACGTAGCCCACGAGCCGGCGGTTCTTTGCGAAGGGATCGCCGTAGACGAGCGTCCGTCCGGCCGCGGGGGACATCATGTCCATTACTATCTTGAGCAGCGTGGTCTTTCCCGCGCCGTTCGGACCGACGATAGCCACCAGTTCGCCCTCGGGCACCTCGAAGGAGACGTCCCACAGGACGGGCTCGTCGCGGTATGCCGCCGTTACGCCCTGGACCTCTAGCGGCGGGGCGTCCGGCCTTGCCCGGACACTCTTATTGTTCTTGTTCCGTGCCTCGGTCGGTCTCATCGGAGCCAGCCTTTCTTCTGTAATGTTCTCTGGCCCGCGCTACTAACCACCGGAGTTACCGCCGCCGGAGGTCAGGCCGTTGGATATGTTGTCGGCGTTCGCCTTGAGCATCCCGGGGTAGGTCCCTTCTTCGGTGCCGGCCTCGCCCATCGCGTCGCCGTAAAGCTCCTTCTCGGGGACGAGGAGGTCCCAGCCCTGGTCCTGGGCCGCGGCCTGTACGGCTTCTACGTTGCGCCGGGGGATGCTCGACTCGGTGAAGATCGCCGGTATCTCGTTCTCGACCAGGAAGTCGGCGAGCTGCCGCACGTCGCCGGTTCCGGCCTCATCTTCGGTGGAGAGCCCCTGCAGCCCCCGCACCTCGTAGCCGTACGCCTCGCCGAAGTAGCCGAAGGCGTCGTGAGAGGTGACGAGCACCCTGTCCTCCTCGGGGACCTCGGAGAGCTTGTCTTGGGCGTACTCGTGGGCGTCCAGGATCTCCTGCTTGTACGCCGCGCCATTCTCCTCGAAGGTCTCGCTCTCGCCGGGCTTTAGCTCGGAGAGCTGCTCCACGACCGGGGGTCTACGGTCATCGCCCACAGCTCCGGGTCAAACCAGACGTGGGGGTCGTTCTGGCCCTCGTAGTCGCCGCTCGGCAGGCGCTGGTCCTCGGGGACGGCGTTGGTGAGCTGTACGGTCGGCGACTGCTGGGCCGTCTGCTCGAAGAGGTCCTGCATCTGTCCCTCCAGAAAGAGGCCGTTGTAGAAGACGGCGTCAGCCTCTAGGAGCGCCCGGGTATCGCCCTGGCTGGGCTCGTAGGTGTGCGGGTCCACTCCAGGTCCCATCAGGTTCGTTACCTCTACCTGATCCCCACCGACATTCCGGACCATATCCGCGATCATGGTCGTAGTAGTCGTGGCCTGGATTTCGCCCTCCACGGCCTCCGCCTCGCCGGACCCTTCTTCACCGCCGCACGCCGCAGCTAAAAACACCGCAGCAAAGCCGACCAGAGCGACCACCAACCAGCGCCCCGCTCCACCGTAGAAGCCTCCCAGGCTCGCCGCTCTTCGGGCCGCCGTCCTGGAACTCAAAATCTGTCTCCTTCTGCTCTCATAACTTACTCTGGCCTGCTGACCTATTTTTAGATACGTCTAAACCGTTGTCAAGGCTTACTATAAATATTAGTGGGAGAAACCGAAAATCCGTAGAAACGGCTAGAGATTCTGTAGTGATGAGTGGCACGGAGGCGGTAGTGCCGGGTAGACCGGCGGAGGATCGCCCGAGGCTAGTCCGCTAAGACTCGCCAGCGGTATCCGCCGTTTCTATCCAATGTTTGCGTTACCCGCCGCTAGTGGTCAGAATGCCGGGCAGGGAAAAGGTGAGAGGAGAGAAATTTTGGAGAAGGTCAGCAGGCCGAGCCTCATGTCTGGCTTGAGCATACCGCTCTACGGACCGGAGAAGCCGTGGGCGGGGTGGTCCTCGGCGCGGGCCGCCGGAAGGAAAGCGTAGTGGAAGCGGGCGCAGACGGTCGGGGAGGATACCCGGCTTACCGGACGCTCTGGGTCTGGTTACTATTGGGTTGGATCGTCAGTTACGCCGACCGCACCATAACCGGACCGGTCGTCACCTACATGATCAATAACGACGTAGCCCTGCTGCGCGGCGTAGAGAACAAGTTCGCCCTCGGCGGGCTTATCGGCAGCATGTTCTTTGCCGGTTACATGCTCACCCAATTCCCCGGCGGCTACCTCGGCGACCGCTTTGGGCATCGCACGATCATCGTTATCAGCATAGTCTGGGCGGGGGCGGCCACGCTGGTGAGCGGTGTGATGACCGCACTCCTGGGCTTTGTGGCGTTGCGGGTAATTACCGGCCTCGGGGAAGGTACGTTCTACTCCAACGACCGCACCGTTATAACGCAGCAGAGCCCGTTCGAGAAACGAAGCCTCGGCATGGGCGTGGTCATAACCGGTCTGTCGATAGGGCTCACGCTCGCACTGCTTTTGACGCCACCCCTGATCCGCCTCGGCAGCAACTTCTTCGGCGCGGACGGAGCCTGGCGGATGCCGTTTTTCGTGCTGGGTATCCTCACGCTTATAGTCGGCTTCGGACTGCACAGGTTCTTCCGCAGCCAGGGCGGGGAGTTCGAGTTCCGGCCTAGCTACCCGTCGGCGCTTACGGGGCTGGCGAAGTACTCGGTGGTCCTGTTCGTAGCGGTCATGGTGGTCTACTACGTCGCTCTCCGGGCGGGTCTGCCGGAGTGGGGGGTGGCTATCCTGGTCGCCGCCCTGGCGCTCGCCCTCATAGGCTTTGTATTCGGTAGCAAGGGCGGGGAGGTCTCACCCGTCTTGTACAACCGGAACCTGCTTCTGATCTACATCTCTGCCATAGCTATTCTGTGGCACCTGTGGTTCGTTGGCTTCTGGTCGGTGTCCATTATCTCTGAGGCCGGCAGTGCTACATTCGTGACGGCGGGGCTTACGGCGGCCTTTAACGCGGGCGCGGGTATCCTGGGCTTTCCGGCCGGCGGGTGGCTGGCCGACTACTCCAAGCGCAAGGGCTGGGGCCGCAAGACGATGTTGGCCGCTTTCACCCTGATACTCGGTCTGCTGACGCTCGGTTTCGGGTTCTACATCATGGGCGGCGGAAGCTCGATCTTCGCGCTGGGCCTCTTGCTATTCGTGTCGAGTCTGTTCTTTTTCGCGTTGCAGCCGATGTCCCACGCGCTAACCGCCGACCTGGTGCCGACCGCGGCCCTCTTCGGTGCGGCGTTCGGGATGTGGAACCTGATCGCTGAGATCGGCGCGGTCCTCTCCCCGGCGGTGAGCGGTGTCTTGCGCGGCGCCACAGGGAACTGGACTCTGGCGGTCATGGTAGACGCGGGCCTCATCTTGGTGAGCTTCGTGCTGGTGCTGTTTATCCGGGAACCCAGCGAAGATGAAGCTTCTTCCGGGGAACAGGACCCGGCTCCCCGCGAGTACGCGGCCCGGGAGAGTGGGTAAGGTATTGTATGGGAACAGGCTTTTTGGCCGGATTTGAGAAAGGAAAGGGCGTATGCAAACACAGGTAGGCATCGTTGGGGGTGGTCCGGCGGGGATGTTGCTCTCGCACCTCTTGCATCTACAAGGTATAGAGTCGGTCTTATTCGAGACCCGGACTCGGGAGGCGCTGGAAACCGAGATCCGGGCCGGCGTCCTGGAGCAGGGTACCGCCGACCTTCTCCGGGAGACCGGCGTCGGCGGGCGGATGGAGGAGAACGGAGCCATTCACCACGGCATCGAACTGCGCTTTGGCGGCCGAGGGCACCGCATCGATCTGCACGACCTTACCGATGGGCGCGCGATCACGGTCTACGGTCAGCACGAGGTGGTAAAAGACCTGATCCAGGCCCGGCTCGATGCCGGAGGAGAAATACTGTTCGAAGCCAAAGTTACCGGCATCCACGACTTAAAGACCGAGGCTCCAAAGGTTCGCTTTGAGCAAAACGGTGAGGAAGAAGAGTTGACGTGTGATGTGGTCGTCGGGTGCGACGGTTACCACGGGATCAGCCGGACCTCTATCCCGGAGGCGGAGCGCACGGAGTACAAGCGGGAGTATCCTTTCGGGTGGTTCGGGATTTTGGCGGAGGCGCCGCCGTCTACGGAGGAGTTGATCTACACGCTCCACGACCGCGGCTTTGCCCTGGTCAGTACCCGTTCCCCCGAGATCCAGCGGATGTACTTCCAATGCGACCCATCCGACGACACCACGAACTGGCCGGACGAGAAGATCTGGGAGGAACTGCAAGCCCGAACCTCCACCGGCGATGGCCCGGCACTAAAAGAGGGCGACATCATCCAGAAGGACATCGTCGCGATGCGCAGCTTCGTCGTTGAGCCGATGCAGTACGGTCGCCTATTCCTCGCCGGAGACGCCGCCCACATCGTCCCCCCGACCGGTGCCAAGGGCATGAACCTCGCGGTCGCGGACATCCGGGTCCTCTCCCGAGCGCTCGGCGAGTTCTACGACTCCGGCCGTACGGACCTCCTCGATCGCTACTCCGAGACCTGCCTGCGCCGGGTGTGGAACACGGCCCGCTTCTCCTGGTGGATGACCTCCATGCTCCACCGCTTCGACGGGAGCGACGCCTTCCAGCTCAAGATACAACTCGCTGAACTCGACTACGTAATGAATTCCCGGGCGGCGGCGACGTCCCTGGCCGAAAACTACGCCGGACTACCCATGGAGCCAGTTCCCGGCGTCGTGGCTGGTTAAAGCCACTATCCTCGCGGAAGGTCGGCTCCGGTTACCAGGTTCCGCGCCGGCCTTTCAGGAGGCGGTTTCTACAGGTGCTTGACCGGGGTCGCCGGATAAATTACGCTGCGCTGCGGGCAAGGGAATCCGTTTATGACATGGGTTGCCAAAAAGAAGTGATTGCCTGCTCAAGGGGTGGCAGTGACGACGAATGGGGAGGAGTAGGTAATGGATATAAGTGTTACGTTGCTGCTGGCGGCGTTTGCGGGGGGGTTATTCGGTGCTGCTATCGGCGGGCTGCCAGCCTTTATCTTTACCGGGTTTGTCGTGCTGGCGGGGGCTGCGGCGGCGGCCTCGGGCAGCGACTTCGACTTTATTAACAACGTTGCCTTCGGGCCGCTCTTCGGGCCGCACATCGCCTTCGCCGGAGGTGCGGCGGCGGCGGCGTTCGCGGCGCGGCGTGGCGAGTTGGAGGATGGCAAGGACATCGCGGCACCGATGACGGGCGTCAACGACCCGCTAGCACTCCTTGTCGGCGGTCTCTTCGGTGTGGGCGGTCTCCTCGTGAACCAGCTTATAGCTCTAGTGACTCCTCTCGGAGAGAGCGGTTTCTTCTACGGCAACTACACCGACACGGTCGCGCTGACGGTTTTCCTCTCCGGTATTACCGCCCGGCTCATGTTTGGCCGCACGGGAATGTTCGGCAGTCTGGACCCGGAGGCTAGAAGTCGCGGCAGGCTCGCGGCACCCCAGGGGGAAGCGGTCTGGTTGGACTATCAGCAGGGGTTCTTGCAGTCGACTGTCCTCGGGCTCGGCACCGGCCTGTTCTCGGCCTACATCGTCGTGGCTTTCAGCAATGCCGGTTCCGAGGCAATGGGCGCCGCCGCGGTGCTGGGCTGGGGTATATCCGCCGCCTCGCTGATCCTGCTGCAGATCGGCTTCTCCTGCCCGGTCACCCACCACATGACGCTGCCCGCCGGCGTGGCGGCGACTGCGGTTATATTAGCTTTCGGCGGTTCGCCCGCCTTTGCGATGATCGCGGGTGCCGTTGCCGGTATAGGGGGCGCACTCTTTGGCGAGTTGTTCTCCAGGTTGTTCCTGATCCACGGCGACACCCACGTTGACCCGCCAGCCGCTGCCATCGCCGCAATGGCTACGGTCATCATCGTCGTATCACTACCTTTTGTGTAACGGACGTCGGAGGTCACAACACGGCTCGCCCCCGGCGGCTCTCTGTTGAAGTGAGCTTCTAGTTTGTCCGGTTCTCCGGTGTCCCTGAAAGACTGGACGCTCCGGTACAATGGCCTTTTACTGTCTCGATAGTCAGGAGGCGAAAGATGTTAGCCGCAGTCTTTGATGGGCCGGGGAGGATCCAGGTCAAAGAGACCGACACGCCGGAGATCGGCCCCGATGAGGTTCTGGTCAAGATCGGGGCTAACACGGTCTGCGGTACCGACGTGCGCATCCTGCGCGGCGAGAAGACCAAGGGGATCTACCCGCCGGTTGTTATCGGGCACGAGCTATCCGGGCGGGTCGCCGAGGTCGGCCGCGAGGTCGAGGGCTACGAGGTCGGCGCTCCGGTAGCGATGGCGCCAATCATCCCGTGCCGGAGGTGCTTCTACTGCCGCCACGATCTGGAGAACGTCTGCTCCTACCCGCAGGTGGTCGGCTACGACGTGAACGGTGGCTTATCCGAGTACTTCCGCGTTCCGGCCGAGGCTGTCGCCGCGGGTAACCTCTTTACCGCCCGGGAGGATCTGGCCCCGGAGCACCTATCGCTCGCTGAGCCGCTGGCCTGCTGTGTAAACGGTCACCACCGCTCCCAGGTAACGCTCGACGAGACGGTGCTGATCATGGCCGCGGGTCCCATCGGACTCTTCCACCTGCAACTCTCGCTGCTCTCCGGAGCCCGGACCGTGATCGTGAGCGAACCTTCCGAAGCGCGCCGGGAGCTTGCCTCAGCACTCGGGGCTCACGTGACCGTAGACCCCACGACTGAAGACCTTGAAGCTGTGGTGCAGGAGGCTACCGGAGGGCTCGGGGTGGACGTGTCGACCATCTGCATCGGGATGCCGCGGCTCGTGAACGAGTCACTGCGTCTGGCCCGCAAGGGAGGCAGGATCAACGTTTTCGCCGGGCTCGCCGGGGCTGGCTGGTCGGAGGTCGAAGCGAACTTGATCCACTACAAGGAACTTATCGTGACCGGTACGGCAAACTCCCGGCGCGCCGACTACGAGGTCGCGCTGCGGCTCATCGAAACAGGACGTATCGCCGTGGAGCGGATGGTCACCCACCGCTTCCCGCTGAAATCCGCCGTCGAAGCCATAGAAACAGCCGAGAGCGGAGAGGGCATAAAGATCGCGGTAACGCCGTAGTTGGACCATCGCAGAGGGTTATAGAAAACAGCCGGGCGAGTGGTCGCTCCCCCGGCCCGGCTACTGGAAACCCTCAACTCCGCGCGAGAAGCTATCGCTAAAAGCTAGAAATGCCATTCGTAGTCGTCAGGCGTAGCGCCACCGCTGTCGTACACCGCAGACTGGCTTTCCGCGGTAGCGGCAGTCCCTCCGGCGGCTTCCTCGGGGCGAGGTTGGCTCCCCTGGGTCCAGTTAGAGCTTTGGGAATCCTCTTGTGCGAGTTGTCTGGAGGTTGCCGGTGCCGGGCCGGGAGTCCAGTTCTGTCGGTAGTCGGGTTCCGGGATGTCGTAGCCCCAGGTATGAGGGGGCGTGCCCGCGGTCCAGCTAGTACCCTCCGAATGCGGGCCGGTCTGATCCCAGGCTTCAGACTCGACTTCGAGAGAATCTTCCTTTACTTCTAACCAAGCCTGGCTCTCTGCTTCACTGGAGGCTACGGTGGGCAAAGGTTGTCCGGCATCCGGTATCTCCGCCGGAGCAGCGTCGTTTGCAGGACCCGTTGGTTGGTGCTCTTCTTCAGAAAGGTCGTTTACCGTACCGGTGTCTGGAGTAACCTGTTGTTCTTCGCTACCGGGCTCAGAGGACGGCTCCTCGGTCTGAATCGTAGCGTCTGACGGACCAGAGTCTGGCTCGTAGACAACTTTGCCATCAGCGGGCGCAGAGATGGCTTCGATGGTCGGGGCCGAGCTTTCCAGAGGTGCTGACGGAGCTTCTTCAGAAGAAGATACGTCTCGAAGGCCAGTCCCTGATCCGTCACTATCCTCTTCTAGCCCCTCTAAATCCGGACTTTCTGAGCCCGAGTCTATTCCCTCTTGGAGATCAGCCGGAGGCTGTAGAACGGACGTTTCCCGGTCTGGCGGGGTCTCGCTATTACTCCCCCGATTCAGGTCTACTGCCCCAGCCTCGCCCGACCCAGCTACTGCTCCGGGTAGAGCTTCCTGCTGGTAAGCTTCCTTGTCCGGGCCAACCTGGCTGTCGCCGGAGTCTTTTTCCACAGCCGCCTCTTCTGCACGAGAACCACTCTCATCCTGGGCTGACCCGGTCGTAGGCCGGACCGCCGGCTGCCCGGCGAAAACCGGAATGGACGTAGTATCTTCCGTCCGAAGGGTAGCTGGTTTATCCCCGGTGGGGCCGGCGGTTTCGGGTACGCCGGTGTCCTGAAGTTCGCTGTCCTCTGTGGCGGGCGAAGAGGTCGGCCTGGCGGTCGTTTCCGGCATAACCGCAGATTCTTCCGGCGAACTCTTTTCACGCGAACTAGGGTTGTTATCGGCGGCCTCCGGATCGTCTTCTCCGAGCGCTACCTGCAGAGGTTTACCTTCCTCTGCCACCGCTGGCGTTATCTTGCCACCTTTGGCCGCGGGCATCCATCCGGATGGGTTGTAGCCGTCGTTTTCTACGGGAGAGGCGGGGTTCTCCGGGCTTGTACGGGCCTGGCCGAAGTCTGTTGCATCGGAGGTTTCTTCCATACTAAATGACTCTTGTTCCGGCTCCGGTGCTACTCTCTGGCTCTCACCGCCAGACTCGCCCGGACTATTTATACTTTCGACACTGCCGAGAAGTTCTTCACTCTCTTCTACCGCTACCGGCGGTTCTTCAGGAACTTCTCCGCCGGTCAGCGGTTTGCCGACGACGCTGGCCGGAGAAGTCTGCGGAGTCTCGGAGGGCATCTGGTAAGCCGTGTCCGGGGCTGCGGACCCGGCTGTATCCACCGAACCGTTCGCCGGAGTTTCGGGGATCTGTCGTTCATCTCCTCCGGAGGTAGTGCCGCCCCCTCCCGGGGAACCCGTACTTCCTCCGGTAACTACCGAACCTTGAGTGTACGGAGGGTCTATCCTGGCGGTGTCCCCAGAAGTGACATCTTCAAGCGGTTTCTCGGCCGGGGTTGGGGTATATGTTCCGCTCGCTTGGGCAGCGGGAACCAAACTTTCTTCTTTTATGGTAAAGTCCGTACTATCTCCAGTATTTCCCGCAAGCTCTGTGCTTTGCGGTACCTGCCGGGTCTCCTGGACCGGCCTTTCCAGGGTAGCTGGCTCCAGAGCAGTTGGTGGAGCTGGACTCCCTGATGTCCACCCGTTATATGGATTGCCGACTTCCCTCTCAGAGGGAGCGGGTAGGCTCTGGGGCGCTTCACCAGGTGAAACTCCCGGCACGTCTGTGTTTGTTACGTTCACGGTCTCCGGGGGCGGTTGCCGGATGTCCCTATAAGACGCGGCGTTCGGGTCGGTTTTTCCCCAATCCGGCGTAGAAGCCAGGTTTTCCGGCTGGTTGCCGGTTTCGACCGTATCGGTCTTCATCCCGCCGGTATCGCCGGTAGTTTCTACTCCGCTCTCGGGTTCTTCTAAAGACAGCACTCTCGTGAGATCCACCGTCTCCTGTCCCTCGCGAGCGCGGACGGCGGTCGGTTGGTTATCCTCTGTGGACCCGGACCCTTTGACGGACGGGGTAGTTTCCGACCCCGTTACCAGGATACGGTCCGCGGGTTGTATTTCGGATGTGTCTTTCTCGTCGTCGGAGACTATGCCATACTCTGACGAAGATTCTTCCTCCGGTAACCTACCCTCTGATCCAGCTTCGTCCCTCGTGGTCTTTTCAGTGGAGGAGCTTTCATATTCCGTGGTCGCGCGGTCGCCGTCCGACTCCTCCTGACCCTCCTCCATACTGTCGGACATCCGGTAGCTAGCCATCGTGGTCTCCAGGTTTTCCGGGTCCGACGGCTCAAGAGAAGATTTCCCGTCCGGCCCCCGGTCGGCGGGTGTTTCGCCCGGGGTAGTTTTCTCGGGCCGGAGGGTAGTGTCCGGCTCGGCCGCGGCGGCTTGCTCGGAGTCAGAGTAGCGCCGGAGCGCGGATTTGGCCGCTTGAACCAGCGCGGCGATGTCTTCTTTGCCGTAGTCGTTCATTTCGCTTTGGCCCTGAGGTTGGTCGGCAGCTTCCGGTTCCGGCTGTTTTTTGGGCTCCTGCGCTTCGGGCTCCTGCGCTTCGGCTAGTTGTTGTTCGTCGTGCTCTTGCAGCTTCTCAGCCAGTTCGGTGGCCGACATGCCTACGGACGGGACCGCGTCCCACCCGGTTATGGAAGACAGGGCGCTTTGTGCCTGAGCTGCGTACTTTTGAGCTATCGCGCCCGCCTTGAAAGCCTGCCGCTTGGATACGTAAGGCGCTTCGACGGCCGCAGATAACCCCGCCGCAGATGACGAAAGCTCGCTCTGGTCAGTTTTAGCTTGGTCGGTCTGGTCGTTCGGCATACATCCGAACAGGGCTGCCATTATGGAGGTAGCCACGATGAGCCGGGCTAGCAGATGCGTTGCGGCCCGGGTGCCGCGCTGGTAGAGCCGGACCAGAAAGAGTAAGTTGTGTGACCTCCCGCGCCGGGGAGCGTCTTTTGGCCTGGTCCCGCTGTCGCTTCTATAGTCTGTCCGCCTGGTGACCACGACCTAGCCCGCTTCTCCGGCAATTTTCCAGCCGATCAATTGTGGCACCGGAACGCCGGGTGGCGCTTCGAACCTAACTTTAAAGCTACGGTTCTGCCCATCCGGCACGCCCTCGGTGTAGGTCCTTATAACCTCATTGCCGTCTCGGTGGTCTACATAGGAACCTTCCAGTGTTACCTCACCGTCCTGTATAGCATAGTAGCTGCCGCTGGTTTCTTCGTCTTCTTCCTCGTTGACCCGGTGAAATGTGGCGTGCACGGTCGGTTCCCCCGGTCTGGCCGCCGCGAAAACGCCCGTGGTGACACTGCCGCCGCCGGGTAGCTCGAAGCCTTCCTTAAACTGGGCCGCCGTCGGACCTTCGAGCGTGGTAACCTTCTCCCCATCGCCGGAGGTTCTGACTTCGCCTTCCCAGACCTGGTTTGCGGTGGTTAGCTGTATCTTACCGTTATCGACCTGAGACCGGACGGTGACGCCGGTGTCCGCGACTGACCCACCGTTCCGGGCGCTATTTTCCCCGCCACTCAGCCACCGGCCCGCCAGAAACAACAAGAGGGCCAACACCAGTACGATGCCCAGCCCATACAAGAGGTACTGCTTTTTAAGGATCTTCTTGAAAAGCAGTGATAACTTGCCGTGAAGCCCGGTGTGGTCGCTTTCTTTGGGCGCGGCCGGTTCCTGCCCGGTCTCCGAGTTTAGTAGCTGGGCGTTTAGCCGCATGTTCTGGATAACGTCTTCGGTCGAGAGCCTGTCTGTAGGCTGCTCGTCGGCGGCCCGGGGCCCGCCGCTCTCCGTGGTCGAGACGTCTGCCGGGACCTGTGTAGAATGCTCTCCAGGGGTTTCAACCGCGGAGCTACTCCCGGCGTGCCCCGTCGACGAGACCGGCGAGTTTTCTCCGGTCTGGGCCGCCGGGGAGCCGAGCAGCCTCGTGAGCAGCGGCTCAAAAGACCGGTTTATTACAGGGTCCGTCAGGGTCGCAAACTGGCCGTTGCGCTCGGCCTGCTCGAATGTCTGTCTTTGAGGAGAAGGCAGCCTGAAAACCTCCCGGCCGTCCAGCTCTTGCGGCAGTTGCAGGTCGTCCATCGGGGCCAGCAGGGTGTTGCCGCGTTCCCGGAGCCGGTCTACGCGCCGCAAGGTTTCGAGCAGACCGCGGGCTCCGGCACCGGAGACTACGGCCTGATCCGCGTCCAGCAGCCAATCCGCGGCGTACGCCGAGTCGCCGCAGGAAACTACGACGGCGTCGAACTCGGCGCGCAACCGGTGGATGATCTCCGTGGCGCGAAGCTCGGTTTGTTGGGGGTAAAGCAGCGCGCTCAAGCCGGAGTTGGTGTCGTGGATCAGATAGTCTTCGAGGTTCACGTCTCCGCGGTTGCCGCCGGATAAAAGGTCGTCCACCGGCGCGCGGGCTATGGGGGGCAGTATCTGCCGGCTCACGTAACCCTCCGCGTCCACGAGTAGCACGCGGGCACCCTCTTCTCTAGCGACCTCGGCCAGCATCCCGGACAGGTTGTAGGCTACGGTGCTGGCGGTTGGGCCGGCTACCGCGTATACGGGCGCTTCTTCCGTGCCAGGCAATTTCAAGCGCGACATGCTACCGTTCTGCGCCGTCAATATAGAACCCCCTTCTATACGGTGGCATCTCTAATCTCTAGACATCCCGCTTGCGGAACAGAAAACCCGCAAGCCCCAAAAATACAGCGCCGTAGATGATTATGACCACGACCGACCATAGCACACCTCCGGACGCTTGCGGGGCGGCGGTGAAAGCGCTGACCAGGTTCGAGGTGTTCTCGCTCAGCAGTGAGCTTCGGATTCCTTCTACCTTGTCGCCCTGGACCGGTAGACGGAGGGCTAGCCTCTCCACTATAAGCATGTAGGCGAGCCCGACCCCGATGGCGAGCGCGGTGTCCCGGAACGCCACGGACAGGAAGATTCCCAAGGAAGCCCACACAGCCGTTATGAGCCACCCGGCGACCAGGGCTTTCAGCATTTCGACCGCGCCGGGCCATTCTCCGGGAGCACTCTGGGCTGCGGCTATCAGAGTACTGCAGGCGAGGCCCACGGCGAGGATCGAGACCGAGACGCCGGCCAGAACCGCGCCGACGGCGAGCGTCTTTCCGAAAAAGACGTTCAGCCGGCCGGGACGCTGGGAGAGAACGAGCTTGAGCGTACCCCACCCGTACTCTCCGCCGACCACGAGCGCCCCGAAGATCAGGGCGAGCGCCGCGCCTAGACCGGAGGCGCTGTTGAGCAAGCCCGCCAATACGTTCTGCGGTAGTAACCTCTGCAGTACACCGGCCACCTGCTCCGGCGAGGCGCCGCTACCGGGCGCGGTCGCTACGTAAACGTAGAGGTAGAGGTACCCGAAAAGCACCAGATTCAGCAGCAGTAGCGCCCCGAGTATCCAGCTCGCCGGGCGCCGGACCAGCTTGGACACTTCTACTAGAAAGAAGTCTACTACCATCGCTACTCCTTCTCTCCTCCGGTAAGCTTCAAAAACAACTCCTCCAAGGAGATACCGCCCCCGCGCACCTCTTTGATCTCAATACCGGCGCCGACCAGGCTCCGGACTATCTTTGGTGCCAAAGCCGGGTCGGCCGAGAGCCGGAGCCTGCCGCCGATCTTCCTGCGCGACGCCGCCGACCTTCGAGGCTACTTTCTGAGCTTTATCCACCGGGCTGGCTTCTATCTCCAGGCCCGACTGGCGCTTGAGCTCGGAGACGGCGCCCTCGGCCACGAGGCTGCCCCGGTCTATAACGGCCACCCGGTCGCAGAGTTGCTCTACCTCCCACATGAGATGACTGGAGAGAATCACGGTACGCTTCTCTTCGCCGAGCCGGCGGATGAGGCTCCGCATCTGGACCATGCCCCGAGCATCCAGCCCGTTTGTGGGCTCGTCTAGAATCAAGAGTTTCGGGTTCTTCAAAAGGGCCGCCGCTACCCCGAGACGCTGCTTCATGCCCAGCGAGTACTTGCTGACGGCGTCTTTAGACCGGGCGAGGAGGCCGACCTGATCTACGACCTCTTTAGCCCGGAAAGTCGGCACACCGGCGTAGCGGGCCACAACCTTTAGGTTCTGCAGGCCGGAGAGGTACGGATAGAAGTTGGGAGATTCGACCAAGGCCCCGACCTGTGACAGGCTCTCCGGGGTGCCCGGCTCCTCGCCCAACACTCGGGCCGAGCCTGACGAAATCCGGGTCAACCCGAGGAGCATCTTCAGTAACGTCGTCTTGCCCGCACCGTTCGGTCCGAGGATGCCGTAGACCGTTCCTCTGGGTATGCTGAGGGTCAGCCCGTCTACCACTCGCCCGCCGCCGTAGGTCTTGGTGAGGTTGCCCAGTTCGACCGCGGAATTTTTCTTCTGTCCGTTCTCCAGTACATCGCTGTCCAATAACCTTTCCACAGGACTCCTTCCTCAAGACCGGGCCTTCCCGTGCGTCCTGGGTAACCCGGAAAACTTATATTCAGACCGTGATCAACCCGTGATCACTCGCCGGACCGTTGTACCGGCCGAATCGGATATGTCACTCTACCCATAATCTGCAGGACCGCGAGCAAAGGGAACCGGTGGCCCTCGCCGGGTAGTGAATGCGCGTAGGTAAAGCGAATAGCTTACGGAGACGGCTCCGGTCCCGAGGTCTTGCGGACTGGGTGATACCGTGATCAAGGCGTGATCTCGGGTAGCCGTCGTGAGGCTCGCGTCTTCTCACATCAGCCTCCGGGCGCCCGCGTAACCGGGTATGTTCGCCATCGGTGAGACGGTTACCCGCATGCTGTACTTGGAAGCGTGAACCACGTTTCCGTCGCTCACCGCGATGCCGACGTGGGTAATGCTCGCACCCCCGTTCGCGCTCCAGAAGACCAGGTCTCCCGCCGCGGGCTCGCCGGAGACCGGCGCCCCGTACCCGTACTGGAGAGCTGGCGAGTCGGGCAAAGATATGCCAAAGGACTCGTAGATCAGGTCGGTAAAAGCCGAACAGTCGAGGCCCGCGCCCGAGTTGCCGCCGGACACGTAAGGAACGCCTAGATACGCGAGAGCCTCGTTAACCACCGCGTTTCCCGAACCGGAAAACTCTCCGCCAGAAGCGTTCTCCTCGGAAACAGCAGCGGTAGAGGTAGCGCCGGTGGCTGTCGTTTCCAGGTCTGCCGATCCTTTGGTGGCCGTAGCGGCGGTATAGCCGCCCGGTGGTGTCGCTGGCTGCTCGCTGGTCTGGTTATCGTCCGGCGTTGTGTAGAGGGCGGTGCCCGCGGGCAGGACGTCCGGGTCTTCTATGCTGTTTAAGGACGCCAGGGACCATGTCGAGGTTCCTAACTGGGCTGAGACCTCGCGCAGAGTATCTCCGGGTTCTACGTAATAATTACCGGCAGCGACGCCGGCGGAGTCTTCGTAACCGGTGGAGTCTCCATATTCGGTGGCGGTGTTTTTCGGGGTCGGTGACGCCGGGTAGCCGTCTCCTGCAACGCTGTCCGGTGCGCCGGTTGAGATGTCGTAGTCGACGATGTCGACGCCCGCGCCGGTGAGGCCGAGATAGTCGGCCGCAGCTTCGGAGAGGTCTAGCTCCCGGTCTCCGACGTACGGGCCGCGATCGTTGACCCTGCACTGGGTCGAGCGGCCGTTGTAGCTAACGTCGAGAACCGAGCCCAACGGTAGGGTCTTGTGGGCGCAGGTAAAGTCGGTTTTGTCGAAAAGTTCGCCGCTGGCGGTCGGCTGTCCCTCGAACCCCGGGCCGTACCAGGAGGCTAGAGCTTCTCTGGCCTCGGCCCGGCCGGCGGAGAGCGCCGTCAGGGTCAGGACCAGCAGTGCCAGGCTCAAGAACCGCCGGAGCATAAAAGCCGGCGTTTCTTCAGGGACCGGGATTTGCTCACACCGAGCGTTGTTCATCCTCTACCTCCTCTAGAACCGCAACCACCGAGAATAAAGATTCTCGGTAGCTTTCCGCGGTAGTTGACCCAGCACGACGACTGTACGGAGAAGAAGTTAAGAGGCCGTCGTGATACCGGCGTGATCTTGCCCCTGAGAACACCGGGACCCAGCCGTGATCAAACCGGACAGAGGCGGGAACAGACCTCGACAGAGCGACCACGAAACCACAGGCGAGTGGCGGAACTCTCCGACTACCCTCTTTGCCCATTACCGCGGCGGGTTTGCTTCGCTGACAATGTGCTTGCTCGCATAAATGCCTATACTGCAAGATAGGGTCTACTGCCGGAACGCGCGGTCGGACCCGGAGGGTTGGGGATGTCTTGCCGTTGTCGGGTAGTTTATTGGGGAGTAAAGTCTCGGAGTCATGAGCATTCTGGATTTGCGCTTGCTGGGTCCGGCCGTAATCCGTCACGGCGGACCGGTGCTCAAATTCCGCAGCCAGAAGGCGGTGGCGCTGCTGGCTTACCTGACCGTGGAAGGGGACTTAAAGTCCCGAGCGGAGATTGTCGCGCTGCTGTGGCCGGAAAGCAGCGAGGCGAAAGGCCGGATCGTACTCCGCAGGACCCTGGCTTACCTTAAGGACCCGCTGCGCGAAAGAGACGAAGCCACGACCCCGCACCTGTTGATAGAGCGGAATACTCTGGGAATCAACCGCGACTCCGAGATACACACCGACCTGTCCGTTGTGCAATCGGCTTACGAGGCGGCAAGGAGCATACCCCGGGGAGACCATCTGGACGCCAAGGACCGCGAAGGCTTGCTGGTCCGTCTGGAAAAAGCGGTCGCGGCTTACCGGGGAGACTTTCTAGCCGGGTTTTACATAAAAGACGCGGCGGATTTCGACCACTGGCTCGACCTGGAGCGGGAGAGCTGGCGCCGGCGGATGGAGTTGATCTTCGACCGGCTCTCGCACCTGCAACTGGAGTCCGGCGACTTCCTACAGGGCACCGCCACCGTCGAGCGTTGGGTCCGGCACTTCCGGCTAAACGAGGCCGCCCACCGGCGTCTGATGGAAGCCCGGCTCCTGACCGGTAACCGCGTCGGAGCCCTCGAAGTCTACGAAACCTACAAGGCCGCCCTGGAAAACGAGCTGGGCACCGAGCCCGGAGCGGAGATAGAAAACCTGGCGGTCCGCATCCTTACCGAGACCACCTCCCGGACGCCGCGAGTCTTTGTCGCACCTCGCCGACAACAGCGGCCCGAGCCCGAGTCTCCGGTGCTTCTGGACCTGCCGTTTGTGGGCCGGGCCGAGGAGACCATGCTCCTTACCTCTCTCTACCGGGAGGCGCTTTCCGGGGAAACGCGCGTTATGGTCTTGACCGGGGACGCCGGTAACGGCAAGACCCGCTTTGTGGAGAACTTCCTCGACTACGCGGAGGCTAAAGGGACGGATGTGTTGCGGGGTAGGTCTCTGGGTGTCGGCGGCGGGCTGCCCTACGGGACGCTGGTAACCGCGCTGCGAGACAGGATCGAGCGCGAAAGGGCTCCCGATGACCTGTTGCCGGACACCTGGCTCTCGGAACTATCCCGTATCCTGCCCGAGCTAAAGGAACGGTACCCGGACCTCCGGAACCCTTCTCCGGGCGAGGAGATACGGGCTGGCCTCTTTGAAGCTATGATGCTGCTGGTCGAGGCTTTGTCCCGGCGCGCGCCGGTGACCCTGTTCCTCGACGACTTCCATCACGCGGACCAGGACTCTCGCGACGCCCTGCTCTACGCCGCGAGCCGGTGGACGGAGAGGGGCTGCCGGGTGCTGGTAATTTTAGGGCTGCGCCAGGGAGCCTTTGAGGAGAACCTCTCGATGCTCGACTGGGTCCGGACGCTGGAACGGGAGGTGAGCGTCAGCCAGTTAACGCTACAGAACCTGTCCCGCGAGGACACGGCGCACCTGTTGCGGACGTTGGCCGCCGGAGGCAGCGCCGACGGGGCAGATAAAGCCGCCGTCCCGCCTCCCGAGTGGTTCGAGCGTTGGATGTACAAGGAGACGGGCGGGCACACGTTTTGCTTGCTCGAAACCTTGAGAGAGTTGGTAAAGCGCGGTTCGATCGTACTAAACGAACATCCCGACGGTGGATGGCGCCTGAAGGTTCAGGCTCCGGGACCCGGGGCCCTCAAACGCTTTCTGCCCAAAGGAATGACGGACCTTGTCCAGGCTCAGCTAGCGCGCCTGGACCCGGCCACGTTCGACCTGCTCACCGCGAGCGCGGTTCTCGGGCGGGAGTTCACGTTCGATCAGGCGTGCGCGGTGGCGGATCTAAACGAGAGTCAGTGCCTCGCCGCGCTCGACGAAGCCCTGCGCGGCCAGCTACTGCGCGAAAAGGAAGCCGAGCCGGAGACCGCGGGCGGGGAGACCTACTCGTTTTCGCACGACAAGGTCCGTGACGTGACCTACGGCGAGCTGGGCAGCTCCCGGCGGAGGATATTTCACCGGCGGGCGTTTGAGGTGCTAAAGAACGTTCCCGCGTCGCCGGCAACTCTCGCCTACCATGCTTCCGCAGGAGACCTGCCGGAGCAAGCCTTCTACTATGAAGTGTCGGCGGGAGACCAGGCCATCGAAGCAACCGCCGTCCGGGAGGGCATCTCGCGCTACGAGCAGGCCCGGCGGCTCCTGAATGGTGCGAGTAGCGGGTGGAACGCTGGTAAGGTCTTGCTTACTCCGGGCTCGACGAACCTGCACCTCAACCTGGGCCGGGCGCACGAGTTCGTCGGGGAGTGGGAGCAGGCTCGGGCTGTTTACGAGGAGTTGCGAGAAAAGGCGAGGATCGCCGGAGAACCTGCTCTTGAGAGGTCCGCGCTCCTGCACCTTGCGAGGCTGCTCGTCCTGCGGTCCTACGAAACGGAAGCGGCCGGAGAGTTCTTGGACAAGGCGCGCGATATCTCGGCGAAAGAGGGTGAAACCAGCTCGCTGGAGGTTATTTGGAACTCGATCCTGATCCTGTCTTTCAAGTGGGCTCCTGAGAAGGCTTTGTCCTGGGGGCATCGCGCCCTGGCGCTGGCGCGCAAGGTGAACAAACTCGAGTTCATCGCCCACAGCCAGCACACGCTGACCTACGCGCTCGTACTCAACGGCCGGTGGGAGTCGGCTGCCGTTCAAGCCACCGAGGCTAGCGAGTCTTACGCCGATCTCAACCAGCAGCGAGAGACCCCCGGCACATACCTCCCATGGTCATACTTTACCGACATCTTGCCGTCGAGAAAGGTCGCGTATCGCACCATGGAAGCGGAAAACCTGGGAATCTTGACCGTGGCGGAGATGCACAACGGCCGGCTGGAGAACGCCATAGACGTGATCCGCCGGGCACTGGAGATAAGCTTTGAGGTCGACAATAGCGGGAGTATAGCCAACAACCTGGCGCAGCTATCCGTCGTACTTCAGGAAGTGGGACAGTACGAAGAGGCTCTGCGGGCGGCCGAGCAGGGCATAAAACGTATACAGCCCCGGGGTCTGCTGCAACTGATACCGAGGCTGGTTACCCTGGGTAAAGCCCAACAGCACCTGATGCGTTTAGAGGAAGCTCGGGAGTCGTTTCTACAGGTAATGGACGCGGTCGACGTAGAAAAAGCTCCGTTTCTAGCGATGATCCCTTCTCACCTCTGCGCGGGCTATGCCCTTTCCGGAGACTGGAAAAACGCTCATGTCTACGCCCTACAGGCGAGCGCGGTGAGAAAAAAGGCGGCGGGGTACTCGCTCATCTCGGACTTTGTGAGTAACTACGAGACGGAAGCCTTGTTGCGGGGTGACGACGAGGAACTGGCCCGGGACGGAGTCCGGATAATAGAGGCCTGCGCCGCCGGCAACCGGCGGTATCGAATACCGTATTTACGAGCCGCGGCCACCCTCGCCAGGTGGGACGGACAGTTTGAGGAGGCCGTCGAGTATCTCGGGGAGGCCGGGCGAATAGCGAGAAACATTGGGCTTCCGGGGGAGATCTGGCCTATAGAAGCGGATCTCGGGAGGTTGTACCGCGAGTTGGGCTCGGAGGAGTTGGCGGCGCGGGCTTATACCCGGGCCGCGTCGGTGCTGGAAGGGTTAGCCGGAGATATTAAAGAAGAGGGCTTACGGTCGCAGTTTCTGGCGGCGCGGTCGGTACAGGAGACATTGGAGAACAAGCCGCCCGCAGCGTCCGGCTGGCGCCCCGGTGTCGGACTCGGACGCCCGCGGTGGGTATCCGGTAAGAAGTCTTCAAGCTCTAAGTAAGCCTGCCGGGCCGAATGCCGGCCGCACGAAAGATATGTAGGTGCGCAAGAAACCGTACTGCTGGCTTTACTACCACCGGCAGTGCGGACGATTACTCACGACGCGTTATCAAAAACTTGCTTACAAAAGTTTGTCGCTGTACCGATGTCCCTGAAGTTTTCCGGTAGATCACGCAGAGGATCACGCTCCCATCACGGCGTTTGAATAGCCTGACTCGCGTAGGAAGAACGTGGGAGAGCAGCGCCGGGAACCGACCAGGTTTGAGACCCGGCCGGAAGAGAGGAGGAACATGACGAGGCGCAACCGCTTGGAGAAGAGGTTATTCCGCATCCGGGTATGGGGACGGTGCTGGCGACGAGTAACCGTTGCCCTGTCCGCCCTGTTAATAACGTCCGTGATAGCGCTACCAGCAACCGCCGTCGCCCAGGAAAAAGAACAACCCGTACCCGCGTCGCCGGGCGAAGCGGAGATGCTCGGAGGTCCTTTCAAAGTCGGACTACCAACGGACGAGAAAGGTAACGCTTTTCTTCCGGGTGTCGGCACGACTAAGGAGGATTACGCACGGGGTTTGGACCAGACATCCTACGTGGTGAAACCGAAAAGAGGTGAGATCTCTCCGGTAACCGCGGAAGCGACACCGAAACCGAAAACTGAGCCGCCTGATCCTTTATCCACCTCTCAGTCTGCGTCGGATGCGACCCTCAAGCTCAAAGACCCTAAAGGCGGTCTTCAAGGACGTATCGCCTTGGGACCCGACGGCGTAACCGGATACGGCATCGGTACGGAGAACCAGGGTACCGGGGTCGGGGTTGGCGTGAACAAAGTTGATACTGACAACCCGGTCGTCGGGCTCGATGTTAGCAAGGATGGGGTCAAAGGCCGGGCGGGAGTTGTGACCAACGTCCCCGAAGGACTCGGGTTATACGGTCTCTTTGAAGTGGAGACGCCAGGCGGTACGAAGCTCAACGTACCCGTCTCCAACGGCGAACCTGGATTTGGTTTTGAGGTGCCGTTCGACACGGGGACGGAGATCCCCGACATGGGTCCTCTAAAGGTGGTACTGGAAGGTAGCAACAAACCTAACCCAGACGAACTCCGTCCCGATGAGAATAGCTTCAAGGTCTCTTTAAAGGCCGGAGAAAAGTCTAAAGCTGTCCCGCGGGAGACCGAGGTGGTCAAAGAAACTAGTAGCAAATCCTCCGACTCCGCGGACCTCGGGCCAGTAAACGACGGGCCGCTCTCTCCGCTGAGCGTAACTCCGGAGACCTCGGAGAAGGCTACGAACGGCCAGTCAACAAACGTACCAGCGGAACAGACAGCTCTCCGGTTAACCCCGGATGCTGAGGAGCCCGGCGCTCCGGATACCGACTCAAAGGGCACGGCTCCGGCGGAGCCCGCCATGGAAGAAGATCTGGACGCCGAAGGAGCCCCGACCGGCAGCTCCGACGACGCTGCCACCACCGATGCCAAGGATCTTACTGGGGCAGACGCCAAGGACTATGAGGTAGACGACAGCGGCATTAACATAGACTCGCTTACTGAAGCCCCGGACACCGCGGCAGAGGCTCCGGTTCCATCAGAGACCCCCGATGCTGCAGATACCGCCGCCGAGCAGTTCGCCGGAGAAAGGCCCGGGGACTTCGAGCTGGACGACAGCGGCTTTACTCTAGGTCCACTGACCGAAGCACCGGCGGAGGCCACGGCTCCTGTTACGGAAGCCCCTGTTACGGAAGAGACGGTAACCCCGGAAGCTACGACTCCCGAAGCTCCGGTTCCGGCGGAGGACGTCCCGGCTCTAACAGACGTTCCCGATACAAACGCTCTTACTGCCGAGGAGTTGGTTGATGCAGAAGTCGGGGACTACGAGCTGGCGGAAGACATAACCATAGACCCGCTAACCGAGGCTCCGGTGGACCTCCCCGCAACACCGGTAGATATCCCGGTTCCGGAAACGCCTGAAGCCCTGGAAACGCCCGAGGCTCCGGTCCTGGAACCCCTACCTCCGGTGACTCCAGCTCTAGAAAACCTGGCCCCGATGGTAGAGAGCCCGACCCTGGAACCAGCTCCGGCCCCGGAACCGATTGCGGCCCCGGAACCAGTTGCGGACCCGGAACCAACTCCGGTTCCTGAACCAGAAGCTCCGTCCTTCGAGCCTTCTACCGATCTGCTGGAGTCTGATACCGGGGATCTCGGGGACCTGAAGTTGGCGGAGGATATCGATCTTGAGCCTTTCTCGGACAGCTTAACGTCAGACTTCGGTTTCTCTGACTTTAACGACGTTAGTGGCCTTGATTTTAGCGACACCGGTAGCTTCGGCCTCATGAGTGGTCCGTTGTTCTAGCCACGAGCTTTTGAGGGCAAGAGCCTTGCGTGAAGTCGAGCGGCGGGCTCCGGGAGGAAGGCGCTCTCGGAGCCCGCCGGGCAAGGGGTAAGTCGATTCGTGCTGTGCGAGCGGGAAGGCCCCGACGCTACCGGCCGCGAGGGGCCGACACGAAAGAGTGCCAGGTTATAGCAACGGTGATCCGGCCCGCTAGCCTGCGTGCCCGGTCCGGAGAAGAGGGAAAAGGAGAGGTGAGTGAAAAGAAAGAAGCCGGCGACGCCAAGATCGGCGCTACCGAGAACCATAATGATGGCGGCCGCCACTGCGCTGGTAGCCGGAGCGCTAGTCTTCGCTCCACAGGCGGCCTACGCCCAAGACTTTAACTTCGACGATGAGAGTGTCGAGTTCAGCTTTGAGAAAGACTCCGGAGTATCCTTCGGGTCACCCTCGGATCTACCCGAGTTCGATACTAGCGACTTCGGGGACCTTGAGATGACAGATGACGTACTGGCCGACCCGCTGACGGAGGGCCCGGACCCGGAGATCCCGGAACCGGAAGTTCCTGATCCGGAGGTACCGGCTCCGAACATAGAAGCCCCGGAAACGGAAGCCCCAGCTCCGGTCTTGGAGCCCCTTCCTCCGGTAGCCTCGGTTCCAGCAGAGACCCCAGCTCCGGAAGCTCCAACCCCGGAAGACCCGGATACGGAAGACCCGGATACGGAAGACCCGGATACGGAAGACCCGGATACGGAAGACCCGGATACGGAAGACCCGGATACGGAAGACCCGGATACGGAAGACCCGGATACGGAAGACCCGGATACGGAAGACCCGGATACGGAAGACCCGGATACGGAAGACCCGGATACGGAAGACCCGGATACGGAAGACCCGGATACGGAAGACCCGGATACGGAAGACCCGGATACGGAAGACCCGGATACGGAAGACCCGGATACGGAAGACCCGGATACGGAACCCGGTTCCGGCTCCTGACACGGAAGTTCCGGACTACGGTTGCTGACACAGAGACTACGGTTGCTGCTCCTGCTATGGAAAAAACCTTAGATATCAAAGAAGCTCTAACCGATGGCTCCGAGGTTACCGCCGCTGAAAAGTTCACCGACGCAAAGACCGAGAACCTCAAAGTGGACGACAGTGGTGTCAACATAGGACCACTTACTGAAGTCCCGGCAGATACCGAAACGTCAGCTTCAAGAGAAGCTACGGACCCGGAGGCCACGACTATTGCTGACGCGGAGACCACGGTTCCATCCTCCGCCGCGAAAGAAACTCCGGACACCAAAGAAAGTTCGATCGAAGGCCCCGAGGCCGCCGCTGACGGTGCCGCTGAGAAATCCGTCGGAAAGGATGCTGGGAACCTCAAATTAAACGACAGCGGCTCTCCGGATCCGGTTGCCGGGCCCCTGGCGGACGCCACCGCTTCTAAGGAAGAGACTCCCGGCGTAGACGCTGAGACCGAGGCATCGAAGACCGTCTGCGACGTTCCGGGCGTTCCGGGTTGTCAGGGAGTGCAGGAGGAAGAGGTTGCCCAAGCGCAGGTGCCAGAGAAGAGTGCAGGCGATAGTGTTACACCAGAAGACGCTATAACTAATGACGGACGCCAGCCGCCACCTGGATCCGAAGGAAAGTATCTCAACTGTCCCGTTGCAACTGGTTGTAGTGTCAGACCTGTAGGTGCTCCGTTCTCAGATTCTAACCCGAACGTACAACCAGAGTACCCTAGCGAAGTAGAAACAGAGATAAAGAAAGAACAGTTAGAAGAGGTAGAAGGGTATATTAACCCCAACGTTCCAAGTAGCATAGGAGCCCAAGACCCGAGTTACAGTCCGGAGTCGGGCTACGTCCCAAAGCCATACTCTTTTACTGAAATAACCAACCTGGATGCTCAAGATGCTTGGGAAAGAGCTCCTCAAAACTGTCTGCTTGGAGCAGGAGCTGCGGCTGGGCTCCCAACACTCCAACGGATTCCAAAAGTGCCGGCGAAGGCTCCTAATCCGTGGATTAATGTTTTGGCGGCGGGCATCGGTTGTGTCGGCTCGGCGGCGGGCGATATCGTACCCAAACTCGAAGTACCTAGTCAAGGTGGAACCGGAGAGAACTGGCTAATCAAGTATGATCCGGACAATGCGAAAACCTGGCTTTTATGCAAGCTCGAAGAGACCGGTCAGATCGAAGCTTCATCGTGCGAGCCATACGTAAAGCCCGGTATGCGTCTACGGAATACGGAAGACGGAAGCGAAGAGGTTTACCAGGAGGCTCCAAAGCCCGGTGGCTCTGAAGAATAGTTAAGTTCTAATTCAGCAAAGAGTAGTTCGCGGCTTGTAGCGGTAGTTAGCTAGTCCGATCTTTATTAAACAGACAGCGGCGTCGGCAAACTAACCGGCACCGCTGTCCGCAACTATGACTGTGAGAAACGAAGCCAGTGGCTGTTAGAAAGTTTATTCTCCATTGGAAATTGTTGAAGCGGATGTTCTGGACGATAGCTAACAAAAACATCTACCCTACACTAGTTTTATCTTAATTATTTTGCATAAAGGTCATCATAGTATGTTGAACTTACACCACGACGGTCAACAGGAGAACGCTCCACCGTCGGGATAGCCGGTATCCTATACTGTAGACGTAAGTAGTCAGAGGCCGGGAGTTTTGATATGTCCGCTGAGATAGAGAAAGCTAGAGAAGAGGCGCGCAGCCAGAAAGACATCGAGGCACGCTTCGAGGAAGAAGGGCTCAGTCCTCACGGCTGGGGTAACGCCCCGGACTACCGCTACGGGTGGCACTCACACTCCTACCACAAGGTGCTCTACTGCGTGTCAGGTAGCATCGTGTTCCACACGGAAGACGGGGACTTCGAGCTACGGAGCGGGGACCGGCTCGACGTGGAGCCTGGAACCGGTCACGCGGCGACTGTTGGTTCGGAAGGAGTCCGGTGTCTAGAGGCGGCGCGCTAGGTATCTTTCCGGCCGGGGGCGGCCGCTACAAGTTTTGACTTATCGCAACTCTTTACCTTCTCGGACATCCCGGCGGCCTGTTAGGGTTTTCCCCGAGAACGTGGTGGTGCCGGAGCAGACACGCTTTACCCTATTCCCCGAGCGCTTCGCTGGCTCCCCGGATAAACTATCCGGTATCGTGGAGCGGCGCAGGGGGAATCGGCTAAACTGCGGGGGAGATGAGCGCGAATAAACCACTCTGGGGCGGGAGGTTCGGTTCTACGCCGGCCGAAGCTTTCGAGCGGATAAACGCCTCCATACCCTTCGACGTCCGGCTCGCTCCCTTTGATATACGGGGCTCCATCGCCCACACCCGCATGCTCGGCCGGCAGGGCATAGTAACGGAGAAAGAGTCCCAAGAACTGGTACAGGGTCTAGAAGCCGTGCTCGCCGAGGTCCACTCCGGGGATTTCTTCTGGAGCCTCTCCGACGAGGACGTGCACACCGCTGTCGAGCGGCGTCTCGGGGAGATCGCCGGGGACGTGGCGCTCAAGCTGCACACCGGCCGCAGCCGCAACGACCAGGTGGCGCTGGACCTGCACCTCTTTGCCCGCGAAGCCGCCGGAGAGATAAGGATCGGCGTGCTGGCGGCTATGGAGGCGCTGGTCGAGGTCGCAGAGGAGAACCGGGATATGATACTCCCCGGCTACACCCACCTGCAGCGGGCGCAGCCAATCCTGCTCGCCCACCACCTGCTCGCCCACTACGGGGCTCTTGAACGCGACCTCCGGCGTCTGGAAGCCGCCCGGGAGGCGGCCAACGTATCCCCGCTCGGGGCCGCGGCCCTCGGCGGGACGCCACACCCGGTGGATACCGCACTCACAGCCGCCGACCTCGACATGGAGCCGTTCACCAACTCGCTCGACGCCGTCTCCGAGCGGGACTTCGCCCTGGACCTCCTCTACGCCTGCGCGGTCCTGGGGATACACCTCTCAAGGCTCGGGGAAGAGTGGGTGCTCTGGACCTCGGCGGAGTTCGGTTTCGCGACGCTAGACGATGCTTACTCCTCCGGGTCTTCCATAATGCCCCAGAAAAAGAACCCTGATGCTTATGAACTACTGCGGGGCAAAGCCGGACGGCTCGTCGGCAACCTCAGCGCCCTGCTCGTTACCCTGAAAGGTCTGCCGCTCGGGTATTCAAAGGACCTCCAGGAAGACAAGGAGCCGCTCTTTGACGCGGTAGACGCCGTGCTAGCCATGCTCTCGGTGCTGCCGGAGATGTTGCGGACGGCCCGCTTCAACGCTGGGCGCATGGAGAGCGCCGCCGGCGGGTTTACGCTGGCGACCGAGCTTGCCGACTACCTGGCGGCCCGGGGAGTCCCTTTCCGGGAGGCGCACCGGGCTGTGGGTGAACTGGTCCGCCGGTGCGAGGAACTGGAAGTTTCTCTTGAAGAGGTGCCCCGCGAGGAGCTATCCGTCGCACACCCGGCGCTCGCGGAACTGCCCCGGGAGCTTCTAACTCCTCGGGGCAGCATTGCGAACAAAAAGTCTTCCGGATCTACCTCACCTGCCTCTGTCGAGGCGCAACTGGCGGCGGCCCGGAAGTTTCTGGAGAGTCTCTAACCGCCCTGTACGGCGCTCATCACGTCCTGGGGGCCGGAGATCTCACCTTCCGGCAGCCGGCTTTGCATCTGGTCGATGACCGGCTGCGGCGCGCCGTTGTTCTCGGCTACCTTGACCACATCTTCTTTGTTTAGCGGGAAGTCCGCACCCTGCAGGTACTGCTCGATATCTCCCTGGCTGAAGTTGCCTATATCCATGATCCTCCTATCTCGACTCGGAAGCCAGCGTAAAGTTCCGGCTGCCTTTTGCACATTACTGTGTACCCCCAGCGCTGGGCGGGCAAACCTCTGTAAAGTACGCCTCTAGCCCGCCGGACTCCGGAAGAGGATAATGCGGGTACTAGAACCTGGAGAAGGGGAGGACCATGCGCATAGTCCAAATGTCGGATATCCACGTGGGCGGGGGGCTTTTTCAGCCGCATCTGCTGGAGGCGGTCATAGAGGAGAGCAACGCGCTCGAGCCGGACATCGTTGTTGTAGCCGGGGACCTGACGATGGAAGGTCACCGCTGGGAGTTTGAGGAGGCCAAGGGGTACCTCGACCGGCTGGAGTGCCCGAACGTAATCACGGTGATGGGTAACCACGACGCCATGGCCGTCGGCTACCGCCATTTCGAGGACTTCTTCGGTCTCCGGGAGAAATCCGTTGTCGTGCCGGTCCCCGAGGGCGAGGCAAAGGTGGTGGCGCTTGACTCGTCAAAGCCGGACCTTGACGAGGGCGAGGTCGGCCGCGAACACTACGCCTGGCTCGACTCCGAGTTCCGCGACTGGGACCGGGGACCCAAGATACTAATTGTCCACCACCACATCCTCGCCGTGCCGGGTACCGGCCGCGACACGAACAACCTCCGCGACGCGGGCGACGTGATGGCTATCCTGCGGGAAGTCGGGGTGGACATGGTCCTCTCCGGGCACCGGCACGTACCCTACGTGTGGAGCATCTCCGGGGTGCGCGTCGTGCATTCCGGCACCGCTTCTACCTTGCGGGTACGGGGGATCATGCCGCCGTCCTACAACGTCATAGACTTCGGTGCCGAAGAGATCACTATCACCCTGAAGGAGCCCGGCGGCAACCAGGAGCCACTCGCTAGCTTTGCCCGCGAGGCGGTGAAGACTAGCCGCTTCCACCCCGGTTTCGATCGCTACGTCCGCTACGACAAGCTGCCGTTCTAGCGGCTACGGCTGCCGGTCACTCTCCGCCGCCGATGTACTGTAGACCTTCCGTCTGGCCGGTCTTCTCGAAAGCTTGCCGGAGCAGGTCGCGGCCTTCCTCCCGCTCTTCTTCGGAGCGGGATTTCTCTTCGACGGTCTCCACGGACTCTTTAATGTCGGGTTCGTTAAAGATGATGCCGGGAATCGGGATAACGACCTCCCGGATCTGACGGAATATAAAGTCCGGCTCCCCGGAGTAGACCCAGCTCCCGCGAGCCCGGACCCACGCCCAGCCCTTCATGCGGATCGTGTTCTCCACGTCCTCGTCGTCGAGGCCCACCATCTCGATGCGGAGACGGTGGGCCGTTATTAGCTCCGGCTTTATGCGAACCTCGGGTGGCATGTCTACCCCGGATTCTACTAGAGCTTCGCTGGTCAGCACTTCAGCCGGTCAGCATTTCAGTAAAAACAAAAGTTGACCGGCTGACTGGCTCTACGAGGCTTTAATCCAGAAAGCCGTTCTCTCGGAGGTAGTCTTCGGCGACCGCTGCCTCATCTTCGTTGTCGAGGTCTACCCGGCCGTTGAGCGTCCGTATGTCGTTGATGCCAAGGGACTCTGAGACGGGGTTGACGATGTCCGCGACGTCCTGGTGCTCGTCGAGGAACTCCTGGTTTATTACCGGGGCCGCGTAGTAGTAAGGCCAGATATTCTTTGTCTCCTCAAGTACCACGAGGTCGTCGGAGAGTAGCTGGGCGTCGGTGGTAAAGCCTATAGCCGCCTGCGCGTCACCCTGCTGGAGCGCCTGGTACCGGAGGCCGAGGCTATTGACGATGGATACCTCCTGGAAGTTTACGTCGTAGTTCTCTTGAATGTTCGGGAAGCAGGCCGGGTTCTCCTGGCACTCCCCGAAAGATGCGAGCACGATCTCGTCTGAAACTCCGGCGAGGTCTTCTACGGTCTGGAGGTCGTACTCCTCGGCCACATCGCGGGGGACGGTTACGGCGTAGCTGTTGTTGAAGTCTACCGGCGCTAGCAGGGTAGCAGCCGGGTCGCGCGACTCGTAGCCCTCTTGGGCGGCGTCGTAGGTCGCCTGCGGCGAGTCATAGTCGGCGTCCTCCTCGCCGAGGGCCTGTACCAGCGCGGTGCCGGTGTACTCGGGGTACATTGTGATCTCGCCGTTCTGCAACGCCTGGTCTAGCGTGGTCACATTGCCGAGGTCAAGCTCCCTGGTTACGTCGAAGTCGTTAGCCTCCAGCACCTGGGAGTAGAGTTCACCGAGGACTACCTGCTCGGTAAAGTTCTTCGAGCCGACCGTGATGCTCGGTCCGCTGGAGGAACCGCCGCCACAAGCCGCGGCCAGCGAAACTGCCGCCAGCGCCAGGAGCGCGGCGAAGAGCGCCCGGAGTTTAAGTATTCTTCTCATGAAAGTTAATTGCCTTTCTTACGAGCTACTTTTATACCTTTGGGTGTGGAGAGTTTTTCCAGGCCGCCGAAGGAGAACTCCGCGATGATCGCCAGTACCGCCACGGGTATAGCCCCGGCGAACATGGTCGCGTAGCCGAACCCGGCGAGCCCCTCGACGATAAAGTTCCCGAGCCCGCCGCCGCCGACAAAGGTCGCCAGGGTTGCACCGGCGACGACCTGCACCGCCGAGGTGCGGACGCCAGCGAATATTACGGGTGCGGCGATCGGGAGTTGGATGCCGCTTAAGATCTGCCACTCCGAGAGCCCCATGCCGCGGGCCGAGTCTATGACCTTGTCGTCGACCTGGTTTAGCGCCGTTACGGTGTTTATGAGGATCGGCGGGATCGAGAGCAGCACGAGCGCTACCGCCGCCGTCCAGAACCCGAGGCCGAGCGGTATTAGAAGCAGGGCCAGGATCGCCAAGTCCGGGACGCCGCGTCCGAGGTTCGTGATGTTTACGGTGACAAGCGCCGTCCGCGGGTAGCGGGCGACGGCTACCGCGAGCGGTATGGAGACCAGTATCCCGACAAAGAGCGCGAGCGCGGAGAGCTTTATGTGCTGGACCACGGCCGCTATCCACTCGGGGCGCTGTAACTGTTCCACGAAGTCTGCGAAGAACATGCTAGGCGGCTCCTCTCGCGCGCTTGGCCCAGGGCCTTAGCCAGCCTTCCACGCGGTAGAGCCCGACGTCGGCGGAGACCGCTATCACGACCGTAAGGAGCGCCCCGACGAGTATCGGGGTAAAGAACAACCGGTTTATGCCGTCGAAGATCAGGCTCCCGAGCCCTCCGCCCCCGATAAACGCCGCGATGCTCGCGATACCCACCACGGTCACGGTGGCGATGCGGATACCGGCCACGATGACCGGCAGCGCCAGCGGAAGCTCGACGCCGAATAGTATCTGGCGATTCGTGAGGCCCATACCGCGGGCGGCGTCTATCGTATCTCCCGGCACCGAGTCGAGGCCGGTGACCACGTTGCGGATCAGGACCAGAAGCGAGTAGGCGGTCAAGGCTATTAACACCGGCGTCGTGCCGGTGCCGACCAGCGGTATTAGGAGCACGAAGAACGCTAGGCTCGGGATGGTGTACAGGATACCGGTGACCGCGGTCGCCGGCGGGTAGAGCCACCGGTAGCGGTGGGCCAGGATGCCGATGGGAACCGCTATGGCGAGCGCCAGCGCCACCGGCACGAGCGCGAGAAGCAGGTGCTGTAGAAAGGCCGGCAGTATATCGTTGCGGAGGTTCGAGAGGATCCACTCGAAGTCTATAAGCGGCGGGTTCTCGTTCTCCAGCGTAAACTCATTCTCCACCGTAGCTCCCGGCCTTGGAGAGCCGGCGGATGCCGCTCAGCGAGATCTCCCCGCGCTCCTCGCCAGGTTCCTCCCCGGCATACACCACACCCTTTTCAGCTCCCGCCCCGATCAACTCCGCCAGGGCGTCCCGGAGCGTCAGGCTCTGGCTTATCCGGGGCATACCATCCCGGTCCTGGCCGTTTAGCGGTTCAAGGTCTAGATCCCCGACGAGCATTAAAGAGAGGTCCTTGAGCGCCCGGTCCCGCCCCACAAACGAGGCCACGAAGTCCGACGCCGGCTCGGAGAGTACCTTGTGGGGGGTGTCGTACTGGGCCAGGATACCGCCCTGCTTTAGGATGGCGATCTTGTCGCCCATCTTGATCGCCTCGTCTATGTCGTGGGTGACGAAGACGATGGTCTTTTTTATATCCTGCTGAATTCGGAGGAACTCGTCCTGCAAACCACTGCGGGTAATAGGGTCTACCGCCCCGAACGGCTCGTCCATGAGCATCACCGGCGGGTCGGCGGCCATAGCGCGCGCCACCCCGACCCGCTGCTGCTGACCACCTGAAAGCTCCGCCGGATAGCGGTCCCGGTAGCTGTCCGGCGGGAGGCCGACGACGTCCAGTAACTCGTCCGTGCGCTCCCGGATGCGGTCCTTGTCCCAGTCGAGCAGCTTCGGGACCGTGGCTATGTTCTCCGCAATGGTGCGGTGTGGGAAGAGCCCGATACCCTGTATAGCGTAGCCAGTCTTGCGCCGGAGTTCGGTGGCGCTCATGTCCGTTACCGACTGCGAGTCGATCAGGATGTCCCCGCTGGTTATCTCGACGAGGCGGTTTACCATCCGCATCGTCGTCGTCTTGCCGCATCCCGAAGGACCTACCAACACACAGACCTCTCCGTCGAGGATCTCGAAAGAGAGGTCGTTGACCACCGGCTCCTCAGAGCCGGGATAAGTCTTGTTGACCCCTTTAAACTCGATCATTGCATCTCCTGCGCTTCCACGGGTAGCATCTCATATGGAATGCATATTTGAACTTTGTGTTCCAGTACATCGCTTTCTCCTAAACCTCCTGGTTGGATGCATTGACTCTGGAGTATAAAACATTGCTCAGGTTTTGTAGTCGCGGTATCACAGAACGGCTCTCAGTCCTTCTGATATCCCGTCTGCTATAAACCAGCCATGACCCGCGCCGACCGGCCAACCATCGTTTTTGCCGGGGGCGGCCACGCCCACCTGTACTCGCTGCTCCGCACGCCGCAACTGGTGGATGAAGGCTACGACGTGGTCCTGGTAAACCCTTCGCGCTACCTGTACTACTCCGGCATGGCGACGGGTGTAATCTCCCGGACCTACACGCCGGAGGAGGACCGGATCGACGTCCGGCACCTCGTCGAACGCGGCGGCGGGCGCTTTATAGACGCTACGGTCGAAGAAGTCGACGTTCAGGGCCGCCGGCTGATACTCGGCGACGGCCGGAGCGTCGCCTACGACGCGGCTTCTTTTTGTCTGGGTAGCGAGGTCCGGGGAGGGGCCGCCGGAGAAGCGGTCGTCTCGGTAAAGCCGGTCGCCAACGCGGAGAGTATCCGGCGCCGCATCTTCTCTCTAGACGGATCGGAGGTCGGCGGAGATGGTCCGCGGGTCCTCGTGGTCGGCGGTGGCGCGGCCGGTTGCGAGGTGGCGGCAAATGTCCTCTCCGTTCTCGAAGAGGTCGGGGGCGGAAGTCTGACCCTCACGGAGCGCGGCGGCTCTTTGCTGGGCGGCGCCCCGGAAAAGGCTCGGCGTAGCATCCAGGCCAACCTCGAAAGCCGGGGAGCTGAAGTGTGGCTCGACACCACGGTCTCTTCGTACGAAAACGGCTGCGCGGTCACCGTGGACGGACGCCGGTTGCGGACCGACCTGGCGGTATCCGCGGTCGGTATAACCCCTCCCGGAACTTTCCGGCACTCGGGCCTTCTGACGGGAGAGGACGGCGGGTTGTGGGTAGACCGCTATCTCCGGAGTCCGGTGGCCCCGGAGGTCTTCGGTGGAGGAGACTCGGTAACGTTTCGCGGTACCGGGCTCCCCAAGCTCGGGGTTTTCGCCATCCGCCAGGGGCCGGTGCTGTTCCACAACCTGCGGGCCGTGCTGCGGGGAGAACCGTTAAAGCCGTTTGCGCCGCAGAAACGCTACCTCTACGTCCTGAACCTCGGGGATGGAACGGGGCTCGGGATTTACGGGGCTCTTGTCTGGCGCGGCCGTTCGGCGATGTCGCTCAAGCGCTACGTGGATAAGAAGTTTATGGGCCAGTTCCCGGTGGCGGCCTCTATCTCTGAGGTCTAGTCCCGGCGTCCGACCCCGAGCAGCAGGTAGAGTATGAAGTAGCCGCCGGCGGCGGCGAGCCCTGTTGTGTAAAAGCCGTCTCCGCCGGCGATGGTCCGTTGTTCCTCTGTGAGCGGGAGGGCGGCGAGTACGGCTTCGGCGGGAGTCTCCAGTAACCGGCCGAGGTTGAAGATCACCTCCGTCAAGCCGTTGGTAAACTCGTCCACGCCCGCATAGACGAGACCGAGGTGCGCGAGTACGACGAGGATGATCAGGGCGAGTATCGTGCGTAACAGGCCCATCTGCTAACTTCCCGCCCCGGACGTCTGGCGGCTCGCGAGAATAGCGGGTGAAATACTCACAACAGGGATATTAGCGGACGCACCGCTGTATTTCACTGGCCGTTTTCAGGGTAAAACGCCGCCTTAGCGGCGGCTCATCGCGCGCCGGTAGGACTTCATCTCTGAGAGGAACTCTTCCCAGTCCCGCGCGGGGGATTCGAGCCGGTTGTTATATAAGGAGAATTTGTGGACGAACTCGTGGAGGGCTGAGTCGTCGTCCGAGATGCAGCGCGGCTCGGCGACCACGAGCACTTCCCAGTCTTCCTCTTCCTTTATGTTGCTGATGGCGGCTTTTATACCGGGACGGTGGTAGAGCAGAACGCCGGGTGCTTCGAGGTCCCGGTACTCGGCGACGACCTCGTAATTGTGCTCCGCGGCGTAGGCGGTGGCTGAGGACTGCTGTTCTTCGAGGCTCGGAAGCTCGCCT
This sequence comes from Rubrobacteraceae bacterium, assembly GCA_965214435.1. Taxonomy (GTDB): domain Bacteria; phylum Actinomycetota; class Rubrobacteria; order Rubrobacterales; family Rubrobacteraceae; genus Rubrobacter_A. The sequence goes on from OZ243960.1 coordinate 2,136,806, forward strand.
GCGGTATCGGTCCTTATGTAGAAAGCGGCTCTTTCCATCGCGGCAGATAATAGCATGCGGTCGGCCACCACCGGTGTAGTTTGGGTGGTCTCTTCTGGTATCATAAAAGCTGCGCATCGGGACGTGGCGCAGTCTGGTAGCGCACTCGGCTGGGGGCCGAGTGGTCGCCGGTTCGAATCCGGCCGTCCCGACTCCTTGATGGTGCTACGGAAAGGTCATAGAGCTTTTGGAAACGGTGTACTTGCTGCTCGGGATAATAGGGTTCATGGCGATAATCGCGCTGGTCTTTTTCGGGGGATTTATCGTGCTGGACTTTATCTGGGAGCGGCGCGGCGGGGACTCGTAGAGCTTCCGCCCCGTAATTTTCCGGGGGTCTCTGCGGCCGCCGAGCGTAGCCGAAGCTTACCTGTTTTTTAGGAGCCGGATCCTTTTTGCTGGCGTCTATTCGCAACCTCCGGCTGGTAGAGTCGGATCTCTTGCTGCTGCACGAGGCCCACGATCTGGACCGTCTGACCCGCCTGCGCGAGACCATTAGTGCCGAGGGTGTACAACGCCATCCGGTGATAGCCGTCGCGCACGGGGAGCGGTACCTGGTGCTCGACGGTGCTCACCGGGCCCGGGCGCTATCCGAACTCGGCCACCGGTTTACCCTGGTACAAGAAGTGGAGCCGCCGGAGCTTTCAGAAGCCTGGGGTCACCTGTTGGACCGGGAGCCGGCGGAGATACGGTCCGTGTTGGGCTCTCTGGAAAGCCTGGTAATCACGGAAAAAGAGCCGGAGGGCGGGGCGCTGGCCGCCGTGGAGTTCGGTGACGGGGAGCGGACGTTCATCCGGGTGGGAGAAGGAGGGCTCGCGGCGGAAGTCCGGGCGCTCTGGGAGTTGCAGGCGGTATACCGGCCCGGGCGGAGGGTACGGCGGGTCGGTCCCGGTGAAGCTGCTGACCCCGTTCGTGGGAGCCGGGTTGTAATCCGCTACCGGGGCTTTAGCGTCGGGGAGCTAGTGGAGGTCGTAGCCTCCGGGTCCGTGCTGCCGCCGGGCATTACCCGCTTCAGGTTGAAAGAGCGGGTGCTAGGCGTCAGCTTCCCGCTGGAGCGGATGGCGGACGGAGACCCTTTGGAGCGGAACGCGGAACTAGAGAGGTTTGTGGCCCGGCTGTGGGAGGAGAACCGCGTCCGCTCCTACGACGAGCCCGTGGTGCTTTTTGAGTAGCGGGAGCCGGCCTGTAAGGCTAGAGTTTCAAAAGAGTTACAACCTGTGCTACATTGCGGCGGTGGCGATAAGCGGGCACGTCTTGCGAGAGGTAGTTCGTAGGAGATGCTCGTTCGCCGTATTTGATCATCCTGAGCGTCCGATCGATCTCCCGGCGTCGCCGGGGAGGGAGGAAGTGCTTTGAGCGCCACGGTTGTGCTAGGTCTGGCCTGGGGGGACGAGGGCAAGGGCAGGGTCTGCGACGCCCTCGCGACGGACGTCGGGTACGTGTCACGCTACTCCGGCGGCAACAACGCCGGACACACGATCCGGGTCGGAAAAGAAGAGTTTATCGTTCACCTGCTACCCTCCGGGGTCGTGCGCGAGGGTGTGATGTGCACCATCGGCAACGGGGTCGTCGTAAACCCCGAGGTGCTCGCCGAAGAAGTCGAGGCTATCGAGAGCCGGGGGTATGACCTGCGAGGCCGGCTAAAAGTGGACGGCCGGTCGCACCTGATACTGCCGTACCACATCCGGCTCGACGGCCATCGGGAAAAAGCGTTGGGTAAGGCGAAGATCGGGACGACCAACCGGGGCATCGGACCGGCCTACGAGGATAAAGTCTCCCGGGTCGGCGTGCGGGTCGAGGACCTGTTTGACGAGGGCATACTCCGGACCAAGCTAAAAGCCGCGCTGCGGGAGAAAAACGCCATCTTCACCAACGTCTACGGCGAGGAGCCTTATGAAGTAAGCGACCTCGTCTCGTGGCTGCTCTCGTTCCGGGAGCTTATTGAGCCCATGATCTCCGACACCGGGGCCATCCTCCGCGACGCCCTCGACCGCGGCGAGTCCGTCCTGCTCGAAGGCGCGCAGGCGGCGCTTCTGGACAACGACTTCGGGACCTACCCGTTCGTTACGTCCTCGAACCCGTCGGTCGGCGGGGCGTGCGTGGGGGCCGGGATACCGCCGCAGGGAATCGGGGAGGTTATCGGGGTGACGAAAGCTTACGCGACCCGGGTCGGCGACGGCCCCTTCCCGACGGAGCTCTTTGACGAAGCCGGGGAGACCCTCGGGCGGGTCGGGCACGAGTTCGGGGCGACCACGGGCCGGCAGCGACGTTGCGGGTGGTTAGACCTCGTCGCGACCAAGTACACCGCCGGGCTTAACGGGGTGACCCAGCTCGCCATAACCAAGTTGGACGTTCTCTCGGCGGTCGAGGAGATAAAGGTGTGCGTCGGTTACGAGGTGGACGGGGAGAGGGTTGAAGACTTCCCGATGAGCCAGACGGACCTGCACCATGCCAGGCCGGTCTACCGGACGATGCCGGGGTGGGGTGAGGATATAACGGAGTGCCGGATGCGAGGGGACCTTCCGGCGGAGGCCCGGGATTACGTGGATATGGTCGAGAGCGAGGTCGGGGCTCCGCTGTGCATGATCAGCGTCGGTCCCGAGCGCGACCAGGCCATTTTGGAGAAGGTCGGGGTCTAGCTCTTGCGGGTCCTGGTCGTCGGTAGCGGCGGGCGCGAGCACGCCCTGGTCGAAGCTCTAGCCCGGAGCCCGCTGCGGCCGGAGCTTTTCGCTGCCCCCGGAAACCCGGGGATAGCCCGCATCGCCGAGACCGTGGACATCCCGGCCGACGACCTTTTAGGGCTGCGGGACTACGCCCGGGAGACCGGGATAGACCTCACAGTCGTCGGTCCCGAAGCGCCGCTTATAGGAGGCATATCGGAGTGTTTCTGGGAGGCGGGCCTGAAGGTCTTCGGACCCTCGCGCCCAGCGGCCCGCATCGAGGGCTCAAAGGTCTTCGCTAAAGAGGTCATGCGCCACGCCGGAGTACCCACGGCGGACTTCGAGGCTTTCGACCGGCGGCAGGCAGCACTCGCCTACCTGCGCACCTGCCGGCCCTCGGACTACCCGCTCGTCGTAAAAGCCGACGGGCTGGCGACCGGCAAGGGCGTCTTCGTCGCTAACTCTCCGGAGGAGGCCGAGGAAGCGGTGCGGGCTCTGTTTTCGGGACGCTTTGGGGCGGCCGGAGAGCGGGTCTTGATCGAGGAGCATCTAATAGGCCGTGAGGTCTCCGTCTTCGTGATAACCGACGGGGAGAACATCCTGCCGCTGTTGCCAGCCCAGGATTACAAGGCTATCTACGACGACAATCAGGGACCGAACACCGGCGGAATGGGGGCGTACTCCCCGACTTTGTGGATGGAGCCCGCGACCTACGCGGCGGTTCTGGAGCAGATCATCCGCCCCACCCTCCGCCAGCTAACCCTTATAGGGGCCCGCTACTCTGGACTGCTCTACGCCGGGGTCATGGTTACCGATGACGGCCCGAAGGCCCTGGAGTTCAACTGCCGCTTCGGGGACCCGGAGACTCAAGTTCTTCTGCCGCGTCTCGAAACGGACCTGCTCGAACTCATGCTCGCCAGCGGAGAAGAAAGCCTGATGGGACGGGAGATGGCCTGGTCGGCCGAGAAGGCGGTCTGTGTGGTGATCGCCTCGGAAGGGTATCCGGAGACGTCTTCTGCGGGGGATGAGATTTCCGGCCTCGATAACCTGCCGGGGGATGTTTTCGTCTACCACGCGGCGACCGAGGAGCGGGGCGGCAGGTTCTACACCGCCGGTGGCCGGGTATTGAACGTCGTCGGAACGGGTAACAGCGTGATGGAAGCCCGCGCGCAAGCTTACGCCGCCGTGGAGCAGATACACTTTAACGGTATGCAGTACCGTTCGGACATAGCCCAGGAAGCGATGGAGCTGGAGGAGCTTTGACGGCCAGCGTCGGGATACTCGTCGGCGGCAAGCCGGACCTGCCGATCATGGAGAAGTGCACGAGCCGCCTCGAAGAGTTCGGGATAGAGCACGATATAGAGGTTATGAGCACCCACCGCAACCCGGAAGGCGTCTCCGAGTACGCCGGTACCGCCCGCGAGCGCGGCCTCAAGGTCATTATCTGCGCCGCCGACATGGCCGCCCACCTCGCAGGCGCCGTCGCCGCCCGGACCAGCCTGCCAGTGATCGGCATCCCGATAGCCGCCGGTTCCCTCGGCGGATTTGACGCCTTGCTTGCCACGGTACAGATGCCGTCGGGAGTGCCGGTCGCGACGGTCGCCGTAAACGGGGCGGCAAACGCGGCGGTCCTGGCGGCCCAGATCCTCGCGCTCTCGGACTCAGAGCTAGCCGAACACCTGGAGAAGTAAGCGTGATCGAGCGCTACACCCTGCCGGAGATCGGGGCGGTCTGGACCGAAGAAGCGAAGTACCGCGCCTGGCTCAAGGTCGAACTAGCCGTCTGCCGCGCCCGAGCAGCACTCGGCGAGATACCGTCCAAAGAGGTGGAAGAACTCGCCGGTAAGGCGGACTTTACCGTCGGGCGCATCCACGAGATCGAGGAAGAGACTAACCACGATGTCATAGCTTTCGTCTCGGCGGTCGCCGAGACCGTGGATAGCCCGGTCTCGCGGCACTTCCACTTCGGACTTACGAGCAGCGACGTGGTGGATACCGCTGGGGCGTTGCAGCTCCGGGATGCCCTGGACCTCGTGATCCGGGATTCCAGGGAGCTTACCCGCCTTTTAGTAGAGATGTCGCTTTCCTACCGGGACACGGTGATGGTCGGCCGGACGCATGGGGTACACGCGGAGCCGACAACGCTCGGGCACAAGATCGCGGTGTGGGCGTTCGAAATGGAGCGGAACCTGGAGCGGCTCGTTCACGCCCGGGAGGTCGCGGCGGTCGGCAAGATCTCCGGCGCTACCGGCACCTACGCGAACGTGGACCCGAAGGTCGAAGCCCTCGCCTGCGAGGACCTTGGTATATCCTCCTCGCCTGCGTCTACCCAGGTAGTCCAGCGGGACCGGCACGCCGAAGTGTTGTCTGCCCTGGCTATATTGGGTTCGACTTTGGAAAAGATCGGGCTGGAGATCCGGGGAAGCCAGCGCACCGAGGTCCGGGAACTTGCCGAACCTTTCGGTCGCGGCCAGAAGGGTTCCTCGGCGATGCCCCACAAACGAAACCCGATCCTCTCCGAACGCCTGTGCGGCTTAGCCCGCATCCTGCGCGCGAACGCGGTCGTGGGCTTCGAGGACAACGCCCTGTGGCAGGAGCGCGACATCTCCCACTCCTCAGCCGAGCGGGTAGTCCTGCCGGACTCGACGACCCTGGCGTTCTACATGCTCTCTATAGCTACCCGCATCCTGCGCGGCCTCGACGTGGACAAAGACCGGATGCTCGAAAACCTGAACATGGGCGGCGGCATTGTATTCTCCGGGCGAGTCCTCCTGGCGCTGGTCGAGGCCGGTATGGACCGCGACGAAGCTTATCCTATAGTGCAGGACGCGGCGATGCGGGCCTGGCGGGGTGAGGGAGGTTTCAGGGACCTGCTCTCGGAGAACGGTACGATCCGGGAGAAGCTCGGCGACGGACTGGACGGTTTGTTCGACCCGGCGTACCCGCTGCGGAACCTGGATACCGTGTTCGAGCGGGTCTCGGAGCTAAGAGAGAGGTTGGAGGATGGCTGAAAACTTATTATACGAGGGCAAGGCCAAGAAGGTCTTTACCACGGACGACGGGACGCTCCTGCACCGCTACAAGGACGACGCGACGGCGTTCAACGGCCAGAAGCGCGGCTCGTGGGAGGGCAAGGGCCGGACCAACGCGACGGTGAGCGCGGCTATCTTTAAATACCTCGAAGATAACGGTGTGCCGACTCACTTCGTGGAGCAGGTCGACGACACGACCATAAAGACCAAAAACCTTTCGATGCTGCCGGTCGAGGTCGTCGTCCGCAACGTCGCCGCCGGCTCCCTGGCGCGCCTGATCGGTTACGAGGAAGGCCGTGCCCTGAGAGAGACGGTAGTCGAGTTGTGCTTGAAGAGCGATGAGCTCGGTGACCCGCTTTTGAACTGGTATCACTTCCGGGAGCTCGGCGTCCCGGACGAAGACCTGGAGTTCTGCGAGAAACTCGGCCTCCAGGTAAACGAGGTCCTGTACCCGTTTTTCGACGAGCGCGGCATCCGGCTCGTAGACTTCAAGATAGAGGTCGGCCGCGACGAGGACGGCATGCTCGTCCTGGCCGACGAGGTAAGCCCTGACACCTGCCGGTTCTGGGACAAGGAGACGGACGAGAAGCTTGACAAGGATCGCTTCCGCCGCGACCTCGGTGGGGTCGAGGAAGCCTACGCCGAGATGCTGCGGCGGGTGACCGGCTAATCGTGAAGGTCCGCGTACTCGTCCGCCCGAAAGCCGGTATCCTCGACCCGCAGGGCGAGGCCGTCCGGCGGGCGCTGCCGGCGCTCGGCTTTTCCGGTGTAGAAGCTGTACACATCGGCCGTCTTATAGAGCTTGAGGTCGCGTCCGCCGACGAGGTCGAGGGGATGTGCCAGCGGCTCCTTGCTAACCCGACGGTCGAAGAGTACGAGTGGGAGGTTGTCTCCTGAGCCCGGCGCGGATAGGAGTGCCGATCTTCCCCGGTGCGAACTGCGACCGCGACGCGCTCTTCGCCATAGAAAGGATAGGCGCTACCCCAGTAGAACTCCCTCACGCCGAAGCCGACCTCAAGAACGTGGACGCCGTAATAGTTCCCGGCGGCTTTACCTACGGCGACTACCTCCGCCCCGGAGCCATCGCCCGCTTCGCGAAGGTCATGTCCCCCCTGGAAGACTTCGCAGCCTCCGGCGGACCCGTGCTCGGCGTCTGCAACGGCTTCCAGGTGCTTACCGAAGCACACCTGCTGCCCGGTGCATTGTTGCGCAACATCAATATGCGCTTTGTGTGCCGCCGGGTCGGGGTGCGGGTGGAGTCCGCGGACACGCCGTGGACCGCGGGATGCAAGGCTGGAGAGGAATTGACGCTGCCGGTGGCCCACAACGAGGGTAACTACTATGCGGATGCGGCGACGCTCGCGGAGCTTGAGGACGAGGGGCGGGTGGTGTTGCGGTACGTGGAGAACCCGAACGGCTCGGTTAACGGCATAGCCGGGGTGTGCAGCGCGGGGCGGAACGTGGTCGGGATGATGCCGCACCCGGAGCGGGCGTCGGACGCGTCGACGGGCTTTACGGACGGGCTCAGGATACTGCGGTCGGTGCTGGGCAGCGTGGGGGCCGCACTTTGAACGTAGAGGAGGTGTACGGCGCTCTCGGGCTCTCGGACTTTGAGTACGGGCGCATTGTGGACTCCTTGGGCCGAGAGCCGAACTTCTTGGAGTTGTCGCTGTTCTCGGTGATGTGGAGCGAGCACTGCGGGTACAAGAACTCGCGGCCGCTGTTGCGGCGCTTTCCGAACGAGGGCAAGCGGGTGTTGCAGGGGCCAGGGGAGAACGCGGGCGTGGTCGAGGTTGGGGACGGTTGGGCGCTGGCGTTCAAGATGGAGAGCCACAACCACCCTTCGGCGGTCGAGCCCTACGAGGGGGCGGCTACGGGGGTCGGGGGGATTATCCGGGACATCCTGGCGATGGGGGCGCGGCCGGTGGCGACTATGAACGCTCTGCGCTTTGGGGAGACGGTCGGGGAGCGGACCCGGTATCTGTTCCGGGAGGTCGTGCGGGGCATCGGGGGGTACGGGAATGCGGTCGGGGTGCCGACCGTGGGCGGGGAGGTGGAGTTCGCTCCGGCTTACGCGGGGAACCCGCTGGTGAACGCTATGTGCGTAGGGCTGATCCGAGTCGAGGATCTGGTGCGGGCGCGGGCCAGCGGGGAGGGGAACCTGGTGGTCCTTCTAGGCTCGAAGACCGGCCGCGACGGTATCCACGGGGCGACGTTCGCCTCGGGGGAGTTGACCGAGGAGTCGGAGTCGAGGCGATCCAATGTGCAGGTTGGGGACCCGTTCTGCGAGAAGATGCTCATAGAGTGCTGTTTGAAGCTGCTTGAAGAGAACTTGCTGGTCTCGTTGCAGGATCTCGGGGCGGCGGGGATCACATCTTCAGCGTCGGAGATGGCGGCCAAGGGTGGGGTTGGTATAGAGATAGACGTGGAGAAGGTCCCGCGGCGGGAAAAAGGTATGGAGCCTACGGAGGTTATGATCTCCGAGTCCCAGGAAAGGATGCTCGCCATCGTCGAGCCGGACAAAGTAGACGATGTCCTAAACCTCGCCGAACGCTATGAACTAACCGCCACGGTCGTCGGGCGCGTTGCCGGGCACGGCGACCTGCGGGTGCTGGACGGCGGCGAGGTCGTCGGGACCGTACCGGCCGGCGCTCTAGCCGACGCCCCGGCATACGAACGGGAGATAATAAGGCCGCCGTACCTTGAAGACTTCGAGAGGCTGGACGTAGGGGAGTTACCGCCGGTCGAGGACTACAACGCGGCGCTCAAGGCGTTGCTCGCGCACCCGAACCTCTGCTCCCGGCGGTCGGTGTGGGAACAGTACGATCATCAGGTTGGCGCGGATACCGTGGTCCTGCCCGGCGCTGACGCGGCGGTGCTCCGGATAAAAGGCACGAAGCTCGGATTCGCCATCACCACCGACGGGCGCGGTCGGCACTGCTACCTCGACCCGCGGGGCGGCGGGGCTGCGACGGTCGCCGAGGCGTACCGCAACCTCTCGTGCGCCGGGGCGGAGCCTGTCGCGCTCACCGACTGCCTGAACTTCGGCAGTCCGGAGAAAAAGGACGGTTACTACCAGCTCGCGGAGTGCATCGAGGGCATGTCGGAGGCATGTGAGGCCTTCGGGACGCCGGTCGTCAGCGGGAACGTGAGTCTGTACAACGAGACGGACCGGGGCGCTATTTACCCTACGCCGACCGTCGGGATGGTCGGCGTCTACGAGGACGTGAGCCGGAACGCAACACCTGGATTCAAGCGGGAGGGAGATGCGGTATTCCTCGTCGGGAGCTTTCGTCCGGCCCTCGACGGTTCGGAGTATCTCTACGCACGCCACGGTGCGGTAGCGGGCACGCCCGAGCTGCCGGACCTAGATCTGGAGAAACAGGTCTCGGATGCGGTGCGGGAAGCTGTTTCCGCCGGACTCGTTGACACGGCCCACGACGTCTCCGGCGGGGGGCTCGCGGTCGCGCTGGCGGAGATAGCGCTCGCGGGCGGTATAGGGACGCGGGTACAGCTACTGCCCGGCGGCCGGCAGGAGGTGTCACTCTTTGGGGAGACCGGCGGGTGCATACTCGTTGCCGTGCCCGAAGAGCGCTTGGAGGATTTAGAGTCGGCGTTTAAAGACGTGCCGCACAGCAGGATCGGGGTTACCGGCGGTACGAGGCTCGACGTCGCCGGCCTCGTCGATCTGGACCTGAATGAACTAGAGGAGGCTTACGAAAAGGACCTCTTCTACGGGGGCGATCCGGAAGCTTTAGGTGAGCCGGAGGCGATCACGTGAGACCGCAGAACGTTGAGAAGGTGAACCTGGCGGAGAAGTTCGCGTCGTTCAATGAGCGCTGGAGCCCGAAGATAGCGGGCGAGTTGAACGGTCAGCACGTTAAACTTGTAAAGTTGCTCGGTGACTTTGTGTGGCACCACCACGAGGATGAGGACGAGCTATTTCTGGTAGTGGAGGGACGTTTTACGATGGAGTTCCGGGACCGGAGCGTTTCTGTCGAGGCAGGAGAGTTCATAATAGTCCCGCGGGGCGTCGAGCACCGGCCGGTGGCCGAGGATGAGGCTCACGTGCTGCTGTTCGAGCCGGCTTCCACGCTGAACACTGGTAACGTTAGAGATGGACGCACGGTTGAGGAGTTGGACAGGGTTTGATGGACTTTCGGGAAGACGGCAAGCCGAAGGAGGAGTGCGGCATCTTCGGGCTCCGGTCGCGGGCTTTGGAGGGAGAGCTTGCGCAGCGGACGTATTTCGGGCTCTACGCCTTGCAGCATCGGGGTCAGGAGGCCGCCGGGATCGCGGTCTCCGACGGGGAGCGGACGCTGGCGATGCGGGACGCGGGGCTGGTCTCCCAGATCTTCGACAGCCAGCGCCTGGAGTCGCTCGAAAGCGGTCATATGGCGCTCGGGCACGTCCGGTACTCGACAACCGGCTCGGCATCCTGGGAAAACTCCCAGCCGGAGTTCCTGGGCAGGGGGGAGAACAACGTCGTCGTCGCCCACAACGGGAACCTGGTGAACGCGCCGGAGCTACGGGACCTTCTGGTCGAGGACGGTTTCAAATTCAACTCCACCTCTGACACCGCTCTGATAGCTGCCAGCGTCGTGCGGGAGTTGGAGTCCGGGGTGCCGGTCGGGGAGGCGGTCCGGAACGCGATGCGGTCCCTCAACGGGGCGTACTCAGTCTCCATGATCATCGGGGACAAGCTGGTCGCCTTCAGGGACCCGTTCGGCTTCCGGCCTTTGTGTATCGGGGAGATAGAAGGCGGATACGCGGTATCCAGCGAGACCTGCGGGCTGGACATCGTGGGGGCGAAGTTCTTGCGGGACGTTGCGCCCGGCGAGGTGGTCGTGCTCGACGACGAGGGTATTACGAGCTACGAGATAAAGAGCGAGCGTCACGCCCTCTGCGTCTTTGAGTACGTGTACTTCGCCCGGCCGGACTCCAGGCTCGGCGGGCACGAGGTCGCCGGAGCCCGGGAACGAATGGGGATGACGCTAGCGGATGAGGCTCCGGCCGAAGCCGACGTGGTGATACCGGTCCCGGACTCGGGGATACCGGCGGCGGTCGGGTACTCGAAGAAGAGCGGTATCCCGTTCGCCGAAGGGCTTATAAAGAACCGCTACGTGGGCCGGACGTTTATCCAGCCGACGGAGGGTATGCGGCAGTTGGGGTTGCGGCTGAAGTTGAACCCGTTGCCGTCGATCATAAAGGACCAGCGGGTGGTAGTCATAGACGACTCCATCGTGCGGGGAAATACGAGCCGTAAGCTGGTCGAGCTACTTTTTGAGGCTGGGGCTCGGGAGGTCCACTTCCGGGTATCGTCGCCGCCGGTAACGGGTCCGTGTTACTACGGTATTGACATGGACACGCCGGACCAGCTCGTTGGGGCGAACTACTCGGTGGAGGAGATAAGGGGTCAGATTGGGTCCACCTCCCTGGCCTACCTCTCGACAGAAGGCATGGTAGCCGCGACTCGCCAGCCGAAGCCCACCCTGTGTCGGGCCTGCTTCGACGGCGAGTATCCAACAGAAGGTACGTCGAGCAAACACGCCCTGGAGCCGGTACCCACGCCCGTTAGGAGACGGTAGCTGTTGCCGGAAGATCACCCGGAAACTTCCTACGAGGCCGCCGGCGTGTCCATCGCGGCCGGCGAAAAAGCGGTCGGTCTGATGCGCGAGGCCGTTGCTGCCACCCACGGCCCGGAGGTAATCTCCACTTCCGGCGGTTTCGCCGGTCTGTACGCGCTGCCCAGTCCGGGAGGGCCGGTTCTCGCCTCCACGATAGACGGCGTCGGGACAAAGGTGCTCGTCGCGAAAGAACTGGGCCGGTACTGCTCTCTCGGCGCGGACATCGTAAACCACTGCGCCAACGACGTACTAGCCACCGGAGCCCGACCGCTGATGTTCCTGGACTACGTGGCGAGCGGCAAGTTAGACCCCGGAACAGTAGCCGAAGTCGTGCGGGGGGCGGCGGAAGCCTGCAAAACTTTAGGCATAGCGCTTGTCGGCGGGGAGACGGCCGAGATGCCGGGGCTTTACGCGGCGGATGACCTCGACGTGGTAGGTGCCTGTATAGGAGCCGCCGGGCGGGAAGAAGTCATAACCGGTGCAAAAGTGCGGGCCGGGGACACGGTCCTGTGCCTCGCCTCTAGCGGGCTCCACACCAACGGCTACACACTGGCCCGCAAGGTGGTCGTGGATGCCGGGCTTTCCTACACAGACGTGCCGGAGGGCCTGGAACGCCCGCTCGGGGACCTCTATCTGGAGCCCCACCGGGCCTACGTGCGGGAAATATCTGCTCTACGGAAGGCGGTCGAGGTGCGGGGACTGGCCCACATCACGGGCGGCGGTCTGCCCGGCAACCTGCCGCGGGCGCTCGGCGGCCTCGGGGCGCGGCTATCGGCCAATTCGTGGGAAGAACCGGAAGTTTTCGATTTTATACGCCGCGCCGGGGGTGTGGCGGAGGACGAGATGCGGCGGGTCTTTAACCTCGGGGTCGGCTACTGCGCCGTCGTGCCGGCCGGAGAAGCGGAGGCGGGACTCGCGGCACTGCGGGACGCGGGGTGCGCGGCCTGGCGGATAGGGGAGGTCGTAGATAACGGCGGGGATGTGGAGTTTGTCTGAGTCGGCGGAGGACGTCCAGCCGCGTCCGGATGTTCTACCCGAAGGGGCGCGCTTTGCGATCTTGGCATCGGGCTCGGGGACGAACCTGCAAGCCCTGATCGAGTCTTACCCCGAGAACATCGCCGTGGTTGCCGGGGATAAGAGAGACGCCTTCGCCTTTACGCGGGCGCGGCAAGCCGGTATCCCGGTCGAGCATGTAGATTCCGGTAGTTTCGCGACGCGCGAGAACTTTGACGCGGAGCTTGTGGAGCGGGTGCTGGCCTACGAGCCGGGGCTCGTGGTCGCCGCCGGCTACATGAGGGTGCTCTCGGGAGCTTTCCTCGGACGAGCCCCGGACGTGATCAATGTCCATCCTTCACTGTTGCCGGAGTTCAAGGGCCTCGATGCTGTGGGGCGGGCGCTATCGGCGGGGGTTACGGAGACCGGGGTAACGGTTCACTTCGCGGTCGCGGAGGTGGACTCCGGGCCGGTTCTGGCCCAGGAGGCGGTTGCCGTGCGGCCCGGGGATACAAAGAGTAGTCTATTAGAGCGGCTGCACCCGGTCGAGCACCGGCTGCTCGTGGGAGCGGTGGCGGATTACTTTTGGGGAAGGTTTTCTGGGAAGGACCTGAATTGGAACAGATGAGACGCCGGGCGCTGGTATCAGTATCGGACAAAAAAGGGGTCGTCGCGTTCGCCCGCCGGTTGTCGAGGCTTGGCTTTGAGGTTATCTCCACCGGCGGGACGGCTAAAGCTCTGGAGGACGGCCGGGTGCCGGTGACGTCGGTATCGGAGGTTACGGGAGCGCCGGAGATACTCGGTGGCCGGGTAAAGACGCTCCACCCGAAGCTCCACGGCGGCATACTCGCAAACCTCGAAGACCCGGACCACGTGTTGGAGCTCGTCGAGCATGACCTTGCCCCGATAGACCTCGTCTGCGCGAACCTCTACCCGTTCGAGAAGACGGTCGAAGAAGACCCCGGCATAGATGAGAAAGACGCCATAGAGCAGATAGACATCGGTGGACCGGCGATGCTCCGGGCGGCGGCGAAGAACTTCCGGTCCGTGACGGTCGTACCCTCGCCGGAGTTCTACAACGAGGTGCTGGCCGAGCTGGAAGACCAGGGTCAGGTCTCGGAGGAGACCCGGCGGCGTCTGGCGCTCGCCGCCTTTCGCCAGACTGCGTCCTACGACGCCCGCATCTCCTCGTGGCTCGGGGACCAGGTAGGAGATGGAGACGCTACGGCTGAGCCTGTAGAAGAAAGCTTTGTAGAAGAGGCGCACTTTCCGGAACACCGGGTGGTGGACTACGAGAAGGTATCTACTCTACGTTACGGGGAGAACCCGCACCAGGAGGCGGCTTACTACGCCGAGGCCGGGGCGTCGCATCTGCTTTCGGGGGTAGAGCGGTTGCAGGGGCGCGAGATCTCCTTTAACAACCTCTACGACGTGGATGCGGCCCGCACCGTACTCTCGGACCTCGTTGAGATCGGGTCGGCCGCCGCGGTGGTAATTATCAAGCACGCGAACCCCTGCGGGGCGGCGGTCGGCGGGAGTCCGCTGGAAGCTTACGAAAAAGCCCTCGCCTGCGACCCGGTCTCGGCTTTCGGGGGCATCGTGGCGCTCGATGCCGTGGTCGACGGGGAGCTTGCGGCGAAAATATCGAAGGTATTCACCGAAGTCCTGATCTCCCCGGGCTTCACCGAAGAGGCCCGCAAGATATTCTCCGAGAAACCGAACATGACCCTCCTCGAAGCCGGAGCCCTGCCCCGACCGTCGCTCGCCTCGAAGCCCGTGACCGGCGGCGTGCTGGTCCAGACTACCGACCGCATCGAGGTCGGTGAGGAGTATGAGGTGGCGACCGAAACCCGGCCGTCCGGGAAACAGATGGACGACCTCGCTTTCGCCTGGCGGGTGGCGAAGGGTGTCAAGAGCAATGCTATAGTGCTCGCCCGGGACGGCGCGACGGTCGGCATCGGAGCCGGACAGACGAGCCGGGTCGAGTCCGCCGGGATCGCGGTAAGGAGGGCTGGTGAGATGGCCGAGGGTTCGGTGGCCGCCAGCGACGCCTTTTTCCCGTTTGCCGATGGGTTGGAGGCGCTAGCCGGGGCCGGGGTGGTGGCTGTCATACAGCCCGGCGGCTCGAAGCGCGACGGGGAGGTAGTCGAGGCCGCCGACCGTCACGGGATGGCGATGGTCTTTACTGGCCGGCGTCATTTCTTACACTAGGAATACAGGACGGAGCCTATGAGCGAAGACTCGAATAGGAGCACCCGTGTAGAAAGTCTGCTGGACTTTTTGGAGCGGCTCGCGTATTACGCGGCGGCGGTCTTTCTGGTGATAATCACCGGGATGATCTTTTACGCGGCGGTCGTGGACCTCATAGGTGTGCTCGGTGCCGGAGTGCTAGATACGACGCTCGCGATCCTCGACAAGATACTTCTGATCTTCATCTTCGTCGAGCTGTTGAGCACTATCAGCACCATAATTCGCCAGAACCAGATCGCCGCGGTCATCGCCGAGCCGTTCCTGGTGGTCGGCCTGATCGCCGTCGTAAGGCGTATCCTGGCCGTTACGGTCTCCATCGACCAGTCTCTCGGCACGCCGGAGTTTACCAGCCTGCTCTACGAACTCGGGGTACTCACGGCGCTCATCATAACGCTATCGGCGGCCCTCTACATCGTCCGGCGCTCGGAGCGGTCTTCGGGGAGCCTGTTTTCGGCCGGAGACTCCTAGATACGACCCCACGGGTACCTTTAGAACCTCGATACGTTTGGTAAACTCCTTAGCTGAGCGGGCCAGTAGCTCAGTGGCAGAGCAGGGGACTTTTAATCCTCGTGTCGTAGGTTCGATCCCTACCTGGCTCACAGGCACTTGCCTGAGCCCCCATCGTCTAGAGGCCCAGGACACCGCCCTTTCAAGGCGGCGGCACGGGTTCGAATCCCGTTGGGGGCACCGCTTCGCGGGGCGATTAGCTCAGGGGTAGAGCACCTCCCTTACAAGGAGGGGGTCGCTGGTTCGAACCCAGCATCGCCCACTTCGCAATAGTGTTTATCTATAGGGAATACGGCGTAACGGTAAAAGTCCCCGGCGGCGTGCCCGGGGCTTTTGACGACAGTAGAGGCTAAAATAGCCCGGAAATCGCCCCCAGACGGCCTTTCTAACCCATCGCGTCGCCCATCGCGTCGGCGTCCTCTCCTCCCATACCCGGCAGCATGTGGGAGTAGGTGTTGAGGGTTACGGCGACGGAGGAGTGCCCGAGGAGTTCTTGGACGAACTTGGGATGTACGTTTCTCTGGAATAAGAGAGAGGCGCAGGTGTGGCGGAGGTCGTGGAAGGATATGTCCGGTAGCCCGGAGCGTTCTAGGAGAGGCTTGAAGGACCGCTGGCGGAGGTTCCGGGGGGGGGGCGGAAGATTGGGTCTTGAAAAATTAACAAATACACAAGAAACTTATAGAACATAAAACCGGCCTTTGACCGAGTTCACCATGCGACGATGCTATTCGAGCTAGGAGTAACGGATGCTGACGACAGAATACGCGGCCTCGGTGGCTTTCCGCTTCGAATTGAAAGGGAAGGGTGTTGACGAGGTTGTGTGGCGTTTGTGCGCTGCGAACATGGCGGACTCGGCACCCTTTATGAAGGCCGACCTAGACGACGTTGGGGAGTTCGATTCGATGCTTTCCGATGCCGACAGGTTGTTTGTGTTCATCAGCGGCGAGCAATTCGTCTTTTGCGCCCTTTATTCCCCACGCGAATTCTCGCCTTTGGCACGGGTTTACGTGCATCGGCAGCGATACATGGAGCAAGATGTAGCTGCTTCGTTGCGCAGCTTTAGACAGGAGGGCTTCGACTTCAAGCCTATACAGGAATCTGAATTTAAAACCCTTATCGGAGAAACCGGTCGTTGCGAGCGGGTGAGAACGTTTAGAGAAAAACTGGAACGCGAGACGGCACCCTTCGCAACAATTCACGAGGGCAGAAAAATCGCCAAGGTCGCAGACGGGGGCATCTTCCTGGCGTCGGACCTCTGCACGGTGTGCAAGGAACCGTACGAAGGGTTGAATACCACCACGTTCAGCGGGGGGGGCGATGGTCGGCGTGCAGCTTTGCCCGCGATGCCAGGAGGAAGTCAAGCAGTTCCCCTCCCTCTTACACTTTATCGCGGAGAAGTTCGGGGGCGTTTGGCCGTTTGAGGTCGAAACCTTCTCGCAGGAAGACATCTTCGAAATGGGAAAGCAAGTTCTCAAAGACGAGTTAAACTGCTCAATAGAAAAGCCTGTACCAGACCAGTACCAAGTCACGGGCCTGCGAGAGAGCAAATACAAGGTTATCGTTCGCGTGCCTAGCAGATTCGACTACGCATACGTCATACTCGACGCTCAAGGAGAAGAGGTGTACAGGTTTGATGCCACCAACCATCACGGCCACCTGCCCGTGCAACCCGACCACGAGCACACCGACTTGACCAAGGACAAAAGCGAGGTACGTTCCAGCTTCCTGACCGGAATACCGTTGGCGGACGCGGCGAGGCTGAAAGAGATTTTGGACCAACTCGGAGGTTAACCTCGTACACAGCGTTGAGCCCCACGGCATAAACGTCTCCGGCATAGCGCCGGGATTTTTCCAGACTAACATCTGCGGCGGCCTGCTCTCGTTAGAAATACCTGGTGGCGTCTGCTAAACTCTCGCCTCACGCGGGGGCGTAGTTCAGTTGGTTAGAACGCTGGCCTGTCACGCCAGAGGCCGCGGGTTCGAGTCCCGTCGCTCCCGCCCTGCTGCACCCCAGCAGAATAGCTTGGGTGCCAAAGTGGATCGAAGGTCACCCGTCGGTAGGGAGTGCTTTATGAAGCGCAAACCGCAACGAGCGAAGAGCGTAGACTCGCTTATCGGGGAGATGGGCCGGGAGCGTATCGCCCTGCGGGCGAAGAGAACGACCATTGCGATGCTCCTGGTATCTTCGGCGCTGTGTCTACTTTCGGCTCTCGCGAGCCTTGCCGGTGTGATCCCTCACGCCGTGGGGCCATCGGTAGTCTTGATCCTGACCTCCGTGGTCGGCCTGGTGCTCGCCGCCGTCGAGTCTCGCAACTCTTGACACCCGAAATAAACTAAACAGTAGAAAAGCATTTACTTGGAGGTCTTATCCATGGCTGAGCCAGTAGTAGTTTCCGCAGAGACGTTCGAGAAAGAGGTCGTAAATTCCGAAGTTCCCGTGCTGGTGGATTTCTGGGCCTCGTGGTGCGCGCCGTGCCGGCAGGTCGCCCCGGTGATGGAGGAGATAGCCCGGGAGTACGAGGGCTCGGTAAAGGTCGCGAAGGTTGACGTGGACGCCGAAACCGCGCTCGCGCAGCACTTCGGGATCTCCAGCATCCCGACCATCGCGTTCTTTGAAGCCGGGGAGCAGCCTAAAGCCGTCGTCGGCGCTTTGCCCAAAGAGATGGTTGAGTCGACGTTCGAGTTGAACCGTTTCCCAAAGGCCGGGTAGTTGGCCCGCGAACCCCACAAGTTCGACCCGGCGAAAGCCGGTACCCTGGATAACCCCGAGCGCGAGCGTATTCTGCCGAAAAAGCGTATCGTCGAGCTACTCGACCTCCGCGGCCTGGAAACGGTCGTGGACTACGGAGCCGGCAGCGGGAGGCTCTCCGTCCCGGTGGCGCGGAGCCTGACTTCCGGGACGCTCCACGCTGTGGACGAGAGCCCGGAGATGCTGGAGCGTCTTAGAGAGAGTCTGGCTGGGGTGGGTCTCCTCAACGTCCGGACGCATCTCATCCAGGACAATGAGGTTCCGCTCCAGACCGGGAGTGTAGACCGGGTTCTGGCGGTAAACCTGCTGCACGAGGTTATCGGGGAAACCGCGCTCCAGGAGATGCGTCGGCTGCTCCGTCCGGAGGGTTTCCTTTTGGTCATCGACTGGAGCGCCGACGTAACCCGGGACCAGGGTCCACCAGCGGAAGTTTCCCTCTCGGCCGCCCAAGGAAGGGAGATGCTCGAAGAAGCCGGCTTCGAGACCCAAGGTGTCGGTGAAAAAGACTTTCCGCTGCACTTCGCCTTCGTAGCCCGACCGCGGCGGTAGATTATTCGCCAACAACCGCTTGATAGCTCGTCCTCCGTACCTTAAACTCTCTAGCGCACCAACCTCCGGCGGGATAGCTCAGTAGGTAGAGCACATGACTGAAAATCATGGTGTCCCCGGTTCGAGCCCGGGTCCCGCCACCACTCACCTTCATAAATACCTACCCACACTAACTCCATAAAGCCCATAGGCAAGACAATTTCGGTTCCGGCAGAGCGCCGAGGCGGGGCTTACGAGTGAAGCCAGGTAAAAAACGTGAGGCAGCGTATCAGGCAGAAGTATTAAAACAAATGTTGCAAGTAATTATCCACGAAGCTTCAGCGTTTGATGTAAGTCGTCAGTTCTCTTAACTTGAACCATTCCCCGTGCAGGCGACAATCGTCTTGAGGTAAATCCCTCTCATCAGAAGTGGCATGGCGCAAGTATGCCGGAGGTCGCGGAATCGGGGACTAAGAAGGTGGGGCTATTGGAAGTAGTTTAGAGGACTGTTGCTTATACTACTCTACTGATAGTGATCTACCGCCGCGGAGTAGACAAGGGTCTACATGGGTAGATGTAGGTAATGGCTAATAATGTTCTAACTAACCGCGGGCTGTTACGGGCTGTTATCCTGGCTTTCTCCTTATTGCTGGTGTACCGGTTCGTGGCGGCGGTCGCTGCCATCGTTCTGCTGTTGGCGACCGGGTTGCTGCTAGCCGTGGCGCTCTCGGCCCCGGTTGAGGTGCTGTATCGGCGGAAGGTCCCGAGGCCGGTAGCCGTAATCCTTATCGTGCTCGTAGTCCTGGGCGTTCTCGTTCTCGGAGGTTTCTTACTACTCCCGACGCTCGCTACGCAGATCTCGCAGTTGATCTCCATCCTGCCGAGCGCGTTCTCGCAGTTTGTCGAGCGGGCGCGGGAGCTTGCGAATAACGTGGGTATCCAGTTTGGCGGCGGTGGTCCCTCGCCCCAGGCCCTGGCGGACGTGGCGCGCCGGGTTCTCGGTGGGCTACTGGGATTGTTTAGCGGCATAACCTCCTTCCTGACTGGGCTGATAGTGGTACTCTTCGTGCCGCTTTATCTGGCGGCGCTTCCGGAGTCGGTCGTGGGTTGGGTTGTAAGGCTGTTTCCGCCGGAGAGGCGGGACCGGACGCGCGAGGTGCTTTCCGAGGCCCGCTCCAGCCTCCTGTACTGGTTGGCGGGACGGCTGTTCTCGATGGCCGTGGTCGGTATTCTGGCGACGGTTGCCCTCTACATTATCGGGGTTCCCGGGGCGCTATTGCTCGGTATCTTCTCCGGGCTGGTCGCGTTCGTCCCGATCGTCGGCTCTATAGCCGGGGCGGTTCCGCCGGTGCTTTTGGCGTTCGCCGGCAGCCCGCTCGACGCCGTATGGGTAGTGGTCGCCTATGTGGCGATCCAGCAGATCGAGAGCAACCTTCTTACCCCGCTGGTGATGCAACAGGCGGTCTCGCTGCACCCCGTGGTCGTCCTGGCCTCCGTAACGGTCGCGGGGGCCGCGTTCGGGGTGCTGGGGGCGCTGCTCGCGGTACCGACCTCTGTGGTGATCGGGGTTCTCGTAGATGAACTGTGGTTCCGGCGTCTGGAAAACACGAAAGGAACCGCCAGCGGCTAAGGCGAGTTACCGGCCTGGAATACATAGAAACCTCCCAGCCTGTAGCTTCTTTCGCTGTCCCCGGCACCGAGCGCCGGAATACTGAGCCTCGACGGAATCGGGAATCTACTTCTGAAGGAGTTCTATGAAACTGCTGGTGCTGGGTGGAACGGGCTTTCTGGGATACCACGCTCTCGCGGAGGCTGTAAAGGCCGGTCACGAGGTCTCGGCGTTTACCCGGGAGGGTGACGCTCCCCTGCCGGAAGTAGAGCCTCTACAGGGCGACCGCCAGGGCGACCTCTCGGCTTTGCACGGCCGGGAGTGGGACGCTGTTTTCGACACGTTCTCGGACCCGGAGGCGGTGTCGGATACTGCCCGGCTGCTCTCGGGCTCCGTCGGGACCTACGGCTTTGTATCCGGTATCAGCAACTACCACCCCGACGGACCGAACGTCGTCGATGAGGACTCTCCGCTGCGCCGTCCCGGGGATGCGTCGGAAGACGACCCGCTCCAGGAGCGGAGCATCGCCAAGCTCCGGTGTGAGGAAGCCGTACAGAGCGGATTCGATGGGCCGGCCTTGATCCTACGCCCCGGCATTATGGTAGGCCCGTGGGACCCTACCGACCGCTTTACGTGGTGGCCGCTGCGATTTGCCAGGAACGACGCGGAGGTGCTCGCGCCGGGAGACCCGGACCGTCCCGTGCAGTTCACCGACGCCCGCGACCTCTCTATCTGGGCGGTCCGGATGCTCGACGCCGGTAGAGGAGGAACGTTCAACGGCGTCGGTCCCAGTTACGAAGTCTCCCTCCGGGAAGTGCTGGAAGCCTGCCGGCGGGTGGCGGATGCAGAGGCGGACGTTGGAGAAGACTTCAAGATTACCTGGGCCGGGGAAGAGTTCCTCCGGGAACAACTTTCGGAGGTTACCGAGGAGGAGCGGCCACTGTGGTTTCCGGAGGACCAGATCCCTTTTAAAGCCGTAGACTCTTCAAAGGCCCTCGAAGCCGGTCTGAACTTCCGGCCTGTCGAGGAAACCGCCCGTGACACACTCGCCTGGGCGAGGTCCAATCCCCGTGAAGAAGGCCCCCGCGCCGGGTTCACCCCGGAGTTCGAGCGGGAGTTACTGCGGCGCTGGCGCGAGCGCTAACCCCGAAAAGCTGTCCGACAATCCGCGCTCCAGAACAGAGCCTGCCCTCAATAGTATTGTATGGCGGCTTTTTTTATAGTAAGTTCTGTTAAGAACGTATAGTAGTCTGATCTTCCGGGTTTAGAAAACCGGAGCTACAAGAATTTTGCGGTTTACCGTATGGAGCGTGACTATTGAAGGCCAGAAATCCGTCGAATAAGACCAGACTCGGGTGGAGATCCAAAAAGCAGCCCGGCGAGGATCCGGCGGTAACCTCTGGCAATGAAAGTAACGCGCCGCGTCGGAAACCTCGGCGTAAACTCTGGGCTCTAGGCTCCGTGGCCGTTCTCTTTGTACTGGTAGGCGCTGTGGTGGTCGCGGATTATCTGGTCAACTCGGGCGACATCTACCGGGGTGTCGAGGTCGGGGACGTAGACCTCGGTGGCATGTCGCCGTTGGAGGCTGAGGACACGCTCGCGGAGCAGATACCAAGCGAGTTGCGGGAGATCCGCCTTACGGGCTCCGGCGAGAGCTTTACTATCCCGGCGAAAGAACTCGGGATAAACTTCAATGTCCCGGCTACCGTGGATGCGGCTTACGCCGTCGGACGCGAGGGCAACGTCTTTGAGCAAGTATCGGAGCGGTTTGAAGGCACGTTCGGCACCGTAAAGATACCCACCAAAGCCAGCCACGACTCGGAGGTCTCCCGAGCCAGGATAGAAGGTCTAGCCCGGCAGGTAAACGAGGAGCCCGAGACGGGTTACGTGAGGATAAACGGGGCGGAAGTCGAGGCCGGTGAAGCCCGGAACGGCTACGAAGTAGACGTCGCAAAGACTACGGATAACCTGGACCGCTCCGTAGAGAGCCTGAGTGGGGACGTTGAGATCTCGGGCCAGAAGCTCGCGCCGGCGGTTTCTACGGCGGCGGCCCAGGAGGCTGGTGACAAGGCCCGCGCGGCGCTTGATGGGCCGCTGGTCCTGAAAGAAGACGGACAGGAGTGGCAGATAGGCCCCGAGCAGCTAGGAGAGGCGCTGCAACTCAGGGCCCGGGACGGCAACATCGAGGTCCTGTTCGAGAAAGACCGTCTGCAAAGCGCGATAAGCGGTATCGCCTCCGAAATAAACGCGGAACCCCGCAGCGCGCAGTACACGGTGAGCGGCTCCCAGGTCTCTGTCCAGGACGGCCAGATCGGCAAGACCGTCGAGAAGGAGAAGCTGCTCGACGCTGTCGGGGCCGGCATCTTTACCGGGCAGCGGGAGTACCAGGTCCCGGTGGTCACTGAGGAGCCGAGGTTTACGACCGCCGAGGCTGAAAACCTGAAACCAACGGAGCTTATCGGGGATTACAGGACTAGCTTTATGGTCGAGGACGCCGACAGTCCCGAGCGGGTAGCGAACCTGCAAATAGCTTCGAACGCGCTCAACGGTACGTTCGTCGCCCCGGGAGAGGTATTTTCGGCCAATGAGATCCTGGCCCCGCTGGACTACAACGAGGCCCACGTATTTAGCGGCGGTAAAGTCGAGTCCGCCGACGGCGGCGGTCTCTGCCAGATAGCTTCGACGCTATATATGGCCGCGAACTGGGCCGGTCTGGACATCCTGGAGCGCCACCCGCACTACGCCAAGCTGAACTACATCCGGCCGGGCTTCGACTCGACTCTGTGGTTCGGGCGCTCGGGCGGTCAGGCGCTCGACATGCAGTTCCAGAACACGACGTCGGGCTATCTGCTCATCCAGCAGTACGTCAGCAACGGATACGTCTACGCGGAGATCTACGGCCAGCCCACGGGCAAGTCGGTGGACATGTACTCCGAGGAAGCCGGCGAAAGCGACGAGGCCGCTACCTACACCACCTACAAGACGGTCACAGACACGAATACTGGAGAGACCCTCCGGAGCGGCCCCCTACACACCGACACCTACAAGGCCATAGAGAAAGAAGACGGAGAGGTCATCAAACCGTCGGAAGTCCCGCTAGCGCCCATAGACCCGTAGAAGGTCGGTGAAGAGTGGATAACTGCGGAAGCCTCGAAGAGGTGCGCCGGAATATCGACGCCATAGACGGGCGGATCGTGGCACTCTTGGCGGAGAGAGGAGGCTACGTCCGGCAGGCCGCGAGGTTCAAAACGAGTGCCGAGGATGTCCGAGCCCCGAAGCGGGTAGAAGCGGTAGTGTCGAAGGTTAGAGAACTCGCCGCCGAGCACGGCGCGGAGCCGGACGTCGTCGAGAAGGTATACCGCGCCATGATCCCGGCTTTCATAGACCACGAACTAAAGACACACGCCGCAAAAGCCGGAACGGAAGAGTAGAGACTCGGGGCCGAGCACACCCGGCCCTATTCCAAAGCAACGTTCAGGGAAGTGAAGTTTTTTGAACGAGCTATTAGCTTTGCTGAAAAGCTGACTTGCTGGCGGGCTGAACGGCTCTAGAGCAGCGCTTTCTGGCCGTTTAGCACGTCCTCCGGTTTTCCGCCGGCTCGCAGGAGCCGGGCCTCGTCTTGCCAGACCAACACCTCCGCGGGGGACGGATGACTCAAAAAGCCGAGGTTACTCGCGCTGTAGCCGTAGGCCCCGCTGTAGAACACCCCGATAAGGTCCCCGACCTCCGGGGCCACGAGCGGTATGTTGTTGCCAAACAGGTCCAGCGGCGTGCAGCAAGGTCCGGCGACCGCTATACCCTCTTCGCCGGGCTTCTCGTCCGGGCGGCTAAGGTTGAGCAGCGGGTATGACTTGCGGAACACTTGGCCCATGTTCCCGGTAGCGGTCAGGTGGTGGTTCATGCCGCCGTCGGTCACGACAAACGTCTTGCCGCGCATCTCCTTTACGTCCACGACTTTCGTAACGTAAAGGCCCGCGTCGGCGACCAGGTAGCGCCCGAGCTCGAAGATAAACCGGCACCCCGAGAGCCGGGGGTCGGGCTTGTAGGAGTCCAGAAGCTCCCGGAAGCCCTCGCCAAAGCGTTCCAAGTCGAACTCTTCCATCTTATCGAAGTACGGCACCCCGAAGCCGCCGCCGAAGTCCACCATCTCCAGCGGATGCCCGGCGGCGTCCGCGGCTTCTAAGGCAACTTCGAGGATGTTGCGGCAGTGCTCAACGAGCGCGTCCACGTCGAAGACCTGGGTCGCGGTATAGATGTGCACCCCCCGCAGCCGCAGGCTCGGGTAGGACTGGACTTTTTCCACGGCTTCGGCGAGGTCAGCCTGGACCATTCCGAACTGGCCGACCGTGCCGCCCATGCGCATCTGGGAGCCCATTAGCTGGGTCTCCGGGTTGATCCTCAATCCGACCCCGGCACTGCGCCCGGCGTCTTTGGCGATGGCCGCGAGACGGTCTATCTCGCCCAGAGACTCGACGTTGACCGCGAAGATGCCCTTGTCCACGGCCCGCCGCAACTCCTCGTCGGTCTTTCCCGGTCCGGCAAAGACTATATCCTGCGGGTCAAAGCCGGCCGCCAGTGCTACAACCAACTCTCCCGAGGAGGCGACTTCAGCCCCGGCCTCCCTTTCTCGGGCGACAAGCTGACAGACGGCGAGGTTCGGGTTCGCCTTTGCCGAGTAGGAGACTTCGGTGCCGAGGGCCTCGCGCACGCGGCGGACCCGCGAGGAGATCATACCTCCGTGGTACAGGTAGAACGGCGTCCCGTAATCTTCCGCTATCCGGGAGAGCGGGACCCCACCGGGGGTAAACTCACCGTTTTCGGAGCCGCCGAAGCGCCCCGCCAGATCAAAGGCTTTATCTACCTGCGTTGTAGGCATTACTGATCGTCTTTCTATCTATCTTGCCGGATGCGGTCTTTGGTAGCTCGTCTTCCACGACGATATCTTTGGGCACCATGTACGGTGGACCGTTCTCCATACAATACTCCCGGATAGGGGATATGGTGTCATCCCCGGTGTCGCCGTTCTTTAGGGAAACGGCGGCTACTATCTGCTGGCCGACATCGGGGTCTTCTACCCCGAAAGCACAGGCTTCTTGCACGAGACCGGAGCCTATAAGGAGATTCTCGACCTCCTCGGGGCTCGTCCGGTACCCCTGAGTCTTGATCATGGCGTCTTCTCGCCCGATCAAATACAGATACCCTTCCTCGTCGCGCCGCACGAGGTCCCCCGAGTAAACTACCCTCTCCGCGTCCAGTAGCTCCGGCGGGGCCAGCGGGTTCGGCCGGTACGCCTCCCGCGTCTCTTTCTCCTTGCCCCAGTAGCCCATCGCGACCGTCGGACCTCGGTGCACGAGTTCGCCGATCTCACCGGGGGCGCACTCCTCGCCGGACTTATTTACGACCAGAACTTCGGTGTTCGGGATCGCCTTTCCGAGGCACCAGCCTTTTTCGGGCGAGGAGCGATCTATCTCCTCCGGCGGCAGGTACGTCGAGCGGAAAGCTTCGGTAAGTCCGTACATCAGGTAGATCCTGGTCCCGCTCCCGCCGGTAAGCAACCTCTTTAACTCTTCGAGGTTCGCCTGCGGTATGCGGCCGCCGGTGTTGGCTATGTAGCGCAGGTGCGAGAGTGGATTTTCTTCAAGGCTTCTGGCGCTGCGTAGCAGGAGAGCCCACAGCGGCGGCACCCCGGTGACGCCGGTGATCTCGTACCGTCGCAGCGCCCGCAGTAGATCCCCCGGCAGTCGCGACCGCTGTAAGACCAGCGTCGCCCCGACCCGCAGAGCGGTCGATACCTGGCTCATCCCGGCGTCGAAGTTCAAGGGCAGCGCGGAGAGGATGCGGTCCTCCGGTGTATTATCCAGGTAGTCGGAGACGATCTGGGCTCCGGCGACCAGGTTGCGCTGGCTGGTGGCAACCCCTTTCGGCATACCCGTGGACCCCGAGGTGTAGAGGATCGTGCCGAGGTCTACCTCCGAGACGTGCTGGGTAGCGGTAGCTTGCTGACCGTCGCCCTGCAACGCTTCCTCTATATCCACGGTCCGTTTCGCGAGGCCCTCGGGCAGTGGCTCTCCTTTGTAGAACATGGCCGTGGCCGTGCCGAGCTCCAGGGACTGGAGCTTTGCGGAGTCCCCGATCATTACCCGGATGTCACAGTCCTGGGCCACGTACTCGACCTGCGGAGCCTTGAAGAGCGGGTTTATATTCACGAAAGCCGCCCCCGCTTTGGAGGCCGCGAGCATCGCGACCACCGACTCCCAGCACTTCTCCAGGTAGACGCCGACCCGGTCGCCTTTCTCAACGCCTTCCTCTATAAGGGCGGCGCACAAGGCGTCGGTCGCGCGGGAGAGATCCTCGTAGGTATGCTCGGTCTTGCCCTCGACCACCGCGACCTGCTCCGGGTCTGCCTCTACGGCGTTGCGGAGCAGGTCGTGCAGGGTGAACTCGGGGTACTTCGTCATGCGGTCTTACTCGCCACCAGCCCGGCGATGGAGTTTATGGACTCGAAGTTCTCCTCATCAAGCTCCTCGTCTTCCACGGTAACCCCGAAACGCTCTTCTATAAACATCACGAGTTCTACCGTCTGCAACGAGGTCAGGACACCCTTCTCTATAAGAGGGTAGTCGTCGGGGACGTCGCTGCTCCCCGCCACGTTTTCCTTTAGCCAACCGCGGATTTCGGCAGCAGTGCTATCGGTATTTACAGCCATCAGCATTTACCTCCTCTTATCTGACTATCTAACCCAGAAAGTTGCTTCGCCGTCACCGATGCTATAAGACCAGTTACCGGCTTTTTCCGCCAGCTCTTGAAGCTCGCTATCCGCAAACTTTACCAGCAACGTGTGCCGGCGGCTATTCCGGGGGAAAAATCCTAGCTTCCAGACGTCTCCGGCCCGGGGCGAGGTCGGCGACTCTACAAAGCGGTACCGGATTATGTAGCTCCCGGTCCTCTCGAAATGCCGGATCGCCCCCCGCAACAGCGCCCGCGCCACGTCCTGACGCCCCGGAAGCGTCGTAAGGTCCAGCAGGTACCCGTTATCCCCATCCGCGGTAACCCGTAAAACAGCGTAGCCGAGCAACCCCTCGGCTCCCGGACCCCGCACGCCGAGCACGGTGACCGGGTACTGCGGGGAGTCCGGCCCGTAGCGCCAGCGCAGGAACGCGGCGTCCTTCTCCGGGACACAGGGCACCGCGGCGGCGATCTTCTCGAAAAGTTGATCGAACTCCTCCCCGAAGTGTTTGATCCGCTCGGCTTCGAGATTGCCCCCGAAGGCCGCTCCGAGCGCCCTATCGAGCGCCCGGCGGCCGGTGTTCAGCACCCGCAGCCCGGACTTCGGTACCGCGGCAGGCAGGTGCGGCAACCGCGAGAGGTTCATCAGCTTTACCCCATACTGCAGCTTGAGGACTTCCTCGGCGCCGAGCCGGGTCTCTATCTGGATGGCCGAAGGTACGTAGTCGCAGGCGACGCAGTTCTCTACCGTGCGGAAGAACGTCCGCATCAGGGATAAGGCGTGGAAGCCATACTCGGGGAGTACCTGATAGTCGGCCGGGGTGTGGGCTATAACCCGCTGGCCTCCTATACGGTAATACTGCGGCACCCCGGCGAGGAAACCCACGACCTGCCCGTCCGCGTCGAGCACCCAGCGGTGCATATGACTGCCGCCGAGCGGGTGGGTGTCGAGCCAGCGCCAGATAGAGTAGTGCCAACCAGCGTCGAACGTCTCCGGCGACTCGGTGAACTGCTCGCTGTATACGAGCTTCCGGAGCTTCGCAACGCCGTTACGGAGGTCTTCATCCTCGCACGGCCGGACTCTGACCTTCATTAGTGCCCGACGGGACGCCAGGCCGCGGAGAAACGCTCGCTACGGTTAAAGCGCCGGAACTCTATAAACCGTTTAGCTCTACCTGCCACCACAGCGTCCTCACGCTTTCTACGACCTGCAAACTAGCCTGCTCCATAGAAGTCAGAGTGTAAATGAGGGCTCGCCTAATGTCCAAACCATAGTATTGTTAATGTTGAAAATAAACCTGCAAGCTCTATCCGGGAATAGTGGGTTCTGCAAGGTATACTATTGATATATCAGGATATGTTGGCCGGCGCGTGGCTCCACGAGGGACCTTTTTGACGGACGCTGCTTCTCGACTGAAAACTCGTTTTATGGGACGTTGCGGGGCGTTTGGCGTGCTGGTGCTGGTCGGGATCCTGCTGTCTACCGGCTGCGCTACCCAGGACGCTTCCGGCCGCGACGGAGAAAAAGGCGGTACCTCCGTAGCCAGCACCTCAGAGATAACGGTCCCGGAGACGACCTCCTCAGGGAGGACATCCTTGGAGACGGCGGTCCTGGAGACGACGGCCGCGGGCGGGTCGGCCCGCGCGGAAGAGGTAACGGCTGATACACCGGAGACGACGGCCGCGCCGGAAGCTCCGGCGCCGGATATCGCGGATGGGCCTGCGGCGGTCGCCTACGCGACGCTGGCGCCGGAGCTTCCGGACCTGGATCCACGGTCTGTAAAGGGACTGTACCGCAGTGTTATGGACCCTTCGTGGGCCTCCGTTCGGGTGGCGGCGCCGGGTGAAAAGGTCGATTACGTGGTCTTTCTGGAGCACTCGGAGAACGGGTGGGAGGTCCGACGATCTATCCTGGCGGACGAGAAAAAAAGCCCGGAGAACGAGCGGGCCGTGCTCGGCGGGGTCCCCGAGGACCTCCTGACCGCCGTCTACCCGGAAAACGCGCCTGCCGGTACGCTCCTTCAAGAACAGCCCGTCGAGTCGGAAAGCTTGCCGCCCGCCGGTCCGGCGCAATCCCCGCCGCCGGAGCCTGTGATGGACGGCGTACCGGAGAAAAAGCAGCCGCCGGTCGAGAAAGGCCTCGCGGGGATCCAGCAGGAAGTCGAGGGATACGGTGGAGTAGCCGGGGTCTATGTACGGGACCTCAAGGGAGATTACGGTTACGGCATCCGCCCGGACGAGAGCTTTTTCGGGGCATCGGTTTTAAAGATACCGGTGATGGTCGCCGTGTACCGCAAAATAGACGCCGCGGAGATCTCCCCGTCGACCACCGTACAGATAACACCCGCCGACTGGGCCGCCGGGGCGGGCAACCTGCAGTACGAGTATGCCGGTACGCCTCATACTATCGAGGAATATCTGTGGCGGATGATGCTCCGCTCGGACAACGTGGCGACCAACGTTCTTACCCGCGTCGCCGGAGGACGGGAAAAAGTAAACGAGGTAGCCCGGTCAATGGGAACAAAGGACACCGTCCTATACCAGAAACTATCCAGCGAACGGGCCGTAGTCCCGTCCCTGGGTAACCGGACCACGCCGCAAGACATGACCGCGATGCTGGAGAGTATCTACGACGGACGGGCCGCGAGCCAGGAGAGTTGCCGGCGGATGGTAGCCCTCATGCGCCAGAATACCGTCGAGCGGTGGCTCACGGACGGTGTACCGGAGGACGTCGATGTGGCCCACAAGGCCGGGTGGTTGTACAAAGTCTATAACGAGGTCGCCATCGTCTATCACGAAGACCGGCCCTACGCGGTCGCCATCCTCGCCAAGTACGGTCCCAAGAAAGTAGACAAGGGCGAAGACCTTGTAAAGAATGTCTCCAGGCGCGTCTGGGAGACGCAGAGCGGGGAGTAGGGCGTTACGGGCCGTCCTCCCCGGCTTCGTTGGATTCAGCGGAGGTGCGGACAAAGCGCCGCCGAAAGAGCGCCACGGCTGAGTCTAGCTCCTCGGCGCGGAGTAGCAACGCCGCGCCGAGGTACGCCGCCAGAGAGCCGCCGCCGACAACGGCTATTACGAGGGCCTGCCCCAGCAAACCCGGCCCGGGAGTGAAAACGGTCGTCCCGACTCGGGCGGCGGCGTACATGACGCCGCCGCAGACCAGCACTTTCCCGAGCGAGCGTAGCAGGCGGCGGCCCTGGAGACGTTTGAGGTCCCGGCGGGTGGCGGCCAGGCACAGGAGGGCGAGGACCGTATTCGCTACGGAAAGGGCGAACGCCACGCCGAACACGTTCATCTGCTCTTTCAGGAGGTAGGCCAGGCCAACGTAGAGTACGAGGAGAACCGCGTTGAGGACGGCGGGGATCTTTGTGTTCTGGCGGGAGTAGAACGCCCGGACCAGAATAAAGTACGCCGCGTAGCCGAGCAGCCCGACCGAATAAGCAACTAGCAGCGCCGCCACGGTCTCGCTAGCCGCGGGGTCGAAGCGTCCGCGCTGGTAGAGAATACCGACTATCGGGGTGGCGAGGGTGACGAGGCCGACCGTCGCCGGCACCACCAGAAACATCATCGTTCGCAGGCCGAAGGAGAGCGTCTCGCGGTAGCCCTCGGTGTCTCCTCGGGAGTGTTTCTCGGAGAGTTCCGGCATGAGCGCCGTGGCGATAGAGACCACAAAGATACCGTAGGGCAGAGAGAAGATCGTGAAGGCGTATAACAACTGCGGAGCCGCGTTAAAGGACGTGCCGAGCCGGTTGGCGAAAAACTGTACCCCGACGGAAGCCGCCACGAAAAGGAGCATCGGGCCGGCGAGCTTTGCGGCCGGTAGAAGCGCCGGGTGGTAGAAGCGGGGCCGGAAACGGTAGCCGAGCCGGCGCATCGCGCCGAGCAGCACCAGCATCATGGCCGCAAGCCCCACGGTAGGCCCGACGGCGAGCAGGTAGATGCCGAGCGTGCGCTGTCCGGGGGCGAGCAGGGCATAGCCTAGCAGGGAGCCTATAACCACCAGGTTCACCAGGACCGGCGCGAAGTTCGGCAGGAAAAACCGCCGGTGGGAGTTCAGGACGCCGGTCACGATGGCGTTAATGCCGTAGAGGAAGATCTGGGTGACGAAAATCCGGAACAGGAGGACCGCTATTTGCAACGTGTCCCGGGCTTCTGTGGGCGAGAGTTGCTGAGCGGAGGTCCAATTGGTCGCGAGCCGGACTATGGGTTCGGCGAACACGATGCCGGCGGTGGCGACCACCGCGAGCAGCGGCAGTATGACGGTGAGCAGCGCGTTCGTGAGGTCCCGGGCGTCCTGTTCACCGTGGGCGGTGATCCGCTCTATCAGGAGCGGTATAAAGATAGAGTAGAGGATGCCACCGAGAAAAAGCTCGTAGATAATAATGGGCAGGAAGCTCGCGGCCGTGTACGCGTTAGCCACCACCCCGACCCCGAGAACCGCGGCCATGGTTACCGTCCGGGCGTAGCCGGTGACCCGCGAGAGGGCGGCCATGGCGGATATAGAGAGGACGGACCGGAAGATCGCTGACATGCTGGAGAATGTTACTACAGCCCGGTGGTGTCCCGGTCAAGTTCCGCCAATAGAGGACCGCTAATGTCCCGGATCACGCTCGTTGGAAAAGCGGTAGTGCCGGACGGTGTCCGGCGGGTGGCGGTAATTATCCGGGAGGCCAGGATCTCCGCGGTGGTCGAGCCGCCTTTCTCTGGAAAACTACCGAAAGACCTCCTGGGCGAGCGGCGGGAGGTTTCTGGTTTGATCTGCCCGGGTTTTATCGACTTGCAGGTTAACGGCGCGTTCGGCATGGACCTCGGAGGTAATGCCGCCGGCCTCAAAGATATAGCCTCCAGGTTACCCGAGACCGGCACTACCAGCTTCCTACCGACCTTCACCTCCAGACCCGCCGAGAGCTACGGCCCCCTCCTGGATACCCTGGATGTACCTCCTGCAGGTGCCCGGGTGCTCGGCGTCCACCTGGAAGGGCCTTTCCTCTCACCCGCGCGCCAGGGAGCCCACGACCCGGACAACCTCCGACCGGTAGACCTCGGGCTTCTGGCGGAAGTCCTGGATAGCGGCCTCGTAAAGGTGATGACCCTGGCCCCGGAGCTCGCCGGGGCGGAAAAGGCCGCCGGGATGCTCCGGGAGAGCGGGGCACTCGCGAGCCTCGGGCACACAAACGCCACCTATAAAGAGGCTCTGCGTGCTGTAGATGCTGGTTTCTCAAAAGCCACCCACCTCTTTAACGCCATGAGCCCTTTCGAGCATCGGGCGCCGGGCACTGTAGGGGCGGTGCTAACCGACCACCGGTTGCGGGCGGGCATCATAACCGACGGGGTGCACGTACATCCGGGGGCGCTGCGGCTCGCCTACCGGGAAAAGGACGTAGAGGGGCTGGCGCTCGTGACGGATGCTGTGGCGGCCGCCGGTATGGAAGATGGCGAGTACCGTTTTAACGGGCGGCGGGTGCGCCTGGAGGCCGGCTCTGTAAGGCTGCCGGACGGCACGCTGGCCGGCAGTGCGCTGACGATGGACGCAGCCGTGCGTAACGCGGCGCACCATCTCGACCTCCCGCTCGAACAGGCGGTACGTATGGCTTCTGGGACACCGGCCAGTATCTTGGGCTTGTCCGGTAAAGGCCGGGTAGAAGCCGGGGCCGACGCCGACCTGGTAGTGCTCAGCCCGGAGGGCGTAGTGGAGGAGACCATCGTCGCCGGAAAGAGTGTTTACCGGCGAGCGTAACTCGGAAAGACTATCAAGAACCTTCTGAGACCCGGCCGGCGCTCTCGCGGGCGTTCCGGATTATCTCTTCGAGCGGTCCTTCCCCGGCGTCTCGGGCGTGAGACTGGGCGGAGTCTAGCGCCTCGACGGCTCTCTCCAGTAGCTCCCTCCGGCGCTCCGCTCCTTCTTTGGCCGCGGGCTGGACGTGCATGGTCTCGCCCGCGGAGAGCGTTTCGCCAAAGCTGGCTAGATCCTGCTCCGCCACGACGAGCGCCTCCGAGACGTAGTCAACAGCCTCTTCCGCGTCTGCGACCTCGCTCAGGTAGTCCCTCGCCGCGTTTAGCTCGTTGGTCAGGCTTCTTATAGTGTCCTCACGGGCCATGACCTCTCCTTCCGGTGAAATTCCTTTAAGTTCTCCGCTCCCGGCCTCCGGGAGAAACCAGCTAGTAGAGTTTATATCCGAGAGGCCGGACGGGTTGTCCGCCGCTTTCGAGGCGGAAGTAACCAGAGACCGGATCTGGAAAAGCCGGGCACTGGAAAAGTTGTCTTTAAAGCTCCGGGGCGGCAACCGGGACGCTCGTAGTATAATGTTACATATAAAGACTAGTTCCCACCGCCCGGGTTTTGGTTATTATGAGCGCTAGTAAAGTTTGTGTGGATCACACTAGAGGGAAGGGCAGCGTAAGCCTTGGAGTTTTCAGCTCGAATCACCGAGCACAGCGGCGTGCCGGTTGTCTCACCCGTGGGGGAGATAGACTTGCACACGGCCCCGGAGTTCCGGAGTGTGATCGGTACCGCCGTCACCCGCGCCAACCCGTGGAACAAGGTGGTCGTGGTAGACCTCAGCCGGGTAGGCTTTATGGATTCCAGCGGGCTAGGGGTGCTCATAGGCTGTCACCGCAGGCTCGACGGCTCGGGCGGCGAGTTACGGGTCGTCACCACGGACGGACCCGCCACAAAAATACTGCGGGTAACGAGCCTCGATACGGTATTCAAGCTTTTCTCTACCGTGGATGCCGCTACCGGTACCCTGGACAATGTCTAGAACGCCCCGGCTTTTAGAGACCGGAACCTCTTGCGGGCCGGGCCGGAAATAAACGAGGGAGAACCGAGGGCGCTACCCGGCGTGGGCGACTTTCTCGGTGCGGCGCCTTCGGAGGTGCCGCGGAGGATAGCGGACCTGGTCGCGGCCGCGTTCGACGCCTCAGCTACGGTACTCCTTCTGGATCATATGGACCACGTCCGGTTTTTTCTGACGGCCGTGTATCCCGGCAAGCAGGACGGGCTCCCGGCCGAGATAGAGAGCGGGCCGCTAATGCGGGTTATACAGGATCAGGCCTCTCTCCGTGGAACCCGCGCGGAGTGGGAGAGCCTGATGCCGCTCGACGACCCGTACCTGGCCGCGGCACCGCTCACCCTGCGCAACACGGCTATCGGGGTTCTGGCGGCCGGAAAAGAGGAGCCGTTTACCGAAGAGGAACTGGAGTCGCTGGCGCGGGTGGGTAACGAGGCCGGGGCCGCGGTCGAGATCGCCGCCTGCTACACGGACTCTATAGATGTGGCCCGCCGGCGGGCCAAGCCTTCCCTGGCGGCCGAATTGCAGAGCGCCCAGCTACCCCCGCGCTCGCTCCACGAGCGCCGGGTCGAGGTTACCGGAGGGGTGGAACCCGCTTACGAGGTCGGCGGGGACTGGTTTGATTACGCCCTCGACGGCGACCGGCTTTTCGTGGCCGTTTGCGACGGCGTGGGGCGGGGGCTTGTCGCGACCAACGTCTCCTACCTGACCCTCGGGACGGTCCGCAACGCCCGGCGCCGGGGCGCGGACCTAACCGGCATCCTCGACACGACCCACAGGACCCTGGTAGAGAGCACCTCCGAAGAGCAGTTCGCGACGCTTGTCATGGCTTTTATATACCTGGACTCCCACGAGATGGAGATCATCAGCGCCGCCCACCCGCCGCCGCTATTTTTCCCGGCGGACTCCTCGGAAGCTCCGGGGGCTCTGGAGATCTCGGCCGGCCTTTATCCGCCGGTCGGGGCGTTTGATACAAAGACGGTCTACGAGTGCGGGCGGCAGACCCTGGAACCCGGTTCCCGGTTGCTCTTTTTCTCCGATGGCGCGTCGGAGCGGCTCGACGCCAGTCGGGACCAACTCGGGACCGACGGCTTTCTGCGCTACGCGAATGCCCGCCGGCAACTCCGGCGCCGGGATTTTACCGGTGGCCTGCTGCGCGACGTAATGGACCACGGCGACTCACCGATACAGGATGACGTAACGGTGCTTAACGTGGACTTTCTGTAAACCGCCGCCGGCTGTCGAACCC
The DNA here is from genome assembly GCA_965214435.1 of Rubrobacteraceae bacterium. GTDB lineage: Bacteria > Actinomycetota > Rubrobacteria > Rubrobacterales > Rubrobacteraceae > Rubrobacter_A. Next base: position 2,171,562 of record OZ243960.1, read on the forward strand.
GCTCACAGCCCGCACGGCCCGCAGTACGTCCTCGACGCCGAACGGCCGAGGCAGGTAGGCGTGCATCCCGGTTGCCACAGCGGGAAGCTCCAGTTCCCCGACCCGGGCGAGTGATTCCAGGGTTCTGGCAAGGTCCCGGGTCTCCAGGACGTAGAGCCCATCGTGGGTAGGAAGGCTTGCGAGCAGTAACGCCGCACCCGGCTCGACCGTCGGATAGTCGCCGGGGTTCTCCCCGGCTTCCACCAGATACCCTTCGCGGACCATAACGTGTTCCAGCACGGCCCGTACCGCGGGGTGAGGTTCCAAGATGACCGCCCGGCGCCGCTCTCCCGGAACGGAGGACGGGGTTTTAGCGCCTCCGGCGTTCTCTTCTAGCGACCAACTCCTCAGCGCACCGTGGTAGATCACACCCCAAAGGCTAGCAAAGGTGGAGCAACATAGGTTAAATGCGGGTCAAATCTACGCTAAAAATATGTTACATACGCTCCGGCTCTCTCAGCGCCCGCGAACGCCGCCGGACCGGAGATTACTCCACCGGGGATGCGAGGAGCAGGGCTTTCGGGCTGAGGAGCCAGCGGAGGGTGGCGGTACCGGGCTCCAGTGGACCATTGAAGCTCAGGCGGGCTGCGCCGCCCTTTTTTATTGCTACTTGTAGACCGTCGGGGGAGCCGGTGAGAAGGTAGGCGGCGATCTCGTGCAGGTTCGGCCGGTGACCGATGAGGGCTACGGGGCCGTCTCCACCGCCGGCGGGTAGGTAACCGCCCAGCGCGAGGACGGCTTTGTGCGGCGGTAGATCCGGTTCAAGTTCCGGCAGCGGAGTGGGGGACGGCCAGGAGAGCCCTCTACCGAGGATCTCGGCGGTCTGCCAGGCCCGGACGAGCGGGCTGCTCAGTACCGTCTCGACTCCGGGCATCAAGCGTCCGAGCCCCGGAGCCGAGCGCCGTAACCGCCCCGCCCCGGCTGGGGTGAGCGGGCGCTCGCCGTCGTCGGGCCAGCGGGACAAGTCTCGCCGGAACGCCACCCCGTGCCTTATCAGGTAGAGTTCCAGCTACTTTCTCCGGCCTTTTTTCGACTTCTTTGACTTTGAGCCCTTTGCCTTCGGTTTCTTATTAGATGCAGCCTGGACCTCATCCAGCTTTTTCTGGAGCTTTTTGCGGCTCTTGCCTTTTGCCTCGCCGTAAACTTTGGGGAACTCGCGGCGCAGCCCAGCTTCTTCGGCGGCGTAGCCCCGGGAGATGCTGCCCATCAGAAAAACGGTGTGGGGCGATAGCCTGGGACCGCGGGTCGTGCCTGAAGAGAGGGCGAGTTCGCGGAGGTTTTCCCGGGCTACCACCGCGTCCTGGTGGTCTCCGAGCACGTCCTGGAGGTCTTTTAACCTCTGGATCCACTCGTCCGCCGGTTTGCCGGATACCCTGCGCAGAAACTCGACCGCGTAGCGCAACCGGCGCGCTCTTTTGCGCACCTCATGGTAGTCCTCCGGCGGGGAATTCTCCGTTATCCGGTCGCCGGCCTTGCGCAGTTTGCGGTAAGCGCCCCGTATTATCTCCGGAGCCATTTCCCGCACCGGACGCCCGGCTTCGGTTCCTCCCGCCCCGTTTTCGAGCATCGCTCCGAAGTTCTCCACAAGTTCTGTGTAAGGCCCCGAGTTCAGGAGCCGCAACATCGTCTCCCGGCTCTTTGCCCGGCGCTCTTCCAGGGTGGCCTTGAGGTCTTCGAGCGCCTCCGGGTCTCCCTCGCCGGTGAGCCCGGCGCGCCACCGCTCCAGGGAGTCCAACTGAACATCGAAGTCCCGGACTTCGCCGAGGGACGACGCGACCCACCGCAACCCGTCTCGCAACCCGTCAGATTCTTCCGGTAGAACCGCTTTGAAAAGCCGCAGAGCCGTGCGCATCCGGCGGCTCGCCACCCGCAGGTCGTGCAGTTCTTCGGGGTCCTCGCCGAGCCGGGCGCCCGGCTCGTGGTAGCGGAACAACTCAAACTGGCGGCGCAAGACGGCAAACGCGAACTCCCCGGCCGGAAGAGACCCGTCAGTCTCTACCGGACCTTTCTCCGGAGCGCCGGGCGCTCTGAGGCCGGAAGCCGCGAGACCCGCCGCGAACTTCGACCCGGCAGCCTCCCGCAGCCCGCAGCCGGCACGCAGCTCCTCTATAAACCACTCGAAGTCTTCTACGGCCCCGGACTCTATCTCCACCTCGGCCCGGTAGAGGGCTGTAGGATCCGTCTCCTCCGCCGTTACGGTTGAGGTGTCGAGGACGACTTCCCCGGAGAAGCTGTCTTTAGAGGAGCCGTCTCCGGAGAGGTCAAACGTCTGCCGACGGGTCTGGATCTCGAATATCGGCCGAATGGTGCGTCTTGCGCCCAAGGCTCGTAGGCGCTCGCCAACAGGCCCGGATGTTCTCCGCAGCTTTGTCAGGGTCCCGCTCTCCAGCGGCTCGGAGATCTCCCGTCGCCGGTGGAGGCCGTCTTCCCTGCCCGGTGAAAGGGATTTCAGCGTTGCTTCGGCCTCTTCTTTACCGCCTTTGCGGATCTTGCGGAGCCGGAGGGCGTAACCGGACTTGTAGAGCGTCCAGTCCTCCGTATCCAGATAGGTGTCTGAGATCTCCCGCGTCTCCGCGGCGGAGACCGCCGGGTTTTCGAGGAGCCAGCGCTCCACGGCCTCCAGGTCATCCGCAGCGAACTGCCACTCTACTTCCTCCGGCACTGTGTTTGCGACCTCGCCTCTCATGGGGCAAGAAATATACCAGAATCCAGCGTAAAAAATCCGGCAGGAAAAAGGCCGCCTGAGGAGGAGGCGGCCTCTAGTAGATCACTTTTCAAGGGCGGAGCCGAAGCCCCGGATAGAACTAGACTATGCTCTTGACCGCGTTAACATTGCCCCAGGAGATCGGGTCGTACCGGACCACGGTGCCGGGATACGGCGCGTTGATCACGTACCCGTTACCGGTCGAAATGCCCACGTGCGAGGCAAACCCGTACCCGTAGTTGCTGAACACCAGGTCTCCCGGCCCACCACCGTACACCGACGTGCCGTAACCGTACTGCGAACCCGTGTAGTGCGGCAGGTTAATACCAAACGCGCTATATACCGCCTTGGTGAGACCCGAGCAGTCAACGCCGTAGTAGGAAGACCCACCCCAGACATATGGAACACCGAGATAACTCTGGGCTTCGGCCACTACCGAGTTCCCGGAAACGTAGGCATGTGCAGGCTTAGCCTTTACCGTCATGGCCCCGATAGCCATCGCGGCTACGGCAAAAGCCAGCACTAAAGTCATTCGCACCTTTACAGACAAAACTGTACAACTTCCTTCCGCTTTGCTTTCAAATCCTTCTCGGGACTTACTTGATTAGGAGCAGTCCCCTCCTCAGTGCGAAACAGTAACCGCTATGAAATACAAAAGCAACCTTTTCGTAACGTGTTATCTGGAGATCGGAGCTACCGCACGAGCCCGAAAACCTTTTAGAAATAAGGGAAACGTCTTTTACGGGGTATACTCACCAGCCGGAAATTTCTTAATTTTCCTTAACAATTTCCGTAACTTTTCCGTAATGAACGGCGGTTATAGCGTGGGGTAAACTGGCGGGGTTGCGTAGAAGTTTCGAGAGCGGCTATCAAAGAAGAGGTTAGATGGAAGAGCGGGCGAAAAAGGAGCGCAAGTTGTCGGCGCTTATGGTGAACGACTTTGAGGCGTCGGATCTGAGCGAGAAGGACCTTGGCCAGATAGACGAGGAGGTTCGGGGGTTAGCGGATGAGGAGTTGGACAAGCTCCTCGCTGTGAGGTTGGATCTCCCGTACCCGGTCGATGCGGAGGTTCTTGACCGGGCGCTCAGCCGGGTTGAGGAGCCCGAAAGGCTATCCGAAAGAGGAGCCAGCGGTATCGGGGCCCCGGACATGAGCCACGAGGCCCGCCCGGAGGAACGGGACGGCTAGCCGGCGGGGACTAGCGGCGGGTGTTTAACCGGCGCCGGACGGTCTTTGTGGCGTTCGCCGCGCTGGTGGTCTTCTGGGGTTCGTCGTTCCCGGTAATAAAGATTGGTCTCGACTACTCGCCGCCGCTACTCTTTGCCGGGTTACGGACGCTGCTCGGGGGGGTAGCGATGGCGCTTGTGGCGACCATCTGGGGCGGCAGACCGCACCTGAGGCGGGATTGGCCGGTGTTCGCCCTACTCGCGCTGTTCAACGTCATGCTCTTTGTAGGGTTGCAGACCCTCGCCGTCCAGTCGCTGCCGTCGGGAACGGCGGCGGTACTCGTGTACCTGCAACCCATACTCGTTGGCTTTCTCGCGTGGCTCTTGCTCGGCGAGCCGCTGTCCGCGGGCAAGCTCGTTGGTTTGAGCTTGGGCTTCTCCGGGATAGTAGCGGTGAGCGCGGGGAGTCTGTCCGGGGATATATCGCTCCTCGGGGTCGCTTTCGGGGCGGGGTCCGCGCTGTTCTGGGCTTCGGGGACCGTGTACTTCAAGCGGGTGCAGGAAAGGGTCGCGACTCTGTGGTCGGTAGCCATACCGTTTCTCGCCGGTGGAACGGTTCTCACGGGGCTCGGGATGGCTGGAGGAGAGACGGTCTCCGGCGTCCGGTGGACCGCGCCATTTCTAGCGAGCCTGGCGTACAGCTCACTGATCGGTATAGCGCTGGCGTGGGTAATGTGGTTCGGCCTCGTGCGCGCCGGGGAGGCGAGCCGGGTGGCGGCCTACATCTTTATCGTGCCGCTGGTTTCTATATTTTTAGGTGTAGTGTTTCTGGGAGAAAACCTGAGCTTCTACCTGGTACTAGGCGCGATGTTGGTGGTATTCGGGATCTACCTCGTCAACCGGAGCCCGGCCGGGAAAAGCTAACCGAAAGTGTCTTTACCCGCGCCACTCGGGATAGACGCCCGTTTATAATTGTCTCAGGTACGGATAGCCCGAGAGGAGAATCCTAATAAGGAAAGTGCCGCAGAGAACGCGCCGGGGACTGCTTTCTTACCGGAAAACGGACCCGATACCCTTCTGGGCCGTCGTCACGTCCGGTGTCGGGGTGCTGGCTATCGTCGGCGGGTTGTTGGCGGTCGGTGCCTTGCAAGAGTGGTTCGCGAGCGTCTACGAGTGGGCCGCGGGGCTGGACGCAAACCAGTTGCGGGCGTCCATCGAAGGGTTGGGACCGCTGGCGCCCCTGGCTTCCGTAGGACTTATGATCGTGCACACCTTCGTGCCGTTTCCGCTAGAGATCCTGGCTATAGCGAACGGGCTCGTTTTCGGGGCGTGGGGCGGCATCGCGATCACGTGGTTCAGCATGGTCCTTAGCGCGTGGATCGGCTACGCTACGGCCCGCTTTGCCGGCTCGCTCGTCCATCGCCTGACCTCGGCCGATCGCCTGCGCCGGATGCAGGAGTGGGTCGAGCGCCGCTCGACCTGGGAGCTGGTGGCGATCCGGTTTATTCCGGTCATCTCGTTTAGCGTACTGAACCTGGCGCTCGGCCTCCTGCGAGTACCGTTCTGGCGCTTTACCTGGACGACGGCGCTCGGCATCATCCCGATAGTCGTGATCTCCGTGGTCTCCGGTCACCTGCTGACCCTGGGTCCGTGGGCCTGGGCCGGGATAGCCGCCCTGCTCCTCGCCCTGGTCGGCTGGGAGCTGTACCGCAAGTTCCGGAAGGGCTAGACGCTTGCCGGGTTACCGGCTCCGGATTACCGGCTTTCTTTGGTCGGCAGGCGCAAGCTTTGTTCGGCGAGACCGAAACCGGCTTCGCTCAGAGGGTGGGCGATAACGTCTGCGCCCGCCTCCCGCAGCGGCTCTTCCTCTTCGGGGTACATGCTGACGGTGCTTATGACGCCGGTGAAGTCCCGCTCGCGGAGAGATTCTATGGCGTGCAGCCGGGCTTCGAGGTCCGGGAGAGCCAGGATCACGGCTTCAAGCCCCGAGATACTGACGTCGTCCCACAACTCGGGGTCTTCGGCGTCGCCGTAGATCACCCGCCGCCCGTCGCGGCGGTGGCGCTCTATCTTTGCCGGGTCGGAATCGAGGCCGAGGGGGCGCATGTCCCTGTCGGCCAGAGCGCTGTAGGCGGCCACCCCGGTGCGGCCCATGCCAAAGACCAGCGAGCGGGCGCGGCCGAGGCTCATGGGCGCGTGGTCAGGGTGGCGGGTGCGCCGCTCGAAGCGGCACAGGATCGGCTCCAGGCGCTCGTAGAGGTCGTGGACGTTGCGGTTCAGCGGGGCGGCTACCGCAAAGGAGAGCACGACGGCCAGCGCCAGGACCAGCAGCGAGGATTCGGGGATAAGTCCTCCCGCGGCGGCCGCGGCGCCCGCGATCAGGGCGAACTCGCTGTAGCTCGTTAGCGAGGCGCCGATCATAAAGCCGTTGCGCACCCGGAGCTTGAAAGCCGCCATCAGCAAGAAGTATAGCGCTCCCCTTAGTGGCAAAAGCAGGACGAGACCTACCGCGATCAGGACTCCCCCGACCGGCGGCAACCCGCCGAGCCCGATCTCCAGAAAAAAGCCTACGAGAAATGCTTCCTTGAGCCCCCACAGCTTCTCCGCCAGCTCGTCAGCTTTCTCGGTACCCGCCAGAAGCGCCCCGGCCGCCAGCGCCCCGAGTTCCGAGCTAAGCCCTAAGAGCTCGAAAAGCGCTCCGCCGCCCAGGGCCAGCAACAGACCGTAGAGCAGAAGAAGCTCGTCGTGGCGGCTCGCCTCCAGCAACCGGGTTAGAAAAGGCCGGAGTAGCGGTACGAGGAGTAACAAAAAGACCCATACTGACGGCGCTTCGAGGCCGCTCATCGCGAGCACGGCTATCGCCACCAGGTCCTGGAGGATCAAGACGCCGATGGCGGTCCGGCCGTGGTAGGAATCGAGCTCGCTCCGGTTTTCAAGGGTCTTGGCTGCGAGCACGGTACTCGAAAAACCCAGGATGATCGAGGTCACGACCGCCGCTGTAACCCCGAGCCCCACGACAAGCCCGAGCACCGTAAAAAGCCCGACGCTGAAAGCCAGGTGCAGAGTGCCGGCTCCAAAGACCTCCGCCCGGAAGATACTCCGCAGCCGGATGTGGAGCCCGACCGTAAACAGCAACAGCAACACCCCGATGTGGCCGATGTCGTACAGAAGCTCGCTACTCTCCTGCCCGAGCAGATACAAAAGTACCCCGCCGCCAAGATACCCCACCAGCGGCGGCAGCTTCAGGTAGCTCGCCCCGAGCCCCAGCAGGTACGCCACCGCTATAAAAACCGCTTCCAGCGCCGCCTCCCCTCTAATTTCTTGAAACTTGCTGCAAGTTTACTGTCTCCGGTTCCGCCGTGAATCATATACGGGAAAAACGTACAATTTGGGTGCGAGTTTCGCAACGGGAAGGAGAGCCCATGCAGCAGTCAGAGGAGCAGGCCCGGCCGCCGGTGCCACCGTTTACTGAAGAGACCGCCCGCCAAAAGGTACAGGCCGCCGAGGACGCCTGGAACACCCGCGACCCGGAGAAGGTCTCCCTGGCCTACACCGAAGACTCCGAGTGGCGCAACCGGGATGAGTTCTTTAAAGGTCGGGAGGCGATAGCCGAATTTCTCCGGCGCAAGTGGGAGCGCGAACTAGACTACCGGCTCACTAAAGAGTTGTGGTGCTACACGGAAAACCGCATCTCCGTACGCTTCGAGTACGAGAGCCGCGACACCGACGGCCAGTGGTGGCGCAGCCACGGTAATGAGCACTGGGAGTTTGACGAGAACGGTCTCATGCGCCGCCGCGACGCCTCCATAAACGACTACCAGATAAACGAGTCCGAGCGTCGCTACCGAGGATAGAGGGCTATGGTGCCCGGGATGATGAGGCACTGTAGGTTGAGCTAATGGTAGCCCCTCTAGCTGCCAGACTGGGTGGCGAACCCTAATAGCATGCTCGCTATTGGTGCTGTGATCCAACTGCGCCGTTGCATTACACTACTGAACTTCGTCAAGGCTCCGCGGTCCAACTGATCGTCTTGCTCTACGACACGACGTATCTCGGCCAGAACCTCGTAAAGCTCTTCCTTATCTTCACCACCCTCTGTCTCGATGCGCTGCTCTATATTTCCAAAGTTAACGTTGGCGGTAATCTCCGCCCGCTCCTGGGCGCCAATGATAGAGTGCTCGACAGAACCATAGAAGTAGTTGGTCTGTGAGGTCTGCTGTGGCTGACTTCGACCTTCCACCTCATCCATCCCTTCTCTAGTGATAATGAACATTGATGGGCCGCTTTGCTTGCTACCGTCCTTACCTTCAAGTAGACCCCTCTGTTCGAGATACTGACCCACCCTAGAGAGCTTGTCTACATAGTCGGGGCCGTCCAACCCGAGAATTTGCGAATCCATATGTTCTGCGACTTGGTGTAAATTTATGATAGGTGTATTCTGGTTCATCCTGATCTCGTACACGACATGCAGGAACTCCGATGCCAGTTCTTTTATCTCGTTGGCTTCGCTCACTAAGTCTTACCTCCTAATTGCTGCCACCTTAAAGCAACTACCTTAGCATACATAAGAAATCTATGCTAGTTTGGAATAAAGCTTTAGCAGAGAGCGCCGCTACTAGCGTAGATTTAGTAAAATACCGTCGGGTCTACCCGGTTTATTAGCTCTTTTCTGTCGAGGTATAGAGACAGATTTTCCTGGAAAAGCTCCACGATGCGCCGGTTCTCGGCTTCGGAGAGTGCTGCGGTGTGCGGGCTTACGAGGACGTTCGGCAGCTCCCACAGAGGACTGTCGGATGGTAGTGGCTCGCTCTGGAAGACGTCCAGGGCTGCCCCGGCGATGCGCCGCTCCTCTAGAGCCTCGGTGAGCGCGGCTTCGTCGACCACGCCGCCGCGCCCGACGTTGACGAAGATGCACTCGGGTTTCATGAGGTCTATGGTTTCCCGGCCGATCATCCCTCTGGTCTCTTCGGTGAGGGGGAGCGTCGCCACCACGGCGTCGGCTTCGGGGACGGCCTCCTCTAAGCTCTCTTGGGAGCGGACCTCGTCCACGTGGGGTATCTCCTCGTCGGGGTGACGTTTTAGCCCGACGGTGCGCATCCCGAAGCTTTTCGCCAGCCGGGCGACCTCTACCCCGATGTTGCCCAGGCCGATCACGAGCAAAGTCCGGCCTCTAAGCTCCCGGGCCGGGTGGCGTTCCCAGCGGCGCTGCTCTTTGTCTTTGAGCAGGCGGGGCAGGTTTTTGGTGAACGCCAGGATGCCGAACATGCAGAACTCCGCCAGCGGGCCGGCGTGGACCCCGCTCGCGGTGGTAATGGCTACCCTCTCCAGATCCTCTGGAGACAGGTCCGCCTGCTGCACCTGCTCCCCGGTACCGGCGTTCGTGGCTTGCACCCATTTTAGTTGTCCTCCGCGGCGGATAGCGTCGGCGAGCCCCTCAGCCGACTCTCCGGGGAGACCGAAGATCACCTCCGCCTTCTCCAGCATCGAGTTCCACCGCTCCTCCTGCGCCGCGTCGCGCCGGAAGTCCGGGTCCCCGCGGTGGTCGGCCGGGTACCGCGCGGGCGGAAGAAGCTCCGGTTCGTAGAGAAGCTTTATCCTGTGGTCCGTGCCCTCGACTTCCCGCACCAGCGCTTCCTCCAGCGGGGTGGCTATCATGACCTCGACCGGCTCTTCTCTCGCCATCCTTCACCTCTCTCGTCATAGCCCGCAGACATCCTACCCGAACGGCCGTACCTCTAAAGCCGGCCACTGCCCAACACACGGGCATACACCCGCGGAGACCGTTTCTCGGAGACTGGCCCGGAGGCATAAAAGTTGCGCCCGGCCTGTAGCATAAGATAAGGTGATAAGAGCATCATGTAATTATATGGGAGAGGAGACCGCGGTGAGCCAGCAGACAGACGTGAAGATCCAGCGACTGGCGGATCTGGCGGAGATCACCCGCGTCGTGGACGAGATAGATAACGCGGTTGACGCCAAGGACTGGGAGCGGTGCCGAGGCTTTTTCACCGAGGAGATCTACGCCGACTTTACCTCGCTGGCGGGCGGTTCGCCCGGCAACATGCCCGCCGACGACCTGGTGGGAGCCTGGAGAACCAACCTCTACGCGGATAAACTCAGCCACCACATGCGCACCAACCACCGCGTCACCCTGGACGGCGACAGCGCCGAGGTGTTCTCCAAAGGTTACGCCCTGAACATCCTCAACCGCGGTACCGGCTCGGATCTCTGGGAGGTCTGGGGCGACTACGTCCACACCCTCGAACGCGCGGACGGAGGCTGGAGATGCTCGGGCATGACGTTCATCGTCACCCACGCGCGGGGAAACGAGATGGCCCGGGACTATCTCCCGAACCAGTAACCTCACGTCCGACGCTCTTCTAAAAGATCCAGTTTCCGGGTGTGGTAATGTCCTGGACTATCGTCGGAGGTAAAGTTTACGTCAAAGGAGTTGCGCGATGATAGACCACCTTGTGTTGTTCACGGTCCGGGAGGACGCTTCGCCGGAAGACGCCGAGGACCTGCTCTCTTCCGCCCGCGCCCTCCGGGAACAGGTGCCGGGTATCGTGGACCTTTCGGCGGGGGAGAACTTTAGCGAGCGCGCCAAGGGTTACACCCACGGCCTTTTTGCCCGTTTCAGGACCGCGGATGACCTCCGGTCCTACCTGGAGCACCCGGATCACCAATCCCTCGTCGAAAAGCTGGACGCGCTGACCGACGGACGGCTCGTAGTAGATTACGAGCACAACCTCCGGTAAAAAGAGCTTACCCGGAAACGGAGGGTATCCTCCCCGATACCGGCTCCGTATCGCTCAGGGTGGTGCCGGGGTTGACGGTAACCGAGCACCGGACGTAATAGTCTGCCGGGGGACCGTTTAACGGCTCTTCCGGAACGAACTCTTTCGAGAAGGTACCCTTGTCGAGCGAAGTCTGGATATCGGGGGCGAACCGCCGGCTGGCCTCCTGGTCCGGGCCTTCGAGCACCTGGCACTGGGGCGGCGTGGAAACTCCCCTGGGCCACTCTCCAACGACCACGACGCGCGGGCTACCACCGGGCGCGGTCCACCCGGCGGCTGTGATCTCGACCAGGCCACCCCGCTCTTCTCCGCAAGCCAGACCCAGGGTGGCGCCGGCGAAAAGCATTAGCCCGGCCGCCACAAGTCTTCCGCGGGGCCGCGGTGTTCGTACCGGCATCCTTCCCGGTATTCGTCGCAAAAACCTAAGCAAGATACTCTCCCGAACCCTGAACCCGCCCGAAGACCGGCGGCTAGCGCGAGCGGCGGAGGTTATCTCCGGTCCGCCGGTAGAGTCCGTCCGCGAGACCTTCGGGCGTCGCGGAGCGTTCGGATAACATTCCGGAAGCCGTGTCCGAAGGGGTGTCGCCCGGTATTTCAAAGGTGAGGACCACCGGCTCCAGGTCCTCGACGCCGAGCTCCGCTTTCAAAGCCTCCCTGGCTTCTGCGGGGTCGACGCCCTCCTCCGCGGCTATCTCCCGCGCCGCCTCCTCCGGGTCTAGCTCCTGGCAGACGGCGATGCCGCCTCCGAGACGCCGTTCCCACCACCACGGCGCCCGGACCCCGGTAAAGTTGTGCTCGACTAGCTCTGTGGCCTTTTCGGCCAGATGCTGGTTTAAAGGCTCGCTCATAAATGTATATACTAGTAGAGATCCCTGGTGGACGGTGGGCTACTACGGTACGAGGGTTGTACAAAGGGTGACTTCAAGGGTCGGAAAGGAAGGGACATTGCTACGCATGGACATATACTTGGTGGTTGGACTGGCCTACAATTACCGGGAGGTGCTCCTTTGAGCGGCCGGTCCGCTGTAGTCCACGACCGGGCGCTGGAGTCCTACGGATTTGGTGAGGGACACCCCTTCAACCCGCTCAGGATACGGCTTACTCTAGAACTCTGCGACGCTTTAGGATTATTCGAGGGCTACACGTTCCACGGGGCCGAGTCGGCGAGCGACGAGGACCTCCGCGCGGTCCACAGCCTGACCTATATCCGCTGCGTGCAGGAGGCCAGCCGGGGCATTGCCAACCCGGTAGATTCCATGCGCTACGGCATTGGTACGCCGGACAACCCGGTGGTCCCGAACGTCCACGAAGCCTGCGCCCACGTCGTCGGGGCCGTTATGGAGGCTACCCGGCTGGTGATGTCCGGAGAGGTGGAGCACGCGATGTGTATCTCCGGCGGGCTCCACCACGCGCTCCGGTCGCGGGCGAGCGGCTTCTGCTTCTACAACGACGCGGGGGCGGCCATCGCGCGGCTAAAGAAAGACTATCCCGGCATCCGGGTGGCCTACGTGGATACCGACGCCCACCACGGCGACGGCGTGCAGTGGATGTTCTACGACGACCCGGAAGTATTGACGGTCTCGATGCACGAGACCGGCCGTCACCTGTTTCCAGGGACCGGCGGCATCGAGGAGCGCGGGAAAGGGGAGGGGGTAGGGTACGCGGTAAACCTGCCGCTGGAGCCGTTTACCGATGATGACTCCTGGATCTCTTGTTTCGAGGACCTCGTCCCGGAGGTGCTCCGGTCCTTTGAGCCGGACATCATAATTTCCCAGAACGGCTGCGACGGCCACGCGCTCGACCCCCTGACCCACCTCGCGGCGACGACCCGGCTCTACGAGCACGTCCCGCGCCGCGTCCACGACCTGGCCCATGAGTTGTGCGACGGCCGGTGGGTCGCCACCGGCGGCGGCGGTTACGACATCTGGCGGGTGGTTCCCCGGGCCTGGAGCGCGCTGTGGGTTGTCGTTTCGCACGCGGAGTTGCCGGATCATGTCCCTGAAACCTGGCTCCAGAGGTGGGCGGAGTCGTGTCCGGTCGAGCTGCCGGTTTCTCTCTGCGACGACCCGGATTGGTACCCGCCGGTACCGCGGGCCGCGGAGATAAAAAGCGCCAACAGCCGTACCACCGAGAAGCTGCTGGAAAAAGCGCTGCCCCGCATCTCAGCCGGCCGTTAGGGCGGTCGAACCCCGGTCTTTGGATGGTATAGTAAATCCCCGCAGCAGTTACCCACTTCAGGTAGAGATCGACGGAGGTTACGGTGCACGGCTTTCCAACGAGTCCATCCCCGCGGGCGGCCTCCCCGCGAACCACGCCGCGGGAAACCGAGCGGACCCGCCAGAACCTGTCCGAGGAACCGCCGTACAAGGTGATCCTGCACAACGACGACTTTACGCCGATGGAGCAAGTCATTGCGGCCTTGCGCAAGGTGATACCGCGGATGACCGACCGGCGGGCGGTCTCGATCATGCTCCAGGCGCACACCGAAGGCCAGGCCGTAGCTGCCAAGGCCCACAAAGAACTCGCCGAACTCTACGAAGACGGTCTCCGGTCCGAAGGGCTGATCGCCACCATAGAGCCGGACTAAACTTACTCGCTGACCGGGTGGGCTACAGTGGTCAGGAGCGCGTTCTCCGCCTGGCGGGAGTCGAGCCTGGTGTGCTGGACCACTATCGGGACGTCGGACTCTATAACGCTCGCGTAGTCGGTATCGTGCGGGATTGGCTCCGGGTTCTCTAGCTCGTTAAAGCGTACGTGCAGCGTGCGGCGGGCCGGAACGGATATTTCGTAGGGGCCGGCCGGCTCCCGGTCGGTAAAGTACACCATGATCCTGACGCTCGCGTCGTCATCTGAGGCGTTTAGCAGGGACGCCGTTTCGTGGCTGGTCATTTGCGGCTCGGGGCCGGTGCTCGACGGCGGTATATATCCCTCGGCGATAGCCCACCGCCGGTGTCCGATTGCCGGGCTCATGCTAGGTCTCCTCCTGGCTCGTTTGTCGGTATGCCGTTACTCCTACCCGGAGCCTTTGCTGACCGAAACGGGGTTCCAGCGGATGATTAGTAGAAAACGTTGCGCTTTAATCTCTGGTAGAGGCGGTAGTAGGTCGGTTCCAGGTTGTACCAGGCGGCTGCCGGAGCTTTCTTTAGCGGCAGGTCCCAGCACCCGGCGTACTCTACCTCGTCACCGCCGAAGCCCAGTTTAAAGCGGTAAACGCCGTAGTAGGGGTCGTCTTCGTTGCGGTTCTCGGGTTTCGGTATACCGGCCAGGTCGTAGTAGCCGATACCGCGTTCTCTAGCCCACCGGATCATACCCCACTGCAAAGCGTAAGCTGGCTGTAACTTGTGGCCTTTCTGGGGTGAAGCTCCGTACATCTGCCACATCTTGCCGCCGAAGTTAAAGACGTAAGCCCCCGCCAGCGGCTCGCCCTCGTACTCGGCGAAAAAGAAACGCCCCTCACCGGCGGCATTCATCGTCCGCATCACGTCGTAGAAGTACTCCCGCGGCCGCGTTATGTTAAAGCCTTCTTTGCGGCCGGCCAGACCCTGCATCCAGGAGTAAAACGTCTCGAAAGCTCCGTCGAAGTCCTCCGGCTCGGATACCGTGACACCTTCCCGCTCGGCGCGGCGAATGTTGTAGCGGGTGGTCTTGCCCTTCTTACCTTTCATGCCCGCGAGTAGCTCTTCCTCGGAGGAGTCGAGGTCCATGACGACGGTGGAACTGAAGTTCAGGTCGTAGCGGGCTTTCTGGAAGCCGAGTTCCCCGAGCAGAGCTTTTATATCGGATCGGTCGTCCAGGACTTCGGGCTCTATCTTGACCGTGTGCGCCCCTTCGCGCCGGGCGACTTCGGAAACGCCCTTGAAGAAGGCTTGCACGGCTTGCGTATCTTCCCAGGGCAGCCAGGGGCCTTTGGTGCAGTACATGAGTTTGCCCGGGACGGGGAGCGTGTTGTAGGAGAGGAACTGACCGAGCCCGACGACCGCGCCGTCTTTCTCCAGCACGACGCGGACGGGTTTCCAGCCGCGGTCGCGCTTGAACTCGCCCCAGGTGTAGCTTTGCAAGGCGTGGCCACCGCCAGAGGATTCCCTGAGCCAGCCGTCCCATTCGGCACGGGCGACGTTTCTAACCTCTTTAACGGTGTAGGTGACGGGTGTGGCTGCCTGCTGGCTCACGTCTCTAAAACCTCCCGGTCGGTAACCTTTAACGGGGCGCTGTTTTACCCTACCCAGAAGCTGGCTTCGCCGTCGCCGATGCTGTACGACCAGTTGCCGAGGTCGACGGCCAGCGCTTGAGCATCCGGGTCGGCGAACTTTACCAGCAGCGTGTTGCTCCGCTTCTCGCGGGAGAAAAAGCCCAAAGGCCACAAGTCTTGCTTGCGCGGTGAGGTCGGCGATTCGACGAAGCGGTACCGGATCAGGTACGCCCCGAGCCGCGAGAAGTGCTCGACCGCCCCCCGGACCAGAGAGCGGGCGACATCCCGGCGCCCGGGCAGCGTCGTGAGGTCCAACAGCAACCCGTCCCCGCTTTTCTTAGGCACCCGCAACACCGCGTAACCGAGCAGCCGACCACCCTCCCTGACACCGAGCACGGTAACGGGGTGGAGGGGAGCGCCGGGTCCGTAGCGCCATTCTAGAAACGCCACGTCTTTCTCCGGTATGCACGGTACGCCGGCGGCGACCTCCTCGAAGAAGTCGTCAAAGGTGGCGTCGAAGCCGTCGAGAAGTTGTACCTCGTGGTCTCCGCCGAAGGCCGCGCCGAGCCCCCGGTCTACTGTCCGGAGGCCGCGGGTGAGTAGCTGGGGTAGTTGGCGAGGTATGGAGGAGGGGAGGCGGGTCAGGCGCGAGGGGTCGAGTAGTTTCGCCGCGTAGTGGAGCTTGCCGACTTCTTTAGCGCCGAGACGCTTCTCGACGATCATAGGCTCGGGGATCTGGTCGCAGATCACGCAGTTCTCCACCGTGCGGAAAAATCGCCGCATGATGGTCAGCGCCTGAAAGCCGTACTCGGGTAGCACCATGAAGTCGGCCGGCGTGTGGGCGGCGACCCTCTCGCCCCCGATGCGGTAGTACTGGGGCAGCGCCGTCAGGTTGCCGACGATGCGTCCCCCGGCGTCCACCACCCAGCGGTGGAAACCGTCTTCAGCCAGCGGGTGACTCTGCAGCCAGCCGTAAGCCCGGTGGTGGAACTCGGCGTCGCGGGCCTCCGGGAACAGAGGGTAGGCCAGCGGACGCATCGCGTCGACGCCGGGCAGGTCTCCCTCCTCAAAAGGCCGGACTACGGTCTTCATCGCCCTCGCGCCCGCCGGGTCCCGGCGGCGTACAAATTCGGTGCCGTTTGCGGCATGTATAGTGCTCCTTATATATTGCTGAGGTTGCCGGACCCGGAAGGTCTCGCCGACGGGTACCGGAGACCGCAGTCTAAGTTTCCGGTTTAACTAACGCAAGTAACGTGGTGGGCGCTGCGCTGCGCATATCCGTAAGAACTCGCTTTCGGCCAGGTAGCAACCGGCGGAGCGGTGCGCCGCTCCCCTGACGGTTCCGTCTCTCGCTGCCCCGGAGCCTTCCGGGGCGACATGGTATAAGCTAGGGTCGTTGCAGGCGGCAGAAGGGCGGTTCTATATGGCGGGCGAAGGCCAAAGGCTACTCGGAAAGTACTACGGAAAAGACCAGATCACCCACGGGGAGATGGAGGAACTGGGGTTGAAAGTCGTAACGGCCGAGGGTAGAGAGGTACAACCGGAGGACCTGCGAGACAGAGTTTTCCGCGTCGAGGACCCCGAGGAGCCCAGCGGCTACGTGGTAAGAAGCATGGAGGATGAGACTGCGGGCCACACGCTCGCCTACCTCCAGGAGCGGTCGTAGCGCCGGCCGACCCGGAGCCCGAGCTTTTCGTGGGCTCTAGTGGCGGGCGCGCAGGCTGGTAATATTACTGTCGGGCGGGGGTCGCCCCCGATAAACCGATAAACATCTGCCGGTCGTCGGAGGAAGCTATGAGATGTTTTGAGAAGCCAGAGCCGTCTGCCGGTCCGGGATCCGCGGGGTCCCGTCCAACCGCGGCCTCCTTTTCGCGGAGGTCCAACTGACGGCCGCGGTACTCGTCCCGCTGATCCTCGCGCTGGCCGCCGGTCCCGCTGCGGCCACGGCCGGTGGTATACGGCCGGCTTTCGCGGCCCCGGCCGGCGCTACGCTCGCGGCCCTGGCATTCGGGGCCACGCTCGCCGGCTGGATGTCCGGCGGGGGAGTCGTGGACCTGCCGTGGGCTCCTACGCTGGACCTGCGCCTGTCTTTGGACCTCGATGGACTGGCCGCCCTATACTCGCTGCTAGCCACCGGCATCGGGTTCCTGGTGACCGTTTACGCCGGGAAGTATATTCCGCGGCACCTGGAGCACGAGCACCTGCCGCAAACCGAGGCCCCGAGGTTCTATTTCTTTATCCTCTTGTTCATGGGGTCGATGGTTGGGCTGTCGATGGCCCAGGACCTCATACTCGTCTTTCTGTTCTGGGACCTCACGGCTATATCGTCCTACTACCTGATCGGCTACGACCGTCACAGCGCGGAGTCCCGGGCTTCGGCGCTCATGGCGCTCCTGGTCACCGGCGTTACCGCCGTACTGCTCCTCGTCGGGGCCCTCATCTTCTACGCGGTCTACGGGACGTTCTCGATACCGGAGCTTACGCGGCTCACAAGCGGCGGGGCGGTGCTCACGGTGGCGGGCGGTCTCATAGCGATCGCAGGTCTCGCCAAGAGCGCCCAGGTGCCGTTCCAGTTCTGGCTGCCGCGGGCGATGGCGGCCCCGACGCCGGTCTCGGCGTACCTGCACTCGGCGGCGATGGTCGCCGCGGGGGTGCTCCTGATCGGTCGGGTATACCCGCTCCTGCAAAAGAGTGAGGTGCTGCTGACGGCCTTCACGCTTATAGGGCTCGGCTCCATCGCGGTCGGCGGCATCCTGGCGCTCACCCGGGACGTGATGAAGCAGCTTTTGGCCTACTCGACGATCTCCCAGTACGGGTACGTGGTCTTTATGTTCGGGCTCGGCGGCAAGTACGGCGTCTTCGGGGCCTCGTTCTACGTTATAGCCCACGCGCTCGCCAAGAGCGCCCTGTTCTTAACCGCCGGGGCGGTAACGGAGGCGACCGGGGAGACGCAGTTGTCAAAGGTCGGGGGCCTCGCCCGCTCGATGCCGCTTCTCGCGGTCTCCAGCGGGGCGGCGGCGGCCGGGCTTGCTGCGGTGCCGCTGACGGTCGGCTTTTTCAAGGACGAGCTTCTCTTCGGGGCCGCGCTAGAGGCGGGACCGTTGCTGGTCGCCGGCGCTCTCGGGGCTACGGTCTTGACGCTAGCCTATACCTGGACATTCTGGAGCGGGGTGTTTCTCGGGGAGGCGCGGGGCGGGCGGGAGACGATACCGGTCCTGCTCGTGCTGCCGGTGACCGTGCTCGGTGCGCTGGTCGTTCTCGGGGGTATCTTTGTCGGGCCGTTTGAGAGCCTCGGCCGGGCGGCGGCGGCCGTGTCCTACGCCGCCGCAATAACGGACGTAGACCCCGCCTACCACTTCGACGCGAGGCCCGAGAACCTCCTGGCGCTGGCGACGTTCGTACTGGGCGCGGGGGTCGTACTCTCGCGGCCGGTGTGGTCGGGAGCAGCGGGAGCCTTTGCGCGGGCGGGAGAGAAATTCGGGCCGGAGCGGCTGTACAACCTGAGTTTAGAGGCGCTGAACGACTTCTCGACCTGGGTCCACCGGATAGAAGTCCGGGACTTGCGCGGGCGGGTGGCGGCCATCCTGCTCCCGGCGGCGCTGCTCGTCGGGCTCGGGCTTCTTGCGACGGGTACGAGCGGGGCTTACAGGTTCGGTACGTTTACCGGCCAGGACATCCCGCTGCTGCTAGCGCTCATCGGGGCGGCGGTTGCCAGCGTGGCGGTCTGCTTTACGCGCAAGCACGTAACTCTGGCCCTGGTGCTGTCGAGCTCCGGGTTCTCCATAGCGGTCGCTTTCGCGTTCTTCGGGGCTCCCGACGTCGCGCTCGTGGCCGTGCTCGTGGAGACCATCGTAACCCTCATAATTCTGGGCACGCTCAAGCTAATACCGTTTAAAGTGTTGCGGCACGGGGCGACGATACCCGTGCTCAACCTCCGCCGCAAGGCTATAGTCGCCACGCTGGCCGGCGCTTTCGTGATGGCCGTAACCTGGGGTACGCTCTCCCAGCCCTACTCCGTGGACGCGCCGAACGCCGCCGCCAAGCTCACCGACCTCACGCCCGACGCCCACGGCAAGGACGTGGTGACCGTTATCCTGGCCGACTTCCGGGGGTTGGACACGATGGGGGAGATCACGGTGGTCGGGCTCGCCTTGCTCGGCATAGCTACCCTGCTCTCCCGCGGGAGGCTGCCGTGACCAGCCGGGTGAAAGGAAGCTCGGGCGAGCCTACCGGCGGCTCTCCAGGTGATATCCACGAGGGCGTGACCACCGTTATGACGCGGGTCATAGCGCGGTTGCTACTCCTGCCGACGCTCGTTACCGCGGCGGCGATCATCGTGAAGGGCTACGTGCAGCCGGGGGACGGCTTTAGCGCCGGGGTCGTCGCAGCACTCGGGATACTCTTGCAGTACCTGGCGTTCGGTCGGGAAAAAACCGAACGGTTACTGCCGGTGCGCGGGATTGGCAAGCTGGCGTACGCGGGGCTGCTCCTCACGCTCACCGTGGCGGTGGTGCCGCTGTTCTTAGGAGACCCGCTCCTGACGCATTACCCCCGGCCCGAGGGGGCGCACGTGATCTACCTCGGCACCCTGGAGCTAATAACGGCCGTCGCCTTTGACGTCGGGATATTCTTTCTCGTGCTCGGTTTTGCGGTTGGGGTGATCAGCCTCATAGCCGCGAGGATCGACCGGATGGATCGGCTCTCCGGGGGTACTGCTACCACCGTGGAAGGGGTCCCCGAAGACCCGGACGAATACTACGAGGACGGGGGCCGGGGATGATCTTCGCGTTGTCTCTGGCGATCTCCGTGATCTTTGCGGCCGGGGCTTTTCTGATACTCCAGCGGAACCTGATCCGGGTGGTAATGGGTATAGTCCTGATCTCGAACGCCGCAAACCTGTTCATCATATCGGCGGGCCTCTCGCGGGGACGCCCCCCGGTCTACCCGCTACCCGAGGGCTTTCCGGTAAGCGACCCGCTGGTTCAGGCGATGGTGCTCACCGCGCTCGTTATCAGCTCCAGCATCGCGGCGCTGCTCCTGGCGATTAGCTACCGGCTCTACATCGCCCACGACTCTATAGACATCCAGGACATCGCAGCTACCGAGTACCGGGAAGCCCAGGCCCTGGACCGCGGGGAGGTGTACCTGGAACAAGAGATGGGCCGCGCCGCCGAAGAGAACGGCTCCGTCGGGGAAAATGACGGGTATGGGGCTGGACACCAGGGCGCCCAAGAAGACCCGGAAAAGGAAGAGAGAGTATGATCCTGCTCTCCAGCGCTATCGGGGTTACCTGGATCCTCGCGGCGGCCCTGGCGATGTTCAATGGTCGGCGGCCCTGGGTCGGGTGGACCGCCGTGGCCGGGGTCCTGGTAAGCTTCGTCTCGGTAATCCTGCTGGAAATTCAGGTGCTCAGGAGCGGGGAGCCCGTTACCATGGTGGCGGGCGACTGGGCCGAGGGCGTCGGAATAGAAATCCACGCCGACGCCCTCGGTCTCGCCTTTGCGGCCGTCTCGTCCGTTGTTATCTTGTTCTCTCTGCTCTACGAGGTGATGGCCGGGGTGCGGAGCCGGACCTTCCCGGCGCTGATCCTATTCTTGAATACCGGGCTTATGGGGTTGTTCCTTACCGGGGACATCTTTAACTTCTACGTTTTCTTTGAGATCTCGATGGCCGCCGCTTACATACTCACCAGCTACCGGGAGCAGGACTACCAGATCCGGGCGGCTTTTATCTTCGCCATTGTCAACCTGATCGGCTCCGTGGTATTCGTTATAGCGGTGGCTGCGCTATACCACCTGACGGGTTCTCTGGACATGGAGATCGTCGGGGACCGCATCGCGGACGTGAGCCTCGCGCCGACGATCTCTATCGCGGCGGCCATCTTTGTGGCTTTCGGCCTCAAGCTCGGGCTTTTCCCGTTTCACTTCTGGCTGCCGGCGGTCTACGTCGGGAGCCACGCGCCGGTCGCCGCCATTCTGAGTGGTGCGCTGGCTAACATCGGTAGCTACGGGCTTCTGCGCTTCGGCGGTTACATACTGCCCGAGCAACTACGCTTCGGGGCGGTCGTCATTATCGTGCTCGGCGCGACGAGTATTATCTACGGGGCGGTTCAGGCCATATCCCGCCGCTCCCCGGTCGAAGTCATGGCTTACTCGGCGATAGGACAGGTCGGGTACATACTGATCGCGCTGGCTATCGGCGGGCCGGTAGGCTACGCGGCAGCGGTGCTGTACTCGATAGTGAACTCCTTGAATAAACTGCTGGTCTTTCTCTCTACCGGGCTTCGCGGGCCGCTGGTCGGGGCGTCTTTCGCCGTGGCGGCTTTCAGTATCGCCGGGGTACCTCCGGCCGCGGGGTTTTTGGGTAAGCTCTCGCTTTTCCGTACGGGGCTCGCGCTCGACTCGCTGGCCGCCAATATCACGATCCTGGTCCTGGTCTTTGTCGGTGGCGCGCTGTCTTTCGTCTACTCGTTCCAAGTCTACCAGCGGATCTACATGAAGCCCGGCGGCGACAGCGCGGACGGGTCCAGCAAACCGAGCCCGCTGGTTAACCGGATACTGGTCTTTCTCGTCGCCGGCCTTATTATCGGCCTCGGTCTCTGGCCGGAGGCGCTCCTCTTCGTAAGCGACCGGGCCGCCAGTGTCCTGACGTCCGGGGTGGGCGGATGATCCGGGTTTCGCTCTCGCTGGCCGTTCTCACGCTGGTCTTCTTGCTGGTCCTCGCGGAGTTCAAGCTATGGAACGTCGTCTTCGGCCTCATAATCTCCGGCGGGCTGATAGTCTTTGCGCGCGGTTTGATCTTTGAGTACGAGCCGGCGGACCCGCATATCTTGCGGCGGGCAGTCTACTTCTGGCCGTTTGCGGCTGCAACCGTGTGGAACATCATCACCGGCACCGTACAGGTAGCCCTGATCACGCTGCACTTCAAGCCGCTGGATAGCCCCGGTATCGTTGCCGTCCCGATAGGGAAACGCACACCGGTCGGGGTCGCCGTCTCGGCCATGGCTACGACTTTGTCTCCGGGCACCTACCTGATCGACGTAGACCGGGAAAAGCAAGTCATGCTTATACACGCCATAGACGCGAGTGACCCGCAGCAGGTGATAGATGAGCACCAGGAGTTCTACCGTAAATATCAGAGTAAGGTTTTTCCATAAGTTCGGGAGGTAATTTTGGTACACGAAGCGCTGTTCTACGTGGCTGCCGGTTGGATGACGGTGTTGCTCTTGGTCGGGGTGGTCGCGGTGGTGCGGCTGCGGGAGACGGCCGGCCGCATACTGGCCCTCGACGTACTGACGCTCGTCCTGGTATCGCTGCTGGTGCTTTACACGGACGCTTTCCAGAGCCCATACTATCTGGACGCGGCCTTGATACTGGCTCTGCTGTCCTTTATAGCCACCGTAGCCGCCGCCCGGTACCACGGCGAACGGAAGATCTACTAGCATGAGCTTCCTCGCTCCTCTCTTGCCGTGGATCTCCGACGTCCTGGTCGTCTTCGGGGTTTTTATTGTGACCATCGGCATCTACGGGATAATCCGCATGCCCGACACCTTTACCCGGCTGCACGCGGCGAGTAAGGCGGTGTTTCTCGGGGTAATTACGCTGCTGCTGGCATCGGTGTTCTCCGGGGAACCTTCTATCATCTACCGGGTAGTCCTGATCGCCGCTTTTCTGCTCCTGACAACGCCTGTGTCCGCGCATGTGATCGGGCGCGCCAGCTATATCCGCAGGTATAAGATGCAAGCTCCGCATCCGGTCGACGAGTCGGGTAGCGACCTCAACAAACCGGATGAATAAAGACCACCTTTAGAGTCCCCGGGCGAGAGCGGCTATCTTTTCACCGAGCGTGTCCCAGGATAGATAATCGACGCTGTTGAACCGCACGGTCTCCCGGTACTTCCGGCGCTCTCTTTCTGGCCGCGCCAAGTAGCCGGAGATTGCTGCCGCCAGGTTCTCCTCGAAGTCTTCCATCCCGACCCGCACCTCGAACGGCAGGCCCCGCCCGACGATGCCGCCGGCCTCCCGCAGACCGGAGTGGTCCGCCACGAATGGCGGGACCCCGGCGGCGGCGAACTCCGCCGCCACGAGCCCGAAAGTCTCCGGGAAGATCGACGGTACAACCGCCACGTCGGCCGCCGGCAGAAGCTTTGCCAGCTCACCGTGGTACAGAGGCCCGATAAACTCCACCGCCACCTCTGCGCCGCGGGCGTTTTTCAAAAGTTCATCCGTAGGCGTGAAGTGTTCCATCGGCGACGGTATACCGCCTTCGTAGAGCCTGCCGGAGCCCGCGAGAAGCTCGACCGTCTCGGTGTCGCCCCGGTCGAGCGCCCGGACCAGGGCTTCGAGCGCCTCCCGGAAAGTACCGTAGCCGACCACGAGCAACCTCGCTCCGGTCCCCCGGTGAACGCGGGCGAAAGCCGCGAGGAGGCTGTGCACGCCTTTGGAGTGGATAAGCTTGCCGACGTAGATCACGAGCGGAGCGCCGGAACGCGCCTCCAGAAAAGTCCCGAGCCGCTCTCCGGCATCGGTGTCGTGGGTCCGGGCGTTGTAGGTTGCGGCTACCGTACCCAAGCCTCCGGCTAGCTCCTCAGCCGCCGTGGAGGTTTGGAGTACCTTTTCCAGAGCCTCGTCCTGCTCCGGTCCCCGCCCGCTACCACCGGTCAAACCTTCTAGGAAATCGAGGTCCAGAGCGTCCGGGCGGAAGAGGTTTGTATCGACGCCGCCGGGAACGGCCAGGGTCTTAGGCTCCATATCCGGGAAGTCTTCGGTGATGGTCCCGACGCTGTGCGACGAGAGCGCCACGATGCTTCTCGCACCGCCCAGGCCCTCGCGGGTGAGGTCCATATACCGGTCGCTCTTGCGGGCGACGTACTGCAAACAACTGCCGTGTACGATGCTTACGTAAGGAATGCCGATGCCTTCCAAAGCCCGCCGCGCTATAAAAGGCCCCGGCACCGAGTGGTTTGTAACCACCGCCCCGGCTCCGGTCTCGAAGACTACCGCCCGGATAGCCGCCGCGTTCGAGGCCGCGTAGCGCTCGAACTCCTCCTCGTCCAGCGTCAGGAAGGTCTTGACCCGCCAGCCGGGGTAGTCGTCGTAGACGTAGACCGGCAAGAGGTCTCCGATCTCCGGCCGGTAAACCGCGCAGCGCCCGGTATACGGTGTTTCTTTCCCGCCCAACGGGCTTACGCCGTCTGGGCCGGCCGTAAAAGACTCGTTCACGAAGTCGTAGGCTAGCGGGTCCGGCTCCTGGCACAGGAGTTGTACGTCGTGGCCGCCGCGCACCAGCGCCCGGCACAAGTTCTGTACGTAGACGTTGCTCCCCGTCCCGGAGAGCATATACCCGTGGGTCATAAGCAAGTTCATGCCTGTAGCCTAGCAGAGCCCCGCCAGAGAATCCACGGATTATTTTATTCGTAGTTTAAACGTCGTAGGTGGGTAGCCGGGGCGTGCCGGCGTCCTGTAGTACGTACTCGTAGAGCCTGCGGGCTTCACGGCGCTCTTTGTCAAGGATGTTGTTGTTCTGAGCCGGGTCGGTCTGCAGGTCGTAGAGTTTCGCTTTTTTGCCGTCGTTGCGGCAGATAAGGGCGTAGCGGCCGTCGCTGGAGGCGACGTAATTGCTAAAGCCCATCGTAAAGTAAGGTCGGGGGTCGGGTTCGCGATCGGCGAGCGCGGGGGAGAGGTCGTTGCCTTCCATCTGGGGGTGTTTGTCCAGGCCGAGCAGGGATAGGACCGTCGGGGCGACGTCGTGGGTCGATGCGTAGTAGTTGCTAGACTTTGCGGACCCGAGACCGCCGGGAGGCCGGATCATGAACGGTACGTCCAGCATCTCGGGCCACAGGGCGTACGGCGGCTTGCCGACGGCGCCGTGCTCGCCGAGGGCGTGCCCATGGTCGCTGAGGAGGAGGATGGCGGTATCGTCCAGGATGCCGGTTTTCTCAGCCTTTTCCAGAAAGTGGCCGAGCCAGCGGTCGGTCATCGTTACGCCCCCGGCATAGAGGGCCCGCATCCGGGTTAACTCCCGGTCGGAGAGATAGCCGCTGTCGCCGTAGGCTGGAGAAACGGGCTCCGGGCCGTTGTATCCCGAGTCGTAGAGATTGGCGTAGCCTTCGGGGAGAATCCAGGGTTCGTGCGGGTCAAAGCAGTCGACGACCATAAAGAACGGTCCCTGCTCGCGGACACCCTCCAGAAAGTTGCCGGCGGTGCGGAAGACGCGGGAGGCGAAGTAGTCTTCCTCGGAACGGTCCTGTCCCACGTTCGCCAGGTACTGGCGCAGTTCCCAGGAGAGGGTCCCGCTGCCGGGGCCTTTGGAGATGAGCGGTTCCCCGCCGGGGCCGCGCAGCATGAACGTGCCAAGTTCCTCTTCGGAGGCAAACCAGGACGGCCGGTAAAAATCCCGCTCCTGACCCCGGATCCAGTCCGAAAATCCGAATCCCCGGGTGAAGTTCATCGACGGCCGGAACTCGTGGGGCACGTCCGTGACGAGCATCGTCGTGAAGTCGTTTCCCTGGAGGATCTCCGCGAGCGTGGTCTGGTCTTCCGGTATGTGCTGCCAGCCGTAGACCGGGGAGCGGTTTCCTTTGCGCCGGTCCCAGTCGCCAAACGGAAAGGTGCGCGTGCCGGTGTGGATCGCCCGCCGGGCGACGATGGTCGGGGTGGACTCCGGGTAGGCGCGCTCAAAGCGCAGGCTCTCGGCGGCCAGAGCGTCGAGGTTTGGGGTCTGGATCCAGCGGTTACCGTAGGCCCCGATGTGGTCGCGGCGTAAACTGTCGATTATTACCACGACGACGTTCTCCGCCTTAAAGCTGCCTGGACTTCCTTGCGTCGCGCCCTGCTCTGCAACTCCGCACCCGGCGGCCCCGAGCATCGCCGCGCCCGCGACGCTGGTTCCGGCGACTTTCAGAAAGTCCCGCCGCGTAAGCTCGCCCGCCATTATTATCCTCCCGGAAAGATCGCCCCTTCGCCCGTAGACCGCGTATTGTTACACATGCGGAGCAGACCGGTCGTCTAGTATCAAATGGAGTGCGGTGTGTAATATATGCAATGTAAAGCCGACGTTTACGAGGAGGACTGCCATGGCCCGTACGAAAAGCGTACCTGTACCGGAGGCCGGAGATAAAGCTCCGGAGTTTAGTCTGCCGAGCGCCCAGGGCGGGCAGCTCCGGTTAAGCATGAGGACCGCGCGCGGTCCGGTGGTGATCGTGTTTTACCGCAACTCGGGCTTTGAGGAGTGTGTCAAATATTTCAAGGCTCTGGCGGCCAAGGAGGGTGAGATCAACCACGCCGGGGCTTCCGTCGTCGGTATCGGGGTCGCCGAACCATCGGAATCCCGGGAGTTCGCCCGGCTTACGGGCCTCAAATCCTACCTGCTCTACGACTACGCCCGAGTTGCAGCCGAAGAGTACGGTCTGCTGGAAAAAGACAAAGAGCGCGGCGATTCCGCCCGTCCGGCGGCGTTTATCGTGGGGAACGAGAACGAGGTGGTCCACGCCTGGGTCGGCGACCGTCCGTCACCGGACGAAATCCTGGCGAAGATAACGGAGATCACCGGTCTCCCGAAAGCCGAAGAAGACGAACCCGCGGAGAAGCCGAAAAAAGCTCCCGCTAAAGACGCAACCGGTGACGGTAAAGTCGAATCCGCCTCCGATGGACCCGGAGATGGACCCGAAGCCGCAGCGGGCGGGGCTGCAAAGCGCGAGAAACCTTCGCCGGAAGAGCGCGAGAAGCGCCGGGCCGAGCGCAAAGCCGCCCAGGAGAAAGAGGCCGGCGGTGCGGCCGGCGGCGGCTCCGAAGGAGAGTAACCGTGAGCGGGGAAGACCAGCCGGACGCCGGCGTCCAAGCAGGGGTGCATACGGAAGGTAGCGATGAAGACGAGTACCGGGGCGTAACCGACCCTGAAGACCTGCGAGCCCGGCTCGTGTCCCGGGACGGTTATCTGGAGGAGTTGTCCGCGGAGGCCGGCCGGCTGCGGCTGGCGGCCGACGAGGCCCGGGCTTCCCTGCAAGCGGGTGAGGAGCGGGTCCGGGCTCTGGAAGAGGAGCGTTCGGCGCTGCGGGAGAAAGTCCGGGCCTACGAGGAGGAAAAGCACGCCGGCCGGCGGCGGCGCGAAGGCCGGGACCAGGAAGTAGAGCGTCTGCGGCGCGCGTTGGAGCGCCGGGACGAGGAGAAGTCCCGGCTGAGAGACCTGCTCGAGGAGGCCGAGAAAGAGCTCCGCGACCGCGACCGGGAGTACCGCGAAGACCTCCGGCGGCGAGACGCGCTTCTGGAGGAGGCTCGCCGCGCTAGCGAGAAGCTGGAGCGCGAACTACAAGAGCGGGAGACGCGCGTGGCGGAGTTACAAGCCAGCCTTGAAGGAGAGCGGGAGGCTCACCGCCGGCTTGCCGAACCGGAGAACCGGCTGCGGGCCGGTGTCAAAGCGTTTAACGGCAGCCGGCACCGGAAGGCAGTGTCGAAGCTTACCGCTTTTTCTGGACAGCCGGTGGTGCGAGTGACGCTGGAGGACGGTGAAAAAGCGCCGGTGCTGCTGACCTTTGCCTGGCCGGGGGGAGACTGGCGCACGTACGCGGCGCGACCCGGTTCTCCGGTCGAGGAGCCCCGGGTTTATCTGCTGGAGTCCGGCGGCGGCGTAGAAAAGGTAGCGCCGGAAAACGCGAATGCCCGGCTCGGCGGGCGGGGGCGGGTTTCTCTCGGGGTGTAGAGGCTTTCCCGGAGGTTACTATTCCTCGCCGCTGTCCTTTTTATCTCTAGTAAGTTGCTTTTTATCGCCGGTGTCGTCGGGGATCTCCTTTTCGCTACCATCGCCGTCGATCTTTCCCATAAAATCCCGGGTGCCGCGGCCGAGGGCTTCCCCGATAGCCTGTCCGAGCCCGATCAGCCGCCGGGGACCGACGATCAGGGTGAGGATCACCACTACGATCAAGATCTCGAAAGCTCCCACTAGTACCTCCGGGCTTCCATGAGCGCCTTGAGGCGTGAGAGGGACCGCTCCCCGTTTTTGCGGGCAAAGCGCTGCATCCCGACGAGCCGGGACATCCTCCCCGCAAAGCGCCCCCGGAGCTGGAACTGGCCTTTGTAGGAAACGAGGCAACTGCTCCCGGAAGCTCCATCGGGCACGATAGACACCCGGCCGTCGCCCTCCATAGCCGAAGCGTAGGACCAATGAATTTCTTTTCCGTCCCGCCGGGTCACGTGGACCGTGGGCTCCAGCACCCCGACCGGGCTCTCCAGCCGGAGCTTGTAAGTCTCATCCCGCAGGTGCTGGACCTCCTCGACGCCGACCATCCACTCTTTGGCGTTGCGGAAGTCCCCGATGTAGGCGGCCACGGTTCCGGCCGGGGCGTCTATGCGCTCTTCGATAACGGTAACGCCGGACGGCTCCGGCCTTCCGGCGGCTCCAGGTTTCATGCCCAACCAAGCTCCCGGAGCCGGTCTTCGTCAAAACCGAAGTGGTGGGCGATCTCGTGCACCACTGTCACCCGGACCTGCGCTTTAAGATTTTCCGGGTCCTTAAAGTCCTTTTCCAGAGGACCCTGGAAGATCGTGATCCGATCCGGCAGAGCCCCGTAGTAGCCGTTTCCCCGCTCGGTCAGCGGCACGCCCTCGTACAGACCGTAGAGATAGTCGTCTTCCGGCCAGTCTTCGACCATTACCACCACGTTGTCCAGAAGCCCCGCAATCTCCGGCGGGAGACCGTCGAGCGCCGCTTCCACAAGCTCCGTAAAGTCTGATGACGCATATTTCACGGAACCATTGTATCCCAAAGGCCGGTGCTACTTGAACTCGGCCCACCCGTCGTCGGCCATGACGACGCTGCCGTTTATCGCCCGGGCTTCGCCGGAAGCGAGAAGGGCGACGACGTCGGCGATCTCCTCCGGCTCCTGGAGCTTTTTGCGCATGTGCTGGTTTGCCATCCGCTCGGCGAGGCCCATGTCCTTGTAGCCCTGGATGATCGGGGTGTTCACCCCGCCCGGAGCTACCGCCACGACTCGTATCCCGTACGGCGCTAACTCCAGCGCCGCAGCCTGAGTCATCATCTTTACCGCGCCCTTGGCCGCATGGTAGCCGATCACCCCCGGCGTTCCCATAAACGAAAATACCGAAGCCGTGTTGATGATAACGCCCGCCGTACCGAGCTCACTCATCTTGCGGGCGGCGGCGAGTATCCCGTAGTACACCCCGTACTGATTTACCCGGACGACCTTATCGAAGTCCTCCGGCTCGTGCTCCAAGAGCGGCTTAAAGACCCCGATGCCGGCGTTGTTAAACATCACGTCGAGCCCGCCGTACTCCTCGACCGCGGAATCTACTAAACTTTCTACTTCCGTAAACTCCGAGACGTCCGTCCTCCGGAATGTAGCATCGCCGCCGGCGGAGCGGACCACCTCGACTGTCTCCTCGCCACCCTCCTCGTTTACGTCCGCGACCACGACCTTCGCACCCTCGCGGGCAAGTTTTACAGCCGCCGCCCGACCGATACCGCTTCCTGCGCCCGTAACAATCGCTACTTTGTCCTCAAGTGTCACCCTAGTCCTCCTCGTAGTCTTTTTCCACAAGGATAAGATACCGCTTCTGCTACCTCCGCTCTCGGACGGTACTATACGAGGTCCGGATACGCTCGGGTCCAGGATGGGTATCCTCTCCTAGTAGCGGTACGTGTCGCATAGTATCCGAAGTAGCTTGAGGTTGTAGGCGAGATCTGTAGCCCGGATGTCGTTTCCGAGCTGTCTGACCCTCGTTATCTACCTGCGGCTCTTCCGGGCGGCGCGGGCGTCGTAGTAACGGTAGTGTGGTTTGCCGATGGGTGGCCTGCCGGTGTAGGCGACCATGTGATTTACGTGCATCCTCACCACCCAATAGGCGGTCTAGGGCCTCTCGAAGTCCCATGATTCGTCGCCCACGGGGCACCCTTTTTAATGCCGGCCATGTTCCAGGGCTTGGAATCGCCACCGTAGCTGCTCTTTCCAGTTTCCGGCAAGGGCAAGATACTGCTTTTGAAATGAGGCTATCTTGTTTAGAATTGATTGTTATGCAGTGGAGCTTTACGATACGAACAATATAAACAAAAAGTCTGTAAGGTACCATGAAGCTACGCAAAGGGAAAACAAAAAGCATATTAGAAGGTTCTATCGACTCAGCCTTACTTGCTGTTGAAGTCTACAATAAGCCTCGCACAACCTTCCGAACTGAAGCTTATATAACGTTAATGGTGATGGCGTGGACGAAGCTACTCCACGCGTACTTCAATCACAAAATAGGAGATCGTTACTACTATCGGGAAGATAACGGTCGTTATAAAAAAGAGGACGGAGAGCGCAAAGCTTGGGAACTCGGGAAATGCATCAAAGAATACAATAAACTCAATCCTTGCAATCTTCTTAGTGAGCCTGTAGTCGCAAATTTGCACTTTGCTATAGGACTCAGAAACAAAGTTGAGCATCGCCATGTCGCAAAAGGAGAAGTGGATGTGCTCGTATTTGGGGAGTGCCAGTCTTTACTTTATAATTATGAAAACGCACTGTATTGTATTTTCGGTAGCGAATATGGCGTAGCTGAAAATTTAGTATTCTCTCTGCAATTCTCCCATACGAGGAGTCAGGGGCAACAACAGTCGAGCAAAAAAATGCTCTCTAAAGAAGTGGAAGAGATTAGGAATTATATAGAGACATATCGTTTGTCTTTGTCCGACGCGACATTCAACTCACAAGAGTACAGCGTCAAGCTTATTCAAATACCAAAAATTTCCAACACTAATAGAAGTGATCTCGCTATTGAGTTTGTTCTCTGGGATGAGCTTAACGAAAAAGAGAAGGAAAAATATGAAGAACTTGTAACATTGATTAAAGAGAAAAGAGTGAAGAAAGAAGTTGTCAACGCCGGCAAGCTTAAAACAGGAGAAATTGTAGATAGAGTAAAAGAACTATGGAGTGACGAGTTCAACCAGCACGATCATAAGTGCTTTTACTTCGTCTTTTCAGTAAGACCTATAAAAGAAGAAAATCTTGACCCCTTCGAGACAAACACAAATTACTGCCATTACGATGAGCCTCACAACGATTATATTTACAAAGAATCGTGGATCGACTTTATAGTTGATACTTTAGCAACCGAGAAGATGACCCGAACTCAAATACGAGGGCTGTTTAAAGAACGTAAGAAGCTGTTGATTGAATCTTTATAATAATAGCAAGTATGTATTGTCCAGAGGATCAGCGAGTAAGAGTAGTTTGTATTAGATTTACATAGGGAGTGTGAGATTGAGGTTTCTGTCGGGGTCGCGGCCGGGACGGTGGGTGGTGTGGATAGTATTTCGGGTCTCGAACAAGCCGCTGCCGGTTCCGCATGCGGCGGAGTGGATGAGGATACCGGAGCACTCCGTGGAGCAGGTCCTGGAGACTAACGCCCTCCGCAGCCTCTACCCCAAAGACGTGCTGGAGACCGCCCGTCGCATGGACGAGCAGCGCAAAGAGCACGAGCAGCGCTACGCCGAAGAGAGCCGGGGTTAGCGGTGGCCGCATCTGGTGGTTACATGCGAGCCGCCGTTATGCGAGGCTACGGTGGACCCGAGGTGCTCGGTGTCGAAGAGGTGCCGCGACCCCGGGCGACGGGCCGCCGGTTGCTGGTGAGGGTCCGCGCCGCGAGCATCAACCCCATCGACTGGCGCATCCGGCGCGGGGAGCTTCGCTTTCTGACCGGCAACCGCTTTCCGCGCATCCCGGGCCGGGACATCTCCGGGGAGGTCGTCGAGGTTGGGGCGGGGGCCAGGAGCTTCCGGGTTGGGGACGAGGTCTACGGGATGCTCGGCGGTCTTTTCGGGGCGTCGGCAGAGTATGCCGCCGTCTCCGAGCGGCTCGTGGCCCCAAAACCGCGCAACCTGTCCCACGAGGAAGCCGCCGCCGTGCCGCTCGCGGGCCTGACGGCGCTCCAGGCGCTCCGCGACGCGGGAAACCTGCGCGCCGGAAGCGCGGGCCGGCGGGTGCTCGTGAACGGGGCGTCCGGCGGGGTCGGGACCTTCGCGGTGCAGCTCGCGCGGTCGATGGGGGCCGGGGTTACCGCCGTGTGCAGTGAGCGTAACGCGGAGCTTGTTCGGGAGCTTGGGGCCGGGGAGGTCATCGACTACAACAAAGAGGACTTTACCTGGCGGGTAGGAGCCTACGACGTGGTGTTCGACGCCGTCGGTAATAAGGACTACGCCTCGTGCCGCCGGGCGCTCTCAGAAAGCGGCGTGTACGTCACCACCGAACCGGGACCCCGAGGATTCTTTGAGCAGTCGCTGACGGCGCTTTCGACGGGCAAGAAAGCCCGGGTTGTGCTCGTGAGGAACAGCGCGCGGGACCTGGAGTTTCTGCGGGAGATGATCGAGGGCGGGAGGCTGCGTCCCGTCGTTGACCGCGTCTATCCGCTACAAGAGGCTGCTGACGCCCACGCCTACAGCGAGACCAAACGCGCCCGAGGCAAGATCCTGCTGTCGACCGGCCGCTAGAAACTACCCCGGTATACTGCCCGCATGGACCTCTTTGACTCCGCTGGAGAAGACAGCCTCACCGCCCGCGCGCCGCTGGCCGAGAGGCTCCGCCCGAAAACCCTCGACGCGGTCGCTGGACAATCGCACCTGACCGGCGTGGACGGCCCGCTGCGGGCCGTGGTCGGCCGCGGACGTGTCGGTTCCCTCGTCCTCTGGGGTCCGCCGGGTACCGGCAAGACCACGCTCGCCCGCGTACTGGCCGGTGAGGTAGAAGACGCGTTCGTTCCTTTAAGTGCCGTGACGAGCGGCGTCAAAGACCTCCGGACGGCCCTCGACAGCGCCCACGAGCGCCTCAAGTACGAGGGCCGGGGGACGCTAATGTTCGTGGATGAGGTCCACCGCTTTAACAAGGTGCAGCAGGACGCCCTGCTCCCGGCGCTTGAAGAAGGTCTCGTGGACTTTATCGGGGCGACGACCGAGAACCCCTCGTTCGAGGTCACGGCCCCGCTGCTCTCCCGCTCGCGGGTCCTGCGGCTGCGCCCGCTCTCGGAAGACGACCTCGAAAGGCTTCTGGAGAAAGGACTCGTGGAACTCGGGGTGAAGATAGCGGACGACGCCCGAGAGTTGCTGCTGTCTCTGGCCGGGGGCGACGCCCGCCGGATGCTGAATGCCCTGGAAGCCGCCGCTGCCGGAAAAGACGCCGTCGAGGTCTCGGACGTGGAGCGGTCGGTCGGAAGACGTGCGCTCCGCTATGGCCGGGAAGAGCACTACGACGCAATAAGCGCGTTCATAAAAAGCGTCCGCGGCGGGGACCCGGACGCTGCCCTCCACTACCTCGCCCGGATGCTTGAAGCCGGGGAAGACCCGGTGTTCGTGGCCCGCCGGCTCGTAATATTAGCCTCCGAAGACATCGGGAACGCCGACCCGCAAGGATTACCTCTGGCGGTAGCCGCCACCGAGGCGGTACGGCTGGTCGGGATGCCCGAGGGCCGCATACCGCTCGCCCAGGCTACGACCTACCTGGCCTCCGCCCCGAAGTCCAACGCCGCCTACGCTGGTATAAACCGCGCCATAGAAGACCTCCGGCGCGGCACCCCCGAGGTCCCGCTGCACCTCCGTAACGCCTCCACCGGAATGATGAAAGACGAGGGCTATGGAGCTGGCTACCGCTACACCCACGACGACGAGCCGGAAGGCATGAACGACCGCTACCTGCCGGAAGAACTAACAGACCGGGTTTACTACGAGCCGAAAGATAGTGGTGCGGAAGCGGAGATCAAGAGGCGTCTGGGTCTCTGGCGCTCGCAGCGGGAGGGTAGAGAAAGCAAACAAAAGTAAGCATTCACTCTAAAGGGGATCAGTCGAGGGTCCGAACCGTACGATTCGCTATGCCGAGGAGTACGGCGAGCAGCATCAGGGCGCCGGCGGACGTGAACAAGACTCCGGGACCGGCCTCGGTCAATACGCCGGCCAGGGCATAGGAGACGGGGTCGAGGGCCACCGCCGCGAGCACCACGAGGCTCATCATCCGCCCCTGGAAACGTTGCTCGACGCGGTCCTGCATCCACGCGACCAGCACGACCCCGAGGTAGCCGGCGGCCGCGCCCATCGGCACCAGGAGTACCGAGGCGAGCAGCAGGTTCGGGGTAAACCCCAAAGCCACCAGGGCAAACCCGAAAAACGCCGCTAGATCGAGAAGCTTGATGCCGCGCCGCCGCTGACGGCCCAGGGAACCTGCCCCGAGCGCGCCGATCAGGGAACCTCCGCCGAAAGCCGAGAGCAGCGCGCCGAACGCCCCGGCGCCGCCGAAACGCTCCTCGGCCAGCAGGGCGCCACCTACAACTATGGGACCGACCGCGGCGACGTTGATCGCCGCCAGCCCAAACAGCATGGCCCGGATAGGTACGTCATCCCAGGCATACCGCATCCCCTCGATAATAGACGTCAGCGGGCCGGTGTCCCTGTTGACCTCCGCCAGGTCCGGCAGCGGCTCCTGAAGCGGTTCGGGGTCCAACCCGGTCTCCATACTCCGGGTTAGCCGGACTGTGACCCAGAATATTGTTGCCGCGACCAGGAATGCTAGAGCGTTAAGGCCGAATGCTGATCCCAGACCTACGGTCGCTACTACCGCGGCGGCCAGCGCAGGTCCTACGGTACCGCTGACTTGCTCTGAGCCCTGGACCAGGGCGTTGGCGGCCTCCAGTTTCTTTTTTCCCACGAAAGACGGCACGATCGACAGGGACGCCGGGTAGTGAAGCGCGTCGAGCACGCCGAGTCCGCCGGCCAGGACGTACAGGTGCCACAGTTGGATCGCGTCCAGGAAAACGAGGCCGCAGAACAGCGCAACAATAGCCGCCCGTCCGGTGTTGGAGACGACGAGGATCGCCGCGGGCGGGAACCGGTCGCTCGCCCAACCACCCAAGGGCATGAGGACCGCGCCCGGGATAGCCGCGACCGCCAGCACGGCCCCGAGCTCAAAGCCCGGTCCCGCGACCCGCAGCGCCAGCAGGGTCAGCGCGACGAGAAAGAACTGGTCCGCCAGTAGCGAAGCTCCCTGCCCGAAGAACAGTAACCTGAAGCGGCGTCCCGCGAGAGGTTGCCAGAGAGGCAGTTTCTTCAGGCGTCCGAACACCTCTAGCTACCTTATTTGTCCGGGCCGGGATCTCCCACCCCGGAGAGTAGGGTGGTCGCGACCAGGTTCGGCGCGTCGAGGGCTGCGATCCTCCCGTCCCGGACGCTCTCCCAGGCGGCGAAGACGAGCGCCCCGATGGTGTCCACGACCCAGGCTGTGGGAACTTCCGGCCTGAAGGCTCTTTCGCGGCGGCCCCGCTCGGCCAACTCTTCGAGCGGTCTTACGAGTTTTTCTTGTGCAGCCAGGTACTCGGGGTCCGAGTTCAACTGCGCCTCGTCCAGCAAGAAGTGAAACCGGTGGCCCATAGGTACCAGGGCTTCCGCCAGCCGCCGGACGGCATCCTTTATGGGTCCCTCTCCGAGCCGGGCATTCTGTATCGCGGCTTCAGATTCACTAATGGCCTGCACGGCGATCGCGCGGATCAAATCCTCCCGGCCCGGAAAATACCGGTGCACCGTCGTCCGCCCAACCCCCGCCGCCGCCGAGATCTCCTGCATCGAAGCCGCCCGATTCGCTACGAGAACTTGCGTAGCAACCTCCAGAATGCTGTTCCTTACCCGCTCCGACCTGGACTGCGACCCACGGCCCCACCCCGAAGCCGATGTCAAACTCAAACCCCTACCTCCAGAATCGTTAGTCACTATCAAGTTTTTATGAAACATTATTGTTCCATTTTAGACGGTAAATTGCAGACTGCAAGCGCCGGCTACTTGCGGTAAAGGTCCGCTGGTTCAAAATTTGATAGGTAGCGCGGGTGTAGGGATGCTCTACCCAGATATACCGGGGGAGCTAGGCGACCGTCTCTTCTTGCTCCTTGTCGGCTGCCGCGGGGTTGGAGCGTTCTCCGTCGAGGGGCGTTTTCTCGTTGGTGGCGGGGAGGAGGGCCAGAAAGACGAACGGCTCGAACCAGGCGATGTAGGGGTAGAACCAGTAGTTGGCGGTTAGCTGAAAGCCGATCACGAGCGCTGCGGATAATGCTGCCAACCGGCGTACCGTCCTCTTCCCGGGCAGAACCGCGACCAGGACGGCCAGGACCGCTACCGCTACCGTTAGCGGCCGCTGCAGGAAAGCCAGCTCCGGCACCTGGGTAAAGATCGTCCACGGCGTGTCGCGCTCTCCCTGGAACGCGAGCGTCTTTTCGTAGAACAGCCGCGCCGCTCCGACTGGATCGCCGTTCAGGAACAGTATCCAGAACGACCCCGCGAGCACCACCGCTCCACCGATAAAGAACTTCACCACCGGCTTTACCTTCCACCCGTCATACAGCAGCCACAAGGGGCCGAGCACCAGCGGGAAGAGCTTGACGGCGAAGCCCGCGGCGATGGTGGCCCCGCGGCCGGCGGGAGAGGCTGCTGCGGCGAGCCCTATGGCGGCGATGGCCGCGACGATTATGTCGTTGGTGTTGTTGTTCGTCGAGTAGAGGGTGTAGGGGAAGACGGTCCAGGCGAAGACGAGGGCTGCTGCGACCTTCGGCCCCGACAGCCGCCAGCCGGCGTAGAACAGCCCGAAGACCCCCGCGATAAAGGCAAAGACCGTCAGGGCGTGGGCCGCCGGCAGGAAGTCCCAATCCCCGGAAAAGCCGAACATCAGGATGAACGGAGCGTAGAGCAGGTAGTTCAGCGGACCGTAGGTGTCGCCGGTACCGACGTCGGGGGGCATGTTGCCGTAGGGGAGGTTGCCGTTCAGGATGCTCTCGGCCCCGGCGACCCCGGCGTAACCGACGTCTATCACCCGGGAGTCGAGGTTCAGGTATAGAAGAAAGCCACCGGCGACGGCCGCGAGGGCGAAGAGTAGCCAGGTCGGGAAGTTGACCGTGCGTTCGACGCGTTCGCCGACTCCGAAACCCATGAGGAGTGTCCGGAAGAACAGGTAGATCAGGGGCGGATACCAGAGCAGCACGGCCTCATATGATATTCCCTGCCGGAAAAACCCGTGCGAGACGAGGAACCCGAGGAGCGCCAAAATGTCCAGGTTGCGGACCGAGAATAGCTTGTCGGTCCGGATGAAAGCCAGGGCAAAGACGAGCGCCAGCGGTCCCCAGACATACCAGTAGTTGGCTTCTTTACCGTAGGCTCCGGACTCGCCGCGGGCCATCTGCCAGGAGACTTGATCCCCGGTATACACGTAGTTCAATGACCAGTCTTCATCATCTACTCCGGACCGCGCGACCTCACCCCGCACGTCTCCGCCGTCCTTGTCGGCGTAGAAGTGGACCGTCCACTCGCCGTCCTCGTACTCGGCATCCGAAGAGTATGCGCCGTACCGGTTCAACTCCTCCTCGATACGCGGGTTCGCGGCGGCAAGCTTTGTAGCCTCTTCCGCGGAAAGCTCCGGGTAGTCGAGGTCCTCCGCGGCAGGGAGGATGGAGACCTGCTCCACGGTCCGGGTGTCGTCATCGACCGTAACCCGGGCCACGGTGGTCTGGGTCTCCTGCTCGGTAAGGGTTACACGCCACACGTCCCCGGAGGCGTCGTAGCGCGCGGAGGGCTCTACCGTAGGCTTTTGCAAGTAATTTTGTATCTCGGGTGCGGAGCGCGCCCGCTGTACGACCTGTCCGGCGTCTGACTGTGGGCCGGGTGCGGCGCCGAGCAAAAACAGTAGTGCCGGGAGCAGGAGGAGTGCGAGCCGTCTCATGGACGCTTTCTCCCCGACACCTCCGCCGGCAGAGAAAGCATCAGGCTCCAGAGTACTACGAGCAGCAGGTTACGTATGAGCAGGAAGTCTATCGCGCCGGGCTCTGCCCGCATAAGCTCGCCGTAGTGGAAAGGGAAGATCTGGGTCGTCGTCCAGCACACCACCAGGAAGATACCCGACACCCCGACGCCCCACAACCCGCCGGCCGCGAGCGGCAGGAGCGGCAGAAGCCACAGCATGTATTGCGGCGAGAGTACCTTAGAGCCGATCATGAACGCCAGGACCAGAGCCGCCGCGTACCGGGAGAAGCTGGCCGCCCCGAGCCGCCCGGTCCGATGCTCCCGGTACATAACGAACGCCGTGATCGCCAGCAGCACCCCGGTCACCGGCAAGCTTATGGAACTTAGAAAACTGGTGCCCCGGCCCTCAACGTCCCAGGCCCCGTACTCAAATCTCATGCTTTGTATAAAACCTAGCTTTAATAACAGAGACGTGCCGAGGCTTTCTAGCTGCAGTCCCCGGTCCGCGTGGTACGTAAAGCTCTCGACAAACCTCTCGCGCCCGAGCAGGTACGCCGGCACGAAGAAGATACCCACCACGGCGAAAAAGACCGCATACCCCGCTGATATCCCGAGCAAGCCTTTCTCTCCCGGAGAGCGCCCGGAGGACCGGAGATTTCGGAGGGCGAGCGGCAGGGTGGCGAGCGCCGGGACCAGTTTCGCGGCGGCCCCGAAACCCAAGAAAGCATACGCAACGAGTGGACGCCCGGCGGCCGCCGCGAAAACTGCCACGGCCAAGGTAAGGGTCACGAGGCCGTCGTACCGTCCGACGGCCACCGGGTAGAGCAGTACCGCCGCCGCAGTAAACGTTGCCACTGGTACGAGCCACGCCCGGTCGAGGCGGCGGGCCGCCAGCGCTATTAGCACGAGGGCTGCGATGAGCGCCAGCGCCATCTCCGAAGCGAAGAACGCCGCGAAACCTTCCTGGCTTGAAGTAAACAGCGCCGGCGGAATAAAGGCCGGCAGGCTGCCCGGCGGGTACTCGATAAAGAAGTCTCTGTAGGGTAGCTCGCCGCGCAGCACGGCTTCCCCGGCCCTGCGGTAGAGCCGGAGGTCGTTGGAGCGGGTGGTGAGGTCCAATGTGAGGGTCGCGTACCGCGAGATCAACTGCTGGTAGAGCAGTATTCCAAGTGCCGCCAGGGACACCCAGAAGACTGCGGTCCGGAGTGCCGACCCCGGCGGACCGGCGAGCCCCCCGATAGACCGGGCCCGGTCGCGGCTTTCGGCGCGTACTCTTTGCAGGGAACCTCTGATTACTCCCCCAGCTCCTCTAGCTTGCGGCCAAAGAGTTCGGCCAGCGGCTCCAGGCCCTCGGGGGCGCCGGTTGCGAGCAGAGAGTCACCGCCCCTCAGGACGTAGGTCTCGCGGGGCCGGTAGGTCCAGCGGCCGCCGCGGTTTACGGCCAGGGCGTACATACCGGTCTCGGTTTCGAGGCGCAGGGCGCGCAGCGATTGGCCGTCGGCCGGGGAGCCCTGCGAGACGGTAAGCTTGGAGACGACCTCGTCGGACTCCCCGACGGCCGCCGAAAGGACCGGGTGGATCTCCTCGCCCTTCTCGACCATCCAGACCATCTCCTGGGCACAGTCCGCTATGGCCTCGGAGGCGATAGAGAGGTGGAGCATACCCCGCAGCCGGCCCGGGTCGTCCATGTGCCGGGCGGCCAGTAGTACCCAGCGCTCGGTCCGGTAGCGCATGTTGTCCATCTCGTCCTCGATGGCGACGACCTCGCGGGCGAGGCCGGAGTCGTAGTAGAGGAGCGCCGAGTACGCGAGTCCCACGGCGACTTCGGAGAGGTTCTTCATCTCGATCAGGAGGTCCACCGCCCGCTCAAGCTCCGAGAGCGAGCCCCGGTCCGTCTCGACTTCTGCGGTAGTCCGGCGGATGCGCGGCGCCCCGGCCAGGTGCCGGACCTCGTCTATCCCCTCCGGCGGTCCCTGCAAAAACAGCACGTCGCCCGCCCGCAAGGTGTCTTCCGGTTCGGGGTCGAAGTTCCAGTCGGAGCCGGAGCGCAGCGCGATCGGGCGCATCCCGGTCTCCACGGGAAGCTCGATGTCCACCAACCGGCGGCCGTCCAGCTGGCTGTCGTCGTAAATCCTGACGCGGGAGGCAACCTCTTCGGCTTCCGGCAGGTCTTCCAGAAGCTCCGGCGGTATGCCAAGCTTCTTCACCACGATCTTTGCCACGTCGTTGGCCGCGTTGGCGATCTTCTCTATATCCTGGACGACCTGCAGGATACCGGCCATCTGCTCGGAGTCGGCTGGGCTGCGGGCCGCGAGGATCGCCAGGGTACGCATGTCGAAGACCAGGGAGTTCATCCGCTCCTCCAGCCGGAATACCTCCTCGGAGAAGTCTTCGGAGTTGTAGAACACGGCCGCGTAGGCGAGATCCACCATTAACTCCGAGGTATTCTTCGCCTCGGCCAGCATGTCTTTTAAGTTCCTCGGGCCTCCGTCGCGCATAATTTCTAACCTGCCAATCCGAAGATGATCAAGACTATTATAAAGCTTAGGAAACCGAAAAGATCCACCGCCGCCGTTATTATCGGGATGCCGTAAGTGTCCGGGTTTAGACCGAGCCGGAAGCTCAGCACCGACCCGTAGTAAGCCGCCAGTATCGCCGTGGTCGTCGCGATAAGCCCGGCCAGCGCGCTCACCCCGACCATCGTGAAAAAGCCGGGGCTTAGCTGCGCCCCGTCGAGACTCAGGCTTGCCAGGACTTCCGGGCTCAACAACCACCCGA
The DNA here is from genome assembly GCA_965214435.1 of Rubrobacteraceae bacterium. Classification (GTDB taxonomy): domain Bacteria; phylum Actinomycetota; class Rubrobacteria; order Rubrobacterales; family Rubrobacteraceae; genus Rubrobacter_A. The sequence continues at coordinate 2,211,981 of OZ243960.1, forward strand.
GCAACTCCGCGATACCGTGCGCCGCCCCCCCGATAAACAAGAAAACCCCGATGGCAAAAGTATAGATCAGGGTGAAGTCCCGTAGAGCCCCGACCTCCGGTATGCCCCGCGCCGCTATGAGTCCAAGGTGCACTTTGGAAGACAACCGGCTCGCGAGTATACCGCCGAGGGCGCCGCCTTCCTGCAGGTATGCCGGGAGCAGTATCAGGAGTGCGGGGAACGCCACGAAAGCGTCCAGGCGCTCTTCGAGGATAAGCCCGACGAGTATCGTGACGACGCCGTTTAGGGCGAGTATCGGGAGGCTCTCGCCGAGAACCCGGCGGAGCCCCGCGGCCCCGAGCCGGAAGCCTAAGATACCGGCGATGACTGCCACGAGCACGAGGACCGCCGCGAGCGCATTGGAGAAGATCGGGATGCCGATAAGGTAGGTGGCGAGCACGAGCGTGGGGAGGGTTAGTATGTCCCCGGCGGCCGTGAGCATCGGGGCGGCTATGTTGTCCATGTCCCAGTTGCGCCGGACGCTAAGAGAAGAGACGCCTATCGTGATAACCAGGAGCAACATCCCGGCCAGGATGCCGCCGACGGTCGAGATCACAACGTAGTCCACGATGGTAAGCGTGGTAGCCACCCCGAGGATATCCGAGAGGTAACGGGCCAGCACCGCAAGAAATACCCCGGATACGAGTGAGAGCACGGCCGCGGCCTGCACGTTCTCGGCCAGCGGTCCGCGCCGGAAGTTCAGGGTAAAGAGGCCGGTGTGGATCGCGGTAGAGAGCCGGCTGCCCATCGCCCCGAAGATGGCGCCGCGCATCGCGATGGCGGCGGGTATCAGGATCGCGAGCCCCACCAACTCCTCTAAAGTTCCGGTGATGCTGGCGAGCACGATCCCAGCTACGAGCTCACCTACGGAAGATAGAAAGAGCGCCGCGAACCCTTGCCGCAGCGACTCTTTTTCTTCGGTCAGGTAGCCGAGAAGCTTTGGCGTGAGACGCGGGCGGTTGCGGAGCCGGTCTCGTACCCGGCTCCGCAACCGCTTCTCGTTTGTCTCCTCTTCGGCCACACCGGGTGGTATAGCCGCTAAAGTGAGGTATGTAAAGCTTTTACAGGTATTTGTGGAAAATTAGCTTGCGGCACACCACTATCTAGCGGGCCGGACCCGGGTTTTCCTCGAATTCTTCCTCCATGCCCTCTCGCGAGGCATGTATGAGCCTCGGGTCCCGGCATATGCGGTCTAGCTCCGTCGACGTGACGTTGCGCTGGACGTACTCCTCTTGCTTGACGTCTTGCAGGCTCTCGCCTTTTTCCAGCCGGTGGGCCATGTAGCGGAGGACTTTGTCTTCCCGTTCCCGGCTCCCGTGGCCCTCGAAAAGCTTGTTTATGGGATTTTTGTCTTCTTCGGACATGCTTTGCTACCTTTCTCCCTTTACCGCCCTTTATGGTATTCACTGCTCAGACAGTAAGCAAGTACGGCGGGTAGCTAGGCGGAGAGCCGGGCGCGGTCGTGCGGTTCCTCGAAGTTTATGGCCGGTCCGAGCGGTACTATGCCGGTCGGGTTTACGCTCTCGTGGCTCTGGTAGTAGTGGCGCTTTATATGATCGAAGTTGCAGGTCTCGGCGACGCCGGGCTGCCCGTAGAGGTCGCGCAGGTAACCCCAGAGGTTCGGGTAGTCCACGATGCGGTACAGGTTGCATTTGAAGTGTCCGTGGTAGACCGGATCGAACCTGAGGAGCGTGGTAAACAGACACCAGTCGGCCTCGGTTATGCGGTCTCCGCAGAGGTAGCGTTGCTCCTCCAAGACTCTTTCCCAGCGGGCGAGCGCATCGAAAAGCTCGTTAAAGCTCTCCTCGTAGGCGGATTGGGTGCGGGCGAAGCCGGTGCGGTAGACGCCGTTGTTTATGGGCGTGTAGATCTCGTCTATCACCCGGTCTACCTCTTCCCGCAAATCCTCCGGGCAGTAGTCAACGTCGTTCTCCGCAATAGCCCCGAACTCGTGATCGAACATCCGCAATAGCTCGCGGGACTCGTTGTTCACGATGGTCCCCTGCTCTTTGTCCCACAGTATGGGTACGGTGACGCGACCGGTATAGTGCGGGTCGGCCTTTGTATAGACTTCCCGGAGAAAGCTCGCGCCGTTTACAAAGTCGGGGATAGTGCCGGGTTCCTCGGAGAACGCCCACCCGTCGCCGCCCATAAAAGGGTCTACTATAGAGAGCGATACGGCCTCCTCGAGGCCCTTTAGCTGGCGCAGAATCGCCACGCGGTGCGCCCAGGGACAGGCCGCCGCTATGTACAGGTGATAGCGTCCGGCCTCAACCGGATAGCCGCTCGACCCGTCGGACGTTACCCGGTCGCGGAACGAAGTCTCCGTCCGGATAAACCTGCCTTCCGAGTCTTCCTGGACCCTGCGGTCCGTCCACTCGCCGTCTACTAGCATACCGAGCGCCATACGAAACTCCTTTTCTCGTTTTCAGCTTCTAGCTTGCATGTCTTCTTGTCTTTCACGGAGCCTCCGGAGCCAGGTAGAGCAGGGACCGGAGGCCGGCGCTGATGCGGGCGGCGGGGATGCCCTGGGTTCTACGCTGGTGGTAGTAGAGGTCTATGTCCAGCGGGGCAATGAGCGCCGCGGCCAAATACTCCGCGTCGAGGTCCGGGGAAAGCTCGCCGGTCCGGGAGGCGGCCCGCAAGAGCCCGAGCACGGTCCACCGCTGCCAGTCGTAGGCCGGATGTGAGCGGTAGGCGAGGCGTTCGGCCCCGGAGAGTGGCTCGTAACCCCCGTAGAGGAGGTCCAGGTTCTCTTCGGTAAAGCCGACGAGCCGGTCGAGGAACAGGTCCAGCTTCTCTAGCGGTCCGGCGTCCGAGTCCCCGAGAGCTTCCAGCGTCTCTCTCTGGAAGTCGCGGGTCGGGGCGTCGAGCAGGGCCTGGCACAGGAGGCCCTTGTTCGGGAACCGGCGGTAGAGGGTGCCCTTGCCGACGCCGGCGGAACGTGAGATCTCCTCCATCATTACGCCCGTTACACCCTTCACGACGAAAAGGTCTTCCGCCGCTACCAGGATAGCTTCCCGGTTCCGGGCCGCGTCGCGCCGCTCAACCCCGCCGGCTGGCCGACCGTCGTGATCCAGGGTCCAACCAAAACCTTTGAGCCCACTCTCCGTTTCCGTCCCCATGCCGCTCTCCTCTTCCTTGACACCGCCAGTCTAACGCGTTAACCTCCCGACTTAAAGAGCAAAACGGACGCGCGTCCGTTTTGTGTTGTAAATTACAGAAGGTCCGGCGCTCCACAGGCTTTCGGAGACCGGATGGAAAGAAGAAAGGACTCTCGGATGGCGAAGGTTTTGGTAACGTACTACTCGACGTACGGGCACACGTACACGATGGCGGAGGCTGTGGCGAAGGGGGCCACGGAGCAGGACGGGGACAATGAGGTCCGGCTGCGGCGCATACCGGAGATTGAGGCTGCGCGGCAGGCGATGAGCGGGGACGAGAACTACGTGGAGTTTCAGCGGTCGCAGGAGGAGATCGAGGAGGTCACCCACGAAGACCTCCGGTGGGCCGACGGCATTATCTGGGGCACCCCGACGCGCTACGGCAACATGACCGCCCAGATGAAGCAGTTTATCGACACGACCGGAGCCCTGTGGCAGAACGGGGAGCTGGAGGACAAGGCCACCGGCATATTCACCAGCACGGCGACCATCCACGGCGGGCAGGAGACCACTATCTTGACCAGCATGATACCGATGCTGCACCTCGGGATGGTATTTGTCGGGACGCCTTACGGCCAGAACCCGCACATCCTGACCACCGAGGCCGTCGGCGGCTCGCCCTACGGCCCTTCGACCATGGCCGGTGGCGACGGCTCGCGGCAGCCGACCGACGACGAGCTACTCACCTGCCGCAACCTCGGCGACCGGGTGGCGCAGGTCTCGGCGGGGATGGCGGAGATCCGCGCGCGCCGGGCGCAGGGCCAGCAGGCGAACGCTGAGACCTACTCCGGCGAGTAGGAAACCCTGGTAAACCGTAGTAAAGTGCCGGTATGAAACCCGGCACCCACACGTCCCTGCCGACCGCGAGGGTACACTTCGGTTCCGGCAGCCTGGAGAAACTTGGAGAGGAGGCCCGGTCCTACGACCGGGCCTTCGTCGTTACCGGCCGGACGCTAAACGAGGAGACGGACCTCGTGCGGCGGGTCGAAAACATCCTTGGCGACCGGCACGCCGGGACTTACGCGGGAATGAGCGAGCACACGCCGGGTAGCGCGGTCGAGGAGGCCGCGGAGCAGGCCGGGGACGCGGGTCTCCTGGTCAGCGTCGGGGGCGGGAGCGTTATCGACGGGACAAAGGCCGTGGCGGTGAGGCTCGGGTATCCGGAGCAGGTCGCGGTCCCGACCACGCTCTCGGGCGCCGAGTGGGCGCACCGAGTCGGGGTGACGGACGAGGCGGCCGGCCGCAAAAGCGGCTTCGCCGACCCGCGGGCCGTGCCGCCGGTCGTGATCCTGGACCCGGAGGTGACGATCTTTACGCCGGAGAAGCTCTGGCTCTCGACCGGGATACGGGCGTTGGATCACGCGGTCGAAGGCTTTATCGACGGGGCGGAGCACCCGGTGACGGATGTGACCGGCCTCGAAGGCGCCCGGCGGCTCACGCAACTGCTGCCGCGCTCCAAAGATGAGCTGGAAGACCTGGACGCGCGCGCGGAGTTACAGGTTGCCGCGTGGCTCTCGTACTTCGGGCCGTTAAACACCCCGATGGGCCTGTCGCACGCGCTCGGGCGCAGGCTCGGGGCGAGTTACGGGGTGCCCCACGGCTACACATCTTGCATAACGCTGGCACCGACCCTCGCGGTCGTCGGCGAGCAGGTGCCGGAAGAGCGGTGGAGCAGGCTCGCCGATGCTCTGGGCGGCGAGCCTGCCGAACGCGTCGCGGCCCTGGTAGAGCGGCTAGGGCTTCCGAACCGGCTGCGGGACGTCGGGGTGCCTGAAAAAGACCTCGCAGAGATCGCCGGGGACTTCGGGGATCAAGAAGAACCAGCCCTGGAGATACTGCGCCGCTCTTACTAGTAGCGTTTACTTGCCGAGGCACCGCTAGATCTCTGCTTACCCGGAACGTAGCCCCTCGGCGAACGCGCGCACGAGCCTCTGGAAGCTTTCATCCAGGTCTATAGACATGCCAAAGCCTCCGGCTACCTCCAGCGTGGCGAAACCGTGGACGATGCTCCTGAGCCCTCGCGCGGCGTGGATAGTGTTTGCCCCGCTGACGCCGCAGGAGGCGAGCACGGCTCGAACGGGTTCCAGCGCCTCTTCCTCGGCCACCGGAAACTCAGGGTCTTCAAGATATGAGAACCGGAAAGACCGCACGGTAGCTTCGTAGAGCCCCGGTCGCTCCTTGACGAAGGTCCGGTAAGCTTCGGCGAGTGCGAATATTCCCTCGTTGCCCGCTTTGCCCACAGCGGCGCGCGACAACTTCGATCCCAACTCCCGCAGGCCCAGCAGGGCCATCTCGCGCTTCAGGCCCGGAAGACCCGAAACGTGGTTGTAGAGTGAAGGTTTACGGACGCCGAGACGTCCGGCCAACCGGCTGAGGGAGAGGTCCTCAAGCCCCTCATCGTCTGCTAGAGAAGCTGCGGTATAGACTACCATCGCCCGGTCCAGCCCGGCTCTGGGAGACATGCTCAGCCAGCCTTCCGTACGGCGTGTTCTTGATGATTGCTCACCTTGCGCCCGGCGACTCCGATGGCGCGGTCCATCACCAGGCTCGGGCTTTCGTAGACCTCGCCGTGACCCACCGCCAGCCGCGAGGGCTCTAACTCCCGGAGGCCGCGAGCACTCGCGAGGGCAGTCGGCCGGTGCCAGGTGGCGAGCGCCGGGAAGGGGAATAGCGGCACAAAAACACCGGAGACCGCCACCTCAGCGCGGGTCTGAAAAGCATCGCCGGCGATCAGGGTCCGGTCTCTGGTATCGAAGAGAGCGATGTGACCCGGTGTGTGACCGGGTGCGGCGACGACTTCTAAAGACCCGACCCGGTCTCCGGGCGAGAGTTCGCCGGTGGGTTGCGTCGCGCAGGTCCGGTACGAGCCGCGCAGCTTGCCCCGCCTCTCGTCGGGATCCAGAGTACGTTCGCCGCGTAGAAAGCGGGCATCCCGTCCCGAGACCATGACCTCCACCTCCGGTAACGCCTCACGAAGCTTGTCGAGGGAACCGACGTGATCCAGGTGTGCGTGGGTCAAGATGATGCTCCGTATCTGCCCCCCGTACCTTCGCGCCGCTTCCAAGATGTCTCCTTCGCTCCCCGGAAGCCCGGTGTCCACCAGCGTGAACCCGTTCTCCTCGCGTACCAGGTACACGTTAACGGGAAAAGCTTTGGGGTAGCGGGTCAGTTGGATCAAGCACCCGCCGTGGCTCGTCTCCCTCAACTTTCTACACCCGCCCCAGGTGAGTATCTTTGAAGGCGGTGTGGTACTTTAGCCCGTATCCTAGCGTTCGGTCCAGACCGATGTGAGCCAACCACACCAGAGCGACGCCAGTGAGCAGAGGATTTTCCGACAGCAGACCGGCGACTCCTAAAACCGCGGGAAGCGGGTAGGAGTGGAAGACGTTGTAGGAGGCAGCCCCGATCCTCTGCCCGGCCAGATATCCCAGCATAGACACGTCAGGTGCCAGGAGCAGCAACGCGAACAGCCACCAACTCCCGCCTATAACCCAGTACAGCGTCACGCTCGCAGCCAGAAGCGCCGCTCCCTCACCCCTGAGCACTACAGCCGGCCTCGACAACAAGAAGGTCCCGGAACCTTCCCCAGCAGTCACCCCGGTTCCCCGCCGCTCGCGCCCCGTAACTCTCTCCATCCCCGTCTCCTCTCCGCAGGGCTAGCCTGCTATGTGGCTAACAGTGGTAGTTTAAACCTAACACCATTAGTTTACAAGGTGGAGCGGCGAGTTTTTATTTGTCTCGCGGTTTGGAGCGCGGGCGTTTATCTTGCCGGGGCACCTTCTATGGACTCTACCGGGTAGTTTTCTTTCCAGGCATCGAGGCCGCCTTCGAGGGCTGCTGCCGTGAAGCCTAGCTTGTTTAGCCTCCGCGCCACCCGGGCGCTGGTCGCTTCGTCCGGTCAGCTGCAGTAGGCGACGATGCGCTGGCCTTGTATCTGGCTGTCGGCGTCATCTTCCTGCCACCCTCTGGACCACTCGTCTACCTCGTCGGGGGCGACCCGGACCGCGCCAGGTATCCGGGTCTTGTCCGCTTCGTACTGGGAGCGGGTGCGGACGTCCAGCACCACGGGCGGCTCGTCGCTGTCCAGCATACTTTCTAGCTGCTCGGGCGGTATCCGGATGGACCCGCTGGCATCTCCCTCGAAGATACCGCCGGCGTTTTCCCGCTCCTCTTCGTGGGTCTCGTTCTCGACCGCCCGGCCGTAAGCCTGGGAGAGCGGGGTAGCCGAGGAGCCGTGGGCCACGACCGAGACGGTGACTACGATGCCCACGACGGCCAGGAGAAACTCGGAGTTTGCGACCCCCGCCTGCACGACGAGCAGGGCCAGGAGCAGGGAGTTCAGGCCGCGGGGACCGAACCACCCGATAAACGCTCGCGCCCGGTTGCTGATAGCGGCTTTGCGCAAGACCAGCCCGATCGCCAGTGGACGGGCGATGAAGATAACGAGGCCGGCGAGTAGCAGCGTTGGCAACAGCGGCGCCTCGAAGAAGATGTCGGAGATCACGACTCCGAACAGGATAAACGCCAGGAGCATCGCCATCTCGCTCGTGGTCTCGCCGTAGTCCAGAAAGCACTGGCACAGGTCAAAGTTCAAGACCGCTACCGCGAACCCGGTGGCGAACGCCGCCAGGAAACCGTCGCCGCCGAGGGCCGTCGCGGTCGCGTAGGAGAGCAGTACGATCCCCACCCCGTAGAGCGACTGGTAGACCTCGCTCACGCCGAACCGCTTGTCGGCCTTGCTCATCAGCCACGCCGCCCCCGCGCCGATGGCGAAGCCTATCACCGGGCCGAGTATTAGCACCTCACCGACCAGTATCGCCCAACCGGCGGCCCCGGAAGCCTCGGCGTTCGCCAGAGCTATAAGGATCAAGAGTGTGGGCAGCACAACGATGTCGTTGGTGCCGGCCTCGATGTTTAGCGCCTGGCGGACGGAGGCCGGTATCCGCTCTTCCCGGACCACGTCCCGCAAGACCACCGGGTCGGTGGACGCCAGGATGGTGCCGAGCAGTAAAGCCTGCACCACAGAGACGTCGAGCAGGAAATACGAACCGGCGGCGACGACGGAGACGATGATCACGGTCCCCGGACCCAGCGAGAGGACCGGTACGAAACCCGCCCCGCCCATGCCGATGTTACCTATCCGGACGGCTTCCAGGCACAGGACGAGCGCCAGCGTAACGGTCGCCACCGTTTCCAGGAGTGCGTTCTCCGGGCCGAGGTCCAGGATGCCCAGACCCTGGTGCCCGAGCAGGAACCCGAAGCCCAGAAAAATTATGGGGAACGACAGTGGCGCCCGCTCGACCACCCCGGAGGCGAGTCCCGCCACGGTGAGAACGATGGCGACCAGGGCGAAGCCTACGACGAGGTCCGGCAAGTTAGCTCCTTTCCGTCCCGCCGCTCACGAATCCCCGGCTTTGCACCGGCCCGGGACTCCGCGGTTCGGAACTTTCTGTGCGGCTGATGGTTGCTACGGAGACCGGCGCTCACACCAACTCCTCGTCCACGTAGCAGTAGCGCCAGTCCTCGCCCGGCTCGAAAGAGGCGACTATGGGATGCTCGGTGGCGCCGTAGTGCTTTGTGGCGTGCCTGTTTTTTGAGGAGTCGCAGCAGCCGACGTGGCCGCAGACCAGGCACTCGCGGAGGTGTACCCACGAGTCGCCCATCTGCAGGCACTCTTCACAGCCGCTGGCGGAAGGTTCTACCTCCCGGATCTCCACCACATGCGGACACGCTGCCCCGTTTTTCATCTCTCCCCTTTCCACGCGGTTTACCTGGACTGATGATTGCCGGTTCTGCGTCGCGGGCGGCTCGTCCTCCGCATCCGGTGCAGAGCCAGAGCTATCGGCGAGCTTGCGGCCTTCTATAAGCAGCGCGGCGCTTACGGCGCTCGCCAGGGCCAGCGCGGCGCAGACGAGCATAACCCACCGGAAACCGGCCACGTAAGCCTCACCGATAGCGTCTTCCACGGCGGCGGCGGTCGCGCCCGCAACACCGTCCGGCACCTGGGCCGCCCCGAGGTCTACTTTCTGCTCTTCTAGCTGCTGTCGGGCCGTGTCGGAGAGGTCGAGATCCGCGGTCCGGGCGTCGAGCCCGGCGCTAAAGATGTTGAACATGAGCACGCCTAAGACCGCTATGGCGAGCAGAGAGGCTACTCGGGAGAAGGCGTTATTCACGCCGGAGGCGAGCCCGGAGTGCTGGCCGGTGACCGAGTTCAGGGCGACGGTCGTCAGGTTCGGGACCAGTATTGACAGGCCGAGCCCGAGGACCACCACGGCCGGGAAGTACGTCGTCCAGTAGGAGCCGCTATTCACCTCCGGGACGGCGAACAGAGCAAAGCCGACCGCGGCCACGGCCGGGCCGAGTACGAGCGGTAGCCTCGGGCCGAAGCGGTCGGTGAGCGCCCCGGTGTAGCGGGAAAGGAAGAACATCAGGATCACCGCCGGCACGAACGCCGCGCCCGCGGCGGTCGCCGAATATCCCTGGACCTGTATGAGGTTGAACGGGAAAAAGAACAGCGCCCCGCCGAGGGCGAAGTACAGGAGCAGGGTAAACATGTTCGCCCCGGTAAAGTTGCGCGAGCGGAACATGCTGAGGGGCATCATCGGCTCCCCGACCCGGCTCTCGACAAAGACGAAAGCCACGAGCGCCACAGCCCCGCCTACCAGGGAGAATATGACCAAGGGGGCCGCGAGGCCGACGGCCGAGGACTCTATAAACCCGAAAACTATGCCCCCGAGCCCGAGCGTAACCAGGATAGCGCCCCAGGGATCGAGCTTGCGGGCTTCCTCGTCTTTGCTCTCCGGTACGTGGGTGAGGGTTATGACGAGCACGACGGCGGCGAGCGGGATGTTGATGTAAAACACCCACCGCCAGGAGAGAGTCTCGACCAGGTACCCGCCTAAGACCGGGCCGAGGACCGAGGTTATGCCGGAGAATGCCGCCCAGGTGCCGATAGCTTTACCCCGCTCGGACTCGTCAAAAGACGCGCTGATAATCGCCAGAGAACCGGGAATTAGCAATGCCCCGCCGATACCCTGCAGCGCCCGGAAGGCTATTAGCTGGTCCGGGGTCTGGGCGATGCCGCAGAGGATGGACGCCACGGCAAAGAGTGCGGTCCCTAGAGCAAAGACCTTGCGCCGCCCGAAGTGGTCTCCGAGAGAGCCGCCGACCAGGATCAGGGCCGCCAGGAAAAGGGCGTAGGACTCGACGATCCACTGGGCGTCGACTGCCGTCGCCCCCAGCGTACGCTGGATAGCCGGCAGCGCCACGTTGACCACCGAGCCGTCTATAAAACCCATGCTAGAGCCCAGGATGGTGGCGAGGAGCACCCACCGCCCGACGTTCGGGCTGCACGGGGCGTCGGCGTTCCGGGACTTTATTACCCCCTCGTCGCAGGGCTGGCGGACGATGTTCGCCACGGCTCTCTCCTATCTACCGGAAATCGGCTTGCCGGGAACTGGACGGACTGCTAACTGGATTCCCCGGCGCGCTCTATAACGGTCACGCCGTCGGCCGGACCTCCCTGCCGGGTAACGGTCGGACCCGGGAGATTCGAGCTGTAGCGCCCGAGCATCCACAGCTCGGGGATGATCTCGGATATAAGCTCCCCGTCGTCGAACATGCGGACCATCGAGCTCTCCGACACGGCCACGGCTACCGCCTTTGTCCGCCACGACACCGATGCCGCGGCCATGTGCCGGCTGCCGAGGCCGAGCGGTACCTCCAGGTTGTCCGAAGAGGTGTCGATGTAGCGGGCCGCCGATAGTACCACGCCCTCGTTGGAGACTATGAAAGCCCCGTCGAGTTGGGCGAGCTCCTTTAAGCTCTCGCGGACGTTCGGGTCTTCTATGCTCTTGCTCTCCTCGGGGTGTCCGTAGAGCGGGTCGAGGATCAGGGGCCGCGAGCACTCCAGCACCGCCTCCGAGTCCCCGACGACGAAAAGCGTGCCGATCTTGCGTCCCTCCCGGCCCTCGCGGGCGAGTTCCACGGCGAGCGTAATGGTCTGCTCCAGAACCCGCGTGTCCACCCCGCGGCGCTCGGAGCAGATCTCCTTGAAGATGTCCATGCCGTCGTCCATCTTTATCTCCCCTCCGTAGAACCCTGCTCCACCGGCAACCTTACCTCTACCCGCGTGCCACCGTCCCCGGACACCACCCGGATGTCGCCGCTGTGGCGGCCGACCACCACGCGGTAGCTGACGTCCAGCCCGAGCCCCGCGCCCTCCCCGACGTCTTTAGTGGTGAAGAACGGCTCAAAGATACGGCCCCGAATGTCCTCCGGTATCCCCGGCCCGTCGTCTGAGACCTCGACGAGCACCCGGTCGTTCTCGCAGGTGGTCCGCAACCGGATATGGCCCGGACTGTGGTTCCGGCGGGTTATGGCGTCCACGGCGTTGTCCAGAAGCCCCGTCCAGGCCTGATTTAGCTCACCGCCATAGGCCGCGACGCGCGGCAGGTTTTCGTCGTAGTCGCGCGTTACTTCTATGTCCCCGAGCCGGTAGCCGAGGACGGCCAGCGTGCTGTCCAGTTCCCCGTTTATGTCTACCTCCCGCAGCGGTGCCTGGTCCATGTGTGAGTAGACCTTGACCGCGTCCACAAGTCCCGAGACCCGAGTTACCCCCGACCCGATCTCCTCCACGAGCGCCGCAGCCCCGAGCGTCGCCTCCAGGTATCCGGCGACGACCGGCACCGAGCGGGACGGCAGACCCCCGGTCACAGCTTCGAGGCTTGCGATATCCACGCCCGAGTTCGCCAGGGAGGATGCAAGTTCCCAACCGTCCTCCACGCCGCGGTCTTCCAGCCAGAAGGCTAGCTCCTCTTCTAACTCTCCGCGCTCCAGTGGGTCACCGGCATCGGGAGGGTTGTGGATCACGCTTTTCGTCAGCGCCTCCAACTCGTCGAGCTTTTCCGGAGCGAGACGCTGGCGGGAGAGCTCTACACTGTAGGAGCGCAGGCGTTCCAGGTAGTTTTGCAGGTCCGCCGCGGCCCGGCGGCTCGCGGCGGCGGGGTTGTTTAGCTCGTGGGCGAGACCGGCGGCCAGGGTGCCTAAAGAGTCGAGCTTGCGGCGCTCCACGGCGACGGACTGGAGCGACTGTACCCGCCCGGCCATCGTCTCCAGGACGGTCTCGCTGAAAGCCGGGTACCGGGAGAGCATCCGGCGGAACAGCTCGTTCGGGATGCGGAACAGCCGGCTATCCGAGAGTGCCCGGCCGCTAGCCAGAAAAGGGGTCCCCGAGAGCAGCGGGACCTCGGCGAAGAATATCCCCGGTGTGTAGGTATTTAGGACCACCTCCCGGCCGTCTACCAGCTTGGAGATCCTCAACTCCCCCTCCAGCATCACGTGCAGGTGCTCGACGGGCTCTCCTTCCCGGGCGTAGACTTCGCCCCGCCCGACCCAGACCTCATCGCCCTCCGCGACGACCTCTTGTAGCTCCCCGTCGGAGAGCCCGGCGAACAGCGGCATCCCGCGCAACTCCTCAAAGGCGGTCATCCCGGAGGTCGTCATCCGTCCTCCGCGGTGGCGTTAGCGTTAGCTTGTACGGGTAGCCGGACCTGTATGCGGGTATCGCCCGGTCGGGACTCGACCCGGATCCCCCCCTTGTGGTTGTCGACCACGAGGCGGCGGCTGATGTCGAGCCCGATGCCGGTTCCCTTGCCGACGTCCTTTGTGGTGAAGAACGGCTCGAAGACGCGCTCCCGGACCTCCTCCGGTATCCCCGGCCCGTCGTCGGCGACCTCGACCAGCACCCGGCCGTTCTCGGCCGCGGCGCGCACGGTAATTTTGCCCTCACCCTCCACGGCGTCTATGGCGTTGTCAAGGAGGTTGGTCCAAACCTGGTTTAACTCTCCGGGATGGGCGCAGATTTTGGGCAGGCCGTCCTCGTAGTCGCGCACGACCTCTACGGCGCCCTTTTTTAGCTTGTGGCCGAGCATGGTGATGGTGCTCTCAAGGCCCTCGCGCACGTCCACCGCTTCAAACGGCGCTTTGTCCATGTGGGAGTAGCTTTTTATCACCCCGACCAGCTCCGAGATGCGGCCCGCGCTCTCCTCGACCTCGCGCAGAAGCTCGTCCCCCTGTACCTCCGAGACCAGCCAGGAGACCACGGCCGGTACCATCCCCGCGTCCGGTAGACGTCCCGAAAGCTCCTCGAGCCAGTCTACGTAGAGACCCGCCCCGACAAAGGTGGGGGAGAGGTCCCAGGCTTCTTCTACGCCGCGGTCCTCCAGCCACTCCGCGACCTCGTCCTCCTTGTCACTGCTCTCAAGAGAGTCCAGGCGCGGCGCGTCCTCCGCCCGCCGGGCGACCTCGGCCGGGAGACCGGCCACGTACTCTTTGTCTTCGGGATCGAGCGGCAGGTTCCCGACCTCGACGGCTTTCGCGGAGGAGGTCCGGAACGTTTCGCGGGCTTCCCCGGCGCTGCGGCGGGCGGCGGCTGCGGGATTGTTTAGTTCGTGGGCGAGGCCGGCGGCCATGGTGCCTAAAGAGATCAGCTTCGCGTTCTGCTGGGAGACGGTCTCGTGGATCTGGGAACGCTCTACGGAGGTCGCGAGGACGCCCCGCAAAACCTCCGGGCATATCTTGAGCATCTCCCAGAAGGCGTCGTGGTCCAGCTTGTAGAGCTTTACGCCGGTCGTGGCGCGGCCGGTCGTCGGGTACGGGTCGTCCAGGATCATGATGAGTTCCGCGAAGATGTCGTTCCGGCCCAGGTTCACGGCGTGGACCTCGCGGTCGCCGACGTTCTGGGACCACTCGATCTCGCCTTCGAGGATTACGTAGAAACCGTCCGGCGGGTCTCCCTGGGTGGCGACCTTCTCTCCCGCTTTAAACTCCACCACCTCCCCCTGGGAGGAGACCCAGCGCCGCCGCTCCTCGTCCAACCCGCTGAACAGCGGCACCTCACTCAAGGCCCCGGCTAAATCCTCAACCGAACCGTTGCTCCCCCCGGTCATCTCACACCTCTCTCAGGTACTGGTGGACGAGCTGGACCGCTATAGCCCCGCCCCCGACCCCGAACGCTATGCGCTTGGTAGAACCGTGCACCACGTCCCCGGCCACGAAGATGCCCGGCACGCTGGTCTCCAAGAGGTACGGGTCACGCTCCGGTCTCCAACCCTCCGGGCGGCTGCCGTTGCTCCCGACAGAAGGACCGGCGAGTATAAAACCCTTTTCGTCCCGCTCTACCACCCCGTCCAGCCAGTCGGTTTTCGGCTCCGCCCCGATAAAGATAAACATCGAGGTGCCAAACAGTTCTTCCTCTTCCCCGGACGCGCTGTCCGCCATCGTGACGCTCTGGAGGCTCTCGTCGCCATCCACCCGGGAGACGGTGGTATTCGGGCGCACGTGGATGTTCTCCACGGCTTCTATCTGCTCCACGAGGTACTGGGACATGCCTTTGCCCAAAGAGTCGCCGCGCACGAGCATCGTTACCGAGGAGGCGAAGCGGGCGAAGTACACGGCGGCCTGCCCGGCGGAGTTCGCCCCGCCGATGATAAAGACGTCCTCGCCGCCGCAGGAGCTAGCCTCGCTGACCGTCGCCCCGTAGTACACACCGGAGCCGGAGAGACGTTCGACGCCGGGCGCTTCCAGCTTGCGGTAGGAGACCCCGGTCGAGATCACCAGCGCGTGGCACGAAAGCTCTGTACCGTCGGCGAGCTCGACTACCCGGTACGGGTCTTCGACCCGGACGCCGGTTACCTCCTGGGGGGTTAGTATTTCGACCCCGAAGCGCCGCGCCTGGGTGACGGCCCGCCGCGCCAGATCCCCACCCGACAACCCGGACGGGAAGCCCAGGTAGTTCTCTATGCGGGAGGAGGTCCCGGCCTGACCGCCGGGAGCCTCGCGCTCGACCAGAACGGTCCGCAACCCCTCCGAGGCCCCGTAGACCGCCGTAGCCAAGCCTGCTGGCCCGGCCCCGACGATTATGAGGTCGTAGAACGGCTTTTCCGCTCTGGTCTGCAAGCCGATCCTGTCCGCAAGCTCCGTGGTGTCCGGCTCCTGTAACTCGGTGCCGTCGGCCAGAACGACCAGCGGCAGCCGCTTTCCGTCGAGGTCTACGCCGGGAGGCGTTTTTGACCGCGAAGGGGCGTCGTCGGCTTCCACGTCCACCCACTGGTAGGGGATCTGGTTTCGTCCGAGAAAGTCCCGCAGCTCAAAAGAGTCCGGCGACCAGCGGTGCCCGAAAAGCCGGATGCCCTCGAACGGCGGCCGGTATCCGGCCCGCCACTGCGCCAAAAGGTCGTCCAGGACGGGGTAGAGATTCTCCTCCGGCGGGTCCCAGGGTTTCTGCAGGTAGTAGTCGAGCCCGACCTCGTTTATGGCCCGGATCGCCGCGTCCGTGTCCGAGTACGCCGTCAAAAGTGCCCGACGGGCCTCCGGGAAACGCTCGATAGCCTTCTCAAGAAACTCGACCCCGGTCATCTTCGGCATCCGCTGGTCTACCAGAAAAAGGGCTACGGGGTCCCCGCGCTCCTCTAGCTTCTCTAAAGTGTCCAGCGCCGCCTCACCGGACTCAGCCCGCAGCACCCGGTACTCACGGGCGTAGCGCCGCCGGAGGTCCCTCTCTACCGCCCGCGCCACCTGCGGGTCGTCGTCAACCGCAAAGATTACCGGTTTTGCCACGGCAACCCGGCTCTATGAAATAAGCTCATCAAAAAACCTCCCGCCTCGCTAAAAACGTGCTTTTCCGCTCCTAAAAGCACTTACTGGCAGTGTAACATCCCTGACAACCTGGAAATTTGACTAGGTAGGCCGCGAAGTTTCGGGTCTCCGCGGGAGGTTATAGAAAGATTTTTAAGCTTTTACCTGGTGCTCTAGCGCCGCGCGGGCGTCTTCGAACTCCGAGGCGAGACGCTCGACGAGCCGCGGAGCATGTTCCAGGTCACCCGAGATTCCGGCTTCCTTGAGCTCTCTGCAGACCCCGGCCATCCGGAGCACCCCCATGGTGTTGCAAGATCCCTGGAGGGTGTGGCCCACGTACTCCACGGTGCTCGCGTCACCCGAAGCCGCGGCCCGGTGGGCAGTCTCCACCAGCAGGGGAGCGTCCTCCAGAAAAAGCTGGACAAACTCGGCCAGGATGTCCGGTTCGCCTTCTTCTTGCAGGTTGCGCAGATTCTCCAGCACGGCTCCGTCCAGAACGGGAGGGTCGGCGACTTCTTCGGATACTCCGAGAGCTTTAGAGACGCCGGGGGTCTCGGTCATCACGTCTCCGCTAACCTCCGGCCGAGGTTGAGCGCTGGCTCTCTCTTCCCGGAGGCTGTGGCGGGTTATTAGCCGGGGTGCGCGGTCCGGGAAAGTTACGGCCGGCAGACTCAGAACGGCTTCCAGAGCATCGCGAAGCTCCGAGCGGCTTACGGGCTCGGTCAGGTAGGCTTCTATGCCGGCGTCCCGGGCTTGTTGGCCGTGCCCGCGCTGCCCGACGGTCGCCAGGAGTACCAGCCGGGTGGGTTCGGCCGCGGGCTCGGCCTTTATCTTGCGGGCCAGGTCTATGCCGTCCTTCCCGGCCACCTCGGTAGTGAGGATCGCCAGGTCGTACGGATCCCCGGCGCTGGCCGCGCTCCGCAACTTCTCCAGGGCTTGCGAACCGTCTCCAGCGCCCGCGCTGCGCATCTCCCAGGAAGAGAGTTGGTCACAGAGGTTGGCGCGCTTTGCGGCGTTGTCTTCCACTACCAGGACGCGCAGGAACTTTAGGCTCTGTGGAACCTCCGGGGCGCCGTCTATAGCTCTTTGGGACGCGGGCTGCTTGTCGAACGGCAGGGTAGCCCAGAAAGTGCTGCCCGGCTTCGCATCCGGCTGGCTGTGGAGTCCTATTTCCCCGCCCATAAGCTCGACGAGTTGCTTTGAGATGACGAGCCCGAGCCCGGTCCCGCCGTAGCGGCGAGTGGTCGAGGCGTCGGCCTGGGAAAAAGACTGGAACAGGTGCCGCTGGTGTTCGGGGGCTATGCCGATGCCGGTGTCTCTTACTTCAAAGCGCACCACGGCCCGGGTCTCGGAGTCTTCGGCGAGTTCAAAGCGGGAGGTAACCTCTCCGCTCTCGGTAAACTTAACGGCGTTGCCGAGCAGGTTCGTCAGGATCTGGCGTAGCCTCCCGGGGTCGCCCCGCAGCAGGGACGGTACCCCGGGCTCTACAAAGTTTGAGAAAACTAGCCCTTTATGCTCCGCGCCACGGCCGAGAAACTCCGCCACGTTCTGTACCGCGACCCGCAGGTCGAAGTCCGTGGCGTCGAGGCGCATCTCACCGGCCTCTATCTTCGAGAAGTCCAGGATGTCGTTTATGATGGTCAGGAGGTTTTCGCCCGAAAGACGGAGCATCCGGGCGTACTCCCGCTGCTCGGCGTCGAGGTCGGTGTCTAGTAGAAGCTCGGTCATGCCGATGACGCCGTTCATCGGAGTCCGGGTCTCGTGCGACATGTTCGCCAGGAAGTTGCTTTTTATCCGGTTTGCGGCCTCGGCCGCTTCCTTGGCTTCTTGCATGGTTTCTTCGGCGAGCTTGGATGCCGTAATATCGAACTGCACGCCCTGCCAGAACTGGGGCCGGCCGTTCTCGTCGTGGACCAGTACCGACTCGTCCCGGGTCCATAGAACCTGGCCGTCAGCGGCGTTCTGACGGTACTCTAGGGTCAGGGTCTCACCCGAGGCGAGGCTTTCGGCGTGGGTGGCGGCTACGCGCTCGCGGTCCTCGGGGTGGACTATACGCTCCCAGTGGCCGGGGTCTTTGATCAGTGTCTCCGCCGGGTAACCCAGCATGGTCTCCGCCTGGGGGCTTACATACGTGGTACGGCCCTCGTTCCCGGTCTCCCGGACGTAGGTGACGGCCGGTATCTGCTCGACCAGCGCCCGGTAGCGGGTCTCGGCCTGCCGGCTTTCCCGGTAGGACCGGTCCAGGCTGTCGGCAAACAGGTAGGCAATAGTGGCGACCACCAGAAGCGCCAGCGCGGATATGTAGGAGCTTTCCGAAGCTATCCCGGTCAGAACCGTGGCACAAATCCCGGCGGCCGCGGCTACGAAACCCGCCCAGGAGGCGAGCAGAAAGCTCGCCAGCATAACCGGTATACACAGGACCAGATACACCGTGGTCGGGCTTGCCTCGTTCAGCGCAATAAAGGGCGCCGCGGTAGCCAGCAGCACCGTCATCACGCTCGCCGCCCGCACAAAGCCACACCGGTTGGTAACGTACAGCGCCACCACCAGTAGAAGGACCACGCCGTTTGAGAGGTAGAACTGCGTGTAACCCTGGGTGAAGTTCTGGACCGACAAGGTCAGGGCGGCAAAGAACATGCCGAGGATGACGATCGCCAGCACCCGGCCTTTTCGCCGCGAGTCCTGGCTATCGCTGTTTACCCGGAAGAATCCGCTTTCTCCTGGAGCTTCAAAGCCCACGGTCACGCAAGCTCCTCTGTCTACCCCGACGACCGGCCAGCCTCATCTGGCCTACCCCAACTTATCGGTCGGGAATAGAAAAGACTTTAATCCACCGGGCCGTCTTCAAGCCGCCGTACCGGCTACCAGGTACAGCAAGAGGACGCCGCGAGCACTCCAGGCGGCGGTGCGCAGCCAGTTGGAGCGGACGAGAAAGCGGTGGGTCGCGGCGTCGAAGCCGTTACCGAGAACGCGGTGGCACGGGACCTGCAGAAAGTAAGTCGAGAGCCAGGCTACGGCGAGCAGCACCACCCCGAGAAGCGCCTGCCACAGCGTCACGCTCTCCGGGCGCAGCGGTACGAGAAGGACCGTGGTGGCGGCTTCTAAAAGCATCGGCGGGCCGACGACAAACGAGGTGAGCCGGGAGTGGGCGTCAGCGTAAGCCCGGAAGACCTCTTTGCCGACCCGGCCCATCAGCGGGTAGTGGACTACCTGGACGAACCAGATCAGGCCGACCATAAATAGAGTGGCCGCCAGGTTCGCAGAGAGGATCCACCCTTCCAGGACGCGTCCTTTCCCGGACTACCTCCGGGTCAGCCCTCGCGCCCGAGAATCTGGTCGGCGGCCGCCAGCCCGGAGAGCGTCGCCCCCTCGACCTTTGGCTGGCCGAATGAGTCCCCGGCGAAGAGCAGCGTCGGGCTTCCCGAGGCCATCAGGTAGGGGTCCGGGTGGGCGTTCGTTACCCAACTGTAGCGCCAGCGGGCTATCGAGGTCTCGACGGCGTGGGAAGCCAGCTCCGCGCCTAGTTGGTCCCCGGCGAGGGAGAGTAGCTCGCGGGTCACGGCTTCGTCGTCCGTCTCCCAGTGCTCGCCGCTCCAGCCGGGTCCGGCGTGGATGGTCACGCCCGGTTCCTCGGAGATACCCTTGCGCTGGTTGTCCCCGATCCAGTCCAAAGGCTCGCTTTTTATCTGCACGCCGCCCGGCTCGGGGACCGGAGTTTCCCCGTCCAGCAGCGCCATGAGCGCTATGCAAGGGTCGTAGGAGACCTCCTCCAACTGCTGCCGGTCGCCGTCCGGTAGACGGTAATCCCCGGACTCGATGAGCGCCAGCGACTGCGGAACCGGGGCGGTTAGTAGCAGAACATCCGCCCTGTAGGTCGCCTCTCCGGCGACGACTTCCCAGCCGTCGTCGCGGGTGTGTATGTCGACCACGCGCTCGCCGGTGTGGACGTCTAAGTCGCGGGCGAGGTACTTCGGGACGGAGGTCATGCCTTCGGCGCCCCGGTAGCGGGGATGGCCGTCCTCGCTCCGGTTGCCGTCGGCGTCGGCGAAACCCTTTGTCCACTCTTCCACGACGCCGGCTTGGATCCAGCCTTCGACGAGCGCTTCGAAACGTTCGCCCCGGACGGTAAAGAACTGGGTGCCGTGGTCGAACGCGCCACCGGAAAACCGGCGGGTAGCCATCCGGCCGCCGACGCCCCGGCCCTTGTCGAGGACCGTGACCCGCCAGCCATTATCTTGAAGCTCGTTCGCGGCTATGAGACCGGCCATACCGGCCCCGACGATTACGCAGGAGGAATTAGTTGCCATGTCGCTCATCCGGGACTCTTTCTAGATACTCTTTTAGTGCTCAGGTGCTCTTCTGGGAGCGGCGGGGGAGGGTGCGGACGGTCGAGAGACCGCCGTCGATGCCGAATACCTGGCCGGTTACCCAGTCCTGTTCGGGGTCCAGGAGCCACCGGATCATGGACGCTATATCCTTCGGTTCCCCGAGCCGGCCGAGCGGGTGCAAGTCGGTCGACGCCTGGCGGGCGGTGTCGCTGCGGGTTACGTTCGCGGTCATTTGCGTCTGGATGAGACCCGGCGCTACCACGTTAAAGCGGAGGTTCCGTCCCACGTAGGAGGACGCCGCCGCGAGCGCCAGCCCCGTTACCCCACCCTTGGCAGCGGCTACCGCCTCGTGGTTGGCGAGCCCGACCCGCGCGGCGACCGAGGACAGCAAGACCACCGAGCCGCCGTCCTGCATGTGGTTGGCCGCGGCCTTTACGGTCCCGAAGGCGGTTGTCATATTCAACGCTATGGTATTGGCCCACTCATCGTCAGTGGTCAGGTGCGCCGGCTTCAAGATAAACGACCCGACGCAGTTGGCGACCCCGTCTACGCGGCCGTACTGGTCTACCGCCTCTTTAAAGAGCCCGTCTACCTCGCTGGTCTGCGTGGCGTCGAGGGCGACGGTGTGGGCGCCGTACTCGTCGGCGAGCTTGCCGAGCTTATCTTCGTCTCGGCCACCGGCTACAAGCTGGGCTCCGTCTTCGGCAAGTCGGCGGCACAGCTCGGTCCCGATGCCGCCGGTCGCGCCGAGGACTACGTAAACCGGACGTTCGTTGTTATCCATGCGTGATGCCTTTCTGTAGCTTCTGCCTGTGTAGGGCCGCGGCCCGTTCTACGGTCTGGAAGTGGATGTCCACCGTGTCGGAGACTTCCCGGGCGTAGCCGCCGGCCATCGTGGCGACGACGGGCAGGCCGCGATCCCGGCACCCTTCGAGCACCATCCGGTCCCGCTCCGAGAGCCCTCTTTTGCTGACCGACAGCCGCCCGAGTTTGTCGCCCGCGAACGGGTCCGCCCCGGCCAGGAAGATCGCTAGTTGCGCTTCCTGCTCCAATGCTTTCTCCAGCCCGCCGGAGAGCGTCGAGAGGAAACCGGCGTCGTCGGTGCCGTCGGCAAGCTCGACGTCGAGGTCGCTCTTCTCCTTGTTAAACGGGAAGTTCTTCGCGCCGTGGATCGAGAACGTAAAGATAGACGGGTCGTCAGCGAGGATGCTCGCGGTGCCGTTGCCCTGATGCACGTCGGTGTCTATGATGACCACCTTCTCGACGAGACCTTCGGCCTGTAGCGCCCGGGCGGCAATGGCGGCGTCGTTCAGGATGCAGTAACCTTCCCCTCGGTCGGCGAAGGCGTGGTGGGTGCCGCCGGCGATGTTCGCGGCGAACCCATCCTGCAAAGCTACCCGGCAGGCGTCGAGCGTGCCGCCGGAAGCCCTACGTGAACGCTCGACCATCCTCTTTGACCAGGGAAAGCCGATCCGGCGTACCTCCTGCTTGGTGAGGGTGCCGTCCACGACCCGCCGCAGGTAGTCCGGGGAGTGGGCGCGCAGGATCTGCTCGTCGCTTACCGCCTCCGGGACCCGCAACTCGCCGTCCCCGACTATACCGGCTCCTTCGACCCGCTCGCGCAACATCGAGTACTTCTCCATCGGGAACCGGTGTCCCTCGGGCAGCGGTAGCACGAAGTGGTCGCTGTAGAAGACTTTCAAAGCGTCTCGTCCCGGAAGTACATGGCTGCAATGTAGTACATCTCCGGCCTCCGGTTTGCGGTAGCTTTCATAAAAGCGGTATTTTGCCTGTGGTAGCATCCAGCTTTCGTGAAAGGTACACGCTAACAAGTGGACGACGCGGCGCAGCAGAAGCTGTTCGAGGAGCCGACCGGTGAAACTTCGCCTCCCGAGCCAGGCCTGTACCTCGGTACCTCCGGCTGGTCCTACGCCGACTGGGAGGGTACGCTCTACCCGGCCGCCACCTCGCCGGGCGCCCGGCTCCCCGAGTACGTAAAACACTACGCGACGGTCGAAATAGACTCGACGTTCTACGGTACTCCCCGGCGCTCGACGGTCGAGCGGTGGCGGGAAGTCGCGCCGGAGGGATTCCTATTTGCTGCCAAGTTCCCGCAGGAGATCACCCACGAGCGGAACCTGGTGGACTGTAAGGAACCTGCGGAAACGTTCGTACAGACCCTGCAAGCCCTGGGAGACCGGCTCGGTCCGCTCTTGCTACAGCTACCACCAAACTTTACGGTAGAAGGAATGGACGTGCTGGAGCGTTTTCTGGAAGGGTTGCCGGGCGGGGCGCGGTACGCGGTCGAGGTCCGGCACCGGAGTTGGGTAGACTCGGACCTGCCGGCGTTGTTGGGCGAAAAGGGAGCGGCGCTCGTCCTGGTGGATTACCCGCGGATGCCGCGGATGGAGGCGTTAACGGCGGACTTCACGTATATCCGGTGGCTCGGGAACCGACGGGAGTTTCCGTCGGGGCACACGGGACCCAAAAAAGATCGGACGGAGGAGTTGTCGTGGTGGTCGGGGGTCGTGGACCGGGCGCTAGCCGAAGACCGCCAGGTGTTCGCCTACGCCAACAACCACTACCAGAACCACTCCCCCTCGACACTGGCGCGGTTCATGGAGATCCGGGCTGGACGCCGGGGAGAAGCCTAGTTGTCCACACCGGTAATTTTCAGCACGGGCTCGCTGCACCCGTTTGGTTTGGAGCGCATATTCGCCTGGGCGTCAGAGGTCGGATACGACGGCATGGAAGTAATGATGGACGACCGCTGGGATACCCACCAGGAAGCCTACCTGACGTCCCTCGCCGGACGGTGCGGCATCCCGGTTTACACGCTCCACCCCCCGATAAAGCGGGGAGCCTGGGGCCTGCCGGCCGGAGAGACGCTGGTGCGGGCCGCGCGGCTCGCTGCCAAGGTCGGGGCGGAGGTCGTGGTGGCCCACCCGCCGCCGGCCGGACGTCCGCTCTTGGAGTGGAGAAAAGGCCCATTATCCCGGGCCCGGGAAGAAGGTGTCGCCGTGGCCGTCGAGAACATGCCCAGCGGTCAAGCCAAACGTTTTAGCGTCCGCCGCTCGCGCAGTTGCTACAAGCCGGAGCACCTCTCCGGCCTCGGCGACGTTACGCTAGACACCAGCCACGTCGGGGCCAGCGACCTAGACCTTCTAAAGACGCTCTCGGCGCTCGAAGGCCAACTACGCCACGTCCACCTCTCCGACTCCCGGCTGCAGGGGACCGACGACCACCGGCTGCCGGGCAAGGGGAAGCTACCGCTAAAGCCATTCCTGAAGCGGGTCGGCGAGTTGGACTACCCTGGCGTCGTGAGCCTGGAGCTAAAGCCCTGGCCGCTGGGTACCCCGAACCCCGAGGTAATACTAAAGCGCATGCAAGAGGCGCTGGACTTCACCCGCGAGGGGCTCGAAGGGCGGTAGCCGGCAAGCGAGGGACACCCTTCTCTTGAAGCATCATCGGGTTTCTGGCGGCTCTCCGATCCGGGCGGTCACGCGAGTTTAAGCTCCGGGATAATCCGGGCCGGACGCTCGTAGTCCTGGTCGCTGTGGAGCAGCAAGAGGTCGTGCGCCCTCGTTGCGGAACGTCTCCGGGACTTCGTCCAAGCTAGGACATAAACCCCGTTACACTGGCGCGCGAGGCTTACAGAAACCCGGACGGCGTCGCAAATTGCGGAAACTGCTTTCGAGGAGGTGCTTAGAGCGGGATTGAAATCCCGCCAGGTAGTCCACCCTAACCAACAGATCCCGGCATTCGGCAACAGGAACATACTGCTCCACGCCCGAATGGCGCTCGCCGCACTTAAAGTTGTGGTGGTCAATCCTCCGAACCAGAGTCATGCTCCGGGCACAGAGGTGGCGCCCACAAACCCATCGTGGACGCCACCTCACTTTGCCACTTGAAACGCACCCCTCCTCCAGTAAAGTGCTTTTACGTACCCTCGATGAATGATGAATGGGGTTAATGTGACGATGGAGCGAACGGCGGTCAACCCGTGGGCGTGGGCGTTGGAGATGGGGTACAACCAGGGTGAGATCGTCGCCGGGCACACCCGGACTCTGTACTGCGCCGGGCAGACCGCGATGAGCGGCGACGGCAAACCACAGCATGCCGGTGACATGGCGGCACAGTTGGCGCTGAGCCTCGACAACCTGGAGGCCATTCTCGGCGAGGCCGACATGTCCCTCGCGAACCTTGTCCGGCTCAACGTCTACACCACCGACATCGAACGGCTTTTCCAGCACTACGGCGTGCTGGCATCAAGGATGGGTGCCGCCGGGGTGGCGCCGACCACCACGATGCTCGGGGTGACCCGGCTGGCGATCCTCGACTTGATGGTCGAGCTTGAGGGCACCGCCGTCGCGTGATGCGACCTCGTCGCTTCCGGCGGGGCTGCCGGTTGAACCGGCACGAGCAGCAGGCGGGTGAGTGATTTCCGGTGCTCAAGATGGTGACGATCGGTGTCTATGGCTTCGATGGCGAGTCTTTCCTGCGACGACTGCGGCACGCAGACGTGCGTCTGCTGATCGACGTACGTCAGCGCCGCGGTGTCCGCGGATCCGAGTACGCCTGGGCGAACTCACTCCGGCTGCAAACGGCCCTCGCCCGGGCCCGGATCGCCTACGAGCACCACCCTGAACTCGCCCCAACCACCGAGCTACGCCAGCTCCAGTATGCCGAGGATGACCGCCAAGGGGTCGGCAAGCGCTCGCGCCGCGAGCTCGCCGCCGAGTACACCCGCCGCTACACCACCGAGATCCTCGACCGCGCCGACCTCACACAGGTCGTGTCGGCGCTGCAGAGCAGCGGGACCGCGGCGCTGCTCTGTGTCGAGCGCGACCCTGAGGCCTGCCACCGCTCGCTAATCGCCCAGCGGTTGACCGAGCAGCACCGCGTCGCGATCGAGCACCTGCGCCCGCTGTGAGGCATGAACTCTCACGCGCGAGCAACCCAGGACATAACCCCCGGGGTTTTCGCGACATGGCTGTGACAGCCATGCTTCTACGACATTGTGAGTAGGTCTGGTCAGGAGCGGGGTACTTCAGTCAACTCGCGCGGTGGCGGCCTTGTAACCGGTCGAGCCGGTCTTCTATCTCCGAGATTTGTATGCCCCTGCTGGTTAGTATACGCGCGGTCGTCCCTCCTTCGTTGCGCAGGATGCCGAGCAGGACGTGCTCCGGGGTGAGCCGGTTGTCACCCAACCGGAGCGCCTCTCCTAGCGACTGATCCAACGCCTTTTTTGCCCGGGGAGAGAAAGGTATCCGACGGTCATCGGGTATACGCATCTCGAAGGCTTCACCGGCTTCCTGGCGCACGTCCTCCAGCGAGATACCGACCGAGGAGAGCGCGTCGGCCAGCAGTTCTTCGGATGCCTCGCGGGTATGCTCCAGGGTCATGCCCGCCGAACGGAGCGCCTCGCCAGCTACCCCTCCGTCAGCCCGGAGGATGCCCAGTAGAAGATCCTCATCTCCGACGGAGTCGTGGCCGAGCGACCGGGCTTCTTCTACAGCAGCCTCGACGGACCCGCGAGCCTCCCGGGTAAAACGATTGAAGACCATGCCTCTACCTCCTCTACGACCTGCCGCCAGGATACTTATCCCGCAAACGCCCGGCGTGCTTTTTGTGGACAGCCTGCTTGCTTACTCCTAGAACCTCGGCGATCCTGGCCCACGACCAACCCGCGACAAACGCGTTATCTACCTGCGCCGACTCCAGTGCCTCCAAGAGCCGCCGCAGCGCGACTACCGCCTCCAACCCTTCCTCGGGGTCCCGCGGTCCCTCTATCTCCGTACCCAAATGCTCGTTCATGCGTCAACTATAATTGACGAGTATTTGTTTATCAATAAAGATTGACGGTGTTCCTGGTACGTTTCTGGGGGTATGGGCAACGGGTAATACAGGCTCCGGGTAGGGTGGTAAGCTCTTTCCGGGTTTTCTAGAGTGGAGGAGTAGTTTCTATGAGAGATGTACGGTTGGAGAAGTTGGCGCGGCTGCTGGTGGATTATTCAGTCGGAGCGGGGGAGGGGGAGCAGGTCGTGCTCTCCGGCGGGGCGGCTGCGGAGTCGCTCATGAAGGAGGTCTACGGCCGGTTGCTGGAGGTCGGGGCGTTGCCGGTACCGCAGGTCGCGCTGCCGGGGATGCAGGAGATCTTCTTCGAGAAGGCCCAGGACATCCACTACGAGAAAACCCCACCCGCAACCCGGACCATCTACGAGCAGGCCGACGCTTTCATCTCGATCATGGCTCCCCAGAACACCCGCGCTCTGGCGAACGTGGACCCGGCCAAGCAGCAGGCCCTGGGTAAACGCGACAAGCCGCTGCGGGAGATAGTCCTCGAAAGAGACCGCTGGGCGCTGACCCTGTTCCCGACCGAAGCCCTGGCCCAAGAGTCGGACATGAGCCTCGCGGAGTACGAGGAGTTCGTGTTCGGGGCGATGGCGCTCGGCGAAGACGACCCCGTATCCTACTGGAAAGCCGTCGCCGGAGAGCAGCAACGTCTGATAGAGCGTTTGGAAGAGGCGGACGAGGTCCGGATAGTCGGCCCGGAGACGGACCTTATGCTCTCGGTCAAGGGCCGCAAGTTCCTAAACGGCGACGGGAAGCACAACATGCCGTGTGGCGAGGTATTTACCGGGCCGGTCGAGGACTCGGTAAACGGCCGGGTGTATTTCGGGGTACCGACGGCGGTCGCCGGGCGCGAGGTCTCGGGCGTCAGGCTGCGCTTCGAGGACGGGAAGGTCGTCGAGGCGAGTGCCGAGAAGGGCGAGGAGTATTTGAAGTCCATGCTCGACGCCGACGCGGGGGCGCGGTACCTCGGGGAGCTCGGTATCGGGACCAACTACGGTATTTCCCGCTCTACAAAGAATATTCTCTTCGACGAGAAGCTAGGGGGTACGGTGCACCTGGCGGTCGGCCAGTCCTACGCCAAGACCGGCGGCAAAAACGAGTCCAGCGTGCACTGGGACCTTATCTGCGACCTGCGTGAGGGCGGAGAGTTGCGGGCGGACGGCGAGGTCATCGAGCAGGATGGCCGCTTCCCGGACTTTGATCTGGTCCGGTAGAACGCGTGCGCGAACGCGTCCGCGAGTGCGTAGCAGCCTTCACGGTCGCCCGCGGGTGGGAGACTATACTAGGCTTGTAAGGTAACTTTCGGAGGCTCCGCTTGCGGTACGACACGGTATTTCTGGACATAGACGGGACCCTGCTCTGGGTCGACGTGGATGTGGAGGGCTACGTCGCGGACCTCGCCCCGTACTCCTGGAACGGCCTGTCCGCCGAGGATGCCCGGGGGCCGGTGTGGAAGGGTATGCGCCGGCACATCAAGAACAACATCAACTATCGGACCGAGGACGATCTCGCCGACTTCAAGCGCGAAACCGCTGCGGAGACGGCCCGGGACCTCCAAATACACGCCCCGCCGGAACTCCTGCGCCGGACTATCGACCAGCGGGTCCTCTTCAAGCCTTTCAAGGAGTCGGAGAGGGTGCTCGACGAGCTCCGCTCGATAGGCTGCCAGATGTACGTCGTGTCGAACTGGGACATCCTGCTCGAAGAGGTGCTGGAAGACCTCGGGTGGCGAGGTTACTTCGAGGGGATCATAGCCTCGGCGGTAGTCGGCGTGGAGAAACCGGAGCCCGGTATATTCGAAGAGGCGCTGCGGTTGAGCGGCCGTACCGGAGAGCGGGAAAAAGTCGTCCACGTCGGTAACGACCCGGTATCGGACGTTGAGGGCGCGGTCTCGTCCGGCATTGACGCGGTCATGATCTCACGTTCCGGAGAAGCGGCCCCCAGAGCGGTCGCCACGCTCCCGGACCTAAACGGCGTGCCGGATATCGTCCGGGGTTAGCCCCGAGGAGAGCGCCGTTCCCGGTGGTGTCTGAAAAACATCAGGTAGAAGATAGTTTGTCGGCCGCCGGAGGTGCCATCTGGAAACCGGACGTGTTTAGCGGGTCCGTTGGATGGCCCGGCGTCCGGCTCAACCTTGACGGGGAGGGTGGCAGCCTCCTCCCGAACGGCCGGCTGGCCTGGAAGCTCGCCTCCGCGAACACGGTGGCGAACCCGGACGAGCCGGAGATGCGTTTTGAGTGGCCGCAGGTACTGAGAGTCGAAAAGACAAAGAACGGTTCCCGGGCCGCGGTGCGCTTTACGGTGCTCCTCAACCGCCGGCAACGCAGGTTTACGTTCTGGACGCCGCGCCGCAAGCGCCTCGGCCAGATATTGTCTTTTCTGGAAGCGAGAGGCGTCGAGGTAACGGTCGCCGCGGATTAGACACCGCTCTTCGGAAAGACGACCGCCGGTCCCCTGGTTTCTACCGCGACGCGTTCCCCGATTCTAAAGCCCGGACCGCCGCCGAGACGGGAATGGAGGGTTGTACCGGAACTTAGACGGAGGGTCAGGAGCTGGTCGTGGCCGTAGAACTCCCGGCCGGTGACGACCGCCGGCCCGCCGCGCGGGTCTTCATGCAACTCCAGCGCCTCGGGGCGGAGCATAGCCTCGACTTCGCCGGGCGGGATGTTTTGGGAGTCTAAAAGAGGTAGTTTGCCGAGTTCGCAGTGGACGCGTCCATTTTGGACCGTACCGGAAAGAAAGTTCGCCTCGCCGACAAACTCCGCTACCTCGCGGCTTTCGGGCCGGTGGTAGACCTCTTCCGGCGGGGCTGTCTGGACTATCCGGCCGTCGAACATTACGGCGACTTCGTCAGCGAAGCTCAAGGCTTCTTCCTGGTCGTGGGTAACGAACACGGTAGTAGCCCCGGCTTCGTGTAGGATCTCACGCATCTCCGCCCGCACTCGTGTCCGGAGGGCCGCGTCGAGGTTGGAGAACGGCTCGTCGAGGAGGACTACGGCGGGCTCGGGGGCGAGCGCCCGGGCAAGGGCGACGCGCTGCTGCTGGCCGCCGGAGAGCTCGTGCGGCATCCGAGTCCGGGCGTCCCCGAGGTGGACGAGCGAGAGGACTTCGTCCGCCCGGCGGGAGCGCTTTTTGCCGAGACCCTTGGGCAGTCCGTAGAGGACGTTCCCTTCGACCGTCAGATGCGGAAAAAGGGCGTAATCCTGGAAGACCATCCCGACCCGGCGGCGCTCTGGAGGGACCCACGCGGCGTCTCCGGCTACCTTCTGGCCGGAGATCTCCATTTCTCCCGCATCCGGGCGCTCAAAGCCAGCGAGTAGCCGCAGCGTCGTCGTCTTTCCGCATCCAGAGGGACCGAGCAGCGCGAGTGTTTTTCCGCGGGAGAGTGTGAGGTCCGCTCCCCGCACAGCTTTTGTGCGGTCAAAGCTTTTTGTTACGTTTTGCAGGCGGAGTACGGTATCGTTCACTTGTTCGGCTCCCGGATCGCGAGAAAGTACAGAGGGACGGCAGAGATCAGGATGAGGACTAGCGCCGGGGCGGCTGCCTGGGCGAAAAAGGCCCCGGAGGTCGCTTTCCAGACCTGGGTAGCCAAGGTATCAAACTCGGTCGGCCCGAGCAGCAGGGTTGCCGGAAGTTCCTTCATCGCCGTGAGGAACACGAGCGCCGCGCCGGCGAGCATCCCGCCGCGGGCGAGCGGGACGGTCACGGTGGAGAGCACCCCGGCCGGACCGCGCCCGAGCCCCCGGGCCGCTTCTTCCACGCTAGGTTGGGACTGGAGTAGCGCCGAGCGGACCGCGCCGACCGCCTGTGGCAAGAAGTGTACGGCGTAGGCGAAGACGAGCAGCCACAGCGTCTGGTAGAGCGCCGGGGCATAGTTGGCCCCGAAAAATACCAGCGAAAGCGCGAGCACTATACCCGGCAGCGCAAAGCCGACGTAGGTCAGGCGTTCGATGCCCGCCGATGCCCGGCCCGGAAACCGGACAGCCAGGATACCGATCGGTAGGGCCGCGAGCACCACGACGCCCGCTGCAAGGCCCGAAACGTAGACCGAGCTCAGGGCGTTGGTCCACACCGGCCGCAGCGACTCGCCACCCGCGAGTCCCCGCAGCAACCAGAAAAGCAGTACCCCGACCGGTACGAACAGTGCCAGAGAGACGACCCCGCCGCAGAAAAAGATGGCCGGCCAACGCCAGCGGCCGAGCGCCACGGGCGGGCCGGAAGGCCGGGTGGTACCGACGGTGCTCCGGTGGTAGCCGGCGCGGCCGCGGCTCCGGAACTCCAGGTAGAGTATTATCGAGGTCAGGACGACGAGCATCAGGGCGAGCACCGCCGCCGGGGTCCGGTCGAACGCCGAGCGGTACTGGATGTAGATCTCGCGCGAGAACGAATTGAACTGCAACAGAGACACGGCCCCGAAGTCGCTCAGAGCGTACAGGGCAACGAGCAGCGCGCCGGCCGCAACCGCGGGCCGCAACTGCGGCAGCACTACCCGAAAAAACGTACCAAAATTTCCGCTGCCGAGACTCCGGGCGGTCTCTTCGAGCGACGGGTCGAGACCCCGCAACGCGGCCCGGACCGTGAGGTACACGTACGGGTAGGTAAAAAGCGTTAGCGCCAGGGCCGCTCCTGGAAGACCGTAGATGGACGGTAGCTCTTCGACCCCGAGCGGCTCTAAGGTGCTCTGTAGCGCCCCGCGGGGACCGAGGGCGCTTACCAACACGAATCCGCCGACGTACGACGGTATGACGAGCGGGAGTGCTACCAGCACCCCCCAGACCTTACGTCCCGGCAAGTCGGTGCGGGCGGTGAGCCACGCGAGCGGGACTGCCAGGGTGACGGCTGCGGCGGTAACGACCGCCGCGAGGACTAGGCTGCGCAGGAGAACTGCGAGTATGGATGGGTCGAGAACTATCTCGCCGAGGCCCTCCAGGCCCGCTTCCGAGGCCCGTAGCCCGAGGTAGGCGAGCGGCAGGATCATGGCTACCGTCACGATCGAGGCCGGTATCCACACTAGAGCCGGAGGACCGGAGCGGCGGTTGCGCGCGTTTCGGGCTCGTAGCCACCGGAATATAGCCGTGGCAGAACTGTAGATCAAAGCTCAGAGTACCCCGGTTTCCCTGAGAAGCTGCAACGTGCCTTCCAAATCTTCGAGGTCCCCGAGGTTTACGTCGGGGGTCTCTATCTCGGAGAGCGGCCGCAGACCCTCGGGGGTTTCTACGCCTTCTACCACCGGGTACTCGTAGGTCTCGTCGGCGAAGTACTGCTGGGCTTCGGCAGAGAGCAGGTACTGGACAAAACTCTGCGCGACTTCTCTGTTGTCCGAAGTTTCGAGGATGCCGGTGCCGGCGACTATGACGAGCGAGCCCGGGTCGCCTCCCTCTAGGTAGTAGTTGCGTGCCCCGAACTCTTGCCCCTGCTCTTCGAGCGCCCGGTAGAGGTAGTAGTGATTTACAAAGGCCACGTCTACCTCGCCGGAGGCTGCACCTTCCAGGGCGGTAGAGTTGTTCTCGTAGACGCGGGGCTCGTTGGCCTGTATGCCTTCCAGCCAGGCGCGGGCCCGATCCTCACCCTCTATCTCCCGCAGCGCCGTAACGAACGCCTGGAAAGACCCATTGGTCGGTGCCCAGCCGATTCTGCCGCCTTCCCACTCGGGCTCGGTAAACGCGAAGATTGAGTCCGGCAAGTCCTCCTCGTTTATAGCTTCGGTGTTGTAGGCGACGACCCGCGCCCGGCCGGAAGTACCGACCCACTCCCCATTTGGTGACCGGAAGCGTTCCGGGACCCGGCTCGTGACGTCTTCCGGCAGCTCCCGGAGGGCGTTGGCCTCGGCCAGCGCGCCTAGAGCGCCCGGATCCTGGGCGAAAAAGACGTCCGCCGGGCTGTTACGGCCTTCTTCGAGTATAGTGGCGGCAAGCTCCGCCGTTTCCCCGTAGCGGACCTGCACGTCCGCGCCGGACGCCTCTTCAAACTGCTCGATGATCGGACCGACAAGCCCCTCGGCGCGTCCGGAGTAGATCACGAGCGACCCCTCGACCGGCTCAAACGGTTCTGAAGCCGTCGTCCCGCCGGTGGTCCCTCCGGTAGTATCTCCTCCGGTGGTTTCGCCACCGGTAGTTTCCTCACTGGTGGTTCCGTTACTTGTACTCTCCTCACCGGCTGAACCGCCGGTCTCGCCACCGCCCTCTTCCGGCGGAGCCTGCCCGCAGGCCCCGGCGAACGCCAGGAGCAGCGCGACGACAAAAAAGAGGGTTAAGTTCCGGAAGATCACACGCAAACCGGTCTCCTGTCTACTCTTCGGTGTTGATATCGACGCCCTCGAACTCGACGGTCTCGGGTTCCGTAAGCACCCGGCCTTCACCGTCCTCGGAGCCGTGGCGCAAGAACTCCGATGAGGGGTCTATCTCAGCCCTTAGCGTATAGTTTCCGCTCTCCGGCAAACTGAAGTTGTTGGAGTAGTGGTAGAACTCGCTGCGGAACATGGATAGTGGCTTGCTCTCGACCTCCTCGCCAGCTTCGTCGAGGATACTTAACGTGATGTTCACGCCCGGTACGAAAAGACCAGTATCGGCCTCGAACGGGAGTATCTCTATGTGGTTAGTCTCTCCCTCCTCAGGGTCCCGCCACGTCAGAGACCCTAAAGGTCCTTCCCACCAACCTTCGGCCGGCTCGACTATATAGCCGACCCTGTAACCACCGGCCTCTGTCTCGCCGCCCTCCGCGTCTATCTCCTCCTGAGCCGCAGCGTAAGAATCGACCACGCCCTGGAAGTCCTGCTCCGCGGTAGCCGCTCCGGTTTCTTCCTGGGCGACCGCCCGAGAGTCCCCGTACCAGAAGACCCCGGCGACCAAGCCGAACCCGGCTAGAGCGCCTGCGATGGTGCCCAAAATTACCTGCCTCATAGAGCCTCCAGCGGTCTGATCGTCAAACGTTAATGACAATCATTTGCAATATTTGTAAGGCAAAGGTAGTGTACGGGGGCAGGTAAGTCAAGTTGTGGCGGGGTTGGTGTGAGCTAGATCAAAGGGGTGCGCTGTGGGTCGGATACTGGTGACGGGGGCGGCGGGTTTTATAGGGTCGCACCTGGTAGACCGGCTGCTGGACCTTGGCTACCCGGTAACCGGCATCGACGCCCTGACGGATTACTACCCGCGCAAGCTTAAGTTACGTAACCTCTCCGGGGCTCGGGCGCGGACCTGGGATGGAGACTTCAGGTTTGTCGAAGCGGACGTGCTGGAAGTGGACCTCGACGGGCTTCTAGGTGACGTCGACCGGATCGCGCACCTCGCTGGCGAGCCGGGGGTGCGGGCGAGCTGGGGCGGCGGGTTCGACGTGTACCTGGAGCGTAACGTGCGGAGCACCCAGCGGCTTTTGGAAGCCGCGATCCGGCGGGGTATAGACGGGTTTGTCTACGCCTCCTCGTCTTCGGTGTATGGACCGGACGGCGGGCATCCGGTCGCGGAGGACGCGCCGCGGCGCCCGGCCTCGCCCTACGGGCTGTCCAAGCTTGCGGGAGAGGAACTGGCCGGGCTCTACGGCCGCAAGCTCGGGGTGCCGGTGACGGTCTTGCGGTACTTCACGGTCTACGGCCCCCGCCAGCGGCCGGAGATGGCCCTCTCGCGCTTTATCTCGGCGGCGGCCGAGGGACGACCGGTAGAAGTTTTCGGCACCGGGGAGCAGGTGCGGGAGATGACCTACGTCTCGGACGTCGTGGACGCTACCGTCGCCGCTCTGGAGTCTTACGGAACAAACCCTGATGCTTTTAAAAAGTCGCCGCGAGTCTACAACATTGGCGGTGGTACCCGGACGACGGTCAACGGGATGGTGGAAGCGGTCGGACGGGCGCTCGATACGTCTGTTTCGGCCTTCTACGGACCACCGGCGAGGGGGGACGTGCGCTCGACCTGGGCCGATACCGGACGGGCGGCCCGGGAGCTAGGTTACACACCCCGGGTAGCGCTCCAAGAGGGTATCCAGGCTCAGGCGCGGTGGGCGCTCTCAGAAAGCCTGGGGTCGAGCCTCGCGTCGAGTACCGCTTAAAGAAGTTTGGAGACGCTGCTCCAGATACTCTTGCCCGGGTTGGCGTATCTGCCGGGACACTTCCTGGGGGGACGGCTGGTCCGCAAGGGCGACGGGTGGGCCGAGTCGGCGCTCTTGCGGGTGGCGTCCGGGGTAGCGGTGGCGCTGCCGGTGTTGGTAGTCCTCGCGCTTGCCGGATGGTTTACGGTCTGGACGGTCTGCGGGAGCCTCGGGGGTCTTGCGGCCGGGGCATGGCTGTTGCGGCGCTTTCTCGGCTGCCGAGAGACTGCGCGCCGGCTGCGGCCGTCGCGGTGGGATCTGGTTCCATTGGGACTTGTGGGGGGAAGCTTTACGCTGTATGGGCGGCCGGCGGAGTACCTGATCAACAACCGTGACCCGGGCGTGTATGCGGTTGTCGCCGACAAGCTCGCCCGCACCGGGGAATTCCTTACGCGGGACCCGCTGGTCGAGGCCATGCTGCCGTTTCACCCATTCCTGGATGGAAAGAAGTACCCCGGCTTTTACATCTACGGGGACGGTCTGATCGTACCGCAGTTCTTTCCCGGTCCTTACGCCTGGGTTGGACT
Organism: Rubrobacteraceae bacterium; assembly: GCA_965214435.1. GTDB lineage: Bacteria > Actinomycetota > Rubrobacteria > Rubrobacterales > Rubrobacteraceae > Rubrobacter_A. Next base: position 2,246,607 of record OZ243960.1, read on the forward strand.
CGGAAATCTGGCCGGCGGTCTCACTGCCAGCCTGTATGTCGTACCCATCTTCGGGGCTTTATCCGTCGGGGCGGCGTTCATGCTCGGCCGGGAACTCTTCGGCCGGTGGGCCGGGATCCTCGGGGCGCTACTTCTCGCCGCCAGTTACACCCAGCTCTGGTGGTCCCGGCAGCCGTCCAGCGAAGTTCTCACCCAGTTCTTTATCCTGAGCGGGCTGTGGCTCGCCGCCCGGTTTCTATCCGACGACGATATCGGACGTAGAAGGGCTCTGACCGGCATACTGGCCGGGACGCTGCTCGGGGGCGCGATGCTCGTGCGCGTAGACGCCTTTCTCGCGGTGGCGGCCGTACCGCTCGCGGTCTGCTATGACTGGCTGACCCAGAGATCCTGGCGTCCGGTCCTCCGGCGCTGGATGCCGCTCGCCGCGCCGCTCGCGCTCTTTGCCGGGGCGGCCCTGTTGTACGTAAACACTATCGGGGGACGCTATTTGTACCTGATCTACACAAGCCACGGCCTCGACCGGGCTCTCACGCTACTCCCTTATGCGGGTGGCGTCGCCCTCGTCGCCGCCGGGGGCCTGTGGCTATTCTTGCGCCGGTGGGGAGCCGGTACCGGACGCCTGCTGGCGCTGTACGGTCGTCAGGTGTCCTTCATTATCGCGCTCGGCTTTGCCGGAGTCGTGCTCTGGGGCTATTTCATTGCGCCGGTGCCGGAGTCGTCGCTGCCGGCCGTCTCCGGGGACTTTAACGCCTACCGCTCCCATATACTGGTCCGGCTCACCTGGTTTATTACCCCGCCGGTCGCGGCGCTCGGGCTCGCCGGCTGTGTCCTCGTGGCGGCCCGCGTCACGACTGCTAAAGCTCTATTCCTCGGGGCGGTGCTAGCTTTCGGGGTCCTATATGCCCTTGTACCCAACGTGGCCCCGGACCTGCCGTGGGCGACCCGGCGCTTTGTACCGGCGGTATTTCCCGGGGTTGCCCTGCTCGCCGGGTACGCGGCGGTAGAGACCGGGAAGTTGGTCTGCCGGTCCTGGAGCCGCCGCGCGGGCGTCGCCGTTTCTGCTGCGCTCGCGGCGCTCGCGCTCGGGTTCACGGTGTATGTGACGGCACCCCTTTTGCAGTTTCGGGAGCTAGCGGGAACGGTCGCGGTCTTCGAGCGTCTGGAGGCTGAGATACCGTCCGCCGAGGTCGTGTACATGGAGCTTCCGGATGGATTCGACCACTATGCCTCCCCGCTGGAGTACGTCCACGGGGAGCCGGTGTTGCCCTACGACCGGGCTCGCTTCAGACGCGAGGTAGATGAGCTCGCCGCCGCGGGACTTCTGAATGACGCTGTGTACATAACGGCTCACGGGGGACCGCCGCCCCTGATCTCCGGCCTAACCTTCCGCGAGGTGGGAGGGGAGGAGTTGCGGGTCCCGCAACTGGAGCACACCACGAAGAAGCTCCCAAGAAACGTCGGAGAACTGCGGGCGAAGTTCCGCATCTACAAAGTCGAGGGAGAGCGGTGAGGGTACGGGTAACCTTGATCCTGGCCGGCCTCCTGACTCTCGGCGTCCTTGCCTTTGCCCTCGACGCCTCAACCCTGCGGCAGGCCACCCGCTACACGCTCGAAAACCCGTTCGGGCTGCTTGCAGCCCTCGCCGCCTACACCGGAGCCTTCTTTCTCCGGGCGCTGGCCTGGGAGCCCGTGGCCGGAGGCCGGGTACCGGTTCGTCGGCTCTTCAGCCTGCTACTCGCGGCGCTTTTCCTGAATCACGCAGCCCCCGCAAAAGCCGGGGACTTCGCCCGGATTTACGGTATCGCTAGAAGGGGTGTGCCGGGAGAACGAGCGGCGGCCGGTGTGGTTCTGGCCCGTCTCGCCGACCTTGCGAGCCTGCTAATAGTCCTCGCCGTATCCTGGACTCTCGCCGGAGAGACCCGTTGGGAGGCCGTTATCGTCCCGGCGGCGGCCGTAGTAATCCTCGGGCTCGCCCTCTGGCTTTTCGCTCGCGTTAGCGTCCGGCCTGAAACCCGGGTGTTCCGTTACCCGCTGGTCCGGCGTTTGGCGAACCTGGCCGGGAAGCTCCGCCGGGCGTTACGGGCGACGAGCCCCCGCGCGATGCTGGTCGCGTTTGTGTGCGCGGCTCCGGCCTGGATCCTTGAGGCCGGTATCCTCGTCTTTGTCGCCCGGGGGCTCGGGATAGAACTGTCGTTCCCCGGGGCGATCGCGGCTACCAGCTTTGCCGTTCTCGTGACCGCAGTCCCTCTCACACCGGGTTCTCTGGGAACCTACGAGGCCGGGATGGTCTTTGTCCTGGTCGCCCTCGGGATAGCGCCCGAGACAGCCTTTATAGCGGCCGTCATGGGGCACGGCCTGAAGTTCCTGTACGCTTTTGCCGCGGCTCCCTTTACGTTTGTCGAGGGGGTCGCCGCCGTCCGCAAGAAAGAGGTAGCGCCCGATGAAGTCCGCGTCGAAGTTTGAGATAGCCGCCGCCCGCTGCTGGAACGTCCTGAACGAGGGTAAGTCCTTCCACCCAGTCTTCGTGCTCGGCACGTTCCTTGTGCTACACCTGACAGACCTCGCTAACGTAGGTTTCTGGGGCCGGGCACTACCGGCGCTCGCGCTCACCGTCCCGCTCATCTTAATCTTTGTCCGCTACGACTTCCCGCTCAAGCTCCGCCGGGCGCTGTGGGTTTTTCTCCTGGCGTTCGTAATTCTGTTCCGCTTCTTGGACTTCGGGGCGCTGGCGCTCGTGCTCGGGCTGTATATATTCTTTACGGTCTTTTTTTGGGGAACTTTTTACTACCATCTGCGGACCGGTGCGCCGAAGACGAACTTCATCCGGTTCTGGAAGCTGGTCCTTGAAAACCCAGACTCGACCAGCGGAAATTTTCAGGAGCAGATCCCGAAGGCGCTCCTCGCGCTGTTTACGTTGGAATACCTGGTCTCAGAGTCTCTCAGTAGCGGGAGGGTAGCCCTCGTGCTCGGGTTTACGGCGGTCCTCGCGCTTTCGAGCTACCTGGTCCACCGCCGCTTTTTCGACTGGAAGCCGGTCTACCCTTCGGAGCTGACGCGCGAGGTGAACGGAGATGAACCGCTCGCGAAGCGTGTCATAGTCGTGGTGATCGACGGTTGCCGGCTCGACCGCTTCCACGAGGCCGAGAAGCCGTACCTCGAACGCCGGATGGCGGAGGGTACGCGCTACGCGAGCGTAGAGACCACGTACCCGGCCCGGACGGTGGTGTGCTTCTCCTCGATGTTCACCGGCGCGGCCCCGGAGCGGCACGGCATCACCTCGAACCTGGTGCTGAAGCTCGGTCTCCGGGTCGAGAGTATCTTCGAGGCGTTGCGGCGGGCGGGTAAGAGTGGCCGGCTCGTTGGGATTGCGCACCTCATAGACGCTTTCGGGGACGACGTCGCCAGCGTGACGAGTGTGGCACACAACGACAAGATCGACCACAACCTTATCGCCGCCGCCCGCCGGGAACTAACCGAGTATGACCCGGAACTACTGGTACTGCAGCTACTCGCCGTGGACCAGAACGGCCACGTCCGCGGGACCTACTACCCGGAGTACGTGGAGCGCATCGAGATAACCGACCGCCTCATAGAAGAGTTTATGAACTGGTGCCGAGAGAAAGGCTACCTGGATGAAAATACAGCCGTAATATTAATGGCCGACCACGGCCAGGGTATCGGCATCGGGGCCCACGGCCACCTCTCAGAAGGCGAACGCTACGTCCCGTTCGCGATGTGGGGCAGCGGCATCGCGGAGGGTAAGGTGGTAGAAGAACCAGCCTCCATTCTCGACCTCGCCCCGACCATCTCCTATCTGCTCGGCGTCGAGCCGCCCCGGGGGTCCACCGGCCGGGTGCTTAAAAGCGCCCTCGCGGAAAGGACGGATGCTTGAAGCTGCTCGCGGTGATCGTCCCCGCCAAAGATGAAGCGGCCACCATTGGGGAGCTTCTGGACCGCATCTCCGCCGTAGAAGTCCCCGGCTACGAGCTACAAAGCTTCGTGGTGGACGACGGCTCGACCGATGACACCGCCCGGATAGCCTGCGACCGCGGCGCGACCATCGTCTCCCACCCGGAGAACCGGGGACTCGGTGCTGCCGTCCGGACCGGGCTATCGACGGCGGTCGGAGCCGGGGCGGTTGCCGTGGCCTACCTCGACGCGGACCTCGAATACTACCCGGAGGATATACCGGCCCTCGTAGAACCCGTCTTTTCCGGGAGGGCGGACTACGTGCTCGGTAGCCGGTTTATCGGATCCGGCAACGTCGGCAATATGAAGCTATACCGGAGCCTCGGGAACCGGACATTTACCGGGCTGCTATCTCTGCTGTGCCGGCGACGAATAACTGACGGACAGACGGGGATGCGGGCATTCTCGCGGGCGGCGGCGGAGAAAGCGGAGATCATCCACGACTACAACTACGCTCAAGTCCTGACCCTCGACCTCTTGCAGAAAGGTTTCCGGATGGAGGAGGTGCCGGTCCGGTACCGCGTCCGGGAGCATGGGAACTCATTTATAAGCTTTGGCTGGCGCTACCCGGCAAAGGTGCTACCGGCGATCTGGCGCGAACTCTGGTCCCCGTAACTTCTCACTACCGTTCCGCAAACCTCTCAAGCTGAAATTTCCTTGATGCTAAGTTTACCGGTAAGTATAGTGAGTGTATGAGCAAGGATGGCGTACAAAAGGTAGAGACGCGCCGGAGGCTCGTTACGGCGGCTGAAGAGCTTTTCTATGAGGAGGGTATCCGGGCGAGCGGGGTTGGGGCTATCGCCGGGCGGGCCGGGGTCACCAAGATGACGCTCTACGCTCACTTCGCTTCAAAGGATGATCTCATTGCCGTCTACCTCGCCGAGAGAGACCGGCGGTGGCGGGAGTATCTGGAGGCGCTTACCCGGTATGACACGCCGGGGCAGAAGATTCTCGGGGTCTTTGATGCCTACCGTGAGTGGCTCGTGTCCGGTGGCCTGAGGGGCTGTAGTTTCGTCAACTTTTCCGCCGAGTTCCCCGAGGAGGACCATCCCGGGTGGGCGGTGGTCAAGAGCCACAAGGCGGGGGTACGGCGGCTTCTCAGGGAACTTGCGGCGGAGCTTGACGCGGAGAACCCGGGTGGTCTCGCCGAGCATTTGTTCTTGCTTTTGGAGGGCGGCTACGTTGCCGGGGCGCTGGAAAATGACGGGGAGCTGCCCGGGCGGGCGCGGGCCTTAGCTGAAACGGTGGTAGAGGGTCACACTGAGCGGCCGCAGGATGAGTAAACGGCGTAGCGGTAGTAGTAGGCTGGCGTTCGCTGGTTTTCTGGTGATCGGGGTAGCTTTCGGCCCGGCGCGTAACGGGTACGGGTTGTTCCTGCCCCAAATCCGGGAGGAGTTCGGGCTTTCGACCGCTGTTGTAGGTCTGATCGCCAGCGGGGCCTACGTCGGGTATCTGGTGGGGCTTTGCGCCGCAGCGGTGCTCGCCGCGCGGCTCGGCCCCCGCTTTCCGGTCCTGGCGGGCGCGTTCTCCGCCGCTTCCGGGATGGCACTCGTGGCCGGCTCGCAGGGCACCCTGGCGCTCGCGGCGGGCGTCGCGCTCGCCGCGTCGAGCGCCGGCTGGACGTGGTCCCCCTTCAACGACACCGTAGAGGAAGCGGTACCGCCGGGGCTGCAATCTCGGGTGCTCTCGGTTGTCAGCACGGGTACTACCGTCGGCATAGCCGCCGCGGGCTTTACGGCCCTTCTCGCCGGGGAGGTCTGGCGGGCCGGCTGGATCGTCTTTTCGGTCGCCGCAGCCCTGGCGTTAGTCTGCAACGCGGTAGTTCTACCCGCGAGGTCCGAGTCCGGCGCGAGACGCTGGCCGGGCGTCCGGTGGTTCTTCAAGAGAGGAGCGGTGCCGCTATTTGTCGTGGCGGCCTCTTTCGGTGTCGTGAGTTCGGTCTACTGGTCGTTCGCCGTGGATCACGTTTCCCAGAGCGGAGATTTTTCTCTGCCGCTCGGCGCGTTATCCGGCGCTCCGCTCGGTGCGCTGCTGTTCATCGTGCTCGGCGCGGGTGGGGTCGCCGGCTTTTTCACGGGCGACGCCGTTCGCTGGTTCGGCTTGAAGACGGTTCTGACGGCGGCGCTGCTCTCGGCGGCGGTGGCGTCCATTCTGCTGGGCGTCGCGCCGGGTCTGTGGCCGGTCGCCGCCGTCTCGGCCGCGCTGTTCGGGGCTCACGTGATGATGATGGCCGCCCTCCTCTCAGTGTGGAGTTCGCTGGTCTTTGCCGAGCGTCCGTCGATGGGTTTTAGCGCCGCCCTCCTGGTCTTCGCCGCCGGCAGCATCCTGTCGCCGGCCTCGCTGGGCATTCTCGCCGGGGTCTACGGCTACGGAATAGTGTTCCTGATCGTCGGTGCCGTGGCGGCACTTACCGGGTTTGTAGCCCTCGCGAAGGGGGTGCCGGGGTACTCGTCCCGGCATAGCGACGGTTAAGTTCGGACCTCCGGTGGGTAAGCTCGGGAAAATTACTCAACAGAGGAGCCTGATTTGCGGTCGAACACTATAGAGGTTAACGGTATCCGGATGCGGTGGGAGGAGGAAGGCGAGGGTCGGCCCGTGGTGTTCGTTCACGGCATACCGACCTCGCCGCGGCTGTGGCGGCGGGTGATCCCGCACGTCCAGAATGCCCGCTCGATAGCCTTCGAGATGGTCGGCTACGGCGCTTCGATAGAAGAAGGCCGGAACCGGGACATCTCGGTCGCTCAACAGGCCGAGTACCTGGCGTCCTTTATGCGACAGACGGAGATCGGGAGCGCCATCGTGGTCGGCCACGACCTCGGCGGCGGGGTCGCCCAGATACTCGCCGTCCGGCACCCGGAACTGGTTGACGGGCTGGTGTTCACCAACGCCATCGCCTATGATTCGTGGCCGATCTCCGGCGTAAAGGCGATGCGGGCGATGGGGCCGCTGGTAGAGCGGCTGCCGGTAGAGGTCTTCCGCTACATCCTGCGGGCGTTCTTACAAGGGGGTCACGACGACAGCTCGCGGGCAAAGGAGTCGTTTGATGAGCACTGGCCGTACTACGAGGCCGGTGGCGGCGGCGCGGCCTTTGTGCGCCAGGCCCGTTCCTTGAACCAGCAGGACACCGTCGCGGTGGCGGACCAGATCCCGAACCTCGACGTACCGGCGCGGCTGGCCTGGGGAACCGCAGACCAGTTCCAGCCTGTAGGCTACGGCTACCGCCTAGCCTACGAGCTCGGCGCACCCATACAGCGCATCGAGGGCGGCAAGCACTTCACCCCCGAAGATCACCCCGAAGAAATCGCCGACGCCGTAAACGACCTCGTAAGGGAGTTGGGCTAGGAACCGCCCCGGTCCGCGGGCGACCGTGTTGTATAGTGGCGTTTCGCAGATGACCTGCCGAGGAAAGGAGGGCGAGGTGTGATCGAGACCCGCGACCACGAGAGCCTGCGCCGGGGCGTCCGGGAACTCTGTGAGAGTTTTGCCGAGCAATACTGGCGCGCCCTCGACGCCGAGCGGCGCTACCCGGAGGAATTCGTCCGGGCGATGACCGAAAACGGTTATCTCGGGGCGCTGATACCGGAAGAGTATGGAGGTTGGGGCCTTAGCCTCTCCGATGCCTGCGTGATCCTGGAAGAGGTCAACCGCTCCGGGGGGAACGCCGGCACCGCCCACGCCCAGATGTACACCATGGGCACCATCCTCAAGCACGGCTCCGAAGACCAGAAGCGCGAGTACCTGCCGAAGATAGCCATTGGTGAGCTGCGCCTCCAGGCGTTCGCCGTCACCGAGCCCGACGCCGGCACCGACACCACGAGCCTCACGACTACCGCCCGGCGCGAGAACGGCGGGTACACAATAAATGGGCGTAAAATTTACATCTCCCGCGTCGCCCAGTCCGATCTCATGGTACTCCTCGCCCGCACCACACCTCTAGAAAGAGTCGAGAAACGCTCCCGCGGGCTCTCGGTCTTCCTCGTAGACCTTCGGGACGCCGCCAAGAACGGCCTGACCGTTGCGCCGCGCCGGGTGATGATGAACAACATGACCAACGAGCTAACCTTCGAGGATTTTCACGTCCCGGAGGATGCCCTGATCGGGACCGAGGGCGAAGGTTTCAAATATATCCTCGACGGCATGAACGCCGAGCGTATCCTGATCGCCGCCGAATGCGTCGGCGACGGCCGGTGGTTCATAGAAAAAGCCACCCGGCGGGCAAAAGAGCGCGAAGTTTTTGGAGGCCCCATCGGCAAGAACCAGGGCGTGCAGTTCCCGATAGCCCGCGCCCACGTAAACGTGGAGGCCGCGGACCTCATGCGCAGAAAAGCCGCGGAGCTTTTCGACGCCGGGGAGCCGTGCGGGGCCGAGGCTAACATGGCGAAGCTGCTCGCCGCGGATGCTTCATTCGAGGCGGCGAACGTGGCGATGCAGACCTTCGGGGGGTACGGGGTGGACGCCGAGTACGATGTGGAGCGCAAGTTCCGGGAGACGCGGCTGTACCAGATAGCGCCGGTCTCGACGAACCTGATCCTCTCTTACCTCGCCGAGCATACCCTCGGGATGCCGAGGTCTTTCTAGTGCCGGACAAACTTCCCTTGAGCGGCATAACCGTCGTCTCCCTGGAGCAGGCGGTCGCCGCCCCGTTCGCCACCCGCCAGCTAGCCGACCTCGGTGCTCGCGTCATAAAAGTCGAACGCTCCGGCGAGCGTCCCGGCGACTTCGCCCGCGGCTACGACACCACGGTAAACGGCCTCTCCAGCCACTTCGTCTGGCTCAACCGCACCAAAGAGTCCCTGACGCTCGACCTAAAGCAGCAAGCCGCCCGGGACATCCTCGAAAAGCTTCTCTCCTCCGCCGACGTCTTTGTCCAGAACCTGGCCCCCGGGGCCGCCGGCCGGCTCGGTCTCGGGGCCGAAGCGTTGCGGGAGCGTTACCCGGCGCTCGTCCACTGTTCCGTCTCCGGCTACGGTTCCAGCGGACCGTATAGGGACAAGAAAGCCTACGACCTGCTTGTGCAGTGCGAAACCGGCCTGGTCTCCATAACCGGCCCGCCGGAAACGCCGTCGAAGGTCGGCATCTCGGTCGCGGACATAGCGGCCGGGATGTACGCCTTTTCCGGGATACTATCCGCCCTCTACGACCGGGAACGTACCGGAGAGGGCGCTACTTTGGAGGTCTCGCTCTTTGAAGCTTTAGCCGAGTGGATGGGGTTCCCGATATACTTTACGGCCTACGGCGGGGAGTCGCCGCCCCGCACCGGTGCGAGCCACGCTTCCATAGCGCCCTACGGTCCACACCCGGCGGGCGACGGCTCCTCCGTTTTTTTCGGTATCCAGAACGAACGTGAGTGGTCCCGCTTCTGCGAGGAGGTGCTGGAAGACCCCGGTCTCGCCGAAGACCCCCGCTTTACGGACAACTCCCGGCGGGTCGCCAACCGCGAGGCACTCAGCGAGGAGATACAAAAAGTCTTTAGTGGCTTGACCGGTGAAGAAGCCGTTCAACGCCTGGAGAGCGCCGGTATAGCCAACGCCCGGCTCAACACCGTCGAGGGGCTCATAGATCATCCACAACTCGAAGCCCGCGACCGCTGGCGCGAGGTCGGAACTCCGTCCGGACCGGTGCGGGCGCTCGTGCCGCCGGTAACAGTCGAAGGCCTGGACTACGCGATGGCCCCGGTCCCGGCCGCCGGGGAGCACACCGACGACATCCTCGGAGAACTGGGTTACGAGACCGGGGACATAGAAAGCCTGCGCGAAAAAGGCGTGGTCTAAAACCAGAGAAGCGGAGAGCGGGAAGAGAAGCCCGCTCCCCGCCCTCCTTAAACGTCTTTGTCGAGCGCTATCTCGGCGCTAGCGGCGTTCAAGCTTTACGGCGTCCGCGACAATGTAGCCGTCAGCCGAACTCCACCGTGAGAAAAGTACTCTGTTCTCGCTGCCGGCGGTCATCTCGTAGGTGCCGAGGTAGTTCCAGCGGCCGCTGTTCCGCGTCTGGTCTACCGTTACCCACTGCAGGCCCGAGGCGGTCTTTATGCCGACCGGCGTGCGGGGGTTGTAGCCCCGGTCCGCCGGCCACCGGGCGTACACGGCGTACTCGTCCGTGGCCGGTAGGTCAAAGCGGTACTTGGCCGGGTCCGAAAGGTTTGTGTCCGGGGTTGCGTAGCGGTAGTCCGAGAGGTAGCGTCCGGGGTTCCACGAGCTCAGACCCCAGTTGGTCGAGGCGCTAAAGCCTGCGGGGTTGGTATTGTCTACCACCTGGACAAAGCCTGGATCCTCTGCAACGGTAAAGCTCCAGGTGTAGCCTCCCCGCCGGCCTTCGGAGTCGGTCGCCACGACCCGTGCGGTATGCTCGCCGGGTGCCAGGTCCGTGACGTCCGCGCCGGCGGTCTGCAAGTAAGCGTAAGGTCCCAGGAGTGCCGCGGGCCGCTTCTCACCGTCGATAAAGATGTCCGCCGACGTTATCTCAAGGTCGTGCTGAACCTCGATGACTGCGGAGGCGTAGGCAAGGTCCTGCTGCTCCACGGTCTCGCCCTCTCCGGGCAAAAGGTTGTAGATTATAGGACCCGCGTCCGGCTCTTTCCCAAAGTCCGGTCCTTCCGGGGCCGCGGCGGCCTTTGTCTCCGGGGTCGCGGCTAGCGCGAGGAGGACCGCCAGAACCAACAGCGGCGCTAACCGCAAAACTCTCTTTACTTCATCCATCTCTGCTCCTTTCCTTGACCTGTCCCAACACACTCGTAGTTTGACACTTTGCATTCAAGTCTGCGTCCTTCGAAAGGAGGATGCTCCCCGACCAAAAGGAGTATTTAGCCGCTGGCTCTGTTACCCGAGTACCAACCTCTGCTACAGTTACGCTTACATTGCTTTCACGGTTACCTGTAGCTGCCGGGCGGGAGTTATCCGGCTAACTTGCGTGAGGAGGACCAGAGATGAAGAGGCTTATTCCGCTGTTAGCCGTCGCCTTGGCCGTCGCCGGGGTGACGCTCGCCGCTGTTCCGGCTCTCGCCCAAGACTATAGCGAAGAAGAGCTACTCGTCCCCCAGGATGCGGCCGGCGAAGGCCAGTACGGACCGGAGGGAGAGAAGATGTCGGCCGCGCAGGCCGCGGCGATCCGGAACATCGCCGTGGAAGCCGCGGAGAACGCCCTGAAAGACGACTCCGGCGCCGACGAGGGGGTTGCGGCGTACACGGCAGCCCTGAAAGCCGCCCGCTCCGCCGGTGCCGGCGACGAGTTCGCGGAAGCGGCCGCAAAGCGGGCCGTCGAGGTCGCGGATGCCGGAGAACCCGCGGGGGAAGCAGCGGCCGAGCCGCCGGATAGTGAGGCGGCGGCTGCGGCGAACCAGCCTGACGCGGCGGAAGCCGCTGAGAATGCTTCTGAAGACTCTGGCGCCGATGGCGCGTCCGGGGCTGACGAAGAGGCCACGGTCGCCGCTGCCGCCGCTGCCGAGCGGGCCGACAGGGTCGCCGATAAGAGTAAGTCGGAGGGTCCGGGTGGTACCGGGAACGCGGATGATGCGGCCGGGCCGCTGAACGCCGGTGTTGTTGGTGTGGGGCTTGTCGGTGTGTTGCTGGCCGGTGGTTTCGTGATTCGCGGCTGGCTCCGCAGGGGTCTTTAGGGTTCCAGGCGCAAGATACCTTTTTTTAAGGCCGAGGTCACGGCGGCGGTACGGTCCGCGACGCCGAGCTTGCTGAAAATGTGGATCATGTGAGATTTAACGGTGGTCTCGCTAATCCAGAGTTTGCCCGCTATTTCCTTGTTGCTCGTGCCCTGGGCCACCAACTCCAGAACCTCTACTTCCCGGGCGCTCAACGCTTCTTCCGCCGGTCCGCGCGCCCGGTCCATGAGCCTTGCTGCGACTGCGGGGGAGAGGAGCGACTTGCCCTCCGCCGCTTTCCTGATAGCCCCGTAAAGCTCTTCCCGCGGGGCGTCTTTTAGGAGGTAGCCGGTGGCCCCGGCTTCTATCGCCCGGAGTATGTCGGCGTCCGAGTCGTAAGTGGTCAGGACCAGCACGCGCGGGCTCTGTGGACCGGTCCGGATGCTGGCGGTAGCCTCCGCCCCGCCCATCTCCGGCATCCGCAAATCCATGAGCACCACGTCCGGAGAAAGCTCCGCGGCTAGTGCCACGGCCTGCGCGCCGTTCCCGGCTTCCCCGACGACCTCAAAGTCCGGCTGGCCGGAGAGCATACCCCACAGACCGGCGCGCACTACCGGATGGTCGTCCACGATCAGCAACCTGACATGTTTCTCCGGTGTTTCACCTGCCGTCATAAATCTCCTCCGAGGTCTGGTAGCTAGACGAACCGGGTAGAGCCACCGGCATCGAGGGTAGCTCCGCGGTTATGGTGGCCCCTTCGCCGGGCGCGCTTTCCACGGAGAGGGTACCCCCGATACCCTGGATCCGCTCCCGCATACCCCGCAACCCGAACCCGCCCGCGTAGCCGGCGTTCAAGGCATTCGCGGTGGGATCAAAGCCCACCCCGTCGTCCCGCGCGTCGAGCGTTAGAAGATCTGGCATGAACGATAGCGTCAGGGCCGCCCGGCTCGCCCGGGAATGCTTGCGGACGTTCGCCAGCGCCTCCTGGGCGACGCGCAGAAAGACCGCCTCGGTCTCGCGCGCGAGTGGCCGGGCCTCGCCGGTAACGGTGGCCGTGGCGGTGATGCCGCTTTCTTCGGAAAAGCGCGCCGTCAGCCGTCCGAGGGCTTCGGCGAGTGAGGCGTCTTCCAGTTGCTCGGGCCGGAGCGCCCGCACCAGCCGCCGCGCTTCCGAGAGACTCTCACGCGCGATGCGGCGGGCGTGGCTCAGGCTCCGGTGTGTCCGTTCCGGCTCCGAGTAGAGGCTCTGATCCGCGGCTTCGAGGTTCATCACGATGCTGGTAAACCCCTGGGCCAGCGTGTCGTGGATCTCGTGCGCCAGCCGCTGACGCTCTTTTAAGACCCCGGCCTGCCTCCCGGTCCGGCGGGCTTCCTCTAGGAGCCGCTGGTTTTCAAGCGCCAGGCCCGCCTGGGTCCCGGCGGTCCGGTACCGGCGCGCCGCGCCCTGGGAAAAGCCCAGTCTGCGGGAAAAGACCGCGAGCAGACCGGCGAAAGCTCCACCGGGGGCCGACAGCGGGACGATCAGGGCGCTCCGGACCCCGCGCTTTTTCAGAGCGGCCCGCACCGCTCCGGGCAGGCTTCCCACCCTCACCGTCTCCGGCGACCCGGATGAGCGTTCCAGCACCGCCCGCGCCCAGGCACCGTCCAACTCCGGCGTCCCGGAACCTTCTTCCGCGGACTCCGGCACCCACGCCGCCAGGAACTCGGGCTCTCCCGGAATCCCGTCTCCGGGCTCTCTAGCGGTCTGCCACAACGTCACGGCGCTTACTCCGGGACCTGCCAGATGACGGCCTATGGTGTCGGCCACGGCTTGCGGATGGCGGGCCGCGGCCAGACCCTGTCCCGTCCGGTAGACCGCCTCCTGATACTCCAGCGTCCGGCGGCCCTCGTAGCCGCCCAGGGCGCCGCCCGCCATGGAAAGCGCCAGCATCAAAGCCACTTCAGACGGGGAGATCGGCGGGGCGTAGAACAGGATGACGAGTTGCCCGGCAACCGCGGCCACCACGCCGATGCAAATTCCCTGCACAACCTGTAGCTTCCCCGACCTCCGCGACATCCAGAAAGCGACCCCTGCTACCAGCAGCAGGTGCAGGGCGGGCACGCCCCACTCTCCCATAAAGTACGCGAACCGCATCACCCGGTCTCCGACCGTATCCCCGCCGAGAAAGAGCCGCCCGGTCTGTAGAACCGCGGCGTAGAGGTTTATGAGCAGAACCGGGAGGGCGATGGGTAGGACACCCGCCGCCGTACCGACCAGGAGGATTAAACCCCACCGCACGTTCCGGGGCATAACTCCCGCTCCGGGCTTTTCGGGCTGGTGTATCACTCTATCTTCCATATCTTCTGCAGGAATAATTACAGAGCATTCTCTCACCTACAACCCCGCGGCATCTCAAGTCCTCCTTATGGAGCCGGGAAACCCTCCTTCCGGTGGACGTATGCCCGGAGCTCTGGTGAGAAAGTTAGCCCGTCGATAAAAACCTCTACAAGGAGGAAGTTAATGAAAAAGATAATGATGTTAGCGGCGATGCTCGCCATGATGGTGGTGGCTAGCGCCCCGGCCATCGCCCAGGAGAGCACCGCCGGAGCTACGGCCGGGGACGAGTCCAACACCACCGTGAGCGGTAACGTCGTCATCACCCAGACGCAGGCCGCGAGCCTTACCCAGGACTGCCGGACCATCGTGACGGTCAACAATACCGGTACGGCTACCGGCGGCGACCAGTACAGCGATTCGGGTGACACCAACCAGACGGTTCAGGTCAACTTCGGTAATACCACGGTCAACGTAACCGGTGCCCAGTGCCAGCAGATCGTCACCCAGGTCCAGGCCGGTAAAGACGCTGTAGGAGCCGTCACGGCGGTTATCGGCACTCCCGCAGCCCCGGCTCCCGGCCCCGCCGCTCCCAAAGAGAACCCGGTCCCCGCGGTAACGACGCCCGAGAAAACGATGCCTGAGAATACGGTTCCCGAGAAGACGGTCCAGCAGCCGACCGAGACTTCCCCGACGACTGGCTCCGGTCCATACAACGATTCCGGAGAGTCCATCTTGTCGGTTCTCCCGGATACGGGTGGCGCTTCGCTGCTCGTGCTGGGTACCGGCGCGCTTCTGGTCAGTGGCGGACTGCTCGTCCGCAGGTTCCTCGGCTAATACCGGCGGCTAGTAAGTCGCATCTCTGGCGGGCCTTGTTCTAAGGCCCGCCGTTTCGCTCTCCTTCCGGCCCGGCCTCTGCTGGTGCGGGCGTTAGCTCTTTGGGCGGCGCCAGCGTTCCCGGCCTTCTTTATAGAGGTCGCCGCCCCGGAGGTCGTTTACCACGGTAACGGGGAACTCCTCAACGACGAGCCGGCGCACGGCTTCGGAGTCGAGGTCTTCGTACGCCACGATCTCGACGCTTTTTACACACCGGGCCAGGAGCGCGGCCGTACCCTCCACGGCCCCGAAGTACACGCACCCGTGCTCCTGCATGCTCTCTCTTACAGCCTCCGAGCGACGCCCCTTACCGACCATTCCCCGCAAGCCCCGCTCCACGAGCAGCGGCGAGTAGGCGTCCATCCGGGAGGCGGTGGTCGGGCCGGCGGGACCGAGTACCTGTCCGGGCTTTGCCGGGGCCGGGCCGGTAAAGTAGACCACCTGACCCTCCGGGTCGAACGGCAGTGGATCCCCAGCCTCTATCGCCTCGGCCATGCGGGCGTGGGCCGCGTCGCGGGCGGTGTACAGAGCCCCGCTAAGCCGCACGATGTCCCCGGTGCTCAAAGCTTCCACGTCCTCCAGGCTGAAAGGCGTCTCCAGGTACTTGGGCTCCCCGCTCACGGCTAAAGCTCCGCCGAGCGCACGCGGTGGGAGTGGCAGTCGAGGTTCACGGCGACCGGTAGGGCGGCGATATGTGTCGGGTGAGCCTCGACGTGGACGGCGAGCGCGGTAACCGTGCCGCCATACCCCGCGGGCCCGATGCCGGTGGCGTTGATCTCCTCTAATAGCTCTTTCTCCAACCCTGCAAGCCGCTCGTCCGGACTCGGTTCCCCCGAGGTGCGGATGAGAGCCTTTTTCGCGAGCTGCGCGGCCTTCTCGAACGGACCGCCGATCCCCACCCCGACGGTCAGCGGCGGGCTCGCGTTCGGCCCGGCATTCTCGATGGTCTCGACCACAAAGCGCTTTATACCCTCCCAACCTTCGGCCGGGGTGAGCATCGCCAGCGCGCTCATGTTGTCACAACCTGCGCCCTTGACGAGCATCGTGAGCTTTAGTCCCTCGCCGGGCACGAGGTCGTAGTAAACGACCGCCGGTGTGTTGTCTCCGGTGTTTACCCGGTAGACCGGGCTCTCCACGATCGACTTCCGTAGATAACCTTCGCTATACCCCCGCCGGACACCCTCGTCTATCGCCTCCCCGATGCTACCGCCCGTAAAGTGAACCTCCTGCCCGAGTTCCACGAAAAACACCGCGTACCCCGTGTCCTGACAGAACGGAACTCCTTCTCCGCAAGAGACCTCCGCGTTCTCCAGGAGCCGGTCGAGGACCTCGCCTCCAAGCTCCGACTCCTCCTCGCTGCGCGCCCGCCGTAGAGCCGCCACCTGGTCTTCCCGCAGACAGGTGTTGGTCTCTACGCACAGTCCCTTAACAACCTCCGTTACATCTTCTACCCGGATCCCTCTCACATCCCCGCCTCTCGCAGATCAAGGGTGTTAATTAAACGATGCAAAGCTATTCTTCTTCCCGGATCGTCGGCCGGCTGGCCGTCGGCGCGTAGCCACGCTTGTACACCATTACCGTGCGACTAAAGGTAATTACGACGGTCCCCTCGCCGTTATACCCGGTAGTCTCTACGGAGACGATGCCGGCGTGCGGCCGGGAACGGGACTCCCGCTTCTCCCGGACCTCGCTCCTGGAGTAGATGGTGTCGCCCTCGAATACGGGCGCCGGCAGGCGAATATCGTCCCAGCCCAGGTTTGCAATGGCGTTCTGCGAGACGTCGGTGACGCTCTGCCCGGTGACCAGCGCTACCGTAAACGTAGAATCCACCAGTGGCTTCCCGAACTCCGTCCCGGCCGAGTAGTGGTGGTCAAAGTGTATCGGGGCCGTGTTCTGCGTCAGCAGCGTAAACCACAGGTTGTCCGTCGTCGTTACCGTCCGGCCTAGAGGATGCTCGTAAACGTCCCCGACCTCGAAGTCCTCGAAAAACCGTCCCTGCCAACCTTTTTGTACGGCCAAAGCTCTCCTTTCCACAGACCAGCGTACCCATCTTAACCGCTCCCGCAAGCCCGACCTTGTACCTCGCTGTTCCGTATGTGATACTCAAAAGAGCTTTGTGTTACAAGTAGATAACATTGTAACTATTTTATGTAGCAAGCGCGGCGGTTGGAGTTACGAGAGAAGAAGTAGGCGAATAGTGAAGGAGGTTTGGTGGAGAAGCGGGGTTTGGTCTGGATCGGGGTGGTATTGGCTCTGGTCTTTCTGGCGTACTTTTTTCCGTACGTGGTGTTGCGGGGTGTGGATAGTGTTTACGGCAGCTTTCTATTCTGGACGATATTCGGGTTTCTGGCGTTAGTCGTGAACTTCATGATCTCAAAGAGCTGGAGGGACTAGTGGACGTAGGGCTTGTGTGGGTCGGCATCGGGATCTACATCTTTATAAGCGTAGCGGTCGCTTTCCTGGCGCGCGGCGGGGGTGGAGCCGGTGGCGGGCTGGTCGACTACTTCCTGTGGAACCGCTCTATGGGAGGCTTGATCGCGGCCCTCAGCTACAGCGCAACCACCTATAGCGCGTTCTTACTCGTCGGTCTCGCCGGGCTTGCCTACGCTGGAGGCGTCGGTGCTCTGGGGTTCGAGATGATCTACTTCTCCGGGCTCGTGCTCGTGGCATTCTTCGGGCCCCGGTTTCTTCTGGTCGGCAAAAAGTTCGGGTACGTAACGCCGCCGGAGATGCTCGGGGACCGTTACGGGAGCCGGGCCGTGGCGGTCGTCGTGGCGCTCGCGAGCTGCGTATTCCTCATACCGTACAGCGCGGTGCAGTTGGCCGGCATCGGGTATCTGTTGCAGGGGACGACCGACGGCGGCATCTCGTACACGACCGGGACCCTGATCGCCACGGCCCTCGCCATCACGTTCGCTTTTCTGGCCGGTATACGCTCGGTGGCTTGGACGGACGCCTTGCAGGTGCTCGTCATGCTGGTGACCGCGACCGTGGCGGCTTTTCTGGTGGTGGACTCTTTAGGCGGCTTCGGAACCTTTTTCGAGCGGGTCTCGACCGAGCATCCGGGGGCGCTCAGCGTACCGGGTACCGGGGACTTCTTTACCTTCAGCGTATTTCTGGGGCTTACGCTGCCGTGGTTCTTTTTCAGTCTGTCCAACCCGCAGGTTAGCCAGCGGCTGTTCATGCTCGGTAACTTGAAGAATTTGCGGCGTATGTTGCTGGGGTTCCTCTCGTTCGGGTTTCTGTACACGCTGGTCGCGGTGGTGTGGGGGTTTGCGGCTCTGGTGCGCTTTCCGGACCTTTCATCGGCGGACCTGGCATCGCCCGCGCTCATCGCATCGGACCTCGTGCCGCCGGCTGTCGGAGTCGTCGTGATAGTGGGAATCCTCGCGGCTGCCATCTCGACGATAGACTCCATACTCTTGACCCTCTCCTCGCTCGTGGCCCGCGACGTGTACGGTAACGCCGGAGGGCGGGGCGACGACCGCCGGCAGCTCTTTGTGGGGAAGCTTGTGATACCGGTTATCGCCGGGTTCGCGCTCCTCTTCGCGGGTTTGCAGCTAGACCTGATCGCGGTCCTCTCCGTGGCCTCCTCGGCTGGTCTCCTGGTAACGGTCCCCGCTATCGTGGGCGCGTTTTTCTGGTGGCGCGGGACCGCGGCCGGGGTGCTGTCCAGCGTCACGGTCGCCGGAACGCTGGTGGTTCTCCTGGAGATCAGCGGCATCCGCTTTCTCGGCCAGGCTTCCGGTGTCTGGGGCTTTATCGTTGCGATCATCCTCTTTGTCGGCGTGAGTCTCCTGACGGCCGCACCCGAACGCCAGGCGGAAAAGTTTATGGGTTATCTGCGTGGCGCTCTCAAGGATAAGGGAGCTTTATAGGGTTGCGGTAGCCAGAGAGCCTCGTGCCGATTGTCGGCGGTTTAAAGAAGGGCGAAAGGAAAGAAGCGGTCATCGCTGTCTCGGGAGACGCGCACCTTCCGTCCGACCCGGAGATAGAGGTGCAGGTCGAACCCGCTATGCTGGGAACACCGAGTGCCGCAGTGCTCGACGGGTCTGAAGAAGGGATGCGGTGCCCGCACCGTAGCGTCCGGAAGCCTGCTTCGGCAGTGGAGTGCTGCCGCCACCCGGCAAGTTGTGTAACAGGCTCCGGACCCGTTTAGCGAGAGTTTTCCAACAGTTCTCTGTAAATATGCTTGGTCTCCGGAGAAGGCGTGGCACCGTACTGCTGCCCGAGTATCTGCTCGCAGAGCCGGTACTGGTCGATAGCCCGACTCCAGAGGCCAAGACGCGCGTAGCAGCGCATGAGTAGCCGGTAGATGTCCTCGTGGCAGGGCTCCCTGTGCAGAGTCTGGTAGCACCGATGGATGCTGTCGCGGAACCGTCCAGCCTCGAAGTAATGACCGGCAAGTTGCGAGAGCATCTCCAGGTATGTGTTGAGAAGCCTTTCCCTCTCGATCATGGTCCAGTCTTCGTAGAGGTTCTCTACCAGGTAATCGTCCCGATACAATGCGACAGCCTTTTCTCTCTCCTTTACCGATTCCTCGATATCCTGCTCCATCTCTAGCCGCCTCGCCCGCACGCGGTGCTCGTCGAACGCCTCGATATCCGTATAAAACTGTATTTCAGGGGATAGGGAGTAATATCCGTTTCTGTGAGAGATGATCTCCGCCGCCCTAATTTTCCCCGGCCACTGATCCAGCGTCCGGCGCAGGTCATACACCGCGGAGTTCAGAGACCACCGGGCTTTCCGGGGCGCAGAGTGAGGCCACAGCCAGTCCATGAGAAAGTCCCGAGATACCGGGGCCTTTCTATGGGTTAGCAAGTACTTCAGGATATTCAAAGCCCGCCCGTTATGTCCCAGCGGTAAGGAGACGTTGTCGTAGAGAACCTCAAAGAAGCCAAAAAACCGGACCTGAAGAGCCGGACGGACTGAATCGAGGTCGGTCGCTAGTACCCCGCGCTGACCCGCAAGAGATTCCCAATACAATGCTGGGCGATCGGTGGTAGATCGGATAGTCATTTGCTACCTTCTTTCTAACTCGTGGGGCGAAAGCCGTCACCCCACTGCTGTTCGGTAACTCGGCCGCTTCCCACTGGAAGCCCGGAGCTTTGCGTACCCGCCTTGCGACGGGGTTGCCTTTTCGCAGCTTATAATCGCCTCCTTTCTACAATCAGGAATTTGAACTTCCTCTCTAATGAACCACAGTGTAATGATTTTGCGATGATTTTAGCTCCAAAAAACGCTTAATACTAACTATTAAACACAAAAGTCGCGTAAAGCAAGCCCAAAAAGACTAAACCGACTCAATTATGCATCTCTTTAACTGGAGTTATCTTTCCACGAGAGATTCTTTCGCCTTTCATCACAGGGTCACTACCGGCTGTTTCAGTGGTGCCGTAGACGTTGGTAAAGCAGGCCCTTGATGGAAAGGAACGGTATGACGAGTAAAGAGCGGGAGAAAGAGGCTGTAGAAGAGCGTCAAGAGGAAGCTCCGGAGAGGTGGGAAGACGGGGGAGTTAGCTGGTCCTGCGTTGTGGCCGGGTGGCTCGCGTCTCTCGGGACCGGAGTCCTAGTAAGCAGCGTTGCCGGCGGCGTTGTCGTGGCAGCTTATGCAGGGGGTGGCTCTGAGTCCGGAGATCACCCTCTGGGACGGGCGGGGTTTATGCTGACCGTACTGCTATCTTTTATGGTCGGCGGGTACGTGGCCGGTAAGATGGCGGGTCGGGCGGAGATCCGGCACGCTTTGTTCGTGCCGGTTATCGGGCTCGCGGCTACCGCTATCCTGACGATCGTGGGCACTGTGGTTGGGGTCGGATTAATCCACGGTTTGGGCGGAGTGACGTTGCCCGAGTTTCCCCAAGATGCCCGCCAGAGCTTTAGTACGCTGCTCTCCGTGCAAGGCATTCTAGCCCTCCTTCTGGTGCCGTTTATAGGAGGGGCGCTCGGCGGTCTCTGCGGCGCTCAAGGTTTGTCCGAAGCGGACGCTGAGGATTCGTACCGAGACCCGGACAGTGGGGGGGAGGAGGCGTGAGGGCCGGGACGTTCTTCCGCCCTCACGCGGGCGCTAACGAGTATTCAGGAAAGAGGGGTGCAGGTTGTTTAGCGCGCTAGTGGGCAAAGACCTTCTGCGGACGGTACTGCTCATTATATTCCTCGTTGCTCTGGCGTATTTTTTCCCGTACATGCCGCTATTTCTGTTGCTGGTCTTGCTGGCGGGGCTACTCGCGATCTCCCTGCACGACGGGGCGATACTCCTCGAAAAAGTGGGTAACATCCCCCGAAAGTGGGGGGTCATAATAGCGCTCACGGCTTCCGTAATAGTATTGATGGGCGTGGTGGTGGCACTCTCGGCGCCGTTCTACGGATCGCTCAAGAGCTTCCTGGCTTCTCTGCCGGGGGACCTGGAGTCCTCACGACCGTACTTTAGATCTTTGCTGGAGAGCCCGCTAGGACGGACCCCGATTATCAGCGTGGACTTCTTTACCACGATGGGGGAGTGGTTTGCCGAGAACGCGGCTATGTTCGACTTTAACCTGCCGGCGCTGTTCCCACCGGTCGGCACGCTAATCTGGCAGCTCCTGGGCGCCATGATCATCATTATGGTGGTAATAGCGGCGGGGGTTTACATAGCCATGACCCCGATATCCCTGCTGAACGCCTTTCTACGGTTGTTTAGCACGGACAACCGCTGGCGCGCGCAGAAGGTGCTCAACGACCTTTACGAAGGTCTCCACATCTGGCCGGTAGCGACAATCCTGTCGATAGTAGCCGTCGGCACGATGACGAGTATTACCTACTGGATCATAGGGTTGCCGTCGGCGTTGCTGCTCGGGGTTATCGCGGGGCTGTTGCAGATAATCCCTTACTTCGGGGCGGTGATAGCGGCCATCCCCGCGGTCATAACAGCTGCGACCCAGTCGTCGGCGCTCGTGATGATCACCATTGTCACGGTGATCGTGGTACAGATTATAAACCGCAACGTCATCGTACCGGCCATCATGTCGAAGGTGGTCCACGTGCACCCGGCGGTCATAGCGCTGTCCATCATCCCGATCTACTGGATATTCGGCATACTGGGACTCTTTCTGGTCGTACCGATCTGCGTAACCTGCAAAGTCCTGATCCGGGACCTCTGGATCGAACGCCCGACCCGCCGCCGTAACCGGGGCACCGCCCTGGTCACCCCGGACTCCGATTCTCGAAATGGCGGAAACGGCCTGGAGAAGCCCGAAGAACTGCAAGGTTTACCGAAAGGGAACTAAGCGGGCTTTTCCGGCAACAGCATCACTGAAGTAAGACAACCTTTACCTAGTTACCAAGGAGTGGCTTCTTGCCTACAACAAAGAACGTTAAAGAGATCTACCAGGACGTGGCGGACCGGGGTAGCGAGGAGCTTTCCCGGGCCAGCGCCGGGCTGGCGTTTAGCGGCCTGGCCGCCGGACTGAGCATATCTTTCGGGGTGCTGGCCGCGATGAGCGTGGCGGCCGTAACCGATGGGGTGGGACTGGCGTACATGGTCGTTTATCCGGTCGGTTTCCTGGTCGTGGTTCTGGGCAAGGCACAGCTTTTTACCGAGACTACGGTTACCCCGGTGATAGCGGCGCTCAGAGACCGTAAGCTAATTCCACAGGTGCTTCGCATGTGGGTGGTGGTTCTGGTATTCAACCTGATCGGGGCCGCCATCTTTGCCATTGCGGTTACTCAAGCCCGGCTTCTACACCCCGACGCTATGGCTATCCTGCTGGAAAAGGCGGTAGAGAAGATGGACTACGGCGCCGGTTCGCTCTTTGTGAGGGGCATATTCGGCGGCTGGGTCGTGGCGGTCATGTCCTGGCTAATATCCGCCTCCAAAGACACCATCGGACAGGCTTTTTGTATCTGGGTAACAGCCATACTCATCCCGGCCGGGGATCTGGCCCACAGTGTCCTGGGTTCCTCGGAAATGCTGATCGGCGTTGTTTTAGGAAAGGTTTCCTGGTTGGATTACTTTGGGGTATTCCTAGTCCCGGTAGTCCTGGGCAACGCCCTCGGAGGTGTGATCCTGGTCTCCCTCCTGAACTACGCTCAGGTGGCGGCTTCGGAGAACAAGCCGCGAAAACCTTCTCGCAAAAAGCCGTCACCAGCCGCCAGCGCCAACCTCACCGAACAGACAAACCACTACAAACATTAGTAATTCCGTCGGTAGCCCTCCAGGATCACAAACTCTACCAGGGCTGCCGCCGCCCACACCTCAACTGTCGTCACCCGTTAAGGATACCCCGGCCGACTTTATATTCGACTCCGCGGTAGCGCTCCCACCAACGATATCCGCCGGGCCGGAACAGGAAACGCCCTCTCCTCAGTCCACGACCTGCTAGCGCGCGGGTAAGCTTCTCCGATGTAGTTGAAAAGCGAAGAGGCCCCGGCCCTTTAGAAAACAGGGCCGGGGCCTTAGTTTGTGTTTACTGGCCGGAGATAGTTATGACCGGATACATGACGCTTGACGGGTTAGAGCTGTGGGGGAGACCCACGGCATGACCCCTCTCGTGGGCTATTACCCGCTGGCGGTCCATCGGACCGGCTCCGTAGCTTTGCAGAGCGCAGTCGTTGACTAGTATGTACCCGGCGGTCTCGTAGCCGTCCCAATTCCAGTTATAAAAACCGAGCTGGCTGCCGGCTACGCAGGTGCTGTAAACTGGCACATAACCATCGGAATCAACGCTCAGAGGCGCTGCGTCCGCCTCGTCCGGGGCCGCTACCGCCAATACGACCGCCAGAAAGATACCCATGACCCCGAGCTTTAGAGCCCGGCCACCGGGCAAGCTATACATCATCCGCTCTACCATCAAAACCCCTCCTAGTACTCCTTAGACCGAACCGGTTTTCTGAACCGTTACTTTACAGCAAGAGTTTTTATACCATTTTGTAACGCTTTGCCAGGGATTCAGGTAGAAAGTGCGCAAACTTTTGGCGGCACCGGAGGACGTAAACCTTGAGCCTTTGAGATATATCTTCTGGAGTGGGCGATGCTGGTTTCGAACCAGCGACCTCTGCCGTGTGAAGGCAGCGCTCTCCCGCTGAGCTAATCGCCCTTTAGCAAGGGGAATATAGCATCCGGGCGGTGGCTTGTTAAGTTACCGGTGGGTACTACCTACCTGTCGAAGGCGTGACCGGTATCCAGTATACTTTACGGCTTGAGCACAAACGGGGATTGGAGGACGGCGTATGGCTGGAGAAGGTGGATCCGCCGGCGGGACTGATGCCACGGGCGGTCTGGAAGATAACCTGCGGCGGGTGCTGGAAGATTTTCAGGCGCTTTCGGGGGAGGTCCGGTCCGCGGCGATCCTCTCCCAGGAAGGCCAGCTTCTCGCTTCTATAGGCCGGGGCGGCTCTGGTATAGAGCGGGACCGCGTCTCGGCGATGCTCGGGGCGCTGGCCGGGATAGCCGAGCGCTCCGCCCGCGAAAAAGGTCGGGAACGCGCGGATCAGGTCCGGATAAAGACCGAGAACGGCTTTGTGCTGTTGACGCGGCTCGAAGGCGGGGCCACGCTGGCTGCCACCACCAGCCCCGACTCCCGCGTCGGCCTCGTACTCTACGACATGCGCAACGTGCGCTCGGAAGTGGACCGGGTATTCGCTGAAGGGGAGCAACAGTGAAAAAGCTGCTCGTAAGGGTAGCGCTTCTCGGGGCCGCGGCCGGGGCGGCGCTCGCCGCCCGGAGCTACCTGCAGAGTCCCGGCAGCAGCGGGGAAGTCCAGATCACCTTCGACGATGGCTCAACCGAAGCCCTCGACGCCGCGGAAGTACAGGAGTACACGGATATCGCCCGCCAACTGCTGGAAGCTATGTAGCCCGACGCCGCACGCCGGCCGCGGTGTTAGAGCGCGGCCTCCGGTGAAACTCCCCGGGCTTCGAGGATGCGGCCGATGGCGAGCCCTATCTGGGAGTTCGGCGTCGAGGCTCCGGCCGTGAGCCCGATACGCACCGGACCGTCGGGCAGCCAGCCCGTTTCGGAAATTTCCTCGGAAGCATCCAGTGGCGTTCCGGCCGGCTTGTGCCGAATGGTCTCGCCCTCGATGCAGTCGCCGCTAGATATATGGTAGCCCTCCGGCACCCTCTCTGAAGCGATGATCGCCAGGTTGTTCGTGTTCGAGGAGTTGTAGCCGCCGATGGTTACGACCATGTCCAGTGGATGCTCGAACAACTCAAACAGCGCGTCTTGCCGATCCTGGGTGGCGGAGCAGATGGTATCGAAAAGCTCGAAGTGCTCGGAGAGGTTCTCGGCCCCGTAACGCTCGCTCATAGCCTTGCGGACCTCGTTGCCGACCGCGAGCGTCTCGCTCATCAGCATGGTGGTCTGGTTGGCAACGCCCACCGCCCTCAAGTCTTTGTCCGGGTCGAAGTCCGGCGACATGCCGTGAGAAAGCTTTTCTTTTAGCTCCGCGGCATCCATCGCTCCCCGGATAAAATCCGTGACGTAGCCGGTCTCCTTGAGGTTTCGGACTACGAGGTACTTGCCGTTGCCACCATCTTTGAGGGTCTGGGAGGCGGTCGCTTTGGTTTCCTCGTGATAGTACTTACCGTGGATCAGGCTGGTAAACCCTTTTTTGGCGTAGCGGGTGACGCGCTTCCACACCGAGAGTACCGAGCCGCAGGTGGTATCTACGACGATGCACTCCCTCTCGCGCAGCTTCTCGACCCACCCGACCGGCGCGCCGAACGCCGGCAGCAGCACGACGTCCTCCGGGCCCAACTCGTCGAATACCTCCTCGGAGGGACCGTCAAAGCCGTTTGAGAGAAACTCGATGCCCATCTCGCGCAGCCGATCGTTCATGGAGGCGTTGTGGATCATATCGCCGGTTATGTAGATCCGCTTGTCGGGGAACTTCTCGCGGGTTTGAAAAGCGTAGTCTACGGCCCGGTCGACGCCGTAGCAGAACCCGAACTCATTCGCCAGCCGCAGCGTCAGGCCGTCGACCTCGAATACGTTGCCCCGCTCCCGGATCCTCTCCACCACCTCCGAGCGGTAGTCGCGGTCGAGGAGGTGCTGCACCTCGCCCCGCATCTTAAAGCCTTTGCGGTAATACCTCTGATCTTGCACGCTCACCTCTCGCAACCTGCGGTCTACAAATGGTTCTCCGGATATTTTACCGGGATATCGGCTACCGCGAGTGTAACGTATAAAAGTATTGGTAGAGGAAATGCAGGGCACTCTTATAGTGTAAAATCTGTCGCCGTGGAACGCCCAGTCTCCAAGATACTCAAGTCTAAGGAACCGACCCGGGGGCCGACGGTGATGTTTGCTGACGACGACCCCGAGCTTCTTGAGGAAGCGTCCGGCGCGTTAAACGCGGCCGGTTTCCGGGTAGTCCGGGCTGCCGACGGGCGGCGGGCCATAGAAGAAGCCTTGAGCCGGCGGGTCAGCCTGATCATCCTGGACGTTTCAATGCCGCAGGTGGGCGGGGTTGAAGCCTGCCACTGCCTGAAGGCGATGAAGAAAACCGCCAAGATCCCGATAATCCTTACCGCCCACAAAAAGGATCCGGCGGCAAGGACGCTCGCCGACCGGATGCACGGTTCGGTCCAGGTTCTGCGCAAACCTTTTACCCCAGAAGACCTGGTCTCCTCTGTAAGGCAGCTCGTAAAGGCAAAGCCAAAGTCCCGGACCTAGGCACGCCAACCTCGCCGCGGGGTGACCTCCCGGCTTGAAAGCCCTGATCGTCGGCGCGGGCATCGGCGGTCTCTCCGCGGCTATCGGGCTGCGCCGGGCCGGCATCGAGGTTGAGGTCTTCGACAAGGCCTCCGAACTGCGGGAAGCCGGCGCCGGGCTACTACTCGGAGCAAACGGTATTAAAGCTCTGGACCACCTCGGCGTCGGCGGCGCGGTGCGGCGGGCGGGCGCCAAGACCCTCGCCGCCGAGTTACGCTCCCAAGAGGGTGTTCGGCTCGCAGGCTTCTCAGCGCCCGAGGTCCGCGCCCGCGCCGGGGCCGACAGCTACGCCATCCACCGGACAGACCTGCAAAGCGTCCTGCTGGACACCGCCGGCCGGGAGACCGTAACGCTCGGCGCGGAGTGCGAGCGGTTTGCGCAAGATGCTGGCGGCGTCCGGCTATATCTGTCCGGCGGCCGGGAAAAGCGCGGAGACTTCCTCATAGGAGCCGACGGCGTCCACTCGGTCGTCAAGGAAAGGCTGTTCGGCCCGTCAAAACTGCGCTATGCGGGATACACCGCCTGGCGCGGGGTCGCGGAGGTAGACCCTGACGCCGCCCCGGCCGGGGCGAACTTCGAGACCTGGGGTTGCGGGACGCGGTTCGGTTACGCTGACCTCGGTCGGGGCCGGGCGTACTGGTTCGCCACCCGTAATGCCCCCGAGGGCAGCTTTAAAGATTCCGACGGCGGCCGCGAGGCGCTGCTCCGGTTTTTCCGGGGCTGGCACGAGCCTATAGAGGAGGTGGTCCGGACGACCAGAGAAGAAGCCATCCTCCACGGCGACGTCTACGACCGCGCGCCGCTCTCCCGGTGGGGCGACGGCCGGGTAACGCTGCTCGGCGACGCGGCCCACCCGATGACCCCGAACCTCGGCCAGGGAGCCTGCCAGGCCATAGAAGACGCAGCCACGTTCGCCCGCTGCTTCCACGAAACTCACGAACTGGAGAAAGCCCTCGGGCTCTACGAAGCCCGCCGCACAAAGCGTACGGCGTATATAGCGCGGCTCTCGCGCCTTATGGGAAGGGTCGGGCAGGCGGAGAATCCCGTCCTGTGCCGGGTTCGCGACGCGGCCGTGAGAGCGACCCCGGACACACTCAAGCTCCGGCAACTCGAAGCCGTATTAGGCTACGATACACAAGGAAGTTACGTAACGAGGAAAACGAAAGGGGTAGGGTGAGCGAGGAGCCCGGACGGGAGTTGGATCTAGGGGACATCCCCGCACCGCCGCTATTTAAGCTGGTGGACGGCTCCGGAGAGGACGTACTACAGGACGCCGTTGTGGAGGACGCGCCCGCGACGGTCGGGGCGCTTTTCGCGTCGCCGGATCTCGCCCAGGACTTCTCTAGAGGGGCCGAAGAGTACGGTATGGAAGCCTTTACAGAATGCGAGCCGCGAGAGCTGGCCGACGAGGCCGCGGTTGAGGCGTATGCCGGCGTCGGCGACGGTACCGGGCCGCAGTTCGTGCTCGTGGTCGCCGAGACGGGCACCGGGCTCTTTCACGCCTCCGACATCGTGGCGTACATGAGGGGCGGTATACCGTTTCCGCTGTACCTTTTCGTGGACGAGGAGGGAGGTTCCCCCCTTATATCCGTCGAGACCGGAGAAGGTGAGCTACAGGTCGCTCCGTTGTTCACCACGGCGGAGCTGGCCCACGGCTTTAAAAGTGAGGCGCCTCACCTCGGGCTGCCGGAGTTACTCGGTGCCATAGAAGACGCCGACGGCCTGAGGCGGCACGCGCTCGTCGCCCGCGACGCCGGAGCCAGCTACCTGGTGCTCGACCCGCAGAGGGGGGAATCCGAAGCCATACCGGTAGAAGAATTTATCTAGCCCGGCGGCGTCCGGCAGGGGCCGCCGGGTATGCTGTACCCTTAAGTCCGGACCGTACCCGGCAGAGGAGCAGAGCTTTGAAAAGCGGCGAGAGCGACCCCCGGAGTTCCCAGGGACCGAAGGAGCGGAAACCGAAGATCTCCGACGCCCTGGGAGTGGACAGCTTTGTTTCTATCTCCGCGCGGGTCGGCAACGACTTGGGCGGGTATATCTGCGACGTAGACGGCAATGGCCTGCTGCTCGACGTCCGGGACCCGAGCGGAGACCCCGAGGGCTTCGCTTTTGTACCCTGGTCCAGCATCGAGCGCGTACACCTGGATAGCTAGAAGCTCGTTGAAGGGCCGCTTCCCGAAAGACCCGCTGAACCTGGAGACCAAGCGGCTCCGGCTCCGCAGGATGACCCTCGCCGATGCCGATGCCGTCTTCGGCTACGCATCAGACCCGGAAGTAACCCGCTACGTTACCTGGGATACCCACCGCACCGTAAGGGATTCGGAAGAGTTCCTGCGCTCGGTGGTAAGCGGTTATGAGGCGGGGGAGCAGGCAGACTGGGGGATAACGGAGAAACTGTCCGGGAGATTCATCGGGTCGTGTGGACTGCATCCGGTTCCCGAGCACTCCCGCGCCGAGCTCGGGTATGTGCTCTCCAGGGAGCACTGGGGCCGGGGAATTATGCCGGAGGCCGTGCGAGCCATGATCCGCTTCGGCTTCGAGAAGCTGGACCTGGAGCGCGTAGAAGCCCGCTGTATCGCCGAAAATACAGCCTCAGCCCGGGTAATGGAGAAATCCGGCATGATCTACGAGGGTACCCTGCGCGAGCGGGAGCTTATAAAAGGCACGCGCCGTGACATGAAGTTCTACGCCATCCTGCGCCGGGAGTACGCCCGGAGCCTCTACTTCTGATCATCAGAGCTTGTCAGCCTCAGAGCTTGTCAGCCGGTCAGCCCGCCGCCTCCGGCGGCTCGTCAGCTACCTAGCAATCGGGCAATGATTTCCGGGCGGAGGCGCTACCGCAAGCACTACCACAAGTAATAAACAGACTCACCCCACAGACCAGACCTCGTTAACGAAGACAAGCTGAAGTGCTGACCGACTGAAGTGCTGACCGACTTGTGATGTGGCAGGTTAATACTTCCACGAGCCGCCGTGAAGGATGTTTGTCAGGACCTCGAAGAGCCGCTCGACGTCCTGTGGCGTGTTATACAGGTGCGGGGAGACGCGCAGGCTATCGCCGCGCACGCTGGCGTGGACGTTTTCGGATGCGAGACGGGCTGCGAGGTCTTTCGGAGTCTCCGCCTCGCGGCCGAGGGTAAGCCCGGTCATGTGTCCGGCCCGACGGTCCTCCGGGATAGTCTGTATATTCCTGGCCGCAGCTTCTCTTTCTACGAGTCCGGTAAGTTCCCGGAGAGCGGCTGAGATGTTCTCCGCGCCCCAGGCGAGAACCTGGCGCAGCGCCTCGTTTACCATCGGCAGCAGGACCGGGTTGCTCCTCTCACCGACGTCGTAGCGCCGGGCTCCGGGGGCGTAGGTATCGCGGTAGGCGGTAAGTTGGGAGAAGTTTTCGCTGCCCGAACGGGAGATCCAGTTCTCCTCTATGGGCAACCCTTCTCTGTAGCCTGGAGCTACGTACAGAAACCCGAAACCGTAAGGCCCCAAGAGCCACTTGTAAGCAGCGGAGACTAAAAAGTCCGGCCGCGCCTCCGCGACGTCTAGCGGATACGCCCCGAGCGACTGGGTGGCGTCCACGACGAGCGCCGCCCCAACCTCCCGGACCCGCCGTCCGACGGCCGAAAGGTCGAGCAGCGAGCCGTCCGTCCAGTGGCAGTTCGGCACGGCCACGACCGCGGCGTCCCCGTCTATGCATTCGAGCACCGCGGAGGTCCAGTCGTGGTCCGGCGGGCGGGGTACGGTGACGAGCGCGGCCCCTCGTTCTGCAGACAGCCGGCGCCAGGCATAGACGTTGGACGGAAACTGTTCTTCAAGGACCACTATGCTCTGGCCCGAATTTACGGGGACGTTCGCGGCGGCGACCGCGAGCCCGTAACTCACGGATGGTACCAGCGCGACCCCGTCCGGCTCGCCGTTGACCACGCGGGCGAATAACTCGCGGGCCTCTTCGGAGCCGGTAAAGAAGTCTTCCGGTGTTATCTGCCAGGGATGGGATTTGAGCGCTACCGCCTCTTGGCCGGCTCTGCGCACCGAGCGGAGTTGGGGGGCCATGTAGGCGCAGTTCAGGTAGGTGACGCCGTCCGGTATCTCGAACAGGTCGCGCTGGGAGCCGGGAGGGATCATCCGCTTATTCTAAAGCTTTCAGTAGCCGGGAGGTGGAGATCATGGCTCCCCCGAGCACCGCCGGTATCCCGCCGCCCGGATGGACGGAGGCCCCGACCCGGTATAACCAGGGCCGCCGCCGGTCCGTATAACCGGGGCTGTGGAAAGGACCGCTCCGCCACAGCGGCCGGACCGCGCCGTAGAGCGCCCCGCCCATCCCGCCCCACCCGCCGAAGTACCGAGGGTCGAGTATTTCATGCTCGCCGAAGAAAGCGTCGAGCGGACCGTCGAGCCCTATCTTCTCCGATACCCGGTCTGTCTCCCGCCGGACGAACGCGGCGTCGAGGTTGTAGCTCTCGCCGTTTGCCGGGGCGGTAAGGAGCAGCGCGACGGTGCCCCGGTCGTTCGGGTACACCTCGCCGGGCCGGTAATAGTTTACAAAGGCCATCGTCTCCTCCGGCTCCTCCAGGTTTTCGAGGCTACCGTAGAGGGCGGCGGGTGAAGAGGGGAGCACGACGGCGTGGGTCGCGGCCCTCTCCGGCAACTCTTCTTTTAGCGCCGCGTAGACCGCTATCCCGGAGCAGGATAGCTTGCCGGAGGCGGCCTTTTTTCCGGAAACTTCTAGGAGGTTGTCGAGCACCGGGGCGTCGAGGCCGCTCACGACCGCGTCCGCCGGAAGCTCCCGCTCTCCGGTAGAGACCTTGCCGGGTTCTATCCGGGTGACGGGCTCGCCGGTGTGTATCTCGGCTCCGGCGTGGCGGGCGAGGCGTTCGAGGGAGTGGACGATCTCATACACCCCGCCGTCTGGTACCCAGACGCCGTCCGAGGCCATTACCGCCGGCATGCTGGCAAAGAGCGCCGGGGTGCGCGCCGGGCTTACCCCGGCGTTCAGGGTGTGAATCGCGATAACTTCCCGCAGACCTTCCGGCATCCAGGCGAGCTTCTCCAGATAACCGCGGGTCGTAAGGCGGGTGCCGTAGAGCCGCAGGAGCTTCCAGAGCGCCGGAAAGGTCCCCCGGTCGAGCGGGTCCGACGTCAGGAGCTTTGTTACCTCCGGCCCGAGTCCTCCGTGTAGTCCGGCAAAGCGCTTCCAGGCTGAGTGCCACGGGTGACCCTCGGGCACCGGCAGCGGCGTTACCTGGTCCCGGTAGTAGTACCGGCCGACCTCCGGCAGCCGCCGCAATCGCAGACCGGCTACCTCCTGGGCTGGAGGGCCGCCGGGAGCCCCGAGGGCGTCGAGGCGGGAGAGGAGTTCTTCCCAGACGCCGGGGAACGTCACGAGCGAGGGACCGGTGTCTATCCGCTGGCCGCCCACCGCGATGCGCCGGCTTTTGCCGCCGAGGTAGTCGTTTCCTTCGAGGAGTGTCACCCGGTGCCCGGCGCGGGCCAGGAGGGCTGCGGAGGCGAGCCCCCCGAGGCCGCCGCCCACGACTACGAGCCGGCTCACGGATACGCCCCGAGCGACAACGCCCCAACGAGCAGGACGCCGGCGAACGTACCGGCCACGTAAGGAAAGGCGATAGAGTAGCGGTAGAGCTGGTGCCCGGTCTCGGGCTCGGGGCGGCGGTAGAGGGCAAGGATCAAGGCCCCGGCGTACCCGGCGTTTACGGCGGCGACCGGCAGGCTTACCGCCGCAAAGCCGACCGTGGAAACGAGCCAGAAGGAGCCGCTCCAGAAGACGACGCCTCGCGGGCCGAGCCGGACGGCGGTCGTGACGATACCGACCTCCCGGTCCTCGTCGATGTCCTGGACCGCGTCAAAGGTGTGTTTGGCGGCGCTCCAGGCCATGAGACCTAGCGCCGCGGGCCAGACGGGTGAGGCTCCGAGGACGAGCGGGGTAAAGACCAGCGGAAAAGCGTAGGCCGCGTTGCTCAAGGAGTCGAGAAACGGCCGGGCCTTAAAGCGCAGCGGCGGGGCCGAGTAACCTACGAATACACCGGCGTAGACGAGCATCCAGAGTATCGCGCCGGCCGGGGTGAATATTGAGAAGTAAACGAGGAACGGCAGGTTGGTCAGTACCACGCCGGTCAGGATCGAGTTTACCTCCTGGGGTGCTATCCGGGCGCCTTCGAGCGAGCCCTTGCGGGGGTTTTGGGCGTCGGTCTCCTGGTCGAAAACGTCGTTGACGCCGTAGATCAGGAGGTTAAACGGCAGCGTTAGCCACAGGAGGAGCGGCAGCGCCTCCCACCGCCACAGAGCCCCCGAGAGCCACATCCCGACCACGGCCGGCCCGACCGTGTTGATCCAGAGCACGGGCCGGGAGATGCTGACCAACCGTGATAACGAAGATTGCACGAGGCCAATATATCAGCCTGCGGACCTCTGTCTGAGATACCATATACAGATGCTCGGCGTACCCCGGTGGCTCCTCCTTACCAGCGCCCTTTTCTACGGGGCGGCGTACTTTACGGTCCGCTTCCCGGACGTCCCCGGGACCAGCGTCGGCTCGTACGTCGCGACCGTCCTGACCGCGCTGCCGGCTTTCGTGGCCCTGTGGCGCTTTCTCGGGGCGCGGCGGGCCGGTGTGTCGCTCCTCGCGCTCACCCTATTCGCGTTCGGTATCGAGACTACCGGGGTCGTGACCGGCTTTCCTTACGGCGAGTTCTACTACGGGGACTCCTTAGGACCTAAAATCGGCGGGGTCGTGCCGTACCTGTTGCCGGTGTCTTACGTGCCGCTGGTGATCGGGGCTACCGCCGCAGCCGCCCCGGCGGGTACACGGTCAGATCTTTCTTACTCCGGTATTCTGTTCTGGATAGTCAGAAGCGCCGTGCTGCTCACTTTGATAGACGGCCTCCTCGATCCCGGGGCGGCTTCTTTAGGTTTCTGGGTGTGGTCGGACGGCGGAGCGTACTACGGGGTTCCGCTGAGCAACTACCTCGGCTGGCTGTTGACCAGCCCCCTCGCTTGCGGGCTGCTGGTGTACGCGGGACGCTGGGACCGAGCCGGCTCCCCGCCGCTGCCGGGCCTTCTGGACAGCGCCGGGATAGCGGTCGCGTTCTGGGTCGGGGTCAATATATTCTCCGGTCTCTATCTACCGGCTCTCCTGGGGGTCGCGCTCTACCTCTACCTGCTGCGCCGGCGGTCCCGGCTGTCTATAAAGCGCCGTTCCGGGTATAAACTGGCGTAAGTATCGCGCTACGACCAGTGAACGGAGGCTGACGGGTATGCAGTGGGCGACGGCGGTTAGCCGGAGCATGGCTTTCGAGGACGCCGTCGCGGAGTGCGCGGCGGGCATCCGGGAGCAGCTCGGGCCGGGTGGGATCTCACTGGCGGCGGTATTCGTAACGCCGCAGTTCGCCGGCTCCTACGGCCGGGTGCCGGAAGTTATCGGCAGGCACCTCTCTCCCGATACGCTCTTCGGATGTTCGGCGGGAGGGGTGATCGGGGGCGGCCAGGAAGTAGAGCAGCTACCGGCCGTATCGGTCACCGCCGCCCGGCTCCCAGGCGTCGAGTTGCGGAAGTTCCACCTCACGGGCGCGCTACCGGACCTCGACGGGCCGCCGGACGCCTGGGAAAGCCTCGTCGGCGTCCGGCGGGAGGATGAGCCGCAGTTCGTAGTGCTCGCCGACCCGTTCTCCTCCGACCCGGAAGCCCTGCTCTCCGGCCTCGACTATGCTTTTCCGGGAGCCCCGAAGATCGGGGGTCTGGTGAGCGGGGCCGGCTCTCCGGGGCTCGGCGCGCTGTTTCTGGACGACGCCGTCTACACTAGAGGGACCATCGGCCTTTCTTTAAGCGGTGATGTGGCTATCGACACCGTGGTCGCCCAGGGTTGCCGGCCCGTCGGAGACTTGCTACAAGTGACCCGGGCCAAACAGAATATCCTCTACGAGCTAGATGGGCGGCCGGCCTTTGAAGTGCTGGAGGGCTTAGTCGCCGGTCTCGACGGTAAAGACCGCAAGCTCGCCACCACCTCGCTGTTTATCGGGGTGGTCATGGACGAGTTCGAGGAGGAGCCGGGTGCTGGGGACTTCCTGATCCGGAACCTCATAGGCATCGACCCCCGCAGCGGGGCGATAGCCGTTGGAGAGAGGCTTATGGAAGGCACGCGCGTCCGCTTCCACCTCCGCGACGCGGACGCCTCCGCCGAAGACCTGCACGCGGTCCTGACCGGCTACGGACGCTCGGCTCCGGGAGAGGTCTCCGGTGCCCTGCTGTTTTCGTGCCTCGGCCGGGGAGAGGGCCTCTACGGAGAGCCGAACTTCGACACCGGCGTTTTCCACGAGCACCTGGAAGACGTGCCCGTCGGCGGCTTTTTCTGCAACGGGGAGATCGGGCCTGTAGGAGGCGCGACGTTCCTCCACGGCTACACATCCTCTTTCGGTTTGTTCCGGCCCCGCTGAGTTAGAGTCCCCGGAGAAGCGCGGACTATAGAAAAGAAGCCGGGCCGGTAATTGTGTAGGAGGGGGGGAGCCGGCCCGGTGATAACTGTGTATACGCCGCCCTACGGGGAAAGTTTCCGGCGAGCGCTAGACCACGGTGCGCAGCACTTCTTCGGTGGTGGTCAGGCCTCTGGCGGCTTTCATAAGCCCGTCGTCCCGGAGCCGGACCATGCCCTCGCGCTCGGCGGCCCGGCCTATCTCGTTCGCGGAGCTTCGCTGCAGGATCAGGTTCTTCATCTCCTCGTTTACCAGCATGAGCTCGTAGAGCCCGATGCGGCCCTTGTACCCGGTGTCGCCGCAGTACTCGCAGCCGACCGCCCGGTGGAAGTCGTACTCGCCGCTAAAGTGCTCGACCGGAAAGTCGAGCGCCTCAAAAGCAGCCTCGTCGAGTTCCACGGGTTCCTTGCAGCGGCTGCAGAGCCGGCGGCCGAGGCGCTGGGCGATCACGCAGTCTACCGCCGAAGATACCAGGAAGGGTTCGACGCCCATGTCCGTCAGGCGGCCGAGGGCGCCGGGGGCGTCGTTGGTGTGGAGGGTGGCGAGCACGAGGTGGCCGGTAAGGGCGGCTTCTATGCTGATCTTCGCGGTCTCCTGGTCCCGGATCTCCCCGATCATCACTATGTCCGGGTCGGCTCGGAGGATGCTCCGCAAGCCGGAGGCGAACGTGAGCCCGGCCTTGGGATTGGTCTGTATCTGGTTTATGCCCCCCATCCGGTACTCGACCGGGTCCTCGACGGTAATGATGTTCTTTTCCGGCGAGTTCAGTTCGTTTAGCGTGGCGTAGAGGCTGGTCGACTTGCCGCTGCCGGTAGGGCCGGTAACGAGGATAGTGCCGTAGGGCTGGGTAAAGACCTTGCGGTAGCTCTCCAGGATCTCCGGAGCAAACCCCAGGTCTTCGAGGTCTACGGTGGCGTTCGAGGTGTCGAGCAGCCGCAGGACTATCTTTTCGCCGTAGACGGTCGGCAGCGAGGCTACCCGGAGGTCTACCTTCTGGCCGCCGAGCCTCACGGCAAAGCGGCCGTCCTGCGGGATGCGGCGCTCGGCGATGTCCAGGCTGGCGAGGATCTTCAGCCGGGCCAGGACCCCGCTCTGGAGCTTCGGCGGGATCGACATTAGCTCGCGCAGCACGCCGTCGACCCGCAGGCGGACCATGAGCTTCTTCTCCTGGGGCTCGATGTGGATGTCGGAGGCGTCATCGCTCACCGCCTGCTGCAACACGGAGGAGACCAGCCGTACTACCGGGGCCTCATCCGCGCTGGACTCGACGCCGAGCTCGACCTCCGCGGAGTCCAGGAGGCCGTCGTCTCCGGCGCCCTCCAGGATCTCGGTTACCTCCTCGCCGAAAGCGAAGAGCTTGTTCTGGATCTGCTGTATCTCCTTCTCGGTCGCCACGACGGGGATCACCGAGCGGCCGCTGATCATGCCGAGGTCCTCAAGCGCCAGTACGTTCGCCGGATCGCTCATGGCGACCACTAGCCGCTGACGCTCGTCTATCCGGAGCGGCAGGACCCCATGACGCCGCAACACCTTTTCCGGGACGAGCGAGAGAGCCCCCTTGTCGACGCTTTTCTCGTTAAGCTCCACAAAGGTCAAGCCGAGCCTGTGGGCCTGGGCCTGGGCAAAGTCCGCGTTGGATATAAAGCCCAAAGAGACGAGTATCTTGCCCAGCTCCCGCGAGTCGGTCTTCTGAGCCTCGACAGCCTGCTGTAGCTGCTTCTCGGTGATCTTGCCCTGCGACAGCAGCACATCCCACACCTTCGCCTTGACCGACCGGCCTTTTGACCGGGCCGGGAGGTTCGAGGTGGCCGGGACGCTCCCATTCTCGGCTCCGGCTCCGTCGTTGGCTCCGTCACCGGCTCCGTCAGCCTCGTCCGCGGCTTCGCCGTCGGCTTCGAGCCCGGCATCGTCTTCGCCGAGGTGTTTCTTGAGCGCCGTTACCTCGTAGGCGGCGTCGAGCTTGGCTTTGAGGCTGTCGGAGTCTAGCGGTTTGGTGAGGTACTCGTCCGCGCCGGCCTCCATGCCTTCCAGCAGATGCTCTTTACCCCCGAGCGCGGTGAGGAATATAAAGAAGGTGTAACCGTTGCGGCCTTCGGTCCGGACTTTGCGGCAGAACTCCAGGCCATCCATCTTCGGCATCATCCAGTCGCTGACGATAGCCTCCACGTCGGGGGAGTCCTGGTAGATTTCCCAGGCTTCCTGCCCGTCACGGGTCGCCACGCAGTCGTGACCGAGCTTCTCTATGGTCTTTTTAATTATGGCCCGCGATACCGCGTCGTCTTCGGCGATAAGAACCTTCACCCGTGGCACTCCCAATCTCTAAACTGTGGGCGTCCGCGCGCCCCCGAACTTCTCTCGCATTAGTTATCGGTCGGGCGGGGATAGGGCTTTAGCTAAAGCTCTAGCCAGGGCTCTAGCAGGGCCGCTAGAGCCGGCCGGAGCGGATGATGCCGACGAGCAGGGCGAGGCCGAGGATGGCGGCAAAGAGGAAGCCCACGAGGCCGAAGATGTTTACGCCGAGCAGCCGGACGCCGGTCTCGCTAAAGACGCCGAGCAAGGAGGAGCCTATTATGAGGGCGGAGATCAGGATCGCAAAGACCAGCCGGTTCGCCAGGATGTCGACTTTTGAGATGAGCTCGTTTAACCCCTGATGCCGGAACCGGACTTCGACCTCGCCGTCCCGGAGCTCGTTGAGGACAGCGTGGATCTGGCGCGGATAGTCCGCGTAGGCGTCCGGCTGGGCGAGCCTGCGGGCGGTGCGCGACGCGAGGTATACCGGGTCCCGGTAAGCCGCTATGAGATCCTCGGCAGCCTCCACAGCGGGTTCCAAGCCCCGGTACGCGGAACGGTCTCCGGGCTCGTCGAGGCCGCCGCCGAGTACCTCGGCTTCTGCGAGGGCGTCGAAGAGCAGGTCTATCTCTACCGGCAGCCGCACCCTGCCCTGCCGGGCGGCTTCCATTCCGCGGTCCCGGACTTCGGCGAGGGAGTGTTCTCTCCAGAGCGGGCCGCCGAGAGAGCCGAGGGTGCTCCGCAGTTCCCTTTTAAAGTCCACGGCCTGTTCGGGGGTCGAAGCACCCGTGAGCGGCAGCACCCGCGCGAGCGCGTCCACGTCCCCGCGCCCGACGGCGGCCAGGACCTCGGCCACGCCCCGCAACCGCTCCGGGTCGAGCGTAAACACTTCCGTGGGGTCCGAGAGCCAGACTTTGCCACCCGCGGCCGCAAACCGTTCGGGTGACAGGTCCGCGAAAAAGATGCCCTCCCGTATCCCGAGCCGGATGATCTCCCCGGCCACCGTCTTGTAGAAACCACTGTCCACCGGCTCCGGGGCCGATGGAGCCTCGAACGTGGCGCACCGGCCGGTGGAGTAGTCTCGGTAGGTCTGGGGCACTACCAGGCCGGAGCCCTCCCCGGAGCCATCCCTGGAGTCCTCCATACCCGCGAGCCGGCGGGCGGTCTGGGCGGCGAAGTAGAGGTCCCGGCGGTGGGCCACGTGCGCGGCGTACTCGGAGACCGTCGTGGAAGGGTTTAGCGGCAGCCGCCCACCGAAGCGCCGCCGCACCACGTCGGCGACCGGCCGCATCGCCAGGAGGTCCCGGCGCACCCCCGGACGGGCTACCACGACGAGCGCCGGCCGGCCACCCGGCAGGACAGCCCGGTGAGACTCGGTAAAGACCCCCGTCCGCACCGGCGTCTCCCCGAACTCAACGAACAATCGCTCCAGCGTATTGCCCAACTCGCGCTCGACCAGCGCCCGGACCTCAGCCGGGGGCATGGGCTTTACGGCCGCATTCGTCCGCCGCAATTCGTCTGTTATCCCCGGTGGTACTAGATCCCTGCGGGCCGAGAGGAAAGAGCCTAGTTCGACGAAGTTCGGGCCCAGTTCCTCGAACGACATTCGCAAGCGGGGGCCGATGGTCTCCGGGTCGAGCTTGCGGAACCGGGGGAACAGGCGGCGGCCGAGCACGTAGTCAAAGCCGTAGCGGGCTCCGACCCGGGCTATCGTGGCGGCCCTGGTACCCCACGTGGCTTTCTCCGGCGACTCTTGCCCCGCGCGTTCCATCTGGGGAGAGAGCATAGCAGAGAGGACCCGCGAGCCCCTGCTAGAATGCCCGGTAACTACCATAGAGGAGGAAACCATGCGCTTCGCCCACACCTGCTACCGGGTGCTAGACCTCAACCGGAGCATCGACTTTTACACGAACAAGGTCGGCCTGGAGTTCGCCCGCAAGGTACCCATTGGGAGCGACGCGACAAACGCCTTCCTCGCAGTCCCCGGCGAGTCGGAGCCCCGGCTGGAGCTTACCCTGAACCACGACCGCGAAGAGTCGTACCCGCTAGGCGAGGGATATAGCCACATAGCGCTCATAGTGGACGACCTCGACGCGACCGCCGAGCAACTAGAGAGGGCCGGCGGGGTAGACTTTGAGAGCCAGCCGCACGAGATGGGCAGTGGCACCCGCATCTTCTTCGTCAAAGACCCCGACGGCTACCGCATCGAGTTTATAGAGCGCGGGTAACTCTTTAGGCATGGGAGTGGCGCGAGAACTATCCGAAGACCTTAGCTGGCTCGTCGAGCGCATAAAAGATGGGTATGAGCCGGAGAGGATCCTCCTGTTCGGCTCCCTCGCGCGCGGCGACACCCACGAGTGGAGCGACGTAGACCTCATAATCGTCAAGGACACCGACGCCAGCTACGGAGAGCGGGTAAAAGAGTTGCTGCCGGTACTGAGGGGCTGGCCGGGTGGGGCGGACATCATTGTCTACTCGTTACTGGAATACGAGAGGGCTCGGGCGAGCAACAGCCGGTTTCTGCGAGAAGCCGAAAGAGATGGGTTAACGCTCTATGAGCGGCACCGTTGAGGACCCGTACGCCTGGAAAAGCTTCGCCGACCCTGTCCTCCCCGCCCTCCGGCTCGCCGTCCCGCCACCGTAGGGCGGCAGCCAGTTGCAACGCGTCGGCCGTTCTCAAGATATGAACCGCGAGCTGCCACTGCCCGCAGCTTCGCGGTAGTTAACATTCCAGACCATCTATTCGAGAAGGCGTCGAGTAGGACTCGCCCGAACCATATCCGGCTACAGCCGGCCGGACTCTAGACTATAAGTCCGCTTTGCTATATATTGCATGGTGAGAGGAGAAGTCATTGTCATGGTCCAGAATCCTACGCCTGTATAGAAAAGAGCGCGGCTTTACGCTGCCCGAGGTCCTGACGGTGGTGGCGATACTGGGCATCCTTATAGCGATAGCAATAGTTATCTGGCTCGGCATTCTGGAGCAGCGCCGGGTAACGGCCGCGACCAACCAGCTAGTCGCCGACCTGCGGCTGGCGCACGCGAGCGCCACGAACCAGCTAACCGACTGGCGGGTGGTGCTCTACCCGGAGAGGGGCAGACGGGACGAAGGCCCGGACTATTACCTGGTGAAGCTAAAACAACCCTACGGGTCGGGGAGCTCGACGCCGGACGTAGAGGAGAAGATCCCCCGTACTCTGCCGGCGAGCGTTTGGGTAATGCCCCAGCCGCACTCCCCTTCCAGTTCGACGCCCGGAGCGCCGATCCAGGACACTCAGACTGGGACCTACTACGTCTCTCCCGAGAGCCCTGGTGTGGACCCTACCCGCACCCTGGAGTTTAACTCGGACAGTACGATGACCGGTTACGGAAGTCCTAGCGGCACCGTCCGGGTAACCATAGACGAGGAGCCGGACGGCAAGGTGCGGTACCTCTCGGCTACCTCAAGGATCAGAGCCTTACCGTAGCATTCTCGGGGGAGTTTTCCGTAGCCCGAACTATCCGGGGCGGCGGGACTCTCCCCGGAAAGCGAAAGCCCTCCGCCGGTAGCTTGAAAAGCCGCCGGAAGCTAATTCATAAAAGTTTTTTAGAAAATTGTCTTGCAAGGTGTCTAAGCCTGAAAAAGCCGGGCAATACATGAAATGTAACCAGTTGAAACC
This sequence comes from Rubrobacteraceae bacterium, assembly GCA_965214435.1. Classification (GTDB taxonomy): domain Bacteria; phylum Actinomycetota; class Rubrobacteria; order Rubrobacterales; family Rubrobacteraceae; genus Rubrobacter_A. Next base: position 2,287,467 of record OZ243960.1, read on the forward strand.
CAACAAGAGAGAGGAGACAGCACAATGCTGCACTGGTTCGCAAAAAGGATGACGGAAGCAAGCCGGGAAGCCAGGAAAGACGAGCGCGGCTTCACCCTGATCGAGCTTCTGGTCGTCATCATCATCATCGGTGTTCTAGCCGCCATCGCCATCCCGACGTTCCTTAGCCAGAGGGAGAGAGCACAGCAGTCCACAGTACAGTCGGATGTCAGGAACGCACGGTCCGTTGTCGCCGTACAGCTAGCAGACGATGGTACTGTTCCTGCAGGTACCTACACGTCTGACGACCAGCTCGGCTCCGGAGAAAATGTATTTTCTCCTTCGGATGATGTGACTCTTGAGATAGATGGTGGCGCTGACGACTACACAATAAGTGGTTCTCATGCAGATCTCGGTGATTATGCTTACTCTTATAACAGCGCTACTGATGATACTGAGGAATCAGGCGAGTAGTCTGCAAGTCCAGCAAGTATAAGCATCTAGCGCCCCTCCGGGGGCGCTTTTTGCCTATCTATAAGGGAGGACGTCAGTGTAAGATTCGCAGAACGTTACCGTTACACAAGACAAGCGTTGGTACCAGCGGAGCGGGTGGATAATATTCTTTCTCATTGTCTTCTTCCCGGTCGGCCTCTACCTTATGTGGAGTCACGCCACGTGGAACGCAACGGCCAAGTGGATAGTTACCGGCGTGTTGGCCCTGCTGGCTGTATTTAGCTTGTTCAGCGAAGAGGAAAGCGTAAACCAGGTAGCCTCCGGAGAGCCAGCCGGGGACCAGGTCGCGGCCGATTCCGGTGAGCAGGGGCAGCAACAGGCAGCGTCCGAGCAACAACCGGAGCAGGCCGACTCCGGCGAGCAGGAGCAGCAACAACAGGCGCAGGCAGCGTCCGGGCAGCAACAGCCGGACAACGATTCTGGTGCCGGACAGCAGTCGCCGGAGACACCGGCCAACCAGACAGTAGGGATGGGCCAGCCTCTGGCAGTCGGCGAGGTAGGCTGGGTGGTCACCGACGCGACGAGGGCGAACCAGTTGCGGCAAGAAGAGTTCGGTGAGTTCGGTGAAACCAAGCAGGGTAACTTCGTTATCGTGGACTTCCAGTTTACAAATAACTCAACCGAGGCTGTAACTCTAGATAGCGTATCTTTAGCTCTGATAGATAGTCAGGGACGCGAGTTTCAGACGGACACAGACACTTTCGGCTATATACCGCAGAATCTCGACATATTCTTTGAGCAGGTAAACCCGGGCGTTACAAAACAGGGACGGGTGATTTTTACCGTAGCTCCGAATGCCTCTAACTTGGAGCTTCGGCTCGGCGACGCTGCATTCTTCGGTAGCGAAGAAGGATTCGTAAAGTTGGGTTTCTAAAGCGTTTTAGCGGCCTATGGAGGAACCGGCTACCCTGGCTTTCGCGGTGGCCGGTGGTCGCCCTTTCCGGCGGGTTGCTGGCCTACGTCCTCCAGCTACAGATCGCCCTCTCGACCATAGCCACCGGCGTCACCTTCTGGGCGGTCCTCGGCGGCTCGGTGGCGGTGGTGCGTCTCCAGAGTGGGGACAAAGAGAGGCTAGATCCTTCGCCGGACGCGAAAAATACCGGGTGAAACGACCGAGAAGTTCCCCGGTGTCTCCGCAAAGGTGGTAAAGCTTGCTCCCTTGTCGGGCCGACCATGCCCGACGTTAGGGACGAATTACCCATGCTAATGTTTCAGAGATTCTGATTATTAAACAACAGCATAAGAAAAGGAAGAGAGTGGGAACGAGCAAGGTAGGAAAGAGGGGAGTGGTGGTGATCCCGGCGGCGCTGCGGCGGCGTTTCGGTCTTGAAGAGGGTTCTCTGGTGATTACGGAGGAGACCCGGGAGGGAATCTTGATCCGGCCCGCCGTCGCCGTACCTTTGGAGGTATATTCGAGTGAGCGCCGGGCGGAGTTTCTTCTCTCGAACGCCGTAGACGAGGAAGACTACGCCAGGGCGCGTGAAGAGGTCCGCGGGATGGGGTTGGACCCGGAGACCGTCCCACATCCCCGGCGCGCCTCCTAGCTGCGGTCCGGGACCGGATGGACCGGCTATTCCTCGGTGCCACCGTACTCTACTCGGCGGCCTACCGGCCCGGAGCCGGGTTACGTCGGCTGTGGGAGATTCCCGGCGTGAGGTTGGTTAGCTCTCTTTACGCTGCCGAGGAAGCCCGCAGGAACCTCAAAGGACCGGAGCAGCGGGAGGACCTTGAAAGCTTACTTGCCTCCATGGAGATCGCCGGTGAGAGCGCGAGCCGGGCCGTTCATCCGGTCTTCGATACCGTAACCCTGCCGGAGAAGGACCGGCCCATACTGCTCGCCGCTATCGACGCGCGGGCTACCCACCTTATAACGGGGGACTTTACCCACTTCGGTCCATATTACGGAAAAAGCATTGGAGGCGTCACGGTCTTGCCCCCGGCATGGTACCTCAAAGGTCCCGCGGACCCAGAAAGCTAGGGTGCCGGATCTGAACCCCGCCACCCACAGGAGGACCCACATTAATCTTGCATAGGACGCCCACACTACAAGAAGCTACGAAGACGAAAGTGTCTGCACCACAGGCCGGGAACGGGATCTGTGTCCGGCCTCGTCTGCGCAGCAGAGACGTTGTTATACTTACTGTATGAAGGAAAGTACAACCAAACAGACGAACGTGAAGGTGGGGATCTCGGTCAGCAGGAACCTGGCTGAGGAAGCGGACGCGCTGGCCCGGAAGATGGGTGTTACCCGGAGCGGGCTCTACGCCACGGCGATGCGCGAGTTTATTCGGCGGACTGAGAACGGGTATCTACTGGAAAAACTTAACGACGCCTACCGGGAACCGGACCCCGAAGACGAGCTTTTGCTAGAGAATATAAGGCGTCACGGACGGCGGCTGCTGGACGAAGAAGAGCGGTGATCCACCAGGGAGAAGTCTACTGGGTAGACTTCGGGGAGCCTGGCGGTTCGGAGCCGGGTTACCGGCGTCCGGCGGTCGTCGTGCAGAACGACGTGTTTAACGCGAGCAACATAAGAACCGTGGTAGTCTGCCCGCTAACTACTAACCTGCGCCGCGCCGAGGCTCCGGGTAACGTGCTGCTCGGTCCCGGAGAGGCGAACCTGCGGCAGCAGAGCGTGGTTAATATCTCCCAGGTATTTACGGTAAATAAGCTGGATCTTGCCGAGAAAGCCGGCTCTTTAGGTGACGGGCGCGTACGGGAGGTTATATCCGGTCTCAACCTCCTGCTCGAACCACGAGGCGTCGCAGGCTCCACCCACGAGTGACAGGCAAGGCTTGCGAGCGGTCCGGTGAACCCGGCCCTCCAAGTGCTCAAGAGTATTCAAGGAAACCGGGACGCTCCTACCACGCCCGCCGGAGATCTCCAACCCCGGAGGACGAACCTCCGGTCGTGGAGTTGCTGTAGCTTAATGACGCCCGCATCGACCGCCACGGTATTAGAGACTCGAATACCGTTCCAGATTATCAGGCCGCAGACACCCGGTGCGGGTTACCCCGCAGGCTCATATTGGTGGGTGCCAAAGAGCGAGGGGCCTCGGGGCTAGAGACAGCGTTCAGGCTCGCTTACGAGCGCCGGACGGCGACAGTTAGCATACATCCTCCGGAGCTGGAGAGGCAAGAGGCGCGGCTAAAGTTTTCCGGGCAACGTGTCGATTACCATGGCATGAATGCGCTGGACCGGATATTTCGTGTGCCTTTCAAGGACGAGCGGGGTTTCACCCTGCCGGAGGTCCTGACCACGGTGCTGATCCTGGGCATCCTGCTCTCCATAGCGACCGCCTCCTGGTTCGGGGTGATCGAGAGCCGCCGGGTTGACTCGGCGGCGAACCAGCTAGCAGCGGATCTGCGGCTCGCCCACACCAATGCGACCAACCAGCTAACGGAGTGGCGTCTGGTGTTCAGGAAAGACGGCAACGCCATACCGGCCTGTTCCAACGCGGACTATTGTCTGGTCAAAGTTACGGGTCCCAGTAGTACGGAGAACACCCCGCGTAACTTCCCGGAGGGAACGCGGATCTCCGACGCGAATATAGCGTTCGACAACTCCGGGATATTGGGCACACTATTCGGTCCCAGCATCAGCGGAGAGACGATGACCATTAAGTTCAAGCCCGATGGCAAGGCGGAGGCGCAGCTTACCGGTTTGTCGTCGCGCCCGGAGATAGAGGTTGGTCCTGAAGGTGGCGGCGGCACGAAGAAGATCGAGCTGGTTAAAGAGACCTCCCGGGTGAGCATTGTTCCGTAAGCTCTACAAAGGAGAGGGCGGGTACTCGCTGGTCGAGGTGATGGTGACCATCGTGATCCTGGCGGTCGCCATCATCCCGATGGTCGCCATGTTCGACGCCGGTCTGAGGGCGGCGGTGCTCGGCGGGAACTACGACAAGGCGCGGGCTCTAGCCAATACGAACTTAGAAGAAGTGAAAACCCAAAGCTTTTCAGACGTCGAGACTCTAACAAGCTGTCCGGACACCGCGACCGGATTTAGTTGCGACCTCGACAAGACGTACCTCAAGGCCGACCTTTCGTCCTCTAGCGGCGGCCAGGATACGGGGTACCTGGAGGTTGAAATTACGGTCGAGTGGGGTGGCGGAAGCGAGTACACGACCAAGGGCCTCGTGGTAAGGGGAACGCCGTGAGGTTCAAGAGGGTGCTTCGTGAAGAGAAGGGCTTCACGCTCCCCGAAATGATGGTGACCATGCTGGTCATGATCATCGTGTTCTTCGCCCTTCACAGCATCTTCGATATGGGTATCCGGGTGTTCGCTTTCGGTAACGACAAGGTAGAAGCTGTACAGAACGCCCGGCTGGGCCTGCAAAAGATGGAGCGCGAGATACGGGCGGCTTATCCCGTGGACCGGGCCGGGAGTGGGGACCACCTGTTCTTCACTGCCAACGGAAGTACGCAGAACCCACCACAGGAGATGCCCTCCGACGACGACCAGATCACGTTCGGTAACGACCTGAACGGCGACCGGGAGATCACCTGTCCCAACTCCGGTGACTGCGAGTACATCACTTACCGGTTGAGCTCTTCGGGAGCTATCCCCTCTCTGCTACGGAACACCACAGCCAACGGATCGAGTTCCAGTTCGGGTGGCAGCCCGGTGGTGGAGTACATAGACGGGGCGGATGGCCTGAAGTTCGAGTATCTAAAGAGCGCGAACCCCGACGTAGCCGCGACGGCCGAGGAAGAGATCAACTTGGTGCGGGTAACGCTCGACGTTCAGGTGAATGACGGTACCCAGTCGCTGTCTACCGACATCGCGCTGAGAAACCGTCAGGGCGTCGTAGCCTACACGCCCAACCCCAGTCCCGGTGGAGCGGGTGGCGGAGCAGGCGGCGGAGCGGGTGGCGGCTCTGGAGGCGGTTCGGGCGGTAGCGGAGGTGGTAGTTCTGGTGGCTCCGGCGGTGGTTCCGGTAGTGGAACAGGTGGCGGCTCGGGCGGCTCTGGCGGCGGCTCGGGTGGCTCTGGCGGTGGATCAGGTTCGGGTGGTGGCTCGGGACCACCCGCAGCTTCAAACCAGCCGCCCAATGCCGTGAACGAGGGTAGCTCCAGCAACCGCTACGCAATTCAGAAACGCTCCACCGTCAACATACCCGCCCCCGGCTTGCTAGCCAACGACTCCGACCCAGACGGTGATCCCTTGACCATAACGGACTATACCCAGCCAGATAAAGGTAGGGTGACAGTGAATCCTAACGGCAGTGCAACTTATTACGCCCCTAACCAGGGTGGACCTACCGAGTTTACATACACCATCAGCGACGGTAGAGGTGGTACCGCCATCGCTACTGTTTACATCAGACTGGTAAATAATTAAGTGGAGACTCGATTGATGAAAAGCTTGTTCAGTACCGCGCGGAGGCTCGTCTGGGAAGAAGATGGAATGACGATGGGGCTGGCGATCATCACGGTGGCCTTGATCGGGGTGATGGGCGCGGGTCTGCTCGTCTTCGTTCAGCGGGACCTGGAGACCGTGGTCCGGACAAACCAGAGCCAGGAGGCGTTCGAAATGGCCGATGCCGGCGTCCGGCTCGCAAAGCGCGAGTTATTGAGCAACGCCTGTCCGCAGAGCTACGATAACAATACCGCCGTTGGAGCGGACGGCTGCGAGGAGTCCAACTGGTCTTACTACGAGGATAGCAGCGAGGACGCCGGCAAGGACCTTTCTTTCGACGGCGAAGACATTAACGTGGAGATCCGACACCTGAAAAAGTCCTCGGACGCTTCCGAAACGTCGCAGGAGGGATTTGCTCCCGTTATCAACGAAAACGACGACCGCGAGTTCTTCAAGATAGACGTCACGGGAGAGGGAGGTTCTGGAGAAGCCGTACGCAGGGTGGAAGCTATCGTCCACACCTACGATCTGGGAGTGCCAAAAGCGTATTACACACCAGGCAAAATCAAAGTAGCCGGTAACGCGTGTATAGACAGCGTAAGCCTTTTTTCATCGAGCACCGCGGCGGACGCTATAAAATTTGCGGGTGGGGGCAGCGGCTGTCCCGGTGGCGGTAAGATAGAGGGTCCAGATCTTGCTTACGACGACTGGGAGAATAGTTTTAACGCCACAACGCGTTCAGGTTCTTCTTGCACTGCTACTCAACCAGACGGAACGGTGATAACAAAGATGTGCGCGGGGGCAGCCGCGCTGGGTGGTATCAGTGGCTCATCGCAACTTGGTACACGGGACTATGACTCCACTACGAACCCACAGTTCGTCGCAAATCCTAATGTTCCACAGGGACCGGATCAGATCACCTTCCCCTTCGACTATCAAGCCCAGGAAGGAGCGCAGGATCAAGCCCGCATAGATTTTCTCCGGGAAGAAGCTAGAAGAAACGGAGTGTACTACCCGTCCAATGGCGGGCAGGTCAACGTAGGTTCAGACGTTACGTGGCCGACCGACGCTACAGACCAGACGGTAGTGTTCGTCGATTACCTCGCCGCTGGCGGTAATAATAGGGTGGACTGGGAAGTCGGTAACGACAGTGACCCTGCCGTGAAGGGAACACTCGTGGTCAGCGGTGGCAACTTCAGAACGACACAGCACAAAGCTTGCTTCGAAGGTGTAGTTATAGTCCGCGGGGGGACGTACGAGGACGGAACTTCTACGGACGCCGGAGGCAACACCTGCCTGAACGGTTTTGTCAATGCCTCGGGAGAAATAGAGATAAAAGGCGGCGTGGAGCCTATGGTCTCTGATGAAGTGATCAATCGTCCTGGTTTCTACGGCATATCTCGCTGGAGCTGGCGGGAGGTATACTCGCTGAACTAACCTCGCATCCTTCTCCGGTAAACTCTTTACTGTGAAGGTGATGAGGAGAAGCCCGTGACCGGCGGCCGGGCTACGCAGTCCAGAGCCATGCTTTTCAGCCACCTCGCGCGGGCGGTCCTTTTCGGGGCTGCCGCGGGGTGGCTCTCTTCGTTGCTTTCCGGTGTAACTTCGGGGTGGGTTTTCTACCTAGGGTGCGGGGCGCTGGCGACTCTCTGCGGGTGGGTCCTGGTGCGGCCGATGGAGCGTAGTACGGCTTTGGTGATGGCGGTACTCTGGGTTGCGGCGGGAGGGACCTACTACCTGTTGCGGCCTCCGGGTGGAGCGGGGATGCTGGGAGTTCTGCCGGACATTGGTGATTATGCTGGGTTTGTGGCGGTCCTCGTGAGCTTTGGTGTCGGGGTGTTAATTGGCAAAGCTATTACTAAGGTGCAGGCTCGCGGGTTGTAGAATAACTTTATGGACGAGGAAGAGGGGAAAGGTTTAGGCGGGCCGCTGCGGGTCGGGTTGTGGTGGGGCGGTATTGGAGGTGTGATCGGCTTCGCCGTCTGCCTGATCGGTTCTCTGGCCGGGGTCGTGGTCTCCGGTTTTATCGGGTGGGCGTGCGGCCGGCGAGCGGCCGAGTCTTTTAACGAACGGCAGACCGGGGCCGGGGCGCTCGCCGGGATGGTCGCGGGTTTCGTGGCCGCGCCGGTCTACACCATCGGCGCTTCCGTCGGGGCCATCGTCTCCGCCCAGGCCCTCGGGATGGAATCTATAGCTTCCAGGCTCGGCGGCTTTCTAAACACCGAGGTCTCCGCCGCCGAAGCCTGGCAGCTATTTTTGTTCAGCTTGATCTTCGCCGCGATGATGGAACTCGGTATCCTGACCAGCGCCTCGACGATTGCCGGAGCCCTGCTCGCCCGCAAAAGGACGGCCGGCCACGAGACGGAAGACGGGGACGGTTAGCCAGGGCTAACCCCGGACTTACTCCTTGCGGGCCGCCGCGTCCGCGCCCTCGCCGAAGATCAGACCGTCCTCCTCAGCACTATTTCCCGTCGCGCCCGGACGACTGACCCCGGCCTCGGCGAGCTTTTGGTCCTGCTGGTAGCGGCGGACGGCGGCCTTTAACGTCCCGAGCCCTAGCGTGGCGCACTTCGGGCGGGAGGCGACGACCTGGCGGCCGAGCTTCTCGATCATCTCGTTGTAGTCCAGCTCCAGTACCTGGTCCATCGAAAGCCCCTCGTCGTGGACCTGCTCCATGACCATGCTGGCCGCTGCCATGCTGATGGTGCAACCCTCGCCCTCGAAGGTCGCGTCCCCGATGTGTTCGTGGTCGTCCGCGCCCTTTAAGTACATCGTTACCACGTCCCCGCACCCGGGGTTGCCGCCTGGCATCTCGATGTCGGCGTCTTCCAGGATACCCTGGTGCCGCGGGTGCTCGTAGTGGTCTAGCAGGATCTGTATCTGAAGCTGACGGTCCAAAGTAGAGCCTTTCCGGATAAAAGTATTCTGAACCTTTATTTTACCGCACCCTCAGTATTGCTACTACTTGATACAATGCCTTTATGAGAGTCGGAATCGTAGGTCTGCCGAACGTCGGCAAGTCCACAGTGTTTAACAGCCTGACTAAAGCCGGGGCCGAGGCCCGGAACTACCCGTTCACAACCATAGACCCGAACCTCGGGGTCGCGGTCGTGCCGGACGGGCGTCTCGGGGCGCTCGCGGATACGATGAAGAGTCGGAGCGTGGTGCCGGCGACGGTGGACTTCGTGGACATCGCGGGCCTCGTGCAGGGGGCGAGCGCGGGCGAGGGCCTCGGGAACCAGTTCCTCGGGCACATTCGGGAGTGCGAAGCTATCGCCCACGTCGTCCGGTGCTTTGAGGATGAGAACGTGGTGCACGTCGGCGGTAGAGTGGACCCGGCGGGCGACGCCGAGACGATTCAGACCGAGCTTCTTTTGGCGGACCTCTCTACCGTCGAGCGGCGGCTGGAGCGCACGGGCCGGGCGGCCAAGAGCGGCGACGCGAAGCTGCGGGAAGAAGCCTCGGAGCTTGAGCGGCTCCGGGACCACCTCTCCGACGGAGAGCCGGCCCGCTCGTTTACCGGCACGGACGCCGTCGAGGAGGCCCTGGGCACCCTGATCACGGCGAAACCCACGCTGTACGTGGCGAACGTGGACGAGGAGTCGGTCGCTGAAGGGAACCGCTACAGCGCGGAATTAGAGAAGCTCGCCGCCAGAGAGGGGGCAGAGGTCGTCCGGCTGTCGGCGAAGCTTGAGGCTGAGGTCGTCGAGCTCTCCGAGGAAGAGTCGCGGGAGTATTTGGAAATGCTCGGGATAGAGTCCACGGGTTTTGAGGACTTCGTGCGGGCGGCGTACCGGCTGCTTGGCCTGATCACGTTCTTTACCGCCGGGGAGAAGGAGAGCCGGGCGTGGACGGTGCGCAAAGGCTCGACGGCGCGCACGGCCGCCGGCAGCATCCACTCCGACATGGAACGCGGGTTTATAGCCGCCGAGGTCGGCAACTGGGAAGACGTGGTGGCGGCCGGTTCCTGGTCAAGGGCCAAGGAAGTCGCGAAGATCCGTCTGGAAGGCCGCGGCTACACCGTCGAGGACGGCGACACCATGATCGTCCGTTTCAACGTCTAGGCGGTACCCGGTGCCTCCTTTTCGCCGCCCAGAGAAACCGCTCTCCAAAAGCCGCCTGGCGCTCGTGACGACCGGCGGTGTCCACCTCCCGGACGACACGCGCTTCGACATCGACGATCCGGTCGGCGACTGCTCCTACCGCGAGATACCAACCTCCGCCCGCGAGCTTACCTGGACCCACGCCTACTACGCCCCCGGCCGCGAGGGAGACCTGGACACAGTGTTCCCGCTGTGGACCCTGCGAAGTTTGGTAGAAGAGGGTGTGGTAGGCGAGCTTAACGAGCGTCATTTCAGCTTTATGGGGGCTATTCACGACCCCGCCCCGCTGGTAGAGAAGACCGCCCCCGAGGTGGCCGGCAAACTTGCCGCCGACGGGGTAGATGCCGTATTGCTGACGCCTTCCTGACCGCTGTGCCACCGGTCCGTCGGGCTGGTAAGCGCCGCCATAGAAGAGGCCGGGATACCGACCGTTACGCTCTCGATGGAGGGCGGGGTGGAAGCGACGCGGGTAGTCTACGTGCCATTCCCGTACAACTTCCCGATGGGCGGGCCGAACGACGCGGCCCGGCACCGGGACGTGGCGCTCGCGGCGCTCGTGCTGCTCCACGAGCTGGACGCGCCCGGCGAGGTGGCATTGCCTTTCGAGTGGCGGTGATCCGGTAGCGGTGACCGGTAGCGGTAAATAGATCACTCCGGTGGGAATGTAACCGGGGTATAATGCCCGTACGTAAAATCTCTTGTATGGTAGGTGAAGCGGTATGGGTGCTTTTGTAATCCTCGCGTTTGTGGCGGTGTTTTTCGTTGCGCTGCTGTTCCTGATACCGATCCTGTACTCGTTGCAGGCGGTGGGCAGTCTGTTTATCTATCCCAAGCAGCTAAAGTCGATGTTCGGGAACAAAATTCTGCGCCGCAACCACGCCCTGGAGCACGCGACCATCGTGGTGATGATGGAGCGGGAGCCGGGCCGCCGCTTTAACGGCTTCTCGAACGACGACGGCTTTTTCGTGCAGGGCGTTCGCTCTTTGGAAGAGGTGGACAGCGCAGCAAGAGAGGCGCTGCGCCGGTTGCAGGGCGGGGAGCGCAAGCTTGCCATCCACCGCAACTGCGGCACGACCATCGTGGCGGCCAACCTGCTGGCGGCGGTCTTCTTTATCGCGGTCGTTGGGATCGCGCTGTACCTTGGCATCGGTCTCTCGGCTGAGTTGTACCTGCTTATTCTGGGCGGCATGATCCTGTCCTTCGCCCTTCGCGTACCGCTGAGTCTCTTTCTCCAGCGCTTCGTTACCACAGAGCAAGACCTCTCAAATGCCGAGGTCGGGTGGGTCGAGCCCGCGCAGCCGAACCAGCTCCGGGCCGGCGTCCTCGGGATGCTGCTCGCTGCCTCAACCGCCCAGGTCCGGGTCTTCCACACCGACCCGAACGCCGTCGAGATACTGCGCGACGATGGTGAGAGGGTTCGCTAGGAGAGCGTCCGATAGGAGAGGGTCCGCTAACCTCTGCAGAAGCTGCGGAGTACATAAACTGCAAAAGGTTCCCGGTGCGTGTCCGCCGGGAACCTTTTGCAGTGTCGGGCCTGAGGTGGTTTAAAAAGAGCGAGTTGCGGTAAGCTGAATAAAATTGTAACTGAAACGCCGGATAGGAGATGGCATGGACAACGCTGCTTTTTACGACGTTCTGATCTTCGGTGGGGGGCAGGCGGGTATACCGCTGGCTTACGCCCTGGCCGGCGAGGGCCTGACGGTTGCCCTCGCCGAGCGCAAGGACCTTGGCGGCTCGTGCGTGAACTTCGGTTGCACCCCGACAAAGGCCGCTATCGCCTCGGCCAAGTCCGCCCACGAGGCGCGTCGGGCGTCGGAGTTCGGGGTAGAGGTGTCGGGCGTGACGGTGAACTTCCCGGCGGTGCTGGAGCGGGCGCGCGGCATAGCGGAGCAGAGCCGGACCGGCATCGAGAGTGGCTTCGAGGGTTCGGATAACCCGATTCTCCTCCGGGGCCACGCCTCCTTTGAGGGCCGGGAGGAGAACGGCTTCCGGGTCCGGGTTGGGGATCAGTCTGTAACCGCCAAGCAGGTAGTCCTCAATACTGGCACGCGCACCCTGCTCCCGCCGATAGACGGCCTCGATTCCATAGACTACATCGACTCCGGTAACTGGCTGTACCAAACCGAGCTACCCGAGCACCTAGCTATTATCGGCGGGGGCTACATTGGGCTCGAAATGAGCCAGTTCTACCGCCGGATGGGTAGCCGCGTAACGGTCGTCGGCGGCTCCGAGAGGGTAGCCAAGACCGAAGACGAAGAAGTTTCGGCGGCCCTGCAAGGCATACTCGAAGACGACGGCGTCGAGTTCCTGCTGAACACCCGCGCCGAGAAGGTCGAGAAGAGCGGAGACGGCGTGAAGCTTGGTCTCAGCGGCGGGGGAGAGCTGGAGGTCTCGCACGTCTTTGTGGCGACCGGGCGTAAGCCGAACACCGACGACCTCGGTTTAGAGAACGTCGGGCTTGAAGTAGCGGACGGCGGCATCGTCGAGGGCGACGAGCGGCTAGCCACGAGCGTCGAGGGCATCTGGGTCGCGGGCGACATCCGGGGCGGCCCGATGTTCACCCACACCTCCTACGACGACTTCCGAGTTCTTTCCTCCCAGATGATCGGCGACGGCTCGCACACCACCGACCGGATAGTGCCGTACGCGATGTTCACCGACCCGTCGTTGGGGCGCGCCGGGATGACCGAGGAAGGTGCGCGCGAAGCTGGTTATGACATCGAGGTGATGCGCTTCGAGATGAAAAACGACGGCAAGGCCCGGGAGATGGGGGAGACCAAAGGCTTTATAAAAGTGGTCGCGGAGCGCGGGAGCGGGCAGATACTAGGGGCCGCCATGCTCGCCGCCGAGGGTGCGGACATGGTCCACGTGTACATCGACCTGATGAACGCCGGCGCACCCTACAGCGTGCTCCGGGACGCCGTCCAGATCCACCCGACGTTCGGCGAGGCCGTCCAGAGCGCGGTGGCGTAGTCCGGGGCAGACGAAACTAGGCGGAAAGCTCCCGCCGCGTCCGGTGGAGGTTCCAGAAGAGGCCCGCCAGCAGCCCGAAGACGCTGGCGGGCAGGAGGAAGGTCTGGACCCCGATAAGAGCGAGACCGACGTTGGCGCCGAGCACCAGGGCGACCGTCGGGGCGCAGCACGCAAAGCCCGAGAACAGGGCCGGCAGCGAGCCGAGCAGCCCGAACCACGAGAGCCGCCGGCAGGACCGGACGCTGTGGATAGCGAACCAAGCGGTCGCAACGTTCAGGGCTACGAGCCCGCCAACTACCGCTCCGATTGCCAAGTTCACCGGCGCTAGAAACAGCGCGAGCCCTTCAAAAAGATAAAGTGCCGCGACCGGCTCGAAGCTGTAGCCGGCGATAGGCTCGAACAGCTTCCCGGCCCAGTCCGGGGCCACGACAAAAGCCGGGCTACCGCCAGGTGACACCGCGCCGCGACCAACAACCAACTGTCCGACCGCGTACAGATAGAGCGGCAGGTACAAGAGCCCCGAGATCGCCGCCGCCCGCCGGAAACGTGCTTTGCCGAGAGCGAGCGCCAGCACGCGGGTGTGGGAGGGCGGTTTCATTGCCTAGACTAGAACGCGCGTTTCGGGGAAAAAGGCGTACCAGGCGAACCACATGACCTCGTAGAAGTTCGCCGCCGGAAGCTCAACTCCTCCAGGACCGCGCAGCCCGGGGCCCTCACGCTTCCAGACACCGCCAGCCCGGTCAAAGAGGCTGTTTCCATCTCTGCCCCGGAACTCGAAAACCTCGCCCGGCCTGTTGTCCAAGCTTCTCTCGAAGACCTCAACCGTCTTGAGGGACGGGTTCCCGAGCGCGACCATCGGGGTGTTGCCGACCTCGAAGTTCCAGACACCTTTCTCAAGGGCCGATGTTTTGCGGAAAGCCGTTCGCCGGGGACCGCTTTTTACCCCGATCATAATTTCTTTCGGGGGGAAGCGGTCGCTCTTGTTTAGCGGCTGGAAGAGCAGATTGTCGTTTGCGTAGTAGCCCTTCTCGGAGGCGGAGTAGGAGCCGTAGGGGTCGGAGCCGTAGCTGCGGAGGACGCCGGTCCGGGTGGAGAGGACGGGAGCGGCTCTATCGCCCCGCTCTTTCCACCGCTGCCAGGTGGTCCACAGCAGCGGTATCTCCGTGAGGGAATCGCCCGCCAGCGGTCCGGTTATGGCGCGGCCGAGAATTTGCGGCCACTCGCTTTCAGAGGTTCGGTCGTACATGAGCAGGTTGGAGTTGACGAGGCGTCCGGTGGTCCCGAACGTCAGCGGCTCTCCTTCCGGGGAACGCCCTTTAAAAGCGACCGTCGAGCCGGTCAGCGGGCAGTAGGTAACGGAGAGCTTTTCTCCGGCCACGGTGTCGTTGGCGATCTCGTGCCACACCAGGACCGGCTGCGGATAGACTTTTACCTCCCCACCGTAGTCCAGGATAAAGACCACGTCCTCTGGATCGAGCAGACCGTTCATTTCTTTTGCCGGAACGAAGTGCGGGTCGTCTATCGGCGGTATGCCGTCCCGTCCCGGACCCCCGGAGACCACCGCCTCGGAGAGCCGCGCGAACTCCGGAGGCGTCTCCGAACCGCCGGCCGGAGGCTCCGCCGACCGGTCCGCCGAGCAACCCGCCAGGAGACCCGCGGCGCAGAAGCCAGAGACCGACAGGAACTTTCTTCTGGTAAGCGTTCTACGGTCCATGAGGTCCTGCCTGTACGGTCGCTCTACAGCCGCTACACATTTCTGGTTACGGTTTCTGGGGAGACCCGGATCACACGGCGTAGTCTATGGGACTGGTATAACCGGGGCGAACAGGTCGGCGGAATAGCGGAGGTTGGCTAAAAGCGTGGGCTCACGACGCGGGAGGGTACGGGCGCCGGAGTTGAGGGGACGCGGCGGTTGGGTGAACACCCGCGAAGACCTTTCCCTGGCATCCCTCAGAGGTAAGGTCGTCCTGCTCGACTTCTGGACGTTCTGCTGCATCAACTGCCTGCACGTCTTAGAAGAGTTGCGGCCGCTCGAAGAACGCTTCGGGGACGAGCTGGTGGTGATCGGGGTCCACTCCCCGAAGTTCGAGCACGAAAAGGACCACGAAGCCCTGGCCCGCGCCGTAGCCCGATACGACGTCCGTCATCCCGTCCTTGACGACCCGGACAGGGAGACCTGGGATCAGTACGGCGTGCGGGCCTGGCCGACCCTCGTCCTCGTGGACCCGGCCGGCTACGCGGTGGCCGCCGTCTCCGGCGAGGGCAACGGCCGCGCTCTTGAGAGAACCATAGAGAAGATGCTCGACGAGCGCCGCGCCGCCGGCACCCTGAATACCGCGCCGGTCGGGTTGCTGCCAATGCTTGCCGGGAGCGGTCCTCTGCGCTTTCCCGGCAAGGTCGTAACCGGCCCGAACGGTCTGATAGCGGTCTCCGACTCCGGGCATAACCGCATAGTCGTCGCCCGTCGCACCGGCTCGCCGGAGGAAGGCGCTACGGTAGAAACTGTAGCTGGCATCGGGGAGCGGGGCGCGGAGAACGGTCCTTTCCTCGAAGCCTCGTTCGCCGACCCGCAGGGAATGTTATTCCTGGACGAAAACACGCTGCTCGTGGCCGACACGGGAAATCACCTTATCCGGCGGCTCGACTTGCGGGAGCGGACGGTTGCGACCGTGGCCGGAAACGGCGCCCAGGCCCGGTGGGGCGCTTCGGGCGGACCGGCGCTAGGGACCGCGCTAAACTCGCCGTGGGACCTTGAGTGGTGGGATGGGCGGGTAGCAGTCGCCATGGCCGGCCCGCACCAGCTCTGGGTGCTAGACCTCGAAAAAGGCGCGGTGGAAGTGCTGGCCGGAAACGGCATGGAAAGTATCTCCGACGGACCGGCGCTAACGGCGATGATGGCTCAGCCGAGCGGGTTATCTTCGGACGGCAACGTACTCTGGGTCGCCGACTCCGAAACTTCGGCGCTGCGGTATCTGGACCGCGCCGGGGAGCTGTGTACCGCCATCGGATCGGGGCTCTTCGACTTCGGGTATGAGGACGGACCGGCCGAGCACGCCCTACTCCAGCACCCGCTCGGGGTAGCGGCGACCCCGGATGGGGTCGTGGTCTGCGACACCTACAACTCGGCTCTACGGCGCTATCACCCCGAAAGCGGGAAGCTATCCACCCTCGCACGCGACGGTCTGGCCGAACCTTCCGGGGCCGCGGTTCTCGAAAGCGGCGACCTCATCGTCACGGATACCAACAACCACCGGCTCTCGCTCGTGAGCCCTGGTGGAGAGGTCCGGGACTTCACGCTAATCGGGCTCGCGCCCCCGGACGCGGCTCGTGAACCCGCCGCCGTCGAGGTGGGACCTGTGGAGCTTGCCGGGGAACTGGACCTTTCCGCGACGATCTCGGTGCCCGCAGGCGAGAAGCTGGACTCTTCCCTGGGACCACCGGTAGAGTTGTCGCTCTATTCGGAGGAGCTTCTGCCGGACGGCGGACGTGTCCTTACCGGGGACGAGTTACCGGCCCGGGTACGGCTCTCTCTAGGTTCAGAGGCCGGCGTTCTGGACGTGAGACTAAAGATCGGCACCTGCCAGGATGGACCGGGCGCGGTCTGTAACATCTCCGAGAGGCACTGGCGTGTTGCGGTGCGCCAGGATGCCGAGGGCTCGCCGCGTCTGAACCTTGGGCTCGGGGCTGGCCGATAGCTCGGCCAGTCAGCACTTCAGTCGGTCAGCAATTCAGCTTACCTTCGGGTAACGAGGTTACCTGCGGCTTCTTGGTAACGCCTTCAGCCGGAGGTCGCTACCTTTCCGCTGACTGGCTGACGAGCCGCCGGAGGAGGCGGGCTGATAAGCTGACTCGCTTTCAGAGGCTCTGTACCCGGCCGCCCTCGCGGGCGGAGCGGAGCAGCGCGCTTAAGGATCGGGCGTTACCGAGCATCTCCCGGGGGCCTACGGCGGGTTCGCGCTTCTCGCGGATCGCGGCGGCGAACTCCTCAAGTTCCCGGCGGTAGGGCTCGTCGGCCTCAAAGGTCTCAAAGGTGCTCTCGTCGCCCTGCAGGATCTCGATGCTGCCACCGGCTTTGTCCGGGCGGAACGGAGCCTGAAGGCGCAGGATACCTTCGGTACCGGTAACCTCCAGCCTCTCCCGGCGACCGGAGGAAATGCTGCACGAGACGGTGCCGAGCCCCTCGTCGAACTCTAGTGTTCCGGCGAAGTCCAGGTCCGCGCCGTCCTCGTCGAAGCGGGCGAACGCCGCCGCCCGCCGGGGCTCGGAGCCGAAAGCGAGCCGCAGGCCGCTAACGCAGTAGCAGCCCACGTCCCCGAGCGCGCCGCCGCCTAAAGAGCCGATCCCCCGGACGTCTTCCGGATCATCGAGCCGGTGCCCGAACTCGGCGACGGCGTGGCGCACGGTGCCGACCGCGCCCGACTCGATCAACTCCCGCAGCCGCAGACTCTGGGGGTGGAGCCGGTACATAAAACCTTCCATGAGCGTCAGGCCCGCGGCGTTGACGGCCCCAACGGCACCCTCGGCTTCCGCGGCGTCCAGGGCGAAAGGCTTTTCGCAGAGGACGTGCTTGCCGGCTTCTACCGCCCGGAGCGTCCACTCGACATGCAGCGAGTTCGGCAGTGGTATGTAGACGGCTTCAACCGCGTCGCTTTCCAAGAGGGCTCCATAGTCCTCGAACACCCGAGCCTCCGGAACCGCCTCCTGGATCTCCTCCTTGCGTCCGCCGCCCCGGGTGGCGACGGCCGTGACCTCTACGGCCTCCGTCCGGGCGGCGGCGGGGATAATGCCCCCGGTGGCGATGCGGGCCAGGCCCAGTATTCCGAGACGCAACGGCGGATGCTGCATGGCGCTCCTCCTCTGGCTATAAGGTCCGACAATTCTACTCGACGGGCTCCGCGGTTTGCTCCGCAGCGTGCCTGGTACATATGGCCCTCGCGGGCGGATCATACAGGAGAAAGGTCGGGCAGCAATGGCGCGGAGCGAGACGGAGAGCACCTACATGGAGTTCCCGGATGATTGGGAGCTTGAGGAGGCCAGCGGGGTAGGGCCTTTTACCACGCGGACCGTACACCGCAGGCCGGACGGCTCAAAGTACGAGTGGGAGGCCCGGAGCCACCGCCGTCGCAAGGGCGGGCCGTCGTCCGGTCGTAAGAGCCGCTGGCGGAAATTTTTCGCTCCGGGAAACCTCTCCTGGTGGGTTGGGGTTACGTTCGTGCTCGGCTCGCTGCTGTTTACGGTGGCGGCTTTTGTATCCCTGTTTCCGGGTATCATCGGGAGCGGTCTGGCTTTCTCCGTGGTCGACTGGTCGTACTTTGTCGGGGCTACGCTTTTTACGGTCGGTGTATACCTGGAGCTACTCGAAACCATAAACTCCAGCAGCCGTCCGCAACGCAAGCGCCGGAGCGCGTCCCAGAGGTTCCGGTGGTTCGCTTGGCAACCAAAGAGCCTGGGCTACGTTTCGGCCCTCGTCATGCTCGTCGGGGCGGTTTTCTTTAACATCGAGACTTTCTTCGCAATTCCCGAGTGGTACACCCTGGAGTCGGTAAACTGGCTCACCACCGTGCCGGCTATTCTGGGGGCTATCCTCTTTGTCATTTCGACTTACATGGGCTTTACGGAGATCTGCCACCGTTACCTGTGCGCCGAGCCGCGCAACATCTCGTGGTGGAGCAGCGTCTGTAACACTGTGGGCTCGGTCGGCTTTGTGGTTGGGGCGGTGGCCGGGTTTACCGTTCCGGGTTTGTCGACGCCGGCGAGCGGGCTGATCGTGACGCTTTCTTTTCTGGTAGGGTCCGTTCTCTTTCTCATCGGCAGCTATCTAATGTTCCCGGAGATGTTCTCGGAGTAGCTTCTACAGGGTTGCCGGGTCGAGGATCCAACCCTCATCCCGGTCGCACCACTCGGGCACCCCGTAACCGTCCCTACTTGCCGCCCATCCAGCCTGCACGGCGCACAGCAGCGAGTCCAGGGAATCCGCCGTCGGGTCCCGGACGAACACCTTTTTCCACGAAGCTTCCATCTCGACCACGAAACCGTACCGCTCCCGCAGAGCTTCGGACTCCAGGGCGGCGACCAGTTCTTGCCGGGCGTCCCGGCGGGCTTCCGTCTGCTTTGCGGGCTCGTCGCTTTTGTAGCTCACGCGGCCGAGGAGCGCGCGGACCACGAGCGCCGGGTAAGCCTCGACGGCCACGCGGGTGTCAGGCCGCGGCCGGCAGGGTTCGACGCTGATCCCCGAGGCGAGCAGCCGCGGGGCGCCCTGATAGAACATCTTCCCGACCGGTACCCGGAAGAGCATCATCGCGCTGCTGGAACCCGCCCGGCGGTCCGCGCCCCTATAACGGTATTTATTGCCGGCGGGTCTCTGCGCCATATCTTTCCGGATAGCGTCCTCGAACTGGTTTTTAGTGAGGCGGGAGACCTCCCCGACGTAACCCTCCCAGTCTCCGGGCCAGCCGAGCGCCGCGACCAGGCTCCGCGGCTGGCCGAACGGGAAGTCCAGGCCGCAAACCCACTCTCCGGGCTGGGAAAGAAAGTCCTCGAACCCTTTGAAGCCAGTCATCTCCTCGGCGTCTTCGACGCGCAAGATATTACTCTCAAGGGTGCAACCTACGGCTGTCAGCGGCTTGCGGCGGCCCGGAGCGCTGGTGAAGTCCAGACCGTAGACTCTCAATGGAGACTACGGTTCTTCTACGCGGGGCGGTCCGTGCCGGAGGCGGTCACGGACCTCTTCCGGACCGTTCGGCGGCGACCACAGCGTCTCCAGCCACCAGGTAACCCCGGCCTCCGCGAGCGGCCGTACGGTATCCATCGCCCTACCGGAATCGTCACCCGGTGTCTCGCCCTCCAGGACGATGTCGAAAGGGTTATCTCCCGGCCGCCGCTCTTCCACGAACTCTGTTATCTCCCGGACGTCGGCGGGCGTAACGGGTTCCGGGGTGCCGGAAGCGGTTAACTTCGAGGGGAGCAGGCCGTCGTACCGGATCGCCCGCCGCATGGACTTCGGGCGCGGCCAGGCCCCGGCGACCCAGATCGGTATCCGGAGACGTCCCGGCCGCCGCACCGGTGGCGGGGGCGGCAGGAAGCTGGTCTCCCGGACCCGGTAGTGCTGGCCCTCGTACTCGAAAGGCTGCCCGTCCCAGAGACCGGTTAGTATCTCAAGCCCCTCATCTAGTAACTCGGCCCGGACCTTGCGGTCCGTCTTCTCCCCAAACGCCGCAAAGCCGGTCTCTACAGCCCCGAGCCCGACCGACAGAATGAGCCGTCCACCGGAGAGTTGGTCGAGGGTAGCCGTCTCCCCGGCGAGCTTCCACGGCCGCCGGCGCGAGACCGGGGTCAGCATGGTTCCTAGCTGTATTCTCTGCGTGCTCATCGCCACCGCCGCCAGCGAAACCCAGGGGTCCACGCCCCACACGCTGTCCCAGACAAAGAAACCGTCCCAGCCCGCCGCCTCCGCCTCGCCCGCAAGCTCCGCGGCGACGCGGGCACCGCCGCCCGGCAAGACAAAACCGTAACGCATGGCCCCCTCTTAAACGTCAAACCCTTACTAAATAGAGTCTACCCCAGAGCTAGCCGACGCCGATAGTCGCCCTCCAGCGGTGTACCGCGTTCCGAGAGCAAGTCCTCGGCCCCCTCCGGGGCCGGTATGTCTTTTAACGCCACTATGCGCCGGTCGTCCCGCAGTTCGAACCGGCGCTCGCCGGTGGCCGCGTCACGGTCACAGAACAGGATGCTGTAGCAGCCGGACCGACCGAGCGCCGGCGGTAACTCGTCGCGCTTGAAACCCATCTCCCAACCTCTGGCCTCGAACTCTTCTGCGAGGTCTCCGACGCACCGCCACACCTGCCATTCCCAGACCACCGTACGCTTCCTTCCCTCAAAGTAAGTATCAGAGCTTACATTGTGGTGTACGGCGTCGGACGTGACAATAGTACAAAGGGCCTAAAAACCACCTTCCGGTGAAAAGGGCTGTGGGAGCGTTGTTAGCCGGACTGTATCTCCCGGTCGAGCTTCTGGAGAAGGGTCTTGCGGTTTGCGTGACCCTTTTCGTAATCGCGGACCCGCTGTAGCTCGTCTTTGGAGAGACCTTTTAGCCGCTCCTCGACCTCCCCGACGTTCAGCTCGTCGTAGTCCTCTATGGGCGGGGATAAAGACTCACCGCGGGCGCTTTTTGCTTCAGAGATGTTCCCGACGTACTGCTGACCCTCTTTTGAAGCCTCGCGCTTTTTGCGGTCGGTCTCCTCGGCCTCCTCGTCGCTCATTCTCTCCCAGGCTTCTTTCGGGAGGTACCGGGCGGTCTCGCCGCCCTCGCGGGCGTTCGCGTCGCCCTCTTTAGTCTGCCACTCCTCCTGGGTCCACTCCGTCAGGTTGCGCTGGCTCTCGGTCTTTTCGCCCTTGTAGCCGCCGCCCCGCTTTTCGTACTCCTGTTTAAGTAGCTGGGACTTGCGGGCCGACCACTGGCCGGGCTCGCCGCCCTTATCGGAGGCTTTTATTTCCTCCTTGATCCCCTCCCGCATTTTGGGGTGGGTGTACGTCTCTTCGTAAGATTTTTTGGACATCCGAAGCTCCTTTCTTACCGGCTAACCGTTCGTTACCGGCTAATCGTTCGCGGGACCGGTGCTCCGCCCGACGACGGCGTAGAGCGGGTCGGTGAACATCCGGCGCGGACTCCGATCCAGGCTCTCGATGCCCGTCCAGTTACCGGCTTCGGCGAGATAGTTTTCGACGAGGCGCATGTGGCCCTTGTCGTCTAGTTGGCTCCAGATGGCGACCGCTTTCGTGGGGAAGCAGCGGTTTGAGAACGTGATGACTACCGGAGCGCCGGGCTCCAGTACGCGCCCGAGGTCCCGGAGCACCTCCACGGGACGGGTCAGGTAGTCAATGGAGACGCAGATGCCGGCCCCGTCAAAGGCCGCGTCCCCGAACGGCAGTCGCGGCTCCGTGTTCAGGTTCTGGACCGCATACTCGTCGAGCCTCGGGTTGCGGCGAAGTTCCTCCTCGTTCATGCCGAGACCGGCGACACGCCGGTAAGAGACCTCCGGCGGAAGATGCGAGACCCAACTGCTCATAAGGTCCAGGACCGCCCCGTTCTCGGGGAAGTACTCCCGGTAGAGTTGGGTGACCGCGGAGATAGCCCGCTCGTCTATGTGGGTTACGAGCCGGGGCGCGCGGTAAAACTCCTCGTCGGGCGTCTCATCGTAGCGCCTGAAAGCCTCCTCCGGTAACCGGGACATCCGTTCCTCCATTCTGCAAAACCTGCACGTCTCGTACGAACTTCACAAGATTTAAATACATTCTCCGCGGACCTCTGTAATAAATTACGCTCCGGACCCGTATATACGTCCGCCGGACGTCCGGCTTTGTACTAAAGGCCAAAAGGGCGGCGGAGTGAGGCTCCATGTTTATCCACCCGGGGAATTGCAACCATCCTTACCTGTCTGTTAACCTGAGGTTAATAAAAATATAACTGGCGCTGGCTCGCAGACGGGGTCGCGGCGGCCTAGAGGGGGTTTCTTGAGAGGTCTAACGAACGTAAGGGAGAGATCTTCCCTCAGCCATCCGGTAATAAAAATACTAGTTTTCTTGCTTCTATTTACCGGATTGTTCGCCATACTTCTAGGGCCGGAATACTCCGGTGTGGCCGACGCGCAGGAGGGGAACGACGGGGCGGACAGCATCACCTTGAGCGTCCCGAAGGTAGTGCCGGTCGGGGTGGATTTTGCCCAGGAGATAGAGGCCACGGGTAGGGTGGAGCAGCCACTGGAGCTCTCCGTGGCGGGTCAGAACTACACCGTGGAGCCCGGCGCCTTCGAGGAGGCTGACTCCGGGAGCGGGTACGTGGCGACGGTCGAGGGTGTGTCGGCCCCGCAGACCGGCGACTTTACGATGAGCCTCTCGCAGGGCGGTAGCGTGCTCACCGAGGGGACGGCGAACGCCATCTGGGGCTGGCTCACCATCCTGCCGCCGCTGTTGGCTATCGGGATAGCCCTGATCTCGCGCCAGGTAATACCGGCTCTGGTGCTCGGTATCTATGTCGGGGCGGTCATAGTCTACGGGCTCTCGCTCGGGGGGCTGTGGTACGGACTGCTCGACACCATACAGGTCTACATAGCGCAGGCTATCGTGCCGCCGAGCGGCGACATCGGGCACGTGGCGATCATCTTATTCACGCTGATGATGGGCGGCCTAATAGGGATCGTCTACAAAAACGGCGGGGCGTACGGTATCGCCGACCGGGTAAGCCGCTTCGCCAGCACCCCGCGGCGGGGTCAGGTTTCGACCAGCGGCCTCGGGTTCGCCATCTTCTTCTCGACCTACGCCAACTCGCTCGTTATCGGCAACACCATGCGCCCGGTCACCGACCGCTTGAAGATCTCGCGCGAAAAGCTGGCGTACATCGTGGACTCGACCGCGGCGCCGCTGGCGGCCATCGCTATAATCTCGACCTGGATCGGCTTTGAGTTGGGGCTGATCGAGACCTCGGTGTCGGGTATCAGCTTCGACCAGGGAGCTTACTCGATCTTCCTGAACTCCCTGCCGTACAACTTCTACCCGATCTGGGCGCTGATCTTCGTCCTGGCGGTCGGCTTTTCGGGCCGGGACTACGGTCCGATGCTCAAGGCCGAGCGCCGCGCCCGCAACGAGGGCAAGGTGCTTCGTGACGGTGCGGACGTGGACGAGAACGCCACCGGCGACAGCGGCGACCTCCAGGTAAAAGACGGCATCCCCCAGCGGGCCTACAACGCCGTTATCCCGATAGCCGTCCTGATCGGCACGGTCGCGGTCGGGCTCTACGTTACGGGTACCGGGGAGTCCATCCGGGACATTATCGGGAGCGCCGATACGAGCAAGGTGCTGTTGTGGGCCGGATTCCTGGGTGTCCTGGTAGCGGTCCTGATGTCCGTCGGCCAGCGCCTCCTGACGCTCGCGGAGTCCATGGACGCCTGGTACGGCGGCCTGAAGTCCGTACTGTTCGTAATGATAATCCTGACCCTCGCCTGGGCGATCTCTGCGGTCGCTGAGACTTTGAAGACGGCCAACTATCTGGTCTCCGTGCTCGGCGATGCTCTCCCGCCAGCCATGCTGCCGGCACTGATATTTATTCTAGCCGCCGCGGTCTCGTTCGCGGTCGGGACCAGTTGGGGCACGATGGGCATCCTCATGCCGCTAGCGGTGCCGCTGGTCTGGACGCTACTCCAGAACAACGGCATGGCGGACCCCGAGCACTACCACATCATGTACGCGACCATCGGGACCGTGCTGGCCGGTAGTGTGTGGGGCGACCACTGCTCCCCGATCTCCGACACGACGATCATCTCCTCGGTGGCCGCAGGTTCGGACCATATTGACCACGTCCGAACCCAGATACCATACGCGCTGACCGTCGGCGGTGCTGCGTTGGTGATCGGGCTGATCCCAACCGGCTTCGGGGTACCGGCCTGGATCACGCTGCCCGTGGGGGCCGTGGCCCTGGTCGCCTTCCTCCTGCTCTTCGGCAAGAAGGTGGACACGAAAGAAGGAGGACAGGGAGGACAGGAGCAGCGGCAGCCGGCCGAAGAACCCGCTGCCGAAACCGCCTCGAGCTAACCGCACCACCACCTCTTAGCACCCGGTGCCGGGGTTCGGCACCGGGTGCTAAGCTCTTCCTGTGGACTCTACGCAAACTCAAGCTGGCCGGCACTTCACGGTAGCGGTGTTCGTCGTGTGGCAGGGAAAGGTACTGCTCCACCGCCACCGCAAGCTCGGCATGTGGCTGCCGCCGGGCGGCCACATAGAACCCGGAGAGTTGCCGGACGAGGCCGCCGCACGCGAGGTGCTCGAAGAGACGGGTTTGCGGGTCAAGTTGGTCGGCGAGAAGCGGGAGGACGTAGAAGACCCGGTACAGCTTTACCGGCCGGCCGGTGTACAGTTAGAGCACATCGGCCCCGGACACGAGCATATAGACCTGATCTACTTCGCCAAACCTCTCGGAGAGACCAAAATCCGCGACGAGTTCGCCGGGGAAAAGGTCGGCTGGTATGGCCCCGGAGACTGGGACGCGATGGAGGTAAACGCCGAGGTTCGCGGCTGGTGCGAGAGAGCCCTTGCCGCCGCGAACAAGCAAAACTGCTAACCCTCGCCGCTCTAAACATATCTATGACTGGCACCCGGACTTCCTCACCGGAGCACTAGGGCGTACAATGCATAAAGAAATGAGGATTTGAACACTGGAAAGGGATGCGATGGGCGCGCCGGGGAAGTTACATGAACTGGTCGAGCGATTCGACAGGAACCTGGCGGCTTACAAGTCCGGCGACTACAACGAGACGCAGGCCCGCGGGGACTTTATAGACCCGTTGATGGGTCTGCTCGGGTGGGACGTCCACAACCGGCAGGGCAAAGCTCCGGCTTACCGGGACGTGATCGAGGAGGACCGCGTAAAGGTCGGCGGTGGCACGAAAGCCCCGGACTACGGCTTCTACGCGGGCGGAGAGCGGCGCTTTTTCCTGGAAGCCAAAAAGCCATCCGTGGACATCGCCGGGGACGTAGCACCCGCCGTCCAACTCAGACGCTACGCGTGGTCGGCAAAGCTCCCACTCTCCATCCTCACGGACTTCAAGGAGTTCGCCGTCTACGACTGCCGCTTCGAGCCGGTGAAAAAGGATAAGTCTTCGACCGCCCGGCTAGACTTTATAACCTACGACAAATATACCGACCGCTGGGACGACATCGAGGGACTCTTCTCCTGCGAGGCGGTGCTTTCGGGGTCGCTTGAGAAGTATGCTGAGTCTAACCGGAAGAGACGTGGTACCCAGACGGTGGATGCGGCTTTCCTGCGCGAGATCGAGGATTGGAGGAGCGCCCTGGCCCGCGACCTCGCCGCCCGCAACGACCTGAACACCCGCCAGCTAAACCACGCGGTGCAGCTCACGATAGACCGACTGATCTTCCTCCGCATGGCCGAAGACCGGGGCATCGAGGACTATGGCCGGCTGCTCGGCCTCGTCAACGGAAACAACACATACGGACGCCTCGTGGAGCAGTTCCGCGACGCCGACGACCTCTATAATTCCGGCCTCTTCCACTTCCGGGATGAGCGTAGCTTTAAAGGCTAGGAAGAGCCGCCCAGCGGTTGGTTGAGAGGACGTTCTGGCCACCCTTTCGCAGAACGATCCACATAGTTGCCCTCATACTCCAAAAGCTTAAGCAAGACTCGGTTGAATAACGTTTCATAAGACAGCGTGTCATTGAGCATCTTCTGATAATTAGCAGGATCGAGAATCTCCGAAGAACCATGTGCCATCGGATGCCTTGCTTTTATAGCCCTATTCTCTACCTCTCCTATAGGCAACGCTATCTCGTCAAAAAAGAGCTCAAATTTTTCGTTTGTTCCCATAGGGCGCGCACTGGCATTACGAAGACGCCCCATTATCTGGTCTTTATACTTCTCGCCTTCGAGCTTCTTTTCGATAGCCACGAGTTCATCTTTAAGCAACCCTTTGAACTTTCTTTCGCGCATGTAGATAAAGCTTAGTTTCCGACCCTTGGATTTGAACCAAGCGTTCATTATCATCTCAAGATTGGTTTGGAGCTCGGGGAGGTTGCCCCCTAGAGGCAACTGTTTCGATAACCAGTAACCCCACAGAGCCTCGTTTAACTTCAACTCGTCTTTCAGTGCCAAATAATTGGGCACCAGCCGACGCAGTAACCCTTCAAGGTTTTCTGAAGTCCCGTGGATGTCTATCTTTATGGGCGGCTTTTCGGAGGACTGGCACAGAGCTACCAAGTTGTCCTCCGCCGGGCTAGTCGCCACTTGCTCCAGGGGTTGGCCGCGTTCGTCGAAGCTAGTTGAGCCCACGCCTATGAGTGGACGCCCTATAACAAAACTAACGAAGTTGGCTATCGCGTCTCTAACATCAGCTTCGGGGATGCCTCCCCAATCTTCTCTGTACTCTATACTCATGCAATCTGACCAAGGAGGACCAAGCTCCTTGACCACAGGCTCGACAACAAAACTGACTTCTGGAGTTTCAATAAAGGCGTAACGGTCCGAGGTGCTCATCCCAGCTCCCTCGAAGGTGACGTCTTCTCCAAAAGATTCTCGTTTTTTCCGGTACTCTTCCTTGAACTCTCTTTCCACGAGGCGCGGGTAAGGTAGCATGCTTTTGTGACTATTCAGGTACCATTCTGTCAGCCAGACTCTCTGTGACCATTCGCGGCTTAGGATTCTCCGAACGCTGTAGGTTTTTAGATCGGCTTCGAAGGAGTTCTCAAGGTACTTGTAAGAAATACCGCTGAGTAAACAGTGCTCTAGCCTGTAATCGACCATCCCGTAATCGCTCGAGCCTTCGATCTCAAAAGTTGAAGTGATAATGCCGACCTCTCCAGACCCAGGGAGCAAATCTTTGGGTTCATTGGAAGTGCCAGTTATCTTAGCCTTGATCTTGTATTGGTCGTCTCTCCACACTTCAATCTTCTCAGACCCCGGTGGTAAGTTCGTAGACTCCCTCAGATGGTCTATCTCCCACTTACCCTGAAGTCCTTCCCACGAGATCCTCGGTAAGTAGGGAGTTTTATTGCTTTCCAAGCTGCCCTCTCTTATCTTCTCTTTAATCCACCGTGAGGCCCTTTGTCCACTCAACAGTATATGATATGCATTCTCAACCAAAGGCTAGGATCCTGTAGGCCCGGAAGCTAGGAAACAGTGCTCTATAGCTTACCCCCTAATATACCCAGTACTGGAGCATGGCGAGAGTACATGACGAACCACCATCCGCACCATAAACTTCTCCGACGCGGAGGATGCGGCGCGGCACGAGACGATGGTGGGGCTGGTGGGGCGGATGCTGGAGCTGCACGAGAAGCTGGCGGGGGCGAAGATCGAGCGGGAGCGGACGGTGATCGGGCACCAGATCTTCGCCACTGATAAGCAGATAGACACCTTGGTCTACGAGCTATACGGCCTCACCGACGAGGAGATAAGGATAGTCGAGGAGGCGACGGCCCGATAATAGGCTTGACGTATGATTGTGAAGTTTCTGCAAGCTAGCGAAGATGTCCTCATTTACCTCCAATCGAAACGAACTTCCAGGGAACGGAGCATAGAAAAAGTGTCCAGCCACGGTACGCCGAATTGGCGGCAGACGTTCGGAATAGGCACCTTTTTCCTGATGTTTGGGTCAAAGACCTCGTGTGTAACAACTATAAGTCCATGCACTTCTGCGTAGGCGACAAGCCAGCCATCTGCGACGCGGGCGAACTCCTCTTTCGCGCTTTGTCGAAAATTTCCATTATTCTGCACCCATGTCATCATCTTGCTAAAAGCTTGTACTGTCCCTTCTTCTGCAGAAGATGCGAACAGTTCATTTGGTGCCTGCTTGACCCAGGTATCCAAAGTGTCGCCTTCAGTTACTTCGTCTCGGACTCGGTCGATACTCAGCAAGCGAGTTTCCCGGCAGTAGTGCTCTAAACATTCCCAAAAGCCGGGACAAAGATCCATTGCATAGTAACGTTGGTGGGCTTCTATAAAGACGTTTGTATCGAGAAGAAAAGTGTCTGAAGGCTGATCGGTCAAGCTCAATCTCCATACCGCTGTGCGAGTTCGTTGAACGTTTCGCCTTTCAGTCCGGTAAGCGAGTAGGCGTCTCGATAGAGCAGTCGTCCTTCTCTAACAGCGCGTACTATCGCACTACCGAATGGCTTGCCAATACGAAAATTTTGGTTGTTCCAGAAATTTCCGCCGCCTTCGCCACTTAGTTTTACCCGTCGTTCATCTTCCTGCCATGCACGATAAAACTCGAAATAAGTAGCTTGATCTATCAGTTTCAGATCAAGCACGCTGCGAGCGGCAACGAGGGTGCTCACCTTGAAATACCGTGCCAGGAACTCGTAAGGTTCCTCTTCGCTTTGAGCTCGTTCCCAGACGACACGCAACTCATCCTCTGGTACGAGAAACTCTGCGGCTACCTTGTTACAGAACTGCTCTATCTCACTAGGCAGTGGCAAGAAGTTTTGGGTGAAATTAGAGACCCCCTCAGCTCCAATCCATACATGAGCCAGCTCGTGTACAAGCGTAAACATCTGCGCCGCCTTGAAATCTGCGTTGTTTACAAAGATCAGCGGCGCATATTCATCTACCAGTGCAAAACCGCGAAACTCGTCAGGGTCGAGTTTTCGATGTGTATTGTTCTCCACTACACCGTTGGCAACTACTAACACCCCAGTTGCCTCAATGTCTCCGCGTAAACGGCTCAGTGCACCGGTCCAGGTGCTTTCTGCACTGGCCCATTGTAGCTCCAGCCCAAGCCATGTACGCATGTCGCCGGCAACTTCTCTCGGGTGTACATTTAACCCAGCGCTGCCAACAAACTCCAAGGGCTCGTTGCCCTTCTCAATCAGCTCGTCGCGCATCCAGGACTGCCGACGCTGCATCAATTGAACAGTATCCAGCAACTCTGGACTAGGTCTGCGAAGCGGGTGGTCATCAGCAGTACGAAAATCGGAAATCGGCAGGCGATCTTCTACTGGCTTAGACAGATAAAGGTAGCCTACGGCGGTGTGAGTATGATGCGCTAGCTTATCCACCTGCGGCAGAGTAATCTGTCCAGATTCTTCCCAAGCTTGGACACGTTCAGGCTTTACCCCAACTTTACGAGCTACGCTCTCAATTTCCAAGCCGCTCCGCTCTCGTGCCCAGCGCAACACCTCAGGCTGCAAAGTGATCTGAATGTTTCTGCCAGTCATCTCGTAGCCTTCAATCTAGCGGACCATCCCCGGCTATCTAATATTACTGCAAACATCATATCTCGACACTTCTCTCTTACTAGCGGAGGCGAAGATTGGGCGGGCGCGAACGATGATCGGGCACCAGATCTCCGCTACCGACCAGCAGATAGACAACCTGGTCTACGAGCTCTACGATCTCACCGACGAGGAGATACAGATAGTCGAGGAGGCTACGGCCCGGTAGTCGGTATGGTAAAGCCTGTACTAGAATCCAGGGAGCGGAGAAGGGGCACATGGTGGAGAGCATGTTCAGAGCTATCGAGACTACGGGGACGGTAGACGAGCGGCGGCGGTTACGCCTCGACGAGCCGCTGCCAGTAGCTTCTGGCAAGGTGCGGGTTATCGTCTTGATCCCCGAAGAAGATGGGGATGAAAAGGAGTGGTTGCACGCGGCAGCTACCAACCCCGCATTCGATTTCCTGAACGACCCTGAAGAAGACATCTATACCCCCGACGACGGACGGCCTTTTGGCGACAAAGGGTAAGGTCGTCCTCCTCCCGTTTCCTTTCGACGATCTCTCCGCCACAAAGGTACGTCCCGCCGTTTGTCTGACAGAACCCGTAGGTCTTTACGAGCATATAGTCCTAGCTTTCATAACGAGCCGTACACCGGAAAAGTTACTTGAGACAGATGTGGTGCTGTCCTCCGAACGGTCCGGTTACGGGCAAACAGGGTCGCGCCTGCCGTCCGTACTACGCCTGCACCGCTTGATGACCGTTGCGACCTCCTTGATCCGGCGCGAGCTAGGTGTTCTCTCGCCCGATATGCAGACAGAAGTTGACGAAAAGCTGCGACGACTGTTCGACCTGAAATAGATCGAATGGTCGAGGCGAAGATCGAGCGGGAGCGGACGGTGATCGGGCACCCGTTCTCGGCCACCGACCGCCAGATAGACACTCTGGTCTACGAACTCTACGGTTTCACCGACGAGGAGATCCGGATAGTCGAGGAGGCGACGGCCCGGTAGTGATGTGGAAGGTTTAGAAAGGTTCGAGTTTGCGCCCTATTTCGAGCGCAGGGTTATAAACGATCCGGTTCGCAGTAGCCGGGTGTTGCCGCACGTCGCGGGCACAATAAACGACCCGGAAGAAACAATGACGCAGTCGGATGGAAAGGTGCGCCACTGGCGTTACGTGCCTGAGTTGGGACACCACATCCGGGTAGTAACCACTGCTGACGGGGCGCTTTTCAACGCCCACGAGGATTCAGCATATACTAAAAGGAAGAGGAGGTAGCAACTTGAAGTTCGAATACTATCCAGAGACGGACTCTCTATACATCGAGCTAAACCCCGGCAGGAAAAGTAAGCCCGGAGGTGGGCAAGAAGTGGTCGGCTGGGGCAGCCGCGACATCGTCATAGACGTGGACGGCGACGGGACGCCCGTAGGTATAGACATAGACAGCTTTGCCTCCGAGATCGTGGACCTATCAAAGCTAGAAGCGGAGGGGCCCATCTTTGGACTCGCCCGCGCAGAGGGTGTCGAGCGGAGTACCGAGCATCGAGTAGGATAACCGTCCGCCTCGTCCACGGACTGTGCGGCTTCGCCGACGGGGAGATCTCCCCGCTTGATGGACCGGCAGTATCATGGGATAGTAAACAGTCCGGAGCGGGAGGTAGAGCCGTGCGGGAGATGACCGCTGGGGAGCGCAGGGAGTTCTTGCTTGAGGGCACGCGGACCGGGAAGCTGGCGACGGTCCGGGAGGACGGGCGGCCGCACGTGGCCCCGATCTGGTTTCTGCTCGATGGCGAAGCCGACGGCGAAACCGACGAGGCGTCGCTGGTTTTTATGACGGGAGAGGCCACGGTCAAGGGCCGCAACATCCGGCGCGACGGGCGGGTGTCGGTCTCCGTGGACGACGAGGAGCCGCCGTTTGCGTTCGTCCTGATCGAGGGCCGCGCCGAAGTCTCCGAGGACGCCGCCGACCTCCGCTACTGGGCGACCCGGATAGCCCGCCGGTACATGGGCGAGGCGTTGGCCGAGTCCTACGGCGAGCGCAACAGCGTCCCCGGAGAGCTACTGGTCCGGGTTGTACCGGAGAAGGTTATAGCCGAGACGGGTGTCGCCGACTAACGGTTTCTCAGGGGATGCAGCAGACAAATACCCGGCCTTTTATCTCCCGGTCCCCGAGCGGGAAGGTGCCGTAAGGCTCTGTAGTCTCGACGAGGCTCCACTTGCCGGAAGACTCTAGGGCTTCGCGCCGTTTTTCGTATTCGTCGGCGGAGTCAGCGTCGGCGCGGGCGCTGTAGATCACACACCCGCCGGACGCCGTGACCCGCACAAGCTCGTCAAAGGACTCCGCCGGGGCGTGTCCTTCGGTAAATACCCCGGTGGCTACCGTGGCGGCAAAGGCGTTGTCCGGGAAGTCGAGCCGCTCCCCGAGTACCATCTGGTGCAACTCTTTGTAGACGTTTTTCTTCCGGGCGGCATCTAGCATGTTCTCGGAGAGGTCTATGCCGGTCAGGTCCTTGTAGCCGAGAGCCACCAGCACTTCGCCCATCAAGCCGGTGCCGGCCCCGGCGTCTAGGATGCCGCCGGACGCGGTCGATACGTAGCGGCCGACGAGCCCGGCGGCGATCGCGGGTATCAGGTACCCGAAACCGAGCACGTCTTTTTCGTAGTTTTCGGCCCACTCGTCGTAGCGCGCCGCAAGCTCCCCGGTGCTCTCCGCCCCGTACACGCCCTGCAGGCGCTTCTCGCCTCCCGACATACCATCACCCTCCCGGCTGCTCGCTGCGATTTACGACTAGGGTAGGCCGAACGCCGTCCCATCTCAAGCCACGTGCCGGAGCATAAAGTGTTCTATGATTACCGCGTGGGAGATACCGGTCACACGGAAAGTCTCGGGTCCATGGAAGAGAGGTTGCGGGAGGCGGTCCCGCGGCCGCTCTCCGGGTGGCGCGAGGTGTACGAGAGCTTCTCGCCGGTAGACCTCGCCGACGGCAGCCGTAGGCCCCGGGTACCGCCCGGTGGAGCCAGCGGCAGCCGCCGGGCGGCGGTGTTGATCCCGGTCTTGCTGGAGAGCGGCGGGGCGCGGCTGGTTTATACGGTCCGCAAAGGACACCTGCAGGACCACGCCGGGCAGATCTCCTTTCCCGGCGGGGCCGCGGAAACTACCGACGGCTCGCTAGAAGAAACCGCGCTCCGGGAAGCCCGGGAAGAGATAGACCTTCCACCGCAGATGGTCAAAGTCCTCGGGAAGCTCGAAGAGATGTACATACCGCCCTCGAACTTCCTCGTAAGCCCCTTTGTCGGGCTCTTGCAGCCCGAGGCGGAGCTAACGCTGGCCCCGGATGAGGTGGAGGAGATCTTTACCGCGGGTCTCGACGAGTTGCTCTCGCCGGAGACGTTCCAGAAGGTCGTCTGGCGGCGCGACGGCCGGGACTACGAGATCCCGGTGTTCGCCGTCGGGGAAAGAGACGCTGCAAACGGAAATCCCGGGCGCCGGGAGATCTGGGGCGCGACCGCCGCCATGACCGCGGCCCTACTCTCCCGCCTCGGCTGGCGGCGGCCCGGCGCGTAGCCGGACGCGAGCCAGTCCGGGCGTGAGTCAGTCCGGGCGTGAGCCTCGCGGGTTTTCGCCAACGTGGTAAGTTATCCGGGTGAGTACGGAGGCCGAGAGCGGGGAAGAGCGCCAGCCGGTCTACAAGGACCATAACCTCCACATAATCTTCGCCGTCACCCTCATGGCGGTTCTCGGCCAGTCCAGCGTCAGCCCGGCGTTTCCGAGTGTTATGCAGGAGTTCGGGGTCACGGCCGGGCAGGTGGCGCTCCTCATAACGTTCTTTACGCTGCCGGGGATAGCGCTGACCCCGGTCCTCGGGGTACTCTCGGACAAGCTCGGCCGCAAGCGGGTCCTGGCTCCGGCCCTGATCCTGTTCGGCATCGCCGGCGGGGCCTGCGCCTTGGCCCGGGACTTCGAGTCGCTCCTGCTGCTACGCTTTTTGCAGGGGATGGGGGCCGCGGCGCTCGGTACCCTGAACGTAACCCTGGTCGGGGACTTATACCAGGGCCGCGAGCGCTCGACGGCGATGGGTTACAACGCGAGCGTCCTCAGCATCGCCACGGCCAGCTACCCGGCGCTCGGCGGTATCCTGGCGGCTTTCGCCTGGTACTACCCGTTCGCCCTGCCGATCGTCGCCGTCCCGATAGCGCTCCTGGTTCTTTTCTCCCTGCACAACCCGGACGTCCACAACGAGCAGAGCCTGAAAGAGTACTTCGGCAACGTTTGGGGTCGGCTAAAGGTCCGCCAGGTGCCGGGCTTGCTGTTCGCGAGCCTCGCCACGTTCATTATCCTCTTTGGGCCCCAGATCTACTACCTGCCGATCCTGATGGGTGACCGCTTCTCCGTCGGGCCGGTGTTTATCGGGGTGGTCTTGTCCGGCGCGTCCCTGGTAACCGCGCTTACCTCCTCTCAACTCGGACGCCTTACAGGTATCTTTAAGGAAACGAGCCTCCTGAAAGCGGCCTTCCTGCTCTACGCGATAGCGCTCGCCACCGTGCCGCTGGTAGGGAGCCCCTGGCTACTTCTTTTGCCCGCCGCGGTCTTCGGGGTCGCCCAGGGTATAAACATCCCAAACATCCTGACGCTCTTGAACGGCTTTGCCCCGGACGAGAATCGCGGCGCGTTTATGTCGGTAAACGGCTCGGTATTGCGCCTCGGGCAGACGATCGGACCGCTCCTCATGGGTCTTACCGCCGCCACCATCGGGGCCTCCGGCGCGTACCTGGCTGCCGCGGGGCTTGCCGCCACCACGTTCGTCGTCGTCCTCCTGGTGATCAAGTAGTTAACCGGCTTTCTGTAGTTTCTGACCCAGAAAACACGTGTCTACAATGTATCTTGCGGGTACTAGTAGGCAAGTAGAGAGAACTTTTGGAGGCGCACGGTGGCGACGCGAGAGGTGCAGAACGAGCGGATACAAGAGCTAAACGACGAGGAGGTCCGGGACGGTAAGTACGTCCTGTACTGGATGCAGTCTTCCCAGCGGGCCGCTTACAACCACGCCCTCGAATACGCGGTCCAGAGGGCGAACGACCTCGACCAGCGGGTGCTCGTGGTATTCGGGTTGACCGATGATTACCCGGAAGCCAACCTGCGGCACTACACGTTCATGCTGGAAGGGCTAAAGGACGCCCAGGACGCCTTGAAAGAGCGGAACATAAAGATGGTCGTCCGGCAGGGGTCCCCCGACGATGTGGCGCTCGAAGCCGGTAAAGACGCCTCGCTCATAGTTACCGACCGCGGCTACATGCGTCCGCAGCGCGCCTGGCGCGAGAAAGTCGCCGAAAACGCGGGCTGCGCCGTCGTTCAGGTGGAGACCGATGTCGTGGTGCCGGTCGAGCTGGCCTCGGACAAAAAAGAGTACGCCGCCCGCACGCTGCGGCCAAAAATCACCGAGCACCTCGACGATTTTCTCGTGGAGCTAAAACCGACCCCCGCCGGGAAAAGCTCCCTTAACATGAAGGCTGATGGCCTCGACCTCTCGAACCTGGACAAGGTCCTCGATGATATGGACCTCGACCGTAGCGTCGAGCCGGTGAGCCACCTCTTTACCGGCGGCGCTTCGGCGGCTGAGGCCACGCTGGACGACTTTCTAAAGAACAAGTTCGGCTCCTACGTGGAGAACCGCAACCAGCCGCAGACCGACGACGTCTCGCACATGAGCAAGTACCTCCACTACGGGCACATCTCGCCGGTGTACCTGGCGCTCCGCATAAAAGACGCGGGCGCCGCCAAAGAAAATATCGACTCCTACGTCGAGGAGGTCGTCGTCCGGCGCGAGTTGTCTATGAACTTCGTGTACTACACCGAAGACTACGACTCTATGTCATGCCTGCCCGGCTGGGCCAAAGAGACACTGGAGGAGCACAAAGACGACGACCGCGAGTACGTCTACACGAGTAAGCAGCTAGAGGACGCCGAGACCCATGACGAGTACTGGAACGCGGCGATGCGGGAGATGCGCTACACGGGGTACATGCACAACTACATGCGGATGTACTGGGGAAAGAAGATCCTGGAGTGGACCAACACCCCGGAGCACGCCTACAAGACTACGCTCTACCTGAACAACAAGTACTTCCTCGACGGCCGCGACCCGAACTCCTTCGCTAACGTTTCCTGGGTCTTCGGCCAGCACGACCAGGGCTGGAAAGAACGTCCCGTCTATGGCAAGGTCCGCTACATGTCTTCCGGTGGCCTCGAACGCAAGGCCAAACCGCAGCAGTACGTGGAGAAGATAGACGAGCGCGTAGCAGACGTCTAAGCCGTGCCACCCTCCAGGAACAAACATAGGGAGCGCCGGCGGGATGGCGTTCCGAAAGCCTGGTGCCGGCCGGGAAGCTTCCACTCACTGGGCCGCTGGCGGAGGATGACCGGGTAAGGAAGGCTAACGGACAGTGGTACGCGGCGCGGACCGGAGAGTCCGGAGCCGACACTCCGGGCGGTGTTAAAACCCAACTCGCGTTCGAGGATTAATGAATTAACCCGCCGCAACCCGACGCATCCGGGGCCTTTGTGGGCATTACCCCTTGTAGGACTTCGAGTACCCGTCGAAAGGAGAGGTGTGGGCCTCGATGTTTACGTGGGTTCCCTGGCCCGCTACTACACGGGCGACTGGGAGACGGCAGTACAGCAGCGGGCGCGCGAGCAGGGTGCGGACTCGGTGGTACTCCGGCCGTTTTCTTCTGGAGAGGACCCGAACCCGTCCGAGGTCGAGGAGATGGTCGGGCGCTGGCAGGGTGCCCTGAACGAGGTGCTTTCGGACCACCTCGCGGGCGAGCCGCTCTCCTGGGACGAGTCTGGCGCGGCCCCGTACTTTACCGACAAACCGGGCTGGACCGGCTACGGCGCCCTGCTCCTCCTGGCAGCCTACGAAGAGAACGCCGAGACTTCGTTTCCCGAAGAGGTGCCGCCGGACTGGCAAGAGGATCCCGCGCTAGAAACCTCTACCGCCGAAGACTACCGGTGGTCGCGCTACGCGGCCCTGCTCGCCCCGGAGCTGTGGCTCCCTCAAGACTTCGACTTTGTATTCCGCTTTCTGGAACTCCGCGGCCAGGAGGTGCTGATCGGACCGTCCCCACTCCTCCTGCAGCAACTCCGGTACCTCAACAGCCGCACCTTCTCCGCGAGCCCCGGAGACCTCGCCCGCTGGCGGACCGGCGAGGTAGAAGCCGAAAACGAGTTCGAGGCCAGCGCCAAATACGGGCTCGCGGTCTTTCTCGACCTCGCTGAAGACTCCGTGGAGCACCGGCTGCCGATAAAACTGGACTACTAACCCGCGTAGTTTGTAACCAGACGTTTGTAACCAGACTAATGTGTAAAAAACGTTAAATATAGGATGCTAGGTAGCTTATCCACAAGATGTTGTGGATAAAGGTGGATAAACAGTGGATAAACGCATCCCATGTAACGAGCCGGTAACCTGGCGGCCGGAAACCGTCCGGTAGGTGTGACTGCGTGGGGGCTTGCCCGGGTAGACAAAAGGGAGGATACGCTTACAATTGAGTAAGAGGTTAGCCGATAGTGATGAGTTAACATTTATTATGAGGTGAAAATATGATTACGGAAGACCGGGTACGGGACCAGCTAAGGAACGTTATAGACCCAGAGATCGGGATGGACCTCGTGGAGTTGGGTCTTATCTACGACATCGAGGTCCACGAGGAGGGCCGTCACGTCGACGTAAACTTCTCCCTGACCAGCCCGATGTGCCCGGTGGGAGATATGATCCAGGAGCAGGTCGAGACCGAGGCCCTTTCCATCGAAGGTGTGGAGACCGTCAACGCCCAGCTCACCTTCGACCCGATGTGGAGTCCGGAGATGATGAGCCCGGCCGCCAAACTCTTTTTCGGCCGATAGACGACCCCAAAAGTCCGGCCCGTACCGCGCCCTCTAGTGGGGCGGACGCGGCAACCGAACACTTACTAACCTGCGGCGAGCCCGTGATGACCGGGCTCGTCTCCCGCATCGGGGATCTCGACCACGAAGCCCGCCGCCGGGGCCGCCCGGAAGAAGCCTACGCCTCCCTCGTGCGAGCCGTCGTCGGCCAGCAGTTATCTACCATAGCCGCCCGGAGCATCTACGGCCGCCTCACCGACCTATTCGGTGGACGCCCGCCAGAGCCACTGGAAGTGCTCTCGGCCGCGGAAGACGACCTGCGCGGAGCCGGTCTCTCGCGGCCAAAGATACGTTACCTGCGAGACCTCGCACACAAGACTTCATCCGGCGACCTCGACCTCGAACTACTGCCGGAGCTGCCGGACGGAGAAGTCGCGTCACGCCTGATCGCCGTAAAAGGCATCGGGCAGTGGACCGCCGACATGTTTCTCATGTTCCACCTCCGCCGTCCCGACATCCTCCCGGTCGGCGACCTCGGCATCCGCCGCGCCGTCGAGAAAGCCTACGGCTCTCCCCGCGCTACCCACCCCCGACGAGCTACGGAGCATAGCCGAACCCTGGAGCCCACACCGCACGCTCGCCTGCTTCTACCTCTGGGAATCGCTGGACACCGACCAGCGGTAAAGCTCCGTAGGACCCCGGCGAACCTCACCTGCCTCCGATGAGACGGTAGAAAAGCTGATTTGACCCGCGCCTTTCGAGCATTTAGCATGTTGTTGGTTTAAAGGGGAAAGGCTTAAGGACTCTCTTAGAGGGACCGAGGATTAGAAGGAGGCAATATGAGACGTTTACTCTATACGGCTACGCTAGCCATGCTAGCCATGCTAGTTTTTGCACCGGCAGCCTTGGCTCAGCAAGGTGACCTGAACTGCGAAGATTTCGGACGTTCGCAGGCGGAGGCCCAAGGAAACCTGAGGGCTAACCCCTCGGACCCGAACAACCTGGACACTGAAGACGACGGTGTTGCCTGTGAGACCTTTACTTACCCGGACGGAACCGCCAGGGACGAAGTTCCCGTACAGTCAGCGGTAAGCCCAACCGGTGACTTGGACTGCGAAGACTTTGCGACCCAAGAAGAAGCTCAGGCTGTCTACAATCAGGACCCCAGTGACCCGAATAACCTGGACCAAGACAACGACGGTCTGGCCTGTGAGGAATACCCGTATTCTAGTCTGACCCCGCTTCCCGAAGGCTCACTGCCTCTTTCTTCGGACGAGACACTCGATGACGTGCAAGGTCAAGTGCTGCAACCCGCCCGCCCGCAATCACCCCGTCGCTAGTGACGGTACACAAATGCAAGAGATGCCCGATACAGGAGGCCCGATACTCCTGGCTCCGCTCGCCTTGCTGCTGACAGGCTCTGGCTTGCTAGGCCTGATCTGGCCCCGACGACACAACTCGTAGAAACTCTACTACCGGCAGAACCTCGCGCCTTTCCAAGAAAACATAGAGAGACCGGAGTGTAAAAGCTCTGGTCTCTCTGTGTTCGTTGATGTTCACCAGGCCGGTAGCCCGGTAGCGGCTGCGGCAGGCAACAGACTATCATGGGTGGGTGAATATACGTGGCTTGATCCTCGACCTTACCGGCACGCTCTACGAGGGCGACGAGCCGGTGCCCGGTGCTCCGGAAGCTCTACAAAAGCTGCTGGACGCCGGGATAGCCGTCCGCTGCGCGACCAACGTTACCCGGCGGCCTCGCCGGGAAGTCGCCGAATGGTTGCGCGATATGGGGTTTGCCATAGACGAGCGTCACATACTCACCCCCGCCATAGCCGCCGCGACCCTGTTGCGCGGCCGCCGGTGCCACGCCCTCGTCGCCGATGGTCTTCTAGAAGACCTTGGAGGTATCGAGGTGGTGGATGAGTCCCCGGACTGCGTCCTCGTCGGGGACCTGCTCGACGGCTTTACCTACAATCGGCTGAACCCGGCGTTCCAGCATCTCATGGAGGGCGCGGGGTTGGTGGCGTTGCAGAAAAACCGCTACTGGCAGCCGGAAGGCTCTTCCGGGCGGCCGTCACTTGACGCCGGGGCGTTCGTCGCGGCCCTGGAGTACGCGAGCGGCAAGGTTGCCACGGTGGTCGGCAAGCCGGAGAAGCCGTTTTTCGAGGCCGCTCTCGACGACCTGGGCTTCTCTGCCGGGGAGGTCGCGGTGGTCGGGGACGACCCGGAGGCCGACGTAGCGGGTGCCCGGGCGGCGGGCCTGCGTTCTTTTCAGGTCCGAACGGGTAAGTACCGTCCCGGAGCCGCCGGCGCGAACGCGGGTCCGGACCTGCTGCTGGACAGCTTTGCCGGGCTACCCGGGGCGCTCGGGTTGTAGAACTTTACCGGAAGGAGCCGCATGAAAGTTACCGATATCGGGGTCTCGACAGAGGACCGCTACGAGTTGATCTCGATCACGGACGAGGTGCGCCGCGCCGTCCGGGACTCGGGCGTTGATGAAGGCTTCTGCATCATATCCTCGACCCACACGACCGGCGCCATCACCATAAACGAGGACTCCGACCGCGACGTGCCCCGGGACCTCGCCGCCGCCTGCCGCGCCTTCCTGCAAACGCTGGACGTGAAGTTTCAGCACGCCGAAGGCAACAGCGACTCGCACCTGTTGACCAGCCTCTTCGGGCAGTCCCAGTGCCTGGTCGTGCAGGGCGGAGAGCTGGACCTTGGGCGCTGGCAGGGCGTATTCTTTGCCGAGTTCGACGGTCCCCGCCGCCGGACCGTGCGGGTCGCCGTGGCGAACGGCTAGAAGCCGCCGGCTGGAAAAGCTCTGCTAGGGAAGCTCCGTGGGAGAGAAGGCGTCGCCGTGTCCCGAGTAGAGGCGGGCGGCCTCTAGTTCCTTCACCTTCGAGTACGAGGCCCGGGTCGCCTGCAGGTCCTCCCCGACGGGCGGCAAGTTCGGACCGCTGAAGTTGACGGCCGCGTCTCCCACGAGCGCCGCCCCCGACTCCAAAAGCACGGTTATGGAGCCCATCGTGTGCCCCGGCGTCTCGAATATGTGCCCGGAGATGCCAAACTCCGAGAGGTCGTCGCCCTCCCGCAATTCGACGTCTACCGGCACGGGCTTCTGGCTTATTAGCGGGCTCATGACACCCATTGCGGCGCTCATGGCCCGACCGACCCGGGTAAAACCCTGTGGTGTGGGGCCGCCGCCGGCTTCTATGTAGGGCACGTCGGTCGGGTGCGCGGCTACCGGGGCTCCGAGGCTCTCGCGGAGGACGGCCGCGCTCCCGGCGTGGTCCGGGTGGTGGTGGGTCAGCAGGATCAGGGCTACGTCCGCCGGTTGCAGACCTAGCTCCTGTAACGCCCGCAATACCCGCTTCGCGTGGCCCGGGGTCCCGGTGTCTACGAGCACCGCCCCGGTCTCGGCGCGCACCAGGTAGCAGGCCACCGCCGATGACCGTACCGGAAGAACCCCGAGTTTGTTCCACTCCGCTGCCATCCGGCGATTATATACAGGATTATTGGACAGCGGGCTATAGACAGGAGGCTTACGCCCACGCTATCTTACGTTAGCACTTACCCGAAATGTGTACCGCCATCTAAGGTTGGCGCGGTCGGGTAGCAGGCAGGGGCGGAGCCGGGACTAGTTCTTTGGGAGGGAGAAACTAACATGCAAGACCGCATAGCGCAGGCAAGCACCATCATTTGGGGGGCACCCCTGATCATACTATTGCTCGGGGCGGGTGTTTTTCTGACCATTACCCTGCGGGGGATACAGTTCCGGGAGTTAGGTTCGTCGCTGCACCTGGCCCTGATCCAGCGCAAAGACCCCGACGCCGAGAACGAGGGGGATGTCTCCCACTTCCAGGCCCTGATGACGGCGCTGGCGGCGACCATCGGTACCGGCAACATCGTCGGGGTGGCGACAGCTATCGCTGCCGGTGGACCGGGCGCGCTCTTCTGGATGTGGATCACGGCTCTCTTCGGGATGGCGACCAAGTACTCCGAAGCCCTGCTCGGTGTGAAGTACCGGGTCCGGGACTCCCGGGGCGAGATGAGCGGCGGCCCGATGTACTACCTGAAGAACGGCATCGGCGGCTCGACCGGGGCCATCCTGGGCGGCGCGTTCGCGATCTTCGCCGCCATCGCGGCTTTCGGTATCGGCAACATGGTGCAGGCCAACGCCACGGCCAACGCTATAGAGACGGCTTTTAACATACCCGTCTGGGTGACCGGCATAGTGCTGGTGGCTCTGGTCGGGCTCGTTATTTTGGGCGGCATCCGGCGCATCGGGAAGTTTACGGCGACCTTCGTGCCGATCATGGCGGTTTTGTACATGATCGGGGCCACCATTGTCCTGGCCGTAAACGTCACCGAGATTCCGGCGGCTATCGGGCTCGTCATCTCCGACGCTTTCACGGGCTCGGCGGTCGTCGGCGGTGGCATATTCGCGGCGATCCGGTTCGGGGTCGCCCGGGGTATCTTCTCGAACGAGTCGGGGCTCGGCACCGGCGGTATTGCGGCGGCCGCCGCCCAGACCACCCAGCCGGTGCGTCAGGCGATGGTCTCCATGACCCAGACGTTTATCGACACCCTCGTCGTCTGCTCGTTTACGGGGTTGGCAATCATTACGAGCGGCATGTGGTTGCAGGGCTTTGACGGCAGCGAGCTTACGCAGGCGGCGTTTACCGAAGGGCTCGGGGGCACGTGGGGACCTGTGGTGGTCGCCATCAGCCTGGCGATATTCTCGTTCTCGACGATGATCGGGTGGTCGTACTACGGCGAGCGGAACATGGAGTATCTCTTTGGCCGGCGGCTGGTCTTACCGTACCGGATACTGTTTACCGGCGTCATCTTTATCGGGGCTACGGGGGGTCTACAGTTTGTGTGGACGCTGGCCGACTTACTAAACGGGCTGATGGCGTTTCCGAACCTGATCGGGCTCCTGATCCTCTCCGGCGTTATCGCCCGCGAGACCCGGGACTACTTCCGGGGTAGCAAGAGGGTTGCTTGAGGTAATAGCGTTTCCTCCAGGAGGGTCAGGTGTGAGTTAAACTAGTACCGGGCACGCGGCGCGGAACCACCGGGTAGCCTGGGTATGAGAGCCGATCGAACACAGCTTTGGAGGTGTGTGTGAATATTTTGACCAAAACAGGGTTGGCAGTGGGGGGTACGGTTCTCGCGCTCGGGACTTTGCGCCGGGCCTTGAACCCTCAGCCGCGGTACGCGCGGTGGGAGAAGCCCCGCTACGCGGACTTCGAGAACAAGGTCTTGATCCTGGGCGGCGGCTTTGCCGGTTTCACCACGGCAAAGGAGATCTGCGACGAGGTAAAAGACCGCGACGACATCGGGGTGATGGTACTCGCCAAGGAGAACTTCTTTACCTTCTGGCCGATGGTGCCGGGCATAGTCTCCAGCGACATCGACTCCAACAATGTAGCCCAGCCGCTGCGGCGGGCTCTGATACAGGCCGGCGCGAGCTTCCGGCGGGCTGAGATAGAGGGCGTGGATTACGACAAGAAAACGGTAACGGCCGGCGGCCAGGAGTTCCCGTACGACCAGCTAGTGATCTCGCTCGGCGGCCAGCCGAACTTCTTCGGCATTCCGGGCGTTGAGGAGCACAGCATGACGATGCGCGGTCCCGAGGACGCCGAGCGCATCCGCAACCGGGTCATAGAGCGTTTTGAGGAAGTCTCCATGATGAGCAGCGGCGAGGTCCCCGAGTCGAAGCTGACCTTCGTGGTTATCGGGGCCGGTGCTACGGGCGTCGAGACGGCCTCCGGGCTCCACACCCTGGTCCACGAGATGCTCGCCCCTGACTTCCCGAACATCGACCCTTACCGGGTAAGGATCTTCCTCGTCGAGGGGCTGCCTCACATCCTGCCGGAGCTAGACCCGGCGCTGCGGCGAACCGCCCGGGCGCAGCTCGTCAGCCAGCGCATCCAGGTGATGACCAATACCTTGGCCGAGGAGATCACCGAGGACTGCGTCAGCCTCAAGGACGGCGACTCCATTAACACGGAGAACGTGATCTGGACCGCCGGCAACCGCCCGAACGTCGCCATAGACGACCTCGACGTACCACTGACGCAGCGGGACGGCATCGAGGTGGACAAGTCCTTCCGGGTCAAGGACCGGCCCGGCGTGTGGGCTCTTGGCGACTGCGCGGCGATACCGACCGGTGAGGACGGCCAGCACGTGCCGCCGAACGCCCAGGCCGCTACCCAGGAAGGGTACCTGGCCGCGAAGAACATCCTGGCGGTCATCGACGGCCGCGAGGAGGACATCGAAGAGTTCGAGTTCAAGCCGCTCGGCCAGCTAGTAGAGGTCGGCAGCGACTTCGCGGTAAACGAGGTGATGGGCGTGCAGTTTACCGGTCTGATAGCGGCGCTCTTCTGGCGGTTTGCGTACCTCATCCGGTTGCAGAGCCCTCAGAGCAAGGCCCGGATCGTCGCGGACTGGGTCGTCGGTTTCTTTATCCGGCCGTCGGTCACCCAGACGCGGAGCTCGCACGAGTAGCCGTCCGCAAGATACCTCTTGAGCGCCGCGGAGAAACCTGCTAGGTTTCTCGCAGCGTGGAGGAGTCAGGTAGAAACCCGGGTAGGGACATGGCGTGACCTTTGCAAATCAGCTTACTCTGGCGCGGCTGGTCGCCGTCGTACCGGTAATGGTCGCGCTGTACCTGCCCTATCCCTTTGGCCGGACGCTCGCGGTAATACTCTACATGGCGGCTATCGCTACCGACTACTTCGACGGCATCGCCGCCCGCCGTAGCGGCAAGGTAACGGGTTTCGGCAAGCTCATGGACTCTATCGCCGACAAGGCGCTCATAGTCTCGCTGTTCTTCGCGCTCGTCGGAGAAGGCTCTATGCCGGCGGTGCTCGCGGCGATCATGGTGATCCGGGAGTTCGCCGTGACGGGCCTGCGGATGGTGGCCCTGGAAGCCGGTGAAGTCATAGCGGCGAATAGCTGGGGCAAAGCGAAGATGGTCTCCCAGAGCTTCGCCATCTTCATTCTTCTACTAGGTTTCACCGAAGTTGGGTTCTGGCTTATGATCCTGGCGACCGTTTTGACCTTGATCTCCGGCTGGTCCTACCTCCGGGATACCCCGCGC
Organism: Rubrobacteraceae bacterium; assembly: GCA_965214435.1. Taxonomy (GTDB): domain Bacteria; phylum Actinomycetota; class Rubrobacteria; order Rubrobacterales; family Rubrobacteraceae; genus Rubrobacter_A. The sequence goes on from OZ243960.1 coordinate 2,332,105, forward strand.
ATTCTCTCCATAACGGCAGAGCGCGACAGCCGGCTCTAGCAGGTTACTCGGGCCGCTGGCGGCGGCGCTGAAACCCGGCGGCGGATAGCTTATATTCACCGTATGCCGCTCGGAGTTCTAAAAGAAGTTTTCGGGTTCGACTCGTTCCGGCCGGGGCAGGAAGCTGCGATCCGGGCTGTCCTCGACGGACGCGATACTCTGGCGGTGATGCCGACCGGCGGCGGCAAGAGCCTGTGCTACCAGGTGCCGGCGCTGATGCAGGAGAGCCTGACCGTCGTCGTCTCGCCGCTGATATCGCTCATGAAGGATCAGGTGGACTCGCTCCTACAAAGCTCGGTCGCCGGGGCGGCCACGCTACACTCCGGGCTATCACCCGAAGAGCGGTGGGACGTAGAACGGCGGGTGCGGACCGGGGAGATCAAACTTCTTTATGTAGCCCCCGAACGCCTGCGCTCCCTGGAGTTCGTCCTCTCCCTGCGGCGCGCCGGGGTCGGGCTTTTCGTGGTGGATGAGGCACACTGCATCTCGGAGTGGGGCCATAACTTCCGTCCGGACTACCTGTTTCTGCCCCGGGCTGTGAGGGACCTCGGTAGCCCGCCGGTACTGGCGCTCACGGCGACCGCTACCCCGAAAGTCCGCGAAGACATCGTACAGGCTCTAAAGATGCGCGAGCCGGAAGTCGTCGTAACCAGCTTTAACCGGCCGAACCTCACCTACCGGGTGCTCCCCGCCCGCGAGAAAAAGCACAAACTACCGCTGATATTGAGTGTGATACGAAGCTCGCCGCCGCCGGGCATCGTCTACGCGACGACCCGCAAGGAGTGCGAGGAGCTTGCGGAAGAGCTACGGAGGGCTGGAGTGGACGCGGTCGCCTACCACGCCGGGATGGGTTCCGCGAACCGGACGGCGGTGCAGGAGCGGTTTATGACGGACGAGGTATCGGTCGTGGTCGCGACCGTCGCTTTCGGGATGGGGGTGGATAAGCCGAACGTGCGGTTCGTGATCCACGCGAGCGTTCCCGGCAGCCTGCCGGCCTACATCCAGGAAGCCGGACGGGCCGGACGGGACGGGGAGCCGGCCTCGTGCGTCGTTCTCTACCGCGGCGCGGATATAGGCCGGCGGAAGCGCCTGGTCACGGTTAGCGCCACCGGCGGGGAGGACGCCGAGTCCTTTTTCGGGGCGCTGGCCGACGCTTCGGAAGGCGGAAGGATAAACGTGCCGCCGGCTTCTCTGGCGGCGCTTGGCCGGGTAGACCCGGACGCCGCCGGGATACTGCTCGGTGGCCTCGAAGAAGCCGGGGCGCTGGCGCGCGGCTATGACTTGTGGGCCGAGATAGAAGTGCGCCGCGTCGAGGAGGAGCCGGAGGGGATGCGCGAAGAACTCTCCGCCGTCCACGCCGCGCTCCCCGGAGAAGGGACGGTAAAGGTCCCGGAGCTTGCCCGGCGCGCCGGGGTCACGCCCGTGGTAGCCCAGACCGCCGCTTACAAGATGATGGTCGACGGTACTATCGAGGCTGTGCCGAGAGGGGCGCTGGTCGACGTCCGGCTCCGCAAGAGGGACCTGGACTCCGCGGGCCGCCGGAATATCGCCGCCCGCCTGAAAAACCGTCTCCGACTCTCCTACGGCCAGATCGGGGACGTGGAAACCTACGCGGACCTCGGAAGCTGCCGCCGGGAGCATCTGTTGCGGCACTTCGGCGACACCGAAGACGTCGTCCCCTGTGCCGGGTGCGACGTGTGTCTCGGGGAAGCCGGTGGTGTAGAGGCCACCGGCCATGAGGTGGCGCTAGCAGGGCCGAGCGTCGCGAACGGCAGGGAAAACGTAGAGCCGGATCCGGAGTTGTTCGAGCGGTTGCGGGGCTGGCGGGCGGAGCAGGCTCGCAGCCAGCAGGTCCCGGCGTATGTCGTGCTCCACAACTCCCACCTGGAGGAAATCTCCGCGCGCAAACCAACGACCACCCGGGAGCTAGGCGCAATAAAAGGGATCGGGCTCCGCCGGGCGGCCCGGTACGGGGAGGAGATCCTAGCCCTCGTCCACGGCGGGGAATCGTCTCCGGCAAATCCGTCTCCGGCAAATCCGTCTCCGGCAAATCCGTCTTCGATACCAGAGTCTTCCGGGTCCGGGTATGAGGAGCATCTGGAGGCTGCGCAAAGACTACTCTCCGCCGGAAGGGGCGCGGACGCCGTACCGGAACTCTTCAAAGCTCTGGAACTCGGCGGAGACATAGCCCGGAAATCCGTGGACGCCCTGCTCGCCGACCAGAAGCCCGGTAATAGGATCAGCCCCGACAGAAGTTACGTTAGCCCACCTTTAGATGAGAGGAGAGCCCGTGAAGCTTGAAGGAAAAAAGATAGTCGTCTTGCTCGCCGAGGGATTCGAGGACCTGGAGTACTGGGTGCCGGTGATGCGGCTCCGTGAGGAAGGTGCCGAGGTGGTGACCGTAGGCCCCGACACCGAGCCGGTATCCGGCAAGAATGCCCTCACCGCCCAGGCGGACACCACGGCCGACGGTGTGGATGCCGCCGAGCTTGATGGTCTGGTGGTACCCGGCGGCTGGGCGCCGGACAAGCTGCGGCGGTACGAGGGGATTACGGACCTCGTAAAAAGCGTCCACGACGCGGGCAAACCGGTCGGCATCATCTGCCACGGGGGTCTGGTGGGGATCTCCGCCGGTATCGTGGACGGGGTACGGGCGACGGGCTCCACGGGGATCAAAGACGACCTCGTAAACGCTGGGGCCACCTGGGTTGACAAGGCCGCCTTTCGGGAGGGTAACCTGGTCTGGGGCCGCGTCGTCCCCGACATCCCGGACTTCTGCCGCGAACTGGTCGCGGCCCTCGCCGGAGAGTAATCGTCCGGGGCCGGGTCCTCGCCGGCCTGTAGCCCTGCTCACGCGGTCGTACAAGAGGTGCTGGTAGAATCTCTGCACTATGAGTAGTGCGCGCGCTATAGCTAGCGGGATGTTTATCGCCCTGGTGCTCGGGATACTCGTGCTGTTCGGTATTTTCGCGCCGATACTCACGGCGTTCGTGGGGGGCCGGATCGCCGAGGTGTCGGTGTTTACCGGGGTGGTGCTGACGTTCTCGGTGGCCTTCGCTTTCTACTTTGGAGGGATGGCCGCCAGCTACCTGGCACCGGCCCGCCGGGTCTTGCACGGCGTCATGGTCAGTGTTCTGTCTTTCGCGATCTCGCTCGTGGTCAATTTCGGGGCCTTAATATTGTTCGATACCACCAGAGACCCGATAGCGAACCTTCGGAGCCCGACGGAGATCCTGCTTACCGCCGTACTGGTTGTCGTCTCCGTGCTCGCCTCCTATATAGGAGCCCGGCGCGGGATCGGGTTCTACTTCCACAACCAGAAACGCCTGCGCCAGCGGGAGATCCGCCAGGAAAGGGCCCGCAAGCAAAGCTCCGGACAGACCTAGCCCGCCGGCCGTTTACTTCCTGGACTGTCCTTGCTGCCGGACCCGGTCCCGGGATTCGCGTCCTTCGGTACGGGTCTTTACGGACTCTAGTTCTTCTAACAAGCTGTGCCGCAACGCTTCGTGCTCCTCGACCGCTCCCTCAAGTTCGACGACCCGGTCTTCCAGACGCCGCTCAACCTCCGCGCGCTCTTTCCGCAGCCGGGCCTCCCGCTCCTCTGCCGCGAGTTGCTCCCTGATCCTCTGGTCCTCCAGTTCTCTTATGCGTCCGGCATAGATCTCGGCTTCGGTGTCGAGCCGCAGCTTGAGACCCGCGGCCCTCTCTTCCAGGTCGGCGAGCCGGTTGCGAAGTTCCGCGCGCGCTCCGGCGAGCTCTCTAACGTAGTTGTTGCGGAGGGTTTCGACGTCGGCCCGGCGCTGAGCCTGCAGCCTCTGTAGCCGATCTGCAGCGATCTTGCGGATCTCTGCGAGCCGGGTGGCGTGGGACCGGCGCAGCGCCTGCTCCCGACCTTCGGCCAGCGTCTTGATCTCCCGCACCTCGCTCTTGCGGAGCGCCTCGGACTCGGCGACCTGCTCCTGCAGCCGGGCCTCCAGGATCTCTATCTCCGCCCTCAGCGCCTCGACCTCGCGGCCGACCGAAGCCCGCCGACCGGCCCGGTAACCCGCGGGAAGGTCCAGGTTTGCCCGGGCGCGACGCCGGGCGTTGAACTCCTGCCGGAGAGCCGAAATATCTTCCTGGGACTCCCGATCCGGCCGTCCGTTTCCGTTGGCAGCGCCGTTGGCAATGCCGTTGGTGAACTCCGAGTCTCCTGAAGTTCTAACGCTTTCAGACGCCGTGAGGTCCTGGCGCAGATCTGCGATAGCCTGTTCTATATCCTTTATGCGGGCGTTAACGGACCCCGAGGGGGGATCTTCGCGCCGGTTCATGTCACCCTCCTTCACTGTCCCTGAAGAAAGTAGATCTGGGCGGAGGATACCTGTTAAAAGGCCCGGCGTAAAGTTTTAATGCTAAAGCCCGGAGTTAAGGCTTCTCTTTACCCTCAAAGATTTCCGCCGAACCGGCAAAGAGACCCCGGAATTCCTCCGGGTTCGGGGCGGAACCGCGCTCGGCGGCCCGCCGTTCGAGAAAGGTCTTGACTACCCGGGCAGCGTTCTCAGCCTGCTCCCGGCCGAGACCGGCTTCCTTTTCCAGCACTTCGATAAGCTCTTTATCCATCCTGGGCTTACTCTTTCGCCTGGCACTCCGGGCACACGCCCTCGACGACGAGCGCCGTGCTGGTTACGGCGTAGGGGGTATTGAGGCGGATGTTCTCGTCCAAGCCACCGAAATCAATGCCGGGAACCTCGGAGATTCGGCCGCACCGGATGCAGCGGATGTCCGTGTGGTCCTCGGTGTTCAGGTCGTAGCGCGTCGGCGAGTCGGACCAGTGCTTGGCGTCGATAACCCCGATGTCTTCTAAGACCGAGAGCGCCTGGTATACCGTGCCCAGAGCCACCCGCGGGTTCTTTTTCTTGACCTGCAGGTAGACTTCCTCGGCCGACGGGTGGCCCTTGGCGTCCCGGAGGGCGTCAAGCACCGCCCGGCGCTGCGAGGTTAAGGTGTACCCCGACCGGCGGAACTTGTTCTTGATGTCGTGCTCCAGTGTTACGGTCATGGCAGATACTTTGTATGTCGATCAATAATCATTCTTACTGGAGTTTATAACACAGTGGCGGCTCCGCCGTGATGTAAGATCACGGTGAATGACTGCTATCTACTACGCCCTGATCAACGTGCTCCGCTTTTTCGGCAACCTCTACCGCCGGGCGCTAAAGCGGCCGCCGGAGTTTGTCTGGCTCGACGTTACCGGCTCGCTGCCGGAGTTCGAGCCGGAGCGGAAAGGTCTCCGAGCCCGCATATCTTCCGGGGTCACTGGCGGTACGCCATGCATAAGCCTGGAGTCGCTGAGGGAAAAGCTGGACCTCATAGCGGATGACGGCCGGGTCCGGGGAGTGGTACTGCGCGTGCAGGGCCTCGACTCGGGCGTCGGCTGGTCTTCGCTTGAGGAGCTGTGGCGGGAACTGGAACGTTTCCGGGAGCGGGGTAAACGGGTCGTATCCTACGTGGTCGAGCCGGACACCCGGTCATATTACCTGGCGTGCGCGGCGGATGAGATCTTCGCGCCGCCGCTCGCGACGGTCGGGGTGGTCGGCCTCGGTACCCGGGTAAACTTCCTCAAAGAAGGTCTGGAGCGGGCCGGCATCGAGGCCGAGGTGCTCGCCGTTTCCCCGTACAAGTCCGCCGGTGAACTCTTTACCCGCAACGACTTCTCAGAAGAGGCCCGCGAGCAGACCGAGCGGCTCGTCGGCAACCGCTTTTCGGAGCTGGTAGACGCCATCTCCCGCGGCCGCAAGCTGAGCCCCGAAGAGGTCCGAGACCTCATAGACCGCGCGCCCTACGACGCGGACGCCGCCGTGGAGGCAGGGCTGCTCGACGGCGTGTGCTACGAAGATGAGTTGGCCGGAAAGCTTTCCAGGGACACTGATGACGGTGGGCGGGTTCGGCTAGCGGAGTGGGGCGCGGCCCGCCGGACGTTGCGGAAACCTTACAAGCGCCGCGAGCGCCGCCGGGTCGGTCTCGTGCGGTTGAGCGGTACGATCACCCGGGGCCAGAGCCGGCGTCTGCCGGTCCCGCTGCCGCTGGTAGGCGGGGAGCAGGCCGGCAGTGATTCGGTAGTCGCCGCGTTGCGGGCGGCCGAGAAAAACCGCCGGATTTCATCCATCCTGTTCTACGTGGATTCGCGGGGCGGAGACGCGCTGGCTTCGGACCTGATCTGGCGCGAGGTGGAACGTATCCGGTCTAAAAAGCCCGTCGTGGTTCTTATGGGAGACGCTGCGGCCTCCGGCGGCTACTACGTCGCGGCTCCCGCGAACCACATCATCGCCCGGCGGAGCACCGTTACCGGCTCTATAGGCGTCGTGGTCACCCGGCCCGTTCTCTCCGGGCTCTACGGCAAACTCGGCGTAAACCCCGTCTCTGTCGAGCGCGGCGCCCGCGCCGGGCTTTTCGACGCCACCCGCAAACCATCTAAAGACGAACTAGAAGTTCTAGAAAGCCAGATGCAGCACTTCTACACTGGTTTCAAAGACCGGGTCGTCCAGGGACGGGAGATCCCGCCTCCGGACCTGGAAGAGATCGCCGGGGGACGTGTCTGGACCGGCGCGGAGGCGCTGGAAAACGGACTCATAGACGAGACCGGCGGCTTCCGGGCGGCCGTGGCCCGCGCCCGGCGGCTCGGAGATCTCGACGGGGAGTACGGGCCGGTGATCAAAGTGTCGCCCCCGAAAGGCGGCCGTCCAGCTCCCGGCGAACCGGCCGACGGCGCACCCTCCAACCCGGTGCTCGGCGCGGTCAGTGAAGGGCTCGACGCGTTCGCCGACCTCAGCGCTACCCGGACGTGGGCGATTTCGCCCTACGAGGCATCCGGCGGCTGGTAGTATCTTTATATTCTAGGCAGTATCGGTCGGTAGAAGGGCGACGGCGTTGGGCGTGAGCGTGGCAAAAGGTGTAGACAAGCGGTCCATGACCGTGTTGTCGGCCGGACATTTGTTTATAGACGTAAACCAGGGCGCGGTAGCGGCGCTAATACCGTTCCTAATCGCCGAGCGGGGTATATCTCTGGCCGCCGCCGGGTCTCTGGTGCTCGCCGCGACGGTCAGTTCGTCCCTCGTGCAGCCGCTTTTCGGCATCTTCTCCGACCGCCGGCCGCTGCCAATCTTTATGCCGCTCGGTCTGCTGCTCGGTGGGGCCGGTATAGCGCTGGCGGGCGTGGCTCCGAGCTTCGGCCTGATCTTCTTGTGCGTCGTCGCCAGCGGTATCGGGGTCGCCGCTTTCCACCCCGAAGGCGCGCGTTTCGCGAACTACGTCTCCGGCTCCGGACGGGCCCGGGGCATGAGCTTTTTTTCCGTCGGCGGCAACGCTGGTTTCGCCCTGGGTCCAGTACTTACCACCCCGCTGGTCCTCTTTTTTGGCCTGCCGGGTACCCTGTTCCTGGCGCTGCCGGCCGCGGCAATGGCCGGCGTCCTGTTCGCCGCAACGCCCCGGCTGCTCCGCTTCGGCCCGGAGCCTGCACCGGAAGGAGAGGACAGACCGGCGCAAGCCCCGGACGCCTGGGGACCGTTTACCATTATGGTCGGGGTCGTTACCGCCCGATCTTTTATTTACTTCGGTCTCGTGACCTTTGTCGCCGAGTACTACAACCGGGTCCTCGGGGAGTCGGCGGCGTTTGGGAACGCGGCCCTCTCGGTGATGCTATTCTCCGGGGCTGCCGGGACCCTGCTGCTCGGCCAGCTCGCCGACCGCGTCGGACGCCGGGCGGTGCTCTTGTGGTCCATGGTGATAGTAGGACCTCTGACTCTAGGCTTTACGTTCGCCGGACCGGTGGTCGGGGTGGTCTTGCTCGGCCTGATCGGGGCCTCTACCATCGGCACGTTTGGCGTAACGGTGGTTATGGGTCAGGAGTACCTACCCGGCCGCATCGGGCTTGCCGCCGGTATTACGATGGGTCTCTCCATCGGCCTCGGGGGTATCAGCGCCCCGCTACTGGGTTTCCTGGCCGACGCTAGAAGTCTTGAGACGACGATGCTCCTGATCTCCGGTTTCCCGGTGCTCGGCGTGCTACTCTGCCTGTTCCTGCCCCGCAAAGCCCCGCCGGAAGCCAGAAATACCTGATACAGCCCGCAACCACGTAATAGAAACACCAGCCACGGCGGACGGTTTGTGTAACATACAAGCATGAGGATCTTCGAGCGGATCGGCGAGTTTACCTACCGGTACCGGTGGTTTGTGGTCGGCTTCTGGGCTCTAATACTCATCGCCAGCGCATTTTTCGCCCCAAACCTCGGCGACCGGCTCAAGGGCGGCGGCTTTGCTGGCTCAAACACCGAAGCCGAGAGAGTACAGGACATAATGGTCGACGACTTCGGACGCTCGCCGGCCACCCTTACGGTCGTGTTCCAGGGCGACGACGGGCTTTCCGCCCGCGGCGAACAGTTCCAGAAAGCTGAACAGCGGGCGCTGGAGGACTTGCGCGATCTGCCGGAGACGAGCTTTGTCGCCACTTATTCGGATACCGAAGACCCACGCTTTATCTCTAAAGACGGCGAGGAGAGCTACGCCGTCATCGGCTTTAACATCACCGTGGATGAGACCCAGAACCTGGTCGACGAAGTCCGGCAGAAGGTGCGCACGGATGAGCTTACGACCTACGTTACCGGGGCTCCGGCGGTGTATCTCGACATCCAGAACGCGAGCAACGAGGACATAAGGAAGGCCGAGAAGTACGCGTTCCCGCTGGCGCTGGTCATACTCGTGATCGCGTTCGGTAGTTTCGTGGCGGCCGGGATACCGATCATGATCGGGGTCGCCGGTGTGGCGACTACCCTTAGCGCCCTGTACTTCCTCTCCGGTGTCTACGACATGTCCATCTTTACGCTGTCCATCGCGACGATGCTCGGACTCGGGCTCGGCATCGACTACGCGCTTTTCGCGGTTAGCCGCTTCCGGGAGGAACTCCTGGAACGTCCCATAGAAGAAGCGGTCCCGCGCATGGTCTCGACGGCGGGACGCTCCATCTTCTTCTCCGGGACCGCCGTGCTGATCGGGCTTTCCGGCCTCTTGTTTTTCCCGTACATGTTCATGCGGTCTATCGGGGTGGCCGGGGTGATCGTGGTTTTCGTCTCGGTCCTCGCGGCGCTGACGCTGCTGCCGGCGGCGCTTGGCATCCTCGGCGAGAAGGTAAACGCGCTCTCGATCCGGCGCTACCGGGGCTTTTCCGGGACCCGCTTCTGGAGCCGGAGCGCCGGGGCCGTGATGCGCCACCCCTGGATCGTGATAATAGGCGTCGGGGCCGTCCTCTTTACCCTGCTCTACCCGACTACCTACATGAAGGTCGGTATTCCCGAAGCCAACGTCCTGCCCGAACGCTACGAGTCCCGCGCCGGAGATAACCTCTTGCGGGAACAGTTCGACTACGCGGCCCTGAACCCGGTAGAAGTGGTCGCCACAACAGAGAGCGACCCGCTCGATGCCGAGAGCCTGGCGGCTGTAGAGAAGCTCGGAGACCGTATTGGGTCCGAGGACGGCGTCGAGCGGGTGGAGAGCCTCTACACCGTCGGCGCCGACGTTGCCCGCGGGTACGCCGCACAGATTACCGACGCTCGAGAACAGGGCCAGGCAGAGGCCGACCGGCAAGTAGAACAAGGCGTCCAGCAGCAGCTAGACTCCCTGAGATCCCAGTTTGGCACTCTGCCACCCGGGGCTGAGGAGCAGGTCCGGGCGGAGGCCGAGCGCCGCGCCGCCGAAGAGTTGGAGTCTCAGCTTCCGGAACTGCCGGAGGGCGTCTCTGCGAACGGCGAGGTCACGCCACAGGGCGTCGCGAACGTCCTGTCCATCCCGGAGGTCCGCGACTCCGAAGAGGTCCGGAACGCCCTCGATACGTTCGTGGCCGGGGATCAGACGCTAGTACAGGCGGTAAGCACCACCAACCCCTACGGTGAGCAAGCTCGGGCCGATGTGGATCAAGTCCGGACCGTCCAGGCTCCCTCCGGCATACAGAACTTCCTCGTCGGTGGGCTGTCCGCCGGACAGAAGGACTTTATAGAAGCCCTCTACGGTAACGCGCCCTACGCCCTGGCGTTCGTCCTCGGGGTAACGTATCTGATACTATTCCTCACCTTCCGCTCGTTCTTTATCCCGCTGAAAGCCGTGATCGTGAACATCCTGAGCCTTACGGCGAGCTTCGGGGCGGTGGTCTGGGTGTTTCAGGAGGGAAACCTGTCCGGCATCCTGAACTTTACGCCTCTCGGCTTCGTGGACTCGACGCTGCCCATCCTGATGTTCAGTACCATTTTCGGTGTCTCGATGGACTACGAAGTGTTCCTGCTCTCCCGTATCCGCGAGGCTTACGAGAACGGCGACTCCAACACCGAGAGCGTCCAGAAAGGTCTGGTCTCGACCGCCGGTATCATTACTTCGGCGGCGGCGATCATCATCGTCGTGACCGGAGCCTTCGCGTTTACCGGCATCATTATTACCAAAGCCATCGGGCTCGGTCTGGCCGTCGCGGTCCTGGTGGACGCCTCGATCATCCGCATCATGCTGGTGCCCGCTACCATGCGCGTCCTCGGTGACTGGAATTGGTGGCCGGGAGCCGGTAAGAGCGTTTTTAAGCACAAATCTAAATAGAGATACTCGGTTAACAAGACTAATTCTTGATATTAGTACCCCGCAGGACTAAACTTGCGATTATGGTTGAGTTCGAGCAGATATTAAAGAGCCAGGGTTACCGGTTAACAAATCAGCGGCGGGTTATCGTCAGGGAGCTTGAGGGGGAGCGGCACTTATCGGCGGAGGAGTTGTATGACCGGTTAAAGGGTGAGCACCCGGAGCTCGGGCTTTCCACGGTTTACAGGACGCTGGACCTTTTGACGGAGCTCGGCATTGTCCGTAAAGACGACTTTGGCGAGGGGTATTCGCGCTACGAGTTATCCACGGAGAGGGTGCACCACCACGCCCGCTGCCGGGAGTGCGGGACGGTGATCGAGTTCAACGAGGAGCTTATGGAGTATCTGGCGCTGCAAGTCGAGCGCGAGACCGGGTTTGTCTCGGAGTGGCACGAGATCACGCTGCACGGCCGCTGCGGCGCTTGCGTGGAACGGTCTGCCGGGTCTAAAAGCACTTCTTAAACTACTCCGCAGAGGGTTTCTCTTCGATGAGTAACCTTCCCAGACTAGATGAAGCTTTAGCCTACTCATCAGGGATTGCGATTTGAAACTGTTCGTCAGTAGATCTCGGCAGTACACCTATCGCTCTTCGAACATGGCTTCTTGGCGACACTCACTACCTTCGTCCTTCCTCCGCTTGTAGCACGACCCTTTCACCTTTTTTGGTTAGGTCAAACCAAGGTGCATCATCACCTAGATTAGGCTCCCTACCGAGATCTTCCCACAACTGCTCGATGCGCGTTATGGATTCTTGAGCAGAGAGAGGCCAGGGATCAAACCCTCCGTTTTCGGTCAGTTCGCCAGGCACAAAGAGACCTTCACCCACCAGTTCTCGTACGAGTCTGATGGACAAGTCCTTGATCGTTTGTGGATTCACTGGAGCTGAATGTCTGCGAATCTCCTGAGGAAATTGCCATAAACCGACGTAATCTTCTAGCGCTTCCTCTAAAAACTCTCGTTTAATTGAACCCAGATTTTGAAACATATATTACCTACACGACGAGCTATTTGCTAAACATACTGATGTTACCGGTAACGTTGACGTCTGCAATAGACGAACGTAGCTTGTGAAGAGAAAGCGCGGTAAGTACTGTACCTAGATACTGAACTTTAGACCGTCGTGGGCGACGAGTACCTCCCCGTCATAGGACCGCCCGACCTCGGCCGCGAGGTCTATATCATCAGCCGGGGGGAAGATGTGAGTGAGAACTACCCGCTCGACGCCGGACTCGCGGGCCATCCTCGCAGCGCTCTCTGGCGTCAGGTGTCCCGGGACGGGATTATCATCTGGGAAGGAACACTCCGTGAGGAGTGTGTGGGCTCCGCGGGCGAGGTCTACGACGGCCCCGGCGTAGTGGGTATCTCCGGTATAGACAAAGGCGTTGCCGGTCTCCGGGGAGTCGAAGCGGTAGGCGATGCTCTCCGGGCGGTGCTCGGCCGGAGCCCAGCGCAGGGTAGCGCCGGGCAGGTCCAGGGGCGAGGTCGAGTCCGGTGGAAGCTCCGAGACCTCCATCGGGTAGTCTCCGGACATCCACTCTCCCCAGGCGCCCAGGATATGGTCCCAGAACTCGCGGAAGGGCTCCGGGCCGGTGATGTAGAGCGGCCGGGTGCGGGGCTCGTCAGCCCCGTAGTTTATGGAGAAGATCAAGGGCACAGCGTCCGTCGTGTGGTCCGGGTGAAAGTGGGTAAAGAAAACGCGGTCGATGGCGAACGGGTCTATACCCGCGTGGAGCATGCCGCGCACCGTCCCGGACCCGAGGTCTACAGCGACCGTCTCCCCGCCGCCTTCCACCACCACGCAGCTCTGACGCCGGGCCAGCCGCGGGACTACAGTCCCAGAACCTACCACCGTAACCTCCAACTCACGACCTCCTTTTACGCTCTTTAAATGCCCAGGCTACGGCTGCCGTGCCCAGCAAAGCACCCCCGGCAACGTCGGAAGCCCAGTGTACCCCGAGGTACACCCGGCTCGCGGCCATCCCGATTAGCAAGACCACCGCCAGTACCCTCGCCAACCGATTTTTCCATAGGAGAGCCGCCGTCCCGAGCAAGATAACGGCCCGCAACATGTGTCCGCTCGGGTACGGGTAGTCGTAGGGGAGCTCGAAGTTCGGGGCTCCGGATGCCCGGGAGAGTTCGTCCGGTAGCGGAACTTGCGGCAGAAAGAACTTCATCAACACCTCGATCAGACCGGCCGCCACGAAAGCTGCCAGCAGCCGGCCTCCGAGAACCCGGTCTCCACGCACCACGAGCCAGATAGCGACGAGGAGCATCAGCGGACCGGTAACCTCAATATTCCCGAGCACCGAAAAAACCTCGGAGGCTAGATCCAGCGCCTCCGACGTCCGGACCCGGCTCGCATCTACCGCCCACAGGTCAAAACCGTACAGCAGGTGCGCCGCGACAGCCCCGGAGAGCGCCAGAAACAGTACCGCTGAGCCCCAGAAAATGCCGGTATAAACCTTCACGTTCAAGGGAGATTAGCAGACGGCGGAAAAGTAAGCGTGAAAAAGGCCGGACCAAAAGGACCGGCCTTCTCTCTTTCTGGACGGACGGTCCTACGCTACGGCATCGCGCAAGACCCGGCCGTACTCGCCGCCTTTCAGGATACGCTCGGCTTCCCGCTGTAGCTGGCGCACCCGCTCGCGGGAGATTTCCAACTCGTCTCCCAGCTCCGCCAGGGTCGCCGGCTGCCGGTCGTCGAGGCCGTAGCGCCGTACCAGAACGTACCGCGCCCGCTCCGGCAGCCGCTCGATGGCTTCTTTTAGCTGCACGGTCTCCATGTCCCGCATCACGGTGTCCGGGGTGTCGGAGACCTTGTCGTCCTCGATAAAGTCCCCGAGTTGTGAGGAAGTGTCCTCCGTCGAGACTGGCTGGTCGAGGCTTGTGGCGTCGGGCATAGCACTCATCGTGAGGCGGATCTCATCGAGGTTCCAGTCCAGCCGCCCGGCAACCTCTTCGTCGGTGGGCTCCCGCTCTAGCTCCGCCGACAACTCGTTATACGCCCGGCTGACCTTCCGGATCTTCTCGGTCATGTGTACCGGTACCCGAATGGTCCGGCCCTTGTCCGCCACCGCCCGCTGTACCGCCTGCCTTATCCACCACGTCGCGTACGTAGAAAAGCGATACCCCCGGTCCGGGTCAAACTTCTCCACCGCCTTCATCAGCCCTATGTTCCCCTCCTGTATGAGGTCCTCAAACGGCAGCCCGTAGCCCCGGTACTTCTTTGCCACGCTGACCACGAGGCGAAGGTTCTTCTCTATGAGACGGGCCCGGGCGCGGGTGTCACCGGCCTTGGCGGCGTTGGAGAGCTCTATTTCTTCCTTGTGCGTGAGTAGCTGTCCCTGGCCGATGTGCGCCAGGTACTTGGCGAGTAGGTCCGGAGTCTCAGCCTCCCGGGCCGTCTTTGGATTCTCCGCCTTTTTCGGTTTGGTAACCAACTCACCCTCCTGTACCTATGATATTGTAGCTACTGGCTAAAACCAGTAATTACTCTTAATACTACCACCCGCACATGAATTCTAAACAGTCCGTGACGTTATCTGGTATGGTCTATGAGCCACCTGGGTTTCGTAGTTGTCCGGTCTACAGTACAGTGATATACGTATTAGTCACCTGGAAGTTTCACTGGGAAGAGTAGAATATCTGCTGGAAAGACTGCCGGGGGCTTAAGGATTTACCCGGCACAACCTTTACGAGTGACAGGAGACTCATGATAGCTATAACGAACCGGATGCCGGTCAAGGAAGGCGCGGCGGAGCAGATCGTCGAGCGCTTTGCTGGTAGCGGCGGGGCTGTGCAGGACTTTCCGGGCTTTGTCGCCATGCAGGTGCTCCGGTCCAGCGACGACTCCGAGGTGCTGGTGGTTACCTGGTGGAAAGACCGGGAGTCGTTCGATAACTGGGTCAACAGCGAGTCCTTCGGGAAGGCGCACGGTGGAGGAGACCGCGGCGGGGGTGCGGCGGAGCTTCTATCCGGGAGACCTCAGATGGGCTCTTACGAAGTTGCCGTAGAGCGTGAGGCTTCTAGTAGTAACTAGCTCGCTGGGCTGACCAGCGCGAAATGTACTGCCGGGTCTTCTGCGGAGCCACCGGGCTCGTAAGAACCCCGGCCGAGGATCGCGAACACGAACGCAAACAGGGTAACCAGCACGAAGATCATTAGTAAAAAGGCGAACCGCTCGCGCACCGCTACTCCTTATCCTTCGTTGTTGACCGGCATTCTACAGTACGGCGACCCGATTGTCCTCCGGGACGTTTGTTCGTTGTTTACATACGGTACACTGTGCAGCAGGATGCAGCCAAGTATTTACTCAAAGATCAGAGGGCTCGGGAGGCGTTGTGGATAACGACGTTCCCTGGCCGGAGCTAAAAGACCTCCAAGAGCAGGAGTGCCAGGATCTACTCGCGCTGCTGCGGGGCCTGGGCATCGCTTCGGCCGACCGCTCCTACCATCCGGGAGACGCTATCTACCGGGAGGGCGAGTACGGAGACGCGCTCTACGTGCTCATCTCCGGCGTTATAAAGCTCTTCAGGCCGTACTCCGGCGCTAAGGAGGCTACTCTGCGCCTGCTCAGGCCCTGGGACATATTCGGTCACCTGGCGTTCGCGGGTGAGACGACGCAGCGGGCCTACGCCGAGGCGGTAACCGAGTGCCGGGTAACAAAGATCCCGAAGGTTTTCATGGAGCGGGCCATCCGCCAGGAACCGCGGGTCGCGCTCAAGGTTATGACGCTTCTGGAGTTGCGCCTCGTGCAGTACGAGGAGTTGGTCAAGTGCCTGCTACCGCGCGAGACCGAAGTCCGGCTGGCGAACCTGCTCCCGCTACTCGCCCGCAAGTTCGGTACGGAGAGTAACGACTCCAGGCCGGTTACCATAGACCTCCGGCTGACGCACCAGGATCTGGCGGCGATGGTCGCCTCGACCCGCGAGTCGGTCACCAAAGTCCTGAACGACATGCGCAACCGCGGTGTTATAGACGTGGAGGCTGGCCGCATCACTCTCCAGGACCGCCGGGCGCTACTAGCGTTGAGCCGTCCGTAGACCACGCAGGTAGTGATAGCAGAACACCCTCCGTTTTTGTCGTAGTATGCATCCCGGTAGAGTAGACAAGCGGTAGACAAGTAAACGGGAGAAGAGGGCTTTTCGGGTGCTGGAGTTACTAGAAGCGATATTTCTTGGTGCCGTCCAGGGGTTGACCGAGTTCTTGCCGGTTTCGAGTTCGGGGCACTTGCTCTTGGGTCAGTATTTTCTGGGGTTGGATCAGGCACGTTTCGGGCTCTCGTTCGACGTGGCGTTACACCTCGGAACTCTGCTCGCCGTGATCTACTTTTTCCGGTGGGACCTGTGGAGGATGGCCCGGGCTTTTCTGCGGTCCATCCGGCGGCGGAGCATCGCCGAGCCGGACGCTAGGCTAGCCTACCTGATACTCGCCTCGACCATACCGGCGGCGTTTATCGGCTACCGCTTCGAGGATTTCATCTCGACCACGGCGCGTTCGCCGTGGGTCGTGGTCGCCATGCTCGTGCTCGTCGGAGTGCTGTTTATCGTCGGGGAGGCGGTCGGCAAGCGGACCCGTAAAGCCTCGAAGCTCGGCTTTCTGGAGGCCGTCGGCATCGGGGTCGCCCAGGCTGCGGCGCTCGTACCGGGAGTCTCCCGGTCGGGGGCCACGATCACGCTGGGACTCTTTCTCGGTCTGCAGAGGGAGGAGGCGGCGCGGTTCTCGTTTCTGATGAGCGTCCCGATCATCGCTGGTGCGGGCTTTCTACAACTCAGTGAAGTCGTCGCCGCCGGTATGGACGCCTCGGAGGTCTCTATCTTCGGCATAGGCTTCGTCGTTTCCGCGGTAGTCGGGTACCTGGCGATCCGGTTCTTTATAAGCTTTGTCGCCGACCACAGCCTCCGGGCCTTCGCCTACTACCGCTTCGGGCTCGCTGCCGTTACCGCCGTCGCTCTGATACTATTGTAGCTTGAAACGAGACCCGCCCGCTGGTAACTTCCGTGATCGTGCACCACGCAAAGTTGACACCAGAAGCTTTCGGGTCCTCTCCGAGCCGGCGATTTATCCGGGAGGGGTGTTAGCGGACCAACCGGTCTGCGGACGCTCCTCCTCTCCGGACCACTCACCCAGACGAGAAGGACTGTACTTTATGACAAACAGTAGAACTCTTTCAATCCAAAAGACTCTGGTACCGGACAATGCTCGCTAGGGACGGGCGTCCGGGCTCGCCGGATGAGATGGAAGGCTTGCGCACCGGGATAGACGAGGTGGACGCGGAGATCGTGCGTCTCTTGAACCGCCGGGCGCGGCTCGCGCGCCGGATCGGCGAGATAAAACACGCCAACGGGCTCGACACCTACGCTCCCGAGCGGGAGCGCAAAGTCCTGGACCGGGTTGCGGACCGGAGCGAGGGAGACTTTCCCGCCCGGGGTTTGGAGGCGGTCTTCCGGGAGATCATCTCCTGCTCCATATCGCTCGAAGCCCGCCTGAAGGTCGCCTACCTGGGTCCGGAGGCGACGTTTACGCACGAGGCAGCGCGGCACTCGTTCGGGACCAGCGTGGACCTCGTACCGCAGACCACGGTCTCCGAGGTCTTTGCCCGGGTAGAGCGGGGCGAGGCCCAGCACGGGATCGTCCCGGTCGAGAACTCGATGGAGGGAGCCGTAACCCACACGCTGGACGAGTTGATGTCGAGCCCGTTGAAGATCTGTGGCGAGACCTACCTGCCGATCTCCCAGAACCTGCTGTCTAAAGAAACTTCCCTGCAAGGTATTAGAAAGGTCTGCTCGCACCCGATGGCACTGGCGCAGGCGGCGAACTGGCTGCGCCACGAGTTGCCCGGAGCCACGGTCGAGGAAGTAGAGTCAACAGCCGAGGCTGCCCGGCGGGCGGCCGGAGAGCCGGGGACCGCGGCCGTCGGGAGTCTTCTCGCCGGAGAAGCCCACCATCTACAGGTCCTCGCGCGCAACATTCAGGACGCCCGGACCAACGCGACCCGGTTTATAGTGCTCGGGCGACGGTGGGCGGGGCCTACGGGCCGCGACAAGACCAGCGTGGTGTTCTCGGTCAAGGACCGGCCCGGAGTGTTAAAGGACGCGCTGTCGGCGTTTGCAGAAGAGGGGATCAACCTTACCCGCATCGAGAGCCGCCCGAGCCGCAAGCGAGCGTGGACGTACATGTTCTTTGCGGACTTCAAGGGTCATCCGGAGAGCGATCACGTCCAGCAGGCGCTCCGGTCTCTGGAAGAACACTGCCCGTACGTCAGCCTGATCGGGGCTTACCCCGAGGTCTCTACTGAGGTCTCCGGCTAGAGGAGCCCGTAAACCGCCGTGGACTTTAAAGCCGCCGCCCGCGAAGTCCTCCGGGAAGTCGGACACCCGCTCCACTACTCGGACATCATGGACCTCGCGCTGGAATCCGGCTACCTCGCCAGCAGCGGAAAAACGCCCCACAACACCATGCGGGCCCGCCTCTCGGTCGATGTCCGGGACAATCCCGGCACCCCGTTTCTACAGACCGCGCCCGGCGTATACGGTCTAAAAACCGGTAGTTCGCAATCCGGCAATCCATGATCCCGGCCCCCTTGCTAACCGCTTTCTATAAGCATGTAATACCCTAGCTGTACAATCTCTGTACAGTCTGCAAGCAACTCTTAAGGTTAACCCCGAATTCTGAGACCCCGCGCGACGCTATGGTTTGTAGGCAGGTCCGGGAAAAGGAGCTTGCGTGGAGACGCCGGGTCAGTTCTCTTTGGAGGGCGGCGCTACACCTTTTAGCCTGGTTTTAACTGGTACGCATGCCCGAGTTTCGCTTGAATATCTTGTATATTAAACATGCTCCGGATGGTTTTTAGATGAGAGGTAGGGGAGAGGTATGGTTGAGCTTGATACCGGCAGGGCGGCGCGGGCCGCGTGGCAGCTAAAGAACCTGGACGGCTACGATCGGCGTCTGGAAAAAGCCGCCCGCCGGGTAGACGAACTGGACCAGGAGCGGGCCACGGCCGCGCTGATAATCTACGAATCGGTCCTTTCGAGGAGTGGTAAGCCGGAGAGCGAAGTTCGCGAGATGGTCCGGCGCTTCAAGAACGCCTGGGAGGACGAGGAGGAAGAGCCGCTAACGATACCGCGGGTCAGCGGCATTATGAACGTCGAGGGTGTGGAGTGGTTTTTCGACGACGCGGAGCTCCGAAGGATGACCGGCCGGCTCCTCGGCCAGTTCCAGCACCGGGTCGCCCAGTACAACTACGTGGACGAGGCGGAGGTCTTAAAGCGCTGGGCAAACTCCTACGACACCCGGTTGTTTATCCGGCGGCGCATCTACGACACCGAGCCGGTAGCCGGGGTCGTGTCCGGCGTAGACCTGGCTTTGATGCAGTACCTGCGGGTGGCTGCCGGTGGAGATACGGTGGTGCCGACCGAGAGCCTGGCCCGGACGCTCACCGCTCTCGGGCTACTAGACGACACTTCTACCGATGAGTACGGGGTGCTCGCCGCCGCCGAAAGCCTGGCCCTGCAACTAGACCTGCCGGCGCCCATAGCGGGCGCAATCCTCGAAGACCTCGACCGGGAAGGCGTAACCACTTTCCCCGAGCCACCCGAGCCGGAACCGGCTGAGCCAGCGGAACAGGACTCCTCAGAGGCCGAAGTCGTAGAATCTTCACCGAAACCGAGTCTGGAGGACCGGGAAGCCCGGCGGGCGGCCCGCAAGGCGGCCGAGAGGGGCGAGGAGCCCTCAAGAGTCCAGGATCCACAAGCGAAAGAGGCGCCCGGCGTAGAAGAAGAGGGCGGCCAGGAGGAGCCGGCTTCTCCGGAGACCGGCCGGGACGACGCACCGGGTAGCGCCTGAGACCGTATCGGACGTTATTTACAGTATTTTGAGCGTCCGGTGTTTAGAGATGCCGCGGAGGTGGTACTATTGGACCAGCATCGTAGGGACAGCGATGTATTGAGCTTTTTTACAGCATTAGCAATCCGGGTTTGATCAAATAGCGCTAGCGTCAGAGGAGTTAGCAGGGACATGACAGATTCAAAAAAGCGTATCGCGTTAAAACCGCACATGAAGCAAATCCGGGAGTGGGTTGACGCGGGCAAGACGGACGAGTGGATAGCTGACGCCCTCGGGACCAGCGCCTCTTCAGTACAGTCTTTCCGCTCTCGCAACGACATCTACCGCAGAGAGCGCGGCGGGCAGGAGATCGGGGTGGTGTTCGAGGGTGTGCTCGACCACGGCGAGCGCGACGGCTATGGCTTGTGGCTCGACCCGGCGGTAACCGACGACCCCATCTGGCAGGAGCACTGGGCCGGGATAGACGCGGTAGTCGTCAAGATCTCCCGGGATTCCATAGTTCTGGAAGCCGACCCCGAAGCGGAAACGCCGATCAGTGCAGACGGCCTGGGAATCGAACTGCCGGCACCGGCGGCCGAAGCAATCCCGGAGCCAACTTTTCCCGAGCCGGATGTCGTGGGGTCTGGAACAACTCTTGACTCTGGAGCCGATACGGTCGATGGTGACGGTCTGCCGCGGGAACAGGGCCGGGTGAAGTGGTTTGACCCTGAAAAGGGTTACGGCTTTATCGTGCGCTCGACCGGCGACGACCTTTTTGTGCACCATTCCGAGGTGGAGGGAGACCCTTCATCCATGGAGCCTAACGAAGAGGTCGAGTACGAGGTGGGGCAGAACGACCGCGGGCCGAACGCACGCCGTGTCCGGCTCTTGGCCTAAGCCGTCTAAGAAACACCTCGCAAGCCCAGCGGTCTCCGGGCTCGTCGCGCTGGCGACGGGTCTGGGGACTTTCTTAGTTTACCTGCGGACTCTAGCCCCGACGGTCGCCACAAACGACGCGGCCCGCTTCCAGGTGGCCGCTCCCGTACTCGGAACCGGACACCCAACCGGCTACCCGACGTTTATCCTGCTCGGCAAGCTGTTCACCTTACTGCCGGTCGGGGACCCGGCCTACCGGCTGAACCTTATGGCCGCCGTCTTTGGCGCTGTGGCCGCCGCCTTGATGGTGCTGGTGGTCCGGGAACTCGGCGGCCGGATGGCGGCGGCCGCCGGAGTAGCGGCGCTACTGGCCTTTTCAGCAACCTTCTGGTCCCAGGCGACTATCGCCGAAGTGTATACAATGCATGCAGCGTTTATTCTGGCGGTAACATACTTGCTGCTGCTCTGGCGGCGAAAGTTGGAGCCGGTTTACCTGCTCTCCGCCGCGGTACTCTACGGTGTTTCGCTCGGCAACAACGCCGGTATGGTGCTTCTGGCTCCGGCTTACCTGATCCTCCTGCTCGCCGGTTGCCGGGGGGAACTCACGGTAAAGCGGCTTTTATCCGCCGCGGTCCTGGGATTTCTAGGACTGTCCGTCTACCTTTACGTGCCGCTGCGGGGGTTCGCCGGGGCCTGGCACAACTACGGAGACCCGGTAAACGACTGGAGCGATGTCTGGCGGCTGATCTCCGGTGCCCGGTTTCAAGGGCTTATGGCGTCTTCGCCTCAAGAAGTGCTCTCTGGTCTCGGGAGCTTTCTGTGGGCACTCTCGTTGCAGATGCCGCACCCGATGGGCTTTCTTCTGGCGGCCGGAATTTTGGCCGGCGGAGCCCGTGGTCTGTGGGTACTGTCGCGCCGGGACCTTGCGGTCGGCGGTGCGCTGGCCGTGGCTTTCGGGTGCACGCTGCTGTATGCCGCGAGCTACCGCATCTCCGACATCGCCGTGTACTACATTCCGGTCTACGTCCTGCTCTTTCTGGGGACCGCCGTGGCGCTGAGCGACCTCGCCGGCCGCCTTCGCCGACCGCTCTACCGGTCCCCGGCAAGTCGCCTGGTACTGGCGGCTCCGCTGCTGGCGGCTGGTCTCGTGCTGGCTCTGAACTTCGGTGAGCAGGACCAGAGCGACTACCGGGTGGAGAGAGTGCGGGCTGAGGAGACCTTTACCGCTGTGCCGCCGGACGCCGTTGTCTACGGCAAGGTGGAAGTGTTGCCGATGACCTATCTGCAACAGGTCGAGGGGGAGAGAAAAGACGTCACGCTGCGGTGGCTTGACGGGACGACGCTGGAGGAGAACCTGGCCGCGGACTTGTCCAGCGGCCGGCCAGTGTACTTTGTCCGCGACCCGCTGTACACCGAACGTTACCTGGAGGGTACCGGGGACCTCGCCGTCCCCCGAGAACGAGACGGCCTCGTCGTGCGGCTGGTCCCGCGCTAGCCAGCGAGTAACCCGAACTCGTAGAGCTGGCGAGCTACTTCAGGTGCGTGACGCTCGCCAGCTCCACGAGTTCCAGACCGCCGTCCGGCGTTTGGGAGAGGCGCGTGATCGAGGCGTTTGGCGCTCGCTCTTCTTCCGGCAAGACCTCCGGACCGAAGCGGCTTCTCAGAAACGCCCGCAAAGCGCCGCCGTGGGAGACGACTACCACCCGGGCATCGGGGTCATCCTCGTGACGCTCCGAGATGTCCGCCACCGCCGCCTCAAACCGCGCCAGCACCTCCCCGTCAGTCTCGGCCCCGACCAGCGGCCAGCGGTCTTCTTCGAGGAGGGAACGAAGCTTCTTCACGAGCTCCGGGTTCTCGGCCGCCATCTCCTCCCGGGTCCGGCCCTCGAACCAGCCACCGCGCCGCTCCATGAGACCGAGGATGCGGATCACGCCCCGAGCCCCCGGAACCTCACGGGCGATGATCTCCGCGGTCTCCGAGGCTCGGGAGAGAGGGCTGGTGTAAACGGCGGTAACTTCTCCGGCGGCTATGGCGCGCCCGGCCTTCTCAGCTTGTTGCCGCCCGAGGCTGGATAGCGGAAAGTCGAGTTGTCCCTGCCAGATGCCGCGGGCATTCGCCGTTGACTGCCCGTGACGCACCAAAACCCACTCTTTCGGCCCTTGCATGGCGTAAGGTTACACCACATCCGGCGGCCCGGTGTTAGAATTGCTTGCTTATAACCAGGAGGTGCGTGAATGTTCTGGAAAAGACGCAAAAAGGCTGCCGGCGAGCCGCCCGAAAACCGTGCGACTGCTGGCGCGGCCGACCCGCCGCCCGCAAAGAGCGGGCAAGCTCCGGCGCACGGGCCTTTGCGGGTGATGCGGGACGCCCCGCGCCCGGCCACCATCTTGAAAGTCGCGGACGATCTGGAGCGGCGGGGCGGGAAGGTCATCGAGCTTTTCCGGGAACTCCGCTCGCCGGATGGCCGGGTGGTGCTGCCCATACACCTCATGCCCGACCCCTCTGGCAGAAAAGGAGAGGTGTTTATTGAGGTCGAGACCGCGCCGTGGGAAGCCGGCAAGACCCGGGACGTCATCGAGAAGGCCGCGGTCGTTCGCGCCTCGGAGCACGCGGGGGCGGACCTCGAACTTCTCAGCGCCTACCCCGCGCCGCGGGACGCCACATTTTTCTTTAGCTTCGAGCCGGCGGCCCTGCTGCAGCTAGAGTTGTTCTACTGCGACCTTGAAGACCCGGAAGCCTCGGCGGGTATGTTCGTTGGAGCGGCCCGGCGGCACTGGGGTGCCGACCTCGACTACAGCCCAGAGAGTCTTTCGCTGGTAGAGGAACTATTGCTAGCCGCCTTTGATGATGCCCGCTCCCGGTACCCGGATTTGAAAGAGGTGCCGGTTCTGGACGGTCTGGCGACCGGACTAGGGTATTACATCGGGGAGGTGATCCGGCGTCACAGCGGCCGGCAGGCGTCTTGGGGTCCCGGCGAGGAGTGGTCGGCCGGCCGGGTACTGCAATTCCCGTTGCTGGCCGCTGACCCCGTCGGTAAAGCTCACGCTTTTCTGTCGAAAGGCGCTGAGGACTCCATCTCCTACTACGCCAGATACGCCCTCTCCGAGCTAAAAAAGACTGGCTACAGTGGAGTCACCGCGAGAGATCTCTGGAGTTGATACCGCGCTAGCGCCGGGCGTAACGCTGGCGCAACTCCCGGATAATGTGGGTCGAATCCACGAGGACCTCGTCGTCGATGGTCAGGATCGGGATCGCCCGCTGCCCGGAGAGCCGGATGACTTCGGAGCGGCCGTCGCTGTCGGCGTCGACCGGCTCGTAATCGAGCTTTAGACGGTCCAACTCCTTTTTTACCCTCCGGCAGTAGGGGCAGTAGTCTCCCGTGTAAAGCTTTATATTAGTGTTTTCCGCCGTTTGCTGGGCCATGATCTACCCTTTCTTTCGTATATTTTCATTATTATACTGCACACCTGGCACCCTTTAAGGTGCTGATTAGACTTACATAAAAGGTCTAACCGAAGAGCGATATGTATAATGGCAAGGTCAGTCCGAAAATTCACCCGGAAGCCCTGGAATCCGCTGCCGTGCCAGGACTTCTCACGGAGGCGAACGTTTGAAGAGTAGGAGAAACGCCGACAGTTCCGGCGCTATTAGAAAAGCTTTGCAGGGCACGTCGGGCGGGCGGACATCCGGCCTCGGTCGCAAGCTCGTCGGGCTGGTGGTGATCCTGCTGGTTATTATCGGCGTGTTGGTCTTCGTGAACTACTGGCTGAACTCCGGCAAGATCTACGGCGGTGTCGAAACGGGTAACGTGTCGCTCGGCAGTATGACCCCTGAAGAAGCCCGGACGGCGGTAGAGGAGCAGTCTACCGGGGCGCTGCAGAGCATCCGGCTAACGGACTCCGGCACGGAGCCGGAAAGCTTCCCCATCTCCGCCAGAGAGATGGGCGTTCGCTTTGATGCCGGAGCAACCGTGGATAAAGCTTACGCCGTCGGCCGCGAGGGCGGTATCGCGCAGCGGCTGCGGGACCGGTTTGACGCGGCTTCGGGCACGGTCCGGGTGGCCCCCGAAGTCTCGTATAAACCGGAGGTAGCCCGGGAGCAGGTCGAGAGCATCGCCGGGCGGCTGGACCAGCAGACCCGCAACGCCTCCGTCGAGATCGTGGGCCCTAACGCCCAGGTGTACGGCGCTCAGACAGGCTACGAGCTAGACGTACCGGCCACCCTCGAAAACGTGGAGGCGGCGGTCGAAGACCTTTCCGGGGAAGCGAAGATAGTCTCCCGGAGCCCGGAGCCCACGGTATCCACCGGGGAAGCCGAAAGCGCGGCGGCGCGGGCGGACGAGGCCATGTCTTCTCCGCTGGTTTTCAGGGCCGAAGGGCAGCAGTGGAACCTGAACCCGGTACAGGTAGGCCAGATACTGGACGTACAGACCACGAACGGTGACGTCCAGGTCAGCGTAAACGGTCAGCGGCTGCGGAGGAGCTTATCCGGCATGTACGGTGCGCTCTCGGTCGAGCCGGCAGAGGCGGGTTTCGTCGTGAACGGTAACCAGGTAAACGTTACCGAGAGCCGCACGGGACGCCGGATCGAGACCGAAAAGCTTGTAAGTTCGGTCAAGGCCGGTGTCTTCGAGGGTCAGCGCTCTTTCGAGGTGCCCGTGGTCACCGCCAATCCGGAGCTTACCACCGCCAGAGCCCAGGAGCTAAAACCGACGACCGCCATCGGCAGCTACCGGACAAACTTCCTGACCTACGACGACTCTCCCGGCAGGATCACCAACCTCAAGACCGCCTCGAACGCCGTTAACGGTACCGTGCTGGCTCCCGGAGAGGTGTTCTCGTTTAACAAGCTTGCGGCCCCGCTACAGTACGCGGACACCAAGGTGATCCTAAACGGCCGGGTCGACACCGCCGAGGGCGGCGGCCTCTGCCAGGTATCTTCGACGCTCTACATGGCGGCCCAGAGGGCGAACCTCGACATAGTAGAGCGCTACCCGCACTACGCGGAGCTACCCTACATCCGGCCCGGCTTTGACGCCACCGTGTGGTTCGGGCGCGAGGGCGGACAGCCACTGGACATGAAGTTCAAGAACACTTCCTCGGGGTATCTGCTACTCCAGGAGTGGGTCGACGAACAGGGATACGTCAACGCCACCATCTACGGCCGCCCGAACGACACGGACGTCTCTCTAAGCTCCCGGAAAGTAAACACCTCGACCGACGGCGAGGGCAACCCGGTGACCAAGTGGGTCACCTCCAAGAAAGTCGCCGAAAACGGCGAGGTGGTGTTTAACGGCCCGATCCACACGGACGTCTACAAATACCTCAAGTCGGAAGAGGAATCCGCTCCCGCCGACGCTCCTGTCGGTGCCCGTCCCCCGACTTAAAAAGTACAACCAATCTATAAAACTCCAGCCGTAGCTACCAGCTACTGGCCGTAACCACCGGTGAGCAGCTAGCCTGATACTTCGGCGATTAGCTCGACCTCGACCGGTGCGTCGAACGGCAGTTCCGCGACACCTACGGCCGTCCGGGCGTGGACGCCCGCCTCCCCGAGCGCAGCGCCTAGCAACTCTGAAGCGCCGTTTAAGACTTCCGGCTGGCGTACGAAACCCGGAGCGGAGGCTACGTAGCCGGTAACTTTGACGACCCGGCGGATGCTCTCCAGGTCTCCGGCTTCTGAAGCGACGGCCGCTAGGGCGTTCAGGGCGCAGACGGCGGCCGCTTCCCGGGCGGCTTCGAGGTCTATGGCATCGCCTACCTTCCCGGTGTGCAGTAACTTTCCTTCCCGTAACGGAAGCTGGCCGGCGGAGAATACGAGGTTTCCGGTACGGACCGCCGGGATATAGGAGCCCGCGGGCTGTGGGATCTGCGGCAGTTCGTAGCCGAGTTCGCGGAGGCTCTCGGCGGGGGTGGAGGCCACTAGTAGAGCGCCTCTTCGTACTCGTATGGTTCGTAGAGCAGCGGACGGTCGATGTCCAGGGTATCTCCGGCGGTGATCTCACCGATAAAGACCGTGTGGTCTCCGGCCCGGGCGGTGGTGAGGAGGCGGCAGTCCAGGTAGCCTAGAGAATCCAGGAGGTACGGAGAGCCGCCCGGCGTCCTCCCGAAGGGCAGGCCGCGCAGCTTGTCGTGGTACTCACCGCTGGTCTCGGCAAAGTGGGTCGCAACATTCACCTGGTCTTCACGGAGCACGCTGAGCGAGAAGGTGGAACTGTCCAGGATTACGTCGTGGGTGTAGCGGTCTTCGCGGACAGCTACGGCTACACAGGGGGGACGCTCCGCAGCCTGAGTGACCCAGGCTGCCGCCATCGCTGTCATCTCGCGGCCCCGGCGGGAGCCGAGCACGTAGACTCCGTGGCTGAGGTTTTTTAGAGCGTCTAGTATTGCACTCCGGTCGCTGGTATCTTTCTCCACGACCCTCCGTTCTCTCGGTTGGGGGATATTCTATCAAGGGTATGTATACTCCGGTTTATGTACCGGCAATTCTTTGGAAAGCTCTTTCGGCGTGAGCTTTAGCCTGCCGCTCGTCGGCGTGGCGGTCTTGCAGGCCGTGGTGTACGTACTGTTCGTGCGGGCTGTAGACCTCTACGAGCGGGAGCCTTTGTGGTACGTGATCCCGGTTTTCGTCTGGGGTTTTACCGTTGCGGTAGGTATCTCCCTGCTGTTCAATACGCTGGCGGTCGTGGCGATCAGCGCCATCGCCAGCGCCCAGGTGGCGAGCCTACTAACGGCGATCTTTGTCGCGCCCGTGGTCGAAGAGTCGGCAAAAGGTCTTGCCGTGCTACTGGTCTTTGTCGTGGCTTACCTGACCTCGCGCCGCCGCGGTGTCATGGAGTTCTCCGGGGTGATGGACGGCATAGTCTACGGGGCGGCGGTAGGTTTCGGATTCTCCATAGCCGAGGACCTCCTCTACTACGCCCAGGCGGGCCAGGAGACGTTCGTCGTGCGGCGGGTCTTTGGCGGGTTTGCCCACGCCGCGTTCACTTCGCTGACCGGCGTGGGACTCGGGCTCGTGCCGTGGGTGAGACCCCGGGCGCTCAAGGTGGCGCTGCCGGTGCTCGGGCTCGTCGGGGCGATGGTGCTCCACTCGTTCTTTAACCTGACGGCTTCGCTGCTGGGACCGGCGGCTTACCTGCTACTGGCGGTCGTAGTATTTCTATACGTGACCCTAATAATATTGTGGCTGGCCGCTGAGCGCCGCTCCATCCGCAGGGAACTACAGGACGAGGTGCCCGGAACGGTGAGCCCGGCGGAGTACGCTATCATCCCGACCTACTTCAGCCGCAAGGCTTACTATCTAAGGCTGCTACTGAGCGGCCGTCTTTCGACCTGGCGCCGGGTCCGGCGGGTGCACGCGGCGGCCGTGGACCTGGCGTTTACCAAACGGCTCGCCCGCCGGGCCCGGGCCGATACCCAGGAGTCCCGCCTGCAGTATCTGAGGGGCCGTATCTCGGATCTCCGGGACGGCGAGGCTTCCCGCCTCGGCTCTTGAACGCCACGGGTGTGATGCTGGCCGGCGGACGGAGCCGCCGCATGGGAGAGGACAAGCTACGGCTAAAGATCGGTGGGGTGTCGCTCTGGCGCCGGGTTTACGAGGCCCTTTATCCGGGTTGCAAAGAGGTCCTGGCGGTCGGCGTCGCGGAAGAGTTGGTAGGCCTGGAAGCCGCCGGTCTCCGGTGCGTCGAAGACCGGCGCGCCGGCCGGGAAGGACCGCTGGCCGGGATCGAGGCCGGGCTCTCGGCGGCCCGGTACCCGCTGGTCTATGTGTCGGCGGGCGACCTGCCTTTTCTGACGCCGGATCTGGTCTCGTTCTCCTTGAACCGTCTTGTGGAGAAAGAGGCTCCGGCCGTCGTGCCCCGGCACCGGGGTAGGGCGCAGCCGCTGTGCGCCGCTTACCGCAGAGACTTGCTCCCGGAGGTAAGCCGGGCGCTGGACCGGGGGACGCGTTCGGTGCGGGCGCTGCTCGCGGACCTCGACGGGGTGGAGTACATTGAGGAGGAACTAAACTCTTTCGGGACGCCGGAGCTTTTCCTCATGAACGTGAATTCTCCGGAAGACCTGGAGCTAGCGCGGGCGGCCGGGAGCAGCGGGTGAAGCCGGGCGGCGCGGTAGACGACCTCCGCCGGCTCCTGCGGCTCTACCGGGGCGACGTCTCCGTACTTGAAAGCGCGTCATCCCGGGTGGCGGTCGTGCTGGGGACTCAGGTCCTCTCCGGCGGACGGGCGAGCCCGCCGCTCGCGGCCCGGGCCCGGCACGCGGCCGCGCTGTACCTCAGTGGAGAAGTTTCCACGCTCGTACCGACCGGCGGGGTCGGGAAGCATCCGCCGAGTGAGGCGGACGTGATCTACCGGATACTGCAGGAATCCGGTGTGCCCGAGACAGCCATAATCCTGGAAGAAAAAGCCCACAGTACCCGCGAGTCCGCCCTGATTCTGGGCAACCACTTGCCGGAGTGCGGGGTAGACCGGGTCCGGGTCGTCACGGACCCTTTGCACTGCATCCGGGCCGTCGCGGCTTTCCGGGCGGCGGGAGTTAGTGCGGAAGCGGAGCCGGTGTATAGTAGCCCGATGTGGCGCGTGGGGCGCATGCGCCGGGGACAGTTCTTTAGAGAGTTCGGGGCCGTGGTTTGGTACAGGATGCGGCAAAAAGAGGGACTGACGAGCGGCTAGCGCTACCGGCGGTCGCCGTCGGGGTGCTCGCGGTATCGGCGTCGGCCATCTTTATCCGGCTGGCCGAAGCCCCGGCTATAGGCATCTCGTTCTGGCGCTGCGCGCTGGCGGTCGCCGTGCTGCTGCCGGTAGCGATCTACCGGAAAGAAACGCTGCCGCGGGGACGGGCGCTGTACGTGGCGGTGGCTTCGGGGGTCGCGCTCGGGGCACATTTCGGGCTCTGGATCTCCTCCCTCGACTACACTAGCGTGGCGGCCAGCGTAGTACTCGTGTGCACCCAGCCGGTTTTCGTGGCCGTTATGGCCTTTGCCCTGTTCGGGGAGCGTACTTCGCCGGTGTCCTTTACGGGTATCCTGGTCGCGGTGGCCGGCACGGTGGTGATCGCCGGTGCCGGAGCCTCTTTCGGTCCGGAGGCTCTTTTCGGGAACATGCTCGCGCTCGGAGGGGCGGTCGCGGTCGCGGTGTACGTCCTGATCGGCCGTTCCATGCGCCAGAGCGGCATCGGTGTCCTGCCCTACGCCATAGTCGTCTACACCGCGGCCGCCGCTACGCTATTGCCGGTCGCGCTCTTCGCGGGGATACCGCTGTCCGGGTACGGCGCGGGGACGTGGGGGTGGATCGCCGCCCTTACCGTCGGCCCGCAACTAATGGGCCACACGGTTTTCAACTGGGCGCTGAAGTACGTCGAGGCGTCGATCATCTCTGGGACCATCCTGGCCGAGCCGGTCGTAGCGGCGCTTCTGGCGTGGATAGTGCTCGCCGAGAAGCCCGGACTTGCTACCGTAGCCGGCGGAGCCATTGTGCTCGCCGGGCTCTACTTCCTGATCCGGGGCCGCGAGCCTTCTCCGTAGAAGTTTCTCACAATCACCCGCGCCGGTATGTTATAAGCTTGCACGGCAAATCGTCGGAAGCTTTTGGAGAGATTTTGGACCCGATCAAAACAGGTTTCAGGTATGGGTTGGTCGCGGCCGGGGTCGCGGTCGTGGCGAACTTCTACTTTTTCTTTCTGACCCCGGCTTCGACCCCGGAGTGGATCACCGCCGTCCTGATTTCTTTTGTCCCGCTTCTGGAAGCCGCCGCGTACCTTTTTCTCGGTATCCTGGCGGCTATCCGGGTGCTTCCGGATACGGAGATACACGCGGACGCTTCTTACCGCTCTTTGCTGCTCCGGGACTGTACCCTGGCGGCCACGGTGGTCGCGGTGGTGGCCGGGATCACGCTGCTGGTAGTCGTCGGGCTACAGGCGACCGTGTTCGCCGACGGCATCCGGGAGTACGCCCGGGAAGCCGCGCCGCAGGTGATCGCCTACATCCAGGAACTCGGAGAGAGGTTCAGCGCCCCGGACGACCCCACGACCGTGGCCCAGGTCGAACGCTCCCTCCAGCCGCCGGCGCTCGCCGACCTCGGCCGCTCCATCTTTAACTTCGTTTTGCGGGCATTGCTCCTGGGTGTGGTCGGGGCCATAGTCGGGCTTCTCCGGGGGCAGTTCGGTACCCGTCCCGAGGATAACGCCAACAAACCGCAGTCCTCCGGGGAAGAAGCTCCCCAAAGCTAAACCCCCCGGACCTCTCCAGAGGGTATAGCTTGCGGCGGTTACAGGGCTCCGTCTACGGAGTTCCGGCTATGAGGCCAGGTCGTCTCCGGGCTCCATGACGTGCGAGGTAACGTTGGGGGCTATTTTGGAAAGCTGGTCCTGGAACTCCTCGGGCGTACCGGGGAGGAACGGGAACGTGCCGTAGTGGATCGGCACCACGTGCTCCACGCCCAGTAGCCGGGCGGCGTGGGCCGCTTCAAAGGGTCCCATCGTGAGCTGGTTGCCAATCGGCAGCAGCGCAAGGTCCGGGTTATAAAGTTCCCCGATAAGTTGCATGTCGCCAAAGATCGCCGTGTCACCCGCGTGATAGAGCTTAAAGCCGCTCTCGAACTCCAGGATGTAACCTAGCGGCTCACCCGCGTAGATAATGCTGCCGTCCTCACCGGCGATGCTGGAGGAGTGGAAAGCGTTTACCGCTGTTACCTGGATCCCTCCCACCTGGGCCGTACCGCCCTTCTGGATCGGCATGGCGTTCTCGATGCCCTGAGATTGTAGGTAGGACATGATCTCGAAGTTCGCCACGACCGTGGCCCCGGTCTGTTGGGCCAGCGGTATTACGTCCGAGAAGTGGTCCGAGTGACCGTGGGTCACGAGGATCGTGTCTAGCTCCCCGACGTTCTTCATATCCTCCGGGACGAGCGGGTTCTCTTGCAGGAAAGGGTCGATCATGATCTGCTCGTCCCCGGGGGTTACCACCCTGAAGGTCGCGTGCCCGAAGTAGGTGATCCTGGTTCCGCCAAGCATTTCTTCCACGTTACACTCCGTCTTCTAGCCCTAATTTTCCACGGTCCACGCCAGCGAATACCCTCCGGCGCGACTTCCGTTCCAGCTTAACTTATACCCGAACCGGATGCCCGGAACACCGCGGGACGCTATAATCCGGCGGCCCCGGCGTCGCGCCGGGCGCTTTCACACACCACCAAAGGAGGGGTGCTTTTGAGGCTGGCGATACTTCTCGCAATCCTGGCGGGGGTTGCCGTCGCGTTCCAGATAAGCCTGAACGCTGCCGCCCAGCGGTCTCTCGGGCTGGTCGCGGTCGTGGCGATTTCGGGCTTTGTCACGGGCGCTGTGGCGCTCTCGGTCCTGCTGTTCCTGAACCGCCCGGAGATCACGGGCCGCGCGCTCAGCTATGCCGCGGCCTCCGGGGTCCTGGGCG
This sequence comes from Rubrobacteraceae bacterium, assembly GCA_965214435.1. Classification (GTDB taxonomy): domain Bacteria; phylum Actinomycetota; class Rubrobacteria; order Rubrobacterales; family Rubrobacteraceae; genus Rubrobacter_A. Next base: position 2,363,910 of record OZ243960.1, read on the forward strand.
CTATCATCGTCGGTTCCATAACCTTTGCCGCCGGACAGGGCGGGGTCGCCCGGGCCCTGTCTCTGGTGGTCGGCACCCAGCTTCTCGCCGGTCTCCTCCTCGACCGGCTCGGGCTTTTCGGAGCCGGGGCTTCGGAGTTGTCTGTTCCAAAGGTGCTCGGTGTGGTCTTTATACTCGTCGGTGGCGTCCTCGTCGTCCGGTTCTAGAAACCTCCGTGGCCGGGGAGCGCTATTCGGCGGTCCTCTGTACAATGTAGGTTGTAGCGGTGTTGTTGAAAGAATGTGGAGGACTTGAACCCGCAGTTCACCCTTCAAGACGCGCTTTTTCAGGCGCTCGTGATTCTCGTACCGGCGGCCGTCGTAGGGCTGGCTATAGGTATCGCGGTCTACTTTGCGATAACGCTGGCTATCAAACGCTCTTTTCCGCGCAAAGGTTCGCAGGGTTCCGTAAACGGGGAAGCCCTGGACGCTCTGAGGGCTCGCTATGCCCGGGGTGAGATGGACGGGGAAGAGTACCGGAGGATGCGCGAGGAGTTGGCTGAGTAACGGCCGGCAAGAGACCAGTGGGGTGTAAGCCCCGGCGAATCAGAGGAGGGGTATGGGTTATCTGCCCATAGAGGACCACGGGATAATCGGGGACTTGCACACGGCCGCGCTCGTCGGGGTGGATGGAACCATTGATTGGTTGTGTCTGCCGGCGTTCGACTCGCCGAGCGTGTTCTGCTCCATCCTCGACGACGAAAAGGGCGGGCACTTCAGCCTGCGTCCTCTGGAGTACACCCGCAGCCAGCAGCTCTACCTGCCGGACACTAACGTGTTGCTCACTAGGTTTCTGGCGCCGGACGGCATGGCGGAGGTCGTGGACTTCATGCCGATTCTGCGCGGATCTCACGACCGCCACCGGCTGGTCCGCAACGTCCGGGTGGTCCGCGGCGAGATGGAGTTCGACGTCGAGTGCCGTCCGGCCTTTGACTACGCCCGCCAGGAGCACTCCGTGTCTTTTGGCAAGGGCGGGGTGGTCTTTGAGAGCCAGGACTACCGGTTGAGCCTGGCGACCGCCGTAGCGCTGGAAGAACGTCCGAAGAAAGCCGCCGGCGCGTGCTTTACGCTCGGGGAGGGCGAAGGGGCGACGTTCGTGATCGGCGAGTCCCGGTCCGGCGAGAAACCGGAGGACGCTTTCGGGGACCGGGACTACGAAGACCTCTTGCAGGACACGCTGACCTACTGGCGGGGTTGGATCTCCAAGAGCACTTATCAGGGGCAGTGGCGGGAGGTCATAAACCGCTCGGCCCTCGCGCTAAAGCTCATGACCTACGACCCGACCGGGGCCATAGTCGCCGCCCCGACCATGGGCCTGCCGGAGGAGATCGGCGGCGAGCGCAACTGGGACTACCGCTACACCTGGCTCCGGGACGCCGGGTTCGTGCTCTACGCCTTTATCTCCATCGGCTTTGACGAAGAAGCCGGGAACTTCATGAACTGGCTGCGCGACCGGTGCCAGTACGACGAGGACGGACTCTTGCAGCCGCTCTACGCCATAGACGGCCGCAAAGACGTGGATGAGACGGAGTTAACTCACCTCTCGGGGTATATGGGTTCGAGCCCGGTGCGGCTCGGCAACGATGCTCACGGCCAGCTACAGCTAGACATCTACGGGGCGATCCTGGACGCCGCCTACCTCTACAACAAGTACGGCGCTCCACTGGACTATGACCTCTGGCAGAACATCCGGAAGATCCTCGGCTGGCTCAGCGACAACTGGCGGCGGCCGGACGACGGGATGTGGGAGGTCCGCGGCGGCCGCCAGCAGTTCGTCTCCTCAAAGCTTATGAGTTGGGTAGCCTTGGAGCGGGCGGTCCGGGTCTCGCGCCAGCGGGGCTTGCCGGCCGGCGAAGGACACTGGGTCCAGGAGCGGGACGAGATCTACGAGGAAATAATGGCCCGTGGCTGGAACCCGGAGCGCAAGAGCTTTGTCCAGCACTACGACTCGGACGCCCTGGACGCCTCTCTGCTCCTTATGCCGCTGGTAAAGTTCGTCGGCCCGACCGATCCCCGGTGGCTCGCCACCCTCGACCGTATCGGCGAGGAGCTTACCTACGATGTGCTGGTAGACCGCTACAACACCGAACAAGCCGCCTCCGACGGCTTGAAAGGTTCGGAGGGCAGCTTTAGCATCTGCTCTTTCTGGATGGTCGAGTGTCTGACCCAGGCCGGACGGCTTGAGGAAGCCCGCCTCGCTCTAGAGAAGATGTTCTCCTACGCAAACCACCTCGGGCTTTATGCGGAGGAGATCGGACGTTCCGGCGAAGCCCTCGGTAACTTCCCCCAGGCTTTCACCCACCTCGCCCTGATCAGTGCCGCAACCAAGCTCGACCGGGCGCTCGGTGGCTAACGCGTTACCTTTCAGAGCTTTGACCCCAGCAGAGCCGGTGGCCGGGGCTAGCCTGCGGAACGCTGACCGGTAAACTATTTACTAAGAGAAAAAGCTTGGGCCCGGAGGACGGAACTATATGAACCGACAGAACATCACGGCGGCGGCTATACAGATGTCTTCGACCCCGGACAAAGAGGAGAATCAGGCGACTGCCGACCGGCTTGTCCGGGAAGCTGTTGCCGCCGGTGCGACGCTGGTCGGGCTCCCGGAGCTCTGGAGTTGCCACGGGCTGGAAAAGGTTTACCGCGATAACGCCGAGCCTGTTCCCGGCCCGACGACGGAATTTCTCGGAGATCTCGCCCGGGAACTCGGGATCCACCTCATCGGCGGCTCGATACTCGAAGGCGGAGCCGACGCCGAGTTTATGCATAACACATCTACGTTTTTTACGCCCTCCGGAGAAATGACAGCGGTGTACCGTAAGATCCACCTGTTCGACGTAAAAGCTCCCGACCGGGAGTACCTGGAGAGCGCGAGCATTGCTCCCGGAGATACGGCGGTAACAGCGGAGATGGGAAGTGCTGTGGTCGGGCTCTCCGTCTGCTACGACGTCCGGTTTCCGGAACTTTACAGGATGCTGGCGCTCGCGGGAGCGGAGGTTCTCGCCGTCCCAGCGGCCTTTACGCTCCAGACCGGCAAGGACCACTGGGAGCTACTGCTAAGAGCACGGGCGGTCGAGAACCAGGCGTACTTAGTTGCCCCGGCGCAGTGGGGCCAGAAAGCTGACGGCCGCTGGACCTACGGGCGCAGCATGGTGATAGACCCGTGGGGAACGGTGCTCGCGACCTGTCCGGACCGGGACGGTTACGCGCTAGCCACCCTCGACCTCGATTACCTGGACCGCTTCAGGACCGAGTTCCCGGCGCTCAAGAACCGCCGCCCGGGAGCGTATACGCTGTAACGGAAGTCAAAGTCGATACTATAAGAGTATCCCGAGGACGGCCAATATAGTGAGCGACACCGCCACGGGCGGGAGCGCCTTTCGGGCTATGTCTCCTTCACGGCCGAGGAGTCCAGTGGCGGTGGCGGCCAGGATCAGGCGTTGCGGGGCGAGCATGCTGGCGTGGCTGCCGGCGACGTTCTGGATCGCCGCCACGAGCACTTTACGAACTTCTAGCTCCCGGGCCGCTTCCACCTGAAACGGCATGAACAGGGCATTGGACGCGGCGTTAGAGCCGGTCAGCACTCCTCCCAGGCCCCCGATAGCCGCCGACGCCGCGACGTACCAACTTCCAGCTTCGCTGGCCGCTGCGCCTGAGGCCAGGATGCCCGCCGCCCCCGACGCGGCGACGACCTGTCCGGCTACCACGAAGGTGAGAACGGCCCCCGCCGTCGGGAGCCACTGCGTGTAGGTGGATCTCAAAGCCGTACCCGCCTGCCGGGAACCCAGGCCGAGCAGCAGCGCGGCGAACATTCCGGAGAGTAACAGCGGAAGTCCGGGACCCGTAAAAACCGGACCCAGGTCATTGAGGGTTCTCCGCACGGGCTCCGGGCCGCTGGCGAGCGTAATGAGACCGAGGAGGATGCCGTAAGGAACGAGCGCCCGCCATGGCACCCGAAGCCCGGCGAACCTCCGGCGTCTTAGCAGCAGGAATCCCGCGGTCGCGGATAACCCTCCGGCGGCTCCCGAAAGCTCCGGTATAAAGAAGAGGCTCGTCAGCAATGTACCGGCCCCGGCGAGAGACCCGAGGAACACCGCCTCGTAACCTCTCCGTCGCAGCCCGCTCGTACTGCTAGCCAGGGTTACGGCTGCAATCCCGTAGATGGGAAAGAGGGGAAGGCTCAGGAGAGCACTCCAGTCCGAGAGCCGGGCAAAAGAAAGGTTTGCGAGGTCGGCCCCGATCACGGTCCCCACCCCGAGCGCGCCCCACGGCACTGCGCACTGTCCCCAGGTCGCGAGCACCGCCGCTCGCAGCGGTGAAAACCCTGCGCCGAGCAGTATCGGCGCGCTGATAACCACCGCCACCCCGAAGCCCGTTACCGACTCGAAAAACGGTCCCACGCCCAGCACGACGAGCAGCGCGATAGCCGCGGGGTCCGGTGCCAGCCGGCTCAAGAACTGCGAGAGATCTTCAACCGCGCCCCCAGCCGAGAGCAGATTGTACAGCAGTAACCCGCCAAACAACACGTACAGTACCCGTCCCGAGGTTCCCAGACCCGCGAGAAACGCTCCGGGTAACCCGCTGACCGCGAGCCCCGGCCACAAAAAGACCGCGACCAGCGCTGTGAGAAGCGTGACCAACCCGGCCTGTGGAGCCGGCCACCGCAACCCGACGAGGGCTACGGCCGCCACCAGAAACGGCGCTCCGGCCACCAGGTATGCGAGTACGTCTGCCACGGGATGTTCTTTACATTACTCGGGTATCCGGGTCAACCGGCACCCCTGCACTGCGGAGGACGTATCGCCGGGCTTCCAGGGCCTGTTCGCGGCGATCGCGTGGAAAGCTATGCTCGCGTCCGAGCGGATAGAGGAGGCTCCTAGTTTAGGATTTACGGCGGAACTCCTGCGCGGCTCTCTAGCAACCTCCCAGCAGAGAGAATCGATGAGGATCGGCGGGACAGGGTAGCTGTTCATTTAAAGCCTGCAGCCCAACAAACGCGGGCTTGGCCGACAGAAGCCGGCTCGCTCTCGTCTACGATCGGGACGGTGACCCGAGGGTGATAGGCGTCTATAATCCCATCACTGGGGGCGAGGGTTAGAGAGGTTCTATGCGGCCGGAAGATATCGAGGGCTTGACCGTTGGTGGGCTACTAGACCTGGTGAGGGAGCGTCGTCCCGAAGACGATGCTCTAGTATACGTGGACCGGGGTCTACGCTATACATACCGCCAGTTTACCGGGGCGGTCGAGGAGTGCGCCCGCGCGCTAATGGCGCTGGGTCTCGAAAGAGGGGACCACGTGGCGGTGTGGGGACAGAACGTGCCGGAGTGGGTGATCCTGCAGTTCGCCACCGGCAAGACCGGGACCGTACTGGTCACCATCAACCCGGCGTACAGATCCAGCGAGCTTAGGTATGTCCTGGAGCAGTCGGATGCGGCGGCTCTTTTTCTTACAGAAGGCGTCAAGGGGGTGGACTTTGTAGAAATCCTCCAAGATACCATCCCCGACCTCTCGAATACTGGAGACGGCAAACTAGAAGCGGAGGGGTTGCCGCACCTGAAAAACGTCGCCCTGATCGGGGACGAGGCTGCGGGCGCGCCTGGGGTCACCGGCTACCAGGAGTTTCTAGAAGGGGCTGCAAAGGTCTCTGCGGAGGAACTAGAAGAGCGTCAGGACTCGCTCGACGCCGACGATGTCATAAATATGCAGTACACCTCGGGGACGACAGGTTTTCCAAAGGGCGTGCAACTCACCCATGCAAACATCATCAAGAACGCCTTCTACATTGGGGAGTGCATGGAACTCGGGCCGGAAGACCGGGTTTGCATACCGGTGCCGTTTTTCCACTGCTTCGGGTGTGTTCTGGGCACGCTAAACACTGTCACCCACGAGGGTACGATGGTACCGGTCGAGCAGTTCGACCCGGAGGAGGTCTTAAAAGCCGTGCACGAGGACCGGTGCACGGCGCTTCTGGGCGTCCCGACCATGTTTATCGCGGAACTCGGGCATGAGAACTACGCAGAGTACGACACGTCTAGCCTGCGCACGGGGATTATGGCGGGGAGCCCCTGTCCGGAAGAGGTGATGAAGCAGGTGGTAAACGATATGGGAGCCGAAGAAATTACTATTGCTTACGGCCAGACCGAAGCGAGCCCCGTAATAACCCAGACCCGCACCGACGACCCGATAAAGCGCAGGGTCTCGACGGTCGGGCGCAAGCTCCCGGACGTGGAGGTGCGCATCGTGGACCTGGATACCGGCGAGGAGGTCGGGCCGGGGGAGCAGGGCGAGCTGTGCACCCGCGGCTACCACGTCATGAAGGGCTACTACAAGATGGAGGACCGTACCCAGGAGATCATAGACGAGGATGGTTGGCTGCACACCGGGGACCTCGCGGTCATGGACGAGGATGGGTACGTCAAGATCACGGGCCGCTCGAAAGACATGATCGTGCGCGGCGGCGAGAACATCTACCCGCGGGAGATAGAAGAGTTTCTCTACACCCACCCCGACATCTCCGACGTCCAGGTCTACGGCGTCCCAGACGAGAGGTACGGCGAACAGGTCGCCGCCGCCGTAGTCAACAAAAAGGGTTCCGCGCTCACCGAGGACGATGTCAAAGAATACTGCCGCGAGAATATTGCCCGTTTCAAGGTACCCAGGTACGTGGACTTTGTCGAGGAGTACCCGATGACGGCCAGCGGTAAAATCCAGAAGTACAAACTGCGCGAGTCAGCCGTCGAGCGGCACGGTCTCGCCGAGACTACTTAGAGCGAGAGTGGCGCGCTGGCGAAAAACCTACGAATCTCTAGCGAGGAGGCCAGGGGAATGAACTTTGATCTTACCGGCGAGCAGCGGCGGTGGCAGGACTTGGCCCGCGACTTTGCGCGGGAGGAGATACGGCCCCGGGCCGCAGAGTTGGACAAGGAGCAGAAGTTCCCCTACGACATCGTCGCCAGCATGGTGGACCTCGGTCTCATGGGACTAACGATACCCGAAGAGTACGGCGGGTCCGGCGGTGACTTTGTGACCTACAACCTGGCGCTGGAGGAGATCTGCCGCGCGGACACCTCGGTCGGCATAACGATGGAGGCTCACGTATCTCTGGGTTGCTCGCCGCTGGTAACCTTCGGGACCAGAGAGCAGAAAGAACACTTTCTCGGAGAGGTGATACAGGGCGGTCGCCGGCTCTGGGCGTTCGGGCTGACCGAGGACGACGCCGGGACGGATGCGGGCGGAACCCGGACCACGGCGGAACTGGTAGACGGTGAGTGGGTCGTAAACGGCTCGAAAAAGTGGATCACCAACGGCGGGACGGACGTAACCGGCGGGGTGACGGCTATAGTCCGCACTGGAATGCGGGAAAATGGAAAGCCGGAGCTGACCGCGATCATTATTCCGCAAGATACTGCCGGCTTTACCCGCGGCCCCGGCTACGAGAAGACCGGCTGGCGCGCCGCTGACCAGCGCCCGCTCTACTTCGAGGACTGCCGGGTGCCGGAGGAAAACCTGCTCGGCGAACGTGGCGCGGGATTCCGCCAGTTCCTCCAGACGCTGGACGGTGGCCGGGTCGCGGTCGGGGCGCTCTCCGTCGGGCTGGCCCAGGCTTGTCTCGATGAGGCATTGTCCCGGGCAAAGGAGCGCGAGCAGTTCGGCCGGTCCATCTCGGAGTTCCAGGCGATACAGTTCAAACTCGCGGACATGGCTATGGAGATAGAGCTGGCGCGCAACATGGTCCTGAAGGCCGCCTGGCTCAAGGACGAGGGACGGCCGTTCGGGCGCGAGGCCAGCATGGCGAAAGTATTCGCTTCCGAGGCCGCAAAGCGGGCCGCGGATGGGGCGGTCCAGATCTGGGGCGGCGAAGGCTTTATGGAGACGAGCGCGGTCGCGAGGTACTGGCGGCAGGTCAAGATCAACGAGATCGGAGAAGGGACGAGCGAGATCAACCGCCAGATCATCGCCCGCAGCCTCCTCCAAGATACCGCCGCCCGCGAAAAGGCCGAGGGAATGGTAACGCGGTGACCAGCCGCACCGAGAGCATAGAAGCGGAAAAAGCCGGTCCGCGCGACGGCTCGCGGGCCGGAAAGAGCGCAGGCGCGACCCCGAGCCTGTGTCCGGGGATGGACTACTCGCCGGTGGCGATCCCGTGAGCACCATAAAAAGCCTTGTGTCGCCGGGGAGCGAGGAGTTCAAGAAGAACGCCGAAGCCTACGGGGAACTGGTAGAGGAGTTGCACGACCGGATGCGGGAGGTCCGGCGCGGAGGCGGCGAAAAGGCCCGAGCGCGCCACGAGGAACGCGGCAAGATGCCGGTGCGGGACCGCATAGACAGCCTGCTCGACCCCGACACGGCTTTCCTGGAACTTTCGCCGCTGGCGGCTTTCGGGATGTACGACGGCGACGTACCGGCTGCGGGCATAATAACGGGAATAGGACGCGTCTCCGGGCGGGAAGTCATGATCGTCGCCAACGACGCCACGGTCAAAGGCGGCACTTACTACCCGATAACGGTTAAAAAGCACCTCCGGGCGCAGGAGGTCGCCGAACAGAACTACCTGCCGTGTATCTACCTGGTCGACTCCGGTGGGGCCTTCCTGCCGCTCCAGGATGAGGTATTCCCGGATAGGGAGCACTTCGGGCGCATCTTCTACAACCAGGCCCGGATGAGCGCGAAGGGGATACCCCAGATAGCGGCGGTCATGGGCAGTTGCACCGCCGGGGGAGCTTACGTTCCGGCGATGAGCGACGAGGTGGTGATCGTCAAGGACGAGGGCACTATCTTCCTCGGTGGACCACCACTCGTCAAAGCCGCCACCGGTGAGGAAGTGACCGCTGAGGAACTCGGTGGCGCCGAGGTCCATACCCGGCTTTCGGGGGTCGCCGACCACTTCGCCGAGAGCGACGAGCACGCGGCCGCGATCGTGAGGCAGATAGTCGCGAACCTGAACGGGGAAAAGAAGACGCCCTGGACCCTTACGGAGCCGGAGGAGCCGCTCTACGACCCGGCTAGTATCTACGGCGTAATCCCGGACGACCCGCGCCAGAGTTACGACGTGCGCGAGGTGATCTCCCGTCTCGTAGACGGTAGCCGGATGCACGAGTTCAAGCCGCTCTACGGCGAGACGCTGGTCTGCGGATTCGCCCGGATAACGGGTCACCCCGTGGGCATCCTGGCTAACAACGGCATCCTGTTCTCCGAGAGCGCGCTAAAGGGCGCGCACTTTATAGAGCTTTGCGCCTCGCGCGGGGTGCCGCTCGTCTTTTTGCAGAACATCACCGGCTTTATGGTCGGCCGGGAGTACGAGACGGGCGGCATCGCTAAAAACGGCGCGAAGATGGTCATGGCGGTGGCTAACGCCGCTGTCCCGAAGTTCACCGTGATCCTCGGGGGCTCCTTCGGGGCCGGGAACTACGGTATGGCCGGACGGGCCTACTCGCCCAACCTGCTTTTTATGTGGCCGAACGCCCGCATCAGCGTGATGGGCGGCGAGCAGGCGGCGAACGTCCTGCTGACCGTGCGCGAGGAAGGTCTGGCCCGCGAGGACAAGACGTTGACGGACGAGGAGCGCGAGGAATTCAAGCGCCCCATCCTGGAGAAGTACGAGGGGGAGGGCAATCCTTACTACTCGACCGCCCGGCTCTGGGACGACGGCGTTATAGACCCGGCGGATACCCGGATGGTCCTGGCTCTCGGGCTTTCGGCTGCCGCCAACGCTCCCGCACGCGTCACGCGCTTCGGCATTTTCAGGATGTGATGCATGGCTGACTACGAACACCTCAAGATAGGGCACGAAGCCGCGGTCGCCACGGTAACGCTCGACCGTCCCGACATCCGCAACGCTCTGAACGCCGGGCTTATAGAGGAGATCACGCGCTCTATGGAGGAGCTGGCCGAAGACGATAGGGTGCGGGTGATCCTGCTGACGGGTGAGGGAGACTATTTCTGCGCGGGGGCGGACATCGGGTACATGAAGGACACCGCAGAGTTCTCCTACGAAGATAACCAGCAGGACGCCCGGAAGCTCGCGGCGATGTTCGGGGCGGTCGAGGAGTGTCCGAAGCCGGTCGTAGCGCGGGTAAAGGGGGCGGCGATCGGGGGCGGAGTAGGGTTGGTGGCGGCGGCGGACGTCGGGGTGGCGGAAGAGGGAACCGTATTCGCCTTTACCGAAGTGAGACTCGGGATTTCGCCGGCGACTATCGCCCCGTTTGTCCTGCGCAAGATCGGCTACTCCCAAGCCCGGGCGTTATTCCTGAGCGGGGAACGCTTTGACGCGACCCGGGCGTCTGAGATCGGGCTTATACACCAGGTGGCCGCCGAAGGTAACCTCGACGCAGCGGTACAGAAAAAGGTCGAAGGGCTATTGGCGGGCGGACCGGAGGCGCTCGCTACTACAAAGGCTCTCTTGCGAGAGCTTCGAGAGTCGGCACCCGGAGAAGCGACAGATATAACGGCGCGGCGCATTGCTGAACTGCGCACGGGGGCGGAGGGTCAGGAAGGGTTGGCGGCCTTTCTGGAGAAGCGGGAGCCCGTCTGGAGGGAACGGTCGTGAGCTTCGGCAAGCTATTGATCGCGAACCGCGGCGAGATCTCCGTGCGCATTATCCGGGCGTGCCGGGAGCTCGGGATAAAGACCGTCGCGGTCTACTCGGAGGCTGACGAAGGGGCGATGCACGTCCGGCTCGCCGACGAAGTCTACCTTCTAGGCCCGGCTCCGGCGACCGAGAGTTACCTGAACCTCGAACGAATCGCAGAAGTCATAGAGGAGTCGGGAGCCGGGGCGGTCCATCCGGGGTACGGCTTTCTGTCGGAGAACGCCAACTTCGCTCGGGCGGTCGAGAAAGCGGGGGCTGTATGGGTCGGGCCTCCGCCGGAGGCTATGGAGAAGGTCGGGGACAAGATCCGGGCGAAGGAGCTGGCGAGAGAAGCGGACGTGCCGACCGTTCCGGGATACGCGGGCGAAGACGAGAGTGAGGAGCGTCTGGCCCGGGAAGCTGGGGAGATAGGGTACCCCGTTCTCGTAAAGGCGAGCGCCGGGGGTGGCGGGCGCGGGATGCGCCCCGTACACCGGGCGGAAGACTTCATCGAAGCTCTCCGGAGCGCCAGGAGGGAGGCCGAGGCCGCGTTCGGTAACGGTTCGGTATTTCTGGAGAAACTCGTGGAAAACCCGCGGCACGTCGAGGTTCAGATAATAGCCGACCACCACGGAAACGTCGTGCACCTCTACGAGCGGGAGTGCTCGATCCAGCGCCGCCACCAGAAGGTCGTCGAGGAAGCTCCCTCACCGGCCCTGGACCCGCAACTGAGGGAGAAGGTGTGCGCCGCGGCGGTACGCCTGGCCCGCGAAGCCGGTTACCGCAACGCGGGAACGGTAGAGTTCCTGCTCTCCAAAGAAGGAGGCGACTTCTACTTCCTGGAGATGAACGCCCGATTACAGGTCGAGCACCCGGTAACGGAGTTCGTAACGGGAGTGGACCTCTTGTACTTGCAACTCGCCGTCGCCGCCGGGGAACAACTCCCGATCTCCCAGGAAGAAGTCGTCCGGCGTGGCAGCGCCATAGAGACCCGCGTCTATACCGAAGAGGAGGGTACGGGCCTGCCGGCGGGCGGGAAGCTACGCCTTTTTGCTCCGCCTGAAGGCCCCGGCGTGCGTAACGATACCGGGGTTGAGACCGGCGACGAAGTATCGCTCCACTACGACCCGATGATCTCCAAGCTGATAGTCTCCGCCCCTGACCGGGAGAAAGCTATCCTCCGGCTTCGCAGGGCGCTCGGCGCCTATACAGTCCTCGGGGTCCCGACAAACCTCCCGCTGCTGCGCCGCATCGCGGAGCATCCTTCTTTCGAGGCCGGGGAAACGACCATCGAATTCCTTCAGGAGCACAGGCTAACCGAGGCCCCGGCTACACCCCGCCCTCCCGAAGAAGCCGTACTGCTCGCGGCGGCGGGTGACCTCTCGCGAGCTTCAGCAAACCGGCCGGAAGACCCGTTTTTGGGCGGGCACTGGCGGCTGGGCGGTATGACCAGCCTCCGCTACCAGTCGGGTGAGGAGGAGTATAAGGTCGATGCCAGACGCTCGGCGGGCGGGATACTAGAGCTACGGCTGGACGGGCGGGAGGCCACGGCCGAGGTGCTGTTCGTGGGGAACGGTAGGATCCAGGCCCGCCTGGATGACCAATACATTACGGGAGGCTTCGCGGTGGACGGTGCGGACGTCCTCGTCTCTCTGGACGGGGAAAGCTACCGGCTCTTCAAGCCGTCGCCGCCAGAAGTGGACGATGTGGGGTCCGGCGGCGCGGAAACGGGCGGCGCAAAGCTCGCGGCTCCGATGCCGGGTACGGTGGTGAAAGTGTTGGTCAACGAGGGTGACGAGGTCGAGGAGGGGCAGCTTATACTCGTCCTGGAGGCGATGAAGACCGAGCACTCTATAGCCGCTCCCCACGGCGGGGTGGTGAGTTCGCTCCCATACGATGAGGGTGACGGAGTCCCGGGCGGCGCTGTGCTGGTAGAACTGGAGGAACCGTAAAGTTACCCGGTAGAGCGGTAGCGAGTAAGGTCACCACCGGCGAAGCTGTCTCTAAAAGGACCTCAGATTAAAGACGCTACGTCAAGAGCATTTTGCCGGTGGGATCGTCGGCCCAGGCGAAGCTGTCTGACCTTCCCTGCCGGAGCCGGTGCTCGGTTTGCTTCTCGGTGTCTAGCACGTTAGGATCCCGGCGTCCCTACTCTCGCGTTCAACTAGCATTTCTTACCTGGCCTTTGCTTGATCCACGCGGTCTTTAATGGCTTTGAGCGTCTTCCAGGGCACTACGGGGCGGGACAGCCCGCGTTTCTTGAGATAACGGTTTGTCGTTCGGCGCGAGTTGATCACGAACCGCACCAGGCCCATCATTCCGCCAACCGCCGCCCCTGGCACCAACGCCCTGGGGTAGAAGCTCCACTCCGGCCCGTCTTGACGCAGGTCACCGCGCACCATAAAGCTCTTGAGGTTCCACAGGTTTTCATCGTGCTCGTGGCACAGCAGACTCGCCCGACCGGGCTGAATGGCGACGTCTTCCGGTAGTTGTGCTCTTAGTGTCCGTGCCTCCTCGTCGGGCCGGGACTGGCAGCGAATGCTATACGGGTAGCCATTGACGTCCACACCCGTCAGCACGGCACTCTCGAAGTTCGGCAAGTGCTTCAGAATGTCATCCCACATGGTTTACCTCCAGCTTGCGGGGCGTCTGACCATGATCTCCGCCAGGCCACCACAGGATGCGGCGCGGGGTTACGTGGATCACGAGGCGCATGTAGTACCAGTCGAAGAGGTATCGCATCAGCGGGTTGCTACCGTACGCGCCGGATGCGGGCTGGCGCCGGTACAGCTCCTCCAGCTCCTCTTCGAGCTCTTTGGACGTTACGATCTCGTCCGGCGCTTCGGCGTCGCCCTGCACCAGGACCGCCGGTGGGTCTCCGAGGCCGCTGCCCGTGGGATTGGAGAAGAGGAGCGAGACGCGCGGGTTGCGCCGGACATTAAAGGCTTTCTGCGGCAGTCCGATGGAGGTGGTTACGAGAAAACGTCCCTCATCCGGCTTCCAAAAAGGCGTGATGGGCCAGGTGATCGGGGTTCCATCTTTCGCCAGCGTGGACATCTCGCAGGTGCGGAACTCGCGGAATACGGCCTCCACCTCTGGCGGAAGCTCGGTAGTATTCCCTGTGGGATCGCTCATAGGTATAACTCCTCAACTTTGTGGCTGGTCGGGGGCCATCACCTCGATGCTGTACTTGCGCATTATCTCCATCGCTTGGCGCTGCTCTTCTTCCGAGGGAGGGTTTTCGGACGCCGCGGGTGGGTTCGCGGGATCTTCTATTCTCTGGCCGATCAAGTGCGCAAGATCCTCTATCGCGACCGTGGCGAAGGTGGTAAGCAACCTCCCCCGCGACGCCCCGACATTCTTGTGGCCGTGCCAGGCCATGGAAGGCACGAAGACGGTATCTCCCACCCCCGCCGGTACGGCCTCCGGCTCGCCACCGTCTTCCATCGTGGTGAACTCAAACTCGCCTTCTACGACGTAGAAAGTCTCTATGAACTCGTGGCGCGCCAGCCTCGGCCCGCCACCGGGAGGGAACGAGGACTCGATGATGAATAGCTCACCAGCCGTTTCTTTGCCCGAGACCTTGATGGTTATGGTCTCTCCGCCGAGGAGCCAGTGCTCGCCCTGCTCCGCTTTAGTAATGCTTATCGTGCTCATGCGTATGCTCCTTGTCTCTCGCGCTCGAAAAGTTGAATTTTTAGTGCTTGCCTATCTCTGTCCAGTGAGACCGGGTGAGGAGGGGATCCAACCGGCCGGTACAGTGAAGAGCAAACTGCAGACAAAGGTGAGCAACGAGACTTGCGGAAAACGCTTCGATATTGCTCCTTTCGCGAGTTCTATACACAACATTTCTCGGCGGCTGGCTTTCAGCTTTCCGGTGTTAGATCTGATGGAGCGTTTATACATCCCCCAGTGCAGTGCCAATAACAAGTCCCCAAGAGCGTAGCTGGAAGGGTGTTGGGGCGTCTATCACACACTTGCGGGCTTTTAGCACGTTCTTGCTTTTCTCTACTCTCTCGAGGTTTTAGATACTAGTCTGGTGCGGACGGTTACTGCGGTAGCGGCTATCTCTCAGCGGTGGCCTTCAGCGGCGGGCCTCTTTGCGCAACAGCGCGGGGGGTGATCCGGTAAATGCTTTGACGTTCTTGCCCATGTGTGACTGTCCGGAGAAGCCGCACAGCCGGGCTATATTTGCTAACGGTAACTCCGTATCCGTCAAGAGACCTCGCGCCTTCTCGACGCGCTGCCTGACGACGTAGCGGTGCGGGGAGTGACCGGTCGCGTCTTTAAAGAGCCTCGCGAAGTGGTGAGGGCTGTAGCCCACCACCCCCGCCAACTCCTCCAGCGAGAGCTTGCTCGACAGGTTATCGTTCAAATAGTCCAGGGCCTGCGAGATCAACGGCTTCGAGAGAGGACCAGTTGGCTCGCGGGCTACCTTCTGCGCGCTGCGGTGGCCCAGGGAAGAATGATACCTTAAAAGGTGGACGGCGAGTTGGGTGACGAGCGCCTCGGCGTAGAGCTCGCCTCCCAAGCCCTCACCCTCCATTTCGGGGACTAACGAGGTCACCAAGCGCCTGACTTGCTCGTCGCGCTCCCGAAAGCGGTCGAGTACTTCCAGCCGGTCCGGGTTTGCTCCGGCCATCTCTGTTACACGCCCGAAAAACCTCTCTTTGAGCATTACGCCGATCTCCTCGGAGACTTTCTCTATGGTGAAAGCAAATGGTTTGGCCGCAGGGACTATCGCGATGTGGCCGGTCTCTTTGACGCCCTCCAGCGTCCGCCCGTCCGTCCGCCACAGCACGCGCTGCGGAGCACTCCAGCGCAGGGAGATGAGATGGCCCCCAAAAGGTGGCGGCTCGTGCTCGCCGGGTTCACACGAAAAGCCCACCACCTCTGCCTTACTACCAATGCTTATCGTCCCGCCGGTGGTTACCGAGGGCGCGTGAAGTAGGGCTGTGCTCAAGCCCACCAGCCGCGGCGGGCTCTGGTGGTCGGGTGGATCCGGCCGCACGGCTGGTCCTCTCACCGGCTTGCCGTCTGGCACGCTAAAATACCGGGTATTCGACTTTGCAAGCCCCGGACCAACGCAGTAAAAACGACGTAATCGTAACCGCCGCAGGGCTGAAAAGACCTGCCAAATCCTCGCCGGTCGTAAGTGTCAACACGATGACCGGCCTCAACGAGCGACGACGTCCGATTCCCCCACGACCTGCCGGAGAGCGGCCAACCATGGATCAGGACTACCGGCTCACCGGAACCATAGTCCTCGTGGTAAAGCTCGATCGACTCCCCAAGCTCATCCGCGACTTTCACGAACGCCATACTTAAACCTCTTTTGTTGCTTCTTTGTTTATGAAATACACCATACAATAATTTGTGGTGTGGTTCACTCATTAGCATTACATGCTCAAGTTAAGAGGTGCGGGCGCGGAGGCTAGTCGGAGTAGTGCTCGCTGCCCCTTCGTCCTCGGGTCGGCGACCCAACCTGCGACCACGCCTTGCTTGGCGAGCGGCTCGCCGAATGTCGGAAGGACCGTATAGGGCACAGCTGAGATACGGGATCTGGCGCGAAGTTGTGAACATCGGGTAGGTTATTCTGAGAAGCCACGAAATCGTTGCCTTCATCGTTGGGCCGCCCAGAGCATCCGCCTCCTCAAGAGGTCGGAGTTCATC
The DNA here is from genome assembly GCA_965214435.1 of Rubrobacteraceae bacterium. GTDB lineage: Bacteria > Actinomycetota > Rubrobacteria > Rubrobacterales > Rubrobacteraceae > Rubrobacter_A. Next base: position 2,380,186 of record OZ243960.1, read on the forward strand.
GTCCCGTACATCTGCGCGTTGACGCGGTCCTCAAGATGCAAGATAGTGTGCTCTGGGATACCCGTTTCTCCAGAAACGGTGGTGTGGGCGGTGAGGTTTTCGGAGGGGAGCTTTATGGCGACGGTAGCGGAGGCACAGCGGTCGGAGGAGCTGAGTCCTAAAGGCCGGAACGCGGTGGTCGGGGCGTTTTTTGGCTTTTTCGTGGACATGTTCGATATTTACCTGCCGGTTGTGGCTCTAGCCCCGGCTCTTATCTACTTTGTATCGGCGGACATTTCGGGTTCGTCGCAGGCCCTGACCGCGGGTACCATCTTCGCGGCTACGCTGGTCGGCCGGCCACTTGGAGCCCTGATCTTCGGCCGCTACGCCGACAGGGTCGGGCGCAAGAAGATCACCATTATCGCCGTGAGCGGCTTTGGAGCGATGAGCGTCGTCTTGGCGGTCTTGCCCGGCTACGAGCAGTGGGGAATAGCGGCGGTCGTTATCTTTATCCTGGTGAGGTTTGTCGACGGTATATTCGTCGGCGGGGAGTACACGGCCGCTAGCCCGCTCGCCATGGAGCAGTGCCCGAAAGAGAAACGCGGGTTGTACGGCGCGGTAATAATGACCGGCTTCCCGCTGGCCTTTGTCGCCATCTCCCTTATAACGTTCTTGATGCTCTCGCTGGTCCCGGCGGGTGGTATCGACTCGCCGTATGTGCAGTGGGGCTGGCGGATACCGTTCCTTTTCGGGGCGCTCCTGGCTTTCTTGTTCGTCGCCTACTTCTACTTCTTCGTGGACGAGTCGGAGCTTTTCGAGTCTTCCGGCGGCACGGAGTCCCCGCTGCGGGAGCTTTTTAGCGGCGAGAACCTGAAGAGCTTCCTGCAGGTATTCGTGCTGATGAGCGGGTTCTGGCTTACGCTGAATATGGTCTCGGCGGTCCTGCCGGGGCTGCTCGGCTCGGAGATAGGTCTTTCCGGTACCAGTGTCTCGGTGGTCCTGATCGTGGCCTTTCTCGCCCTTACCGTCGGCTACGTGGCCGCCGGGGTGGTGAGTCAGCGCATCGGCCGGCGGCCGTTTTTGATCGGGATCGGGCTTTTCATGGGCGTCGTCGGGACGTTTTTGTACTTTTTGCTCATCAGCCTGGCTCCGGGCAACATCGTTGTGGTCACGCTGCTCACGACCGCCATCGCGGTGATCGTGGTGTCCAACTGGGGCCTCGCGACCACCTACATTAACGAGCGCTTCCAGACCGGGGTCCGGGCCTCGGGCTTCGGTCTCGGCTATAGCCTGGCGGTCATACCGCCCGCATTCTACTCGTTCTACCAGGCGGGGCTCGGGACGATCATGCCGTTCAAGTACACCGCGCTGCCGCTCTTGGTGATCGGCAGCCTCCTTATAGTAGTCGGCGCGTTTATCGGCCCGGAGACCAAAGACGTGGACTTCGGTGCCCCAAAGAAACCTCGCGTGCGGTAACCGGACGATGAGGGCAGTAGACCTCGAACAGCCCCGCATCGAGGGCATGCCGACGTATCCCGCCCACCGGCCCGGCTACTCGTACTTCCTCCACCGCCACCACGAGGACGAGTACCGGCCGGAAGAGACCGGCGAGCGGACCAGCGCCTCCGGTATAGTCTTTACCATGGAGCACAGCGGTACCCACATCGACGCCGTCTGTCACCAGTCGGACGGCCTGACGCTGTACGGCGGCGTACCCGTGGACCGCTCGGTGCAGACCCCGAAAGGCTTTACCCGCCACGGCGTCGAGGAGATACCGCCCATCGTCGCCCCCGGCGTCCTGCTCGACGTCGCGGCTCTCCGCGGGGTGGACGCTCTGGAGCCCCGCTACGCCGTGACCACCGACGACCTCGCCGGTTGCTGCGAGCGCCAGAACGTAGCCGTGAACAACGGAGACGTGGTGCTCGTGCGGACCGGCAATGCTCGCAACTGGGAAAGTACGGAGCGGTACCTGGATGGTCCCGGCGTCTCTTCCGGGGCGTCCGGTTGGCTGGCCGAGAGGAGTGTTACGGCCGTCGGGGCGGATAATATGGCGTGGGACGTTATAGGTTTCAAAGACCCGGAGCTTGGCTGCACGCTGCCGGGGCATTTGATCCTGCTGGCCCGGGCCGGGATCTACATTATCGAGAACCTGAACCTGGAAGAGCTTGCGGCCGTCGCGGAAGCCGGGGAGAGCCGCTTTACGTTCGTGTGCGCGCCGCTCAAGCTCGTCGGCGCTACCGGCTCCCCGGTACGGCCGCTGGCGATCTTCGCTTCCGGATTTCCCGGCGCTTGACCGGATCTTATACTTGAACGTTATACTCTTGCGTAATAGCCAGCTATAAGGAGGCGTTAGTCGTGCAGGACGCTATGAACGCGATAGCCCGAGGAACCAGGAAGGTCTTTGAGAGGCCGGGAGTGGCCGCAGCCTTCTACATGACGGCTTTGACCGCCGTACTCGTTAGCATGGCGCTCGGTCTCGGGGGCGAGGAAGACGAGGAGTAGCCACCAGCCGCTCACGCGCTAGTGCGCGAACGGCTACTCAGAGGGCGTAGTCTCCGCTAGAAAGCTGTTCGAGGACCCGCTCGCGGATTACGGAGACTTCCTGCTCGGTGGCGCGGAGTTCCTCCAGCGGTAAGAGTAGGTCTTGTGCACCTTCCGGCGGCTCTTTCTCGGCGGGCAGAATACGGCGGCTGCCGTCCGGCAGTCCCAGGAGGCGTTTGCGACCGCTCCACTTGCCGCGCTTGGAGCGGGTCTCGCCCTCGACCTCGACGATGTCTAAAGAGAAGTCGATTACCGGGGCGGCGGCTATCGAACCGCCGACGCCGTAAGCGTCGCAGAATGGGTTCAGTTCCAGAATATCGTCCACCCCGACCCCGCCGGAAGCGAAGATCTTCACGTGCTCAAAGCCCCGGCGGTCGAGCTCCCAGCGGATCTCGCGCATCAAGTCCCCGAAGTTACCCTTGCGGCTCCCCGGCGTGTCGAGCCGGACGGCGAAGATAGAGTCCGGGATAGTCTCGGCTGCTATGAGCGCCCCGAACTTCTCGTCGTCGAACGTGTCTATGAGGATCGTCCGGGGCACTTCTTTTTCGATGTGCCGGTCGAACGCCCGGGTCGCCTCGGCGGTGGAGCCTAGGACGAGGGCCAGGGCGTGCGGGAGGGTGCCGCTGGCCGGGATACCGAGCCGTTCGGCGCCTAGAGAGCCCGCGACCCCGTCGCAGCCGCCGATGTAAGCGGCCCGCTCTATCATCGGCATGATCGCCGGGTGCATCCGGCGCGCCCCGAACGAGGTCACCGGCCGCCCGTCCGCCGCCAGCCGGCAGCGCGCCGCCCCGGTCGCAACCCCCGATGCCTGACAGAGAAAACCCAGAATGGCCGTCTCGTGCTCGCCGAAAGACCCGTAAGGGCCGCTGAGGGTCATTACAGGCTCCTGCGGCCGGCAGATGGTCCCCTCCGGCACCGACCGCACCTCGGCTTCCGTATTGTCCTCGAACAACCGGGCGACCTCGTCCAGACCCGCGACCACGAACCACTCGTCGAGGTCCGCGGACTTCAGGGTGATCTCCGTGTGGACGCGGGTACCTTCTTTGCCTTCGCCCCGGAGTACCTGCATCGTGCGGTGGAAGTAGACGTCGGCAACCCTGGCGGACTTTATCTCTTCCGGAGAAGCCGTATTAAAGCCGAGGTTCGTGTCGCTGCTCTCTCCTTGCAAGCCGTACCCTTCTCCCGTTTAGCGGTTGTGGAACGTGTATCATAGCCGCTTATGGAAGTCTCTGGTGGAACAAAAGGATTTGCCGCCGCGGCCGGCACCCCGTACGCGGCCGAGGCCGCTACGGAGGTCTATACCGCTGGTGGCAACGCCGCCGACGCCGCCGTGGCCGCGGCCGCCGCGGTAAGCGTCACCGAGCCGCTAATGAGCTCTATCGGGGGCGGAGGGTTCGCCCTTGTCCGGAGACCTTCCGGAGAAGCCGAGCTTATAGATTACTACGATGTGATGCCGGGCAAGGGCCTGCCAGAGTCGGCGTTTGGGGCCGGCGGGCACCCGCTGTCTGTGGTATTGAAGTACGGGGCTGGGGTCAACTCGACCGTGGGAGCGGCTTCCTCGGCGGTGCCCGGGGCGCTCCGGGGCTGGGAAGCGCTACTCCACCGGCACGGTACGATGCCGCTCCGGGAGGTACTCGCACCGGCCATACGGCTCGCCCGGAGCGGCTTTCTGCTGTGCAAGACCAGTGGTTTCTGGTTTGAAGTTGCCGAAGAGGTGCTCGCACTTACCCCGGAGACGAAAAAGAACTTCTACACCGGCGGAAAAGGTGACCGGGTGTACCGCGAGGGTGAAAGAATGAGCTTTCCGGAACTCGCGGAGACCTTTGAGGCCATCGGGGAAGAGGGTGTAGAGCTTTTCTATACCGGGGCGCTGGCGCGGGAAATTTCGGAGTACATCCTGGGGTTGGGCGGGATCATCACGGAGGAGGACCTGGCCGGGTACCGGGTGGAAATCCGGACTCCGCTCACCACCGATTACCACGGCGCAACCGTCTACACCAACGGGCCGCCATCCGCCGGCGGCCCGACCCTCGCCCAGATACTGCGGGTGATCTCCGCCTACGACGTCGCAGGGCTATCCGGCTCCGAGTACGTCCGTCTCCTATCCGGCGCCATGCGGCGCGCGCTCGACGACCGCGCCACAGCCTACACCGAGGGCTCGGAGAACACCCGGGTCGCCGAGCGTCTCACCGGGGAGGAGTACGCCAAAAAACAACGGGAACGCATATTCGGCTCGCCCAACACCACGCACCTCTCGTGCGTGGACGCGAGCGGCCTGGCCGTATCCGTCACCGCCAGCATGGGTTACGGCTCCGGTATCACGATTCCCGGTACCGGCATCTGGATGGGCAATACTCTGGGCGAGCCTGAGCTAAACCCGAAGGGTTTCCACGCGCTCACGCCGGGAGAACGTCTGATCTCCAGCATGAGCCCGACTATCATGGACTCCGCGGACGGCGGCCTCGTGGCCCTCGGGTCTCCGGGCGCCTCCCGCATCCCGACCGCCATCCTCCAGACGCTCGTGGGCGTGCTCGACTTCGGGATGCCGCTAAAAGCCGCCGTAAACCACCCACGCCTCCACGCCGAAGGCGACCTCCTCGCCTACGAAGCCGGCTCTCCAAAGGCCGACCTGGACGCTTACGGGAACGTCCTCTCTTACGACGAGCCCTCGATGTTCTTCGGCGGGGTCAACGCTGTCCGGCTAACACCTGAGGGCATCTTCGAGGCCGCCGCCGACCCCCGGCGCTCCGGCGGGTCGGCTCTGGTATAGCAGGTGGCAGCCGACGAACAGCGCGTTCCCGTGACGATACTCGGGGTGCCGATAGACCTCGGCCAGGACCGCCGGGGCGTGGACATGGGGCCGAGCGCCATCCGCTACGCCCGGCTGCGGGAGGCGCTGGAAGACCTCGGGTATCCGGTGACCGACGCCGGTAACGTCGAGACCCCGATCCCGGAGCTAGTAGAGCCGGACGAGGGGGTGCGCCACCTCGGGGCCGTCCGGGACGTCTGCGGGGCGGTCGCTGCCCGGGCGGCGGGAATAGTCTCAGAGGGGAACTTCCCGGTCTTTCTCGGCGGGGATCACTCTATTTCGATCGGGACCGTATCCGGTGTGGCCGGCGGAGTCGGCGGGCGGACCGGGGTGATCTGGCTGGACGCCCACGCGGACTTCAACACCCCGGAGACTTCGCCGTCAGGGAACCTGCACGGTATGCCGCTCGCAACCCTGACCGGCCACGGACACCCGGAACTCGTCGGCATCGGCGGGGAGGGGGCCAGCGTGCGTACCGAGGACATTGTGGTCATAGGTCTGCGGTCCGTGGATTTGGAGGAGCGGCGGCTACTGGAGAAAGCCGGCGTCCGGACCTACACCATGAAGGAGATCGACGCCTACGGCGCGGCGCGGGTGGTCCGGGAGGCACTCCGGTACCTCTCGCACCTCGACCGGGTGCACCTCTCTTTCGACCTCGACGTAATAGACCCCGAGGTCGCACCGGGCGTGGGCACGCCGGTGCGCGGCGGCCTGACCTACCGGGAGGCCCATCTCGTCATGGAACTGATAAACGAGTCCGGTCTCGTAACATCCCTCGACGTGGTAGAGACCAACCCGATACTCGACGTGCGTAACGGTACGGCGACCCTGGCCGTCGAGCTACTGGCGAGCTTGATGGGCCGGCGCATCCTGGAGGTACCGGGGTAGCCGCCGAGCGGTTTACTTGCGCCAGAAACCTGGGGTCAGGAGGGCGAGGGCGGTTATGATCTCCAGCCGCCCGAGCAGCATGCAGGCGGTGAGCACGCCGCGCCCGAAGGTGCTGACGACCGCGTAGCTCTCCGAAGCCCCGACCTGTCCGAGGCCGGGGCCGATCACGTTCAGGGTGGCGGCTACCGCGGTAGCCGCGGAGACTAGTGTTAGATCCGGTTGGACGGCTACCAGGAACGTGGCGGCGGCGAAGGTCAGTATCCAGGCGGCGAACAGCCCGAGAACCGCTATACGGGTGCGCTCCGGGATCACGCGGTCACCGAGCTTGACCGGCGTTATCGCCTGCGGGTGTACGCTGCGGAGCAGGTCCGCGACGATGGTTTTAAAGACGATGATCGTCCGGATCACCTTGATCCCACCCGCCGTTGAGCCGGCGCACCCACCGACGAACATCAGGAGTACGAGCGTAAACTTCGCCCCGGCCTCCCACCCGTCGAAGTCCGCCGTAACGTAGCCCGTCGTGGTCATTATGCTAACGACGGCGAAAGCCGCTTCCCGGAACGCCTCGCCCCATGAGTTCCCGTACGGACCTTCCAGGATGAGTACTCCCCACACAAAGACGATGGCCCCGGCCAGTATGCCGAGGTACGACAGAAGCTCCCGGTCCATCAGGACGCCGGGCCTGCGCTGGGTGTAGAGGAGAAAGTAGATCGAGAACGACACCGCCGAGAGCGTCATAAACACTATGAGGACGGTCTCTATCGCCACAGAGTCGTAGAACCCGACGGAAGCGTTTTTGGGGTTAAACCCTCCGGTGGCTATGGTAGTAAACGTGTGAACCACCGCGTCGTAAAGGTTCATGCCGGCCAAAAGGAGCGCTACAGTCTCCGCCAAAGAAAGTACCAGGTAGATGACCAGAAGGCTCTTTGCGGTATCCGCGATGCGGGGGGTAAAGCGGGTATGGGTTATACCGGAGACTTCGGCGCTAAGGAGACGGGCGGCCCCGAAACCGAGCACCGGGGCGACCCCGACGAACAGAACCACGATCCCGATACCACCGAGCCACTGGGTCAGGCTGCGCCAGAACAGGATGGAGGGGCTCTGGGCTTCTATGTCCGAAAGCAGCGTGGCCCCGGTGGTCGTAAAGCCGCTCATCGACTCGAAGGTCGAGGCCATGACGCCTCGAAACGTTCCCTCTATTAGGTAAGGAACCCCGCCGAGAACTGCGGCGAGGAGCCAGGCCAGCGTAACCGCCAGCAGCACGTCGCGGTTTGTAACGTAGTCTATTGACCGGCGGGAAGCGGGCCTGGTTGCCCGGAGACCCGCATACCCGGCAGCCACCATCCCGGCCGCCGGTAGGAGAAAGCTCGGCCACGAGCCGTCGCTGTAACCCACCGACAGCAGGAGCGGGGCGAGCAGTGATACCCCGAGGGCCAGGACGACGCCCGCGCTGATCCGGGCTATTATCCTGAAGTTCACCCGCAGCATCTAGCTGGCTACCGCCGCCAGAACTCGGGAGAGAAGATCACGAGCACGGTAAACAACTCCAGCCGCCCGAGCAGCATAAACAGGGTCAGCGTTATTTTGCCCACGGTGGGTAGTTCCGCGTAGAAGCTGGCGCTTCCGACCGGCCCAAGGGCCGTGCCGGTGATGTTCAGGCAGGCGAAGACCGAGTTAAACGCCGCAGCCGCCGGTACGCCGTAGACCGACATCACCAGCGTCCCGATTATCAGGGTGGCGACGTAGAGAAAGAAGAACCCCAGGAAGCTCGACCGGAACCTCTCGGAGATTACCCGGTCGCCGAGTCTCAAGGGTGTTATGGCCCGCGGGTGGAGCATCCGGAAGATGTCCTGGCCGGCGTGCTTGACGAGCAGTACGACCCGGATCACCTTGATCCCGCCGGTCGTAGAGCCGGCGCAGCCGCCTATCGCCATCAGGACCATGAGCAGACTGGTGGACAAAGGGTCCCAGTTGTTCCAGTCCGCCGTGCTGAACGCCGTGCCGGTGAGCAGGGCAGCGCTCTGGAATACGGCTTCCCGCAGCGCGGTGAGCGGTGAACGATAGTCGTAGGCGTACAGCGTGATCGTCATGAGAACCGCGCTGGCCGCGAATATACCCAGGTAGGCCCGCACCTCCACGTTGCGGTAGACCTGCCAGAACCTGCCCTGGGACGCCCGGAAATACAGAGCGAAGCTCGCTCCGGAGAGCAGCATGCCGATGATAACCGCGATCTCGATGGGTAGGGAATCGAAAGCCGCTATGGAGTTCGAGCGGGTCGAGTAGCCTCCGGTCGAGACCGTTGTCAGGGCGTGGTTTACGGCGTCAAAGGGGCTCATGCCGAACAGGAAAAGCGTCACCATACCACCAAGCGTCAGGCCGCCATAGACGTAGATCAGGATCTTCGCCGTGTCCCGGATGCGGGGCGTGAACCTTTCCGGTATCGGGTTCGCCATCTCCGCCGAGAATAGTTGCCCGGCCCCGAACCCGACCAGCGGAGCGACCGCGACGAACAGCAGCACGATCCCTATTCCACCGGTCCACTGCGAGAGGCTTCGCCACAGCAAGAGCGACGGGGCGACGTCTTCGGGTACGAGGACCGTCGAGGCCCCGGTAGTCGTAAAGCCCGCCATCGACTCGAAAAAAGCGTCTATGGGCGTCATAAGCCCTGAAAGCGTGTACGGCAGAGCCCCGACCGCCGCGACCCCGATCCAGCCGAATACCACTATCAAGAACACGTCCCGGATCGAGGTGTAACTGTCGGGCTCGTAGGTTAAGTAGAATATCGCCGCCCCGAGCGTCAGCGCGGCCGCCGCCGGTATAAAGAACATCGACGCGTTGCCGTCGGAGACCACCACGGAGAAGAGCGCCGGCACCAGCATCGCGACCCCGACGGCCGCGACTATAGCCCCGATCGCGTTGACTACTACCCTCGGGTGCACCGCCGCTAGGAACCGAAGAGGTGTTCGACCTCGTCCACGGCCGACTCGACGGTAAAGACCACGACGTCGTCGCCCCTCTGCAACCGGTCCTGGCCGGTCGGGATAATGATCTCCCCGTCCCGCAGAACGGCCCCGACGATAGCGCCGTCCGGGAACCCGACCTCCGAGAGCTGCTTGCCGGCCACGCGGCAGTCTTTCGGGACGCCGAGCTCTATAATCTCCGCCCCGTTCTCCAGCAGACTGACGGCCACGACCTCACCCTGGCGCACGAAGCGCAGGATGGCACCGGCGGTTAACAGGCGCGGCGCTATGGAGATGTCCACCCCGAGCGCCTCGGAGAGCGGCGCGAACTCCGCCCGGCTGGTTACCGACACGGTCAGCCGGGCTCCGAGTTGGCGGGCGTACATGCTGGCGAGGAGGTTCGAGCGGTCGTCCCCGGTGCACGCTACAAAGGCGTCGACCCGGTTTACGCCCTCCTGGAGCAGAAAGTCTCGCGAGACGCCCTCGTCGTGGAGGACGAGCCCTTTGCGGAGCCGGGAGGCGACGTAGCGCGCTCGCTCCTCCTCCTTCTCGATCACCTTGACCGAGACGCCGTCTTGTTCAAGGGCGAGGGCGAGCCGCAACCCGATACGGCCGCCGCCGAAGATCATGACCTCCTCGACTTTCTGCGTGTTGTGGGCGACGGCCCCGACAACCTTGTGGATGTGGCGCTGCTCGCTGAGAAGGAACACGTGGTCTTTTTCCCGGAGCACCGTGTTGCCGCGGGGTACGATCGTCTGGTCTTTTCGCACGACGCCGACTATGAGGCTGCGCTCCGGCAACTCCACGTCCTTGACCTCCCGCCCCACGGCCGGTGAATCCTCCGTCAGCAATACCTCCGCCACCTCGATGCTGCGGTCGGCGAAAGTCTCGACGTTAACCGAACCCGGCACCCTTAGAGCCTCCCGGATCTCCTCCGCCGCCGCCCTCTCGGGGTGTATAACGAAGTCTATGCCGAGCACGTCGCGGGAGAACGGGCTCTTGGAGTCGTAGTAGTCGTTGTTCCTGAGCCGGGCCACGGTCCGGGTTACACCCTGGGATTTAGCCACCAGACAAGCCGTGATGTTTACCTCGTCGGAGTTGGTTACCGCGACGAGCAACTCGGACTTTTTCGCCCCGACCTCCGCCAGAAGTTTCGGGCTCGCCCCGTTGCCCTGTATTACTAGGGCGTCTAGCTGATCCGTGGACCGGTCCACCAGGGTCTCGTTCTGCTCGACCACCACCACGTCGTGACCCTCGCGCGAGAGCATCTGGGCCGCGCTGAAACCGACCTCACCAGCACCTACTATAAGAACCCGCATCTCTCCTGATTTCTCCCGGCAACGATATTCAATACACCCGGAAGACCGGGCCGACGCACTAAGTATAGCGCCGGCCGGCGGCTATTAAATAATCGTGCCTTAAACTCCCGCTCTAGGAGGCGACGCCTAGAGCGTCGGCGACCAACTCAGCCACCTCCGAGGGGTTTGTGGCCGCCCGGATACCGGAGCGCTGGAGCGCGGCGCTCTTGGCCTCGGCGGTGCTTTCCCCGCCGGAGACGATGGCCCCGGCATGGCCCATGGTCTTGCCCTCGGGCGCGGTAAAGCCCGCGATGTAGGCCACGACAGGAATGGTCATCTCGCTCTGGACGTACTCGGCGGCGAGCTGCTCGGCGTTGCCCCCGATCTCCCCGATCATCACGGCGCATTCTGTGTCTGGGTCTTCCTCGAACATCCGCAATATCTCGATAAAGTTACTCCCAATAATAGGATCTCCCCCGATACCGACCGCCGTCGTCTGTCCGATGTCCTTTTGTGTCAACTCATTAACAACCTGATACGTTAGCGTGCCGCTGCGGGAGACGACGCCGACGTTGCCGGGAGTAAAGATGTCGCGGGGCATTATGGAGACGTTGGACTTTTCGGGGGAGATGGCGCCGGGGCAGTTCGGACCGATAAGCGTCGCGCCTTTTATCGGCAGGTAGTTCGAAACCTTCATCATGTCGTGGACCGGCACGCCCTCGGTGATGCAGCAGACGGTGTCTATGCCGGAGTCCAGGGCTTCGAATATAGCATCCCCGCAGACCGCGGCCGGCACGAAGATAACGCTCGCGTTCGCCCCGGTTTCGGCTACGGCCTCCTCGACGGTGTTAAAAACCGGTACTCCCTGGCTTTCTCCGCCGCCCTTGCCGGGGGTTACGCCGGCCACGACCTGGGTGCCGCTCTCCAGCATCCGGCCGGTATGAAAAGCACCTTCCCGGCCGGTGATGCCCTGCACCACCAGGCGGGTGTTCTCGTCTACCAGTATCGACACGCCTACCGCCCTTCTTCGCTGGTGGAACCGCTTCCGTTACCTTCCCGGGCGAGCTCGACGGCCCGCCGGGCGGCGTCGAGCATCGTCTGTTCGGTGTGCACGTTCTGCGGGGTGTTTTCGGCTAGAATCTCCCGCCCCTCCTCGGCGTTCGTACCGTCGAGCCGCACGACTATCGGCAGGCTCAGATCCGAACGTTCGAGCGCGGAGAGCAGGCCTCGGGCGACCTCATCTCCCCGGGTAATGCCGCCGAAGATGTTAAAGAGCACGCTTTTGACCTGCTCGTTCGAGGTCACGATGTCTAAAGCTGTAGATATCTTCTCGGCGTCGGCCCCGCCGCCGACGTCGCAGAAGTTCGCCGGTTCTCCTCCGGCCTGGGCCACCACGTCGAGCGTGGACATTACGAGCCCCGCGCCGTTGCCGAGGATGCCGACGTCGCCTTCCAGCTTTACGTACTGTAGGTCCGCCTCCTGGGCCCGCTGCTCGCCGGGGTCGGCGGCCTCTACGTCGTGCAGTTCGGCTATGTCCGCGTGGCGGAACAGGCTGGAGTTATCCACGGTTACCTTCGAGTCGAGGACCAGGACGCGTCCGTCGCCGGTGAGGACGAGAGGGTTGATCTCCACGAGGCTCGCGTCACTCCCGACGAAAGCCTCGTAGAGAGCGCTCAACACCCGCCCGACGCCTTTCGCCGCGTCCCCCGAGAGCCCGGAGGCGAAGACCAGCTCCCGCATCTGGTAGGGCTGGAGGCCGAGCAGCGGGTCGATGTACAGCCGGACGATGGCGTCCGGGTTCGTTTCGGCGACCTCCTCGATGTCTACGCCGCCCTCGGTCGAGAATAAGACCAGAGGTTTCTTCTCCCCGCGGTCCACGGTGATGGACAGGTACATCTCGCTCTCTATGTCGGCCCCGGACTCCACGAGAACCCTGCGGACCTCGTGACCCCGGATGTCCATGCCTAGTACCTCGCGGGCGGCGTTCTCGGCCTCTTCGGGGCCGTTTACCACCTTTATGCCGCCGGCCTTGCCGCGGCCGCCGGTAAGAACCTGGGCTTTAATGACGACCGTGCCGCCGCCCAGTTTCTCAGCCGCCTCCCGCGCCTCTTCCGGGGAGGAAGCCACGATGCCTTCCAGTGTTTCGAGGCCGAACTTCCGCAACAACTCTTTGCCCTGATGCTCGTAAAGGTCCACGTTCTAAAACTCCCTGCGCCGCCGTGTATGCCGGTCGGTGATTATACAGCCAGCACCGATAGGCCGCTCCGGTACCTTTTTGGAGCGTTCTCCGGCCCTTGTACCCTACAACCCGGTGGCCGAAAAGCCGACTAGCTGGGCGAAAACCACGATCACCGACGAGAAAACGAACAACAATAAGAAGAAGTAGATAACAAAGCGGACCCACGTGACCCAGTCGAGGCGGGCCGCGCCGAGCGTACCCATCAGCGCCGCGCTGGTCGGCACGATTATGTTCGTAAACCCGTCGCCTAGCTGGTAGGCGAGCACGGCCACCTGGCGGGTCACGCCCACGACGTCGGCGAGCGGCGCCATGAGCGGCATGACCAGCGCCGCCTGCCCTGACCCGGAGACGACGAAAAAGTTAAATATAGTCTGGAACAGGTACATAAACCACGCGGCCGCGGCTGCCGGCAGCCCGCCGGTCCACTCCGAGACCTGGTGCAGGATGGTATTCAGGACCGACGGCGTGGACGGGTCGTCGCCGCCAAGGATAATGATGATCCCCTGGGCCATGCCGACGATAAGAGCGGCCGGCAGAAGGTCCTGTGCCCCCTGCTTAAAGCCGGCGGCCACGTCGTTGACGCCCATGTCGTTCAGCCGGAAGACGACCCCGATAATGCCGGCGACAAGACCGATGGTAAAGAACTGGGTTGCTATCTCCGGGATGTAGTAAGCGTGTACGGCCACGCCCCAGATGATCCAGGCTACCCCCGCGGCCACCGTCAGCAACACGAGAGCGTGCCCGAGCCGGAACCTGCTGGCCTCTCCGCCGTCTCCCGGACTCCCCTCGAACTGGAAGTTGTTGCGGAAGTACTCGTCGCTGGTGTAGGAGAGCGAGCGTTCGGGGTTGGCCTTTATTCTGCGGGCGTATAAGTAAGTGTACACGATACCGAGGGTTGTGAAAAAGACCCAGATCGCGATCCGGAAAGCCGCCCCGGATATGACCGGCACGCCCGCTATGCCCTGGGCGATGGCGACCCCGAAAGGGTTCATCCAGGAGGCCGCAAAGCCGATCTGGGTCGCCACGTAGATGACCATGACGCCCGTTATGGCGTCGTAACCCAGGGCGACGATTATCGGGATCAGGATCATGGCGAACGCTATGGCCCCTTCTCCCATGCCGAATACCGCTCCGCCGAGCGAGAACAACAGGAAAAGCACCGGGATCACCAACCCCTCCCGGTTGCGCAGCCGGCCTATGACCGAGTACATCCCCGTCTCCACCGCCCGGGTCCGCATCACGATTCCGAAAGCCCCGCCGATAATGATTATGAACGCCACCACCCCGACCGCCGCGCTTAACGGACCACCCGAGACGAGACCCGCGAATACGTAGTTCAGAAAGCCGGTGCCGTCTTCGGCGCTGCTCGGCGAGAACAGGCCCACGTTCCGGGTACTTGGCTCCCCGTCCTCGCCCGTCACCAGCCGGAAACTCTCCGGTATGAGGACCGTGCGGGTCTCTTCACCCCCGCTGGAGCCCTGGTAGGTTACCTCCCGGGTCTCATACACCCCAAGCGGTATGAAATACGTGACGACCGCCGCTAGGAGTACCACGAAAAAGATAATGACGTAGGTATCCGGCACCCACGTCGTCTTCTCCTCTTGCTGACGGACGCTCTCTTCCTGATCCGCGGCCACTCCCCGCTGTCCGCCGCTGCTACCACCCGACTCTGCCACTTCCGCCCTCCCCATCCGTTTAGCAAGCCGCTGGCAGAAGCCGGTAGATTTCGGCTTCCTAACCGTTGTGCGCAGTGTAACGACCCAGGTTGAGCGGCGCAAAAGCCAGCGACGGTCACTCCGGTTTCCGAGTTCCCGCGCTGAATAGCGGTCCGCAGGTGGTGCGTGAGTGGTCCGTAGAGGATGGACTACCGGGGACGTAGCAGGAGGCGGTCGGTGGCGGCGGTCTCCGCCATCTCGCGGCCAAAGACCAGTGGTTTGTAGCGGACCTCCCGCCAGAGCGGGAGTTGATCGTCGTAGTTCGGGCTCGCCGGGTTGCCGGACTGTCCCGGCACCAGGACGCTCCGCGAGTTCTCCCAGGAGCCGGTGTCCGCCACAATGCGGTAGTTCGGCACCGTGGAAGACGGTCCAAAGCTCTCCCGGCCGGGGCGGAAACCCGTACACAACAGCGTGTTCGAGTCTCCCCCGACGGGGAAAGGCCCGCGCGTGAGGACCTTGCCTAGCGGCCACACACCCCCGAGCGGATGCCGGAATTCCGCCTGGTGCAGCGCGCCCCAATTCCACCTTTCGGGGTCGGCACCGAGGGCTTTTCCGAGGCGCGAGAGCGCGGATTGCAGGGCTCCTCGGAGCGCGGCTTCCGGCAGGTCGTCGAGGGTGTGGACAACCTCCCAGGTAAGCTTTTTGTAGCGGAGGTCCGCAGCCTCCGGCCGGCCGGTGGGCGGCAGGTCGAGGTCTGAAGAGAGGGCGGCCTTCTGGCGCAACAGCTCTTCGAGCGTCCCGCGGGCCACGGCTCCCGCCCGGCTCTCGGGCGTAAGATGCCCGCTCCAGTCGGCCAACTCGGCCTGCAGGTACGATGGTAAGTCTCCCGAGGCGGAGAGGCCGCCGAGCTTTCTGGCTACCTCGTGAGCCGGGGCGCAGTAGAGATCGGCCTGCATCTCGCAGAAGCTATCCAACGTGTGCTCGGGGGTCGCGTGGAGCAACTCCTCTATGCGGGCCTTGCGGTAACCTGGGTCGTAGCTGCCAGGTATATAGTCCGAATCCGTCGCGGGCCGCGGGGCCTCGTTCGCCGAGGTTACTGCGCTGTCCTCCGGATTGAACGTCCGGGGGAGCGTCGAGTAGGGTCTCAGGCCGCGCCATTCGTGCTCGCCGGTCCAGCCCGGGAGGGGTCCTGTATTAGGGGAGATATTTACCCGGTCCGGCACGGGTCCGGCGAGCGTCCGCCCGACGTTTCCCTGGCGGTCAGAGTAGACGAAGTTCTGGCCCGGCACTCCCCAGCCGGCCAGCGCCCCGGTAAACTCCTCCCAATTGCGGGCGCGGTCCACGGCGAGACCGGCTTCGATGGTCTTTTCCGGCGCGGGTGCGGTCCAGCGGAGGGCCAGGTCCGTGCCGCTGGTTTCGTTAACCCGGTCCGCGCTGCCGGTAACGTCGGAGATGATGGGACCGTGCAGTGTACTCCGAACCTTCTGTACCACCGGCTCCCGGCGGCCCCGGACCACCAACGCTTTTTTCTGGACTCTGGCCCGGCGCCACTCGCCCCGGTACTCGTACCGCGCCGGGTCCTGCGGGTCAAACCGCTCGGCGTAGAGGTCCTGGACGTCCGTCAGGGAAGCGGTAATACTCCAGGCGATGTCCCGGTTGTGGCCGATGACGACACCCGGCGACCCGGGAAAAGAGGCCCCGACGACCTCGTAGCGGCCCCCGTAGAGCCCGACTTCGTAGAACGTATTCGGGATGTTCGGCAACAGGTGCGGGTCCCCGGCGAGCAGCGCGCCGCCGGTCGCACTCCGCCCCGGCCCGACGGCCCACGCGTTCGAGCCTGCCGGGCTACCACCAGAGCTGCCGCCGGAGCTACCGTCGAGTTTCTCTTCAAATCCGGAGGAGAGGGTCCAGGAGACGAGCAGTGAGGCGGCGGCGGTGGATTCGGGTGTCCAGGGCTCCGGGTGGTGGCGCAGCAGCCAGAACTCTGGCGGCCGTGAACCGCGTTCGATAAAAGCGTTTATCCCGGCGGCGTAGGAGGCGAGAGCTTCGAGTGTCTCCGGCGGGCACCGGCGGATAGAGTCTCGGGCCATCTCGACGAAGTCCAGGGTGTGGAAGAGGCGGTCAAAGCCGAGGGCGTCTTCCCCGAGAAGCTCGGATAGCCGGCCGCTGCCGGCCCGGCGGGCGAGTTCTATCTGAAACAGCCGGTCCCGGGCGTGGACGTAGCCCTGGGCGTAAAAAAGGTCCTGCTCGCCGGAGGCGAAGATCTGGGGTACCCCCCAGCGGTCCTGTAGGATCTCGACCTCCGCCCGGAGACCCGGCAGCGCGAGTGTCCCGGAGACGGCGGGTTCGGAGCGGGCTACAAAAGCCTTTAGGACATGCCGGGTGGCGTGTCGCGAGGCGTGGGCGAGCGTCCGGGCAAAGAGGTTTGGCATGGGGCTCATACCTGCGGGAGTTTAGCAGCGGTCGGCAGCCTCTGGAGGGCCTGTTAATATTTGCCGGCAAACACAGATATCTCATAGACGGGTGGAATCTTGGACACGAGCGCGGAGTTTGAGCAGGACGTCAGGCTTCTGACCAGTGGGGCGATGGCCGCAACCTGGAGTTGGATCTGCGAGAGGATACCGCCGGGTACCGCTATTTTCGACGCTCACGCCCATATCGGCGTCGACGTCGACGGCCGCCGGATGACCGCCGAGGGTTTGCGGAGCCGCATGCAAGCCGCGGGCGTGGAGAGAAGTATAGTGTTCCCCCTGAACGACCCGAACGCCCGCGACGACTTCTCCGGCCCGAACGACGCGCTCTGGCAGGCTTACGAAGAGCACCCGGACGCTTTCGTGCCGTTTTTCCGGCTCAACCCGCACCGGCCCTACGAGGCCGAGTTCGCCCGGTGCCTGGAGCGGGGTTTCCGCGGCCTGAAGTTACATCCCGTCTCCCAGAAGTTCGAGCTCGACGACCCGAAGGTGGTGGACCTGCTCGGCATGGCGGCCGAGGCCGACCTACCGGTGATCCTGCACGCCGGTTTCGGGATGCAGCGGATAGTAGAGCCGCTCTTGCCGACGGTCGAGGCGCACCCCGAACTGCGCCTGATCCTCGGTCATTCGGCGATGGTCGAGGTGCTTGAAGCCGCGCGCGTGTTTGCCGACCACCCGAACGTGGTGTTCGAGACTTCCGTGGCGAAGTTAAAGGACATCTACGTACTAATGTGCTCGCTGGACCCCTCCCGCATCTGCTATGGCTCAGATATTCCCTACGGCGACCTTCCCTCGACCCTGCATGCCACGCTCGGGGCCGCGGACGCCGCGGGATACTCGGAAGAGGAGATCTCCAACCTCCTGTCCGGTAACATCCGGCGGTGGTTTGGGTGAAGCGGCAGGGAGCTAAGGCAGACGTAGCGCTCCGCACCGGACACCTGTTGCGCATCGACAGTTATCTGGACTGGGCGATCCTCTCCATGTGGATGCGCGCGGAGCGGACGGCGATCGTCATGGGAATGGCCGAAGCCAGCGCCCGCGGGTCAGCGCCGGACGGCCCTGGAGGCGGGGACGAAAAAGTGCTGGAGCGGCTCCGAGACCTGATCGGGGAGGCCCGCCACTACTATGGGGAAGGTAACTTTCCGGCCGCAATGTCCCGCATGCGGACCGCCCACGACCTCCTCTCGTTCCATATCATCCAGCTCGCGGAAGGTGAGGAGCCTGGAGAACCGGGTGCCGGATAACCCGGACCTCCCCGGCGACGTACCGCTCGTAGCCCTCCGCCGCGGAAAGCTTACCGAGAGCGTCCACCGGGGCCGCGCCGTAATCTGCGACCCGAGCGGAGAGGTACAGAGGTCCCTCGGCGACCCGGAAGCCTATACCTACCTGCGGTCCTCGGCAAAGCCTTTTCAGGCGCTGCCCCTGATCCTCTCCGAAGCGGCCGAAGCTTTTGGCCTGACCGTCGAGGAGATAGCCGTCGCCTGCGGCTCCCACGCCGGGGAAGACCGCCACGTCCGGGCTGTACGCTCTATCCTGAACAAAGCCGGACTTTCGGAAAAAGACCTCCAGAACGGGGCGCACCCGCCGATGTACTCCCCGGCGGCCGCGGAACTCGCCGCCCGTGGAGAAGAGCCCCGGTGCGTGCACGGCAACTGTTCCGGCAAGCACGCCGGGATGCTCGCGGTCTGCGTCCACGAGGGCTGGAACCTGACGAGCTACCGAGACCCGGACCACCCGCTCCAGCGCCGCATCCTGGAGCTTGTCGCGGTCGTCTGCGGCGTGGCGGCGGACGACATCCGGCTCGGCGGGGACGGCTGCGGCGTACCGGCGTTCGCTCTGCCGCTAAAGGGTCTTGCTACCGGCTTTGCCCGGCTGACTACCGGAGAAGGACTTCCGGAAGAGGTCTCGGAAGCCGCGCGGAGCGTCCGGGAGGCTGTCCAGGAGTACCCTTACATGGTTGCCGGTACGGGACGGTTCGACACCCGGCTTATGCGCGGGACGGAGTTTATCGCCAAGAGTGGGGCGGAGGCGGTCTTTGCCGCCGGTAGCCCGGATGGCCGGGGATTTGCGCTAAAGGTCTCCGACGGCGCGAGCCGGGCTGTACCACCGGCCGCGCTGCCCTTGCTCGGCCACCCGGAAGTCGAAGCTAGCGATCTCGAAAGCTGGAAACACCCGGTAGTCACCGACCTCGAAGGCAACCCGGTCGGGGACCTGCTACCGCTCTTTTAAGAAGTAGAATCCATCCGATGAACCGACTACTAAATTATACGGGCCTCGGCTGGCGCGAGACGATAATCCTGGGTACGGCGCTGGAGACAGGGCTCTTAAGAGCGGTAGCAGACGGGCTTCGGACGCCGGCGAATGTCGCCCGGGAACTGGGGCTCGACGGGCGGGCCGTCTACGCCGTACTCTCGGCCTTGGATGAGCTTGGAGTGGTCTTGGAGACGGGAGCCGGCTTCGAGTTGCGGGAGGAGCATCGCGGGCCGCTGTTGGACGAGCACCACCCGGAGTATGCCGGTGCGGGCATCTTGCACCAGATGGGGCTCATAGAGCGGTGGACCCAGCTGCCGGAGGTCCTTTTGGCCGGGGTGCCGGCTGAAGACCGGACCGCCGCAGAATTTAGGGGTTCGACGGCTGTTACCCGGGCGATGCGCCGGGAGGCGCTGCCGGGCGCGGAGGGCGTGGCGGAGGTGGTCTCGCGGCGGCTACCCGAGCTTCGCCGGGGAGCCAGCTTGCTGGACGTCGGCGGTGGACCGGGTACAAACGCCGAAGCTTTCAGGGAGTTAGGAGCCCGCGTAACGGTCTTTGACCGGCCGGCGGTAGTCGATCAGATGAGAGAAACTTTTCTGGAGGCTGGTATCGAGGCCGTGGGCGGCGACATGAACGAGGGTCTACCCGCGGGGCCATTTGATGCCGTATACCTCGGGCATACCTCGCACATGTACGGCCCGGAGGAAAACCGGAAACTAGTATCCCGGTTGCGGGAGCCGCTCGCGCCGGGCGGACTGCTCGTGATCCGGGACTTCGTCCGGAACCTGAGCGACGAAGCGGCGCTATTCGCCGTCAACATGCTTCTCCTGACACCGGACGGCGGTACGTACCCGGCGAGCGACTATAAGTTGTGGATCTCCGAGGCGGGCTTTGAGGAGCCGGAGATAGTTCCGGTACCCGGACGGGGCACGCACCTCATAATGGCTCGAAATCCCGGGTGAAGAGGGGCGCGGGTAGAAGACTGCCGACGGTGAGCCAGGCGAGGGTAGCGCGGTGGCTCCGGCCGGCGCTGACGATTTCTCTGCTGGCGCTACTCGGGGTCTTCTACCTGTTCTCCGGAGGGTTCCGGGAGGCGGTGGACCGGGCCGCCGGGGTGCTGGCTAGCGGGGACATCCGGGCCGTGCGGGACTACATGCTGTCCTACGGGGCCTGGGCGCCGGTGATCTCGGCCTCCCTCATGGTCCTCCAGGCTCTGCTGGCTTTTCTACCGTCGTTTCTTATAGCTTTCGCGAACGGGCTGGCCTTCGGCTTTTTCTGGGGTGCCATTCTGAGCGTGGCGAGCGCCGCCCTGGCAGCGGGTATCTGCTTCGGCATATCTCGCGCCCTCGGCCGGACACCGATCGAGACGCTGGTCGGTAAAAAGAACCTCGGCTCTGCAGACCGGTGGTTTGCCCGCTACGGGGCATACGCGATACTCGTCGCGCGCCTTGTCCCCGTGATCTCGTTCGACGCCGTCTCTTACGCCGCCGGCCTGACCCGGATGTCGTTCGGGAAGTTTCTCCTGGCGACCACCGCGGGCATGTTGCCGGCGACCCTCGTCTACACCTACCTCGGGGAACGGGCGCCGCAGTACGTCGAGGCGCTCCTTCTGGCCTCTGGCGTAGTACTCGGGACAATGGTCGTCGTGGCGGGCGTCCGCCGCCACTGGAGCCGGAACCGGAAAAAGAGCCGGGTCAACTGAATGTCGCCCACACGACGAGCGCGAAGCCGGGCACGGAGAGCAGGGTGCCGGCGCCGAGCAGCGCCCCGGCGGCGAGCGGTAGCCGGGCCGGAAGAAAGCGGCGCGCCCCTTGAGCGGTAAACGAGAGGCCGAGTAGTAGAAAGCTGACCATTAGCAGCGTGCCCCGGGCGCCGGCCAGGAGGCTCCAGAGCGCTACGACGAACATGCCGCCACCGCCCACCAGCATGAGAGCACCGAACAGTTTGTGGGCCGCCGACGGTGCCGGGCCACCGGCGCTCTCGACGAGCCAGCCGGGGGAGCCGTCCGGCCGCCGGAGAGGGTGGAGCACGGGCCGGTCTTACCCGAGTTCTGCGTCGAGCGCGTCGAGCAACTCGCGCAGGTTGCGGGGGTTCTGACCGAGGTCGCCCTTCCCGATGCGCGAGGCGCTCTCGAACTCCGCCCTCGTAGCGCCTGCTTCCTGAAAAACCCGGACCGTTACATCGTCTTTAAACCGGAAAAGTGAGGTGCTGTGGACGAGATCCAGGCCGTCCTCACCCGCGTCCCGCAAGGTCCAGCGGGGAAGCCGGTCCGCGACGCGCCTGACCGCTGCTAGAAGTTCGTCTTTGTTTACGGGGTAGCTCTTGGCGGCCCGGGCCGAGTTCTGGGTCGGGCGTTCGATGTCGTCCATGTACTCCATTGTAGACCGCTTTAATATACGGGTCATGTGGCTGACCCCAGACATTCTGGAGACCGTGTATCGCAACGGCGCGTTCCCGATGGCTGACGGCCAAGGACGCGTCGAATTCTACCGGTCGGAGCCCCGCGCCGTTCTGGAGTTGGACGAGCTGCACGTCTCAAAGAGCTTGCGGCGCACCATCCGCCAGGAGACGTATGAAATCCGGGTGGACGAGGATTTTGAGGCCGTGATCCGGGCCTGCGCCGGGAGGGAGGAGACCTGGATCAACGCCGAAATCGTCAATGGTTTCGTCGCCCTCCACCGCGCGGGTAAGGCTCACAGCATCGAAGCCTACCATGCCGGGGAACTCGCCGGCGGTCTCTACGGTGTGGCTCTGGGCGGCGCGTTTATGGGAGAGTCGATGTTTACCCGGATGCGGGACGCCTCCAAAGTCTGTTTTTTCCACCTCGTAGAGCGTCTGAAAAGCCGCGGGTACACGCTGCTGGACTGCCAGATCCAGAACGACCACCTGAAAAGCCTCGGCGTAAAGGAGATCCCCGAGCGCGAGTATCTCTCGCGTCTGGAGGACGCCCTCCGCCTCGACCGGAGCTTTGTCTAGGCGTCACGGCGGGAACCTCCGGGGACGGCGGTATCCCCGGCGGGGAAGGGTTTACCTGGCGTGGTAAGCTAGAACCATGAACAACGAATATATTAGTTTAGACTGGCGGCCGGAGTTGGACCGGCCAATTTTAATCGCGGCTTTCCAGGGTTGGAACGATGCCGGGGACGCCGCCAGCGCGGCTCTCAGGACGCTCGGCGAGTCGTGGGAGACCAAGAGGTTCGGCGGCTTTAACCCGGAAGAGTTCTACGACTTTCAGTCCACGAGGCCACAGATCAAGTTCGCCGAAGGCGTAACGCGGCGCATAGAATGGCCGGAGAACACCCTGAGCGTCACCACCCCGAATGTCGCCGGGGCCGGCAGCCTCGGACGGAGCGCGGTCCTGCTCTCCGGCCCGGAACCAAATTACCGCTGGCGGACGTTCGCCGAGACCCTCACGCAGCTCGCCAAAGAGCTTGACGTAGAAATGGTGATCACGCTCGGCGCACTCCTGGCCGACGTGCCGCACTCCCGGCCCGTGGCCGTGTCGGCGCTCTCCCAGGACACTTCTTTGACCGAGGGCTTGAGCCTCTCGGCTTCCCGCTACGAGGGACCCACCGGCATAACCGGCGTACTGCACAGCTACTGCGCCCAGGCCGGCCTGCCGTCGGTTAGCGTGTGGGCCCCGGTCCCGCACTACCTGGCCTCCGTACCTTCCGGTCCGGCGGCGCTGGCGCTCCTGAACACCGTCTCAGGGTTGCTCAAGATAGGCGTCGATACCGAAGAGTTGGAACAGTCCGCGCAGGAGTACCAGGATCAGGTCGCAGCGGCGGTCTCCCAGGACTCGGACCTCGCCTCCTACGTCCAGATGCTCGAAGAGCGCTACGACAGCCAGACCGAAGAAGGCACGAGAGACCTGCCATCCGGCGAAGAGCTCGCCCAGGAACTCGAAGGCTTTCTCCGCGAGCGGCGCGAAGACGGTGAAGAATAAACCCCGGTTAACGGGGTAAATACGCGGTCGTCCCGGAGCGGGCGCCTCCGGGTGCGCGGTGACTAGAGCCGGTACCCGGGCGGCCAGACTCCCGGCAACCGCACCGCAACCGCCTGGGAGGGCTGAGAACCGCGTCCTTGAAGAAACCCTCTAAAAAAGCGGAATACCGGGCCGGGAAGCGGAGAGTTTCCCGGCCCGCTGCCGGGGGAGCATCCGCGCTTGTGGCTGCCGGGCTCGGCTTTTTCGTCTTTCTGTTGTACCTGGGCACTCTGGCGCCGACGGTGCTGTACTACAGCCCGGAGTTCTTTGACGCGCTCCGCTTCCAGGTGCGGGTACCGGGGCTTGGCATCCCGAACCCTACCGGGTACCCGACGTACATGTTGTTGGGAAAGCTTTTTACCTACCTGCCGGTCGGGGATATCGCGTACCGGATCAACCTGTCTTCAGCCGTCTACGGGGCTCTGGCGGTCGCCGCCGTCTACGCGGTTGGCAGGAGGTTGACCGGCCGTCCGGCGCCCGCGGTGGCCGGCGCCCTGGCGTTCGGGGTCGGGCAGACGTACTGGAGCCAGGCGGTCATACCCGAGGTTTACACGCTAAACGCGCTACTCATCTCCCTGCCCGTTCTGGCCCTGCTCGTCTGGCGGGAAAAGCGCAAGGACGGTTACCTGCTCGCGGCGGCCTTCCTTTCCGGATTTGCGCTGACAAACCACCTGACGAGCGGAGTTTTGATCCCGGGCGCCCTGGCTTTTGTGCTCCTCGTGGACGGGCGGAAGTTCCTGAGCCTCCGGCTCGTCTTGTGGGCCGCGGGGCTCTTCGCCCTCGGCCTGGTCCCGTACGCCTACCTCCCGATAAGGGCGGCGACCGACCCGCTGCTCGGAGACGACGTTCCAGGCTTCTTACTTTTTATACTGACGGGTGGTGAGCACAAAGACCTAATGTTCGCTTTCGGACCCGCGGAGTTGCCCGGCCGCCTGTTAATGTATTTCCGGAACCTCCTGGAGAACTTTAACCCTCTTTTGCTGGTCGCTGGAGTCCTAGGTATAGCCGGACTGTTTCGCCGGGACAAGGCGGCCCTGGTCCTGCTCGGTATACCGCTGCTCGCGAGCCTGGCGTACATCCTGGAGTATGACATCTACGACTACCAACTCTACTTTATACCCCCGCACCTGTTTCTCTCGGTTTTCGTCTCGGTCGGACTCTGGAGAATAATGGAGTGGTTAGAGCGGATCCCGGGGTCCCGGAGCCGGTGGGCGGTGCGGCTGGTTCCCGCGCTGGCCGTCAGTGTTACGCTTCTGGCGGTTCCGGGAACTTTCAACAAAGTGGATATGAGCGATGACTACCGGGGACGCCGGATCATAGAAGCCGTGGCCCGCGATACCGAGCCGGACGCGACGATACTCCAGCACGCGAGTCCGCTCGGGTATATGACGAACGTCGAGGGTCGGCGGCGGGACCTCAATATCGTGAACCCGCAGAGGTCCGGGCGTTGGGTCGAGGAAGCCGAGGCGGGGCTTAAAACCGGGGCGGTGTACGTGGTATCCCCGACCCCGGACGTCTCACGTTTTTTCCGGGAAGCCGGTTGTCGACTGGAGCCGGTAGAGAAGAAGGTTCTCTACGAGGTCGAGAGCGGTTCCCGCAAAGCGGACTCCCGCAGAGCGAATGCCGCCTCCGGTCAGTAGATCAGGGCTAGCACGAACGCTACCAGGCCCACGACCGCCAGAGCGCCCTGGGCGACGGCCGAGATTATGTACCCGACAAATACGCCGCCCGCCGCCCGGGAGGTCCGGCGCCAATCGCCGCCGTCGGAAGCTGGCTCCTGGCCCTCCGGGGTGCTGCCGGCGCCGCGGTTACGTTTGAGGTACTCACCGGCGAACACCCCGGCGACGGTACCGAGGATCAGGCCGAAAAACGCCCCGATGCCGAGGAACAGAAAACCGACCAGCGTCCCGATGACACCGCCGACGGCCCCGCCCAGGGTGCCCGCCCAACTCGCGCCAAACCGCCGGGCCCCGTAGGTCGTACCGACGTAGTCGGCGATCAGCGCGAGCGCGGCGAAGACGCCGAGCAGTACGAGTACCCAGGTCCCGACGACCTCGAAGTCCGTCAGGTAAGAGTAGACCAGGGCCGCCAGGAATATAAGGGGGACCCCCGGCAATCCCGGCAGGATGCTCCCGACGAGACCGAGCAGCATCGCCAGCAGGGTCAGGACGAGCGTTAAGTTTAAAGTGGCTTCTTCCAAAGCGCGGCTCCTAGCCGGAGATGACGGGCAGGACGGTCTTTTTCTTTTTTAGCGAAGCTTTCTGAAGCGGCACCGTTTCCAGCGCGGCGTTCAGACTGCCGGAGCGGTAACCGGCGAGGTCGAGCGTCACGTACAGGAAACCGGCGGCGGTAAGCTCGGCGGAGATCTCCTCCCGCGAGGCAAAAGCTCTTTCCAGTTCTTGCGGCCCGACTTCGAGGCGGGCGATATCCCCGTGGTGGCGCACCCGGACCTGGGTAAAACCTTTCTCCCGCAGGAACTCCTCGGCCCGGGCCACCTGGGCGAGCTTCTCCGGGGTGATCTCCTGCCCGTAAGGAAAGCGGCTCGACAGGCACGCGAGCGCCGGCTTGTCCCAGCTCGTCAACCCGAGGTGCCGCGCCAGCTCCCGGACCTCCTCCTTGCCGACTTTCGCGAGGCTCAGAGGGGAGACGACGCCAAGCTCTTTTGCCGCCCGGCGTCCGGGCCGGTAATCTCCCTCGTCGTCGGCATTCGCCCCGTCTACCACGCACCCGTAGCCCCGCTCGGTAGCCAGGGCGTGCAGGTCCGAGTAGAGCGTGCTCTTGCAGAAGTAGCACCGATTTGTCGGGTTGCTCGCGTAATCCGGGTTGTCCAGCTCCCGGGTGTCCACCACCAGATGCTCGACGCCCAGGGACTCGGCGCACTCCCCGGCGAGGTCTAGCTCCGAAGCCAGGTAAGTCTCGTTGTTCGACGTGACGGCCAGGACTTTTTCTTTCGGCAGCGCCCGGGCCGCGAGCGCCAGCGCGAGCGAGGAGTCCACGCCGCCGGAGAAAGCGACCAGCGCGCTCCCGTAGGGCTCCAGTATGGCTTCCAATTCTTTTAGACGTTCCTCGATCCGGCGCATGTTCAAACCTCTCTTTCTAAAATTGGTGGTCCCGGAGCCACCCGGTAACCTCTCCAGCATTCGCGCCCGGCGGAAAGACGGGGTAGAAGACCTTCTCTATACGCCCGTGCCGGGCAACGAGCGTCAGACGTTTTATGAGGGTCATGCCATCCGCCTCAAAGGTCGGCAGGCTCAAAGCTCTCGCAAACCGCAGCTCCGCGTCGCTGAGCAACTCGAACGGCAGACCGAGCCGTCCGGCAGCCTCTCTCTGGTACTCCGTACTCTGGGTGCTAAGCCCGAAAACCCGGCCGCCCAGGGCTTGTATCTCAGCGTGGTGGTCCCGGAAAGCGCAGGACTGCGGCGTGCATCCGCGGGCGCCCGGTATATCGTCCCACCCGGCCGGAAGCTCCTCGCCGGGACGGCCCGTCATCGGGTAGCAGTACAAGATCACCGTGCCGGAAGTCCGCGACAGGTCCTTTACCGGCTCGGACGTGGACCGGAACTCTACCGGGGGCAGCATCGCGCCCGGAAGGTGATCGCAGGCCCCATCGTCAGCCGGAGCCGGTATGCCTTCCGGTACTCTGTGGAGGTCGTTCGGGAGCACCATATGATTCTATGCTCTTTGCAAGACGACGGCGGCGTTGTGTCCGCCGACGCCCAGGTTCTCGCAGATGGCGGCTTCCATGTCCGGCACCGGGCGCGGCTCTCCGACGACGTAGTCCAGGTCGGCGCAGTCTTCCGCCAGCTTTTCCAGGTTCCGCATCGGAGGGACGGTACGCTCTTTTACAGCCAGGGCGCAGATCGCCGCTTCTATCGCCCCGGTCGCGCCCATCGAGTGTCCGAGGGTAGACTTGGTGGCCGAAACTTTTACCGCCGGGTTTATGGTCTCCATCGCCCGGGACTCGGGGCCGTCGCCGGCTACGGTGCCGGTGCCGTGAGGGTTTATGTAGCCGACCTTGTCTCCTTCAAGGTCCGCGTCGGAGAGCGCGAGCTGCATCGCCCGCAGGACGCCGCGGCCGTCGGGGTCGGGGTCGAAGGTGTGGTAGGCGTCGGTGGTGCGCCCGACGCCGGTGATCTTCGCGTAGGGTTCCGCGCCCCGGCGCTCGACGGACTCGGCGCTCTCCAGGATGAGGACGGCGCTGCCCTCGGCTATCACGAAACCCGCGTGGTCGGCGTCGTAGGGCCGGCAGGCGGCTTCCGGGTCGTCGTTGCGGCGGCTCATCGCCCGCATCGCGATAAACCCGGCCACGATCACCGGTGTAACAACGGCTTCGGCCGCCCCGCAGACGACCATGTCCGCGTCTCCCCGGCGGATCAGGTCGTACCCGAGCCCCATCGCGTCGGTGCCGCAGCTACACGCTAAGGCCCCGGCGGTCGAGGGACCCTGGATGCCGAGTTGGATGCCGATGTGGGCCGCGGCCGAGTTGGGCATGATCTTGGTTACCGCGAACGGGTTTACCCGGCCCGGACCTTTGTCGTCCATGACTTTTTTGGTCGAGTCTATGCTCGCGACCCCGCCGAGCCCGCTCCCGAGCACGAGCCCGACTCTTTCAGGATCTTTCTCCAGTTTTTCCCAGGCTCCGGCATCTTCCAGGGCCATCCTGGAGGAGGCGAGTCCCATCTGGGCAAAGCGGTCCATCCGCTGGACCACCTTGC
Source organism: Rubrobacteraceae bacterium (assembly GCA_965214435.1). GTDB lineage: Bacteria > Actinomycetota > Rubrobacteria > Rubrobacterales > Rubrobacteraceae > Rubrobacter_A. Next base: position 2,407,976 of record OZ243960.1, read on the forward strand.
GCTCCATAAAGTCCCGCGGGTCAAAGTCCGTACATTCGGCGGCTATCGTGACCTCGAACCCGTCCGGGTCGAATGCGGTGATCGGGCCTACCCCGCTCTCGTTCGCCAGGAGCGAGCTCCAGAACCTCTTGCGCCCGACCCCGATGGGGCTTACGACTCCTATGCCGGTTACGTATGCTGCAGCGGCTCGGTGGCCGTTATCCATCTCGCCCTCCAAACCGCGATCCTCGCCCTTTACCATCGCCTACGGCTACTGCTTACAAAGCCGCATCTTAGCATTACCTTCCCGCCCTGACTCCGGCCGGAGCCTCCGGCTAAAGGCCGGCTGTCTCCGAGACGATAACTACCCGGCATGGAAAAACTCTACCCGCGCAAGGTACTGGGAGGAATAATGAATCTCTGGGTTGCCGCCTTTGTCGGCGAGAGCGCCGAAGAAAACTACGAGATAACGACCGCCACCGGCAACTTCTGGGTCTCCTCGCACCGGACCCCAATCCGGCGGGCGGCCCCCGGCGACCGGGCGCTGCTCTACATGTCCGGAAAAGGTTTTGTTGGTGAAGCTACCGTACGCTCCCCGGCCCGCACGCCCTACGGCGAGGTACCCTGGGCCGGTAAACCGCCGAGGTACGGCCTCTCGCTCGGCAAGCTCGCGCTTTTCGACGCCCCGATCCTCTACAGGTTCCCCGGCTCCGGCGGCCATCCCGTACTCGGCTTTCACCGCTACTCACTGACCGGAGGGTTTCTGTCCATCTCCGAGGACGGCTTCTACGACGTGCTCGGTTGGGCGGGCCGGGAAGCTTCCCCGGAGCCCGCAGCCCGTCCGGTGGCGAGTGCCGTCCCGGCCTTTCCTCCCGCGTGGTCTGCGGCGGAGCCCACGGCGGAGCCCGCGGCGGAGCCCGCGCCGGTCGCGGACCTCCGGGACCGGCGGCTGGCCGGCCAGCACGCCTCTAAAGAAGGCCGCAAGCGCGCGGCCCTATGGACGGTGGCCGAGATGGGGGCGGCGGCCATCGGTTGGAAGGGAGCTGAGGAGCGTGCCCGGGATAAAGCACAGGAGGCGGAAAAGACCTGGGTCGCCGGTGGCCGGGCCGAAGAAAAGGTCGGCGTTGAGCTGCAAGCACTCCGGCGGCACGGCTTCTACCTCTTCCACGACGTACCCCTGAACGGCCTCGGGAACGTGGATCACGTCTGCCTCGGACCTCACGGCTTTTTCGGCGTAGAGACCAAGAGCCACAAGGGACAGGTGACCGCCAGAGGCGGCGAGTTGCTCCTCAACGGCCGTCCGCCGCGGGGCAACTTCGTCTCCCAAACCTGGAGAGGTTGCTACAAGCTAAAGGAAATCCTGGGCGCGCCGGGCGTTACGCCACTCCTGTGCTTTACCGACGCCTTTGTCTCCGGCCGGCTCTGTATCCGGGGCGTCCGCGTCCTACCCCTGCAATGGCTCGTGGATGAGATACTGACCCACGAGACCCACTACGGCCCCGGCGAAGTCGCAAACGCCGCAGCCACTCTCAGCCACACCACCGGGTACGCGCCATCTACCGTGCCGCGCCTGAAGTCTTGATGTAAAATACGGTACAACACTACGGGAATTGTGTATGGATCAGATAAAGAGCCAGCTCCGAACCACTCAAGTCCGCCTTTTACTGGCATTCCTCGCCAGCTTGATCGTAGGTTTGTCTGTTATGGTCGCGGCTTTCGGCGATGTTTGGGGCAAAGTGCTGGTAGGTATCTTGGGAGTTTTAATAGGGAACGGTCTGGCTTACGCGATCATCTCTCCTCCACAGATTCGTAAGAGGGCCGCGTTACTCCTGCTCCTCCTGTTCCCCGCTTACGCGGTGCTCGGCATCCTGAATCTCATCTTCGGGTTTATGCCCGGCTGGGCGTCAGCCTTTTTCAGCGGCTCCGTTACCCTGCCGGGCAGCTTCCTTAACGGTCTGGTATTCGGAGTTGTGGTGGTCGCGGGCGCGAGACTGGGACGTTACTTTACCGAGTGGCACCAGTGGAGTACCTTCCGCGGCCACCATCAGCCACAGCACCGTATGCTTACTCTATAAGAATAAGTCTGAAAACTTAATGTAAAATTTAGCGCAACGTCGTGGGGGCCTGGGATGTACGAGGTAAAAAGCTTACTCAAAAGTACACAAGTCCGCCTTTTGCTGGTGTTTTTCACCGCAGTGGTCGTGGGTCTATCGGTCATGGCCGTGGTCGTTGGCGGTATCTGGGTCGAATTGCTCGTGACTGTGCTCGGGGTCATTTTGGGAGAGGGCTTGGCTTACGCGCTTACCGCACCGCCGCAGACCCGCAAGAGAACCGCCCTGGTACTGCTCTGCACGATCCCAGCTTATATCGTGGTTAGCATCCTGGATATCATCTTCGGCTTTATGCCCGGCTGGTTGTCCACGTTTTTCCAGATGTACACTACCCTTCCCGGCAACTTCGCCTGGGGCATCGTTCTCGGAATAGCGATAGTCGCTGGTATGAGACTAATGCCCTACTTCCAGGAGTGGCTCCACGGCGGGTAAAAGAGCTCCGGCCGCTGTGCTATAAACCTTTTTATGCTGTTCGGGAAAAAGCCGTGATCTTCTACGCCGCGGCCACCCTGTTTCTCGTCAACTTCGCCCTCGGTATCCTGGTGCAGTTCCGCGTCGTGGATACCAAGTCTTTCCGGTGGGTGCACCACGCGCTATTTTTCGCGGTCTTTGCTTCGGCGGCGGCCGCCGTGCTCGCCGGTTTTGTGCAGAGCGCGCCGTACCGCTGGACCCTTCTACCAGTTCTGGGGCTTTTTACCGTGCTGCCGTACGTGCGGGCCGGGACCGCCGGGCACGCGGGGCTCGCGCTCGGCGCGCTTTTCTTCTACACGCTCGGGTTTATCCAGACGTTGTAATGTCGGGCAGAGTCCCGCGCGGGCGGCTGTGCTATAAACACCGGTAATGGGTTCGAGCAGCAGCGCTTTGTCGGTCACCTCATCCGGTAGGAAAGCCTCTTCGGGCGCTAAGAAGTTGTTAACCTGCTGGAGTGATGTTCGGAAGGCCGCCTTTAGAGAGGGACGCTATGGAGTTCTTTGATGTCGTAGAGCGGCGGAAGACGACCAACGGACCTTTCCTGCCGGACCCGGTAAGCCCCGAGCATCAGCGGCGGTTGGTAGAGGTCGCCGCCCGGGCCCCGTCCCACTTTAACAGCCAGCCCTGGCGCTTCGTGCTCGCCGACGACCGCGGCATTATCGAGGAGGTCGCGCGCATCAGTGGGGAGTCGATGCGCCAGCTCATGGAAGAGGGGACGTTCTGGAAGCGCTACCGGCCGTACTTCCGGTTTTCCGAGGCCGAGATGGACGAGCGGCGCGACGGCATATTCATAGATCAGATGCCAAGAGCCGTCAAACCTTTTAGAAAGCAGATCTTCAGCAATACCGGGCAGGCGATCATGAACAGCTTCGGGGTGCCGAAGACCCTCGGCGAGGATAACCGGAAGCTGATCTCCGGTTCCCCGCTCCTGCTCGCCGTGATGCTCGATAAGACCGAGTACCGTCCCGGACAGCTCTCCGCGTTCTACTCGGTTTTCGGGATGGGAGCCGCCGTCGAGAACATCTGGCTCGCCACGACAGAACTCGGCATGGGCATCCAGTTCGTCTCAACCCCGATGGAGATACCGGAGAAGTGGGACGAGATAAAGAGACTCTTCAAGGTGCCGGACGACCTGGAGCTTATGGCGGTCTACCGGCTGGGCTACGTGCCGGAGGAACAGCGGCGCCCGACCATCGACTGGTCTAGCCGCCACCGCAAGCGCTTCTCGCAGTACGTGTTCCGCAATACCTGCCACCAGCCGGAGGAGGACCTGGCTACGGCCGAGCCGGATAGAGATAGTAGATAGGAGCGTCACCCACCTCCATGCCCGAAGTAGCGTCCCCGAGCGTACTCTCCGTAGCTACCGCCGTCCCGCCCTACCGCATCGGCCAGGGTGACGTAAAGCAGTTCGCGGTAAACATGTTCGGGGAGACCCACCGGGACATCGGGCGGCTCATGCCCATCTTCGAGAACGTCCAGGTGGACAACCGGCACTTCTGCGTCCCGCTCTCCTGGTTCGACGAGGAGCATACCTTCCCGGAGAAAAACGCCCTGTACGTAGAAAACGCCCTGAACCTCTCCGAAAAAGCGGCGAGCCGGGCACTGGACAAAGCCGGGGTAGAACCCTCCGAAGTCGGGGCCATATTCTTTGTCTCGACGACCGGCCTTGCAACGCCGTCTCTGGACTCGAAGTTGATCTTCCGTCTCGGTTTACCGCATAATACCCGGCGATATCCGTCCTATGGGCTCGGGTGCGCGGGCGGCGTCTCGGGGCTGGCGATGGCCGCCAACTACGTCCGGGTCCGCCCGGACCGCTGTGTTCTACTGGTCGCCGTGGAGCTTTCTGGGCTCACGTTCCAGAGGGGTGATAGCTCAAAAGCCAACCTCATATCCACGAGTCTCTTTGCCGACGGTGCGGCGGCGGTCGTTCTGGGTGGTTCTCGGGGTGAGTCTGGTGGGAGGCCGCGGCTGGTCGGGGACTACAACGTAACCTGGCCGGAGACCGAGGACGTGATGGGGTGGGATCTGATCTCGACGGGCTTCAAAGTGAAACTCTCTAAAAGCGTCCCGAATATCGTGCGGGAGAAGCTGAAGGACACCCTGATAGCCGGTTGCGAGGGTGCGGGCCTCGACCTCAAAGACCTCAAGCACTTCGTCCTTCACCCTGGAGGGGCGAAAGTATTGGATGCTTTTGAAGAGGTGCTCGGCCTGGAACCCGGCGGTCTGACCTTCTCCCGCGGTGTGCTCCGGGACTACGGCAACATGTCGAGCGTGACGGCTCTATTCATCCTGGAGCGTTTCCTGGAGAGCGGAGAGTACGCCGCCGGGGAACCCGGCGTAATCTCCGCGATGGGACCGGGCTTTTCCGCCGAACACGTCTTTTTCCGGTGCTAGGCCGGTAGGCCGGTGCTGGCGGCCCTATTCGCCGGTGTCGCTCTGGTCGCGGCCCAGCGGCTCTTTGAACTAAGGGTCTCACGGCGGAACGAGAAGGTCTCGCGTTCCAGGGGCGCTGTAGAGCGCGGACAGGGCCACTACCCGGTCATGGTCGCCCTCCACTCCCTGTGGCTCGTCTCGACGCTCGTGGAAGGTATCCTGCGCGGCCCGGACCTCCCGCGGCTCTGGCCGATATTCCTCGGTATTTTCTTGCTGGTCCAGCCGCTAAGGTACTGGGCCATATTCTCTCTAGGGACCGCCTGGAATACGAAGATACTGGTCGTGCCGGGTTCGAGGCTCGTTAGCCGCGGGCCGTACCGCTTTATCCCGCACCCGAACTACGTGGTCGTCGCGGCGGAGATATTGACCCTCCCGCTAATATTCGGCGCGTGGGTCACGGCGCTGGTCTTTACGGCGCTAAACACCGCGGTGCTCTTTGTCCGCATCCGGGCGGAGGACCGGGCGCTCGCGGAGCTTGCCGGGGATTAGCGCACAGGACGGGTGTCCGGTTAATGACCGGCTACAATGCCCGTAGCTAATCTAAGATACAAAGGGGATGTCCGTGCTGGACCTTAAATTCATCCGGGAGAACGCCGCCGCTGTTGCGGAGAACTGCAAAAACCGCGGGGTCGAGGCAGACGTGGGCCTCGTCGTAGAGCTTGCCGACCGGCGCTCGGAGCTTATCCAGGAGTTGAACGACCTCCGTCAGCACCAGAACCAGTTAGCGAAAAGCGTGAGCCGGGCTCCGGATGCCGAGTCCCGCGAGAAGCTTATCCAGGAGTCGCGGGAGGTCAAGGAAAGCATCCCGGCGCGGGAGCGGGAGTTGACCGGGGTGGAGGGGAGGTTGCGGGACGAGCAGTTGAATATCCCGAACATGACCCATCCGGACTCGCCCATCGGTAAAGACGATACCGAGAACGTTGAGATCCGGCGTTGGGGCGTAGTGCCGAAGTTCGGATTTACGCCCAAAGACCACGTCGAGATCGGGGAAACGCTAGGAATTATAGACTTTGATGCCGGGTCGCGGGTCGCGGGGAGCAAGTTCTACTTCCTGCGGGGAGACGCGGTGCTCCTGGAGCTTGGGCTCGTGCGGTATGCGATGGACATACTGATGGAGAAAGGGTATGAGCCGACGATCACGCCGGACGTGGCCCGGGACGAGATGCTGGTCGGTACGGGTTTCATACCGCGGGGGCCGGAGACCCAGATCTACTCCGTCGAAGATACCGACCTCTCGATGATCGCGACCGCCGAGATCCCACTGGCCGGACAACTGACGGACGAGATTATAGACGAGAAAGTCCTACCTCTACGCTACGCGGGACTTTCCCACTGCTTCCGCACCGAGGCCGGTTCTCACGGCCGGGCGAGCCGCGGACTCTACAGGGTCCACCAGTTTACAAAGGTTGAGATGTTCGCCTTTACCACTCCGGAAGAGTCGGACAGGGTGCACGAGGAGATGCTCTCCATCGAGGAGCAGGTCTTCCAGGGCCTCGGGCTCCCGTACCGGGTGGTGGACATCTGCACCGGCGACCTCGGCGGCGCGGCCTACCGCAAATACGACCTCGAAGCCTGGATGCCGGGCCGTGGCGAAGCCGGTAGCGAAGCCGGTACGGGAGACCAGGGAAGCTACGGCGAGGTCACCAGCACCTCGAATACCACCGACTACCAGGCCCGCCGGCTCGCCATCCGCTACAGAAAAGAGGGCGGACGGCCGCAACTACTCCACACCTTAAACGGTACGGCGGTCGCCATAAGCCGGGTCCTTATAGCCCTCCTGGAGGTTTACCAGAGGGAAGACGGCTCCGTGGCGCTCCCCGAAGCCCTTCATTCGTATGTCGGCAAGAAAGAGCTGAAGCCCGCCTGACATGCAGCTTGTCCGCCGCCTCCGGCGGCTCGTCAGCCTCTCGGCGACACAAAGAAACGACCTCCGGGGCGAAAGGTGTTACCGCAAGTCATAGGTAACCTCGTTCTGCAGGCTGGGTCTCGCTACCCGAAGGTAAGCTGAATAGCTAAAAAGTTGTCCGACTGATTCTTCCGCCGACAGCACTACCGGATCCAGAACGTAGCCTCACCGTCGCCGATGGTGTATGCCCAGTTCGCGGTGTCCCTCGCTTTATCGTGTAAAGCTTTATCGGCGAACTTCGTAAGCAGTGTGTTGCTCCGCTCGTTGCGGGAGAAAAAGCCTAAGCGCAGCAGGTCCGCCGGCTGCGGCGTAGCGGTCGAGGTGAGAAAGCGGTACCGGATCACCGGTATCCCCGCCCGCCGGAAGACTTCTACAGAGGCCCGCAGCAGCGCCCGCGCCACGTCCTGGCGTCCCGGCCACGTCGTGAGGTCGAGTATAAAGCCGTCCCGGAGTCCGTTACCGCCTTCCCTCGTTACCCGCAGAATAGCGTAGCCTAGCAGCCTCCTACCGCTGATTCCCGGACCCCGCACGCCGAGTACGGTCACCGGGTGCTGAGGACAGCCCGGCCCGTAGCGCCAGCGCAAGAATGCGGCGTCTTTCTCCGGAACGCACGGCACGACGGCTGCGACCGCCTCGAAGAGCTTGTCGAACTCCTCGCCGAACTCCGTCACCGGTTCTACTTTGAGGTTCGCACCGGAGATCTTACCGAGGACTTCATCCATTACCTGTAGCCCGCCGTTGAGCAGCCGTTTTAGTGGACCCGGTAGCGGGAGGCGCGGGCGGGCGGGCGGCGGTCCGGGGGCTCCCTGATCTTCCTCAGCCACCGCATCCGGCTCCCGCCGGCGATCCAGCATCCGGGGCGCGGGCAGTTGCGAGACGTCCAGCAGCTTCGCCGCGTACTGCAGGTTTCCGGCGACCTCGGCTCCCAGCCGCTTTTCGACCCCGATAACGGCCGGCACCATGTCGCAGGCTACGCAATTCTCGGCGGTGCGGAAAAAGGTCCGCATGAGCGATAGGGCGTGAAAGCCATAGCCGGGCAGGGACTGGTAGTCGGTCGGGGTGTGGGCGACCACCCTCTGTCCGTTTACCCTGTAGTACTGGGGCACGGCCGCCAGATGGCCGACCACCTCGTCCCCGGAGATTGCGGCCCACCGGCGCATATCGTCGGCCAGCGGGTGAGTCCGCAGCCAGTCCCATACCGTATCGTGCCAGGCGGTCTCGTATGCCTCCGGGTAGTGGGCGTAGACCCGGGTCCGCAGCCGGTCGACGCCGGCTTTCAGCTCCGGTCCCTCGACCTCTTTTATCGAGACCTTCAACGGTTCCTCGACTTGTCGGCGTCTCTTCTCGTGGCTATCCCCTTGCCGTCGTTTTCCGGAGCGGGAGCATTGTTAGCAGAAGTGTTTCCGGTGGTCAAGAGAGGAAACTCTACCCGGCTAAAGTTTTTCATTCAACGAGCCGATAACCCTCTTGAACTGAAAAAGGCAAACTCGTCGCGAGGCGGGGACGCAAAGCCACGGGCCTCTACTTCTGTGAGGTAGCCGGGTTGCCGGTGCGTTTCGGATCTCGCGCTTTCTCCGGAGGAGGGATATGGAGCGGAGATCCACAGTCACACCACAGGTTCCTACGAAGATGGTCTTGCTAGCTCTGGCCGCCGCGCTGGTCGCGGTGCTTGCGATGGCGATGCTTACGGAGCGTGAGGCGTCAGCCGCCACGTCGCAGAAGAACCTGCCGGGCCGGTCGTTTACCTTACCGAAAAAAGATGGTCAGGTACAAAAAGATCGCGCCGCCACCGATGGCCGGACGCTCGCGATCTGGAGTAACGCCACCGCCGTGCGCGGGGTCCGGGTCCCGGATGGAGCGCGGGCTAAAGAGCTTCGAGTCCGGGTCCGCGCTTCCCAGTGCCAGCGCTCCCCGCGGATGACCGTGCTGGTAAACGGCCGGCCGGTAAAGCAGGCATGGGTCTGGCAGACTTCTTATACCGAATACAAGATACCCGTGAACCTCGGACAAGGAGTATTCAGGCTGGAGATCCGCATGAGCCACGACTACTCGAACCGTTCTTGCGACCGCAACCTGTACCTCGATGGGGTAAAGATGGTGCTCGAAGGAGGGGGGACGCCGAAGCCGTCTCCCGCGCCCCGGCCTTCCGGCGACCTCTTTAACGGGGCGAAGCTCTACGTAGACCCGAACTCGCCCGCCGCCCGGCAGGCGCGGGCGTGGCAGAGCAGCCGTCCGGCTGACGCGCGGCAGATGAGGAAGATAGCCTCCGGCTCCCAGGCCGCGTGGTTCGGGGAGTGGAACGGGAACGTGCGCGCCGACGTGAACCGGTACGTCTCCACGGCTAACAAGGCCGGGGCGCTGCCGACCCTGGTCGCTTACAACATCCCGATCCGGGACTGCGGCAGCTACTCTTCCGGCGGGGCGAGGTCCGCGGCGGACTACCGCTCCTGGGTAGACTCCGTGGCCGCCGGCATCGGCACCAAAAAAGCAGCCGTGGTCCTCGAGCCGGACGCCCTGGCGCTTGTGAACTGCCTCAGCCCGGCCCAGAAGCGGGAGCGGTACGCGCTCATAAACTACGCCATCCGGAAGCTTGAGAAACCCAACACCGACGTGTACGTGGACGCCGGACACTCGAACTGGGTGTCGGCCGCGGACATGGCGAGCCGCCTGAAAGCTTCGGGCATCTCCCGGGCTGAAGGGTTCGCGCTCAACACCTCAAACTACGAGACTACGGGGAACAATGTGCGCTACGGCAAGTCGCTCTCCTCAAAGGTCGGCGGCAAGCACTTCATTGTCGACACCTCCCGCAACGGCCGGGGTCCCGGTAATACCTGGTGTAACCCTTCGGGGCGGGCTCTCGGTCCCAAGCCGACTTCCCGGACGGCGGACCCGCTAGTGGACGCCTACATGTGGGTAAAACGCCCTGGTGAGTCCGACGGGACTTGCAACGGCGGTCCTCCGGCCGGAGACTGGTGGGCGGGATACGCGCTCGGCCTCGCGAAGCGGGCCGCCTACTAGGGTAACCAGGACAGGCGGTACTAAAACGGCGGGGACCAGCTTTTATGCCGGTCCCCGCCTTTACTTTGCTCCGGGTTTGCCGGGGGTTACTCTTCCAGGTCGCGGTTATTCCAGCCGGCGGATTTCTCGCCTTCCCAGAGGTTGCCCATGGAGCCGTTAGCGACCGCCGCGGCGAACCAGGAAAGGTTCTGGTTGTAGTAGTTGTCGGGCTCGCCCCAGTAGGCGGAGTCTCCGTCCTGGGTGTACTTGGACAGGATCTTCTCGGCGTAGATCTCGTGTGCTATGTAGCGATTATCTTCGTCGATCAGCATGCCCGGCACGACCCCGGCGTAGAACGAGAGTGACTCGTCCTCGGTAGCTGCGGAGCCGTCGGGGTTGTAGGCGGCCCTTAGCTCGCCGGTCCGCTCGTACTCGCGCTCCAGGGGCGCAAGCTCCCGGGACTCCTCAAGAGCCCGGCGGTCCCGGAACCAGAGCCAGTCGAGGGCTATTCTCCACGGCATCCGGCTCGCGTCGTAAGAAGACTCGCTCGCGTCTGCCCCGATCACGTTGTCCGCAGGGGACACCGCGCCGGTCTGGCTGTCGAGCGCGACCCAATCCGGCGGCAGACCGGACCCGTCGCCGAACTCCGGGGACTCCTCGATCCGGTCGAGTACGTCGTAGGAGGAGTCGGTGAGTTGCTCCCAGTCGCGAGACGGGTCGGCTTCAGCAAAGACGCGGTAGGCGTAGGGCGCGAAGTAGGAGGGGTTGACGATTACCGAGCCGGAGCCGTCGTCCGCCCAGTCACCGGCGGTAAGCACCCGCCGGCCGTCGACCTCGGCGGTCTCCTCTTTCCACATGGAGTCGAGGATCGCGCGGGCATCCTCTTTGTAGCCGGGTTCGTCCCAGCTCTTGGAGGCGAAGAGCAGCGCCAGGGCGGCGTCCTCTTCAGCGTCGGTGGCGGCGAAGTCCTCGATCACGCCGGTGTCCGGCCCCCACTGCCAGGTGAGCAGGTCGTCGTTCGGACGGACCTGGAGGTTCTCCTGAGTCCAGGCCCAGACCCGGTTAAAGGTCTCCTGATCGTCCGCGTAAACGGCCCGGAGTAGCGCGTACGCCTGGCCCTCGGAGGTCGTCACTCCGTCGGACTGCGGGTCGACGACGCGGCCGTCCGCCGTGATAAAGCTCTCCTTGTAGCCTTCCCAGGTCTTTTCCAGGATCGGGCGCTTGGTCGTCGGGACCGCGGCGGTCTCGGTCTGGGGGAGGTTGCGGACCCGGTAGACCTTCATGGTCATGCCCTGAGCCTCGAAGCTCTTTATCTCGTCGGAGTTCCGGAGGGAAGACTGGATTATCGGGAGCTGGCGGTCGTCGCCCCGCAGGATCTGCTCGGCGCTGGTCTCGCTGAGGACCATGTAGTCGATGTTGCGCCAGTCGTCGTTCAGGAGGTCTACCCGGACCGCGGGGTCGCGGACGGCGGTCGGGTAGTGGACGTTCTCGAACGGCACCCCGCCGGTAAACGAGGGCTCGCGCAGGTCGACCCAGGCGTACGGGTCCATGATCACGAACGCCTCCCGCGTGATGTTGTCCGCGACCCAGGTCTCAGCTTCCTGCTGGGCTTTGGTCTCATTGTTGGTGAAGTTGAACTGGTTCTGATTGGCAAAAGCCGAGGCAGCCCCGATCAGGACCGCGGAGGCGAGGATGACCACCGCAAAGATCGCCGTGGCCGCGTGGCGGTTAGAGCCGCTGCTCCAGAAGCCGCTGAACAGCGCACCGAGCCTGGTCTCCAATACGTTTCCGAAACGGTCCCCGAAGCGGTCGCCGAGCCAGACGAACACGGGTCTCAGGTGGCCGGCGGCCAGTCCGATAGCGATGGAGAATAGCGCAATCAGGGGTATTACGTAGAAGTACAGTGTTACGCCACCGCGCCCGAGGAACAGCAGGAACGTCAGCGTCAGCAGGGAAACCCCGAAGAAAAGCCGGTCCCGGCGGATAAACAGCAGTCCGGCCACCGTGGCGGCGAGGCCGCCGAGCATGATCAGGGGGTCCACCCCGATCCACTGCCCGAGGAACGTCCGGATCTCACTCCCGGCGCTGAAGAAGGAGCCGCCGCCCCCGCGCTGGAACTGGTAAGCGTAAGTCTCCAGCAGGCTGACGCGCTCCTCGTTCGAGGTCCACAGGGCGCCGGGCGGTAGAAGCTCTCCCTTTAGGACCGCCATGAGAATAAAAAACGAGAACGCCGAGAACGCCGTGCCGACCCAGAGCGTGAGGCTAAAGCGGCGCTGGCCGGGCGCTGCGACCGCCCACGCCAGATACACCAGACCCGGCAGAAAGACCGCAAAGACCTCTTTGCTCCAGAACGCCAGGCCGAAGGCGAGCACACTCAAGACTATGTGCCCGAGACGTCCCCGGGCGGAGACCAGAGCGTACACGGAGATGAGCAGGAAAAGCGTTGCGACGTTGTCCAGGTAAACCTGCCGGTGGAGGCCGATGCCCAGCGGCGAGGCGGCGAACATGATGCCCGAGAGTACAGCCGCCGCAACGCTCCCGGTGGCCCGGCGCACGATCTGGAAGACGACGAACGTCGACAGAACGGCCACGATCAGCATAAGGACTCGTCCCGTGTTTACCGAGTTGCCGAAGGACATAAACCCGCCGACCGCCTCTGACCACGCCCCGATAAGCGACCAGCCGAGCGGCGGGTGGTCGTAGTTGTAAGCGTAGTACGAGAGCGTGCCCTCTTTGAACATGCCCCACGCCGAGCCCATGTAGATGCCCTCGTCGACCTCGTACTCCGGGAAGTTAAAGATGTTGTACCCGGTAAAGACCGCTGCTGCGGCCAGTACGAGCAAGAGGGCCAACCTCGGTGCCGTAAAGAAACCGGCTATCCTGTTTAGCCGGCCGCGGCCGGACCCTTTACCTGGTACGCCTCCGCGGTTCGGAAGTCTCCTGTGGGTTTTTTGTCTTGTTGGTGCGCTCATGTCTTCCTATCGTGTGTTCTGTCAGGTTTTCTCTGTCTAGTTCTGGTGGTCTTACGCTGGTTTAGACGTTTGTAAGGAGGTCGTCGACGCGCTCCGAGAGCCAGTCGAGCGTCCGGTAGTCGAGCTCGGAGTGGGTGCTGGAGAGGCTAACCACGGCGAGCGAGCCGTCTTTCTCGACGGGCACTACCACGGATGAGCAAAGGTCCGGCTGGTTAAGCCGGGACCGGAGCCCCTCCGGCGCGCGGTCCCCCCGGATCAAAGCCGGACTCATCCGGCCGACGACCCATCCGGCGACGCCCTTGTCGACCCCGAGGTTCGCCGAGCGGACCACGTTCTCCGGGAGTCCCCGGCTGGCTTTTACGGTAAAAGCGTCTTTATCCGGCTCCTGGACCAGAACGCTGCCACGCTCGGCCCCGAAGCGCTCCGTTGCTTCCTCAAGTAGCCGGTCGAAGTCTGAGATCGGGAGTACCCCGGCCGGACGAGCCGTCCGGCCCGCGCTCCAGGCCTCTGCGCGCTCCGGTTTGCCAACCGGAGCCGGGACCGGAGCCTGCCTCCGGGTCGGCGCCTCGGACGGGTCCGAAGCCGTAGCCGCTGCCGGGGCCGCCGGGGCTGCCGGGGCCGCCGCTTGCGCCGGGGCTGCAGTGTTCCGGTGGGCGCCGGAGTGGGAGGTTTTCTCCCAGGTGGTCATACCTTTGACGTCCCGCCAGACGGCCCGCAGCGCCCCGAGGCCGAGAAGGGCCTGGTAGGGGAGAAAGCCGACCGTGAACTTGACGAGGTCCCGGACCCTTACGGGGTTTTTGTAGACCTTGGTGAACTCAAAGAGTCCGACGAGGGTTACCAGGTATTGGAAAGCCAGGGCGTAGAGCGGGAGGAACGAGATCATGGCTATCAAGAGCGGGACCTCGGCAAACAGGATCATCAGTATAGCCAGCGGTATGAGCAGCCCCAGAGCGGCCTGTATAAACGGGTAGGTCAGCGTGTAGAACGCGAGAGCCCGCTGGGTCCGGTTCGGGAGCTGCTTCCAATCGCGCTTGCGCAGCACCTGCAGGAAACCCTGATTCCAGCGGGTGCGCTGCTTTATAAAGCTGCCGACCGTCGGGGGGGTCTCCTCCTGGGTGGCGTGCTCGGCGTCGTAGGTGGTGGAGATGCGCTCGCCGGAGACCGACAAACGGATGCCGATGTCGGCGTCCTCGGTAAGGCAGTCCTCATCCCAGCCGCCGGCCCGGGCTACCAGATGTCGGCGCAGGAATACAGTGTTGCCGCCCAGAGGAATCATGCCGGCCTTGGCGTGGAAGTGGAGCCGGCTCTTGAACCAGAAGAAGTACTCCAGCACATTGTGGACGGCGTACCAGCTAGAGCGGTAGTCCATGAGCTGCACGCCGGCCTGTAGTACCGAAGCATCGTCACGGCTCATTATCGTGTTCGCCACGTTAAAGATGTCCCGGTGGATGTCGTCCTCGGCGTCGAAGATGGTTACGACGTCGTTTTTCGTGTCCCGGAAGGCGACGTTCAAACCGTGCGGCTTGTTTATGGGACCGCCGGAGAAGGTAACGACCCGCGCGTTGGGGTGGCCGATCTCATCCGCCGCCCGCTGGGCCTCGGCTATGGTTCCCGTGTCGCCTTCTTCGCAGACGACCACGACCTCCAGCTTGTCTTTCGGGTAGTTAGCCTCCCACACGCCTTTTAGGGTCGCGGCTATAACGTCTTCCTCGTGGCGGGCGGGGAGTATCGCGGTAAAGCTCAACTCCGGCGGCAGGTAGGGCTTCGGGGATGCGGCGGCCGCTAGGCGGTCGGGCCGCGCCCAGGTATAAAGCATCAGGTACAAAGAGAAGATCGCCTGCGCCGAGAGCACTACCGATAGCAGTAGCACCGCGCCATAAAACAGCCAGGTTAGTACGTCAGTCACGGTTATCCTCCAGGGTTCTAGCGGTGGAGAGGTCGGGGGTTGCGGTCCCGGTGGACCAGGTCCAGCGGTAATTGGCCGCGTAGTTCCAAAGGGTTGCGGCCCCGATAGCAAACAGGTTCGCGAACAGGTAGTCGAGGCCCAGGAAGTAGGTGAGCGCGGCGAGCACGGCCACCGAGAGCCCGAGCCCCCCGAGCGCAAAGAAGTTGTACCGGGCCGCGAGCTTCCAGACCGGGGTCTTCGACCTCCGGTCCTTGAATGTCCACTGGTGGTTGAGCGTGAAGTTGCTCAAGATGGCGGCCTCCGTCGCGAAAACCGCCGCGAGCACGTGGTTTATGTCGCCTATCCCCGCGAGCAAGTAAAGGACCGCGTAGTTGACCACGACCCCGACGAGTCCAACGGAGCCGAAGCGTAGCGCCCGCCGTCCGTGACGGAACAGACCAGAGAGCAGCTCGCTGCGGAACGTTCCCCAGGCGCGACCGGCTTTGCGGGCCAGACCGGTACCCGTCATCGGGACCCCGCGTCCTGGGCCACGGCTTTCCGCTCGGCCGTCATGTGGCTCGCGTCCCGGCGTTCGCCCTGGCTTTCGCCGGATCTTCTGCCGACCAGCGTTTCGTAGCGGAGCTTGAGCACCAGTACGGCGGCTTCGAGAAATATGCCGGGAGACATCTTCGACTCCCCGGCGGTCCGGTCCGGGAACACCACCGGTACCTCGGAGATCCGGAACCCTCCCCGGTGACAGATGTAGTTCATCTCTACCTGAAACCCGTAGCCGTTGGCGGCCACGCCCTCGAAGTTCACAGACTCGAGCACCTCCCGCCGGAAAGCTTTAAACCCGGCGGTCGTATCTTTTACCGGGAGCCCGAGTACCGTGCGGGCGTAGAGGCTGCCGCCCTTGCTGACAAAGCGCCGCAAAAGCGACCAGTTCTCAACCCGGCCGCCGGGAACGTTCCGGGAGCCGATCGCCACGTCCGCCCGCTCCAGTTCGCCCAGGAGCCGCGGCAGGTCCTCCGGAGAGTGTGAGAAATCCGCGTCCATCTGAACGACGTACTGGTAGCCGCGCTCCAGCGCGTACCGGAAGCCCGCCACGTAAGCGGTACCGAGCCCCTGCTTGCCGGTCCGGTGCCGGACGTGGACGCGATCCGAACTTTCCGCGAACTGGTCGGCGAGGTCCCCGGTCCCATCCGGGGATCCGTCGTCTACCACCAGCACGTCCAGGTCTTCAACACTTCCTAATAGAGCGGGTATCAGGCGCGAGAGGTTCTCGCGCTCGTTGTAGGTCGGTATCACCGCCAGCGAGCGCCGATAAGCGCCTTCTAGCATGTCCGGCAATCTTGAGTCAGTGCGGGGCACATCTCCACCTCCTTTACAAAGCAGATCGACTGACCTGCAAGGGCATGCACTGCCCGATTTCAGGTCAAAGGATAAAAAGAAGAGACGTATGCCTGGCTAACTGTTATAAAACTGTTATATTTACTGCCAGACGCAAAGTGGGGCTTGGTTTAACGCCTCTTTCGTTCCGGGTCTCAACGGATTGCGGCCGTTCGAGACCCGCTCTTACGTTCTGTATATAAGCGGTCCGTAGTCGTTCCTCCTTTCCGAGTCTCTATACGTTCAACAAACAAAAAACGGCTGCCAGATCAATGCCTGGCAGCCGGTCGCACCACTGACTGTCCCCGTCCTACAGGTGCCCAGTTAAACGGAGCGGGGGTCTTAGCCTCTACCTTATTCGGTTAAACGTTGTAGCCGACAACCTCACTAGGTGCGTGTTGCATCTATCAACGTTGTACTAACGTTAACACCGGCATTGGGGAACGACAATGTACATTTGGTAAAAATTAGGTAACAATTTCCGCGGATTCTTGGCCTTCTGAACTCTGAAGGTTTCGCGGAGACGGTTCTTGGGGCATACTGCTCAGTCTCAAAGCTCACCTCGGCGGCGGTACAGAGCTACCGCGCGTCTAGTAAAAATGGAGGATCCAATGAAAGCTATGGTACTGGCGGCGGGTAAGGGCACGAGGCTGTTTCCTCTCACCGGTGAGATCCCGAAGCCTCTGGCTCCCGTGGTAGATACCCCAATAATAAGCCACATTTTTTCCCTGCTCTCGCGGCACGGCCTTGAGGAAGCCAACGTCAACGTAAACTACCTGGCCGACACCCTGATCGAGGCTTTCGGCGAGGAGTCGGAGTACGACGGTCTCCACGTGTCCCTGAGCCGGGAGAAAGAGCTTCTCGGCACCGCGGGCGGCGTCAAGCGTCTTGAGGACCGTTTCAAGGACGAAACCTTCGTGGTCGTCTCCGGGGATGCCCTGACCGATGTGGACCTGACAAAGCTCGTCGCCTTTCACAAGGAGAACGGGGCGCTCGCCACGATAGCCCTGAGGCGGGTATATGATACTCAGGAGTTCGGGGTCGTAGAGATAGACGAGGAGCACAACATCCTCGGTTTTCAGGAGAAACCGGACCCCGAGGAGGCCATCAGCACGCTGGCGAACACCGGCATCTACGTGCTGGAGCCGCGGGCTCTGGACTACATACCGGAAGGCGAGTTCAACGACTTCGCCAAAGACGTCTTTCCGCAGCTACTGGAGAACGGGGAGAAGTTCTGCGGCTTTCAGGGTGAGTTCTACTGGTCGGACATCGGGACGCTGGAAGCCTACCGCCAGGCCCAGTACGACGTGCTTTCTGGCAAGGTGGACGTCCGGGTGCCCGGGGAGAAGCGGGGCGAGAGCTTGTGGGTCGGCCAGGACGCCCAGATACACTCCCAGGCCCAGATGAACGGCTACGTGGTCGTCGGCCAGGACGCAGTGGTCGGCCGGGGCGTCGTGCTGGAGGAAGACGTTACGGTTGGCCGCGACTGCTGGGTACGGCCGAACGTGACCATAAAGCGGTCCATCCTCTTGCCGGGTTCCAGCGTGGGCGAGGGAGCGTACTTAGAGGACTGCATCGTCGGGCACGGCTACGACGTCCGGCCCGGGGAGACCATCCGCGGCGGGGCTTTGATCCGGCGCACGTAAATGCCGGGGCCGCGGCGGTTCCCCGGAAACTAAACGGGCCGTTCGGTCAGAGGCACTCTTTTTTGTAGAGTTGCATGGCGTGCCGGACGGCATTGACGGCGTCTTGCGGACCGTGGTAGCTCTCGACGAGCACTTCTTTGTCTTCCAGCGCCTTGTAGTCCTCAAAGAACTTCTGCAGCTCCCGGAGGCGGTGGTCCGGCAGCTCGTCGGTGTGAGAGTACGGACGGTACTCGGGGTCGTCGAGGTGGATGCAGATTACCTTCTCGTCGCTTTCTCCGGCGTCCTGCATGGGCATTACCCCTATAGGCTGCACGCGCAGGACGCTCAACGGAACCACGGGCTCCTGCATCAGAACCAGTACGTCGAGCGGGTCGCCGTCGTCGCCGAGGGTCTGGGGGATAAAGCCGTAATTCGCCGGATAGACGACCGAGGAGTAGAGGATCCTGTCCACCATCAATAGTCCCGTTTCCTTATCCAGCTCATACTTGACCTTCGAGCCCTTGGAAATCTCGATCACGGCGTTGAACTCTTCGGGAGCCGCCTCTCCTATAGGGACGTCGTGCCAGGGATGTGTCATGGAGTTTCCTTTCCAACTGGTTTTCCTCCACAAAGGTTACCTGCCCGCCCGGCGCGCTGCTAACTGCACTTTTAAGGCCATGTTCGTTACCGGGACTATGGGCGAGGTTTCATGAAACTGGTAGCGGGTATTGCAGGTAAAAAGGCAGAGCGTCCGAGGAGGCAATAGACTAATACCGCCGCGACGACCTGTACCGCTGTAACCCAAGGAGCTTTGTGGACGGACGACGCTTGCTAACCATAAATAGGACACGGGCCGGTCATCTCCGCCAACGGCGTTCCCGTGAGCGTCCGCGTAATCCCGACCGACGAGGACTCGATGGTCGCCCGGCATACGAAAACGCTTATCGAGAAGGAGAGAGGGTAGCATGTACCACTTCGATACGAGGGTCTCAAGCGCGGTCGAGGGAGACGGTCCTTCCGGTTCTGCGGTTGGTGAAGGACCGCTTACGGAAGAGCAGCTAGACCTGATACACCGGTATTGGCGGGCGGCCAACTACCTGACGGTCGGCCAGATCTACCTTCAAGATAACCCCCTCTTGCGAGAGCCGCTAAAGCCCGAGCACTTAAAGCCGCGCCTTCTAGGGCACTGGGGGACCTCGCCCGGCCTCAGCTTTATCTACGCCCACATGAACCGCCTGATCCGGGAGCGCGACCTCGACGCTATCTACCTGGCCGGTCCCGGACACGGAGGCCCGGCCGTGCTGGCGAACGTCTACCTCGAAGGAGTCTACTCCGAGGTCTACACCGAAGTTCCACAGGACGAAGAGGGGATGCGCAGGTTCTTCCGGTAGTTCTCGACACCCGGCGGCGTGCCGAGCCACGTCAGCGTCCCGACGCCCGGCTCCATCCACGAGGGCGGCGAGCTGGGCTACGTCCTCTCTCACGCTTTCGGGGCGGCCTTCGATAACCCCGACCTGCTCGTCTGCGCCGTGGTCGGCGACGGCGAGGCCGAGACCGGACCACTCGAAGGTTCGTGGAAGGCCGTAAGCTTTCTGAACCCGGCCCGCGACGGCGCGGTACTGCCGATTCTCCACTTAAACGGCTACAAGATAGCCGGTCCCACCGTCATGGGCCGGGCCTCGAACGAGGAGATACAGGGCCTCCTCGGCGGCCACGGCTACGAGGTCCACTTTGTCGAGGGTGATGACCCTGCGGCGGTACACCAGGCGTTCGCCGCCACGCTCGACGCCTGCCACGACCGCATCCGCGGGATCCAGCAGCAAGCCCGCGAGAACGGTGTCTCGGAGCGCCCGCGGTGGCCCGCCATCGTCCTGCGCACCCCGAAAGGATGGACCGGACCAAAAGAGCTGGACGGTCAGCCGATCGAAGGGACCTTCCGCTCCCACCAGGTACCGCTCTCCGGCGTCGGGGAAGACCCCGGGGCGCTCGCGAGGCTGGAGGAGTGGATGAGCTCCTACAAGCCGGAGGAACTTTTCGACGATAAAGGACGTCTGTTAGACGATCTCGCGGCCCTCGCGCCCGACGGCGACCGGCGCATGGGGGCGAACCCTCACACCAACGGCGGAGAGTTGCTCAAGGACCTCGACCTGCCCGACTTCCGCGACTACGCGCTGGAGTTCGAGCGGTCCGCCACCGAGTACGGCTCGTCTACCGCGAAGCTCGGGGAGATGCTCCGGGACATCTTCGCCCGCAACGCCGACAACTTCCGGCTCTTCTGTCCCGACGAGGTCGAGTCCAACCGTCTCGGGGCCGTCTTCGAGGTCGAGGACCGCTGCTTTGTCGGGCCTACGATACCGGGCGACGACCACATCTCGCCCGAGGGGCGGGTCTTTGAAGTCCTCTCCGAGCATCTGTGCGAGGGCTGGCTGGAAGGGTATCTGCTCACCGGGCGTCACGGGCTATTTGCCAGCTACGAGGCGTTCGCCATGATCTCCGCTTCCATGACCGTCCAGCATACGAAGTGGCTCGAAGAGATGGTGGAGCTGCCCTGGCGCCAACCCGTGGCCTCGCTGAACCTGCTCCTGTCCTCGACCGCCTGGCGGAACGTCCACAACGGGTTCTCCCACCAGGGGCCGGGCCTCATAGACGTGATGCTCTCCAAAAAAGGGAACGTCGCGCGCATCTACCTGCCGCCCGACGCGAACACCCTTCTTTCCGTCGCCGACCACTGTTTCAGGAGCCGCAACTACGTCAACCTGATCGTCGCGGACAAGCAACCCGAGCTACAGTGGCTCGGCATGGACGCCGCCATCGAGCACACCGCTGCCGGAGCGGGTATCTGGGAGTGGGCGAGCAACGTAAGCCCGGACGAGGAGCCGGACGTCGTCCTGGCCTGCGCCGGCGACGTCGCGACCCTGGAGACCGTCGCCGCGGCGCACTGGCTCCGGCACAAAGCGCCTGAGCTAAAGGTGCGCGTCGTCAACGTGGTAGACCTGATGACGCTCTTCCCGCGCGAGTTCCACCCGCACGGCATGGACGAGACCCGCTTTGTCGAGCTTTTCACGGCCAACAAACCAGTCATCTTCGCCTTCCACGGCTACCAGCGGGCCATACACGAGGTCGTCCACGGCCGCGTAATACGCCGACCGCTTCCACGTGCGCGGTTTCAGGGAGCAGGGGACTACTACGACCCCCCTCGACATGGTGATTATGAACGGCATGAGCCGCTACCACCTGGCGGCCGAGGCGATCAGAAAGTCGCAGCGCATGGGAGAAGCCCACGCTCCGGGCCTCATCTCCGAGTGTGAGGACATGGTCTCCCGCGCCGTAGCCTACTCCCGCGAGCACCTGGTGGACATGCCCGAGATCAGCGGCTGGACTTGGACCGAAGACTAGCGTACTACTTCACTCGTAGTACTACTGGGAGCCGCCCTGCGGCGTCCGGTGGGAGCTCTAGCTGCTAAAGGGTACTTCTATCACCCCGGCGGAGACTTCATTGCGGAGGTCTACGAGCGCCTCCCGGACCCGTGCTACCGCGTCCTCGACCGGCACGATAAAGCTCTCGCCGCTATGCCGCACCCGGACCTCGACTCCACCGTTATCCAGGGAGCGGGGCGTCAAGGTCAGGCGCAGGGGTAGACCTATGAGGTCCGCGTCGTTGAACTTCGTGCCGAGGCTCTCCCGGCGGTCGTCGTAGAGCACCTCTATACCGTCGGCCCACAGCTTCTCGTAGAGGTCGGCGGCGATCTCGCCCAGCTTTTCAAGGGCCACTATGTGGACGTGGTAGGGAGAGATGGAGACCGGTAAGGCCAGGCCATCGTCGTCGTTGTGCTCTTCGGCCACGCAGGCGAGTAGCCTACCGACCCCGATGCCGTAAGAACCCATTATGACCGGCTTCGAGGAGCCGTCCTGATCCAGGAAGTTGGCGTCGAGGGCTTCGGTGTAGCGGGTACCAAGCTTGAAGATGTTCCCGATCTCCACTCCCCGCTCGGTGCGCATGACGCTCTCACAAACCGGACACGCCGCCCCCTCGTTCGCCACGGCGATGTCCGTTACCACGTCCGCCTCAAAATCCCGGCCGTAATTCACGTTCAGGAAGTGGAACCCTTCCTGGTTCGCCCCTGCCACGAGGTTCGGAGAAGCCACGATAGCGTCGTCCACGACGACTAGCGCGCCTTCCACGCCGAGTGGGGAGCCATAACCGGGCTCGGCTCCTACCGCCCGGATCTCCTCCGGCCGCGCCGGCCTCAAGTCCGTGGCCTTTACCGCGTTCGCCAGCTTGAAATCGTTTATGTCCATGTCACCCCGGACCACCGCAAAGACAAACCGCTCATGTTCCTCTCCGTTCTCCTCGACGGTCGCTACCTGAAAGATAGCCTTCGCGGTCTTCGAGGTCGGGATGTCGAGTTGTTCGGCGAGGGAGGCGATGGTGGTCGCGCCCGGGGTCTCTACCTTCTCCACTGGTTGCGGCTCTTCAGCTTCCGGCAAGATTTTAGTAAAACCGGCGACCTGGCGGTTCGCGGTGTAGCCGCAGTTGTCGCAGATAAGAAGTGTGTCCTCGCCGATGGGGGTGAGGTACATGAACTCGTGGGCCAGGCTGCCGCCCATCATGCCGACGTCGGAGTCCACGGCCATCGAGGGCAGGGCGCAGCGGTTAAAGATGTTGAAGTACGCCTGGAAGTGGGCGCGGTACTGCTCGTCCAAACTCTCTTCGTCGCGGTCGAGGCTGTAGGAGTCGAGCATGGTGAACTCGCGGGCTCGGATGAGACCTGCCCGCGGGCGCGGGTCGTCGCGCCACTTGGTCTGTATCTGGTAGACGAGCGCCGGTAGCTGCTTGTAGGACTGTATCTCCCGGCGCACGAGGTCCGCGACGACTTCCTCGTGGGTCATGGCGAGCACCATGTCCCTCTCGGACTTATCCTTGAAGCGTCCTAGCTCGGAGCCGATCTGGAACCAGCGGCCGGTCTTTTTCCAAAGCTCGGCCGGATGGACCACGGGCATCGTGATCTCCTGCCCACCGATGGCGTCTATCTCGTCGCGCATGATGTCCTTGATCTTCTCCATCGAGCGGTACCCGAGCGGCAGGTAACTGAATAACCCCGACGCCAACTGCCGCAGGAACCCGGCCCGCAACAGCAGCCGGTGGCTCTCGGACTCCACGTCCGCCGGAGCCTCGCGGAGCGTCTGGGAAAAGAGCTTGCTCATGCGCATGGAAATTACCTTTCGTAGGATGCGAGCTTATAGCCGTTCTGACCTGGATCTTCAGCCTACTATACCGGGCATCCGGCAACCTGGGAAAGCTATACTCTCACCCAGTTTGGAGCGACTGGAGGTACGCGCATGGCCGAGACGGTCGAGAAGCTAACAAAGAGGAGCGAGGACCCGAGCCGGTGGTACCTGGACCTGGTCCGCATGGCGAAGCTGGCCGACTATGGGCCGGTGCGCGGGACGTTCGCCATAAGGCCCTACGGGTTCGCAATCTGGGAGAGGATACAGCGCGACCTCGACGACCGCTTCAAGGCGACCGGCCACCAGAACGCCTACTTCCCGCTCCTCATCCCGGAGAGCTACCTGAACAAAGAGGCGGATCACGCGGGAGGCTTTACCCCGGAGTGTGCCTGGGTAACGATGGACGGCAACAACGAGCTGGAGGAGAGGTTGGCGATCCGGCCGAGCTCCGAGAGCATCGTCTGCGACTTCTACAAGAACTGGGTCCAGAGCTACCGGGACCTCCCGCTCCTCATAAACCAGTGGTCGAACGTCCTGCGCTGGGAGATGGTCACCCGCCCGTTCCTGCGCACGGCGGAGTTTCTCTGGCAGGAGGGCCACACCGTGCACTCCACCGCCGGGGAGGCCCGAGAGGAAACTCTGAGGATGCTCGGCGTCTACCGGGACGTATTTTAGGGGAAGCTGGCGATACCCGTTCTAACCGGCGTAAAGAGTCCCTCCGAGAGGTTCGCCGGGGCCGTCGAGACCTATACCTGCGAGGGACTGATGGGCGACGGGCGGGCCCTACAGGCCGCGACGAGCCACGACCTCGGGCAGAACTTCGCGAAAGCTTTCGGCATCACGTTCCTTGACGAGTCTCAAGAGCGGGTCCACGCCTACCAGACTTCGTGGGGTTTCTCGACCAGAACTATTGGCGGCCTGATCCTGGTTCACGGCGACGACAAGGGGCTCAAACTTCCTCCGGAACTCGCGCCGACCCAGGCGGTTGTGGTGCCGATCTGGCGCGGCAAGAACAAGGGTGAGGTCCGTATCGAGGCCGAGAAGCTCTACGCGGAGCTAAAGCTCGCCGGAATCCGGGCCGAGGTAGACCTTGACGAGGAGCACTCGCCGGGCTGGAAGTTCAACGAGCACGAGCTACGCGGCGTCCCTGTGAGGGTCGAGCTCGGGCCGAGGGACATAGAAAAGAGAGAAGCCGTGCTCGTCCGGCGGGATACCGGAGAGAAAGAGTCCGTGGCGCGCAAGGCCCTTCCGGCTCGTCTGGCGGCCCTGTTAGTCGAGATCCAGGATAACCTCCTCCGCCAGGCCACCGCTTTCCGGGACGCGAACACGCGGCGGGCCGGTTCTTACGAGGAGTTCAAGGAGATCATCCGGGAGGAGCGCGGCTTCGTGCTCGCGCCGTGGGACGGTACCGCCGAGACCGAGCAGCGGGTAAAAGAGGACACGAAGGCGACGATCCGGCTGTTGCCCGACGAGCGGGAGGAGGGGGAGGACCTCGTTTCCGGTAATCGCGGGAAAACGGCGGTCTTCGCCCGGGCCTACTAGAAACTTGACGGGAGAGGGCCGGTACTTTAGCATCACGCCCTAGCGCGGACTCGCATCGAGAGCGGTGGAGGGAACTGGCCCCGAGAAACCGCGGCAACCGGCGGCGGGCGGTAGAGATACCAGGCCCGGCGGCAAGGTGCCAAGTCCAGCAGAGCGCCGGAATTGTAGGTACTCTGGAAGATGTGGGGAGAGCCGGACGGCCTCTTCTAACCGAGCGGGTTGCGCGTAAGGCGGTGCCGGAGAAAAAGTTACCGGTGCGCCGCGGCGTTGAACCTGGACCTAGAAGGAGGCTGCATTACTACCGAATATGACACCAGACCCGGGGACCGGCGCTAACCAGGCCCCGGTCCGGACGGTAGATCCCACCCCACCCCGCAAACCCCGCGGCGGTAAACACTTCCGGGAACTAGGCTTCTTCGAGCCGGAACTTGGCGGCTGCCTGCGGGAAGTAACGCTCGCCTACGAGACCTGGGGCGAGTTGAACGCTTCGGGGACCAACGCGGTCCTAATCACCCACGCCCTGACGGGCGACTCGCACGCCGCGGGACCCGTCTCCGAGGGGTATCGTAGGGGCGGCTGGTGGGAGCCGGTGGTCGGGCCGGGGCGCATGGTAGATACGGACGAGCACTTTGTCGTCTGCTCGAACGTGCTCGGCGGCTGCTCCGGCAGCACGGGACCGGCTTCCACGGACCCCGAGAGCGGCCGTCCCTACGGGGCGCGGTTTCCGGTGGTTACCATCCGCGACATGGTCCGGGCTCAGAAGCGGCTCCTGGACTCGTTGGGCGTAAAGCGCCTCTCGGCGGTGATCGGGGGTTCCATCGGCGGGCAGCAGGCGCTGGAGTGGGCGGTCGAGTACCCGGACTTTGTCGGCAAGACGGTACCGGTGGCGGCTACGGGGGCTCTAGGGCCGCAGGGGATAGCGATGAGTGAGATCGGGCGCCGCGCCATAAGGTCCGACCCCGACTGGCAGAACGGCGACTACTACGAAACAGGCAAGAGCCCGGACGCCGGTCTCTCCACTGCCCGGATGGCCGGCATGGTCACCTACCAGAGTGCGGCCAGCAAGTGGGAGCGCTTCGGCCGCAGGCTCGCGACCCGTCCGGCGCTCGAAACCGAGTTCGGCGGGCGCTTTGAGGTAGAGAGCTACCTGCACTACCAGGGCCGCGAACTCGCGGGCCGCTTCGACGCCAACTCGTACCTCTACCTCTCGCGGGCGATGGACCTCTACGACGTCGCCGCCGGGTACGCCTCGGAGGAGGAAGCCTACGGCCGGATAAAGACGTCGGTGCTCTTTGTTGGCGTGTCGAGCGACTGGCTATTCCCGCCGGGTGAAGTACGGGGAGCGGCGGAGACGGCGCGAGAGGCGGGGGCCGACGCCCGATACGTGGAGATAAATTCTATAAACGGGCATGACACCTTTTTAAAGGACTGGGACAAACTAGAGGCGGCCGTCGGGCCGTTTCTGAAGAGTTAAGGAGAAACTATGACAGATACTACCGACCAGAAGAGCGCGGACTACGGCTTCGATACCCTGGCGCTCCACGCCGGGCAGGAGGTAGACGCGACCACGACGGCGCGGGCCGTGCCGATCTACCAGTCGACCTCCTATGTCTTCCACGACACCGACCATGCGGCCAACCTGTTCTCCCTGTCGGAGATGGGCAACATCTACACCCGTATAATGAACCCGACCACCGACGTCTTCGAGAAGCGGGTCGCAGCACTTGAGAAAGGTGTGGGGGCGCTGGCGACGGCTTCCGGGCAGGCGGCGGAGACGCTGGCGATACTGAACATCGCCGGGGCGGGAGACGAAATAGTCTCTTCCGCCGGACTCTACGGCGGGACCTACAACCTCTTCCACTACACCCTGCCGAAAATCGGGGTAAACGTAAAGTTTGTGGACGGCA
Organism: Rubrobacteraceae bacterium; assembly: GCA_965214435.1. Taxonomy (GTDB): domain Bacteria; phylum Actinomycetota; class Rubrobacteria; order Rubrobacterales; family Rubrobacteraceae; genus Rubrobacter_A. The sequence goes on from OZ243960.1 coordinate 2,434,422, forward strand.
CCGACCCCGACGCCTTCCGGCAGGCGATCACGCCGAAGACTAAAGCTATCTACTCCGAGACCGTCGGCAACCCGGCCCTGAACACCCTGGACATCGAGGCTGTGGCGCAGGTCGCCCACGAGGCTGGGATACCGCTCATAGTGGACAACACCCTGCCGTCGCCGTACCTGGTAAACCCGCTGTCGCACGGGGCGGACATCGTGGTCGAGTCGACGACCAAGTTCATCGGGGGACACGGGACGACCATCGGCGGCATCATAGTAGACGGCGGCACGTTCCCCTGGGATAACGGCAACTTCCCGGAGTTCACCGAGCCAGACCCCTCCTACCACGGCCTAGAGTTCTACCCGGCGCTCGGCGAGATGGCCTACATCTTGAAGGCCCGCGTCCAGATGCTCCGGGACTACGGCCCGGCCCAGAGCCCGTTCAACAGCTTCCTTTTGATCCAGGGTATTGAAACATTGCCGCTGCGGATGGAGCGCCACTCCCAGAACGGGATGGCCGTCGCGGAGTTCTTGCAGAACCACGATAGGGTCAATTGGGTGAACTACCCGGGGCTCTCTGACCACCCGACCCACGACCTCGCCAAGAAGTATCACCGGGAGGGGATGTTCGGGGCTATCCTGGGCTTCGGTATCGAGGGTGGCCTTGAGGCCGGTAAGAAGTTTATTGACCGGCTGGAGCTTCATAGCCTCTTGGCGAACGTCGGGGACGCGAAGAGCCTGGTTATACACCCGGCCTCGACGACGCACTCGCAGCTCTCGGTGGATGAGCAGAAGTCTACCGGGGTTACGGAGGATTACATAAGGCTCTCGGTCGGTATCGAGTCTATAGATGACATCCTGGCGGACCTCGACCAGGCATTGAACGGAGCGTGAACCAGGTTGAGTAACGGACCACTCGTGATCAAGTTCGGGGGTACCTCGGTCGGTGGCGGCCCGGAGTTCGTCCGTGCCGCGAAGATCGTCGCCGGGGCGGCCCGCAACCGGCCCGTGGCCGCGGTCGTTTCGGCGATGTCGGGTACCACCGACACCCTTCTAGGCTACGCGGAGACCGCCGCCAGCGACTCCAGGCCGACGACCACGGGCGCCACGCACGCCACGCGCGAGGGGTCCGTCGCGGGTTTGCACCGAATATTATCCGACCGTCACCTGCGGGCCGCGCACCAGGCCGTATCCGGTGAGTATTTACCGGGTGTGGAAGTACGGATCTCGGCGCTGCTGCAGCAACTCGTGGAGGCTATCGTGGCTCCTGCAGGCAGTACGGCGGCCCGGCGGGCCAGGATCGCGCTTTTCGGCGAGCGGCTCTCGGCGGCGATACTGGCCGGGGCCATTAGCAGCCTCGGTGCTCCGGCGGAGGTGGTTTCCGCGGACCCGATAGCCACCGACTCGGACCCCGCCGAGGCGGAGGTGGACCCCGAGGCTACCCGCGAGCGGTGCGCCCGCTTTGTCCGGCCTATACTGGACGACGGCCGGGTCGCGGTCGTGCCGGGCTACGGTGGCCGCTCGCCGGAGGGGAAGCAGACGACGCTCGGGCGGGGCGGCTCGGACCTCTCGGCGACGACGGTCGGTCGGGCCCTGGGCTCTGGTGAGGTCTGGATCATGTCCGATGTGGACGGCGTACTGGACGCTGACCCGCGCCTCGTCCCGGACGCCAGCCTCCTGCCACAACTCTCGTACCGGGAGGCGGGCACGTTCGCCTCTCTCGGGGCGAAGGTCCTCCACCACAAGACTATGGAGCCCGCCGCCGCCTCGGAGATGGAGGTCTTTGTCCGCAACACCTTCAACCCGGACGCCCCTGGTACCCGCGTTACGTCGCATGAGGACGGCTCCGGCATCCGGTGCGTCGCCCTGCGCCGCAACCTCAAGGTCGAGGGACCCTGCATCGGCGGCCGCAAGAGCGAGGCCGCCACGGTGGTGTGCATCGGCTCCCCGGAGAAACCGGACGCCGGTCGGGGCTTCAACGCCCTGCGAGGAGCGGGTATAAATCCTCTGCACTATGGGCTTGCCACCGTCGGGCTCGTGTTCGTGGTCCACGAGCGGCAGGCCGAAGAAGCCTTGAGGCTCTTGCACGGTGCGCTGGTCCGTGGCGCAGATGCTCTGGTCGGGGCCGAGGAGGCCGTATGAAGCGGCTTGAGATAGTGCAGCTAGGCTTCGGCAACGTCGGCCGGGCGGTAGCCCAGATCGTGCTGGAGGAGCGCAAGTACTGGCGCGAGCGCTGGAACCTGGACGTCCACTACCGGGCCGTCGCCGACACCTCGGGGGCGCTGGTCGAGGGTGAGGACCTCCTGCCACAGGCGCTGCGGGTCAAGGAAGAAGGCGGGAGTCTCTCCGAGCTCGGGGTCGAGCCGCTGGAGGACGTGCTGCGCTCGGAGCCCGCGCCGGGCTATACCCGGGCCGTGGTAGACCTCGCCGTCCACGGCGGGACCTATGACCTGGATCTGCTCGCGGTAGAGAACGGTGCTTTTTTGGTCCTCTCCAACAAAGGACCGCTCTCGGGGAGCATGACCCAGTACGAGCAGATCACGACGCTCTTGAGGGACCGGCTCTGGCGCGAGGCTACCGTGGGGGCGGGAATGCCGATCATCTCCACCCTGGAGAGCCTCAAGGAGAGCGGGGACGAAATCCTCGAAATTCAGGCCAGCCCGAGCGGCACTCTAGGCTTTATAATGAGCGCCGTCGAGGCGGGCCGGACGTTCTCCGAGGCGGTCAAGGAAGCTGTGGATCTGCGCTACGCGGAGCCCGACCCCCGCGACGACCTCTCCGGACTCGACGTGGCCCGAAAGGCTATAATCCTGGCCCGTACGATGGGGCGCAGGGTCGAACCGGAGGATATACCCTACGAATCCCTGGTACCTAAAGGTCTCGAAGACGTGCCCCTAAAAGAGTTCATGGAGCGCCTGCCGGAAGCCGACGACGCCTTTGCCGAACGTCTACTGGCCGTCGAGGAGCGTCACATGCTCCGTTACCTCACCCGCATCCCGGAGGAAGGTCATATAGAAGTCGGCCTCAAGGATACGCCGGTCGAGAGCCCGTTCGGACCGATCAAAGGCCCGGAGAACGTATTCGACTTCCGGACCCGGCGCTACTCGGATGTTACCCTCACCGTGCGTGGCCCCGGAGCGGGACCGGACCGGACCGCGAGCGGCGTGGTCTTCGACCTCTTGGACATAGCCCACAAGGCGATAACGGACGATGGAAAGGAAAATTAGCGTGGCAAACGGTTACACAGTGGCGGTCGTAGGAGCCGGGCTTGTCGGCGAGCGGCTCGTCGCGGAGCTAAAGCGGCGGGACTTTCCGCTGAAAGAACTTCGCATTTTGGCCCGCAGCGCCCGCCGGACGGAAATAGCCGGAGAGGAGTTCGAAGTCGGGGTGGCCGAACCGGAGGCTTTCGAGGGTGTGGACTACGCATTTTTCGCCGGGACCGAGGGTGAAAAGGGGGCCGCGGTGCAGTTGGCTCCGGAGGCCATAGCCCGCGGCGCGGTCGTTATAGATAACGGCAGCGACTTCCGGCTCGACGATGGGGTTCCGCTCGTGGTCCCAGAGGTCAACGCCGACGCCCTCGACAACCACGAGGGGCTCGTCGCGAACCCGAACTGCTCCACGATCCAGATGGTCGTTACCCTCTCACCGCTCGCTCTGGAGTACGGGCTAAAGAAGGTCGTGGTCTCGACGTATCAGGCAGTATCGGGTTCCGGGCGTTCGGGGGTCGAAGCTCTGGAAGGAAAACCTGGCCGGGAAGACGTTTATCCGCGGCCGATAGCTGGGAACGCGATACCCCTGATCGGGTCGGTAGGCGAAGACGGCTATACGACCGAGGAGCGCAAGATGCGCCTTGAGAGCCGCAAGATACTGTCCCTCCCGGACCTCGCCGTATTCCCGACCACGGTCCGTATACCGGTCCACACCGGTCACGCCGAGAGCGTCTACGTCGAGACCGAGAAGGACGTGGACCTGGCCGGGGTGCTCGAAGTTCTGCGCGAAGCCCCGGGTGTGATGCTATCCGGTGACGCCGCGGACTTCCCGACGCCGCTGGAGGTCGCCGGAGAGCCTGGCACCCACGTCGGCCGGGTCCGGGTCGGCGAGGGGACCATCGAGTACTGGTGCGTGGCGGACAACCTCCTGAAAGGTGCGGCGACCAACGCGGTCCAGATCGCCGAGACCCTGGTCGGCGTGGCCGGCGCGCGGGTCTAGCACGACCGGAATGCCGGCTGCCGGCTTCCCGGAAGTTAGTATTCGGGCCGCTACCAGAGAAAATGTGCCTCTGGTCCTGCGATTTATAGAGGAGTTGGCGGAGTACGAAGAGCTTTCCGGCGAAGTCTCGGCTACCGAAGAAGTTTTGAGCGACAGTCTCTTTGGGGAGCGGCGGGTCGCCGAGGCGGCCCTGGCGTTTGTCGGGGATAAGGCTGCGGGGTTCGCGGTCTTTTTCCACAACTTCTCGACCTTTCTCGGGCGTCCCGGCATCTACCTCGAAGACCTGTATGTAAGGCCGGGATACAGGGGAGCGGGAATGGGACGGAGGTTGATGGTCTATCTCGCCCGGCTTGCGACAGAGCGCGGCTGCGGTCGTCTCGACTGGTCGGTACTCGACTGGAACGAGCCGGCACTCGGGTTCTACCGGGAACTCGGGGCCTTGCCGATGGACGGCTGGACAGGTTACCGGCTAACCGGGAAAGCGCTGGAAGAACTAGCGGACGGTGCGTAACCGTAAGGCAGTCAACCGCCGTACACGGTGTAGTAATCTCTAGCTTCGTTCAGCACGGCTCCCACGTACCGGTCGGAGTGATTGTAGGCGTATAGTGCCGAGTAGTAGTCTTCCGGCGCACCGTAGCGCGCGAGATAATCCGCGGTCGCGGGTATAGCGTCCTGGTAGTCGCAGGAGTCCACGTAACCGTCGCCGTCGGCGTCTACCCCATAGTATTTCCACGTGGACGGCAGGAACTGCATCGGCCCGTAGGCCCGACCGTAGGCGGTCGGTGGACCGGGTATACAGCCGGCCGTGCCGTACGCGCCGTGGTCGCTCTCGACCTTGCCGACCCCGGCGAGTACAGTCCAGTCCAGGCCGTACGCCTCCGACCAGGCCCTGTACTGTGCCAGGTACTCCGGCGGTATGTCTGCCGCCCCGGTTGCCTCATACCCCCCTGAGCTTTGCGTCTGCGCCTCGGCTGGTGAAGCGTACAAGATCGCGGACAGCAAGCCCACGAATAAGAAAATCGCGAGTCTTGCCTGCCAGGTACCGGACGGGCTATCCTGCTGACCTCTCGGCCACAAGTGTTTCATAGTTATTCCCTCCAGAGCTTACCTTCCAGACTCGTATGTTAACAACGCTTGTAGTGTGCTGCCAAGTCTTCGAGCCCCGCCAGGAGATAGGGCTTCCGGCGGACAGAACGTGGAGCCTATACTTTCCCGGTACAATAAAGGTATTAGAGACCGTCTCGCTAAAGAGCGGAGCCACAGTAAGGAGGCCGGCGTGTCGGAAGAGCGTGAGAAAAAGTCTTTCTGGGCCAGGATCTTCGGCAGTTCCAGACCTTCGGCCCGGGAGGAACGGGTCCTGGAGTACATCGTCCACCGGATGAGCGAGGGGGCGAACCTCAGGGACATTACCGAAGAGGAGTACATCCGGCGCAACGCGAGTCGCAGCCAGATAAACGACATCCTCGACAACCCGAAGATAGTAGAGGCCGCCCGCGAGAAGATGCAGGAAGCGTTCAAGTCCGGAGAGCTAGACCCCGACCAGCCGCCGGACCGCTAGCGGATCAGCCGGTCAGCTATTCAGCTTACCTATAACCTGAGGTAACGCTTTCAGCCGGAGGCAGTTACCTGATCGCTGAGAAGCTGGCGAGCCGCCGGAGGCGGGCTGATCGGCTGACAAGCTTCGGAAGGTTAACAAGCTCCGAAGGGCTGTATAATATTCCGGTCAGGCATTTTATATAAAGCATTGGAGGCTGGCCGAATGCCGATTTACGAGTACAAGTGCGAGAACGGACACGTCTTTGACGTCATGCAGAAGATGTCAGAAGATCCCGTCTCATCCTGCGTCGAGTGCGGGGCGTCCGTCAAGAAGGTCCTCCAGCCGGTGGGTATCTCCTTTAAAGGCTCCGGCTTCTACTCGACCGACTACAGCAAAAAAGGTCCGAAGACCGAGACCAGCTCCACCGGCAACGGAGACTCCGGCTCCTCCGAGAAATCGTCCTCGGGTGATAAGTCCGGCGCCGCCGAGAAGACCGGGGACGCGAAGAGCGATAATAAATCATCCGGCAGTACCGCCTCAAAAAGCTCCGACAAGTAACCACCCTCTAGCTCGACTCAGCGGGCCTCCGCCACGCGCGGAGGCCCGCTTTTTCTGTTCCAGTCTGAAATATTTCTTGAAAACTTCTTGAAAAGTGCTGCAAAACAGGCTCCATACAGCTAGATATTCCTTGCCTACTTCCGTATAGTGGCCGGTGTCCGAGGATGGACTGGGAGAACGAGCCGATGACCGGGACCTCCGAGGGGGTCCCGCCGGTTTAACGGGACACGGAGCGAAGGAGGAGGTCTTTTGACGACGGGCGGAGCGTCTTTCGCGCACCTGCACTGCCACTCGGAGTACTCGATGCTCGACGGGGCGAGCCGCATAAAGGACCTCGTCGCCTTCGCCAAAGACCAGAACATGCCCGGCATCGCCCTTACCGACCACGGCGTGATGTACGGCTCCGTAAGGTTCTACAAAGAGGCGACCGCCGCCGGGATAAAGCCCGTGATGGGCTGCGAAGTCTACGTCACCGCCGACCGCAACGACCGGAGCCGGGCTCCCTACTACCACCTGACACTCCTCGCCCGCACGCCCGAGGGGTACCGCAACCTGATGAAGCTCTCGACCTGCGGTTTCCTCGAAGGGTTCTACTACAAGCCGCGGGTGGATATGGAGATGCTGCGGCGGCATGGGAAGGGGCTAATATGCCTCTCCGGGTGCTTATCGGCCGAGATACCGGTCCGTATCCTGGAGGGACGCCCCGACGACGCCCGCAAGCTCCTGTTGGAGTACGCCGACATCTTCGACCACATATTCCTGGAGATGCAGGACCACCTGGAGATACCCGAGCAAAAAAGGGTAAACGAGGGCCTCGTAAAGCTCCACAAGGACACGGGTATAGACCTCGTCGCTACTAACGACTCTCACTACACCACCCGCGGCGACGCCCGGATGCACGACGTGCTTTTGTGCATCGGGACCGGCAAGTTCCACGCCGATCAGAACCGGATGAAGTTCCCGGCCGAAGAGTTTTACGTAAAGCCGGTGGACGAGATGGAGCGGCTGTTCCCGAACCAACCGGAAGCCCTGGAGAATACGGCGAAAGTAATAGACCTCGTCGAGGACCCGGGCATAGAGCTCGGCAAGACCCGGCTGCCGAACTTCCCGAAACCTTCCGGGTACAGCGCCCGCGACTACCTGCGGGAGCAGTGCGAGCGCGGGCTCGTAAAGCGGTACGGTACGGTGACCCCAGAGATAAAGCAGCGGCTGGAGTTCGAGCTGGAGACCATCGGGAAGATGGGTTTCGAGGACTACTTCCTGATCGTCTGGGACTTCGTGAAGTACGCCAAGGACCGCAAGATAGCCGTCGGTCCCGGCCGCGGCTCGGCCGCCGGGTCCATCGTGGCCTACGCCCTCGGGATAACGGACCTCGACCCGCTGGGGTACTCGCTGCTCTTCGAGCGTTTCCTGAACCCGGACCGCATCAGCATGCCGGACGTGGATATAGACTTCTCCGTGTCCGGGCGGGCGGAGGTGATGCGGTACGTCACCGAGAAGTACGGCGGTCACGAGCACGTCGCCCAGATCATCACGTTCGGGACGCTCGGAGCCCGGGCCGCCATCCGGGACTCCGGCCGTGTCTTCCAGTACCCCTACAGCGAGACCGACAAGCTCGCGAAACTGATCCCCGAGAAACCCGTCGGGACCACGTTGCGGGACATCGTCCGGCGCGACCCCGAGAGTGGGACCTACTCCCCCGGAGAGAAGCATCCGGGACCTGCGAGGGACATGATCTCGCTCGTAGAGAAGGACTCCGGCGCGAAGAACATCCTGGACATAGCCTTCGAGATAGAAGGTTTCTCCCGCCACGCCTCGACCCACGCCGCGGGCGTCGTCATCTCCGAAGAACCCCTCACCGACATCGTCCCGCTCCAGAAGGTCGCTAAAGACCAGAACGCCGTCATGGTCCAGCACCCCATGTCCGACGTCGAAGCCCTCGGCCTCCTGAAAGTAGACTTCCTCGGCCTCCGCAACCTGGACGTCATAGAAGAGACGCTGGAGACGATCCGGGCCACCGGCGGAGAGGTGGACATCCAGAATATCCCACTCGACGATCCGGCCACCCTGAAGCTCTTTGCCCGCGGCGACACGTTCGGGGTGTTCCAGTTCGAGTCGAGCGGGATGCAGCGGATGCTACAGGAGGTCCGCCCGGACCGTTTCGACGACCTGGTCGCCCTGAACGCCCTCTACCGTCCCGGTCCGATGGACTATATCCCGAACTTCAAAAACGGCAAGCACGCCCCCGAGAGCGTGAACTACCTCGACCCGCGCCTGAAGCCTATCCTGGAGCCGACCTACGGTGTCGCAGCCTACCAGGAGCAGCTAATGGAGATCTCCAAGACCCTGGGCGGCTTCACCCCCGGCCAGGCCGACACGCTGCGCAAGGCTATCGGCAAGAAGAACGCTAAGATGCTCGCCACCCTCAAGGACCGTTTCGCCGCTGGGTGCGCGGAGAACGACGTGGCCCCGGACGTGGCTGAAGAGCTGTGGAACTGGATGGAGAAGGCCGGTGGCTACTCGTTCAACAAGAGCCACTCCGCCTGCTACTCGTTCCTGGCCTTCCAGACCGCGTACCTCAAAGCCCACTACCCGGAGGCGTACATGGCGGCCCTCATGAGCAGCGTCATGAGCACCAAGGACCGGGTGCCGCAGTACGTTGCCGAGGCTCGGGCCATGAAGATAAACGTCCTGCCGCCGGACGTAAACGAGAGCGGCCGGCGCTTTACCGTCGTCGGGGACACCATCCGCTTCGGTCTATCAGCCGTAAAGAACGTGGGGGATAACTGCGTCGAGTCCGTAATAGAAGCCCGCCAGGACGGACCTTTCACCGACATCTTCGACTTCTGCGAGCGAGTAGACTCAAAGACGTATAATAAACGTACATTAGAGTCGCTCGTCAAGTGTGGGGCGTTTGACGGCATGGGAGCTTCGAGGTCGGCGATGGTCGCGGTTCATGCCGGGGCTGTCGAGGCTGTGGCGAGGAGTCAGAAGGACCTGAACTCGGATCAGTTCTGCATGTTCGACGCGGCAGAGCTCGCTCCGATGAAACCGGAGATACCCGAGTTGGAGGACGACCGGCGACAGACGCTGGAGTGGGAAAAGGAGACGCTCGGCCTCTACGTCTCGGACCATCCGCTGCGGCCGGTCTTGCACAAGCTCAAAAAGCACACCGACACGACCGTCTCGGAGTTGGACCACTGCCGGGACGGGACCGTAGTCTGGGTCGGGGGGCTGGCGACCAGCGTGCGGGTAAACACCACGCGCAAGGGCGACATGATGGCAATGTTGCAGCTCGATGATACGCGAGGGCTCGCGGAGGTTATGGTGTTCCCCAGGGTGTACGCAAACTGTAGCGGGTGCGCGCGAGAGGATGCGGTCGTAAAGGTCAAGGGGCGGGTGGAGCGCAAGGAGGGGATACCGCGCATCGTGGCGCTGGAGATGGAGGAGTTGCACCTGGAGCCGGGCCTCGATCCTGTGTACCTCGACGCCGGGGCTTTCGTGGGGCTCTCGCGGGCGGAAGTGGACCGGGCGTTCGACATCCTGTGCCGGCATTCTGGGGGTAGTTCCTTGTTCCTGGTCTCGGCGGACGGGGCACTGGAGGAGCGCATCTGCGGGGTGGATGACTCTTCGGACCTGCACGCCGAGTTGAAGCAGCTACTAGGGCCGCGGTGTATAAGCGCCGTCCGTCCTGCAGCTCTCGGGGAGAACTCCGAGCCGGAGATGGAGCGGGTGTCTTAGAGAACGCCTGACCGGAGTGGCCGGGCACGTTAAGATAGGTGCTGGCGTCCGGGAGCGGGTGCCCCACGGAGTTCTCGCGAGAAGAAAGAGCGGCTAACATGGCGGATAACATAGTTTTTACCCGGGGTGTACCACCGGCGGAGGCATTCCCGACGGAGGAGCTCGGGGAATGTTTCGACGCGGCGGTCAAGGAGTCGGCCAACGTCGTGTTGCAGTACGGCCAGCAGCAGGGCTACGGGCCGCTGCGGCAGCAGCTAGCCGAGGAGTACGGCGTCTCTGAGACGGAGGTCGTGGTCGGCAACGGGTCGTTGCAACTACAGGACCTGTTCGCGGCCCAAATGGTCGTGCCGGGCGGGGTGGTATACACCGAGCAGCCGAGCTACGACCGGGCCATCCTGACGTTCCGGCGGCGCGGGGCGCGGGTTGTCGGGATACCGCTGGAGGAGGACGGGATAGACGTCGGGCGGCTGGAGGCGGCGCTGGAGCGGGAGGTCCCGGCGTTTCTGTACCTGGTGCCGGACTTCCAGAACCCGGCGGGTGCGACGCTCTCGCTGGAGAAGCGGCGGCGGGTGGTCGAGCTGGCCGAAGAATATAACTTCTGGGTTATTGAGGACATCCCGTACCGCAAGCTGCGTTACCGGGGTGAGGACCTGCCGCTGTTGCGGGAGATAAGCCCTTCGAGGGTCATTACGCTGAGTTCGTTCAGCAAACTTCTGAGCCCCGGGATGCGGGTGGGATTCATGATCGCACCGGAGGAGATAGTCCGGACTACGACCCGGCTCGGGGAGGATATCTACCTCTCGCCGGTCCTGCCGACCCAGGCGGCGGTCGCCGAGTACATGAAGCGGGGCCTGCTACAGCCGAACATCGAGGGTTTGAAAGAGCTGTACAAGCCGCGCTGGCAGGCGATGTCCGACGCCGTACAGAGTGAGCTACCCGACGCCGAGGCGTTTATACCGGATGGCGGCTTTTTCGTGAGCGTCGTACTTCCGGAAGAGGCTAACGTAGAGAACCTCGTCGGCCGGGCAAAAGACGCGGGCCTCGTGCTCAGTTCCGGAACGGCTTTCTTCGCCGACCCTGACAATGGGGACTCGCTGGCGGGGGAGAGGTTTGTGCGGCTGCCGTTCTGCGCGGTCCCGCCGGACGACATAAAAGAGGGCGTAGGACGGCTGGCGAGCCTGCTCTAACCGCTAGCGAAGCTCCGGTGGACGTAGAGCTACTGGCGGCCCGCTACCCGCGGCTGTGGCACATGGCCGAAGACGGTAGCCTGCCCGGCATCCGGCATCACGGCCTGCTCAGCACGAGCGCGCTGTTGGACCTCTACGGTATAGAAGGCGAGCGGCGGGAAGCGTTGGAGTCCCGCCGCCGTCCCGAGATACAGACTATAGAGCACCCTGAATACGGGCGAGCCCAGATCCGGGACAACAAACCCATGCAAGAAACGGCGCTCGAAAAAAGCCTCTCCGGTCTCACGGCGCGAGAGTGGTACGAAACATTAAACCGCCGGGTATTCTTCTGGGTAGATTTGAGGCGGCTGCGGAAGCTACTCGGGGCGCGGGCCTACCGGGACCGGCCTCACCTCGTGCTGGAGGTAGATACTGCTAAGCTGCTCGAACGCCACGCGGAGAGGGTAACGCTCTCTCCTATAAACTCTGGCGCGACCTTTCCGATGAATCCGGCACCCCGCGGCCCTGAGACCTTTAAACGGATAGCGGAGCACGATCCGGACAAACCCATCGTCGAGCTGGCAGTAGATTACGCCGTCCCGGACATACAAGAGTTGATACTTTCCGTAAGCCGCTGGCACGGGACCGAAAGGCTCGAAATACTCCTGGAACAGAATCCATAGTAACCGCCTACGCTGTTTTCTAACTAAAGCTACCTCGCGCTACGTCCGATAAAACGCTACTACCTCTCGGGACGCATCGACGCCGCCGGCAGTTTTGGAGTTTACCTACGAGGATTTGAAACTCGGTCCCCGATACTATCGCGGAGTACGCCGGCTACATTTGGAGCTTGTCTACGAGGGCCTTGACGCATTCTTACACGAGTCTTCAACTGTTACTATGAGCTACCTTAGCAACGTCTATACAGGTAGGTTCGAGTGAGTGACGAACGAGAGATAATAGAGGAAATCTTCCGCAAGCAGGAACGCGGGGAGAAGCTTACACATCGGGAACAGCTAATGATGGCTTACTCTCCTTATGGAACCGCGATCAGCAGCCGCAGCGCTCCCCCTGTAGTGCGGAGGTTCCCGACCAGTCAAGAAGACTCCACTACCTGACGCGGTGGTAAAATAAGGTCATGGCTAAGAATACACAGATCAACGATAACGAGTTGCGCGAGAGACTTACTCCCGAACAGTACAAGGTTACCCAGAAGAAAGGTACCGAGCGGGCTTTCTCGGGCGAATATGACGGTTATAAGGAAGAGGGTACCTATAACTGTGTCGTCTGCGGGACGCCGCTCTGGAGCTCGGAGACAAAGTTCGACTCCGGAACCGGGTGGCCGAGCTTCTACGCGCCGGTAGATGAGGCAAACGTCGAGACCGAGGAAGACCGGACCTTCTTTATGCGCCGGACCGAGGTGCACTGCGCGGAGTGCGGGGCGCACCAGGGTCACGTGTTTGACGACGGCCCGCAGCCCACGGGTAAGCGGTACTGCATAAACTCCGCCGCGCTGAGCTTCGACCCCGGCGCTCCGGAGGCGTAGCGGTGGACTCCCTGTTGTGGCTAGTGGGCGGTTTGATCCTCGGGTGGCTAATATTCGGGGTCTTTAAGCGCCGCTAACGTAGGAGCGCTCCGGGGCGGAACTCTCTGCCCTCCAGCCCGCTGTCAACCACTACTATCGCGGCCATCTCCACCGTACTGGAGATGGCCGCTTTCTGTGTCTTATCCGCCGTTTAGCCCGTAGAGGTCGCTGAACTTCTCTCCGAGGTAGCGGAGGTAGGGGGCGGTGTCGATCCCGCGTCCCGTGGCTTTCTCTAATAGCTTCTCCGGCTCGTATTTGCTGCCGGACCGGTGGATGTTGTCTCGCAGCCAACCTAGCAGGGGCTCGAACTCGCCGTTTCCTATGCTGTCCTCTATCTCCGGGCGCTGTTCCGTGGCGGTGTCGAAAAGCTGGACCGAGAGTACGTTGCCTATAGTGTAGGTCGGGAAGTAGCCGAAGAGCCCGGCCGCCCAGTGGACGTCTTGCAAAGCTCCGGTGGCGGTGCTCTGCGGGATGATGCCGAGGTAGTCCTCCATCTTCGCGTTCCAGGCTTCCGGCAGGTCGGCGATAGACAGGGAACCCTCGAAAAGCGCGACCTCTAGTTCAAAGCGGAGCAGGATGTGCAGGTTGTAGGTAAGCTCGTCGGCTTCTACCCGGATCTCCGAGGGCTGGACGGTGTTGATCGCCCGGTAGAAACCCTCTAAGCCGGTGTCTCCGAGTGCTTCGGGAAAGACCTCCTGTAGCTGCGGGTAGTAGCGCGACCAGAAAAGCCGCGAGCGTCCTACCAGGTTCTCCCACAGCCTGGACTGCGACTCGTGGACGCCCATGGAGACCCCGCCGGAGAGGGGCGTGCGGGCGTAGGCCGGGTCTACGCCCTGCTCGTACATGCCGTGGCCCGCCTCGTGGAACGTGGCGAAGAGCGCCGGGGAGAGCCAGGCGGGGTCGAAGCGGGTGGTGATCCGGACGTCGCCGGGGGCTATGCCGATGCAGAACGGATGCACCGCCCGGTCCTGGCGACCCCGGGCAAAGTCGTAGCCGAAGGCCGAGATCACGGCTTTACCGAACGCCTCCTGGTCAGCCTCATCAAAGGAGCCGCGCAGCGGGGACATCCGGTCCTCCGGAGACTCCCCGGCGTGGTCCGCTATCCCCCGAATAAGCGGCAGGATGCCTTTCTTAAGGTCCTCGAACATCGGCTCCAGACGAGCCTTTGTCGCACCGCGCTCGTAGATGTCCAGCATAGCGTCGTAGGGGTGATCCTCGTACCCCAGAGCCTCGGCGGCTTCTTGCTGGAGAGGCAGGATCTTCTCCAGGTGCGGGGCGAATATGCTCCAATCAGACTCCTCCCGCGCCCGGACCCAGGCCGACTCCGCCAGAGACGTGGCCCGGGTGAGGTCCGAGACCAGCCGCGAGGGTAGCCGGGCGGACTGCTCGTACTCCCGGCGGGCGAGCCGGACGGTAGCCCCGTCGTCGGAGTCCTCTTCAAGTTCTCCGGCGAGGGTGTCGAGCAGCCGGCCCGTCTCGTCATCTACCGTAAGCTCGTGGGCCATCCGGCCGAGCGTCGCCAACTGTTCGGCCCGGGCTTCGACGGCTCCCTCGGGCATATAGGTCTGCCGGTCCCAGGCGAGGACCGCGGCCGAAGAGCCCAGGTCGTGGATGGTCGCAAAGCGGTCTTTGAGTAACTGGAGTGTTTCTTTAGGTGAAGTAGCCATGCGTAGATGGTAGCACCGGGCCCGCCTGAGCATGATGTTCCGCAAAAGATAGCGTAAAGTGGGTGTTTGCAGGTATCATAGTAACGAGGTTAGCATAACGCAAGAGAACAAGTTTTAGAGTCTATCTAGCGGAGGAGCGGATGAACAAGTTTGTAAAAGGGGCTCTGGCTGTAGGAGGCGGTGCCGTAGCGGCTGAAGGGCTGCGGATGGCGCTAAAGACTGCCGGTCGCCAGCCGCGGTATGAGCCGTGGGAGCGGCAACCGTACAAGGACTTCCCGAACCGGGTCTTGATCCTCGGCGGCGGCTTTGCCGGGTTCAAAGCCGCGCAAACCCTTTGCAAGATGCTCCGCGACCGGGACGATATCGGGGTCATGGTGATCTCCAAGGAAAACTTCTTTACCTTCTGGCCCATGATCGCCAGCGTCATAAGCAGCGACATGGCTACAAAGAACGTCGCCCAGCCTCTGCGGCGGGGCCTGATCGAGCTCGGCGCCAGCTTCCGCCGGGCCGCGGTCCAGAGTATAGACCTGGAGAAACAGGTGGTGACCGTCAGGGGAGAGCTAGCCGGCGAGAGAGAGTTCCCTTACGACCACCTGATCATGGCCCTCGGCGGGGAACCCGCGTACTTCGGTATCCCGGGCGTTGAGGAACACGCCATCAGCATGACCGGCATCGGCACCGCTGAAGACATCCGCAACCGCATGATAGAGCGCTACGAAGAAGTCAGCCTGAGCGGCGGGGAGATCGTCGACTCAAAACTGACCTTCACGATTATTGGGGGCGGGGCCACCGGAGTAGAGACCGCCTCGGAACTGCACGAGCTCGTCCACGTTACCCTCGCGCCGGACTACCCGAACATAAACCCGCATAAGGTGCGCATAATATTGCTTGACCGTAACGAGGAGATCCTCAAGGAGTTGGACCCCGCGCTGCGCCGGACGGCCCGCCGGAAACTCGCCGACCTCCAGATAGAGGTAATGAACGAGGTCTCGGCCAAAGAGATAACGGCGGACCGGGTGATCCTCGAAGACGGCCGCGAGATACCGGCGGAGAACGTGATCTGGACTGCCGGTGCCCGCGCCAGCGTGAAGCTCGAAGACATCGACCTTCCCTCCGACGAGCGCAAGGGCCTGAAGGTCGACGCTTACACGCGGGTCGAGGGCTACGACAACGTCTGGGGTGTCGGGGACTGCGCGGCGAACGTCGATGAAGAGGGTAACGCGATACCACCCAATGCCCAGGCTGCGACCCAGGGCGGCGAAGCCGTAGCGAAAAACGTTCTCGCCGCCATCGACGGCGAGCCGCTAAAGCCGTTTAACTACAAGTCCCTCGGTCAACTCGTGGAGATGGGCAGCCAGTTCGCCGTAAACGACGTGATGGGCGTGCAGTTCAGCGGTTTGATCGCGGCTCTCTTCTGGCGGGCCACCTACCTCTTTAAGCTGGAGAGCCCCCAGAGCCGGTCCCGCATCGCCACCGACTGGATACTGGACCTCTTTAGCCACCCGTCCGTTACCCAGATAAGGGGCCGGGAGTAGAACCCGGCCCCGAGATAAAACTGCTACTCGTTCCCGACCCGTCCGGCCAGCAACAGACCGAGAACGGCCCCGAAAAAGAACGTGTGGGCCAGGAACTGCACCACCGGGTTCGCCATGAGGAACCAGGGAAATAGAACCGGCGCTATTATGTAGAAGTTGACCAGCCACAGCGCGAGCCCGAAAACCGTGGCACCGGCGATCAGGACTCCCCGGCTACCGCGCAGGAAGCCTACCGCCCCGGAGATTGCCCCGAATACCGCCCCGTAAATGGCCGACAATACGAAGTGCACGACGAGGGCGACCGGCAACGCGACCGCGAGCCCGCCCGTTGACTGTCCGGGCAATGCTCCCTGCCCGAGCACGGTCGCGCTCATCATCCTCGGTGGTCCGAACGCGCTCGGGGTTAGAAGCCCCGCGACCACCATCTCGAACACCAGAAATACGACCCCCGCCGCCAGTCCCATAAGGGTGCCCGTTGCAGCCCAACCGCCGGTCCCGACCCGGGAGTCCAATCGTGTAGCGCTCATTAACATCTCCTTTTTCGGATGCTTTCGAGTATTCTACGGAACCGTATGTGTTTTGGATCACAGTCCTGGAATCCGGGGTCGGGTGGCTTTACGGTAGAGGTAGAAGGTCAGGTTCCGGAGTAAAAGCGTAGAAAGGTGCGGGTCCGTCGTTGAGCTACAACTTGAGGTTGCTGGTCTCCTGTCCGGACAAGAAGGGTTTGATCTCCGCCCTGTCCTCGTTTATCGCGATGCACGACGGTAACATTCTGTCGGCTGACCAGTACGTGAGCCCGGGTGACAGCAAGTTCTTTATGCGGCTGGAGATAGAAGGGACCGGCTTCGGTCTGGAGCGCGAGGAGTTCAGTGGAGCCTTCGCGCCCCTGGCCCGCCGCCACGACATGGCCTGGAGCGTCTCCTACACCGACTCCCCGAAGTGCATGGCGGTACTGGTCTCTAGATACGACCACTGTCTCATAGACCCGCTCTGGCGCTGGGACGCCGGGGAGTTATTCGCCGAGATACCGCTCGTTATCTCGAACCACCCGGACTTGCGCTCCCGGGTAGAAAGCTACGGCATACCGTTCCACCACCTACCCGTTACCAAAGAAACCAGGGCCGAGCAAGAAGGCCGGGTTCTGGATCTCCTCGCCGAGAGTGGCGTGGACCTCGTGGTGCTCGCCCGCTACATGCAAATCTTGAGCCCGAAGTTCGTCCGGGCATACCCGGACAGAATTCTTAACATTCACCACTCGTTCCTGCCGGCCTTTGTCGGGGCCGACCCTTACCGCCGGGCCTACGAGCGGGGCGTAAAGACCATCGGCGCGACGGCTCATTACGTGACCGAGGACCTCGACGCCGGACCCATAGTTCACCAGGACGTCGCCCACGTTACCCACCGAGACACCGTGGAAGACCTCGTCCGCCTCGGACGGGAGGTCGAGCGCCGGGTGCTCGCCCGCGCCGTCCGCTGGTCCCTGGAGGATCGCATCCTCGTGGATGGTAACCGCACCGTCGTCTTCGAGTAGCGGAAGCTCTACCGGCTAGAGTTGCTTGCGGACGCCGGCTTCCGTGTTCACGGAACCGACCTGTTCTGTAAGGTCGTCCTTAAGTGCCTGGTCCGCTTCGCCGCGGCGCCAGAGCGGTAAGACCGTTCGGTGCTGGAGGTCTTCCAGAATAAAAGCGACGCCGCCGTAGAGGCAGATCAGGGCGGATACGATGCCAATGATCGCCAAGATGGTTTGTAGCGGTCCGCTCGTCGTGAACTCGTAGACACCATTCAGACCGAAGCGGAAAGCCGAGAGGGTAATAACCGAGGCGAGAACAGGTTTACCGAGAAACCCTATGGGCCCGAGGAAGATCAGGATCGCCGCCAGGCTCAACTGGAAGAGGCCTAGAGCGCCGCTGGTCGCGCCCGGCGGCGACAATAGCAGGATGGTCGAGATGGCAACCCAGGAGAAAGAGAAGATGCCCAGCACCGTGGCCCCCAGCGGCTCGCGAGCGAGAAAGGCCAGAATGCTCGCTAACCCTTCGGCCGGAAATACGAAGGCCAGCAGGATAATAGCCAGGTTCCGGCCTTCATCCGAGGCTACCCAGCCGAACTGCAAACCGCTCAACAGAAACGACCCTACCCCGAAGGCCAGAAAACCTAAAGGTATAGGGGTTGCCAGCGGCCTCAATACTATGCGGGTCACCGCTTCTACCCGTTCGCGGGATCCATCGTTCTCCACGTTGATTCCTTCCTATTCTTAAAACCTTCTTGTGCGCTTTACCCGGTACACCCCGTGGGTAATACACCGGTGCACCGGGTGGCTTCGCGCTCCGGGCCCGGACCGGGTTCGGTAAAAGGCCGCGCATCGGTTAAGATAGCCCTCTGTATGAAGAAGAGAGCGGCCCGAAAATTTGCCACGACCCCCGGCACGCGAGATGTGCTGCCACCGGAGTCTACGCGTCTCCTGGACGTGCAGGGGCTTATCCGGGAGCGCTTCAAGATGTTCGGGTTCCGGGAGGTCTTGACGCCGGCGCTGGAGTACTCGGAGGTTATCGAGGAGCCGAAGCTCCGCGATGCGGCCTACAAGCTCTTTGACCCGGACAACCAGATGGTGATCCTGCGCCCCGAAATGACGACCCCGATTGCCCGGCTCGTGGCTCAGCGTCTCCGAAACAGCCCCACGCCCCACAAGCTCTCCTACGTCCTGCCCGCGTACCGGCGGGCGGGTGTGGGCCGCGGCCAGAGCGCCGAGTTGTACCAGGCCGGGGTCGAGGTCGTGGGTTCGGCGAGCCCGGTCGAGGACGCTTCGGCCATCGCGCTGCTCGTGGACGTCCTGAGTTCGCTGGGGCTGAGAAGTTCTTCGGACTTCGCGGTGGTGCTCGGCCAGACGGCGTTCTACGAGGAGTACCTCAAGGAAACCGTCCCGGAGGTGGCGGCGGAGCTATTGCAGGCGCTCGTGGCGAAGGACCTCGTCCGGGTAGACGGGCTCTCCGAACGGTTGCCGGAAGAGGTTGCGGAAGCCGTCCGCCGGATACCGCGGCTCGTGGGTCCCGCCGAAGACGGGTCTATACTGGAGGCAGCGGAAGTTTACGCGGAGGCTGGCAGCCGGGCGGCGGAGGCTCTGGGTAATCTGCGCGAGATACTGGGGCATCTGGAGGCGTACGGGTGCCTGGGGGCGGTTATCCTGGACCTCGGTCTGATCGGTCGCCACAACTACTACACCGGGGCGGTCTACGAGGTCTACGCCGGCGGCATGGGCTTTACGGTCGCCAACGGCGGCCGCTACGACAATCTCCTCCAACGCTTTGGCAGAGACCTGCCGGCGACCGGCTTCGCCATCTCCCTCGAACGCCTGCTACACGTCCTGCCCGAGCCCGAGCCGGACCCGCTCGTAGTGCTCGTCGGCGGCGGCTTGAGCGGTACCAGGGTCTCGCGCCGCCTCCGGGAGTCCGGCGTCCCGGTGGTCCAACTGGCCGAGGAGCTAGGCCCGGACGAGGCCCGGGAGTACGCCCGCGAGGCTGGAGCGTCCTGGGTCTGCTACCCGGCCGGGGATACCGGTGTGAAGCTCGCCCCGGCATCCCCGGCGACCGCCCCGGCGAACGTGGAGGGCCGTGATGGTTACTTCGAGCCAGTGCCGCTGGAAGCCGTCGCCGCGAAGGTGTTGTCGTGAGCCTGGCGGGCATGAGGCCGTTAAAGGTGGCGGTCCCGAAGGGTGCCATATTCGAGGACGCGTTGCGGGCGCTGGGGGCCGCAGGGCTGCCGGTGGACGTGCTCCGGGGGGATGACCGGCGGCTGGTCTATGAGGCGGAGGGCGCGGAGTTTATCGTGAGCCGGCCGTCGGACGTGCCGGTCTTTGTCGAGTACGGGGCGGCGGACATCGGTATCGTGGGTAAGGACATCCTCGACGAGCAGGAGCCGAACGTCATGGAGTTGAAGGACCTGGGCACGGGTGCGTGCCGCATGATCCTGGCGGCTCCCGCGAGCCAGGCCGAGAAGGTGCGGGCGGGGATAGAGCGGGCCGAGGTGGTCCGGGTGGCGACCAAGTTCCCCCGGACCGCCCGCCGGTACTTCGAGAACCTCGGACGCCAGGCCGAAGTCATATACCTCCACGGCTCGATCGAGCTCGCCCCGCTCGTCGGCCTTTCCGAGTGCATCGTCGACCTGACGGCGACCGGCGCGACGCTGGAGCAAAATAACCTCTCGATACTCGACGACATCGCCCCCTCGACCGCCCGGGTGATCGCCAACCGCGGCGCCTACCGCCTCCGCAACCGCGAGGTATCGGCGGTCGTGGACGCCATGCAAAGCCTGCAGGACACGCAGAAGGAGCCCACCGTTGGTTAAGAGGCTCGACGCCCGAAATCTGGACCCGAAAGAAGTCCTCTCAAACCTCCGCCGCCCGGACGGGTTCCGCTCCCCGAAAGTCCGCGACGCCGCCCGCGACATCGTCTCGGACGTCGCAAAGAGGGGGGACGCCGCACTCCTGGAGTACACCGAACGTTTTGACGGCGTGCGCCCGGAGCCGGTCCGGGTGCCGAAAAAGGATATTCAGGACGCCCGGGCTGGCCTGTCGCCGGAGCTTGAAGAGAGCTTCCGGGTGGCGATAGAGAATGTCCGCTCTTTCCACAAGCGCGAGTTGGACCGCTCGTGGGAGATGCATCGCAACGGGGCTACCACGGGCCAGCGGGTTCGGCCCCTGCGGCGGGCCGGATTGTACGTGCCGGGCGGCCACGGAGCTTACCCGAGCACGCTGGTGATGTCCGCGGTCCCGGCCCAGGTCGCTGGAGTCGGGGAGGTCTGTGTCTGCGCGCCACCGGACCGGGAAGGCCGGGTAAGCACGCCGCTGCTCGCGGTGGCGGACCTGCTCGGTATCGACGAGGTTTACGCCGCCGGGGGGGCGCAGGCCATCGGGGCGATGGCTTACGGCACGGAGAGCATCCCGGCGGTGGAGAAGATCGTGGGTCCCGGCAATGACTACGTGGTAGCCGCGAAGCTTGAAGTCTTCGGGACGGTCGGCATCGACGCCCCGCAAGGACCGAGCGAGGTGGTGGTGATCGCCGACTACAGCGCCTTCCCCGAGCGTGTCGCCTACGACCTCCTGGCCCAGGCCGAGCACCTCTCCGGGGCGTCGGCCATACTTCTCTCCCCGAGCGCAGAGCTTATAGAGAGCGTCGAACCCCGGCTCTCCGGCGAACCTGCCGAGCTTATTACACTCGTGCACGTCCGGGACCTCTCCCACGCCGTGGAAGTCTCGAACCTCTACGCCCCCGAGCACGCCCACATCATCTCCGAAGACCACGAGGCCGTCCTGAACGACCTCCGGGAAGTCGGGATGGTAGCCATCGGGGACTTTAGCCCGGTAGCCCTCGGGGACTATGCCGCCGGACCGTCACACGCGTTGCCGACCGGCGGGACCGCGGCCTGGGCTTCTCCGCTCGGGACCCACGAGTTTGTAGCCCGTACCAACTACATCCACTTTTCCCAGGACGCCCTGCAGACCGTCGGGCCGCACGTCGAACGCCTCGCCCGCCTCGAAGGTTTTACGAACCACGCGGACAGCGTGGGCGTGCGGCTGAAAAAGGAGCGCGGTGGAGGTTAGGGAAATCCCGGATGACGAGGTCCGGGCGACGTACCCGGTGATGCGCCAGCTCCGGCCGCAGTACATCTCGGAGGAGGAGTACGCCGCTACCGTCGGCCGGATGCGAGAAGCCGGCTACCGGCTCGTGGCGGTTTTCGACGGTGAGGGCCAGGTCCTCGGGGTGGCGGGTTTCCGCATCGGGGAGTCGCTGTGGGCCGGGCGGGTACTGTACGTGGACGACCTGGTTACCAACGAAGATGCACGCTCCACGGGTGCCGGGGCGAAGATGCTGCGCTGGCTGGAGGATGAGGGTGCTCGGAGCGGTTGTACCCAGCTATATCTCGACTCGGGGGTCCAGCGGGGGAGGGCGCACCGGTTCTATTTCCGGGAGGGGATGACCATTTCCTCCTTCCACTTTACAAAGGAGCTCTGAGGGTATGGTCCGGACGGGCAACGCCGAGCGCAAAACCGGGGAGACTTTCGTCCGGGTGCGGGTCGAACTCGACGGTGAGGGCCGGGCCGAGGTCGCAACCGGTGTAGGGTTCTTTGACCATATTTTGCACCTGCTGGCCCACCACTCCGGGATCAGCCTTACCGTCCACTCCGAGGGCGACACCTGGGTGGACGACCACCACACCGTCGAGGACACGGGCCTCGGGCTCGGCCGCGCCTTCGACGAGGCTCTGGGTGACCGCTCGGACCTGGTGCGTTTCGCCGACGCCAGCGCGCCGCTCATAGAGGCTTTATCCACCGCTGTCGTGGACCTCGGGGGACGGTCGCACCTCACGTGCAACCTGCCGGAGATGCCGGAGAAGATCGGGACGTTCGACGTCGAGCTTTTCCACGAGTTCCTGCGGGCCTTTACCCAGTACGGCCGCTTTACTCTGCACCTGAACTGCCACTACGGCGAGAACGCCCACCACAAGGTAGAGTCCGGCGTGAAAGCCCTAGCCGTCGCCCTCCGCGAGGGGATCTCCCTCCGCGAGAGCGGGAGCGCCTCTACAAAGGGGGTAATAGATTGAACGTCGCCGTGGTGGACTACGACGCGGGTAACACTCTGTCGGTGACCCGGGCGCTGGAGAAGGTCGGGGCTACCGTGGACCTCACCCCGGACCCGGAACGTCTGTTGCGGGCCGACGCCGTGGTCTTGCCGGGCGTGGGAGCGTTCGGGGACTGCATGGCGAAGCTTCGCGAAAGGGGGATGGACGCCGCCTGCAAAGAGGTGTACCGGAGCGGCAAGCCGTTTCTCGGGGTGTGTGTCGCATTGCAGGTTCTCTTTGAAACCTCCGAGGAGTCGCCGGGTGTACAGGGACTCGGCATCCTGCCGGGAACGGTGCGGCGTATAAAGGCCGAGGGGCTCAAGGTGCCGCACATGGGCTGGAACCAGCTAGAGGTCGTTCGGGACCACCCGGTTTTCGCCGGTCTGAATAAAGAGGCTTTCTACTTCGTCCACTCTTACTACCCGGACCCGGCCGATGCTGAAGACTTGCTCG
Organism: Rubrobacteraceae bacterium; assembly: GCA_965214435.1. GTDB lineage: Bacteria > Actinomycetota > Rubrobacteria > Rubrobacterales > Rubrobacteraceae > Rubrobacter_A. The sequence goes on from OZ243960.1 coordinate 2,457,469, forward strand.
GCGTCTCGGAGTACGGGCTGCGGTTCTGCGCGGCCGCCGGGCGGGAAAACCTGGCCGCCGTCCAGTTCCACCCGGAGAAGAGCAGCCGCGCCGGCCTCACGCTCTACGAGAGCTTTCTATCGTGGGCGCGGAGTATTTAGGGTGCCGGACTTCACGGTCTACCCGGCGATAGACCTCCGGGGCGGCAAGTGCGTGCGGTTAAAGCAGGGAGACTTCGGGCGCTCCAAGGAGTACGACGCTAACCCCGTCCGCCGGGCGCGGGAATGGGAGGAGCGGGGAGCGGGGTGGCTGCACGTCGTGGACCTCGACGGGGCCGAGGCTGGTCGACCGGCGCAGCTAGCTTTGATCCGTACCCTCGCCTCTTCCGTCGGGATACCGGTACAGGTCGGAGGCGGCATCCGTACCCTGGAAGACCTGTTAGCCGTCCGGGAGGCGGGCGCCGGCCGCGTGGTAATGGGGACGGCCGCCGTCTCAGACCGGCCGTTGCGGCTGCGGGCTATTGAGGAGGTTGGGGCGGCGCTCGTTGTGGCCGTAGATGCCCGGGACGGCGTGGTGGCGACCCACGGCTGGCAATCGTCCAGCGGAATCGGGGTGCTGGAGCTGGCCGAGGAGCTAGCTGAAGACGGCGTAGGCTCCGTGCTCTACACGGACGTCTCCCGGGATGGGATGGACACCGGCGCGGCGCTCGAAGACACGGCCGCCGTCGCCCGGCTGGTCCCGACCATCGCCAGTGGCGGGGTGCGCGGCCCCGAGGACGTGGCGGCGCTCGCGAAGATCTCCGGCGTCACCGGCGCCATCGTCGGTACCGCGCTCTACGAGGGTCGGGTTACCCTGGAAGCCTTGCTCGAAGCTAGCGCGCCTTAGCTTTCCGGTCGTCTTCTACGGGTGTGTGCGGGCGCCCGCCGCTCAACGCACGCCCTCAAGAAAATCCAGCAGCAGCCGGTTAAAGAATGCCGGGTTGTCTTGGTTGGCGTTGTGACCGGCTTTGGGGACTACCTCGTACCGGCATCCGGGCTCGCGGGCGGCCCACACCGGGGTTGCCTTCGCTATGTTTCCCGAACGATCTTTCTCGCCGTGGGTAAGTAGCAGTGGCTTCCGTATAAGGTGATCTTCCTCTTCCCGGAAAGAGCGGGTAATGCCCTGCCAGATCTCCAAGAACTCTTTTTTCGATAAAGCGTCCATGGCGTTCCGGGCATACTCCCGCACCTCGGGCGACGTGGCGGTATTCTTTGCCACGAGCTTGCGGAGGTTCTCTTCAGGCCAGAGCTTAAAAAGCGTGGGCGTGAGCTTTAGCGCGATACGCTCCGAGCGCTTCAGGGACGCAGTGAGGCTCGAAGAGCCGACTAACGCCAGAGCCCGCACTCTGTCCGGATAACGGTGGGCTATCTCCTGTGCGATAAAACCTCCGAAAGACTGGCCCACCTGGATCGTCTTCCGGAATCCGGCCCGCTCCAGGATGGATAGTAGATCTCCGGTAGCGATTTCTAGCGAGAATTCGTCGCCGACGGGTTTGCTCTGTCCGTGACCGCGTATGTCCCAGGTTAGTACCCGGTAGCCCGCAGCCGCGACAACCGGCACCTGAGCGTCGAACATGCGGTGATCCATCGTTGCGCCGTGGGTAAAGACTACCGGCGTGCCCTCTTCGGGGCCGGTGAGCCAGTAGTGGAGCACCGAGCCCGACCTTTGGACGCTCTTTTCTACCGTATCTACCGGACACATGCCTGTAAGCCTAACAAACCCGGCTTTAGCCCGGCTTCTTCATTGGATCTCAGGCCATTCCGTAAATCGGGAAAATATATAAGCCTACCGTTACTAGAACTTCCGTACACAACATCTCGTTAGCTTTTTTATCCGGCAAGCTGTATGCGGTACTTTCGCGACTAAAGGTTTTATCTCTTTGTTCCGATAACTCTCCTGTAATCCGGAGCAGAGCTCCTCCGGGCAGACTTCTAAAAGCGAAGCATGGAGGCTAAAAAATATGTTTGGGAGAGTTTTTCGGGGCCGGAGCGCGGCTGTCGGGTTACGCCCGGTAAGGGCTGTGCTGCTGACGGCCGCGGTGGCGTTAATACTGGGGTCGGCGCTGTCGCTGGCGGGGGCCAGTAGCGCCGACGCCCAGGATACATCTTCGAGGTACGTGCGGACGTGCAACGGCGGTAAAATCCTCCTGAAAAACTCGGAGTTCCAGATGCTCCAGTTGCACAACCGCGAGCGCCGGGAGCGGGGCATAGACTTTCTGTGCGTAAATCCGGACCTCACCGAGTCGTCCCGCAAGCACGCCGCGGACATGATGAGAAATGACTACTTCAACCACGATTCCCAGAACGGTCGTACCTTCAAGGACCGTATAGAGGCTACCGGTTACCGCAACTACTCCGTCATCGGCGAAAACCTTTCCATGGGTAACGGCTCGAAATCTACGCCCGGAAGCCAGTTCCAGGCCCTCATGAACTCGGACGGGCACCGGAAGAATATTCTGAGCCGGTCTTACAAGGAGATAGGTATCGGCTCCGCGTCCGGGACCTACAAGGACCGGTCGGACACCGTGATCTACACGATGAACTTCGGCGCCCGTAACGGTCAGCCGCACCAGTTCCCGAGCCAGATCTCTTCCAGCCCGTCCCCCGCCAAAACCTCGCTCCCAGGACTCTACCGCTCCGGTACCTTCTACCTGAAGAACAATCTCTCCGGCGGTCGGGCGGACAACGTCTTCGAGTACGGCGGCACCCGCCGCGGCACCGTCCCGCTCATGGGCGACTGGAACGGCGACGGCAAGAAGACCGCCGGCATCTACCGCTCGGGCACCTTCTTCCTCAAAAACCAAAACTCCGGCGGCAATGCCGACATCCGCTTCACCTACGGCAAGGCGAGTGACCGACCGGTAGTCGGCGACTGGAACGGCGACGGCCGGGACACGGTAGGCATCGTGCGGGGCGGCAGCTTCTACCTCAAGAACGCCAACAGAGGCGGCGGTGCGGACATCCGCTTCTCCTACGGTAGGGCTAGCGACCGTCCGGTGGTCGGGGACTGGGACAACGACGGCAAGGAGACGGTAGGCATCGTGCGGGGCGGCAGCTTCTACCTGAAGAACGCCAACAGGGGCGGTGGGGCGGACATCCGCTTTTCCTACGGCCGGTCGAGTGACGAGCCGGTGGTCGGCGACTGGAACAACGATGGTAGAGACACGGTGGGCATCGTGCGGGACGGCGCCTGGTACCTCAAGAACGCCAACGAGGGCGGTAAGGCCGACGAACGATTCTTCTATAACGCCAAAGGCTCTACACCCATAGTCTGGGAGAATTAAGAAGCCCTGCTAGCCTCTAACTTCGTAGATGTCCCGGGCTCCGGTTTTCCCGATCTGAGCCCGGGACGGTTGCCGTTGTGGCCGTAGATATAGCCGTGGGGCCTAGCTGAGTTCTAGTGTCGAGGTCTTTGCCGCACCTTCACCGTACTTTACGGACTGCAGGGCTTTCCAGGTAAACTGGGCCAGCGACCCGTCGGATGGTTTCCGGGCGAGTGCCGGGTCGGCTTCGGCGATGGCTTCCCGGGCGGTCTCGACGGCCGCATCGAGGGCGGCGTTGATCTCAAACGCCCGCGCCGCCTGGTACTTTACCCTCAGGTTCCGGGGCGACCCGCCGTCCGCCGCGTACTGGAGTTCGTACTCTTCGGTGCGGCTCTCGAAATCCCCGGTCCTGTAAGCCGTCAAAGTCAGTTCGCTCATAAGGCAATCCTAGCACGCTCTGTACAGTCCTCGATAACAAGTACTTACATGATGACTGGACATAATAAAGTAGAATAGCGTCTTTATGGATAGCTTCTTCGAGACAGCAGAACCCAGGCGTGGCAAGTACCGGCGCCCGCGAGCAAAGGGGATCCGTAGAGTTTACCGGGTGCTCCGGCGTCTGTTGTGGACGTTTCTGGTGTTGAGTTTCCTGTTGGCCGTGGGCGGGGCGCTGGCCGTGGCGGGTACGTACGCGTACGTTATTTACGAGCACGGGGAGGCGCTCGACCGCCGGTATCCGCAGCTCGCGGAGAACTCTTTTGTGTACGACGCTGATGGGCGGGAGATCCAGGTTTTAGAGGGTGAGCGGGACCGGGAGACCGTCGGCCCTGAAGCTCTCGGTGAGAACCTGCCCCGGGCGGTCGTCGCCATCGAGGACCGGCGGTTTTACGAGCACGGGGGGGTGGACGCCGAGGGTATCGGGCGGGCCGCGGTGGCCGACTTCCGGGCTCAGGAGGTTACCCAGGGCGGGTCCACCATTACCGAGCAGCTAACGAAGAACCTCTTTATACCGGAAGCGGAGAGGGGAGAAGTATCCATCTGGCGCCGGATGCGGCAGGCGGCTTTAGCCTACGCCTACGAGCGGCGGCACTCGAAAAAAGAGATCCTGACCTCGTACTTGAACACGGTGTACTTCGGCGATGGGGCCTATGGGGCCGAGGTGGCCGCGGAGCGGTACTTCGGTAAAGACGCTCGGGGGTTAAGCCTCAGCGAAGCCGCGACGCTGGCCGGTTTCCTGCATGCCCCGTCGAAATATCCCTCAGAGACCGCAAAAGACGCGTGGCGGGCGTCTGAGCGTCGCGACGAAGTTTTAGAGTACATGGAGGAGCAGGGTATGATCTCCAAGCCCGAACTCCGCGCGGCCGAAAACGAGCCGGTCCAGTTCGCCGCCGCGCCGCCGGAGGTGGATCCCGCCTACAAGCCTTTTCTTGACCGGGTGCACCGGGAGGTCGAAGACGTTCTCGGGGAGGACGTCACCGGGCGCGGGGGACTAAAGATTTACACGACCCTCGAACCAGAGACCCAGCGGGATGCCGCAAGTTCCATAGCCGAGACGCTGCCGCTACCGGACGATCCCTCCGGGGCGGTAGTCTCCGTCGAGCCCCGGACCGGCGCTATCCGGGCGGTCGCCGGGCAGAAAGGAGACTTTAACTTAGCACTCGACGCCCGCCGGCAGCCCGGTAGCGCGTTTAAACCGTTTGTATTTGCCGCGGCGCTGCGGGAGTACGTCTCGCCGCAGACTACTTACGAGTCGAAAGACCTCGTGCTCAACTTCGGTGGACAGGAGTATGTAATACAGAATTATGACTTTATAGAGCGCGGGGGGATCTCCCTGCAAAAAGCCCTGGCCGAGTCGGATAATACGGTTTTCGTGAAGCTCGCGATGGACCTCGGTCTCGCTAACGTGGTGGATACCGCAAAGGCTCTCGGGGTGACTTCGGAGGTAGACCCTTATCCTTCGACCGCCATCGGCGGCCTGGGAGAAGGCGTGAGCGTCCTCGACATGGCTTCGGCCTACGCGACGCTGGATGGCGGCGGCGTCTACCGGGAACCCTACGCCGTCGAGCGGGTCGAGAAGACTGGCTTCGGCGACGTGGAGCCAGTCTACGACCACCGCATCGAGGGCCGGCGGGTGATGTCCACAAACCAGGCCGCCGCCGCCACGCAAGCCCTCCGGGGCGTCGTTGAGAACGGTACGGCGAGCCGCTTTCAGAACCTGGACGCCGAGTTGGGACGGCCCTCCGTCGGCAAGACCGGAACGACCGACGACTTTGTGGACGCCTGGTACGTCGGCTACACACCGCGGCTCTCGACCGCCGTCTGGGTCGGGTACCCGGAAGGCCGCCGGCCGATGCGCGGCGTCCACGGGCTACCGGTCGTCAACGGCGAAACCCTGCCGCTCGACCTCTGGGCGCGGTACATGTCCCGGGTGACCTCCGGGCTTCCGGTAGTGCGGTTCCCCAAGGCTGACACGAGCGAGTTCAAGCTGCTGAAGCGGGGCTACGCGAGCGGCTCCGCGGAGTCCGGGGCGGAGGCGGAAACGGCCGGACGCTAAGTCCGGCTGTCGCTGGTAAGCCAGATGTTGTATAACGCCTACCGTGGAGTTGGACTCGCTGTACATGGGATCTTTTGTTAACTGGGAGGGCGTCGCCGGCTCCTGGACTAAACGCAGTGTGACTTCCCGGCTGCTGCTTTTCAGCGCCCGGCGCTACCTGGAGGTTGTAGGTCCGGGTTACCGCGACGCGGAACGGGAAGAGGTCATAGAACCGGCGCGGTTGGCGAACGAGATCAAGTCCGCTTTTGCCTCGCCTCCGGGTGCACCGGGCACGGATGCGGCCTCCACACTGTGGGGGGAATTTATCGACGCGGCGGTGGCCGCGGAGCTTGAGATGGTCTCCTACGGCGAACGCCCGCCGCTGCTGCAAGAGCTGCGCGCCGGTCTCGAACAAGCCGCAGAAGAAGCCGGCCCCAACACGCCTCTAGGCCGCTGGTTCCTCGACCGCCGCAACGCCTTACCCGGCAGCGATCTGCCCGAAGACCCCGGATACCTGCCAGTCTAGTATCTGTTGGGCTAGCCGGTCGCTGGCATAGCCGGCGGCGCTGCAATAGAATTGCGCCGAAGAGGATTTGGGACAAAAACAGGGAGAGGATATCGGATATGGAATCCATACCGAGTGCCAGCTACAGCATGACTTTACGGACCGAGTTTCCGCACGAAGCGGGGGCTCTGGGCCGGGTACTTACGGCCATCGGGGACGCCGGGGGACTGGTCGGGGCGGTAGACATAGTGCGGATGCGCCAGGACGTGTCCGTGCGGGATATAACCGTCAACGCTCGGGACTCCGAGCACGGACGCCAGATCGTCGAGACTGTGGAGGGCGTCCCGCAGGTGCGGGTTATAAACACCTCCGACAGGACTTTCCTCGTGCATCTCGGCGGCAAGATCGAGGTTCGCAGTAAGCTTCCGGTCCGTACCCGCGACGACCTTTCGATGGCTTACACGCCGGGCGTGGCCCGCGTCTGCCGGGCTATCGCCGAGGACCCCGAGCGGGCGTTCAACCTGACGATCAAGCGCAACACCGTGGCGGTCGTCACCGACGGGACCGCGGTGCTCGGTCTCGGAGACATCGGTCCGCGGGCGGCGATGCCGGTCATGGAGGGCAAGGCGTTGCTCTTCAAGGAGTTCGCCGAGGTGGACGCGTTCCCGATCTGCCTGGACACCAAGGATCCGGACGAGATCGTGGCCGCCGTAAAGAACATCGCCCCAGCTTTCGGCGGTATAAACCTCGAAGACATAGCGGCCCCACGGTGCTTTGAGATCGAGGACCGCCTCAAGAAAGAGCTCGACATCCCGGTGTTCCACGACGACCAGCACGGCACGGCGGTCGTCGTCCTCGCCGCGCTCCGCAACTCCTTGAAAATTATCGGCAAGAAGATAGAGGATCTGAGGGTCGTCGTAAACGGGGTCGGGGCGTCGGGGGTCGCGTGCGCCAAGATCGTCATGGCTGCTGGCGCTCGTAACGTGGTCGGCTGCGACCGGAGCGGCATCGTACACCGGGACCGCGAGGGATTGGATGCCTCCAAGCGCTGGTTCGCGGACCATACCAACCCCGAAGACCGCCGGGGAGACCTCGGGGATGCGGTAGCTGGCGCAGACCTGTTCCTCGGGCTATCTGCCCCCGACGTGTTGAGCGTCGAGCAGGTAAAAACCATGAACGAGGACCCGATAATCTTCGCGATGGCGAACCCGGATCCGGAGATACGGCCGGAAGCAGCTATGGACCACGCCCGGATCATCGCCACGGGTCGCAGCGACTACCCGAACCAGATCAACAACGTCCTCTGCTTCCCGGGTATATTCCGGGGCGCCCTGGACGTCCGGGCCCAGGAGATAGACGAGAATATGAAACTCGCCGCCGCAAGGGCGATAGCCGACGTGATCCCCGAGGAAAACCTCTCCGAGGACTACATTATCCCGTCGGTCTTTGACGAGCGTGTGGCCCCCGCCGTCGCCGAAACCGTGGCCGAAGCCGCCAAGGAGAGCGGCATGGCCCGTAAAATTGGAGGTGAGCGCGAGGAGGTCGGGCTCTCCGCGACCGCCTTCTAAACGAGACTGCTAAGCAGGACTGCGCCGGTTACGCCGAGGCCAGGTTAAGATCGGTATGACCCGCGGTTACATCTGGTGTCGAAAAAGAGCGTCGAGAGGAGCCGTACGTTGGCAGGCGAGGTCGAGCGGATCTTTGTAGCCCCCGAAGGCAGCGTGGACATGGAGCGGGTGGAGGAGATAGAAGCGGTAGCGGGCTGCGGGCTTAAAGGGGACCGCTACTGCGAGGGAACCGGGTACTGGACACCGTTCGGGGACGTGTGCCAGGTTACGCTCATTCAAGCTGAAGACTTGGAGTATATCGAGACCGAACTCAGCCTCAGCGTCTCGGGCGGCGAGCACCGGCGCAATATAATCACCCGCGGTATAGACCTGAAAGAGTTGGCCGGGCTCCCCGGCGGCGAGTTCCGGGTCGGGGAGGTCGTCCTGCGCTACGACCGGCCACGCCCCCCGTGCAAGCACATCCAGGACGTTACCGAGCCTGGCATGACCCGGGCGCTCGTGGGCCGCGGCGGCCACTGCGCCAGGGTTGTGGAGCCCGGTTGGATCCGCGAGGGTGACGAGGTGGCGGCCGTGGAAGCCGGGTACCGCGCACACCGAACCTAACTAGCTAGCGCCCCTGGAATAAAACGCTGCCCGCCGTAAAATACAGCCATGAGTTTCCGTCAGATATTCGTGTGCGTCACGCCGGGCGAAGGTCGCTGCGGGGCCAAAGGCGGCGGCGAGGTATTTGACCGGTTCCGGGCGGAGGTCGAGAAGCTCGGGTACGACCCGTCGGTCGTGCTCCGCAACGCCTGCACCCGGCGGCACGAAGTAGGCCCGGTAGTCTTTATATTCCCCGACGACGTGTGGTACACACGCGTGACCCCCGGCGACGTACCGGGAATAGTCAAGCGTCACCTCGTGCAGGATAAAGTCGGGACCTAGCTTTTAGCTTAACCCGGCTTTCCGAACCCGAGCCGTCCGATGGTCCGCTCCATGGCCCAGTCAGCGCCCGTAGAGAACCGGCCGCGGCGGCTCTGGGCGTAGTAGAGAAAAACGCCGCGATAGAGCGCTTGGGCGGCGGGTCCCCGCAACTTCTTGCCCGCGGCGTCGGCCACCGCGCTCTCTGGCCCGAGGCTTACGATGTAGCCCCGGTCGGAGTACTCAAAGGGCCGGCGCCTTCCACCGGATACCCTAGCCCCGAGGTCGCGGGCGGCCCATGGACCTTGCTGGACGGCTACCGCCGCGGTCGGTGGCAGTGGCCCGTGCCGGGGATCGTTGTAGACGCCGGAGTCCCCGAGTATGTACACCTCCGGGTGTCCGGGCGGTGCCAGGTAGCCGTTTACCGGTCTGCGGCCGTCTTTGCCCCGTGTTCCCGGTAGATGGGTGGTGAGCGGTGAAGCTTTCGCGCCACCGGCCCAGACGCCGACCCCGGCTGGCAGCCGTTCTCCGGCGGTTTCGAGCCACCCGTCCTCGGCGGCGGTGACAGCCGCGTTCAACCAGACCTCGACGCCGAGCTTCGATAGCTCTCTAACGGCGACCTCGTGGAAGTACGGGTCCAGCCACCCCATAAGGCGCCCGGTGGCTTCGAGAAGGACCACGCGAGGCTCGGGAGTCCTCTCCGGGGACCGGGCGGTCCGCTTACGGAGGTAGTCGAAGAGGGCTGCTACCTCAGCCGCTAGCTCGACCCCGGTCGCTCCGCCGCCGACGATCCCGACGACGGGCCGTTCGGGGCCGGTGCGGGAGGCTTCCAGCGCCCGGTGCCAGAACGCGGCGAGCTTTTCACGGAGCTCTAGCGCATCTTCGAGGGTCCAGAACGTCTGTAGACTGCTCAAAGCTTCCGGCGGTTGCGTAGCGACGCTGCCGGGGGTAAAAACCAGGTACTCGTAGCCAACGGAGCCCGCGGAAGTTTCCAGGGTGCGGGACGCGGGGTCCAGCCCGGTCACCTCGGCTTGCAGAAAGCCGCAGCGGTTTTTGCAGAGCCGGGGTATGGAGCTCTGGATGCTTCTCGGGTGTACGCGCCCGACGGCGACCTCGTGGATCAAGGGTACAAACGGGTAGTCCGTCGCCTGGTCTATAAGGAGCGTCCTGCCCGGCCGCCGAAAGTGCTGGGGTAGGTGGCGCACAAATGAGGCCCCGGCGAAACCGGCCCCGACGACCACCACGCGGGCCTCGTTCTGCCGGGCTGTGTTACCCGAAGTCCTCAAACGTCTCCTCTACCGGAAGGTTTGCCGAAAACCAGTATAACCGTCGGGTAAAGCTCCCGGTGGTCAGGACGGCGCTTTACAAATTCGGCCGGTGTCCTTACACTCTGGAACACACCGGTGTCAGACCGGAAGCAGGGGATTACTTGGGAAGTGTTTTTTAGAACAGAGCTTCTAGCATAGAGCTAGAAAGGGGATGGGTTTGGCGATGGAGGAATCATTTTCGGAGGGTATAGCTCCCGGCCTCATAGTCCGGCACAACAACCGGCGTCTCGGGGAGCTGGGACCGGCGGAAGCCTCGGGGCGTCTGATATCCGGCCAGATATCTTTTTCCGAGTTCGTGGACCAGGTCGGCGATGGGTTCCGGGACCTGCTAGAGTTTATGACCGAGCATGACCTCCACCCGGGAAGACCCGACGACGTACTCTACTGTATCGAGTACCACGCCGGCGCAACGGAGAAGGAAACCCTGCGCGGCCAACTCGCTGAACTCTACGAACTCAGGGCCCAGAGCGGTATCTAATAGAGGGTATCGTCCGGCGCCGGGCGGGGTAGAATCCCCGGGGACTCGAACAGCGAGTCCCGCGACAGGAGATAATACGACCCGCGACAGGCGGACAAAACCGGAGGTAATATGGACGATGAAGCTCAGAAAAGGGCGGTAGAGATTCTCGCGGCTCTGCTGGCCCACGTACTGTCCGACCGGGTCGCGAACCGTTTGATCTCCGAGCCCGAGTATCGCAGGGTCCGGGATGATGCTAAAGAAGCCCTGATCAAGGGAGGCTTCCGGTTTGTTTCGGTAGTACTGGCCTCGGTCGTTATCCGGCAGTTCGTCGCCAAACGCTGGGGCGCCTAGCAGATCGGCCTACAAAGCCGTAGGTCTATGATTGCTGCGCCAGCAGAGCGCTACGGTCGGTCCACAAAACCCTGACAGAGTCAGCAACCATGTCCAGGTCTGTTTCTAAATCCCAGATTATCTAGTAGGCTGGCCCGGAGTGTGGTGCCTGGTTCGTGTTTGGCGGACCGCTCTACGCTATCATGTCGGCATGTTGAGCGTAGCCATAGCTGTACTGCTAATAGTCGGGATATTCTTGGCGCTTTCGTTCGCCCTCAGCCGGGAGACCCGCGAGGTCGAGAGCGCCCGCGACACGGAGTATGTGGAACTGGATGGCTCATGGGTCCACTACCGGATAGCGGGTGCCGGCCCGCCGGTCGTGCTGGTCCACGGCTGGCTCTCATCCTCCAGGGTTTGGGAGCCGCTGGCTAAGAAGCTGGCGCAGAACTTTACCGTTTATATGCTGGACCTTCCCGGATTCGGGGGGTCGGACAAGCCGCTCTCCGGTTACGGCCTCCGGCCCGGCAGCCGACTACTGCACGCCTTTTGCGCCGAGTTCGGGATCACCGACGCCGCGGTCGTCGGCCACGATATAGGCGGCGACATGGCGGTAAAGCTCGCCGCAGACTACCCGGACGCGGTAAGAAAACTCGTCCTTGTCGCGGCGCCGGCCAAAGAAGATCATATAGACCTCCCGACCTCTTTGTGGCTTGCGACAGCACCGGTGGTAGGTCCCGTATTCTATGTCCTCGGCCGCAGTCTACAGACCCTGCGGCGGTGGTGGATGCGGTCTTTCGTCTCGAACGCCGGTGACCTGCCCCGGCAGGCCGTCGAAGACGCCGGACGCTCGACCCCGGCCGCCGTGGGCCAGAGTCTCAAAGCGGTCCGGCGTGAGCTGTCCCGCGATCGCCTCGTCCGCCAGGCTCGCCGGGTAAAAGCTCCGCTACTCGTGGTCTCCGGGGAGGAGGATCAGATCGTCGACCCGGACGCCGCCAGGGTCTGGGCCGAGATTATGCCGGAATCCGAAGCGCTTTCTATCGAAGGTTGCGGTCACCTGCCGATGGCCGAAGAGCCGGCCGCCTTTGAAGACCGGGTGCTGTCTTACCTGGAGGGACGCAGTGGTGCCCTGCAAAACTCCCGAAACCCGGAGGCGCTCTCCGCGCCCGGCACCACCGGACCCTCATCGGAAGACCGGCCGATGGTACACCGCAAACGCAGCGGTAGTTACACTAAGAGTTCCGGCCGTGGAACCGAACCGGACGCCGGAGCATTTGCGGATGCTCCGGCGTCCGGTGAGCCCGCCGGCAACGGTAACCGGAGCTATCCGAGCTACGCGGGCCGGAACAGAAAAACCAGAGATTTTGTTCCGGAGTTACCAAAAGACCTCTTTCAGTGGCCGGATGCTCAGGGTTCATTCCGCCGGAAGCCGGGGAACGACCCGGCCGCCGAACCGACGGGGGAGACCGGCGGGGAAGACCTCCTCGGAGAAGAGAGAGAAGGCTCCGGCTAGGTCCGCGACACCTCTTCGCTCCTCCACCATCAACCCGGACAACCCCGGTTACGGTCCGATACCTCTGCCGGCGCGAACGTTTTCCGCCGCTACCCGGAGTTCCGGAGCTTGGATAACGGGGAACTTGTTAAGCCGGTGGGAAACGGGGAATGAATAGCCGAGGAATCGGGCTGTAGAGGTCTTTGCCGCCCGGGTGCGTAAATTCCCAACCGCAGAGGATCGGACGAGTGTGCACGAAGATCAGGTTTACGTTTCGCGCCGGAGACCGTACGGGGACCGGGCGTGAGAGTTAGCGTCGTAGTCCCGACTTTAAACGAAGAGGGTAACATCGGCGACCTGCTCTCGGACCTCGCCGCCCAGACCCGATCGCCCGACGAGATACTGGTCGTTGACGGCAACTCCTCGGACGGGACTGCCAGGGTCGTCCAGACATTCCCCGAAGTACGGCTACTCGTAAACTCTCCTTCGGTCTCGGAGCAGCGCAACCTGGGTGGCCGGAGAGCCTGCGGGGACTTGCTGGTTTTTCTGGACGCCGACGCGCGGCTGTCGAAGACGTTCTTTGAGAAGTTTGTCGAAAGGTTTGAAAAGCGGCGGTTGGACCTGGCGTGCCCGGTATTCCTGGCACCGGACGAGTCTACCCACTCGATAAAAGGTGTGCACGCGTTCTTCAACGTTACCTTTGTAGCGTTACAGAAGATATTGCCTTCCGGTTCGGGGCAGTGTATAGCCGTCCGGCGAAAAGTCTTTCAGGAGAGCGCGGGCTTTGATACCAGCCTTACCTTTGCCGACGATGTGGAGTTGATCCGGCGTCTCTCCAAAGGGCGCAGGTTCGGTGTTGTACTCAAAGCTCTCTACGTCTCCGACCGCCGGTTCAAGAAGTATGGTATGCGGCAGACAGTCTCAAGCCTGCTGCTCATGTCCCTGATCTTCACCCTCGGCCGTTTCCGTTGGGCGAACCGGATCGAGTACAAGTTCGGGGACTATGGTTCTTGAAAGGAGCTACGCGTGAAGCTGACTATTTTCGGGGCTACGGGGCCTACGGGCCGGCGGCTGCTCGAACGTGCGCTCGCCGAGGGGCACGAGGTAACGGCGTTCGCCCGCAGCGCCTCGAAGTTGAACGTGAGCCACGAGCGTCTGCAAATCGCCGGGGGCGACGTATTCGACTACGGGCCGGTCGAAGAGGCTGTGGCCGGCCAGGAAGCGGTGATCAGCGTTCTCGGTGGTAAACCGAGCAACCCGCTAAAACCCTCTCGTACCGGCGACCCGGACGGTCCGGGCTCTAACGGTGCCCGGAACATCGTCCGGGCGATGAACGAGCACGGGCTACGGCGCTTTATCTGCCAGACGGCGTGGGGCACGGCCGAGAGTAAACAAGACCTTGACCTTCCGGGTTCCGTCTTCGTGAACGTCCTGATACCGGTATTCCTGCGGGACGACTACGCGGACAAAGAAGAGCAGGAGCGGATCGTGCGTTCCAGTGATCTCGACTGGACGATAGTTCGCCCGATGGCGCTGACCAACGGTCCCTGGACCGGCAACTACCGCATCGGCGAGCACCTCAAACCGGGGCGGAAGTTCCGTATCTCCCGCGCCGACGTCGCCCACTTTCTGCTGCGCCAGCTAGACAGCGACCGCTACGTCCACCACACACCGACAATCGGTTACTAATCGCGCCTAGATCTCCTTGCGCAAATACAGCCAGTTCCGGATGCCTAGAGCGTAGGCGGTGAGCAGCGACCGCTGCCGGGAGACCTCTTTATATCCCTCGCTCTCGTAGAGCTTGCGGGCGTTGGCGTTGTTGTCGCTGACGTGCAGACCGACTGAATCCTTACCGGTCTCGCGACCCATGTCTTCGGCCGCGTGCAGGAGGGTGCGGGCCATTCCGTGGTTGCGGTAGTCGGGTGAAACGACGAGCCGCTCGACGTAGGCTTCGGAGCCGCGGGCTGCGTACCGGGGGTAGGAGAGGAGCGCCGAGGCCCGGACGGCGGAGAAAAACCCGAGGTTGCTTTTGAGGTCCTTCCAGAGCCCCCGGGCCAGCGCATCATCGTCAGAGGCGGTGACCCTCACCCCGACGCTCGCGGCAACCCCGCCGTCGGCTTCTATCACGAGCGAGGAGACGCCGCCGACCGCGTGCTCCAGGCTCACCCAGGCGTCCATGATCTTTACCGCCCGGTCTATGTGCTGCCCGAAGACGGGCCGAAACTTATCGTCAAATCCCTCGACGACGAGTGCCGAAATGGCCGATTCGTCTTCTTCCCTGGCGGGCCGCACCGTAAAAGGTTTCTCCAGCATCAGAAGCTCATGCTACCAGACCCGGACCGGGCTCAGTCGATCAGCCGTCGGCGCATAAAGTAGATCGGCACCCACGCGAGCAGCCCCGTAAAGACTATTATCCACAGAACATCCCCCAGGATCGCCGGTGTCGGTCCGGTAGCGAGCCCCCGGCAGACGTTGACCGCGTGGTACAGCGGGGTGAACCAGGCGATCGTGGGCACCGGAGCCGGAAAGCCGCTTATCGGGAAGAATACCCCGCTAAACAGGAACAGCGGTGTTATGACCAGCGTAAAGTAGTAGCCGTAGAGGTCTATGGTGGGTATAAGGCTCGTGAACAGCGTACCCATGACGCTGAACATAATGCCGGTCAAGAGGATCACGAGCGGAATGAGCACTGCCCACGGCGAGGAGACGAGACCGAGCGCCGTGATCACCGCCAGGAAAACGGTCCCGTAGAGCGCGGCCCGGGTGCCGGCCCACAAATATTCTCCGGCAAAAATGTCCTCCACGTTTACCGGGGTGGTGGATATGGCCTCGTAGACCCGGTCTATCTTGAGCTTCACGAACGTGTTGAAGGTGCTCTCGAAAGACGCGGCGAACATGGCGTTGCTCGCTAGGAGACCCGGCGCTATGTAGTTCACGTAGCTCACGCCCCCGATACCGCCCTCCTGGATAAACGCCCCGAGCCCGAGCCCGAGCGCCGCCAGATACAGGAGCGGCTCAAAGAAGTTCGGGAAGAGTAGCGTCTTCCAGTACTTCCTGAATATCGTGACGTTCCGCTGCCACACCCGGTAAGCGCCGCGCGGCGAAGGCACGAGTTTTGAGAGCGAACCGGCCTTTCCCATCAGTCGCTCAGAGCCCTTCCCGTCAGGCTCAGGAATACGTCTTCAAGTCCTGCCCGGCGCTGGAGCGTATCGTTTACCGCGACGCCGGCCTCCCGCACGCTCCGCACCAGCGCCTCGGAGTCCGGGGTGTAAGCCACGAGCGCCTCGCCGGTGCGCTCGAACGCTGAAGCACCGGGTTTACGGCCCAGCATCGCTTGTAGCTGGTCCAGGGTTTCGGCATCGGCCCGGAACTCGACCACCTCGGGGCTGACGTGCTTCTCGATGAGGTCTCGCGGCGTGCCGCCCGAGATGATAACGCCGCCCTCCATGATCACCAACCGGTCGCAGAGCTGGGCGGCCTCTTCCATGTAGTGCGTGGTCAGGATAAGGGTCTTGCCCCGCCCGGTAAGCTCGCGGAGCTTGTCCCACACCAGGTGACGGGCCTGCGGGTCGAGCCCGGTCGTCGGCTCGTCGAGGACGACGAGGTCCGGGTCGTTTATTAGGGCGCGGGCTATGAGCAGCCGCCGCTTCATACCACCGGATAGCTGCTCGACCCTTGAAGTGGCCTTGTCTGTTAGCTGGACGAACTCCAGAAGCTCCTTGGCCCGGCTCCGGGCGACCTTTTTCTTGAGATCGAAGTAGCGGCCGTAGACCAGTAGGTTCTCTTCCACAGCGAGGTCTTCGTCGAGGTTGTTCTCCTGGGGGACGACCCCGATGCGGCGTTTGACCCGCCGCTCTTCATCGCGGACGTCGAGACCGACGACCGTAAGCTCCCCGGCGGTCGGGACCGCGGCGCCGTAGATCATCTTCATCGTCGTAGTCTTGCCCGCCCCGTTCGGCCCGAGAAACCCGAAGCACTCGCCCCCAAAAACCTCGAACTCGATGCCCTTTACGGCCTCAAAACCCTTGTAACTTTTCCGGAGCCCGCTCGCGTACAGCGTGGTCTCCACCGTCCGGGCCCGCGCGCCGTCCCGTATCCCGGTGCTCAAACGTTCTCTCCTGTCTAAACTTTGTTACGGCCCTTTATACTATCTGATGGGCCTGAAAGACCTGTACGCTGAATCTCTCAAAAAGCCATAACCTGTCCGGTCCGCTACCTTAGAGTGGATGGCACACAGGTTTACCGCTGGCAGCTTGACACATCGGCATCACCGAATACCATATCTCCGCGCCGGGAGCCGCGGCTCTAGAAGTTAGAGAGTTTCTACCGGACCCGCGTCTTAAAGCTTCAAGATCAGGAGTAGGTATGTCTGTGACGGGACCAGATTCTAAAAAGTTGAGCACCCCGGTTGGAGAGCGGGACCACCGCCGCGGGGCGGCCGGTGCGCCGGTCACGCTCGTCGAGTACGGCGACTACGAGTGCCCGGACTCTTTCAGGTCCTACCGGAGCGTGGGGGAGGTGCAAAGGCGTCTGCCCGACCACCTACGCTACGTTTTCCGCAACTTCCCGCTCACGGAGAAGCATCCGCACGCCGGGCTGGCGGCCGAAGCCGCCGAGGCGGCCGCGTCCCAGGGGAGGTTCTGGGAAATGTACGGCATCCTCTTTGAGAACCAGCGGGCGCTAGAGGCCGACGACCTCCTCCGGTACGCGGAAGACCTGCGGCTGGACCGGGAAAGGTTCGAGAAGGAGTTGAAAAATGGGACGCACGCAGGGCGCGTTTGGGAAGACATCCGCAGCGGGCTCCGGAGTGGCGTCGGCGGGACCCCGACGTTGTTTATAAACGGTGTGCACCACACCGGTCCCTACGACCCGGACACGCTCGCGGAAGCCGTCGAGCGCGCCAGCGGAACAGGAGCCAGCGGTGCTGGTGAAACCGGGGCCGGATAGTGCAGGAGCGTTTGCAGCGGGTGCTCGGCACGCCGGAGGTGTTGTTTATCGGGATAAACGGTGTCGTCGGCGGCGGGATATTCTTGTTGCCGGGACAGGTCGCCCAACTGGCGGGGCCGTCAGCGGTATTCGTTTATCTAGCGGCGGGGGCTCTGGTCACCCTGATCGGGCTTTCCTACGCCGAAGCCGGAGCCATGTTCGACCGCACCGGCGGTCCGATAGTCTACACGCGGGAGGCGGTGGGCCGGACGGCGGGCTTTACGGTCGGCTGGATGATGTGGCTAACATACCTCGCCGGGTGGGCGGTGCTCGGCAACGGCTTTATCGGCTACCTGGCGGAGATCTACCCCGCGACTGAAGGCTACGGAGCAGTAATCATCGTCGCCATCGTCGCTCTGCTGTGTCTGCTGAACACGCTCGGCGTAAAGCTAAGTTCGGGCATCATACAGTTCTTTACGGTGGCAAAGCTTTTACCGCTCCTGCTCCTGATAATCGTGGGCCTGGCTTTTACGGGCAACGTCACGCTAGAGGCTGTACCCTCCGGGACCGGCGGTTTTCTGGCTGCGGTGCTGGTCGTCATATTCGCCTACGGCGGCTTTGAGGGGGTGACCGTCCCGTCGGGGGAGATGGTAAACCCGCGGCGGGCCGTCGCCGTCGGGGTTCTGGGCACGCTCACCGGAGTGACCGTGTTCTACATGCTGATCCAGTACGCCGCCATGCGGCTGAAGCCGGACCTGGCCGAAACCGTGGGAAGCTCTACCTCGCCGCTAGCCTCCGTGGGAGAGGTTATGTTCGCCGGGGGGCTTGTGCTGCTTACCGTGGGGGCGCTCGTCTCTATCTTCGGCACCCAGAGCGGGGTAGCTTTGATCTCCCCGCGTAACCTATACTCGCTCTCGCGCGAAGGTATGCTGCCCGCTTTTCTATCCCGGACAAGCCAGCGTTTCTCGACCCCGGCCGTCGCCATCTGTGCGACGGGTACCCTGGTCGTGATCCTCGCCGTGAGCGGCACCTTTACCCAGCTACTACTTCTGAACGTCGCCGCCCGCCTCTACCAATACTTCATGGTCTGCCTGTCGGTCGCGATCCTGCGGTACCGCCAACCGGACGCCCGGCGCCCCTTCCGACTGCCGCTAGGTATCACCATACCCGCGGTCGCCGCCGTGCTCTGTATCGGCCTCGTTACCCAACAACCGCCCGTCAACCTTCTCCTGGCGCTCGGTGCGCTCGCGGTGGGCCTCGTCTTGTACCTCGCGGGCCGGCAAAAGACCTAGTTCACTCTAGAGTCGGCCGTGCCGGGAAACAAAAGGTCGGGCTAACCTTCTTAGCGAATCTTAAAAAATATTCGTTTTAACCTACACGGTTACCCGGAGGGCTGTTAGACTTGTTTTCTATGAGACCAGGTAGGAGAAATTCTCGGGAAGGGCGAAAGTTCGGCCACGTGTACTTGTGGTCGATCGGGTTATTCATCGCCCTCATAGGCGGCATTGCTTTTCAAGAGTTCAAACTCGGCGCTATTGAGATGCCATGGTCGAACGACTCGTCAGAGGTTAGCAGGGTCTCGACCCCGGTTGTAGCTCAAGCGCCGGAGGTCGTGGAGGACCTCCAGGCAAAGGAGGAAGCAGAAGCGGCTAAAAAGGCCGCCGAGGAGAAAGCGGCAAAGGAAGAGGCTGAGAAAAAAGCCGAGGAAGAAGCTCAGGCTGAGAAAGAGGCCGCCGACAAGGAAGCTGCCGAAGATTCGGCCAAAGAAGGCGCGGCTACGGAGCAGGCGGTCGTGGACCAGGACGCATCGGCCACGGTAAATTCACCGCCGCAGCCCCCGCCACCGGCGGACACGACCAT
Source organism: Rubrobacteraceae bacterium (assembly GCA_965214435.1). GTDB lineage: Bacteria > Actinomycetota > Rubrobacteria > Rubrobacterales > Rubrobacteraceae > Rubrobacter_A. Next base: position 2,476,648 of record OZ243960.1, read on the forward strand.
GTATCTCACGGTCCCGAAGATGGGGCGGTATGAGGACCCGGTGACGAACACCCGCTCCCCGAGCGCTATCCACTACGGGGCGATCAAGCTGCCCGCGACCGGCTTTCCGTGGCAGGACAACGCGAATACCTATATCTCCGCCCACGTCCTCGGTTATCAGGGAACCGGCAGTTGGTTGCAGTTTGCGGACCTGCCGTACATGACCTACGGAGACATGATCTACCTGACCGACGCTAACGGCACGACTTACACCTACAAGGTCAGTGAGATCCTGACCGTAAGCCCGGGCGAAAACTGGGTAACAGCCCCGCAGGCCGACCGCAACATGGTCTCACTCCAGACCTGTGTCGGCCCGAACTACGAGTACCGGCTTATAGTCCGCGGCGACCGGGTAGACGTAAGCTACTAACCCGGCGAAGACTCTAAATAGTATGACCACAGCGGCCCTTAACCGGGCCGCTAGTTTTTTGCGACTGATCTTTGCGACCGCTCGTAGCCTGATTATGTATGGCCGCCGTTTCCGGCGGTCTTTTTATACGCTGAGCCAGGTTTCTAGAATGTGAGCCTCCTATGTAGTGGAGCATGTTTCTCTTTCTGTTAACATGCGTCTGGCGGCCTCTGCGGGTTCACGGGCGTGGCGATCTGGCTCTGGTGAAAAGGATGTACGGTATGGGACGACGGAAGGTGACTGTACCCGGGGAAGTACGGTTTGCAGCGGGTTATTCGAGACTGTACTCCGGGCGATGGCTAATAGCCGGGGTACTACTCGCTTTCGCCGTACTACTCGCGTTTCTTCCCGGCATTTCTCGGGCGCAGGACGAGGGGGGCGGAGGGCTCACGCTGGACGCGCCGCAGGTCGTGCTCGATGGCATTCCGTTCAGTGTGGACGTTGAGGCTGACGGGGCGCCGCCGGACGGCAACACGGAGCTTGAAGTAGCCGGGAAGACTTACGAAGCGAGTTTCTCGGAAGGGACCGCCACGGTCGAGGACATAGTGGTGGACCAGACCGGGGAGGTCCCGATAGCCCTGGCCGCGGGGGGAGAGCAGGTCTCGGAGCAGACCGCGAACGCTATCCCGGGCTGGCTGTCTATCCTGCCGCCGCTGTTGGCTATAGGCATCGCGCTCGCCTTCCGGCAGGTGGTCGCCGCCCTGTTCTTCGGGATCTACCTGGGCGCGGTGCTCGCCTACGGGGTGTCGCTTTCGGGGTTGTGGTACGGGCTGCTCGATACCTTGCAAGTTTACGTTATAGAAGCGATAGCGCCGCCGGACGGTAGCACGGGGCACGCCTCGATCATCGTGTTCACCCTGATGATCGGGGGTATGGTCGGCATTATCTCCCGCAACGGCGGCACCCGGGGGATCGTTAACAAGATAGTGCCCTACGCCAGCAACCCCCGGCGGGGGCAAACGGCGACCGGGGCTCTCGGGATCGCCATTTTCTTCGATGACTACGCGAATACGCTCGTGGTGGGCAACACGATGCGCCCGATCACGGACCGGCTCAGAATCTCGCGCGAGAAGCTGGCCTACATCGTGGACTCGACCGCGGCCCCGGTGGCGACCATCGCGCTGGTTACGACCTGGATCGGCTTCCAGGTCGGGCTTATAGGGGATGCCGTGGGAGGCATCGAGGGCTTTAGCGAGTCGGCCTACTCCATATTCTTGAACTCGATACCCTACGCGTTCTACCCGGTACTCGCCGTACTGTTCGTATTCGCCGTAGCCATTACGGGACGGGACTTCGGGCCGATGTACAAGGCCGAGCGCCGGGCTCGGGAAGAAGGTCTGGTCTTGCGCGAGGGCGCCGACGTGGACCCGTCGGCTGGTAAAGACGACATGGAGGCCGAGGAGGACGTCCCGGCTAGAGCGCTAAACGCCATCGTGCCGATCGTGGTGCTCGTCGGCGTGGCGCTCGGCGGGTTGTTCGTCACCGGCGAGGGGTCTTCGGTGCGGGAGATTATCGGCAGCGCGGACGCGTTCTCGTCTCTTGTCTGGGGTTCGTTGCTGAGCGTGATCGTGGCGGTCCTGCTATCCGTGGGGCAGCGGATACTCTCTCTGGGCGAGGCGATGGCCGCCTGGTACGCCGGGCTCCGGACGATGCTGTTCGTGATGGTTATTCTAGTCCTAGCGTGGGCACTATCCGGGGTGACGGACGTGCTGCACACGGGAGATTACCTGGTGTCGGTGCTCGGTGAGAGCGTACCGCCGGCGTTGATACCGGCCCTCATCTTCCTGGTCGCCGCCGCGACGGCCTTCTCTACCGGCACGAGCTGGGGCACGATGGGTATCCTGATACCGCTGACCGTCCCGCTGACCTGGGCGGTTTTGCAGGCAAACGGGATGGCTACCCCGGACAATTATTACATCATGTACGCCTCGGTCTCGACGGTTCTGGCCGGCGCGGTGTGGGGCGACCACTGCTCCCCGATCTCCGACACGACGATCATCTCCTCGATGGCCTCCAACTGTGACCACATCGACCATGTTCGCACCCAGATACCGTACGCCTTGTTCACCGGCGGTATCGCGCTCGCGCTCGGACTGATTCCGGTCGGTTTCGGGGTGCCGTGGTGGATAGCGATGCCGGTCAGCGCCGCAGCCGCCATTGCCGGGCTGATCTTCCTGGGCAAGAAAGTAACGGAGCCCGCCGGGGACCAGGCCGCGGAGAAGTCAGCTACCGTAGAGCGGGTTCAGTAAGAAGGTATACCAAGATGGGTGGACTGACCCTTATAGCGTCAATCCTACAATAGACAATAGCGAGACCCTGGAGTATATGAAGTGGGCCATCCACATGGTTGCCTGGCTCCTCCGTTGGCAGGAAACAAGGTGGTGAAGTTACCGGATGTCTACAATTACTGGCTAGGTTCCTATATCCCTCGTTTTTAGTCCCACCTGGCGCGTCCGGGTGCTTTGTAGTTCGCGAATCGGTCTAACAGCGACGCTGGCTCCGTGTCGTGGAGGATCATGTCGCGGTGGTAATCTTTTAGAAATCCTCTACCCACCATGTGGTCCAGGAACGCCACGAGCGGGTCGAAGTAGCCTGCAACGTCCAGCAGACCGCAGGGTTTGTCGTGCTCTCCAAGTTGCGCCCAGGTAAAGACCTCGAAAAATTCCTCCATCGTGCCGGTGCCGCCCGGCAGCGCTATAAAGCCGTCGGATAACTCGGCCATTAGCGCCTTGCGCTCGTGCATCGAACCGACCACGTGCAGTTCGGTTAGTCCTCCGTGCGATATTTCCTTGTGCACGAGCCCTTCCGGGATAACCCCGACTACCTCGCCGCCGGCTCCGAGCGCGCTGTCCGCGACCGCTCCCATCAGGCCGACGCTCGCGCCGCCGTAGACCAGCGTGATTTCTGCCTCGACGAGCGCCCGGCCGAGTTCGCGGGCACCCTTTTCGTAAGCCGGGTCAGCGCCCGAGCTGGAGCCGCAGAAGACGCAGAGATTCTTCAAGGGGCTTACTGTGGCTCGTAGACGTCGTAGAGGATGGGTTCGATGCCGTCCTCCCCGACGCCGGAGCGGTACTGGATATAGCGGGCGCGCTGGAGGTAGGCGAGGGCGGTTCTCACCCTACCTTCAAGGGCGGGGATTTCGTCGGAGATCTCCTCCAGACGCGGGGAGTCCAGGATCACGTCGTCCTCGTCGTTGTCCTGCCACAGCTCCCAGAGCTTGCGCCAGAGGGCTTCGTTCTCGGGGGGAAGCGCTTCTCTTTCCATTACTCGGCGTGCTTTCTAAGCTCGAACACCACGTGAGCTATCTCGGGGACCAGAAGCTTCTCCATCGCGAGTCGGACGGCGTTGCTGGAACCGGGGAGGCTCGCCACGAACTTCGCGCCCGCCGGGACGTTGATTACGCCGGCGGTCGCCCGGCTCAGGAAGGCGGCGGCCCCGATCTCCTCGTAAGAGAGCATCCGGAAGATCTCTCCAAACCCGTCTAGCGGCCGGTCTATCGTGCGGCTTACGACCTCGTAAGTCGAGTCCCGGGCCGAGACGCCGGTCCCCCCGGTGGTAATGACCGCGTCCACGTCCTCCCGGTCGAGCATCTCCACGAGCGCCGTTTGTATGCTTTCCGGATCATCCTCCACCAGCCGCCGGTCTACGGTCTCGTGGCTGGCGCTTTCCAACGACTCCTGGATGGTGTCGCCCCCGGTGTCGTTCTCCGGGGTGCGGCTGTCGCTCACGGTCAGGACCGCTACCCGCACGTGATCCGGGGCCGACTCCCGGTGTTGCTGGACGCTCTCGCTCAAAATAGTCCTCCCTGAAGGAACGGGTTCATCTCGCGCTCCCGGCCGATGGTCGTCTCCGGGCCGTGACCGGGATAAACCAGCGTGTCGTCCGGCAGCGGGAGCAGCTTCTCCTCGATGCTGTGCATGAGGACCTCCATGCTGCCGCCCGGCAAGTCTACCCGCCCGACGCTCCCGGCAAAAAGCGCGTCGCCGGAGATCACCAACCCCTCATCCCGCACGTAGAACGCCAGATGCCCCGGCGCGTGCCCCGGCGTGTAGAGCGACTCTAGCCGTAACCCACCGACCTCTACTACCTCGCCGTCTTGTATGTAGCCGTCTACCGCCGGGACTTTCCCGAACTTCATGCCCATCATCATGGCCTGGGTCGGGAGCTGCTTTAGCATCGGCTCGGCCTCCCGGTGGATCCAGACCGGACAGCCGTACTCCTCGACGAGGGTGACAACCGCCCCGACATGGTCGATGTGGGCGTGGGTCAGGATTATGGAGCTTATCTGAAGCTTTGTCTGCTCGACCTGCAACGATATACGGGCCGCTTCGTCGCCGGGGTCGATCAGTGCCCCCACACCCGTAGCCTCGTCCCCGACCACATAACAATTTTCCTGGAACGGCCCGACGGTAATGCTCTTTAGTATCACCGCGCCTCCTGGCTCTCGGCCCTGGCCCGGAGGAACTCGACCAGTAGCCGGGCTGGGGCTCCGGTTGCGCCTTTTGGTGTGTAGGAGTTCTTCGAGGCCCCCCAGGCGGTGCCGGCGATGTCGAGGTGCGCCCAAGGGAAGTCGGCGAACTCCTTGAGGAAAGCGCCGGCGGTCAGGGCTCCGGCCCCGCGGCCACCGGCGTTCTTTATGTCGGCGGTCTCGCCTCTTATCTGCTCGGTGTAGTCGTCGAAGAGCGGGAGCGGCCAGGCGCGCTCGCCGGTCGCCTCGCCGGCCGTCTGGACCTCGGCTATAAGGTCATCGTCGTTCCCCATAAGGCCGGAAGCTCCTTTGCCGAGTGCTATGACGCACGCGCCGGTCAGGGTGGCGCAGTCTATGACGGCGGCGGGTTCGTAGCGTTTCGCGTAGGAAAGGGCGTCGGCCAGGATCAGGCGTCCCTCCGCGTCCGTCGTGATAATTTCGACGGTCTTGCCGGAGTGCATGGTCAGCACGTCGCCGGGCTTAAACGCGCTTCCACCCGGCAGGTTCTCGGTGGCCGGCACGAGGGCTACGACGTTCAGCGGCAGCTCCAGCGCCCCGACGGCCTCCATCGCCCCGAGGACCGCGGCTCCACCGCTCATGTCGAACTTCATCTCTTCCATGCCGCCGGAAGGTTTTATGGAGATGCCGCCGGAGTCGAAGGTGACGGCCTTGCCAACTAGCACCACGGGTGCCTCGTCGCCGCCCCCGCGGTGCTCCAGCACGATAAACTGTGGCTCCTCGGCTGAAGAGCGCCCAACGGTCGCGAGGCCGGTAAGACCTTCTTCTTCGATGCCGGCCCGGTCCAGCACGGTAAACGCCATATCGTAGCGGGAGGATATCTCGCGGGCTTTGCCCGCCAGGTACTCTGGTGTCGCGGTGCTCCCGGGCTCGTTCGCCAGGTCGCGGGCGAGCAGGGCGGCCGCCGCGATGCTGGTACCCGACGACGCCCCCCGGGCCATCGCCTCACCGTCCGCCGCCTCTGAAGAAAGCGCCGCGAGGTCGAACCTTCCCAACTCTGGAGTATTCGAGCCGTCGCTGTCCACCGTACTATCCGCAGAGCCGTCGCCGCCCGTCCCGGCCGACCCTCCGGTCTTGTACCGGGTAAAGCGGTACAACCCGAGGGCGGCCCCTTCGGCGGCGGCTTGGGCCGCGCCTTCGGCAGTAGTGCCCTCCGGTAGCCAGGGAACGAAAACGGCTTCGTCGAGCTTCAGGGAGCGGGCTTTTTTCGCCGCCGTGGCCGCCGCCCGGCGCAGCTTGTCCAGGGTGAATTTCTCTTTCTTGCCGAGGCCGACGAGCAAGAGACGGTCGGCGGCTACGGACTCCCCGGCGTAGAGCAGCGCTGTCGTGGCCTCCTTGCCGGAGAAGTCGCCGCTCTCTATGGCGGCCCGGGACGCTTCCTCGAAGTTTCCCGGCGGCTTTTCACCGTCATAGAAACCGATGGCGAGAAGCCCGGTCCGGGCTTCCTCCGGGGCCTCCGACCTGATGCCTACCTGTACCAAAACCTACCGCCTCTCTACCCTGAAATTTCCAGAACGCTCCGCAACGGTCTGGATTATACGGTAAAGAGTCTAACCGCCGGGCCGCTGTGTGTAAGATCCCGCCGGGGGTATATGATTACGTGGTTTGTATCTGCCCGAGTTACAAGTTGGCTAGAAGGAAACCAGGTTACTCTCTAATGACGCGTCTTCCACAGTTCCCGGAGAAACCGCGTGACCATTAGCAGCTCCTTGAGGGGTTCCTACTGGTTGACGGTAATATTTTCGTTGCTGGCTCTTTCCCCGGAGTTCATCCTGAGTACGGCTCTGGGGCAGGTCGCTCCGGAGATAGCGACGGACCTCGATACCCAGCAGACCTGGATCTCGATGGGCAACACCCTGAGCACCGCGGCCCTGGCGATCGGCGCGGTGGTCGCCGCCGACCTCGCCCAGCGTGTAAGGAACCGGGTGCTGTTCCTGAGCTACGAGACCGTTTTTATAGTTGGTTCGCTGCTGGCGGTTTTCGCGCCAGCAGCGGGTTTCTACGTGGCGGGCCATATCCTTCAGGGCCTTGCTACCGGGATGCTACTGGTCGCCGCCCTGCCGCCGCTGGTAACCTCTTTCCCCGTCTACCGGCTCAAGACTACCATTCCAGCCGTGGTCATCGGCCTTTTCGGGGCGGTTACGGCGGGTCCGCTGGTCGGCGGGCTTATAGCCCAGACCGGTGCCTGGCGTCTGTTGTTCGGGGTGGTCCTGGCGCTCGGCCTACTGACGTTCGTGCTGGCGGCGGTCGCATTGGCCGAGCGGCCAGCGCTAAACCCCGGCATGAGGGTGGACGTCCCGGCTTTCGCGCTCTCGATAGCGGGTACGCTGCTCCTGTTCTACGGGGCCGGCCAGCTTATGAGCTACCCGTGGAACGCGCCGCAGGTCTACGGGCCGATGGGCCTCGGTGTTGCCATGCTGGTCGCGCTCGTCGTGGTCGAGGCCCGGCAGCAGGAGCCCTTAATGCCGGCGAGACCCCTGAGCAGTACGTTTCCGGTTATCGGTATACTGGCCGCCGTTATCTCGGGGGCGGCTTTTACGTCCCTAACACAGCTCCGGGTGATGTTTCTTGGGCAGGTGCAGGGTTTGGAGCCTCTGGCGGCGGGTCTTCTGTTCTGGCCGGAGGTCGCCACCGGCATCGTCGGCGCGCTCATAGTAGGGGTGGTTCTGAGGACCCGCTGGGTGCTCGTGATGCCGTTTTGCGGCATGCTCTCGCTGGCGATGGCCGCCTGGATGCTTACCGGCGTAACCGCCGGTACTTCGAGCGGTGTGACGCTCTGGATCTCCGGTCTCCTCGGTCTGGGTGCCAGCTTGACCGTCACGCCGGGGCTTCTTATGGCGGCTTTGAGCGTCGTACCGGCGCTGGTGGGGCGGGCGATCGCGCTGGTCCAACTGCTGCGCCTGACCAGTGCCTATCTCCTGGCTCCGGTGCTGGCACACTTCGCCCTGACCTACGGTACCCAACCCGAGCAACTGCTGACAGGACTGCACACCATGTTCTGGGTGATACTCGGGCTGTTGGTGGGGGGGATAGCCCTGATCTCCTTTATCTACCTGATCAGCAACGCGCGTCTGAACCCGCCCGGACTGGAAAACTTCCTTGAAGAAGGCGAACCCGCCCTGGACTCGCCGCCCATCCGGGAGAAACCAGGGTCCGGATAACCGTGCAGCACCCCGTCCGACAACTCAAGTCGCCCTTGCCAGGATTCTCCGCCGGCGATACGCTGCCCACACCAGCGGCAAGTATCTCCATGATAGTTCCCACCCTGAACGAAGCTTCCAACATAGAAACTCTCCTCGCACGCCTGGACCGTACGCCGGGCGTCGCGGACATCGTGGTGGCCGACGGCGGCTCCACGGACGGTACGGTAGACCTCGTCCTCCATCACCCGGCCGCGCGGCTCGTCCGCTGCGAGCCGGGACGCGGTATGCAACTCCGGGCCGGGGCCGAAGCCGCGTCCGGTGAGGCGCTACTCTTTCTGCACGCCGACGTGACACCACCCGCGGACGTGGCCGCCCAGATACAGAAAGCTCTGGGGCAGGGATACATCGGGGGTAACTTCAGGCTACGCTACCCGGGCGGTGGCCTGCTCGGGCTCTGGCTCCAAAAGTTCGTCGTGCCCCTCTACCGGAAGCTCGGCCGCTACTACGGCGACTCTGGTTTCTTTGTCCGGCGGGACGCCTACAAATCGTTCGGCGGCTTTCCACGCATCCCGATAATGGAGGACATAGTCTTTGTAGAGCGGATGGAAGCCCACGGCCCGACGGCGTATCTGCCGGGGCCGATGGTAAGCTCTCCCCGCCGCTGGGAAGGCCGGCCCCTGCGGACGCTGCTTCTATGGGCCGCGATGCAGACGGCCTATAACCTCGGTGCTAGCCCGTGGCGGCTGGCCCGCTTCTACAGACCCGACAACGGCGATGCCCCGTGACCCGGGCGCTCGTAATGGCTAAAGCCCCGGTGCCTGGCACCGTAAAAACCCGCCTCCGGCTACCGCCAGAGACCGTCGCCCGCCTGCAGGAGGCGTTTATAGTAGACACCGTCTCCCGGGCGCGGGCCGCGGTAGGACCCGTAACGGTCACCGGCAGCCCTCCGGAGAAGTTACACCTCATAGAACGCCTGCTACCGCGCGGAGACACCCGGCTCGTTCCACAGGTAGATGGCGACCTCGGGGAGAGGATGCTCGCCGCCGCCCGCGAGATGTTCTCCCGGAGTCCGGAACCCGTAGTAATACTCGGCACCGACGCCCCGACGCTACCGCAAGATTATCTCAAGAAGGCGGTCCTGGCCCTTGAAGGCCACGACGCCGCCATCGTCCCGAGCGAAGACGGTGGGTATGTCCTGCTCGGGTTGCGCGCTCCCTACGAGGCCCTCTTCTCCGGCATCCCGTGGTCCACGGACACCGTCTACCGCCGGACCCTCGAAAAAGCCCGCGACGCCGGGCTCTCGCTACTAAGCCTGGAATCCTGGTACGACGTGGACGACCCGGAAGACCTCGACCGCCTCTCCCGGGAGCTATCCGGATCACCCGATACCGCTCCCCGCACGGCGGCCGTTCTGCGGAAGCTGGGCCGTATTTAACCCACGTTTAACTCAAGTAATGTGTGCGGCATATAAACTGCTTCCCGGCACGGTAGTTGTAGACTAGCAGGAGGAGCCCGATGAAGTACGCCCTGATCTCCGATATTCACTCGAACCTCCCGGCGCTCGAAGCCGTGCTGGCGGACATAGACGGTCGTCGCGAGCGCGAGGGAGTGGATGCCGTCTACCATCTGGGGGACCTGGTAGGTTATGCGCCGTGGCCGAACGAGGTGGCAACCCTTGTCCGGGAGCGAGGGATACCAGGGGTGGCGGGTAACTACGACTCTACGGTCGCCACCGACTACAAGCACTGCGGGTGCAAAGCCGAGAACGAGAGAGCCGAAGAGCTTTCGCACCTCAGCTACGAGTGGACCCGCGAGCACGTTTCGACGGAGACCAAACGCTTTCTTGGAGAACTGCCGTTCAGGATGGACCTCCGTCCTCGCGGCGGACACACCTCGCGCCCGCAACTTACCCTCGTACACGGCACGCCCACGCTGAACACTCTCTACTGGACCGAAGATCGCCCGGACTCTTTCTGCACCAAGATGGCGCGGACAGCAGGTCTCAAAGAAGGAGACCTCATCGCTTTCGGCCACACCCACAAACCCTGGCACCGGGAGGTAGAGGGCGTCCACTTTGTAAACACCGGCTCCGTAGGCAAGCCTAAAGATGGCGACCCGCGGGCCTGCTACGTCCTCGTCGAAGCTGACGGCAAAGGCATTGCCGTCGAGTTCGTGCGGGTCGAGTACGACCTCGAACGGGCGGCGGCGGGCATAAGAGAGAGTAGCCTGCCGGATGAGTTCGCCAAGCAGCTTGAAACCGGGGGCACCGCTGAAGTAGCTCGGGTATCATAAGGTGTAACTTGCCGAGGCGACAAAGGTCGGGGGTACGTTGATGAGCGAGAAGCAGGACCGGGATATTGAGAAGGTGTACACCACCGCGCAGTTCGTGGCGAAGTTGCGCCGGCTCGCGGACGCCCTTGAGACGGGGGAGAGGTTCGAGATCCAGGTGGCGGGAGAACGAATCTACGTGCCCGCCCGCGCGGAGTTTACCGTCGAGCACGAGCGGGAGGGTAACGAAGAGGAACTAGAGTTCCAGCTAAAATGGACCAACTAACAACAACTTTCTGTACCTCGGGTTCGATACCCCAAATTGGGGGTCGCTTCTAGACCTCCGTGCGCTCAAACCTCCACAGCGCCAGACCGATAAACAGTGCCGACCACAGCGGGGCGGCGATGATCGAGGCCGGACCAGCTCCGGGTATAGCATCCCCGACGGTCAGGTAGTAGGCCCATTCGAAAAATAGCCAGGGAAAGACCGCCGTAAGCCACGGCGTATAGTTGGATAGCATAAGCCCGGCTACCAGAAACCCGAACACTACCCCGGCCAGGGCACCGCGGCTGCTAAACAGCGTCCCCAGGAGCAGCGACAGCGAGAGGTAGAAGAGCAGGCCCAGAGCCATTATCCCGAGGCCTCCCAGAAACGGTAAGAGCGGTATGGGCAAGCCTGAGATGGTAGGCGTAACCGTGTAGAAAACTACGGCGGGCAGGATCAGGGTGACGACCGCGAGCCACCGGATGTGCACCGCTAGCTTTGCCAGGATAAACGCTTTGCGCGAGGCTGGTTTTGAAAGAACCCAGGCGGCGGTACCCAACTGCTTCTCACCGATAACGGCGCCCTGGGTCTTGGCGACCACGGCGATGACCGAGGCGGCGGCGGCTGCGGCAAAGAACACCAGCGTCGCGTTCTCATTAACCTGCTGGGGGGAGACGCCGCTGGACACCGTAGTCCGGACAAACGCTACGATCAGCGGAGCGCCGGTCACGAGGAAAAGCCAGATCGCCCCGTGCAGGACCCAGGACCACCCAGAAGCCCACTCGCTGTTCTCCTTGCCCATCAGGTTTTTTATGCCGGCTAGAGAGCCCCGGACCGGCTGCAGCCCGGCTTCCCCTTCCGGCTTGCTGGCGGTATCAGCGCCGGAACTTTTTCTAACGGATTCCCTGGTGTCCATCGTCCTCTTCTCCTTCTACCAGCCCTAGGAACACTTCTTCCAGGCTCTGTCTCTTGCGCCCGAAACTCGCGACCTGCACGCCCTCGTAAGCCAGCACGAGGCGCAAAAGACGCTCTTCGGCGGCGGTTCGGTCGGTGACGCTCACGAGCCACCGGCGCCTTTTCGCTCCCTCGGGCACCTCCTCGACCGATGATACCCATGACTGGTCCTGGACCTGGTAAAAAGCCTTGTGTAAATCTTTCCCGTCCCCGCTGGCGCTTTCCAGGACGATCTCGTAGACCGCCGTTACGCCGGTTCCGCTGCTGGCGAGAAGTTCCTCGACGGGAGCCTGGGCGAGGAGTGTACCGTTTTTCAGGATCGCCACCGCGTCGGAGACTCTTTGCACGTCGTCGAGGATGTGGGTGGAGTAGAAAATGGTGGCGCCACGCTCGTCCCGCAGGCGCTCCATCACGGTCAATACGTCTCGGCGGCCCATCGGGTCCAGAGAAGCCGCCGGTTCGTCCAGGATCAGCAACTCCGGGTCGTTTATCTGGGCCTGGGCAAGACCCAGCCGCTGGCTCTCGCCCCCGGAGAACCCTTTTACCTTCCGGTCGGCCTTATCCTCGAGGCCCACCAGCGAGAGCGTCTCCGTTACCCGCTTTTCTATAACCGCTTCCGGGCCCGCGTAGAAAAAGCGCGCCGCAAAGCGCAACGTCTCACGGGCCGTCATGTGCCCGTAGAAGCGGGGCTCCTGAGCCAGATATCCGACCCGGCGGCGGACCTCGAAATTCTCGGAGGTTATGTCCCGGCCAAAGACGGTGCCCGAGCCGGCGGTGGGACGAGCGAGCCCTAGCAAGAGCTTCATCGTGGTCGACTTGCCCGCCCCGTTAGGCCCGAGAAAGCCAAAGATGGACTTCTCGGGGACCGTGAGATCCAGAGGTTTCAGGGCCTGCACCCGTCCGTAAGACTTGGTAAGCCCGCGAGTCTCTATGATCCAGCCTACGCCTCCGACCTCCTGGGTGTCAAGCTCACCAGGCTGCGCGCCAGCGGTCTCACTACCTGTTACGGAGGAGTTTACGGGTACATTTTTGCCCAACACTACACCTCGACTGACCGGTATATCTTTATCCTGCTTGCAATGCCAGCGGTAAAGCCGGAAGTTCCCTTTTTATCGGTGCTGCACCGACCATAGCAGACGCCCGGCTCACGACTACCGACATAACCGTAGCTTATCGCAGGTCGCTCCTAGTGGTTGTGAGCGGTGGCACGCGAAACCTCGATAGACCCTCAGTTTCTTTTAGCGGCTTTTCGCCGAGGTTAGCCGCCGAAGGTTATTTTGTATATTCCGTAGACCAGCGCGAAGGTGAGGGCTGCGATTACTATGGACGTCAGGAGTTGCGCCCAGGGGGGGAGTCTCATAAATCTCCGGCCGGCCGGGACGAAAACTTTCCGAACCCGGACTTCCAGCCAGTCCATCAGGCGGGCGGCGGGCAGGAACTCCCCGGCGATCAGACCGAGCCCCAGAAAGGCGGTTCCCCAACCAAATACTGGCAGCCAGCCGACCAGGGCGCTCGCAATGATGAGTGCCAAGCCTATGACCACGTAGAGGAGCCGGGTGAGGTCGAAGAAGCTCCGTCCTGGCTGCTGACGCCGGTGGTAGCGGTCCCGGAAGCGGTTGCCGGGCTTGCTACGCTCAAAGCGTCGCCAGTCCATTTTGAGGCGACCCATCATGGTTATTTTAAGTTCGCTCTCTAAGCATGCTGTCAAGATACCATAATCACCGCGTCCGGAAGGGTCTTCCGGGAAGATTTATTCACACCCGATAAGCGGGGACCGGTAGAGAACCCGGCCCCCGCTAGCTTTACCTCCGGTACCTCTAATGCTCCGGGTTAGAGGATGGGCAGGTACCGCTCCAGTTCGTAGGGGGTCACCTGCACCCGGTACTCCTCGAACTCCTCGTGTTTTACCTGTAGAAGCCGGGTGTAGGCGTGGTCGCCGAGCGCCTTCTGTAGAAGCTCAGAGTCCTCCGCTTCCTTTATGGCTTCGCCGAGGTCCGCGGGCAGGCTCTGGATGCCCATCTTCTCGCGCTCCTCGGGGGAAAGGTTGTAGAGGTTGCGCTCCATCGGCTCGGACAGCTCGTAGCCCTTCTCGATACCTTCGAGGCCCGCATGCAACAGGGCGGCGAACGTCAGGTAGATGTTCGCCGAGGGGTCCGGGCAGCGGAGCTCCATACGGGTCGCCTTCTCGTTACCCGGATGGAAGCCGGGCACCCGGACGAGAGCCGAGCGGTTCTGGCGGCTCCAGGCGACGTAGACCGGGGCCTCGTAGCCGGGGACCAGCCGCTTGTAGGAGTTTACGTGCTGGGCGAATATGATGCTAAGCTCCCGCGCGTGCCGGAGCTGCCCGGCGATAAACGAGCGCGCCGTGTCGGAGAGGTAGTGCTTGCCGTTCGCGTCGAAGAAAGCGTTCTTGTCGCCGGAGAACAGGCTCTGGTGGGTGTGCATGCCCGAGCCGTTCTGGTTCTGGAGCGGTTTGGGCATAAAGGTCGCGTAGACCCCGTGGCGGGTGGCTATCTCTTTAACCACCGTCTTGTAGGTCATGACCTTGTCGGCCATCGTCATGGCGTCGTCGAAACGAAGGTCGATCTCGTGCTGGCTGATGCCGACCTCGTGGTGGGAGTACTCGACGTGGATGCCGAACTCCTGTAGCGCCAGGACCGTCTCCCGCCGCAGGCTGGTCGCCGCGTCCAGCGTCGTAAGGTCGAAGTAGCCACCGTAATCCAGAGGCTCCGTGCCGCGGGAGTCCCGGAAGTAGAAGAACTCAAGCTCCGGCCCGCAGTTAAAGGTGTCGAAGCCCATCTCGTTCGCCCGCTGGAGCGCCCGCCGCAGGATGTGGCGTGGGTCTCCGACGTAGGGGTCACCGTCCGGGGTCTCGATGTCGCAGAACATGCGGGCCGTCCGGTTCTCCTGCGGGCTCCAGGGAAAGACCCGGAAAGTCGAGGGGTCCGGCATGGCGATCATGTCCGACTCCTCGATGTCGTTGTAGCCCGTGATCGAGCTCCCGTCAAACCCCGCCCCGCCGTCGAGCGCGTCCTCTAGCTCCTCGACCGTCAGCGCAAAGCTCTTTAGCGTGCCCACCAGGTCCGTAAACCACAACCTTATAAACTTTACGTTGTTCTCCTGGGCCTGCTTGAGCACGTTCTGCTTGGCGTCTGTGTCTACCAAAGTTCCCTCCCGGGTTCGCCTGATCTCCGCCGCGGAAACTTATCTGTAAGGAAGCCTCCGCACAATCCTAACCGCTATAATATGGGTACGCTGACCAACTGCATATGGCCCAGTGTATAAGTCAAATGCCGGGTAATCGGCTGGGTTTTTGGACCTTTGTACAACTAGCGGGCTTTTCAGTGCGCTACGGGCCGCATATAGATGCGTGGGACGTGAGATTGTGGGGTAGAATCGCCGATATAGGCGATGCTTTGCAGACGGGGAGACGGTTTGAGATGAGCGACTGGCGGGAGGAGAGGCCTGGGGAGGCCGGAGAGCGCTGGAAGACAGGGCCTCTCGGAGACGAAGGAGACGAGGAGACCCGCCGCATACCGCGGCAAGAGCGGTCCGGGCCGGAGCGGTCGGGAAACGACGGCGAGGACCAGACACGCCGTATCCGCCGGGAGTCCTCCGGGCCTCTGGGATGGGATGAGGAACCGGAAACGCGGGCGGTCCGGCCGCGCCGGAACCGTCCGTCTCCGAGCCGGGAAAGCCGGGAGGGCAGCGGTACCCAGGAGTGGGCTCTGCCTCAGCAGCCCGTTGAACGCACCCGAGACGTGGATATGAGCCGCGAGGACCGGTTGCGGGACCTCTATGGCGGCGTGGACTGGCTGGCGAGCTTTCTGGGCACGATCTTCACCGCCGTTGCCGGAACGGCTATGTTTTTTATCGCCGGGATAGCTGTCCTCGCGCCGCTGCAACTATTCCCGGCGCTGCGGGCTGGAGAGCTCACCGCGAATGTGTATACGGGGCTCGCCGTCGTGGCGGTGATACTGTTTCTCGGGTACTTTGTCGGCGGTTACGTCTCCGGTAGGTTGGCTCGCTTCGATGGCGGGCGTAACGGGTTGATGGTTATCTTGTGGACTCTAGTCTTTGCGGCTCTGGTCGTGGTGACCGGCGGCGTGTTGGCTAACTTTATAACCGGCAGCTTCTTTGAAGTATTGCAGAGCCGGGTACTGCAGGCCAACGAGATCCTAACCAGCAGCTTCGACCAACTCGGGGCAGTGGGAATAGCGATCGCGGCCGGGATAGTGCTGGTCTCAGCTCTCGGGGCTTTCCTCGGCGGACGCCTCGGGGAGCGATATCACACGGATATAGACCACGCAGCCTAGTAATAAGTTCGTAGACGAGCTTCCGGCTCGCTTCGGGTAATTTCTAGTAGCTGTTTACTCAAACTACTGGACCGCAACCCCGACAAAGCCCGCGAGTCGGCGGCGCAGGCGAAGGTCTCCGCTTCCGAAGCCCTATCCGAGGTGCGCCGATCGGTGCGGGCGCTCCGGCCGCGGGTAATGGAGGACCGGGTCGGAACCGGAGCCCTGGCAGCCCTGGCGCGGGACTTCGAGGGCACGGGTATCGCCGTGTCTTTTGAGGTGGTCGGTGAGGAGCACCGGGTATCGCCGGAAGCGGAACTAATACTGTACCGGGCTTTGCAGGAGAGCCTTACCAACGCTCTAAAGCACTCCGGGGGCCGCCGGGTCGAGGCGCGCCTGACTTTCGGGCGGGACAGCGTCTGCCTGACGGTCACCGACGACGGACGGGGAACCAGAGAGACCGCCGGTGATAGAGGCGTCGGGCTCCGGGGATTGGAGGAGCGGGCCGCGGCGGCCGGTGGCGTCTTTAGTGCCGGGAGTGTCGATAGAGGCGAGTTCGTATTGAGACTGGAGCTACCAGCCCGGGAGGACGGATGACACGCCCGGTGCGGGTCTTGATCGTCGAGGATCAGGCCCTCATGTGACAGGGTTTACGCACGCTCCTGGAGCTTGAAGACAGGGTCGAGATAGTGGGCGAAGCGGCCGATGGTATCGAAGCTTTGCGGCTCGTACCGACCTTACAGCCAGACGTCGCGCTGGTGGACGTCCGGATGCCCAGGATGGACGGTATCGAGTTCGTGCGCCGGCTCTCCGCCGACTACCCTCGGGTGGTAGCCGTTATACTGACGACCTTCGATGATGACGAGTATATATTTGAAGGTCTCAGGTCCGGGGCCCGCGGCTACATCTTAAAAGACACTCCGTCAGAAGACCTGGCTTCCGCGATACAGCGGGCCTACGCGGGCGAGGCGATCCTCGACGGCCAGCTAACCCTCAGGGTCGTCTCCGAGTTCAAGAAGCTTTCCGGAAACCCGGCGCAGCCGGTGGCTAACGCTGAGTCGCTGTCCGAGCGGGAGCTTGAGGTCTTGAGGCTCGTGGCTTCCGGGGCGGCAAACCGGGAGATAGCGAAGACGCTCTACATAACCGAAGGAACTGTAAAAAACCACATCACCAGCGTACTCCGCAAGCTGGGTCTCAGGGACCGCACCTAGGCAGCTTTGTACGCGGCCGACCACGGCTGGGTCGAACGCCCCTAATCCCCGCCGGCGGCGGAAGGTAAGCCTCCCGGTTTCTCCAGAGGGATAGTCCAAAGGTCACCGGTATGAGGAAAGCCCGGAAGTAGTTTCGGGTGACAAAGCTAGGATCCCGGGTATGCGTCAGTGCCTTTTGATCCTCACAGAAGAGTACGCTTGCAGATAGGGTTCAGGACCACTCGCGGCTGTGAACCTTGCAAGTTCTTCCGTTTAAGATACCGGAGCGCGGGTATCGCTACAGACGATTGTTGCGGAAAGCGAAGCTTGTAGAAGAGGAGCGGGTAGTCGTTGTTAGAGGATCGGCATCCCAGGTTCAAGTTTCTTCCCGAAGGCTGGGAGCATCTCGGCTCGCAGCGGGTAGGACAATTTCTCACGAGGGTTGTGCACCGGCGCTCCGACGGGTCGAAATACGTCTGGGATAGCCGCCGCAGCCGCCGCCGCAGAGGGACGTTCTCAGGTCAAAGTCCGTGGCTTACGTTCTGGGCTCCGCGGGTGCTCGGCTGGTGGGTGGCGGTGCTGTTTATCCTCGGCTCGGCGCTGTTTATCCTGGCTGCCTCGGCGTCCCTGTTTCCCGCGGTTTTCGGAGGCGAGGCCGCCGCCTCGAACGTTACCGATGTTTCGTACTTCGTGGGCGCACTAATTTTTTCGGTCAGCATCTACCTGCAAATCCTGGAGGCTCTTAACTCCGATGAACCGGTAGGCTCAACTGTCAGAGGCGAGACTCCGCACAGGTTCCGCTATTTCGGTTGGCAGCCGCACCGGCTCGGGTTTCTAACACCGTTTGTTTTATTTGTCGGGTCTGTCTTATTCAACCTAGAGACTACATTTGCGCTCATTTCAGGCTTTAGCACGATTGAAGAAGACCTGTTCATCGGGATTCCGAGCTTTTTCGGGGCGGTCTGCTTTGTGGTATCGAGCTACATGATGGTCGTCGAGGTGAGCCACGGGTACTGGTCCTGGAAGTTCCGGGATCTCGGCTGGTGGGTCGGCGTGCTCAGCCTGGTGGGCTCGGCCGGTTTCCTGGTCGGGGCCGCGTTCGGCTTTAGCGTCCCCGGCCTCTCGGCGCTATCCGACCCTCCAATAACGAACTCCACTTACTTCCAGGGCTCTATATTTTTCCTGGCTAGCAGCTACCTGATGCTGCCGGAGACGTTCTCCAAGTAGAAAGCCGTTCTTCTTCGGGCTTCTACAGCCAGCCGGAGCGTTTGAAGTTCAGGTAGAGCAGCGCCGAGATAAAAACCATCAGCCCCAGGGCGAGCGGGTAGCCGAAGCTCCAGGACAGTTCCGGCATGATCTGGAAGTTCATGCCGTAGACTCCGGTTATGATGGTCGGCACGACCAGGACGGCGGCCCAGGCGGAGATCTTCTTTGTCTGGTCATTCTGGTCCACGCTCACCAGCGTGAGGTTCACGTTCAGGATATTCGAGAGTAACTCGCGGAAGCTATCGACCTGCTCCCGGACCCTCATCGCGTGGTCGTGGACGTCGCGTAGATGCTGGTAGATCTCCGGGTCCAGGCTCGGGAGGCTGCCCTGGCCCAGCCGGTCCAGCACCCTGGAGAGCGGCGCCACGGCGCGGCGGAACTGTATGACCTCGCGCGAAAGCTCGTAGATGCGCCGGGAGACGCCGGCGTTCTCGCCGAAGACCTGGCCCTCGATCTCGTCTATGTCATTTTCGAGCCCCTCGAGCACCGGTTCGTAGTCGTCGACCACCCGGTCCACGATGGCGTAGAGCACGGCGGGCGGATCCTTGCGGAGCAGGTCCGGGTCTTCCTCTAGACGCTCGTGCATGTCGCCCATCCGGGAGGCTGAACCGTGGCGGACGGTAACAATGAAGTCCGGCCCGAGGAAAACATGGATCTCACCGAACTCCACGGTCTCCGACTCGTCCACGTAGCGAGCGGAGCGCAGCACGATGAACAGCGAGTCTCCGTAGCGCTCCAATTTCGGTCGTTGGTGCATTTCCACCGCATCCTCAACCGCGAGCCTGTTTAGACTGAACTCCCGGGTTACCGAAGCGAACTCCTCCGCGCTTGGTTCAAACAGGCTCACCCATGCGAACCCCCCGCGGTCTTTGCAAGCCTGGCGGGCTCCGTCTAACGAGCACGGCCCGGTACGCTTTCCGTCCGAGTAAACGGTGGCGTCTACTATCATGGCGGCTATTATACGCCGGGCGAAATGCCGGGCAGAGACTGCGGGCTACCTGCGAGACCTGAGCCGGAGGGTGGGGTAGAAGATCGCGGCCACCGGTATCGACAACCAGAAGTTGAAGATCCGGTACCCGAGTATCGGCACTACCGCGTCGGGATCAACGCCGAGCAGGGTTACAGTGGCGAGCATGGTGGTCTCAAAGACCCCGATGCCGCCCGGGGTGAGCGGCAGGCTGGCTACCGTGGTCGCCACCCCGTAGGAGACGAGTAGCTCTGTGGTCCCGGCCGGCACGCCGAACGCGAGGAACATTAGGACGAGGCACAAGGCGTCGAAAGCCCAGTAACCTAAAGCCAGCGCCCCGAAGCGTAGCGCCCGCCGGGGACGGCCCCAGAATTTGGTCCTGACCGCCCGGAACTCGCCCCGCAAATACTCCACGATCCTGTCGGCCCGACCCGCCGCCTCTTCCGGGGACCAGCGCCGCCTCAAAACCCTCCCTATCAGGCGGATGGCAGCCGCGAGGACCCTCCGGGAAGAGCGGGGGTTGCGGTACGCCAGGTAACTGAGCGCAAACCCCGCGAGCGTAACGGCCGCCGTCGAGATCGCCGCCGCCAGTACGGGACCGCTGAGGTTCCGGGTAAGGGTCAGGTACACGAGGCTGAGGAAAAAGACGGCCCCGAGGGTGCCGTAGATGAGCGCCGAGAGCGCGGCGAGCGCGACCCCGAGGCGTCCGGACTCAAAGCCGAGGCTCCGAAGCGCGCTAAAGGTCACCGCCGCCTTTGCCGTCGCCCCGCCGGGGAGTACGTGTGAAGCTCCGTTTTCGGTAATCGTCAGCCGGAAGAGAAACCAGCGCCCGAGTTGCCGCGGCCTCCGGCCCTCCCTGGGAACCGTGGCCGCCAGACGTCCCATGACTTCCGCGTAGCACACCTGGCTCAACACCTGGGCGACGAACGCCGCCCCGACGAGCAGGTGTGAAGACCGGACGAGTAGCCGCGCGGACTCCTGTAGCCCGGCGAGTTGCGGCAGCACGAGGTGGAGGGCGAGTCCTATCGAAGCGAGGTACAACGCGTTGCGGAGCAACCGGCGCCGGTTCACGTCCGGTATCCAGACGGTCTACTATCTGTCCGGTGACCCATAACCCGGCAAGGTACTCTAGTTGACAAAACTTTTCTTGCTTACCGGAAACGGCGGACCTTATGGTAGCCTAAGCAAACCTTGCAGGCCGGTGGGTTGGTCTGTAGGCCGGGATAACCGTAAACCACAAGAGTTGGAGAACGCTCGTGAACAAAAACCGGATTGCCTACAAGGTCTTGACCAATCCCCGTACCCGGCGGATGCTGGTGAAGCTCCTGAAAAACCGCCGGGTACGGAGCCTGGTCCGCAAACGTATAGAGCAGCAGTTGGGCCTCCACGCCCGCCGAGCGTCGCGAACGCGCGGCAAGTAGCGGGCGGAAAAGCTGGAAAAGAGAAAGCCCGCTGACCGCCGGTTCTCCCGGCGCAAATTCCTGAAGCTTACCGGGGGTGCGGTTGCCGGGACCGCCCTTTTGGGAGGCGCGGGCTACCTGTACTCCTCGGAGATAGAGGCCGACTGGGTCGATATCGAGCGGGTATCGCTCACGCTGCCGCGGCTATCCCCGGAGTTCGACGGGTACCGGGTGGTCCAGATCTCCGATATCCACATGGACGACGGGATGAGCACCGAGCAGGTCGAAGAGTTCGTGCGCCAGGCAAACGCCGAGGAGCCGGACACGGTGGTTTTTACCGGAGACCTCATAACCTACGAACCGGAGCGTTTCGCCCCGAAGCTCGTCGAGGCGCTGAGCGACATCTCGGCCCGGGACGGCGCTCTAGGCGTCCTCGGAAACCACGACCACAAAAAGGACCCGGACTTGATGCGAGAGGTGCTCCGGGAGAGTGGTTTTGTGGACCTCTACAACGACGTCTGGAGCGTGGAGCGCGATGGGGAGGTTCTGCACTTCGGTGGCATAGACGACGTCTGGCTCGGACAACCGCGGTTGGAGCGGGTGCTGGAGCGGCTGCCGCGGACGGGGGCGGCCATCTCCCTGGTACATGAGCCGGACTACGCCGATACCACATCCGCCACGGGACGCTTTGACCTCCAGCTCTCGGGCCACTCGCACGGCGGGCAGGTGCGGCTGCCGCTGGTCGGGGCTCCGTTCCTTCCGCGCTACGGGGAAAAGTATCCTATCGGGCGCTACGCCGTAGGCGGTATGACCCAGTACACCAACCGCGGTCTCGGGACCCTGGGCCCCGACATCCGCTTTAACTGCCGGCCGGAGATTACGAGCATTACCCTCAAATCTCCCCGGGCCTGATACCGTCGCCGAACTCGCTTACTATTACGGGACCGCCCCGAGAGGGTATGGATACCACGAAAGTAACGTAGAACCCGAAGGAGTGCCGCGAGTGTCGAACCCAGGTAAAAAAAGGTGGCGACAGAAAGCCGGAACGCTAACCGTTGTGGCCGGTCTTCTGGTGGTTGCGGCGGGCTGCGGTGGGTCGGGCTCCGAAGAGGGCTCGACGAGCGAGTCGGAGGTGCGCGTGTCCACCATCGAGGTGGGTACTCCTCTACGGGAGCTCGTCTACGTCTCGGACCAGAACGCCCTTTTCGCCTACCGCCAGGACGAGCCGTGGATGGTGAAGATCGACGCCTCTCCCGGTGGTGCAGGAGAACCTGCCCGGGCGACTACCTTGTCGGAGGAGTTAGACGAGGTGGGCGAAAACCTGGAGACGACCGAGGGTGAGCCGAGCAGCCTATACGTACCGCAACCCAGTAGGAACCATTTCGCGATAGTCGGCACAGCGGACATGATCTCTATCCGGACCGTGCGGACAGAGGAGAACCCGGTCCGGGTGGCACTGGACCCCCTGGGGCCTCCGGACGGGGCGGGAAGGGCCGTCTTCGCCCTCTCCCAGTCCGGTTCGACGGTCACCGGGGTGAACCTGGATACGTACGAAATTTTTGCTCGCCTCCAGGTCCAGGGTAGTGAAAAGAGCCTTATAGAGTCTCCCCCCGAGGGCGATGACGGGCAGTTCTGGCTCGCCGGTCCCGAAGGCGTCTCCTACTATGCGGGGGACCCGACCGAGCTGCAGGCGCGGCGAAACTCCCTTAGCGCCACGGCTCTCGCCCCGGACCACGAGACCCCCGAGCGGGCATACGTCGGCAGTTCCGGGCGGGTCGTCGCCGTGGAGTCTCGGGGAGGCGCCTTAGAAACCGTGGCGGAGGCCGAGATCGGGGACCCGGTAGAGTACCTTATCGCCGAGGGTGAAGAACTATATGCGGCGACAAACAGCGAGGTCTTTATCCTGGACCCGGAGAACCTCGAAGTCCGCCGGACCATAAACTTCGAC
Organism: Rubrobacteraceae bacterium; assembly: GCA_965214435.1. Taxonomy (GTDB): domain Bacteria; phylum Actinomycetota; class Rubrobacteria; order Rubrobacterales; family Rubrobacteraceae; genus Rubrobacter_A. The sequence goes on from OZ243960.1 coordinate 2,499,278, forward strand.
CAGGCCCTGGAGCAGCAATCGCTCAGGAGCGCCGCCGTCTCCGGGCTTGCCGTGTCGGAGAGCAGCGTATATCTGTCGCTCGTCGGGCAACCCTACCTGGTAGGTTTCGACAAGCCGTAAAGTTTGGTCTTGATAAAGAAGGAGAACGTTTGAAAGCAGCCGTCGTAGAAAACGTCTCACCCAACCTCCGAAGGTGGGGCCGGGTGCTGTCGCTGGTTCTCGCCGGCCTGATGCTCGTGCTCCTCTCGTCTTGCGGGTCTTCGGACGGGAGCCAGGGCGGAGACACCTCCGCGGGAGACAACGCCGGTGGGGGAAATAACTCGTCCGAGAACGCCTCGCAACAGGGTGAAGGGGACACGAGTTCCCAGCAGGCCAACGTCGAAAACCCCGGACAAGGAGTGTGGCCGGTCGTGCCGGTGGCGGACGAGGTCAGCCCTTCGGTGGTTCAGGTCAACGTCTCCGCCATAGAGAACACACCGTTTGGGGAAGCTCAGGAGCAAGAGGGGCTCGGTAGCGGGGTCGTCTACCGCCCGAACGGCCTTATCATTACGAATAATCACGTCGTCGAAGGCGCGGACTCGGTAAACGTGGCCTTTGCCGACGGCACCACGGTCGACGGGGAGGTAATCGGTACGGACCCTTCCACAGACCTCGCGGTAGTCCGGGTCTCGCGCAACAACCTGCCGGCCGCGCAGTTTGACACGGGCCGTCACGAGGTCGGAGAGCTTGCGGTCGCCATCGGTAGCCCCTCCGGTTTCCAGGCGACGGTTACCTCCGGGGTGGTCAGCGGGTTGAACCGCCAGGTCCCGGCGCAGTATACCGGCGGCCGTCAGGAGAGTGCTCTGGTGGACCTGATCCAGACCGACGCGGCTATCTCTCCGGGTAACTCCGGCGGAGCGCTCGTCAATGAGGACGGACAGGTTATCGGTATTAACGTCGCCTACCTGCCGCCCGGCCAGACCGGGGCCGAGAACATAGGCTTCGCCATCCCCTCAGAGACCGCGACCTCCGTGGCGGATCAACTCATCGACAACGGCGAAGTTACCCAACCCTACCTCGGTATCATCGACCCGCGCAACATGACCCCGCAGATCGCCGAGCAGTTCGGCTTCTCGGTAGATTCTGGCGTGATCGTCTTGCAGGTTGGACGGGGTACCCCGGCGGCGCGGGCCGGTATCCAGGAACGGGACGTTATTACCGAGGTCGGTTCCGCCGACATAGAAGATACCGGAGACCTGTATGCTGCCCTCAGAGACTACGAGCCGGGCGACACCGTAGAGGTGACGGTCGCCCGGGACGACCAGACGCAGACGGTCGAACTGGAGCTCGGTACCCGGCCACAGCGTTAATTTTCTGGCGGCCGGTTATCCACAGCAGCTCTATGAGGAAGCACGTCTAGTCGGCCTTCTGAGGCTTACCGGGTACATAATCTTCACCCGGAAATAGTTTTGCCGGAGGTAATTCCTCCGCCACCCGATGCTCTGGCGTACTGTCACGGTGGATGACCGGTGGCTTAAAAAGCCTCTCGGTCTACCGCGGCCTGCCGGTACAACTGTTAGAGTCGGCGTCGCGCCCGGCCAGGACGGTCCCCATCGTCTCTCGCGTCGTCTCGGGGTCGAGGTCCGCGAGGCTGTCAGGGCCTCGGGCCAGGGCCTTTAAGTTTGGCTGAAACTCTTTTCATCCTTCGGCCAGAAAACTCTCCCCGGCTACCCGGACTCTGCGGGCGTGTGGGTCCGCTCGATGATGTCGCGGGCGACTTCCGTGGTTGAGTGTGTCTCCCGGTAAACCTCTAGCTGCCGGTCGGCTTCCGTCGGCTCGGAGAGTATCCTCTCCACTCCTGAGAGGTCCCGGTCGGAGCTTCCCACATACTCTACAAACGACTCCAGAACTTCTCGGGTCGGGATGGCTTCGTAGGTTTGCGGGTCGAGGAATACACCTTCGAGGCCGTAGCGCTGGGCGCTCCACTTGTTCTCTTCTATCATCCTTGAGGGGAGTATGCGGACTTTCTCGTTCGCGTCGTACTCGGCGGATAGCGTGGCGCAGAGGGCCGCGGTCAGGGAGACCAGGGCTCCCGTGCGCCAGGGAGCTGTTTGGGCGTCGGGGGCCCGCATCTCTACCGTGCCCAGGGACGGGTGCGGCCGGACGTCCCACCAGATCTCCCCGAGGCTGTGTATCGCCTGCGGGCGGGTGACGTAGTCCACGTAGTCGATGTAGTCCTGCCAGGAGTGGAGTTGTTCGGGCAGGCCGGCGCGGTGAATGGAGCGCGAGAAGATCAAGATGCGGCTGGATTGCATGTCCGTGATCTCCCCCTGCCAGAAAGGTGAGTTGACCGAGAGCGCCAGAAGATGTGGGACGTACTCTCGCAGACGGTTGTAGAGGTAGATAGCCTTTTCCTTACCATTTACCGCGTAGTGGACGTGGAGCGCGAAGGTGTTGTTCCGCCGGATCAACCACCCGAGCTTCTCTTCGAGGCGGCGGTAGTGCGGTTTGTCGATGATCTCCTGCTCCCGCCAGTCCCCGACCGGATGCGTTCCGCTCACTCCTAGAGAGCGGCCGAGCCTGTCGGCGTGCTCCAGCAACTCCCGCCGCCGGGACAGAAAGTCCTCCGTTACGCTCTCCGGGTCTGCGTGCACGGCGGTGTTCGACTCTATCTCGCAGTCGATCAACTCCCCGCTGAAATGTCCCTCCTCGCTGTTCGCCAGAATGTCTTGACCACCCCCGGCGAGCCGGTAGGTCTCCTGGTCGGCAAGCCACAGCTCCTCCTCGCCACCCAGGGTACCCTCGCGGGCGCCGGTCTCGTAGGCGTCCTCCGGTACCGGGAAAGTCTTTTCGGGGCTGCTCAAGTTCCTTCCTGACTCTCGTAGGCCTTCTCACCGGCTGGTATCCGGACCGACAGGTGGTTCTCGATGGGGGCCAGCGGACAGTGCCAGCGGTCGTCGTACGCGCAGGAGGGATTGTACGCGTAGTTGAAATCTATCACCAGACCGCTCCCTGAACCCGGCTCCCCGGAACCAAGGTCGGCGTGCTTTATGGTATCCAGGACGTACCGGCCGCCGCCGTAGGTCTCCCCGCCGCCCGTTGCGTCCCGGAACGGCAGGAGCACCCCGCCGCCGTAACCCGAGACCCAGAACAGCGACAGCGAGACCTCCTCGCCGTCTACCTCAAAGCGTACCCGGCCAAATCGCTGTAGCGCCGTCGGCCCGTCGTCTCTCAGAGAGACCTCTATCGTCTCCGGCTCGGCGTACTCTACCGGCCGCACAAAGCGCAGCGCCGGGTCGTACGGGTAGTAGGACAACCCGCTGAAACCGGCCATAGCTTCCGGGGAAAAAGGAGATTGCGGGTGGTCCCGGAAGAGCGCGTCGCGTTCCTCCCGGAAAGTCACACACCGCTCGGCGAGGTTCCGGTCTTCCCGGACCCGGGCGTACATACCGGCGACCCGGCGGCGGTAGTCGAGTAGCTGCTCGAAATCGGTGGTGGTATCCATGGGCCGGATTCTAACCCGTGTCACCGCCGGTAAGCAGCGTTAGAATGTTGCGCCAGAAGAAGCCGTTACCGCAGGCCGCTACCGGAAAAGAGGTTTCACCGTGGCTGTAGAGGTGGGAGACAAAGCACCGGATTTTCAGTTACCGGCAGACGACTGGGAAAACAAAGTCTCGCTCGAAGAGCTGACCGGCGAGGGGCCGGTCGCGCTGTTTTTCTACCCGGGCGACTGGTCGAGCGTGTGCTCGGATCAGATGTCCAGGCTGGAAGCTGACCTGGGTAAGTTCGAGGAGCGGGGCGCAAAGGTCGCGGCTGTCAGCGTCGACTCGCCGTGGTCGCACCGGGCGTTCGCCGAAGACCGCGGCATCTCCTTTCCGCTCTTGTCGGACTTCGGGCGCGAGGTCGTCGAAAGCTACGGCGTACAGCACGACGCCGGCTTCCCGCTGCGGGCCTACTTTATTATCGACCGCGACGGCGTGGTCCGCGCCCGGCGGGTCGAGCCCAGCCCGAGCGAGCAGCCGGAGGTCGAAGAGGTCCTTGAAGACCTCGACGGCGCGCTGCGGGGTTAGATGGAGCGCCGCGAAAGCCTGGCCCCGGTACCGGCGGCGCTCGTCGAGGCCGCGACCGCCACGGCCCTGACCCTGGTCTACAGCGCCCCGACGCCGGGTGCCGGGTCGCGTTACGTGGACGGTCCGGTCGCCCACGAGGCCCGCCTGCTAACCGTATCCCCCGTCCGGGACTCCATGGCCGGGACCGGGACCCTGGGGGTCGGCGACAGCGTACTCGGCGCTGTGACCGCTTCCCGGGACTTCGCGGGCTACGCAGACCTGCGGGCCGCCGGTTACCTCACGCCGCTGGCCCGGGCCGCCCTACTCGGGGAGCCGTCGGTCCGCGTGCTGCGCGCCCTGGGCCAGGAGGACTTGTCGAGCTTTGGACGGGCGGTCGGGGTCTCCGGGTACACAGGACCGCTCGTCGAGGCGTTGCGGATGGCGGCCGGAGCCGGCCGGGAGACCACGCTGCGGGACGCGATGCGCTTTACCGCGGGCCGCGACGCCCTGGCCCGCGAGTACGCCCGCGACTACGAGGTTACCCGGGGGCTGGCGGAACCGGCGCTCTTTACCGCCCTCGGCCGGGCCGTCTCCGCCCGCGGCGCGCTCGTCCAGTCCTACCTGGAGGTGCTATCCGAGGTCCCGGACCCGGACATAGCCGACCGGGCCGGCAGCCGCGAGGCCGAGGATGTCTCCCGGATGGCTAACGGGGTAATAAAGTCCGGCGGGGTCCACTCCCGGCGCGGCATCCAGGCGCTCTCGAACCTGGACGGCATCCTGCGCGCCGACGCCCGCCTCCGGCCCTCGGCCACCGAGCCGCCGGTCGTAGCCGCCGCCTTTCTCCTCACCCTGGAGCATGGCCCTGGTGCTCTAAGCAGCCGTCTGAGTCCGGCTACCGGAGGGAGCGGTGGCCGGTAGCCGCTAGACTCCGGGCAGCTATCGAGTCCAAAAGGAGAGAACATGGCGACGCAGAAACCTCAGATACTGGCCCTGGAGACTGAAGACTTCGAGGGGCATTATCTTTCCGAAGCCTTCGGGGATGCCCTCTCCGTCGAGGCGTCTTCCGGTACGCTGGCGGAACTGCTGGCGGACGCGGAAGATGGTCTGGACGGGGTAGAGGTGTTGCTGCCTTTTATCCACTCGTATGTCGGGGCCGGGGAGTTGGCTGCGCTGCCGGACCTGCGGCTCATCGCCACCCGCTCGACGGGCTACGATCACATAGACCTTTCGGCTGCGGCTGAGAGGGGGGTCGCTGTCGCCAACGTCCCGGCTTACGGGGAGAATACCGTCGCCGAGCACACCTTCGCGCTGATGCTGGCCCTTTCCCGCAAGGTCCATCAGGCGTACATAAGGACCCAGCGCGGGGACTATACGCTGGAGGGGCTGCGGGGCTTCGACCTCGCTGGGAGGACGCTCGGGGTTGTCGGTGCCGGGGCGATAGGTTTGCACGTCATCCGGATAGCCAAAGGTTTCGGGATGGAGGTCCTCGCCTACGACGTAAACCAGAACCGGCTGCTCGCCGAAGTTTTAGGGTTCCGGTATACGGACCTTGACGAGTTACTAGGAAACTCGGACATCGTCTCGCTCCACGCCCCGGCCATTCCGGCTACCTACCACATGATCAACCGCGAAACCTTATCGAGGATGAAGCGCGGATCGCTCCTCATAAATACCGCCCGCGGCTCGCTGGTCGATACCGAAGCCCTGGCCGCGGCCCTCGACACCGGCATCCTTGCCGGGGCCGGCCTCGACGCCTTAGAAGGCGAAGAGTTTATGGAACATGAGGACGAGCTACTGTACCAGACCGGCGCCGAAGAAAAGCTAAAGCTCCTCGTCCGCAACAACATCCTCCAGCGCCGCCCCGACGTCGTTATAACCCCGCACATCGGCTTCAACTCCGAAGAGGCGCTCCGCCGGATCCTCGACACCACCGCAGAGAACGTCCGCTCCTTTCTGGCCGGCAGTCCCCGCAACATCGTCGGGTAGCGGTTAAAACCTTCATAAGGTTCTGTAGGCCTTGAGATAGAATATTTCTAGCAGTCCGCTGGCGGATAGAGACTACCGAGGAGGCTGGTTTAGGTGAGGGCTATGATCATCGTCGGGCACGGCTCGCATTTGAACGAGGACTCAAGCCTGCCGGTCTACGAGCATGCTGAACGTATCCGGGAACGCTTCGGGGACGAGTTCGACGAGGTCGTCGAGTGCTTTTGGAAGGAAGAACCCTCGATGCGCCATGTCCTCGACACCGTAGAGTCCGACGAGGTCTACGTCGTCCCGGCGTTTATCTCGGAGGGGTACTTTACCCAGCAGGTTATTCCGCGGGAACTGGGTCTCGAAGGCCCCGTCACCAAAAAGGGAAATAAGGTTGTGCGCTACGCCGGACCGCTCGGGACCTTTGAGCAGATGGCGGACGTCATTCTGGAGCGCACGGAAGATCTGATGCGCGGTAAGGAAGTCTCCGGGGGCCGGACGATGCTCTTGTTGCTCGGGCACGGGACGGCGATGAACAAGAACTCCAGCGGTGTGATCTACCTGAACGCCGACCGCATCCGGGAGCGCGGCATCTACGACGCCGTCGAGGTAGCGTTTCTCGACCAGGACCCGGAGATAGGAGAGGTCGTCGAGAACGCCGCCGCCGAGAATATAATCCTGATCCCGGTCTTCGTCGCCGAGGGCTGGCACACCCGCGAGACCATTCCCGAAGACCTCGGCCTTACCGGCGAAGTAACCGTTCGCGAAGATAAGACTATCTACTACGGGGCCCCGGTCGGGACCCACCCCTCGATGGCCGCCCTCATAGCCGCCCGCGCCCGCGAGCTGGAGCCAGGGCTAGAGCCGGAGCTAAGACCGGAAGGGAAAAACGTTGCAACCAGCGTCTCCTGAGCCAGCCACGCCTGACGCGCCAGCCGAACAACCCGTAGCCGTAGCCGCCCGCGAGGCGTTCGCCGCGTGGGTCTCGGAAGCGCCGGAAGGCCGTATCTTCGCTCAAGCCCTCATCCGGCAGCTTCCGGGCGGCAGGTTCGAGATCCGGCACGCGGATAACGCGGGTTCGGATACCGCGGGGCTTACGGTTTACGAGGATGCGCGGGAGGCCCGCGAGATCTCCAAGCTCACCGAAGAGGGTGAGTACCGGCCGCTAAAAAGCTCCCCGAACCTCCGGCGGGGATGGCTTTTAAGGGTCCCGGACGAGAAGGCGCTGGCGTCCGCTATGAACTACCTGTACCCGGCGGCCATCGTCCACTGGCACCTCTACCGGAAAGGTGGCCTGGAAGTCACCAGCTACCGTGAAAACGCCGCTCGCCAGAGCGGTATCTACAAGCGGGTGCAGCGGCTCTCCGACGAGGGCGTACAGAACGCGGCGCGGGCCTGTTGCGAAGACGCCGTTTGCCTCAAGAAAACGTTGTGGGACGTGGACGGCGATACGCCGCTCGCGGCGGAGCGGGGAGAAGGTGAGATCCCGTGCCCCGAGCCGTGCAGTATCTTCGTATCCTTCGCCCGGCGGGTCAGACTCTTCGAGCGGGAGAATAAACGCGACCTCGACGCCCTCGGCCTCTCCCCGACCGAGAAAGAAGATCTCTCTGCCCTCGTCGAGGCCGCCGCCACCGGAGAGGTAGCGCTGGCCCGCGAGGCCGAGTTCGAGGAATCATTAAACGAGCGCCGGATGCGCTACCGGAAGCTCACGCTCGTGCCGAAGCTCCGCCCCGACACCGGAGATGAGTAGCTCCCCGGAACCTCTCCCGAACGACGCGGCCCTGGTCCAGCGGGTGCGGGGCGCGCTCGGCCGCGACCCCCGCACCCGGCGTCTCCCGCGGATAAACGTCAGTTCCTGCTCGTTTGTGGTGAGCCTGCACGGCTCCGTAGCCGCCACCGAAGCGGCCGAGGAGATAGAGCGGGTCGTCCGGTCGGTGCCTGGCACGGCCGGAATCGAGAACAAATTAAGAGCCTTAAAGACGGTGTAACCGGAAAAAGTTTCGCAACCGGCAGCAATGGGTAGTAAGCTGTGAGCTAGTTTCTGAGAACGGGAGGTTATTGATGGGCAAGACGCGTAACAGGTTGGTTAGCCGCAGGACCCAGGCCAAGGCCGCGGCGAAGGTAGGCCGGAGTGCTGCCAAGCGGGGTGGTCCGGCGGCAAAGGTCGCGGGGAAGGTTGCCGGGAAAGCCGCCAAGCGGGGTGGTCCGGCTGCGGCAAAGGCTGCGAAACGCGGTGGTCCGGTAGCTGGAAAGGCTCTCAAGGCTGAGGGTCGCCGGCGGGCCCGCCGGGGGACGGTGCGGAGTTCTTCCGGAAGCTCCTCCGGGACCCGGTACTCCAAGTACGGTTTGTTCGTGCTGGCGGGGCTGGCGCTCGGTGTGCTGCTCGGCCGCCGGGGGGCTTCGGATCAGGATACTGGAACCTCGTCTTCTTTCTCCGATACTACCGGTCACCACAGCCCCGACGAGGGTAGCCCGGCGGGTCAGCGGGGAGAGACTTACTACAGCGGGACCTCTCTCGGGACCGCGGGCGGCGGTAGTGCCGGTGGCGCTACGGAGAGCACCAGCGGGGAGGACACGAGCGAGTACCAGCAGCCGGGAGATCCGAACACGACCGGCAGTTTTCGGGAGTACTCGGACCCTTCTGCGGGACCCCTGATCGGTGGCGGTAGCCGGCCGGAGATGGACGTGGGAACCGGGCAGCTAGAAGAGGTCGAGCAGCGCATCCGCAGCCGGATCGGCGAGGACGAGCGGACCCACAACCTGCCCCGGGTAAACGTCGAGGTCAACGGCGATGTAGCCGAGCTTCGAGGCGTCGCACCGTCAGAGGAGGTCAAAGAGGCGTTCGGAGAGATCGCCGCCGACACCGAAGGGGTAAACGAGGTCCGCAACCTGCTGACCGTCGACCCTTCCGTTAGCGAGTAGCGCAAGCAACAAATAGTCTGGTAATAGAAAGGCGGCCTCGCTCCGGGGCCGCCTTTTCGCCGCGTAAATTCAGCCTGCTCAGGAGACCGCTCGGGGAACGGGTCTACTCCGCCGAAAGTATTTCGGAAACTTCGTCACGGCCCTTGTCGAGGGTTTCTTTGTCTTGAGCCTCGACGTTCAGGCGCAAGAGGGGTTCGGTGTTGGAGGGACGCAGGTTAAACCACCAACTATCGAGATCGACCGTGAGGCCGTCGAGGTGGTCTATCTTCGCGCCTTCGCGCTCCGAGTAGTAATCTTCGACGCTTTGCAGGGCCGCGTTCTGGTCATCGACCTCGTGGTTGATCTCCCCAGAGCGGACGTAGGGGTCTATAGGGTCCAGTAGGGCGGAGATCGGCTCTTGTTGCGAGGAGACGAGTTCGGCCACGGTCAGCATCGCGATAATCCCCGAGTCGGCGAAGTAGTTGTCCCGGAAGTAGAAGTGTCCGGAGTGCTCCGCGCCGAAAGCCGCGTTATTTGAGCGCATCTGAGGCTTGATGATCGAGTGTCCCACCTGCGTGCGGATAGCCCGACCGCCTTCCCGCCGGATCAACTCCGGCAGTGCCTTTGATGAAACGGCGTTGTACAAAATAGTCGCCTCGGGTTCTTTTACGAGCAGGCTCTTGGATACGAGCGTCGCCAGAAGGTCCCCCGATATGGTTTTTCCGGTCTCGTCGACGATAAAAACCCGGTCCGCGTCTCCGTCGAAGGCCGCGCCGAAATCCGCGCCTTCTTGCACGACCCGCTCCTGGAGCGCGCCCATGGTCTCCGGATCTATGGGGTTTGGAGGATGGTTGGGGAAGCTGCCGTCGAGCTCGAAGTACATGGGTACGACCTCGAAAGGCAACTGGTCGAATATGGGTGGGAGCATTTTCCCCGCCATGCCGTTGCCGGCGTCCACCACGATCTTTAACGGCCGCAGGTTATCCGGGTCTATAAAGCTCAGGCAGTGGCGGGCGTAGTCCTCTGTAATGTCGCCCTGTTCCACGGAGCCCGAGAACTCCGCCGGACCCGGCAGCTTACCAGAGGTTATGAGGTCCCGGATCTGGTTTATCCCCTCTTCGCCGGAGAGGGCTATGGCGTTCTCGCGGCAGAGCTTGAAACCGTTGTAGTCTTTCGGATTGTGAGAGGCCGTTATCATGGCCCCGGCGGGTTCTTCGAGGTAGCCCACGGCGAAGTACAGGGCGTCGGTCGAGATGAGGCCGAGGTCGAGCACGTCCGCGCCACCTCCCGTCACCCCTTCTATAAACGCCGCTTTCAGAGTCTCGCCGGAGAGGCGCATGTCGCAGGCGACCACCACCCGCGAACCGGAGAGGCCGAGGTAGTTTACGAAACCGCGCCCGATGTTCCGGGCGAGGTCTTCGTCGAGACTGTCGGGGTAGATGCCCCGGATATCGTAGGCCTTAAAAATTGACTCGTCGATCATCTCGTCTTTATACCCTTCTGGTCCGATTCGTAAAGACCTCCTAAATCTACACGTTGGTACAATAACGAGTAATGACCGTTTCTGCAGAATCCCGTTTCTCCGCGTCCACTTCCGGTTTTACCTTGAGGCGTTAGGCTCTTTGGGACCGAGACTATCCAGCTTTGCGGCGCTCTTCTACGGCAGCCTCATAGTCGCGGCCGCCCTCTGGAGCGGGTTGCGCGGCAGAGAACTCTTTATTTTAGGGAACTCTATACCACAGAGTATCGTGCTGGGCGTTTGTACGGCGGCGGTTACGGTGCCGGCCGCGGTTCTCACCTACCGGTTGGTACCGGCTCTCAGAAAGCTCGCCGCCGAAGTCGGACCGCAGATCGTAGACCCCGCAAAGCTTAGAGACCTGGTCTTGATCTCCTTTTTTAGCGGTGTGGGGGAGGAGGTTTTTTTCCGGGGCGCGGTCCAGCAAGAGTTCGGGCTTGTAGTAGCCGCCGTAATCTTCGGCCTGGTCCATCTCGGGCCGGACCGGCGGTACCTAGCCTGGACTGTCTCCGCGATAGCCGCGGGTTTTCTGTTCGGCTGGCTGTACATCGTGACTAACGGTCTTCTGGCCCCGATCATCGCGCATGCCGCGCACAACGCGGCAGTATTCGCGCTCTGGAAACGTTCCCGCCGGACACTGGAGGACGCCTGAAACGTCTCCCCGACACCACTTCAAAGCTGCCAAAGGTCGCCGGCCGGCGCTGGCCGGTCTACGTCCTGGCAGGGGTCGCGCTGCTGTCCCTCTTGCTGCTCTCCGAGTCGGTTCTGCGGTCGGCCGGCTTCTCTCCAGAGAAATCAGTATCGGCGGAGGGCATAAACGACATTCTGGCGAGCGCCGAGAACACTTCCTACCCGCCGTCGGACATTGGGCGGTTCGACGGCCGGCCGAAAGCGGTGTACGTGTACCTAGTGGTCGACGGCCGCCCGACGGACCTCGAAGCCCGCGTCCGGCGGGAAGGTTCGGGTTCGCTGCTCTCCAGAATCTTTGGCCGCGGGTCACCGCGCATCGAAGCCGTCGACCGGCGCGCCGAGCCGGTATCGGCTACCGGCAGCGGTATATCCGGCATCGTGAAGTTCACCATCAAGACCGCTTCCGGCATGCCTCTGCCCGCCGGCAACTATACCGTCGAGGTATACCCGGCCTCGGACGGCGACTCTGACCGGGAGCCGGGGGCCGTCAAGTCGTTTATCGTGGAAGACAGGACGTAAGCGGTCGCTTGGCCGCCGGATTTTCATATACAATAGGTAAGGTCAAGCTTGCTTAAATACCAGGTTTTACCGGCTGTAACCCGATCGGGAGGACGAAAGTGGCCCGCGCCAAGCGCATAACCCTGAACCTCGTTAGCTTCTTGCTGATAGGCGCCGGGCTCGCGCTTCTCACGAGCATCTTCTGGTCGCCGTTTGCCGGCGGCTCCGACAACAACAGCTCCGCGAGCAGCGAGCCTGGTCCGGAGCAATTCAATGTGCCCGTTTTGCAGGAAACCACCCAGCAAGCCCCGCAGCCGGCTCCTGAACCGGAGCCCGAAAAGCCGGAAGTAGCGGTTCCGGAAGATAAGACATTAGAAGTCACGATACCGGCCATGAGCCGGGTACAGAACAGCCCGATACCGACGGCCGCGGGGGACGACGAAGAGCAGCTAAAGGACTACGCGGCGATCCACCTCCAGGGCACGGGATTTCCGTGGGAAGAAGAAGCGAACGTGTACCTGGCCGGACACCGGCTCGGATATCCGGGTACGGACAGCCTGCTCGCGTTCTACGACCTCCCGGACCTTACGGAGGGAGATGAAATCTTTGTGACCGACTCTATGGGCCGGGACTACACCTACCGGGTCTTTAAGCAGTTCGTCGTTGACCCGACCGACATGCATATCACCCAACCTGTTGCCGGAAAGAACGTCATTACCCTCCAGACTTGCACGCTACCGGACTACTCTCAGCGCGTTATCGTTCAGGCGGAGAAGGTGGCTTGAGCAACGAGTCATCCCGCTGCAAACTCCCGGCGGCCCGTAGCGGAGGGTTCGTAGTACCGTGAAGCTCGGCCGGCCGGCGCGAACTGGCGTAAAGCATACCCAGCGCGCCAGACGCGCAAAGCGGGAGACCCCGGATCCCGGTCCACCGCTGGACGAGCGCCGGAAAAGACTCCCAGCTTCCATAAGCAAAGCTCGTATGCAGTTGCGGGTAGTCGTCGTCGCGGCGCTCGTTGCGGTGCTCTTCGCGGTTCTCGTAGGACGGCTGTGGTATCTGCAGGTGTTGAATAGCGACGACTACACGCTATCGGCCCAGAGCGTCTACACGCGCGAGCAACCGATACCCGCCGAGCGCGGTGCGATCCTCGACCGGAGCGGGGAGGCGCTGGCTAATACTGCTCCGGGCCTAGACGTCACAGTCATACCCGACGCCATCTCCCGCGACAAGGTCGAAGAGCTCGCCCGCATACTAGAAGCCGACGTGCCGGTGGTCCTCGGCCGGTATGACGCGGCGGAGTCCTCCGGCAGCCAGTTTAGCCCGGTCCTGGTAAAAGAAAACGCCAGCGAGGAGGACGTTACCTATGTCAGCGAACGTACCGAAGAGTTCGCCGGAATGTCGGTAACCGAAGGCCACGTCCGCAACTACCCGGACGGAGGGCTGGCGTCCCACGTCCTCGGTTATACCGGCGCGGTATCCCAGGGCGAGCTTGGGCAGGACCCCTCGGGCGAAGTGGCGGGCGACGCGGTTGTCGGCAAGTCCGGGATAGAGTTGCAGTATGAAAAGTTTCTGAGCGGAAAGCCGGGCAGCAAAGAGTATAACGTCGACGCCTGGGGTCAGGTGCTCGACGACCGCCAGCGGGCCATCGACAGCGAGGACGCCATAGAAAGGCCGAGCCGGGTAAAGGAGCCCGTATCGGGAGAGGACGTCGTGCTCACCATCGACCGGGGCCTACAAAAAGTCGCCGAGAACGAGCTTGATGGGGCGATAGAGCGGGCAAAGGAGGAGGGGTATGCGGGCACCGGAGGCTCCATAGTGGCGCTAGACCCGACAAACGGGCAGGTGCTCGCGATGGCGAGCCGCCCGGACTTCGACCCGCAACTCTTTGTCGGGGGTATCTCCGGGGACCAGGAGGCCGAACGTTACCAGTACCTGAGTTCCGAGGCGGCCGACGCCCCGTTTACAAACCGTTCCATAAGCGGCACGTATCCGGCGGCTTCGACATTCAAAGTGTTCACCGGCATAGCCGGGCTCGCGTACGACGCGATCACACCTTCCACCACCGTCACGGACACCGGAGATTGCTGGCGGCCGAAAGGCGTTACGACCGGCTGCTGGCAGAGCTGGCGGCAGGTCAAGGGCTACGGCGACCACGGCACCCAGGACTACGCCGAAGCCTTGATGGACTCCAACGACAAGTTTTTCTACCAGGTCGCGGACTGGGTGTGGAACAAGACCACCGACGAGAACCTCCTGCCGGACTTCTATAAAAAGTTCGGCTTCGGCGAAAAGACTGGAATAGACCTGACCGCCGAAGCCGAGGGACGGGTACCCGACAGCGAGTGGCAGAGAGCAGCCGGGGCGACGCCGGAGGACAAGTTCTGGAGCATCGGGCGGTGGGTAAACCTGTCTATCGGGCAGGGAGATCTGCTCGTTACCCCTATACAACTCGCCCGGAGCTACGCCGCGCTCCAGAACGACGGGACGCTGGTTACTCCGCACGTCGGGCTCGAAGTCCGGGAAAAGAACGGGGCGACGGTAAAGAAGATATCCCCAGAACCCGGCGGCCGCGTCGAGCTGACCGCCCGCCAGCGCCAGAGTACCATCGAGGGCCTCCGCAAGGTCACCGGAGACGGCGGCACCGCCGAGAGAGCGCTCTCCGGGTCACCGCTGGATATCGTCGGCAAGACCGGGACCGGTGAGATGGGCGAGCGCGACCCGGTAGCCTGGTTTGCCGGCTGGGCCGAAAACCAGGAAAAGTCGCTGGTGGTGGTGGCGATGGTCGAGGCCGGCGGCGACGGCGAGCCGACCACGGCTCCGGCCGTCCGCCATGTCCTCGAAAGCTACTACGGCGCCGAAAAAGTAGCCGCCGACCCGTTCCAGACCTCGACAAGCCCGGACGTTTCCGGCGACTCTCCGTCACCCGCAGGCTAGGGAAGAAAGATAGGTACCGTGCTCTACTCGCTGCTCTCGTTGCCGAGCCCGCCGTCACCGATAATCTTTGAGGCCGGACCGCTGGCTCTCCGCTACTACGGGCTGTTTATAGCGATCGGCATAGCCGTCGGCACCTGGCTGACGAGCCGGGAGTTGGAGCGGCGCGGCTACGACGGCGCGCTCGCGCTCGACTCTCTATTCTTCGTGGTGCCGCTCGGTTTTATAGGAGCCAGGATCTACCACCTCGCCACCGACTGGGACCTCTACTCCCAGGACCCTTTCCCAGGGGTTTTCGAAATCTACAACGGGGGTCTCGGTATCTACGGGGCCGTGATCGGCGGTTTCCTCGGGGTCCTTTTGTTCGGCTTTTTCCGGGGCGTCAACCCCTTTACCTTTGCAGACGCCGCCGCGCCCGGCCTTATACTCGCCCAGGCTATCGGCCGCTGGGGTAACTATTTCAACCAGGAGCTTTTCGGCCGCCCCACAAACCTGCCGTGGGCCATCCGCATCGCCCCCGAAAACCGCCCCGCGGGCTACGGGACCGCGGAGACTTTCCACCCGACCTTCCTCTACGAGTCGATCTGGAACCTCCTGGGCGCCCTGGCCCTGCTGTGGATCGCCCGCCGCTTCGCCAGCCGCTTAAAGACCGGGGACATGCTCCTCCTCTACGTGACTGTCTACTCCGTCGGACGTTTTCTGGTCGAAACCCTGCGTATCGACCCGGCGTTTATTATCGCGGGCTCTTTCCGGGGAAACCTGTTTGTCAGCAGCATCCTAGCCCTCGTATTCGCCCTTATCTTCGTTATGCGCCACGCCGGGTCCGGCAGCCGGCGCAAGGGCTCCGGCTCCGACCGGGTAACTTGAACTCTCCGCAAGCAATATCCTTTAGAAGACTTTCCAGGGGACTCTGAGGCTACCCGGGCGCCGAAGTATATCGCCCGAGCGCTGCCCCGTCCCTTGAACAGGGTCAACCCGTCTGCTATTTTTAATTGACAAAAATTTTCATTTGTAGAAAGGCGGGACTCTGAACCTGGAAGCCATGATCGGCAAGATGCGGGGTGCGGGTTTTAAGGCGACGCCGCAGCGCATAGCGGTCCTTGAGGCGCTAAACGAGGAGCAGCACCAGAGCATAGGTGAGTTGCGTGAACGCTGCCCGCAGGTAGGCCTGGTCACCGTCTACCGGACGTTAGACCTCTTGATGGAGCGGGGATTGGTGCGGAGGTTGGATCTCGGCGACGGCCCGCGCTACGAGTTGGCAGAGAACCATCATCACCACATGATCTGTGAGTCCTGCGGGGACATTACGGAGTTTGACGAATGCCCGTTTGACCCCGCGCGCCTGCCTCCAGACTCTGCTTTCGAGGTCAACTCCCACAGCGTCGAAGTCTACGGCCGGTGCGCTGTATGCAAGTAGAAGACCCTTTTTCTTCGCACCGCGATGAAAATTTTTTCCAACTAGGAGGTAGCTGGTGAGACGGATCCGGACGCTAATGATTCTGGGGCTCGTGGCGATCCTCGTAGCCGGGTGTGGCGGAACCGGGGACGAAGGCGGGGCGGATGCCGGGTCCGGAGAGAAGGTGCAGGTAGCGGCGACCTTACCCTTTGTAGGTGACATGGTTCGGGAGGTGGGCGGTGATAGAGTCGAAGTCTCGACCATAATTAGTCCGGGGGACGAGGTTCACACCTTCCAGCCCAGCCCCTCTGATGCACAGAAGGTCTCCGAAGCCCAGGTGGTCTTCGAGAACGGGCTCGGCCTGGAGCAGTGGCTGGACGATCTCGTAGAGAGTGCCGGCAATGGTGACGCAACCGTCGTAGAGCTCTCCCAAGGCTTGAAACCCATAGAAGGCGGTGAACAGCACGGGGATCACGAGGAAGGCTCTAGCGAACACGGCCAGGAGAATCACCAGGAAGGGAGTACGCACGAGGAGCACGAACACGGAGGCACGCACGAGGAGCATGGAGAAGAAGGCTCCCAAGAGCACGCTGGGGAAGGCCACAGCTACGCGGAGGGCAACCCGCACTTCTGGCTCTCCGTACCGAACGCCCAGCACTACGTAGAAAACGCGCGGGACGCGCTCGTCGAGGCTGACCCGGAGGGAGCCGAGCGGTACGAAGCCAACGCCGAAGACTACCTGGCGGAGCTAGAAGATCTCGACGGCTACATAAGGGAGCAAGTCGAGGCCATACCCGAGGAGAACCGCAAGCTGGTAACTTTCCACGATGGCTTTCCGTACTTCGCGGAAGAATACGGATTTGAGCTGGTAGGGGTCATTCTGCAGAACCCCAACGCGGAGGCTTCGAGCCGGGAAGTGGCCGATCTGACCCGGGAGGTGCAGGAGCAGAACGTGCCGGCCATCTTTACCGAGCCGCAGTTCAACTCTGGGCTTGCGGACACCATAGCACAGGAGACCGGCGTCGAAGTCCACCCGCTCTACGCCACCTTCGTGCAAAAGGGCGGTATCGTAGAACAAGATATAGACAGCTACGAGGAGATGATGCGGGCGAACGCCGATAACATGGTAGAAGGACTCGGTTAATAGTGTCTGAAGTTGCTCTTGCAACGAGGGGTCTGAGCTTCGCGTACGGCGGCGGGCAGCGTGCTCTGGAAGACATAACGCTAGAGGTGCCCCGGGGCTCGATGGTCGGGATCATAGGCCCCAACGGCGGAGGAAAAAGCACCCTGATAAAGGCCCTGCTAGGGTTGGTCGATCCGCAACGGGGCGCGGTCGAAGTCCTGGGCCAGCCTGTAAAGCGCCGGCTGCGCCGGCTGGTAGGTTACGTGCCCCAGCAGGGCGACGTGGACTTGAGCTTTCCAGTCAGCGTCCTGGACGTGGTTCTCATGGGCCGGGTGCCCTCCCTCAAACCGTTTCGTCGGTTCACGGGGCACGACCGGGAGCTTGCGGGAGAGGCTTTGGAGGTAGTCGGCATGAAGGATTATGCCGACGCTCCTATCGGCGATCTCTCCGGCGGCCAGCAGCAGCGGGTGTTTCTAGCCCGGGCCCTGGCCCAGGAGGCAGAGGTTTTGCTTCTGGACGAGCCGGTGTCGGGGGTGGACGCCCCCTCGCAACACGAGGTGTTCGGGTTGTTACGCCGGCTGCAGGAAAAGGGCAAGACCGTCCTCCTCACCTCCCACGATCTCTCCGCTGTAAACGAGCGCTTCGACCTCGCTTTGCTCCTCAACCGGCGGGTGGTTGCCTTCGGCACACCGGAGCAGGTTTTTACCCAAGAGCGCCTGAACGAAGCCTATGGCGGGCGTCTCAAGGTGCTCAAGATAGGGGACGAGATGGTGGCCGTGGATGAAAACCTTGGCTGAGTACCTGCTGGAGCCGCTCCAGTTTGGGTTTATGCAGCGGGGTCTTCTGGCCTCGGTGCTGGTCGCCATTATCTGCGGGTTGCTAGGAAGCTTCGTGGTGCTCAAGGGGCTGGCGTTTATCGGCGATGCCCTGGCGCACGCCAGCTTCGGCGGGGTCGCGCTGGCCTTCGTTCTGGGCACCAACATTTACCTGGGGGCCTTTGTTTTTGCAATCGCGACGGCTTTAGGTATCGGGGTTGTAACGCGGCGCGGAAGGGTCAGGAGCGACACGGCCATAGGCATTCTCTTCTCTGGAACCTTCGCCTTTGGGATACTGCTCATAAGCGGGGTCGAAGGCTACACTATAGACCTTTTCGGGTACCTCTTCGGAGACGTTCTCTCGATAAGCGGGACGGACCTCTGGACCATTGCGGGCCTGGGCTCACTGGTACTCGCGCTGGTGATCGCGTTCTACCGGCAGTTGCTGTTCGTGGCCTTTGATCCCACGGTCGCGGAGGCTTCGGGGATACCCGCCGGGGCGCTCAACTACCTGCTTCTGGGACTTCTCGGGGCGACCATAGTTATTTCTATCCAGGCTGTCGGGATAGTTCTGGTCATCTCTCTGCTGGTCACCCCGGCGGCGACGGCGTACCTCCTCACCAAGAGGTTTCACCACATGATCCTGGCCGGCATGGGCTTCGGAAGCATCTCGGCGCTTCTTGGGATTTACCTCTCTTACTACCTAGACGTTGCCTCCGGCGCGGCCATCATCCTCGTCGCCACGGCCATCTTCTTCGTGACCCTCGCTGTTACCGGCCGCACGCGCAAGCTAGCAGAAACTCCGTAGACCCTGCACGGCCGCCGGACTGCAGTTCGCGGGGTGATGATGCCGACCTTTATTTCCACGGAGAGAGCTTCGTACGATGGCGAGCCCACGCGACGCCGAAGAACAGGGTGCAGGTAAGAACGATGGCTGGTCCCGAAGCGATGTCGAGGTAGTAGGAGGCGTAGAGCCCGGCGAAGCCCGAGAGGACGGCTATGGCGGAGGCGATAGCCATCATGCGGGAGATGCTGGAGGTGACCAGGGAGGCGGCAGCCGCCGGCGTAATGAGGAGCGCGGCCACGAGCACCACGCCGACGGCCTGGATGCCGGCGACCACCGTGAGCGCCAAAAGTATCAGTAACCCGTAGCGTACCCGGTCCGCGTTCAGGCCGATAACCCGGGCGTGGGTTGGGTCGAACGAGGTCAGCTCCAGCTCTTTGTGGAACAGGAACAGGGTCAGGAGCACGACGAAGACGAGGACGGCGAGCAGCCCGAGGTCCGAGCTGGTGATCCCCAGGACGTCGCTGAAGAGGATGCCCGAGAGGTCCCGGAAAGAATCCGTGGTGCTCATCATGGCGATGCCCAGGGCGAACAGGGCGGTAAACGCCACCCCGATGGCGGTGTCCTCTTTGAGGGTTTGGTCTCGCGAGAGCCGGCCGATGCCGAGCACCGTGATCAGGCCGGCGATGACGGCCCCGATCAGGAGGCTCCACCCGAGCAGGTACGCGCCCACGATGCCGGGCAAGACCGTATGAGCCAGCGCGTCTCCCAGAAAGGCCATCCCCCGCAGCACTACGTACACGCCTAGAGCCGAGCAGGCCACCCCGATCAGGACCGCCGCCGTCAGCCCGATCTGCATGAAGGTATATCCCAGCGGCTCTGTCAGCCGGCCCAAGCCGCCTCCTCCCGGTAGTCGGTCCCGACGAACGTCCCGTGCTCTGGCTCCGACAGCCTGCCGTCCTTCAGGTACAGCACGCCGTCGAACTCTTCCGCGAGCCGCTCCAGGTCGTGGGTTGCGACCACGAGCGTCTTGCCCCTGGCCCGCAACTCTTCCAGGACGTCGAAGACCACCCCCTGAGTGCTGGCGTCAACCGCCGCAAGCGGCTCGTCTAGGAGGAGCAGGTCGGACTCCTGGGCCAGGGCGCGGGCGAGGAGCGCCCGCTGCTGCTGGCCGCCGGAGAGTTCGCCGATCTGCCGCCCGGCAAGGTCGAGGATGCCGAGGCGTTCCATGACCCGATCCGAGATCTCGCGGTCTTGTGCGCCCGGACGCCGCAGCCAGCCGAGGTGGACGTAGCGCCCGCCGAGGACGAGCCTGCGGACGCTGATCGGGAACCGCCAGTCTATGTCTCCCCGCTGGGGCAGGTAGGCTACCCGGTGGTGGCAGGCGCCCACGGGCAGGCCATGCACCCGGACAAAACCGGAGCCCGGTTCCAGCAGGCCAGCCGCGGACGTTCTCCACTATCACCACGGCGTTGTTGGGGTCTTGCCAGACGTGCGGATCGTGCTCGCCGTGTTCGTGGCCGTGCCCGTGGGAGCCTTTGTGGCCGTGTTCCCTATGCGTCTCTTCGCCTTCATGTTCGTGATCTTCGTGGGGGTCCCCTTCTTCGTGGGTCTTCTCGCCGTGGTCGTGACCTTCCTCCCCCTCATGATCTCCGTGCTCCTCGTGGCCGTGCTCACCGGCTTCTATGGGCTCTATGCCATCGCTAACCACCGCCCGCCGGGCGTCGGAGCCGGAGGACTCGTAGAGCTCGTCCAGCCAGCTCTCGAACTCGAGGCCGTTCTCGAAAACGAGGTCCGCGTCGGCCAGCGCCCGGCTGTCAGAAGGGCTGGCCTCGAAGGTGTGGGTGTCTTCTCCAGTGCCGACCATCGTGGTCAGACTCACGTTGTCGCCGGCCACGTTCTGGACCATGTCGCCCAGGATGCTATAGGTGGCTACTACACTCACCGGTCCATCGCTTTCTCCCTCTTGTCCGTCCCCACTTCCGCAGGCGCCGGCAGTGACGAGCGCGAGCAGTGTCAGAATCAGTACCTTAGTCCCCTTGATCACGCTTGTTACCTTCTCATTGTCTTATCTTCAGGTTCCTATTCGTTGTTCGCCGGCCGACGCAAACTCCTCCGCGACCAGGGCGTGATTGATAAAGTACGCGGCGTTAGCCCCCGAAGCAGCAGCGAAGATCACGCTCTGCACCGGGGTGCCGGCATCACCGGCGACATACACGCGCACCCGCCGCCGGCTACAGCCCAAGATCAGCGCGGCGCTCAGTCCGGCTGGCCCATCGCCCACGATGACTACGTCGAGGGTAGTATCGGCCTCATCGTGGCCGTTGGTTCTTGTTACGTTCATGGGTTGACTCCTCAAAATAAGCCCGGATCGTGGACCGTATTCGTGAACCGCCCCTTTGCGGATGTCAGTTTCAGACCGGACGCCCGTGGCTGGATGCCGCGTTTCCTAATCCCCGGCTACTACGATCTGAACACCCGGAGACCCGCCGCAGGCATGGCACCCGCCGCCGTAGAGGGTCCAGTAGACGATCCTCATTTCGCCCTCCGTGAGCGGCTCGCCGCGGTCGTGCTTCGCCAGGGCAACCTCGATGCGTTTCTTTACCGCCGCCGACCTCTCGGGCGTCGGGGGCTTGCTCTTTAAACTCATGGCGCCTCCGGTACGGTCACGGTGCCGTCCTCACAGCTCGCCGCGAGCCGGCGGCCGCCGACCAGGCGAGCTCGGCGACGGCGCTCCCAAAGTTCTCCAGCGACGCGAGGAACCTCGGACGTCGGCTTGTGCAACCTGTACTGCTGCGGGTCGTCCAGGGTCACGACATTCGTCTCGACCGAAGGACATCCGGGTTCGCTACACCGCAACTCCATCACCGCTACCCCCTCCGGCAAACCGAACGCCCGTATGACCCGGCTTTTGATCTCCACTGACCACCCCGGTCCGAAGATCCCACTCCTAACAGCCCACTTATGCCCAAAACCAACCTTCCGTCTCCCGTATTTGAGAATATGATATCAATAAGTACACCGGGAGTTGATCGTTGTCAAGGTTAGAAGCCGCTGTAATGTTAGAATGTACGGTATGAGTGGAATGCGGCGCACGAAACAAAGAGAAGCGATTATCAAAGAAGTGTTGGAGGCTGATGGGCCGCTGTCGGTGGCCGAGATCCATGCCCGGGCTAGCCGAATGGTCGAGGGGCTGGGGATTGCGACGGTCTACAGGAATGTCGGCGCTTTGCGCGAAGAGGGTATAGTAGTCGCGGTGCAGCTACCAGGTGAGGAGCCGCGGTACGAGCCCTCTGATCGGGGCCACCACCATCACTTTCGGTGCAGGCAGTGTGACCGGACCTTCGACTTGGATATTTGTCCGGTCGGCATACCGACGGGAACGATGTTGCCCGGCGGCTACCGGGTTGAGGACCATAACCTCACGCTCTACGGGCAGTGCTCATCCTGCCTATCTTGAGTCGTAGACAGTTCTGGAATCCCGGTTTTTAGTCGAGGTGGCCGCAGTGAGTCTCTTGTGATGAGGAGATAGCACCGTGACAATAATAGAGCGCACTGTATACCCTCGTCTCGGCCGGAGCCCTTCTGTTTCCAAACTCTCCCGCCTCTATACCCCAGCCTTCCGTGAGCCCGACCTGATAGAGCGAACCATCTGCGGCGGTGAGGGCGGGCAACTCGTTTCCTGGTGATGCTCAAGAGCTTCCAGTGCCTCGGATATTTCCCGGTTCTAGAAAGATGTACCCGAGGGTGTGGTCTCTCATCTGCGCTCCCGACCAGGGCCTGCAAACGATACCCTGGCGGTGCTGCCACGCTCGCGCCAACGCTACCGGGATGCTATTCGCGAGTGCTTCGGCGTCAAAACCGTTCGGAGGCGACGCCCGGAGGCTGGCGGCGGGGGCCGAGGCAGCACAGACAATGGACAATCCCCCTGTCCGGCATCTACCTCTCCTACTACCTCGACGTCGCCTCCGGGGCCGCCATTATCCTCTGTGCCACCGCGGTATTCTTCGTAGTGCTAGCTCTCAGCGGACGCGCCCGCAAGCTCTCGGACGCGCCGAAAAGTTAGCGCGGAGGACCAGGGGCGCTAGCAACTTAAAATAGTGTTTGGATCTGCGGCAGGAATACAAACCAGATTGCTATGAGGCCGGCTTCAAGGCCGAGTAGCAGGGCCGCCGGAGCCAGGATCGCAAAGCGTTTCTGGGAGTAGACGCTACCGGCTATGACCGCGCCGAAGAGTGCGCCGCCGACGAGGCCGCCGACGTGGACGATGTTGCTCACGGCCGGTATCGAAGCCCCGATAAACAGGTTTATCAAGGTGATAATAACGAGCTGGCGGATCACCGGGTTCTGCATGGTGAACGTCCCGCGCCGCACCGTAAAACCGAGTATCCCACCGAGAAGGCCGAAGATGGCTCCCGAAGCCCCGACCGCTGGACTGCCGAACACCCCGAAGTACAGAAAGGCGATGCCGCCGGATACGCCGCTTATCAGATAGAGCGCGAAAAAGCGGTCCCGGCCGAAGACCTGCTCCGCGAAGGAGCCGAGGAAGTAGAGCGCCAGCATATTTACCGCGAGGTGGATAAAGCTCGCGTGCAGGAACATGCTGGTAACGAGCCTCCATAGCTCTCCCTGGCTCACGGCTTCGGGGAGTAGCCCTCCGGTTCCGATCACCCCGGCGGGTTGTATCACCAGCGCCTCGGCCCACTGGGAACCGGCGCTCGCGGTTACGCCGACGAAGACCAGCACGTTCGCGAAGATCAGGGCGAACGTTACCGGCAGACGGGAGACGCTGTCCAAAACTGCTTTCTAGCCCGGAAGCGTTCTAGCGGCGCTGCTTGGCTACCTCGCGGGCGGCGTCACCAACCTGGACTTTGGAGACGTCTTCGAGTGGACCGCCGAGCATGGACTCCAGGTCGTCGGTATCGTCATCGTCGTTGCCGCCCATGCCAAAGCCCCGGACCTGCACGTTATCCCCGAACATCTGGCCGAACATCCGCTGCAGGTTCTCCTGGACCTCACCGAGACCGCCGCCGAACGGCGTCTCAGCCGAAGGCTGGAGGCGGGCGACGGAGAGCTTGTCCTTGACTTCCGTGATCTCCGCCCGGGCCTTGATGTCTTCAACGGTGCCCAGGGTTTCGCCGGTGTCCGGGTCCCAGACCTCTTCGCCTTCGGGGGCGAAAATCTCAAACAGCATCCCCTGTCGCACCCCGTGGCCCCGGCCGCGGTTTATGACGATCTCACCCCGACCGAGTATCTTCGCTACCTTGCCTTCTACGGCCATAGAACCATCTCCTAGAATTTAGCGAACTGCTTTAGTATTAGATAATTATATCGTCTCCGGTGCGCGAGTGATTTTCGGTTTAGACTACATCTCATGAACAGTATAGACACGCGCACCAATCGGATCGGCCGCCACCTGCAAACGTCGGTCGGTTTGCACCAGATGCTGGAGAATGCCCGGGAACTGGGTTGTGAGGCCTTCCAGTTCTTCGTGTCCAACCCGCAAGGGTGGGCGATGCCGACACCCCGAGATGATGCGGCGTCTTTCGTCGGAGGCTTGGAGGAGTTGAGTATATCCCCGGCCGTGGTCCATGCGAAGTACCTCATAAACCTGGCCGCCAAAGACGACGATGCGTGGGAGCGGTCGGTCCGGACGCTGGCGGCCGAGCTCTCCGCCGCGGGCGCGGTGGGCGCGGAGCTGGTCGTCGTGCACTCGGGAAGCCACGGCGGAAGTGGAGAGAAAGCCGGTGTCGAGCGTCTCGTGGCGGGGGTTCAGCGTGCCCGCGAGCTGTCGCTCACCGAGTATCCGGCGGGCGAGCGGTCGCCGGCGGAGCCTATCCTGGAAAACTCGGTCGGCGCGGGGACCCAGCTCTGCGCGAGTTTCGAGGAGCTATCGGAGGCGGCGGAGCAGGCCGGGGCGCGGGTGTGTGTGGATACGGCGCACGCTTTCGTCGCGGGCTACGACCTCTCGACGCCGGAGAGTGCCGCAGAGGTCGGTGCCGAACTCAAATCTCAGATGGGGGATAGGGTCGCGCTGCTGCATCTGAACGATGCGAAAAACGAGCTCGGGAGCCACCGGGACGGGCATCGCAAGGTCGGGGACGGACGCATCCCGGAGGATTCCTTTACCCAGCTTTTTGCGGCGTTGCCGGGGATTCCGGCCGTTATGGAGACGCCGCGGGAGAGTCCGGAAGCCGACGCGCGGGAGGTCCGGCGGGTAAAGAAGCTCGCGGGCGGGTTGCCAATCCGGCGCAAAG
This sequence comes from Rubrobacteraceae bacterium, assembly GCA_965214435.1. Taxonomy (GTDB): domain Bacteria; phylum Actinomycetota; class Rubrobacteria; order Rubrobacterales; family Rubrobacteraceae; genus Rubrobacter_A. Next base: position 2,524,188 of record OZ243960.1, read on the forward strand.
CTGTATAGAATCCACCCATGAGAACCATAGATATACATTCGGCCCAGAAAACGGGGGAACAGCTGGATCTGCTATCAGCTATCGGTGAGACGCTGCGCGCGGTGCGCAAAGAACGCAACCTCACCCTGCGCCAGGCTGCCGAGGGCTCTCACGTCTCCGTCTCGTACCTCGCGGAGATAGAGCGGGGAGAGAAGGACCCCTCCTCCAAAGTGTTAGAGAACGTCGCCGGCGGCCTCGGCATCGAGACCAGCGAACTACTGATCCGCATCTCGCTCGCTATGGAGCCTGCAATCGCCATTCCCGGCCCCGGCTTTATAGCCGCCTGACCCGAGCAACGAGCCGTAACAAAACTCTAAAGTGCCTCGTGGAAGCCGTAATCTTTACCGGCATCCAGGCAACGGGTAAATCTTCTTTCTACCGCCACCGCTTTTTCGACACCCACATACGGATAAACCTCGACATGCTCCGGACCCGCCACCGCGAACGGCTACTGTTGCACGCATGTCTGGAGGCCGGACAACCTTTCGTGGTAGACAACACGAACGTTACGGCCAAAGATCGCGCCCGGTACGTAGCACCGGCCCGGGAGGCTGGTTTTCAAGTAGTCGGCTACTATTTCTACTCGTCGGTGGGAGACGCGCTGCGGCGCAACGGTGAAAGGACCGGCCGCACGCGGGTGCCGGCTAAAGGGCTCGTCGGTACCCACAAACGTCTTGAGGTGCCCGACCCGGAGGAAGGCTTCCATCTTCTCTACGAGGTGCGTATCGAGGCCGGAGAGCAGTTCTCGGTCCGGGAGTTCCGGACGGCTGGTACCGGATAGGTCCGGCTTCTAAACGCTCGCGCCGAAAAGGTAGGCCAGGATCACGCCCGCGCCGTTGTATCCGGCGTGAGCCAGAAGACACGCGGTGGTGTTCATGTAGCGGCGGAGGAGACCGAGGCCCACGGCGAGCACGAATATATAGACCAGGGATACCGAAGGGCCGTACTGAACGTGCAGGGCGGCGAATAGCAGGGAGGTTAGCGGTATACCGAAAACCGGCTGCACCGCCCCCCGGAAGAGTGTTTCCTCGCCGAGCGCGGCACCGAAGCCGAGCAGTAGCGCGAAAGCCAGCACGGCCGGAAAGCTCAGCCCCTCGGTGCTAAAGAGGCTGGTGGTAATTTCCCCGACTTGATCGTAGAGGCCCGGCTGGAGGTAAGAGAAGAGGGCGTCCGACAGGAACGACAGACCGAGTGCCGCGGCGACAAAAAGTACCACCACACCTAAGTTGGACAGCGAGAGGCGACCGTAGCCGAGCCTCACCAACACCTCGCGTAAGTCGCGCCGGACCCCGAGCCCGACCCCGAAAAGCGCGATAACTACGAAAGGGAGCTGACTAGTAAGAATTGCCCCCAAAGAAACCCTGCTGACCTCCGCGGTGGAGAGGAGCTGCGCCGTTTGCTCAAAGGCGACGATGAGCGCCAAATGGACCCCGAGCACCACTACGAACAGCCACGCGGCAAAGAACACCGGCGGGTCCGAAAGCCGTCCGGCGCTCCGGCGGCCGACTACTTTAAGCAGCGGCGCGATGCAGAGCGCGAGCCCCGCAAGGCCGGTGACGGCGAAAGTAACCGTCACCGTGGTAAACAGCGCCGGTGAGAACTGCTCCGGCGAAACCGTGCCCGCCGCCTGCGACAGCGCCAAAAGTCCCGCTAAACCGAGAATCAGAACAGATAGAAACCCGACTATCACGATAAGGCTGATCTCCGCCCCCGGGTTTTTGCGGGCCCAATGAGACATCAGTGCCAGACCTCCTATGAGGAGGGCACTGAAGAGGGTCGGAAACAATCCAGCCATGCACAGCCTTTCATGGTTTATAAACCTGCCTTAAACAGGTTAGCATACGGAAAAAGCCGGACCGTGCGTGATCCACGGCCCGGTTAATCATTTTCTGGGCCGGAAGGGGACTGCCCATTGATCGGCAATATATCTACTACAGGTTACACGGTAGCTAATGTTTGATAACAGTCTGGTAACAATCCGTTGAAATACGGGGCCTCACGCTAAGGGTCCCGGTTATCCCCGCGTTCCAGACCATCTAGTATAGGACCGAGTTCGCGATCCCGTTTGGCCTCATACTCTTCCACGGAGCCCGCGCTGCGCGCAAGGTCCGCCATGCTCCCGGTCAGGCCGACTCCCGGGCGGGTGGCGAGTATCCGCCACCCGAGTACCCGGTAAATTTTCTCCAGCTCCGGTCCACCATGCCCGTTTTCGAGCAGATCTTCCAGACCAGCGTGCAACGCCTCGGCATCCGGAACGCTCAAATAGAGTTCCACGCCTTCCGGGCGGTCGGCCAACGGCTAGCCAGCCTTTTCCAGGTAAATTCGGTCCTGGGTTATAACGACCTGCAAGCCATTCGACTCCCGGTTGAGGTAGTCGCTCCACTCCTTGTCAAAGACATCCGACTTGCTCGCCTCAGTCCGCACGGTTATGGTGCCATCGGAGATCTCCATGGTCGCCGGGTGCTCCGAAAGCCGTCCCCGCCGTACCGGGTCCCGCCGGTATATAGAGTTCCGAGACCGGAAGCTCTGAACGCTCGAAGGCGTCGTATTTAGCTCCTGGGCGATCCAGTCATCCCCACGACCTTCATCTACCCAATCACGAATCTTGACCGCATGGGGCTTAAGCGCCACTCTTCTGTTTCCCAACGACTCGCCCTTCCTCTTTAGTCGTCCTACTTGGCATGTATGTTTACCACTTCCTGTTGTATGTATCTACCATTTACCTTGTTATTTTTGTTAGTACTGTCCATACTACGTCTGATAGTGCAAGTAAAGGTGCACTGTTGGTTGGGTCTATATAACTAGTACTTGTACTAGGGGTGTTAACCCACGTAAGTCTTTTAGGCTTAATCCAGTTCTAAAGGATCGGCTTACGGGGCAAGACATTGTTCTTTACGGGCGTACGACGGGCCCGCGTGGTCGCACGCAAATGGGTCTGATCGGGGGTGCAAAAGTTCACAAAAAGCTTTAGTATTCAATGGTTGATGGAAGGTTGAAAAGGGGGATGGGTGCGGTTCCCTGGTATCGCCGGACCTCGCGTGGCTGATGTGCGGCGCGGTGGTTTGTTGGTAGTCGTATTGTGGATAATAGCGGCTGTTCTATTCGGGATGTTTCCCGGTGGCTTGGCCGGGGACGTGTCGGTTGCCGTGGTCTCTTACTGGTCTGCGGTAGTTTTCGCGAGCGCCACTTTCACGGTGGTCGTGTTCCGGATTTCAGGGGCGGAGAAGGTATTCTGGTTTCTTTTCGGTGGCGGTATGGTCGTCCGTTTTGCCGGAGAGATAGTTCGGGGCGGTGCGAACGTTTTTGGTCTTCCCTGGGGCGTTGCGGTAAATAACGCCGCCTACGGCGTTTCTTATGTGCTGCTCTTCGGAGCATTATTGTGGCTCGTTGCCCGGGTGACCCGGCGGACAACCCTTATCTCAACTGTCGATGCGGTAAGCGTTATGCTCTCTTCCGGGTTGTTGATCTGGTACTTTATCCTGACTCCGGCGGCTGCAGCCGGGCAGAGAAGCTTTCTGGAGATTCTCCCCGCGGTCTCCGGGCTGGCGCTCGATGTTGGGCTCTTGTATCTCGGGCTCGTGGTACTTTCCGTAGACCGGAGACCCCGGTTCAGCGGCCTTCTGGTGACGGCGCTCGTTCTTTTCGTGGTAGCTGACGGGATATACCTAAACCTGCGGCCGTTCGGACCCTACGAGATCGTCGAGCTTCCCGCTCTTTTCTGGGCCCTGGGAGTCTCCACATCTGGGTTGGCTGCCATGAGAGCGGTGCCCTCCGACGCCCTGAACCCGAACCTGGAGATCCCGCCGTGGAGGGTCTTCTCTTTCTGGCTTGGTCCTCTTTCTCCACCGCTGCACTACGGACTATTGCTGGCCTGGGCGGCGTTCAGCCCGCGACCGCCGCAGTACTTGCTGCTCGGAGGGGTGATCCTGATGTTTCTACTGGCTCTACGGATTTCTCTGGTCTCTAGCTACAGCCGCGGTCTCCGGCGCGACGGCGAGACACTCGCCCGCCGCAAAGAGCAGGGCCGCATCTCGGAGGAGTTGCACGGCAGCTTGATGGAGAGCGTCCAGGGTACATCGCTGCTCCTCGACTCCTACCTGGCGGCAAGAGCCAGGGGTGATGCGGGTCTCGCCGAGAAAGCTTTAGAAAGCGCGGTCGACGCATCCCGGGAAGCCAACTACCAGGTCGGCAGGCCTATCGGCGAACTCCGCGTCTTATGCCGGGCTTCCGAAGTCTGTCCGGAGGATCTCCTGGACCAGCTTCTGCAGGATGTGGAGCGCTATTTCGGAGTTGTGGCATACAAAGACCTGAGGTCCTCGCTGGAACTCCTGGACCCTGAAGAGCTCGCCGTTGCTTACAAGGTGGTTGGTGAGGCGCTGTGGAACGCCGCCAAGCACTCCGGCGCAAAGCATGTGTGGCTGGAGTCCAGAGACGTGGGAGGCGTGGTGATCGTCAAGGTGCGGGACGACGGCCGCAGACTCTCGGTGGCCGATGCTGGTAGCAGTCTAGGCTGCCTGCGGGCGAGGGCTGAGAAAGCCGGAGGAAAGCTGGATGTGATCTCGCGTTCCCCGGCTCCGGGTATGACCGTGCAGGCCAGATTCGACAAGCGGTAAGCCGGGCCCTTTAGTCGAGCTTGACGGAAGGTACCCGCTCTAGTAGCTTGTAGCCGGTTACACCTTTAATCGCGTCCCGTGAGACGCAAAGGAGGCAACAAAGGTTGGTTAGCTGGTCCAGCGCGAGCGAACGACAGCGCGCACTCTCCGTAGTACTTTCCGCAGACGCCCTCGACCGTTCGCTGAGGCGTATTTCACACGAAATTCTGGAGCGTAACTCCTCCACTCTCGACGAACTGGTACTCGTCGGGGTGCTTACCCGCGGGGTACCGCTGGCGCGCAGGATCTCGGAGAACATCAAACACTTCGAGGGCATAGACGTGCCGGTGGGGGCCCTAGACATCACGCTCCACCGCGACGACCTCGACGACACGAGTGCCGGTGAGCCCGAGGTTCGCGGCAGCCACGTTCCTTTTCCGGTCACCGGAAAGACCGTGGTGATGGTAGACGACGTGCTGTTTACCGGGCGGACGGCCCGGGCGGCGATGGACGCGCTTCTGGAGATGGGACGACCGGCGGCCATACAGCTCGCGATACTCGTCGACCGCGGCCACCGGGAGCTTCCGATACGGGCGGACTACGTAGGCAAGAACGTGCCGACCGCCCTTGACGAGCGGGTACGGGTTTGCCTGGTCGAGACCGGAGAGGAAGACCGGGTGATCTCCGTTGCGCGCTAAACATCTGTTGAGCCTGGAAACGTCAACCCGTACGGAGTTGCGGAGCGTGCTCGACCTCGCCCGGGGGCATGCTGATAATGGAGCGGAGGGCGTACTCCGTGGCAAGACGGTGTGTCTGGCGTTCTTTGAGTCGTCAACGCGGACCTCAGCCTCCTTCGAGCTCGCCGCCCGCCGGGCGGGGGCGGACGTCATTACGCTTTCCCAAAAAGGCTCCGCTCTCTCAAAAGGTGAGTCTCTGGTCGATACGGTCGTCACCCTAGATCAACTCGGCGCTGACGCCATCGTGCTGCGCCACCCGGCTACGGGAGCCGCCGCGCTGGCCGCCCGGTACACGAACGCGGCCGTAATAAACGCCGGCGACGGTTGTGGACAGCACCCGACACAGGCGCTCCTAGACCTCTACTCTCTGGCCGAGACCTGGGGAGGTTTTGACGAGCTCGCCGGCCGGAAGGTCGCTATCGTCGGGGACATACTGCACAGCCGGGTAGCCCGCAGCATTATTCCCGCTTTTCAGAGTTCTGGAATAGAGCTTGCGCTCGTGGCCCCGGAGACGCTGCTGCCCCGGGAAGCCGCCGCTTGGGGATTACCGCTCCTCGGGTCGGTCGATGAGGCTGTATCGTGGGGAGCGGATGCTTTGTACACCCTGCGGCTCCAGAAAGAGCGGATGTCCGCCGCCCTTGTGCCGTCGGTCGCGGAGTACGCCGCGTTCTACGGGGTCGGGCCCCGGCACCTGGCGGAGAGGCCCGGTATGCGGATACTGCACCCGGGGCCGGTAAACCGGGGAGTCGAGATAGCCGGGGACGTGGTATTCGACGAGGCGTCGCTGGTCCGGGATCAGGTTTCATCCGGTATCCACATCCGCTCGGCGGTGCTCGCGCTAGCAACGGCGGCTCGCGAGCGCGAAACCTCGCGCTCGCGGGTAGCGGCTTGAGCGACCTCGTTCTCCGCGGCGCCCACGTACTCGACCCACTTTCCGGGCTGGACGGTATCCTGGACGTGCGCGTGTCGGACGGTCGGGTCGCCGAGGTTGGAACGAGCTTGCGGGGCGACCATGAGGTCGTAGCCGACGGCCTCCACCTTTTTCCGGGTTTCACCGACGTCCACGCCCACTGGCGCACGCCGGGCCGGGAGGACGAAGAGACCATAGAGACCGCTTCGGCCGCCGCGGCCGCCGGTGGGTTTACGAGCGTCGTTATGATGCCGAATACCGACCCTGTGGTGGATAAACCGGTTATAGTCTCGGGCCTCGTACGCCGCATCGAGAAGGAGTCGCGGGTCCGGGCCTACGTCTCCGCCGCGCTACACGCCGGCCTCGTGGGCGAGCAGCTCACCGAGATGCGGCTGTTAAAGGAAGCCGGAGCGTTTTGTGTTTCGGACGACGGTCTCGGAACGGCGTCCGCCGGGGTGCTCCGCAACGGGATGCTCTACGCCCGCTCCGCCGGGCTGCCGGTGATCCTGCACTGCGAAAACATGACGCTGGCAACCGGTGTCGTCCACGACGGCGAGGCCGCGGCCCTGGCCGGTGTTCCGGGTTCTCCGGCGAGCGCCGAGGACACCGCAACCGCAACCGCGCTCGTCCTGGCCGCCGAGACCGGCGCGAGGGTCCACATCACCCACGTGAGCACCGGGCTCTCCGCCGCGCTCGTGGAGTTCTTTAAAAAACTGCCCGGCACGAGTATCACCGCCGACACCACGCCGCACCACCTGACCCTCGAAGATGGGCTCATCGCCACGCTAGACGGCCTCTACCGGGTAAACCCGCCTCTACGGCCGCCGGCAGACCGCCGGAGCGTTGGAAGTTCGTTGCGGAGTGGTATCCTGGACTTCGTGGCTACGGATCACGCGCCGCACGCCCCGGAGGAGAAGGAGTTGCCTCTACAAGAAGCGGCTCCCGGCTTTCTCGGACACGAAACGGCGTTCGCCGCGCTTTATACAAAGCTGGTCGTGGATGGCGCGCTACCGCTCTCACGGCTCGTCGAGGCCATGAGTTGTGCACCGGGCCGCTGGGTATCCGGCGGGTCCGGCGGTATAACAGCCGGGGTGCCGGCGGACTTGACGCTGGTGGATCTCTCCGAGGAGTGGACGGTCGACCGTGATACCCTTTTTAGCCGGTCGTCTAATAGTCCGTACCGCGGAGAGCGGCTGCAGGGCCGGGTCGTATGCACCGTGGTCGGTGGAGAGCTGGTTTACAACAGGATGGGAGCGCGGTTTGGAATACGTTCGTAGTCGGGCCCGACTGGTCCTCGAAGACGGGGCTGCTTTCGAGGGTTGGACCTTTGCCGGCGAGGGAGAGGTCGCCGGAGAGGTAGTATTCACCACCAGCATGGTCGGCTACCAGGAGACCCTAACCGACCCGTCGTACCGCGGCCAGATCCTCATGTTCACCTACCCCCTGATCGGGAACTACGGTGTAATATCCGGCGACGAAGAGTCGCCCCGTGTACAAGCCGCCGCCGTGCTCGTCCGGGAGTACACCCCGCACCACAGCAACTGGGCCAGCGAGCGCTCCCTGGCCGCCCTGCTCGATGAGAGCGGCGTTATCGGTGTTGAAGGTCTCGATACCCGCGCCCTAACCCGTCACTTGAGGGATAAGGGTGCCATGCGCGGTGTGATCTCCACCTCCGGCCGCGACGACGCCTCGCTGCGCGACCTGGCGAATGCTCACCCCGAGATGGCGGGTTTAGACCTCGCCTCTACCGGCACGGATCTCACGGAGCCGGTCCTGCTACCGGCCTTTGGAGAAGAGTTGTGCAAGGTCGTAGCCCTCGATTACGGGGTTAAGGGTTCAATCTACAAGGAACTCCGGAGTCGCGGGGCATCGATCCTGGCGATGCCCGGCTCCACGAGCGCCGAAGAGGTACTCGCCGCCGACCCTTCAGGCATCTTTCTCTCCAACGGGCCCGGCGATCCTGCGGCCCTGCAAAAAGCGGTAGAAAACCTCCAGCCGCTAGTCGGCGAGATTCCCGTGTTCGGTATCTGCCTCGGGCACCAGTTGCTGGGACGTGCTCTAGGCTGCGAGACCTACAAGATGCCCTTCGGGCATCACGGAGCCAACCACCCGGTCCGCAACCTCCTTACCGGCCGGATCGAGATTACCAGCCAGAACCACGGGTTTGCCGTAAACGGAGATTCGCTGCTGGACGGCGTGGAGCTTACCCACCGCAACCTCTACGACGGCACGGTCGAAGGCCTCGCGAGCCCCGGACGCAACGCCTGGAGCGTCCAGTACCACCCGGAGTCGAGCCCCGGACCGCGGGACTCCGGCTACCTATTCGACGACTTCGTGGAGCATGTCTCCGGGGCACTAAAGGTATAGTAGAGGTATATAGATGCCCCGCCGAAACGACATACAAAGTATCCTTATAGTTGGTTCAGGCCCGATCGTCATCGGCCAGGCGGCGGAGTTTGACTACTCCGGCACCCAGGCTTGCCGGGCTCTCCGGGACGAGGGTTACCGGGTAGTGCTGGTCAACTCAAATCCCGCGACAATAATGACCGATCCGGAAGTCGCCGACGTTACCTACGTCGAACCGCTCACCGCGAGTACGGTAGCCGAGATCATCCGCCGGGAGCGCCCCGAGGCGCTGCTACCGACCCTCGGCGGCCAGACCGCCCTTAACCTTGCGATAGAGCTTTATGAAGCCGGCACGCTCGATGCTTACGACGTGGAGCTATTGGGCGCTTCGGTCGAGTCGATACAGAAGGCCGAGGACCGCCAACTTTTCCACGAAGCGATGGACCGTATCGGGCTAAAGGTCCCCGAGAGCCGGACGGTCCGCCGCGTGCCCGAAGCTGAGGAACTTGCCGGGAGGATTGGGTACCCCCTTATCATCCGCCCGAGCTTTACTCTCGGCGGCAAGGGTGGAGCCATCGCCCATGATCTCGACGAGCTGCGGAGAACCGTAGCCGACGGTCTTGATGCGAGCCCGGTAGGCAGCGTACTCGTCGAGAAGTCCGTCGCCGGCTGGAAAGAGTTCGAGCTGGAAGTCATGCGTGATCTCTCCGACAACGTGGTCGTGATCTGCTCCATCGAAAACCTCGACCCCATGGGCGTTCACACCGGCGACTCTATAACCGTCGCCCCCGCCCAGACCCTCTCCGACCGCCAGTACCAGACCCTCCGTACCGCTTCTTTACGCATAATACGTGAAATAGGGGTACAGACTGGGGGCTCGAACATCCAGTTTGCGGTAGACCCGGAGAGTGACGAGTTCTACGTGATCGAGATGAACCCCAGGGTTAGCCGGTCGAGCGCTCTGGCGAGCAAGGCGACGGGTTTCCCGATAGCCAAGATCGCCGCGAAGCTCGCTGTCGGGTACGCGCTGGATGAGATCCCGAACGACATTACCCGCGCTACCCCGGCGTCTTTCGAGCCAGCCCTTGACTATGTCGTTACCAAGATCCCGCGTTTCGCGTTCGAAAAGTTCCCCGCCGCAGCCCCCCGCCTGACCACCCGGATGCACTCCGTGGGAGAAGTCATGGCGATAGGCCGGACTTTTACCGAAAGCTTGCTAAAGGCTATAGCTTCACTAGAGGTAGACCCGGAGGACGTCCTGCCAAACCTGGAAGAACCGAACCCGTACCGGATCTTCGCCGTGTTTGAGGCGCTAAGGTCCGGGAAGGACATACAGGAAATCTTCGAGCGCACGCAGATAGACCCGTTCTTCATAGCCTCCATCGCAAAGATCGTGGCTACGGAAGGCGTCATTTCCGGTTCTCCGGGAGCGGAAGAATTGCGGGAAGCCAAGCGGGTAGGGTTAACGGACGGTGCTCTAGCCGGTACGTCCGGGTCTTCGACGGAGGTCTTGCGGGGCGTGCGGCGCGCGCTAGGAGTGCATCCGACCTACAAGGCCGTCGACACTTGCGCGGGTGAGTTTCCGGCCCGCACGCCGTACTACTACTCGACCTACGAGACGGAAGACGAGGTAGAACGCGGCGAGAACCCTTCGGTAATAGTTCTCGGGAGCGGGCCGAACCGCATCGGCCAGGGGATAGAGTTCGACTACGCCTGCGTCCACGCCAGCTATGCCCTCTCCGACGCTGGATACGACGCCGTTATGGTTAACTCAAACCCGGAGACGGTCTCCACGGACTACGATACTTCTACCCGGCTCTACTTCGAGCCTCTGACCGCCGAGTATGTCCTGGAGGTTATCCGGAGAGAAAACCCGGACGGCGTAATTCTACAGTTCGGCGGCCAGAGCCCCCTCAAGCTGGCCCGCGAACTGGAGAGCGCCGGTATTCCGATACTCGGTACCTCGCCAGATGCCATAGACCTGGCAGAAGACCGGTCTCGCTTCGGCAGATTGCTCACCGATCTCGGTATTCCGCATCCCCGGTTCGGCACCGCGGTCAGCGCCGCGGAGACCCGGGAAGTTGCGCAGGACCTGGGTTATCCGGTGGTCGTGCGACCCTCCTACGTTCTGGGTGGCCGCCGCATGGAGATCGCTTACAATGATGAAGACCTAAATCTATACTTGAAGGCTAGCGTAGAGGAAACGCCGGAGCATCCAATACTCGTGGACAAGTTCATGGAGGATTACGTAGAGGTTGATGTAGACGCGGTGTCGGATGGGGAGGAGGTGTACATCGGGGGCATCATGGAGCACGTGGAAGAAGCCGGGGTTCATTCCGGGGATTCCTCTTGCGTAACGCCGCCGATCACTATCCACCAGGCTCTGCTCGACCGCATCCGGGATTATACTGGGCGTCTGGCCCGGGGCATCGGGGTGGTGGGGTTGATGAACGTGCAGTACGTAATTCGGGGCGAAGATGTGATGGTGATCGAGTGCAACCCCCGAGCCTCACGGACGGTCCCCTATGTATCCAAAGCTACCGGGGTACCGTTGGCGAAGCTCGCTACCCGGGTGCTCCTCGGCGAGAAGCTGGCCGACCTGCGGCACGTCACGGAGGTCGATACCGTCAGGCACTTTAGCGTAAAAGCGCCGGTTTTCCCGTTCGACCGGTTTGCCGGGGTGGATACTTTGCTTGGACCGGAAATGCGCTCCACCGGCGAAGCGATGGGTATAGATTCGTCTTTCGGCGGCGCTTTCGCAAAGGCGCTGACGGCGGCCGGGCAGAAACTGCCGGTCTCCGGACGGGTATACATCTCGGTGTCGAACCGGGACAAGCGGGCGGTGGTCTTGATCGCCCGGTCGTTCGCCGACCTCGGGTTTGAGCTCGCGGCGAGCGAAGGAACGGCCGAAGTTCTCCAGAACAACGGTCTCTCCGTAGAGGTGGTGCCGAAGATCGGGGAGTCCGGTGAAGACGTACTCGGCCGGATAGAAGCCGGTAGGGTGGATCTCATAGTAAATACTCCCTGGGGTCGCGGAGCCCGGACGGACGGGTACATGATCCGCCGTAAAGCCTTGGCCCACGGCGTTCCGTGCATCACGACCCTCGCGGGAGCCGCGGCCGCCATCCAGGGTATAGAGTCGAGCATCCGGGGCGGTCTGCAAAACGTCGAGCCGCTCCAAAACCTGTACGTTACGAAAGCTTGAAGCTACACCGGGTCCAGATACTGGAGAAACAAGAAACCGGAGGAGAGCACACCCTTCTCCGCTACCGCTGGACAGGTTCCCATCCGGAACCTGGACAGTTCGTCATGGTCCGCCCTGCAAGTCCGCCGAACACCGGCTCGCCGCCCGTAGACCCCTTTATGTCCCGACCGTTTTTTGTCCACGACTTTATCGACGACACTATTAGTCTGTTGTTTAAGGTTAAAGGGTCCTTTACAAGGCTTCTGGCTGAAGTTCAGGACGAGATACTGGTAAGCATGCCGCGAGGTCGGGGTTTTACGGTCCCGGATGCGGGGCCTGTCGTCTTGATCGGCGGCGGTGTGTGGGTCGCGCCGTTTAAGCTGTTGGGTCGCCGGTTGGAGAAAGAGAACATACGGTACGAAGCGTACTTTGAGCTTCCGCACGCTTCCTCGCGAGGGTACGCGGACTGGCTCGGGAGAGTGTATCCTGGTTCATCGCTGGTCGGTGAGAGAGAATATCTCAGCTTTTTAGAGGCGGTGACCGTGAGCTTGGGAGACCTTGGTCGTTACGCGGCGCTCTACGTTAGCGGCTCTCAGGATAGTCTGGTGGACGCGAAAAGAACGTTCGAGGGTCGGGTGCCGGTGCAGATTGCGGTGCGGGAGCGGATGGCCTGCGCGACCGGCTCCTGTTACGGTTGTGCCGTACCGGCTTGGGAGGCTGGAGAGCGGGTGTACGCCCGGTCCTGCATCGACGGCCCAGTTTTTCCGGCGGAGAAGCTGGCTTGGTAGAGGTGTCGCGGGGTTCGCTGCTAGCGTCAGATCTCTGCGGCATACCGTTGAGAACACCGCTCATGCCGGCAGCCGGTACGCTTTCCCGGGAAGCCCTCGATGCCGAAGCTGTAGCGGCATACGGCGCTATGTTGCCGAAGACGGTTACGCTGAAAAGCCGGACTGGAAACCCGCCACCCCGCATCGCCGAAACGCCCGCGGGCCTGGTGAACTCGATAGGTCTGCAAAACCCCGGGGTGAACCATTTCTTGGAGAGCTTGCAGGACTTTGAAGTCGGATTGCCGCTGGTCGTCTCGATCGCGGGTGAGACGGTTGAGGAATTTGCGGAGCTTGCGGGCCGGATGGCGGCTGAGGATTGCGTAGCGGCGGTCGAGATCAACCTCTCCTGCCCGAACGTTGAGCGCGGCGGCCTGACGTTCTGCGAATCTCCCCGCAACGTCGCCGGGGTCGTCGCGGCCTGTCGGACGAGATGCTCGCGCAAACCAGTTCTGGCGAAGTTGACTTACGAGGGGGCGGTCGGAAACGCGGCCGCGGCTGTGGAGGCGGGAGCGGACGCGGTTACGCTCATAAACACTGTCCCGGCGCTCACCGTGGACCTAGACCACCAAAGCGTTCTGGTACGCGGCGGGCTGTCCGGACCGGCGATAAAACCGCTGGCGCTCCGGGTCGTCTACGAGGTCTCCCGGGAAGTCGGGATACCGGTAGTCGGGTGCGGTGGCGTCTCATCCGGCACGGACGTGGCCGAGTTCTTGCTGGCGGGGGCTTCGGCGGTTCAGATAGGAGCTTCGTCCTTTGTGCGGGAACCTTCCGAGATACTGGAGGAGTTGGCCGCATACTTGCTGAGGTCGGGCACTAGCGTCCGGGAGCTTGTAGGGCTCGCGGTTGAACCTGGTAGGAGGCCGGGTGGTACAATGAGGGGCCAATGCTAAGGCGCGCACCAGATAGGACCTCTCAGCAGCGGCTGAGCGCGCTCGAAGAAGCGAACCGGATACGCTTTTCCCGGGCAGCGGCCAAGCGACACTTAAAAAGCGGTGAACGCAGTATTTGTGAACTACTCATGGATCCCTCGGAAGAGTTGAAAGGCGCAAAGGTAGAAGAAATGCTGCTCGCTGTCCGGGGGCTTGGACGCACCAAGGTAACCCGGGTACTCCGAGAGTCCGGTATTAGCCGGTCAAAGACGCTCGTAGGGCTTACGCACGGACAAAGAGACCGGCTCGTAGAGGCATTGGGTTGCGAGGAAAGCTGATCGTCGTCTCCGGGCCTTCCGGAGCGGGAAAATCCACGCTTATCCGGGTCGCGCTCGACGCGATACCGTCTCTGGCGTACTCGGTGTCGGCGACTACCCGCAGACCGCGAAAGGGAGAGGTAGACGGCCGGGACTACATATTCCTCTCCCGGGAGGAGTTCGAGCGTGAGATCCAGGCTGGTTACTTTCTGGAGTGGGCGGAGTATTCCGGCAACCTCTACGGTACACCTGAATACCGGGTCGAGGACTTTCTGCGCAATGAGTCGTCGGTTATCCTTGAGATAGAGCTTCAGGGTGCGCGGCAGGTGCGGAGAAAGCGGCCCGACGCCGAGATGGTATTCGTGCGGGCGCCGTCTATAGAGGAGACCCACAGGAGGCTCCAGGGCCGGGCCACAGAGACCCCGGAGGCGCTGGAGAAACGCATGACGACGGCGGTCGAGGAACTCGCGGCTCTGGAGGAGTTTGACCATGAGGTCGTCAACGAAGACCCGGAAGAGTCTCGGGACGAGATGATCCGCTTGTTGAGAGAAATCATAGAAGGAGATAACGGTGCTAAACGAACTTAGAGTAGACAACCTGCTCGGCAAAGTAGATTCCCGTTACGGGCTGGTGCTCGCCACCGCCCGCCGGGCGCGGGAAATCAATGAGTACGCGGCGACGCTCGGGCTGAATGACTCTCTGGGCATACCGGGACCGCAGGTCCACACCCGTTCGCAGCACCCGCTGACCATCGCCATAGAAGAGTTGCGGGAGGACCGGCTCCATATAGGGTTCAAGTCCTCTACGGAGCCGGACTACGCGCCCGACGCCGAGACGGCTTCCGAGCCGGTCGCCGAAGAGGCCGCCGGACAGGGTATCTCCACGGACGAGACCGTCGGGGCCGAAGCTCCAGAAGAAGTCTCTGAGGAGCTTCCCGATGGCGCGGGCGAGGTCACAGGCGGAGACGACCCGGACGCCGCTTAAAGGTTTAGCCCTACGCTGTAGCGGCCGCGCCGTGATCCTCCTCTCCATAGGCCCGGCTACCGCCTCTCTCAAGGCCCCGGAGATTTCAAAGCAGTTTATCGAAGCTGGCCGTGAAGTAGAGGTTTACCTGGAACCGGGGACCAAGAGCTTTATAGGTCCCGCAGCTTTCCAGGGAGCCTCCGTGCCGGTGGTAGAGAGTCCGAGTCATGTCGCCGAGGCTCTTGTTTTTCTGTCGGCTACCGCCGGGACGTTGGCGCGGCTGGCCCGGGGCATCGAGGGAGGGCTGGTAGCTGGAGCTTACGCGGCTGGCGTGCGGCCGGTGGTGATCTTCCCTGCTCTAGACCCCGAAACCTCCCGCCATCCGGCGGTCCGGGAGAATATCCGGTTGCTGGAGGAAGACGGCTGTCTGGTTGTGGACGAAGTTGCGCCTCCCGAGGGTGTCGTCTCCCGGGTTCTGAGCGCTCTTGGGGGGCCGCTGGCCGGTCGGCGGATATTGGTGACCGCCGGGGGTACGCGGGAACCGATAGACAGCGTAAGGTTCATCGGGAACCGGTCTTCGGGGAAGATGGGGCTCTCTCTGGCGCGTCAGGCGGTCCGGCTCGGGGCCGAGGTCACCGTCGTGGCGGCCAACGTGGAGAGCGTCGAGCCCGGCGTGGAGTGGGTGTCGGTGGAAAGCTTCCACGAGCTTTACGAGGCTACGCTGCGGCACTCGGGGGAGGCCGACGCGCTAATTATGGCGGCGGCGGTCTCGGACTTCACCCCGGCATCTCCGGAGCTGGAGCGGAAGATCCGGCGTTCAGAGCGACTGACGATTGAGCTTGCGGCGACGGAGGACATTCTGGGCGCCGTCCGGGAGCGCTACCCGGAGCTTTTCGTGGTCGGATTTGCCGCGACTCACGGAGACCCCGCGCCCGACGCCCGCGAAAAACTTGGCAAGAAAGGCGTCGACCTTGTGGTGGGAAACGACATCTCCTCACCAGGTCTCGGTTTCGGGTCGGAGGACAACGAGGTCGTCATAGTTGGGCGGCAACAGGAGCGTTTTGTACCGCGGGCGGTAAAAACGGAGGTAGCTTTAGCTATACTACAAAGCTTGTTAGAGGAGATGGCCGAGAAATAGGGAGGTACGGCATGCCGGATCGAACGATCCCGGGCACGATGGAAGGTAGCGCGGTGTCGGGGAGTATGGGGACCTCACACCTGTTCACTTCGGAATCGGTGACCGAGGGACATCCGGACAAGATCGCCGACCAGATATCCGACACTATTCTGGATGCTGCTCTGGTTGAGGACCCGGATAGCCGGGTGGCCTGTGAGACACTCGTTACGACCGGTCTCGTGATAGTGGCCGGTGAGATCACGACGACGACCTACGTCGATATTCCGACCGTGGTCCGGCGCAAGATCTCCGAGATCGGGTACACCCGGGCGAAGTTCGGCTTTGACAACGAGACGTGCGGCGTGATGGTTACCATAGATCCGCAGTCGGCGGATATAGCCCAGGGCGTTGACCGGGCTTTAGAGGCCCGCGACGATGAGGAACTGGACGAGATCGGGGCCGGAGACCAGGGCATGATGTTCGGCTATGCCTGCTCGGAGACCGAGGAGTTGATGCCGCTGCCAATTACCCTGGCTCACTCGCTTACCCGGCGGCTCTCCGAGGTCCGCAAGAACGGGGACCTGCCCTACCTGCGGCCCGACGGCAAGAGCCAGGTAACGGTCCGCTACGAGGGTGCCCGTCCGGTAGGTGTAGAGAATGTTCTGATCTCCGCCCAGCATCAGGAAGGTTACGAAGACCAGATAAAAAGCGACCTCGTGGAAGCCGTGATCGAGCCGGTCGTGCCGGAGGAGATGTTCGACAAGGGAAAAACGGAGATCCTCGTAAACCCGACCGGCCGCTTTGTGGTCGGTGGTCCGCAGGGTGACACTGGGCTTACCGGACGCAAGATTATCGTCGATACCTACGGTGGCTCGACGCCCCATGGCGGGGGAGCGTTTTCGGGCAAGGACCCGACAAAGGTCGACCGCTCGGGCTCCTACGCCGCCCGCTGGGTCGCGAAGAACGTCGTCGCCGCCGGGCTCGCCGAGCGGTGCATGATCCAGGTGGCCTACGCGATAGGGGTCGCCCGACCGGTTAGCGTGATGGTCGAAACTTTTGGGACGGCTACCATAGACCCCGTCCACATCAGCGACTTGGTCCAGGAGCATTTCGACCTGCGGCCGGGAGCCCTGATACGGGACCTCAAGTTGCAGCGGCCGGTTTACGCTGCTACCGCCGCCTACGGCCACTTCGGCCGCCGGGAGCCGGGATTTACCTGGGAAGAGACGACCCGGGCCGACGACCTGCGGCGGGCCGCTGGCGCCTAGAGTTCCGTTTTACTGTCCATAAACCTTAGTTGACGATTTCTACAAGCGGGACCCGGACCACCAGCGCCTCGAAGAGAACCAGGGAGGTGCTGGTGAGCCTCCTGATCCCGACTCACGCCCTGCCGCCGCTAAGCTACCGGGTACCGGAGCGTCTGACGGGTAAGGTCCGGGTCGGTACGGTGGTCGTTGCCCCGATCTCGGGTTACTCGCGGTTGGGCGTAGTCGTTGCTAGTTCCGGTAACCGAAAGACTTCTGATCGCCACCCGTCAGAGCTAAAAGACATCCGGGACGTGGTGGCGAACCTGTCCCTGGAGGAGGACCTCACCAGGTTCTGCCGCTGGACGGCGGAGGCTGCCGCGGTTCCTCTAGCGGGAATTCTGCGGAGCGCCCTGCCGCCGGGTCTGTCGGTGGATGTGTACGAGGTGCGGGACCCGGAGCCCGGATGGCCGTGGAAGGCCGGAGACGTTGCCGGGCGTTTAGCGCTCAGCCGGCGGCTCGGACGGGAAGGCTTGAAGCTGGCCGAGGCTGCGGGCCGGCTGCGGCTTTCCCCGACCCGGCAAGCCCGCAAGACGGTCGAGTGGGTGTTCGCAACCGCTGGCGGCGAGCCGGACCTGGCCCGGGCTCCCCGGCAGAGGGAGCTTTTTGAGGCCCTCATCCAGCGCGGTTCAGCCTATACGAGCGCCGAGCTTCTTCGAGAGACCGGTGCCCGCAGGGAGACCTTGCGGGGACTCGCCCGGCGCGGAGCCGTCAGGCTTGAGGAGCGACCGGAGCCGTCTCCGGTGTCCGCCACGCGCGGGACCGACGCGAAGTGGCGGGATCGATTTTCTACAGGCTCTTTGGGCATCGCGGCCCGGCGCGTGGTCGAGGAAAGAGGCGCGTGGGTGTGTAGGGCGCCGGCCGTTGAGTGGGCGGCGGCGGTTACGGAGCTCGCGGAGGCGGCTGCGGGGCGGTGGGAGCAGACCCTTGTCCTTGCGCCCGAGATAGAGCAGGTCGAAAAGCTGGTCTCCCTCTTGCGGGACCGGCTGCCACCCGGTCTTACGGTCGCCCCGTACCACAGTGGGCTCGGTAAAGGCCGGACGATGGTATACGACGCCGCCCGGGAAGGAGCGGTAGACGTGCTGGTCGGTACGCGGCCGGCGGTCTTTACGCCGCTCGCCCGCCTCGGGACCGTGTGCGTGGTGGACGAACCGAACGAGGCCTACCGGGCCGCGCCCGGCTACGAAGGCGTCCCGATCCACGCGCGGGACCTGGCACTGGAGCGCGGCCGGCAGCGAGGAGCCGGGGTATTGTTCCTCTCCACCGTACCTTCGGTAAATCTCTATGCACCAGCGCACGATATCCGGGAGATTGAAAGCCGCGAGCCTGAACGGTGGCCGGCCGGTCGCATCATAGACATGAGGGGCACGGGCGCGATGTTGAGCCCGGACCTGATGAAAACCTGCCGGGAGAACCTGGACGCCGGAGAGCGGACCGGGATCGTAGTAAACCGGCTCGGATACTCGAAGACGATCTCCTGTGCCCGGTGCGCGAGCGCTGTTTCGTGTCCGATTTGCGGTAGACCCCTGGTCCTCCACGATGACGCCAGCAAGTCCGGCGGCAGCACCGCCTTCTGCACCGGTTGTGATTATCGGGAGCCAGCCCCCGGAGAGTGTCCGAGCTGCGGCTCCAGACGCCTCCTCACGACCGGTGTAACGGTCGGGCGCGTACGGAAGGAACTCTCCAGGTCGCTCGGTATACGCGTCGGGCTCCGGACCGCCGATGACCGCGAAAATGACTCGGCCGGGGTGGTGGTCGGTACCCCACGCTACATCCTTGCGGATAGCTGGAAGACGGTCGCCGTACCCGACGCCGACTCCCTGCTGTTCGCCGGAGATTTGGGGGCCGAAGAGCGCGCTTTCCGGCTGCTCTACGGGTGCGCCGGGACCTGCCGCCAACTGCTGGTCCAGACCCGCTCTCCGGAACATCCCGTTCTACAAGTTGCCCTGGAGGGTGACTACCCGGCCTTTGTCCGAGCGGAGCTTGAAAGACGCTGCTCCCTGGACTATCCGCCTTACACCCACCTGGCCGTGATCGACTTTTCCGGCCCGGAGAACCGCGTTAAGGATGCGGTAGAATCCAGCCTAAAGTCGGCTCTCGACGCGGCCGTCGAGCTAACCGGACCCGCTCCCCGCGCCCGTTCTGGAGACCGACCTGCCTGGCGGGTGCTGCTCCGCTCCCGAGACCGGGCTGCCGTAGCCCGCGGCGCGGCCGCTTTCGCCCGGGAAGCGGCTCGCGGAAAGTCTGGTGATCGCGGTTTAGGAGGGCTGGACATACAAGTTTATATGGATCCCGAGGAGGTATAGAAGCGTGTCACTCGAAATACGTACGTTTGGAGACCCGGTATTGAAATCCCGGGCCGCGACCGTAGAAGAGTTTGACGAGTCGCTCGAACGCCTCGCCGAAGAGATGCTACAAACCATGCGCGAACACGACGGGGTCGGCCTGGCAGCAACCCAGGTCGGTCGTCTTAAACGTGTCCTGGTCGCCGCCCTCGAAGACGAAGAGTACGTTATCGTCAACCCGACCATAGAACAAAAAATCGGAGACCCCGTACCCGACACCGAAGGCTGTCTCTCGATACCGGAGATCCAGGTCGAAGTCGAACGCCCCACCAACGTTGTCGTCTCCGGCTTTGATACTACCGGCTCACCTATAACATTAGAAGCCGAAGGTCTGCTTGCACGCATAATACAGCATGAGGTGGATCACCTGGACGGTATCCTGATCCTGGACCGTACGGACCGGGAGTCGCGCAAGGCGGCGATGCGGGCGTGGCGGGAGCGCCTGGTGGCTCAGAACTGAACGTCGGGGCGTAGGCTACCTTGAACGTAACTTTTGCCGGGACGCCGGAATTCGCGGCGACCATCCTGCGCAGTCTGATTTCTTCGGAGCACGAAGTCGGGTTGGTCATCTCGCAGCCGGACGCCCGCCGGGGCCGGGGCCGCAAAACCGTCCCGACGCCCGTAGCCCGGCTGGCCGGAGAAGCGGGCTTGAATCTCAGCCAGCCGTCCCGGATAGAGGACGCTGTTGAGAAGATCTCCGGCACCGACGCGTTAGTAGTGGCGGCCTACGGCCAGATTCTCCGCCCGGCGGCGCTCTACGCGGCTCGCTATGGTGCGTGGAACGTCCACGCTTCCCTGCTGCCCGCCTACCGGGGAGCCGCGCCCGTAGAGCGTTCCCTGATGGCCGGGGAGCGAACATCCGGCGCTACCATAATAAAAATGGACCAGGGGCTCGACACCGGCGATATCGCCTTGCAAGAGAGCGTGCAAGTCCGTCCGAACATGACCGGCGGCGAACTTCTCCACGAACTGTCCGAGCTCGGGGGTAAAGCTATAGTAAAGGTACTAGGTCAAATCGAGACCGGGAATTTAACCTTGCGAGAGCAAGACGACGGAGAGGCTACTTACGCGGCCAAGATATCACCGGACGAACGTTTTATATATTGGGAGCGGAAAGCTACCGGGGTCCACGATCTCATCCGGGCGCTATCGCCGCATATTGGGGCCCGCGCGGTACACCCGGAGATCGAAGGTCCGGTAAAGATTTTAGCCTCGCGCGTCCTGGCAAACGGCTCGGCCGGACTTCGACCCGGGGAGATCTCCGCTGCAAACGGAAAGATTATCGTGGGGTGCGGCGTGGGCGGCATCGAGGTGCTCCGACTACAAGCACCGGGAACAAAGGTGCTGGACGCGCCGGATTTCCTGAGGGGACGGTCTCTGATGGGAGCCTTTCAGGTCTAGAAAGGGTTTACCGGGAGGCTTCGCTGACCTCTAGAATGTCCAGCTACCGACGCTGGCGAAAATACAGAGTAACAATGCTAGAATGCGTGCCGCAGAAGGGATAGGCGTGTTGGAACAGAGCCGGTAGGAGATAGAGATAAGAGAGCCAGAGACAAGAGTGAATGCACCTCAACCAGAAGTTGAGATGCAGGAGTTAGCTCTCGAAGGCATCTTCAGGATCGCGGTCGTCGGCGCTGGCGGGTACGGCCGGGTGGCGCTTGATGTGCTGATTGCGGCGGGCTTTGAGGACTATGTGATCGGCTTTTACGACGACGCGCACGCGGTACTGCCGGGGTCCGTGAGAGGGTTTCCGGTGCTCGGGGACATCGGGATGCTCAAGAGTATGCTCTCGGTCGAGTCAGTATTCTGTATAGTCGCGATCACGGACAACACGGCGCGGTTGCAGGTGGCGAACTCTATCAGGGGACTTGGCGGTCGTTTTGCAACTGCCGTACACCCGATGGCGTACGTCTCGATGGAGGCTACGGTCGGCGACGGGTCGGTGCTCGGGGCGGGGGCTGTTATACAGCCGGACGCGGCGCTCGGCAGCCACTGCCACGTCGGAGCCCACGTCGTGGTCGACCGGGACGCGATGGTCGGGGCCGGGGTGTGGTTGTCTTCGGGGGCTGTTGTAGGTCCGGGGGCGAGCCTCGGGGCCCGGGTGGTCGTCGGGCCGAACGCCAGCGTAGGCCGCAAAGCCGCCGTAGACCGGGATGTAGAGGTTGCGGCACTAGAGCACGTAGCTCCGGAGACGGACCGCTGATCTGGCTTTCCGCCATACTGTTTGTCTTCGGGTTGGTGATAGGGAGCTTTCTGAACGTCGTCATACACCGGGTTCCACTCCGCCAGTCGATAGTCTGGCCGGCGTCCCGGTGCCCGGAGTGCGGTACGGCCATCCGGTCCCAGGACAACGTACCGGTGTTGTCGTACCTCTTTCTGCGGGGAAAGTGCCGGAGTTGTAAGCAGAGCATATCGGTTCGCTACCCGCTGGTCGAGCTGGGTACGGGACTGCTTTTCGGGGCGGCGGGCTTGCGATTCGGGTTTAGTTTGGAGCTAGTTCTCGCGCTGGTCTTGATACCGGTTCTCGTGGCCCTCGCCGGGACCGACCTCGAGCACCGGCTGCTACCGAACGTTATCGTCGGACCCGCGGCCGTGGCCGGGCTCGGGCTGTTTATCGCGGTAAACCCGGCCGCCTGGTGGCTGCCGGTCGCGGGGGCTCTCACTGTCGGCGGCGGGCTCTTTGCGCTCGTTCTGGCTTATCCGGGTGGGATGGGGATGGGAGACGTAAAGATGGGAGCGATGCTCGGTGCCTTTCTCGGTTTCTACGCGGCGCTCGCCGTTTTTATCGGGGCTTTTGTCGGCGCTCTGGTCAGCGGGGTACTGATGCTGAGCGGTCGTATAGGGCGCCGGAGCGCTATACCGTTTGGGGTATTTATGGCGCTTGGCGGGCTCTTCACCCTTTTCCTGGGCCGTGAAGTCTGGGGGCTGTACCTGAGCGTGTTCGGAGGAGCTTAGAGTTTGGGAAGGTTCAGGAGGCAATCGGCGGTCGGGATAGATATAGACCGGGGCGCCATCAAGGCTGTCCAGATAACGCCGGGTGGCGGGGGACACACCTTGCAACACGTCGGGTACCGGAGGCTACCGCCGGGAGTGGTGACCGACGGGGAGGTCGCCGACCACGACCTTCTGGCCTCGGAGCTTGGGGAGTTCTGGTCCTCGCACTCGTTCAAGGGCAAGACGGTCTTTCTGGGGCTCTCGAATCAGAAAGTCGTGGTGCGGTTTCTCGACTTCCCGCGCATGAGCCAGGAAGATCTAAAAAGCGCTATAGGTTTCGAGGCGCAGGATCACATCCCGATGCCGATGGACGAAGCCGTTATGGATTACGTTGTCCTGGGACCTCAGGAAGAAGGCTCGGACCTCGACCGTATCCTCATAGTCGCTGCCCAGCGGGAGATGATTTCCCGTTACACCTCGGTGGTGCGGTCCGCCGGGCTCCGGCCCGGAGGCATCGACGTAAAGGCGCTCTCGCTGGTGCGCTCGACGCTTCCGCGGGAACTTTCCGGAGACGACGGGGCGGTGCTACTCCTCGACATAGGCTCCGAGTTGACCAACCTGACCGTCACCCAGGGCGCGACCCCGACGCTTACCCGGTTTATCCCGGGCGGCTCAAACTTTCTGGCCCAATCGGTCGCCGACGCTACCGACCTCTCCGAAGAAGAAGCCGAGCAGCAGTTGGTAAACGCCCGGGTCGGCCTCGGAAGCAACCCGCCACCGGAGGCTCCACCCGAAGAGGACGGTGAGGAGACGAGCGAGACCGCCGAAACTCAGGAGATACTGGACCCGGCGATGCGCTACGACTACCGGCGCGGCCTCGAAGAGGCGGTGCAAACGCTGGCCGAAGACGTGCAGCGGTCTATCGAGTATCACTACTCGCAGCCGGAGTCTAAAGACATCTCGCAGGTCGTCGTCTCGGGAGAAGGCGCTCTGGTGTTCGGGATCGACGGGTATCTCGGAGAGTTGCTCGGCGTGCCGGTCGCTCGGGGCCGGCCGCTGCAGAGCGTAACGTCCAACAAGTCAAACGTCTCGGACGAGCAGCTACAAGCCATGGAGCCGGTCCTCGCGGTAGCGTTCGGGGTAGCGGTGGAGGGCTCTTGAGGCGGATAAACCTCGTCCCCCCCGAGGAACGCCGGCGGGGAGGCGGTATACAGGCGCCCGGCGGCTTGCTAGGTCTGCTCCTGGTCTCCGGCGCCGTGGTAGTGGTTCTGATGGTCGGGTTGTATCTGTACAACTTGATACAACTCAACAACGTCGAGGACGAGATAGCGGACCTCGACACTCAAATATCCCAGCAGAACCAGCGTCTCGCGGAACTGAGCCCGTTTAGAGACCTTGAAGACCGCCTGCAGGCTATAAAACCGATAGCCGACGGTATAGTCCGGACCCGCTTTCCGTGGGACGAGTTCCTCCGGGGTCTTACGTTCGTTATACCGGAGTCGACCACCCTTGACAGCTTTACCGGCGAAGCCGCCCCGGTCAGCGTGGACGCCGCACCCGGAGAGACGCTGGCGCCCGGGACCATCACGTTCACCGGCGTCGCCCTGCCACAGTACCGCAACGTGGCGGACTTCGTGGTACAGATGAACAACCTGAGGTTCCTAAACGACTCTAATCTGAGCTCCGCGGAACTCGACCGGGACACCTTTGCAGAGCCCGCCATCAACTTCGAGGTTCTATCACAGCTCGTCACCCGCGTCGGTGAGACCGGTATAGACGCTCTACTAGACGGCGGCGGTCAGGACTCTACCGGTGGATCCTCCGAGGAACCTTCTGGAGAGCCTTCCGGGGAACCGACTGTAGAGCCTGGAGGAGGTACCACCGGTGGCTCCGGGGGTCCGGCGGGGGTGATGCCGTAGTGGGCAACAACGAGCGTAACACTCTGATACTGGTCGGCCTCATCATCGTAGTCCTGATCGTCGGCTACTACTTCCTGCTTTTTAGTCCGCAACGGCAGGAGATCTCCGAGCGCCGGGAGGAGAGATCCACTAAAGAATCCCAACTCCAACAACTCCAGCAGGAGGTGGCGAACCTCGAAGACTTGCAGGCCCGAGCCCCGGATATCGAGCGCCAACTTCTCCAACTCGGGGAGTTGATCCCGGACAACCCCGAGATACCTACCCTCGTGGTCCAGCTACAACAGATAGCGGCCGCCGCGAACGTTACCCAGGTCTCCATACAGCCCGAAGACCCTCAACCACCGGCCGAAGGTGGTGATTTTACGGTCATACCGGTTACAATGTCTTTTGAAGGCACTTACGGTGAACTGCAAAACTTTCTGCTCCGACTGCAAAACCTGGCCCGGCTCGTGACCGTAAGCGGGCTGACCTACGGGGAAGTCGAGCAGCAGGGGGAAGAGACTACCGGCGGACAGGAAAACGTGGAGAACCTGTTACAGATTGAAGTTGTAGCTGAAGTTTACGCTCAGCCTTCGGGGAGCGCCACACCAAGTGCTACGCCAGCGGCTGCGGGTCCTCCGGCGTCACCGGGTGGCGGGGGAGAGACCACGAGTGGCGGGGGAGGCTAGGCGGGTGCTAGACAGGCTGCGCGGGGCTTTAGCTCCCTTGCGGGAAAACAAGATCTTACCGATATTGCTAGTCTTGGTGGCGGTCGCTATATTCGCCTGGATCTTCTCAAGCTTCTTTCTTGGTGGACCGGGCGAGGAGTCGGTCTCTAACCAGTCGGCGACAACCTCGCCCGAGGTCGCCCAACAAGAAGGAGAAACTACTTCCCAGGCCCAAAGCTCTAACGGTACGACCTCCGGCAGTGAGATCTCCGGCAACGGAAGCTCCGGCTCGCAATCTCAAGACTCCGAAGCGGGTGCCCAGGAAGACGCCGAGTCTTACGCCGCATATGAGAGTAAAGACCCTTTCCGGCCACTCCTCGCGGAAGCCAGCGCGGACGACGGAGGAGGTGGCTCCGGCGGCGACGGTGGGTCCTCCTCAGGCAACGGCGGTGGCGGACAAGCTTCCAATGGTGATGGCTCTGGCGGCTCCGCTTCTGGTAGCAGCGGCTCAGGTGACAGTGGTGACTCTTCCGCGGGAGAAAGCTCCGGCGGGGGCGACTCAGACGGCTCTAGCGGTTTCTCCGGTAGCCAGGGGAGTAACTCCGGTGACGATTTCTCTAGCGACGGTTCGGAGGACTTCGCGGGTAGTGACTCCGGCGACGGCTCCAGCATCCTCGACGACGACCTCGGCGGTGTCGACGGCAGCAATTCAAACTCAGATAGTTCCGGTTCGGGAGGTGCTGGGTCCGGTGGCGGAGCCGGCGGGGCAAACCCTGGCGGTAGTACGTCCGGGGGAACGGGGCGACAGACCGGTGACGGGCTTTTCAACAGTGGTGGGGACCTCCCATCGAGAGACCGGTAGTTTCTACCGCCGCCGCGGTGGTTTATATTCTCTGGTATAAGGTTTGAGACGGCGTCCCGGCCTCCGAGTTCGGGTTACCGGTTTCGGTGGTTCCAGAGAAAGGGTTTGAGTGAAGTTTAGCTTTTCTACGGCAGGTGAGTCCCACGGGCCGGCTGAGGTAACCCTGGTGCACGGGGTTCCGGCGGGCCTCGCGCTAACAGCGGAGGATGTGAACCGCGACCTCGCCCGGCGGCAGAGGGGCTACGGGCGGGGCGGGCGTCAGAAGATAGAAACGGATGAGGTCGAGTTTCTCGGCGGGGTCCGGCACGGGTACGCTCTAGGGTCGCCGGTCTCCATGTTGATCCGGAACAAGGACTACGCCAACTGGGAGGCCCGCATGAGCCCGGAGCCGCCGGAGGAAGCGGCGGCTCCGGCAAAGCGCGTTACCCTGCCGAGGCCCGGACACGCGGACCTCGCGGGGATGCAGAAGTACGCTTTCGATGACCTCCGGAACGTACTGGAGCGTTCCAGCGCCCGGGAGACCACGGCCCGGGTCGCGGCCGGCGGGATTGCCAAAAAGCTGCTATCGGAGTTCGGGGTGGAGATCAAGAGCGCGGTCTACAGGATCGGAAATGCCGCCTACGAGAAAGAAAAAGCCGCTCTCGACGCCGCCAAGGCCGACGATTCCGATGTCCGGTGTCCGGATGAGGAAGTCTCGGAAAAGATGAAGGCCGAGATCGACGCGGCCCGCTACGCCCGGGACGCTCTGGGCGGCGAGTACGTCGTGGTCGCCGAAGGTTGTCCACCGGGTCTCGGCTCCTACGTGGACTGGCGCGAAAAGCTCGACGCCCGCCTGGCGCACGCGATCCTCTCCATAAACGCCATGAAAGGTGTGGAGTTCGGTATGGGGTTTGAGGTCGCCCGCCACCGCTCCAGCGAGGTACAAGATGAGATCCTGCTCGAAGACGGGCGGATAGTGCGGGCCAGCAACCGGCTCGGGGGACTTGAAGGCGGCATGAGTAACGGAGAGCCGATCATAGTGTCGGCGGCGATGAAGCCTATTTCCACCATCGCCCAGGCCCTCCGTACCGTTGACCTCTCGACCGGGGAGCCCGCCCGGGCGTTCCGGGAGCGGGCCGACTCCTGCGCGGTACCGGCGGCGGCGGTGATCGCCGAGTCGATGGTCGCCATAGTCCTCGCCGACGCTTTCCTGGAGAAGTTCGGCGGAGACAACATGACCGACCTCCACGCTTTCTACGACGCCTACACCGACCGTATAAAGTCCACCGCCCGGAGCGCAGATGGCCCGGACGGCGGAGCGTAGCCGTCCGGAAAAAGGACCGGTGGCCCTCGTCGGTTTCATGGGGAGCGGCAAAAGCACCGTCGGCCGCCTTCTGGCCCGCAGGCTCGGCTGGCGACTGATCGACCTGGACCGGGAGATAGAGGCCAGGGATGGCCGGCGGATACCGGACATCTTTTCTTCTTGCGGGGAAACCTATTTCCGGGAGCTGGAAAGCCGGTTGCTAGACGAGGCTCTCGACGGAAAAACCAGCGGTCGTCCGTGCGTGATCTCCTGCGGCGGCGGGGTGATACTCGACGAGCGCAACCGGAAGCGGCTCTCTGAAACTACGACGATATTTTTGGAGGAGGACCCGGGCGTGCTGTACCGCCGCACCAGAGGAGCCGACCGGCCTCTCGGCTTTGGCAGCCGGAGGGACTTCGAGCGCCGCTACGCCAGTAGGCTGCCGTACTACAGAGAAGTCGCCGGACTGGTAGTCGACTGCGCCCGCCGGTCGCCGGCCCGGATAGCCGGGGAGGTAGCCTCTTGGCTGGACGGGTAGAGGTGCCGGTCTCCGGAGCCTACAATTTTGTCGCAGGCTCGGAGCTAGACCTCGGGGAGGTCGTATCCGAGGCCGTAGCGCTAGGAACTGGCGCTATCCTGACCGACTCGACCGTCGGTCCGCTATATGCCGCCGCCGTAAAGCAGCGTCTCGAAGAAAGCGGCTGGCGGTTAGTGAGTGTGATCGAGGTTCCCGCCGGAGAAGGTTCCAAGAGCCTTGAGACTTACGCCGGGGTCGTCCGGCGGCTCGCGCGCTCGGGCCTGGGCCGCGACGGTACGCTGTTCGCCCTCGGCGGCGGGGTTATCGGAGACCTCGGCGGGTTTGTCGCCGCCACTTACCTGCGGGGTATAAGTTACGTGGGGTTACCGACCTCCCTGCTGGCGATGGTCGATAGCTCCGTCGGCGGAAAAGTCGGTCTCGACCTGCCGGAAGGTAAGAACTTGATCGGCGACTTCCTCCGGCCCCGCCTTGTAGCCACCGACCTCACCTGGCTGAATACCCTATCCGGGCGCGAGGTGTCTCAAGGTCTCGCCGAGGTAATGAAGATGGGCCTCCTCGCCGGAGGAGAGTTTTTAGAAGATTTGAAATTTTTGCAGCGGGCGCGGCGGGGAGACCTCGACGCGCTACGCGACCTGATACTCCATTCTGTCCGCTTTAAAGCCGCCGTGGTCGCCGAAGACGAGCACGAGGGGGGACGCCGGGCCATCTTGAATTACGGCCATACCATAGGTCACGGCCTTGAAGCCGCCGCCGGATACGGCCTGCCCCACGGAGAAGCTGTAGCCGCCGGGATGCTCGCGGCCGCCCGGCTCTCCAGAGACGAGTTCGGTACGGACCTCACAGGGCTGCACGAAGACCTGCTCTCCGCCGCCAGTTTACCCTGCAAGGTGCCGGCCGCGGAGGTCGACAAGGTCCTCTCCGCCATGAGCCGGGACAAGAAACGCCGCTCGGCCGACGAGCCTACGCAACACCGCTTTGTGCTGTTGCGCGCGGCTGGCGACCCGGTCTGGGGTGTTCCGGTCTCGGAGTCAAAGGTCAGAGAGAATATAGAGGCCGTCCTTGACTAGAATCTTCGTACTAAACGGCGTCAACCTCGGCACGCTGGGTGCCCGTCGCCCCGAAGTCTACGGTAGCGGTACGCTAAAAGACCTCGAAGAAACCCTCAAAGAGCAGTTCCCGCAGGTGTCATTCGAGTTCCGCCAGACCGACTACGAGGGGGAGCTTGTCGGCGGGATCCAAGCCTCCGCCACCGCTGACGGGCTCCTCATCAACCCCGGCGCCTGGACCCACTACTCCTACGCCATCCACGATGCTCTTGAAGCTGTGAATGTACCTAAAGTAGAGGTTCATATCTCGAACGTCCACAGCCGAGAGAGCTGGCGCCGGGTATCGGTTGTCTCACCGGCGGTGGACGCGGTAGTTGCGGGCATGGGGCTCTACGGCTACCGGGCGGCGGTCGCGTATATTCTTTCCCGGGTCGAGTCCGAATAATGAGAAGCTTTGCGGATGGCGGGTGTCTGTGCGGCGCGGTGGAGGTCCGGGCGCTGGCCGCTCCTTTCTACATCTCGTACTGCCACTGCCGGGACTGCCGGAAGGCGAGCGGGTCTCCGGTTATGGTCTTTGTGGGTTTTGCGGCTGGAGAGGTCGAGTTCGGGGGCGGTGAGCCGGTAGTCTACGAGTCCTCACCGGGCATCCGCCGCACTTTCTGCGGCGGGTGCGGCACGCCGCTGTCGTACGAAGACGAGCGGCTGAAAGGCGAAGTCTATCTGGCGGTCGGGGTCTTTGACGAGCCTGAACGTTTTAGGCCGACGGTTCATTCCTGGGACTCGCAGAGGCTCCGGTGGTTTCATACCGCCGATGGATTGCCGCGACACAGAACCAGCAGCCGGCCGCGGCCTACCGGCCGGTAAGGTGGCCTGTGGTACTTCCGGGGACGCTCCGAGGAGGAAATTAGAATCCCGGAGGGCTCCGGTAGCTACGTATTCTGTGCAATAATAACCCGGCGCCAGGCCGGGGACGCCGGCGGCGTAGAGAAGGTTTTCAGAGGAGTTTTAACGGATGATATCAACAAACCAGTTTAAAAACGGCTCTGCCATAAAGGTGGATGGCAAGCGATTTACCATAGTGAATTTTCAGCACGTAAAGCCGGGCAAGGGGGCTGCTTTCGTGCGGACCCGCTTGCGGAACCTGGACACCGGCGCGGTCGTCGACAAGACTTTCCGGGCCGGGGAGAAGCTGGAGAACGTAACCACGCAGTCCCGGCAGATGACTTACCTGTACAACGATGGAGACCTGTACCATTTCATGGACTCGGAGACCTACGAGCAGGTCGCCATCCCGACGGAGGTCGTCGGCGATACTGCCGGGTACATACCGGAGAACGGTACGGTAAACGTGCTATCCGCGGACGGGGAAGTCGTCAACGTCGATCCTCCGGCCCACGTCGACCTCGAGGTGGCGCAGACGGATCCCGGTCTCAAGGGCGACACGGCGACCGGTGGTTCAAAGCCGGCCACGCTGGAGACCGGCCTCGTCGTACAGGTGCCGCTTTTTGTAAACCAGGGAGACCGGGTCAGGGTCGATACCCGCTCCCGCGAGTACCTCACGCGGGCTTGAGCGCTCCGCCGGTGGAAGTTGAGGCTGGAAAGGTTTTTCCATGAGCCGGCGCCGGGCGCGCAAACAAGCTTTCCTAACGCTCTATCAGAGTGACGTCACCGGCGCGCCGCTAGAGGACGTACTAGAGCGGTGGCGCTCTTACAGGGGAGAGTTGGAAGGTTACGCGGAAGACTTGACTCAGGGTGTCCGGGAAAAGTGCGAGGACCTCGACCGGATGCTCTCGGAGGCAGCGGTTGGCTGGCCGGTCGTCCGCATGAGCGCCATCGACCGCACCATAATGCGGCTCGCGCTCTACGAGATGCTTTTCAGCGAGGACGTGCCGCCGGACGTTGCGATAAACGAAGCTATAGAGTTGGCTAAAGGCTTCTCCGGAGACGAGGCGCCGGCTTTTGTCGGCGGCGTGTTGCGGGGCGTACAGGGAGCCGGACGGGAGTCCGCCCAGCATGGCTAAGAGCGGCGGACGGCAGAGTCCCCAAGGGTTAGGCCGGTGGGAAGACCACCGCGCGAGGTTTGAGGAGTACCTGGAGAAGCTTTACTTTTCCGCCGAGCCGCGCTTTGGGGGGCTTGTGGAGTCTATGCGCTACTCGATGCTCTCCGGCGGCAAGCGGGTGCGGCCGTCGCTGTGCATGGAAGTCGCGCGGGTGTTTGGTAGCGACCCTGGTTACGTGCTGCCGTCAGCGGCGGCGGTGGAGTTAGTTCATACTTACTCTCTTATACACGATGATCTACCCGCGATGGACGACGACGACTACCGGCGTGGGCGGCTAACGACCCACAAAAAGTACGGGGAGGCGCTGGCGATCCTCTCGGGGGACGCATTTTTCGGGGAAGCCGTGATGCTTATCACCGGTCATCAGGGCGGCAGTTGCGAGCAGCTCCTCGGCGCCGTCCACGAACTCGCCCGGGCGACCGGGGTGGATGGGATGGTCGGCGGGCAGGTGCTGGATATGGACCTTACCGGCAACGGGGACCGGGCGGACACCGAGACTCTGTACATGATCCACCGCTACAAGACCGGCTCGCTTATCACCTCGGCGGCCAGGATAGGAGCCATTCTGGCCGGGGTCGCGGAAGAAGAAAAAGAGGCTATATCGGAGTACGCCGGGGAGCTCGGGCTCTGCTTTCAGATAGTGGACGACGTGCTGAACGCTACGTCCACCAGCGAAGCGCTCGGCAAGAGCGCCGGCAGCGACGCCGAGCAGGGCAAGGCAACCTTTGTCGGGGTGTACGGGCTCGACGGCGCCCGGCGGCAGGCGGATGAGTCTTGCGATAAGGCGCTGGCCGCACTCTCCCGGGTGGCCGGCGCTCGCGGGGAGGAAGAAGTCTCCGGGTTGCGGGAGATGGTCTCGTTCGTCCGCAATCGCGGCAACTAGCTGTCCGGCGTGAGATCATTAACGCCGTGAAGGCCGGCTCGAGCGCACAACGTCTGGACAGCCTGCTGGTGGAAAAGGGCCTGGCCGACAGCCGCAGCCGGGCTCAGGCGCTGGTCATGTCGGGTGCCGTAAGGGTCGAGGGCGAAGTCGTCACCAAAGCCGGTACCCGCGTCTCCCCGTCCCGCAGCCTCTCCGTTGCGGATGGCAGTCCCTTTGTCTCCCGGGCGGGCGAAAAGCTCTCCGGGGCTCTGGACGACTTCGGGATAGAGGTCACCGGACGTGACTGCCTCGACGCCGGAGCCTCGACCGGTGGTTTTACGGACGCTCTCTTGCAGCGGGGGGCGGCGCGCGTCGTTTCGGTCGACGTCGGTTACGGCCAGCTCGACTGGAGGCTACGCGGAGATCCGCGGGTTACGGTTCTGGAGCGGACCAACGTCCGGCGGCTCTCGGGTGGAGACCTACCTTTCCAGCCGGACCTCCTCGTGGCGGACCTCTCGTTTATATCGCTGGCCGTCGCCCTTGGAGGCCTGGTTTCTTCTACACCCGGGATCCGGGATGCCGTCGTGCTGGTCAAACCGCAGTTCGAGGCCGGTCCGGAGCACGTCGGCCGCGGCGGGCTCGTCCGGGACCCAGATGTACACGCCGCGACGATCCGGCGGACGGCTGAAGCGTTTACGGCTTTCGGGTTTGGCGCCGCAGACGTGGCGCGGGCCGGGGTCGCCGGACGGCGGGCCGGAAACCAGGAGTACCCGCTGTGGCTCGTGCGCGGCTCCGAGACCACCCTCACGAAAGAGCGCATAGCAGAGGTGGTCGGCGGATGAGGGAGCGTATCGAAGTACAGCGGGCCGGCATCGTGGCGAACCCGAAAGTCGAGGAGAGCTACGCTGAGCGGCTTTCCACGGCCCTGGAGAAAAGAGGCGTCGAGGTCGTCCTGGGGGTAGAGACGGACCAGAGTCCTCCGGTGAAAAGCAACGTAGATCTCATCTTTGTCCTCGGCGGGGACGGTACGATGCTCCGGGCATCGAAGATGTACCCTGGTAAGCTGCTGCTCGGCGTAAACCTCGGAACCGTCGGCTTTATGTCCGGGATGCGCCCGGAAGACATAGAGTCCGGCGTGGACAAGGTGCTCGGTGGGGATCTGCACGTCCAGGATTACCGTCTACTAGAAGTTGAGGTAGAGGGTGAGAAAGTCCGGAAAGCCGTTAATGATGCGGTTTTGGTAAAGCCGCGGCCGCACCAGATTACGGCTGTCGAAATTTCAGTCGGGGGTGAGCGGCTGGTCTCTTACCAGCTAGATGGACTGGTGGCGGCCACTCCTCTGGGTTCCACGGCGTACGCGCTCTCGGCGGGGGGCCCGATCATCTCGGGGGACGTCGGGTGTTACGTGCTGGTGCCGATAGCGCCGCACTCTCTGGCGAGGGTCCCGATGGTTCTAGGCGAAAACGAGAACGTCGAGATCACGCTGACCGAGCGGTCGGCGCTTTTGTCTCTGGACGGCGACGAGCCGCAAGAGATACCGGCGGGAGGGAGGATCCGCGTCGGTCTCTCCAAAGAAAGCGTTAGAATAGGCCGGACCGACGAGTGGACCTGGTGGAGAGCCGTACGGAGGACGTTTCTGTAATGCTTGCAGAGATATCCGTTGAAAACGTAGCCCTGATCGAGAAGGCTACCCTGGAGCTTGAGCCCGGCTTGAACGCTATTACCGGCGAGACCGGGGCCGGAAAGACGCTCCTGGCGACCGCCCTGCAGATGCTGCTCGGGGGCCGCGCCCGCTCGGAGGCTGTACGGGCCGGCTCCCGCAAGGCGACCATCGAGGGGATCTTCTCTCTCCCTGAAGAGTTGCAGTCCAGGATACTCTCCGACTCGTTAGGGGATCTGGCCGGGGAGATTGAACCCGAAGACCTGGCGGACGGCCTGGTACTGCGCCGGACGCTTACGGAGGAGGGACGCTCCCGGTGTTACGTGTGCGGGGTGGCGGTTCCGGTAAAGGCGCTTGCGGCCCTCGGCGTGCGGCTCGTCTCCTACCACGGCCAGAGGGAGCAGGCCCGCCTCACCGAGCCGGGCGAACAACTCGGCATCGTGGACGACTTTCTGGACGACGCCTCGAAAAAAGCCCTCCAGGACCACGGTGAACTCTGGGCTTCGGTCGAACGGGCGCGGCGGGAGCTGGCGGAGATAACCTCCTCGGCCGAGTCGCGGCTGCGGGAGGCGGATTTCTTGCGGTATCAGGTCGAGGAGATCGAGGGCTCCGGCTACAGCTCGGCGGAGCTTTCGGAACTCGCCCGCGAGCGGGACCGGCTGCGCAACGTCACCGATCTCCTGGAAGCCGCGAGCCGGGCTATGGCCGCCCTGTCATCCGAGGAAGGCGGCGCGGCCGAAGCCACCGGACAGGCGCAGGCCGAGATCGAGAAAGCTTCTGGTTACGACGAGGGGTTGTCCGGGCTGGCGGAGCGCATCGGCGGCTTGTCCGCGGAGCTTGAAGACGTGGTCTACGAGTTAAGGTCTTACCTGGACGAGCTGGAAGCCGATCCGAACCGTCTGGAGACCGTGGAAGACCGTATCGCGGCACTCCGGGCGCTGGAGCGCAAATATGGCGAGGACGTCGAGGGGTACCTTGAGGAGGCCCGCTCCCGTCTGAGCCGTCTGGAGAACGCCGCCGAGGAAACGGTGGAGCTTGAAGACCGGGTCTCGGCCGGGGAAGCGCGGCTCGGGGAGCTTGCGGACGTGGTTAGCGCGGGCCGCCGGTCGGCGGCCGAGAAGCTTTCGTCGAACGTGCAGGAGAACTTGGAAGGTTTGAACCTCGGGAAGACTACGTTCCAGGCGGAGATCGTCGAAGGTACGCCGGGGCCTCTCGGCAGGGAGCGGGTGGAGTTCGTGATCCAGCCGAACCCCGGAGAGCCGGAGTTGCCGGTCCGCCGCTACGCCTCCGGGGGCGAGTTGTCCAGGGTCATGCTCGCCATCCGGCTCGCCCAAGAGCGTGTGGAGCCGGGCGCTACCTACGTTTTCGATGAGGTCGACGCGGGTATTGGAGGTGTCACCGCGACCGCGGTCGGAGCCCGGCTCCGGGAACTCGGGGGGCGCAACCAGGTGCTAACGATAACCCACTTGCCACAGATAGCCTCCGAGGCTACGTCCCACGTGGTGGTAGCCAAAGAAGAAGCGGGCGGCAGGACCCTTACCCGCATCGAGCGCGTCGAGGGAGAGGAGCGCCGCCGGGAACTGGCCCGGATGCTCTCCGGGCGGGTGGACAAAGCGTCGCTGGCCCACGCCTCGGAGCTTCTGGTCGGCAGCCCCGGCTCTTCGGGTGCGGGGACGTAACCGGTGGTCCGCGGCGCGCGCGTAACCGGCGACGTAGAGGAGTTCCGGCTTTCGGGGCTCGCGGTGCTCGGTCAGAAGACAAAAGATATAGTCCCGAGCCTCGGTCCGGGCATGATCCCGATCATAAACCACGAAGACCTCGACCGGGTAACCGCCGAAACGCTGGTCGCCGCCGGGGTCGAGGCCGTGGTAAACGCCGCCGGTTCATCGACGGGTTTATATCCGAACCTCGGGCCTTTTATCCTGGCCCGGGCCGGCATCCACATCCTCGACGGGGTCGGGCCAAAGGTCTTTGACCGGCTGGAGACGGGAGACTGGGTCGAAGTACGCGGCACCGGCCTCTGCAAAAACGGCGAGCTTGTAGCAGCCGGTGAGCATATAGACCTCGACGCGGCGGAGCGCCGCCTGCGGGAAAACCGTGAAGAGGTCGGCGCGGCTCTAGAGAGTTTCGCGCAGAACACGGTCGAGTTCATGCGTCACGAGCGGGACATCCTGTTCTCTTCGCTAGACGTCCCGCCACGGCTGGTCCGGGAGATCCGGGGCCGCCACGTCCTCGTCGTGGTCCGGGGCTACGACTACCGCCAAGACCTCGCGGCCCTCAAACCATACCTCCACGGCCAGCGGCCGTTTATCATCGGGGTAGATGGCGGGGCCGACGCGGTAATAGAAGCCGGCTGGCGGCCGGCCCTGATCTTCGGCGATATGGACTCTGTTTCGGATGCGGCGCTGCGGGCCGCGGACTCCGTGCTGGTGCACGGCTACCCGGAGCCTC
Organism: Rubrobacteraceae bacterium; assembly: GCA_965214435.1. Classification (GTDB taxonomy): domain Bacteria; phylum Actinomycetota; class Rubrobacteria; order Rubrobacterales; family Rubrobacteraceae; genus Rubrobacter_A. The sequence goes on from OZ243960.1 coordinate 2,559,999, forward strand.
CGGATGGCGCCAGCGCGCCGCCGGCTCCCGGCCTGGCGCGGGTGCGCGGCGCGGGGGTCAAGAACGTCGAAGTCCTGCGGGCTCCGGGACTTTCGGAAGACATTGGAATCCTGATCGCCGAGCAGTGCGGGGCGGAGCTTATCGTCGCCGTCGGCACCCACGTAGGGCTCGTCGAGTTCCTCGACAAAAAACGCAAGGGCGCATCGTCCACTTTCCTGATGCGTCTGAAAGCCGGGGCGCTCCTGGTCGACGCGAAAGGCGTGAGCAAACTCTATCCCCGCCGGGCGTCGGCCGGACAGCTCGTGGCGCTCGTGGTCGCGGGTCTCGTGGCGGTATCGGCGGTCGTAATCTCCTCCGAGCAGGTAAAAGAAATCTTCGAGTTACTCGCGATAAAGCTCAAGATAATACTTGGGTTCTAGCCGGTGCCGGACCTCCGCTACCACCTGATCTCCCTTATATCCGTGTTTCTGGCGCTGGCCGTCGGGGTGCTGCTCGGTACCGCCATCGCCGACCGCGGCGTGCGAGACGCCCAGATACAAGACATCCGCAACGACCTCGAAAGCCAGCGGGAGTTGATCTCCGAGCGGGATGAAAACATAAGCGAGCTTCAGCAGCAACTCTCCGCGAACGAAGCCGTGATTCAGGGCATGTCAGAGACCGTTATCTCCGAACGCCTCACCGGACAGAGCGTCGCTCTGGTCTCAGGACCCTGGGTAGACGAAAACGTAGCCCAGGCCGTCCAGCGCTCGCTGTCGGCCGCAGGAGCCGACGTGGTCAACGTCGTAGAACTGCCAGAGATCGACGACCCGCCGGAAGGAAGAAACCCGGAAGCCACCTCGGATTACGTGGAAACGGCCCGGGATCTCGTAATCCCCCAAAACACCGCGGGCCTGAGAACCACGGGCGGCAACTTCCTCGACCTGGACGTGATCGTCTTTCTCGGTGGCGGAGAACCCCCGCCCGAAACCCCCGAAAACGTTACGGACCTCGTAAACACCGCCGAAAGCCGGATGTTCGAGGTCTGGTCGCAGGTCGCCGGACTCCGCGTAGTAACGGCCGAGGCCGCCGCCGGAGACTACTCGCAGATACCCTTCTTTACCGAAGAGAACCTGCCCTCGATAGACAACGTCGACAGCCCCGCAGGACGCGCGGGCCTGGTATTGCTGATCTCCGGCGATACCAGCGGCGCTTACGGAATCAAACCGACCGCCTCTGCACCGTTCCCTCCGGCCCCGAGCTAACTTTAACCTCCTACCCTGGCTACTCCGGCTACAGCCATCGTTCCGGCCCGCAACGAGGCCGCCCGCTTGCCGGAAACTCTCGCCGCCCTCGCCAAAGTCCCGGATGTTACCCGCGTCATCGTCGTCGATGACGGCAGCCGCGACGCCACCGCCGAGGTAGCCCGTTCCTCTGGCGCCCACGTACTCTCCAGAACCGTCCCCGGCCGTCCCCGAGGCAAGGGCCACGCCCTGCTCACCGGGCTCTCCTACCTCCGCGACGAGCCCGGTAGAGGACCCGTCCTGCTCGCCGACGCCGACCTCGGAGCGACAGCTTCTTCCCTCGGAGGACTTCTCGCCGCCCTCGACGACGATACCCCCGCCGCTATAGCCGCCTTCCCGGAGAACCTGACTAATCCGGCAAAAGGTCCGGCTGGCGGCCTCGGTCTGGTCAAGGGCTACGCCCGCCGGGCCATCGCCCGCCGCAATACTCTGGACTTTGTACCTACGGAACCTCTCTCCGGGCAGCGGGCACTGCTCCCTTCCGCCGTCGATGCGCTCCCCGGCATCGCGCCAGGCTTCGGGGCCGAAGTCGGCATGACCCTCGACCTGCTTTCCGCCGGCATCCGACCCGTCGAGGTCCCCTTGCCCCTGATCCACCGCCGCACCTCAAAGACCCCCGCCGGATTTGTCCACCGCGCCCGACAGGGCCTGGACATCCTGAGAGCCTTAAACGGAGCCCGCCTGCCATGGTAGCCGTACTACTCTCTGCCGGAGGCGCAGCCCTGACCCTCCTCTCTCTCGCGATTTTCGGCCACCGCCTCCCCCGGCGTAAAAACCATGCCAACCGCACCATACCAACCTCGACCGGAGTATTATTTATACCCATAATACTTTTTACGCTAGGCTTAGCGTCTACCGGGTCTATAGGAGTGGGTCGGGGTGGGATGCTGTTTCTGTTGTATCTGGTGGTGGTTACAGGCGTAGGCTTTGCGGATGATCTCTGGGGCGGTGGAGATACTCGGGGTTTTAAAGGCCACCTCGGGGCGTTTTTCGGGGGGCGGGTAACGACGGGTTTTGTCAAGCTGGTGGTATTCGGCCTGGGGGCTCTGGTGGTAGCGGGTGGGATGTACGGTGTGGGCTTTGCGGCCATCTTCGGGGGGGTGATACTGGCTGGTAGTGTGAACCTGGCGAACCTGTTCGACGTGCGGCCGGGGCGGGCGATCAAGTTCCTCGGCGTTCCGATCGTGGTGTTGCTCCTGGCAGCTTCCGGCGAGGCGGTGGTCGCGTTGCCGGTGGCCGGCGCGCTGGCGGGACTATTTTATTTTGACCTCCGGGGGCGTATCATGCTCGGAGATGCGGGCGCCGCGGTGCTCGGGACTCTTCTCGGGTACCTCGTGATCCTCTGGGAGCCGGGAGTGGTCTGGGTGATTGTCGCTGGTTTTATACTGGGACTAACGGCGGTAGCGGAGTTCTACTCGATCTCGCGGGTAATAAAGGAGGTAGAAGTATTAAGGAAGCTGGATCTCTTGGGGCGTGGCACTGATGGCCGAGATACTGACTGAGTCGACGACCAAATATATCTTTGTAACCGGCGGGGTAGTCTCCTCTATCGGCAAGGGAACGAGTGCTGCGGCCCTCGGAATGCTCCTCAAAAACCGGGGATACAGGGTAATGTTGCAGAAGTTCGACCCGTACATAAACGTAGACCCCGGCACCATGAATCCCTACCAGCACGGTGAAGTCTTTGTGACCGAAGACGGGGCCGAGACTGACCTCGACCTCGGCCACTACGAGCGCTTCCTGGACGAGAACCTGGGTAAGCTCTCCAACGTTACCACCGGCAGCATCTACTGGTCGGTCATAGAGCGTGAGCGGCGGGGGGACTACCTCGGGGCGACCGTGCAGGTGATACCGCACATAACCAATGAGATCAAGAACCGCATCGGCCGTCTCGGGCAGGACAACGACATCGTTATAACCGAGATAGGCGGCACTGTCGGCGACATCGAGAGCTTACCGTTTCTGGAGGCTATCCGGCAGTTCCGCAACGACGTCGGACGGCGCAACGTGCTCTATGTCCACGTCTCCTACGTGCCGTACATCGAAGCCGCCGGAGAGCTAAAAAGCAAGCCGACCCAGCACTCGGCGCAGCGGTTACGGGAGATCGGCATCTCGCCGGACGTCCTGATCTGCCGGGCCGACCGGCCGATAGGAGAGGACATTCGGCGCAAGATCTCCCTGTTCGCCGACACCGAACTCGATTCCGTGATACCGGCCGAGAACGCCCCTACGCTCTACGACATACCCCTCAAGCTGCACGAGGCCGGTCTGGACGCCCTGGTTCTGGACAAGCTCGGGCTACCGGCTCCGGCGGCGCAGCTAGAAGAGTGGCGCAACCTGGTAACGCGGATGCTCGGGGCGGAGGAGAGGGTCCGGGTTGCCATAGTGGGCAAGTACGTAAAGCTACACGACGCATACCTCTCGGTCGTCGAGGCTTTCGGTCATGCCGGGGCCGCCCACGACGTGAAGGTGGATCTCGACTGGGTAGACGCCGAAGACCTTACCGATGAGGAGGCTACGCGGGAACGGCTCGGGGAGGCGGACGGGGTGATCGTGGTCGGCGGCTTCGGCAACCGGGGCACGGAAGGTAAGATCCGGGCCTGCCGCTACGCCCGGGAGAGCAGGACACCGTACCTCGGGCTCTGTCTCGGGATGCAGATAGCCGTGATCGAGTACGCCCGCAACGTCGCGGGACTTGAAGGGGCGAACTCCACGGAGTTCGACGAAGACACCCCATATCCGGTCATTGACATTATGGCGGATCAGGTCGGGGTAGAGATGGGCGGCACGATGCGCCTCGGCCGCTGGCCGTGCAGACTCGCGCCGGGCACCCTGGCCTCCGAAGCCTACGACGGCACCGACCTCGTGTACGAACGCCACCGCCACCGCTACGAGGTGAACAACGATTACCGGAAGGCGCTCTCGGAAGCCGGGATGGTCTGGAGTGGCACGTCCCCCACCGATGGCCGACTCGTCGAGATCGCCGAGCTAGACCGCACGGATCACCCGTTCTTTGTCGGGAGCCAGTTCCACCCTGAACTCAAGAGCCGGCCACTGCGGCCGCACCCCCTGTTCGACGGTTTCGTCCGGGCCTGTAAAAACGCCCGGGAAGCCGGACCCGGAGACGAGCCGGATTTCGAACACCCCGACGGACAACCGGAAGACGGGCCGGACAGAGCCGGTTCCCCCGAAGCTTCGGGAGAGCGGACCGTCCGCTAAGGTTGGATGTCGAGGCTACCCCGCAGCGTCCCGTGCGGCTCGCAGTGCGGCCTGCACAGCCTGTAGAGACTCCGCCGGCCTCCCGCCGGCACTGCAGGGTTGCGCTGCTCCCCGGGGAGCCGCCCGGTACCGTGTTTACCCGAAGTGCGGGCTCAATCTACGTGGAGGCTATTCTGTGGGGCCGGGACGGAGAGGCTGTGGGTTTCGGGGCGTTGCCGGACTTTGGCGATGCGCGGTCTTACCTGGTCGAAAGCGACTCGCCGACCCCCGGGAAGCAGATCTTAGAAGGTGAGATCCGGGCTCTGTCGGAGCCCGCTCTCCGGTCGGCCCTCGACGCCCTCATGCGCCATCTGACCACCGGAGCCGCGCTCTCGGAAGCGGTGCTTGAGACCCGGGCCGAGCGCCGGGCTCCCGTAACCGTGGCCCCCGCTACAGCCGTCGGGGCGCTGGCCCGCGACTTCTACGAGGCCGGGCGGCGGGTCCGGTTGTCCGGTTGCTGGTCGCCGCTACCCGCCGGCGCCGACATTGCGGTCGGAGTAGAAGGCGCGGAGGCCGAGATAGAGCGTCTTCTGCTCGAACATCCGGCGTGGGAAATCCTCCGCTGAGCGCCACCCCGGTCTTGCGGCAGGCGCGGGTACTGCGAGTTTCTGGCCCTGCTACGGATGCCGGAAGCGTGGACTTGGAGTTGCGGTTGCTAGGTGGTCCGCTCTCGGGCTCGGTCTTCCCTGGCAAGCTCTACGAGGGTCCGGCGCCCAAACCGGGCGCGGTGGTCACGGTCAATACGCTCGGTATCGAGATGGGCCTCGGGACCGGAGGCGTAGCCATCGTGCTGCCGGAACCGGGAGGTGAGGCTCCTGCAAACGAGAACCACTTCGTGAAACTCCCGTATACCCCGCTGCAACTTACGGCCGAGCCACCGCCGCAGGCGGAGAGCCTCGAAGGTGTACCGGTCATGGTCCTACCGCTACACTCTCACCTGGCGCCCGCCGCGTGCGCGGCGGCGGACCTGCGGCCCGGGTGCCGGGTATGTTTCGTCCAGCAAGAGGGCGGGGCGCTACCGGTGAAGTTCTCGCTAGCCGTCCGGGAGCTAGATGAAAAAGGACTGCTCCATAAGGTCATCTCCTCCGGCAACTGCTACGGGGGGGACTTCGAGGCCTCTAACATCTACTCGGGGCTACTGGCCGCGGCTTCCCCGGCGGTGGCGGCGGACGGGGTGATCTGTGGCATCGGCCCCGGCGTGGTCGGTACGGCCTCGCGCTACGGCCACGGGGGGATGTCCGTGGCCCTCGCCCTGAACGCGGCCTGTGCTCTCGGCGGAGAACCGGTTCTCGCGCCCCGAATTTCGGGCGCCGAACCGCGGGAGCGGCACCGCGGCCTCTCGCACCACTCGCGGGCGGCTTTAACGGGTGCTCTGGCTGCCTGCCGGGTCGCTATCCCGGAGTCGGCTCAGGGCGTCCAACTTGGCAAGGTCCCCGGTCGGCATGATTACGTCCGGGTCTATTACGGGGCGGCTGGATTAGAGGAGCGCTTCGGGGTAACCTTCCAGAGTATGGGCCGAGGATATGATCAGGACCCCGTCTTTTTCGACGCTGCGGCGGCGGCCGTCGCCCTGGCTTTCGGGGAGACCGGCTCTTGAGGATCGGGGTCGTCCGGGAGCTTTCGCCCGGGGAGAGCCGGGTAGCGTTGACCCCGCACGCGGTGTACGAGCTTACGCGGGCCGGCCACCGGGTAGTGGTCGAGCGGGGTGCCGGGGAAGGCTCCGCCATACCGGATGAGGATTACTCGGCGGCCGGCGCCCAAATGGTGGGCGAGCCGGAGCAGGTCTATGCGGGGTCGGAGTTGCTCGCGAAGGTCTATGGTCCCGTGCCCGAGGAGTATAAGTTTCTCCGGCGCGGTTTGATCCTCTTCGCTTTTCTCTCGCTGCCGGTTAACAAAGACCTCACGGACGCGCTGCTCGGGGCGCGGTGTACAGCGTTCGCCTCGGAGACCGTTCAGGACGCGGCGGGCCGGCTACCGTTGCTCGCGCCGATGAGCGAGATCGCCGGTCGGCTCGTACCCCAGATCGGGGCTCATTACCTCCAGCGTCCGGCCGGTGGCCGCGGCATACTCCTCGGCGGCTCGACCGGGGTCCGCTCCGGCAGGGTCGTCATCCTCGGGGCCGGTATCGTGGGCTCCGGGGCCGCCCGGGTCGCAAGCGGCCTCGGAGCCGACACCGTCGTGATCGACCGGGACCTCGACCGGCTCCGGCGTCTCGAAGAAGCCCGCATACCCGGCGTGCGCACGCTCGCGGCAACGAGCCTCGGCATCCGGGACGCGGCACTCTGGACGGACCTCCTGATCGGGGCTATCTTCGTCGTCGGGGTGAAGACGCCGCACCTGGTAGACCGGGATACGGTCCACGCCATGAAGCCCGACAGCGTCATAGTAGACGTCGACGTGGACTACGGTGGCTGTGTAGAGACCTCCCGGCCGACCACGCTCGCCGAACCGACGTTTACCGAGGGGGGCGTGATTCACTACTGCGTAAAGAACGTGCCGGCCACCGTCCCCCTTACCGCTACCCGCGCTCTCTCCAACGCCCTCCTACCCTACGTGCGGGACGTCGCGGGCAAGGGACTACTCGATGCCCTGAATTCCAGCGCCGGTCTCCGGCGCGGGGTCGCCCTCGCCGACGGGCGCGTCGTAAGCCCGACGGTCGGCCGCCAGTACGCCCTGGAGCACCACCCGCTGTCTTCCGTCCTCCCGCTCCACCCGGAGATAGATTGACCCCCACACCCGGTATCCCGTCCGGCAACCCGTCCGGCAACCACCAGAGCCGGTCCCTCTCCGACTTTACCGTGGAGCTTGAAGTCTACTCCGGCCCGTACGAGTGGCTGCTGGCGCTTATCTTGAAGGATGAGGTGGAGATCTTTGAGGTGCCGCTCCGCGAGCTGGTCGGCCTCTACCAGGTATCCCGCCCGGAGGACGGGGAAGGGGACCTCGCCCTCGAACGCGACACCGACTTTGTCGACTCCGCCGCGTCGCTGGTCCTGCTTAAAAGCCGGGCGCTCTCGCCGGACCCGGACCTCAACGATGATGAGGAATCTTCCCCCGTCTCCCCGGAAGAGCTAGCCGAGCGACTCTCGACGTACCTCAAAATTCAGCGGTCCGCCGGGGTCCTCAAAGAGCGCTTTGCCGCCAACGCCGGCTACTATCCATCGGACCACGCCCCACCGCCCCGCCCGAGAGAGCTTGCCATCAGCAGAAAGCGGCTCGCGGACGCCGCCCGCCGGACGTTCTCCCGCCACGCCGAACCGGCGACCCGGCACCTTGGCCCTATAACGGTCACCGTCCAGGAGCTGGTAACCCTGATACGGGCCTCCCTCTCCCGCTCGACCGGCCCACTATCCTTTGAAGACCTTACCCGCGACATGGACCGCCTGCGCGCCGCCGTAACCTTTGCCGCCGCACTCTCGCTCGCCAACGAGGGCCGCCTCCGCCTCTCTCAACAAGAACCCTTTGGACCACTGGCCCTGGAGCCCGTCTCTTGAGCGTACCGTCGGAAAGCCCTTCCCCGGACTTTCTACTGGAAGCCGTGCTCCTCTCCAGTTCCCGGCCGCTCGACCCTGACACCCTCTGTGCCGCGACCGGCCTCGGCGGAGCAGAGTTACAGAATGCTCTCGCCGAAATAGAGGACCGCTATTCCCCGGAGACCTCGGGGATCGTGCTCCGCCGGGTGGCCGGCGGCTACCAATTTTCCACGAACCCCTCGTGCGCTGCGGCGGTCGAGAAGCTGCGGGAGGTTGCCCGCGCGGCCCCGCTCTCAGCCGCCGCTCACGAGGTCCTCTCCAGCGTCTTATACCTCGGACCCCTGACGCGCGCCGGCGTCTCCGCTACCCGCGGCGTTAACTCCGACGCCGTCGTCCGCAGCCTTCTCGACCGCGGTCTGCTCGCCGAGTCCGGCGTGGACAGTGAAAGCCCCGGTACTCCCGCCCTGCTGGACGTGACGGAAGACTTTTTCATGGCGAGTGGCGCCACGGGCCGGGAAGATTTCCCGCTGCTCGATTCTCTCGTCCGTCCCGAAGAGCTGGAGCGCGTCCGGGACCGGGTAGCCGGTTCCTACCGGGAAACCTCCTCCCGGGAAGCCCCTCCGGAAGAGGACGCTCCCGGCGGCGGGTACGGTGGGTGATGCGGCTACAGGCGTTTCTATCGCGGGGCGGCGCAGCCCCTTCCCGGCGTAAGGCGGAAGCCTTGATCTCCTCGGGCCGCGTTACAATCAACGGCGAGACCGCGACCCTCGGTGAGAGCGTCGACCCCGGCGCCGACACCATACTGCTCGACCGCCGCCCGGTAACCCTTCCGGCGACCCACGCCTACCTGGCTCTAAACAAGCCCGCCGGATACCTCACGACCCTGAAAGACGAGCGCGGCCGCCCGACGGTAGCGGACATCATGCCGCCGGTACCCGGACTCGTCCCGGCCGGACGCCTCGACGCCCAGACCACCGGCCTGCTGATCCTGACTACAGACGGCCTTTTCGCCAATCGCATTACCCACCCTTCCTCCGAAATCGAGAAGGAGTACCGCGTCACGGTCCGCGGCCCGGCCCCCAAGAAAGCCCTCGACGCCCTGGCCGCCGGCCCCGTACTGGATGACGGCCCGATGCTGCCCCCACGGCTCACGGACCTCCGGCAAGGCCGCGGTTCCCGCGGCCAGAGTAGCTTCCACCTGACCATCCACGAGGGCCGTAACCGCATAATACGCCGGGCCTGCAAAGCCGTCGGCCTCCACGTTACAGCCCTTGAACGCCGGCGTGTCGGACCTATAGAGCTAAAAGAACTACCTATTGGCCGGTATCGCGAGCTTACGGGGCGTGAGATCTGTATGCTACAAAACCATGAACCCTCAGAACCCTAGATACGCCAGGATACCGCCCTCCACCGGCCTCCGCGGCACGATAGCCGTCCCGCCCGACAAGTCGGTCTCCCACCGCGCCGCCCTCGCCGCTCTCCTCTCGGAAAATACCACCACCATCCAAAACTACCTCCCCGCCCAGGATACCCTGGCAACCCTGGAAGCCGTAAAAGCCTACGGTGCCCGCGTAGACCACCACAAAACCACCACAAAGATCACCGGCATCGGCCTCTCCTCTACCCCTGAACCATCCGACGTCATAAATACCCAGAACTCCGGCACACTTATCCGCATAATACTTGGAGTAGCCGTCGGATTTGGGGGGTTTGCGTGTTTTACGGGGGATAGTAGTCTGAGACGCCGGCCGATGGGCCGGGTGGTCGGACCGCTCGGGGCGTTGGGGGCTGAGGTCCGGGGTGCGGGTGGGGGGGAGAAGTTGCCGCTGGTGGTTCTCGGCAATAGTGGTGGTTTGCGTGGGGGGGAGTTCCGGTTGCCGGTGGCGAGTGCCCAGGTAAAGAGTTGCCTGTTGTTTGCGGGGTTGTTCGCGGACGGGCCGGTTTCGGTGGTGGAGCCTGGAAGGAGCCGGGATCATACCGAACGGCTTTTCAGAGCGTGCGGGGTTGAGGTTGGGGTTGAGGACCTTGGTGAGGAAGGTTGGAAAGTAAGGATGGAACCTCCGACGGCTGGAAGTTTAGAGGTGCCGCGGGAGATCCTGGTTCCGGGTGATTTTTCTTCGGCGGCTTTCTGGCTGGCGGCGGCGGCGGTGGTGCCGGAAAGCGAGGTGCGGGTTTCTGGGGTAGGGTTGAACCCTACCCGGAGCGGGTTCTTGGATATACTCCGGAGGATGGGAGCGGATATAGAGGTCGTCGGGGTGCGCAAAGACGCGGTTGGGGAGCCGGTTGGGGACCTCGTTGTCCGGCACTCGGTGCTAGAGGGAACTCGGGTCGGGCCTGAGGAAGTGCCCGGGGCTGTCGATGAATTGCCGCTACTGGTCTTGCTCGGCGCTTTCGCGGAGGGTGAAACAGTCGTCGAGGGTGCCGCGGAGCTGCGGGTAAAGGAGTCGGATCGCATTTCCGATGTTTCCGAGGAGTTCAGGAAGGTCGGGGTCGAGGTCGAGGAGCGGGAGGACGGTTTCGTGGTCTCGGGGACCGGCGGGATAGAAGGCGGGCGGGCGTCCAGCCGGGGGGATCACCGGCTCGCGATGGGGCTCGCAGTCGCGGGGCTCGCGTCCCGGGGCGGGGTAGAAGTAGAGGACCTGGAAGCGGCGGGGGTATCTTACCCAGGCTTTGTCGAGGATCTGGAGCGGGTGGCTTGCTGGTAGCGATAGACGGTCCGGCGGGTAGCGGTAAGAGCTCCGTCGCCCGGGCAGTGGCGGAGGGGCTCGGCGCTGTAAATCTGAATACCGGGGCTGCGTACCGGGCGGTCGCCCTCCGGGCGCTGCAGGAGGGATTGGACCTCGACAGTGGCGAGCAGATCTCGTCGGCCGCCGAAAAGGTAGGTCTGCGGGCAACGGGTGCCGAGATAGAGGGGGAACCGGTCGCCGAAGACGACCTCCGGACGCCGGAGGTAGCGGCGGCGGCTTCAAAGGTCTCGGCGCATCCGGAGGTTCGCCAAGTTCTTCTCGAAGTACAGCGGGAGGCGGCTCGGGAAGCCGACGCCCGCCCGGACGGCGGGGTTGTGGTGGAGGGCCGGGACATCGGGACCGTGGTGCTACCCGATGCGGACCTGAAAGTGTTTCTGTCGGCGTCGGCTGAGGAGCGGGCGCGCCGCCGGGCATTGCAGAGCGGCCGGGAGGCTGAGCTGGTCCGCATTCAGAAGGCCATGCGGACCCGAGACCGCCAAGACTCGGAGAGGGCCGTCTCGCCTCTAAAACCGGCTCCGGACGCCGTGATCATCGACACGACCGGTCTGAAGTTGGAAGAGGTCGTCGGGCGCGTGCTGCAGCTCGCGCGAGAGCTCAGAGGAGTTTAGGGGCTTGCCGCGGCGAAGATTTCAGCGCCCGAACTTTTTGCGGGGTTCGGAGATGCCCGATGTCATGTCTCCGAGATACCGGCTGTTTAGGGGAACGCTAGTGGTTTTTGGGCGGTTGTTCCTGGGTTTTACGGTCCACGGGGCGGACTCCACTCCCCGGCAAGGGCAGGTTGTGGTCGCCTCCAACCACCACAGGTTCTTGGATCCGGTCTTTGTCGGGATGGCTGTACCGCGCCGGTTGCTGTGGATGGCGAAAAAAGAGCTTTTCACGCCTCCAATGGACAAGTTATTCTACTTTATAGGGTCATTTCCGGTAGATCGGGAGAAGGGCGGCCGGTCGGCGCTGCGGGCCGCGCTAACGTACTTGAAAGAAGGCTGGCCCCTCGGTATCTTTCCGGAAGGAACCCGGAGAAGGGATAAGCTCTCGGGAGAAGTGAAGAGCGGGGCCGTGATGCTCGCCGTTCGCAGCGAAGCTCCGGTGCTCCCGGTGTACGTGGACGAGGTGCCGGGCTTTGTGGGCCGGTTGCGGGGAGAGAAGCTCCGGGTCTACATCGGGGAGCCGATAGCGATGGACCACTCTCTGCGCGGCGGCAGGGCTTACCGGGAGGCGGCGGACGAGATAATGGCCGAGATTTACGCGCTCCCGAAACGCTTTAAAGAACGACAGTTAACGGACAGCTGTTGAATGGCGGGTCGCCGGTCGCCGGCCTGCCCGTCGTAGCGATAGTCGGGGCGCCGAACGTCGGCAAAAGCTCTTTCGTAAACCGGGTGCTCGGGCGGCGGGCGGCGGTCGTCTCCGGGGAGCCCGGTACCACCCGCGACCGGACTTACAACCGGGCCGAGTGGTCCGGGCGGGACTTCGCGCTGGTCGATACCGGTGGGATGGAGCCTCGGGCCGAGGTCGGACTGGAAGCGCTGGTTACGCTCCAGGCCCGGGTAGCCGTCGAGGAGGCGGACGTCATAGTGCACCTGGCGGACTCCAGGGTCGGCCCTGGCGAGGCCGACGCCGCCATCGCCCGGGAGCTCCGGCGGGCGGGCGCCCCGACGGTGCTGGCTGTAAACAAGCTGGACAACCCGGCTGACGACACCGAGCGTTACAGGTTCTACGCGCTGGGAGAAGGCGAGCCGCACGCCATATCCGCGATCCACGGCATAGGGGTCGGGGATCTGCTCGACGTTATAGTTTCCAGCCTCCCGGAGCCGGACGAGACCGCTGAAGAACCCGCGCCGGGTCTCGCCATCGTCGGGCGGCCGAACGTCGGCAAGAGCACGCTCCTGAACCTCCTCGTAGGCTCGGAGCGGGCCGTCGTCTCTGAGGTCGCGGGTACCACCACGGACGCCGTGGCCGGCGAGGTCTCGGTGGACGGACGGGTGTACCGGCTGCTCGACACCGCCGGGGTAAACAAGAGCGCCAGGAAAGCCAGCGGAGTACCGTACTACTCGTCCTTAAAGACCTCCGAGGCGATCCGGCGCTCCGCCGTCTCGCTGCTCGTGGTGGACGCCGTGGAAGGTGTCGCCGCCGGGGATCTGCAACTCGCCCGCCAGATCGAGGAGTCCGGCCGCTCGTGCGGCATCCTGATAAACAAGAGCGACCTCGTTTCCAGAGAGCGTATCCGGGAGCTTGAAGGGGCTATTACGGCTCGCATGACGGACCTTAAACCGCCCGCGCTTTCGGTCTCCGGGCTCTCCGGCGCGGGAACCGCCGGTATCCTCCCGTTCGCCGCCCGGCTCTACGAGGCTTATAACACGCGCCTCCCCACCCACGAGGTCGCCGAGTTCATAAACGCCGTCGTGGACCGCAGCGCCCCGCCCCGGGGAGTGAAGATCCGGTACGCCGTCCAGACCGGCGCCGCCCCGCCACGCTTTACCCTGTTCGCAAATCGTCCCAAAGACGTGCCGGACAGCTACCTCAGGTACGTCGAAAACGCCCTCAGAGAACGCTACGACCTCTACGGATCCGCCGTAAGACTGCGCCTGAAAAGCAGCCGCTAAAGCAGTCGTTAATGCAGAAGGACCTCTAACGGTTGGGTTCGGGGCCTTGCTTTCGGGGTAAGATGTTAGAGCGGGCGTTAAGGAAGGAAACCCGCCGCGGTTATGCCCGTATGTTCTGCGGCGGCTAAAGAGTAAAGCATGTTTTATACAGTATCTATTTACCATCAAAGAAACCGGAGGCAGCTATGAAAGCTGTAATTATGGCCGGTGGTCAGGGAACACGTCTCAGGCCGCTAACCAGCCAGCAGCCGAAACCCATGATTCCGATAGCCAACATCCCGTGCATGGAGCACATCGTAAACCTGTTAAAGCGCTACGGCTTTACGGACATAGTGGTCACACTGCAGTTTCTGCCGGAGGAGATCCAGGACTACTTCGGCGACGGCTCGGAGTGGGGTGTCAACATCCGCTACTCGATAGAGGACGCTCCGGCCGGGACCGCCGGTTCGGTCAAGCTGGCGGAGACGGAGCTTGAGGATCTCGGCGAGTCCGGCGAGAGGTTTCTGGTTATAAGCGGCGACGCCCTGACGGACTGCGACCTCGAAGAGCTTCTGCGCTTCCACGAAGAAAAGGGCTCAGAGGCCACGATGGTCTTGAAAAGCGTGGAGAACCCGCTGGACTTCGGCATCGTCATAACCGAGGAGGACGGCCGCATCTCCCGGTTTTTGGAGAAGCCGGCGTGGGGTCAGGTATTCTCCGACACGGTCAACACCGGCATCTACCTGCTGGAAGGTTCGGTGCTGGATGAGATCCCTACCGAAGGCGAGTACGATTTCTCAAAGGAGCTTTTCCCAAAGCTCCTTGAAGAACACCGGGCTCTCTATGGCTACGTCACGGACTCTTACTGGGAGGACATCGGCACGCTGGAGCAGTACGCGGGCGCCCAGAGAGACGTCCTCGACGGCAAGCTGCGGGGGGTGCGGCCGCCGGGCACGCGTCTCAGGGACAGCATCTACGTCGGCCAGCGAGCGCAGGTCGAGGATGAGGCGTTAGAAGGTCCGATAGTAATCGGGGAGAACGCCCGGATCGACCCGAGCGCCGAGATCGGACCCTACTCTGTAATAGCCGCAAACACCGTTATATCGGCCGGGGCGAAGATCGAGCGCACCGTAATCGCCGACGGCAGCTACATCGGCGAGGGGGCCGAGCTCTACGACACCCTCGTCGGCCGCTCGTGCTACGTCCAGGAGCGGGCCCGTATCCTGGAGCGCAGCGCGCTCGGGGACGATGTGATCCTGGGCGAGGGGGCTACGATAGCCCCGGATGTAAAAGTCTTCCCGCACAAGACCGTCGAGAGTGGGGCGAACGTTACCCAGAGCCTTATCTACGAGACAATGGGTCTCAGGACGGTTTTCAAGGGCGGTATCGTCTCCGGTAAGTTCAACGTGGACATAACCCCCGAGTTCGTTATACGGCTCGCGTCATCCTTCGGTACTAACCTCGCCGCGGGCGCCGTCGTCACCCTCGGCCGGGACGCTTCTCCATCCGCCCAGGTCGCCAAGCGGGCGATGACCAGCGCGTTGCTCGGGACCGGTATTAACATCCGGGACCTCCGGGCCGCCCACGCGGGGGTCGTCCGACACGACGTTCTGGCGGGCAAGGCCTCTGCCGGGGCCCACATCCGGGTCGGGGAAAACGCTGACGAGGTAGAGATACTGCTTTTCTCCTCCGATGCGACCCCGATGACCGAGTCCGACCAGCGCTCGGTCGAGAAAGTCTTTGTCCGGGAAGAGTACCGGCGGGCATACCTGGGAGACGTGGGAGAGTTGATCTACCCGGGCCGGGCCGTCGAGCAGTACGTCGAGCGCCTCGAACGGGCCGTCGACCGGGAAAAGACCTCGAACTCCACCATAGTCGTCGACTTCTCCGGCGGGGTCGCGGATCTCGTCGCGAGCCGGGTGTTTACCCGTCTCGGAGTCAACGCCGTCGTCCTATCCGGTTTCGCCAACGCGAACGCCGCCGCGGGTCCTCCGGGTCCATCGAACGGTAACTCCCGCACGCAGCCTGTGGAACCGCAGGAGAGCCTGGCGCGGGTCGGGCGCATCGTACCGACGGTCGGGGCTTCTTTCGGGTGTGTGGTGGGTCCTACGGGCGAAGACTTGCAGTTCGTCGATGACCGGGGCGAGCCTGTACCGCCTGACGTAATGCTCGCCTGTTTTATTAGCGAGTTGCAGCCCGGAAAAGCCGTCCTTCCGGTAAACCTGAGCCGGGAGTATGAGAAGCTAGTCGGTTCTCGCGGCGGTACCGTGGAAGAGAGCCGCACGGGGCTCGGGAACGTGGCCTTAAAGGGTGCCGGGGAGAAAGCCGACATCGCCGGCACCGGGGACGGCCGCTACATATTCCCAGATTTTCTACCAGCCCCGGACTGCTTTATCACGCTGGCGCGGGCGCTAGAGTTGTTCAAGGCTCGACCGCTCTCCCAGGTGCGGCAGCGTTTCGGGGACGGCGTCGGCCGGGTCGAGAAAGAGCAGCTAGAGTGTTCCTGGTCGGACAAAGGCCGGGTCATGCGCGGGCTCGCCGAGAAGTTCGGCGGAGACCCGGATGTAATCCTCACCGACGGGGTTAAGCTTAGTGTCGACAGTGGCTGGGTCTTGATGCTTCCCGACCCGGATAACCCGCTGTTCTACGTCTACGCCGAGACCGGTAACGGTTCCCCGGAAACCTCCAACGGCTCGTCGAACGGCGGCTCCGGCGAAGTCGTAAAAGAGTACACTGCTCTGGTGGCTTCCCTTATAAACGGGAAGAACGGCGCGGAGTAAATATCTTCGTCTAAGACTGTACTTGAGGTTCAGGGAAGGATATACTGCGTTCTATGAACGAGAGTGAGAACGAGGGGACCCGGGAACGTGAAGCCGCTGGTTTCAAAGAACCTGACGGCGAAAGCTTCGATTGGCAGGGAGCGGAGGATCTAACCTCTTTATCTGAGAATACTCTCCGGAGTAGTCTGGTGTCGCTGGTCGAAGAGGAGCGGTCCCTAAGCTACCGGCGGCGGGTGTTGCAGGGCAGGATAGACCTTATCCGGGCGGAGCTCGTCCGGCGGGGCGGGGTTTCTCTTTCGGCGGACGAGCTTGTGCAGGTGCTTCTCGGGAACAACCCTGGGCTACAGGTTCTTCCGGATGAAGAACCCGGTGAGGGTGCGGAAGGCGAGGAGCGGCAAGGGTGAGTCAGTGTCCCCGGTGCGGCGCGGATGTCAGCGCAGACATGAACTTCTGCGGGGTGTGCGGGAAGCGGGTTGCGGGGTCTCACTCGACGATATCTTTTGCTCCGGGGTTCCTGGATGAAGAGGAGTCCCGTACGGCTTCCGGGGATGCCGGAGCCGCCCTTGTCGAGCTGGATCAGGTCGAGGGCACGGCCGGCCGGCGGATGCACGATATAGAGAACGAGTCCTTGACCGTAGGCCGCAGCCAGAAGAGCGGTATCGTGCTCGACGATGTAACGGTATCCAGGGACCACGCCGAGATCAAGGGCCGCAACGGAGAATATAGGGTCCGGGACACCGGAAGCCTCAACGGTACCTATGTAAACCGGGTCCGGGTAGATTCCGTGGACCTCAGGAACGGCGATGAGATACAGATCGGCAAGTACCGGTTTAAATTCATCATTACCTGAGTGTGTAGTATCCCGCAGGCGAGCTAGGGGAGGGAGTGCCATGGAAAATATGGAAAACGATAACATCCTCGGTATGGAAGGGCTGGAAAACGGTGTGGGGGGTGAGGGCGCGAACGCGAGCGCGAACGCTAAAGACAAGTACACCATAGGCGAAGTGGTGGCGCAGTTACAGCCGGAGTTCCCATCGCTGTCGGTGAGCAAAGTCCGGTACCTCGAACGCCGGCGTTTGATCAATCTTTCCCGTACTCGTGGTGGGTACCGGTTATTCTCGGGCCGCGACATCGAGCTTCTAAAGTACATCCTGACGCTCCAGGAGAAAGAGTACCTGCCTCTAAAGGTCATAAAAAAGCGTATCGAGGGTGGGGCTCCCATAGGTGGTACCGCTGAAGACCCCGGCGCGGACTACTCTCATGTAGTCGATGATCGGACTTATACGCTTGAAGAAGTCGCTGACGCCATAGAGGTCGAGCCACGCTTTATCGAGGAATTGATATCCGTGGGGGTCGTAGGGCGTAGCGGGCGGCTCACCCAGCGGGACGTGGAGATCGGACGTATGGCATTGGAACTCGCCAAGTACTCTATCCAGCCGCGGCACCTGCGGGGCATCATGGCCGCCGTCGACCGGGAAGCTGCGATGTTCAAGCAGATCCTGAACCCCGAGCTCCGGAGCGGGGATGAGCGTAGAATCTCCGAAGCTGTGGGGAAAGCCCGTCACCTGGCATCCATAGACTCACGCCTCAAGGAGCTTATGATGGCTAGCACTATAGACTCTTTTACCTCCTAGAGGCTTCTATAATGACAGATCACTCCGACATAACGGACCCTGCTTCCCCGGAGGAGATACGCTCCCGCATCCGGGAGGTCCCGGACTATCCGGAGCCGGGCATCTCCTACAAGGACGTAACCCCTCTTATAGAGGATGGCGTAGCCCTCCACGCCGCGGTCGATGCCATGGCTGTTGCCGCAAAGAACGTCGACTACACCCGCATATTGTCCGCCGAAGCCCGGGGTTTCGTGCTGGGTACCGCTCTCTCATACCATACCCGGAAGGGCCTTATCCTGGCCCGTAAGCCAAACAAGCTCCCGAGGGAGACTATATCCGCCTCCTACGAGCTCGAGTACGGGACCGACTCCTTGGAGATCCACGTCGATGCCGTCGAGCCCGGTATGCGCGTTCTGGTGGTAGACGATCTTCTGGCTACCGGCGGTACCGCGCGAGCCATGTGCCAGCTCGTCGAGAAAGCCGGCGGTACCGTAGCCGCCGTTGCCTTCCTTATCGAACTCAGCTATTTGGACGGCCGAGAAAAGCTAGTCCCGCACGATGTGATCAGCCTCGTAAAGTACGACGATTGATCCCATGACACAACCTGACAACGTCCCCGCCGTTCCCGCCACCACCGAAACTAAATCCTCACCCGACCTCGACCTCGAACGCCTCCTATCAACCTACCTCCGAACCCTCTCAAGTCCTAGCACTAAAAGTACATATAATACAGAAATACATATGTTCGACAAGTTTATGTGCGGGGTGAGGGAGAAGAAGTTTGGAGAGGTAACCGCCGAGGACCTTTCCTTCTACCGGGAGCATCTGTCGGAGGAGTATGCTCCGGCTACAGCAGCTAAAAAGCTCGCGGCCCTGCGAAGATTTCTCGTATTCACATACATGAGTGGTGCGACCAGCGTAAACCCGGAGGCCATAAAGTTTTTTGCCAAAAGCCCGAGAGTGTGGCAGGACCCGGCGTATAACGTACTAACCGGGGAGGAGATGTCGCGGATGCTGGACGCGGCGTGGCGCAGCAGCCACCGGGACTACACACTTTTGGCTGTCATGGCTGGTTGCGGTCTGCGAGAGGCCGAGGTTGTGGGAGTAAGGATCTCTGATTTCCAGGAAGTAGATGACGGCCAAGTGTTGCTGAGGATTCTCGGCAAGGGAGATAAGATTCGTGCAGTGCCCATATCCCCGGATCTCTGGTCCCTGGTACAACGGCACGTGCTCAAGACCAAGCGTAGCTTTGCGTCCCGCACTGATTCACGGAAACCCTTGTTCACATCGAGAGAAGGCCGGGACAAGCCGCTGACCACCCGTTCCATCCGCTACCTCGTCAAAAAGTACGCGACCGCCGCCGGAATAACCAAGGCTATCTCACCACACTCTATCCGGCACACCGTGGGCACTAACATGGCCGTCAACGAAGCTCCACTACTCCTCATACAACACTACCTCGGACACTCTGACCCGAAGACTACACTGCGCTACATACGCCGCGCCGAAGAACTCGCCGCCAAAGCCTATACTTATAACACCTTGCCTCTCAGATGAAGTAGGGCAAAACGTTCCCATCTATAAACTAGTCTCTCGATAGGCCGGGAATCTCTTGTTGTTTCTCATCTTCCAACTCGGCTTTCGTTTTTAGAGCTATCTCGTACCAGGTCCAGTAATCAAACCCGCCTGTGGCAGACGGCCGTAATGCTCCAGTCTTTGCGGATAATGCCTTCGAGATCCAACACAATTTCCGAGGCTTGGATAGCGTCGTCGCGTGACCGGGCACACGCTAGCCGGCCAACTATTGATAACCTGGGCTCGAAGTTTTTAGTCTGCTCCAATGTTTCGGTCAGGCGGTAAGCTTCTTCATAGCGCTCTAGAAGAAAATAAAGCTCTATTATCCGTAGTACTGCGGCACGGTGGGAGTGCTCAGGCGTTAGTTCGAGCAGGGCCAGTGCCCGAGTGAAACGTCGGTGGGCTTCTCCTGGCTCCCCGGCGAGTCGGAAGTAATGCCCCGCAGCGTGCAGCCTACTGGCTACGAGTAACCTCTACGTTTCTTCGAGGTCTTCTCCTAGTACGTCGTAGGCATGAGTGATGGCGGTAAGGTAGCTGGAAGCTTCCGGTTCACCTAGCCAGTAGAGGCAGCGGGCCACTCTACCCTAGCGTAGCTGTAGTTAAGAAAGAGCATCGTCGCTTTTAGTCCTGCTGCTATCTGTACTCCGAGTGACGCGAGAAAAAGAGAGTCTGGTTTCTTGAGAAACCAGACTCTACAATTAGCGTAATATACTTAGTAGCTACTTGGAACTATAGCAGCCGTCTTTGGCGGCATTCGGGTACTCATCTGGACAGTCGCCACCTGGCATGAAAGGTACAGGACCATCTTCCGGACCTCCGGCCTCCATCAAGGTGCCGTCATCCACGTACTGATCCTCCGAGATATATTGATCGTACTGGTCATCAGAAGAGTACTGATCCTCTGATTCGGATGACTGATCATCCGAGGAAGAAGTATCGTCATTGAAATCGTCGATAACAACGTCAGGATCACTATCACTATCAGATTGAGCAACCTCTTGAACATCGGCAACTTTAGCAGTTGCAATACTATCTGGCTTTCCACCGACGTCCGCCAATACCCAGGCAGCGTGCAAAGTAAAGCCAATCGCTAATACAAGAGCTGCGAGCGCTATCTTTATCGGCAACCCCACGTTAGACACCAGGAATCCTCCTCCCATCGAAAAACATTCTCATCAACTCTGCTTCATTAACAACGACGACTCATATGTTAACAAATATTTCGGTGGCGTTTAAAGCAATATAGTATTTCTGCTACAGAGACTACCGGAAAACCCTTCTCAGTTTCCGATAAGTACAATTCTCGGAAACTAAGTTTACTTACTTTCTGTAGAGTAACGGAGGAACAGCTCGCTGCCGGAGATGTGGACTGAGAGGAGGTTGAGTCTCTTGTCTTGCTCTGAGTACTCCTTTAGTTCGAGTCCCGAGAGTAGAGATGGTGAGAGATCCGGGCGTCCGGCAAGTAGCTTGGGAGATAGCGTGATGAATAGCTCGTCTAGAAGTCCTCCGGAGATAAGATCGTGGTTCAGAGAGGGTCCGCCTTCAAGGAGTAGGCGCTTGACCCCGAAGTCTCTCCTCAAGTAGCTTAAAAGATCTCCCATGTGGCTCGTGTTGGTTTCTATACTGTCTATTGACCAGTTACCGATGGTATTAGTTAGATTGTGTCGTGGTTCGGTATTATCTGCATTAATGAGGACCAGGATTCTCTGGCCGCGCTCCTTATCTGAGACTGCGGAGTTGTAGTCGCGTACGGTTGGGATGGGTAAGTTATCTAGTGGTACGTTTCCGGACCGAGAGAGGATGATGCCGGTTGGCTGTGCTTCCAGACCACGTTGGAGGCGGAGGTTTTCAAGGTATTCCGGGACTCTAAGGTCCATTCTTTCGGCCCGGAGGCTGCCGGCCCCGATCATAACAGCATCCACATGGGAGCGCAGGTTACGCATTGTGGCACGGTCTACGGCACTTCCTATGCCTCCAGAGCGGCCGTTTACGGCTACCCGGCCGTCTACACTCGAGACAGCATTGAGTAACACGTGTGGGGTATCTTCCGGG
Source organism: Rubrobacteraceae bacterium (assembly GCA_965214435.1). GTDB lineage: Bacteria > Actinomycetota > Rubrobacteria > Rubrobacterales > Rubrobacteraceae > Rubrobacter_A. The sequence continues at coordinate 2,581,353 of OZ243960.1, forward strand.
GGTTCCGGTAGCTCCAGGTAGCGGTGGATCTCATCCGCAGGAAAGGCGGAAGGCTCTCCGGGGAGAGTTCCGGGGAAAAGCCTGACGGCTTCTGAGCCGGATTTACCGGTTTCGGGCAACCTTGTTTCAGGGGACCCTGTAGGGGGCGTACTTTCCCTTTACCGGAGCCGGTAGCGTAACATCCATCCAGACACCATCTACGGTACTTTCGCGGGCGTGGATCTCCGCCTGTCCATAGAGAGCCGCTGCTTCTGCGTAATCTGAGAAAGGTATAAGGAGTTTCATACGCGTCCTTTCTTCAGAGATAGCCTCGTAAACAGCGTCTAGCAGCGGTCCCTTCTCTCCCCGTACCGCACTAATGGCGACCGCGTCCGGGTAGTCGAGGGATAGCTCCTCCCTCCGGCGGGTATCAGACCTGTCGACGAGGTCCATCTTGTTCAAGCACAGCAACACCCGCTTGCCCTCCAGACCACTCTCACCGAGGTAGTCGACGAGGGTAGCCTTGACGGTACTTATCTCGTCCGCGAGGTCGGGGCTGCTAGCATCCGCGCACAGGACAAGGATATCTGCGTCGAGAGCTGCCTCCAGGGTACTGGCAAAGGAGTGCACGAGCTGTGTAGGAAGCTTCCGGATAAAGCCTACCGTATCCGTAACGGCGAAGTTCGGGCGTGAATCGCCAATACCAGCACCGTTACTACCGCAGCCCTCTATAAGCCTCGTGGTGGTTTCGAGGGTCTCAAAGAGACGGTCTTTGGTGGAACGCCCGGCACCACTGAGCGCGTTTAGTATGGTGGTCTTTCCGGCGTTGGTGTAGCCGACAAGGGCGACTGTCGGGAGTCCACCGGTTTTGCGCCGCGCCGTGCGTACGGCCCTGGCGGACTTTTCCTCTTCCAGGCGGCGGTTTATACGCTGTATTCTCTCCCGGATAACCCGGCGGTCGTACTCTAGCTGCTGCTCTCCGGGTCCTCGGGTGGCGGTACCGCCGCCGGAGCTTGCCCCGCCGCCGAGCCGGCTGAGAGCCGTGTTGCGGCCCTTTATCCGGGGCAGGCGGTATTCAAGGTCCGCCAACTCGACTTCCAGGCGGCTGGCCCGATCACTAGCATGGGACTCGAAGATGCGGATGATCAACTCCGTCCGGTCCACGACCGGCACGCCGGCAGCCTTCTCCAGGTTCCGAGCCTGAGACGGCGACAACTCATCATCAGCCACCACAAGATTGGCCTCGTGGTCCAGCACAAGTGCCGAAAGCTCCTCGCGTTTACCCCGGCCCAGGTAACCGGCGTTATCCCTCCGACCCTGCTCGAGCCCGCCCGCGACCTCTAAACCCAGCGTACCCGCAAGACGCCCCAACTCACCGAGTAGACGCCCCTCGCCGGCCCCCACCAGGATAGCCTTCTCCGCTTCTCCGCCACCCTCAACACTCATCAAATCCATGTCTCTACAGTATACCATGCATACTATGTGTAAGATGTTCGTCGATGTCTTCCGGGGTTTCCAGTACGGTTACCCGCGCGCTGTTGGCACCGGTACGGGCATCACCCATTCTGGCGGGATCGGACATCTCACCGGGCAGGCTGCGGACCAGTTTATCGAACCACCGGCGTTGGCGGTTAGTAAGCTTCCGGGTCCTGGATTCTATGGACCGGTGCGCTTCTTGCAAAGTAACGCCTCCGGAGAGGTGGGCGGTGATCTCCTGCACTCCTATAGAGGTACTCAAGGATTGATTAGGTATGAGGCCGGCTCTATAGAGTCCACCGAGCTCATCTACTCCTTTGGAGGCTATCCTGGCGGAGCGCTCCTCTATATTTTTACCTAGCGTTTCCTTGTGCGGGCGCAAATATATAAGGGTAGTATCGTAGCGTAGCTGGCCTTCCCAGATAGAACCTCTCTCCGGGGCACCCAGCAAGTCTAGCTCCTTTTTTCGGGCTTCCCTGCGGGTCATAGACCCTCTCAGGGCCTTCTCCCGGATATGATCCGGTGCCCGGGGGGAGAGTGGTATATCGAGGAGCAGAGCATTCAGATACATGCCAGTACCAGCGTCTAGTAGAAAAGGGAGAGACGGGTCCAGGGCCGAGATGACCTCCTCGGACTTCTGGCAGTGGCGGGCCACATTCCAGTCCTCGCTTACCGGCAGGAAACCGACCATTTCCGCCGGGCGGGAGCGCTCCTGATTGGTAATAACCGGCAGCCCTTTATAAACTTGCATAGAGTCGACCACCATCGTGGTCGCCCAGGAGCCGCAGGCTTCGGAGATCCGTCGGGCCAACTCATCAACCAGACCACTCTTGCCGCTGGCCGTAGGCCCGCAAACCGCGACCACTTTATGGGAAAGCACCCGGTGAGGATCAGCCGACCGGCTCGCCGGCATATAACGCGTGTGGACCAGCCGATTGTATTACAACCCTGATATAATTCCCGGCAGGTTTGTCAGTGCTCACATGCACCACGCGGCCGCTCCAGGTCTCCCCGATAGCGGCCCCGCCCCGGGTACGGCCCTCCCGGATGTAAACTTCCTCTTCGATGCCGACTTTGGACTGGTTGCGCTCGAAAGCTCCCTGCTCGACGGCCCTCATGACCTCGACGAACCTTCTCTGGGCAACGTCTGGCGGTACGGTAGTTTCCTGGGCCACGAGTGCGGCTTCCGTTCCCCGGCGGGGCGAGAACTTAAAGACGTACGCCGAGTCAAACGCGCAGTACTCTATAAGCTCCAGCGTCTGAAGGTGATCCTCCTCCGTCTCCCCCGGATGCCCCACTATGATGTCTGTGCTCAGGGTCCCATCCGGCACCTCGGACCGAAATACGTCTATCTTCCTCCGGTAGCGCTCCGCCTTATACCCGCGGTGCATCATCTTGAGCATCCGGTCCGACCCCGACTGCACCGGCAGGTGTAGCCGCTTCACGATATTTTCCCTCTCACCGATAGCCGCCAGGGTCCTGTCCTCCATGTTGGACGGGTGGCTCGTCGTGAACCAGACTCTGGGAGCAACATCCGAGACCCTCTGAAGGAGGTCGCAGAATTTATCCCCGCCCTCACGCCAGGCGTCTACCGTCTGACCGAGAAGCGTTATATACCGCGTACCACCCTCGACCAGCCGCTCTACCTCGTCAACAACGTCCTCTGATGACCGGCAGAGCATCCGGCCTCTCACCGAAGGCACTACGCAGTAGCTGCACTGGTAGTTGCACCCGGTCATTATGGTCACGAAAGCTCCAGGTCCCTCTTCCATGCCCGGTAGGTTTGGAGTAAAGGTCTCCTCCATGTTGGGTAGACCCACGAAACTCGCCAACTCGTAAGTATTATGCGTGCCCAAGACCAGATCTATATTGTAGGTGCGCTGTAGACTTTCAGCCTCCGCCGAAGAGCCGATGCAGCCAGTGAGGGCGACCTTTTTTAAGCGGCCCTCGCGGCGAAGGCGGTTGAGTTCCCCGAGGTGTCCCCTCACGCGGTCGACGGCGTTTTCCCGGACATAGCAGGTATTCAAGACCACGAGGTCGGCTTCTTCGTAGCTCTGGACCTCAGCGTAACCGGCGTCGAGTACCATGCGGCGGATCCGGTCCGAGTCGTGCACGTTCATCTGGCAGCCGAAAGTCTTTATACAGGCGGTCTTTGCAGGGAGATTCCCTGTATAAGGACCTCTCTTTTGAATGTCAGGTTTCTTTGAAAGCTTTATTACCGACGGGTTACTGGTCATATTCATCCTCCGGCTCGTACACGCGGGCTTTAAAGTAGATCTCTCCCGGACGCTCTCGAAGCTCGAAACCCTCTATCTCGAGGTACCGGGCCCGCGCTGCCCGCTCCAGTATAGCCCGGATCCCGGATATTTCTTCGGGCTCCAGGGACAGCCTTTCCCCCGAGAGCCGAGGCCCCGAACCCCTCCCCCCTCTTTCAGACCGGCTTTCAGGCCGACTTCTCCTACTACTGAGAACCCCGGCACCCAACCGGACCGGCACCGCAGCCGAAACGTTACCGGTCAAAACCCGCTGAACCGTCTTCCCAGATACCTCTATGCCAACCTCCCTGGCCTCCTGACGTACAAGGGTGGAGGATGTTTCATCCGCATTAGCGCCATCCCTTAGTTTTATAGGTATTATGTGGTTTTGAAGTAGAGTGGCTAGTATACGGGCTGGGGAGGCCAGGTACAGATTTGGAAGGGTACGGTCTGGGGAGTTGGTCATCCCGAGGAAGTTGAGCAGAGTGGCTGTGAGGTTGGATCTTGACGGCCGCGAATCGGACTGGACGGACCTTTCGGGGATAACTTGGGTGTCGAGGGTTACCTGCACGGAAGTCGGTGCCCCTGTACGTACCACCCTGGCTCGTACGGCGGCGGCCTTTATGTGATGGAGGGATAAGCCTGCCCCATGCGGGAATCCGGAAGGATTATCTAGCTTTGGAGAGAGGTGGCGGGTAGTCACGCCAGGTTCAAAGACCTGTTCCCGGTAGTCTTCCGGGATACCACAGCCGTCGTCGATCACGGTCAGGGTCCGGTAGCGGCGCCGATGAAGCGAAGAGGCTACGTAAATACTGCGGGCCTCAGCGTCGCGGGAATTTCGGAGCAGCTCCAGCAGGACGGCTTCGACGCTTCCAATGCGGGAGGGTGCCCGGCGAGCACCCTCCACACCCGTAAGACGAGCAAAACCTCGGCCAAGGTCTCTGTACGGTCCTTCCACGAGCGTCACAGTGCCAGGATTAGCGGGCCACCTTAGCGGGCTACCTCGCTCACCCGGCTCTCGCGGATCACGGTCACCTTGATCTGACCCGGGTACTCGAGGTCGTGTTCTATCTGGCGGCTGATATCAAAAGCAAGCTTTGCGGCCACGCGGTCATCGACCTCCTTAGGCTCGACCATTACCCGGACCTCCCGGCCAGCCTGTATCGCGTAAGCTTTTTCAACCCCGTGGTGGTCCGTGGCGATCTTCTCCAGAGACCGGAGACGCTCGATGTACGCCTCGGTAGACTCGCGGCGGGCACCGGGGCGGGCAGCTGATACCGCGTCAGCCGTAGCAACGAGCACGTCTTCTACGGACTCCATCTCGATCTCGTGGTGGTGGGCGCTGATCGCCCGCACCACCGCCTCGATTTCACCGCTCTTTTTCGCCACCCGACCCCCGATAAGGGCGTGGGTACCATCGACCTCGTGGTCTATAGCCTTACCGATATCGTGCAGCAGCGCCGCCCGGCGGGCGATCTTGACGTTCGCCCCAAGCTCGGCGGCCATCATCCCGCAAAGGTTCGCAACTTCCACCGAGTGTGCGAGTACGTTCTGACCGTAAGAAGTCCGGTATTTCAGAGCGCCCAGCAAGCGTATCAAGTCGCCGTGGAGTCCCCCGGAGATATTCGCGTCGTAGACCGCCTGACGACCGGCCTCCTTCATCTCCTTCTCAACATCTTTCGTCGCCTTGGCTACCACCTGCTCTATGCGGCCCGGGTGTATTCTGCCGTCCTTGACCAGTCGCTCCATCGAGACCCGCGCGATCTCCCTTCGCACCGGGTCAAAGCAGGAGAGGACGACGGTTTCCGGAGTATCGTCGATGATTACATCCACCCCAGTAGCAGCCTCAAACGCCCGGATGTTGCGGCCCTCCCGGCCGATAACCCGGCCCTTTAAATCGTCAGACGACAGCGCAACGGCCTTAACCGTGGACTCGGCCGTATGGTCCGAGGCCAGCCGTTCCATCGTCGTCGCGACTATGCTCCTCGCCTCAACCTCCGCCTTCTCCTCCGCCTCTAGCGTCCGGTCTCTTATCTGACGCCCGAGTTGGTCTTCAAGCTCAGCTTCAAGGTCCCTAAAGAGCCGCTTCTCCGCCTCGGCACGGGAAAGACCCGATACCTCCTCAAGAGCCTGCAGGTGCTCCGTTTCCCGGTTCCGCAACTCAGACTCCCGCTGCTCCAGTCGCTCATCTCTTTTGGCGACGCCTTTCAGCTGTTTCTCAAGCTCCGCCTCCCGCCGCTCCAGGGCGCTGTCCCGGTTGTCCAGACGTTCCTCAAAACGGGCCAACTCCGCCCGCCGGGAACGGACCTCGGACTCAGCCTCGTTCTTTATGTTGAGCGACTCTTCTTTTGCCGCGAGCTCAGACTCACGTCTCGCCGCCGCCGCCTCCCGCTCGGCGTTCTCCACGATAGATCGCGCGTCAGCCCGGGCGTCGGCCTGGCGAGCCTGCGTGCGGGAACGGCACAGGATAAACCCCGCCGCAAAACCGATCGCCAGACCCACAACCGACCCCAGGACAAGGAATAAAACGTCCATGCTGGCCTCCATAAAGGCCGCCCGTATCGGGCCTGGTGGTATAACCACGGTGGTGGTTTTCCACGGTCGCACCTTCCGGGCGGCCGGGTAAGTTATCTACGCGTCCGCTGCTCCGGAGGGGTCCTCGCCGGCTCCACCAGTTTCGCTCTCGTCGAGGGAGTCCTCCCGATACTCTCGGGCGACCTCGGCGCAAACCCCAGCCGAGTAGCCCCGGCGCACAAGGAATCCGTAGACCCGGCGCGCCTCGGCGCTACTATCAGCCCCGGAGCTACTCCGTGTATTATAACGCCGCTGGGCGGCCTCACGCGCCGCCTGAAGCTCCGAGTCTTCCGAAAACTGCGCCTCGGTCGCTTCGCGCGCCGTCTCCTCATCCACCCCGCCCTTCCGGAGGTCGGCCATTATCCTCCGCGGACCGTACTTGCGGGACTTCTCCAGGGCGGCTGTCCGGGCAAACTCTCTATCGTCCAGGTAGCCGAGCTCTTCTAATCGCTCGACGACCACCTCCACGGTACCCTCTGAATAGCCGTAGCGTCGCAGCCGCTCCCGGACCTCGCCCGCGGCCCGGCCCCGGTAACCGAGAAGGTTCAGAGCCCGGTTCATCGCGGGCGCCCGCTCTCCGGAGACCCGAAGCTCTCCTAGTTCTTCCTCCGGGATTTCAACGCCCTCGTAGAGACCGCGTTCCAGGACGAACCCCGCGTCAAGCTCCGCCCAGAACTCACCGTCGAGAAAGACTTTCGTCTTTCCCCGGCGCTCCCGCAAACTGCTAACTACCGGCAATATAAAGCGCCCGGCTGGGTGGGTTAATCTGGAAGAGAGCCGGGTTTAAGAGACGCTGGAAGCTCGGCTGGAGTCGTTTTCTCCGGAACCGTTTGCCCCATCCGCACTCTCCGGGTCAGTGGCGGCGCGGTCTCCCGGACGTTCGAGGTCCAGCTTCGCGTAGACATCGTCCAGTATCCGCTCGCGCACTTCGGGATTATCTTTGAGGAACTGCTTGGCGTTCTCCCGTCCCTGGCCGAGACGTTCATCCCCGTAGGCAAACCAAGCCCCGCTCTTCTGCACCACCCCGTTCTCGATGCCGATGTCGATCATGCTCCCTTCCCGGGAGATGCCCTCACCGTACATAACGTCGAACTCCACGATCTTGAACGGCGGTGCGACCTTGTTCTTCACGATCTTGACCCGCGTCTGGTTGCCGACCGTGTCGTTACCAGCCTTTAAAGCTCCGATCCTCCTGATATCAAGTCTAATGCTGGAGTAGAACTTCAAGGCCCGACCGCCCGGCGTGGTCTCCGGAGAACCGAACATAACCCCGATCTTCTCCCGGAGCTGGTTGATGAATACTGCCGTGGTCCCCGAACGGCTCAGAGAGCCGGAGATCTTGCGCAGAGCCTGGCTCATGAGCCGGGCCTGGAGACCGACGTGAGAGTCGCCCATCTCACCCTCTATCTCAGCTCTAGGCACCAGGGCTGCGACGGAGTCTATAACCACGACGTCGAGGGCGCCGGACCGTATCAGGGTATCGGCGATCTCTAGCGCCTGTTCCCCGTTGTCCGGCTGAGAGAAGTAGAGTTCTTCGAGGTCCACACCTATCGCCTGGGCGTAGGTGGGGTCCAGGGCATGCTCGGCGTCGATAAAAGCCGCGAGGCCGCCACTCTTCTGAGCCTCGGCGATGACGTGGAGAGCCAGGGTCGTCTTGCCGCTGGACTCGGGGCCGTAGATCTCGACTATCCGGCCGCGTGGCACCCCGCCGACCCCGAGTGCCAGGTCTAGCGACAGGGCTCCGGTGGGGATAACGGCTATCTTGCGCCGGGTCTCATCTCCCATCCGCATTATGGAACCCTTGCCGAACTGCTTTTCTATCTGGGTGACGGCTGCGCCCATCGCCTTGCTTTTATCCAATGAATCCTCCGTAAAGTATTTTAGAGCCGGTCTACTGGCATCTATTGCTTCTTATTATACCGGAGCGGCCGGACCCTCCCAAGAGGCAGCTAGAAAAGACCTTTAGAGCCGTCCGGGTCTTCGGAGTCCCCGGCTCCGCCGGCGTCTTTCTTCCGGTCCAGGATGTCCCCGAGTTCCGCTTCTGTCGCCACCACGGAGCGGCTCTTTGAGCCCTCGTAAGGACCGACGACACCTTTGCGTTCTAGGGCGTCGATGATCCTGCCCGCCCGCGAGTACCCTACCCTGAAACGCCGCTGAACGGCGCTCACGGAAGCCTGCTGGCTGGCGACGACGAAAGTAGCCGCCTCCGGCAGCAGGTCGTCTTCTGGCTCTTCGTTTTCTGAGGCGCCCTGCCGGGACTCGGTGACCTCTTCTATAAAGCGGGCTTCGGCGCCGGTTGAGCAGGCGTCCACGACCCGCTCGACCTCACGCTCGGAGATGTAAGCGCCCTGCACCCGGGAGGGCCGGAGCGCGGTGACGGGTTTAAAGAGCATATCGCCGCTGCCGAGCAGGGCTTCGGCGCCGGGAGTATCGAGGATAACGCGGGAGTCCACCTGGCTTGAGACGGCAAAGGCGATACGGCTCGGGACGTTGGCTTTGATCATGCCGGTTATAACGTCCACGCTCGGCCTCTGGGTCGCCACGATGAGGTGTATACCGACCGCCCGCGCTTTCTGGGCGAGCCGGATGACGGCGTCCTCGACCTTTGCGGCCGCCATCATCATCAGGTCCGCAAGCTCGTCGATAACGACCACCACGTACGGCATCGGCTTCTCACTGCGCTCGTTGTAACCCTCCAGAGACCGCACACCGTGCTTCTCCAATACCTCGTAGCGCCGCTCCATCTCGGCCACGGCCCATGAGAGGGCGTTGGCGGCCTTTTTGGCGTCGGTAACGACCGGGGTTATGAGGTGCGGTATGCGGCCGAACTGGGTCAACTCCACCCTTTTCGGGTCCACGAGCACGAGCTTTACCTGCCGCGGGTCGGTCGTGAGCAGGAGCGAGGTGAGCAGGCCGTTTAGCATCACGCTCTTACCGGAGCCGGTCGTGCCCGCGACGAGCAGGTGCGGCATCTCCGCGAGGTCTATAAAGACCGCCCGCCCCGAGATGTCCTTGCCGAGCCCAACCGGCAGGGCCCAGTCGTTTGCCCCCGGGTACTCCTGGAACACGTCACCCAGGGTTACCACCGCCGGGCGGGTGTTCGGCACCTCGACCCCGACGGCGCTCTTGCCCGGTATCGGGGCCAGTATCCGGACTTCGGTGGCCGCTAGCGCGTATGCTATGTCCTGTTGCAGGTTACGGACCTTCCCGACTTTAACCCCGCTGCCAAGCTTCAACTCGTAGCGCGTTACCCGCGGCCCGACCACCGCCCGCACTACCTGCGCCTCCACGCCGAGCTCGGATAGTGCCCGCGTGAGCCGCCGGCTCGTGCCCTCCGCGTCGTGCTCCGGGTTTGCCTGTCCACGTTCGAGCAGCGAAGCCGGCGGCAGCGCGTAGTCACCGGAGATAGGCCCCAAGCTCTCCGTGAGGTCTCCGAGGTCTCTGGAGTCCGGCAGCACCACTTCAAGCTCCCCGGAGCCTACCTCATCACGCTCCAAAGGCTCTCGCACCCGCTGTTCCTGACTACCAGAAGAAACCTTTTGCGGGCGGGCGGCTCCACTGCCAGGCTCCTTGCGGGGTTCCGGTCTTTTCCGGTGGTGCTGGTCCGCGCCCCCCTTGAAGAGCCTTGTTCCGCGAGAAAAGAGCGCGGTCGTACCGCTCCGGGTGGATTGGAGGGCTTTATCGAGGGTAATGCCGGTCAATAGCGAAGCCCCGACGGCGTATAGAGCGCCGATCACGAGCACCGCCCCGACAACGCCCCCGACCAGAGAGACCGCCGTGTACAGCATCCCGCCGAGGATACCGCCATAGTCCGGGTATACACCGGCGCTTGTGCTGGTCCCCTCGGGCGCCGCGGCCGCAAAAGTCGCCGCTGCCGCTAGCAGGAGCAACCCCACCCCGACGGCTCTACGGCGCGGGAATCGGTCCAGGAGCAGCAAGATGCCAGCCACCGCCACCAGCGGCGGTAGAGCGAGACCGGGGATTCCCAAGAGTCGCGTAACCCCGGCACGTCCCCAGTCTCCCAGTACCGCGCCCCCACCCGTAACGAAAGAGACCGTGAGGAATAGGCCGACGACCAGAAGCACCACGCCTATGACCCCGCGGGACGCCAGCTTCTTCGTCCACTCACCGCCTGCCAGACCGCCGCTTCCCGCCGGGCTGCGCTTCGGGGAACCCCGCTTTTTCGGGCTGTTGACCGGCTTTTTGCGGGAGGCGGTATTTCGGGCGGCGGAGCGAGTTTTCTTGGGAGAAGCCATCCGCCGTAGTGTAGCCCAAATGGGCTACAGTCGAGTGGAATGCTTTATGTAGTGTGCCGAGCCTTTTACACCTCAACTATTAGCGGAAGGATGATCGGGCGTTTCTGGGTTCTCTGAGAGATAAAACCGGAGAGGTCCTTGCGGATCGCGTTTTTCAGCTCGCCCCAGTCGGTTATGTTCTTTTTCGCGGTGCGTTCGAGGGTGCGGGTAACGAGCTCGATAGAGTCGCCGACAAGCCCGTTGGCCCCTTGCGGACTGACAAAGCCGCGGGATATAACGTCCGGCTCGCCGAGTAGCTGGCCGTTCTGGGCGTTTATCCGGGCGACTACTATGAACATGCCTTCTTCGGAGAGCTGCTGGCGCTCCCGGATCACGGACTCCGAGCCGTCCCCGAAGCTGCCGCCGTCTATAAGGAACATCCCGGCGGCCACGCTGTCGAGCTTCCGGGCTTCTCCATCCTTGAACTCCATCCGGTCGCCGTTTTCGAGCACGAAGATGTTGGCCGGGGATATTCCCATCTGCATCGCCGTGTCGGCGTGGTGGTGGAGGTGGCGATACTCGCCGTGAACGGGGACCAGGTACGTCGGCTTGAGGAGCGAGAGGACTATCTTCTGTTCCTCGCGGGCGGCGTGGCCTGAGACGTGGACCGCCTCCAGCGGGCTGTAGTGTACTTCGGCCCCGAGCTTCATCAGATTATTGATGGTGCGCGATACGCCCCGCTCGTTCCCCGGTATCGGGTGGGCGGCGACGATCACGGTGTCGCCGGGGCCGGCTTCTATCCAGCGGTGGGCGCCATTGGCGACCCGGCTAAGGGCGGCGAGCGGCTCGCCCTGGGAGCCGGTCATGAGGACCACTATGTCCGAGTCGGGGATGCTGTTTATGTCCCTTTGTTCGACCATCATGGACTCCGGCAGATCCAGGTACCCTAGTTCCCGGGCTATCTGGACGTTGCGGATCATAGACCTGCCCGCCACTCCGACGAGCCGACCGTGGGATTTGGCGGCCTCTACGACCTGGTTTATCCGGTGGATATGAGAGGCGAAGGAGGCGACGATGATCCTGCCGGTAGCCTTCTCGAAGATGTGGTTGAAAGTATCCCCGACGATCCTCTCCGACGGTATGTAACCGGGACGCTCGCTGTTGGTTGAGTCCCCGAAGTAGGCGAGCACGCCTTCGTTACCAAGCGCCGCCAGACGGCCGAGGTCCATCGGGTTGCCGTCTATCGGGGTAAAGTCGATCTTGTAGTCCCCGGAGAAGACTATGAGGCCGGCCGCCGTGCGGATCGCCACCGCGATAGCATCCGGTATGGAGTGGTTGACCTCTATAAACTCTAGCCCGAAGCCCGCGAGCCGCTGGGTGTCCCCGGCTTTTATCTCCCGCAGGTCTCCACGCTTTATGCCAAACTCTTGTAGCTTGCTCCTTACCAGGCCCAACGTCAGCCGCGTGCCGTACACCGGTACGTTGAACTCCCGCAGGATGTAGGGTATTGCCCCGACGTGGTCCTCGTGGCCGTGGGTTACGACTATGCCCTTGAAGTCGCCGGAGTGCTCCCGCAGGTAGCTAAAGTCCGGGATGACGAGGTCTATCCCCGGCATCTCCTCGTCCGGGAAAGCCATCCCGGAGTCTACGAGTATGAGGCCGCTGTCCTGATGAATGGCGGTCATGTTCTTGCCGATCTCACCCAGACCGCCAAGTGGTATTACGTGTAACGTTCCGTTATCCAAATCCTATCTTTCCTCCCTACAATGACCGTGGGCCGGGTGTCGATTGTTCGACCACCGGCCCCGGCCGTATACTCTAGTTTCCGCGCCGGTGCCCGCCAAATGGCGCCCGCCGACGTGTTAGTTACGGTTAAGGTACTGCCCGAGATCCAACTCCTCGGGGCCTACGGCGGACAGGTACATGTTCTCTAGTTTCAAGTGCTTTTCAGCTAGCCGCCGGATGTCCTCGGCGGTCACGGCCTCAATGCGAGAGGATATTTCCTCCGGCGTCAGTAACTCAGAGCCCGTGATAACGCTGCGCCCGATGCGGTTCATCCTCGCCGCCGTGCTCTCTAGCGCCAAAAGCGTCGAACTTTTTAGCTGCTCTTTGGTCCGCGCGAGCTCCTCGTCGCTTATAGTCGTCTCTTGCAGCGACTCTAGCTGCCCGGCGATGACCTTTACAGCCTCCTCGACGTTACCGGTGGTAGACCCCACATACACCTTGGCCGCCCCGGTATCCGAGTAGCCCTGGTGGTAAGAGAACACCGCGTACGCGAGCCCCCGCTTCTCCCGGACCTCCTGGAAAAGACGGCTGCTCATCCCGCCACCCAAGACGTTGTTCAAGGCCGCCATCGGATAGCGATCCTCGCTGGAAGCCGGTATACCCAACCCGCCCATCGAGACGTGGTACTGCTCGGTCTCTTTGAACTTGTAGAAAAAGCGGCTCTCCGGCGGCGTCGGCCGGGCTTCCCGGTGGAAAGCCTCGCCCTGCGGCATATCGCCGAGTCGCTCCTCTACCATCCGCTCGAACTCCGCCGGGTCAAGCTTGCCGGCCCCAACCACGAACACGTTGGAGGTATTATACGTCTTCCGGTGGAAGTTTTCCAGGGTATCATGGTCGACGCCGCGGACGGTTTCGGCGGAGCCTATTATGGGGCGGCCTAAAGTGTCGTCGTGGAACAGGAGGCTCGAAAGGTACTCGTCGGACATCTGGTCCGGGCGGTCCTCGTACATCCTTATTTCCTCGACTATCACCTCGCGCTCGCGCTCCAGGTCCGCCAGGGTCGGACGGAGGACCATGTCGCTCATGATATCCAGGGCTTTTTCGAGGTGCTCGGGCAGGAAGCGGGCGTAGAGGATGGTGTACTCCTCGCCGGTCGCCGCGTTCTCCTGAGCCCCGATGCCCTCGAATGCCTGGGCTACGCCGAGGGCGTCCATCGAAGGGGTACCTTTAAAGAGCATGTGCTCCATGAGGTGGGTAATGCCGGCGACCTCGTCCTTTTCGTCGCGGCTGCCGGCCCGGATCCAGAACCCGAGCGATACGCTCGTTGCCTCGGCCAACGGCTCCGAAAATACCCGAACGCCGTTCTCTAGCTTTGTCTGATTTACGTTTGAGTCGCTCAACTAGTCCTCCAGCTTCTCCAGGGAGATGCGGTTCTGCTTGTCGATCTCCAGCACCCGCACCTTTATCGGGTCACCCTCGCTAACGACGTCCTCGACCCGCTCGACCCGCTCCTTACCCGGAGCCAGACGCGAGATGTGCACCAGGCCGTCGCGGCCCGGCGTAAGCTCAACGAACGCGCCAAAGTTCGTGGTCTTTACCACCTTGCCGTTGTAGATATCTCCGGCCTCGACGTTCTTGGTCATGCCCCGAATCGTCGATACAGCGCCCTTGGCGGTCACGCCGTCGATACCGGCAACGTAGACCGTACCGTCGTTCTCGACCGAGATATTAACGCCGTACTCCTCCTGGAGGGCGTTGATCGTCTTCCCGCCGGGACCGATAAGCGCACCGATCTTGTCCGTCGGGATCTGGATGACTTCTACGCGCGGGGCGTAGTCCGAGACTTCCTCGCGGGGCTCGGCTATCGCCTCGTTCATGATATCCAGAATCTGGACGCGGCCGGCCTTCGCCTGCCCGAGGGCTTCCCGCAAAAGATCCGCCGAGACGCCGGTGATCTTCATGTCCATCTGCAGCGCCGTTATGCCGTCACGCGTGCCGGCAACCTTGAAGTCCATGTCGCCGAGGTGGTCCTCAAGACCCTGGATGTCGGAGAGGATCACGTAGTCGTCCCCTTCTTTTACCAGTCCCATCGCAACCCCGGCTACCGGAGCCTTTATCGGGACACCGCCGTCCATAAGCGACAGAGTGGAAGCACAAACGCTCGCCATCGACGAGGAGCCGTTGGACTCCAGGACCTCGGAGATTATCCGCAAGGCATAGGGGAACTCGACGTCCGACGGTATCACCGGCACGAGTGCCCGCTCGGCTAGCGCCCCGTGGCCTATCTCCCGCCGCCGCGGGGTGCCAAGCCTGCCGGACTCGCCGGTCGAGTAGGGCGGGAAGTTGTAGTGGTGCATGTAACGCTTGGTGGTCTCCGGCTCCAGGGTGTCGAGCCTCTGGGAGAGACCGAGGTCGGCTAGCGCCAGCGTCGAGAGCACCTGGGTCTCGCCGCGGGTGAATAGTCCTGTGCCGTGGACCCGCGGCAGCACCTGCACCTCGGCGGTCGTCGGCCGGATCTCATCGAACTCCCGCAGGTCGGTCCGCTTGCGGTCCTGTAGCAGCAGTACGCGGAAGGCTTCTTTCTGGAGCGTCGAGAGCGCCGATTTTACGAGCTGGACTTCCTCTTCCTCGCGGCCCTCTACCAGCTCGTCGCGCAGGTCGTCGAGCGCCTCGCGGCGGGCCCGGCGGTCGGTCTGGACGAGGCCGTCCTTGATCCGGTCGAAGTACTTCTCGCGGAACTCGCCGACAAACGGGTTATCCTCGGTGGCGGCCTCTAGCTGCTGCTTCTCCTTGCCGTGCTCCCTGGCCCAGCCTTCTATCGCCTCGGCCTGGGCGCTTACGGTCTCTTGAGCTAGCTGGAGGGCGGCGACCATGACGTCTTCCGGAACCTCGTTAGCCCCAGATTCGACCATGGTGATCGCCTCTTTAGTACCCGCGACGACCAGGTCGAGGTCGCTCTCGGAGATCTGGGCGTAGGTAGGGTTGAGGATGAACTCCCCGTCGAGGCTGCGTCCGACGCGCACCGCACCTATCGGGCCGTCGTACGGAATATCCGACAGCGAGAGCGCCGCGGACGCCCCGACCATGCTGATCGTGTCGTAGGGCGTCTCCTGGTCGGCTACGAGCACCGTCCCGATGACCTGTATATCGTGGTAGTACCCTTTCGGGAACAAAGGCCGCAGCGGACGGTCGGTGAGACGGGAGGTTAGTATCGCCCGCTCCGACGGCCGGCCCTCACGCTTTATAAAGCCGCCGGGGATCTTGCCGGCCGAAGACATCCGCTCTTCGATGTCCACGCTCAGCGGCAAAAAGGTAGCCCCGGGCCTCGGGCTCTCCGAGCGGGTCGCGGTCGTCAGTAGCATGGTATCGCCGAGCCGGGCGGTTACCGAACCGCCGGCCTGCTTGGCGAGCTTGCCGGTTTCGAGCACGAGTTGCCGCTCGCCGACCGGTATCTCTAAGCGCATATTTTCTTTCTCCTTGCTGCTTTTTATGTAATCTATGTGGTAAGCGTGAGGCTCCGGTTATCACGGCGGATAATCGGAGCCTTGAATTTAGCCTACCGGCGGAGCCCGAGCCTAGAGATTAGTGCCCGGTAGCGCTCAACGTCCTTTTTCTGGAGGTACTTGAGCAGCCTGCGCCGCTGGCCGACGAGCTTTAAGAGCCCCCTCCGGCTGTGATAGTCGTGGTTGTGCTCGCGCATATGCTCCGTAAGGTGGGATATGCGCTTCGTGAGCACCGCGACCTGAACCTCGGTCGAACCCGTGTCGCCCTCGTGGGCCTGATGCTCGCGGATGATCTCTGCTTTATTCTCCACTGCCGCCAACTGCTCTCCGCTCCTCTTTGTATCGCCTTGTCTTCTTTGTAACTACTGCCTGTATCTTTTTCTCTCAGCTATATGCTAACACACACTCTAATCCAGACCGCTTACCCGCCGGGCCTCTTCTACGTCGCGGGATATCTGGTCCTTTAACTCTTCGATCCCGGCGAACTGCTTTTCGGACCGCAACTTTTTCGTGAACCCGATATCGACGGTCTCGCCGTAGAACTCCCCGCCAGCGTACCCGAGAAGATACGCTTCTATCCGGTTTTCCTGCCGGTGGAAGGTCGGCGCCACCCCGACATTGATGCAGGCCCCGTACCGCTCCCCTCGCGCCTCGGCAAACCCGGCGTACACCCCCCGGCCGGGCACTAGGACCCGCGGGTCGGGGAGCACGTTGGCGGTCGGAAAGCCTATCGTCCGGCCCCTTCTATCCCCGGTCACGACCTCGCCCCTCACCTCGTAAGGCCGGCCCAGCAGCCTGGCGGCTTCTTCGACTCCACCCGCCGCAACAAGCTCCCGGATACGCGAAGAGCTGATCCCCCCGCCGCCGGCCGCGCTCAGCGACACGGTCTCTACTTCGCCCCCGCACTCCCGCATTAGACGCCCGAGCAGCTCTACGTCTCCCTCAGCCTTGTACCCGAACCGGAAGTTCTCCCCGACCACAACCACCCCGGCTCCTAGCTCGCCGACGAGCACGTCGTCGACAAACCGCTCCGGACTTTTTGATGACAACTCCCTACTGAACGGTATTACGCGCACTTCATCCGCTCCGGCCGAAAGCAGCGCTTCCCGGCGGGTATCGACGGTCGTCAACAAGGGCGGCTCGCTCCCGGGACGTAATACAGCCCGCGGGTGAGGGTCAAAGGTCGCCGCCACCACCCGCAATCCCTTTTCCCGGCCCACCTCAATCGCCCGCCAGATCACCACCCGGTGACCAATATGCACCCCGTCAAAGTTCCCGAGCGCGACCGCTACCCGCACAACACCACCTCCGCCCGCGCCTCCCCATCCCGCTCCCGGTAAACCCCGAGCAACTCTCCCCCAACCTCGACCCTGAAAGCCCCCTCCAAACCAACCTCCCGGCCATATCCCGCGAGCACCCGCCCGCTGCACACCTGCTGCCCCACCTCTTCAGATACCTCCACCACCGGCAAGTGCGCCACGACTTCTTTCATGAGTATTATGCGGTTATACAGGTTGGAGGTGGTCAGGTCCGCCGCGGGGCGGGCGTTTTCCAGGGTCAGGTGAGAGACGGAAGTCCGGTGCAGGGAGGTCAGGTAGGCTCCGGTACCGAGAGAGGCGGCGAGGTCTGAAACGAGGGTCCGCACGTAGGTGCCGCTGGAGCACGAGACGTGGAACGTGGCCGAACTGTTATCGGGATCGTAACTGGAAAGGGTTAGCTCGTGTACCGTCACCGGGCGGCTCTCGCGCTCGACGGTGACACCCCGGCGGTGCAGCTTGTAGAGCCGCTCGCCGCCGACCTTGACAGCCGAAGCCATCGGCGGTACCTGGGATATTTCTCCGGTAAATTCTCCAGCCGCCCTCTGGATATCTTTCTCGGTCGGCATCGGGGCGTTCAGATGCTGTATCTCGCCTTCGGCATCCAGAGTGTCGGAGGTCGCGCCGAAGCGGGCGGTTGCGGTGTAGGTCTTGTCGAGGCCGGTCACGTAGCGGGAGAGCCGGGTCGCCCGTCCTATGAGGAGGACCAGAAGGCCGGAGGCCAGAGGGTCGAGGGTTCCGGTGTGGCCGATCTTGGTTTTCTTAGGTAGCTCGCGCTTTACCCAAGACACCGCCCGGGCGCTTGAGACACCCGGTGGCTTGTCCAGGAGTAGCGCACCGGAGGTTGCTATGTCCCGCCTCCGACGTCGCCGAGGTCCACGATATCCGAGAGGGCTTCCAGCAGTTCGCTCTTGGCTTCTTTGGGGAGCCGGGGCGAGGTGTAGCCGGCGGCCAGCCGGTGACCGCCGCCGCCGAACGTGCGGGCGACGGCCCCGACGTCTACGCTCTCGGAGCGCAGCGAGCCTTTCGTGCCTTCCGGGACTTCGCGCAGGTGGGCTACGACTTCTACCCCGGCGACCGTGCGCAGGCTGTCTATGGCTTCTTTGGAGTCAAGCTCGGTAGCGCCGGTGCGCTCGTAGTCGGACGCATCGACCGTGGAGATAACTGCCGCGCCGTGACGTTTGGCGTTAGCCATCGAGACGCCGACGATGTTCAGTCCTTGTATGGAGGCGGTGCGGTTGATCCGGTCGTCCACCTCTGCCGGTACGACCCCGGCTTCGAGCAACCTTGCGACAAGCCGGTGGACCTCGGGTGAGATATTCCGGAACCGGAAGCCACCCGTGTCGGTAAAGACGCCGGTGTAGACGGCTTCGGCGGCGGCTCCGGTCAGCGGAACGCCAAGTTCCTCGTACAGACCGGCCACTATCTCCGCGCTCGCCGCCGCCCCGGAGCTTACGAGGTTTACCTCCCCATAGAGCGGGTTGTCCTCGTGATGATCCAGGTTCAGCCCGACGGGCTCGCGCGTCACACCGGCCCGCTCCGGCCGCGAGGTATCGACGGCTAGCAGGGTGTAACCCTCCGGGCACTCCTTGAGCGTCGGGAAATCATCCGGGAGTAGCCACCGCAAATAGGCCGGGACTTCCTCCTCGTGGCAGAAGACCGCCTCCGCCCCGAGGGCCCGCATGAGATACAGCAGGGCTACGGAGGAACCTACCGCGTCGCCGTCCGCCCCTACATGGGTGGTTATGGCGACCTTCTCCTGTTGCTTCAGGAAAGCGGCGACCTCGGCGGGCGTGTTACTCGTTGTAGTCTGCGTCATCCTCTTTTAACTCCCTCAGGGCGGTGTCTATCCTGGTTGCGTACTCTACGGCGGGGTCCGGCTCGAAGTTGAGGCGGGGCGTTCTTTTCAGGCGTGTCTGGGAGCCGACGCTGGCCTGCAAGCGGCCGGCTGCGCTCTGTAGACCTTCCTGGGCTTCCTCGCGGTTCTCGCCTTCGAGCACGCTGTAGAACACCGTGGCCTGCGCGAGATCCGGGCTAACCCGGACGCCGGTGACCGTAACGAAACCCCGGATGCGGGGGTCGGAGAGAGCGTCCACCTCTTCGCCCAGGATCTCCTTTATCTGCGACTCTACTTTGCGCATCCTTCCGGAGCCGTTCATAACTTTACAAACTCCTCCCGCCACTCCAGGATCGACAGGGTGTCATAGTTCAACAGCGCCCGGCGGATCTCCTCGCGCTTCTCTTCGGCGGCGCTTCGGGAGACGGCCGCCAGCGCAAGCTCTATGGTCGCCCGCTGCCAGAAGTCCTGGTAGTCCGTTTCGACCACGGAGACGTTCTTGCGCCGCAAGCGGTCCTTTACCGAGCGAACCGTCTGGCGTTTATCCTTGAGGCTGGAGGCGAACGGCAGTTCGAGCTCCAGCCTTACGGTGTAGAACAACTACGGGCTACCGCGGAACCTCGACGACCTCGAAGAACTCCAGGACGTCGCCTTCCTTGATGTCGTTGAAGTTCTCGATGCCGATACCGCACTCGAAGTTCTGCCGGACCGTACGCACGTCGTCCTTGAAACGCCTGAGCGAGGACAGCGTGCCCGTGTAGACCACGGTCCCGTCCCGGACCACCCGCACCCGGTTGTTGCGCGAGATCTCCCCGCTGGTCACGTAGCAACCGGCGACGGTCCCGGCACCCGGCACCCGGAACGTCTGGCGGACCTCGGCGGTCCCCGTCTCGTTCTCGGCGATCTCGGGAGCGAGCATGCCGCGGGCGGCGGCCTCGATGTCTTCGAGCGCCTGGTAAATCACCTCGTAGGTCCGGATCTCGACGCCCTCGCGCTCGGCGACCTGCTTGGCCGTGTTCGTCGGCCGCACGTTAAAGCCGAGCATGATGCCGTCGCTCGCCGAAGCCAGCATGACATCCGAGTCAGTAAGTGCCCCGACCCCGCTGCGGACGATGTTGACCCGCACCTCGTCGGTGGAGAGCCGGGTCAGAGACTCCTTGAGCGCCTCGACCGAACCCGCGACGTCCGCCTTTATAACGAGGTTCAGGTCCTGAACTCCACCCTCTCCGATAAGCTCTTCGAGCGTCCGGCGCTGCCCGCCCTGGGCAAGCTCCTGACGACGGAGGGCGGCTTCGGCCTGCTGCGCCCGGTCGCGGGCCTGGCGCTCGTGCTCGACGACCTCGAACCGGGTACCGGCTTCCGGTACACCGGAGAGACCCAGAATCTCGACCGGACTTCCGGGTCCGGCCTCGTTGATCCGCTTGCCCGTGTAGTCGAGCATCGCCCGCACCCGCCCGTAGGCCGTTCCCGCGAGCACTGTGTTTCCCTTGTTCAGCGTTCCCCGGTTTACGAGCAGCGTAGCCACCGGACCCCGGCCCGGGTCCCGCTCACCCTCAACGACGTAACCGCTCGCCGGCGCGTCGGGGTTCGCCTGCAACTCCTCTAACTCGGCGACGACCAGCAGGTTCTCTACCAGGTCGTCGATTCCCTCGCCGGTCTTGGCCGAGACCGGAACCGTCACCGTCTCGCCGCCGTAGACCTCGGGCACGAGCCCCTGCTCGGAGAGCTCTCCTAGCACCCGGTCGGGGTTGGCGTTTGGGACGTCTATCTTGTTTAGCGCCACCACTATCGGGACCTCGGCGGCCCGGGCGTGCTCTATGGCTTCCCGGGTCTGGGGCATAACGCCGTCATCGGCGGCGACGACCAGGACCACCACGTTCGTCACCTTTGCGCCGCGGGCCCGCATCTCGGTAAACGCCTCGTGGCCCGGCGTGTCGATAAACGTCACCTTGCGGCCGTCCTGCTCCACCTGGTAAGCCCCGATGTGCTGGGTTATGCCGCCGGCCTCACCGGAAGCCACGTTCTCCTTGCGGATACGGTCCAGAAGCGAGGTCTTACCGTGGTCTACGTGGCCCATCACCGTTACCACCGGCGGCTTCTCGACCAGGTCCTCGGGGTCATCTTCGACTTGCGGCTCCTCGACCGAGATCTCGGACGTTGCCCCGATCTCGACCTCCGCGCCCAGCTCGCCAGCTATCAGCTCGATCTCCTCCGGGGAGAGCGTCATGGTGACGGTCTTCATCTCCCCGAGGCCCATCAGGATCTTGATGATCTGGGTCGGCGGCACCCCGAGCGCGTCCGCCAAGTCCTTTACCGTGGCCCCCGGCTCTACCCGAACCCCGGACGACTCGGACTCTTTTTCTTCCCGAGTCTCTTCGGCGGTCTGACGCGGCTTTTTGGGCTCGGCTGCAGCAGCGGCCGGCTTGGGACCCCGGTTCGTGGCGCTCGCGTCGATCACGACCCGGCGGCGCTTTTTACCCCGGTCTTTCCCGTTTGTCTTACGGTCGGAGATCGGCTGTTCCGCCGGAGCACCCTGGTCTTGCCCAGACTTCTCTTCGGCGTCCCGAGCTTTGCGAGCTTCTTTCTCCTGGGCCTCGGTCCGGCCGTTCGGGGCTTCGGGTTTTACGGTCTGACCGTTAGAGCGGCCAAAGACCTCCTGGTAGGTCGAGTCATCCACGGCAGCGAAGTGGTTCTTTACCTCGACGCCCGCGCCGCTCAGCCGCTCCATAACCTCTTTTGTACCCAGGTCCATTTCCCGGGCTATCTCATATACGCGCTTGCTCATCTAAAACCTCCTAGGTACTCTCGACCAGACCTTCAAACTCTTCGGCCTGCGCCTGGTGCGACGGGATGCCGCAGAAAAGCGACCCGGCGAGCGCGGTGTTCGCACACCGGCGGCCGTTGGAGAGTACCGCCCGGCACCGGTGCATCGCGGAGTCTTCGCCGGGCTCCCATCCCTCGTCCTCTTCGTCTTCGTACAGTGTAGCCTCGCTCTCGGGCTTTATGTCGATCTTCCAGTCCGAGAGCTTGACGGCGAGCCGGGCATTCTGCCCTTCCCGGCCGATAGCCAGCGAAAGCTGGTCGTCCGGTACTATGACCTCGGCCTGCTGCTCGTCTTCGTCGAGGTAGACCTCGCGCACGCGCGCCGGCGACAGCGCCTTCGCTATAAACCGCGCCGGATCCGGGTCCCACTGGATTATGTCTATCTTCTCGTTGCGCAGCTCGGAGACCACGGCCCGCACGCGGCTACCCCGCGGCCCGACGCACGCCCCGACCGGGTCCACCCCGGTCTCGTTGGAGTACACCGCGACCTTCGAGCGAAGCCCCGCCTCGCGGGCGACGGCTTTTATCTCAACCAGACCGTCGTAGATCTCCGGTACTTCAAGCTCAAAGAGCCCTTTTAAAAGTCCCTCGTGGCGGCGGCTGACCGTCAGGCCCGGACCACGCCCAGGCTCCCGAATCTCCAACAGGTAAACTTTTATGCGCTGGCCGTTTTCGTACCGCTCGTTGGAGACTTGCTCGGCGGCTGGCAACAGCGCCTCGACCCGCCCGAGGTCCACGAGCGTCATCCGGCGGTGGGATTGCTGGACGATGCCGGTAACGATGTCCCCGATGCGGCTACCGTACTCCTCAAGTAGCTGCTCGTTGTGAATCTCGTTTAGCCGCTGATAGAAGGTCTGGCGCATAACCCCCGCGGCGATGCGGGTAAAGTCCGCCGGGGTAATATCTTCGTTTTCCTTTAGCACCCGCAGGCTACCGGTCTCCTCGTCGAGCCGGACCTCGGCGTCCTCGACCGCGCCGGGGCGGTTCTCATAGGCGGCGAGGAGAGACTCCTCAAGGACGCTTTTTACCGTCGGGAAAGGTATACCTTTTTCGGTTTCAATCTCGTGTAGCGCTGAAAGTAGTGCTGTGTTCATCATCTTATATGTCCTCTCTGAGGTGCGCCCGGGTGACGGAACTGAACGGCAACTCCACCTCCGCGTCACCCTCCAAGAGTTTTAGTGTGAAACTCTGCTCTCCGGCGCGCTCTATGACCCCGGTAAAGTTCTTGCGACCGTCTATAGCCTCGCTGGTGCGGACCTTGGCCTCGTGACCGGCAAAGCGCCGGAAATGCTCCGGCTTGGTCAGTGGCCGCTCGATGCCGGGAGAAGAAATCTCTACAGGTCCGTCAAAACCCGCTCTTTCGAGGGCCGGCGAGATCCTCCCGGCCAGCCGGACGCAGAACTCGTGGTCTACAGACCCGCCTTCCCGGTCGACAAGCAGCGTGAAAATAGCTCCGCCGGAAAAGCGGGCCTCAACGAGTTCCGCTTCTTCGGGAAGTTCTTGCTCAACAATTTCCGCCAGTCTTTCAAGCCGTGCCGTACGCCCTCACCTCGTCTTTAGACGTTAAAAAAGCAACGGGTCCGGGGAGACCCCTTGCTCCAGTACAACACCCTCAATTATACAGTAACGCATGTAGGTTACAAGGCTAAAGCGGGTCCGGCGGACGGTCGCCGGCCTCCGCTGCTATAGACCGCCGAGACTACAGGCTAGCTACTTCCAGCCGTCGTTTGAGATCTCCTCGAAGAGGGCGTCGAAGATGTCGTCGCGGGCGACCTTCCGCAGCGGCTGGCCTTTAGAGAAGATCACACCGTCGTCCTTGCCGCCGGCTACCCCGTAGTCCGCGTCCCGGGCCTCGCCGGGGCCGTTTACGATACAGCCCATGACCGCGACGGTGAAGTGGTCCTCGTAGTGCTTGAGGGCGTCTTCGACCTTTCCGGCCATCCCGATCACGTCGAAGCCGAGCGTCCTGGCGCAACTCGGGCAGGCGATCACGTTCGGACCCCGATGCCGCAAATCCAGAGCACTCAGGATCTGGTACGCCACCGGTATCTCCTCTACCGGGTCCTCGGCGAGCGAGATGCGGATGGTGTCCCCTATCCCGTACGGCAAGAGCTGACCGAGAGCGGCGGCGCTCTTTATCGAGCCGGGTAGTTTGGTCCCGGCCTCCGTGACCCCGAGGTGCAGCGGCGCGTCGGAGTGCTTGCGGAACTCACGGTTGGCCGCGACCATCTCCGGGACGTGGCTGGCCTTTAGCGACACCTTGAAGTTGTAGAAGCCCATCTCCTCGGCGACTTCTACCTTCTGGAGCGCGCTGGCGACGAGCGCCTCGGCCTTCGGCATATCCCAGTAACGCTTCTCGACGGAGCCGGAGTTGACCCCGATGCGCATGGCGATGCCGGTCTCCTGGCACTTCTCTATGACCTGCCGGTAGCGGTCATCGCTCCCGATATTGCCGGGGTTTATGCGCACGCAGGCCGCCCCGGCGTCCGCCGCCCCGAGCGCCATCCGGTAGTCGAAGTGGATGTCGGCGATCAGGGGCACCGGCGAGCGCCAGACTACCTCTTTGAAACCTTTTAGCGCCTTTGAGCCGTTGACCGAGACACGCACGAGGTCCGCGCCCGCGGCGTTTAAGTCGTAGACCTGTTGAACGGTGGCCTCGACGTCGTAGGTCATCGTATTCGTCATGGATTGGACGGCTACCTCGGCACCACCACCGATTGGTACGCCGCCGACCGAGATCTGACGACTCGTTACCGGACGCTGCTGCACCGCTGCCTCTGTCATGCTATCTCCAAACCTTTTATAAACTTTTCTACCGTATATCCCTTACTATCGCTCCGGGATAAACGGTTGTCCGGTAACTATTTTACTAATGTCCGTATAGGTGGCGAAAAGGAATAACATCAGCATGAGCATAACGCCCAGGAACGCCACTCGGTTGATCGCCTCCTCGCTCACCGGACGACCCCGGATCTTCTCCGCCGCTATAAACAATAAGTGTCCGCCGTCGAGCGGCAGTATGGGCAACAGGTTCATAAGACCTAGAACCATACTGATGTACGCCAGAAAATATAGAAATAAACCCTGGCTGGCAACTTCACTGCTTATCGAGACTATACCAACAGGGCCATTTATGTTCTCGGCCAAATTGAGTTGTCCGGTAGCAAGCTGGTAAAGAGCCCCAGCATAAGCTCCAGTAAGCTGTACCGTTTGCTTGGTGCCTTCCCATACTGCCACCGGCGGCGAGTAGGTCGCCGCTTCAGGCGTGACACCTAGTATCGGTGTATCCGAGTCTTGCGGGCTGGCGGTCAGTGCTCCAGAATACCGTTCGGTCTGTCCGTTCTGCTCAACGGCGAAAGTAATTTCATCTCCCGGACTTTCGTCTCTCACGACGTTCACGAACTGACTCCACCCGGAGATCTGCTCCCCGTTTACCGAGACGATCTCGTCCCCCGGTTCTACACCGACCTGGGCAGCCAGCGTATCCGGCGCGACGGACGATACCTCCGTGGTAGGGTTGGTCCGGTCGCCGACAAACATAAAAATACCGGCGAAGATGAGCGCCGCTGCGACGATGTTGACCGCCGGCCCGGCAAAGATAATGAGCGCCCGCTTCCACGGCGGCTTGGAGATGTAACTCCCCGGACCTAACTCACCGTCCTCTTCCTCTTCTCCCAGCCCCGCAGCCGTCATCCCGTACATCTTTGCAAAACCACCTAGTAGTATTATGCGGAAAGAATAGATGGTTTTGCCGAACTTCTTTTTAAAGATTGCAGGTCCAAAACCGACACCGAACTCGGTCACGTGTACGCCGAGGGCTTTGGCGGTGAGCATGTGGCCTAGCTCGTGGATAACTATCAGGAATAGTAACCCGAGGATCGCGAGTACGATGGTCATCGGACCTCAAACCCCTCTACACGCTTTGTCGCCCGCTCTCGGGCCTCGTGGTCCGCGGCTACGATAGCTTCCATGCTCTCCGGGGTCTCAGATTCCGTAACACCCGCGAGTACCTCCTCGATCAGATCCGTTATCTGCAAAAACTTTATGCGCTCGTCGAGGAATGCCTCGACGGCGACTTCGTTGGCCGCATTCAACGCGACCGGGTACACCCCGCCAGCCTTTCCAGCCTCGACCGCGAGCGGCAGCCCCCGGAAAATTTCGCTGCGAGGCTCGTCGAAAGTCCAGGCGGCGGAGCCAAAGCCGACCGGCTCCGCGCCGACGTCAACCCTTTCCGGAAAGAGAATGCCGTAGGCTATCGGCAGGCGCATGTCCGGAAGGGCCGCATGTAGAATGGCCGAGCCATCCTCAAAGAGCGCACCACCGTGGACCACCGACTGCCGGTGTACCGTTACCGTTATGTCCTCGTACGCCACCCCGAAGAGGTGGTGGGCTTCTATGACCTCAAGGCCCTTGTTCATCATCGTGGCCGAATCTATCGTGACCTTGCGGCCCATCTGCCACGTCGGGTGCTGCAACGCGTCCTCCGGGCGGGCCTCGACTATCCGCTCTTTCGGAAACTCGAAAAACGGTCCCCCGGAAGCGGTCAGAAGAATGCCGGACAACCCCTTTTCCCGGCCCTCCAGACACTGGAAGATCGCCGAGTGCTCCGAGTCTACAGGTATTATGCGGTTATCTACGGATTCTGCGAGGTTCATTACCCACTCGCCGCCGGTCACGAGGGACTCTTTGTTGGCGAGGGCGACTCTGTTACCTTGTCGGAGGGCGCTCACGGTCGCGGAGAGGCCGGCAAAGCCGACGACGCCATTTAGGACCACGTCGGCCGGTACCTCGGCGAGGCGGCTCGCGGAGCCGGGACCGGTCAGGGTTTCGGTGGTGGCGGGCGCTTTACCGGAGAGGTCGTCTGGAGAGCCGCTTTCCAGGGCGAGGTAGTCCGGGGTGAACTCGGTGGCCTGTTGTAGCAGGAGGTCGGCGTTACGGTCGGCGGAGAGGGCTGCAACCTCGAAGCGGTCGGGGTGGGACCGGACGACGTCGAGGGCCTGACGGCCGATGCTGCCGGTCGAGCCCAGGATGGTGAGCCGGCGCTTCATCGGGCGTAGCGAGGGTTGGCTGCCGGATGTTGTTTGTTAACAAAATTCATAGAAAGAAGAGAATGTAGTATACCGCAGGCGCGGTAAAGAGCAGGCTGTCTATACGGTCGAGGATGCCGCCGTGGCCGGGCAGGCTGCGGCCGAGGTCTTTGATGTCGAGGATACGCTTGAGCATGGATTCAAAGAGGTCCCCGGTCTGGCCGAGAAACGAGATGGCGATGCCGGAGATGGCGGCCCAGAATAAGGAAACTCCCACAAAAGCGAAGGCGACGTAACCGACGACCAGCATGGTGAGGAGTACGCCTCCGATGCTACCCTCGACGGTCTTGCTCGGGCTCAAGCTCGGGAACAGCTTGTGGCGGCCAAAAGAGCGTCCGGCAAAGTAAGCTCCGGCGTCGGAGATCCAGGGTCCGCCGACGGCTATCAGGATCAAGGCTACCCCGAGGTTCCCCGAACCGGAGATGAGACCGAGGTGGGCCATCGGCGCACCGACCCACAGCGGCATGAGCAAGAGCGCGAGCACCGCCCGCAGCGTCCGGGCCTCGGGACGGCCGGCGAGCCAGAGCAAGGCCCACGGCAGGCTCAAGAGGGCTCCGGCCAGAATACCTTCGACGCTGTAGGGTATGGACAGCAGGATCGGGAGTACCCCGGCGCCCAGGGCCGCCGGGAACGGCAGCGGGTTGAGCGCCTGGGAAAGCTCGTAGGCCGCGAGGCCGACAACCAGTAGGACGATAATGTATACCGCCCAGGTACCGAGCAGTATCGCGGCGAGGACTACAGGAGCGAGGATCAGTCCGGTGGCGAGCCGCCACCTCAGCACACCGGCTCCTAAACCCCGCCCCGGCGCCGGGACCGGGCCGCGAACGACTCGACGGCCCCCAGGAACTCCTCGGGCGAGAAGTCCGGCCACAGGGTCTCGGTTACGTAGAACTCGGCGTAGGCTATCTGCCACAAGAGGAAATTCGATACCCGCAACTCGCCGCTGGTCCGGATAAGGAGGTCCACCTCCGGTACTTCGGGCGCGTAGAGGTAACGTGAAAAAGCGGCCTCGTCAACCTCGTCGGGACGGAGACCGTCGGAGATCATGCGCCGGGCAGCGTCAACGAGCTCGCTGCGGCCACCATAGTTGAGGGCGACGTAAACGTCGATCTTGTCGTTGTTCGCCGTGAGGTCTTCGGCTTCCCGGGCCGCCCTTTGAACCGACTCCGGCAGGCGGTCGATGCGCCCGAGGAACCTCAAACGCGCCCCGCGCTCGTTTAACTCGGGGACCCGGCTCTTGGAGCTTTCCAAGAAAAGGCTCATAAGCGTGGTTACCTCGTCCTCCGGGCGGGTCCAGTTCTCGGTAGAGAAAGCGTAGAGCGTTACGGCGTCTACACCGGCCCGGCCGGCGGCTTCCAAAAGCGGCGTGAGCACGGAGACCCCGGCCCGGTGCCCGGCGGCCCGGGGCAACCACCGGCGCTGCGCCCAGCGACCGTTGCCGTCCATGATGATGGCTACGTGACGGGGAGTCCGAGAGTTGTCCAGACGGGCGAGTATCTGCTCCGCCTGCGGCGTCAGGCGGATCTTGCCGGAGGCACCGGGCGTGACAGCGGGTCCGGCGGAGCCGGGTAGGTTTTTCTGCGCCGGTTTCAGCGCTAGACCTCCAAGAGCTCGGCTTCTTTATCGGCGAGGGCGGCGTCGATGCGGGCGACGTAGGCGTTGGTCTGTTTCTGTAGCTCCGCCTCGGCCCGGCGCTCGTCGTCCTCGGAGACCTCGCCTTCCCGCCGGAGCTCCGAGACGTCCTTGAGCTCATCCCGCCGGACGTTCCTGACCGATACCCGGGCTTCCTCGGCCATGCTGCGGGCTAGCCGGATATACTCCCGCCGGCGCTCTTCGGTGAGCTCGGGGATCGGGAGGCGTA
Organism: Rubrobacteraceae bacterium; assembly: GCA_965214435.1. Classification (GTDB taxonomy): domain Bacteria; phylum Actinomycetota; class Rubrobacteria; order Rubrobacterales; family Rubrobacteraceae; genus Rubrobacter_A. The sequence goes on from OZ243960.1 coordinate 2,610,024, forward strand.
GTATCTTGCCGTCGCTCTGAGGGTTTAGCCCGATATCCGAGTTGTCTATCGCCCGCTCGATAGTCTTTAGGGTGCCGGGATCGAAGGGTGTGACGGTTATGAGCCGCGGCTCGGGAACGCCGATGTTCGCCACACTCTTGAGCGGCATCCGGGAGCCGTAGGCTTCCACCTCAATTCTATCCAAGATAGCCGGGTTTGCCCGGCCGGTGCGGATGGTCGCAAAGTCCCGTCTCAAAGAATCCACGGCACCCTGCATCCGGCGACCGGCGGCCGTCAAATCTATGATGTCCGACATGTTACTCTCCTCCGTCCCCAGGGTTCGAGTCTTTCTTTACGGATTCCCCGGCCCCACTGTTGGTTCCACCGCCGTTCCAGATCAGGGAGCCGACGTGTTCGCCCTGCAGGATCCCGCGCAAGTTACCGGGCTTTAGTATATCGAAAACCACTATGGGTAATTGCTCGCCGCTGCACAGTGTGGCCGCCGTATGGTCCATGACGGAGAGGTTGCGCGAGAGCAAGTCCATGTAGTTCAGGCGCGGGATGCGGACGGCGTCGGTGTGGAGCCGCGGGTCTTTGTCGTAGACGCCGTCCACCCGGTTTTTAGCCATGAGCAGGGCGTCGGCGCCTATCTCCAGGGCGCGCAGAGCCGCCCCGGTGTCGGTCGTAAAGAACGGGTTGCCGGTGCCGGAGGCGAATATTACAACCCGGCCTTTCTCTAGATGACGCATCGCCTTGCGCCGGATGTACGGCTCTGCTACAGCCTGCATCTCGATGGCCGTCTGTACCCGGGTCGGGATGCCGCGCCGCTCCAGCGCCGCCTGGAGCGCCAGGGCGTTTATCACGGTCCCGAGCATCGCCATGTAGTCGGCGGTCGCGCTTTCTATACCCAGGGATTCGGCGACCTGGGACCCACGGAAGATATTGCCCCCGCCGACGACAACGGCGAGCTCCGCCCCGGCTTCCACAGCCTCCATTACCTGGGTTGCCGTAGAGTCGAGGCTGTCGGAGTCTATGCCGTAGCCGCTCTTTCCGGCCAGGCTCTCACCGGAGAGCTTCAGTATTACCCGGCGGACCGGGCCGATGCTCTCCAGGTTTCCGTCCGGGCTACGCTGGTTCAGCGCGGGATCTTCCACCAGAAATTAAAGCTGGTAGCGGACGAAACGCCGGATCACGACGTTCTCACCGATTTTGGCTATGGTCTCCTGGAGCAGCGTGCCGACCGTCTTGTCCGGGTCTTTTACATACTCCTGATCCAGCAGCGCCCGCTCGGCGGTCCACTTGCGCATCCGGCCGTCGACGATGTTGCGCGTGACGTTCTCCGGTTTGCCCATCTCGGCGGCCTGCTTTTCGACGACCTCGCGCTCTTCGGCTACCACTTCTTCGGGAAGCTCTTCGGCGCTTACCGCCAGGGCTTCCGGTTGGGCGGAGGCGACATGCAGCGCGACGTTGTGGGCAAACTCTTTGAAGTCCGGGGTGCGGGCCACGAAGTCCGTCTCGCAGTTGACTTCGACGAGCACCCCAACCCGGCCATTAAAGTGGACGTAGGACTCGATCAGGCCCTCCGTCGCTTCCCGAGAACTCTTTTTGGCCGCGATAGCCTGTCCCCGCTCGCGGAGCACGCGCCGGGCACCGTCGATCTCACCGCCGGACTCTTCAAGAGCCCGCTTTACGTCCATCATTCCAGCCCCGGTCTCTTCCCGAAGCTGCTTTATGCTCTCTATCTGGGTTGCCAAGGTGTCTAGCTCTCCTCAGTCTCTTCGTTGCCACTATTCTCGTCCGCCCCGGCGCTCTCCTCTTCATCGACCGGCGAAGGTTCCTCAGCCGTTTCGGACTCTTCTACAGCCCCCTCGATGTCCAACGAACCGCTCCCGACACTCTCACCAGCCGCACTCTCGCTGTCGGAGATTTCGCTGCTGCCGTTAGTGCTCTCACTGCTAGCATTGCCATTGGTGCTCTCTCCGGAAGCTCCCTCAGCGCCGGTTTCACTGGCGGCCGGGCGGTCGGCGGGCGTCTGGACAAAGGAGCTTTCGGCATCGGCGGTTATGGCATCCCGCTCGGTCCGTTCGCTCTGGTCGACGACCTCTGTAGAGACCATCGCCTCCTCGACCGCTGGCGGTATTGGCCGTTCCTCGTTCGGGATCGCGTCTTCGCCCCCTCCGGCAAGTATCGCGTTGGCGACCAGCTTGGTGATCATGTTGATCGAGCGTATAGCGTCGTCGTTGCCCGGTATTACGTAGTCGATAACGTCCGGGTCGCAGTTGGTATCCGTGAGCGCGACAACCGGTATCCGGAGCCGGTTGGCCTCTTTTACCATCAACTCCTCGCGCTTGGGGTCCACCACGAACACCGCTCCCGGCAGACGGTCCATCTCGGTGATACCCGCGAAGTTACGCCGCAGCTTCTGGTATTCGCGGTGGAGCGCAAACCACTCCCGCCCGGTGCGCGCCTCTTCGGGTGTTTCATCGACCGCCGCCGCGAGCGTTACGAAATGCTGGATGCGCGGCCGGATGGTCTGGAAGTTCGTCAGCATCCCGCCGATATACCGCTCGGCGACGTAGGGCTGCCCGCTGCGCATGGCCTGCTCCGCGATAGTAAGCTGGGCCTGCTTTTTCGTGCCTACGAACAGAACCTCCCGGCCGGCGGCCGAAACGTCCCGCAAAAACGCCAGCCCCCGGTCGAGTAGGGTGAGCGTCTGGTCGAGGTCTATAATGTGCACCCCGGCCCGCTCCGCGAAGATGTACCGCTTCATTTTGGGGTTCCACCGCCGGGCCTGGTGTCCGAAATGGACCCCGGCTTCCAGCAGTTCCCGGACGCCGATCTGCTCGGCGGTTACCGTGTTTTCCACAGTTTTCTAACACTCCTTTTCAGGTGGTTGATACCCTCCGCCCGCGCCTCGCAATCCGCACTGTTCCAAAGGAATGTTTCCGGATCACCACCTGGGCCACGACTTTCTAGAAAGCTGCCGGCCTCCGGCGGGCGTGTGTAATTAAAGCTTTGCAGATGTTAGCACAAGGACCGGGGGGCTTCTAGCGGCCGCCGCCGGTAAACCCGGTGTTCTAGTTCAGCCCGCCGCCATAGGCGAGAGACCCGTCGGATAGCCGCTCCCGGAGCTTCTTGAGCGCCCGGCGCAGTATCTGGGAGATACGACCCTCGGTGAGGTTCAGGGCCCGCCCGATCTCCTTTAAAGTCAGGCCCTCATAGAAGTAGAAGGTGGCGACGAGGCGCTCCTGCTCCTCCAGAGTGTCTATAGCACCGACGAGCTGATCCCGCAGGTCGGAGCGATTCGCCTCGGACTGTGGGTCTTTCGCCTCTTTGTCGACCACGAGCGCCTGAAACTCGACCCCGATACCCCCGTCCACCTCAAGGCGCGACTCCAGCGAGGTAACCTGGGAGCGGGCATACTGCTCCAGAAAGCTGCGGTGCTCTTCGACATCGACGCCGAGCTCTTCAGCCACCTCTTCTACCGTCGGGGTCCGGCGCAAATCCTGCCCTAGCCTGGCGGTTGCCCGCTCTATCTCCTGAGCCCGCACCCGTACCCGCCGCGGCACCCAGTCCTCCCGCCGCAACTCGTCGAGTATCGCCCACCGGATCTTCGAGATAGCGTAGGACTCGAACTTCGCTTTGCGATCCGGGTCAAAAGTCTCTATAGCGTCCAGCAACCCTACAATCCCCCAGGAGTAGAGGTCTTGCTGCTCCAAAGCGCCCGTCATCCGGGCCGACACCCGGCTCGCCACGTACTTGACTAGCGGCGAGTAGTTGACGACGAGCCGGTCCCGCAACCCGTTCGACCGACGCTCCAACTCGTCGCGGACTGGATCCCCGTTATCCAACGCGGCTTGCTGCTGGCGCAGTTCCAAATACCGGCTCCAGAGACGACCGACGGTCTGGCCGCTCACCGGCCCCGCCTCACAAACGCGCCGGCGGCATCGCGCGACACGTAACCTTTCAACTCCAGCAGCGCCAGCGCGGAGAGCACCTCCCGCATCTGGATGCGGCTGCGCCCGGCAACCACGTCGGCCCCCGTGGACTCAAAACCGACTCCGGCCAGCACCGCCGCCTCTTTCTCCGGAAGTTCTTCCGGAACAGGACCGGAATTTATCGGGTTGGTATCGGCGGGCGTCGGAAGTTTCTCCTGCCGGGGGGCGACGGCTTCGACAAACTCCGGCACGTCCCACAGGACTCCGGCCCCGTCGCCGAGAAGCTTGTTCGAGCCCCGGCATTCGGCGGAGCTCAGAGGTCCGGGGACCGCCCACACATCGCAGCCGGAGTCGAGCGCGTGGCGGGCGGTGATCAAGGCTCCACTGCGCTCGGCGGCTTCCACGACCACCACGGTCTCCGAGAGACCGGCGATTACCCGGTTGCGGGCCGGAAAGCGCCAGTGCAGCGGCGCTTCCCCGAGGTAATACTCCGAAACGAGCGCCCCGTTGTCGGCGACTTTCTCGAAGAGATCCCGATTGGTCCGCGGGTAGACCACGTCTATCCCGCAACCGAGTACGCCGGCCACCGGTCCGCCAGCTTCCAGCGCCCCCTCATGGGCAGCGGCGTCGATCCCGAGAGCCAGCCCGCTCGCCACGCACACCCCCCGCTCGCCGAGCGCCCGCCCGATGTTCCGGGCGTTCTCCCGCCCCGAGACGGTAGCCTTGCGCGAGCCGACCAGGGCTACCACCGGACCACCCGGAACCTCGCCACCCACGAATAGCGCCGGCGGCGGGTCGGATGTCTCCCGCAGTCGCTCCGGGTAACCAGAGTCGGCGGGTGTCAGAGCGTAGAGATCCTTCTCCGCGAGCTTTGCCAGGATGTCGCCAACTTGGAACTCCTGCTGAAGGTCCTCGAATATTCTTCTACCGCGGGCTGTCAGTCGCAGCCGCTCACCAGCTTCCTGTATGGTCATGCCGGGTACTTCCGAGGGTTTGGTTTCTCCGAGGCGGCGCATCAGGCTCGCGCCGGTGCGCGCCTGCAACAGCGCGAGGAAGAGGTACCCGGCCCGCTCGCTACCGGTCGACAAAGCTCGACCTCCGATAGTTCAGCGCTTCGGCGAGGTGCTCGACGGCGATATCCTTTTCGCCCGCGAGGTCTGCGATAGTCCGCGCTACCCGCAGGATCCTGTCGTGAGCCCGCCCCGAGAGCCCGAGCCGGTCTATGGCTTGCGAGAACAGGGCCTCGGAGTCTTTCCCGAGCGCGCACACCTCGCGTAGCCGCCGCCCGGCGAGCGCCGCGTTGGAGCAACCCTGCCGGGAGGTCTGTGCCTCGCGGGCGGCGGCGACCCGCTCCCTTATAAACTCTGATGGTTCGGCGGTCTCCTCGCCGCGCAGTTCCTCGCGGGTCAGGCGCGGCACGTCGACAAACAAGTCCACGCGGTCCATTAGGGGACCGGAGATCCTGCCCTGATACCGCTCTATCTGACCGGCCGAGCACCGGCAAGTCCTTCTCCGGTCCCCGGCATACCCGCAAGGACACGGGTTCATGGAACAGACGAGCGTTACCCGGGCCGGATACGTCAGCGTGGCCGCGACCCGCGAGATGGTCACCCGGCCATCCTCCAGCGGCTGCCGCAAGACCTCCAGCGTGCCGCGGCTGAACTCGGGGAACTCGTCGAGAAATAACACCCCGTTGTGGGCGAGAGAGACCTGGCCGGGGCGGGGGTTACTCCCGCCGCCCACGAGGCCTGAGGTCGAGATGGTGTGGTGGGGCGCCCGGAACGGACGGCGGGTTACGAGGGAGCCGCGGCTTTCTCCGGCGGCGCTGTGCACCTTGGTTACCTCTACGCTCTCGTCAACGCTCAAGGGTGGCAGTATGCCGGGAAGCCGCCGCGCCAGCATGGTCTTGCCAGAACCCGGAGGTCCGCTGAGAAGAACGTTGTGCCCGCCGGCCGCCGTGACCTCCAGCGCCCGCTTGGCATACCGCTGGCCCGCGACGTCGGCAAAGTCTTCCAAGGTATCTACGCCGTCGGCAGACGAATGTTCGCTGCTAGCCGGACGCACCGGAGTACCGTCTCCGCCGGAGAGTAGCTCGACCGCTTCCCGCAGGCTTTCTACGCCGTAGACCTCCACCCCGCTCTCTATGGCGGCGGCTTCCGGGGCGTCAACGTCCGGCAGGATCAACCGCCCAAGCTTCTCTCTTTTAGCGCCCTCGGCCATCGACAGAGCACCCCTAATACGACGCAGCGCGCCGTCCAGGGAAAGCTCGCCGACGATCCCAACACCCCGGAGGCTGTCTACGGGGAGGTGCCCGGCCGCCGCGAGCACGGCGAGCGCTATCGGCAGGTCGAAAGCCGGCCCCTCCTTGCGGATGCTGGCCGGGGCGAGGTTTACTATGACCTTTTTCGTAGGGAACTTATAGCCGCTGTTGGAGATAGCGACCCGGACCCGCTCCCGGGCCTCCTGTACGGCGGTATCCGGCAGACCCACGATAGAGAACCCGGGCAGACCAGAGCTGACGTCTACCTCCACCTCAACCGGCAGGGCATCTATGCCAGACAGACTTAAACTAAGCGCCCGAGACACCGACATTCTTTAAGGCACCAAATCCTTACTATGGCTGTTTTACAAACCCTCCTCGCCAACCCGGGTCCCCGGTGCGAAGCTAAGCCAGTTTAGTCTAAAACTAAATTGCGTTGCAAGCAACATATCAGTCGCCGAGATAAGTGTATTAATTTTTACACTAACGGTTAAAAGGCATCTTTGAGGTGGCTTACCTTAGGGGTAGAGTCACGGAGCAGGATGCCGACGACATCGAAACGTGCCTCCTCGAAGTCCGGCTCTCTGGAGGCCAGGTACTGCTCGGCGCAGGCCCGGATCCTCTCTTGCTTGCGCGGTGTCACGGCTTCCGCGGGTTCACCGAAACCCGTGCCCCGTCGCAGTTTGACCTCGACAAAAACGAGTACCGGTCCGTGGCGCAGGATCAGGTCTATCTCTCCCGAGCGAGTCCGGTAGTTGCGTTCAAGGAGCGTATAGCCCCGCTCCCTCAGATACCGCAGCGCCAGGTCTTCACCCCGGCCCCCGATCCTGCTGTTATACAAAAATCAGGCTCCGACCCCGGCGTAGCTCAACCGGTGTACCCGGCACGGCCCGAACTCCGCCAACGCCGCCCGGTGCTCGCGGGTGCCGTAACCTTTGTTCCGCTCGAAGCCGTACCCCTCGTGGCACTGAGAAAGAAACCGCATCACCCCGTCCCGCAGTACCTTGGCGACTATGCTCGCGGCAGCCACCGCAGCACTCCTGGAATCCGCCCGGCTCAAGCACTCGACTCCCGGACCGAGCTTTAAGTTTCCATCCGCCAGCCGGCAACCAGCGGTATCCACGAGCATCGACAGGGCCCGCCCCAACGCCTCACGGTTCGCCATCCCCACCCCGTGACGGTCGATCCACCACGCCGGGAAAGAGACCACCGAGAAAGCCTCGGCCTCACCGAGCACCGCCCCGTAGAGGTCTTCCCGCCTGGACTCGCGCAGGACTTTAGAGTCGTCGAGACCCGGTATCTCCGTTTCTCCAAGCACAACGGCCGCCGCAACGAGGGGACCGGCGAACGCCCCGCGCCCGGCTTCATCGGCTCCGGCAAGCGGTCCGCCGCGCTCCAGCGACCACGCCGCGTCAAAAACGTATAGTGGTGAACGAAGAGTGTTCTTAGAGTGCTCCCCGTTTGCGCTACCGGTCAATGATCCTAGCGGGCCTTCTTTACCCGGGCCTTCTTGCCGACCTTCTGGCGGATGTAGTAGATCTTGGACTGCCGGACGTCGCCGCGGGAGACCATTTCTATACTGGCTATTTTCGGGGAGTGTAGCGGGAAGATCCGCTCGACCGCGACCCCGAAGGAGTTTTTTCGTACCACGAAAGTCTCGTTTATACCGCTGCCTTTACGGCTCAGACACAAGCCCTCAAAGCTCTGTACCCTCTGGCGGTTACCCTCGATCACGCGGTAGTTAACCCGGATCGTATCTCCAGGCCGGAAGATCGTCTCAGGCGCGGTTATATTCTCGCTGGTTATCATCTATGGCTCCTCTCGTACGGTTTATCTGCGTAAACCGGGATCTTCTACGACTCTTGCCCCGGCATCTCTCCGCGGGCTCGCGCCCGGTTCCGGGAGTCGCGCTCGCGCCAAGCCCGGATCTTTGCATGATCGCCGGATAATAGCACGCCCGGGACCGCGGCTCCATCCCACTCGGCCGGTCGCGTGTACTGCGCCGGCCCCAGAATGCCCTCGGCGGAAAAGCTCTCTCCCACCAGACTCTCTCGGTTCCCGAGCGCCCCGTCGATACGCCGGATCACCGCGTCCGCCAGCGCCGCCGCCGCTATTTCTCCGCCGGACAGAACGAAGTCCCCGAGTGAGAATCCACCGCTCGCCAACTCCGTCCGCACCCTCTCGTCCATGCCTTCATAGCGGCCGCACAACAGCGTAAGGCTCTCTACCATCGCAAGCTCTTCCACGTACTCCTGGTTCAACCTCCGTCCACCGGGCTCCGCGACCAGAACCCGCCGCTTCCCGCAGACCCGCCGGGCCGGGACTCTATAAACTTCTTCTAACGCCCGGGCCACCACGTCGACCCGGACGACCATCCCGGCCCCGCCGCCGAAAGGCATGTCGTCGATCCGGCCTTTAGGCGCATACCGCCGCAGATCAAAGGTCCTCAGGCCCACGAGACCCCGCTCTATAGCCCGTCCGACGACCCCTACCCGCAGCGCAGACTCTACCGCTTCGGGGAAAACACAGAATATGTCGATGCTCTGACCGGAGACGGTCTCGCAAGCGGACGCTTCTTGCACGAAGAACAACCTCCACGGCGGCTACGCTCCGGTATCCTCCTCCGGCGGCCGCACTACTACATAGCCTTTTTCGAGGTCCACCTCCGGTACGTGCTCCAGAGTAAACGGTACGAAAAGCTCTTTGGGAGACTCCTCGCTCCGCACCACCAGAACCTCGTGGGCCGGGGTCTCAAATACTTCGGATACGACACCTAGCTCTTCATCTGTTTCGGATACGACGGACAGTCCTGCAAGATCATCGACGTAGAACTCGCCGTCCTCCAGCGTATCCAGGTCCGCCCGGTCGAGTTGCAGTTCCGCGCCCCGCAGCGCGGAGGCCGCTTCCCGGCTATCCACGCCTTCAAAGTCCACCAGCAAGCCTTTCGGGGTCTCGCGAACCCGCGCTATTCGCCACCGGAAGCCGTCCGCGAATGGTTCTGCGCCTTCGCGCATGTGTCGCCCGGAGCCGGTCGCTTTTACCCGGACGGTGCCCCGGACACCGTGGGGCGCTCCAACGACACCGACGACTATTGGGTCGGGAATATCCTCCACGCGCTCTAGTCTATGACCTCCACGTAGACCCGCTTACCGGCCTTGACCGAAGCGGCCTTCATTACCGTCCGGATTGCCTTGACGATCCGCCCCTGCCGGCCGATGACCTTGCCGACGTCGCCGGACGCTACCCGCAGTTCAAGGTCTACCCGGTCCTCCGACTCGGTCCCCGACACCTCGACGCTGTCCGGGTCGTCTACCAGCGACCGGGCCAGGAAAGTTAGCAGATTCTCAAGACGCTGCACGCTGCTCCTAGAGAACGCCGGAGATCTTGAGCAGGTTCCTTACCTGGTCCGTCGGCTGCGCGCCCCGGCTCAGCCACTCCCGCGCCCGCTCCTCGTTGACCTCGATGCGCGAGGGCTGGGTCTGCGGGTCGTAGCTCCCGATACGCTCGATGGAGCGCCCGTCCCGCGGGCTCCGGGCGTCCGCCACCACTATCCGGTAGAACGGAGCCTTTTTAGAACCGTACCTCGCTAGCCTGATCTTTACCGCCATAGTAAATCCTGCCTTTCTTTCTGCTAACGTCGTATTGTTATACAACTTTTATGTATTAAACGGAACGCGGGGCATACGCTTTGGCTTGCCGTTTTTCCCGGTACCGCCCATCTGTTTCATCATCTTCTGCATCTCGCCGAACTGCTTGACGAGCTTTTGGACGTCCTGCGGCGTGGAGCCCGAGCCGCGAGCAATCCTACGCGCCCGGCTCGGGTTCTGCAACAGCTTCGGGTTGCGCCGCTCGTGAATGGTCATCGAGGTGATCATGGCTTCCACCCGCCCGAGCATCCGGTCGTCTATCTGCACGTCCTTTAGCTGCTTGCCAAGGCCCGGTATCATACCCATCAAGCTCGACAGCGGACCCATCTTCTTGATCATCTGCATCTGCTTCAAGAAGTCCTCGAAGGTGAACTTGCCGGCCATGAGCTTCTTGCTCTGCTCCTCGGCCTGCTCCTGGTCCATCTGCTCTTCAGCCTTCTCGATGAGCGTCAGAACGTCGCCCATGCCGAGTATCCTGCCGGCCATCCGGTCCGGGTAGAAGTAGTCGAACTCGCTCATCTTCTCGCCCTCGGAGGCGAACTTGACCGGTCGCCCCGTCTCCGAGACCACCGAGAGCGCCGCCCCGCCCCGGGCGTCGCCGTCGAGCTTGGTCAGCACCATCCCGTCAAAATCCGCGTTCTCCTGGAACGCTTTCGCGACATCTACCGCGTTCTGGCCCGTGACCACGTCGAGGACCAGCATCACCGAGTGCGGCTTTACAGCAGCCCGCACCCGCTTTAGCTCCTCCATCATATCCTCGTCGACAACCTGCCGGCCCGCCGTGTCCACGATAACGAAGTCGTAGCCGCCTCTGCGGGCGTCTTCTATGCCGCGGGCCGCTATGTCTTCGGGCGCGGGCTCCGTGCCTTCGGCGTAGACCGGGACTGAAAGCTCTTTGCCGAGCTGCTGTAGCTGGTCTATGGCCGCCGGCCGGTAGGTGTCGCAGGCGACCATGTACGGGCTCTTGCCCTGCTTGCGGACAAAGAGTGAGAGCTTTCCGGCGGTGGTCGTCTTGCCGTGACCGTTGAGGCCCGCGAGCATCACGACCGTCGGCGGGCGCGAGGCGAAGGTCAGCTTGCTGGAGGAGCCGCCCATCAGGTTCGCGAGCTCCTCGTTCACTATCTTTACGACCTGCTGGCCGGGCGATAGAGCCTTCGAGACCTCGGCACCCGTTGCCCGCTCGCGGACGTTGCCCACGAACTGCTTTACGACGCCGTAGTTCACGTCGGCTTCCAGGAGGGCCATCCGGATCTCCCGGGTAACCTTCTTTACCTGGTCCTCGGTCAGGTTCCCGCTGCCGCGGACCCCGTCGAGGGCGGTGTTTAGTCGTTCTCCTAAAGTTTCAAACATGCTACAAATCTCCAAACAGTGCTTCAGCGAACTCCCGGGCCTCGAACGGATGGAGGTCCCCGACTTTTTCGCCGACCGAGATCAACTTTATCGGCAGCCCGGTCTCGTTGGCTATCGCGAGTGCTATACCACCTTTGGCCGTACCATCCAGCTTGGTCAGTATAACCCCCGTTACACCCGCGACCTCCTGGAACATTTTCACCTGCCGCAACCCGTTCTGGCCCGTGGTCGCGTCAACCGTCATCAGTACCTCGTGCGGCGCGCCCGGTAGCTGCCGCTCTATAACCCGCCGGACTTTGGATAGCTCAGACATCAAGTTTACTTTGGTATGCAGCCGTCCGGCAGTATCTATGAGCAGGACGTCGGTATTCTCCCGCTTGGCCCGCTCGATAGACTCGTGGGCAACAGCCGCGGCATCTGCCCCGCGCTGGCGGGCGACGACCGGCGCGCCGACCGTATCACCCCAGCTCTGTAGCTGCTCGATGGCCGCCGCCCGGAAGGTGTCCCCGGCCGCGAACATCACCTCGCCCGGCAGAAACTTCGCCAGCTTGCCGATGGTCGTCGTCTTGCCGGTCCCGTTCACCCCGACCATGAGCAAGACGCTCGGCTCGTGCGAGATGTCCAGCTCGACCGGTCCTTCGAGCATCTTCGCTGTCTGCTCGACCAGTAGTTCCCGGAGTTCCTGGCCGCTGGTGATGTTGCGCTCCAGGGCTGCCTGCTCCAGTTCCCGGACCAGCTTCGCCGTGGTCGGGACCCCGACGTCCGAGGAGATCAGGATCTCCTCAACCCGCTCCCAGAACTCTTCGTCCTCGACGTCCCGGAACTCGGCGATCGCCGCGTTGAACTGCCCGGTCAACGACTCCCGGCTGCGGCGCAGACCCTTGCGCAACCGACCGAACCACCCGCCGGGCTGCGCCTCCGGGTCGTCTTCTACCGACTCGGGCTCCTCCGGCGCATAACCTTCGGAGATGGGTTCCGGAGCCTCCTCGTCCATCGCTTCGGGACGGGCAACCGCCACGGGAGGTTCCTCGACTTCCACGTCCTCGGTGAGCGCCGCCTCGAGCTCCTCCCGCTCTTCGAGCTCTACTTCTTCAGCTTCGAACTCTTCCTCAGCTTCTAGTCCTTCTTCAGCTTCTAGTCCTTCTTCAGCTTCGAGTTCTTCCTCGACCGGCGGCTCTTCCACCTCCACGGTCTCCGGTTCTGGGTAAGCTTCCGGGTCGGGAATGTCTTCTTGTTTGGCGACAGCTACGCCGCCTTCCCCGGTAGCCGGGGCCTCTTCCGAGGCTTCGGCTTCAGCCTGCGGGGCCTGCTCTTCGGATAGGGTTTCTTCTTTGTTCTTGGAACGCCTGAAAAAGTTTCGCCACGACCGTGCCATAAACGGTACTTTAATCTCCTGCTAAACGTTTAGATACTACTGCTGTTGCTCCGGAGGCATCCTGGGTGACGCCGTAGAGCACGTCGGCCGCGGCCATGGTACGTTTCTGGTGGGTTACCAGCAGAAATTGGCCGTTGGACCTATATGAGTCTACCACAGCGATAAACCGGGCCAGGTTAAGGTCGTCGAGCGCGGCCTCGGCTTCATCGAGGATACAGAAAGGCCGCGTCTCGCCTTCGAGGCGGCTCAGGATCACCCCGAACAGAAACGACAGCGCGAGCAGCGAACGCTCCCCACCAGAGAGCACGTTTAAGGGCCGCCACCCGCGCCGGCCGAGCCGCAGACCTATCTCCACGCCCTCTTCCGTGAGCGCGAGTTCCCCCGTCGCCCCTTCTAGCATCCGGGGTATGAGGCTCGCGAACGCCGCCCGGACCCGCCGGAAGGTCTCCCCGAAACTCTTTTCTATCTCGCGGTCGATGCCTGCTATGAGTCGGTCCAGCTCGGTGGCGGCTTCCTCGGCGTCGGCGCGTTGGGCGGTGACGAACTCGTAGCGTTCGCGCAGCTCGCCCTCCTGGGAGATAGCCAGCAGGTTTACGTCGCCAAAGCGGTGCAGTCTCTTGGCGAGCCGCCGGCGCTCGTCGTCGGAAGCTTCCGGGAAAGCTTCGGCTTCGGCGCGAGCCTCCACAAGGGTAGCGCCCCACTCGGAGGAGATCTCCTCCCGCGCCCGCCGGGCCGCCGCCTCCACCCGTTCTAGCTCGCCCCGCAAACCCATAGTCTCGGCTCTCGCGGCCACTAATTCCCCGGTCACCTCCGTCAGGCTTTCGGATAGCCGGGCCCGTTCCCCGGCCACCCGGCGATGCTCCTGGGTCTCTTCCCCACGCAAGCGGCGGAGGCTCTCCCGCCGCTCCCGTACCCCGGCGAGCAGCCGATCGACCACCTCTATGGCACGGCGGGCCATCCGGCCATCGGATTCTCTGCCGGACGGATCATTCGGCACTTTTTCAAGGGCCTGTGAGAGATCCCTCCGTCGCCGGTAGCCGTCTTCGAGGGCTGATCGCAACTCTCTACGCCGACGGTCGGCCCGCCGGGACGCGGCATAAGCGGTCTCGGAGCCAGATTCCGCGACCGCGAGCTCTTGTTTGGTCCGCTCGTAAACCTCGCCGGCCTCGCGGAGGCTCTCCTCGGCGGTTGCGGCGTCTGCTCTCAGCCGTTCGGCGGTGTTGCGGCGTTCGATCTGCCGGTCCTTCTCCCGGCGCGCCTTCTCCAGCCGCCGGGTTGCCTCGGAAACGAGAGACCGCGAAGCCCGCGTCGCCCGGATGGAAAGGACCTCCGCGGCTTCCGCGCCGGTCTGCAAACTCTCCAGTCTGCCAGCCGCTTCTGAAAGCCGGGCGTCGAGACCTTCGAGCTGGCTGCCGGGACCGCCTACGAGAGCTTCCAACCGGGCGACCTCCGCAGAGAGCCGGGCTTCGCGGCCGAACTCCCCTTCTTCAGAGGGACGCGCTTCCCAGCTCGCGCTCGCGCGGGTGATCCTGAACCCTTCCCGCGTGACCGCGACGTAGCCGTTGGAGACCGCGTCCCGCGGCTCCTCGACCACGTAGACGCCCCCCAGCAGACGCCGCAGGGGCTCGGCGTAACGACCGTCGGTTACCTCGACGCACTCGGCCAGCGGCCGCCCCGGAGCCGGGAGGTCTTCCCTAACTTCTGCGGCGTCCAGCCGGATCGCGACCCGCTCATTCTCCCGGAGCAGCGCAACCGCCCGGTCTACGTCTTCAGCCAGGACCCCACCGGCAAGCTCCCCGAGCGCCGCCTGCAAAGCCGCCTCGTAGCCCGGCCGGGCCCGGAGAACCTCGTAGAGCCGGGTGCCCGAAGTCTCATTGCGGCCGGCCGGCTGGAGAGACCGGACCCTGGCTTCCGCGCTCCCAACGAGCGCCGACAGACTTCCCCGCCGCTTGTTAAGCCCCGCGTACCGACCGTCGATCCGGCGTCGCCACCCGCCGAGGTCCCCGGCCAGTCTCTGAACCTCTTTGCGGTAGTCGGTCCCAGAAAACTCGTCGAGCTTCGCGACCAGCGCCGAGAGCCGCTCCAGCTCGTCACCGTCGGGTAACCCCGGATCCGGTGACGGCTCTTGGGCGTTGCGCCGCCGCAGAGCTTCCACGTCTTTGGACAACCGGGCGAGGCGGCTTTCAGCCGCGGCGTACTCGGACCGCAACCTCGAAACCGCTTTTTCCTTCTCGTTGAGTTCGCCCTGCCTTCTCGAATGCTCCGTTTCGGCGACCCGGGATTCTACCTCCAGCCGGGAGACCATCCGCCCGGTCTTTCCGAGTTCTTCTTTTAGCCGCCCGGTAAGCCGGCGGTTCTCGTCCTCCCGGCTCCTCCGGCTCTCGACCTTTAGTAGAACCCGCTCGGTGCGCAGAGACGCCGCCTGCAACCTCTCCGCGCTTCCCTCCAGCCCTTCGAGCAGCCGTTCGAGTTCTGTCAGGCGCTTTTCGAGCCCCTCGGACTCCGACGCGAGAGAGGTTTGTCGTTCGCGCAGTGCCGATTCGCGGGCCGTCAGGTCCGCAACGCGGGCCTCCAACGCTTCCAACCGCTTGCGGCGGCCGTCGAGTCCGCGGGTCGCGAGCCGGTAGAGGTGGGCGAGGGATAGTTTGCGGTAGCGGGATTCTAGTTCGCGGTACTCCCGGGCGGCGCGGGCCTCGACCTCTATGCGGGCGAGTTGGGCGGAGAGCTCGGCTTCTAGCTGACGGCTGTTCTGGAGACCGGCGTCGGCTTTTTCGAGGCGGCGGCTGGCGGAGAGGCGGCGGCGACGGAAGACCCCGAGTCCGGCGGCTTCTTCGAGCGCCTGGCGGCAGGCGGCGGCACCCCCGGAGACTATCGCGTCTACCGCTCCCTGACGGAGGATGCTGTGGCGGCCGATACCGGCCTCACCCGCCACGGCTCGCACGTCGGCCAGGCGCGAGCGGGAACCGTTGATCCGGTACTCCGAATCTCCGTCGCGGGAGATGCGGCGGGTGATGGACACTTCCTCGTACGGCAGGGAGATACTCCCGGAAGCGTTATCCAGCACCAGGCTCACCTCGGCTGCCCGCGCGCCCGCCAGCGTCTCGGAGCCCGAGAAGATCACATCCCCCATCACCCCGGCCCGGAGCGTGGCCGGCCGCTGCTCCCCGAGCGCGAACAACACCGCGTCCGTTACGTTGCTTTTCCCCGAGCCGTTAGGACCGACTATCGCCGTTACCCCGTCTTCGAGCGGCATCCGGACCGGACGGGCAAAGGTCTTGAAGCCTTTTATGTAAACCGCCGTCAGCACTGGAGGCATTTTAGCGGTCTATCCTCTAGCATTCAGCTATTCAGCTTTTAACAGCGGGACAGGATGTAGTTAACGCCCGGCGAACGCCTGGCGGGCGCCAGGCGCTGCGGTCAGAGGCTCTAAGCGCCCAGGTGGACTTCTACGGGAGAAGGGGCTACCGGGCGGAGGCCGAGTATCTCCAGGGCGGCCCGGGCGGCGGCCTGCTCGCTCTCCTTTATGGAGTGTCCTTCGCCGGAGCCTACCTCCCGGCCCTCGACGGAGACCTCGGATACAAAGCTCGGCCGGTGCGGCGGCCCTTTCTTCGAGCTGACCCGGTAGGTCGGCCGGAGGCCGTCGGCCTGCAACGATTCCTGGAGGAGCGTCTTCCAGTCCCGAAGCTCGTCGGTATCGACTTCGGCGGGGTTAAAAAGCTCGGCTATCGTCCGGTGTACAAGGTCCCGGTCAATAAGATACGCCGCCCCGATAATGGCTTCTACGGTGTCGGCGATCACCGAGTCGTTTATCACGGAACTCTCGATAATTTCTTCCAACCCTTCGCCGCGCCCAACGGCCGCCAGAAAAGACTTGCGCACCAGGTGAGCCCGGATGCGGGTGAGGTCACCTTCCAGAAGCTCCGGATAGCTGTGAAAGACCATCTCGGCTACCCGGCTGTTGAGTACAGAGTCACCGAGGAACTCCAAACGGCCGTTGGACTCGTAAGGGTCCGCGATGCTCGGGTGGGCGAGCGACTTCCGCCTCAGCGGCTCCGGCAGTATGTCGATTAGCTCCTTTATTGACATTTGGCGTCTATTCTACACCGGTAAATACGACCACGACGTTATGCCCGCCGAAGCCCATGGAGTTCGAGACGGCGGCTTTCAGGTCCGGGGCCTCGACCGGTCCGTCCTTTGCGTAGTTCAGCGGTTCGCAGTCTTCGGCGAGATCTTCGAGGTTTATCGTCGGTGGTATCACCCCGTTTTTGAGGGCGAGGGCGCACATGATCCCCTCCGTCGCCCCGACCGCGCCGAAAGAGTGCCCGGTCATCGACTTGGTAGCCGAGACCACCGCGTGCGGCATGACCCTGGATATGGCCTTGGTCTCCGGGCCGTCGCCGGTCGGGGTGGAGGTGGCGTGGGCGTTCACGTGTCCGACGTCCTCCGCGGCTACACCCGAGTCTTCGAGCGCCAGGCGCATTGCCCGCTCCACGCCGCGGCCTTCGGCGTCGGGGGCGGTAACGTGGTAGGCGTCGGTCGAGCGTCCGTACCCGGAGACGGCGGCTAACGGCTCGGCCCCCCGCCGCTCGGCGTGCTCGGGGCTTTCGAGGACAACAGCACCGGCGCCCTCGCTCATTACAAACCCGTCTCGGCCTTTATCGAACGGGCGGCTCGCCCGGTGAGGCTCGTCGTTGCGCCTACTGATGGCCCGGATCGCGCAGAACCCGGCCATGGAGAGGGGTGTTATCGGAGCTTCGGCGGAACCGGCGATCACCACGTCCGCGTCTCCCCGACGGATCAACTCCAGCCCCTCGGCTATCGCCTCCCCGCCAGTGGCGCACGCCAGGACCGGGCATTGGGTCGGCCCCGTCGCCCCGAGTGCTATGGCGAGCTGGCCGGCGGCCATGTTCGGGACCATCATCGTGATCAGGAACGGGCTGACCCTTCCCGCACCCCGCTCGTTCAGGACCTTGTACTCCCGCTCCCAGGTCGAGAGCCCGCCGATGCCGCTGCCCATGACGATCGCGACCCTCTCGGGCGTTTCGCGCAGGGCGTCGGTGATACCGGCGTCCTCGGCGGCCTGGATGCCCGCGGCAACACCGAACTGGGTAAAGCGGTCCATCCGGCGGGCGTCCTTCTTTTTCATGAAGTCCACCGGGTCAAAGTCGCTGCACTCCCCGGCGATATGGGAGGGGAACGGCGAGGGGTCGAAGAGCGTTATCTCTCCGGCTCCGCTCTTGCCGTGCAGGGCAGCGTCCCAGAAGCTTTCCGTGCCGGTACCGATGGGCGTTACGGCTCCCGAGCCGGTTATAAAGGCGTGGCCTCTGCCTTGGCCCCGGCCCCCGCCGGGCGTCTCCCCGTCCGTCACGCCGCCTGGTGCTCCGCTACGTAGTCGACCGCTTCCTCGACCGTGGTGATCTTCTCGGCCTCTTCGTCGGGAATCTCCATCCCGAACTGCTCCTCAAGCTCCATGATGAGCTCCACGAGGTCCAGCGAGTCGGCTTCGAGGTCTTCCCGGAAGGAGGACTCCGGCGCCACGTCAACCTCTTCAACCCCGAGCCGGTCGGCGGTGATCTCCCGTATCTTCTCCAGTATCTCTTCCCGTCCCATCTCACTTCTCCTTGTACGCTATTAGTACTACTACCGTCTCTCTACAAACCACCCGGCGAGCCATCGTGGACCGCCAGCATGAGCTAGCGGGAGCTAGCGCGTAGTGTAACCATAACTCCCCACTATTGCATAACCATCCCGCCGTCCACGGCGATGGTCTGTCCGGTTATATAACCCGCCTCCTCGCTCGCGAGAAACGCCACGGCGGCGGCGATCTCTTCTGGCTCCCCAAACCGTCCGGCGGGGACCTGCTCCCTTATTCTTCCTTTTACCGATTCATCCAGCTTTCCGGTCAACTCCGTCTCGACGTAACCGGGTGCCAGAGCGTTTACCGTAATGCCCCGGTTTGCGACCTCCCGGGCCGTACTCTTCGTCAGCCCGAGCAGACCGGCTTTCGAGGCCGCGTAGTTCGCCTGCCCGGCATTACCCGACAACCCGACGACCGAGCTTATGTTGAGTATCCTTCCCCACCGCGCCCGGACCATCGCCCGGAGTACCGCCCGGGTACACAGGTACGCGCCCTTGAGGTTGGTCGCCAGCACCTCGTCGAACTCGGCTTCTTTCATCCGGAGCAGGAGGTTATCCCGGGTGGTACCGGCGTTGTTCACCAGTATCTCGACCGGCCCGAACGTCTCGTTTACGGCTTTTACCAGCGCGTCCACGTCTTCGGAAAGAGACACGTCCCCCTTGAAAAGCGCGCACTCGCCGCCGGACTCTTTGATCCGCCCCGCCGTCTCTTCGGCCGCCGCGTCGTTCGCGCGGTAGGAGACCGCGACCTTCGCACCGTTTTGGGCCAGCCGCAGAGCTATCGACCGGCCGATACCCCGTCCGCCGCCGGTTACCAGCACTACCCGTCCGTCCAAGCTCAACCTTTCTACGAAACCTTGTCGGCGAAAGCGAACATCAGGTTCGCCTCGCACACCCGCTCGCCGCCCACCGTGGCCTCGCCGCGTCCACGACCGACGGTGCCTTTGAGACGTTCGATCTCGACCCGCATCTCCAGTACGTCTCCCGGCACTACCTGCCGCCGGAACCGGACGCCGTCGATGCCGGCGAAAAGCGCGAGCTTCTGCCGGTACTCTTCCTTGAGCATCACGCTCACCGCCCCGACCTGGGCCAGGGCTTCCACGATCAAGACTCCAGGCATCACCGGGTACTCCGGGAAGTGACCCTCGAAAAACGGCTCGTTCTGGGTGACGTTTTTTAGCCCCACGGCGCTCACGCCGGGCTCGGCCTCCTCGATCCGGTCTACCAGCAAGAAAGGGTACCGGTGCGGGATGAGAGCCCTTATCTCCACCGGTCCAAACGGCGCTTCTATCTTCAAGCCAGGATCTCCGCCGCCGTCCGTCCTTTTAACCCGGCCGCCTTTGGCGACCCTTTGAAGTCCCGCAACATCCTCACGAGCGTTCCACCTTCTCCAAGCTCCACAACTTCCTCCACCCCTAAACCGGCGAGCCGCTCCACCACCGCAACCCATCGTACCGGAGAAAGCATCTGGTCGCTAAGAGCCCGGCGCACTCCAGCCCCATCCCGGACGATTTCGCCGTCCATCCCGCTTACCAGCGGCGTCTCGGGGTCTTTTAACTTCACCTCCGCGAGAAGCGAGCCCATCCCGGCTGAAGCTTCGGCCATTAGCGGTGAGTGGAAAGCCCCCGCAACGTCCAGGTCGAACTTCCGGCCGCCGACCCTGCCGGCGACGGCCTCGACCGCGGCCGGCTCGCCGGAGATCACCGTCTGCCGGGGGGTGTTGAAGTTCGCGGCGACCACCACCCCTCTCTCTTCCGGAACCTCCGAGACGGCTTCCGCGACCTCCGCGGGGCCCACCCTTACGAGAGCAGCCATAACGCCGGGGTTCCGGTGCGAGGCTTCCGTCATGAGCCGGTCGCGCTCCGCGACGAGCCGCACGCCATCCTCAAGACCTAGGGACCCGGCGGCGTAAGCCGCAGCGTACTCCCCGAGCGAGTGACCGGCAACGGCCGCAGCGTCCGCGCCGTCCGCTTCGCGGAGCCGGTGCAAGAGGTCCACCGAGGAGGCGAACACTGATAGCTGATAGGGAACGTCGCCGTCTCCTAGAATATCCTCTATAACTTCCTGGACTTCGCCCGAAATTTCGCCACCGACCGTACCCTGGCCTGGAAATACTAGAGCCCGGCGGTTCTTTGGACTATCGGCAGACAAGCTATATCCTGTAAAGGTTCGCGGCCCAGGCAAGCCCGAAACCGAAACCGACCGTGATCACGTACTTCCCCGGCTCTAGATCCTCGTAAATATCCGGGTATGAGAGCGGGATGCTCGCCGCCGAGGTATTACCGAAACGGTCCACGTTTACTACAACACAGCCTTCGGAGACGTCCAGCTTCCGGGCCGCCGCATGTATTATGCGTTGATTTGCCTGATGGGGGATTATATATTGCACGTCGTCCAGGGTGATGCCGTTGCGGGCGACGAGCTTCTCGACCATCTCGGGGAACACCTTGACGGCAAAGCGGAAGACTTCGCGGCCGTTCTGGTAGAGCTTCTGCTCGTCGCCGGGGTGGCCGGCCCGACCGAGCGGGGCCATCTTGCCGTCAGCCCCGAGTATGTGGTCCACGAACCCGGACTCGCCGGTACCCTTCTCCAGGACTACGGCACCCGCTCCATCTCCAAAGAGTACGGCTGTCGAGCGGTCGTTAGGGTCGACGATCTTGGTCATGGCGTCGGTCCCTATCAGGAGCACCCGGTTTGCGAGCCCTTTCGCTAGCATGGAGTGGGCCACGGAAGCCCCGTAAGAGAAACCGGCGCAGGCTGCGGCGAGGTCCATCGCCCCGATGCCGCGGGCCCCGATCTCCTCCCCCACCAGACACGCTACCGAGGGCATCGACTCCGGCGCGGTCGAAGTGGCGCACAGGATAAGGTCGATGTCGCTGCCCGAGATCCCGGCGTGCTCCAAAGCCGTTTTCGAGGCGGCGGAGGCCAGCGTTACGCAATCCTCACCGTCGGCGACGAAGTAGCGCTCCCGGATGCCGGTACGCTCCCTTATCCAGTCGTCGCTGGTGTCCAGGACCTCCTCAAGGTCCCCGTTGGTCATCCGGCGGCCGCCGAGCGAACGCCCGACACCGACTATCCGGCCGGACGCTTCCCCGCTCACGCGGAGTCTTTCTCGTCCGGCTTACGGCCGGAGCCGGCCAGCGCACTCTCCAGGGCGTCGGAGAGACCTCCACCGGCCTGGGAGATCCCGACCAGAGCATTCTCGACGCCGCGGGCTTCCGAGTTGCCGTGACCGATCACCACCGACCCCTGTACCCCGAGCAGGAAAGAGCCTCCGTAGTTTTCGGGATCCACCTGGTCCCGGATCCCTCTGAGTCTCCGGCGCAGGAGGGCCCCGGCGAGCCTAACGACCAGACCTCCGCCGGATATGGAGGACCGAATCATACGGAACAGCTCTCCTGAAACCCCTTCGGCGGTCTTTAAGACTATGTTCCCGGTAAAGCCATCGGTGATCAGAACGTCGGCGGCGCCGCTGGTTATCTCCCGGCCCTCCACGTTCCCCGCAAAGCGGACCCGGTCGTCCTCCTCCAGCAACTTGTACGCCTCCTTCGCCAGATCACTCCCCTTACCCGGCTCTTCGCCGACGTTGATCAGGCCGACCCGCACCCCGGACCTTTTCCCAACCCCGATATAACGCTGCACGAACACGCTCCCTAGAATAGCGAAGTTCAGGAGGTCTTGCGCCCGGCACTGCACCGTCGCCCCGGCATCGACCAGCAGAGCAGGCTCCTCAAACGGCAGCATCGTACCGATCGCCGGCCGCCGGCAGTTTTTTAGACGCCCGATCTTCAGCAGCGCCGCCGCGACCGTCGCCCCCGTATTCCCCGCCGAAAACAACGCCTCCGCGTCCCCGCTCCGCACCAGATCCGCGCACACCGCAATGCTCGACTCCGGCCGGGCGCGCAACGCAGTCGCCGGGTCTTCCGCCATTCCTATGACCTGACGGGACTCCCGCGCCGAGATGTTTGTCGGCGGTTCTTCACCGAGAGCGTCCCTTATCACCTCCGGGGCTCCGACGAGCACGAACTCATCTCCGGGCAGCCGTCGGGCAGCGGCCACGGCACCGGCAATGACAGCTTCCGGCGCGTTATCCCCGCCGAGGGTGTCGACCGCTATGCGCATCTGTCAGGCTGCTCCGCGGGTTGGTAAACGGCCGTAAAGGGCCGGTTCTTTAAGCGGTTTCCTCTACGGCCGCAACGGTGCGACCCTTATAGAAGCCACATGTCGGACAGACCCGGTGCGGCCGGTGCGGCGAGCCGCAATTCGGACACGGCACGATCGCCGCTCCACCAAGAGCGTGATGCGCCCGGCGCTGGTCCCGGCGAGCTTTTGAAGTTTTCTTTTTCGGTACGGCCACGTCAAATACCTCCACTTGTTGTTAGTTTGGCTGAGCTTCTAGAATCCAGAGGCGAACAGGTCGTCGAGAGCCTTCCAGCGCGGGTCTTTCTCGCCGTCCTTCGACTCTGGACGCACCGGCGTGGTTCCCGAACAGAATACCTGCAACGGCACTTCGGCCGGCAATGCCCGCTCCGTGTAACTCCGGGCGTTAAAAACCCAGTCGCGGACCGAGATCTCCTCGCTGTCCGGCCCCGTCAAGAATTCCGTTTCGGAGAAATCTACCACAACGTCTACCGGCTCCAGGGTACGGTCGCACAGAGTGTCTATGGTGCAACTCACGTCTATCTCCAGGTGCAAGCCTTCCGAGACGCGGGTAACCCCGATCACGGCCCGGGCGTCCCTTACCTCGTGGTGCCGGCCGTACAAGTCAAAGGGTTCGACGTCGTACTCCGCCTCGACCTCGCGCTTCTCGGCGATTTCAAGATTCAGTTGTCTGAAGTTTACCGTCTCACTCATGCCGCTATTCTACTCTTCCTGCACGCCCTGCAACCTCGACCGTCCCCGCTGAACCGCCTCCAGCAGCCGTCCGAGGTTCTCTTCGAGGCTCGCGAGCACCTCGTCGGCGTAGTCTTCAGCTCCGAGGCGTATCTCACGCTCCCGGCGGCGGGCGTCTTCCAGGATGTCACTACCCTGCTTCTCGGCCCGCTTCAGGACTTCTTCTTCGGAGGTGAGCCGCTCGGCTTCCTCCCGGGCCTGACCCACGAGACGGTCGCTCTCGCTGCGGGCCTCGTCCAGCATCGACTGCCGCTCCTTGACTATCCAGCGAGCCTGTTTTAACTCTTCCGGGATGGTCTGGCGCATCTGATCTATCGTGTCGAAGGCGGCCTCCCGATCCACCATCGCCGTGTTGCCGAAGCCGGGGAAACTCCGGGCATCTTCGACCAGTTCTTCCAACCTGTCCAACAAAACTAGTACGTCCATAGGCTACTTACCCCTTATTGTTCGCCTCGATATGAGTATTTGGTGTGGTTACGCCGACCCGCGAGCCACTATAGGCTCCCCGGACGGTTTCGAGAATCTCCTCCGGCACAAAGCGGCTTACGTCTCCTCCATAGCCGGCTATCTCCCGTACCGCGCTGGAGGAGAGAAAGCTGTGCTCGGCCGATGACATTATAAAGACCGTCTCTACGCCCGGGTTGAGCGTCCGGTTTAGCTGCGCCTGCTCGAATTCAGAGTCGAAGTCCGACACCGCCCGCAAGCCTTTTACTATGGACCGGGCGTCTTTTTCCCGGGCAAAGTTGACCAGAAGACCCTGCATGACCTCAACGGACACGTTATCCAGCCCGCCTACTACCCGCTCGATCAACTCCGCCCGTTCCACGGGGGTTAACGTCGGGTTCTTACCGGCGTTTCCCCCGATTGCCACGACGACGTGGTCGAAGATATTTGACGCCCGCCGGATAATATCCAGGTGACCGACCGTTATGGGATCAAAGCTCCCCGGAACAATCGCTATGTTCATTGTAAGCTCGGACCGATCAAAGATGGTAACTACCGTGTCGCCGTAGCGCCGGCTCGCTCCTTTCCTGCCTGGGATCTTCTGTTCGAGGGCCCCGCCGGTCTCGACGACGGCGCGGCCGCCGGACACTAACAACCCTCCGAAAGAATACAACACTTCCTCAAGCGCGCCCGCGCCGATTCTATACGGCGGGTCAGCGAATATCAAACCAAACCGCCGCCCGGACCTGCCGACCCGCGCGAGGCCCCGCCGGGCGTCGTCCCGGATAACTTCCGCCCGCTCCTCAAAGCCCGCGCGCCGCAGATTGTCCCGGACCGCCGCTACCGCCCGCGCGTCTTTTTCTATAAACACTGCCTCTTCCACGCCGCGGCTCAGAGCCTCGATGCCCAGAGCACCGGTGCCGGCGTACACATCGAGCGCCGCCCCGCCGTCGAAGAACTGGCCTAAAGCGTTGAACAAGCTTTCGCGCACCCGGTCGGAGGTCGGCCGTACTCCGGGTGGTACGGGGCCGAGCCGGATGCCGCGGGCCGTGCCGGCGATTATCCTCAACCCGGGTCTACTCCCGAAATAGCCACTCGACATTCGCGCCGAGCAGCTCCCGGACTTCGCGGCGCAGGGGGCGGTGGTCCGGGCGTTTGAGTGTCGGGTCGTCGGCCACAAGGGCGAAAGCTTCCCGGCGGGCTTCGATCAGCACGTCCACGTCCCGCAAGAGGTTCGCCACCTTCAGGTCCGTAAGCCCGCTCTGGCGGGCGCCGAACAGCGTACCCTCTCCCCGGAGCGCCAGATCCACCTCCGAAAGCTTGAAACCGTCCTGGTGCTCGCACAAGGCTTCCAGGCGGCTGCGGCCGTCGTCGGTCTTCGGGTCGCCGACCAGAAAGCACTTCGGCGGGTGAATCCCCCGGCACACCCGGCCCCGGAGCTGGTGGAGTTGAGAGAGCCCAAACCTCTCGGCCCCCTCGATAACGATCACGCTCGCGTTCGCTACGTCTACCCCGACCTCTATGACGACCGTGGCGACCAGCACCTCTATAGCCCCGGACCGGAACTCCGCCATGACCGCCCGCTTTTCTTCAGCTTTCATCCGGCCGTGCAAAATACCAACCCGTTTGTCCGGAAAGACCTCTTCCGCAAGCTCCTCGTAGAGTTCCTCGGCCGCCCGGACGTCCTCCAGCGCCTCGGACTCCTCGACCAGCGGACAGACCACATACGCCTGCCGACCCGCCGAGACCTCCTCCCGCACCGCCTCGTAAGCCTCTTCCCGCTCGGGAACCTCTACGATACGGGTCTCGACTGGCTTGCGGCCCGGCGGCAACTCGTCGATTACCGACACCTCAAGGTCTCCATACAGCGTCAGGGATAACGTCCGCGGAATCGGGGTCGCCGTCATTACCAGGGTATCCGGCGTCACGCCTTTTTCTTTAAATACAACCCTCTGCCCGACCCCGAAGCGGTGCTGCTCGTCGACCACCACGAGCGACAGGTCGTTGAAAATCACACCCTTCTGTATAAGGGCGTGGGTACCGACCACGACGTGAGCCTCGCCGCTCTCTACGGCCGCGAGTGCTGCCCGCCGCTCGGAGGCCGTCTGGGAGCCAGTCAGGAGCACGACGTTTACCGGAAGCTCCGCGAGAGCCCGGGAGATTGACAGGTAGTGCTGCTCGGCCAGCACCTCGGTAGGCGCCATTAGAGCGCCCTGTCCGCCGGACTCGACGGCCGAGAGCAGGGCCGCCACCGCGACCACGGTCTTTCCGCTGCCGACGTCGCCCTGCACGAGCCGGCGCATCGGTTTCTCGGAGCGCAGGTCGGCCAGCGTCTCTTCGATGACCCGTTCCTGGGCCCCGGTAAGCCCGAACGGCAGCCCTTTCACGAACGGGTTTAAAAGGCTGCCGTCGCCCCGGTGGCTGCGGCCGGTCTCCGTGCAGTCGAGGCGGGCCTTGCGGGCGGCGAGGCCCGCCTGGATCACGAACAGCTCCTGGAACGCGAGCCGGTGGCGGGCCGCCCGCAGACGCTCGCGGTCGGTCGGGAAGTGCATCTCGTAGACCGCATCGTGCAGGCTAGGGAGGTCGTGACCCGCGAGCAGCGAAGCCGGCAGCGGGTCCCGGAGCCTGCCGGCCGCGTCCAGAGCCCGGTGGACGAGCGTCCGCATCTTGCGGGCCGGGATTCCCCGGTTTACCGGGTACACCGGCACAAAGCGCCCGGCGTGCGCCGTGTCGTCCAGGCTCTCCGGGTCGTCGAGGACTTCGAGGTTCTTGGCGGCGATTTGCAGCCCGTAGCGGCGCTGCACCTCCCCGGAGACCACGACCCACGTATCCGGTACTAGCTGGTGCTGTAACCAGGCCCTGCCCCAGACCACCGCCGGCAGGTAGCCCGTACCGTCGTAGAGTTGTACGCTAAAACCCGGCGACCGGCCCCTTACCGGGCGGCCGACCCCCTTTGTATCCACGACCCGCCCGACAACCGTCGCCCGCTCCCCGACGCGCAGGTCGCCGATGCTCTTTACGTTCGAGAGGTCTTCGTGGCGAGCCGGGTAGTGGGATATGAGGTCCGCGAGTGAGGAGATACCAAGCTCCCCGAGGGCCGCGGCCACCTTCTTGCCGACCCCCGCAAGCTCCATGACTTCTCTGTCTCGCAGGGCCGAGAACGTCGTCCGCTCCGGCAGCGGCCGCCGGGCGGTACTTCCGCCCGCCCGCTCCCGGTCTTTATAAGCAGGCGATACCATAAGTACCCGGTCCCACGTGGCAACCGACGACCCCGCCGATCTCCGCGACAAAGACGTTCTCTTCACCCAGAGACTCTCTGAGTTCCGAAAGTTGCTCCGAAGCGTCCACGTGCCCGAGGAAGATCCGTCGTCCCTCCTCGACGGCCGGCTTTGCCCACTCTACCATCGTCGACATCTGCCGCTTCTGTCCCCGGACCTTCTTGTACGGCACCACCTCCCCATCCTCCACCGTCAGCACCGGCCGGATGTTGAGTGCGGTTCCTACCAGCCGCTGCGCCCGCCCGATGCGGCCGCTCTTTTGCAGGTACTCCAGAGTCCCGACGGCAAACAGGATACTGTGGTCCCGGATCGACCTTTCCGCCACCCGCCGCACCTCGTCAAAGGTCTCACCCTCGTCGATGGCCTTAAGTACCTCCAGCAATACGACCCCGGAACCCATCTCGGCACTCCGGGTGTCCAGCACCTCTACCCGCTGGTCTACCATCTCACCCGCCGACACCGCGGAGTTGTACGTGCCGCTCAACTCCCCGGAGATCGTTAAGACCAGGAGGTCGTCGTAAGCGCTAAGAGCTTCGTAAGCTTCCACGAACGCGCCCACCGGGGGCTGCGAAGTGGTAGGAAAGATATCCGAGTTTTTCAGCTTCTCGTAGAACTCGGCGTTCGAGAGGTCTACCTTGTCCGTGTAAGACTCCTCCGGACCGAAGTGAAAGGTGAGCGGTACCACGACCACGTCCGGCCGCTCCAGGACTTCCGGCGGGAGGCTCGTCGTTGAGTCGGTTACTACGGCCGTGGTCACTCGGCCACCAGTTGCAGCGGGTACATCGGCTGTCCGCCGTCCACGATCTCCACCTCGACGTCCTCGTTAAAGCGCTCCGCGGCGGCGGCGATCCTCCCGGCAGCTTCTTTGTCGAGGTCTTCGCCCCACACCAGCGTTAGTATGTCCGCCCCTTTTTCCAACAGACCCTCTACCACCCGGACCGCGGCCTCCTCGACCCCGGACTCAACGGCGCGCAACTTCCCATCCAACAGCCCGAGGTACGACCCGGCCGTAACCTCAAACTCCTCTACCCGCGAGTCCCGGACCGCGCAGGTAACCTCACCGTACCGCAACGACTCGGAGATCTCGCGCATGTCGGCCACGACCCGCTCGGGTTCCGTCTCGACGTCAAACCCCACCATCGTAGCCAGCCCGCCGGCGATGCTGGTCGTCGGTATTACGTGGACCCGAGCTTCTACTACTTCCCCGACACTCTCCGCCGTCGGTATTATATTCTTATTGTTTGGCAACAATATAACTTCCGGGACGCCAGCCTTCTCGATGGCCCGGGCAAAGTCTTCCACGCTCGGGTTTTCTCCCTGGCCGCCCTCGACGACTACGGCCCCGGCGGACTCGAAGATCCTTCGGCTACCTTCGCCCCGGCTCGCGGTCACGACCCCGATCCTCGCGGCGGTTCCGTCCGCGGCGCTTCCGGCCGCCGGGGAACTGTTTGTGTCCTGGGTCCGGGAGTTCGTCCGGGTCTCGACCTGGGATTCCATGTCGTCTACCTTGATCCCGGAGAGCCGTCCGAAAGTACCCGCGTAGGAGAGCGCTTCCCCCGGATCCTGGGTGTGGAGGTGGACTTTGACGAGGTCATCGTCCGGTATTACGAGTACGCTGCGGCCGATCTCGTGTATGTGCTCCCCAAATCGGTCGTGGTCGCCTTCAAATCCGGTAACGATGAACTCCGTGCAATATCCCCAGGTGTCTTCGTCGGTGTGGATGTTTTCGCCGGCCGGTAGAACTCGACCGGCTGTCAGGTCTTCTATCCCGGCGTCGAGGGACTCCTGAAGTTTATCGCCGGTGAGCGAAGCGTAGATCGCCTCCAAGATCACGGCGACCCCGAGACCTCCGGCGTCGACTACCCCGGCATCGCGGAGTACCTTGAGCAGCTCCGGCGTGCGACGAACGGAGGCGTAAGCCTCTTTTACGGCGGCGCGGACCACCCCGGCGAGGTCCTCACCTTCTTTTTCCACCGCCGTCCGGGCCGCCCCGGCCGCATCCTTTATAACCGTGAGCATCGTGCCCTCGACCGGCTCCCGCAGCGAGGAGTACGCTTTTTCCCGGGCTCCTTCCAGCGCCGAGGCAAAGGTCTCGGCGGAGAGCGAGGCGCGGTTCGCGAGCACCTCACAGGCGCCCCGGATCATCTGCGACAGGATCACGCCGGAGTTGCCGCGAGCCCCTAGAAGCGCCGCCCGCGCCCCGGCCCGGCTCGCCTCTTCCGGACTCTCGTAAGCCTCATCGGAAGTCTCTTTGAGGACGGACTCCAGGGTCAGGAGCATGTTGGTACCGGTATCCCCGTCGGGGACCGGGTAGACGTTCAGCGAGTCCACCCTCTCTACCTGGGCTCTGAAAGCCGCGTGCACGGCGGCTACCAGCAACCCTATTCTTATCGCCATCTCTCTACACCTCTCCCGATGCTGTTGCGGGTCCGTCGGTCCGATTGGACTCCGGTGGACGGGCCCGCTATCTACTCCACAAGTCATGGTACAATCTGCGGCCGATGCCCGGACGCACCAGCGCGGCACTAGAGTGAAGCGCTGAAGCAAGGTCCGGTCTCCCCTGACAGAACGGTATCCTAGCATAGGAGATATCTCGTGGCGAAGATCTGTTATTCCTGCGGCAAGGGTCCTAGCTACGGCAACGCCCGCAGCCACTCCCTGCGGGCGACGCGCCGGCGCTGGAACCCGAACCTACAGAAAGTCCGTATCCTGGAAGGCTCCTCAGGGAAGCGGGTGTGGGTTTGCACCTCATGCCTGAAGGCTTTCAAGGTCGAGAAGTTGACCAAGCCGCAAGGTTCAACCCAGAGCCCCGTAGCCTAGTGACAGCTAGCGTCCGGCGGTTTGCCAGGCGCTAGCTACCGCTACAAGGTTTCTTTAAGGCTCCCGTCGTCCACCGGCGGGAGCCTTTTCGCGTTCCTCGATACGCTCCATCAGCGAGGCCATCTCTATGGCTGTTACAGCCGCTTCAAAACCTTTGTTGCCGGCTTTGGTACCGGCGCGTTCTATGGCCTGCTCTATATTCTCCGTGGTGATAACGCCGAAGATCACTGGCAACCCGGTTTCGAGTGCGACCGAGGATACTCCGCTGGCCGCGCCACCGGCGACATAATCGAAGTGAGCGGTGGCCCCCCGGATCACGGTTCCCAGGCAGATCACCGCGTCGTAGCGCCCGGAGAGCGCCAGTCGGCGGGCGACGAGCGGCAGTTCGTGGCTACCGGGCACCCAGGCTACGTCGACGTCTTCAAGGTCGCCGCCGTGACGCCGGATCGCATCCAGGGCTCCGTCGAGCAGCGGCCGCACTATAAAGTCGTTGAACCGGGAGGCTACCACCGCGAACGTCCGGCCCGTGGCGACGAGGTTCCCTTCCAGATAGTTTGGTCTTTGAGTATCTTCCAACGCTCCTCCTAAAACGTCTCGAAGACGTTGTTGAGCTTTTCCTGCTTGGTCTTCAGGTAACGCTCGTTCTCCTCGTTCGGCTCGACTTCCAGCGGCACCCGCTCGACGACCTCGACCCCGAAGCTCTGGAGACCGACGACTTTATTCAGGTTGTTCGTCATAAACCGGATGCTGGAGAGACCGAGGTCTTTGAGTATCTCGGCCGCGATGCCGTAGTTCCTCATGTCCGGGGCAAAGCCGAGCTTCTGGTTGGCCTCCACCGTGTCAAACCCCTCGTCTTGGAGATGATAAGCCCGGATCTTGTTTAGCAGCCCGATACCCCGGCCTTCCTGCTGGAGGTAGACGATGACCCCCTCACCCTCCTCCGCTACCCGAGAGAGCGCCTTCTCTAGCTGCTCCCCGCAGTCACACCTCAACGAGTGCAACGCCTCCCCCGTCAAGCACGACGAGTGTACCCGCACCAGCGGCGCTAGCGGCGCTAGCTCCGCAGAACCTTGTGAACCGTTGGTGCCTTCTCCGTTGGTGCCTTCTCCGCCGGAGCCTTCTCCGCTAGTCTCCGCTACCGGATTACCCGCTACCGGATCACCCGTTGGCTCGCCCACTGGCTCGCCCATTATCAGCGCCAGGTGCGTCAGGCCCTCTACTCCTCCTTCGTAGGCCCGTACCCGAAACTCCCCGTAGCGCGTCGGCAGCCGCGTCTCCGTGGCGAACTCTAGCATCGGGCTCTCGTGGCGTCCGCGGTACTCGGCTAGCTGCTCGACGGTCACCATCTTTACCCCGTGCTCTTCGCTAAAGACCTCAAGGTCCGGCACCCGTGCCATGGTGCCGTCTTCTTTCATGATCTCGCAGATCACCCCGGCCGGCTTTAGTCCCGCCAACCGGCACAGGTCCACGGCGCTCTCGGTCTGACCACCCCGCTCCAACACTCCGCCGTCGCGGGCCCGGAGCGGGAAGATGTGCCCCGGCGTTACCAGGTCGTCCGCTCCGGTCTCTTCGGCTGCGGCTACCCGGCAGGTGAGCGCCCGGTCGGCGGCCGAGATGCCGGTTGAGATGCCCTCCCTAGCTTCTATGGAGGCGGTGAAGGCCGTGCCCATCCTTGAGGCGTTGTGGGTGACCATCTGCGGTATCTGCAGGCGGTCTAGTAGCTCACCGGCCATCGGCAGGCAGATCAGGCCGCGGGCGTGGGTAGCCATGAAGTTGATGTCGTCGGCGGTGACGAGCTCGGCGGCCATGGTAAGGTCGCCCTCGTTCTCGCGGTCTTCATCGTCACACACGATGACCATCTTGCCGGCCCGGATGTCTTCTAGGGCTTCTTCTATCGTACTAAACGGCATCTTCCACTCTCCTCTCAATGCTATACGAAACGTTGTCCTGCCCGGGGCCTCTGCCCGCCCGGGCGTCGAGCAGCCGCTCGACATACTTACCTATAATGTCTGCCTCAAGGTTCACCCGGTCTCCGACCCCAAGCTCGTGAAGGCTCGTCTCGGCTTTTGTCTGGGGGAGTATGGAAACGGTGAAAGAACTTTCTAGGACCGAGACGACGGTCAGGCTAATACCGCTGACGCAGGCGCTGCCCTTCTCGATGGTGTACCGGAGAACCGCTTCGGGGGCGGAGAACTCCCAGATCTCGGCTCCACCCTCGGCCTCTACGGAGAGCACCTCGCCCACGCCATCCACGTGGCCCTGCACGATGTGCCCCCCAAAGCGGCTATCCGGGCTCATAGCCCGCTCCAGGTTTACCAGACGGCCTTTACCCAGGTCCCCGAGCGCGGTCCGCCGCAGCGTCTCCGGCATCGCGTAGAACGTTAGCGTACCCGCCGCGGGGTCTACCTCGTTTACCGTCAGGCATACGCCGTCGACCGCCACCGAGTCCCCGAACTCCGTATCTGAGGCGAGTCCCGCGGCCTCGACCGTGAGCCGGGCGAGGTCTCCATCCCCGATGCCGCTCACCCGGCCCGCCGCTTCAACCAGTCCCGTGAACATACTCCTCCTCTACCTTTCTCTCTTTTAACCAGCGTGAAGCCGGGTACAGGGTCAGCGCGACGTCGTCCCCGAAGCGCTCAACGGCTTCGACCGCGTAGCGGGAGGCTTCGAACATTGAGGCCCGTCCGAGCGGCCCGACCGCCGGGATGCCCTCTGAGCCCAGGACTTTCGGGGCATAGAAAAGGGTCAGCTTGTCTACCAGATCTTTGTCCAGAAACCGGGCTGCGGTCTTTCCGCCGCCTTCGACGAGCAACCCCCGCACCCCGCGCCGCCCCAACTCATCAAGCACGAACCCGAGGTTCAGCTCCCGCCCGTGCTCCGGGGTCCCGACCACTTCTACGCCTTTCTCGGTGAGCGCGGCTACCCGCTGATCAGGGACTCCTTCGCCGGCGAAGACCACTACCGGCAGCTCCCGGGCGGACCGGGCGAGACGGCTACCGGGGCTCAGGGAGAGCCGGGGATCGAGGACCACGCGGGTTACGGGCGGCGGCGCGTCCGGAAGGTCCCGGACGGTCAAGAGCGGGTCGTCGGCCCGCGCGGTACCGGCCCCAACGAGGACGGCGCCGGCTTCGGCCCGCAGGTAGTGGACCTTCTGGCGAGCAGCCTCCCCGGTAACCCAATTGCTATCACCGCTCGAAGCGGCGATCCTGCCATCCAGCGTCATAGCGAGCTTGAGGTGTACGAAAGGCCGCCCGGAGATCATGCGGGTAAAGAACTGCTCGTTCTGGCGTTCGAGTTCCGGGTCGTTTAGAACCTCAACCTCGACACCGGCATCCCGCAAGAACTCCACGCTGTTGCCCCGCATCTTAGAGTTGGGGTCCAGAACTCCGACCACCACCCTGGTAATCCCGGCCTCCAGGATAGCCGCCGTGCAGGGCGGCGTGCGGCCGTAGTGGTTGCAGGGCTCCAGCGTGACATACATCGTCGCCCCCCGCGTCCGGTCGCCCGAGTCTTTAAGGGCGGCTAACTCGGCGTGGTCGCGGCCGGTTCGAGCATGCCATCCTTCTCCGACTACCGAGTTTCCGCGTACGATAACGGCCCCGACCAACGGGTTCGGGGCTGCTGAATAACGTCCACGCTCCGCGAGGTAGCGGGCGCGGTCCATAAACTCGCGTACCACATTTTCCTTTCTCCCATCCGGACTCTGACCGTCGGCGCCGGAATACGGTTTGCGGTGGTCGCAAACCTTCACCGGCTCAACCTCCAGAAGATCTTTGGAGGTTCGCGGGCTTTCTGGCAAGGAACTTACCCAACCGGAATCACCGCCGGTGCGGGAATTTCACCCGCCCCCGAAAGCTACAGTAGCAAAGCTACCACACGCTAAACACCTCGACAAGGAACGCCGCTACCGCTCTAGTGAAGCGGCTCTAGTCTTTCCTTCCGGCCGCCCGGCGTCCGGCGGATATTATCCGGCGCACCTCGGACTCGCGGTCCCCCCTGAAGACGGCGGACCCGGCGACGAGAACCCGGGCTCCAGCTTCAACCATCACCGGGGCGGTATCGGCGGTTATACCGCCATCCACCTCAATGGGTACGCCGGTCATCTCGCGCAGTTGGCGCACCTTTTCCGCCATCTCGGGGATAAAGTTTTGTCCGCCAAACCCCGGGTTTACGCTCATGACGTTGACGTAATCCACGTAGGGCAGCGCCCACTCGACGGTCAGCGGGGAGGTCGTGGGGTTCAGGGAGATACCGGCCTCGCAACCGGAGGCGTGGATCCTCTCCAGCGTCCGGTGCAGGTGGCGGACGGCCTCCGGTTGCACCGAGATGCTGGCGATTCCAGCTTGTACGAACGAGGGGATCAGGTTGTCGGGGGACATGACCTGCAGGTGGGCGTCGACCGGCAGATTGGTAGCCGATACCAGAGAAGCCGCGACCGCCGGACCGACCGTCAGGTTCGGGACAAAGTGGTTGTCCATGACGTCGAAGTGGATCAGGCCCGCCCCGCCTTTTTCCGTGCGCCGAACCTCTTCCGCCAGGTACGCGAAGTCCGCCGCCAGTATCGAGGGAGCACCGACCACCCGGTCACCCAAGTCGCTAAAGAAACCCAAAAATCCTACCTCTCACGCTGCTGCTCCGCGGAAAGCCACATTCTACAGAAGCCAAAGACACCTGCTCCCGCCGGGAAATAGGCGGGAGTTACTTTATCCGCGGGCCGAGAGGCGCTCTTTAAGAGACTTGAGCGAAGTGGAGATGATCCTGGAGACCTTTCTTTGCGGTAGTCC
Organism: Rubrobacteraceae bacterium; assembly: GCA_965214435.1. GTDB lineage: Bacteria > Actinomycetota > Rubrobacteria > Rubrobacterales > Rubrobacteraceae > Rubrobacter_A. The sequence goes on from OZ243960.1 coordinate 2,644,429, forward strand.
GAGCCGGCGGCCGATCTCGGTCTGCGAGAGGTCTTTGTAGAAGAAGAGGTACACCACTTTTTTCTGCAACTCGGTAAGGGAATCCATGGACTGCTCCAGGAGGATGCGGTCTTCTATGGGCAGGGAGAACGTTTCGTACTGGAGGCTTTTTATGGCGGAGAAGTCCGGCGCGCCGTTTTCGCGCTCCTCGGTCTTTTCGTCCAGGGACGAGACGTTTGTATCGCTGAACAGCTTCATGAGTTGCAATACACCTTCCGGGGCAACGTTTACCGCTTCGGCGATCTCATCGATGACCGGCGGTCGGCAGAGTTCTTCCGTGAGGCGGTTGGTAGCGTCGGAGACCCGGGAGTAGAGGCTGCGCGCCCACCGGGGACGTTTTACGAGCCCGGTATCCCGGAAGTGGTGGCGGAGCTCGCCGTCGATCATCGAGTAGGCGTAGGAGCTAAAGCGTGCATTCGAGTCTAATTTGTAGCCGTTGACGGCTTTTACCAGACCGACGTATCCGACCTGCAGAAGATCCTCGTACGGCTCGCCGGACGTACCAGCATACCGCCGGACGATGTGGCGCAGGATCTTACCGTGCAGGTCTAAAACCTGCTCCAAGGCCCGGCGGTCGTTCTTGTTGCGGTAGCCGGCGATCAGGCGCACCGCCTGCGCGTTGTCGAGCCCCTTCGATGTGTCTCCCGGCGTCGAGATGGTCTCCCCGGTCCCTTGTAGATTCTCAGGCTTCCCCGAAGCACCGGGCTGCAGGGACAACGATGCTTCCACGATCCACTTTCACACCCTCGACCGCCTTCTATCCGGGTCTCCACACTTCTAGCGACTGCACAGTTATCGGAACAAAGGAGAAAAGCCTTTAACCGGGTAATCAGGGACATTTTCAAGTTAAAGAACACCCCTGGCGGGCGGGACGCAGAGACGCGCGGTGGGTAACCATACGGTTTAAGCCGACAGCGGCAGCGGGGAAATTTTCGTGATTTGGAGCCGCGAGGGGCGCAGACCTGGCAAAACGGCCGTTTCGGGGATAACCTCTACAACGAGTTAGACGTAGAGAACAAAGATTACGTAGGGAGGAGACCCGCAAAGTGCGCCTGACGATTCTGTCTGTAGGGTCTCGGGGTGACGTGGAGCCCTGTGTAGCTTTAGGTCTGGGCCTCAAGGCGGCCGGTCACGAGGTGAAACTGGCTACGCACTCTACCTTCCAGAGTCTTATAGAAGGCAGAGAACTTTCCTTTGCGCCTTTATCGGTGGATCCGCGGGCGGTGGTCGAGTCCCTCGGTAAATCCGATGCTTCCGGTTTCGGGGGCCGGGCTTCGGGGATGCGCATCATGAAGAATTTCCGGCGGGCGGTGGAACCCGCTCTCTACCAGTCCACGGAGGAAGCGTTGGAAGCTTGCAAAGAGTCCGAGGGCGTCATCGTCTCCTCGGCGGCTTTCTTCGGCTACGACGTGGCGGATGCGCTAGACCTGCCGGTCGCCGGGGCGGCGATGCAGCCCCTTATAGGCGCTACCCGCTTCTTCCCCAGCGCCCTGATGCCGTCGAAGATCGGGCTGCTGGAAGGCGGCGCTCCGGCAAGGGCCGTTTCCGGTCTCTACAACAGATTCTCTCATCTGGCAGCCGAGCAGCTCCTGTGGCACCCTTTCAGGAGCACCATCAACCGCATCCGGCGCGAGTTGCTATCTCTACCCCCGCAGCCTTTTTTCGGGCCTTTTGGCACGACGGACGCCAGGCAGTCTCCGCAGCTACACGGCTGGAGCAGGGTTCTGCTGGACCGTCCGCCCGACTGGGACGACAGCCGCCAAGTAACCGGTTACTGGTTTTTAGACCGGGAAGAAAGCTGGGAACCTCCGCGAGGTTTGCTCGAGTTCCTCGATGCCGGCCGGCCGCCGGTGTGCATGGGCTTCGGTAGCTCCAGCATTGATAACCCGGAGCAGATAGCCAGCGTCTTTGCCGAAACTCTAAGGAGGCTGGGACAGCGAGGTGTACTGCTCGGTGGCTGGGGCGGTCTAAAGAGCGCGGACCTGCCGGATAACGTCTACCAGACTGAAGAAGCTCCCTACGACTGGCTATTACCGAAGACCCAGGGCTTTATCCACCACGGCGCCACCGGCGCAACCCACGCGGTCCTGAGAGCCGGCATCCCGGGCGTCACGGTGCCCTCTTACGGCGACCAACTCCTATGGGGCTACCGGCTCTCCCGCTTGGGCGTGTCGCCGGATCCCATCCCCCGCCGCAAGCTCTCCTCGGCGCGGCTGACGTCCGCCATATTCAGGCTGCTGATCGACGAGCGCATAAGGTCCCGGGCCGCGACCCTGGGTCAGAGAGTGCGCGAAGAGGACGGAGTCGGGGAGGCCGTGAGAGTGTTGCAGGAACTCTTTAACGATGAGAGAACCGCGGAGAGGACATAAAAGGAGCGCCCTCCGGGCTAACGTAGTCTAAAAAGTTTAACCGCTTCTCGCGGCGCAGGTCCGGCACTCTAGCCGGACTCAGCCTCCAGCGGCTTTGACTGGCCGTAGGTTTTTATCTTCCCGGCCACCTCGGCGACCTGTTCAGGAGTAAGTAGTACCGGTTCCCCGGCGAGGCTGGCGCGGTAGTAGATCTCGGCCATGTCCTCCAGCACCCGCGTCGCGGAGAACGCCTTGCTCGGACTCTCGCCGACGGTGATGGTGCCGTGGTTGCGAAGCAGACACGCCTTTCCCGACTCCCCGAGCGCTTCGCTGGCGTTCCGGGCCAACTCCTCGGTGCCGTAGAGCGCGTAGGGGGCGAGCGGGATGCTGCCGTCTTCGGATAGCGTGGTCAGCATGTAGTGGACCGGCGGTATCTCCCAGCCGAGACAGGCCAGGGTAGTACAGAAGTACGAGTGGGTGTGGACAATGCCGCCGACCTCCGGCCTCGCCCGGTAGATGCCGGTGTGCATCGGGGTCTCCGTGGAAGGCTGTAAGGAACCCTCGATCACACCTCCGTCGAGGTCCACGAGTATGACGTCCTCCGGTTCTAACACCGAGTAGTCGATACCGCTCGGGGTGACGAGCACGTCGCCATCGGGCGTCTTCGCGCTTACGTTCCCCGAAGTTCCGGTAACAAGGCCGGAAGATATGGTCCACCGGGCGACCGTGGCGACCTCTGTGCGTAGTTCCTGGTATCTCAAGGTTTTCCTCCCGGAGTCTGCCTCTTTTGCAACCGTATCTCGTACTTTAGACCTTCCTGGCGGCCGTGGCGTTCGAGGGCGTCCAGCATGTTCTCCAGAGGCTCTCTCAGTTCATGAGTAGGCCGCCGTTTACCTCGATCACCTCTCCGACGATATAGTTTGCCGCGGCGGAAGCCAGGAATACTATCGCCCCGATTACTTCCTCCGGCGCACCCTCCCTTTTTAGCGGGATCGAGCGCGCCTTCTCTTCACGTTTTTCGCGCGAGGTGAACCGGTCGTGAAAGGGAGTGTCGATGCGTCCGGGGGAGACGGCGTTTACCAGAATTCCTTCTTCCGCAAGCTCTTTAGCCATGGCCCGGGTCAGGGTGCTCACCCCGGCTTTGGCCGTCGAATAGGCGACCGAGTCCGGGCTGCCGCCGTCGCGGGCGGATATAGAAGACAGGTTGACGATCCTACCCCGCCCCTGCCGCTTCATTACCGGCAGAACCGCTTGCGAACACAGGTACACGGACTTCAGGTTTACCTCCATCACCCGGTCCCAGACCTCCTCGGTCATCTCCGAGATACTCAGCCGCTCCACCATCAACCCGGCGTTGTTTACCAGGATGTCTATACGCCCGAAGTACTCCTCTACCTCCCGGGCCATCCGGCTGACATCGGCGGAACTAGACACGTCTCCCTGCCGGAGCCTCTCCGACCACGAGCGCGTGATCCTGCACGTCCTGCGGCTGTATTACGAGCACGACCTTACCCAGGCCGAGGTCGCCCACCGGATAGGGTTCTCACGGCCAAAGGTCACCCGGCTTATCGCCGAGGGCAAGGCACGAGGGTTGGTCAGGGTTACCATAGCGGAGCCGACCGGCGGGTTTACGCCACTCGAAATAGCGCTCGAAGACCGTTACGGACTCGATGAGGCGCTGGTAGTCGCCGGTGGTGATAACCGCCAGTCGACCGAGCTTGCGGCCGGAGGGGTGTGCGGGTCGCTTCTGGACCGGCTCTGCAGTCCGGAGTCCACCCTGGGTGTATCCTGGGGAGTGTCGCTCCGGGCTGTCGCCGACGCGCTGCCGCACCGGGCCTTTCCGTGCAAGAAGATACTCCCTCTTGTCGGCGGTATGGGCAAAGTAAAGAGCGGGCTGCACTCGAACCAGATCGGCAGCACCCTGGCGAACAAGCTTGGCGCGGAGCAACTCCACCTCTCGGCGCCGGCTATCGCCCGCTCGTCCCGCAGCCGGGACGAGTTGATGGAGACGCCCGGCATAGGCAAAGTTTTAGAAGAAGCTGCTTCCTGCGACGTCGCGCTCGTCGGCATCGGCGGCATACTACCGACCTCGACCATGGTGGGAGCGGGCTACTTTAGCCTGGAGGAATTCTTGAGCTTCCGAGAGCGGGGCGCTGCGGGTGACGTGTGCTGTCACTTTCTCGACGCTTCCGGAGAACCCTGTATCAGGGACCTCTCCGCGAGGATTGTCGGCGTTACCCTGGAGCAGTTGCGCGGGATACCAAAGACCGTCGGGGTCGCAACCGGGGCGGAGAAAGCCCCGGGGGTCGCCGCGATTCTACGGGGCGGCTACACGGATATACTGGTCTGTGACCGGGCACTCGCCGAAGTCCTGCTCGACGATAACCCGGAAGACGTTTCGGAGAGAATAGAGCTGCCTTGAGGTACGATAGTGGTAGTGGAGGTTACAAAGGTAGGGCGACAAGAGGAGAAGGATGTCGTGAAGTTTGAGAGCGCCGCAGTGCTTACCTGCTCGGTCTGCCGCACGGAAGGTTTTCACGAACTACTTTATCTGTCCAAACACTTGCGGGCCAGTCGCTGCGCGAACTGCGGGCATGCCGGGTTCTACTCGGCCCATCTGCGCGCGGACTACGCCGTGGATCTAGCCGAGCGGTTCTTTATGCTGCCCTGGAAGCTGGCCGGAGAGGCGATCCGCCGCCCGGATAAACCGCTGCGGTGGCCGGCTAAAGCCCTGCGCAAGCCGTTCAAAATTCTACAAGAGATAGACCGGGTGGAAGCTTTCGAGCACGCCCGGCGGCGTCCGCACCTCCCGGCCGCCAAAGGCGTCTAAAAGCACCGCCGCGGGAGAGGAGTTATGCTCGCAGAGGCAGCTAATAGAGACGAGTCGCTCGTCATCCGGGCCGAAAACGGGTGCGCCGCCGCGGTAGGGGCTCCCGCCGGGCTTATCTACAAAGAACCGCTATAGGAACAACCGGCGGATCTTGTCTCCAAAGCCTTTGCTGGAGCTGGAGGAATCATACCTGTTCGGTCTGTGGCCGAAGCGGCTTCTCATCTAAAGACCGCATCGAGGTACACTCCCCCGGCCCGCTCGGCGAGCAGGTCGAGGTCCTGGACTATGGTGCCGTAAGCCGGGTCGTGCTCTATAACGGGACAGTGTTCTCAAACATGGTGGTCCAGCGCATAGAAAACGGGCCGGTCCTCATGCGAGGGGTGGACCAAGACGCGGCCGGTCGTGCCCGGGAACTCATAGAAGCCCGCGTCGATACTGGCGTCGGGAAAGGCGTGGTACAAGGTGCGGCACCCAGCGGAGCGTCCGCCACCGACCTTCTCCAGAAGCTCACCGACCTCAGAGACGCCGGGATACTGAGTCCAGAGGAGTTCGAGGCGAAAAAGCGCGACCTCCGGGGATAGGAAGTGCTGTACCACGATACACGGAAACAGCATCTATCTCAGTAGGTAAACGCTCCCCGGTAGATCGTGTAGGCTTCATGGCAAACAGTCGAACCGTGGCGAAGGTCAGGGTGCAACAGTGGCGATACTCCGTAGAGATGAGAGGTCTGACCATGGACCGCCAGGTTGCGGCGAGACACGAACCTTTTTGGAGGGATGAGATGACCGCAGTCGTCTGCCTCGACTTCGACGGGACGCTGGTGGATGAGGAGGGACGCATCCATCCGTCCGACGTAGAGATACTGGCGAACGAGCGCTCCGTGGCTTTCGTACCGGCCACGGGCCGGCCGCTACACTCGGTGCGGCGGACCTTCGAGCAGCACGGGCTATTCCTCGAAGTACCCATACCGTTCCCTCTAGTCCTGGAAAACGGGGCGGCGGTGTACGCGGAGAACGAGGTGTTGCTTTCGCGGCGGTCTTTCGAGCCGGACCTTCAGGAAACGCTGATAAACATTTCGGTCGCCTCCGCGAACGTTAGGTTCTTGATCTACAGCCTGGACGAGGTCCGCTTACTGAGGCCCGACGAGTCACTGCGGAAGATGGTCCGGCGTTTCGACTTGGAAACGCAGCCGTTCGAGCCCGGTGACGAGCAGACGTTCTCTTTATCGAAGATAGCCGCTACCGCCGGAGATCACGAGACGCTGCGCGCCTTTGAAGCCCGGGTAGCGGAGTTGCCTTTAGAGAGGACCTACTCTCTCCCGGACGTCCTGGAGCTTACCCCGGTTGGTGTACACAAGGGCGATGGCCTCTTGACGCTTCTCGACGGCGCCGGGCGCGACGGACTCGAAGTAGCGGTCGCCGGAGACGGGGAGAACGACCTGACGCTCTTCGACCTGGCGACCCTGACGTTCGCGCCCCGAAACAGCCCGCCCGCCATCCAGGCCCGAGCGGACCACGTCCTGGACGTTCCCCACGAGGGGCTGCTAGCCCCGATCCTACGCGAAATAGAAGCGCGCCGGGCTGCCGCGACATAAAATACCAACAAAGAAAGGAGGCGAGATTTGACGGCCAGCGGCAAGACTCCCAAAGTGGACCCGGCGGATCTAGACGGCCTGAGAAGGGTCTTGAGTTCTGCCGACCCGGACGGTCGGCTCGCGGAGATAGGGCTAAGTCGGGTCGAGGTCGGCCCCGAAGCAATCCGGCTCGTCTCCGAAGTAGTAACGGATTTCGTCGGAGAGGCGTCTGAGGCAAAAGTCCTGCTCGCCGTAGACTCGACGCCGAAGCAGCGCGCCGGCCAGGACCCCGCCGACCTGGTCGAAGGTCTGCTCGGCGAGCGTTTTTCGGTGGAGCGCGTAGTCCTCGGGGCGGGCAGTTCGGAGGAGTTGCACGCCGACGACGAGACCCTCGAAGAAGCCGGGACGGCGCTCGCGGGCGCTGACTGTGTGGTGGTGGCCGGTTCGGGGACGATCACCGACGTGTGCAAGGTCGCTACGGCGCGCCTGGGAAATATGCCCCTGGTAGTCGTCCAGACGGCCGCTTCGGTCAACGGTTACGCCGACGACGTGTCCGTGTTGCTAAAGAGCGGGGTAAAGCGGACCGTCCCGTCGCGGTGGCCGGACGCCCTGATCTCCGACCTCACGACCCTCGCTGATGCTCCTCCCGCCATGAACGCCTCCGGTTATGGTGACGCCATCGCCATGTACACCGGCCCCGCCGACTGGTGCCTGGCATCGCTCATGGGGCTGGACGACTCCTACCAGCCGGGAGCGATAGAGATGGTGCTGGATTACGGGCCGGCCCTGATCGAGGACGCCGCCGCCGTGCGTAACCGCGAGCCGGAGGCGCTGGCCCGGCTCGTCCGGGCGCTCACGCTCGGGGGCATGGCGGCCGGGGCGACCGGGACGACGGCCTGCCTCTCCGGCACGGAGCACATGGTCAGCCACCTGCTCGACATGAACGCCGGCAAACGCGACCTGAAGATAGGCTTCCACGGCGCGCAGGTCGGGGTCGCCTCCGTCGTCGTGGCCGCCGCGTGGGAGGTTCTTTTCGAGGAGCTTGACCCGTCAGAGGTGGACGTGGACGCCTGCTTCCCGGAGCACGAGACGATGGAGCCGGTGGTGCGCGGGGCATTCGAGGAACTAGACCCCACCGGAGAGATCGGGGCCGAGTGCTGGAGCGACTACGGCGAGAAGCTCACGCGCTGGAGAAATCACCGGGAAGACTTCGAGAATTTCCTGCACGAGTGGCCGCGGTACCGGGAGCAGTTATCGGAGATGCTCCTGCCGCCGGAACGTCTGGCCGGCCCCCTGACGGAAGTCGGCGCGCCCGCCCGTTTCGGCGACCTCAACCCGCCAGTCTCGCCCCGGACCGCCCGGTGGGCGATACACAACTGCCTCTTTATGCGTAACCGCTTTACCATCGCCGACCTCCTCTTTTTCCTGGGGTGGTGGGACGAAGCCTTTGTCGAGAGGCTGCTCGACCGGGCGCGCGCGGCCGGAGGCGGTTTGTAACAGCTAGAGTAGGAGGTCCGCCAGGCGGGAGTCTCGCGCGGCTCCTTCTCCGCGCAGCACGGCGTCGAGCCTGTGGAGGAGCGGTAGTTCTTGTCCGCCGAGGTCCAGGGTGCGGGCGAGCTCTAGCGCGGGCGGGAGCGTGCCGAGGCCCTCTACCGTGGCGTTGTTCATGTCTTCTAGCGCCGCTTCGCGGTCCATACCCGTGTTTAGCCGGCGTCCGAAGTCCCCATTGCGGCCGGAGAGGCAGGTAACGTACAGGTCGCCCGCCCCGGCGGCCCCGGCGACGGTCTCGGGGCGTCCCCCGGCGGCGGAGACGAGGCGGGAGATTTCCCCGAGCGCGGTCCCGAAGGCGAGGGCCCGCAGGTTCGGCTGGGCCTCGTCTCCGGTGAGCATGCCGAAGGCTATCGCGTAGCAGTTCTTTAGCGCCGCGCAGAGCCCGAGTCCCGTAAGGTCGTCCGAGGCACCGGGGAAGTAGTAGTCGGTGGCGAACCTCTCGCCCACCTCTCGCGCGTCTCCGTGGTTTGTGGCGGCGAAAGCGGTCTGGGTCGGGGAGCCCTGGATCAGATCTATCGCCTTTACCGGACCGCCGACCCCGACAACCGTCCGCGAAGAACCAAGAATCTTTCGCGCGAACTCGGGGACGGCTACTATCTCTCTACCATCATCCTCAACGAGGCCCTTGCTAAAGACCATAACCGGTACGCCTTCCGGGACGTGTTTGGCGGCTTCCGGGGCGACCCATTCCGCGCCTTCGGCGGTCACGGCGAGCGCTACGAGGTCCGCGTCGCGGACGGCTTCCTCCATATCCAGGGTCGTATCGACCGCCGCAGGGAGGGCTACGCCGAGGTCCGGGTGCGGCTTGCCGGACGCGAGGGCTTCGAGGGCCGGAGCGTCGATCCACTCCGGACCCCAGTAGACGAGGTCGTTCCCGAGATCCAGCACCGGCCGGCCGAAGGCCGTACCCATCTGTCCCGCCCCGAGCACCGCTACACGCACCGGAGACACCTCTCTTACTTGAGGGCTTGCGTTAGCTTCGGGAAGAGCGGACGCAGGCTCGGGTACAGTTCTTTGTAGACTTCGTAGAGGTTCTCGTACTTCCCGGTCCGGGCTTCGTCCGGCTCGTAGCGGGCCGCGACGCCGCTCATGGCTTCGGCGGCTTCTTTTATGCTCCCGTGTATCCCGCAGGCCGCGGCGGCGAGCATCCCGGAGCCGAGGCAGGTGCTCTCAGTCTCCTGGGCTACGGAGACGGGGCGCTGCATTATGTCAGCGAGCATCTGGCACCAGAGCGAGCTGTTCGAGCCGCCGCCGAGCGCGATGACGTGCTCGACCGGCTTTTCCAGGCCGGATTCCGCGCCGTCGGTCATCAGGCGTTGTTCGTAGGCGATGCCTTCCAGGATCGCCCGGTAGACGTGCGCCTTGCCGTGCGCCCCGGTCAGGCCGACCAGGATGCCGCGGGCGTTGAAGTCCCAGTACGGCGTGAGCGCGTTGTTCAAGTACGGGACGGCGAGGAGGCCGTCCGACCCCGGGCTCAGAAGTGCTGCGGCGGTCTCCAGGATCTGCTCCGTGGAGAGCCCGAGCTTGAGGTCCTCGGCATTGACGCCCGCGAAATTCTCCACGAACCAGCTAATAGTAAAGGTGCCGGCCGCGAGCAGCGTCTCCATGGTGTAGGTGCGCGGGACCGGGCCGGCGAGCACCCGGTACTCGTTGCCCCAGGAGTAGTTGTCGCTGTAGGTCCCGGAGACGACCGCCGTGCCGAGGTTCAGGTACGCCCGGCCCGGCTCCGTAATGTTCGCCCCGAGGCCCGCCGCCTGCCCGTCGCCCACGCCGCTAACCACCGGAAGCCCAGCCGGGAGTCCGACCTCGCGGGCAACATCTTCCGTTAGCTCCCCGATCACGTCTCCCGGAGCATACAACTCGGGCATCTGCTCCCGGTTGAGGCCGACCGTGTCGAGCAGCGTGTCAGAGTACTCGAACGACTGCAGGTCCACGAGGCCCATGGGGTCCGCGGTGGCCCAGGAGGTGCGCCAGTGGCCGGTCATCCGGTAAACCAGGAACGCGTGAACGTCGACGACCCTCGCGGCCCGGTCCAGGGTGTTCGGCTCGTGCTCGCGCAGCCAGAGCATCTTGTACCAGCCGGGGGTCGGGTTCGGCGGCTTGCCGGTGATGCGGTGAACTTCCTCGGAGCCGTACTTCGCCACCTCGTCCGTCGCCCGCGAATCGAGCCACAGGATGGCCGGGCGGATCGGGTGGTCGTCCTCGTTCAGGCACACGAACGATTCGCGCTGGTGCGTGATCCCGATGGCCCCGATGCGCCGCGTGTCCACGACCTGCGCCGCCCGCCTCAGGGCCGTCTTCGTCGACTCCCACCAGTCTTCGGCGTTCTGCTCGCCCCAGTTCGGATGCGGGCTCGAAAGCTCGAACGTCGCCCGTCCCTCGGCCACCTCCCGGCCATGCTCGTCCCACACCACGGCCTTTGTCGCCGTCGTGGAGCAGTCGATCCCTATAACGTAGTCCTGCTGAGCCATACTAAGAGGTCCCCCTTCTTCTCTTGTGGAGGCAGCGTCCGCCCCCGAGCCCTTTCCCGGGTTTCACTATACACCCGGGGTCCCGTTCCCGCCCGAACCTGGAGCATAAGATCCGAGGCAGCGTACCGCCCGTACGGACCGCCCGAAAGCAGCATCCCGACCCCTCAGCCCAACTCCACTTTTTCGACCAGGAATTCCGGGACCGTGCCGTCCTCCCCAGCCTCTACTTAGTGGAACAATTCCATAACCTGGATCAGAACACCAGCGTCACCCGCGGAGACACTAGCGCCTTCTTGAACGTAGAACGCGCCATTAAGAGCGGCTCGGTGGTCCACAGCGGGTACGAGATACCGCCGTTCTATAACTCCCTCGTGGGAGAGCTTGTAGTCCGGAGGTCTCGCGAACTCGCATCTCGTCGTCGCGCCGAACTCTTTTGGGAGGTTCGGCACGGCAAGCTTGTCTGAGACGTATTTGGGCGCCTTGGCGGAGGGCCACCCTGGGGACCGTCTATGTTGGGCAGGCCAGCCCCTTTTGAGCGACCGCGGGTATGGAGCAGCGTCTTGGCCTTGCGGAGAGCGGAGATCACCCCGCGCCACACATCCCTGCCCGGGCCGGCCGCCGGACCGGCTAAATTACTCTGGCTAGAGGGCTTTCTTCAGGGCGTTGCCCGCGCTGAAAGCCGGTACCCGGGAAGCTTTGATCTGCATTTTCTCCCCGGTCTGCGGGTTGCGCCCTTCCCGCGCCGGACGCTCGTTGACCTTGAACTTCCCGAAGCCGGTGATGTTCACTTCTCCACCACTCTTTAGCTCCTGCTCTATGACCGAGAGCACGGCGTCCAGGTGACGTCCGGCCTCGGCAACCGAGGTGCCCGTCTCGGAAGCTACCTTTTCTACGAATTCACCCTTGTTCATAGTCTGCCCTTTCTCTCGTCGTGAATAGAAATCTTATCTACTGTAGGGCGAAGTGTACAGGCATACCCAAACTTCTACACCCTCACTTTCCCCAGCACAGCCCGCCGTCCGGGGCTGCTCGCTCCAGAGAGCCACAACCGGACGGCGCTACTCCGCCCAGTCTAGCTACATCTTTATCCTTTTGCCCGGCATTTCCGCCAGACGCTCAGCGAGCACACCGCCGAGGTACCCCAAGATCTAATGTGGTAAGTTGCACAAGAATCAATGCCTCGCGCGAGGTTATTACTAAAAAGGTTTCCGCTACCGGATTCCGTAACGAACATTTAACGCTGGCCGGTGTTGACAGAGACTTTTTACTTACCTAGTATGATACTTAAATCATGTTAAGCATCGAGAGGCAAAGGAAAAGTTTTTGGTTTTCGGGGTTGGTGTTGTCGGAGAGGGAGGGGCGGGATCTCAGTAGTTATTGCGGCGTCTGGTCTGCCGGTCAGTAGTCACGGCGTCTGATAGTTTGCTTCTCCGGTCGGACGCGAGTTGGTTCCGTGGTCTGATGTAGCGAGGGTTTATTTAGCTTACTTTAGCATTGTCCGTTTATCCGCGGGATGACGATAGAGGAGGGGAGCATGGAACGGGAGATCCTAAAGGCCGAGGGGCTTACAAAGGTCTATAGTTACAAGAGGAACAAGGTCGAGGCCATCACGGATGTAAGTTTCCGGGTGAGGGCTGGTGATTGGGTGTCGGTGATAGGGCCGTCCGGGTCGGGGAAGAGCACCTTGATGAACTTGCTCGGGCTTCTCGACGGCCCTACCAGCGGGTCTTACAGCCTCGACGGCCAGGATGTATCCGACTTGCAAGGCGCGGGGCTCGCGCGCGCCCGTAGGAAGTTTATAGGCTTTGTTTTTCAGGGGTACAACCTCCTGGCGCGTCAGAGCGCCCTGGAGAACGTGGAGTTGCCAATGGTCTACGCCGGGGTGGGCCGCCGGGAGCGGAGAAAGCGGGCGCTCGGGGCGCTGGAGAAGGTTGGTCTCCCCCACCGGGCGGCGCACCGGCCGCCGGAACTCTCGGGAGGACAGAAGCAGCGCGTGGCTATAGCCCGCGCCCTGGTCAACGACCCGGCCGTCGTTCTCGCCGACGAGCCTACCGGTAACCTCGACGCGGCTTCGGGCGGTGACATCCTGGAGCTTTTTGAAGAGCTTAACGCTTCCGGAGCGACGCTCGTGGTGGTCACCCACGACCTCGGGGTGGCGATGGGGGGCGGCCGTATCCTCGAAATGCGCGACGGCAGGCTCGTGGCCGACGAGTTAAACGGCCCGGCGGAGCCGAGCAAGCTCGACGGAATACGCAGCCGGTAATGCGGAGAGTATTTGAGGTAGCCAGGATCGGGCTGTCCGGAGCCGTCACCAACCCTCTGCGCTCCACGCTGGCGGTGCTCGGGATGGTCGTCGGCGTGGCCGCGGTCATCGTGCTCGTCTCTTTGGGGAAAGGAGTCCAGGGGCAGGTGACCGGCGAAATAGAAGGGCTGGGCACGGACCTCGTGCGGGTCAACCCCGGTTCGGAAGGCACCGACGGGCTTTTCGGCGTGAGCGCCGCCAGCACCCTTACCCAGGAAGATACCCGGCTGGTCGAAAGCCTGCCGTCCATAGAAGAAGCGTCTTCAAACGTGGCGCTGGTGGCGACCGTGGGGAACGGAGCCGGCCGGGATGGTTACGTGGAGGTCACGAGCCAGGCGTTTTCGGGCGTGGACCCAAACTACAGTGAGGTTCGCTCCGTGGACCTCGCCGCCGGCCGGTTTCTCGAAAACTCGGGCGAAGTAGTGCTCACGCACGCGGCGGCCGCGGAGCTTGCGGGGCGGGACGCGGAAGACGCCCTGGGCGAGTATATAAGCGTAAACGGAGAAGGGTATGTGGTAGTCGGGCTGACCGCCAGCGCCTCCTCCAGGGTGGATTTCTCCGCGCCCGGGGCATCCTACATGATGACCGGGGATGCGCTGCGGCTCTCCGGGACGGACACTGTGGGTAGGATCGTCGCCAAAGTCAAGGACTCCGGTGACACCGAAGCGGTGGCCGGAGAGATCCAGTCGGCGCTAAAAAGTGCTCACGGCACCGAAGACTTCTCGGTCGTCACCCAGGAGCGGCTGCTCTCCACCTTCACCCGCGTCACGGACCTCCTGACGTACCTGCTCGCGGGCATCGCGGGCATCTCGATGCTGGTCGGCGGCATCGGCATTATGAACGTGATGCTGACCTCGGTGGCCGAGCGGACAAGGGAGATCGGGGTCCGCAAAGCCATCGGCGCCTCCAACTCGGACATCCTGCTCCAGTTTCTCTGCGAGGCGGTCTTTATAGCCTCACTCGGCGGGCTTGCGGGTGTAGGACTGGGCGTCGGGGTTTCGGCGATCCTGCCGAGGATATCCGAGAACCTGCCCACATTGCCCAATTGGGAGACCGTCCTACTCGTCTACGGGATCAGCGCCGCGGTCGGCATCCTTTTTGGGGTGTTGCCCGCCTACCGCTCCTCCCGCCTGGAACCCGTCGAAGCATTGAGGAGGGAGTAGAGATGTAGAAGAGAGTAGGTCAACAGGTTAGAGGAACTCAAGAAAAAAACAGAGGAGAGAAGTTAATCGTGGAAACAAGAGGACAACCTTCAGGAGAAAATACCGGGGCTCTCGGTCTGACCAACTTCGAGCGGTTTATCGCCATCGTGTGCTGGTGGCAACCTTTGGTGGCTCTGATCTCGCTGTTCTTCGGCAGCGCCCCCCAGAGCCTGAAGCGTCACGCGAAATGGTCGTTTATAACCGCCATCCTCGTCGCTGTAGCGGCGGTGGTTCTGGGACTGCTCTTCGCCGCCGCCGGAGCACTTTTGGCGGGTGAGAACGGCGCGGCAGTCGGGGCCTCCGTCGCGGGCATATTCGGCTTTATTCAGTTTTTCGCCGCCCTTATAAACACGGTGGCTATCCTGGCGAACCGCGGCCCGTACTTTGGCTCCGCGGCCGGTGGAGCAACGCGTGCCCGGTAAGGGCCCGCAAATGGCTAGAACGCCCGGAAAGGGAGGCAAGATGAAACGGTTTATGTACCTGATAGCCACGGCGACTATGTTGGCGGTCCTCGCGGCGGGTTGTGGCGGGGCGCAGGACGTGGGCGAGTTACGGACCGAGTCGCGTTCGGTGGATCTGGAAGAGGCCGAGTCCGCCAGAGTAAATCTCAACGTGGGTGTGGGAGAGTTGAAGGTGACCGGTGGCGCGGACCCGCTGATGGAAGCGGATTTCGAGTACAACGTGGCCGAGTGGGAACCCCGGATCGACTACGGAGTCGATGGAGACGAGGGTAACCTGACCGTGGAGCAAGGCTCCGACTCCGGCCTGCAGCTCGGTGGGGATGAAGCCCGCAACGAGTGGGACGTGCGCCTCAACAACAACGTACCCATGGTCCTTGAGGTAGACGTGGGTGCCGGGGAGACCCGCCTGGACCTCGACAGCCTCGACTTGACGAGGTTGGACCTCGACGTAGGAGCGGGGACTTCCACCGTGGACCTTACCGGTAGCTATGAACGGGACCTCGACGCGAACATCGGCAGCGGAGCCGGAGAGATGACGGTGCAGTTGCCCAGCCAGATAGGCGTCAGAGTCACAGCAGATAGCGCAGCCGGCGAAGTCAACGCCGAAGGCTTGCAAAGAGACGGCGACTCCTACACGAACGAGGCGTACGGTAGTTCAGAAGTCACCCTGGAGGTAATAGTGGACATGGGCGCCGGAGAGCTCAACCTGGAGACAGTTTAGAACAACCTCATAGCCAGTAAGCTTGCGATGAGCCTCTTGGAAGGGAGGCTACATCTTTAGAGGAAAGTGTTCCCCGGCCTTCGGCGGCGTGATCTCAGTAGCCGGTCTCCTATTACCATCGCTGCCTGACGCCGGCGAGACATAGACGCTCACGGTCGTATTGGGCTTGATACTCGCCACGCTGGGAGCAACCACGGCTTTTTCGATTTCTCTCGGCGAGATTAGGTTCTGTGTAGGGTAACGGCCCTGTGAGCGTGATCGGCGGCGAGTTGTATCTGGGCGGCTAACTGGCTGGCGAGTGCCGCGCGGTCCGGGGTCCGGCTCTCCGAGATAATCTCCAGGGTCGCGACGAACTGCATGACGATCAGGTGCGCCGCCGGCACGAACAAGGAACGTTCGGTCTCTTCGATATTCCCGAGAGCACTGACCTCGATCAGGTTGTCCACCACGTCTTCTCGTACCTGGTCGTGGAAGCGGGACATGACCTTGCCCAGGGGTGAAGGGTCACGCCGGTAGCGGAGCATGATCTCCACGAACGTCCATTCCTCCTCGAAGAGCGCGAGCATCTCCTCTACAAAACTCGCGAGCGCGTCCGGGTCCACGGTATCTTCTTCGGACATCTTCCGCACGACAAGGTCCCGCAGCCGCTGCCCGACTCTCTCGGCAGCGAACAAGACGCACTCCTCTACACTAGCGAAGTGGGCGTAGAAACCAGACTGCACGACGCCAGCTTTCTTGGCGAGCTTCCCGGTAGAAACCCCGCCGAGCCCCTCTTCACTGAGCAACTCGATGGCCGCAGCAACGAGCCGCTCCCGCGTGACCTGCCCATCCCGGCGCTTCCGTCTTTGCGATACCTCGGACTGCATAGGCCAAGATTATATAGCCATATGAGATGTATAGCCGTGGTGAGACCTGGAAATTGCTCCGGTTCGCCCCGAACTCTAGTAAGTTCTCAAGCCCGCCTCGGGGCACCGGACACCGGGAAACCCGTAGTAAGGTGCCAGGACGGGCGGCTCGCCCGCGGCGCCGGTCGTCGGATGTAGTCTCAGCGCACGGTTTCTAAGGCTACCCGCGCGGTATCCCAGGCTTGCCGGTTTCAAAGCCGGTTATCTTACTCCCGGCGTGAAATAAGGGGTTGGGAAAGCCATTGACTCCTGTATTACTAGCACCAGATAAACAGAAGCCTGCCCGGAGCGGTGGGAGAAGGGGTCAGCGCCCCATGTACAGTAAGCAATCGATAGAGAACGTCACCGAAACGGCGCGAGCGCCCGGGGGCGGTATGCGCGAGCACTTCGAGGTATCTTCCGGACTGATCCAGAGAGTTCCTTCCGGCAGCGTCCTAGCGGGCTCGATCTAAAACCTTCCCGAGCTTCGAGCCGGTCTCTTGGAAGACCGGATTCCCTCCCTTACAGAGACACGCCCGGCGGGTCGGTGATGACCCATGCCTTTTAAAACAACCAGGAAAGGAGCTTCCATGAGACACCCATAGATTTGTAGAAAAAAGCACGGACCGCTCTTACCCGGTCCGCGGCGCGAGAAGGCACCGGATAACAAAAGCCACGATAGAGGAGAGATAATGAGCGAAGTAGCCCGCAACCTGGCTCAGCAAGTCCAGGAGCAAACCGTCAACAGCGCAAAAGAGTTCTACGGTAACGCGCTGAGCGAGATCAAGGTCCAACTCCAGAGCAGCCGCTCAGAGCTCGAAAACCTGCTCCAGCAACTCCCCGAAGACCAGGACGAGGCCGTATCCGAAATCCAGGAACTCGTCGATTCCTACGAGTCCATCACCGAAGCTCTCGACGAGGCGGCCCACACTCAGGGAGTGGAAGACTTTGTCGAAGAGGCGGCGGAAACGGAGCAGGAGACCGCCGAAGAAGGCGGAGAAGAGACCGGAGAGGAAGAAGAGCAGCAAGACGGGGAAGCAGCCGAAAACGGTGGGGAGGAACAAGAGGACGCGCAGCAGCCCGATCCGGCGGCGGATAACCTCCCGTCCGGCTTCCAGTTGCCCGGTGAGACCACCAACGAGGATGGACAGACTACCCAGCGGGTCGTGGACGAGTCCGGGGATATTATCGAGACCACCCTCAGCGAGTCGGGCGAGCTGGTAAGCGAGGAGATAACCGGCAACGTCACCGAGTTGCCCCTGGCGGAAGGGTACGAAGAGTATCAGAACGAAGAATGGCAGACGGTCCGCCCGGTACAGGAGGAGTCCGGCAACCTCCTTAAACTCACGCTCGACGAGGATAACAACCTCCTGGATATAGAGATCGCCTCAGAAGAAGAACAAGAGGAAGGGTCCGAAGAACAGGAATCGGAAGAGGAAGAGCCAGAGGAGCAAGAGTCAGAAGAAGAGGCTGAGGAGGAAGGCGGAGACCTGCCACAGGTCACGCAGGCCGCGGCGCAAAAAGCGCAAGAGTTGGGTGTGGACCTCTCGCAAATAGAAGAGGGTTCGGGTGCCGGGGGACGCGTGCTCGTCAAGGACGTAATGGCAACGGCGGGACGCTAACCTCTCAAGCAGGTCGGGTACGGGGTAGGATCTTCTCGTACCCGATTTTCGTACGGAGTGAGGCCAGCAGAGTGCTAGACGCTGGCGACTCCGGGCTAACGTTCTAGCCTCTCGTGTGTCCGGTGGTGCGCTCGAGCGGTACCGGCGCGTGGGCGGAAAGCTCCCCCACTACCCGACTCGGGCCGCAAATTGTCGCGGGTTGATCTACGCACAGCTTTTCGCGCGGCGTGCGGGGCCGGGCCGGTCTGGTTTCGAAGACTTACTTCGGAGTGCGCGAACCGTCCGTTACGCACACAAAGATCACCGGACCGGAGCGGCCCGCCTTACGGGTGAGGTGTCGAGCGTTTCGTGCGGTCATCCCGTAGAGTCTCTTGCTCTTCTTAGTCCAACTGTATTTCCTTTGACAGGTCTCTCTAAACTCCCCGCCAGGAGACACGGTCCAATAGCGGCATGGGCGGAGGTTTAGATCTCTCCGGTCGAAAAGCTCCTGCCCGAAACGGGTTTTAGTCTGCTTCTCTAGGGTATGGTCCCCGCGAGAGCCGCGGTCCTGGGCTTTAGAGTATTCGATGGCTAGCGACTCTCCCGGAGTGGCGGTGAACCCGCTGGCAGACCCCGTTCCTCCTGGAGGACGGAGGAGTACAAACGTACACGGGGAACTTTAGGGAAGAAGGTCCGTAGCGTGCAACAGCGCAAGGAAGAAGGGCTCTTTGAAGGGTCCAGCCGAGCCTTGATCTTGGCGGTCCTCGTCGGTATAGCGGTGGTCACCGGGCTTATCGTCGCCTACCAGGCTTTGTTCGTCCTCAAGGTGGCGGCCGTGGGCGCGCTGTTGGCGCTGGTCCTGAGAACTCTGGTCCGGGGACTGGAGAAGCTCGGCGCTTCACCGTTTATCTCGTCGGTTATCCTGTTCGTCGGCTTTCTGGCGTTCGGGGGTTTCGTTTACTTCGTGATGATCCCGAACATAGCCGATGAGGTGCGGGTCTTGCTTTCTCAGGGGGCGGGCTCTCTAAGCGCTCTGGCGAACGTGTTGGATGACCTGCCCGTGGGTCCCGACCCCTCGCAGCTCATAGAGCGCCTTGAGAATTACCTCACGGACCTGCTGGGTTCGTTGCCGAACCTCCTGATCTTCGCCGTACAGGAGATCATCGCGGTCATATCCATCGTCTTTCTGGCTTTGTACCTGGCCGTAAGCCCCGACACCTACGTCCGGGGCTTTTTACGGCTGGTTCCGGTGAACCGGCGGGATGAGGTCGAGGACTTCGTGAACGACCTGTCCGGGAGGCTTAGGGGCTGGGTGGTCGGCACGGCGCTCGTGGCGAGCTTTGTCGGCGTAATGGGGGGCCTGGGACTGTGGCTGCTCGGCGTCCCTCTGGCCCTCACCTTCGGTATCCTGGCCGGCGTCCTGGACATTATTCCTTACGTGGGGTCTATCGTGGGCGGGGCTCTGCCGGCGCTGGTAGCCCTGACTGTCGGTCCGGTAAAAGCTCTTGAGGTGGTAGTCCTGTTCGTCGTCATAAACCAGATAGAGGGAAACTTCTTGCAGCCGAAGATAATGGGCGGGCGGGTCGACGTACCGCCGGCGATGATCCTGGTCTCCATCCTGCTGTTCGCGTCGCTGGTCGGGCCGATAGTCGGGACGCTGCTCGCGGTACCGGCAGCGGTTATAGTGGTGGCCCTCGTGCAACGCCTGTCGCCCGAGAAGATGCCTTCCGAGGTGACTTCCGGCGAGGGAAAAGACACCGCCGGTAAAGAGGGCAAGGATGGTAAGGGCGGCGAGGATGGCTGAGACCCGGTAAGGGATCAGACCGGAGACTCCGGGCTATTTCCACACCCCGGTCGGCGGCTTTATAAGACCGTCTACGACGACACCGGAGCCCGGCCGGGGCGGATCAAACGACATCCCGAGGAGGTTCGGGCAGGCCGATGTGCTCCCGGATAACCCGCCGGCTCCCGTTCAAAGCCCTGTACAGTGCGGGAGAGCGGTGTGCGAGCACCCGCGTTACACATAATCTGGGGCTAGGGGCGCTGCTGGAGGCTAGTACTCCGGTTAGCCCGCTGAGTAGTGTGTGCACCCGCCCGGCGAGCGCCTCGAAGCCGCCCGGTCCGCAGACAAAGATCGTGCCGGTGTACGAGTACCCAGCGAACGGTTCTCCCCCACCCAGCAGCTCAAAGCCGTCCACTACCTCCGGTACGCCGTCCCGGGAGATGCGCGTCCGGTTTGAAAGCGAGGAGAAGGCGAACCTCTCCCCCCTTCCCACCCGGCCCGCCGAATAAGCCTCCCAGCATACGAGCGTAGCACCTTCCGAGAGAGAGAAAGTGTTCTCCTGCCGGTAAGCAGAGTCCGCAAACGGGATGACGTGGTGTGGCAGGTACTCCAGGAAAGCGCCCTCGTCCATGCGGAAGAAGGCGCTCTGGCGAGAGTCCGGACCTCGGTAGACTTTGGTAGCCCCGGTGGTCAGGACGGAGGCCGCCGCGCCGGGGCCGAGGGACACGTCTATGTCGTAGCGGTCCCCACTCAGGATGCCGCCCGCAGGCGTGGTTATGAGGAGTTCCGGCATGCTCTGTGTACCCGGTGGGTGGATGGCCCAGGTCGGCCCGAAAGGTACCGTGAAGTAGCGGCGGGTAAGCGAGGTCTTTTCACCCCGCTTCTCCAGTCCGAGGCGCAACTCTCCGTGCTGACCACCAGCTGTGGTGCCGGCGGTAACGCTAGTGGGTATGGTCGTGATGGTCAGGCCGGACGGTCGAGGTTGCCGGTGCCCAGCGGCGCTCGGTTACGGCGGCGCGCACCCAGTCCAGCACCGCTTCCATACCCTCGCCGCCGGTTATGGAGGTAAAGAGGGTCGGGGTTTCGCCGCGCAGTTCGGCGGCGTCGCGGTCCATGACGGAGAGGTCCGCGCCGACGAGCGGGGCGAGGTCTATCTTGTTTATGATCAGAAGTTCCGAGCGAGTCACGCCGGGACCGCCCTTGCGCGGCACCTTGTCCCCGCCGGCCACGTCTATGACGTAGATGGAAGCGTCCACCAGTTCCGGGGAAAAAGAAGCCGCGAGGTTATCCCCGCCGCTTTCTATGAAGATGAGATCCAGGGCAGGCAGGTCCTTCTCGAAAGCCTCGACCGCCTCCAGGTTCATAGAGATGTCGTCCCGGACGGCGGTGTGCGGGCATCCTCCGGTCTCGACGCCGACGACCCGTCCTTCGGGGAGCACGGCGGCTCTTTGCAGGAACTCGGCGTCCTCGCGGGTAAAGATGTCGTTGGTTACGGCGGCGATCTCGAACTCTTCGCCCAGGCGGCGGCACGACTCGGCGATCAGGGCCGTCTTGCCCGAGCCTACCGGCCCGCCGACCCCGAGCCTCAAAGGTTTATCCACGGTTGTGTCTCCTCGCTCTCCGTTTTCCTGATTTGTCTGGCTCATGAGATGTAAAGCCTCGTCCTCTGGCGCTCGTGGTGCATCGAGCGCACGTCCAGGAGCGGCGTGAACGCGTACATATCTCCAGCTTCCAATGACGCGCTCTTCTCTACGGACACTAAGATCTCGCCGCCCAGACCGTGGAGTACCCGCTGGGCGACGCCGCCCCCGAGCGGGATGAGCTTCTGCCCGGCGGCGACCAGCGCCGCAGCCGTAGAATACAGGTAGGCGGGAAGGACCTCTTCGAGCCCGGCCCCGAGGTGCGGCGCTACCACCCCGTAACCGACGGCCAGGTTGCCCGGTGACCCGCCGTCCCGCACCAGGCTGGAGAACTCGTCCAACAGCCCGCCACCTTCGAGGTTCAGCGCCCCGACGCCCGCCAGCACGCTCGCCAGAAACCGGCGGCCGGTAGCCGCGCTAGCCGCCCGGAGTTCGCGGGTTAGCTTAGTGGCCGAGAGTAGCCGGTCTATGTGAACTAGCTCCTCCAGCGCATCCGCGGCGTAGGCGGCCCGCAAAGCCACGCAGTCAGAGGTGGCGGCGGCGTCCAGGTGGAGCCCGACGGCGCGCTCCAGGTCCTCCGGTCCCGCGAGTTCTCCAGCCTCGAAAAAGGCTTCCAGGCCCAGCGAGTGGGCAAAGGCCCCGGTCGGGAAGGCGGAGTCCGAGATCTGGAGCAGACTGAGTAGCGATTGCGGTCTCACTAGAACAGGAAGTACCGCTGGGCAAGGGATAGGTCCGTGGCTGGCTCGCACGTAATGTACTCGCCGTCTACCCGCACCTCGTAGGTCTCCGGATCCACCTTAATCTCCCCGACATAGTCGTTCAAGAGCATATCCTTTTTGCCCAGGTTGCGCGTGTCATGTACCGGAACGACCTGGCGCTGCAAGCCTAAAGTTTCGCCGATACCGTCTTCGGCGGCGGCCCCGGAGGTGAAGGTGTAGCACAGAGAGCCTATAGGCATGCCGGTCCCGCCGAAGTTCGGGCGCGAGAAGACCGGTTCGGGGTACGGGCTGGAGGCGTTGGGGTCGCCCATCTGCGAGTAGGCCACCAGCCCGCCCTTTATGACGACGTTCGGCTTGACCCCGAAAAAGGCCGGCTGCCACATTATGAGGTCGGCGAGCTTGCCGACCTCCACGGAGCCGATGCGGTCCGCGATGCCGTGGGTTATGGCGGGGTTTATGGTGCACTTGGCGACGTAGCGCTTGACGCGGTGGTTGTCGTGGTAGTGGTTGTCTTCCGGTAGGTGGCCGCGCTGGCGCTTCATCTTCGAGGCGGTCTGGAAGGTGCGCTGGTAGACCTCTCCTATACGACCCATCGCTTGGGAGTCACTGCTCATCATGGAGAGCGCGCCGATGTCCTGCAAGATGTCCTCGGCGGCGATGGTCTCGCCCCGGACCCGGCTCTCGGCGAGGGCTACCTCCGCCGGGACGTTGGGGTTCAGGTGGTGGACGACCATGACCATCGGGACGTGCTCGGCGATGGTGTCGGTGGTCCAGGGGCGGGTCGGGGTCGTGGAGCTTGGCAGGACGTTTTCCAGGCCGCACACCTCCATGATGTCCGGGGCGTGGCCGCCACCGGCACCCTCGGTGTGGAAGGTGTGGATCGTACGCCCCTCGAAAGCTCCCATGCTGTCCCCGACAAAGCCCATCTCATTCATGGAGTCGGTGTGGAGCGGCACCTGCACGTCCATCTCGTCGGCCACCGAAAGGGCGATGCGGATGGCCTGGGTGGTCGCGCCGTAGTCCTCGTGTACCTTCAGGCCGCAGGCACCGGCGCGCACCTGTTCCCGGAGGGCGTCGGGGCTTGAAGAACTGCCCTTGCCGAAAAAGCCGATGTTTACCGGAAGGGTTTCCGTAGCCTCGAACATCCGGTGCAGGTTCCAGGCTCCCGGGGTACTGGAGACGGCGATGGAGCCGGTAAAGGGTCCGGTGCCGCCGCCGAGCAGCGTGGTGGTGCCGCCGGAGATGGCGTGCGGGACCTGCTCGGGGGCTACGAAGTGGACGTGGGAGTCGACGGCGCCGGCCGTGATGATAAAGCCCTCGCCGGACATGACGTCCGTGGAGGCTCCTATCTGCATGGTCACCCCGTCCTGGATGTCGGGGTTTCCAGCCTTGCCGATACCGGCTATGAGGCCGTCGCGGATGCCGATGTCCGCCTTGATGATCCCGGTGTGGTCGATGATGAGAGCGTCGGAGATGACGAGGTCCATCGTGCCCTGTTCGCGGGTCGCCATGCCCTGGCCCATGCCGTCGCGGGCGACTTTCCCGGAACCGAACGTGGCCTCCTCGCCGAGGACGGTACGGTCCTCCTCGACCTGGACGATGAGGTCCGTGTCGGCCAGCCGCATCCGGTCGCCGGCGGTCGGGCCGAAGCCCTGCTGATACCCTGGCCGGCCTATCTGCGCCATTAGCTTTCCTCCCCGGAACTCTGGTCCATAAAGCCCTGCTCGCGAGCCCGCCGGAACGCCTCGTCCCTGACGGAATCGTCGTCCAGAGCGCCTTCGACGAGGCCGTTGAAGCCGTGGACGACCCGGTTACCGGTGTAGGCCACGAGGTTTACATCCACTTCGTCGCCGGGCTCAAAGCGGGTGTAGGCTCCCGCGTAGGCATCTACCCGCATTCCGTAGGCTTTCTCGCGGTCAAAGCTCAGGGCCTTGTTGACCTCGAAAAAGTGGAAGTGGCTGCCGACTATGATCTGGCGGTCGCCGGTGTTAGTGACGGTTACGCTCGCGCTCTGGCGGCCCCCGTTGAGTTCCAGGTTCCCTTCAGCGGGCAGGTTCTGGCCGGGTATCACGCTCGCCTCCTTGCGCCACTCACGATATGGGGCTCCGGACGGTGACCATACGCGTCCCGGTGGGGAAGGTGGCTTCCACCTCCACCTGCGTAACCATCTCGGGTACACCCTCCATCACGTCGTCGCTGGTGAGGATCTCGGCCCCGTGGCTCATCGCTTCGGAGACGCTCTTGCCGTCGCGGGCGTCCTCCATGAGTTGCGCCGCGATGAGCGCCACCGACTCCGGGTAGTTGAGCTTCAGACCCCGTTCCTTGCGGTCCCGGGCGATCTGGGCCGCCAGGTAGACCATCATCTTCTCTTGCTCCCTGGGCGTGAGTTGCATACTTACTCCTCCCTCGTCCACAGTGCTCGGCGCTGGTTGGCCGTTTGCCTCAGATACCCCATTTGTGCGGCGCGTAACCGCACTGCCGTTGACTCTCGACTTTTGAAGGGATGGATCAGGAACCGCTCGAAGCTTTCGCCTTTTAGCCGGCCTTCTTTCTGGGCGGCGGAAAGCCCATGCCGGTGCCGTCCTTGACTCTCACTTTTTCTTCCCACGGCACGCGGTACTCGCCGGCTAAGAGGTCGTGCATGACACTCTACTCGATAAGCTCGAATATCTGGAACATCGGCATGTACATGGCGACGATTATGCCGCCGACGATACCGCCGATCACCACTATCATCAACGGCTCGATGATTGAGGTCAGGGACTTTACCGTCGCGTCTACTTCGGACTCGTAGAAGTCGGCTATCTTGGCGAGCATTCCGTCGATGTCACCCGTTTCTTCGCCGACGGCGATCATGCGGGTGACCATCGGCGGGAATACCGGCTCGGACTCCAGCGGTTTGTAAATCGGGATGCCCTGGCGGATCGAGTCCCGGCTCTTCATCAGCGCGTTCTCTATGACCCAGTTGCCCGCGGAAGTACCCGTAATCTCCAGCGCCTGCAGGATCGGCACGCCGGCCGCGCTCAGGGTTCCGAGCGTCCGGGCAAACCGGGCGAGCGCGACTTTCTGGACGACCTCGCCTATCTTTACCGGAAACTTCAGTACCGTCTGGCCCCAGAACTTGCGGCCGGGCTCGGTCTTGATCCAGCGCATAAAGAGTATCACGCCCCCGATGAGCGCCGCGAAGAATACCACCCCGCCAAACCCGGTAAGCAGGTCCGAAGCGCCCATCGCTATCCGGGTCGGCAGCGGGAGCGTCCCGCCCAGGTCCTCAAACATCTTGGCGAAGATCGGGACGATAAAGATCAGCATGAACGAAGCTGCCAGGATCGCGAGTACTAGCACGACCGTCGGGTAGGTCATGGCACTCTTGACCTTGCGCCGCAGCTCCTGATCGTTCTCCAACTGGGAGGCTATCCGGAGGAGCACCCCGTCGAGGATGCCGCCGATCTCCCCGGCCCGCACCATCTCGACGTACAGGCGGTTGAAGGTGTCCGGGTGCTTGTCTAGGGCTTCGGAGAGCGCGAGACCAGCCTCGACGTCCTTGCGGACACTCGTTAGCGTCTCTTTGAGCTTCGGGTTCGTCGTCTGCTCGCTCAGGACGTACAGCGCCCGGACTATCGGGAGGCCGGCGTTGATCATGGTGGCGAACTGCCGGGTAAAGATGACGACGTCGGTTAGCTTTACTTTCTTGAACTTCTCCAGCAGGTCTTTCTGCCCGACGCCCTGCTCTTTGATGTCGATAACCAGAAGTCCCTGCTGACGCAGCGACGAGGCGACGGCCATCGTGCTCTCACCCTCTATCTGATCCTGGTGGACCTGACCCTGCCGGTCGCGGGCCTTGTAAGTAAATACCGACATCCAGGCCACCTACCTCCGCATCGCGGACATACCGGGCCGGCTGCCGGGACGTCCCGAGTTGCCGTTACCGTTTCCGCCGCCACTGCCGGAAAGCCGCTGTAACTCTTCGGGGTTATTCGAGTGCTTCTCGGCTTCTTCGCGGGAGACGAGGTTCTTGCGCAAGAGTTCTACGAGGGCGGCGTCCATCGTCTGCATCCCGAACTTCGAGCCGGTCTGCATGGCGGAGTAAATCTGGTGGTTTTTCCCCTCCCGGATGAGGTTTCTCACCCCCGGGGTCGGCGCGAGAATCTCACACGCCGGCACCCGGCCCTTGCCGTCGCGCTTCGGCAAGAGCGTCTGGGTTATGACCCCCTGCAAAGCGTTGGCTAGCTGCGTGCGGATCTGGCTCTGCTGGTGGCTCGGAAAGACGTCGATGATCCGGTCCACGGTCTGCGGGGCGTCCTGGGTGTGGAGCGTCCCGAACACGAGGTGGCCGGTCTCGGCGGCGGTTACCGCCAGGTGGATGGTCTCAAGGTCCCGCATCTCGCCGACCAGGATGACGTCCGGGTCCTGCCTTAGAACGTGCTTGAGGGCGGCGGCGAAACTCTTGGTGTCCTGGTTGACCTCCCGCTGGTTGACGACGCACTTTTTATGGTTGTGCAGAAACTCTATCGGGTCCTCGACGCTCATTATGTGCTCGTGGCGGGTATCGTTGATCCGGTCGATCATCGACGCCAGCGTGGTCGATTTGCCGCTGCCGGTCGGCCCCGTTACCAGGACTAGTCCCCGCGGCTTCTCGGTCATGTCCTGTATGGCTTTCGGCAGGCCGAGGGCGTCGAAGCTCATTATCTCGTGCGGCACGGTCCGGAATGCCGCCCCTAAAGAGCCGCGCTGGTAGTAGATGTTTACCCGGAAACGGGCCACTCCCGGCAGCATGTAAGCGAAGTCTAGCTCCCAGTTGTTCTCCAGCCGCTGGCGCTGCTCGTTGGTGAGTATGTCGTAGATCAACTCGCGGGTTACCGTCGGTGTTAGCTTCGGATAATCCAGAGCCTGCACCTTGCCGTGCAACCTCACCATCGGCGGCACCCCGACGGTGATGTGCAGGTCGCTCGCGCCTTTGTCTATAACGTCGAACAGGTAATCATTTAATCCGGTGGTCTCGATCATGCGCCGTCCTCACTCCTATCTTCTGTACCAACTGGTAATCGGCACGGACGGGCGAAAACTTTAGTAAACGTTAAACCCCACTCCGGATATGCCATCCGGCTTTGCAGAAATGTGCCGGCCGGCCAGACGAGAATATGTCATCCGGTTGAGGCGATATAACCGCCCGCGCATCACCATTCTTTACATGAACAATGCAAAGAATTTCTACCCCGATGTACCGGCCCGGACGCCGCGCGAGCTCGGAAAAGAAGGCCGGACCGGTACCCCGGTTGTCGGTCCAAGACGCCCGGTTACTGCTTAGGAATTCCCGGCGGAGAGAGTGCGGATGACCCGCCGCAGTTGGTTAGGAGATGGCATGATCGGTAAATCAACAGCCCGGCAGTACCGGCGCAAATCCCCCAAGGTCGTCGGCGACCTTTCTCCGACCTTACGGAAAGCCTACCGAAAAAGCGCCGCGCGAGTCGCGAGGCTCGTGGCCGTGGGGATGGCGGTGCTGGCGTTCGGCATAGTGGTCGCTCCCGCCGGGGCGGACGAAGTCATGGACCCGCGCTCCGCCGACCCGGAGGGCGGTATGGTGGATACGCAACAGGAGATCGAGGCCCAGCTTGCGGCGGGCCGCAACGTCAGGCTCCCCGACGGAGAGGTGCGGGTAGAAGACCTCTACATACCGGCGGGCCTCCGCGTCGAGTCCGCAAACCGCCACGGCGCAAGGATGATACTCCGCCGGATGACGGATAAACCCGCCGCGCGGCTCGGTCCGGGGGCGAGCCTGCGCGGCGTACGGGTCGACGGCAACAGCCGGAACCAGGCTTTATACGCGTACAGCCGCTACGACGGACGCGACACACCGGTACCGGACATCGGCTCCCCAGCGGTAAGCCTGGAAGGTAACAGAGCCTCGGTGAACGACGTAAGAGCCTACGACTGCCGGTACGACTGTTTCGAAGTCTCCGGGAGCGGCGGCAGGGTGGAGAACAGCGGGGCTTACAAGGCCGGACGTTTCGGGTATCGGGCGGGTCCGCTCGCGGAGGGAACCGTATTCCGTAACGACTACGCCGAGCGCACAGGCACCGCGTGGCTCTACGACGGCGGCGGGGCCGGCTTCCAGATAACCGCTTCCCACTCCCGGGTGATAAACGCCACGACCCGTAACACCAACGGGGATGGCGTGGCGGCTTATGGCTCAAGCCTGAGGGACGTACAGGTAACGGACTCCCGGTTTATGGGCACGAAAAACCACTGCGTTCACGGCGGAGGCCGGGGTTTCGTAATGGCCCGCAACTACTGTCGCTTTGCAGACAATGTCGGTTACCTGCTAGCCAATAACTGGAGGCCGGGACACGAGGCCGTCCGATCACAGGCTTCCGGGGTCATACGGGACTCTGTGGCCCTGGACACCCGTATCGGTGTGCGCGTGCACTGGGCTGAGAAAGGCGTAAAGGTCAGCAACGTCAAGATACACCGCTCTAAACACTACAACGTTTCATTCATCGACGTGAAAAACGCCTACGTCCGAAACAGCGTCCTCCGCTCTCCCGGATACGGGACCGGCGTGGCCTGCCACATACACCGGAACAACAGTATGGTGCACGCCCCATCGACGGGTTCGTGGGCGAATAACTTGAACTATAGGGATAAGACCCGGCCGAACTATTGCGGATAGCCCGTTCTTTCTAGCGGATGGCGGCGCTCATCGCCCGGATGTCAGGCTCGCGGCCGGTCCAGATCCTCTGCGCGGCGACTCCCTGGTAGAGCAGCATCCGGCCACCGGGGACCGTCAGCGCGCCGCGTTCGCGGGCCAGTTTTATCAGGGGCGTCTCGGTACCGGCGCGGTAGACGGCGTCGCAGATCACCCGCCCTCCCCCAATAACGGGGTCCGGTAGCGGCAGCGGGTCTTGCTCTCTCATCCCGAGATACGTGCTATTAACGAGGATCTCGGCTTTTTCAGCGGCTTCCGCGAGGTCTTTTTGTTGGTACACCCGGACCTCCATACCGGCTCCGGTTTCTAGCAGACGGCGGCGGAGGTCTTCGGCGCGCCCAGGAGTCCGGTTTACTATCGCCAGGGAGCTTACGCCGGCTTTCCACAGGGCGAATGCTATAGCGGCGGCGGCCCCGCCGGCGCCCAGGATCAAGGCCCGTCGGCCCGCAACGTCGGCCCCGGCCTCGCCGCAGGCTTCCACGAAACCACTCCCGTCGGTATTGAATCCCCGGGCTCTCTCGCTCTGTAGATCAACGGTGTTTACGGCCCCGGCGACGCGGGAGGTCTCGTCGAGCTCGTCGAGCAGCGGTAGTATGGCGGCTTTGTGCGGCATGGTAACGTTAAAGCCAACAAAGTTCGCAGCCCGGAGCCCGGCTACCGCGGCCGGCAACTCTTCCGAACTCACCTCTAGCGGTACGTAGATGTACTCCATCGGCCGGTCTTTCAGATTTCCCGCGGAACTACCGGCTGAGAAAGCGGCGTTGTGCATCCGCGGGCTCAGGCTGTGGCTTATGGGATGGCCGATCACGCCGAGCAACCTTGTCGAGCCGCCGACCAGCATTTGCTATCCGCTTCCCTACCGGCCGGCGGCTTCTTTGGCTTTTACGAAGTCGTCGTAGTTGTCGGTAAAGGTGTGTTTGTCGCCGCCCGCGTCGAGGACGTAGTACTGGTAGCTCGTATCCGCCGGCTCCAAGGCCGCCTTGATCGACTCCAGACCCGGATCCGCTATCGGTCCTGGAGGGAGTCCTTTTATCTTGTAGGTATTATACGGAGAGTCTACTT
Source organism: Rubrobacteraceae bacterium (assembly GCA_965214435.1). GTDB lineage: Bacteria > Actinomycetota > Rubrobacteria > Rubrobacterales > Rubrobacteraceae > Rubrobacter_A. The sequence goes on from OZ243960.1 coordinate 2,674,322, forward strand.
CCAGGTCTTCTAGCGAGAGGTTCTCTTTAGGCTTGCCGAGGGCGTACTGGATCGTGGCGTCGATCTGTAGCGGCATGTCTTCGCGGAGCCGGTTGTAGATCACCGAGGCTACCAGCGGCCGTTCTTCGTCGTTGGCGGCTTCTTTCTCGATAAGCGAGGCGACGGTCAAGATCTCGTACTCGGAGAGTCCCAACGACTCCTGGGCCTCTTCTATATCTAGCCCCTGGGTTTCTTGCAGGTACTGACCGAGCATGCGGTCCACTACTACCGGAGCGTCGACTCCTTCCTCAAACTCGTACTTCTTCGGAAACAGGAAACCTTCGGTCGTCTGGATCCCAGGGCCTTCCAGAAATGCGTAGCCGTAGTCCGTCCGGCGGGCCGCATCTTCAAAGTCCTCCACGGAGATGTCGCTCTGTTTGGCTACCGTCCGGGCGGTCTGATCGAGGGTCAGCCCTTCCGGGATCGTCATGGTAAAGGTCGGCGTCTCCTGGCCGGCGCTTAGCGTCGCCAGTATTTCCTGGTTATTGGTCTCGGGCGGTATCCGGTACTCGCCGGGTTTTAGATCCGCGGCCGCCCCTTCCACGCGCGCCTCAAGTTTAAAGACCGTAGCGTTGCCTATAGCCCCGGAGTCCGCGAGCTTCGTCGCCACGCTGTCGAGCGTGTCGCCCTCCTCCACCGTGACCACCACGGAACCTTTGCCCGCGGCCTGCTCGCTGTCAAAAGCGAAGGTAAAGAGCAGGTACACGAGGCCGAGCACGCACGCCAGCAGCGCCACCCCCAGAAGCGCGGGGATTAGCCTCAGCCCTTTACCACGATCTACAGCCCCTAAAGCCGCAAGACGCTCTTCGAGGTCCGTCTCTCGGTGCTTATCTTGGTGCTTCAACTCTCCCCCTGCTGTCCAGATACTCTTGCAGTATCCGGGCCGCCGCCAGGTGATCCACGCGCTCCTTGGTCCCCGCCTTCCTGCGCCGCTTCCCTCCGCGAGGAGTCCCCCCTCGCGCCACGCGGGTCGTGAAACGCTCGTCCCACTCCACGAACTCAGTGCCGGGAAAAAGGACTTTCAACCCGGCTATTGTATCCAAAACCCGGCGGGCTTGAAGACCCACCTCTCCTCCGAGGGTTTTTGGCACCCCCACAACCACCTCCGAGACGCCGTATTCGCGGACGAGAACAGCGAGGTAATCGGCTAGTTCCCCGCTCGCCACGATCTCTAACGGCCGGGCCAGAAAGCGGGTTTCGTCCGAGATAGCGACCCCAGTCCGAACTTCTCCCACATCGAGCGCCGCAACACGCCTTGCGAAGCGCCCTGCGAAGCGTCCCGGCTTTTGCTCCGGCGGGAAGCCGTCCGGAGGGTTATGCATCGGTGCCGGCGGCGGTCAACCTCTCTTCTAAGACTTCCCGCACCCGCGAGAGTGCCTCCGGGATGGCCGAAAGGTCGCCGCCTCCAGCCTGGGCCATGGTCGGGCCTCCCCCGCCACCGCCACCCAGGATGCCGGAGACCTCGCGGACGACCTCGCCCGCCGGAACCTTTTTGGATACATCTGGGTGAAGGTTTGCGACTAGAAGGGCCTTGCCACCGACTTCGGCGGCGAGCACCACGGCCGCCGGTCCCCCGAGCCGGTTCCGGACGTCGTCGGAGATCTGGCGCAGACCTCCGGCGTCCGCCGCTACTACCTGACCGGTAACGACCTTTGCCCCATCGACCGAAACGGCGTTCTCCACCAGGCTGCCAACCTCTTCCAGCCCGGCTTTTAGCGCCTGTTCTTTTACAGCTTCCCGGGCTTCCTGGACCTCTCCCCGCAGACCCTCGACCGCCGCCGGAAGCTCCTCCACCCCGACCCGGAGCCGGCCCGAAGCTTCCTCGGCCTTTTCCGCGGTATCCAGCAGATAGCGCAGACCCTCGCGGCCGGTAAGGACTTCTATACGGTAGAGGTCCGCGCCGTGCTTGCGGTTGGAGAGTATCTTGAACGCCCCGACCTCGGCGGTACCCCGCACGTGCGTACCGCCGCACAACTCGCGGGAAAAACCGTCTATCTCGACGATCCGCACGAGCTCGCCGTACTTTTCTCCAAAGAGCATCATCGCCCCGAGGTTGCGGGCTTCTTCGAGCGTAGTCGTGAAGTACCGTACCGGCTGGTTCTCCGTTACCTTGAGCAGGCACAACTCCGCGATGTGCGAAAGCTCTTCCTCGCCGACTCTACCGGCGTACCGGTAGTCAAAGCGCAGCCGGTCGGGTCCGACGTAGCTTCCGGCCTGCACCACGTCCTTACCGAGCACCGCCCGCAAGGCCCAGTGCAGGACGTGGGTCGCCGTGTGGTTAGCCTCAACCTGCTGGCGGCGCACCCGGTTTATGGAAGCCGTGACCGCCTCCCCAGCCGCTACCGCACTGGCATTGCCGGCCTCCGCCGCATCGTGGTCGGCCCGCGCCCGGAGCACCTGGTAACCGCCGGCCGGTATCACGTCCAGTACCTCTAGCTGCCCGTTCTCCGTGGCGACCCAACCTTCGTCGGCGACCTGCCCGCCGCCGGTGGCGTAGAACGGGTTCTCGGCCAGAACTATGTATAGCTCGTCGCGGGTCTCCGGCACCGCCTCGACGGCGAGCACCCTTGTTTCGACCTGCTCCCGCTCGTACCCAACGAAACGGCTCTTCAGGTCTTCGTCCCGGAAGGCGGCCACGGCCCGGTCGTAGCCCCCTGTCGCCTGCCGGGCACGCTCGCGCTGGCTCTCCATCGCCGCCTCGAACTGGGCCTCGTCCAGCGACAGTCCCCTCTCGGCCAGGACTTCCCGCGTCACCTCGACCGGAAAACCGTAGGTATCGTGCAGGATAAAAGCGACCTCGCCCGGGAAGTTGCGGCTACCCTCTAGCCGCCCTATCTCCCCCTCGAGCAGGCTCATGCCGGAAGAGTAGATCTCGACAAAGCGCGCCGCCTCGCCGGTTACGATGCGCCGGATCTCACCCCGCGCCTCCTCCAACTCCCCGTAGACCTCGCCCATGCTGTCCACCACGGTCTCCGCAAGTTCCGCTATCCCGTCCGGTCCTAACCCGAGCCTGGAGTATGCCTGCAAAGCTGCTCGACGTATTATGCGTCGTAAAACGTACTCCCGGCGCTGGTTGCCGGGCCTCACACCGTCGGCTACAAGGAACGCTATGCTCCGGGCGTGATCCCCGATTATATACAGCGCCCGGTCTACCGCCTCGGACTCGCCGCGCTTCTTACCGGATAACTCTTCGGCTTTCTCCAGAATCGGGGTGTAGAGGTCGGTATCGTAGACCGAGCGGACACCCTGGCAGACGGCGGTGGTCCGTTCCAGGCCCATCCCGGTGTCGATGCCGGTCTTGCCTAGAGGGACTAGGGTCCCGTCTTTGCGCTGCTCGTACTGGTTAAAGACGAGGTTCCAGATCTCCAGGAACCGAGCGTCGCCGTCTTCGCGACCCGGACCGTAGCGGGCGTCGGCCAGCGGGTCGCCAAGTCCGAACTCCTCGCCGTAGTCGTAGTAGACCTCCGAGCACGGACCGCAAGGCCCCGACTCACCCGGCGGCCCCCACCAGTTCTCGCTCTTCGGGAGGCCGAAGATACGTTCTTCGGGGACGCCGACCTCGGTCCAGAACTTTCGGGCTTCGAGGTCTTCAGGGGCGCTCTCGTCACCCTCAAAGACCGTGATCCAGAGCCGTTCGGGAGCCAGCCCCAACTCCCCGGTCAGAAACTCCCAGGCGTACTCGACGGCCTCTTTCTTGAAATAGTCCCCGAAGGAGAAGTTGCCGAGCATCTCGAAAAAGGTCAGGTGGGTACCGTCCCCGACCTCTTCGATGTCGTTGTCCTTGCCGCCGGCGCGCATGCACTTCTGGACGCTCACGGCCCGGGAGGTCGGCGGCGTCTCCTGGCCGGTGAAAAAGGTAATAAACTGCTGCATACCGGCAGTGGTGAGTAGTACCGTCGGGTCATTGTGCGGTACCAGAGATGAACTCGGGTACAGCCGGTGCCCTCTGTCGGTAAAGAAGTCTAGGAATTTCTGGCGGATCTCGGTGCTTTTCATAGTTTTCATACGGTAGATTGTACTTTTTCTCTAAACTTGTTTTTCCAGACGTTCGAGGTCCGTCCCGAGACGCTCGGCCTTGTCGCCCAACTCCCTGCGGAGGTCGTCGAGCGCCCGCCGCAAGAGACGGGAGACGTGCATCTGGCTGACGCCTATCTGCTGGGCTATCTCTGTCTGGGTCTTGCCCTCGTTAAAGCGTAGCCGCAGTATCGTCTGCTGCTGGTTTTTTAGGCCGCACATCGCGGACTGCAAGAGGAGCCGGTCTTCTATGCCGTCTATCGGGGAGTTCCCGTCGGCCTGGAGGTCGATGATCGTATCCCCCTCGGCGTCGTCCTGGTTGACCGGCGCATCGAGGCTGGTGGTATTGTACGCCCGCCCGAGCGTCAGGGCCTCGGCGACGCTCTCGACGTCGCTATTCAGGGTCTCGGCGAGCTCCTCCATCGTCGGGGAGCGGCCGGTCTTTACGGTCTCCTGGCGGATGGTCTCTTTTGCCGACTGGCGCAGTTCCTGCAGACCGCGCGGGACCCGCATCGCCCAGCCCTTATCCCGGAAGTAACGTTTGATCTCCCCTAATATATTCGGCGTGGCGTAGGTCGAGAACTCTATCTGGCGGTCCACATCGAAGCGGTCGACAGCTTTTATGAGGCCGATGGACGCCACCTGCACGAGGTCTTCTATAGGTTCGCCCCGGCCGACGAACTTCCGGGCCAGGAACTCGACCAGCGGTAGTTGCTCCTGGATGACCATCTCCCGCGCCCGCTCGTCGCCTTCTTTATGGTACCGGAGGAGCAGTCGCCGGGTACGGGCTTTGTCGGGCCGCCGGTAGCGCGAACGGCCGCTCACGACACCAACTCCACGATGGTGCGCCAGTTAGCTCCAGGGGTACCTCCACCCTCCGGCGCATCCCACACCTCGGCGTAGATCCGCTCTTCCCCCACAGAGAACCGGTAGCTGGTAGTGTCCCCCCCGGAATGGAGGTCTTCCAGAACTTCTATACTCTCCTCCAGGTTGCCGAGCCCGATACCGGCCCGGGTAGCGAGCCCGGCGAGAACCACCCCCACGCACGAACGCAGCCCCGCGACCGGCGGCAGGGTAAGGTAGGTGTACTCGCCGCCCATCCCCCGGTCTCCATCCGGCTTCTGCGCTACGATCTCCACTCCTCCCCGCTGCTGGCGATAGGCTCTGTCAGGTCTTCTTCGAGTCGGGGCTCCGTGGTTTCCACATCCCCGAGAGAAGGGTCGTGGGCGATGCTGCGTCCGGAGGGCTCGCCGCCGTGGGTCTCCAGGTCTTCCAGGATCTCCGCCCGCCGCCGGGCCGAAGCCTCGCGGGCGGCGGCGACCGCGCCGGCAAACCGTCTCCGGACCACCGGAGGAAGGTTTCGGGCTCTTTCCGGTAGCTGTTTGCGGAACTCGTCGTTTGTCGCGTAGACCGTACCGACCGCGCCGATTACGGCTCCTGCTATCAACTTTCCCCAACCGTCCAACTAAACCTCCTCCGGGCTCTTCTCAGTGCGTGTGTACCGGACGTTCGGACGAGGGTCTTCGGCTCTGGGCTCCGGGGCGGCTTCGTCTTCCGGGGCCGGCTCCCGGCCGAAAAAGGTGCTCAAACCCTTTGATAGACCGGCCGTCGCCGAAGAGAGCGTTATAACCCCGCCCCGGACTCCGCGAGTTATTACGGTCGTGGTCTGGTCGAGTTCGCCGGTAATACCCGCCACGTCCCCGACCGCCGTGTCGAGTTGAGAGAGCTGGCTGTTTATGTTGTCCACCGTGGTGTGGGTCTTACCCAGGAGCGGCACGACCTGCTCGGAGACCTCTTTCAAAGTCTGTTCGGTTGTGGAGAAGATCCGGGCCAGCCGCAAGAACATCCAGGCCAGCAGCAGAAAAGCTACCGCGAGCGCCACGTACAGTATTACTTTTGCTATCTCGACAACTATATCCAATTTAGCGCACACCTCCCAGTTCGTCCCTGCGCGACCCACGGTCTTGACGCGCCCCGCGGCACACCCGCCGCATTATAACCCGGTCTAGTTGCGGCGCAGCGTAACCCCGCCGCCGACTACCTTATCCCCGTCACCCGTGTAGAAGACCGCCGACTGCCCCGGCGCCACCCCGAGGACCGGCTCCGAGAGCCGGGCTACCCACTCCCCTTCTCCAGCCTCTTCAACCTCGCACGAGACCGGCGAACTGTTGTACCGGACCTGCACCGCCGCCGACTCCTCCGGGGAGAGAAACCAGTTCAACCCTCCAACCCGGACCTCCCGGGTCTGGAGGTTCTTTTTACGCCCGACGACCACCTGTTGGGTCTCTGGCCGGACCTCGGTCACGTACATCGGCTCCGGCGCCGAGAGGCCGAGCCCCCGGCGCTGGCCGACCGTGTAATCTACGACGCCCGCGTGACGGCCCAGGACCTCTCCACCCGTGTCTACTATCTCCCCGGGCTCCGCCGCGACGTTCTTGCGGACAAAGCGCCGGTAGTTCCCGTCTGGGATAAAGCAGATGTCCTGACTCTCGGGCGTGCGAGCTACGGCGAGCCCCCGGTCGGCGGCGATGGCCCGCACCTCGTCTTTCTCGTAATCCCCGAGCGGGAAAAGGGTCCGTGAGAGTAGCTCCTTGGGGACCGGCCACAATACGTAGGTCTGGTCTTTACGGGCGTCCGCCGCCCGGGAGAGCGCCGGTCGGCCGCCACTGTACGAAACCCGGGCGTAGTGTCCGGTGGCTATGTGGTCATAGCCTAGCTGGTCGGCCACCATCGCCGCCGCCTGAAACTTTACATGCGCGTTGCACGAGACGCATGGGTTCGGGGTCCGGCCCGCGGCGTACGAGCCGACAAAGTCTTGCATGACGCGCTTGTTAAACAGGTCTTTGAGGTTCAGTGTAAAGTGCGCCAGCCCCATGCGGTGTGCGGTATCCCGGGCAAATAGAACGGTGTCCGGCGAGCAGCACGAGCGGCTCCCGGGTTCCCCGTCGTGGAGCCGGAACGTTACGCATACCACCTCATACCCGGCTTCTTTGAGCAGCAGCGCCGTTACCGCAGAGTCGACGCCGCCGCTCGTGGCGACTACCACGCTCTTACCCAACCTCACCACCGTACCCTTCGACCAGCGCCGCGCCCGCGAGCCGGTCCCAGTAATCTTCAAACGCCTTGTGCATCGCGTCCAACACCAGCGTGAGCGCGTGGTCCTTGCCCTCCGGCAACGGACCGCCCAAGGCTTTCTCAAGGTCCCCACGCGAAACCTTTGCCGCCGAGACGAGCGGCCCACCGCCCGCCAACTCCGACAGCGCGGAGCCGGCCGCGATGCACGCCGCGCAACCGTAGACTCTATATTGTATTTCTTCCACCCTGTTCTCCTGGATACCTACCGTAAAGCGGGCTATATCTCCGCAGGCGGCGTCTCCGGACTCCCCGACACCGTCCGGGGAGGGTAGCTCGCCCACATTCCGGGGTTTTACGAGGTGCTCTATAACTTCAGGTCTGTAAGCCATGATCCATCCCTAGCGAGTATCTCAGAGCCGCCGGTTTGCGGAGGGCGATCCGTCAGCCGGTATAAACCGGCGAAAGCTCGCGTAACCGTCCGACGGCGGAGGAGAAAGCTTGCACAAAGCCGTCCACCTCTCCTACCGTATTGTCCTTGCCGACCGTAACCCTAACGGTCGAGAAGCCTTCACGCCCGGCGAACTCCCGGTTCATAGCCAGCAGCACGGGCGACGCCCGGTGACCGGCGGAGTGCGAGGCGCACGCCGACCCACTCCCGACGGCGTAGCCGAGAGAATCCAGAAACAGCACCAGGCTCTCGGACTCGACCCCCTCGACGCTGAGGTGCACGTTGTTCGGCAGCCGTTTTTCCGGGTGACCATTTAGATAGACGCCGGGTATCTCCGTGACACCCGCGACGACGCGGTCTCGCAGCGCCGTTTCGTGCGGCTGCCGGTCTCCGAGTTCCGCGGCCGCCAGCCGGGAGGCCGCCGCGAGGCCCGCGAGGCCCGCGACGTTCTCGGTCCCGCTGCGCAAGCCTTTCTCCTGACCGCCGCCGTACAGTACCGGCTCCAGCGCCACGCCGTCCCGGACGTACAACGCCCCGACGCCCGATGGCCCGTAGAACTTGTGCCCGGTCAGCGCGAGCGTCGAGACCGGTGTTTGGCCGACGTCCACCGGCAGATGCCCTACCGCCTGGACCGCGTCCGCGTGGAAGGGTACCCCCCGCTCCTCGCAGATCTCCGCGAGTTCGGCGACCGGTTGTATGGTCCCAACCTCGTTATTAGCCCACATCACGGCGACGAGCGCGGTGTCGGGGCGCAGGGCCTCCGCGAGCTCCGACGGGTCCACGAGCCCACCGGAGTCCACACCGAGCCGGGTTACCTCGTAGCCGGTGCTTTCCAGGTGGCGGGCGGCTTCGGCAACCGCCGGGTGCTCTATCGCGGAGAGAACGAGGTGCCGTTTGTCCAGGGCCGCCTTGCAGACTCCGAGTACCACCAGGGCGTCGGACTCGGTGCCTCCGGAGGTAAATATGATCTCCCCCGGCCGAGACCCGATCAGGTCCGCTACGGCTTCCCGGGCGTCCTCGACGGTGTCCCGGGCCGACACGCCGGGGGCGTGCAGCGAGGACGGGTTCGCCCGCAAGGTTTCAAAGTGCGGCATCATGGCCGCGAGGACCCGGTGGTCCAGGGGCGTGGTTGCGGCGTGATCCAGGTACACGGAGTTAGTTTGCATACTGTGCCCTAGTGTAACCTACGAAGCCGGATTTTCAGCGCCCACCGGGCACCGGACAGCGCAGCCTGGAGCGTAACGCTTAGAGCGTAAAGGTCGCGGCTACAGCCCCGTCGCTGTCCAGGAGCGCGACCTGCGAGCCGGGCGAGAGGGTTAGATCTCCCTCGTCGGTAAAAGTCCCGGCGACCCGGTTTCCGCGGGCACCTACCACGTCCGGTGCCCGCCCCACGGCGACGGTGCTGCCAGCCCTCACGCGGATATCCCCGTCTACCAGCAGACCGCCGGAGTCGTCAACCTCACCGGTGTCGGGGTCCAGGGCTTGCAGGCTGAAGCCTTGGAGGTTGACGGACTGCTGGCTCTGGTTGCGGACGGTAAAGTACTCGACGCCGTCTCCGGTTTCGGTCAGTTCGACGGTCCCGAGGACTACGTCGGTATCGCTAATGTTGCCCCCGGCATCGAGGCTCGTCAGGTCGAACAGCGCTTGATCCAGGACCTCCCGGGGCACATAGCCCTGGAAGACGCTCTCGTAGTAGTACTGTCCGTCCCGGGGAGCGAGCATCGCCACGTACGGCGTAAAACCGACTCCGAGTTGGGCCGCGAGCGTCCCGTACTGGCCCTGCTCGAGTCCCTCGCTGCTCTGCGCGTTGCCGGGGTTCGTAATGTCGTAGCTGAAGAACTCTACCGTCGGATACCCGGAACTCAGGTCCTCGACGGAACGGTCCACCATGTCGTCCACCTCAAGTCCCTGCGGGTAAAATTCGCCCTGACCCGCCCGGTAGAACTGCGCCACGACGAGGGCCTGGCGCTGATACGCCGCCCGGAAGTCCGGCGGTATGACCTGCTGTTGGTTTAGCTCGAACGGCGTACCTTCCAGCGCCGCGGCCCCGGAGACCGAGACCGCCGTCGTCCCTCCGGCCCCGCCCGTAGCGCCGCCAGCGGCTCCGCCGGTAGCACCGCCCGGCTCGGGCACCGTCGCCTCCCCGTCGTCTTCCCCGCCGCAGCCAGACACGAGAAGCAGGGCGAGCAATACACCAAACATCACGGATACGCTCCGGAGCACCGGTTGCCCGGCGAGCGCCTTCAGGCCGACCCCTTGAATACCGCTCCTCGTTCTAGTGGTGAACACCGCGGACCCTCCCGTCCCGGAGGCTAGCGCGAAGTTATCACAAGCCACCAAGTCCTGCAACAACCTCCGGACAAAGCCGGTCGGGGTCCGGTTATACTCTGGCGGTAGCCTGGGCGTTTGCCCCGGCGGCAGCTTCGGCGGTAACAGGCGAAAATCGGAGGGTCAAACTGTTGGACCGGGAAGAGAACAACCCTTACAGGACACACACGGCGGGCGAACTGCGGGCCGGGGACGTCGGCCAGAAAGTCCGGCTCGCGGGGTGGGTAAACCGCCGCCGGGACCATGGGGGGCTCGTCTTTATCGACCTGCGGGACCGCTGGGGCGTTACCCAGATCACCTTCGACCCGGAGGGCACCCTGCAGGAAGTCTTCGAGACTGCCGAAAGGCTCCGGCCCGAGTGGACCATATCCGTGGAGGGCGAGGTCGCGCGGAGACCACAAGGCAACGAGAACCCGGAGCTTCCGACCGGAGACATAGAGGTCGAGGCGACGAGCTTGCGGGTCCTCAGCACCTCGGATACACCGCCGTTTGAGATAGGGGGGCTTCGGGATAAGCCGGTCGAAGAGCTCCTGCGCCTAAAGTACCGCTACCTGGACCTCCGGCGCCGGAGGATGCAGGAGAACATAATCTTCCGTCACCGGGTAGTAAAGCGGATGCGCGACTACCTCGACGCGCGGGACTTTGTCGAGATAGAGACCCCACTGCTCACGGCCTCGACCCCCGAGGGAGCGCGGGACTACCTGGTGCCGAGCCGGCTGCATCCGGGCCAGTTCTACGCCCTGCCGCAGTCGCCCCAGCAGTTCAAGCAGCTTCTGATGGTCGCCGGTTTCGAGCGGTACTTCCAGGTCGCCCGCGCCCTGCGAGACGAAGACCAGCGCGGTGACCGCCAGCCGGAGCACACCCAGCTAGACGTCGAGATGAGCTTTACCTCCCAGGACGAGGTCCTGGACCTCATAGAAGGGCTCTACGTCGAAATAGTGGAAGACCTGGCCGCAAAGGAACTTTCGGCCAAACCGTTTCCCCGCCTGACCTACGCCGAGGCTATGGAGCGCTTTGGCACCGACAAACCCGATATGCGCTTCGGCCTCGAACTGTCTAACGTCTCGGAGGTAGCCCGCGAGAGCGGCTTCAAGGTGTTTAGCAACGCGGTCGCGGGACCCAATGGCTCGGTGCGCGGCATCGCGGCCGGGGGCTTGGGCGACCTCTCCCGGCGTGAGATAGACGAGCTTACCGCCGTGGCGGCGACTGGCGGGGCCCGGGGTCTGGCCTACCTCAAGGTTGAGGGCGAGGATACCGGAGACAACCTGAGCTACGGCGGCCCGATAGCCAAGTTCTTTTCGGAGGATGAGCTTGAAGCTTTGCGTGAGAAGCTGGGTGCCGCGCCGGGGGACTACATGTTCTTTGTGGCGGACAAGAACCCGGTTGTCTTTGAGAGCTTGAACCGGCTCCGGCTCCACTTGCGGGACCGGCTCGGGCTGGCGGAGCCGGGCGCTCTGGCGTTCTGCTGGGTGACGGACTTCCCGCTCTTTGAGTGGAACGAGGAAGAGGGCAGGGTCGAGCCGATGCATCACATGTTCACCATGCCCCGCGAGGAGGATATACCACTGCTCGACGGGGGTCCTGACGAGGCCCTGCTCATAACCGGCCAGCTCTACGACCTGGTAGCCAACGGCACGGAGCTAGCCTCCGGGAGCATTCGGATACACCTGCCGGAGTTGCAGCAGAAAGTGTTCTCGATCATCGGAATTCCGCCCGAAGAAGCCGAGCGCCGTTTCGGGGCTATCTTACAGGCTTTCCGCTACGGGGCACCGCCGCACGGCGGGATAGCTCCGGGGGTGGACCGCCTGATCATGGTCCTCCAGGACGAGCCCAACATCCGGGAGGTCATGGCCTTCCCGAAGACCCAGGCCGCCCGCGACGAGATGATGGACGCCCCCGGCCCCGTAACCGAAGACCAGCTAAAAGAACTGCACATAGCTCTGCGCCGCCGGGAACCCCCGGCTCCGTCCCCGGAGGATTAGCCCTACACGCCGGAGCCTTACCCGGATAGTACGGCGCAGAACCAAAAAAGCGAAGCTTATTCTCCACGAAGACCCAGCCCCCGGCTTGCCGGTCCTGAGAGGTTCGGACGGAGGAAGCGGCTCCGTTAGTTCTAAGGCGTCGCGGTTTCCTCGCTGCTTATCGTCGAGCCGGTCGTCGCTTCTTGCTGCCCGCTTCCGCCGCAGCCCGCCTGTAACAGAGCGGCGACCAGCACGCCAACTATTAGGGTAGCCGTTCTCTTTCTCATTTCCCGTCCTTCCGTTCCGCCGAGCACTTACCGTGACACTACCCACCTCTAGCCTCTACCGAAACGGCCGGGGGAGCCGCGGCGTCGGGAAACTGGAGTGCCGCCCCGGACCTTCACGGCCTGCACTACAATGGGCGTCGAGCGTAGAAACCATAGGAGGAGGATACAAAGTGGGTAGAAGATCCAAGCGACGCGGGCTCCAGAGCCGGGGAGTAGCCTACATCGGCGCGGCGGGACTGGCGGTCGTTGCCCTGATCAGTGCGCTAATACTTTTCTTGCGGCGGCGGGCGAGAGATACCGCACCCGAGCCGGTCGAGTACCCGGTCCAGGAGATACCCGAGACGCCGGAGAGCGTGGTCGAGGAAGTTTACACGGTCACCTATCAGGCCGAAGCTCAAAAAGCGCCGGAGGAGTCCGCGGATCAGGCCCAGGTCCCGGTCGAAGACCAGCGGGAAGCCGTAGACGAAGCCACCGTAGACGAGGACGCCGCGGAGGAACGCAAGCGCACCGTGAGGGAGTTCGCCCGCAGGCTTGACGAGCGCCCGGCGGTCCGGGAAGAGGATGACTCCGGAGAGACCGGGGAAGAGCCGGTAGGCGTCGTGGGAGACCCGACGCCTACGAGCGAAGAGTCCTCTCAGGATACGCCGGAGGAGACCGAACATTTGGACGAAATGAAGGCTGCGGGCGGGCAGGCGACGGTAGTCGGTGTGCTGGCGAAGATGGGCGAGGCTTACCAGGAGGTCGGCGGCACCCGGTTTATCTTGTCCTCGGAAGATGACGGGAACTTCGACCTGCTCGGCAAGGAAGATGAACTGGACGGGGTTTACCAGCAGCAGGTATCGGCCAGAGTAGTGGGAAAGATAATCGAGGATGACTCGCCGACGAGAAAGCTGGAAGTCGAAGAGGTCGAGCCGGCGTAGCCCCGGACCACACGAAACTATAGCCCGGAGACCCGCCGTTCCGGGATAAGACGCTCTTCAGGGAATAACCTGCCGGCGCGACTGCGGTGGCCGTCTAGCTCCGGGCAACGTCCGCGGCACGCTGGACCCCGCGGCGGACTCCGGTCGTCCCTCGGGTAACCGGAACGTTGGAGAAAAGCCTGGCGGGAAGGCTGGTGGTTTCGCCGACTTCTCGGAAAGAGGTTCGTATCGCTGCACCAGGGTGTGTTTCGTTTAATGGGTCGGGGTAAGAGTGTCTGCTAGCATCAGCGGAGTTTTGCGAGGTCCGGGAAAAGCCGGACTGATGGGAGCGGAGGTAGAAGAGCTGAGCATTGAACAGCCGGGTAACCGGGCAGAAGGATACGGAGCGGGGCCCGGCGTCTCCCTGACGTTCGATGACGGACCGGACCCGGTGTGGACGCCGCGGGTACTGGAAGCGCTCCGGCAGGCCGGGTGCAGGGCGACGTTCTTCGTGATCGGACCGCTCGTCCGGCGGTCTCCGGGCATCGTTCAGGAGATGCTCTCCGCCGGTCACAGCATCCAGTTGCACTGCACGGAGCACGTCCGGCATACCCGGCGAACCCGGGCGGAGGTAGAAGCGGACGCCCGGGCCGGGCTCGCGGAGCTTTCGGAACACGGGGTGTCGCCCCGCTTCTGGCGGCCGCCGTGGGGAGCTTGCGCGCCCTGGACCGGAGAAGTCGCCAGGGAGTTCGAGCTGGAGGTCGTTTTGTGGACCGAGGATACGCACGATTGGCGCGGAGACAAAGCCTCTCAGATGCTTTCTAGCATCGAGTCGGGTATATCTCCCGGCTCGGTGGTTCTCATGCACGACGGTCTCGGACCCGGCGCCCGGCGGACGGGCTGCGGCGAGACGGTAGGCCTGATCCCGGCCCTCGCCAACTGTATCCGGCGGCGCGGCTGCGAGCCCCGGCTTCTCGAGGACGTTCGGGCGGTTACGGAAAGGTCGAGCGTGTGAGGTCTCTCGACGCTACCCGCCGCCCGGCGGACTTTGAGAAGACGCTGGAGCATATAGCGGCCGGAGCTGAGGAGCGGGACCGCAACCCGGGGTTTCCGGTAGAAGCGTTTCAGGAGCTTGCAGCCGCCGGGGTGCTGGCGTTGCCGGTCCCGGTAGACGGCGGTGCCCGCCGGTCCTCGTTCGCCGAGGAGTGGCGGGTCTTGCGGGCGGTTGCGAAAGCGGACGGGTCGGTCGGCAGGATCCTGGACGGTCACTTTAACGGCGTGGAGCGGGTCGCGGTATCCGCCCCCGAACCTCTGCGGAGCCGGGAGCTGGAGAAGATAGCCGCCGGGGAACTACGGCTCGGGGTCTGGGGAGCGGACCCGATCCCTGGCGAAGGCGAGCCCGCCCGCCTGACCGAGACCCCGGACGGTACGGCGCTCGAAGGTGTAAAAACCTTCTGCTCCGGCTCCACGGGTCTCGACCGGGCGCTCGTGCTAGTCCGGGGGCCGGACGGCAGACCGGGGCCGCCGCTGCTGGCGTACATAGCCCTGGAAGAGATAGAGATCGACCGTAGCTGGTACCGGGCGTCCGGGATGCGCTCCTCGGAGAGCCACCGGGTCGTGTTTCACGGGACGCCGGTGCTCGCGGTGCTCGGCGGGCCGGGGGAGTTGCTGCGCGAGCCGTACTTCGGGCGCGACGCCATCCGGACGGCCGCCTCGTGGGCCGGCATCGCCGACCGGGCGGTAGCCGCGACCCTCGACACGCTGGCCGCTAAAGCCGGCGGCCGGGAACCCGACGACCTCGTTTCACTCGCCGCCGGCAGGATGCTCGCCGCCCGGGGCACCATAGACCGCTGGCTGGAAGGAGCCGCCCGCCGGGCCGACGAGGACCCGCAAGTATCCCTCGCTCCCATCTCGGTCGGCCTCCGCTCCGCCGTGGCCGACGCCTGCCGGGAAATACTCGACGAGGCCGCGAGGGCCGCCGGGTCCCGGCCGTTCGCGGTCGCCGACCCGCTCGACCGGGCGCGGCGGGACCTGGAGCTATTCCTGCTCCAGCACCGTCTGGAGCCCGCGCTCGCCCGCACCGGACGGGCGGCTATCCAGGAGAGGGCGGGGTCTTGAGAAAGCGGCTCGACCGGGAGTACTTCGAGGATCTCTACGCCCGCTCCGGTGACCCGTGGAGCTTTGAGACCAGCGAGTACGAGCGCAAGAAGTACGAGCGGACGCTCGGGGTCCTGGGAGACCGCAGGTTCCGGCGGGCGATGGAGGTCGGGGCTTCTATCGGGGTATTTACCGAGATGCTCGCGCCGCTGTGCGACGAGTTGGTCGCGGTAGACACTTCGGAAAAGGCTGTGGAGGCCGCCCGGCGGCGGCTCGCGGGGTATCCGCACGTGCGCGTCGAGCGGCGCACGCTGCCGGAGGAGATGCCGGAAGGAGAGTTCGGCCTGATCCTGGCCTCCGAGGTGCTCTACTACCTGACCCGCGACGTAATGCTGGAGTCGCTCCGGCGCTTTGAGAGTGCTTTAACGCCCGGTGGGATGTTGCTCGCCGTCCACTGGCGCAGAGAGACAAAGACCTATCCACTACAGGGCGACGAGGTACACGCGCTGCTGTTGGAGTATTCGAGCCTGGAACGGGTAGAAACCGTGATCGAACCGGAGTACCGGCTGGATCTTCTCCAGGATTCTAGAGAGGAACGATAGTGGAAGAGGAGCGCATAGTAATAGTCGGCGGTGGTCCGGGAGGGCTCGCGGCCGCCCAAGCCTACCGGGAGTCCGGCGGCCGGGGACAGGTCACCCTTCTCTCCGCCGAACCTTACGCCCCGTACAGCCGGCCACCGCTCACCAAAGAGTACCTGCGCGGCGAGATAGACCGGGACGAACTTCCGATGCAGCCGTCCGGGTGGTTTGAGGAAAACGGCGTGGAGCTACGCCTCGACGCCCAGGTCTTTAACATCGACCGCGACCGGGAAGTCATAGAGACCGGCGACGGCGAGATTCCGTACACCTCGTGCGTGCTCGCGACCGGCTCCGAACCCATCCGCATCCCGGTCCCCGGCGGCGATGACCCGGAGGTTCTGGTGATGCGGACCGTCGAGAACTCAACCCGGTTGCAGAGCCGGGTAGGTTCCGGGTCAAAGGCTGTCGTCGTGGGGTCGGGGTTTATCGGGTGCGAAGCTGCGGCGTCCCTCGCCATCCGGGGAGCCGAAGTAACGCTGGTAAGCATGGAGGAAATGCCCCAGGAAGCGCGGCTAGGGTCCGACGTGGGAGCGAGGATTCAGGCGTGGCTCCGAGGCTACGGGGTGGATCTGCGGCTCGGCTCTAACGTCGAGGAGATAGGGCGCGCAAACGGCGGCTTCCGGGTCGGAGTATCCGGCGGCGAGAGCTTAACGACCGATGCGGTGCTCTTCGGGACCGGCGTGCAGGCCCGCACGACGCTGGCGGAGAAGGCGGGGTTGGAGATATCCGAGGGCGGCGTGATAGCCGACGCCTCGATGCGCACCAGCGCCCCGGGCATCTTCGCCGTCGGGGACATCGCCTACGCCCACAACCGGGCCGCCGGCCGTCACCTCAAGGTAGAGCACTGGGGCGACGCCCTGGAGCACGGCCGCGTCGCCGGGACCGTTCTGGCGGGCGGTGAAGCCTCGTGGGCCGCGGCCCCCGGCTTCTGGTCCACGATGGGCGCGGAGACGCTGAAGTACGCCGCCTGGGGCGACGGCTGGGACGAGGTAAATTTCGTGGACCACGGCGAGGACTCGTTTACCGCCTGGTACGGCCAGGACGGTGTCTGCGTCGGCGTCCTGACCCACAACTACGACGAGGACTACGAAGAAGGCCGGAAGCTGGTCGAGGGTGGAGCCTCTCTACCCCGTTGACGCCACCGGAGCAGGATCTGCGAATATCGGTCGTCGTACCGGCCCGCAACGAGGAGGCGCTGGTCGGTGCCTGTCTTACAGCCCTAGCGGAGCAGGAAGTTATAAGACCGGAAGAGTACGAGGTGCTGCTGATCCTGGACCACTGCACGGACGGCACCGAAGACCGGGCGCGGGAGGTGTCGGAGAGCTACCCAAAGCTCCGGCTCCTGTATCTGGAGGGTCCCGGCAAGGGCGCCGGTCAGGCCCGGAGGGTCGGCATGGAGGCCGCGTACACCAGGCTCAAGGGACTCGGCCGCCCGGAAGGGCTGATAGCTTCGACGGATGCCGACACGGTGGTAGCTCCAGACTGGCTTTCGGCCCAACTAGCGGCGGCTGGCCGCGGGGCCCGGGCCATCGGGGGGCGCATAGAGCTCGGCGACGGTGGGGCGGCGCTGCCCGAGGGCGTGTGGGGCTGGCGCGCCGAACAGGGCCGGGAGCGGCACCAGCGCGTGATCTCCGAGCTTTCCTCCGGAGGGGACGCGGGTAGCGCCGAGCACTGGCAGTTCAGCGGCGCTTCGTTATCGCTAACCGCGGAAACCTACGGGAAGATCGGGGGTCTCCCCCCGCAGGCGGCGCTCGAAGACGAGTACCTGGAACGCACCCTCCACCAGCACGCCATCCCGATAGAGCGCCCGCTGTCCGTAAAAGTCTCGACCTCCGCCCGGCTCGTCGGACGGGCGCATCGGGGGCTGTCCCGAGACCTATCTTTGGCGGCCTGGATCCAGAACAACACCTTCGACGCCGTAGACTTCAGACCCACCAGACTAATCGTCAGCAAAAAAGAAACCGTAAGCCTGGTTATCCCCCTAAGCAGCGCGGACATCACCCCGTCCCGGCTAAATGTCCTGGACCGCTTGGAACGCTCCGGTATCGTGGATGAGGTTGTAGTACCGCTGCTAGATTCCGGCGAGACGAGTAGTTTAAACCAATATATTGATATTATTTTACAACCAGCGGCGGAGCTTTATCCACAGTTTGGGCCGTGCCGGGGTTACGGAGACGCTCTGTGGCGCGGGTTTACGGCTGCTAGTGGCGAGATCTTGGTTTCCGTTGACCTGGATCACTTAGACGCCGAGGGCTCTAGCGTGAGCGGGCTTCTCGGACCGTTGCTCGAAGACGAGAGACTTCAGTTAGTAAAAGGCATTCGTAGTTGTAGAGATAACACCACAGAGTTGTTGGCGCGGCCCTTGATCAACCTTTACGTCCCCGAACTTTCCGGGTTTGCCGACCCGTTATCCGGTAACCTCGCCGCCCGGCGGCCCCTACTGGAGACTTTATCTTTCCCGGTCGGTCAGGGAGCGTACATCAGCCTCTTGCTCGACGCCGCCCGGACCCGCGGCATGGAAGCCCTCGCTCAAACAACTTTGCGTGCTCCCGAACCAGAAAACACTATTCCGCCTGAAACCGGCGAAGCGGCTTACGCGATGCTCGTTGCGGTCGCCAGCCGGGTGATCGGGGTCGGGGACGACCGGCTAGAGGAAATTTCACCCGGTCCCTTTATTCTCCCGACAAAAGATGGTTTCGAGGCCCGGCGGGTGGCCGTCGAAGAACGGCCCCCGCTACGGTCTTTAGTCACCGCCCCGGACCAGGTTATTTTAGAAGGCTGACCCTTACTCCGGCTAGTCCTGCGCGTGGCCGCTACGACTTCTCTTCCCGGTACTGCTCAATATCCTCGTAGACCTCGTCCGGCATCTCCAGCTCGTTGTAGATGTTGCAGGCGTCCGGGTCGTCGGGGTTCGGGCAGATGTCGAAGTCCTGCTGGCTCTGCCACTCCAGGATGCGCTCCCGGCGCGGCGGGTTGTAGCCTTTCTCCGAGACCTGCTGGACCAGCCCGCGGGCTTTGTTCTCGTCCGTGTCGCTGTCTTTGGTCAGGTACTCGACCAGTTCCTCGTTGCTCATGAAGTAGCGTCCGATCATGGTGAACGTCAGCCGCCCGTAGTGGCCGATGTCCTCGCCCCGCTCCAAAGCGTCGAGCATGTGGCTCATCATCGAACTCTGGCGTAGATCCTCTGCCGGCATCTAAAACCTCTTTCGTGGCTGCATAGCTTTCGTCCGCACTATACGGGTACTATGACAAAGAAACGTGAAAATAAGCACAGTAAACTTTACAGTGAGTCTACTGACTCCTGTTTCTAGCAAGGTAGAGTGACAAAGCTTCGACTGCGCACTCCACCCGTTTTCGGCTTGCATACTCCTAGCTACTACTGCGGTCCGCGACTTCACACGACATCCAATAGAACTGCACAAGTCCAGTATTGACCCACACACGATGATTGATGTAAAGTGCACAATCGACGGGGTAGGAGTAGATCGGGGAAGGTTGTGAATACTTTGCTCAAGAAGTGGTGCGTGCTTGGCGGGATAGGGACCATGATATGCGTAATGTTTCTGGCGTTTGCGGCCCTGGTTTGTCCAGTACCCGCCACAGCTCAGGATACGACTGAGGATTCTACCGAGCCCCCGACGCTCTCCACGAAAGACCGGCTCGACGACCGGCGGTACGTCGTGACGGGTAGCCGAGGGTACACGGTGGGGACGGAGGCTGGACTATTCCCGGCTATGGGCTTCCACACTCGCGGGGAGATGGCCGGTATCTGGTCGCCGCCTATAAAGCTGCTCGACGGTATCTGGTTTGGTATAGACGATGAGTGGATCGGCCCGGCGGACCGGTTTACCAGCGGCTACGGCTACGCGAACCTGCACTTCCCAGGCCGCGAAGGACTAGAGATAAGCCGCACGGACTTTGTACCGGATAGCCGGCGCGCCGCACTGTTCGGCCTGACATTTACGGCCGGTGAAGAGGAACAAAACTTCACGCTGAAGATGGACGCCCACTCCGAGCTTATGAGCGCCTACCCGTGGGGAGACACCGAGCCCTCTCAATTAGACTACAACCTCGAAGATCAGGTCTCCGCCGAAAGCGGGACGCTGGTCTTCCGCGAGCAGGGCAAACCGCCGGTGGACAACGCCGCCGAGCACGACTGGGCTGCCATAGTAGGGTCTAACCTGGCGCCCTCGGGCAGCGAGACCGGCGAGGACTTCCGAGGTCCACAGGACCCGGCCAAGATATGCCCGCCCGTTCCCGAAGAGGCGCCGAAACGCTGTGACGACACCGCCTATGGCAAGGGCAAGGGCGGACAATTACGGTACGAGGTCAATATCCCGGCTGGCACGACGCAGACGATCTGGTTTGCCGTCGCCGGTTCGGACAAGGGCTACGAAGAGGCGAGAGGCGAGTTTGAGGCGGTACTCGCCAACCCGGAGGGTCTCCTGGATCAGAAGTCTGCGGACCGGCTCGCGCTCCAGGATCACACCCAGCTAGACATCCCCGGCGACCGCCAGCTTCAAGAGAGCATCGACTGGAGCAAGCAGAACCTCGCCGACGCCGTGCAGTACGTCGAAGACGCGCAGATACGGGAGACCAACTCGGGAGAGAATTATCCGCCACCTGAGGGAACGATGGAGGCGATGCGTTTTCTTGGAGCCGGCTGGCCCGACTACCCCTGGCTTTTCGGTACCGACGGCGAGTACACCGTCTTCGCGAGCATAGCCGCCGGCCAGTTCGAGCCCATAAAAGACCACCTCCGCGCCCTGCGAAACGTGAGCCTCATAGATAATGGTAACTCCGGCAAGGTCGTCCACGAGGTCGTCTACGACGGCTCGGTGTTTTTCGGGTCCGACGCCGACGACGGTAACACCGACGAGTCCGCCAAGTTCCCGTCGGCGGTCGCCGCGGTCTGGCGCTGGACCGGCGACGACGCCTGGCTGGACGAGATGTACGGCTACTCCAAGTCCAACCTGGAGCATATCTTCCGGGATCTGGACAAAGACGGCGACCTCTGGCCCGAAGGTCTTGGCAACGTGGAGCGCGAGGGCATGGGCGACGAGAAGCTGGATAACACCGTCTACACCATCCGGGGCCTCGTGGACCTCGCGGACATGGCCGAGTACCAGGGAGATACCGCGACGGCCGAGTGGGCCACGAAGCGCGCCGACGCCATGATCTCGAGGTTCGGAGAAACTTGGTGGATGCCGGACATTCCACAACACGCCGACTCTTTAAAGGGCGAAGAAGAAAAGATCCAGCAGCGGCACTGGATCGGGGTGACCCCCATGGAAATAGAGCTTACCCGCAGCGGCGACCCGGTCCTCGGTCTTCCGCCAGAAGATCAGGCCAACAAAGCCCTGGACCTCCGCGAGGAGGATTGCTACTCCAACGAGTTCGGCCTCTTCCACACCGGCGGTCCCGGCTGCGATAGCGCCCCCGATTCCCCGTCCGAGAAACAATCCTACACCCTGAACACCGCCATAATGGCCGTCGCCGAGGGCAACTACGGCCGTCTCGGCCCCGAAAATCAGGGACGCTTCACCCGCGCCAACGCCCGCCTGCAGTTTGCGGACCCGGGTAACCCCGGCGGCGAACCGGTCGAGATGCCGGGGGCGATGCCGGAGATAGCTCCCTCGCCCATGAACGACCGGCTTATATCCCGCCCGTTCAATGAGCGTCCGATGGTCCATCAAGCCTGGGGAGCCTACGGCACCATCTGGCCCGTCGTCCACCAGCAACTCGGCATCCGGCCCGACCTCGGTAACGGCCGCCTCGAAGTGACACCCCAACTCCCGCCGGACTCTTCGCCGCTATCCGGTTCCAATATACTCATGGGCGACGGCTCGGTAGACGTTTTCACCTCTGCGGAAGAAGGAGTGTACGAGACGACCGTTACTTCGCGGGTCACGGCAAACCTGGTCCTCGGCCATACCCTAGCGGCCGACGAGGAAGTCTCGGCCGTCACGCTCGACGGGGCGCACGTCTCCTACGACGTGCGCCAGACCAACCGGGGCAGGGAGATCCTGGTGGACGCTGGCACCGTTGCGGGGCAACACTCGCTCGTCGTAACGACCGGAGACGCCAGACTTCCCTACAGCGGAGGCGTAAACCCCGCTACCGTCGTCGGTGTCGCGATGATCCTGGCAGGCGCGACGATCGCTCTCACTGCTAGGCTCCAGCGGTGCACACAAAGACGACGGTTCTAGTGACAGCGGGTTACAGCCCACGAGTAACCCTGAGCCCCTACAACGTACTAGAAGAAGACCTCGAAGAAACGCAGAGGTTATGGACTCGCGTCGGTTCCGTGGCCTGTCTGAGATTGAGAGCAGTACGCGGAAAGGAGAACATTGCCACGAACAAACCCGGCCTACCCACCGGAGTTTCGCCGAGAAGCTATCCGGCTGGTTAGAGCCTCCGATGAGGAGCATCCCATTCCCGAAATCGCCCGGGAGACCGGTGTCCCCGATGGCACCCTCAGGAGCTGGGTAAACCGGGACGAGATCGACGAAGGCAAGCGAGAGGGACTTACCACCGAAGAGAGGGAGGAACTGCACAGGCTGCGCCGTGAGGTGAAAGTCTTGCGTCAAGAGAAAGAGATCCTCTGAAAAGCGAGGGAAGCCTTCGCCAAGCCTTTTTCGCCAGGGAGGAGATCGGGGGTCGGTGAGCCGCTTTAGTGTGCGGTGCGGCCGACGCAGGGTGGCCCGGCTAATGAAAGCCGCAGGGCTTTAAGGCTGCATGAGGGACAAGAAGCGTAGAACCACCCGCCATGATCCGCGGGCCGCTCCCACACCAGACCTGCTCCGTAGGGACTTCGTTACCAACCCGCCCAACAGGGTCTGGCTAGCGAAGCTGGATATCACCTACATACCGACGCGGGAAGGCTTCCTCTACCTAGCCTTCATCCTGGACACCCATTCGATAAGGATCGTCGGGTGGTCTATGGACTCTCATAAAACAGAGCTCGTGGTCGACGCCCTGGAGATAGCGGTAGCGAAGCTAGGCGGCGAAAGCCATCCGCGGGACTCGTGTACCACTCTGATCGCGGCGTCCAGTACACGGCTATCTCTAGGCGAAGCCTGGCAAGCGCCTCAAAGAGGTTAGCACCGTTCCTTCGATGGGAAGAACCGGCACCGCCCTAGACAACGCTATGGTAGAGAGCTTTATTGCCACCTTGAAGACCGAGCTCGTGCATAGACAGCGCTTTCCTGCTCGGGAGGTAGCAAGGAGTGCCATCTTCGAGTATCTGGAAGGGTCCTACAACCGGCGCCGGCTACACTTGGCTTTAAGCTACCGAAACCCTGCAGATTACGAAGAGACTACAATGTAAGGAGTCGCCGTGGCGTAGATGCTACCCGTCCACGAGACCGAGGTAATTCTACTTTTGCCTCCGCCGCGAAGTTCGTGTAGGCGGCGAATACTACCTCGTATCCGGCATCCTTGAGACCCAGAGCAAGGGCGAGGTAGGGCTGTACGTCTCCCCGGCTGCCCATAGCGAGTATCGTGATGCGCACAGCACTCTCCCGGTCGGTCGCTCTCGACCGAAGCTTCATCGAGCGACCGCGGAACCTGCGACAGCGTGCGGGACCATCCACACCGGGAAGCCCGGCTTCAAGGTGCCACTAGCTTTGGGCTCTATCTCCTGCCCTGGCACCAGGTCCAGCCGGTAACGCCGGGTCACGGTGGCAACGACTAGAGTGGCTTCCATGAGCGCGAAGTTGTTACCGATACACTGCCTCGGCCCTCCACCGAACGGGAAGTAAGTGTAGCGAGGTCTTCCGCTGCCACTTCCTGGAGCGAAACGTTCGGGGTCGAAGCCTTCAGGGTTCTCCCAGAGGTCGGTTCTACGGTGGGTGACATAAGGGCACACCAGGAGGCCGGAACCGGCCGGGATGCGGTAACCGTGGATCTCGTCCTCGTCTATCGCTTTGCGCGCCAGTATCCAGGCCGGCGGGTAGAGCCGCAGGGTTTCGTCCACTACCATCCGCGTGTAAGTAAGATTCGGAAGATCCCCGACTTCGGGTAAGCGGTCTCCGGTTACTTCGAGCGCCTCTGCGCGCACCTTGCGGGTGGCGTCCGGGCTTGTGGATAGCAGGTACCAGAGCCACGTCAGCGTGAGCGCGGTCGTCTCGTGGCCGGCGAGGTATATGCCCATTACCTCATCCCGCACCTGCCTCTGCGTCATCGCCTCCCCGGTCTCTTCGTCGCGGGCCGAGAGCAACATCGAGAGTAAGTCTTCCCGGCCGGCTTCTTCACGCCGGCGCGCGCGGATCATCCGGTAGACGGCTCCGTCGAGGATGGCTAGCGCCTGCTCGAAACGGCGGTTGACCGGCAGCGGGAGCCGAGAAGTCCACAGGGGCAACTGTATCCGCAACTCGATACCACGCATCGCCACGTCGAAGGCCCAGGAGATCCTCTCGCCTTCGGTGCCCACCTCGCTACCGAACATGGTCTTCACGATGATCCGCTGGGTCAGAAGCTTCATCTCTTTAGCCACGTCGATAGCCCGGCCCGCGGACGCCGGCTCTTCCCAATCCCGCAACACCTTCTCCGTCTCTTCTACCATCGTCGCGGCGAAATGTTCCAGGTATCGCCGATGGAAGGCCGGCTGCATTAGACGCCGCTGCCGCAGCCAAGATTCGCCCTCGTTGAGCGCGAGCGCATCCCCGAACATTAGCCGGAACTTGCCGTAGCCTTTGACGTAGTTCTTCGCGTTGTTTCTTAGTACGTGCTGGATGTGGTCCGGGTCGGTCAGTAGCGTCATCTTCATTGGGCCGAGATCCAACCTCACGGTACCGCTGCCCTCGCACGCGGCGTTAACCATCGTCGCCACGGGACGGCGCAGGTAACCGGGCAACGACCCGACGACCGGATATCCTTTGAGCCGCGGAACCCCGGTGCCGTTTCCACTCTTTACGACCGTGCTTTCCATTAGGACTCTCCCTTCCTCTCCGGTGCGAGTATTCCGTGCAGGATCAGGGCCACCACGTGCCGTTTGCGGGCTTCTATAAACTCCCGGTCCCAGGGGTCCGCGCCGATCTGGGCCAGCAACCCGCGCTCGTGGGCAAAGGGGAAGAAACACAGGGCGACTATGCTGATCGTCAACTGCCCGGCGTCCACATCCCGGAACGGCCCGCGCCTCAAGTCTCCGGCCAGACCCTCGACTCCCGGATCTCCCAGAGACTCCGCCAGGCTTGGCAACCCCGTTTTCTCATCCGAGAGGCGGCCGCCGTCCAGGACTTCGCGCTCGATCAGGCGCACGAAGTTCGGCCGCGCCGCGAGAAAGTCTATGTAAGCCCCCGCCCGCCCGGCCATCGCCTCCTCTATACTCCCACCGGACGTACCACCCGACCGCGCCCGCCCTATAAAGCTCTTAACGTCTTCGACCATCCGCTCGACGACCGCCCGGTACAACCCCTTTTTCGAGCCGAAAAAATACGACGGTGTCCCGCGCGATACCCCAGCCTCCCGCCCAATCTCCAGAAGGCTCACCGCATCGTAGCCCTTTAAAGCAAAGAGCCTCTCCGCCGCGTCCAGCACCGCAGCCCTGGTCCGCTCCGGGTCCCGCGCCCCCGTCTGCCGGTCCTCCATAGACCTCCGACTAAGATTTTTGCTTGTTGTTCAGCAAGTATAACGGTAGAAAGGTCTCTCGTCCAGTAGCAGCCGGTGGTGGTCTAGCCTACACGGACCCGTGGTACGGGCTAGTTAGGTCTATTCCAGACGCTGTAGATCACCGCCGGGAGCACTTGGCCGGCTGGACCCTGCAGCGCGTAAGTGGCGTGGTCGGTGAGCGGGGTGTCGTCGGGGTTGACCTCCACGACGGTCGCTCCGCTAGACAGTGCCTCTACCGGCAGTGAGGCCGCCGGCTGGACCATACTGGAGGTACCGACCGACAGGAAGACGTCGCAGCTCCGGGCCGCCTCGAAAGCCGCGCCGAAAGCTTCTACCGGCAGAGATTCCCCGAACCACACCACGTCCGGCCGCAGATAGGCCCCACAGTACGGACAGCGCGGTGGTTTCTCCCCGTCTCCGGAT
Source organism: Rubrobacteraceae bacterium (assembly GCA_965214435.1). Lineage (GTDB taxonomy): Bacteria > Actinomycetota > Rubrobacteria > Rubrobacterales > Rubrobacteraceae > Rubrobacter_A. Next base: position 2,700,143 of record OZ243960.1, read on the forward strand.
GGTTCCACGACCCGGCGCTCAGCGGAGCATACCGTGCGGGTGATGTTACCGTGCAACTCAACCACTCCTTCACTGCCGGCTTTCTGGTGGAGGCCGTCGACGTTCTGGGTGATGAGGGTAAAGGAGTCTACCCGGCGGCCCAGCTCCGCGAGCGCCCGGTGGGCGGCGTTCGGTTCGGCACTATCTACCAGCTCGCGCCGCCACTCGTACCACTCCCACACTAGCCGGGGGTCTCTGTAGAAGGCTTCTGGGGTCGCGAGTTCTTGCGGGGAGAAGCGGGCCCACAGCCCGGTCTGGGCGTCCCGGAACGTCGGTACCCCGCTCTCGGCCGAAACCCCGGAGCCGGTTAACGCTACGACCCGGCGCGCGTTCCGCAGAACTTCGACCAGCTCTTCCGGTATTTCAAAGGTTGGTTTATCCAAAGCTCTAACGGACCGCGACTGGGCGATCGCGCTACCGGGCTACCGCCCGCCGCAACTCCGCGGGGCCTTCCGACACCGGCACGGTCTTCTCCTCTCCGCTACCCATGTCCCGCAATTTACAGACGCCGTCCCGCAGTTCATCTTCACCCAGGACGACGGACCACGACGCGCCGGAGCGGTCCGCCCCTTTGAACTGGCCCTTTGCGCTCCGGCCGCCGTAGTCGAGGTCGCAGGACATACCCGCCGACCGCAGCCCGCCCGCGAGCCGGAGGGCTGGTAAACGGGCTTCGGGCGTAAGGGTTACGAAGTACACGTCCACCGCGGGACGGGCTTCGGGCTCTCCGGCGGCGAGCAGGATGCGCTCCACGCCGGTCCCGAAACCGATGCCGGGGAGGTCCGGGCCGCCGAGTTCAGAGATGAGGCCGTTGTAGCGGCCACCGCCGCCGACGGTGTCCTGTCCACCGAGGGCCGCGCTCTTCGCCTCAAAGACCAGCAACGTGTAGTAGTCGAGCCCGCGCACCAGCCGCTCGTCGATCGCGTACGGCACCCCGAGTGCTTCGAGGCCGTCCGTTACAGTCTGGAAGTACTCCGTCGCATCCGGGGAGAGAAAGTCCCTTATGGCCGGGGCTTCAGAGAGGACAGCCTGAGTGTTTCCATCCTTGGAGTCAAAGGTCCTCAGAGGGTTCGTGTCAATGCGGGAGACCGAATCCGGATCCAGTTCGGAGCGGTTTTTCTCCAGGAACGAGCGTAGTTCGGGGACGTAGCGGTTGCGGGTCTCGAAGTCGCCGAGGTTGTTCAGGTAGACTACCTCGTCCCGGACGCCGAGCGACTGGTGAATGTTGTAGAGCAGCGATATTACCTCCACGTCCACCAGCGGATCGGCCGAACCTAGGACTTCCGCCCCGAGTTGGGTGTGCTGCCGGTAGCGGCCTTTCTGCTGGCGCTCGTGGCGGAACATCGGCCCCTGATACCAGAGCTTTAGCGGCTGGGCAAGCTTGTACAGGTTATGCTCGACGTAGGAGCGCACCACACCCGCTGTACCCTCGGGCCGCAGCGCGAGCTCCCGGCCAGCCTTGTCCTGGAAAAGGAACATCTCCTTGCGCACGATGTCCGAGGTCTCACCCACGCCCCGGACAAACAGCCCGGCCTCTTCAAAGATCGGCATCCGGACCTCGGTGTAGTTGTGGAGCCGGAACTGCTCGCGGGCCCGCTCCTCGACGATGCGCCACATCTCCGGGCGCTCGTGTGGCTCCCGGCCGTCGCCCACCGTTCCCGGATATACGTCGTAGGTCCCCTTCGGGCCCCGGTAGCCACCGCTCACAACTGCGGGCCCCGCGGCAGCTCCGGCGGCAGGTACGGGTTTGTGCGGAGTTCGTCGGCGGCTACCAGCACCGGCCCGTGACCGGCGTAGAGCCGGGTCTTCTCGTTCCAGAGCGGCATGACTTTACGCAAGGAAAGCTCTATATCCTCCCACGAGCCGCCGGAGAGGTCTGTCCGGCCGACACTACCGGGAAGGACCAGGTCGCCGACGATCTGGTCACTCCCGAAGATGAACGTGACCGAGCCCGGAGAGTGCCCCGGCGTGTGCAAAACGTGCCCGCTCTCGCCCGCTATAACCAGGTCTTCCCCGTCCGAGAGCGGCTCGTAGTCTTCTATGCCGGCGGTCCGGGCGTCCTCGGGGTGGGCGTAGACCGGTGCTCCGGTTTCGCGCCGGATAGCATCCAGGGCGGAGACGTGATCCGCGTGTCCGTGGGTAACGAGGATGGCCGCCACCGGCCGGCGGAGTGTAGCCAGGATCTTCTCCGGCTCCGCCCCGGCGTCCACGACGAGGTCTGCTTCCGGGGCGTGCACCACGTAGGCGTTCACCCCAAAGCCGTTCATGGAAAGCTGTACCTGCTCTATTTCAGTCATATCCGGCTACGCCCCATCCAGTAAGCGGTCGAAACCGCCGTCTTTAGCTGCCAAAAGTTCTCCCAACTGTTTCTCTTTAGTTACGCGGGCCCGGACGGCTATCGGCGCGGCGAGATGCCGGCGAAGCGTTCCCTCGCCCGGAGCCGGATCGAAGAAGTCCCGGAATATCTCGATAGCCGGCACCGCAGCTTCCCGAGGTCGCTGGAGCGTGACCGAGTCTCCGGTTTGCACCTTACCTTCCCGGACGACGCGGCAGTACAACCCCGGACGTTCGGCCTGCCGGAAACGCTTGACGAACGATGGATCGCCCATCCGCGCTGCCAGCGTTACACAGGGAATGCGAGGCGCCGTCACCTCCAGCACCACCGAACCGACCGCCAAACGGTCTCCTATGCACGACCGGCCACTCTCTAAACCCGCGACCGTCAGGTTCTCGCCAAAGGTACCGGGCGACAACTCACGTCCCAGGGCTTCCGACCACCAATCATAGTCAGAAACGCCGAAGATGTATACGGCCTGGTCTACACCGCCGTGGTTCTCAACGTCGCAGATATTATCCCCGTCAACGCCGCTGCGGGTGATTCCGACCGGCGAGCTTACCGGTTGTTTGTAGATCCCGGTTTTCCCCGACGCTTTGGCGTTCGCGATGGGCCGTACCCGTCCGACGTTTACGCTAGAAAGCCGCATTCATTTCTCAAGCGGCGTGCCGTCGCGCGAGACCCGGCAGACGTCGTAGACATCGGGGATGTTCCGGATCTTGCGTACAACCTCCTGGACGTGCTGCAAACTCGCCGCCTTGAACGCAAAGCGGCTCAAAGCCGTGCGGTCCTCGATAGTGTCCACCCGGGCCGAAAGTATGTTCACGTTTGCGTCCGAGATGGTCGCGGTTATGTCTTTTAGAAGGTGCATCCGGTCCAGCGCTTCCACGAGAAGCTCGACGGTAAACAGCTTGCCGGGACCGTGCGCCCACTCGACCTCTACGAAACGGTCCGGGTCCCGGGAGCCGAGCGCCCGGGCGTTGGTGCAGCCACGGCTGTGAACCACGACTCCCCGGCCGAGAGAAACGTACCCCACGATATCGTCACCCGGCACCGGGCTGCAGCAGCGGGCCAGACGCGTCAGGATGCCGTCTCCGCCGGAGCCGACCACCCGCACCCCCGTCTCCTCATCTCCGCCGGGCGGTCCTTCGCCGAGCGGCAACGGGGCGAGCGCCGGGCTCTGCCGGACTTTGGTGCCGCGGCCGTTCTTGTCCGGGTTTCCATCCTCGGTTTCTTTGGGCCGGATTTGCTCTACAAGGCGGTTCGCCACGTTCTCCGCCGAGAGCACGCCGGCGCCGACGGCGGCCAGCATGTCGTCGGGACTCGGGTGGTTTGTCCCGGAGGCCGCCTCCTGCCAGGCCGCGGGCGGCACCTTTCCGGCCCGCTGCTTTTTCAGGAGCGCCATTACTTTCTCCCGGCCCAGGGAGACGTTGTCCTCACGGTCAGCCCGGTTAAAAAACTGCCGGATCTTGTTCCGCGCCCGCCCGCTCTGGACGACCGTCATCCAGTCCCGGCTCGGCCCGCCGGAGGCGGACTTGCCGGTGATGACCTCGACCCGATCTCCGGATACCAACTCCGAGTCGAGCGGTACGATCCGGTCGTTTACCCGAGCCCCGATACAGTGATGCCCGACCTCGGTGTGGACGTGATAAGCAAAGTCCAGCGGCGTAGACCCGGACGGCAGACTTATAACGTCGCCCTTCGGCGTAAAGACGTATACCTCATCCGCAACGAGCTCGCCTTTTAGCGACTCCATGAACTCCGCTGAGTCCGTGGTCTCCCGCTGCCACTCCAGCATGCTCTTGAGCCACGTCAAACGGTCCACGTCGCTCGACCGGAGGCCGTTTTTGTACATCCAGTGCGCCGCTATGCCGTACTCGGCGGTCGTGTCCATCTCCTGGGTCCGGAGCTGTATCTCAAGTAGCTTGCCCTCGTTCGACATCACCGTTGTGTGAAGAGACTGATACATATTGAACTTTGGCATCGCGATGTAGTCTTTAAAGCGTCCGGGGATGGGTTTCCAGAGAGAGTGGATCACACCGAGTACGCCGTAGCAGTCGCGCACGGAGTCGACCACGACACGGAGGCCGGCGAGGTCGTAGATCTCGTTAAACTCCTTGTTGCGGCTGACCATCTTGTTGTAGATCGAGTAGAAGTGCTTTACCCGACCGTGCACCTCGGCCTCGATACCCGCTTCCCCGAGGTGCGCGAGTAGCTGGTCGGCGACCCCGCTGATAAACGCCTCCCGGTCTCCCCGCCTCGCGGCCACGAGCCGCTTTATCTCCTCGTAGCGCCGCGGGTGAAGTGTTGCAAACGCGAGGTCTTCAAGCTCCCACTTTACCGAGTGGATACCGAGCCGGTGGGCGAGCGGCGCGTAAATCTCCAGCGTCTCGGTCGCCTTTTTCAGTTGGGTCTCGCGCTTCAAGTAGTCGAGGGTGCGCATGTTGTGCAGCCGGTCGGCCAGCTTGATGATGATCACCCGCACATCGCGGCTCATCGCCACGATCATCTTCCGCAGAGACTCGGCCTGCGCCTCCTCCAGGTTACCGCTCGGCAGCCTCTTAAGCTTTGTTACCCCGTCGACGATCTCCGCGACCTCGTCCCCGAAACGCTCCGCGAGCTGCTCCTTGGTGACGTCCGTGTCTTCCAGGACGTCATGCAAAAGGGCGGAGGCGATGGTCGTCGCGTCGAGCTTGAGGTCGGCGAGCAGGTTCGCCGTGTACAGCGGGTGATAGACAAAAGGCTCCCCGCTCTTGCGGCTCTGTCCCCGGTGGGCGGCGTGGGCGACCCCGTAGGCCCCGGCAATAAGCTCCTCGGCATCCGGGTTGTAGCGGGAGACCTTCTCGATCAGGGTCGAGATGGTAACTACCGGCTCCTGGACGGCGGTTAAGCGCGGGTTTTCTCTAGCAGCTTCCACAGGCAGATTCTAGCATTTCGGCCGCGGGCGCTTGCGAACGCCGTCTGGCTACAACCGGCGGGAACGCAGGATCAGGACCAGCACTATCGAGGCTAGGCCGATGGCGAGCGTGAAACCCGCAAAGCTGACGAGTGGGATGCCGAGGACGGGGACCTGCGGCCCGCCGCGGTCAAAGGCCCCGAGGAGAGACGACCCGATAAGCAGCGCCCCGGTAACGAGCGCAAAGACGAGCCGGTTCGCGAGCACGTCCACCTGTCCGCCGAGGTCGTTCAAGCCCTGGTGGTTGAACTTCACCTCCAGCTCACCGTCTTCAAGTTCCGAGAGTAGCTGGCGCAACTGTTCCGGGTAGTCTTCGGCGTACCGGGCGTACTCTATCGCCTGCTCCCGGGCTCTCTCGGCCAGAAAGCCGGGCGAGTACCGCTCGCGGAGGAGGCGGTTCGCATAAGGTTGGGCGACTTCGTAGACGTTGATCGAAGGGTCTACAGAGCGCGACAACCCTTCGGCGGTCACGAGCGCCTTTGTCAAGAGCGGAAAGACCGGCGGCACCGAGAGCCGGTAACGCCGGGCCAGGGATATAAGCTCCGACAAAGCCTGTCCCAACGTCACCTCCCCAACGGACAGCCCCGAGTACTTGTACAGAAATTCCCGAAGCTCCTGTAGCAGCGCGCCCCTAACCTCGGTCGCGTATCGCACCCCGAGCTTTTCTAAGCCCCGCAGCGCGGCCTCCGCGTCGCGCTGGATGGTGGCTATAAACAGCCGGGACAGCGCTTCCTTGTCGCCCTCGCTCAGGTAGTCGACCATCCCGAAGTCGAGCAGGGCAAGGTTCCCTTCAGGTGTCAGCACGAGGTTTCCGGGATGCGGGTCGGCGTGGAAAAACCCGTCGTCAAAAGCCATTTTGAAGATAGCCTCGGCGCCCATCGTGGCGATACGCCGCCGCTCCGGCGGGCTCAGGAGGCGCGGCTGGAGGTTATTAAAGTGGGTACCCTCTATAAACTCCATCGTGAGGACGCGGCCGGTCGAAAATTCCGGGTAGATCTTCGGGATAACGACCGGCGTGTCCGCGAAGTTCAGGCGGAACCGGCGGGCGCTGCCGGCTTCGGCCGTGTAGTCTAGCTCGCGACGGATCACACCCTCAAACTCCGCCACGAGCCCGCGGACGTCTACTATGAGCCGCTCCCCGAACCTCCGGTCGAGAAACCCGGCGAAGTCCCGCATAAGTTCGAGGTCCGCCTCTACCCTCTCCCGCGCCTCCGGCCGCTGCACTTTCACGGCGACGGTCTCACCGCCGTACAACTCCGCCCGGTACACCTGCCCGATACTCGCCGACCCGAGCACCACCGACTCAAACGAGCGAAAAACCTCCTCGACCGGCGCGCCGAGCTCTCTCTCGATCACGTTTTGCGCATCCCCTTCCGGCATCGGGGCGACCCGGTCCTGCAACTGCTGCAGCTCCGAAAGCACGTTTTCGGGCAGAATGTCCGAGCGGGTGCTGAGTAGCTGCCCGAACTTCACAAAGGTCGGCCCGAGGTCGCCTAGCGCCCGCCGCAACCGGACGCCGAAGTTCGAGTTCGGCGCGAGAACCTCCTGCACCCCGCGCCGCTGACGGCGTTCCCGGCGCACGTCGAGCACGAACCCGAAACCGTGGCGCAAGAGGATGCGGCTTATCTGCGAGAAACGCGCCAGGTTACCAGGGGATCTCCCGGAACCCGCCGGCTCTCCAGCAACTGGCGGACCGGTACGGGTCACAGAGTCCCGGTATTCCGGCTAAATCCCGGGCGGTGTGTCCGGCGGCGGGTCGGCCGCTGGCGGGTTCTGTGTAATGCCGCCGACCGTGGGGCCGGCTGGGGAGCCGGGTTCTCCCCCGGGCGGGTCCTCCAGCATCCGCACCCGGTGCTCCAGTTGCTCCATGCGGAAGATCAGGTCTTCGTAGTCTTCCCGGGTCGGCAGACCGGCTCCGCGCAGACCCTGCTGCAGGGAAGCGTCGATCAGGCCGCGCGCCCCCGCCTGCCGCTCGCGGGCCCGGCCCATCACGTCCTCGACCACTCCCCGGCCTTCTTCGCGCTCGATGCGACCCTGCTCTATAAGACCCTCCACGACCGCCTCGATCCGCTCCCGGGTGGCCGACGCGGCCCCCACCTGCAACAGAATTAAACGCTCCAACCTCTCGCGCATACCGTCTCCTCCTAAGTAGATCTTCAAGACCGACACCTACATAATAAACGAAACAGTCTCCCGACTCGTCCCGGCTCTAATACAGAGCTTTTCGGGTACTCCGAAGAACGGCCGGCTAGCGGCCACCGACGTGGACGATGGGCCGCCGCGCGGACATATTACGGGCACGGGACCCGGCCGGTTCGCCAGAAGAACTTCGAATAGCCCGCGGCTGCGCTACGTAAGGCCGCCGGCAAGCTTCTTTTTCAAGTTTCTGGAGGACTTACCGGCCCGGTCTCTGTAGTTGGCTGCCCGGCCGGTGTTTGGGCGTTTCGTTTGGGCGCTTCTATAGTATTTTTGCGAGCGCCTTGTAAAGGGCTTGTTAACATTTTCGAATCGGTCACACACCAACTGTTCAAGGGGCTAGACTAGCGCTATGAACGGTAAGTTGTTGCGGCACACGAAGCGGGCCCGGGTGTTTCTGGTGTGGGCGGTCGTTCTCGGAGTACTCGGGACCGTGGCGACCATCGCCCAGATGGCTTTGCTGGGCAACATCGTCGCCCGGGTATTTGTCTCCGGGGCCGGTTTAGGGCAACTCCGGTGGCCGCTCGCGCTGCTGCTCGGGGCGGTGGTGTCGCGTTCGGGGGTGTTGTGGCTGCGGGAGGTCGTGGCCCAGCGGGGGGCCGTGCACGCGAAGGTAGACCTCCGGGAGCTACTCTTTGCCCGTCTGGTCCGGCTCGGTCCCGCCTACGCGGGGGGCGAGCGTACCGGGGAACTGGTGTCCACGACGGTCGAGGGTATCGAGCGGCTGGACGCGTACTTCGCCCGCTACCTGCCGCAGGTGGGGTTGAGCGGCATCGCGCCGTTTCTGATCGCCTTTTACGTAATGACCCAGGACCTCCTGAGCGGGGCCATACTGCTCTTTACCGCGCCGGCGATTCCGGTCTTGATGGTCCTGATCGGCAAGCACACCGAGAAGCATATTCAGAGCCAGTGGACGACCCTCTCGGACATGAGCGCCTACTTCCTGGATATCCTGCAGGGCCTCCCGACACTCCGCACCTTCGGCCGCGGCGGCACGGAGCGCGGCCGGGTCGCGGAGGTCAGTGACCGGTTCCGGCGGACCACGCTCGGGGTGCTGCGCCGGGCTTTCCTCTCCGGTCTGGCGCTGGAGCTGACGGCTACGGTCTCCGTGGCTCTAGTGGCCGTGACGCTCGGGGTGCGCCTGCTGTTCGGAGACCTGACATTCGAGCCGGCGTTTATAGTGCTGCTCCTAGCCCCGGAGTTCTACAAGCCCCTCCGGGACCTCGGGACCAGCCGCCACGCCGGGATGGAGGGCAAGGCCGCCGCCGGGCGGATCTTCGAGGTCCTGAATACTCCCCTCCCGGTAGAAGACTCCGACGCCCCGGCGAACACCTCATCCGAGCAGGACTTATACGGGAACGTCTCGGAGCCGGTGACCGTGGAGGTCCGCAACGCCGCCTACACCTACCCCGGGAGCGAGGATCCGGCCCTTTCCGGCGTAGACCTCACCCTCCCGGCCGGCACCCGGACCGCCCTGGTAGGCCCCAGCGGCTCGGGCAAGAGCACCCTGGTCAACCTCCTACTACGCTTTATCGATCCCGAAGAAGGCTCTATCCTGGCGAACGGCCTCCCCATTTCGGAGCTACCGGTGGAGCGGTGGCGCGAACGGGTGGCGCTGGTCCCTCAGCAGCCGTATCTCTTCTACGGGAGCGTGGCGGATAACATCCGGCTGGCAAAGCCGCAGGCTAGCCGAGAAGAGGTGGAGCGGGCGGCGGAACTAGCCGGGGCGCACGACTTTATCGGGCGGCTCTCGGAGGGGTACGAGACGCAGGTAGGAGAGCGGGGGGTGCGGCTCTCCGGCGGGGAGGCGCAGAGGCTCGCCATAGCGCGGGCTTTCTTGAAAGACGCTCCGGTGGTCATCCTCGACGAGCCGGCCTCACACCTGGACCCGGAGAGTGAGGAGCGGGTCGAGGAGGCGCTGGAGAGGCTCTCGGAGGGCCGCACGGTGGTGGTGGTCGCCCACCGGCTGGGCACCGCCCGGAGCGCCGACCGGGTGGTGGTGCTCGATGGCGGTCGGGTAGTGGAAGCGGGGGCTCACGAGGAGCTAACGGGGCACGGCGGCCTCTACGCCCGGCTAGTGGAGACCTCGGTCCGCGAGGAAATACCCGGCGGCGGCGGACGGACATCCGGGGCAGCGTCCGGCGCGGTCCCGGCCTGTCAGGAAGACCGCCCGGAAGAACGGGAGCGGGGTTACGCGGCAGGTGAAGGGGCGGCTGGATCCCGGCCGCCAGCCAGCGTACCTTCCCGGCCGCAAGCTGGAGCTTTCCTGCGGCTGCTCGGCTTTCTGCGGCCTTACCGCTGGCAGGTGGCGCTCGCCGTAGGGTTAGGACTGTGGACAGTGGTCAGCAACCTGGGGCTTCTGGCCGTGTCCGGGTACCTCATCGCGGCCGCGTCGCTCAAGCCTCTGCTGGGGACTTTGATCCTGGTTATGGCTATGGTGGAAGTCTTCGGTGGTTCCCGCGCGTTCGCGCGCTACGCCGAGAGGCTCGTCTCCCACGATGTGACGTTCAGACTTTTGGCGGACCTGCGAACCTGGCTCTACGAGCGCCTCGAACCGCTGTCTCCCGCCCGCCTGAGCGACCGCCGCAGCGGCGACCTGCTCTCCAGGATGGTCAAGGACGTCGAGGAGCTTGAAAATATCTACCTGCGGGTGTTCTCCCCGGTTGTCGTGGCGACGCTTTTCTCGGGCCTGGTGTTCGGGGTGCTCTACGTCTACGCCCCGCCACTGGCTTTTGCGACCCTCGGGTTCATGGCGTTCGCGGGCGTCGGGGTGCCGCTACTCGCGGGAGCCCTGGAGCGGAGGGCGGGACGCCGGCAGCTAGAGTTGCGGGCGGACCTGAACTCTCGGCTGGTAGACGGCATCCAGGGCCTGCGGGACCTGCTCGCTTTCGGGGCCGCCGCCGACCGGCGGGAGCAGGTCTCGACGCTCGGCCGGCGGCTCGGAGCGGTGCAGCGGCGGACGGCTTTCGTGGCGGGTCTGCGAGAGACCCTGGGAGAGCTGGCAAACGGGCTCGCGGTGTGGACCGCGCTCGTTCTGGCGATACCCCTGGTGGAAGGCGGCGGCCTCCGGAGTGTCTACCTGGCGTTCCTGGTGCTGGCGGTCCTCGGGAGCTTCGAGGCTGTCCGGCCGCTGGGCGAAGCTTTCCAGTTCCTCGGGCGCTCCACGGCGGCGGCGCGGCGGCTGTTCGAGATCACGGACCTCAAGCCCGGAGTCGAGGACTCCGCAACGCCCCGGCGGGCCCCTGCGAGGAGCGTTCTACGATTCGAGAAGGTTGGGTTCCGCTACGAGAAAGACGAGCTTCCGGTCCTCGAAGATGTTTCTTTCACCGTCGAGCCCGGCAAGCGGGTGGCGGTCGTCGGCCCGAGCGGATCGGGCAAGAGCACGCTGGTCAACCTCCTCCTGCGTTTCTGGGACCCGAGCAGTGGCCGGGTACTGCTGGACGGTCACGACCTGGGCGACTACCTTCAGGAAGACCTGCGAGCCGTTTTCGCGGTCGCCTTCCAGGACGCCCACCTCTTCGACGCCCCGCTGCGGGAGAACCTGCTCCTGGCCCGCCCGGACGCCACGGACGCCGAGATGCTGGAGGCCCTTGAGAAAGCCCGGCTCGGGGAGTTCATAGAGAGACTGCCCCGGGGCCTCGGTACTCCGTTGGGCGAGCAGGGCGTCCGGCTCTCCGGCGGCGAGCGGCGGCGGCTCGCGATCTCGCGGGCGTTCCTCAAAGACGCGCCGCTGCTCGTGCTCGACGAGCCGACCGCGAACCTCGACGCCGGGACCGAGCGTGGGCTTATGGACGAAGTCCAGGAAATATCGTCGGGCAAGGGGCTGCTTCTCATAACCCACCGGCTCGTCCGGCTGGAGAAGATGGATGAGATCCTGGTTCTGGAGAACGGCCGTGTCGTAGAGCGCGGCATCCACGAAGAACTCATAGAGAATAATAGCCTCTACCGACGGATGGTCGAAGTGCAGGACCGAATGCTCGCCGCCCGCTAACCCGGTGAGAGAGTTCTACTAACCCGCTACCGTCGATAAGGGCGCGGAGCCGGTTCCAGCCAAAACTCTTCTCATTCAAAGAGTACCCCGGCGGTAGAGGATGACCGAAAACTATGAGGCTAGACGACACTCAAAGGAGACTTCGGCAGCCGTTGTCGTTAGAGGACGTATTATCTTTCTACCTGGATACTCATAGGATGGATTTCTCCTTCCGCACCGGGCTTATTTGGTTATTTGGTGTTCGGCTGCTTTTCGTGCGCCGGACTCCCGGCCTCTTTCCGGCGGTTTCCAAGCTTACGAAGTCTTTTGCGGGCACCCCGAACCACCCGCTCTTCGATGACCTGCGGGTCCAGGTGCAGCCGGAGGTCCGTGAGATCCGCCGACATACCGGTGCGGATGTGGGCGATGTCCTTTTCCAGCGGTCCCGCAGCCTGCTCGACCTCTATGGTCTTCTCTTCGAGGTTCGCGAGCTTGCGGCCCTGCGGGGTGAGGGCTAGCAAGGAGACCGTCAGGAAAGCGCCTTCGACCGTTAGAGCGGCGAACCCTGGCAGGGTGAACCACGACGCCTCGGTAACCGGGTAGCCTGGCAAGCCCAAGAGGCGGCTGATCACGAAACCCACGAAAGCCCCGCCGGCAACCAGGTCTCCCAGCAGCCACGCCCCTTTCCAGTTCGTCCATGCCAGACCAAACGTAGCCACGGAAGCCGCGACGAAGTTCGCCAGGAAAAGGAAGCCCAGGTAGTTCGCGATGTCGAACATTTCGTTAACCTGCAACAAGTGGATAAGGCCGATAAACGAGATCAGGAATGCCCCGACGTACGCCAGAGCGTTTCCCGAGAAACCTTCTACTTCGACCGGCTCTTCCACCACGGACACGACTTCCTCCTTAATACTCACCTTTCCTCCTGGAAGGGCGCTGTTTAAAGAGCCGCAAGAGGAAAACGAGCGCGGGGATAAGGACTACCGCGTAGAAGAAGGAGAGGATCAGCATGGCTATAAGGACCTCCCTCGGGGAAGCCGAGCCGCTTACGGTAATGTCCGAGACGATGAGGTAGGGGAATTGGGCGGAAGTCCAGGCGCCGAAGATCATCACCACCTCCAGTATCGCCGCCGCGCGGGCGAGCCAGTAACGCCGGGTGTACATAAACGCGAACGAGGCGGCCAGCGCCAGAGCCGCACCCCCGAAAAACAGGACGGTCGGCATCTGCAGGATCTGCTCCGACATGTACGGCGCGTCGGAGCGGGCAATCGGCAGAGCCGCGGGTCCCAGAATGCCCAAAGCCGCGCAGGAAATGAGCGACCGGCGCCGGAAGTCATCCTGGAGCGCCGGGTTTTCATCAGCCTCGATGGTCAGGTAGAACGCCGCGAGGTACGCGCAGGTTACCAGGGCGAGCACCCCGATAACAATGGGGAAAGGCCCGATCCAGGGGCTAAAAAACCCGTCCGCGGGACGCCCGGTCTGGAAGTTACCGCTCGCGGAAGTCGTGTTTACAAAATTCAGCCGGCCGGAGGCCACGGTCCCGGCGGCCACGCCGAAGAAGAACGGCGAGATCAGGCTCGTAAAGCCGAAGATCTTGCCGAACAGGTCGTAGGCCCGGCCGGTTCCCATAAACTCGGCTTCGTGACCGAACGCGAAGAACGCTCCCCGCAGCAGGATGCCCGCCAAAACCAGTATCAGGGGGATGAAGAGCGAGATACCGAGGGCTACGAAAGCCGGCGTGAAAGCGGTCCACAGGATCACGAGCACGACGACGATCCACAACTCGTTGGCCTCCCAGATAGGTCCTATAGCCCGGTCCACGAGCCTGGCCTGCTCCTCGGCGCGTGCCCCCCGAGCCAAGAGCGTCCAGATGCCGCCGCCGAAGTCGGCCCCGCCGGCCAGGGCGAACAAGAGGAGCGACCCTACCAGCGCCGCCGCCACCCAGTACTCAAGAGACATACGCGCCCTCCCGCCGCCGCGGCTCATCGCTCTCGTCCGAAGAGCCTTCACCGTCGAGGTCATCGGGCGCGCCGGTCGCCAGACGCCGGAGCAGCCAGATCAGAATGGTCGCCAGCGCCACGTAGAGCGCTCCAAAAACGAACATGGCTATCACGAGGCCCGGGGCTGTGGTCGAGCCTTCCGCGGTGCGCATTATCCCCTTGATCACCCACGGCTGGCGGCCCTCCTCCGTGGTGATCCAGCCGAGCTCAATGGCCGCAAACCCCAGGAACCCCGACAGAGTCACCGACCTCAAGAGCCACTTACCCGTGGGCAGGCCGCGCTTGCGCCAGAACTGGAGCCAGAACCACCCCACGACGGCCACTAGAAAGAACCCGATACCGACCATCGCGTCGAAAGCCCACCAGACCGCTACCGGGCTCGGCCGCTCGTTCGCCGGAAAGCTCTCCAGGCCCTGCACGGTACCGTTCGGGCTGTCGGTGGCGAGGATCGAGAGCATCTTCGGGACCTCGATGTCGTACTTCACCTCACCCGTTTTTGTATCCGGATAGCCGCCGATGGAGAGCGCAGCACCCTTTTCGTCCTGGAAGATAGGCTCCATGGCCGCGAGCTTGGCGGGCTCCTCGTGGGCGAGGTACTTGGCGGTAAGGTCGCCGCTGATGATCATGGCCGGTGCGACGAACGTCGCCACCACCATCGCCATCACCAGTGCTTTCTTGTGGTATTCGTCGCGCCGCCCGCGCAAGAGTCCGACGGCGTAGACGGCCGCGAACGCGAAGGCGACGGCCTCAAAGGCGGCTCCGGTCATGTGGGTCGTCTCGTAGAACGCGGCGGGCGAGAACATGGCCTGGAGGAGGTCCACGCTGACTACCCGGCCGGCGTTATCCAGGACAAAGCCGACCGGCGTGTTCATCCAGGAGTTCGCCAGGACCACGACGATCATGGAAAAGAAACCACCGATAAGGAGTGGTACCCCGGTCAGCCAGTGGACCCAGGGCGAGAGCATATCCCTCCCAAAGACGTATATACCGAGGAAGATCGCCTCTGTCAGAAAGAACAGCACCTCTATGGCGAGCGGATAGCCTATTACAGGCCCGGCCACGTTCATGAACGTCGGCCAGAATAACCCGAACCCGAAGGTCAGGACCGTGCCGGAGACCGCCCCGACGGCGTAAGTTACCGCGAAAGCCTGGGTCCACTTCTTGTTCAGCGCCCGGTACACCGGGTTTTTCCTCCGGAGCCACAACCATTGCGAAACCAGGATCATAAATGGCATCACGACCCCAAGAGAGGCCAGTATGATGTGGAAGAATAGCGTCATGCCAAAGGTTGCCCGGGCGGCCTCAACGGTAGTCACTCTATCTCCTTCTGCGGACGGAAAGTTTGTTCTTTGTACGTCGGATATTAGCTCCGGGTCCGGGGACCGGGTGTATAAAGGTTAACCTCCAAATCCGCCCAAAGTTAACCCTTACACACCGGCCCATCGAACCGCGCGCCAGACCGGGTACGGTCCCGCGCCGGTCACCCTTTAGTAAGCTTTTTTGTGTCGCCAACTTACTCGGCCATCCTGGCCTGCTCCACAAGACTCCCCGGCCCGTACTCCTCGCAAGCCAGAAAGTACCCTATCCTGGTCATAACACAACTCCTCTTCACAGACTCCAGACCGCCTTCGACAAGGATTGTTCCACCGCCTCGTTAGCCTTCTGCAAACCCCGGTTAACGTTCTGTGAAGGTTAGTTGAAAAACTTTTTTCGGAAATGCAAATCTCGAATATTTAGTAACGTTATTTACATTGCCGATCCGCAGCGGACACCGCGGCAGATTAGCCTTCAGGATGTGCGTCATTTGGTGTAGATTTACATTATTCGGGCCATGTAGTACCCGGTCGGAAGGCTTACGATAGGCTTTCTGGTAAGCACTCCGCACGAAGGGGGTCTTGTGAGGCGGACGAGTAACGAACTTTTTCCTGCGCGTCCAACTCTACCTCTAGTGTGGTCCGGGCGGGCGTTGACGCCGGCATCTCCGGGGAGAGGTCTACAGGATGGTTAGAGACCGCGACCCGAACCATCCGTCGGGGTTCATATCCCTGGTGGGATCTTTCGTCTCGGAGGTACCTTTTACCGCGGCGCTGTTTACAGTGTCGCTTCCTTTCATCCTGCTGGGGACGATCTTCGACGCCGGATGGCTTTTGCTCTCCGGTATGCTCGGCAGCTTCACGGCCCTGCTAACGGGCATGTTTCTAGAATAGTTAATGGGAGAAACGATGTACACGAGAGATAAGAAGCTGGCCGTAGCGGGCCGGATACCGGGCCGGGGTACGAACCGGTCTTCGTACTGGTTGATCTTCAAGGGCGACGGCGAGCGTCTGGAGGCACTGACTACCAGGTTCCCGGACGGCGGAGAAGCGTTGCCGGTCTTCAGCTTCCGCGAAGAGGCCGAGATGTACCTCTGCCTGCGGGGCCTGAAAGATGGCTGGCAAATCAGGGAGGCCGGGGCCGGAGAACTGCGCTCGATGCTCTGCACGGTCTTCGGAAACGTCTTGCACGTGGTGCTGGATCCCATTCCCGAAGTCTCCGGACTGGGTATGTTTGAGCTACTCAGCCTGGACCGGCGAGCTTTTATGGACGGCCTGGAGAGGAACTGAAGTCAGGACCCGACCGGGCCGGAATAGTCGCCAGGACTCCGACGACATGAGAGCGTCTGCGGAATCTTGCCGGGATGCCAGCGGCTCGGCTTCGCTCTACGTTTTGCCGTCCGGGTTTCTATTTCTACGAGACCGCCGGAGCAGGTAGCGGATTAGGAGAAGGGCCAATACTATCCCCAAGCCGGCGAGGAAATATAGTTCAAAACGTTTGAAGAGCGAGAACGCGGCCCCGATGTTACTACCCAGGAAGTAGCCCGCACTCCCCCACACCCCGACCCAGAGCGCGGCGCCGAGCGCGTTGAACGCCAGAAAACGCCGCCACTTCATCCGGCTGGTCCCGGCGACGATACCGTTTAGCTGGCGGAACCCTTCGATAAAGCGGGCCACCGTAACGACCTTGCCCCCGTGACGTTCAAAGAACTTCTCCGCCCGGTTCAGTCTTTCTTCGGTAAGGAACACGTAGCGTCCGAACCGGAGCACCACCCGGCGGCCCCCAAAGTAGCCGATAGCGTAGCCGATGTTGTCGCCCACCACCGCCCCCAGAAACGCTATCAGCAGTACCCAGACGATAAAAAGGCGTCCCAGGGAAGCTACCACGGAGTCGGCGATCAGCATGGTCTCTCCCGGCATCGGCACCCCGAAATCCTCCAGCAAGATCGCACCGAACACCGCGAAGTACCCGTACTGGTCCAGATAAGGGACCAGGTCTCGTATCAACCGCGGTACGTGCTGCATGTGTTACCGCCAGGGCAGAAGGTCAGAGGAGCGGCACGAACTACGGGACCCGCGGAAGATCCCGCAGCGGCAAACCCCGCGCCTGCCAGAACCCGGCTCGCGACGAATCCCGATGGCTCCTGTAAAGCTGCTCCGGTTCTCCTGGAGCGGGTCATTGAACACCGACTCTCCCTTCATCGAACTCCTCTAGTCAGTGACTCCGACTCTACGAGTGCTATTTTTGCAGGCGTTTGTTAGCGCTCCGTGAAACCGGGTAAGAGAACCATAAAGCTCGGAAGAGGCAGCCTTTACATATGCGTAACACACGTTACACAAACAAGACCGTGGGTTAGGCTCTCCCCGTGGCTGTCAGGTTGCGCGTCTGGATGCCCTTGCTAGCGGTACTTATCGTGCTGCTCACCGTTGCGGCTATGCTCATCTACGTACTCCCAACGGTTAGGGGCCGGCTGGAGAACTTCGCCGAGTATCACGCGCTGGCCCGGGCCGCGACGGCGGCGGACAAGGTGGACGGACAACCTACCGGCCAACTCCAGAGCTCGCTGGACTCCACGGACCTGAACGGCGGCGAGGCATTGGTCGTGGACGGTAGCGGGGAAATACTGGCCCGGTCTGGTCCCGAGCTACTGAGCGCTGACGCAGAGGTCCTGCGAGCCGTGGTCGGTCGCAGCCGGGTCTCGGAGCAGACCGGGGGGTTGCGGGTAGCGAGGGTCCCGGTCACCTACGGCGAGCCGGCCCGGAGCGGGGCCGTCGTGGTCGCGTTCGGAGAGTCCGAGAGGCCCATCTACCAGCTCTTTCTGCGCAGCGGGGTCGAGGCCGCGGGCGTGGCAACGCTCCTCGGCGGCGGTCTGATGCTCTTTCTGGCCGTGCTGCTCTCTCGCCGGGTGGAACGCCTGGGGGCGGCCGCCCGTGTCATGAAGCAGGGCGACCTCTCCTACCGGATAAAACCCGGCTTCGGCGACGAACTGGGGGAACTGGCCGTAACCCTAAACTCGATGGCCGCCAGCCTTCAAAACTCTTTCAAGCAACTGGAAGAGAACGACAAAACTCTAAATGCCATCCTCGACGACCTGAGCGAGGGCGTACTGGCGACAGACCTGGACGGAGAGGTAATGTTCGCCAACCCGGCCGCCCGCTCGATGCTCGGCATGAAGAATGGAGAGGACGGTGAAGACATCGAAAACCTGCAGGAACTGCCGAACCCGTGGGCGGACTTTGATCTCCCCAAAGCGGTGGAGCGGTGCGCCGCCGGGGACGGAGAATGCGGGGAAGGCCGGGTACGCAGTGGAGAGACTTTTCTAAGAGTCAACCTGGAGTACATGCCGGCGTTCGACGACCACAAGGATGGAGTCCTGGTGGTTTTGCAGGACCTCTCCGAAGGCCGGCGGCTAGAGGTCAACCAGCAGCGTTTTTTAGCAAACGCCGCCCACGAGTTAAAGACCCCGATAACCGCCATTCTGGGCTCTGCGGAGCTTCTGCTGGACGGCGACGACGAGGACCCCGTCACCCGGAAACAGTTCACGAGCCACATCCACACCGAGGCCGAGCGTATGCGCCAGCTCTCCGAAACCCTGCTACGGCTCGCCCGGGTAGGTTGGGACCAGCGCGAGCCGGAGTTGGAGCCGGTGGAGCTAGAAGCCGTGGCCCGCAGCGCGGCCGGGAGGATACAGCCTCTCGCCAGTAGCGCCGGACTCGACGTCAGCGTGCGGGGCCGGGGATTCCGGGTCCGGAGCGACCCCGAGCGGCTGGAGCAGGCGCTGCTGGTCCTGTTGAGCAACGCCGTAACCCACTCCGGAGAAGGCGGGACTATTACGCTGTATCTCGCGGGTGGCAGCATATTCGTAGAAGATCAAGGCTCCGGCATACCTCCGGAAGACGTGCCGCGCGTTTTCGAGCGTTTCTACCGGGGTAAATCTGGTTCCGGAGGCTTCGGGCTCGGACTTCCCATCTGCAAAGAGCTCGTCGAGGGAATGAGAGGCAGCATATCCATCGACTCGCAAAAAGGAGTCGGTACCAGCGTAAAGATCGAACTTCCGGAGGATGGAACGGATGCCTAAGGTTCTCATAGTCGAGGACGACCCCGCCGTAAGGGATGTCGTCAGCCGGTCGTTGAGCCGGGAGGGAATGGAGGTAGAGGCCGTCGGGGACGGTGAAGCGGCGCTGGAGCGTTTCCGGGACTCCGGGCCGTTTGACCTGGCGGTGCTGGACATATCCCTGCCCGGCATGGACGGGTTCACCCTTTGCGGAGAACTCCGCCGGTCGAGCAAGCTCCCGATAATCATGCTCACGGCCCGCGACGACGAGACGAGCATCGTAGTGGGCCTGGAAGTCGGGGCTGACGACTACGTTACAAAGCCGTTCAGCCCGCGCCAGCTCGCCAGCCGCGTGCGAGCCAACCTGCGCCGCCGCCGCATGGACCGGGAGGACTCGGACCAGGAGGTTATCGAGTTCCCCGGGCTTACTCTGGACCTCGCGCGCCAGCGGATAAAGGCCGAGAAGAAAGACGTGGACCTCACCGCAAGGGAGTTCGAGGTGCTGGAGATACTGGCGAGCCATCCCGGACGGATATACAGCCGGGACCAGATCATGGACCACCTCTGGAACGGCGACTTTTTCGGCGACGCCCGCGCGGCGGACGTCCACATCCAGCACATCCGCCAGAAGATAGAGCCCGACCCCAAAAACCCCCGGTACGTGCGTACCGTCCGCGGCCGGGGCTACAAGTTCATGGCAACCTAGCCTACCCCGGTTCAAGCCAAAGCTACGGTACCAGCCCTACAAAAGCCCGGAGGTCACCGCCCACAGCGCGGGCGAGACTGCTAAGCTTGATCTAATAGGTGGGACCGCGGGCAGAGAAACAGGCCCGGCATCTCCGCGAACGCCTTCCCAACCGGTACTGTACAAACTCAGCCGCGGAGTGCGCGACTCATAGAGGGACAGAAGGTGTCGGCGAAAACACCAGGACAGCCCTCGAATCAGCATTAAACGCTACATAAATACTTCGTCAATGCTACACTCTGCTTTCATAAGGATCGCAAGCGTTGCTGAGGAGGTAGAGAGTATGAAGATCATCTTCGTGCACGGCGCCCTGGTCTTCGACGGGGCGTGGTGGTGGCATCGCATGGTGGAACCGCTCGCCGCCCTCGGCTTGGGCAGCCGGGCCGTGGAGTTGCCGAGCTGTGTGGCCTCTCCGAGTGGCTCCGGAGAGACTCCGGGGGACATGTACGCCGACGCCGACGCGGTCCGGGCTGCACTCGACGAGGAGGACGAGCCCGTCGTGCTCGTGGGGCACTCCTACGGCGGCATGGTCGTTACCGACGCTGCCGCGGACCACGGTAACGTCAAACACCTCGTCTACGTGACCTCCGTGATGCCCGAGCTAGAAGAGACGATGGCGAGCTTCGGCGGATCCAGGGAGCCGGGGCCGTGGATGGACCCTGACCCGGAGGACGGCACGATGGGTATAAAGGCTGAGCTAATGCCCGACGCCTTTATGCAGGACTGCGACGGGGCGGCGGTCACCGGGGCGCTGGAACGGCTCACCCGCCAGCCCTTGTCGGTCTTTGGGCAGGCCCCTCGCGCCGTTGCGTGGCACGAAGAGCCCTCGACCTACGTCGTGTGCGCCGAGGACCGGGCTACGCCTCCCGAAGTGCAGCGGGAGTATGCGAGACGGGCGGGTAAGATCCTGGAGCTACCGACCGGCCACCACCCGATGCTCTCGCAGCCCGAGTTGCTGGCCCGGGTACTCGCGGAGGCGGCGGCCACACCAGACGAGTGAGGCGTCGTGCTCCCGGGTCGTCCCAAACCAAACGGGGGTCGCCAGGTCTCGTACTGCAACGCCCGGGTTAGCTAGTCCCGCCAAACCTGGACAACTTTCGCCGGAGCCCTTAGCACCTGGAGTGGCTTTCCCGGCGCCCTCGGGAGTAGACAAAACCTCCCTCCGGTCTCGTCCCTCCTTGACCTTATCCCAGAGTCAAGCTTTACACTCGTAATAGTTATGGACGCGGAAAAGTACAGAAAACGACTCTTGATCGGGGAGACCGCGGAGCTACTCGGTATTACCCGGAAGGCGATCCGGCACTACGAGAAACTCGGTCTGCTCGGCGAGCCGCCGCGCACGCAGTCCGGCTACCGGGTGTATACGGCGGACGACCTCTTACGGCTGCACCGGATAAAAACCCTGCAATCCCTGGGCTTGTCGCTGGATCGTATAAAGGGTGTGCTCGGAGAAGAGACTTCCAGCACGGAGCTGGAGACCGTCCTCCGGACGCTCCTCTCGGAAGTCGAGGGCCGTATCTCCGAGCTTGAAACCCGCCGCGAGCGTCTGTTGCGGGCGCTCGCCGGAGAGGGTGCCGAGCAAGAAGGTGGAGAGTCCTACATGCTCGAACTCACCCGGAAGCACCTCGGAGAGCACTGGGAAGACCTCTACCCGGAGGGCCTGGAGCAGGGCAACAAGCTCTGGAACACGCTCGACGATTTCCGGTGGCCGGAGGGATACCAGGAGTTCCAGGAAACTTTCATCCGCTACCTGGCGGATCATCCAGACGAACGCGACAAGCTACTCGCCCTGGAAAAGCGGTTTGTGGCGCTCGCGCACCTCCCAGAAGACGCCCCCGACGTAGAGTCGCTCGCCGGGGAGTACGCGGCGCGCTTTGAAGAGCACCCGCTACCGGAGAGTCTCGCGGTCGGAGCTTGGGCGCCGGAGCCTTTGGAGCAGGCGCTCTCCGGGGTCATGCTCGGCAGTATGTCACCGGCCCAGAACAGGTGCATGAGGTTGCTCCTGGAGCATATGGAGAAGGGAGAGGTCGGATGAAGTGTACTCTCAAGCAGGCGTTAAAGCTGGTGTTACCGGCCCTGATCCTGGCCGAACTACTTCTCGTGTGGTCCGGGGTTATGGGTCTCAGAGACGCGCTCTTCGTCGTGGCGGGTCTGGAAGCTTTGCTCCTGATCTTCGGGGCTGGGAACCTGGTGCTGATCCTCCGCCGCTACCAGCGGGGACGTAGCGAAGGACTCGATGTGTGGAAGGCGCTGGAAGACGGCCTCTCGGTAGCGCTCCCCCGGACGGTGGCGCGGCTGATACTAAAGGAACCCCGCATCTTTATAGCTTTGTTCCGGTGGACTTTCCGGCGGGTACGGCTCACGGAAAACGAGTTTGGTTACCACCGGCGATCTGCACTTCGGGAGATAGTACCGCTGATA
Organism: Rubrobacteraceae bacterium; assembly: GCA_965214435.1. Lineage (GTDB taxonomy): Bacteria > Actinomycetota > Rubrobacteria > Rubrobacterales > Rubrobacteraceae > Rubrobacter_A. The sequence goes on from OZ243960.1 coordinate 2,722,170, forward strand.
ATCGTCGCAACCCCGATGGAACTCGTCCTCGTGCACGTGCTCGCCATCGCGTTCTCGCCCTGGGAGTGGTTGAAGTGGGTCCTGCTCGCCCTGGAAGTATACGCAACGCTCTGGCTGCTCGGCCTCTACGCCAGCCTGGTAACCCTGCCGCACCGCCTCGAAGCAGCGGGTCTGCGGCTCCGCTACGGTGTATTCGCCGAAGGGTTCGTTCCGTACAAAGATATAGAGTCCGTGGAGCTGGGAAGCCGCAAGGCTCCCGAGTACGGGGACGGTCTCTTCCACACTCCGGAGGAAGACGCCCTCCGCGTCGCCGCTGGCGGCAAGACGGATGTCGTGCTGCGACTGCGGACTCCGCGCTCCGCGACAGGTTTCCTCAAGGAAAGTGCGCCGGCTTCCGTCTTTCACATCGCGGCCGACGATCCCAAACCGCTCGCACAAGCGTTGCGCCAGTATCTTCCAGAGGTGACAGCCGGGGCCGCCAGGTAGCGCTCGCAGCGGGATCAGCCTGTCAACACTTCAGCTTGTCAGTGCTCGCCCCGCTCTTTCGGTGCGTGACGCAAAGGTTCTTCGCTGACCTCTTCCGCCAAACGCTACCGGGTACCTCTCATCGAACTCCTGACTAGCTGACCGACTGATTGGCTGACTAGCTCTGAGAGCCGTCAGGCACTCTGGGTGCGGCGTTTTCCGGCCCGCCAGGCTTTGTAGAGCGAGAGCACCGGGGAGGCTATAAAGATGGAGCTGTAGGTACCGGCCAGGATGCCGACCAGGAGCGCGAAGGCGAAGTCGCTCAGGGTAGACTCGCCGAATATGAGGAGCGCGATGATCGGGATGAGGGTGGATACTGAGGTGTAGATAGAACGCGTCACGACCTGCCGGATGGAGTCGTTTATCACCCGGTCGAAGCGGCGGCGATTGTAGCCGACCTCCGGCGTGTTCTCCCGGATACGGTCGAAGATGATAATGGTGTCATAGAGTGAGTAGCCTAAGACCGTCAGGACCGCCACGACCGTAACGAGGTTCACCTCCCGGCCGACGAGGGCGTAGACGCCGACGGTTATGAGGATGTCGTGCAGCACCGCGACTATCGCCGCCGCCGCAAACGCGAACTCAAAGCGGATGCTGATAAAAACCACTATGACGAGGAGGGCTGCGAGCACGGCCTGAACCGCTTGGTTGCGGACCTGACCGCCGAAAGTCGGGCTGATGCTGGTCTCGCTGACCTCGGCCCCGAGGTCGCTCCGGAGCGTGTCGCGGACTTCGGTGCGCTGACCTTCGTTGAGGACTGGCGTCCGGATCTCATACCCGCCGCCGCCTAAACTCTGGATCACGGCCTCGCTCTCCACGAAACCCGGTAGCGCGGATTCGACTTCCTCCGTTGAAGCCCCGCCGTCTATGCCGGTCACCGTGAACTTCGCCCCGCCCTCGAAATCTATCCCAAAGTCCAGCCGACCGAGCGCGATAGCCCCGAGGCCGAGCAACAGGACCACCGCCGACAGGGCGAACCACACCTTGTACCCGCCGACAAAGTCCACGCCCCGCAGACGCTCCCGGAGGGCCACTACTCGACCCTCGCCTTTTCGGAGGCCGCCGCCATACTGCTCTTGGAGACCCCGACCATGCCCGGTGAGAGGTTTACCCCGCCGCGGCTGGATATTACGCCCAAGAGCGCCCGGGTAACCACGATGGCCGTGAACATGGAGAGCAGGACGCCCAGAGTCAGGAGGACCGCGAATCCCCGGACCGAGCCGGTCGAGAGCGCGAACAAGATAAACGCCGTGATCAGGGTCGTAATGTTACCATCCAGGATGGCCCGGAAACCCTTCTGGTAGCCGATCTGGATCGCGCTGCGGCTCGTCTTTCCGCGACGGATCTCCTCTTTTATCCGCTCGAAGATCACGATGTTCGCATCCGCGGCCACGCCCAGAGACAATACGATACCCGCGATACCTGGCAGCGTAATGGTTATCGGGATCGTCACGATAAGCCCCCAGAGCAAGAACGCGTAGATAAGTAGCGCCAGGTCCGCGATAACCCCGAGCGCCCGGTAGATAAAGAGCAGGAACAAGAGTACGAGCCCAAAGCCGACCGCCGCCGCTATAAGCCCCGCCTGGAACGACGCCGCCCCGAGCGTCGGCCCGATGGTCGTCACCGACAAGACCCGCATGTTAACCGGCAAAGCGCCGGTCTCTAGCACGATCTGCAACTCCTCGGCCTCGTTCTGCGGCAGCCCGCCAGCCGACTGGTTCTCGATCACGATGGACCGCTGGTCGAGACGCTGGTCCACGGTCGGCGCGCTGACCACGTCCCGGTCGAGGACTATGGCGACCTGACCGGTACCCGGCCGGCCCTGGGAGATGGCGTTCTCACTGATCTGCTGTGACAGGTCCCCGAAGCCCTCGGAGCCCCCGCCGGTAAACTCGATCTGGACCTGTAACCTGCCCTGCTGGTCACGGACGAGCGATGCTGATTCCAGCGCGTCCCCCCTGAGCTGCGGCTGCTCGGAGACTATATAGCCTATGACCTGTACCTGGTCGCTGTCCGGGACCGGCGTCTCCTCGAAGAGGATCTTGGTCTGCCCCTCCTCGAACTCGGAGTCTCTTTGCAGGTTCTGCCGGAGGTCCTCTTCGACCTGGTCTACCTGGTCTTGCGCTGCGGGTTGCTGCCCGCCATCCGAAGCCAGCACTTCATAAAACCCTAGCTGGGCGGTACGGCCTATTACCTCTACCGCCCGGTCCGGATCGGTGATGCCGGGGATATTTACCGAGACCTGATCCTGGCCTTGAACCTGTATTTCGGGCTCTGTGACGCCGAGGCTGTCCACCCGCTGGCGGATAACCTCGACCGCCTGGTCCATCTCCTCCCGGGTAACCTCGCTGCCGTCGTCCTGATAACCTTCGAGTTGAACGCTCACCCCACCGCTGAGGTCCAGCCCTAGCTGCGTGGCCTGGCTCACCGGCTGGCGAACGAAGATCATGTACGCCGCCACCACTACCAGAACGGCGACGAGCCCGAGGATTATAAAGCTGTTGCGGCGGCTACCCATAAAATCTGAAGCATTCTAGCATTCTTTTCAAAAGATCTGTACCTCAGACCTTGTTCAAGCCGCCATGTAGCGCGCGGCCCAGGACCGCATCCACTCCTCGTAGCGACCATCGAGTATCGCCTCCCGCGCCCGGCGGCAGAGGTTCATCATAAAGTGCACGTTGTGCAGCGTGACGAGCCGGTGGCCGAGCAACTCGTTCTCCCGCACCAGATGCGCCAGGTACGCCCGGCTGTAGCCGGTGCACGCCGCGCAGGAGCACTCCCCATCCAGCGGCCCGAAGTCCCGCCGGTAGCGGGCGTTTTTCAGGTTCAGCCGGCCGGCCGGCGTCAGGGCCGCGCCGTGACGGGCGAGGCGGGTCGGGAGCACGCAGTCGAACATGTCCACCCCGAGCGATATGACCTGCAAGATGCCGACCGGGTCGCCGATGCCCATGAAGTACCGGGGTTTTTCGGTCGGTAGACCGGCGGCCGTGAGCGCGACCGTCTCCAGCATCGCCTCCCGCGACTCCCCGACGGACAACCCCCCGACCGCGTACCCCGGGAAGTCCAGGTCCAGGGTCCGTTCCAGGCTCTCCTGACGCAGGTCCGGGTATACCCCGCCCTGCACGATACCGAACAGCGCCTGATCTTCTTTAGTGTGCGACTCCCGGCACCGCTCCGCCCACCGCGCCGTCCGCCGCAGCGACTCCCGGTGATACCCGTAGTCCGCACCCGCCGGTGGACACTCGTCGAGCACCATCGCGATGTCCGCCCCTAGCTCTTCCTGGACGCGGGTCGTAAGCTCCGGCGTAAAGACGTGCGCCGAACCGTCATAGACCGAAGCGAACTCGACCCCTTCTTCAGAGAGCTTGCGCGTATCGGCGAGCGAGAAGACCTGGTAGCCGCCGGAGTCGGTCAGCATCGGGCCGTCCCAGCCGCTAAAGGCGTGCAACCCGCCAGCCTCCCGCACGACGTCCGCGCCCGGCCGCAGGTACAGGTGGTAGGTGTTGCCGAGTACGACGCCGGCCCCGGTCTCCCGCACCTCCCCCGGCGTCAGCCCCTTTACCGTACCCTTGGTCCCGACCGGCATAAAGGTCGGGGTCTCGACCTCGCCGTGGGGCGTGCGGAGGACGCCAGCCCTCGCCGCGCCGTCGGTCGCGGTTACCTCTATGGTTACCGGAGCGCCTACAGGCTCCTCCCGCCGTTCAGGATCAGCATAGCGTCCCCAAAGGAGTAGAACCTGTACCGCTCCTCGACCGCGACCCGGTAAGCTTCCCGCAAGAGGTTCACACCCCCGAAGCTCATCACCATCGCGAGCAGCGTGGAGCGCGGCAGGTGGAAGTTCGTCAGGAGTGCGTCCACCGACCGCCACCGGTAACCGGGGTAGATGAATATCTCCGACTCCCCCTCGTCCTCCTCACTCCCCGCCCTACTCTCCAGCGTCCGGGCCACCGTGGTCCCGGCCGCCAAGACCCGCCGCGCGCCGTCCACCGCTCGCGCCGCCGCCTCAGGCACCCGGTAGTACTCGGCGTGCATCCTGTGCTCCTCCAAGTTCTCTACCCGCACCGGCAGAAACGTCCCGGTCCCGACGTGCAGCGTCACCTTAGCAACCTCCGCGCCCCGGTCCGCAACGTCCCGCAACACCCGCTCCGTAAAGTGCAAACCGGCGGTCGGGGCCGCGGCCGACCCGGCTTCCCGCGCATACACCGTCTGGTACGCCTTCTCAGCCTCCAGAGTTGCCCGGATGTACGGCGGGAGCGGCACGCTGCCGTTCCGCTCCAGTAGATCGCGGACGTCTTCGCCTTCCACCACCCAGTATCCTTCGCCGAGGTCTTCTACGAGCGTCACGCTCTCGCCGGCTCCGCCGACAGATAGCTCAGCACCGGGCTTGAGACGCCGACTCGGCCGGGCGAGCGCCTCCCACCGGTCGCGTCCCTTGCCGCCGAGGTCCCGCAGAAACAGCAGTTCGACCTCCCCACCGGTCTGTTTTCTGGCCGAGAGCCGGGCCGGCAGTACCCTGGTCTCGTTCAAGACCAGGGCATCACCCGGGTGGATGAACCCCGGCAAGTCCCGGAACGTGTGGTGGGAGATAGAGCCGCTTCTGGCGTCTATCACCATGAGGCGCGAGGTATCGCGGGGTTCGGCGGGGTGTTGGGCAATAAGTTCCTCCGGCAGCCCGTAGTCGAGCTCGCTCGTCAGCACGGGAAGACCTGTCTCTAGCGCCGGAAGATGAGGTTCAGGACGACGGTGGCGACGATGGAAAGCAGGATCATCAACCCTATCGGGAAATAAACGGTCAGGTTGCCCCGCCGGAAGACCAGGTCCCCCGGCAGCCGGTCCAGCCCGAAGCGGCTCAGGAGCAGAAACAACCCCCCGAGCACCAGCAACACGACCGCCCCGCCGATAAGCAGCTTTCCAACGCCTTCCAGACCCATGCGATTATTCTATTCCCGGCGCGGACGATAACAAGCAGACAAGACTACGAGGGCTGTAGTTCGGCCAATAGTCCTTCAACGTCTAGCGGACGGGTCACCATCCTCAAAGTACCGTCTCCCTCGCGGGGCCACTCCTCCTCGGGGCGGTCGGCGGTCAACTCGACACCGTTGCCGTCCGGGTCGCGCAGGTACAGAGCCTCCGAGACCCCGTGGTCCGAGGCCCCGTCGAGCGGATATTCAGCATCCAGAAGCCACTGCAGAGCTTGGGCGAGGTCCCGACGCTCGGGGTAAAGTATCGCCAGATGAAACAACCCCGCGCTCCGCGCCGGAGCCGGCGGCACGTTACGTCCGGCCCAGGTATTCAGACCGATGTGGTGGTGGTAGCCGCCCGCGGAGAGGAACACCGCCTCCTCCCCGTACCGCTGGGTAACCTCGAACCCTAAGATATCCCGGTAGAAACCTAGGGACCGCTCCAGGTCCGCTACTTTCAGATGAACGTGACCGATGCGGGCTCCGGGGCTTACGCGGCGAACTTCGTTCTCTGTGTCCATCCTGACTCCTCTTATATAAAATCACACATCTCACAATTAGTGTATAACGACTTTCAGCGGCCGCGGGTATTGACCAGGATCACGCCGGAAAGCACGATCCCTCCGCCTACGACGGAGAGTATCCCCGGCACCTCGCCGAGCCAGACCCAGGCTATAAGGAATGCCAGCGCGGGCACCAGGTACAGGAAACTCACCGCCCTTGAGGCCGGCATAACGGAGTTAACGTAGGCGTAGGTCACGTAGGCGATGGCGGTCGGGAAGATCCCGAGGTAGACCATCGCGAGTGTGACTTCGGGCGGCGCAGCCTCTAGCTCCGAAACGAGACCCGGCAGAAAGACCAGGGTGAACAGGGTCCCGGCCCAGAGAGCGTAGGCGGTAAAGTTCAGGGCGCCGTACTTGCGGAGGTAGGGCCGCTGTACTATGAGGTAGACGCTCACAGAGACGGCGGCCAGCAGGATAATAAAGGCTCCGGGCGCGAGCGCGAACCCTTGTCCCTCGCCGAGCGCTATAAGGGCCGCGCCGCAGAAACTTATTATCATCCCGGCCCACCCGAGAACCTTCAGGCGTTCCCCGAGGAAGGCGGTTGCGAGCAGTGCGGTAAAGATCGGGGCTGTATTCACCAGCAGGCTCGCCGGTCCCGCCGACACCGTGACTTCCCCGAAGCTCAGGGACGTGTGGTAGACGGTAAACGCCAGAAAACCGGCGAGCGCTATGGCCGGCAGGTCCTTTAGGTCCGGCAGCGGCATCCGGACCGCGACCGCGTAAACCCCGAGCACGAGAGAGGCGATCCCGAGTCGTAGCAGCGCGACATGCCCTGGCCCGTAGAATTCGAGGCCCGCCCGGATACCGGCGAACGCCGAGGCCCAGAAAAAGATCGTCAACCCGAGGAGCACTGGAACCAGCAGGGAGGTTTTGATGTCGGCAACGCTCTGTTTCATCGGGCTATTCTAAACTGGCACCGGGAGCTTACGCTTCTTATACTCCCGTAAATAGCTACTATTATTAGTCCGAAACCCTAGAACCGGAGAACTTTACATGGAGACCACAGACCTTCGTCACAAGAGCCGGACCATATTCGAGGGCCGGGACCGGGCTCCAGCCCGGGCGATGCTCAAGTCGATAGGGTTTACCGACGAAGACCTCAGTAAGCCCATAGTCGGCGTCGCCCACACCTGGACCGAAACCATGCCCTGCAACTTCAACCACCGCCGCCTGGCCGAGCGGGTCAAGGAGGGCATCCGGGAAGCCGGCGGCACCCCGATGGAGTTCAACACCGTCGCCATCTCCGACGGTGTTACGATGGGCACCGAGGGCATGAAGACGTCGCTCGTAAGCCGCGAGGTCATCGCCGACTCCATAGAGCTCGTCGGCCGCGGTCACATGTTCGACGCCGTCGTCTCCCTCGTCGGCTGCGACAAGACCATCCCCGGCGCGGCGATGGCCCACGTGAGGCTCGGCGTCCCGGGGTTTGTCGTCTACGGCGGCTCCATAGCTCCGGGCCGGGTAAACGGCCGGGACCTTACGGTCCAGGACGTCTTCGAGGCGGTCGGGGCTCACGCGGCCGGTAACATCTCCGACGACGAGTTGCGGGCCATCGAGGGCGCGGCGTGTCCCGGAGCCGGGGCCTGCGGCGGGCAGTTCACCGCTAATACCATGGCGATGGCTTTAGAGTTCCTGGGGCTCTCCCCGATAGGCTCCTCAAACCCGCCGGCCAACGACCCGCGCCGGGACGAAGTTTGTGTGGAAGCTGGCAGGCTCGTAATGGACGTACTCCACCGCGGTCTGACCCCGGCCGACATCCTGACCCGGAAATCGTTCGAGAACGCTATCGCAGGCGTCGCCGCGAGCGGCGGCTCGACCAACTCCGTACTGCACCTCTTGGCGCTGGCGCGGGAGGCTGGTATAGACCTCGGCATTGACGACTTCGACCGGGTCAGCAGCCGGACCCCGATAGTCGCCGACCTTAAACCCGGCGGTCGCTACGTGGCCGTGGACCTCGACCGGGCCGGCGGCACGAAGCTCGTCGGTCGCCGCCTCCTGGAAGCCGGCCTCCTCGACGGCTCCCGCCTCACCCCCACGGGAAAGACTATCGGCGATGAAGTGGAGGAGGCCGAAGAGACCAGCGGCCAGGAGGTCGTAAAGTCCGCCGGGAACCCGGTAAAAAAGACCGGTGGGTTGGTGATCCTCAAGGGTAACGTCGCCCCGGAGGGCTGCGTCATAAAGGTCGCCGGCCACGAGCGCCTGCATCACGAGGGACCGGCCCGCGTCTTTGACTCCGAGGAAGCGGCGATGGAGGCCGCCCAGGCCGGACAGATAGGGCACGGGGACGTCGTCGTGATCCGGTACGAGGGACCGAAAGGCGGTCCCGGTATGCGCGAGATGCTCGGCGTCACCGCGGCCCTTGTCGGTCAGGGCCTCGGCGAGTCCGTGGCCCTCCTGACCGACGGCCGCTTCTCCGGGGCGACGAGAGGCCTCATGGCGGGCCACGTCGCTCCCGAAGCCGCCCACGGCGGACCCATAGCCGCCCTGCGCGACGGCGATAAGATCACCTTCGACATACAAAACCGCCGCCTCGACGTAGACCTCTCCGACGAGGAGCTAGAGAGCCGTTTCGACGGCTGGAGCGAACCGGAACCCCGCTACACGACCGGGGTGATGGCGAAGTACGCTGCCCTGGTCTCTTCGGCGGCCGAGGGAGCCGTAACGACGCCGGAGAACCTGCGTGGCCGCTAGTCGCGGGCTTATAACCGGGGAGACGGAGTTAGCGCCCGTCTCCCCGAAAGGGTCAAGCTGTCGGGGAGATAAGGCCGAAGGCGGCGGCGTGGGTCATCGCGGCTGTAGAGTCGCGGGCGAGCAGCATGGCGACACCGGAGGTTCGCAGTTCGCGGGCCAGGTTACGGACGGTGGCGGCCCGCTCGCCGGGGGTGATATCCCGGATGTAGATAGCTTCTATGCGGCCCGGGTACTCCCGGACGATGTCCCGGTAGATCTCCGGGTCGCTCTGGCCGGAGTCCCCGATCAGGACGAACGGCAACTCCGGGTAGGTGTCGAGCAGACCCCGGATCGCCTCCAGCTTGTGCCGCCGGTGGCTCCAGACGCTGGTCGGGCTCCAGTCTTTTAGGAACATCGGTCCGGCCGGTACCCCGTGGAAGTCCAGGAAGTCTTCTAGGACGTCGTAGAGGTTCCAGGGGCTGCTAGACACGTAGAAGATCGGGTTCCAGGCCTTTTCCCCAACATCCGGGCCGTTCTGCAAGGCACTGTAGAACTCCGCCACTCCATCAAACGGCAGCCTCGTGTGGGCGTTCTCCAGCAGCACCATACGGGCCATCTTCAAGAAGCTCGTGGCGCTGGAACGGACTACCGTGTCGTCGAGGTCGCTTATCACCCCGAATTTGGCGTCCCGAGGGACGAGCACGAGCCCGGTAGCTCCCACCGTCCCCTGTCGCTGGACCCGAGGGGAGATCAACTCCAACTCCACTTGCTGCCAGGCCGTACCTCCTGGCAGCGGCTCCGAAAGCTCAAAGCGCAGCTCGAAAAAGCCTTCAGCGTCCGTTCTGGTCATGACCTCCAGGCCCCCGAAACGGGCCAGCACCCGGGCCCCGGGTACTTCGGAGCTATCGAAGCGCCGGAACATGTTCCGCAGGTTGTTTAGCGCGGTGTCCTCCGCGCTGGAGCGCGTAATGCCCTTGTCCTCCAGCACCCGTCCCCTGAGCGACAGGATGTGCGGCGTGCCGTAGCCCCGGTAGGGTAGCACCTCGACCTCCGACAGCAGTCCGGAGAACTGCTTGAGCTTGAACCGCGCCCGGTCAAAGACCGCCTCCGCGCTCCGGGCCGCCGAAAGTACCGTTACCGCCCAGGAAGAAATGCGCACTATAGACCACAACCTTTCAGCCCGTTTTGCCGCTCCAGCATCTGCGCCACCCGAAACTTCCCGGTAATACCCGACACCATACCGCCACAGGATATACCTTATACGGGTCCGGGTCTGCAACCCGGCGACGGGTAGAAGATTTCCTGAAAGGCGGCTTGCGGTTGGCCTCCGAACCTGGACAGCAGTATAGAGTCGAACGTCTGGCCCGGTGGGCGGCCCGGACGGCCGAGAAGGTCTCGATGCCGCGCCGGGCGGCGGTGGTCGGTATCGTCACCCCTATCCTGTTCGCCCTCGCTCTCGCCGGCCTCACAGCGTTGCAGTATGGCTTTCTGCGGCGTCTCGGCTGGCATCCGGTAGATGACCCGTCGGCCGGCTGGCCGGGCGCCCTGACCGCCGGACCTTACGGAGAGGTCGCAGCCTACACCTTTGTGGCCGCGGGTCTGCTGCTAGCGTTCTTTCAGGTCGGGCTCCACCGGGGCGCGGTAGAGGAGAGCGGCGCCCGCGGCTGGGGAGTGGGGCCGCTCTTTCTCGCAGCCGCTGGCGGGGTAACCGTAGCCTACGGCCTCTTGGGTGTCTCGGTCGGCACCGGGGAACTTACGGTCGGCGGCGCGGTACGCTACGCGGCGGCCGTCGTGATCTACGCGTGCTTTATCCTGGCCGCGTACTTCATGTGGCGGCGTCTCCGGTGGGCGCTCCGGTGGCGCTGGCAAGCCAGAGTCAGCTTCACCGCGGGCTTCCTGACAATCGTCTCGGTCTTTCTGGACCACTACGGCGCATACCTCTTTCTCGCTACCGTTCTCCTCTGGATGGAGCTACACGCCCTGTGTCTGTGGAACGTTTCCAATCACCCCGCGCCGCGGGACCGGTAGGGTTTTACTCCGCTCGGGTTTTTCGCCCGATCTCCGCGGATACCGCTTCAGCCGTGCGATCTACGAGGCTTTCAGATAAAAGTCCAGCTTCGGTCAACCCCCGCAGCGCGTCCAGAGCGGCGATGCGGCCGAGAGCTTCAGCCTGCCGGCGATAGAACTTCTCCTGGACAAACTCTCCCCCGCGGTCCAGCCTGGAGAGTGTCGCGACGGCTTGCTTTTCCCAGACATCAAAGATTTCCCGCGCTTTTTCGACCGCCGAAGGTTTTACGTTCGGCAGGAGGGCGAACGATTCAAGCTCCTCGCCCACCCGGCGCGCGGCTAGCCGGCGGGCGCTCGCCTCGGCGTAGACTAACTCTCCCGCGCTCTCTCCCGGCGGTTTGGGCAACCGGCTCTCCAACCGCTCTACCAGATGGTCAAAGCGTGAGCGGGTCCGGCGCTCCGGGACCTCCGCCGGACTCCCGTCGAGTTCGAACTTCTCTATCTGGTCTTCTACCTCGTGCAGCAAGGCCCGCGCGGCGGGCGGCGGCAAGAGACCGGCGTCGGAAAGCCGCTGGTAGCTCTCGCGCTCGGCGAACAGACCGCGGCGGATGACTACCCGCTCTTCCTCCTCGCCGGTCAGCTCTATCCGTTCGAGACCTCTGCGCGCCGAGTCCTCCGCTTTCTCTATGCGGGAGGAGATCTCCGGTTCCTGCAAACCCAACTCGTCCAACCGGCGGCGGGCCGCTCTCATACCCGCCAGCCGGGCGACCCCTGCCAGGAACTCATCCGACCGGGAAGGCTTGTCCAGCCCGAGCCGGTGTACCAGCCACGAGATGGTCGTCGCGTTCAAGAGTAGCGTCGCCAGCACGACCCCGCCCGTCATCGCGATAAACGTCTCCCGGACGGCCAGCGACTCGGGCAAGGAGAGTGCCAGAGCCAGCGCCACCCCGCCGCGCAGACCACCCCAGATCAAGACCGACTCGTTGCGCCACCCGACCGGAGGAATGCGGGCGAGTCTCTGGAGCGCCGAGACGATCGGCAGCACGGCCGCGGCCCGCGCCAGAAGCACTACCACGACCGCGAGAGCCACGGCTCCCAAGTTGTCCCACAGGAGCCACGGGTCTATAGCGAGCCCTATCAGCAGGAACAAGAGCGCGTTCGCCACGTAGTCCAGCGACTCCCACAGCTCATCCCAGAGTTGTCGCACCTCGGCCGACGCCCGGCTCGGAGCCAGCCCCCCGAGGACCAGACCCGAGGTAACCGTCGCCGTGACCCCCGAGAAACCCAGCACGCCCTCGGCTAGCACAAAGCCGCCATAAGCGACGGCAACCGAGAGCGCCGCAGCCGGCAGCCGATCTAGCCCCGGTAGCGCCAGGGCGGCGGCCAGCCCGACCGCAGCTCCTAGCGCCACACCTCCAAAGAACACGCCGAAGAAGTCCCCGATCCCACCGAGTACGCTCACCCCTCCGCCGAGAGCACCGGCCAGGAGAACGTTGAAAAGCACGATGGCGACGCCGTCGTTGAGCATGCTCTCTCCTTCCACGAGGGTCAGAAGACGTTCCGGTACGCCGAGGTCCCGGAAAATAGCCACGACGGCTACGGGGTCCGTGGCGGAGATCAAAGCTCCAAAAACGAGCGCCGCCGCGAGCGGTATGCCAAGCCCCAACCACAGAGAGACCCCGACCAGCCCGGCCGAGAAAACGAACGCCACCACGGCCAAGACCAATATCGGCGTGAGGTTCCTTATAAAAGAGCGTGTCGACAACCCTAGAGCGGCCTCAAAGACCAGTACGGGCAGAAACAGAAAGACCAGAACTTCTTCAAAGCTTTCAGCCCTCAGCGGGCTCTCGATGCCGAGTGGTCCGCCGAGCCAGCCCGCGAGAAAGCCGAAAAGGGCCAGCACCACGGTAAGCTGCACGCCCACCCGCCGGGCCAGCACGCCAAGAAATACCGCCCCGGCCAGTAAGACCGAAAGCTCCAGTATCAGAACCGACAGTTCCACTAACCCACCGGACCTTTCTCAAACCACAATCTCCGGCCGCACGCCGCTCTACAACCTCCGGACATCAGGCTTTTACACCGCTCTGGTGCTGCCGCTGGCGCCTTTCCGAACCTCGGGCGACCAATCTCCGTATCCCACAACCTATACCCGTCGCAGATGAATCCGAGACTTGTTCCCGGTAGAAGGGTGATGGTTTGAAATTAGTCCCGGTTTGGGAGGCCGAGGTGGTTGTAGGCCCGGCGGGTGGCGATGCGGCCGCGGCTCGTGCGCTGTATGAGGCCGCTCTGTAGCAGATACGGCTCATAGACGTCCTCTACCGTGTCCCGCGCCTCGCCCAGAGCCACGGATATGGTTCCGACCCCGACCGGCCCGCCGTCGAACTTCTCGATAATAAGGCTCAGGTAGTCGCGGTCCACCCGGTCGAGGCCTAGGTCGTCAACGCCCTGCATCTCTAGCGCGGCGTTGGCGGTCGGCTCATCTATCCGGCCGTCGCCGATCACCTCCGCGTAGTCCCGGACGCGCTTTAAAAGCCGGTTGGCGATGCGCGGCGTGCCGCGGCTGCGGCGGGCGAGTTGGCCGGCTCCGGGCTCCGTTATAGGCACCTTTAGTATCCCGGCGTTGCGCTCAATGATCTTCCTCAGGTCTTCGGGCTCGTAGTAGTCGAGGCGGCTGGAGAAACCGAACCGGTCGCGCAGCGGCGAGGTTATAAGGCCGGTGCGGGTGGTGGCCCCGACGAGGGTAAACCGCGGAACGTCCATCCGGATGGTGCGGGCCGAAGGCCCCTGGCCGAGCACGATGTCGATGGCGAAATCTTCCATGGCCGGGTAGAGGACCTCTTCTATCTGGCGGTTAAGGCGGTGGATCTCATCTATAAATAAGAAGTCGCCTTCTTCTAAAGCGGTAAGAATCGCCGCTATGTCCCCCGCCCGCTCCAGCGTCGGACCGCTGGTTATCTGTATCCCGACCCCCATCTCGCCCGCGAGTATCCGGCACAGAGAAGTTTTCCCGAGACCCGGCGGCCCGGCGAGCAGTACGTGGTCGAGAGCCTCCCCCCGCCGCCGGGCAGCTTCGACAAAGATCCGGAGGTTCTCCTTCAGCCCTTCCTGCCCGATAAACTCCGACAGCGTCCGGGGCCGCAGCGTCGGCTCGTCGTCTTCTGGAAACTCTCCCGGGTCTAGCGGTCCCCCCGCTCCCCCGTTGCCTCCGGGCAGCTTACCGCCGTCAAACTCGCCGGACGTGGAACCACCGGATACGGTGAAGTCGTCTTCCACGCCCTCGAAACGCCCTTCTTCGTCGCTCATCGGCGGCTCCCGAGCCGCCGCAGCGCCTCCCTGAGATATTTTTGGACCGAGTCTTGGGCCGGGATCTCGGAGAGCGCCCGGCCAGCCTCCTCTACGGAGTATCCAAGCCCGACGAGCGCGTCGCGGGCCTCGAGGTAGGTACCGGGGGCGGCCCCGGTACCGCTTCTGGCGGCCGTCCCGTTTACCGCCAGGGCGGGCTCGGAAGCGAAAGCGGCCAGGTCCCGGCCCCGGAGCTCGAGCACGAGCCGCTCGGCAGTCTTCTTGCCAAGACCCGGCACGGAGGAGAGCTTTAATATGTCGTTGCGGTCTACGCACTCGGCGACCTCGGCCGGCGATAGCGTCGAGAGCACGGCGAGCGCCAGCTTCGGCCCGACCTTGCTAACCGCCGTCAGCGCGTCGAACGCCGCCCGCTCGACCTTTGTGGCGAACCCGAACAGGAGCATCGCGTCCTCCCGCACCACCATCCTGGTGTGTAGCACGCACTCCTCGCCCGGCTTCCCTAGCTCCCGGGTCGTAGCCGCCGAAGTGGAGGTCCGGTAACCGACGCCCCCGACATCGACCACCACGCCGTCCGGGTCCTTCTCCAGTAATTGTCCGCGAAGCCTCTCTATCATGGCTTAATTATCCAGGATAACGGCTATTTTCCTACCCCGACCTTGCCGGATACGCCGCCCATGCGCGACGAGAAGGCGTGACAGATGGCCGCGGCCAGACCGTCGGCGGCGTCGTCGGGTTTCGGGAGGCCGGGCAGGTTCAAGAGGGCGCGGACCATCTCCTGAACCTGATGCTTGTCGGCCCGGCCGTAGGAGGTCACGGCCTGTTTTATCTGCAGCGGCGTGTACTCAAACGTCTCGACGCCAGCCCGGTAGGCGGCGAGTATCGCGACCCCCCGGGCCTGGCCGACGGTGATGGCGGTGGTTACGTTGGTATTGAAGAACAGTTCCTCGATCACCACCGCGTCGGGGGTGTAGCCTTCTACAAGCTCCGTCACCCCGTCGAATAGCCTCCCGAGACGCCGGGGCATCTCCCAGCTCGAAGGCGTGGTGATGGCCCCATGCTGAACGTAGCGCAACCGGTTGGCGGGGTTGCCCGCACGGATCACACCCCACCCCATCGTCGCTGTACCGGGATCTATCCCAAGTATCGTGTACGCTTCTGTTCTCTTACCAACCACAGCGCTAAGATTACTCTGTAAGCTCCATCCGTGCAGCCCGGGCTCTGGTAGCATTTCGAGCCATGTCCGCGAATGGTTTACGGTAAGCGTTGGGTAAGGCAACCTCGACGTTTCGCCACCCGGCATTTCTCGCCGGCTGCGGGGTTCTGCTGTTCACCTTTATTCTCTACCTCGGCACCCTGGCCCCCGACGTTCTCTCCTACGACTCGGGGACGCTCCAGGCAAAAGCGTACCTGCTCGGCATCGGCCACCCGACCGGCTACCCGACGTACATTATGCTCGGCAAACTCTTTACCTACCTGCCGCTCGGCGGCATCGCCTACCGGGTAAACCTCTCCTCCGCGGTCTACGGGTCGCTGGCAGTACTGTTCGTCTACCTCACCGCCCTCCGCCTCCTCTCCGGCACCGCGGGCACGATGAGGGTGGCGAGTGCGGCGGTAGCCTCGCTGGCTTTTGCCACCGGCCCGACGTTCTGGTCCCAGGCGGTAGCAGCCGAGGTCTACACGCTCAACACCCTCGTGGTCGCCGCAAGCCTCTACACACTCTTGCTGTGGCGCGATACCCGCCGCAACAGCTACCTGCTCCTGACAGCAGCCCTCGTGGGCCTCTCCCTGACAACCCACATGACGAGCGCCCTGCTCATTCCGGCGAGCCTGATATTCGTGGCGCTCGTAGACCGGCGGGTCCTGGCCCGCCCGAAGTTTCTGACGCAGGGCACGGGATTATTCATCCTCGGGCTCTCCCCATACCTCTACCTGCCGCTGCGGGCCTCGATGGACCCCCCGATGAACTACGGCGACCCCTCGAACCTCGGCGGCTTTATCTTCGTCCTCTCCGGCGGCCACTTTAAAGGCCAGATGCTAGCCTTTGGCCCCGGAGAGTTGCCGGGCAGGATATGGTTCTACCTCCGGGAACTCGTGGAGCAGTTCCCCGTCGCCCTCCTCCTCGTGATACCGCTCGGAATCTGGGCTCTGGCTCGCAGAGATCTCCCCGCCAGCGCACTTCTCGGGACGCTCTTTGCCGGATATCTGGCTTACGCTCTGGAGTACGACATAAGCGACATCGAACCGTACTTTATACAAACCTACCTGATCCTGGCGCTGCTCACGGCGGTGGGACTCGCCAACCTGCTAACCGCCCTACAAAGCGGCGGACGACGTACTCTCGTCCCGCTTGCAGCCCTGGCCGCGGTCGCCGCAGTAGCCGCGCTCTCGGTCCACACCGCCGCGAACTACGGCGCAGTAGACCGGAGCGACGACTACGAATACCGCTGCCTCATAGAAACCGTGGCCCGGACAGCCCCCGGAGACGCCACAGTGCTCGGCCACCGCGAGACAGCGGTCCTGGGATACATGCAGTTGGTAGAAGACCGCCGGAAGGACCTACAGGTAGTCACTGTAACCACGGCCAACGTCGTCCCGCGAGCCCGGAGCGCCCTAAAAGACGGCCCGGTCTATTTTGTAATGCCCGGCATAGGCGCTACGGACGACCTCCGCAACGCCGGCTACAAAGTATCGCCGGTCAGAGACAAAGTCTACAGAGTGCTTCCCGCCAACAGCTCGTAGCACCCTCAAACTCTAGTTTTCAACACTAATTTTCGTGACGCAACGAAATCGTTACAAAAAAGTAAAGTATTCTTATAAAAGAAGACGTATACTATTGTTGTAACCCCGGTGATGGAGAGTCCCCTCCATGCGCACAACCACCGGGGTTTTCCCTACCTCCGGGCTACCCGGCGACTTCGGCCATAACCTCGTCGGAGATGTCGAAGTTTGAGTAAACTTCCTGGATATCGTCGTTCTCTTCTAAGGCTTCTATAAGGCGTAGGGTCTGGCGGGCCTCGCCGGCTTCAAGCGAGATGGAGTTCTGTGGTTCCATCGTTATTTCCGCGTTCTCGAACTCTATGCCCGAGGCTTCGAGGCTCTCGCGCACGACCATGAAGTTGGAGGGCTCGGTCACGACCCGGTAGTCGCTCTCTTGAGGCTCGACGTCTTCAGCCCCGGCTTCGAGGGCTGCTTCCATAAGGTCGTCCTCGTCTATGGAGTCTTTGGGGACCAGGATCACGCCTTTGCGGTCGAACAGGTAGGATACCGACCCCGAGGTGCCGAGCTTGCCGCCGTTTTTGGAGAAGACGTACCGGACGTCCGACGCCGTGCGGTTGCGGTTGTCGGTCAGTACGTCCACGAGCACCGCGACCCCGCCCGGGGCGTAGCCCTCGTAGGTGATCCTCTCGTAGGTCTCGGCGTCGGCGCCCGCGCCCGTGCCCTTGTCTATAGCCCGGGCGATGTTGTCGTTCGGCATGTTGGCGTCTTTGGCCCGCGCCACCGCGAGGGCTAATGCTGGGTTCATATCCGGGTCCCCGCCGCCCTCGCGGGCCGAGACGGTTATGGCTTTAGATAGCTTGCCGAATAGCGCCCCGCGCTTGGCGTCGGCCGCTCCTTTTTTGCGCTTTATGGTGGACCATTTGGAGTGTCCGCTCATAATTTGCACACCTCCTGTAAAAAGTACTCGTGGAACCTCGGGTCATCGGTCAGTTCCGGGTGGAAAGCCGTAACCAGGATGTTCTCGCCCCTGGCGGCCACGACCCGCCCGTCTATCTCGGAGAGGACTTCCACACCGGGGCCGACGTCCTCGAAGAACGGCGCCCGAATAAAGACCCCGGTAAACGGCGCGTCAAATCCTTCGACCTCTATATCCTTCTCGAACGAGTGTACCTGCCGCCCAAAGCCGTTACGCTCGACGAGTGCGTTCATAAGGCCGAGCATCGGCTGGCGCGGCCCCGTGGTGGCGGAGGCGGCGAGCACCATCCCGGCGCACGTCCCCCACACCGGACCACCCTTGTAGAAAAAGCTCCGGATGCCATCTAGCATCCCGGACTCGACCATCATCCGGCCGATGGTCGTGGACTCCCCGCCCGGCACTATAATGCCGGAGAGCCCTTGGAGGTCTTCTATGCCGCGCACCTCGACCGGCTCGACCCCGAGCTTTTTCAAGGTCTCGACGTGCTCGCGCACGTCACCCTGGAGCGCTAGAACCCCGATTCTGCCCCGTTCTTCGGCGCTACCAGCCACGGGCGGCTAGCTTCTCCCCTTCCGCAAGGTCGCCCATCTCGCGGCCGACCATGGCCTCGCCGAGCCCCCGGCTGGCGTCTGCCACGGCTTTGGCGTCCTTGTAGTTCGTCGTCGCCTTGACGATGGCCTGTGCCCGGCTCGTGGGGTCGCCGCTCTTGAAGATACCGCTCCCGACAAATACGCCGTCGGCCCCGAGCTGCATCATCAGCGCCGCGTCCGCCGGTGTGGCTATACCTCCGGCCGTAAAGAGCACCACCGGCAGCCGCCCGTTCTCGGCGACCCACCGAACCAGCTCGTAGGGAGCCTGCAGGTTCTTGGCTTCGGCCATAAGCTCCTCGTAGTCGAGCACCCCGAGACGCCGGACACCGCCGACGATAGAGCGCATGTGCCGGACGGCTTCCACGACGTTACCAGTGCCGGCCTCGCCTTTGGACCGGATCATGGCCGCGCCCTCGCCGATCCTCCGTAGCGCTTCCCCGAGGTTCGTGGCCCCGCAGACGAACGGTGTCGTAAAGGCCGCCTTGTCGATGTGGTGCGCCTCGTCGGCCGGGGTAAGGACCTCGGACTCGTCGATGTAGTCCACTTCGAGGGCTTCCAGGACCTGGGCTTCTACGAAGTGCCCGATGCGGGCTTTCGCCATGACCGGGATGGTGACGGACTCCTCAATCTCCAGGATCATCTCGGGGTCGCTCATCCGCGCGACACCGCCCTGCGCCCGGATGTCGGCTGGCACCCTTTCCAGCGCCATGACCGCAACAGCCCCGGCTTCCTCGGCTATTTTGGCCTGCTCGGCGTCGATCACGTCCATAATGACCCCGCCTTTTAGCATCTGGGCCATCCCACTCTTTACTCGAAACGTACCGGTTGAATGTCCATTCTCAGCCATACACCACTCCCGTCGCTTGTTAATTGAAAGTCTAGAGATATCTTACTACCAGCGCCCGAGCACGCCAATGCCCTCAAGCACCTGTTACTGCCCGGGCTCCGCACCCTACTCTATCTCGATGCGCTCCCGGCGCGGCGCTCCGGGTTCTCCATCCGGCTGCTGCGAGCGCCCGGTAACCGCAAGTGCGCCCACGCCCCGCAAGACTTCGAAACCTGCCCGCCGGAAGTGGCCGGCGGCTCTCACCCGTCGCTCTCCGGGAACGAGCACGTAGGCCGCGACCCCGAGCAGGGACCCGCGGCGATTACGACGAGGTGTCATCCCGCAACCTCACTTTCAACTGGCCGTCCTCGACAGTGGCCCCGGCGGCCGAGAGCCGGGCCAGAGAGTCGGGGAGCAAGATATTCCGTCGGTAGCTACCGACCTGCACGAATAACTCCGCCCCGCTCTTGGAGAGGTCTACGCTCCTCTTGTCTACCAGCGGGAGGTTGAAGATCACCTCGTACCCACCGTCGCTCTTGAGTATCTCGTGCGTCGCCCCCCGGAAAAGAACCTCAAGCGGCTCCCGCTCCTCGAAAACATCCTCCGAGAGCGCCGCCAGAGCTTCAAGCCCGAACATCTCCCGGTCGAAGAGCCTGGCTTTTAGTAGCGGTATCGGTGAGAAGGAGTCTTCTATATTCTTCAGGTGCCGCTCTTGGGATTCGTGCCACCGGGCGAAGTACGGGTCTTCGACGCTGTCGGGCAGGAGCCGGTTTACGACCACCGCGTCCACGCCGTAGTCGTAGAGGTTGAGATAAGTGTAGGCCCGCCGCGCCTCGGCGACGACCATCTTCTCGGCATTTACCACGAGCCGGACGGAGGCGTTCTCCCGGTCGGTCAGGATGTCCTCGACGCCGACCACGGCCTCGTAAAAGCGCTGGGCAGCCCCGAAAAAGCGGTCCTCGGGCAGCGGTGGCAGGGAGGACGCCCGCTTGGCGAACGGCCGGACGAAGTTGGCGGCCCGGCGCTGGACGGGTAGGAACTTCTCGACGTACCAGGACATCTGGTCCGGCAGGCTGAGAAGCTTCAAGGTCTCGCCGGTAGGTGCGGCGTCCACGATCAGGGCATCATAAATTCCCTCGTCGTGATGACGCCGGACCATAAGCAGTCCGAACAGCTCGTCCATCCCGGGCAGCATCGCCAGCTCCTCGGCGGCCAGGCTCTCGGCACCCTGCCACTCAAAGAGGCGGGTTATGTACTCCTGGATCTCCGCCCAGTGCTCCCCGATCATGGCAGTGTAGTCCATCTCCTGCGCCCACACCCCGGAAGCCATCTCCTTCGGCTCCGGTCCAACCTCCGCGTCAAACGCGTCCGACAGCGAGTGCGCCGGGTCCGTGCTCATCACGAGCACCTTCTTACCCGACCCCGCCGCCCGGAGCGCCGTCGCCGCCGCAACGCTCGTCTTCCCGACCCCGCCCTTACCCGTGTAGAGGATAGTCCGCACGGCTACCCCCCATACCCGGATACGTGCCGGAACAGGAGCTTGAGACCGCCTTCAGGTCTTACGGGCGCAACCTTTTTGTAAAGTGAGTCCGATGAGCGGTCGTCGTAGTAGCGGCGCAGCAGCCAGTGTTGTAGCGTGTCTTTGGCTTCTTCCGAGCGCGGGTACGGGACATTATCTTCCAGACGGCGGAGGAGATCTCCATCGAAGATTGTTCCGTCGTCTGAGCGTTTGCTATCCACGCCACTTAGTATACCGCCCTGAAGCACCGGCCGGGTTACAGCGGCGGCCGGCGCTCGTTTTCAAAGCGCTGCTGGGCTTCTACCGTGCGGATGGCCTCCGGCATAGCTTCGAGTCGGCCACAAGGTATCTCTTCTCCAGTATCGTCACAGATTCCGTAGCTATCCTCTTCTATCTTCTGCAAGGCCCGCTCGACGTCCTCCAACCGACGCGCCGCCTGCTCGTCGATGGTAGCGTCCATCTCGCGGGTGTGCATGGCGGCCGCCATGTCTCCAGAGTCGTGCTCGGTGAAGTCCCGCTCTTCCTCCGAGCGGTACTGCTGATCTTCTTCCATACCTTCCCGGATGTGAGTAAGCTCAGCCCGGGTCTCTTCGAGACGCTTTTTCTGTTGTTCTAAGAATTCCCGATCTAACTCCGTATTAGCCACGATCCTCCTGACCATGTTTACTATCTATCCGGACTTTGGTGTGATCGCCGCTCATTCTAACCCCTGAAACCGGCCTCACGCGATAGGATCCTCCTCCGAAGGCCCCGGCTGTACTTTTAACGAAACTTCCCCGTCCGACCACTCCAGGGCGTCCCTGATTCGCTCCTTATGGTTCCAACTCGTGGTCTCCGGCAACTCCTCCAAGGCAAAGTACCGTACCTCCGCCGCCTCGTCCGACTCGCGAAGCTCTCCGCTCACTACCCGGCACACGAAACAGAAAACCACATCCGCCTGCTCCGGCTTCGAGTAGACCCCCGAGAGACCCACGACTTCGGCCTCCACGCCGACCTCCTCGTACACCTCCCGGATCACCGCTTCCCACGGCGTCTCGCCCCTCTCCATCGCACCACCAGGAAGATTCCACACCGGCAAGTCCCTCCGCAAGCACAGGAGCGCCCTTTGAGATTCGTCAAAGATTACGGCGGATGCGCCGATGGAGAACAGTGCTTTATCTCCAGTACCACCTGGTAGGTATAACCGGTCCATGAAACCTCGTTGTGTTTGCCACGAAGTAAAAGCAGAGAGCATAAAAATGGGCGACGACCTACTCTCCCACACGGTCTCCCATGCAGTACCATCGGCGCTGGCGGGCTTAACTACCCTGTTCGGAATGGAAAGGGGTGTATCCCCGCCGCCATCGTCACCCTTAATAAAAAGAAATATTCGGTTGTAAAGAGCAAACCCACTTGAGAGGAAGCCTGATCTTCAAAAACTGTATAGCGCGAAATAAAACCATTAAGCCCTCGACTTATTAGTACCACTCGGCTGAATGCGTCGCCGCACTTACACCTGTGGCCTATCAACCTGGTGGTCTACCAGGAGTCTTACTCCCTCATGGGGATGGGAGATCTCATCTTGAGGCGAGCTTCCCGCTTAGATGCTTTCAGCGGTTATCCCTTCCGTACATAGCTACCCGGCCGTGCCCTTGGCAGGACAACCGGTGCACCAGAGGTACGTCCACTCCGGTCCTCTCGTACTAGGAGTCGCTCCTCTCAAATCTCCAACGCCCACAGAAGATAGGGACCGAACTGTCTCACGACGTTCTGAACCCAGCTCGCGTACCGCTTTAATGGGCGAACAGCCCAACCCTTGGGACCTACTCCAGCCCCAGGATGCGACGAGCCGACATCGAGGTGCCAAACAGCCGCGTCGATGTGAACTCTTGGCGGCTATAAGCCTGTTATCCCCGGAGTACCTTTTATCCGTTGAGCGACGGCACTTCCACTCGTTACCGCCGGATCACTAACTCCGACTTTCGTCCCTGCCCGACTTGTCAGTCTCGCAGTCAAGCTCCCTTTTGCGTTTACACTCTACGCACGATTTCCGACCGTGCTGAGGGAACCTTTGAGCGCCTCCGTTACTTTTTGGGAGGCGACCGCCCCAGTCAAACTACCCGCCTGACACTGTTCCCCACCCGGATCACGGCGCGGGGTTAGAACACCAACACGTTTAGGGAGGTATCTCAAG
>OZ243960.1:2750000-3305263 GCA_965214435.1 Rubrobacteraceae bacterium
AGTTCGCGGTCGAGTAGGAGGGCGTAGTAGGCGGGCATCGCGCCGTCCGGGACGCTCATCGCCTTGCCGAATACGTCGGCCGGCTTCTCGGTGACGCCGATGTAGTTGCCTAAAGACTTGCTCATCTTTTTGTCACCGTCGGTGCCGACGAGCAGCGGGGTGGTCAGGACGCACTGCGGCTCTTTGCCGTAGTACTCCATTAGCTGGCGGCCCACGAGCAGGTTGTAGAGCTGATCGGTGCCGCCGAGTTCCACGTCGGCGTCTACGGCGACCGAGTCGTAGCCTTGCATCAGCGGGTAGAGGAGTTCGGTCAGGGTGATGGAGGCGCCGGCGGCGTAGCGTTTACTAAAGTCGTCGCGTTCGAGGATGCGGGCGACGGTGGTGGCGCGGGTAAGGTGGATCAGGTCGGCCATCGAGAGCTTTGCGAGCCACTCGGAGTTGTGCCGGACTTCGGTACGGTCCTTGTCCAGAATCAGGTACGCCTGATCTAGATACGTCTGTGTGTTGGTTTCTATTTCTTCCGCGGATAGTATGGGACGGGTCTTTGAGCGGCCCGAAGGGTCCCCGACGAGCGCGGTATAGTCGCCGACTATAAGCACGGCCGTGTGCCCGAGATCCTGGAACTGCCGCAGCTTTTTCAGCACGACGGCAAAGCCGAGGTGTATGTCCGGGGCTGTGGGGTCTATGCCGAGCTTTACCCGGAGAGGGTCTTTCTCGGAGCCGGCCGAGAGGCGGCGGCGGAGTTCTTCCGCCGGGATCACGTCTACGGCGTTGCGGAAGATTTCGCTGGCATTAGATCTCTGGTCCATAAATCTGGCTCAACCTACCTTAAAACACGAATGTAACCGTACCCTGATTCGTGTACTATACCGCCTCGATGGCCCGGACCGATCAGAGCACGAACACCCGACGCACGGCTTCCCGACAGCGGCTCAAAAGATCGAACAACCGGAGAGAACGTCCGGGAGACCGTAGCCGGGGTTCGCGGTTTTTGCGCTGGCTCGGGTTCTTTATAGTCGGGATTCTGGTGGCGCTCCTTTCCTTTGCGGCCGGCGGTTATCTCGGGCTCGTGGAGAAGGTCAGTGATTTGCAAGAGCCGGAGGCGGCTTCGACTTACCCGACGTACCTTTACTCGGAGCCACTCGGGGACTCGGACGATACGGCGCGGGTAATCGGGCGTATCTCCGGGGGCGAAAACCGGAGCCCGACCTCGCTGGAAGACATGCCCCAGAGTCTGCTGAACGCGCTCGTCGCCAAGGAAGACGAACGCTTCCGGGAGCACGCCGGGGTGGACGTGTGGGGCATTCTGCGGGCTTTGTACATCGACCTGCGGGCCGGCAAAGCGGTGGAGGGCGCATCGACGATAACGCAGCAGTACGTAAAAAACGCTTACCTTTCCCAGGACCGCTCCATCTCACGCAAACTCAAAGAGGCGGCGCTCGCTGTAGAGGTCGAACGCCGGTACACGAAAAACCAGATCCTCGCTAAATATCTGAACACGGTCTATTTCGGTAACAACGCCTACGGGGCCGGGGCGGCAGCCGAGACCTACTTCGATAAGTCCGTCGACGACCTCACGCTCGGGGAGTCGGCGGCCCTGATCGGGCTTCTCTGGTCGCCCTCCACGCTCGGCGCGGATAAAGAAGCCGCCCGTGAACAGCGTGACCTGGTCCTGGAAAAGATGTTCAACGCCGGCTACGCGACCCGCCAGGACTACATACAGGCGCTGGAGGAACCGCTGCCGGGAGACTGGCCGGCGGCTCCCCCAGCCGAGCCGGGTCTCTCCAGCCCGCAACTTACCCGGGGCTTTGCGGACATCGTGTACGGAGAGCTCGTCGAGCGCTACGGGGCGGGTACCGTCCGGCGGGGCGGGCTGTCGGTGTACACGACGCTGAACCTTAAAGACCAGGTGGCTGCCGAGCAGACGCTGTATGGAGAGAACGGGTACCTCAACGCCCCGGATGACCCCGACGCCGCGCTCGTCTCCATAGCGCCCCGGACCGGGGAGGTAAAGACCATGGTCGGGAACCAGGAACCCGGTTCCCACTTTAATCTGGTCACCCAGGCCCGCCGCCAGCCGGGTAGCTCGTTTAAGCCGTTCGCGCTTATCGCAGCTTTAGAACAAGGCGTGGACCCTTCCACGACATACGTATCCGAAGACAAAGAGTACGGCGTGAAGATACCGGGCGGTGGGACCGAAACCTGGGACGTCGAAAACTACGACGGCAAGGAGCGAGGTGAGATCAGCCTCAAACAAGCCCTCTGGCAGTCGGATAACTCGGTTTTTACCGACCTGGTTATGAACGTCGGGGGTCGCGGCCTCGAAAACGGTCCGGCAAAGGTGGCCGAGGTCGCAAACCGGCTCGGCATCTCGGCGGACTTCGGTCCTTCCCCACACCCGTCCATAACGCTCGGGTCCGAGGAGGTCTCGCCGATGGGGATGGCCGTCGCCTACGCGACCATCGCCAACTACGGAAAAAAAGTCGAGCCGACCACGATCCAGCAGGTCGTGCGCGACAAAGACCTCCCGGATGAGAAAGTCCTCTACACAGCCCCGAAACCCGCCGGTAAACAGGTTATAGACGAGAAAGTGGCCGAAAGAGCCGTCCGGATAATGCAGGGCGACATCGAGTACGGGATCAACCAGAACGCTTCCCTCGGGGAGCAGCCCGCCGCCGGCAAGAGCGGCACGAGCGAGCGGCTTTTCGACTCATGGTTTATAGGGTTCACGCCGCAACTGGCGACGGCCCTGTGGGTCGGCTACAGCGAGGGCGGTGAGACCCTCGGCACGGTAGTTAACGGCGAGGCGGAGTTCGATGTACCCTACCCGGCCGCCATGTGGCAAACCTACATGGAAAGAGCGATGAAAGGTAAGCCCACCGAAGACTTCAGGGGTGAGCCGGAAGACGGACCGGGGAATGTCCCGGCACCCGTTTCGGAGCGGGCGGCCACTCCCGAGGCGCAACCGGGCGTGGCCGCGAACCCGGCCACGCCTGTAAGCGGCCAATCTCCTCCCGCGACGCCAGCCGGGGCGACTTCCGGGGCTTCTGGAACGGGGTCCGGCGTACAGGAGAGCCAGAGGACTGCTGACAGGACTTACGGCGGAGCGGCTCCGGCTCCGGCGGCCGGGGCGACGTCCGGGGACTAGTGGCTACGGGTCAGGTTACGTCCGGCGAGGTTTTTCGGCGGCACGGAGATATTGGCGTCTCCGAGGACCACGTAGCGCCAGGGTAGCTCGGTGCCGCGGGTGATCCCGATCCTGGTGGTCGAGACGATCTCATCTTCCGGGGCCTCGCCGTGGACGATGGTCAGCGGCTTCCGGGTGACCTCGTGCCCGTCATAGGAGAGGTCGATGCCGAACGCCTGGGTAAGCTTGCCGGGACCGGTGCAGAGGTCCAGCTTTCCCCGGCGCTCCATCATCAACTCCAGGCCGTCGAGCGGCCTTAGAGCCCGGATCAGGACCGCGCTACCGACGCCCTGTCCTTCACAGACAATGTTCAACAACCGGTGAACCCCGTAGGAGAGATAGACGTAAGCGTACCCGGGAGGACTAAAGATCGTGCGGTTCTTCATGGTGCCAACGTTCTGGTAGGCGTGGCAGGCGGGGTCGTCCGGCCGGTAAGCCTCGGTCTCTACGATAACGCCGGAAGTCGTCCCGTCGGCCGTTTCGTGGACGAGTACGCACCCCAGTAGATCAACTGCTACTTCGCGGGAGTCCCGGTCGTAGAAATCCGTATCCAGGACGCCGTCCGGTATGGCTACTCCCCGGTCAGCTCGGTGATGCGCCGGGAGAGTTGGTCCAGGTCGAGCCCGGCTTCGGAGCGGATGGAGGACTTCAGGAGCGGCCGGACCTGCCCTATCTGCTGCTGCAACTCGCGCAGCAACTCCACGGCCCCGCTCTCCGCCCCGACCATGTCGCGGAGGATGGTGGTCTCCGTACGTCCGGCTACCAGAGGCTCGGAGAGGTTGTCGACGTAGACCAGCGTCCGGCGGCCGCTGCCCCGGTCCTCCTCTATAGGGACGAGCGCCGCTATTCTGTCGGCGCGAACAAACTTGCCGAAACCCAGAGACACCAGACGATCCGCAATAACTTTCATTAGGTGAGATTCTAACATCGCACGCGATTTACAAAACGGGTATATTAACGCCCGTGCGACTGACCGGCGGAACCAAGAAGATAAAAGGCGAGCGCGTAGAGCTCCGGCGTCACGACCGGAAGAATTACCCGCTCTACGGAGAGTGGTACGGGGACTGGGAGATCTGGAACCTGACAAGCTGGCGCTCGTCGCCTATAGGTCCGACAGCCGTGGAGCGGCTGTTCGAGGAGCGCGAGATGTCCTCCCTGGACGACTCGTTCGCAATCCACCTCCGGGGCGAGAAAAAACCTCTCGGGGTGATAAGCCTGATCAACATCAGCGAGCCGAACTCCTCCGCGGACTTCTCCATAATAGTGGGCGGCGAGGAAGACCGGCACCGGGGCTACGGCACCGAGGCGATACGGCTCCTGCTCGACTACGCTTTTGACGAGCTCGGGCTCTGCCGGGTCGGCCTGAGCGTCTTTCAGTTCAACGAACAGGCTATCGCTACCTACCGGAAGCTCGGCTTTAACGAAGAAGGACGCCTGAGACGGGCGATCCGTCGCGGAGACACCGCCTACGACGCCATACTAATGAGCATCCTGGCCTCCGAGTGGAGAGCCAACGAGCGACGCTAGAGCGTCCCACTCTGACTAGGTAGTACGCACCTGCGCCCCGAAATCATCCCCTAGCCGCGAGGTTATACGGTCGACCTCGACCTTTACGTCCGCGTCCGTCAGGGTTTCTTCTCCCTGGAAGGTGAAGTTTATCGCCACGCTCTTTCTTCCTTCCGGCACCTGGGAACCCTCGTAAACGTCGAAGACCCGCGTCCCGGAGAGTAGCGGGCTTTCTATATCCGAGATGGCTCGCAGGAGGTCTCCGGCTCGGACCTCGCGGTCGACGACCACGGCGAGGTCCATGGAGACCGCCGGCACGTTGACGAAGCTGCGGAACCTGCCGGCTGGATCCGGGTCACACAGGGAAGCCTCCAGTTCAAAAGCGGCGACCGGCCAGCCTTCGAGCCCGAACCGCCCGGCCACCTCGGGGTGAACCTCACCGACCCACCCGGCCTCCGTCTCCCCGAGCTTCACGACCGCCGCGCGTCCCGGGTGCAGGTAGGGCCGCGGCTCCGGAGAGAAAGTCGCCCCCGGCACCAGACGCTCGACGATACCCTTGACCTCGAAAAACCCCGCCCGGACCTCCGGCTTGTTCCAGGACGCCGGGCAGATGGTCCCCGCAAAGAGCCCCCCAACCATCGTGGGCTGGTATACGCCGAGAAGCCGCTCGGGAGAACCATCCACGTTCTCTCCGGTCCCGTCGGTCCGGCCGGTCGTGCGGAAGCGGATGGCGGCTTCCCGCAACGCCTCCGGCGGCGGGTCGGACTCGAAGATGCGCCCGATCTCGAACAAAGCCCCGCCCCGGACACCGAACGAGCGGTTGCGGGCGGCGGCGTCGAGCAACCCCGGCAGTAGCAGGGTTCGCAGGTCACCGCCCTCGGCGCTCAGCGGGTTTCTCATGCGGACCGGGGCGTTTGCGCCGTCCACCGGCAAACCCAGATTTTTTGTCCAGCGGTCCGGGCCGAAGGGGTAGGTAACGGCCTCGGACAACCCGAGGTCGGCGAGCAGGTGGCGGAGCAGCCGGATCCTCCGCTGCTCCGTACTCAAGCCGCCGGGCAGCGACACGCCGGGTAACACCTCCGGCACCCGGTCAAGGCCGACGAGCCGCCCGACCTCCTCGATAAGGTCCGCCTCGCGGCGGAGGTCTCGGCGGAAAGTGGGAACTTCTACCGTCAACGCCCCGTTTGCACCACGGTCCTCGCGGACCTCACAGCCCAGGGCATCGAGCCTCGCGGCTGCTTCATCCTTCTCTACCGACATCCCGAGCAGCAGTTCTATCCGGCTCTGCCGCAGCGACACTTCCCAGGACTCGGCGGGCTCCGGGTAGTGGCTCAGGGTGTCTTGCGCAGTCCGGCCGCCGGCATACTCCGCCAGCAGGGAGGTCACGCGGTTCATCGCGTAGTCGACCATCCCCGGGTCGAGGTTCCGCTCAAAGCGGCTCGAAGCGTCGGTGCGGAGCCCGAGACGCTGGGAGGTCTCCAGGATGCTGCGGCCATCGAAGTTCGCGACTTCCACCAGCACGTCGGTGGTCTCCCCGCCGACCTCGGCGTCCTCGCCGCCCATCACACCCGCGACGGCCAGCGCCCGTTCCTCATCGGCGATAAGCAGCGCCTCGGTGGTGAAGGTCCGGGTCGAGCCATCCAGGAGGGTGAGCCTCTCGTCCGGGTCCGCCCGGCGGACGACGATACCTTCCCGGACGTTCGTAGCGTCAAAGGCGTGTATCGGCTGGCCGGTCTCCAGCATGACGTAGTTCGTCGCGTCGACGATGCCGCCTATCGGGCGCATCCCCGAGGCGTACAGCCGTTGCCGCACCCGGAGAGGGGCACGGCCGCCGCCCGGCGAGAGTCCGGAGACCCGGCGCAGGTCGTACCGCAGGCACAGGTCCTCGTCCTCGACCCTCAAGCTGAACTCTCCTGTCTGAGACCCGCCGTCCAGTAGTTCCGGCACCTCGGGAACCTTAAATGAGGTTTGTAAAATCGCGGCCAACTCGCGGGCGACCCCGATCATACCCATCATGTCCGGGCGGTTCGGGGTAACTTCGAGGTCCAGCACGGTCTCTCCGACCGGGAAGTAGCCGCCGACCGGCTCCCCAACCTCGTAGCCGCCGTCCAGGAGCAGGATGCCCTCGTGGTCCGGGGAGATGCCAAGCTCCCGCTCGCTCATCATCATCCCGTAGGACTCAAGCCCCCGCAGCTTCGCTTTCTTGAGCTTTACGCCATCTGCGAGGACGCTGCCGGGTAGGATCACCGGCACCCGCGCCCCCGGATACGGGTTCGGGGCTCCGGCCACGATCTGGACTTCCTGTCCGCCGAGGTCTACCTTTGCCACCGAGAGCTTGTCCGCGTTCGGATGCGGCCCGAACTCGACGACCTCGCCGACGACGACCTCACCGCTTAAAACCCCCATCCGCTCCACCCCGTCTACCTCCTGGCTGCGGAGCGAGAACAGGTCTACAAGGCTCTCGGTGGAAAGGTCGAAATCTACATACTCACGGAGCCAGCTCAGCGGGACGCGCAAAGGAGTGCCTTTCTACAGATTAGAACTGTTGCAAAAACCGCAGGTCGCCCTCGAAAAAGAGCCGCAAGTCCGGGATGCCGTACTTGACCATCGCCATCCGGTCCGGTCCCATGCCGAACGCGAAACCAGTGTACTCCTCCGGGTCGTAGCCGACCTCTTCGAGGACCGCCGGGTCAACCATCCCGGCCCCGAGCATCTCCAGCCAACCGGCGCCCTTGCAGACTTTGCAGTGCGGGTCGGCGCCGGAACCGGTGCCACCGCCGCAGACAAAGCAACTCACGTCGAGCTCGACGCTCGGCTCGGTAAACGGAAAAAAGTTGGGCCGCAGCCGAACCTTTACACTCTCCCCGAAAACGTGCCGGGCCATCGCCGCGAGTGTGCCCTTGAGGTGGGCCAGAGTGAGACCCCGGTCCACGGCGAGCCCTTCTATCTGGTGGAACATCGGGGTGTGGGTCGGGTCGGAGTCGCGCCGGTAGGTCTTTCCCGGACACACGATATACACCGGTGGTTCCCCGGAGAGCATGGTCCGGACCTGGACCGGCGAGGTGTGCGTCCGCAACACCAGCCCGGGGTCTCCTTCCAGGACAAACGTGTCGTGCTCGCTGCGAGCCGGATGACCGGGCGGTATGTTGAGCGCGGTAAAGTTGTAGTAGTCGGTCTCTACTTCTGGTCCCTCAGCTACCCGGTAACCGAGGCCCACAAAGAAGTCTACAACCTCGTCTATGATCCGCTGCGTGGGGTGAAGACTGCCCTCCGGGTACGGTACACCCGGCAGCGTAACGTCCACGGCTTCCACTCCAAAGCGTTCTTCGCGCTCGGCCACCGCCAGGGCATCCCGCCGGGCGTTGAACGCGACCTCTATGTCCCGGGAGGCGAGGTTCGCTACCTTACCGACTTCGCGGCGGTCTTCGGGCGGTAGGCTGCCGATGCTCTTTTTTATATCCGTGAGCTCCGCCGAGCGGCCGAGGTACTTGACCCGGATGTCCTCCAGAATAGCGGTGGTCCTGGCGGACGAGATCTCATCCAGGGCCGAGGCTTTTAACGTCGCGATGCGTTCGGGAACCGCCATATACCGCGCTATAGTAGCATACGGCTATACGCCTCGTAGAGCAGGATAGAGGCCGCCACAGCCGCGTTCAGCGACGACGCCCGGGCCGGAAGGGTCACCCGGAGATTACAGGCTTCCAAGACCTCCTCCGGTAACCCGCTCCCCTCCGCGCCAACCAGGATCACGACCTTCTCCACCGCCACCGAACGTGGAGCTTCCCCACCCTCCGGCGTGGCCGCAACCGTCAAAAAACCCGAAGCGCGGGCCAACCCGAGAAACTCCAACGTATCTAATTGTCGGGCCACCGGAGCATGGAAGATGGAGCCCATCGTCGCCCGGACGGTCTTCGGATTGTAAAGATCCGCACACCCCACGGATAGTGCCACCCCAGCCCCAAAAGCGTGCGCGGAGCGTACGATGGTTCCCACGTTACCGGGGTCTTGTACTCCGTGGAGCAGCAGTATCCGCTGCGCTTTCTCCAGCAACTTCCCGGCCGCCACATCCAGAAACGGAAAGACGCCCACCGGTCCGGTAGGCGTCGAGAGTGTGGAGAGCTTCTCTATTTCTTCCGGGCCGGTAAACAGCCGCACGGGGGGTACGGCGGCCTCCCGTACGAGGTTGGCTCCTTCAGCTAGAAAAAGCCGCTCGGCCTCCCGATATTTTTTCTGCTGAAGGTTACCGGCCCGCTTCATAAAACCGACACCGCTATCACCGGACCTACTATCGGAAGCCAACCCAGGCTAGCCCGGCTCTTCCGGCGAGCGGGTTTCCGGGTTACGCGGCGTCGAGGGCTCCTTTAACCTTTTCGACCACGGCGGCGAAAGCCGCAGGTTCGGTGGCGGCGAGGTCGGCGAGAACCTTGCGGTCGAGGTCTATCTCCGCGAGCCGGACACCGTGCATGAACTTCGAGTAGGAGAGTCCGTGCTCCCGGACCCCGGCGTTGATCCGTTGGATCCAGAGCGCCCGGAAGTCTCGTTTGCGCTGCTTCCGTCCCTGGTAGGCGTAGACCCCGCTTTTCCAGACCTGCTCTTTGGCCCTCTTGTAAGAAGAGTGCTTGGTCCCCCGATAACCTTTCGCCGCCTCTAAAGTCTTGCGGCGCTTTTTACGGGCGTGAAGGCTGCGCGCGGTGCGGGCCATGCTACTTCCTGCCCAGCAGCCGCTTTACGCTGCGCTCGTCCGAGGTATCC
This sequence comes from Rubrobacteraceae bacterium, assembly GCA_965214435.1. GTDB lineage: Bacteria > Actinomycetota > Rubrobacteria > Rubrobacterales > Rubrobacteraceae > Rubrobacter_A. Next base: position 2,759,446 of record OZ243960.1, read on the forward strand.
AACATAGTCCCCGAGTTGAGTCGCCGCTTACGCTTCGGGCTTTTCTTCTCCAGAATATGGTTGTGCCCGGCGCGCCGGCGCTTGAGCTTACCTTTTTTCGTGACCTCAAAGCGCCCCGCGGCACCCTTGTGGGTCTTCATCTTCGGCATCTTTTTCCTCCGCGTTTCGTCTCAGTACAACAAAGGAGGCTGGCGGCACGGGAGTAGAGCCGGGGTGCCTCCGTAATCTACAGCAGAGAGCATTGTAGCAGCTTGACACTGCTTGTCACTTCTAGCTACGCGCTGCGCTCTCCTTGCGGTTGTTTGCTGCAGAGTCTTTCTTCGGGGACATCACCATTACCATGTTGCGGCCGTCGAGGTTCGGCTGGCTTTCGATGCGGCCGAGTTCCGACAGGTCATCGGACAGCCGGCGCAACAACTTCTCGCCGAGGTCCGGGTGTTGCACCTCGCGGCCCCGGAACATGATCGTGACCTTTACCTTGTCGCCGGATTTCAGGAAACGCTCGACGTGGCCCTTTTTGGTTTCAAAGTCGTGGTCGCCGATCTTCGGCCGCAGCTTAATCTCGCGGACGTTGACGTTGACCTGCTTTTTGCGGGCGGCCTTGCGGTCCTGTTCTTTCTGATACTTGTACTTGCCGTAGTCCATAATGCGGACGACCGGCGGGTTCGCGTTTGGCGCGACTTCTACCAGGTCGAGATCCTTGCGTTCGGCGTACTCCGAGGCTTCACGGATGTGCTTAATGCCGAGCTGTTCCCCGTCCTGGGAGATCAAACGTACCGAGCGGGCCCGGATCTGGCCGTTTATCCTCGGTTCTTCTTCAGCGGCTACTGTGCACCACTCCTTCCAAAGTTGGTTTTTCGGGACTGCTAGTCCACCCGGAGCGATTTCCTAAAAGAGCCCGAGCGGGCGCAGGTCCCTACCTACAGAACATATTATACAACCTCGGCGCTACTGTTGTCCATAAGAGAGCCGGTCCGCTACCTCTTCTGAGACCCGCTGGAGAAAGTCCCCGGTCTCGACGGCCTCCTGACTCTTCTCTCCGCGGCGGCGGACGTTGACCGTTCCGGCCCCGGCTTCCTCGTCGCCAACGATCAGGAGGTACGGAATCTTCTGCCGGGCGTTCTCGCGGATCTTCTTCTGCATGCTGTTGAGCGAGTCATCGACCTCTACCCGGAGCCCGCCTTCCGCGAGTTGCGCTTTTACTTCGCGGGCATAGTCGAGGTGCCGGTCGGCGACGGGTATAACCACCGCCTGTACCGGCGAGAGCCAGGTCGGAAACGCCCCGCCGAACTGCTCTATGAGGACCGCCATAAACCGCTCCGTGGTCCCGGTCACCGCCCGGTGAAGGAGGACCGGCGTGTGTGCCCGGCCGTCCTCGCCGATGTACTCGCACCCGAGACGGGCCGGCTGGATGAAGTCCACCTGGATCGTGGATAGCTGCCACTCCCGTCCGAGCACGTCCCGCGCCATGAAGTCCGCCTTCGGGCCGTAGAACGCGGCCTCGCCCGCCACCGCCTCGTAGGCGATGCCGGCGGCGTCTAGGGCGTCGCGCAAGGCCTGTTCGGCCCGGCTCCAGCGCTCGTCGTCGGAGATGTACTTGGCGTCGTCCGGGTCGCGCAGCGAGAGCCGCACTTTGTACTCCATGAAGCCGTAGGTGTCGAGGACTTCGCGGATGATCTCCAGCGCCCGGGCGAACTCTTCCTGGACCTGCTCCTCGGTGCAGAACACGTGCGCGTCGTCCTGCGTTAGCGCCCGCACCCGCGTCAGGCCCGTTAGCTCCCCGCTCTTTTCGTAGCGGTAGAGTGTGGCGAACTCGGCGTAGCGCACCGGAAGCTCCCGGTAGGAGTGAGCCTCGGTGTTGTAGAGCGTCATGTGGCTCGGGCAGTTCATCGGCTTCAGGCGGTAGCTGGTCTCGCCGTCCTTCATCGCCGGAAACATCGCGTCCCGGTAGTGCTCCAGATGCCCGGACTTCTCGTAGAGTTTCTCGTTAGCCAGGTTGCCGGTCCACACGTGGTCGTAGCCGTGGCGGGTCTGGACCTCCCGGACGTACTCCTCCATGAGGTGGCGCAACATCTCGCCCTTTGGAAGAAACAGCGGGATGCCGGCGCCCACGTCCGGCGAGAAAGTAAACAGCTTCAGGTCCCGCCCGATCTTGCGGTGGTCCCGCGCCCGCGCCTCTTCCAGCCGCCGCAAATAAGCCTTTAGCTCTTTCTCCGTCGGCCAGGCGGTGCCGTAGATGCGGGTGAGCATCGGGTTTTTCTCATCCCCCCGCCAGTAAGCCCCGGCCAGGTTCAAGAGCTTGAAAGCCCCGAGCTTGCCGGTAGACGGCACGTGCGGCCCGCGGCACAGGTCAAAGAATTCCCCCTGACGATAGACCGTGATGTCGCCGTCCGTAAGGTTTTGGATAAGCTCCGACTTGTAGGGGTTATCCTCGTATAGCCGCAGAGCCTCGTCCTTTGGAACCTCTTCGCACTCTATAGGGAGGTCACGGTCGGCGACCTCCCGCATCTTCTCTTCTATGCGCGGGAGGTCTTCGTCGGTGATGCGGCCGGCAACGTCGATGTCGTAGTAGAAGCCGTCTTCTATCGGCGGGCCGATAGAGAGCTTGCTGCCCGGATAAAGTTCCAGGATAGCCTGGGCCATCGCGTGCGCCGTCGAGTGCCGCAACACGTACAAACCCTCCGGCGACCCTTTGGTAACCACCTCGAACTCCCCGGCGCCGGTCACCGGGGTGTCGAGGCCGACGATCCTCCCGTCGAGCCTGGCGACCACGGCATCGCGGGCGAGCCGCGGCCCGATCCTCTCCGCGATGTCTATGGCCCGGTCGCCAGTCTCTACCGCGAATTCTCTACCATCTGGAAGCCTGACTCCCGCCATCTAAAAACCTTTCCGACTAGCGTAGCTGGGCAAACAACACCTTGAAATTCTACCTGTCAAACCCGGAAATTTATAAGTCATAAAGAAAAAGCTGACCGGCTGAGATGTCGACAAGCCGACCAGCTACAAGTAGTGGGCGATAGTGGATTCGAACCACTGACCTCCTCCGTGTCAGGAAGGCGCTCTCCCCCTGAGCTAATCGCCCGTAAAGCAAAGCCTGGAGACGGCTAACCGCCTTACCTGAGAGGCGGCACCCGGAATTGAACCGGGGTACAGGGTTTTGCAGACCCTTGCCTCGCCACTCGGCCATGCCGCCCAGCTTCGCCGGCCGCGCCATACCCACGACCAGAGCGGAAGACGGGATTCGAACCCGCGACCCTCACCATGGCAAGGTGATGCTCTACCAGCTGAGCTACTTCCGCCTACTGCACGCGGCGCATACGCGCTACGCACGGCGATAATCTAGCACGAGCCGTAATTCCTTACAAGTCTTTACCGCCCTTCTCCGCAGTCTCCGGAAAAACCAGATACCGCATGATAAAGAAGCTCATCGTCGAGGCGATAACCACCGATATAGCCTTCGCGATGTTCTCCCCGAGGTACAGCGGCAAGTCGGTATAGGACAGCACTATCTTCACGAAGAGCCAGAACACCCCGGTGCTGACGGCTACATTCAACCCGGCTTGTAAAACAAAAAGCACGGTTTCGCGGCGGCTACGCTCCGCGGAGCCGCGGAAAGTCCAGAACGAGTTGCCGACGTAGCTGTTCAAGTTGGCGGCGACCAGCGCTGCCAGGTTGTAGAGCACTATCTGCCACGGGTCACCCGTCGGGTACAGCCAGAGCAGCAGGTTAAGCACAGCGAAGTCGACCACCGCGTTCGCCACACCCACGACCGAGAACTTCGAAAAGCGGATACCGCCGCTCAGGAGCCGGCCTTTGAGGTGGGCGCGCTTTGAAGCCAAGTTAGCCAGCGGCCCCGGCTTCGTGGTAGTAACCGCGCAACGTCCGGGTAGCAGCTTCCCAACCCCGATTCTCAGCGGCGGCCCGGGCTCCACGCCCGAGGGCTTCTCGCAGCGCCTCATCGGCGACTATACGCTCCATAACGGACACCAGCGCCTCAGAAGAGCCGGCCTCGTAGAGCAGGCCGCTGCGCCCGTCATCGACCACCTCCCGAGTGGCCCCGCTGTCGGCGGCGATCACCGGCAAGCCCGAAGAGAGGGCCTCGATCATCGCCATCCCTAGAGTCTCGGTCGTCGAGGGAAAAAGAAAAGCGTCGGCCGAGGAGTAGGCCGCCGTGAGGTCACCGCCCTCCAGAAGCCCGGTAAAGACCGTCCGCGTCCCCTCGAACGCCTGCTCTAGCTGTCCGCGGGCGGGACCGTCCCCGACGATAGCCAGCCGGGTGCCGGGGATCTCCTCCAGGATCACCCGGAGCTTCTCTATGCCTTTTTCGGGGGCGAGGCGGCCGACAAAGAGCAGCAACCGGTCCGCCGGGTGGTTCCCGGAGAGCTTCGCCCGCCACTCCTCCGTACCCCGGTCCGGACGGAAGCGCCGGTAGTCCACCCCCTGAGGCCACAGGCGGACGCGTTTTATTCCCTCTTCCAGCAGATATTCAAGCGTGGTCTGCGAGGTACACAGGTTGATGTCGGCCCGGTTGTGGAGCGTTCGCGTTACGTAGCGGGTAAAGCCGATCATGTAGCTAAGCTTATAGTAGTTGGCGTAAGTAGCTATGTTGGTGTGGTACGAAGCGACGAGCGGGACGCCGAGCCGCCAGGCGTAGTAGGTGCCGCCGAGACCCTGCAGTATCGGGTTTACCACGTGTATCACATCCGGCTTAAACCTCCGGAGAGCACGGCCGAGCCCGGGATGCGGTGGAGAAAGCTTTATCTGCGGGTACTGGGGAAACGGCACGCCCGGCGAACCGTAGATCTCCGCGCCAGCGTAGGACTTCGGGCCGCCGGAAGGCGCGAAGATCATTACTTCATCTCCCACCCGAACAAACTCCTCCACCGTATGGCGCAGCCGAGTCACCACGCCGTCCGTAGCCGGCAGAAAAGTTTCTGTAAAAAGAGCTATTCGCACGAGAAAATTAGTGCCCGCGGGCTCTCTCTAATCATCCTGCAGAGCCGTAGAATACTCATACAATCCGCTATTACCGGCAGTATGGACGCGCACCAGCCCTCCTTCCAGACGCACTACAAACTTCGGCTTTCGTACCCGAATCTACAGGTTTGACACAATGGCCTGGGCAAACTCTTTGGTACCGGCCGACCCGTCGAGATCCTTCGTGCGGGTCTCGGGGTTTTTCAAGGCTTCTTCTATGCCGCCCTGCATCCGGTCCGCAGCCTCGTCGTACCCGAGGTAGCTCAGCATGTTCCTGGCGGACAGCAGCGTCGCCAGCGGGTTTGCCCGGTTCTGCCCGGCGTACTTCGGCGCGGAACCGTGGACCGGCTCAAAGAGCGCTATGCCGTCCCCGATGTTGGCCCCCGGCGCTACCCCGAGACCACCGGTAAGCCCGGCGCACAGGTCGGAGAGAATGTCACCGTAGAGGTTCGGGCAGACGAGCACGTCGTACTGGTTCGGCTTCATCACGAGCTGCATCGCCATGTTGTCCACGATACGGTCGTCTATCTCCTCGAAGTCGTTCTCGTACTCCTTTGAGACCTCGTAGAAAACATCCCGGAAAAGCCCGTCGGTGTACTTCATGATGTTTGCCTTGTGGACCACCGTGATGTGCTTGCGGCCCTGCTCCTTGGAGCGCTCAAAGGCCATGCGGCACAGACGCTCGGTGCCCTCGCGGGTGATGATCTTGATGGACTCCGCCGCGTGCAGCCCGACGGTGTGCTCGACCCCGGCGTAGAGGTCCTCGGTGTTCTCCCGGTAGAGCATAATGTCTATGTTCTTGTACGGAAGCTCTATCCCCGGCAAACTCAAGGAAGGCCGCACGTTGGCATAGAGGTCGAGTTCCTTGCGGAGCGCCACGTTTACCGACCGGAATCCCGTACCGACCGGGGTAGTTAGTGGCCCCTTGATCGCCACCTTGTTGCGCCGGATAGACTCCAGGACCGACTCGGGCAGCGGCGTCCCTTCCGCCTCCATCACCGTTTCGCCGGCCTCGGCGATCTCCCACTCAATGTCCGTCTGGAGGGCGTCCACGACCTCTTTGACCGCGTCGGTCAGGTCCGGCCCGACCCCGTCTCCGGGTATTAAAGTTACCGTTCTAGCCACGTGCCTGCGCTCCCTTCAGTGTGAAACCCGCTTAGTATACCGGCAGGCGGCACCGGTGGCGAACGAACGACGGCTGGATCACGCAAAAAACAGCGCGGCTCTTACCAGAACGGCGAACAGAACGCGGATCAGCAACGCTGTGGTACCCGACAAGAACACGACGAGCACTGCTATCAAGAATGCGGCGCGCTGAGTGATGGGCGCTATCGGCTAACGGGGTGCTGTAAAATGGTTGAGTATAGGCAATTTCCCGGGAGTGACAAGACATTCGATGGCGTCCACGATAGAGACACTGGAGCGGGAGTTGGGGGAAGCCCAGCTAGAGCGCGAGGACCAGCAGCGGGCGGTGGTCCGGGCGGAGAACGCTCACGAGGCGGTGTGCGCGGCGCGCGATGATTTATGGTCGGAGAACTTCGCGACGGACCCGGAGCTAGAGCGGCTTTCCCGGATGGTCTACGAGCGGCGTAGGGAGTTGTACGAGGCGATAGACCGCCTCAAGACCGCAGAAGGCAAGGAGCGCAGGATCAAGAGCCGCCTGATGTACGTCCTCCCGGCTGAACGGCGGCGCTACCTCTCCGGTGAGGTGGACGCGGAGTTTGGGCACCTGCTCAGGGCCGTGCGGGAAGCGTACGACAATGACTTGCCAGGGGTCGAGGTCTCGGTGGTCACGGAGAAACCGGGCGAAACAGACCTGCGGGGAGACGCTACCTGGCGGGCGCTGGAGCGGCTGTACTCCGGGACGGTCCGGCGGTGGGTCGAGATCCGGTCTCCCCACGAGTCCTCCGGGGTAGTCAGGATGGCGCGCCAGGTCTCCCACTACGCTGGAGGCCACGTACCGAGGGTCTTTGCGGGCGGGGACGAGGTGCGGATAGAGAACCTTTCGACGGCACCGTACGAGGGCGAGCAGTGGCGACCGCTCCCCGGCTACGACGGCCCCGACGGACGACTGGCTCTAGCCCGCATCACGACCCGCCGGTACCTCGACGAAGACACCGTGGGACGGCTCGGCAAGCGCGGCGGGCTGCTCGTGCAGATCGCCGAGGTAGCCCGGTTGTACCAGACCATGAGCCTTACCGGGGATGAGATCCGCTGGCGCCTGGAACAACTGATCTCTCTGCGCCTCGACGTACTAAAAGCCGTCTACCGGCTGACCGGCGACCGGCGGCGCTTCTCGTTCTACGAGATAGCCCGCGCGGCCCGGCTCCTCGACAGCCACTTCCCGGACCCCGGCATCGCCGCCAAAGCCCTGGACCGCGCCGTCCGGCGGGCGCTAGAGACCGGCGTGCCGCTAGTTGATGTAGCATACCTGAGCGTCACCTCCGGGGAGAGCCTGTAGCTTTTTAGCTGGTCAGCTTATCAGCCCGCCGCCTCCGGCGGCTCGTCAGCCGGTCAGCTTTTTACTTTTGCTAAAACGCTGACAAGCTGAAGTACTGACTGGCTCATTGCGAGTCCGAGAGGTCGTGTTCCGGGACAGAGAGGTTGTAGGGGCGGGCGGGGCGCTCGGCGAGCACCCGGACCTTGTAGACGAAGTCCGGAATAAACTCGGCCCGGCGGGACTCCAGGATCTCGACCGGCTGGCCCGTGGCTTTCAGGGTTGCGCGATCTCCCACCTCAAAGCGCGCCGGACGGTTTCGGTCTACCATAGGCTTTAGCTCCTCCGTGTTCGTAAGGTGGCGCGGGGCGCTCTGAAGTGCATCTCAAGCGCCGGGCAGCTTATTCTGACACAGTAGTCGTCGACCGATAGTAAACGAGACCGGGGGATCATGGAGATCAAGAATTTCGACGTAGGCAATATAAAGGTTTCCGTTCTCAGCGACGGGTTCTTCGTGACCGACGCGGGCAACCTTTTCGGCTCGGGCGCCTCGAACGCCCGCATCCGGGGGGCTATGCACGCGGTCTTGGTGGCTACGGGCGATAACCTGGTCTTGCTCGACGCCGGTTTCGGGCCGGAACTACCGGAGACCCTCGTCGGGCGCTACGAGCTACAGCGCGACGGCGACAGTCTCCTCGACAGCCTCTCCGAAGCAGGACACAGCCCCGAGGACATCACCCACGTTGTGCTCTCCCACATCGACGCCGACCACGTCGGCTGGGCGCTAAACCCGCCGCACTTCCCGAACGCCACGGTCTACGTGCAGAAAGACGCCCTGGATGAGGCGCGGGGGTTAGAGGACTCCCACGGCCGCAAAGAGGCGATCCCGAAGATAGAGCAGGGCGTGGAAGAAGGCTGGTGTGAACTTTTAGACGGAGACGCTGAGATAGTAAAGGGCGTGAGGGTCGAGGTCCGAACCGGGCACGCCACGGGGCACATGATAGTCTGGATCGAGTCCGGGGACGAGGCAGCGCTGTTTACGGCGGATCTGGGGCCGAGCAAGATCTTCTTGAACCCGAATACCATAGCCGGCGTGGATACCGACCCCGAGACTTCCCGGCAGAACCGCATCGAGGTACTCTCAGAGGCCGAGTCTCGGAACGCGCCGGTTATCTTGTATCACGAGCCGCAGGATAGCGTTGTCCGCATCCGGCGCTCCGAGAAGAGTGGCTTTGAGGGTATTCCCTACGACGGGTAGTAGCTAGCCGGTAAGTTACCGGCGCTTCATACGCTGGCGGATCTTACGCCAGATAATCGGGGCCGCGAAGATCAAAGCCCGCCTGAGCAACCGTCGGATCAAGGGTCCTCCTCTACTAAAGTTATACGCTTTCGCCTGCAAGCGATGATACCACCGCCCGCACCGGACGAAACGCCGCCTACCCGCCGTGCCAGGTAGTCTTCTCCCTCACCGGCTCCCGGCGCCGGGGACGCTCTCCCATGTCCGGGTACCCGATGTACAGGTACGCCACTATCTGGTCTCCGGGTTCGAGACCGAGGAACTCGCGCATGTGCTCGTGGTAGGCGACGGGTCCGGTGCGCCAGATCGAACCCAGTCCCAGAGCGTGGGCGGCGAGCTGCATGTTCTGCACGGCGGCGGCGCAGGCGGCGTAGTTTTCGAGCGTCTCGACCTCCTCCCGGCCCGCTTTTGAGACAACGGCGATCACGACCGGCGCCCGGAACGCTTTCTTGCGCTCGCGGCTGATCCTGCCGGCCGCCATCGCCTCGTCTTCGCCTTCGGCTTCGGCTTCTATACGGGCCAACTCCGCCCGCGCCCGGGCTAACTCTCCGCGGCCCTTGTCGGTAAAGACGTGAAAGCGCCAGGGTTCGGTGATCCGGTGGTTCGGCGCGTGCACCGCGCTCTCTAAAATCTTTTCCACAACCTTGTCCGGCACGGGGTCTTTCTTTACCCGGCCGATGCTCCGGCGGGTCTCTATGGCGTCGGTAATGTCCATTTTTGCTCCCTGCTTCTATTAGTAGTGTTCAGGGTATCTATTTTATTCCGGCCGGAGAGCGGCAGGACCCGGAGGATTCACCTATTATTGCGGCGACGGTTCGCCGGAGAAGAGAGGAGCGGTACATGGCAAAAAGCAAGGTCACGGTCGTGGGAGCGGGCAACGTCGGGGGCACGACCGCCCAGAGGCTCGCGGAGCGCAACTACGCCGACGTGGTGCTCGTCGACATCGTGGAGGGACTGCCACAGGGCAAAGCGCTAGACATCTTAGAGAGCGGCCCGATAGTCGGCTACGACTCAAACGTGATCGGCACCAACGACTACGCCGACACCGCGGACTCCGACGTGGTCGTCATAACCAGCGGCTCCCCGCGCAAGCCGGGCATGAGCCGCGACGACCTTCTAAAGACCAACCAGGACATCGTCTCCAGCGTCACCGAGCAGGTCGTCGCCAACTCCCCGGACGCCGTCCTGGTAGTAGTCGCGAACCCGCTGGACGCTATGTGCCACGTCGCCCTTGAGACCAGCGGCTTTCCGCGCGAGCGGGTCGTCGGGATGGCCGGCATCCTGGACACCGCCCGCTACCGGACGTTTATCGCCCAGGAGGCCGGCGCCTCGGTGCGGGACGTGTTCGCGCTGGTTCTGGGCGGTCACGGCGATACGATGGTCCCCTTGCCGAGCATGGCGACGGTCGGTGGAGTGTCGATCACGGAACTTTTCCCCGAAAACCGGATAGAGGAGATCGTTCAGCGCACCCGCCAGGGCGGCGCGGAGATAGTAAACCTCATGAATACCAGCGCCTTCTACGCCCCGTCCGCCGCCAGCGCCGAGATGGTAGACGCCATCCTCCTCGACCAGAAGCGCATCCTCCCCTGCGCCGCCTACCTCCAGGGCGAGTACGGCCTGAACGACCTCTTTGTCGGCGTCCCGGTCAAGCTCGGGGCCTCCGGCATAGAAGACATAGTCGAACTAGACCTCGCAGAAAACGAACTCAACGACCTGAAGGAGAGCGCCGGGACGGTGCAGGAACTGGTCGAGGTGCTGCACGGCGGCTAACCGGCGGTACCGAAGGTAGACGGGTAAAAGCAGTGTCCGGGCCGACGCCGGAGTTCAAGCGCCAGTTGGAGGAAGCGTTCGCGGAGATGACCGTCGGCCGGGCGTTTACCTTCCGGCGCACCTTCACAGACGGGGACGTGGCGATGTTCTGCGGTGTCACCGGGGACTACAACCCCTACCACCAGGACGCGGAGTTCGCCCGCGAGAGCTTCTACGGGCGGCTCACTGTCCCCGGCCTCCTGACCGGGAGCATGTTGACGCACATCGGCGGGTTGCTGGGTTTTCTGGCGACAGAGATGTCCTTTGAGTACCTGGCACCGGTCTTTGTCGGGGACACTGTCACCTGCACCGTAACCGTCCTGGCAAAAGATGAAGAGCGCCGCCGGGTCGAGTGTGGGGTCAGCTTTACTAACGGGAACGGAGCCGAAGTGCTCCGGGCCTCTTTCGCCGGCTTTCCCGGCAACGTGCGCCTGGCCCGCTAGCCGCCGGTCGAGAAAAAGAGTGGCCCGAGGACCACGCCGGCTGTGGTGGCGATCATACCGGCGTGAAAAGCTGTGTTGACCGCGTCGGCAAAGGCGTCTTAGATCAGGAGCGTAACCTGCTCGGAGCCGGGGTCGCTCCTGCTGTGCCTGCTTTAAGACCCCGTCTGCCCAGAGGGCGGGCAGCGTATTAGCTGTCGAGCCTGTCGTAGAGCGCCTGGTCGGCGTAGTCTCCTACTATGAGGTCCGCGCCGGCTTCCCGGAGGTCGTTAGGTGGGTGGGTAGTGGAGGAGAGGCCGACTACCGGGATACCGGCTTCTACGGCGCCTTTGAGCCCGGCGGGAGAGTCTTCGAAGGCTAAAGCTTCTTCGGGCGAGATGCCCAGTTGCTCCAGCGCCGCGTTGTAGGGAGCCGGGTCCGGTTTCTCCACGCCAACGTCCTCGGCGAAAATCATCGGATTGAAAGCCTCCTGCAAACTCAATCCTTCCAGCGAGTTGCGGGCTTCTTCTTTGGGGGCGTTTGAGACCAAAACTATGCTTATCCCACGTCCCCGAGCGTCTTCGATAAAGGCGTCGAAACCCGTGATCGCACCGGTCATGGACATCCTTTTGCGGTAGCCGCTTTCTTCGTTTTCTAGTAGCCGGTCTTTCTCTTCCTGAGATATGTCGGGTAGCACCTGGTCTATGGCCTCCGCGGGTGTGGAGCTGCTCAACGTCTCTGTAAACAGGTTCATGTCCACGTCTATGCCGTGCGGCCGTAGCAGCTCGATCCAGTTCGCCAGGTGTATGGCGTCGGTATCGCTTATGGTGCCGTCCAGGTCGAAAAATAATGCTTTTAACGTCACTTCTTTGTCTCCAATCGTTTCTTTTTCCAATTATCTTCCTGGTAAAGTCCGCGGGGCGTCCACGATCAGGCTTACAACAGTGTCGATTCTACCTAGCAGTAAAAGATCGGGCGGGAGTAAAGGACTCGGGAATATCCTTGAGCTTATCGTTGAGGAACCGCGAGACGAGCAGGTTGACCTCCCGGGACTTCTCGATCTGCGGGGCGTGGCCGCACCGGGGGAGAACCACCTGACGAGACCGCGGCATCCGGGAGACCGCCCGGATCGACCCCGGCACGTCGGAGATTACTCTGTCCTCCGCGCCCCAGATCGCGAGGCACGGGCGTGACACTTCCTCCAGGAGGCCCGCGACCGAGTGGCCGACAGTCCCCCGAAGGGTATGGAGCACGCCTTTTCTCCACCGGCGGTTCTGGAGCTTGGTCGCGACGGCGTCTACTAGCTCGGCGGTGGCAAACCGTTTGGAGTAGAAGACCGACTCGACAAGCGTGTCGTACCGGCTGCGGCGGACGCCCTCCATTATCGGGAGGTTCTCCCCGCTGCCGAGACCGGAGGCGCAGATCAGGACGAGACGGGCGACTTTCTCTGGGTTACGGGCGGCATAGGTGATAATAACCTGAGCGCCGAGGCTGGATCCCACGAAGTTGTACGGCGGGTCTTGAGCAGTGTCGTCGAGGAAGCTGGAGAGCCGGCCGACGAGGTAATCGACGGTGACGTCGCCGCCGGTAGCGATATGATCCTGCAGTACGTCGCTGTCGTAGACCAGTAGCTCCGGTACTTCGACGTCAAAGTGCCGGGACCAGTACGCCCGGTTGGCGGCCCAACTCTCCGACTGCTCAGCCAGCCCGTTAACTAGTACGAGCGGCTTTCGGTCCTCAGTGACCTGAGACCCACCAAACGACCGCCGAAAAAGCGGCCGACCATCCAATCTCCAGACCATTCTTTGATTACCCCCCGGTTATGTTTAGGTGCTCTTCGCACCCGTAAAGCGGACGGAGGACCGGACTTTAAGCCCGGTCCTCCAACTTTTCATACTACTCCGGTAGACCTTTTCCTGGTTTCGGTCGCTTAATCTCTCTCGCGGGCCGCGTAGCCGATGGGCTTCTTGGGACCGCCGCCGATCAAACCTCCTACCATGGCCGCCACCGCGGAGAGCAACAACCCGAAGAATGCCCCGAGAGCCGCGGTCCTGACCGCCGACGCTAGCTGCGCGGGGTCCACGTTCGGGGCGTTCACGCCGCCCTGCTGGATGTTCTGCAATACGCCTATCTGGCCTACCACGCTACCCAGAGCGCCGAAGATCTGCCCGACACCGAGCGAGGAGAGTAGCAGTATTACTACCACGCCTAGTGCCCACACCAGAAAGCCGTTGACCAGCCCAGGAACCGCGCCCCGGACCGCCGAGGTCATCCCGGCCACCGCGCCACCGGCGAAGAAGGCTATAAGGCCCAGTATGGCCGACACCCAACCACCGCCGGTGTCGTTTGGCCCGATCCCCACTATCCCGATCCCGATAGCGAGCAGTTGCAAGAGCAGGAAGGTGGTCAGAGCGGTTATGAGACCAGCCCAGATAGGTCCCCACCGGGCACTGTCGCGCCGGCCCTTGAGCTCATCTTCTTCCTCCTGACGGCGGTTGCCCGAGACGGTGCCCGAAGTGCGCCGCGCCGGAGTCTCCCCCTCGTAATCCCGTCCCCGGTCCAGGTCACGACCCCGGTCCAGGTCGCGGCCTCGGGAGCCCCGCTCGCTGCGCTCCCCGTAGCGGGTGTCTACCGCGTCGTCTCCGTTACCGCCACGCCCACCGTCGTCGTCGATCCGCACGGCGTCTGGGTCGTTGCCGCGCCTGCCAGCCTCGTCGGGCTCTATTGGTCTCTCCTCGCGGCGACCCTCGTCTCTACCTCTGCCTCTACGGCCCATAGTCCTCTCCTATAGTCGGTATTGCCTGGCAAGTCTTTGCTAAAGCCGGTTCCGGCTCTGTGACTAGGTGTTGCGATGCTCGGTGTCGTCGTCGACCTCGATCTCCTCTTTGCGGACGTCCTCCTCGACGACTTCCTCATCCTCCTCGACTTCCTTGCGGATACGGACTTCTTCCTTGACCTCCGGCCGCTTGCTTACCACGACCTCTTCCTCGGTCACCGGCATCGACACTTCATCGTCGCCGATCTCTTCCTCGGAAGCCCGGCCCTCTTCGACCGGTACCCGGTCTACCTTGACCTCTTCACGCTTTTTAGGCACCCGCAACTGCTCGCGCTCGGTACGTACCCTCTTGCGGACGTTGACGGAGCCGGTCTCCCGCTCGCGGGTGCCGGCTACGAGCTCTTCCTCGGAGCGCTGTACCCGAAGCTCGTCCTCGTCTTCTAGGTCGCTACCCGGCTGGTTGACGCCTTCCTGCTCCGGCGGGTGTTCGCGGAACTCGCCGCTATCGGTGTCCCCCATCGCTATACCGGGACCGGTCTCACCCGAGCCCTCGCGCTCCCCGTCCTCGTCGAGGTCGTCTCCGTCGGAGTAGTACGCACCGTAAGAGCTTCTGCTCTCCAGGTCTTCGCCGGCTAGCCCGTAGTGGTCGTGTACCTTCCGTTCGTACTCCGGCGTTATCCCCTCATCGTCGTCGAAGGTGGGAGCATCTTTCACGCGATCACTCTCAGCCTCAACCTCGATGCGTTCTTGCGACTTGTCTTCCCGGCAAAGTTCCCACGGGACCAGGGTCGTACCCGATAGCCCGAAGAGCCCCATCTTTACGCCCAGATACTCCGGCTCATCCCGCTCGTCAACGAAGAGGTCTTCTACCTTGCCGATCTTGTCGCCGTCACGGTCGTAAACCTCGTATCCCTCGAAGACCTGCGCGCCGGTATACCGGTCGTTGCCCTCTGCCATGCTGCTTCTCCTCTCTGTCGAAATATACTCACAGTCCCATATATACACTCAAATACACAAGAGTAAACCTAAATACAGAAAAAATTTGAGGAGATTTTTACTGTACTACTGAATATAGACTGATCTACTAGGGTATAAGTTACAGGATAAGTAGTTTCATAATAAGATAGGGGTTCAAAGCATGGACGAGGCCGTTACGGGTGGACAGGGTTTCGGCAGTAAGGACCTTCTGGAGGCGGAGGAGGTCGCCGTTTACCTCAGTATGAATCCTGTAACGGTGTACCGGTGGTGCCGGGAACGCAGGCTTCCATGTTTAAAAATCGGTCGTCACTGGCGCATAAGGCGTCAGGCGCTGGAGGATTTTCTGCAGCAGAGCGAGCAGCCGACCAACCTCTTCGGTCACTTGCAGACCTTTATAAGGGTGCCGGACAACCTGATCGCCATAGCCCAGAGCAAAGACCTTTTGCATCGCCTTGACGCCAACTTCTTTATGGTGGGAGAGGCTCGCGGCGGGTCTTTAGTCAAGTTCTACGGCAAAGAGCACGTCTCGGAGAAAGGATTACGCGAAGACCTCGAAGGCGCTGGTCTGCAGGTCGAACGCCTGGAGGAGGAAGGCAGGATACGCTTCATGGCCGAGCAAGACCCGGCGGAGCGGGACAAACTACTCACACGCCTTTTGGAAGAGGGCTCGAAAGACGGTGGTGACGGGCGCACGCTGTGGGTGAGCTTTAACTGGTCGGAGCAGGTCAGCCTAAAAGAAGCCCTGGAGCATCAGAAGAAGATCTCACAGATCACCTATCGCCACCTGGTGGTCAAGACCGCCGCCCTGGAGGAGGCCATAGACAACTGGCCGCCCGCCCTCCTGAGACAAGCGGAAGTCGCCCACTCGGGGCAGATCTGGCTTTCCGAGTCCGGCATATCCGCGAGCCGCGTAGCGCCGCTGCACGACTAGTCCCGGGTTACGGGACCAGGGTGTGTAGCCTCGTTATCCAGGATGTCTAGCATCTCACGGGCGGTGTATTCGTCGGTGATCAGGACGTTTAAAAGCCCGGCGCGCGCGGCGCCGATGTTCGGCGCTGCCTTGTGCGCCCCGCCGCTAACCCCGATGCGGTTCGGGATCTCCCGCATCTCCTCGAAGGATATGGCTATGGTACGCTCGTCCATCTCCAACCGGACCGGAAGCCCCTCGTAAGAGAAGTACGAGCCGCAGATGTCACCGACCGCTCCCCTACCCCGGATGTATTCCAGGTCGGCCTCATCCAGGTAGCCGGTACGGTACTGTCCCGACGCCCGGTTTATGACGCCCACCGACACCACCATGGTATCCGCGTTGCGGGCTACTTCGAGGGTCTTGCGGATGTGAGGATCGCTTACCAGGGCGTCGCGCGCTACGGCGTTTGCCACGAGCATCGGGGCGTGCAGGTAGTGCGCTTTGCCGCCCAGAACGTCGGCGAGACGACCGGTTATGGACACACCGTCGAGCTCGGCTATGGAACCGCCTATGCTGCCCATCAGTTGTACCGCGGTCACGCCGTTCTTCTCCTGCAAATACCGGTCACTTACGACGTGGTGAACGGTGCTGCTCCAACTCACCCCCACCACGCTGCGGTCTTCCACGGTATCCTGGAGATAGCGGGCGCCGAGGGCGCTAAGCCGGCTCGCGGTGTCCGATAGCGATAGCTCGGCGGCCTCTTCTCCCAACTGCGGCGTAGCCAGCACGAGGCATTCCCTCAGACCGAGACGTTCCGCTAGTTCCTCCTGCAGGTCGTTGGTAACGCTCAGGGGTGTGTGGACTTTGATCTCAACGAGTCCCCTGGACCGCGCCTCCCGCAGCATCCGCGACACGCTCGTCCGCGAAACCCCGATCCGGTCCGCTATGTGCTGCTGGGTCAGGTTCTTGAGGTAGTAGAGCCGCGCCACCTCACCCAACGCCAGAGCCTCCCGTGCCGCTGAACCCTCTCCCCCACGCCGTGCCAATACAAATCCTCCCGAGACAATCCCGGCAATTATGCCACACCCCCCGAAACGTTTGATAAGTACGCACCTGGACCACCGGGCTTCCCTAAACCGCAAAACTCCCTGTTGAACAAATGAGCAGCTTTTTGTTCATTTGACAAGCAAAGTGCACAATATTATGCTGCCTTCAGGAAATCTCGGGTAGCGTGGGGATAGCGGGGTAAAGAGTTATATGCATCTAACGGGTGTTGGATTGGCGTGGTCGGCAGAAGTTGTTGTGGTCTGCTACAGGGTGATGGTCGCATGATCCTGACCCTTACTCCCAACCCGAGCCTGGATCTGACCTACGAACTCGACGGACTTTCGCGCGGAGGGGTCCAGAGGGCCGGGTCTATGTCCGTGGAAGCTGGGGGCAAGGGTATCAACGTGTCCCGAAACCTCATCGCCAACGGGGCGGCTTCGAGGTCTGTCGCGCCGGTTGGCGGACCGAGCGGGGAACAGTTTCTATCTCTGCTGGAGGAGTCGGGGATAGAGTTGCTCCGGGTGCCGGTGGAGGAGGCGGTCCGCATGAACGTAAGCGTGGTCGAGAAAGAGGGAGTGGTAACCAAGATCAACGCTTCCGGTCCCCGGCTCTCGGAGAACGAGGTGGACCATGTAGTGGCCGAGACGGCCACGGCGGCCCGTGGCGCGGACTGGCTCGCTGTTTGCGGAAGCCTGCCCCCGGGAGCACCCGCCGACTTCTGCGCGCGGGTTGTTGTCCCTGCCCGAGAAGCCGGGTGCCGGGTGGCCGTGGACAGCAGCGGTCCGCCGCTCGCGGCGGCGCTGGAAGCCGGACCGGACCTGATCAAGCCGAACCTGGAAGAGCTTTCTAGCCTCGTGGACCGGGAGCTAGCTACTTTCGGCGACGTACTCGCGGCCGCCAAGGAGGTGCGGGCCGGGGGCGTCGGCACCATCCTCATATCGTTGGGGGCGGACGGGGCCATCCTCTTTGACGAGGAAGGCCCGCTGCACGCGGACACGCCGCCGTTCACCCCGCGCAGCACGGTCGGGGCCGGTGACGCACTGCTGGCCGGCTACCTGTTCGCCGAAGGAGACCGGGAGGCAAGGTTGATCGAGTCGGTCGCGTGGGGTGCGGCGGCCGCGCGATTACCCGGTTCGCGGGGACCCGGACCGGGAGACCTCGACCGGGAGGCGGTAAGGCTGCATGCGGAGTTAGAAGTTGAGAGAAAACTGAAAGGAGACGCACCGAGATGAGCGAAATTACCATCGACGACATCACCAGCAAGGAACTGGTTGTCCTGGACCTGGAAGTTAACGACCAGTGGGCGATTATAGACGCGCTCGCCGACCTGCTGAACAATGACGGGCGGCTGTCCGACCGCGACGCCTACGTAGAAGCGGTCTACGCGCGGGAAAAGGAGACCGGCGGCACGGCCATGGAAATGGGCATCGCCATCCCGCACGCCAAGTCTTTCGGGGTGTCCCAGGCGGGGGTCGCGTTCGGCCGCACCACTTCACCGCTGGAGTACGGCGACGAGCGGGCGGACCTCATCTTCCTTATCGCGGCACCAGAGGGAGAGAACAACCTGCACGTTACGGTGCTCCAGCAGCTCGCCCGGCGGCTGGTGCGAGGGCGCGATTCCCTTCGCAGCGTCGGACCCTCTGCGCGTTATACCCTCGATAATGGTCGGCTCCGCGGTTACGGCGTCGTTGTCTCTGGGGTTCGGGGCTACCCTGCGGGCCCCGCACGGCGGTATCTTCGTGATCGGTCTTATAGGTCACTGGCCGCTGTACCTACTCGCGATAGCTATCGGCACGCTCATCAGCGCGGCGCTCGTGATCGGGGTCAAGGAGTTTACGGGCGGCTCGGACCAGCAGAAGGCTACGTCCTCGGCGGCCTAGTAGATATGTCGGTGCGCCGGTGTACTGGCTTCCGGTATAAAGAAGTGTGAGAGAAAGGAAAGAAATTGGTAGAGAAAGAGGTAACCGTGGTCCCGGCGGAGGGACTCCATGCCCGTCCCGCGGCGGAGTTCGTGAAGATGGCTAAAGGCTACAACTCCGACATAAAGGTGGTCAAAGCCGACACCGAAGCGAACGCCAAGAGTTCGCTGAACCTCATGACGCTCGGGGCCAAGCAGGGCGACAAGCTCACTATCCGGGCCGAGGGTGATGACGAAGAAGCGGCCGCGGAAGCCCTGGCCGAGCTCGTCTCCAGAGAAGAACCGTAACCGGTCGGAGAAAGGGAGGGCCAGACTATGACCGAGAAGAGCGCCGGAGAAGCACTGAGGATAGAGGGGGTGGCGGCTTCGGAGGGGGTCGCCGTCGGGCCGGTCTTTGTGCACACCGCCGAAGAGTTCAAGCCCGACCGGGAGACCATTCCAGAGGGGACGGCGGAAGAGGAGATCAGGCATTTCGAGGCGGCGGTGGGGGCGGTCGTGCCGAAGCTCTCGGAGACGGCGGAGAAGATGCGCGAGGCCGGAAACGAGGACGAAGCGGCGATCTTTGACGCCCACATCGAGCTCGCCCAGGACCCGGAGCTCGCCGAGGGCGTCACCGAGCGGGTAAAGAACCTCGAAAGTCCGGAGTCCGCGGTCCTGGCCGTGGGTGAGGAGTACGCCGGGATGTTCGCCGCCATGGAGGACGAGTACATGGCGGCGAGAGCCGACGACGTGCGGGACGTGACGCGGCAGATAGCGGCGGAGATCGTGGGCGAATCCTCTCCCGGCCTTGAAGCCCTAAACGAGCCGGCCGTGATCCTGGCCCGTAGTCTGGCCCCGTCGGATACGGCCCGCGTACCCAAAGGCATGGCTTTAGGTTTCGTGACCGCCGAAGGTTCCAAGACCTCGCACGTCTCGATCATGGCCCGCTCGATGGGCATTCCCGCCGTGGTCGGCGTGGGCGCGAGCCTTGAAGAAGCGTTCGAGGCTGAAACGGTAGCCGTCGACGGCGGCGAAGGTTACGCGATAGCCGACCCGGACTCCGACACCCTGGCCGGTATAGAACGCCGGCAGGAGAAACTGGAAAGAGAGCGCGCCGCCCTCGAAGAGTACAAGAACGTCGAAGCTCGCACCGCCGACGGCCGCCGCATCGAGGTCTCGGCCAACCTGGGTTCCGCCAAAGACGCCGAAGACGCGCTCCAGTGGGGAGCGGAGGGCGTCGGGCTTTTCCGCACGGAGTTCCTGTTTATGGAGCGCGACGAGTTGCCCTCCGAAGACGAGCAGTACGAGGTCTACCGCGAGGTGGCCGAGGCGTTCGGCGAGAAGCCGGTCGTCATCCGGACGCTGGACGTGGGCGGGGACAAGAACCTGCCGGGTGTAGAGCAGCCCGTGGAGGAGAACCCGTTTCTCGGGTGGCGGGGCATCCGGATGTGTTTGGACGTGCCGGACTTGTTCAAGCCGCAGTTAAAGGCGCTGTTGCGGGCGGCGGCATACGGTAACCTCAAGATGATGTTCCCGATGGTCGTGAACGCCGACGAGGTGCGCTCGGCCAAAGATTTGCTCGGCGAGTGCCGCACAGAGCTGGAGGAAAGAGGCGTTGAGTACGGTTCGATAGACGTCGGGGTGATGGTCGAGACTCCAGCGGCGGCCCTGTGCGCGAAAGACCTGGCTAAAGAGGTGGCGTTTTTCTCGGTCGGGACTAACGACCTGGTGCAGTATACGCTGGCCGCCGACCGGGGCAACGAGCGGCTACAGCACCTCCAGAACGCGGACCACCCGGCGGTCTTGGCGCTGATAAGGCTTACCTGCGAAGCCGCCAGAGAAGCCGGTATCTGGGTCGGGGTGTGCGGGGAAGCCGCCGCGGACCCGGAGCTAGTCCCGAAACTTGTCGGACTGGGCGTAACCGAGCTTTCCATGAGCGCGCCATCCATCCCGAAAGCCAAAAAGGTGGTGTCTGAAACGTAGCGGCGGACCTGGCCTGGGACGGGGCGGCCGTGAGCATCGCTAAACGGGTTCGCAGTATTTTGGTAACCTCAATCTGGCACGAAACTGACCGAAAGAGGAGACAACATGCCACTGGTAAGTATGCGGCAGCTACTGGACGAGGCGGCCACCGGCGGCTACGGAGTAGGCGCGTTCAACGTCAACAACCTGGAGCAGGTACAGGCTATTATGGAGGCCGCGCGGGAGACCGGCTCGCCGGCGATCATCCAGGCTAGCAGGGGAGCCCGGAAGTACGCCAACGACCGCTTTCTCTACCACCTGATGCTCGCCGCCACCGAGGTATACCCCGAGATACCCGTGGCTCTGCACCAGGACCACGGTAACTCGCCCGAGACCTGCAAGAGCGCCATAGACCTCGGCTTTACGAGCGTGATGATGGACGGCTCCCTGGAGGCCGACGGCAAGACCCCGGCGAGCTTTGACTACAACGTAGAGGTGACGCGCGAGGTGGTCGAGATGGCCCACGCGGCGGGCGTTACCGTGGAAGGAGAGCTTGGCACTCTCGGTGGCATAGAGGACGGGCACGGTTCAGGGGAGGTTAACCTGACCGACCCCGAGCAGGCGACAGAGTTTGTGGAGCGCACCGGGGTGGATGCCCTGGCGGTGGCTATAGGGACGAGCCACGGAGCCTACAAGTTCACCAAAGAGCCCGACCGGGAAGTGTTGGCGATGAACATCATAGAGGAGATCAACGAGAAGCTGCCGACCACGCACCTGGTCATGCACGGCTCCTCCAGCGTGCCAAAAGAGCTTGTGGACAT
The DNA here is from genome assembly GCA_965214435.1 of Rubrobacteraceae bacterium. Taxonomy (GTDB): domain Bacteria; phylum Actinomycetota; class Rubrobacteria; order Rubrobacterales; family Rubrobacteraceae; genus Rubrobacter_A. Next base: position 2,780,776 of record OZ243960.1, read on the forward strand.
CATCAACCAGTACGGCGGCGAAATCGCCCCGACCTGGGGCGTGCCGGTGCGCGAGATCCAGGAGGGCATCAAGCACGGCGTGCGCAAGATCAACGTGGACACCGACCTCCGACTCGCCTCCACCGGAGCCATCCGCAAGGCGTTCGCCGAAGACCCCTCGGCGTTCGACCCCCGCTACTACCTCACCCCCGCCCGGGAGGCGATGAAGGAAGTAGTAAGGGCCCGGATGGAAGCATTCGGACAGGCCGGTCACGCCACCGACTACAAGCCGATAGACCTGCCGGAGATGGCGCGCCGCTACAAAGAGCAGGGCCACCAGCTTACGACGACCTAAAACCACCTTACCCGGCGGCTGTCCGGGCCGAGAGACGGCCGGGGTCAAGCTAAATCCTTACAGTCTGAGCGGAGAAGCCGCGCTACTTCTAACGGCCTCTCCGCTCAGAGCCGGGCGTATTCTGCGAGGGATCTTACACCCCCGGTAAAACATCACACCTCCTAAACAAAGCCGCCGGTCGCCCTGGAAAAGCTCACGGCCGCGCCAGGGGGCGGCTTAGAAGAGGGAGACTCCGCCGTTGAAATGCTTCCTATGGCAAAGCGGTAGAGCATTATTTGAAACATCTCCCCGAAAAACAGCCTACCGGTCCCCTCTTCTTTAGATGTTTGGAAAGGTTGCGGAGACAGTATCTCCCGGCTGTGGCTCTTCCGTGAAGTCTTTTGCTGCGCTTCAGGGTCTCCGGCGACACGAAACACCCGGTAACCGCTAAAGGTTTTGGGCTTCTGGACCGAAAACTTATCTGTGATCTATGTGTACTATCTTATCGTACTATTCTTATGACGGGGTTTACGGGGTGCTTTTCCGTACAGCATGTTTGTCCGGCGTACCCGCAACCGGTTAACCGCCAGGAGGACCCGCAAAGCGACAGAAACACAGATGAGCATTAGGGGAATCTTGCAGCAAGGGTGCGGTGGTTGAACTTTTGGAGATGAATACCGGATCGGTCATGACGCACTCTCACCAGACGTCTCTCGTAGTGCTCTCTATAGTCGTCGCCCTGGTCGGCTCGTACGTGGCCCTCGATTTCTCCAAGCAGGCCACCGTCACCGAGGAGGAAACAGGCCGTTTCAGGTGGCTTTTCGGCGGCGGCGCTGTACTCGGCATGACCGTCTGGGCGATGCACTTCACCGCCATGCTAGCGTTTAATGCACGGGTCCCGCTGACCTGGGACTTCGTCATAGTGTTCGTGGCCGCAATGGTCGCCGTCGCCGGCTCGACCGCCGGCCTTATTATCGTCGGCCGCCGCCGGCAGCTCGCCCGGTGGGCCCTTCTGGGCGGCAGTATCTTCGTAGGCTTCGCGATCGTCGGGATGCACTTCACGGCGATGGCGGCGATGCGTATCGAGGCGCTCCCGGTCTACGATGTGTGGTGGGTGCTGATCTCCGCCGCTATCGCCATCTCCGGGTCGGGGGCAGGCTTGTGGCTGGTGTTCCGGGGAGCCGCTGAGGAGGAGACGTCTTCGGTCCCGGCTGAGTTGGCGCGCAAAGTGGGCTCGACAGTCCTACAAGCTTGCGCCATCGTCGGGATGCACTACGCGGCGATGGAGGCCCTGAGTTTGATCCCGATCCAGGGAGCCCAGGATGCCTCGGAGCAGCCGATCGAACCCGCTCTTAGCAACTCGCTCCTCGGGTGGTCCGTGGGCGGCGTTGCGCTATTCGTCCTCATACTCACCCTTCTCGGTTCCTCCTACGGCCGGCGGCTGAACGCCAGAGTTGCCGGGAGAGATGCCGGGCGCAAAGCCCAGGAAGAGGGCGAACGCCGCTTCCGCTCGCTGGTACAAAACTCCTCGGAGGTCGTCAAGATCACCGACACCGACGGCACCCTGCAGTACGCGAGCCCCGCCTTCGAGAAGGTCTTCGGCTACGACCCCGAGAAAGCCGTGGGCACCAACGTACTCGATTACGTTCACCCGGAAGATGTACCGAGACTCCTGGAGGAGACCGAGAGGACACTGGAGAACCCGGAGACGAACACTAACACCGTCGAGTACCGTTTCCGGCACGCCGACGGCTCCTGGCGTCACGTTGAGTCCGTCGGCACCTACTTGCTGGAAGATCCTGCGGTAGAAGGCGTAGTAATAAACGTCCGGGACGTAACCGAGCGCAAGGAGTTCGAGGAGCGTCTGGCCTTCCAGGCGTTCCACGATCCCTTGACGGAGTTGCCGAATCGGGCCTTTCTGCTCGACCGTCTCCGGCAAGCTCTCTCGCGTTCGCGCCGCCAAGGAAGCGGCGACGTCGCGCTGTTGTTCATCGATCTCGACGATTTCAAGGAGATCAACGACACCCTAGGCCACGAGGCCGGCGACGAGTTACTGGTGGCCGTCGCCGGGCGTCTTGAAGAGATAAAAAGACCCGAGGATACGCTGGCGCGCCTGGGAGGGGACGAGTTCTGCCTGCTGCTCGAAGACCTGGGCGACCCGGGCGCGGATTCCAGTACTGACTCGGAAAAAGCCGCGCAGGTTGCGGAGCGGATCCTGGCCGAGCTTAGCAGCTCCCCTTTTGTCATACACCACAGGGCTTACCAGGGGCGCGGAGAAGGTAACAGTCCGGTGGATCAAGATATAGATGGGGAGGATGTCCGGTATCAACTACTGACCCCGATATTTATCGTCGCCAGCATAGGCGTCGCCCTCTCAGGAGACTTTTCCGGAGGACACCACTACTGGCCCGTGGACCTGCTAAAGGAGGCGGATCTCGCCGTCTACCGCTCGAAGGAGCTCGGGAAGGGCCGCTATGAGCTCTTTGAGCCATCCCTGGCCCATCAAGCTGAGGAGCGCATGCGGATCAAGAGCGACCTCGTCAGCGCATTGGACCGCGGGGAGTTCGAACTCTACTACCAGCCCAAAGTATGCCTGAGGACCGGTGAGATCCTCTGGATGGAAGGTCTCTTGAGGTGGAACCATCCCGAGAGAGGTCTGCTAATGCCCAACGAGTTCATATCCGTTGCCGAAGATAGCGGGCTCATCGTCCCGATCGGACGGTGGGTAATACAAGAAGCCCTGAGCCAGGGCCGCCGCTGGCGCGAGCAAGGCGGAGCCGGGGGTGTCGAGCCCGTCATGACTCGGGATCAGCCTTCCGGCGCGACAGGCAGAGCCTCCGTGCCGGCGGTGTGTGTAAACCTCTCCGCAAAGCAGCTAGCCCGGGAAGGAATCGTCCGGGAGGTCTCTGACCTGCTGGAGGCGACCCGGACCGACGCCGGGCGCTTCGGCATCGAGGTGACGGAGAGCGTACTCGTGGAAGACGAAAGCTCCCTGACGACCCTGGAAGAGTTCTGGAGCATGGGGGTCTCGATCTCCATAGACGACTTCGGGACCGGCTACTCCTCGCTCGCTTACCTCCAACGCTTCCCGGCCCACATACTCAAGCTAGACTGCTCGTTTATCAAGAGGCTGGAGGAGCATAGCCGGGATGCGGTCATAGTCTCGGGCATGATCAACCTTGCCCACGCAACCGGGAAAAAGGTCGTAGCCGAATGCGTCGAGAATGCCCACCAACTGGCTCTGCTCAAGGAGATGGGCTGCGAAATGGGCCAGGGCAACCTTTTTTCCGAGCCGCTACCAACCGAGGAGATCGCCCGACTCGTGGCAGGATATTCCCCAAGCGGCTTTCTAGGTCAGGCCGGCTAGCCAGCCTCCGGTACGCAGGTAACCCGGTAAGCGCTAGCGGAAAAAAAGACGAACACGAAAGCGGCATCCCTTTCTGAGGAGATGCCGCTCCCGGATTGCGAGTTTTAGAGAACTTTTATGCGCTTGCGGACTTTAGTGTTCGCCAGGCCCGCGGCTATCTCGTCGAAGGCTTTGGCGGGTACCGTGTCCTCGTCAAAGACGGAGTTGCCGGGCTCACCGGAGGCGTCCGGCAGGATCGGCACGCGGCCCATGACTTTCGAGCCGAGCTCCCCGGCTACCGTGTCGCCACCGTCACCGCCGAAGATCTTGAGTTCCTTGCCGCAGTCCGGGCACTCGGTGTAGCTCATGTTCTCTACCACGCCAGCCAGCTTGAGGTGCGCCTGAACGGCCATCTTCCCGGCCTTTACCGCAACGCGGGCGGCATCGGCCTGCGGGGTCGTGACCACCAGAGCTTCGGCCTTCGGGATCATCTGGGCCACGGTGAGCGCCACGTCACCGGTGCCGGGCGGCATGTCCACGATAATGAAGTCCGGCTCGTCCCAGTACACGTCGCGCATGAGCTGCGTCAGAGCCTTGTTTACTATCGGGGCGCGCCAGATAATGGCCTGTCCCTGGTCCACGAAGTTACCCATCGAGATGAACTTCAAGCCCTGGCGGGACTCTATCGGGAAGATCACCCCGTCCACCACGTTCGGCTTGTGGAGCGCCCCGAGCATCACCGGTACCGAAGAGCCGTGCACGTCGGCGTCGAGGACTTCGACCGAATGCCCGGCCCGGTCCAGCGCCGCCGCGAGGTTCACGGCGACGGTGCTCTTGCCGACGCCGCCCTTGCCGGAGACCACCGCGATAATCCGGGTCCTCGACTCGTCCTTGAACGCCGGGGCCAGCTCCGACGGGCCGCCGTGGAGCGAAGTCAAGAGGTTCTGGCGGTCCTCGTCGGTCATAACACCGAAGTCCACGTCTACCTGCTCTACGCCATCTATCATGACCAGGCGGTCGCGGATGTCGGTCGTGATCCGGTGCTTTAGCGGGCACCCGGCAGTAGTGAGCGCGACCCCGACGGTAACGGTCGAGCCGTTTATTTTAATGTTGCGCACCATGTTGAGCGAGATGAGGTCCCGGCCTATTTCTGGGTCCCTGACGTCCCTCAACGCTTCCCGGATACCGGCCTCCGAGAAACCATCTGCCGGCTCCTCGGGCTGCGGCGAGCGGTCCACCAGCTTATCGGCCGTCTCTCCCCCGGCGTCGAACCCGGCTTCCCCGGACGCGGCAGCTTCAGGTTCCGGCGAACCGTCGCCACCCGTCTCTTTGCGGGTCGGTTCCACCTTACCGCTCCGTCTACGGAACCACTCGACCATTCTATAAAACCTCCTCCGGAGACCTAACCCCGTCGCACCCGAACACGATACTCTTGTCTAAAATTCTTGAAAATCGTCTGCTGCTTCCCGGTCAATACTACCATTCCGGCCGGTCTCAGGGCCGGTACTCGCCGAACACCCCGCGCAGCGTGTCGGAGACCTCGCCGAGCGTGGCGTAGCTCGCCAGGGCTTCTTTCATCGGGTAGAGAAGATTCTCGCCTCCGGGGCCTTCTCCGGCGGCGGACTTAAGGCGCGAGAGAGCCTTTTCTACAGTCGGGTTATCCCGGCTCTCTTTCAGCTCTGAGAGACGCTGTATCTGCTGGTCGCGGATCGACTCGTCCACCGCGTGAAGCTCCATCTCGGGGTCTTCTCCGGTTTCACTGGCGTAGCGGTTGACGCCGACTATTACCCGCTCGTCTTTCTCGACCTCGCGCTGGTAGCGGTAGGCGGAATCCTCGATCTCCTGCCGCATAAAGCCGCTCTCCACCGCTTTTACCGACCCGCCGGTCTCGTCTATCCGCCTTATGTACTCCCAGGCTTCCTCCTCCACGGCGTCGGTCAGCGACTCGATAAAGTACGAACCACCCAGAGGGTCGGCCGTGTCCGTGAGGCCAGCTTCGCTGGCGAGGATCTGCTGGGTCCGCAACGCTATCCGGGCGCTGTGCTCGGTCGGCAGGGCGAGCGCCTCGTCGTAGGCGTTGGTATGGAGGCTCTGGGTGCCGCCGAGGACCGCCGAGAGCGCCTGCACCGTGGTCCGCACGATGTTGTTCTCGGCCTGCTGGGCGGTCAGCGAAGAACCGGCGGTCTGGGTGTGAAAGCGGAGCTTCAGGCTCTTCTCATCTTCGGCGTTAAAGCGCTCCTTCATTATATGCGCCCACATCCTCCTCGCCGCCCGGTACTTGGCGACCTCCTGGAAAAGGTCGTTGTGGGCGTTAAAGAAGAACGAGAGCCGCGGGGCGAACTGGTCCACGTCGAGGCCCGCTTCTACGGCGGCCTCGACGTAGGCTATCGCGTTCGCGAGGGTAAACGCCAGTTCCTGGACCGCCGTGCTCCCCGCCTCCCGGATGTGGTAACCGCTTATAGAGATAGTGTTCCACCGCGGCGACTCGGCGGCGCAGTAGGCGAACATGTCGGTCGTGAGGCGCATCGAGGGTCCGGGCGGGTAGATGTAGGTGCCGCGGGCCAGGTACTCCTTGAGGATGTCGTTCTGGGTGGTGCCGGAGACTTCGGCGGCACTCGTCCCCTGCTCCTCGGCCACCAGCGTGTAGAGCAAGAGGAGGGTCGAGGCGGTCGCGTTTATGGTCATCGAGGTCGAGACGTCTTTTAGAGGGATACCGTCGAATAGCTCGCGCAGGTCGAGGAGGGAGTCTATGGCGACGCCGACCTTCCCTACTTCGCCTAAAGTAAGCGGGTGGTCGGAGTCCCGTCCCATCTGGGTCGGCAGGTCAAAGGCCACCGAGAGGCCAGTCTGGCCGTTGTCTATAAGGTACTTAAAGCGCTCGTTAGTCTCCCGGGCGGTCCCGAAGCCCGCGTACTGGCGCATGGTCCACGGCCGGCCGCGGTACATCGAAGGGTACGGCCCGCGGGTGTAGGGATACTCGCCCGGGTCCGCGAGGCTCTTCTCGTACTCCAGACCTTCCACGTCTTCCGGCCGATACAGAGGTCCTACCTCGATCCCGGACTCCGTCCGGTGCTCGCCCTGGCGCTCGCCGTCTTTTCGATCCACCTGTTTCATGCGGAACCTTTCCCATTCTCGCCCGGTTCGACAAGCTCGGTCAGAACGCCGAAGGCGTCTTTTGGGTGCACAAAGGCCATCCGGGTCCCGCCGACGCCGATGCGCGGCTCTTTGTCTATGAGGTCGACGCCACCCGTTTGCAGCTCGCCGAGGGCGGCGTCGAGGTCTTCCACCTCAAAGGCTACGTGGTGGAAGCCTTCGCCGCGCTTTTCGAGGAACTTGCCCACGGGAGAGTCCGGGCGGGTCGGCTGGACGAGCTCTATCATCGACTCCCCGACCCGGAAGGTGGTGGCGCGGATACCCTGCTCGGGGACTTCTTCCGGCTCGCCGGGTTTAGCGCCAAAGTTATCCTCGTAGAAGCGGGCGCTGGCTTCAAGGTCGTAAACGGCGTAACCGAGGTGGTAGATCTTCTTTAGCAAGTGCTCTCCTCCGTTCGGAGCCGGCCACCGGACGACCAAGATTATAATGTACGGCGAGGAGGATAGATCTTAAGCTTGTAGAGTGGGTTGTTAGAATCACCCGCACGAAGCGGAGTTAGAGAGAAAGGAACTTTCGTTATGGCCCAGAGCGTTATGCAGAGGATCCAGGAGCTTTCGCACGAGCGGGAGGAGTTGGTAGCCCGCGAGAGCCGCCAAGAAGACATCGGGGCCGAGGGCCACCAACGGATAAGCCGCCTCGACCACGATATCCAGGTTCTGTGGGACCTCCGGCGGCGGGAGCTATCCGGAGAGGAAATCTCTCTGGATGAGGATTATCTGGATAATTATACGGTAGACCCGAGCCGGGACGCCCCCGGCGGCGAACCGGGGGAGTAGCCGGGAGCGTCCCGGCTACACACTAGCTACAAGCTTACATGCTCTGCTGCTCGGAGAGCGAGGCCCACTCCGAGAGGCCGGAAGCGTTGTCGAACACCATCGCGAGCTGCAGCATGTCGTCCTCGCTGAAGTTTTCTCTTCCAGCTTCCGGTATAAAAACGTACTCGCGCCCGTCAGCGTAGCGGACTACCACCCGGTGTACACCCGCCTCCGGCGGTACCGGTCCCTGTAACCTCCGGCTACGCTCTATACCATGCACTAGCGCTGCTTCCGCATGTGGCCGGCCACGGTCTCCAGGTAGGCGGCTAGCTGGTGCAGCTCGTAAGAGCCGTACTCTTCTCGCAGCCGAGGCCTGAACACATCTTTATCGCCGCTATCATACTCCAGGGATACGTTCTTGATCGCATAAGGGTCTAGCCGGTCGCCTATGTCGAGCGCCGACCCCCGCCAGGTAGCCCGGTCTCTCTCTGCCAACGCTACATCCTCCTGTCTGTAAAGGTAAAGTCTATTTTATAGCTCATACAGTTTTATAGCGGGCCGCGGATCAACCGTCTTTCTCGTCGGCCCGGACCACGAGCACCGGACAGAAAGCATCCCGGACCACGGAGCCCGAAACGCTGCCCTGGACGGCGTACTGCAGACGCCCGAGCCCCCGGCTACCGATAACGACGAGCCCGATATCCTCGTCCTTGGTGAGCTTAATGATCTCCTTCGCCGGGTCTTTGCCAGGGACTATGTGCGACTCCGACACGCTCCCGCCGGCCGCTTCGAGGTCTTCTATCTGCTGGTCTATAACGTTGCGGGCTTTCTGGGCGGGGCTGTCCTCGCCCCTCTTGGTCTCGTTGATGTTAGCGTTGCGCGAGACTTTCTGACCGATGTGGATCACGTGAATGGTCGAACCGGTCTTGTCGGAGATCTCCGCCGCAGCCCGGGCGGCAGGGTTCGAGTTGGCGGTACCGTCGGTGGCGAGTAGAATCTTTGTCGGAAATAAGCTCATCTTCTACCTTCTCTCGTGCCCGGACCTCAAGCTTGTATGTTCACCCAGAATCTTAGCAAAGGGCTACCCGGCGCACTACAGAGGCCACAGAGGAGCCGCCAGAACCAACAGGGGAGCAAAGAGCAACGCCGGCAGCAAATTGGCGACCCGGACTTCTTTAAGCTCTAAAAGACCGAGACCGAGGCCGAAGATCAAGACTCCGCCGGTGGCCGTGGTAGCCGAGATAACAGCTTCGGTGGCAAAGCCTTCGAGTAGTCCGGCGGTGAGGGTGATCCCGCCTTGCACCACGAGCACCGTCCCGGCCGATAACAAAACTCCCCACCCGAGCACCGAGGCGAACGTCAGCGCCGCGACAAAGTCGAGCGTGCTTTTTAGAGCGAGCAGACCGTAGTCGCCGGTCAACCCGTCCTGGATAGAGCCGAGCACCGTCAGGGGGCCGACGCAGAAAAGGAGGCTCGTGGTCACGAACGCCTGGCTGACCGGGCTCTCGCCCTTTGAGAGCCGCCGCTGCAGGTAGTCCCCGAACCTCCGCAAGCCCCGGTCTATGCCTATAAGCTCCCCGACGACGAGTCCGGCTACGACGCTGACGAGCGGCAGTATCGGGTTGTCGAAGGCCAGGAAGTTCGACACCCCGACCAAGAGGGTGATGATGCCGACGGCGTGCATCGCCGACTCCCGCATACCCTCCGGCAGCTTCGCGCCGACCAGGGTCCCGATACCGCCGCCGATCAGTACAGTCGTCACGTTGATGGCGGTCCCGATGCCCGGCAAGGTCTCCTTTCTTCATGCTTCGTGAGCCTAGAGGATACACCGTCCTTGCCTACGGACCGTGGTCCCCGCGTAAGCTACGCTCCGAGCCCGCAAAGCCTCTCCGAGAGCAGCCGGAGATCCCGGCGGGCCTGCGGGTCGTAAGCCTGCCGGTCGGCGCGGGCCTCACGGGTGCCGTCGAAGTACCGGCCCGAGAGCCCCTCCAACTCGGGAGAGACAGCGAGATGGACCGTCGCTCCGGTTCCCTCCTCGACGCTGGTCATGGCGCTACCGAACGTCTCGCGGACCATCCTGGTATCCATGAGAGTAGCCGGGTGCAGGGCGTTTGCGGTGACGCCGGTGTTTTCCAGCTCTCCGGCAAGGTCGAGGGCGTGCATTATCATGGCTAGCTTGCTCTGGCCGTAGGCCCGCATAGGGTCGTAGTCACGCTCCAGCATCACGTCCTCAAAGTCGATGCGGCTCTGTCCGGCCGAGGCGACGTTGACCACCCGCGCCGGGGCCGACCGCCGCAAGAGCGGCGAGAGGAGCCGGGTGAGGAGGAAGTGAGAAAGATAGTTTACGGCCAGGGTCAACTCTATACCGTCCCGGCTCTCCTTCCGTTCGGGTACTGTCACCCCGGCGTTATTTATCAGTCCGTCGAGCCGGTCGTGGCGGGAGCGAACCTCTTCGGCTAGGGCGCGGACCTCTTCTAGCGAAGAGAAGTCGGCGAGGTAGTAGCGCAAGCCATCGTTGCCGGTTTCCCCGGAGATCTCCTGTACCGCGCTTTCAGCCCGGCTCCGGTCGCGGCCGTGAATGAGCACCTCAGCACCCCTTCCGGCAAGCTCCCGGGCTACTTCCCTGCCGAGCCCGTCGGTCGCGCCGGTAACGAGAATCGTTTTTCCGTCGAGTCTGTCCATACTCCTTTTCTACCCGCTAACCGCTTTCTCTACCTCTATGCGGCTACCGGCCGGCTAAGGATCTATGCAAAGTGAAAAATTATCTATATTATGCACTTTGATGAGTGGGTCATCGTTTAACAACCGCCGGAGGCAGCGTAGACGGCAGCGCCGGTTTCTCGGCGTAGGGGTTCTGGGGTTTCTCGGGGTGCTACTGTTTGCCGCGCTAGCCTTTGTAGGAGGAGGCAGTGACCCCGAGACGGAGGCGGTGTCCGCCAGAGAAGACTCTGTCTGGGAGAGCCCGGAGGATGGAGCGGATGCGGCAACGGCCGGTAAGGACGAGACCAGGAAGAGTACGGCACAGGTAGAAAAGCCGGACGCGGGAAAGCCGGAGGCGGTAAAAGGCGTTTACGTCTCGGGGCTTATAGCTAGCACTCCGGCGATGGAGGACTACATAAAGCTGACGGAGGACACCGAGGTCAACGCTCTAGTCATCGATGTCAAAGAGGCCAGGGAGATCATGTACGAGTCCGACGTGCCGCTGGCAGAGGATATCGGGGCGACGACGAACTACATCAAGGACCTGAAAGGGCTGGTCAAGGAGTTGGAGTCGCGCGGGGTTTATCCTATCGCCCGGCTCGCGGTGTTTCAGGACGATGTCTTGCCGCGGGAACGCCCGGACCTCGCGGTACAGGATTCGATGACCGGAGCACCTTGGCTGACCTACGCGGGCGCCACGTGGTCCAACGCCTACCGCAAAGAAGTGTGGGAGTACAACGTCGCGATAGCCAAAGAAGCGGCGGAGGCCGGCTTTAAAGAGATACAGTTCGACTACGTCCGCTTCCCCTCCGACGGTCCGATGGCGAACCTCTCGTTCGGCGAAGAGACCTACCCGACGCAGTCCGACGCAATCGCCGGTTTCCTGGAGTACGCCCACGGGGAGCTAGACCCGATGGGTGTGGAGGTCGGGGCTGACGTCTTCGGGCTCGTGGGGATGAACGACGAAGTCGGGGTCGGACAGGTGGTAAGCAAGATGGCCCCCCACCTCGACGTGCTCTGCCCGATGGTCTACCCGTCTCACTACCTAAACGGCAACTACGGCTACCCTAACCCGAACGCCGAGCCCTACGGCGTTATCGCCGCCTCCATGAAAGACTTCACGTCAAAAGCGAAGCCGGTCAACCCGGACCTCGAAATACGGCCCTGGCTACAGGACTTCGACCTCGGCTACCCCGACTACGGTGCCGCCGAAGTGCAAGCCCAGATCAAAGCCACCTACGACTCCGACCTCTCCGGCTGGCTACTCTGGAACGCCGCCAACGAGTATACCGAGACCGCTCTAGAGCCTGCCGAGCCGGAGTCAGGAAAGAGCCGTCCGTAACCTAGAAAAACGATCCCACAGCGCCACTCACAACGGAAAAAAGGGTGACCAGGGCGGGTATTACCATGACGGCGGCAGCTTTTCCGGTGGTAGTCGAGTGTAGCTCGCGGAGCCCCACGAACGTCAGGTATATCCCGTACAGGCTCGCCAGCCACCCGACGAACGGGACCCAACTCACGAGCATCGTAACGGTGGCGTAAGCGTAAGCCCGGAGGGTACCTTCAAAGCCTGCGTTCTCCGGGCGGATAAAGATCCAGACCAGAACGTGCACCAATAACGCCCCGATATACAGACCCAGCAGCGCCAACAACGGTGAAAATAGTACGAGCAGGAAGAGTACACCGATATAAAACCCGACACCCACGGATTCAGCGTCGGGAAACTGTTCCGGAGCGCCGAATAACGAGCCGAGGAACCCGGAAGGAGCTTCACCTCCCGTAGCAAGAGCGTATAGGGCGGCGGCCACAACCCCGGTCAGGATAGGGAGCACGGAGCAGATCAGGGCGAAGACTACCGGGTTCTTGATACTGCCCCGCCGTTCTATGCCGCGAAAGAACGCGACCGGTTCGACGGCCACCCTGCGTACCGTGCTAGCGAAGCTTTCTACCGGCCTCGCGGTATCAAACTCCCCGGCATTGCCCGCCCCACGATAAGACCCTCTCCTCCCGCGCTAGAAATCTCTCCCTCCGAATTCTACCCAAGCGGAAAGGACCCGGCTTTTTAGCCGGGTCCTCTGGAACTGCCTCTTCTTACTGGAGCTTAGGTAAGCCCGAGCGCCTCGTACTCGCGGAGATAGCCCTCGAAGAGCTTGCGGTGACCCTGCTCGTCGCGCAGGATGGCTATAACCATGTCCTGCGTTACGGGGTCTATACCCTCGGTCTCCTCGATAACCCGCGTGTAGTGCTCTATAGCCTTCGTCTCGGCATCTATGACGCCCCGGATCACGTGCACCACGTCGATCTGGTCCTCCGGCGGCTGTAGCGCCATCTGGCCCGCGACGAAGTCCGCCGAACCCGGCACCACACCGTTGAGCTCCTTGATCCTGGCGGCGAAGTCCTGCGCGTGGGTCAACTCTTCCTGGATGTCCTCTTCCAAAGACTCCTTGACCTCTTCAGCCCTTACGCCGTCCGGGTTTACCGAGTTGGTGACATAGTTCATCACCGTCTCCAACTCCATGAAGTAGGCCGTCTTGAGGAGGTCTACTACCCCTTCGCGCTGCTCCGCCATCTCAGCCGAGAGAATGCCCTCGCCAGCTCTGTTAGTGTCCATACTCAAAGCCTCCTGTAAAGCTCGGTCTCCTGCTCTGAACTACCCTCCCACTATACAACACCCAAACAGAAAATCAAGAACTGTTCTTAGTTTTTACGTCTCCCTTGGAGCCTCACGCCGGTTACGCGGTAGCTGCGCCGGCCTCCTCTAATTTACTTGGGATGATAACGGCTGACGCGTAGTCGCGGTAGTTTTGCTGGACCTCCCGCTGCGGATGCTATTACGCTTCCGAGAGCGGCTTAGTGCAGTTTAGGTACCGTTTTAGCTTCGTCGGCGGCTTCCAGGCACTCGGAGGCGTTGGACCCGGACGAGGCGGCGACCCCGGCGGAGAAAGCTCCCTCGACAAACGGCGCGTCTACCAGGTAGACCCTGTCCTGTAGTCCGGGGTCGAGGCCCTCGATCACGGTTTCCGCCGACATCACCGCGCTGCCGAGGTCCATAAAGATCAAAACCTCGTCGGCCTGGAGCCCTTCTATAGCTTCCCGGATGCCGTCCGGGTCGGTGCCGAGACCGCCATCCGTGTCTCCGCCGACGGCCGCCACCTCTACGTCCCCGGCCATGTTGCGGACTATCTCCGCGGTCCCTTCGGCGACCTCCCGGCTGTGAGAGACCAGTACCATGCCTACCACTAAGAATCCTCCTCGACTGTTCGGGCCGCCGCGTCGAGCAAGAGGTGCGTGGAAGCGGCCCCGGGGTCCTCGTGGCCGGCGGCCCGCTCCCCGAGGTAGCTGGCCCGGCCTTTGCGGGCGGTCATCGGCTTTGTATCCTCCACGCCCTGCCGCGCGGCATCGGCCGCCGCCCGCAGCACCGCGCCCGTACCGTCGCCGGAGTCGGCGGCTTGTCTGGCGGCTTCCGCCGCCGGCTGTAGGGCGTCGATCATGGTCTTGTCCCCCGCCTCGGCCTTGCCCCGCTGCTTTATGCCGCCGAGCGCGGTTTCGAGGGCTTCGGCCACGTCTTCGCCCGAAAGGTCCTCTTTGTCGCCGAGCGCCGATGAGGCCCGCAGGAAAGCCGTCCCGTAGAGCGGTCCAGCGGCTCCACCCACCTTGCTGATAAGCGCGGACGAGACGGCTTTGAGGACGTCGGCCGGGGTTGAGGCGTCTGTACCTTCCAGGCGTTCGAGAGCCGCCTGGAAGCCTCGGTGCATGTTGGTGCCGTGGTCGCCGTCCCCGACGGCGGAGTCTAGCTGGGTGAGGTGCTGGCGGTTCTCCTCCATCGCGGCGGCCATGGACTTCAAGACGGCGACCGTGGTCTCGGTTGAGCTCAACGCTCTCCTTTCCAGGTTTCTAGAACGGGCGTCCGGCCGCCACGCTGCAGGGTGCTGTGAGGTACCGCTCCATCTCGTCGTCGAGCTTTAGGAGCGTGATCGAGAACCCCGCCATCTCCAGCGAGGTCATATACTCCCCGACGTAGGGCATCCGGTAGACTTGAATGCCCTCCCGCTCCAGCGCATCCCGCACGTGGGCGTAGGCGACGTAGAGCTCCATGAGCGGGGTGCCGCCCATGCCGTTGACCATCACGGCCACCTCGGCTCCACCTTCCGAAAAGTCCACGGAGTCACCAAGTATCTTCCCTAACATCTCGTCGACTATCTGATCCGCGGGCTCTATCTGCTTGCGTTCGACGCCGGGCTCGCCGTGGATGCCGATGCCGATCTCCATTTCGTCGTCACCGATATCGAAGATCGGCTCTCCCCGCTCGGGCGGGACGCAACTCGTGAGCGCCATCCCCATGCTGCGGACGTTGCCGTTAACCTTTTCGGCGAGCTCTTTTATGCCGGCGAGGTCCTTGCCGTCGTCGGCGGCGGCCCCGCAAATTTTGTGCACGAAGACCGTGCCCGCGACCCCGCGGCGCCCCGAGGTGTGCGTCGAGTCCTCGACCGCTACGTCGTCGTTGATGACGACGTAGTCGGTCTGGATGTCCTCAGTTTCGGCCATCTCCCCGGCCATCTCAAAGTTGAGAACGTCGCCGGTGTAGTTTTTTACAATGTAGAAGACCCCGGCCCCGCCATCTACAGCTTTAGTAGCCTCCATCATCTGCTCGGGGTTCGGGCTGGTAAAAACCGGGCCGGCGCAGGCAGCGTCGAGCATACCGGCCCCGACATAACCGCCGTGGGCCGGCTCGTGGCCCGAGCCGCCGCCGGATACAAGGGCGACTTTGCCCTGTATCGGGGCGTCGGCCCGCACTACTACGTTCTGCTCGGGGATAACCCGTATAAGGTCTCCGTGAGCAAGCTCCATCCCCCGCAGCATCTCCTCGACCGCCCGCTCGGGGGTGTTGAGCACTTTTTTCATCGCGTAATCCCCCGGAGACTCAGGCCAGCGGCGAATCGACGGCTTCCTGAGCCCAGTTCTTGGACCGCTCCAGGGCGTCCTTCCACCGGCCGTAGAGCCGCTCGCGCTCCTCCTCGTCCATCTGCGGCTCGTAGCGCCGCCTAAGGCGCCACTTGTCAAGCAGTTCATCCCGGCCGTTCCAGAAACCGGTCTCGATACCCGCCAGGTACGCCGCCCCGAGCGCCGTGGTCTCAAGGGTTTCGGGCACCTCGACCGGCACGCCCAGGATGTCGGATTGGAACTGCATCATCCACCGGTTTGCCGCCGCCCCGCCGTCGGCCTTGAATTTCTCTATCTGGATACCGGAGTCTTTCTCCATGCTCTCTAGCGCATCGCGGGTCTGGTAGCACATGCTCTCCAGCCCGGCCCGCGCCAGGTGCGCCTTTGTCGTGCCCCGCGTTATACCGACTATGGTCCCCCGGGCGTACGCCTCCCAGTGCGGAGCCCCGAGCCCCACGAACGCCGGCACGAAGTACACGTCGCCGTTGTCGTCCAGGCTCTCGGCCATCTCCTCGGTCTCGGACGCGTCCTGTATGATTCCGAGCCCGTCCCGGAGCCACTGTATCGCCGCCCCGGTTATAAAGATCGCACCTTCTAAAGCATACTCCACCGGCTCGTCCCCGATGCCCCAGGAGATGGTCGTCAGGAGGTCGCCCTCGCTGGTCATGGCCTCCGGTCCGGTATTCATCAGCGCGAAGGAGCCCGTACCGTAAGTGTTCTTTGCCAGCCCCTTATCAAAGGCTATCTCCCCGAAGAGCGCGGCCTGCTGGTCGCCGGCTATGCCCGCTATCGGTATCTCGGCCCCGAGGATCTCCGAGTCGGTGTTGCCGTAGGTGTAGGAGCTCGGTTTTACCTCGGGCAGTATCCCGCGCGGAACGTCGAGCATGTCGAGCAACTCGTCGTCCCATTTGAGCTCGAATATGTTGAACAGCATGGTGCGCGAGGCGTTCGTGTAGTCCGTTATGTGCTCGCGGCCGCCGGTCAGCTTGTAGACCAGCCACGAGTCTACGGTGCCAAAGGCTACCTCCCCGGATACCGCCCGCTTGCGCAAGCCCTCGACGTTGTCCAGCAGCCACTTGACCTTTGAGCCGGAGAAGTAACCGTCCACCGTGAGGCCGGCCTTGTCCCGGACCATCTGCTCGTAGCCCTGCTCGATGAGGTCGTCGCAGATGCCCGCTCCCCGGCGGTCCTGCCACACCAGAGCGTTGTAAACCGGCTCTCCGGTCTCGCGGTCCCACATCACGACCGTCTCGCGCTGGTTTGTAATGCCGATGCCCGCGATGCTGTCCGCGGATACCCCGGCGTTCTCCAACGCCTCCCGCATCACCTTCAGGGTTACGTCCCAGATCTCATTGGCGTCGTGCTCGACCCACCCCGGCTGCGGGTAGTTCTGGGTAAACTCCTCCTGCGCCTCACCCACCGTCGCGCTGTCGTGGTTAAAGACTATGGCCCTGCTCGACGTGGTCCCCTGGTCTATCGCCAGTATGTAATCGCCTGCCATGCTTCTCCTCCTCCGCTGTATTTTCCCGGTATCCGCAACCCACCGGCCGAACCCCGGCCCCGGACCGCTTTCCCCCGGCTCCTAAATACTCCACCGGACGCACCGGCTTTGTACTCAATCCACCTTATACTCCTGGAGCCTAATGTAGCCCCGCGCCCCGGTCAAGTTCGAGCTTATCCCCGGACCACCGATCAAGACAGGTATAGTTTCTGGTTATTGATTCCATAACCTTTGTTTGATACTTTCAGGCGCATGGGTCCGAGTGTTCAGGGATTACGGGTTTTCGTTTCTATTCTGGAGCACGGGTCGCTTTCGGCGGCGGGCCGGGAGCTTGGGATGAGCCAGCCGGCGGTCTCCAACCACCTGCACACTTTAGAGGAGAGGTTCGGCGTCGTGCTGGTAGCCAGGGGCCGGAGTTCCGGGGCGACACCGGCGGGCGAGTGTCTGGCGGACCACGCCCGGCGGGTTCTGGCGGAGCTTTCCGGGCTTGAAGAGGCGATGTCCCGGCACGCCGAGCCGTGCGGGCGGCTCGTGGTCGGGGCTTCTTCGACCCCGGGCGAGCTTTTTCTGCCGCAGCTTGCGGTCGAGTACGCGGGGCGCTACCCGGAGGTGGCCCTGGACGCGCACATCGCCGACACCGAAGAAACGCTCGCGGCGCTGCTGGATAGAGAGGTCGAGGTCGCGATCGTCGGCCGCGAGGTCGATGACCACCGGCTCTCCGGGCGGGTCATCGAGGAAGAGGAGTTGGTGGCGGTCGTGGCAGCCGGGGACCCGCTCGGCGGGTCGGAGGTAACAGTAGAGGAGGCTTGCGGCAGACCGTTTGTGTTGCGCGAAAAGGGTTCGGCAACTCGCCGCACCGTGGAGGCGGGCCTGGCGGGGAGACTGGAGCCGCGGGTCGCGATGGAGCTCGGTTCAAACGCCGCGGTCCGGGCGGCGGTCGCCCGGGGAGCCGGGATCGGGGTCGTCCCGGCCGGGATACTGCCGGGCTCCGAAGCCGTGGAGCCGGTAAGCATCCGCGGCGTCACCTTCCGGCGGCCGTTCGTGCTCGTGGTCGAGCGGGGACGTTCCCTGTCACCGGCCGCGGAAGCATTTATAGACCTGTGTAGCCCGAGAGGAGAAGCGTGATCCGCAACCTGGCAACCGCCGCCGTCTTGAGCCTCGCCGTACTATTCGCCGCCGGTTGCGGCGGTGGAGGCTCCGGGGCGGCAGAGGAAACGCTCCGGGTGGGCCTCGTACCAAACCAGAGTCCCGAGGAGGTAAAAGCCGAGTACCAGCCGCTGGAGGAGTACCTCTCAAACGAGTTGGACGTGCCGGTAGAGCTTACGGTGCCGACGAGCTACAACGCGGTCGTCGAGGCGATGACCTCCGGGGAGTTGGATCTGGCGTACTTCGGTGGCCTTACCTACGTGCAGGCTCGCGAGCGGGCGGACGTTCACCCGCTGGTAACCGAGGTCAACCCTCTAACCGGAGACACCACATATAAATCCCTCATCATCGTGCCGGCCGGCAACGATATAGAGAAGGTCGCGGATATAGAGGGCAAGACGTTCGCCTTTGGCAGCCCGTCTTCCACTTCGGGGTCTTTGTACCCCTCGATCATGCTTAAAGAGGCCGACATCGACTACCGGACGGACCTCGCGAACAGCACCTACACCGGCGGCCACGACGCTACCGCCCAGGCGGTAGCGAACGGCAGCGTGGACGCGGGCGGCCTTGAAGACCGCATCCTCTACGACCTGCAGGAAGAAGGCGTCATAGACGAGGACGATATACGCGTGGTCTCCGAGTCCGACCCCATAGAAGGCTACCCGTGGGTGGTGCGCGACGCTTTAGACGAGAATCTTAAAGAAACGTTAGCCCAAGCGTTCCTGGACATAGACGACAGAGAACTACTCCTTCTCCTGCGAGCCCAGGGCTACGAGCGGGTCCAGGCTTCGGACTACGACTACATCGAAGAGCAGGCCCGCGAGTTGGGTCTCTTGAATGAAGGAGAGTAAGCCCGTCAGAAGCTTTTCCCTGGAAGCCGTAACCGTCGCCTTCGGGCGAACGCGGGCCCTCGACGGGATCACGCTCCGGGTAGAGCCGGGCGAGCGGGTCGCGGTCATCGGGCCTTCGGGGGCGGGCAAGTCCACGCTGCTCCGCACCCTGACCCGGAGCGTCGCGCTGGACGAGGGCAAGGTCACGGTCGGCGGGCGAGACCTCTACGCCCTCCCGCCGCGGGAGTTAAAGTCCGTGCGGCGTGGCATCGGCACCATTTACCAAGCGTACAATCTGATCCCGCAGCTCCCGGTCGGCGTCAACACGGCACTCGGCGGGGTCGGAGAGATGGGTACGCTCTACACGCTGCGGACACTGGTGGTCGGACCGGCGGGAGACCACGCCGCCCGCGTGAGGGACGCCCTCGGACGTCTCGGGCTCGCGGAACTCGCTAACGAGCGGACCGCGAACATCTCCGGCGGCCAGCAGCAGCGGGTCGCCGTGGCGAGGTTGCTGGTGCAACAGCCGAGCCTGATCCTAGCCGACGAACCCTTTGCGGCCGTGGACCCGGTTACGACCGACCGGGTCTTGCAAGCCCTAATCGAACTAAACCATGAGGGCGCGACCCTGCTCGCGAACCTCCACGACGTCGAACTCGCCCGCCGGTTTCCCAGGGTCGTCGCCCTTAGAAACGGCCGCGTCGTATTCGACGGCCCGCCGGAGAGACTTACCGAAAGACAACTCTCCGGCATCTACGCCGGAGACCGGCCCGGCGGCTCTGAAAGGGCACCTGAGCGGTCACCCGAACATTCGCCTCCCGGCCCCGCGGGACCGGTCCGGGTAGCGGAGGGCCGCGATGGCAACGCCGCGCACTGAAGTTTCCCGGGCACGTCTCGGCAGTAAAAGCGTGGGCGGCGCGGTCCCGCGCTTCTCCTGGAAAACGGCACTCGCGGTACTCGCGGTACTCGGAGTAACCGGCTGGAGCGCATCCGGCACCGGCTTTAACGTCTTTGACCTGTTCTCAAACGCCGGTGCCGTAAATCGGTTTGTTTCCGAGATGTTCCCGCCGGACCTCTCGGCCGCGACGCTGCAGGCCACCCTGCGGGGGGTCGTCGAGACCTTCCAGATGTCGTTGCTGGGAGCCCTGATCGGGGCTGTGGTAGCCTTCCCGCTCGCGGCCCTCGGCACCCGGGAGACCGCCCCCGCCGGCACCACCCGCGCCCGCCGCGCCGCACTCGCGGTCCCCTACCACCTCGCCCGCTTTGTCACGAACATATTCCGCTCCGTCCCGGACATCCTCTGGGCGCTAGTATTCGTAGTAGCCCTAGGGCTCGGGCCTTTCCCCGGTACGCTCGCGCTCGCGGTCCACTCGGCGGGCGTGCTCGGCAAGCTCTACAGCGAGACGCTCGAAGCCGTCCCCTCCCGGCCCGTCGAGGCGCTCCGGGCGACCGGAGCCGGCAATTTACAAGCGTTCCTCTTCGGGAGGTTGCCCCAGGCTATAAGCAACTTCACCTCGCTAACCCTCTACCAGTGGGAGTGCAACATCCGCTCAGCGGCCATCCTGGGTTTCGTCGGGGCCGGAGGAATAGGACAGCAGATCCTGGTCTCCATGCAACTCTTCGACTACGCCAAGGTCGCCACCCTCGTCGGCGCCACGGTCATAGTCGTGCTCGCCGTGGACCGCTTCTCCGCCGCCGTGCGGAGCCGGTTGGTGTACTAATAGACTAAAAATACTATGAAACTTGTGCTCTACCGCCTGGTAGTACCGCTTGCGGCCCTGATCGGAGGGACCGCCGCTTTTTTGAGCATCTTTGTCCTGGGCCTCGCCGTGCCGGGACTCGTCATCCTGCCTCTAACGCTCCTCGGTGCAGCACTGTTCGCCGGGCTCGGGGCGGCGTGGACCAGCAACTTCATCGCCCCGGACTCTACCCGCAGCCGGCTACCCGGAGTCCTGCTGTTCTCCCTGATTTCCACGGTCCTGGCCGGCCTTGCAACCCTGATCGTGAACCTGGTGCTGGCCGCCGTCGGTATGTACGCCATCGTGTTCGGGGCGGTGCTGTTCTACGGGACCGCGGCGGTTGTCCTGGCCGGCGGTACGTCGCTGGCGGTCTTTCGCCTCCGGGGACCGCGTGGACGGCTAGGAATTTACGGGGCAGCCGCGCTCCTGCTGTCCGGTCTCTGGACGGTAGCTACCGTACTTCTTAGCCCCGGCGGATACCTGGTGTCCGGTGTCCAGGACGGGATCTTCCAATCCCGGAGCGAAAGTGAAGTCTACGGGACAGCCGCCGCCGTCGGTCTGGCTCTGGCAGCGCTGGGCATTTTCGGGACGGTTCGAGGTTTTCGGGAAGCCTCCGGCAGGGCTTCGCTCGGACGGGACGCCGCGCTGACTCTCGCCCTGGTCGGCCTCTACCCGCCGGTCGCCATCGGGGCGGTGTACGCCGTTTGTGATACAGGGCGTTGCATCGCGTAAGTAGCGAACGGGCAGCGGTTACGAACCGGAGGTTACATCTCCGCGAGTGGCGCTTACCGTCTCGTTATTGAGGATAGGCCAGACGACGGCCGTCAGCACCGCCACCGAGAGGGCTGCGAACCAGAACGGCGCGCTGAGGCCGAAGCCGCGGGCGAGAAAGCCGCCGATAAGGGCTCCGGCGGACATGCCGCCGAGGCCCAGGAGCCGGTAGGCGCTGTTTACCCGCCCGAGCAGGCGCTCCGGGATGATCTGCTGCCGCAGCGATATGGTAACGATGTTCCACACGATGGCGTGAAAAACCGAAAAGGGCGAGCATAGCCCCAACCAGGATTGGCTCCCGCGAGAGCGCGATGACGCCCGTGCTCGCCGCCTCGATCAAGAGCCCTACCCGCATCACCGTGCCCGCGCCGAGCCCCGCGACGAGGTATTCGGCGGCGAAGCTTCCCACGACCCCGCCGACGGCCACGGAGGTGAGCAGTATTCCGTAACCGGCCGGACCCAGGCCGAGGCGTTCCTGGGCAAAGAGCACGAAGATCGAGAGTCCGGCGGTCATCGTCAAGTTCATGACACCGAGCGAGACCGCCAGGGTCCGCAACAGCCTGTTGCTCCACAGCCACCGGAGGCCCTCCAGTATCTCCGCTCTCAGAGTGGTAGGTGGTGCTTCCTGCGGGCGTTCGGCCTTGAACTTGCCGCGCATAAACAAGACGAACGCCGCCGCAGCGGCGAAAGACCCGGTATCCACAAAGAACGGGACGGAGGCCGCGAACGCGAACAGCACCCCGCCCAGCGGCGGGGCGACGAACTCGTTAGCGACGATCTGGGCTCCGAATAATCTCCCGTTGGCCTTTTCCAGGTTCTCACGCGCCACCACGGCCGGCAGGATGGATACTGAAGCCGTATCGAACAGGGTCTCCGCCGTGCCCATTAGAAAGAAGACGGCGTAGAGCAGCGGTATGCTCGCAAAGTTCATCAAGACCGCGAGGCTGAGGAAACCGAGCAGGATCGTGCGGAGCCCATCTACCACCCACATAACCCGCCGCCGGTCGAGCCGGTCTACTAGCGCGCCGCTCACCAGCGAGAAGAGCAGCCACGGCAGCCGCTGGGCGAAAGATATACCGGCGACCAGTAGCGGGTCCCGGGTCAAGGAAGCCGCAAGAAGCGGCCCGGCGACCAGCGTGATCCCGTCGCCCAGATTGCTCACCGTGCTCGCCGTCCAGAGCTTCCAGTAGTTCGGCCCGAGCCCACCCCTCAGCAACCCGCTCCCCTCTCTACTAACGTTCCTGAAGCCCGCAAAGATTATATGCGAGCCGGCATCGGCTGGTCAGCGGCCCTTACGCTGGTCGTGGAATGTATACTTTTCAGCATGAACGAGCGCGAACGCGTACGGCTGACGAAGTACTCGACAAAGGCCGGTTGAGCCTCGAAGTTCGCTCCAGGGGACCTGGAGAACGTACTTGAGGGGTTAAAGCCGGAAAGCCCGGCGGCCGACGACTTTATGAGCGGGATGGGAACCCGGGACGACGCGGGTTTCATACCGTTTGGCGGCGGGCTGCTGTTGCAGTCGGTGGACTTCTTTACCCCGATAGTCGACGACCCGTACCGCTTCGGCCAGATCGCCGCGGCCAACGCGTTTTCGGACATCTACGCGATGGGCGGCGAGCCGGTAACCGCGCTGAACCTCGTCGGATTTCCCGACTCCCTGGACCTTTCCATACTGCAGGAAATACTCGCCGGTGGGCGCTCTAAGATAGAAGAGTCCGGCGCGAGGCTCTGCGGCGGCCACTCGGTAAAAGACCCGGAGCCGAAGTACGGCCTCTCGGTCACGGGCTTTGTGGAGAAAGAGAAGGTGGTCCGCAACGCCGGAGCACGTCCGGGGGACGTCCTGATCCTGACCAAATCCCTAGGCATCGGTATCCTGACCACCGCCCTGAAGAGGGAACTTCTCTCCGAGAAAGACATCGAAGACGCGGTCGATACCGCCGCCCAACTCAACAAGGCCGCTGGCAAGGTCCTGCACGACCTCGGGGCATCGGCGGCGACCGACGTTACCGGCTACGGCTTTCTGGGGCACCTCTCCGAGATGCTGGAGGCCAGCGGCGTCGGGGCGGTCACCCGGCGGGGTGAAGTACCAGTTTGGGAAAGGGCGCAGCCGCTCGCCAGCGACGGCGTCTACCCTGGCGGCCTCAAAGACAACCGCCGGTACCTCGGGGACGCCATAACCGCCGACGGCGTGGACGACGACCAGCTACTCCCCCTCTTCGACCCGCAGACGAGCGGCGGGCTGCTCATCGCCGTGCCCGGAGAACGCTCCGCAGACTTTATCCACGCCCTCAAGGAACAGGGTGTGCCCGGGGCGGCGGTCGGCGAGGTAGTAGAGGGCAGCGGAATACGCGTAATCGGATAACGACCAACCCGACAGTCTTTTAGAACAGCATGGGCGTAGACTTCGGAGAAACCGCGGGCAATTACGGTTTGTACCGTCCGGGCTTCCCGGAGACCTTCTTTGAGCGCCTATTAAACTTTGGTGTCGGTCTGGAAGGCCAGCGCGTGCTAGACCTCGGTACCGGTGCGCTCACCAGAGCCTTTGCGGCTCGGGGATGCCGAGCAAAAGGACTGGACATCTCGGGACCTATGCTAAGAGAAGCGGAGCGCCTGGACCTCGCGGCAGGCGTATCTGTAGCATACTTAGTAGAGAGCGCCGAAGATACCGGGCTCGCGGATGCCACGTTCGACGTGGTGACCGCCGGGCAGTGCTGGCACTGGTTCGACCGGCCACGCGCCGCGGAGGAGGCAAAGAGAGTTCTCGTGCCGGGTGGCAGGCTGGTTATAGTCCACCTCGACCCAATACCTCTACCCGGCGACGTCGTGGAAGCTACTGGAAAGCTGATCGAGAAACATAACCAGCGAGCCACGGCTGTTTCCCGACAACACGGCTTCTACCCGGACTGGCTAAAAGATGTTGCGCTCGCCGGCTTTGTAGATATAGAAACATTCACTTTTGACTTCTTTGAAGATCACAGTCACGAGCGGTGGCGCGGCAGGATGAAAGCCAGCGCCGCCATCGGCGCGGCTCTCGGTGCGGATCAGATACAACGCTTTGACGCGGAACTGGCTAGGCTTTTGAGCCGGGACTTTCCGGAAGAACCACTCCAGGTACGTCACCGGATCTTCGCCCTCGTGAGTAGCACCCTGTAGACTTGCACGCCGGTTTGTTGCCGGGCAACCTCGCAGGCTCTATATCCACGCTACAGCCGGCCTGTATAGTAGCCGGGACGTGCGGATGATCTTCCCTATGGCCGTTACCGAGCCTCCTATCTGGCGCATTTAGTAAGCTCGTTTCTTGAAGAGCAGGAGTGCCAGGATCAACGGCAGCGCGGCCGCCAGTAGGCTGACGAGGAAGTGGGTGAGTACCAGGCTCTGGCCCGCGTACAGGCTCTCGCTGTACCAGTACTGTGGCAGAGATAGTTGCTGAACCGTGCTCTGGGAGACCCCGAGCGCGTCATATCTTTCCTGGAAGGAATAGTTTATAAACGGACCGGGGAAGACGAAGGTCACAAGCACTGCCAGCACGCTGGCCGCGATGCTTACCGTTACGCTGTGCACGAGCACCGACACCAGGAGCGAGACCCCGAGAACGAAGAGCGAGCCGAGCCAGAACAGTACCGCCGAGAGTACGATGCCTGTGATGCCTATGTCGCCTAACGGATAACCGCGCGCGGCGGCTAAGGCGACTACCAGTGCACCGCCGAGGATCGCGGATACCAACAGCACGACCGCGCACACGGAGTACTTGCTCAGCAACAGGCGCGTCCGGCTAAGAGGTCTGGATAGCAGCATCGAGAGGGTACCGCCGCTCGCTTCGCCCGAGATCAAGGGCGCACCCAGCAGAACGGCGAGCGGGAGAAGTACCACGAACCCACCCGCGCTATAGAGGCCCCACATCCGCTGGGCGGCCAGCTCTACCGGGTTCACATCCTCCTGTCGCAGACCCTCGGGCGGTTTGAGGTCTTCCCGTAGCCGGGCGTCTCCGGGACTGTCGGTGGATGAGCCATTTACGAGGTTTACTTCGTCAACGTAGTAACTAGGCTGTTCGGCCTGCTTTTTCACCTGCTGGTAGGAGTCGAGCGTCGGCGCGGTAAGCGCGACTAGCACGACGGCAACAGCCGCGATGGCGAACTTCCAGCGGGCATCTCTCCACTCTTTAGAAATCACTCGCATCCTCCTCCATGTAGACGAGGAATATATCCTCCAGGCTCATCCCGCTTCCGTCCACGTCCAGTACCCGCCGGGGCCGGCTCTTTAAAGCCCGTTCCACAACTTCTACCTCCCCGCGAGCCCACAGCCGTACTCTCCGACCGTCATGCTCTATCCTCGCCACCTCCGGTAGACTTCGGAGGGCGTTCATCTCCTGTACGGGTGGCGCTTCCGCGTAAGTAACGCGGAACACGCGGTGGCTCTCCCGCAGATCGTCCAGATCTCCACCGGCCAGGAGCCGACCTTCCTGGATTATGCCAACGTTGTCGGCGACCTCCTCTACATCGGACAGCAGGTGGGTGGAGAAAAAGACGCTCCTCCCTTTTGAAGCGACCTCCCCGACGAGGACCTTCAGAAAGGCGCGGCGGGCAACAGGATCCAGTCCCACGGTCGGCTCGTCCAGGATCAGAATCTCCGGGTCGCTACCCAGGGCCAGACACAACCGCAACTGCGCCTTCCGCCCCTCGGAGAGCTTGCGTACCTTCGCCTCACGGGGCACCCCGAAAACGCGCAGGTAACGGTCCACGAGCGCCTGGTCCCACTGGCGGCTGATGTCCCGGCAGAACCTGCACAGCGAGAGCACCGGCATATGCGAGTAGAGGTTATCTTCCTGGCTCGCGAACCCGACCCGCGCTCTTACCTCCAGGCTCTCGGTAACCGCGTCGTAGCCGAGCACCCGCACACTCCCGGCGTCGGGCCTGCGGAACCCGAGCAACGTCTTAATAGTTGTCGTCTTTCCAGCACCATTCGGCCCTAGAAAGCCGAATACCGACCTCGAGGGCACACTCAGGCTCAGTCCGTCCACCGTGCGCTGGCTACCGTAACGAACAACCAGCCCTTCTACCTCGACCGCCCCCACCCCACGCTCATGCGGCCCCTCAGATCTGCTAGTCTCCGCCCCGCGTCTACTCCTGTTCATCGCTCATCAACTACTTTCTCGACCATCCCGCCCGCATAGAAGCGTTCCACCTCCGACTCGAACCGCCCCGAGAGTTCCTCTTCCTCAATCCCCAGTCCAGCCGCGTCACGCACCACCCCGCGAAGCCGCTCGAATAACTCCTCGACTCGCTGCTCGCCCAGCACCTCATCCACTCCGGCGGCGACCACCGTCCCGACCCCGGCCCGGCTCACCACAAAACCCCTCCTCTGAAGCTCCTCGTAAGCTTTTACCACCGTGGTAGGCGCTACCGTCAACTCGGTTGAAAGTCCCCGCACCGTCGGCAGCCTCTCCCCGGACCTCAGCGCCCCTACCTCGATGCCGTGCTTGATCTGCCCCGCGATCTGTACGTATATCGGCACCCCGCTCCGAGGGTTCACATCCACCCAGATAGGCAAACCAACCGCCTTTCACACTAGTGTACTGTATATACAGCACAACATTACACAACCTTTATGTTTCTGTCAAGGTTACGGTGATTAGTAGTCTCTCGCGGTCGCGGAGGAGAAACTGTGCCTCGCATGTGTCTTGCGTCCGGTCTGTATAGTAGCCGGGACGTGCAGACCATCTTCTCTACGGCGGTGCCGATCTTCGCCCTCATCTTCTGCGGATACGGCGCGGGCTACTTCCGGTTACTCGACGAGGCGAGCATCGCGGGCGTTAACCGCTTCGTGTTCTACTTCGCGCTGCCGGTACTTTTGTTCGACCTCGTCGCGACCTCGGACTTCGCCGACATCGTGAACGTCCGGTTTATAGTAGCGTACCTCATGGCCGGACTCGCCGTTTTTACCGCCGCGGCAGTCGTTGGCGGGTTTCTGTTCGAGACCGGACGCGGCGAGTCGGCCTTGCAGGGACTCTCGGCGGTGCTAGCTAATACGGGTTATATGGGGATTCCGCTGGTCGTCGCGGCGTTCGGGGACGAGGCGGCGATACCGCTGGTACTCGGGATCACGCTGGATGTCGCCGTCCTGATACCGCTCGGTATCATACTGATCGAGACCGGAGAAGAGACCGCCGGAGACCGCCGGAACGTCCTCTTCTCCACGGCCGCCGCCCTGGTCCGCAACCCGTTGGTTATCGGTATCTTCACCGGAGCCTTTTTCTCGGCCACCAGCTTCGGCCTCCCCGAACCCGTCGCGAACTTTACCGGACTGCTCGGCTCCGCAGCCGGTCCCTGCGCCTTGTTCGCCCTCGGCGCGACCCTGGTGGGACGCCCGATCTCCGGCGGTCTCGGTGAGATAGGCTTTCTCTCGACCGTGAAACTGCTCGTCCACCCGGCCGCCGTCTGGACGACCACCACCCTCCTAAACGTTAACCCCTTCTTCTCCACCGTCGCCGTCCTCGGAGCCTCCCTGCCCGTCGCCGCCAACGCCTTTATCGTCGCCCGCCAGTACAATACCTACGTAAACCGGACCTCCGGCGCCGTCCTCGTCTCGACCATCGCCTCCATCCTTACCGTCTCCACCCTCCTCGCTATACTCCAGCCCTGACCTACACTTGTCACGTATTTGACAACTACCCACCCGGTTATACAATTACTTAGCTAGCTAACTAATTTAGAGGAGAGATTATGGGGGCTTCGGATGTTATACGGCGCGAGGTCTCCGGGTGGCCGGGGGTAACGGTGGAGCCGCACCGTTTTGGCGGGTTTGAGTTCCGGGTGCGGGGGCACGAGGTCGGGCACTTACACGGCGAGAGATTCCCCGTACTGGCGGACCTGCCGTTTCCGAGAAAGGTTCGGGAGGAGCTCGTCGCTGCGGGAAAGGCGCGGGAGCATCACGTCCTGCCGCGGACCGGGTGGGTAAGCTACCGGATACGGGGCGAGGAGGACGTCGCGGGCGCGCTGGAGTTGTTCCGGGAAAACTATGAGCGTATCGTTTCCCGGAACGGTAGCCAGGTTGGTAAGGAAAAATCGGAGGCTTGACACCACCGCCGGTGGTCGGGGACGCGGGGTATCTGCTAGTGAAGACCTGCCGGGCGCACCGGGAGTTATCGGGGAGTTGTACTCGGGGCTCGGGCTGTACGTCGGGCAGGAGATGGGCCTGATCTAGCCGTGGACGGAGGAGCGGCCGCGCGGGAGCGACCTCGCCTGGCAGCTCGGGGTCGAACCGCCAACCGTCACCCGCATGCTGCGGTGGATGGAAGGCCGCGGCCTCGTCCAGCGCGAGCCGGACCCCGACGACGCCCGGAGCTTCCGGGTCTGCCTCACGGAAAAAGGCCCTGACCTCGAAGAACCCGTCTCCCGCGCCTGGGAAGCGGCCGAGGAGCGTACCCTCGTCGGCCTGAGCGTCGTACATTCCGGGAGCTAATCGGGAAAGTCTGGGGAAACCTGGAGTCCGGCGGTGGATCACTACGTAAATTACAGACCAAGAGGATGTGTGAGTAGGTTGAATAGCAATAGTAAAAGAGTAAAAGTTCTAGGTATCGGCGGGACATTGCGGGAAGGTTCGAGCAGCCTCGGGGCGCTCCGGCTCGCGCTGGAGTCAGTCGAAAAAGCGGGAGCTACAACGGAGCTTCTGGACCTCCAGGAATTGAGGTTGCCGATGTACGAGCCCGGTAAAGCTTTAGGAGACTACGAGCCGGGAGTGTTGCGGTTGGTCGAGGCTCTGCGGAAGGCTGACGCGGTGATCGTTAGCACCGCCGCGTATCACGGGACGCTCGCGGGGGTGACAAAGAACGCTCTGGACTTCGCGCAGTTTCTGGCCCGGGACGAGAAGCCGTATCTGGATGGGAAGACCGTGGGTGTGATCTCCACGGCCGGGGGCGAGCAGGCCGCGACGAACGCAACCGGGGCGCTCGTGGACACGGTACACGCCCTGCGCGGCATCGTCGCCCCCCTCATGGTCCCGATACCAAAAGCCTGGAGCATCTCCGACGGCGACGGGAACATTACCGACGAGAACTACGCCGGCCGGCTCGCCGGTTTAGGCAAGTTGGTAGTAGACCTCGCGGAGAAGCTCGGTGACGCCACGGAGGAGCCGGCGGAAGGCGACCGGCTCCTCGCCAGCTAGTGGAGACTTTCTCCGTCCCCGTACTAGCCGATTACCGTCGGACAAAAACCGGTCGAAAGGGGGATGCAGCGCCCGGAGAGCCGGTATACAGTACTTGATACGTCTGTATTTGAGGGTTAGCGGAAGGGATACCAGGGTGGATAAGGTTATTACGCAGGAAGAGCTAAAAGCCAAAATGGACCGGGGCGACGACTTCGTGCTGGTTGACGCGTTAAGTTCCCGGCACTACGGCAGCACGCACTTGCCGGGGGCGATCAACCTTCCCTACGAGTTTGTGGACAAAGCGCCGGAGGTGCTGCCGGACAAAGAAGTCGAGATCGTCGTCTACTGCATGAACCGGGACTGCGCCACCTCCAAAGAAGAAGCCCGGGAACTGGAGGAGATGGGCTACAGTCAGGTCTTTCACTACGCCGAGGGCAAGCAGGACTGGATGGAGGCCGGTCTGCCCGTAGAAGGCAAGCGGACCAGCAAAGCCAACCGGTAAAAATACCAGAGAGCAGGAGGACGCAATGGCGACCCGGCAGGAACACCCGATCATCCCGGAGGAGTACCTGGATCTCCTCGACACAACCGCCCTGGCCCACATCGCGACCCTCGGCCCTAATGGCGAGCCGCAGAACAACCCCGTGTGGTTCGACTTCGACGGAGATAGAATAAAGTTCAGTCAGACAAAAACCCGCCAGAAGTACCGCAACATCCAGCGCGAACCCCGCATAGCCCTCTCGATAGTAGACCCGGAAAACCCCTACAAGTATTTGGAGATCCGGGGGACCGTAGACCAGGTAGAAGAAGACCCGGACCTCGAATTCATAAACGCGATGGCGAAGAAGTACCTCGGTGTCGAGGAGTATCCCTACCACCAGCCCGGCGACGAGCGAATAGTGCTCTACGTCCGCCCCGAACACACCACCCAGATGGGGGCCTGAGAGTGGCCGATAAGGCCCGTTTTGTCGGCTTCAACCACGTGGCCGTCGAGGTCGGCGACATCGAGGAAGCCCTGGAGTTTTTCGGAAAACTCTTTGAAGTCCGGCTCCGGGGCCGGGGGGAGGGCATGGCGTTTATAGACGCCGGGGACCAGTTCCTAGCCCTCTCCGAAGGCCGCGAGCAGAGCCCCGACGGCCACCGACACATCGGGCTCGTGGTAGACGACCGGGCCGCGCTGCGCGAGGCGCTGGAGGATGTTGCCCCGGAGAGCGGCGCAAGGATACTGCCCGGCGGCAGCCTGGACTTCCTCGACCCGTGGGGCAACCACTGGCAGGTCGTCGAGTACGGCGACGTCCAGTTCTCAAAGACCCCGGACGTGCTGGCCGGCATGGACCTCGACGGACTACAGAAGACGGAGAAGGCGCTCGACCAGCTCCGGGCCAAGGGCCTGGCTCAGGGGTAACGCCAGACTGGGACGCGGCGAGAGGAGACTTCTACGCCTCCGGGACTATCGCAGAGAACATCGCCTACACCCGCGCCGCGAGCGCCCACGGCTTCATAACCGCGCTGCCGGAGGGCTACGAACGTCGCTCGGGGAGAGCGGCGGAGATTTGAGTAGGGCCAGCGGCGGCTACTCACGTTTGCCCGCGCGTCCCGACCCTGGACGAAGCAACGACCAACGTCCATACCCGGACCGGGGCGGCCGTGCAGAAGGCACTCGCAAGGCTATTAGAGAGACGGACCAGCGCGGTGGTCGCGTCCCTGATGATAGAGAACGGCCGCCTCGCCGAGCGCGGCTCCCACGATACGCCGCTCGCCGCCGGTAATCCCGTAGTCGCGGTACAATAACGAGCGTATTCGGAATAACAGATTTAAGGAGGGGTCATGGACGCGATCACAACCGGCATCCACCACGTCACGGCTATAGCCGGGGAACCGCAGCGCAACGTGGACTTCTACGCCGGCCTGCTCGGTGTGCGGCTGGTAAAAAAGACCGTGAACTTCGACGACCCGGATACCTACCACCTGTACTACGGTAACGGCGGCGCGCAGCCCGGCAGCATCATAACCTTCTTCCCGTGGGCCGGCGCTCCGACGGGCCGTCAGGGCCGGGGGCAGGTAACGGGCACCTCCTATGTGGTGCCGGAGGACGCTCTAGGGTTCTGGACGGAGCGCCTGGTAGAGAACGGGGTGCGCTTCGATAAGCCGTTCGACCGCTTCGGGGAGACCGTGGTCTCGTTCCCCGACCCGGACGGTCTGCGGGTGGAGATCGTCGCCGCCGCCGGAGACGAGCGCGAGCCGTGGACAGACGGCCCGGTACCCGCTGAATACGCGGTCCGGGGTTTCGGGGACGTCACGCTCTCCGTGGAGCGTCCCGGACGTACCGCGGAGCTACTGACAAATACGCTAGGCTTCAAGCAAGTCGCCGAGGACGACGGCCGGACACGCTTTGAGGCCGGCGAGGGAGGTCTCGGGAACCGGGTAGACGTGGTTTCCTCCGATGAGCCGCGGGGCCGGATGGGGGTCGGGACCGTCCACCACGTCGCGTTCCGGGTACCCGACGACGAGACCCAGGTCGCTCTCCGGGAAGAGGTCGCTGGTCTCGGGTATGAGATAACGCCGGTCCTCGACCGGCAATACTTCCACTCGATCTACTTCCGCGAGCCGGGCGGGGTACTATTCGAGATAGCCACCGACCCGCCGGGATTCGCAACGGACGAGGACCCGGATCACCTCGGCGAAGACCTCAAGCTCCCGCCCTGGCTAGAGACCCGGCGTGGCCGCATCGAGGAAGCCCTGCCGCCCCTGCATCTGCCGACCGCCGGTAGCCGTTGAGCGCGGAAGACCTGGGTTTTGTCCACCGCTTTATACCGGGCGAGGATGGGGCCGCCGCCCCGGACGTTACCCTGCTGCTACTGCACGGCACCGGCGGCGACGAGAAGGATCTACTGCCGCTAGCGAAAGAGCTTGCGCCCGGTAGCGCGGTCCTAAGCCCTCGGGGGAAAGTTTCGGAGTACGGAGCGGCGCGCTTTTTCCGGCGGCTCGCCGAGGGTGTCTTTGACGCCGAAGACCTCAGGTTCCGCACAGACGAGCTCGCGGAATTC
Source organism: Rubrobacteraceae bacterium (assembly GCA_965214435.1). GTDB lineage: Bacteria > Actinomycetota > Rubrobacteria > Rubrobacterales > Rubrobacteraceae > Rubrobacter_A. The sequence continues at coordinate 2,813,163 of OZ243960.1, forward strand.
GTCGAGGCGTCGGCCAGGGTCTACGGTTTCGACGTAAACAAAGTAGTTGCGGTCGGTTACTCAAACGGGGCGAATATCGCGGCTAGCCTGATCCTTTCCCACCCCGGCGTGCTACGCGGGGCGGTTCTGTTCCGGGCGATGGTGCCGTTCGAGCCGGGACCTACCCCGGACCTCGCCGGGCTACCGGTCTTTATGGCGGCTGGCGCGCAAGACCAGATCATCACCCCCGACAATACCGAACGCCTCGCGGAGATCCTGCGCGAGGCCGGCGCGGAGGTAAACCTCCGCTGGAAAGAGACCGGCCACGCCCTGACCTACAAAGAAGTAGAAGAAGCTCACGCCTGGCTCTCGGAGGTTCTGCCGTAACGGGATGAATCCTTACGACCTTCTCACACCAGGGCGATGGGCCGGACCATAGAACCCGTTGCGCCCTTTATCCTAAGCGGCAAACACAAGAACACGAACTCGTAGACTTTGTCTCCCGAGAGGTCTTCGACGTGCACGAGTTCCATGATGTGAATACCCCGCTCCACCAGTAGCTCGATGTGTACCGGGTGCGGGTTCTCCGGGTCTACCGAAGGGTTTACTTCCACCGACTCATTGTCTCCCCCGACGAGCACCACGCCTTTATCCGCGAGGTACACCGCCGCCTCGTGCCCGATGCCGGAGCCGAAGTACCGATCCGTCTGCTCCGGGTCAACCCCCCACGGTTTCAGGTATCCCGTGCGGATGAGTACCGCGTCACCGGCTCTTACCTCCGTGCCCTGGGCCTCCAGCGCGCCTTCGATATCTTCGACGGTTATGAGGTACTCGCGTTCGAGGATGTCAACGCCCTTGTAGGCGGGAACGTCGATCAGCACGCCCCGGCATATGAAAGGCGGTATGGATGACGCCTCAGCCGTAAGAGGACCGAAGTCTCCCATGTAGTCGTTCTCCTGGTAGCCGCCGTGCCAGTGGTCGTCCGAGCCGCAGGTTATGTGGCTCAGGGCGTCCAGGTGGGTGCCGGTATGGACCGTGCCGATGATGATCTCGGTGTTTAGTGCCATGTTTACCGTGTTCTGGCCGCGCCACTCGTCGAAGTCCTTCTGGTTGCGCAGGCCCCGCGGGGTGCGGTAGGAGGTCATAATGAACGGCGGATGAGCCGGGAAGACCGGCATACCCGGCCAGCGTCCGGAGTCGAGGTCGTAGATCTGCCCCTGCTTGACCAGAGAAAGGGCCTCAAGTAGGTCCTTGGCTCCTCTCTGGTGGATGGCCCCTAGCTCATCATTCCTGTAGTCCGCGCCGGGGATGTCCCGCAAATGCACGTTCTCGGCCATGCGGGCCTTATCTGTTCCTTCGCTCAACGTACGCTCCTTTCCCTAAAACCCCCGAAGCGGACTCGCCCCCAGGGTTCCCTTCACCTGCTCCGTATTATCACCTACACGCCAGCCCCCTGCTTAAAACTCCGCGCCGGAAACGACCGCCGCCGGAAGCGCGCCGACTCGCCAGCCGCAAGCACTCGAAAGAGCGGGAACAGGCCACAAGCCGCCGAAAAGTTCTTGATACTCCTCACGGAAGTCCTTGAGCGTCTACGCCGGTAAGTCCGGGATTAATTGTTACGTTGTCTGCCACGGCGTGGCGCGGAAGTAGAGTTGGCTCGTAGATGCATTGCGTGACCAACCCATCCTCAAAACGGCAACTCTGCGGATTTTTAAACCTTGCCTCGCTATTTACAGGCTTGTGTCGTTAGTATCCGACAGGCGCTGGTGAGTCAGGCGCACGGCCATCGAGCCCTCCCCCACGGCGGAAGCTACACGCTTGATCGAGCCGCTCCTCACGTCTCCTACCGCGAACACGCCCGGCAGGCTGGTCTCGAAGAGCAGCGGTTGTCTACCGCGCCACGCCGCCCCGTCTAACTCAGAGGTATCCAACGCCGCGCCGGAGAGTACGAAACCTTTCTCGTCGAGCTGGACGGTACCTTCCAGCCACCCCGCGTTGGCATCCGCCCCGATAAACGCGAAGATCATGCGGACGCCGAGTGTCCGGCGCTCACCGTTGCGGTTATCCTCCACCACGATGCCTTCCAGCGGAGCCTCGTCACCAAGTAACTCCAGGATCTCGGTGTTGGCGAGCAGTTCTATGTTCTCGGTAGCTTCTACCCGGTCTACCAGGTACCGTGACATGCTCTTGCCGAGTTCTCCGCCCCGGATCATCAGGTACACCTTGCGGGTGCGGCCTGCAAGAAAGACCGCCGCCTGGCCGGCCGAGTTGCCCCCGCCAACCACAGCGACCTCATCTCCCTCACACATCTGGGCTTCGGCCTCGGTCGCCGCGTAGTGGACGCTAAGGCCCTCGAACTCTTCCAGACGCGGCACGTCCAGCCTGCGGTAGCGGGCGCCGGTGGCGACGATAACGCTGCTCGCCCGCACCTCGCTGTCGTCGGAGAGCCGTATTTTGTAGTGATCACTCTCCCAAGACAGGCTACAGGCTTCTTTAGGAACCGTAGTACGGGCGCCGAACTTGCTGGCCTGCACCATGGCCCGGCTCGCCAACTCGGAGCCGGAGACTCCGGCCGGGAAGCCCAGGTAGTTCTCGATGCGGCTGCTAGTTCCAGCCTGTCCGCCGAGCGCGACCGACTCCAGGTTCAGGGTAGATAGCCCCTCGGAGGCGCCGGAGACCGTGGCGGCAAGCCCCGTAGGACCGGCGCCGACCACTACCAGGTCGTAGCTCCGCTCTCCGGAGGTGTCCACGTCGAGGCCGATCTCCCGGGCGACCTCGGCGTTTGAGGGGTTTTTGAGTACCCGGCCGTGCCAGATAGTCACCGGCGTCTCGGACCGCTCGATCCCAAACTCCTCTAGCACCGCCTGGGACCCATCTCTATCCTCTACGTCGAGCCAGGCATGGGGCAGCCGATTCCGGACGGCGAACTCCCGCAGGCGCAGGGCATCACTTGAATTGCGAGAACCGACTATACGCAGACCTGTACCGACGTTCATAAGCACCTGCCGCCGGGCGAGAAAAGCCTTGAGGATCAGGTCCGATAGTGCGGGTTCTTCGGTGACCACTTCTTTTAGATCTCCGGGAGAGATAGCGAGCACCGTACCACCCTCTCCGACGACCGCCGAGAGGTAAACGGCCTGTCCGGTGAGCATGTTCATCTCTCCGAGAAAACGGTTCGGACCGTGGCTGGCGATGGTGCGGGCTTTACCGCCGAAGTTCTCCACGATGCTAACCGAGCCTTCGAGGATTACTATGAAGTCGTAGGAAGTATCGCCTTCCTGAAAGAGAACCTGACCCGGTTCGGTCTCGCGCACCTCCCCGTAAGCTTTGAGGCGCGAGATCTGTCCCGCGTCCAGTACCGGGAACATCGTGCTGTCCAACGCTTTGTCCGCTCCTCGTACCACAACTACTTTATTCTAACCTCTGGCTTACCCCGCGCTACGAACTTACCAACTAAACTTACCAACCATTCTGGCTAATCGAAGCGGGCGTAGCCCTAGAAACCGAGGTGCGAGGCGGACTCCCGCAACTCTCTGGGCAGTACCGACTCGAACTCCAGAAGCTCTCCGGTGACCGGGTGCCGGAAGGCCAACCGCTCGGCGTGGAGCCAGAGCCGATGGTCCGGGACCGCCTTTCCGTAGAGCGGGTCGGCGTATACCGGGTACCCGATGGCCGAGAGGTGGACCCGGATCTGGTGCGTACGTCCCGTCTCTAACCGGACGCGGAGCATGGTGTGTGCGGCCGTCTCCTGGAACTTCTCGAAGTGGGTAACCGCCGGTTTGCCGACACCCGCGGCCATGAGCGTCGGATTGTCCGGGTCGCGGCCCACCGGAGAGTCCACCGTACCCGACGGCGGAAGCCCCGCCCCGACGACTACCGCCCGGTACTCCCGCCGGACTTCTCTAGCGGAGAGTTGCGACACGAGACCCGAGTAAGCCTCTTCGTCCTTTGAAAGCACCAGTAGGCCCGAGGTATCACGGTCGAGCCGGTGTACGACACCGGGACGTACCGGGTCATCGCCACCGGAGATCCCTTTTTCCAGAAGAGCGTTGACCAGCGTCCCGGAAGGATTTCCGGCTCCAGGATGCACGATCAGCCCGGCCGGTTTGTCCACGACTAGAACGTGGGCGTCCTCGAATACTACGGGGACCGGTATCTCTTCGGGCTGCGGACCCTCGTTTCCGGGCAACTGGAGCGAGATCCGTTCCGCCACCCGAACTTTGTAAGCCGGGGTAGACTCCGCGCCCCCGACCAGCACCCGGCCCTCCTCGACCGCCCGGCGGGCCAGGCTCCGGCTTACTCCGGCGCGACGGGCGACGATACAGTCCAGCCGGTCCCCGACCTCTCCGGCCGTAACCTCGAACTCGCCGGAGGTTTCAGAAGCTATGCGGACCCCAAAACTTTATCCCGGACCTCTTCCGGCGACGGACCGCGGACGAGCATTACCTTATCCCGGCTCCCCGGACGACTTCGACACCGGAGCGCGGGACCCCGGTCAATGCCGCGAGGCAAAGCTCCGTTTCGGCGTTCGCCCGTCTTCCGGACGGCGGGGAGGCGATGGAGAGCTTCAAGGCGCTCTCGCCGTAGAAGCCTCTTATGGAAGTGCTTTTCACCTCCGGAGAGACCCGCACCGTCAGGACCGCTCCGCCGCGAGCCGGACGGATGGCGCCGCTAGTCACGCCGGCGCAGGTAACGGCTGGCCCGGAACATCCGGTTTTCATCCCCGGTCTCGTCTCCGGCGTCTTCGGGAACGGCTTCGTCCCCGTTGGTTTCACCAGCGCCCCGGATATCTTCAGTCCCGTTCTCGACTTTTGTCTCGTCGGGCATCGGCTCCTCCCATTCCACATCTTCTCCGGCACCGGAATCCCTGGGAAATTCCTCCTCTTCCGGCGGGCCGGTCTCCAGGCTGGACGGGTCGTATTCGGGCTCTTCAGTCTCGGGGACTTCATCCACACCTGGCTCGACGGATCCTGCCGCTGGCGCGTCATGTTCTTCTTCGGGGACCACCGATAAGGGTATCTCGGCAGTCTCGGTGTCTCCGGCCTCAGGGTCGCCAGCGGATGACTCATCTTCCAGAGGTTCCGGACTATCCGTGGGGCCGCCGATGGCCCGGCGGGGCGATTCTTCGGCCGGCCAGGCCGGCGCCACCTCGGCCTCGTCGATGGCTTCCAGGTAGCTCTCCAGCAGGCGCCGGAAGTCGCCCGTAAAGCGGCGTTTGACGTCGCGCAGACTCTCGTAGGACTCTTGCAGCCTCTCTATCCTGGCGGAAGCTTCCGCGAGAACCTGGTGTGCCTGTACCTGAGCTTCCTGGACTGTTAGCTCCGCCTCCCGGTCCGCGCTCTGGCGCAGGTTCTCGGCTTCACGCTGGAGGCTCTGCCGGAGGATCTCCACCTCGCGGCGGGAGCTCTCCCGAAGGTCTTCGGCCTCCTGCACGGCGGTCTGGCGCAGGTCGTTGGCGGCCTGCTCCGCGTGGACGAGCGCGGCCTGGATCGAGCTTTCAAGGCTCTCGAACTGCTCCAGCCGCTCTCGGAGGTTCGCGCTTTCCTGGCGCATCCTCTCGTTCTCGGTGGCGACGCTTTCCAACTCGTCGGCCACGACACCCAGGAAATCCTCTACTTCCCTCTGGTCAAAACCCCGGAAGCCGCTTCTAAATTGCTTGCGCCGGATTTCTGAAGGCTCGATGCTAATCGTGGATCACATCGTAACCGGTCGGATAAAGATTTCGATAATCGTGCCGAGCAACCTCCGTCCCATCCAGAGGCCGAGCAGCAAGATTATCGGGGAGAGGTCGAGCGCGATACCCCCGAGCCTCAAGGGCGGTATGCGGCTCCGGATCGGCGCTATGATCGGGTTTATTACGTTGTTGACGGCGTCGTAGACCCTCTGGAAAAAGTCGCTCGACGGGTACCCTACCCAGCCGAAGATGATCCAGGCTATAACGAACGCGAGCATTATGTAGTACGCGTACGTCACTGTATTGCCTAACAGATCCGCTATGCTGAATCCGAATGCTCCCTGTAGAAGCCCGAGCGTCACTAAAACCTACCTCACTCTCCGAGCCGCCGGGCCTGTTCGGCCGCCGCGGTTATGCCCTCGTAGACCGCCGCGACAAACCCGGCCTTTTCCATCGCCGCGTAAGCCGCCGCCGTCGTACCTCCGGGCGTCATTACTTCGTCCCGCACCTCGTGGGCGCTTTTCTGCTCCAGTAATTCTACCGTGCCCCGCAGGGTACCGTTTACCAGCTTGCGGGCGATGTCCCGCGGCACTCCCTGCTGTACCCCGGCCTGCACCAGGGAATCGGCGAAGAGCGCCACGTACGCCGGTCCCGATCCGTGGAGCGCGGTCGCCGCGTCGAAAAGGCGCTCCGGCAGCTCCATTACCTGGCCGACCGAACCGAAGATCTCCATTACCGTGGGCTTTGCGGCCTCTCCGGCTTCGTTTGAAGCGACCACCGCCGAGCCGAGCCCTACCGAGGCGCACACGTTCGGCATTACTCTTAGCACTCCGGTGTCCTGTGGCAGCAGGGAGGCGATGCGGTCTATGGTTATCCCGGCGGCGACGCTGACCACGGCTTTACCGGCGCCTTCAAGCGGTCCGGAGACCTGCTTTAGCACCGGCTCGACGTCCCAGGGTTTTATGGCGAGGATGGCGAGGTCGCTGTTTTCGGCTAACTCGGCGTTTGATGCGGTGGTCCAGACGCCGGGGGTTTCGGAGAGCTTCGCGAGGTGGTCCGGCCTCGCATCGGCGACCCCGAGCTCAAAGCGGTCGGAGGCGGCGAGCTCCGTAAAGAGCGCGCCGCCGATCTTACCGACCCCGATTATCCCTACCCGCGTCATCGAAGCCCTACGACTTTATAGCTGATTGAAGAACGCCCGCTCGGCGAGTCGTTTACGCTCCTCTGCGCTGACCTCGACGTTGCGCGGGGTCAGTAGAAAGACCCTGTTCGCCACGGTCTGTATCTGCCCGTCCAGCGCGTAGGTCAGCCCGGCACAGAAGTCCACCATCCTTCTCGATAGCTCCCCATCGACGTTCTGGAGGTTCAGGATCACCGGCTGCTGCTTTTTAAAGCGGTCGGCGAGCGGCTGGGCGTCGTTGAAGTTGGCCGGCTCTATAACGCTCACCCGGGCCGGTGCTCCCTGGTCCGGAACGGCCCGCAGGTGCGCGGCGTTCGAGTTACTCTGCGAGCCCCCGTGGCGCTCCCGACTCGAAGATTCGCTGCCGAAAAGGTCCCCGAGAGAAGTCCCGAAAGCCGTCGAGGACGAACGCTCCGTCCGCGCCAGCCGCCGGACTGCCGGGCGAGACTCACCGCCCCCGGAGCCGCTGGCGGCTTCGTTATTGTAGGATTCCCTTGAAGAGGAGTACCGCGCGTCCTCTTCTTCCTCGTAGTACTCGTCTTCATCGTCCACTCCAAACCCGAACCAAGCCGCCATCCTGTCCAGCTGGTCTTTAACGCCCATCCTGCCTCCTCACGGACCACCTTCCTGTATCAAAGTCCGTCCAATCCTTACTAGAGTAGCCCCCTCTTCGACCGCGACCTTGTAGTCGCCGCTCATGCCCATCGAAAGCTCCGAAAGGTCGAAGTGCGGGGCCCAAACGTCTCTGAGACTATCACGGACCTCCCTTAACTTCGCGAAAACATAGCGTACATCTTCCGGGTCTTCAACAAGCGGCGCGATGGTCATGAAACCCCGGACCCTTACCCTCCCCTCCGTTTCGGCCGCAGTCTCCAACAAGGCTTCGGTCTCTTCTATTCCTACACCGTACTTGGCCGCCTCCCCGCTGACGTTCAGTTGCAGTAACACCTCTACCCCGCTTTCCGGGGCCCGTTTTGCAAGCTCGGTGACGAGCCGCCCGGAGTCGACCGAGTGTATAAGCCCCACCCGGGGGACCACCTCCCGAGCCTTCCGGCGCTGTACGTGACCGATAAAGTGCCACTCAAAGCCGTCGCCGAACAACTCTTGCTTGGCGGCGAGATCCTCGGCCCGGTTCTCACCGAGCAAATCTACCCCAACCTTGGAAAGAATCGAGACCTGCTCCGCGGAGTAGTACTTGCTGGCGACGAGCAGCCGGGCGTCCCCGGCTCCCCGGCCACTCTTCTCCAGAGCCTCGGAGATTCCCTCCCGCACGGCCGAGAGCCGCGAGCGGATACCGGACTCCGTTATGGTGCCGTCGGCCACCTTAAACCCGCGCTACCGCGGCCAGGTTCCGGCCGGTGTGCGGACCCTCTTTGCGGTGCGAGAAAAAGAGGTCCCGCCGGCAGCCGGTACACAGCCCGAGGTCATAGACCTCCGATACGCCGACAGCCGCAAGATCCTGCCGGATAGCCGCCGGTAGGGAGAGTTGGCGGCCGGAGACCACACCCTCCCCGAACCGCTCTCTAAAGCTTTCGGCTAGCTCCTCGGACACCTCATAGCAGCAACCCCGGATGCCGGGGCCTATGTAAGCCCGGACCCCGGAGGTTTCACCCATTTTGGTAGCAGCTTTGCCGGAGATACCGGAGAGCGTGCCCCGCCATCCGGAGTGCACCATACCCACGGCCTCCGGTCCGACGAGCGCCACCGGCACGCAGTCGGCGACCGCCACTACCAGCGACAGGTCTTTCTCGCCGGTCAGTAGAGCGTCGCCCTCGCCTGCGAGACCGCCGTCCGTTACCTCAATGACCGTATCCCCGGCGACCTGGCGGACCCATGAGGTCTCGTTACCGTTCATGGCCCGTTTTATCCGGGCCAGGTTTTCAGCGACGGCGGCTTTCTCGTCACCGACTTTGACGGACACGTTCAGGCTATCATACGGTGGCCGGGAGACGCCGCCGAGCCGGGTGAAAAACCAGACGCTGGCGTTCTCCGGCTCAGGGTCTGGCGTTACGTAGCCGGCGCTGTCCGGCGGGCGGTGCTCTTTCCAGGTAACCCGGGGCTCTGTGCGCACCCTCTGGCGTCCCTACCGGCGCCGGAGAAAGGCGGGGATGTCGAGCGCGTCGGCTTCTTCGTCCTGCGGCACGAACTCTTCCCGCTCGCGTTCCTCGGCCGGTGGGCGCTCGCGGGTCTCGCGGGTCTCGCGGCGCTGGTTCACCAGACGCTGGTCAAAGCCGGTGGCGATCACGGTCACGCTGACCCGCTCGCCGAAGGTCTCATCCACGACGGCCCCGAAGATCATGTTCGCATCCTGGTGGGCGGCGTTGTGCACGATCTCCGCCGCCTCGTTGACTTCGAAGATGCCAAGCTCCGACCCACCGGTGATGTTCAAGATAATGCCGGTAGCGCCCTCGATGCTGGCTTCCAGGAGCGGACTCGAAATTGCTACCTTCGCGGCTTCGGCCCCGCGGTTCTCGCTGCTCGAATCCCCGATGCCCATGAGCGCCGACCCGGAGTCCTGCATGATGGTGCGCACGTCCGCGAAGTCCAGGTTTATGAGACCCGGAACCGTTATGAGGTCCGTAATGCCCTGCACGCCCTTGAGCAGCACGTCGTCGGCCAGCTTAAAAGCGTCCATCATGCTGGTCCGCTTATCGGCGACCTGCAAAAGCCGGTCGTTGGGGATGATTATCAGGGCGTCGACGCTTTCCTTGAGGCGCTTTATCCCGTCTTCGGCGTAGGTCGAGCGCCGCCGGCCCTCAAACGAAAACGGCCGCGTGACCACACCGACCGTGAGCGCCCCGGCTTCCCGGGCTATCTTGGCGACCACCGGGGCCGCTCCCGTGCCGGTGCCGCCGCCCTTGCCAGCCGCCACGAATACCATGTCCGCGCCCTGAACGGCTTCCTCTATCTCCGCCTTATTCTCTTCAGCCGCATCCATACCGACCTTGGGATCCGCCCCCGCTCCCAAGCCCCGCGTGAGCTTCTCCCCGATGTGGATCTTCACGTCCGCGTCACACATCTGCAGCGACTGCGCGTCCGTATTCACCGCCACAAACTCAACACCCTGCAAACCGGAGTTGATCATGCGGTTCACCGCGTTCGTCCCGCCGCCGCCGATGCCCACAACTTTTATGACCGCCAGGTAGTTAGTCCCCGAGTCGTACATTAACCGCTCGACCTTTCGTCTATTTTCTCCCGTCCCAACCTCAGGCCTCCCAAAGGGTTAGCGCTAACCCCCCTGGAACCAACCCTTAACTGCGGCTACTATGCTACCAAAACTTAAATCGCTTGCACCCTTACTCTTTGCTTTAGAGTCATCGTCTCTCGCAGAGAAATACAGCAGACCGACCGCCGTGGCGTACTGAGGTTTCTGTATAGGTTTAATGTTCGCTTTGGTACGCCGGATGCGACGGGGAACGGCGAGCTTTACCTGCATGCCCAGAATGTCCTCGGCGAGCTCCTCCATGCCTTCGAGCAGGGAGCCGCCGCCGGTCAGCACTACGCCGCCCGGTAACCGGCCCCGGAGGCGGGCTTCGGTTATCGAGTCGTCCACGAACTCCAGTATCTCCCGGGCCCGGTATTCGAGGATCTGGCTCATAAAGCTCGCGTTGTAGTGCCGGTCTTTGAGCCTGACGGCCGCCACGGAGTCCACCGTGTCGGGGAGCACGTTCCCGTAACGGAGCTTCAAGGCCTCCGCGGTATCAAAGGGCACTTTAAATCCGTAGGCGAGGTCTGCGGATAGGCTCTGGCCGCCGAGCGGTATTACCGCAGTGTGAGTCAGGGCCCCGCGCGAGAACGTAGCGATGTCGGTCGTCCCGCCGCCGATGTCGATAAGCGCCGTACCCATCTCGCGGTCCTCATCCAGAAGCACCGACTCGGCGGAGGCCAGAGGTTCCAGAACGACCTGTGAGACTTGGACGCCGCAATCATCGACCGCCTGCAGCAAGTTCTGAATGCTGGATACCGAAGCGTTGACCACGTGGGCCCGCATCGTCACCCGCCGGGCTGCAAGACCGACCGGCTGCTTTACACCCTCGGAGCCATCCAGGGTAAAGCTGCGGGGTACCACGTGGATCACCCGCTCGTCTTCTCCGAGCGTCGACTCCCCGGCTTCGGCTTTTATCCTCCGCACAAAGCGTTCGGTCACGGCCCGGTTGCGGCTCCGGTTCAGTAACGTAACCTCGGTGTTGGAAGAAGATATGTGGCCGCTGGCTATGCCGACGCTTACCGGCCCGCCACGCACGCCGCAAGCCTCGATAGCCTCCGAGATTGACTCCCGCGCCCCCTCCCGGTCTACAACGATGCCCCGCCGGAGCCCGTAGCTCGGCGCCTCCCCGATAGAAAGCACCTCGGCGAGCCCCCGCCGGTCGTCTACCCGGCCGGCGATCGCCACCACCTTCGTCGTGCCGACGTCTATACCGTAGACTAGCCTCTGCGCCACGGAAGGTCCTTCTAAGTCCCGGACTCGTCCGAAGCGTCACCGACGACCACCCGCCGCGGCGCGCGCAAGTCAAAATACGAAGCTTCCGGCCGCCGGTTTATAAGACCTTTCAAGACCTGAACCTGCCCTTCTCCAATATCACCCGCAAATACCACCCGGCGTTTGTCTCCCCTACCATCTCCCCCGACGGTGGCATGTACGCCGCCCGCGTCCACCCGGTCTATGGACTCCAGTGCTACCCCGCCCTTGTCCAACGCCCGGACTCCTGTCAAGACCTCCTGAAGCTGGCTCTTATCTAACCGAACAGTCTCCAGGGAATACTCACCGGTTCCCGAAAGCCTGGTCCCATCCTGGGCGATCACGACCTCCCGTCCTCCCAGGTCTCCATCGAGCACCGCCCGGCGTTCCTCAATCTCAATCGCAACTATACCGGATTGCCAATCTTTGAGCACTACTACATCCTTAACCAGAGGGTTAGCCTTTAGCCGGCGTTCGAGGTTCCGGGAGCTGAGCAAGGGGATACTCGACCGTTCCGGGACCGCCTGCCGGACCTCCGACTTCGGGATCGCGCGGGTGCCCCGCACGTCGAGGCCGTTTACGGGGAAGAACACGTAGCAGACGACAAACACCGCGACCGCCGTGATACAAGCTGCGACAATACACCCAAAGACGGTACGCACGGTTTTTTGGAACGCGCTGACCGAACGACTGGCGGCCCTTTTCCGGCGGGATCTTCCGGGAGCTTTCCTGCCGGGAGTAGTTCGTTTTCTCGGGCGGTTGCTCACCGGTTGAGGAGTGCCAGAAGCTCGTCCCCGACGCCGGACACGTCGCCGGCGCCCATGGTAAGCACGGTGTCTTTTCGGGCCGATATCGTGTGCAGGACCTGTGGTACGGTGCGTATCTCCGGGATGTAGTAGACGTTTGGGCGGGGCCGGGTCTCGCAGATGGCGTCCACGATCAGCTTTCCGCTGACGCCCGGCTGGGGAGCCTCGCCTGCGCCGTAGACGTCGGTTATGAGGACGGCATCCGCCGAAGAGAACGCCGCCCCGAACTCCCGGTAGAAGGTCCGGGTGCGCGAGTAGCGGTGCGGCTGGAAAACGGCAATCACGCGTCCACCGGGTTCCCGGGTAGCACGGGCAACCTCCAGGGTGGCCGCAAGCTCGGTCGGGTGGTGGGCGTAGTCGTCTACAACGCGGATGCCGGCACTCTCGCCTTTTACCTGGAACCGGCGGCGCACGCCGCTGAAGTCGTGGAGGGAGCGGGCGGCGTGGTAGGCGTCGTGGCCGAGCCAGCGGGCTACCCCCGCGGCGGCCAGAGAGTTCAGCACGTTGTGCCGGCCGTAGACCCCGAGTTCCACTTCTCCCCGCTCCTCGCCGTTCTCGAATAAGACGTAGCCGTTCTGAGAAAAGAGTTCAGCCCGCAGGTCTCCGGCCGAGATGCCGTAGGTCGTGACCGGACAGGGGGCGCGTTCCGCGAGGTCGAGGCACCGGGGGTCGTCGGCGCAGGTAATGAGGGCGCCTTCCTCGCCAGTCGGCAGAGAACTTATAAATTCCGAGAACGTCGCCAGCACGTCGTCGAGGGAAGTGTAGAAGTCCGGGTGATCAAACTCCGCGTTGGTGATAACGGCGGCTTGCGGGCGCAGGTAGAGTAGGGACTTGTCACTCTCGTCGGCCTCGGCGACGACCAGTTCCGGCCCGCCCTCGACGACGTTGCTCCCGATGTCGTTCAGCTCACCCCCGATCAGGGCGGTCGGCTTTTCTCCCAAAGCCCTCAAGGCGTGGGATACCATGCTGGTCGTGGTGGTCTTGCCGTGGGTCCCAGCGATCGCTATGCTGCGGCCGGTGTCGAGGATTCGAGCGAGGGCCGCGGCCCGCGGTATCACGGGTATGTCGCGACGGCGGGCTTCCAAGAGTTCGGGGTTCGTGGACGGTATGGCCGTCGAGATCACGACCTGTTCGGCATCCCCGACCTGTCCGGCTGCGTGCCCGACGTAAATTTCTATGCCAAGCTTTTCGAGCCTCCGGGTGTAAGGCGACTCCTTGAGGTCCGAGCCGGTCACCGTGTCACCCCCTTTGTAGAGGACTTCGGCTATGCTGCTCATTCCCGCACCGCCGATACCAATCATGTGTATTCTCACCGCTATTTAGCCTCCTCTCTTAGTGTTGTTTCCGGGCTGACCGTCTCCGCCCGCGGTAGCGCCGAGCAGCCGTCCGGCGACCTCCGCGGCGGCCTCCGGGGTGGCTAGCTGTTTTATGCGCACCGCTAGCTGCTTTCTACGGTCCGCGTCTTCGAGCAGCGCCTCGACCTGGCGACGTAGAGTCTCGGGGGTTACGTCGGCGTCGGGGAGTAGCTCCGCAGCGCCACGTTCGGTAAAAAAGCGGGCGTTGTAGAGTTGGTGGTCTCCGGTAGCGTGTGGAAATGGCACGAGGATAGCCGCCCGGCCGACCGCCGCCGTGTCGAAAAGCGAACCGGCGCCGGAGCGGATCACGACCACGTCCGCGGCCGCCAGAAGCTCCCAGATCTCCGGTTCATACTTCAGGATCACGTGCCGCGGGTTGTCCGTCGATAACCGGGAAAAATCCCTCTTACCGGCGATCTGGACCACCGTGTAGGGGGTTTCTCCCCCGAACGCCTCAGCGGCCGCGAGGTTCAGCCGCAATGCCCCGCCGCTCCCGCCAAAGATAACCACCACCGGTGGCTCGAAACCCCGCTTCTCCAGCGCACTCGAAACCGCTTCCTCCCGGGAAGCTTCAAAGAACTCCTGGCGCGTCGGCATCCCGACCCGCTTTGCGCGGGGCAGGTGCTCGGCGGCCTGTGGGAAAGTTACCAGCACTTCCCTGGTCAGGCGGCTGGCAAAGCGGTTGACCCGGCCGGGCACGGAGTTCTGCTCGTGCAGGTAGGTCGGGATGCGGAGCAGGTTCGCCGCTAGGACCGCCGGGGCGCTGGCGTAGCCCCCGACCCCGAGCACAGCTCTCGGACGGAAGTCTTTTAGTATCTTACGACACCGGAAAAGGGCTTTCACGAACAAGAAAGCGGCGCGGGCGCGGGAGACGGGGCCTCCCGAGAGGCCCCGTAGCGGCAGGGAGTAGAGCGGATAGCCGGCGCTGGGGACCAGGTCCGCCTCTATGCCGGCCTCCGAGCCCACAAAGGCAACCGTAGCGCCCGACGACCGCAAGCTATCCGCCACGCACAGGGCGGGAATCGCGTGTCCCCCGGTCCCGCCGCCGGCGATCAGGACTCGCGGGGCGTCGGGTCCGCTCGCGGCGTCCGGTACCGTCCGCCGGGTCTGCGCCGCTCGCGCCGGGGCGGGGTCTGGCCTCTCGTGCTCGCTCACTATCCTCCGATATCCGGTATAAGATTCCTATGGCTGCAAAGCTGACCATGATACTTGATCCGCCGTAGCTCACAAACGGCAGCGTCATGCCGGCGAGGGGAAAAACGCTCAGGGTTACCCCGATATTAAAGATCGCCTGAACGCCCAGCATGGTCGTGATGCCGGCCGCCAGACAGCGGCTCATTACCGACGGGGCGTGTGCGGCGATCTGGAAGCCCGCCAGCGCCAGAAAGGCGAACGCCCCGATCACGATCAGCATTCCCGCCACCCCGAGTTCCTCGCCGATCAGAGCGAAGATCATGTCCGTCCCGACTTCGGGTACCGAGGCGGACGCCTGTCCCGCACCCGGCCCGGCCCCGAGAAACCCGCCGGCTTTTATCGCGGTCATGGCCTGCACTATCTGGTAGCCGGAGCCGTCCGGCGACGAGTAGGGATGGAGGAACGTAAAAAACCGCTCCCGCCGGTAAGGTTCGGCCACCATGACCACGGCCAGCGCGGCTGCCGCGGCCGCGCCGGTCAGGATCAGATCCCGCGCCCGGATCTCCGACGCCCAGAGCACCCCCGCCGCCCCGACCAGGAGCAGCACCGAGGTATCGAAGTCCGGCTCTATCAGCACCAGCACGAACAACACTCCAACGGCCGCCAGTGGTCCGGCGACGGAGACCAACCTCGATCCCGGCCGCAACGTCCGCCCTCGGGACACCGCGCAACTCAGGGTGATTATGACGGCGAGCTTCGCGAACTCCGCCGGTTGCAGACTGATAGGCCCGAGGTTGAACCACCGCCGCGAACCGCCGATTTCCGATCCTATCCCCGGCACCAGGACCAATACGAGGCTTAACAGTACACCGAGGTATATCCACGGGGCGAGCCGCCGCCAGGCCGGATACGGCACCCGGCTAGCGATCCAGAACGCCGCCATCCCGAGCCCGAGGTGTACGCAGCGCACCAGTAGGTACCGCCCGCCGTACTCGACCGAGGTGGCGGAATAAACCATCACGCTACCGAGGAGCGAGAGCCCGAGCGCCACGAGGAAAACGTTGGTCCGCAGCGAAGTCACTCTCCGACAGCCCTCCCCGAACCCTCCCCTGCACCGGCCGCGAGCTTACCGAACGCGGTCCCCCGCTCGGCGTACCCGGAGAACTGGTCAAAGCTCGCGCACCCCGGCGAGAGCAAGACCACGTCCCCGGACCGGCTGATGTTCCCAGCGACCTCGACGGCCGCCGCGAGGTCCGGCACCCGGTGGATACCGACGCCTTCGGAAGCCACGCTCTCTTCCAGAAGGGTCGCTATGCGGGGACCGGCCTCACCCTGACATACGACCGCCCGGCACCAGCCAAGGTACGGCAAGACCTCCGAGAAATCCGTGTGCTTCTCGGAGCCGCCGAGTATGAGCACTACCGGCTCTTTAAACCCGCCGAGCGCCGCCGCCACCGCCGCCGGGTTCGTGGCTTTGGAGTCGTCCACGTAAGTTACGCCGCCACGTTCGGCCACGACCTCCAGCCGGTGTGGCTTGAGCCGGTAGCCGCAGAGGCCGCGCCTTATCTCCTCGCGGCCGGCGCCGAGCCTCTCGACGACAGCCGCCGCGAACAGGGCATTCTCGTGGTTGTGAGGACCGGTAAAGCCAAGTTCCCCGGTTGCTACCAGACGCGTGCCCCGCAGTAGAAGCTCTCCGTCTGTGGCGCCGGTATCCTCTTGCCCGACGACGACTGTAGAAGCTACCAGGGACCGCGCGGCCTCGCGCCCTACCGGGTCGGCGGCGCTTACGAGCGCCAGGTCTTCAGGCTTCTGTCCCTTAAATATTTGCAGCTTATCTTGAACGTACTCTCCGAAAGAGTCGTGCCAGTTCAGGTGATCCGGGCGTACGTTTAGCAGCGCCGCGACCTCGAACCCCGTGTCCGGCAGGTAGTGGAGTTGGAAAGACGAGACCTCCAGCACGAGCAGCCCCGAGCGCCGCGCCTCGCCGAGCTTTCCGCAGAGCGCGGTCCAGGAGTTGCCGGCCACGGCGTGTGGCACCCCCGCTGACTCCAGGATAGAGTGGATCATGTCCACGACCGTCGTCTTGCCGTTGGTCCCGGTCACGGCCACGACCGCGGTCTCGCCGCCCAGCAACTCCAGCCCCAGCGCAACCTCTGAGATAACCGGTATCCCTCGTTCTCCGGCGGCTGCCAGTACCGGGTCCCGAGGGGTTATGCCGGGGCTCGTCACAACACGCTCCACCCCTTCCAAAACCTCGGGTCCCGCGCCGAGCCGGGCCTCGACCCCGAGGTCTTCGGCCGCCGCGCGCAACTCTTCCGAGGTACGGGCGTCGGCCGCGCGTAGCCCTCCCGCCGGGGTCCCGGTAGAAAGCAGGGCTTTCAGCGCCGCCAGACCAGACTCCCCGAGACCGTAGATAAGCGTGCGTCCGGTGTTCATCTATGCCGTGCTGTAGAGGGCGAAGTAGTAGACAACAAACCCGAGCGCCGCGAAAGCCGTCTGGATAATCCAGAAGCGGACCACAACCTTGTTCTCCGCCCACCCGGAGCCTTCAAAGTGGTGGTGGATCGGGGCCATCTTAAAGACCCGCCGCTTGCGACCGCTGGCCCGCCACACGGTGTACTGGATTATCACGGAGAGGGCTTCGATGACAAATAACCCGCCTATTATCGGGAGGAGCATCTCGGTCTTGGTCAGGATGGCCGCCGCCGCGAGCACCCCACCGATAGCCAGCGACCCCGTGTCTCCCATAAACACTTCGGCCGGGTGGGCGTTAAACCACAGGAAGCCGACAATAGCCCCGACCATCGCCCCGCAGACGATGGCGACGTCATACTGGCGTTCGAGAAAAGCGATAGCCGTGTAAACCAGGAGCGAGATGGCCCCGGCCCCGGCGGCCAGCCCGTCGAGCCCGTCGGTCAGGTTTACGGCGTTCGTGGTACCCACGATGACCAACACCATGAGAAAGCTGAACAGCACGATTCCGACCAGCCCCGGCCCGAGCACCAGGTTCCGCTCAAACCCCGGTATTACGACGTTCTGGGTGATCCCGACGTACCGGAGCGCCAAGATGTCGGCCACCACCACGGTAACGGTGAGCAGCAGAAACTTGTAGCGGACGGAGAGCCCCTCGCTGCGCTTTTTAGATATCTTCTGCCAGTCGTCGTAGAGCCCGATGCCGGCGACCGAGGAGACGAGCAGCAGCGTCGTAAAGGTCGCCACGTTCGGCCGGGCTACCACGACCAGCGCCCCGAGAAGTCCCGCCAGCATCATGATCCCGCCCATTGTCGGCGTGCCGGCTTTGATCAGGTGTGTCTGCGGCCCTTCTTCTCTTATGAATTGCCCGTACTTTTTAGCCTGTAGCCATTGTATAAACCACGACCCCACCGCCAGCGTTACCGCAAATGCCACAGCCGCCGCCAGAACGACGCTAAACAATGGAGAGGTTCTCCCTCAGCTTGCTCGTCAACCTGTCGAGCCCGACACCCCGGGAACCTTTTATGACCACGTAGTCGCCTTCTTTTAAGGAACCGCCAAGCTCTTCAGCAGCCGCTTCGGCGTCCTCGAAAAATAGTGTGTCCCCCGGAAACGTCTCCGCGTACCAGCGGGCCTCGTGACCGACGCAGATTAGAAGCTCCACACCGAGCTCCTCCGCGAGACCGCCGATCTCGCGGTGGTAGGCCCGGGCCCCAGCCCCAAGCTCGAACATTCCGCCCAATACAGCTACCAGCCGCCGGCCCTCGGACTGCCCCGCGCCGTAGTGCAGGACCGCGGAGATCGCGGTGGGCGAAGCGTTGTAAGAATCGTCGTAGACCACGATGTCGTCCCGCAGCCGGTATAAGTCGCCCCGCAGACCGGTGCGCCGCAGCCGAGAAAGACCGCTGGCGCACTCCTCCAGATCCACGTCCAGAACCAGCGCCCCGCCGATTGCGGCCAGCAGTGGCTCGACGAGATGGGTGCCAAAGACCGGCGAGCGTACCTCCGCCGAGCTTTCCCCGAAATGCACCGTAAAAGACAGGCCACTCTCAAGCTCCCGAACGTCCGAGGCCCACAGGTCGGACTTCCGGTCACGCCCGAACGAGATACTCCGCCCGAAACTCCTCCCGGCACCGGTCGCTCTCTCCGGGACTCCGGTGGGATAAGTGAAAGCCCCCGTCTCCGGCAGGGCTCGCGCGAGCTCCCCTTTCGCCTCCGCCAGACCCTCCAGACTCCCGAAAGAATCGAGATGCACCGGGGCGATCGCGGTCAGGATACCTACTTCCGGAGGGGCTATCTCGCACAGGTGAGCTACATCTCCGCGATGGGTGGCGCCCATTTCCAGAACTAGGTGCTCTGTATTCTCACCCGCCGCCAGGACCGTTAGCGGAAGACCGATCTCGTTGTTGAAGTTTCCTTCCGTGGCTGAGACCCGACTCCCCGAAGACCGGAGTATCGCGGCTAAAGCGTCCTTTGTCGTAGTCTTTCCCACGCTGCCGGTTATCCCGACGACTCGCGGCCCAGAACCTCCGTCGTCCCGGACCAGACTCCACCGGGCAAGTTTCTGTAGCGCCAGGAGAGGTTCCTCGACTACCACCGTCGGCACGTCCAACGGCCGCCGGGCTACCGTGGCTACGGCACCCCGGAGGTGAGCCTCACCGGCGAAGTCCGTGCCGTCGGTCTTACCCTGGAGGGCGAAGAACAGATCCCCGTCTCTTACTACCCGAGAATCTACCGCCGCACCCCGGACGGTTGCAGAGCCGTCACCGGAGATCCTACCTCCTACCGCGTGAGCTATGTCTTTCAGGTGTGTCGGCTTCACTCGCTTTCCTTTTCTGAGGCGCTTGCAGCAGCCGTCGTACGTGCCGGATCATCCGGGGGAACATTGAAGTAACCGAGGGTGAATGACATCACCTTCTGAAAGGCGGGCGCCGCGACCACCTCGCCCCACATTGACTTCTCTGGCTCGTCGACGGCTATGAGGGTAACAAATTCTGGGTCCTTGGCGGGCGCAAAACCGACAAAAGAGGTCACATATTTTCTGCCGTAGGCGCCGGTCTTGGGGTCCACCTTCTGGGTGGTACCGGTCTTGCCAGCCACCGTATAACCGGGTATCTGAGCCTCGGTGCCCGTTCCTTCCTCGACCGCGCTCTGGAGCATCTCGCTTACCGCGGCCGAAGTACCGGCGCTTAACACCCGTTCTCCCGGCCCGTCTAACGACGCTTCTTGCGCGACGTAGGGCGTCGTTTCTAACCCGCCATTGGCGAGCATCGTATATCCGGCGGCGAGTTGCAGCGGGGACACCGTCAACCCCTGACCGATCGGGATATTTCCGATAGAAGATCCACTCCACTCTCTGTAAGCGGGTACGGTGCCGGCGCTCTCGCCCGAGAGGTCAATACCCGTGGCCTGACCGAAACCAAACCGCTCTATGTAAGAACTCAAACGTCTGCCGCCCAGGCCCTGGGCTATCTTTACAGTCCCGACGTTACTCGACTCACCGAGGATCTCTGCAGCAGTCATTGTTTTAGTTTTATGATTCAAAGAATCGTTGATCTCCCGGTCCGCGACTTTTATAGAATCCGGTACGGTAAACTCGTCGTCTTTTTGTAGTGTGCCTTCTTCAATGGCCGCCGCCATGGTAAAAGCTTTAAAAGTAGATCCCGGCTCGTAAGGGTCTGTAACGACCCGGTTGCGCTGTAGTTCCGGGGAGACCTCTCTGAAGCGGTTGTTATCGAACCCCGGTACATTAGCGAGCGCGACCACCGCCCCGTTATCCCGGCCGCCGACCTTCATTACCACACCCACGGCACTTTTAGCGTCGTACTCCTCGACCGCACCCTCCAGGGAGGTTTCTAGCTCCTGCTGGACGGCGCCGTCCACGGTGAGCGTTACGTTCTGCCCTTTCGCGAGCTGTTCGGTGTAGCGGGATTCTATTCCGCCGAAAGCTTCCGAGTAATCTCCAAGGTAACCTACAAGCTGGCTCGCCAGAGGACCGTCCGGATAGCGGCGCTGGGAGTCCGGGTTTACAGAAATCCCGGCCAGGTTGAGCGCCCGCACTTCGTCGGCCACCGCCGGTTTCAGGTCTTTGGCGACGACGCTGTAACCGTTAGGTTTGTCACCAGGACCGCCTCGGGTCAGAGAAGCCTGTATCTCAGTAGCGTCAAGCCCGGTAGAAGGTCCCACCACCCCGGCGAGTTTCCGGGCGGTTTCCGCGGGGTCTTGTATCAGGTAGGGGGTCGCTACCACCTGAGAGGTCGAGAGGGTCGTAGCGAGGGGTCGGCCGTCCGCGCTCAGGATGGAGCCGCGCAGCGTGGCGGAGGCGACTTTCTCCGTGGGAGGTTCGGCCGCCAGCGCCGCCAAGTTACCGTCGGCGATGCTCAAGTAGAAAGCCCGCACCCCGAGAAGCAGACCGAGCAGCGCGAGCCCCGCGGCGACCACCTGTAATCTCCACTGTTTAGCTTCCGGACGGCTAGTGGCGGCTCCCTGATGGTGTCCGGCCCGGCGCGCCGGACGCCGGCCCTGCCCGGAGATAGAGCGCACCGGCGCATCACGGCCTCTCGAAGCCCGGCGGGCGGCCGTACTCCGGACGTTGTTGCGGCGGGCCGCGTGTCCGGCCCGACCTTTAGAGCCGGACCGTCCGTTATCTGAACTTTTACCTCTCCGCTCTCCCCGGTTCACTCTTACTATCCTCCCCGTTATTACTACCGTAGACTTTCAGCGCCGCGCCGCCGGGATCCCGCATCCCGCGTTCCTCGGTGGCTAGAGTCCGGATCCTGCCGGGCGCCGAAAGCTCTGCGAGGCGCACTTCGAGGTTCTCCCGCTCGACCTCGGCCCGGTCCCGGCGCTCTTCTAGAGTCGTAACCTGCTGACCGAGGTTAGCTGCCGTCGCGTGCGTGTAGACGCTCCCCAGCATCAACAGCACGGGCACCACGACCAACATAAGAAAAGCCCTTCTCCGCCGGGCCGCGGACTTCGGAGACCGGCGTACCAGTGGCCGGTGTGCCGGCCTCTGACGCGGTTGAGGCTCCGGGTAGTAGCTCTCCCGGCGTCTTCTCTGCGGAGCGGCCACTACCGGTCTTCCGCCGGGTCATCGAGAGGCTCGGACGTGCGGACGGCAACCCGGAGCCGGGCCGAAGCGCTCCGCGGATTCGCTTCTACCTCATCTTCCGTCGGACGCCGGACCGCTCCCTTGCCGAAGATCGGCCGCGCCCCGCACACGCAGACCGGGAGCTCCGGCGGGCACACGCAGCGCCCCGTCCGGTCCGCGATAAAGCGCTTCACGATCCTATCCTCCCCGGACTGAAACGTGATCACGACCAGCCGCCCACCGGGGACGAGTAGCCTTTCGGAAGCCCCCAGCGCCCGCTCCAGACCGCCGAGCTCGTCATTTACCCGGACCCGCACGGCCTGGAAGACCCTCTTTGCCGGGTTGCCGCCGCGCTCGACCCACCCCACGGCGGCCCTCACGGCCTCCGTCAGGTCTTTGGTGGTCACGAGCGGCCGGCGGCGCAAGACCTCCCGCGTCACCCGCCGGGCCTCGCCGCGAGGAACGTCTCCGTAAAGCGTCAGCACCCGGGCGAGCTCTCCCGGCTCTACAGCGTTCAGAAACTCCGCCGCCGACACGCCGGTCTCCGGGTCCATCCTCATATCCAGCGGCCCCTCCCGCACGTAGCTAAAACCGCGTTCAGGGTCGTCTATCTGGTAGCTTGAGAGGCCGAGGTCGAACAGTATGGCGTCTACCCGCGTCCCCCTCTCGACCATGTCCCACAACACCGTGTCGTAAGCGCCGCTTATAAAAGAGAACCGCGGGTCCTCCTGTAAGACCTCAGCGCGCGCGGCGGCTTCGGGGTCCCGGTCTATACCAACGACTTTTCCACCGGCTCCCAGCAGATTCAGAACCCGTCGGGTATGACCCCCGGAACCGAAGGTAGCGTCGACGACGGCCGCCTCCCGGCTGTCCTCTAAAGCCAGTGACGCTACCGCCTCTTCGAGCAATACCGGTGTGTGGCGGTCAACCATCAAGCGTTAAACTCCCTACCGGCGAACTCTTCGATGATATCGGCGAACGAGTCATCGGCACCGCTCAGGTACTGTTCCCACTCCCCGGTATCCCAGATCTCCATTCTGTCGTCCACGCCGGCTATCGTCACGTCCCGCGACAAGCCCGCGTACTGCGCCAGCTTCGGAGGGATCAAAACCCGCCCCTGCCGGTCCAGCGTAGCCTCAAAAGCCATCGAGAAGAACATCCGCGAGAGCTGCCGCCCCTTGGCCGAGAGATCCGCATTCGCCTTTATATTGGCCTTGAACGCCGCCCACTCCTCCGGCGGAAACGCAAACAAGCACCTGTCAACTCCCTTGGTAACGACGATACCACCATCAAAATAGGGTCTGAGCCGGGAGGGGAGGGTGAGACGACCTTTCTCGTCCAGAGTGTGCTCGTACTCTCCTAAAAGAGCCAGGGTCTCTACCTCCCATTACACTCCATTTCGACCCACAACTGACGAAAGTTTTGCATACGGCGCTTAAAAGCGCAATCGCGACCAGCCCTCTAGCCTTCCTGGCCCTGAATGTAGCTGTTTAGCCGGTTTTTACCCTCCCCCCAAGGGTTATGGAGTCCCTCTCTAAATATATAGCAAGGAGAAACTCGGTCGCCCGGAACCGTTAGCCGTTGGTCCATTCTTTAAACTACATATAGACCCTGAATTAATTTTAGCTACTACATGTTGAGTTATTATGATATTAGCGGTGTGAGGGGCGGGATTCCCGGGTATTTTTGGTGATTAGAGGTTTTTGAGCGCCCCTTTTGCGGGGGTTACCAGGGGCTTTGGGTAAGGATTAGTAGTGGGCCCACCAGGACTCGAACCTGGGACCGTCCGATTATGAGTCGGATGCTCTAACCTACTGAGCTATGGGCCCGGAAATCTCGGCTAGTACCGAGCTCCCCTGGTAGGATTCGAACCTACAACCCTTCGGTTA
Organism: Rubrobacteraceae bacterium; assembly: GCA_965214435.1. Lineage (GTDB taxonomy): Bacteria > Actinomycetota > Rubrobacteria > Rubrobacterales > Rubrobacteraceae > Rubrobacter_A. The sequence continues at coordinate 2,836,702 of OZ243960.1, forward strand.
ACAGCCGAATGCTCTGCCATTGAGCTACAGGGGAATGGTTGCCGAGAGAGTATAAGGTCTACGCTCTCCGGCTTCAAGACCACAGGGTAGGTACAGTTCGCAGGGCGCTTTTCAGGGTTTTTATCTCCGCTAGAAGACGTTCTTTGTAGTCCTGATCTCGGGTCTCTTTCTTGGCCCGCTCGCGGCGGAGGATGCGGAGACGGATCCAGGCTTCCCGAACTGATGCGGCTGAAGGATAGAGCTTCTCTCCCTCGACCGCGAGGGCGCTGAACTCATCCATTAGAGGACGAGCCCGTTCGTCAGCGAGAGCCGCGTCAAGACCATCGGAGGGATGGTCCCGGAGCACGGCAAAGACCTCGGCCTGGACTTCGTCGACGAAGTCGTCGGGACGGAGAAAAAGAGGCTCGGTGAGCGGCGGTACTGAGAGCCCATCCCGCAACAACCCGGAGGTGAGGTCCGGCCGGGCCACCACGCAGGCGAGTACCTGACGGCCAGCGTGCTCCAGTGGGTCGGACGGGGCACCGCGGGAACCGCGAGTCCTGCCGGGACCGTCGCCGGGGCGTTCACCATTCGAGGTTTGAGGAGTATCTTGTTCTTCTCGACGGAGCAACCGGCGCAATTCCTGGGGGCTTACGGCGAGAGCCTCGCTAACCAGACGCACGGCTTCCCGGTAGACGATCGGGTCCTTTATCTCCTGCATCAGGTTTTTTATCTCCGGTACGGCACGCGAGCGGGCGGCGGCACTCGCACCCCGGTTGCGGTCCACGATGCGCCGGATACTATATTCGAGTATGGGCACAGCGCCCGACAGCAGGTCCGTAAACTCCTCCGGGCGGTGCTCCAGCAACCAGTCTGCCGGGTCTTCGGAGAGACGCATCACGAACAGGTCTACCTTGAGATCTACGGCGGTGCTCGTGGCGCGCTCTATAGCTTTCTCACCGGCCGCGTCGGGGTCGAAGAGAACGTGGATCCGATCCGCCTCCCGGCTGAGACTTTTTATGTGCCCCGGCGTCAGCGCCGTCCCGAGCGTCGCGACCGCGTTCTTTATGCCAGACTGGTAAAGCATTAGCACGTCGGTGTAGCCTTCGACGATAAGGGCCGCACCCTCCCGGCGCATCGAGTCGGCGACCTGCGGAAAGCCATAGAGTAATTCCCGCTTGCTAAAGAGGTCCGTCTCCGGAGAGTTAAGGTATTTCGGCTGCTCGTCACCCAGAGAGCGGGCGCCGAAACCAATGATCCTTCCGCGCCGGTCGGATATAGGAAACGTTATGCGGCCGGCAAACCGGTCCCCTCCTCTCGACAGCAGGCCCGCCGCCTCAAACACCTCCCGACTAAAGCCCAGCCCGGCCCGCCGGGCAGCTTCGATAAACCCTGATGACCCCCGCGGCGGCGCGTAGCCCAGACGGAACTCTTCTATAGTGGACTGCGAGATCCGGCGTCCTTCCAGATACTCTCTGGCCTGTTCGGCCCGGGGGGATTTGAGCAGGTATTTGTGGTAGTAGACAGCAGCGGCGGCCAGGGCTTTGTAAGCTTCCCGGCGGCGCTGGTTACGCTTTCTGGCCGCGTCCGACTCTTCCCGGGAGCGTCCCTCAAACTCCAACTCTATACCGGTCCGTTCGGCGATGTAGGTCACGGATTCGACGAATGAGAGGTTCTTAATGTCGCTCACGAGCTTTATAGCGTCTCCGCCTTTTCCGCAGCCGAAGCAGTAATAGAAACCTTTGTCGGGGGTAACGCTGAAAGAGGGGGTCTTCTCGGAGTGGTCCGGGTAGGGGCAGAGGCCACCATAGCGGGTCCCCTGCCGGCGAAGGGCGGTAAACTCGGAGGCAACCTCCACGATGTTCGCCGTCTCCCGGACAGCTTCTATGCTCTGTGGCGAGATTCTCAAGCGCTAACTCAAACCCTCCTCATGGTTTTTCTATTCTATAAAAGTTCCTGGTCTTGCTGCACTTATACTCCCCGGTCTCCGTAAGAAGCAGTTTAGTTTATACAGAGCAGTCTTGATGCACGGGTACGGCTCCTGGTTCATTAGCTGGAGGTGATGTCACCTCGGGAGGAGAAAAGCCGCTCGTAAGTTGTCAGGGCGTAGCGGTCGGTCATACCGGCCACGAAGTCCACGGTCTCGGTTACGGGGTCCGGGTCGCTTTTTGCGCGTTCTTCCGAATGCTCCAGGTAGTAATCAAATAGCGAGATGATCACGGCCTCAGCCTTGTGCTCTTCCCGGGAGCGGGGGTTGTGGTAGACGTTCTTGAATAGCCAGTTCCGGAGCTCCATGAGCACCTCGTGAATGTCTCCGGAAAGGGAAATCTCGCCGCTCCTCCACGAGGTCGAGATCATATCCCGTACTAACGTGTCAATTCTATGACTCATTTTTTTCCCAAGCACTTCAAGCGGCTTTTCCGGCAGGTCTTCCCAAGAGATGATACCGGCCCTCAGAGCGTCGTCGACGTCGTGGTTTACGTAGGCTATCCTGTCGGCGACCCGGACGATCTCGGCTTCCCGCGTCGCCGGATAACCTGTCCCCCGGTGGTTGAGGATGCCGTCGCGGACCTCTTGCGTAAGGTTCAGCCCTTCTCCGCTCCTCTCCAGCACGTCCACTACCCGCAGGGAGTGTTCGTTGTGCCGGAAGCCGCGTCCGAGGGGTTGTAGACGGCTGTTCATAGCTTCCTCGCCGGTATGCCCGAACGGGGTATGGCCGAGGTCGTGGCCGAGTGCTATGACTTCTACGAGGTCCTCGTTTAGCTCCAGGGCGCGGGCGATGGTCCGGGCGACCTGCATCATCTCCAGGGTATGAGTGAGCCGGGTGCGGAAGTGGTCGCCGTCAGGCGATATAAAGACCTGGGTTTTGTGCATCAGACGGCGAAAAGCCTTGGCGTGGATGATCCGGTCCCGGTCGCGCTGGAACGGGTTGCGGACGCCGTCCGGTGGCTCGGGCTTCTCGCGGCCGGCGCTCTCCCGGCAGGCCCAGCCCACCAATCCTTCTCTCAAGCCGGACGCCGCACCGGAGGAGTCGGGAGGCTGGACATACCCGCAGCCGGAGCGTGGGCTGTGACGTGCGCCCGGACTACCCGGCGGACGCTCTCCTGCAACCGCTCTTTGACGGCGGCCCGCTTTAAGGGTTCCCGCACGAGACGCCGCAGAGCCTCAACGGTACCCGGCGGCACCGGAAAGGAGTAGGCCGCGGGTATGTCCTCTTCCCGGCAACCGGCGCACAGCATTCCGCCGAGGTCGGGAGCGAAACCCAGCGGCTCTCCGGTATCGTCGAGCGCGGGAACGCCGCACGCCGCGCAGGCGTCAAGCTGTGGCGCATACCCGGCTAAAATCGACAACTTCAGTCCAAAGGCCGGCTCGACCGCTTCGAGTCCCGGGCCGTGCTCTTCCAGGGCGTCCAGGCCGTGGTAGAGCAAGTTAAACACCCGCCGGTCCGGTTCGTCGCCTCCGGATAACATTCGGACGTCTCTCGCCAGGCCACCGGCTACCTCCAGGCGTCCGAGGTCCTCCCGCACGCCGTGGAAGCTGCGGAGCACTTCGGCCTGGGTGATGGTGTCGAGGCTGCGGCCCCGGTAGGCCAGAAACTCTACGCACGAGAGCGGTTCCAGCCGTCCGCCGAAACGAGACCTGGTGCGCCGGATGCCCTTTGCGATCCCGGAGACCAGACCAGCATCCGGGGTGTACAGGTCGAGGATCCGGTCGGCCTCACCGTACCGGATCGAGCGCAGCACTATACCTCTACTCTTGTAAACCGCCATTCTCAGCTTCTTTCATTACGGCTCCGCTGCTACTCATCCCGAGCCGCGAAGCCCCGGCGTTTAACAGGTCCACGGCGTCCTGCAGCGTGCGGATACCGCCCGAAGCCTTGACCGCCAGTCTCTCCGGAGCCTCCTGCCTCAGCAGCGCAACATCTTTGAGCGTTGCTCCTCCGGGACCGAAACCGGTCGAGGTCTTTACGAAGTCGGCCCCGCTCGCGGCTACCATCTGGGTCGCGAGACGTTTCATGTTATCCGGCAGGTACGCCGCCTCGATAATGATTTTAACCACCACGTCGTTCAGGCCGTTATTCATGGCTACGGCGCTGACCTCCTGGTTGAGGCTCGCAAGCTCCTCAGCCACGTAGGAAAACTCGCCGGAGAGAAACTTCGATATGTTCATAACGATATCCAGCTCGACGGCCCCGCCGGCGACCGCGTCCCGGATGGCTAGTCCCTTGACGGCGGTCGTATCCGCCCCGAAGGGAAAGGAGATCACGGTCGCGACCTTGACGTCTACACCCCGCAGCAGCCGCGCCGCCAGCCGGACGTAACACGGCGGTATGCACACCGCCGCAAAGTGGTGGTGTGCCGCCTCCTCGCAGAGCCGCCGGATGTCCTCCTCCCGGGTATCCGGCTTTAGGAGCGTATGATCCACCATCTTTGCAAACTCGCGCACCCTCATCGCCACGACACCCTCCTCCCCAGAGACTCAGAAACACTGACGTCCGGTATTATAACCCCAGGCGCTCCAGAAACTTAGGATCCCCCCTCCAGCCGGGACTAACTTTGACTTTTAGATCGAGGTATATGTTGGTCCCGAGCAGCCGCTCTACGTCACGCCGGGCTTCGGTACCGATCTCCTTTATCGTCCGGCCGCCCTTGCCGAGCACTATCATACGCTGCGACGCCCGCTCCACGTGGATAATGGCGTACACGACGGTAGTCTTTCCCTTGGGCTCTACCTCCTCTATTTCGACAGCTATGGCGTGCGGAACCTCCTCCCGGAGCGCCGCCAGAGCCTTTTCGCGGACGTACTCGGCCAGGATCAGGGTTTCCGGGTAATCCGTCGCCATACCTTCGGGGAAGAACCGCGGTCCTTCGGGCAGTAGCTCGACAACGGCGTTTATTAAAGGCTCGGTGTTGAGCCCAGTCTCGGCGCTCAGTAAGAATACTTCCCGCCAGTCACCCAGGGTCTCCACCGCCTCCACCATAGGAAGGGCCGCCGACTCGTCCGCCAAGAGGTCCACCTTGTTAATACAGGCGATAGCGGGCGTTGAGGAGGCCAGTGCGAGGCGTGCCACGTAGCGGTCGCCCGGACCGGGACCCCGGGCAACCTCCGAAGCGTCGAGTAGAAACAGTATGACATCGGACTCGGCGAGGCTTTCCGTAACCCGCTCCTGCATTCGGCTCCGCAGGGTGTCCCGCGGCTTCTGGGAGCCGGGTGTATCGACGAACACCGCCTGGTAGCCGGGGCCGGTGCGCACTCCGCGTACCGGGCCGCGCGTCGTCTGTGGCCGCGAGGACGTGATGGAGACCTTCTCCCCGACCAGCCGGTTGACCAGCGACGACTTGCCGACATTAGGCCGGCCTACCACCGCCACGAAGCCGCTCTTTAGACCTTCTTCCGGGCCATAAGCTGCGAAGTGCCCGCTCACAGGTCCTCCGGGCCGAAGGCGCGTGGAAGTAACGCCTCAAACGGGTAGCGCCGCACGCCGGAGGCGTCACGCACTACCACCTCCTCGCAACCGAACTCGTGCAGTACCTGCCGGCAAGCCCCGCAGGGGAATGCCGGAGATGCCTCCGGGCTTACCACGGCAACCAGCCGTACCCGCCGTCCACCCGCAAGCACCATGGCCGCCACCGCGTTGCGCTCGGCGCAGACCGTCATGCCGTACGAAGCGTTCTCGACGTTGCAGCCAGCGTGCAACTCGCCGTCCTGCGTAACAACGGCCGCTCCTACCCTGAAGCTGCTGTAGGGCGCGTAAGCTTGCTCGGACGCCCTGTCGGCGGCCTCCAGGGCGCTCTGGAGCTCTGTTCCTTCCAAACCTGGACCTTTCATAGAAGTTGGAATAGGGCGACGGTAGACAGGGTACCGACGACGGCCCCGGTCACCACTTGAAAAAAGTTCCGGCCGCCGGTCTCCAGACGGCTCTGGCACACGAGCAGCGCCAGGAGCAGCGTGAGGAGGAATAAGACCCCGGCGTGCGGCTGTCCAGCGGAGAGAAAACTTGCCGCGCACCACGCGGCAAAGGCCGCCGCCGCGTGTCCGGAGGGCGCCGCGTCCGCTAGATTCAAAGCGGATTTGGTGCGTAATCGGGGCCAGAAAGCTTTAAGGGAGACCGTACCCACCATAACTACAAAGAGGGAGGCTAGTGTCAAGTATTCCGGCATCGCCCGGATACCAGTCAGACCCGGGTCGAGGAATACCCGCAATTCGTCTCCTAAAATCAGTAGACCTACGGCTACGGCGCCGACGCTGGCTACCAGCACGGCCCCCGCGGAGATATCTTTCGCCAGCTTTGCCAGCGGGTGGAACTCCCGGGTAACGAGGTCCACGGCAAACTCGACCGCCGTGTTCAGCATCTCGGTAACTATTACGGCCAGGATCACGAGTATCAGCAGGGCGAGCTCTAGTGCGCTGACACCTATCAGCAGGCTCAGCACCAGAACGCCGGTCGCTGTAAAGAGGTGAAACCGCAGGTTACGCTGGGTGCGGACCGCGTAAACTATCCCCCGGTAAGCGTGGCCGAAGCTGCGGAAAACTCCTTGCTGGCCCTTCCGGGGCTTCTCAGCCTTTTTCACAGACCGACTCCAGGACCTCCGCCTGCGCCCGGGCCATCTCGCTTCCATCGAAGTCTTCACCGTGCTCCATGCCCGACAGGTGCAGCGCACCGTGCACCACGAGCTCTTCTACAGCCCGCGGCTCCGAGTCTACGTACTCCGGAGCTACGACTATCTCCCCGACCATCTCCCCGTAAGGTCCATCCACGGTAAAACTGAGCACGTCCGTGGGACCATCCACGCCTCTGAAATCCAGGTTGAGGTTCTTGATGGTTGCTAGATCTACGGCAGCGACGGATAACTCACCTATCCTGGCGGGTTCCAGACCGCGGGACTCGAACGCCGCGCGACAGAGAGCGGTGGCGCGGCCAGCATCCAACTTGCCGTAGCCCACCTCGTCTACCACGGCTACCGAAAACGGTGTCTCTTCCGGAGGAGTCAGGTCGCGGTCCTGGTTTTGGCTCCCGGGGCCTCGGAGGAGGAAGGAGCTTGCGGGTACTCGATGCGGGGACCGAGAAAGCCTATAAGGGCTTCGCGGATCGCCTCTCCAACCTCGTGTATCTCGCGCATTGTAAGCTCGCAGTTATCAAACTGTCCGTCGTCTAGCTTGGCGTGGATATTGCTCGCGACGACGTCTTCTATGCGCTTCGGGGTTGGTTTATCAATAGATTTTACCGTAGCCTCAACGCTGTCGGCCAGCATCATAATGCCGGCCTCCTTGCTTCGGGGCAGCTTGTAGTAGCGGAAGTCGGCTTCGGGGACTTCGCCGTCCAGGGATTCTTCTATTGCCTTGCGGTAGAAGTATTCGATGCGGGTCGTCCCGTGGTGCTCGCCGATAATATCGAGGATCTCCTGCGGGAGGTTCCAGGCACGCCCGATATCCAGGCCGTCTTTGACGTGACGTCGGATCACGCGGGCGGAGAGGGCCGGTGAGAGGGCGTTGTGAGGGTTCATCCGGGAGATCTGGTTCTCTATAAAGTACCCTGGATGCTCTAGCTTACCGATGTCGTGGTAGTAGGCGGCGACCCGGGCTAGTAGCGGGTCGGCTCCGATGCGCTCGGCGGCGTTCTCGGCCAGGTTCCCGACCTGCATCGAGTGGCTAAAGGTCCCCGGCGCCCGCCGGAGGAGCTTCATCAAGAGCGGCCTTCCGGGATCCGACAGTTCCAGAAGCTTCATCGGGGTTAGCAGGTTAAAGGCGTTTTCCAGGAGCGGCAGCAAGACCATCGCGATCATCAGGGAGAGCGCACCGTTTGCCAGCCCCCAGCCACCCTGTTGCAGAGCGACCGCGAACCCGCCGCCGGAGATCATGCTGAAAGCAAAGGTTACTATCGAGGTGACCAGAGCTATCAGCAATCCGGCCCACAGAAGCTCCGTGCGGGAACCGACCCGCACGGCGGTGTAGATAGCGAAGCCGGAGGAGATCAAGAGCGCCGACGCCAGAAAGAAGTCGTTGCCGCCGATAATGCCCACGTTGACGCTGGAGATAACGATCATAAGGAACATGAGGCGCGGCCCGAGCAGTATCGTGCCTAATATACCCAGTCCCGCGAGCGGTATGAGGTAGGGGTTTATGGAGAGCAGGACGAAAGCTCTGGCGAGCGCGGTGAACAGGATCGTCAGAGAAGCGGCGAGTAGTATCCGGATCAGAGCCTTCGTGCGCAGGATGCGCCGGCCGAAACGCTCCAAGAAGTACCACGCGATGCCCATCTCGGCGGCGACTACCAGCCCGACGCCGAGTATCAGCATCCAGCGGTTTTCGGAGCCGGAGAGCCCCAGGGCGTCGAGTTGCGCCACGTCTTCCCGGTCCACGACCTCGCCGCGGGCCACGACCAGCTCGCCCTGCTGCACGCTCTTTGCCACAGGTTGCACGGCGGAAGCGGCCCGGTCCCGGGCTTCCTGAGTACCTGGGCCGTTCACCACGTAGTTCGGTTGCAAAAATCCCCGGCTGAGCGCGGCGATCAGGCTCTGAACTTCACCCGAAGCGTCGGCCTGGGCTGCGTCCGAGAGCCGGCTGCGCCCTTCGGAAAGCGATATGACGGCGGCCGGGGTCTCCTGCACGTTCGAGTCGGCGACGGCGGTCGAGTCGTAAAGCTCCGTCAAGTTCTCCAGGACGTAGCGCTCGGTCGTGTCCAACTGCTCGTCGTCCACAAACAGTAGGGAACGGACGGTTTTGTCCGGTAGATAGTACGTGGCCGCGTTCCGGACCTGACTCGCTTTGGTATCCGGGGGTGCGTCGGAGGCCCGGATCCCCCGAACCTGCTCAAAGAAACCTGGGACCGCACCGAGAACCTGCTCCGGAACCGCGCTGTCCTGACGGAAGGAGCGTGGGATCTGCTCCGCCGCCTCTCGGCGCGCTTCTTCGGTGGCAACCGGGTCCCGGTAGGTGACGGTGCGCGAGGCGTAGATGTCCTCGCTGGCTACGTTCCCAACCTTGTACCCACCGCCCGCCTGCCGGTCGCTTCCTCCGATAAACGGTCGGGAGTCGAGGCTTATGAGCAGCGTTAGTAGAAACCAGGTCGTAATAATGACCAACACGTAGAGCCTCAACCGCGGCAGGTTCTCTAACCACGCCCGGAAGCGCTCGACCCGGGTCGGGGGACGGTGTAGCTCGTCCACCCGTCGTCCCCGCGCCTCGCCTCGCGGCTTTTTAGTATTGGTTAGCTTTCCCCAGAGGTTCATTTTCAGGCTCTACCGGGCGCTCATACTGACTTCTAAGCCCCGGCGCGCTTTTCGGTTTTGATCTCCCCGCGCTCTTCGTAGGCGTCCACTATGCGCATGACGAGGTCGCTCCGCACGATGTCGTTTTTCCGGAGATCCACAAAGTGCACCCCCTCTACACCGGTAAGCGACCGCCGGGCGTCCCCGAGACCGCTGTCCCGGTCTTGCGGGAGGTCTACCTGGGTAGGGTCCCCGGTTACTACTATCCGCGAGCCAAACCCCATACGCGTAAGGAACATCTTCATCTGTTGCGGGGTGGTATTCTGCGCCTCATCGAGAATAATGAACGCGTCGTTCAAGGTTCGGCCTCTCATAAACGCCAGCGGGGCGATCTCGATTATACCGCGCTCCAGGTACACCTGGAACTTGGCCGGGTCTATCATCTCGTAGAGCGCATCGTACAGCGGCCTGAAATACGGATCTACCTTCGCCATTACGTCCCCCGGCAGAAACCCGAGCGACTCCCCAGCTTCGACTACCGGCCGGGTCAGAATGATCCTGGAGACGTCTCCCCGATTTAGAGCGTCCACGGCCAACGCCACCGCCAGATATGTCTTGCCCGTACCCGCCGGCCCGACACCAAAGACGACCTGATGCTCCCGGATGGCGTCGGTGTAAGCTTTCTGGTTGCGAGTCTTGGGCGCGACCCGCCGACCCCGGTGCGTAAGTATTACGTCCCCGAGCACCCGCCGGCCCTCGCCGCCTCCGCCTATGTTGAACATACGCTCGGCCATCTCCGGCGTCGGGTGGTTACCCTCCTCGGCCAGGGCGATCAAACCCGAAAAAAGCTCCTCGGCCGTCTCTACTGCCGCCCCACCACCCCGGAGCGTCACCTCGTTGCCCCGGGTTATGACCTCACACTCAACTAGAGATTCAACCCGCCGCAACACCGCGTCCCGATCCCCAAATACCTCGGGCATCCGGCCCGGCGGGACTACAAGCTTTACTTCAACCTGGTTACCAGTTGTGATGTCCGTTTTTTCTCCTTATACCTGTACTACAACGTTATATTCGGCTACTGGAGCCGGTTTCGCACGAGCGCCGCGAGCTCTCTGCCTTCGGCGCGGTCGCCGGCAAGCTCCCGGGCACGGTTCATCGCGCTTCCCATGTCCTTCATACCGGTCGCTCCGGTATCCTCTATCGCCTGGTCGACGGCTTTCTCAAGCTCCACCGCCGATAGCGGGGCCGGCAGGTAGCCGCGGATGATCTCCGCTTCCGCCGACTCGGCTGCGGCCTGCTCTTCGCGCCCGGCCTTCCGGTACGCCGCGGTAGATTCCTCGCGCTGTTTAAGCTGTCGCCGGAGTACCGCCTGCTCTTCTTCCTCGCGGAGGTCCCGACCCTTCTCGATACTCTCGTTCTTTAGAGCTGCGTTTAACATCCGGAGGGTGCCGGTCCGGGAGCGGTCCCGGGAGCGCAAGGCGTCTTTTGTGTCATTGGATATTATATCCGTTAAGCTCATGGCATGCCTATCTTTTCGCCGCCAAGGACGTGCAGGTGCAGGTGGGGCACCTCCTGGTTAGCGTTGGGGCCATTGTTCACCCGAACAGCGTAACCGCTCTCCGCGACGCCGAGCTTCTCCGCCACTATCTGCGGAACCTCGAAAAGCCTTCTGACAGCGGCGTCTGGGAGCTTATGGACCTCGGCCATTGACACAACGTGCGTCTTGGGTACGACCAGCACGTGTACCGGCGCCCGCCCGTTGATGTCCCGGAACGCGAGCACCTCGTCCTCTTCGTGTACGACTTCAGAGTCTGCCTCCCCCCGAATTATCTTGCAGAAAACACATCCGTTCTCACTCACCGTCACGGCTCCTTTCTCTACGCTTGCGGTCCGGAACTTCCTTGAAATATTGTCCGGACGGCCGCCCCGGCTCGGGCGACGGCGCAAATTCCGGCGGTCTCGCTCCGCAACCGGTAAGGGCCTAGCCCGGCGAAAGCAAGTCCCTTTTCAGCGGCCAGATCCAGCTCCGCATCGCTCCAGCCACCTTCCGGCCCTACAAACAGACTGCTAACAGACCCCGCCGGTCTCCGGCACAGGACTTCTTCGATCTGGGGTAAGTGCTCCCCCAAGTGCAACACGACACCGCTCTCTCCGGCTTCATCAACCGCCCGCACGAACGTACGAGGTTCATCTACCTCCGGGATGCGGGCCTGCAGGGATTGCCGGGCCGCAGCTTCAGCCACCCGCCGCCAGCGCTCTACTTTTGTATCGTTACCCGGTTTCACCACGCCCCGGTCCGTAAAAAGCGGTACTACCCGCGCAACGCCGAGTTCGGTCGCCTTCTCGACTACGAGATCCATGTGACGGCCTTTGGGCACCGCCTGGTAGAGGTGAAGGTTTGCCTCAACACCGGGAGCGGGTAGCTCTCTCAGGACCCGGACCTGTTCCCCGCGCTGTTCCGGCAACCCGGCAACGAATAACCTTCGGCGGTTATCCACCACTTCAATGCTTTCTCCACCCCGCGCCCGGAGAACCTTATACACGTGCTCCGCTTCGTCGCCGGGTAGATAAAAGGAGTTGCCGGTCTCTAACATATCTTCCACAAAGACGCGCGTTAATACCTTCGTGGCCGAGCTGCGAGCCTTGCCCCTCGTGTCTATCGGAAGACACCCCGGAGCCGGTCAAAGAACGAGGAGTGGTTACCGTTGTAGGTCTCCTCGCCGCTGACCTCCTCGAACTTCCGGAGCAACTCCCGCTGCTCGCCCGTAATACTAGTCGGCACCATAACGTCTACTAGCACCTTGAGGTCACCCCGTCCCCGGCGCCGGAGGCGCGGCATACCCTCACCCCGGATCGTCAAGGTAGAACCGGGTTGCGTGCCGGGCTCCACCCGGACCTCCGCATCCCCCTCAAGCGTCGGCACCTCCTGCTCGGTCCCGAGGGTTGCCTCAACAAAGCTAATTTTCATCCGGTGGATCAGATCGTCCCCGTCCCGCATCAACTCAGGGTCTTCCTTAACCCTGATGTTTATGTACAGGTCTCCGGCTGGCGCGCCGGGCTCTCCGGCGTGACCGGCTCCCGAGACCCGGAGCCTCATACCGTCTTCGATGCCACCGGGGATCTCGATCTCCCGGGACACCACCTCCGAGACCCGGCCGCTCCGCTGACAATTCTCACAGGCCACGTCGATTATCCTGCCACGCCCGCCGCACGCCGAGCACGCCTGCGTGGTCATCATCTGCCCGAACAGGCTGTCCCGCACGGTCCGGACCGCGCCGGCCCCGCCACAGGTACCGCACGTGTGGGTCTGAGTACCCCCGGCGCCGTCGCACACGGGGCAGTTCTTTATTGTCTGAACGTTGACTGTACGGTTGACGCCGAAAGCCGCTTCGTAAAGCGTGACCTCGACCTCGGTCTCGGTGTCCGCGCCGCGACTCGGGGCCGCCTGACCACCGCCGCCAAAGAACGAACCGCCGCTGAAGCGGTCGCCGAAAAAGGCCTCGAAGATGTCCTGGAAACCGCCGAACGGTTCACCACCACTGCCCGGACGACCAGCACCCGCCCCGCTGCGGGGAACCTGGTGGCCGTAGGTGTCGTAGGCCTGGCGGGCCTGCGGGTCGGAAAGTATCTCGTAGGCTTCCGTAAGCTCTTTAAAGCGGTCTTCGGCCCCGGAGTCGCCGGGGTTGGCGTCCGGGTGGTGTTCGCGTGCCAACCGCCGGTAAGCCTTCTTCACCTCTACATCGGACGCTTCCCGCGAGACGCCCAGAATTTGGTAGTAATCCCTCTTTGTCGCCATTTATTTGTGAGTCCTCAGAATTTTGTGTTCAGAAAGGTCGTTAGGGCTTCGGCTGCCGAGCGGACCGTGGTGATCGCGGTGTCATAGTCCATCCGCTTCGGTCCTATAAGGCTGACCACACCGTAGGGCCGCTCGCGGTGGTTGTAGGCCGCGGCCACGAGGCTCGTACCGGCAAGGTTGTAGAAACCGCTCTCCATACCGATAGATACCACGACGCCGGAACTTGAAACCGACCGCTCCAGGGCGCCGCTCATAAGGGCGAGCAACCAGCGCCGGCGCTCGAAGATCTCGATCACGGCGGCGAGGCTTCCGGGGTCCAGGTCATCGAGCCGGGCCAGAAGCGCCGATGTACCCTGCACGAACACCCCGCGCTCGGTCGCCTGGCCGAGGACTTCCACAGCCTCTAAAACGACCCCGACGACCATCGGGTTGTAGTCGGATAGCGCTTTGCGGACGCTCGACGAAAGCTTCGGGTCCGGGCCGATGGGCCGGCGACCCCCGATCCAGGCGTTTAAAGAGTGCAACATCTCGCGCAACTCGTCTTCCCCGACGTCCACCGGTAGCACGACCCTCGCGCTGGATGAGACACCGCTCTCCATCGACACGACGAGCAGGAACTCCCCCTCCCGCAGCGGCAGGTAGTCAACCCGGGAGATCGAGTCTCCAAAAGCCCCCGGCCCGGCGACGACCGCGAGCAGCCGCGAAACCTCGGACATCCCCTCGGAGACACCCTGCAAGAGCGCGTCCACGTTACCGTAACCCTCAAACGTCTCGAAAGGCTCCACTTCCGTGGACTCCGAGGCGACCAGGGCGTTTACGTAATACCGGTAGCCGGCGTCGGTCGGCACCCGCCCGGCCGAGGTGTGAGGGTGAGTTAGAAGACCGAGCGATTCCAGAACAGCTAGCTCGGCGCGGATGGTCGAACTGCTGGCATCTACCACCTCGGCCAAGACGTGGCTGCCGACGGGTACGCCCGTCGAGATGTAAGCCTCCAGGGTCTTTACTAGTATTTCGTTCTGCCGGTCAGAAAGAGCCATAGAGGAAAATTCTAACACGCGAGCCCCGTTCTCCAGAGGGCCGCAGACGCTCCGAGGCTTAGACTCGGAGGGCGGCGAGAAAAGCTTCCTGCGGAATCTCGACCCGCCCGACCTGCTTCATCCGGCGCTTACCGGCCTTCTGTTGCTCCAGAAGCTTGCGCTTGCGGCTTATGTCGCCGCCGTAGCACTTGGCCGTCACGTCTTTGCGGTAGGCCCGGACGGTCTCCCGGGCGATAACCCGCTTGCCGACCGTCGCCTGCACCGGCACCTCGAACTGCTGGCGCGGTATCAGTTCTCGCAACTTCTCCGTGAGCGCCCGGCCCCTGTAGTAAGCCTTGTCGCGGTGCACGATCATCGACAGCGCATCCACGGTATCCCCGGATACCAGGACCTCGACCTTTACCAGGTCCGACGGCTCATACCCTCTGGACTCGTAGTCAAAGGACGCATATCCCTTTGTGCGGCTCTTTAGCGCGTCGAAGAAGTCCGTGATGATCTCCGCGAGCGGCAGGTCGTACGTGAGCTGGACGCGGAGCGTCGAGATGTATTCCATCCCGATAGATACTCCACGCCGCTCGTGGCAGAGGCCCATCACCGCCCCGACATACTCCTTCGGGGCGATGATCGTGGCCCGCACCACCGGCTCCCGGATTTCCTCGAAACTCTCCGGCAGATCACTCGGGTTCGTGATCTCCCACACCTCACCGTCTACCACAACTTCATACTTTGCGCTGGGTGAGGAGGCTATGAGGTCGAGGCTAAACTCACGCTCCAGTCTTTCCTGGATGATCTCCATATGTAGGAGACCCAGGAAGCCGCACCGGAACCCGAAGCCCATCTGGGAGTTTTCCGGCTCGAAAAACAGCGAGGCGTCGTTTAGCTGCAGCCGGGCCAGCGCGTCCCGGAGGCGCTCGAAGTCGTCGCCCTCCGTCGGGTAGAGGCCGCTAAAAACGGTCGGGAGAGCTTTGGCGTAGCCGGGTAGTGGTTTAGTGGCGGGGTTGGTGACACGGGTAACGGTGTCGCCGACCCGCAGGGCTTCTATGTCCTTGAGCCCGGCGACGATGTAGCCGACGTCTCCGGCGCCGAGGTCGGGAAGGGCGGTAGGTTTCGGCGAGTAACAGCCGACTTCCAGAAGCTCGAACTGCTCCTCGCTACCCATCGCCTGTACCTTGTCGCCTTTTTTAAGCCCGCCGTCAAAGAGCCGGACCAGTGAGATCACGCCGCGGTACGCGTCGTAGAATGAGTCAAAGACCAGCCCGCGGGTCTCCTCGTATTCCTTTTCGGGGCTCGGAATACGGTCGACTATGGCGTCGAGTACCTTACCCACGCCCTCGCCGGTCTTGGCGGATATTTTGATTATCTCGTCCTCGTCTACGCCGAGGAGTTCGACCAGTTCTTCGGAGACGGCGGCCACGTCGGCTATCGGGAGGTCTATCTTGTTCAGGACCGGGATGATCTCCAGGTCGTGCTCCATCGCGAGGTAGAGGTTCGCCAGCGTCTGGGCCTGGATGCCCTGGCTCGCGTCTACTATTAGAAGCGCCCCCTCGCAGGCCGCTATCGCGCGCGAGACCTCGTAGCCGAAGTCCACGTGACCCGGGGTGTCGATCAGGTTCAGAACCCACTCACCGTCCGGGCGGTTATACAGGACGCGGACGGCCTGGGCTTTTATGGTAATGCCCCGCTCCCGCTCCAGTTCCATGGTATCGAGCACCTGGTCCATACGCTCCCGCTCGGGCACCGCCTCGGTTACGTCGAGCAGCCGATCTGCCAGGGTACTCTTGCCGTGATCTATGTGCGCTATTATGCAAAAGTTACGTGTACGTTCGATGTTATTCACCGGAAGAGTCTAACATAATTGCCCCTCTACCCCGCATGTGTTACATTCTCCCGGTTAGACACTTATTGACCGTGTGAGGAGAAACCAGCGTGCCAGCACCATCCAAGAGAGACCGCCAGAACCTGCGGCGCAAGACCCTGAACCGGGGCAACCGCACCCGCCTGCGGAACCTCTCCAAGGACTTCTACAAAGCCATCGACCGTGGCGACCTGGAACGGGCCGAGGAGCTTCGGAACCAGTCTCAGAAAGAGATGGCTAAAGCCGCTACAAAAGGCATTATCCACAGCAACAAGGCCGACCGCAGCGTCAGCCGCTTCGACAAGGCCCTCGTGGGCGCGCGGAGCGAAGCTTAGCTTCCAGCGGTAGGTCCAAGGTTTACAGCGGCGCTCTAAGTCGATAAAGGATTAACCAGAGAGCCGTACGACGGCGAGTTCGGTCTGGAGTTCATCCGCGAGTTCGCTGCCGCCTTTCAAGCCCCGTTCCAGATTCAGAACGGTAGCTAAAGCTCCTTCGAGGTCTTTTTCGGAGAGTTTGCTGCTCCCGTCGCTCAGTTTACGGGCGACAAATGGGGGGACCTTCAGTGTGCTCGCTACCTCGCGTTGCGGAACGCCGCGGTTGTAGAGGGCACGAGCACGGGCAAGAAGCTGAAACTGGCGCCGGATCATGTACGCCAGCCGCACCGGGGGTTCTCCGGTACCGATGAGGTCCCCGAGGAGCTTTAGAGCGCGGGTTCTATCCCCGGCGGCTAGAGAGTCGACGAAAGCAAAGATGTTCGACTGCACGTCCGGCGGACACAGGGCGTCAACGTCTTCCAGGGTCGCCCGGCCCTCGGCGTAGAGCGTGAGCTTCTCGACCTCGCGGGAGAGCCGGGCCTTATCGCCCGAGCACCGGAGGCTTAGTTCCGCGGCGACCTCCTCCGGCACCTCCAGGCCCTGTTTCTTTGCGTAACCCGAGATCCAGCGTTCCAGCGCCTTGCCGGTCGGCTGCTGGAAGTCGTGAACCTCACCGGCCTTTTTCGCCGCGGACAGAAGCTTCTCCCGGGACCCGAGCTTTTTCCCGAGCAGTATCAGGTCCGCTTCGGGCGAAGGGTCTTCGAGGTAACCCACGATCTTCGCTTTCTGGGCGGCGTTCCAGGCGTCGAGGTTGCGTACCACCACAAGAGCGCCGTCGCCGAACAACGAGTAGGAGTTGCAGGCGGAGATCACCGATTCGGGGCTCGACTCCGTGGCATCGTAAACGTCGGGCGACCTTCCCCGGCGCAGTTTTTCGACGCCGCGGCTCTTGCGTTCCTCATCGTCTCCCAAGAGCAGGTAGAAAGCCACAGCTACATTCTAACCGCCCAGAGCATGAGACAAGGTTAGCCAGAGCGCCGTCCAGAGCAGTAGCAGACCGGAGATCCGCGGCCAGCGCTCCTCGGGGAGCGTTGTGCAGGCGATAACGGCCGGCGCGCAGCCTGCGTAGAACAGCGCGACGAGCGGCAGGGTGATACCCGGGGTAGTTACGACGGCAAACGGCAGCGCGGACGCCGTGTGGGCAGTCCACTCCAGGACGGATACCAGAAAGCCGTTCGAGGCGTTTAGCGGGTAGGCTAGAGCCGGGGCCACGGTACCCGCCGCCGCGCCGAAAAGACCAAGCGAGAGGATCGGACCGGACAAAGGCACGGCGACGAGGTTCGTCAGCGTCCCGATAACCGAAACTTCTTCGAAGGTCGAGGCGATGATCGGGGCCGTGGCGACCTGGGCGGCGAGTGAGATGGAGAGCAGGTCGGCCAAGAGTGACGGAGGTTTGGCAAAAGGACGGAGTACGGTACGCCGGACGAACTCTTTAAAAGGCTTTCTCAAGAGCAGGATGCCGAAGACGGCGGCCACGGAGAGTTGGAAGCCCGTGCTGAAGATCAGGGCCGGGTTATATGCCAGGACTACGGCGAGCATCGTGGTCATAAAGTGTAGCGGCGAGAGTTGGCGGTTAAAGATCGGGGCGGCCAGGACCAACGTGGCGATGACCGCCGCCCGAACCGCCGACGGCGGAGCACCGGCGATCACGACGTACAACCACACGAGTCCCAAGGTCGCCGGGTTCCGGGCCGCCACGGGGACCGCAAAAGCTCTCAGTAGGAAGTACGCCATCGCCGCCAGCACCGCTACGTGCTGGCCGGAAATAGCCAGGATGTGAGCGATACCGCTGCGCTGAAAGTCCTCCTCGACGTCTTCCGGTATCCGGGAGCGGTCGCCAAAAAGCATCCCCCGGACGATGGACGCTTCTTTCGGACGCAGACCGTAGCTTAGAGCGACGTCGGTCTGACGGTGGACCCGCCCGATCCAACCGAGGTCATCGTCCACCGGGGCGACGCTACCCGCGGTTACAATGGCCGAGATACCTTTTGTCGACAGGTACCGGGCATAATCAAAGCCGTCTTCCGAAGACTCGGGCCTAGATAGCTCCCCGTCTACCCGGACCCGGTCGCCGACACCGGTGCGCAAGTCTCCAGCCTGGACCTGCACGGCCCCGCCCCGCAGAACCTCGCGGTCCTCGTACCACAGATGCTCCACCCGCAAGTCGGTCCGGTAGCCGAAGCCCGTAGCGGGCACCACCGGGGAGGTGACCGTGCCGGCGATTATTACCTCTCCGGGGTTCAGCGCAGCCAGTTCCGCGAGCGGGTCGGCGGCCGCGGCGTGCAGCGCGGCTATCGCCACACCGCCGGCTACGAACAACGGCCCCGTGACCGCCATAGGCCGCCAGGGCTCCGGGACGAGGTCTTTGCTGAGTAACACCCCGGCCGTCACTATAAGGCTGGCAAAAACCAGGGCAAGGGCAAAGCGCGGCGCGATGGTACCCGCGATTATCCCTCCCGCTAGCAGCGCGGCCCACAGGTCGAGGCGCGCGGGCGGCGTAAGGTCCAGCCCGATCTCGCGGTGGACCTTACGTTTTAGCAAAAGGCTTTATCTTTTCGAGGGTCTTCGGACCGATGCCGGAGACTTCCTCAAGCTCCTCGACGGACGTGAAGAGCCCGTTTACCCGCCGGTACTGGAGTATCTTCTCCGCCGTCGCGGGCCCTACGCCCGGTAGCTCGTCGAGCTCTTCAACATCCGCGGTATTGAGATCTACCCGGAGCGGGGTGTTGGCCTCCGCGGCGGCTTCTTCGAGCGAGGTCCGGTACACGACCTCTGGAGACTTTTCGGAGAACCGGGATGCATATAGAGCGCCCCCGGCAAGCACGATAACGACGAGTATGGAAACCACGAACTGTGGTCTGTAGCGCCGGAGCATACCGCGGACCGTCCCCGGAGGCGTTTCCTGGTTTTGGTCGCGGCTTTGGTCACGCCTCTTGGTTTCGAAATCTTTTCCGGGCACCGGTTCCCCCACACGAGCAAAAAAGAGTGGAGCCGGCGGGGCTCGAACCCGCGGCCTCCACGCTGCCAGCGTGGCGCTCTCCCAACTGAGCTACGGCCCCAAACTCTGGCGAGTATAGCCAGGGAACCGGGAGGTGTCAACCTGTTTCTAGAAGCCTTTTAGCTTTCCCACCGCTCCTGGGGCACGCCGCGCCAGAGCGCCTCCAGCCGGTAGTAGTCACGGGCTTCATCGGTAAAGATGTGTACCACGATGTCGAGAAAGTCCAGGCTGACCCAGACGGAGCCCTCGTCGATGCGCCGGGTGCGGGGCCGGTGGCCCTCTTCGTTCATCTTCTCGATAACCTCTTCGGCTATCCGCCGCGTCTGGCGCTCGGTCTCGGCGCTGGCGATCACGAAGTAGTCCGTATAAGAGACGGCTTCCCGAAGATCGAGGATCAGGACGTCTTTTGCGAACATGTCGCTCGCCGCCCGGGCCGCGGTCGTCGCCATCCCGTACACCAGCTCATTCTCATCGCGAACCTGCACCTGCTCCGGCGCTTCCTGACGGCGGGCGGCGGAATCTTCCCGGCTCACGACAACTCCCTACCTTTCAAGCTTTCTCCTCCCGACTGTGCACTGTCCGCTCCATATAGTCCTCTTTCATGAATCATCTGATAAACCTCTTCCGGCACTAGATACCGGATGGTCTTGCCCTGTAGTAACTGACGCCGGATGCCGGTGGCCGAAACATCTATCCGCGAGCACTCGACCGGCAGTATCCGGTCGAAGTTCCGCAAGCTTTTTGCGAGGTGGTCCAGGTTTGAGATGTCGTATCCAGGACGTGTCGCGGCGACCATGACGACTTCTTCCAGCAAGCGGTCCGGCTCCTTCCAGGAGAGCAGGTTGGAGATCTCATCCGCCCCGGTCACGAAATACCACTCGTCTCCCGGCCAACGGTCTTTTACGAGCGGAACGGTCTCGACGCTGTAGGTTTTCCGGCCGGCGTCTATCTCGACGGTATCCACCACGAAACGCTCGTTGGCGTTTACCGCGGCCAGCACCATGTCCAGCCGGTCGGCCGCGCTGGCCCGGACGCTGGACGCCTCCTTGTGCGGCGGGATGCCACCGGGCACAAAGACGACCCGCTCCAGCCGCAACTCTTCTGCGACCTGCTCGGCGATTACCATATGGCCCAGATGGATGGGATCGAAGGTCCCGCCGAAGATACCGACCCTCATAGAACGCTCAACTGAAATTCCTCAACTGAAATCGAACTCCCGATCCCCGATCCGGACCTCGTCGCCGGGTCCGGCCCCGGCTTTTCTAAGCGCCGCAAAAACCCCCCGTTTCTCCAACTCCCGCTGGAAGTGCTCGACGCCCTCCTCGTTTTCCCAGTCGGTTTTTAGCGCGAGCCGCTCGACTTCTTCGCCGGCGACCGTGTACGCCCCGGCTCCGGCGGCTTCAACCATCAGACCGTTGCGCATGGGTTTGTATACCCGGTGCCCGGACACACTAGAGAGTTCTTCTTCCTCAATACCGAGCTCCCGGACGCGGCGCTCCAACACCCCGCGCAACTCCGGGACACCCTCGTCAGACTCGGCTGAAACTTGCAGCGCGCCTGGAAACGCTTCGTGCAGGTACTCCCGCAACTCTTCGTCGAGAAGGTCGATCTTGTTCACGACGACCACCAGCGGCTTATCCGACATGCCGGCGGCGTGCAGTTCGGCCCGCAGCACTCCCTCCGCGGACTCCGGATCCTCACTCCCATCCAGTACCAGAGCCAGGACCCGAGCCCGGGCGACATGCCGCAGGAAGCGGTTTCCAAGTCCCCGGCCCTCACTGGCACCAGATATGAGACCGGGGATGTCAGCGACCACGAACGGACTGCGATAAGTCTTGTCGTCTACGACCCCGAGCTTCGGCACCAGCGTCGTAAACGGGTAATCTCCGACTTTCGGCCGCGCGGCGCTTAACCGGGCGAGCAGCGAGGACTTCCCGGCATTCGGGAGCCCGACGAGCCCGACGTCCGAGAGCACCCGCAACTCGAGCCGGATCTCCTTTTCCTCGCCTGGCAGACCTTTTTCCCGGAAGGCAGGTGCCCGCCGGGTTGAAGTAGAGAAAGAAGCGTTGCCCCGGCCGCCCTCACCGCCGCGCGCGACGGTCACGGTGTCTCCCGGTTCCGCCAGGTCCGCGAGCAGCCCGGCTTCATCGTACACCTGGGTGCCAGCGGGTACGTCGAGGGTTACGTCCTCGCCACCCCGGCCGGCGCGGTTGCTGCCGGAGCCGTGACCGCCGCGGTCAGCCTTTATTATTTTACGGTAAGCGTAGGGTTCGAGCGTGTCGAGGTCTTCCGTGACCCGGAGCACTATAGAGCCCCCATCGCCACCGCGACCGCCGTCCGGACCACCCCGCGGCTTGTATTTCTCGCGGTTAAAAGAGGTGCTGCCATCACCACCGCGACCGCCGCGAACGGTGAACCTGGCCTCGTCTATAAACTGCAACGGGGCTAAAAACCCCCTATCCGGAGTATCAGGCCGGAGCCTCCTCCAGGACGCTCACCGTCCTGCGGCCCCGGGAGCGCCCAAAGGTAACCGTCCCATCGGCCCTGGCGAACAGCGTGTCGTCCTTGCCCTTGCCGACGTTGTAGCCCGGATGTACCTTCGTGCCCCGCTGGCGGATGATTATGCTCCCGGCGGTAACCCGCTGGCCGCCAAAAGACTTTACGCCGAGCCGCTTACCTTCGGAGTCCCGGCCGTTGCGCGAAGAGCCTCCGCCTTTTTTGTGAGCCATTTACGAAACCTCCCGTACCCTTATGCGGGTCAACTCTTGCCGGTGACCGGTCTTTTTCTTGTAGGTCTTTTTCGGCCGGTACTTGTAGATGTGGATCTTCGGCCCCCGCAAGTGCTCGACGATCTCTACCCGGGCCGTCTTTGCCGAGAGGTCGAAGTCGTCCCCGTCGGCCGTAAAGCTGACCGGAACCTCGACCGAGTCCCCGACCTCGCCGGCCAGACGCTCGACTACCAACTCGTCTTCCAGACCCGCCCGGTACTGTCTACCGCCGGTTTTTAGAACTGCAAACATCCATTACTCCTACGTCATACAAAGTTTTAGCAGCTTGTTAGTATAACCGGCAGACTCCGGCTCGACCAGGGTAGCTTCAGTGGGGTTGCTAGGAGCTAATCAGGAGCCATTTTGTTTCGCGCGCTCGAACCTCGCGCGCACAACGATGCTCTGTAGAAGGCCGAGTGAGATCAGACCCACCACCAGGCTACTCCGTCCGTAGCTGACGAACGGCAGCGGTATGCCCGTGACCGGCATGATCTGCATCGCCATCCCGACATTCACAAAGACGTGGAACAAGAACATCGTCCCGATACCGACCGCGACCAGCACCCCGAAGCGGTCTTGGGAGACCGTCGCCACGTGGAGGATGCGCCAGACCAGAACGAAGAACAGCGCGAGCAGTATACCGCTGCCTATAAAACCCAACTGCTCGGCGAGGCTCGCGAATATAAAGTCCGTCTGGTCTTCGGGCAGAAACCCGAGCCTGCCGAGCGTGGTCGCCCCGATGCCCTTTCCGCTAAACCCGCCGGAGCCTATCGCCTCCTTGGACATGGTGACCTGGTAGGCGACGTCCGGTGCGCCCGAGGGATTTACGAACGCCGTGAGCCGGGCGAGCTGGTAAGCCTGTATTATCTCCAGCCGCGCCGCGAGCGCGAACAGGCCCGCGCCCGCGCCGAGGAGCGCTCCCAGTTGCCAGAGCCGCGCCCCCCCGACAAACACCATTACCACAAAGATCGCCCCGAAGACCAGCGCGGTGCCGAGGTCCGGCTGCAGAAAGACCAGGAGCGCGGGTAGCGCCAAGAGCGCCAGGGCTTTAGCGAAGTTAGCGCTGGCGCCGATGTTGCGGTTTGAAGCGTAGGCGGCGAGCACGACTATCATAAACAGCTTTGCGAACTCCGAAGGCTGTATCTGAACGGGACCGAGGTTTATCCAGCTCTGTGCGCCGCCGGCAATGGACCCGAAGAGTAGCACCGCGGAGAGCCCGGCCAAGGTCGCCCCGTACACCCAATTCGCATAGGAGCGCAGCAGCCGGTAGTCGGACAGGGCCACAACCCCGGCGACCGCGAGGCCACCCGCCGCCCCGATAGCCTGGTTGACGGCGTAGGTCGGTCCGTCGTCCCCGGCGATGTACATCGCGAAAACACCGAAAGCCGTTAGCGCCAGGGCGGCGATGAGCAGCGGCAAGTCCAGGAACTTTATGCGGTTCCCGAGCGTGACCGATTGCCCGGCGGTTCCGGTAAACCCCGCACTTTCCCGCCGGTAGCTCATCTTTCTCCTCTAACGCGTGTAAGCCTCATCAACGGTCGGCAGAGTACGAAAGAGATCAACCCGTTCACCAGGGCGCTCGTTAGAAGTCCGAGGACCAGAAACCCGCCGAGCGGCACCACGCCCTCTCCCCCGAGCGCCAGAAACGCGAGCCGGACCGCCGTGTAAGCTACGACCGCGAGCACCGAGACCCAGGCCACAAAGAAGCGGGTGACCTCCCGGCCGCTCGACAATTTCCCGCGTCCGAGGCGGGCGGAGACCGCGCCGACCACCAGCCCGCCGAACGCCCCGGCACCGAAAAGCCCGGCAGAGAGAATGTCGACGAGTATACCGCCGAAAAAGCCCAGGAGTAGACCTTCAATCTCCCCGAAGCCCGGTACCGCAGCCACGAGCGCGAGCACCAGGAAGTTCGGCGCTACCCACCAGAAAGACAGTTCCGGCGCGAGGACTGCCTGCAACAGCGCCCCGAAAGCCACGAGAACGGCGGCCCGCAATACGGAGGGTCTACCCTTCACGGGACCGCCAACTAGTTATCACCCGCACGTCTTCCAGGTAACCGGACCCTCCAACCGCCGGGTCTACGACGATCTTCTTGAACTGATCCGTGTCCTGAGAACTGGCCGACTCGACCGTGCCGACCAGCAACCCTGGCGGAAAGAGTAAATCCCGCCCACCGGCCCGGCCGCTGGTCAGAACAAAGTCTCCCTTCTCGGCCCTCGCGTCCAGACTTACATACTCGATGCCGAGGTACCCGTCCCAGCTAGTCCTGAGGAGTCCTTCTCCGTAAGAGCCACCTTCTCCAGTATCGCCACTCTCGGTCGCGCGCTCGGCGTCCCCCTGGGGCAGGACCCGGACTCCAGCCGCGAAGCTCGGGTCGGTGACCAGCATGACCTCTGCCGTGTTCCGGCTCACCCGGCTCGTGGTACGGCCGACGAGGGTATTATCACCGGTAACCACCGGTTGCTCGGGCCGGATGCCGGCCTCCGTACCGGCGTCGATCATGACGCGCTCGGTGCCCTGGGCGCCGACGGGAGCGACTATCCTGGCGAGCGGACTATACTCGTAAGCAGGGCGGTTTCCGTCCAGAAGCTCTCGCAGCCGCTGGTTCTCTTCTCTAAGACGCGCGGCGGAGGCGGCTTGTTCCCGGTATTCCGCGACCTCTCCCCGGAGACGCTCTTTCTCTTCAGCGTTTCCCAGCGCGGCGCTTACCCCATCCACGGCGGAGTCGAAAGGTTCGGTGACTGCGCCGGCCAGATCCCGCACCGGCCGGAGAAGTTCCGCCGCTCCGAGTTGAACAGTGTGTAGCGGACCGGATCCACCTTCTCTTACGTACCCGGTAAAAAGCGCCAGGCTCGCGACGCCGAGTATTATCAGGGTTACGACACCACCGGCAGAACTCCGCTTCCGCTTACCCACGCGGCTAACTCGTGGAGAGGACGCTGCGGTAGGTCTCCATCTCTTCGAGCGACCGTCCGCTGCCGAGCGCCACACACATTAGCGGGTCTCCAGCGATATAAACCGGGATACTCGTCTCGTTCTGCAAGCGCCTGTCGAGTCCCCGCAGCAAGGCTCCGCCGCCCGCGAGCACCATTCCACGGTCCATGATGTCTGAAGCAAGCTCCGGCGGCGTGCGTTCGAGGGTGTCCCTGACCGCGGCCAGTATAGCCTCCACGGGGATACGGATGGCCTCCCGGATCTCCTCGCTGGTTATCACGACGGTCTTTGGGAAGCCGGTGAGCAGGTCCCGACCCCGGATCTCCGCGGACTCCTCCTCGTCGAGCGGAAAGGCGCTACCCAACTCCATCTTTAGCTGCTCGGCGGTCTGGGAGCCAACGGCGAGCTTGTACTCCTTCTGGATATAGGCCGTTATCGCCTCGTCTATCTCGTCGCCGGCTATCCGGACCGAAGACTTCGTTACCACGCCGCCCATGGAGATCACCGCGACCTCGCTCGTCCCGCCACCGATGTCGACGATCATGGAGCCTTCAGGCTCGTTTACCGGCAGGTCCGCCCCGATAGCCGCCGCGACCGGCTCTTCTATAATGTACGCCTGACGCGCCCCGGCGAGCTCGGCCGCCTCCTTTACCGCCCGCAACTCGACCCCCGTAACCCCGGACGGTACGCAGACCACCACCCGGGGACCTATGAGGGACCGGAACAGCCGCCGTTTTGAACGCGCCTGGCGGATAAAGTGCGAGAGCATCTTCTCCGTCACCTCGAAGTCGGCGATCACACCGTCCTTTAAAGGTCGCATCGCCACGATGTTCGCCGGGGTGCGGCCCAGCATCCCTTTTGCCGCCGTTCCCACGGCGAGTACCCGGTCGGTCTTGTTGTCTATAGCCACCACCGAAGGCTCGGAAAGGACTATCCCCTGTCCTTTGACAAACACTAATGTGTTCGCTGTTCCGAGGTCGATAGCTATGTCCCTTCCGAACAATCCTCCAAACATGCCCGCCCTGTTCGCTAGAATTACCGACTAAAAGTGTGGTTACATTCTAACCCTCAAAAGGGCAGAACTAGAGCAACCCACACTCCTTCATACTAAAGTACCCATCGCCGATAATCACGTGATCTAGCACCTCTATCCCGATAATTTCTGCGGCCTCGGATAATCTACTGGTAACTTCCCGGTCTTCACGGCTCGGCTCAACTTTTCCGCTCGGGTGGTTGTGGGCGAGTATGACGCTCGCGGCGCTCGCCCGGATCGCCGGCTTGAATACCTCCCGCGGATGGACCAGGGACGCCGACAACGTACCCACGGAGATCGTCGGGTACTCCAGAACCTCGTTTTTGGTGTTAAGCAACACGGCGATAAAATGCTCCCGGTCGAGGTTCCCGATGCGTCCGCGCAACAATCTTTCCACGTCCTCCGGAGAGGATATTACCGGCCGGCCGGGGTTCCGCACCCGCCCGACGCGTCGCCCCAGCTCTATGGCGGCCAGAATTATGCACGCCTTCGCTTCCCCTATACCGTTTATCTCCAGCAACTCGTGCACCGAAACGTCGTAGAGCCCGAAGATACCGCCGGACCCGGAGATAACCTGCTGGGCGAGCTCGACCGCCGTCCGCTCGCGGCTGCCGATACCGAATAGTAGACCGAGCAACTCCGCCTCCGAGAGCGCCTGCGGCCCGGAGGCGAGCAGCCTCTCGCGCGGCCTTAGCTCCGGCGGTAGTTGCTTTATGGTGTAGCGGCGCTCCGGCATCAGCGGTACCAGTACACCCCGAAGCCCGCGAGCAGGCGGGACGTCGTCGCCAGCGGCAGACCCACCACGTTCGAGTAATCGCCCTGGATCTCCTCGACGAACAGAGCCGCCCGGCCCTGTATCGCGTACCCTCCGGCTTTCCCGACTCCTTCCTCAAACGCGGCGTACGCCGAGACCTCGGCATCGGTAAGCGCGGCCATCCGCACCCGCGTTCTAACGCTCTCCACGGTTACCCCGTCACTACCGGCAACCGCCACCCCGGAGTAGACTTCGTGAAAGCGGCCCCGCAACCGCTCCAGCATTCGGCCGACCTCTTCGGGGCTCTTGGCCTGGCCGAATATCTCCCGCTCTTCGGGCAAATAAACGATGGTGTCCGCGCCAAGCACTATATTCTGCGGCTCTTCTTCGGCGACATCCCCGGCGACGGCGAGCGCCTTGCCGCGGGCGTTAGCCTCGACGGTCTCTACGGGGTCTTCCAGCGTGACCTCCGGAAAGCCGCTCTTGCGAGCTTCGAAGTCGTAGCCGGTCTGCCGCAGCAGGTCTACCCGCCGCGCGGACTCGGATGCCAGGATAAACCGCATGACTACTCGGAAAACCGCTGCCCGGAGAGGAGTTCTAACCGAAGAACAGCTTTAGCTCCCTCTCGGCGCTTTCCGGGGAATCTGAGCCGTGGACGAGGTTATCCGGGAGGCTCAGGGCCAGGTCTCCGCGGATGGTGCCGGGGGCGGCTTCTGCCGGGTTTGTGGAGCCCATGAGAGTCCGCATCACCTTGATGGCGCTTTCCCCCTCGACGCGCATCGCGACTACCGGGGTGGTGGTTATAAACTCGACAAGCTCCTCGAAAAACGGCTTGTCGCGGTGCTCGGCGTAGTGCTCTTCGGCGGTCTCGCGGCTAACGTCCATCATCTGCAGGACCCGGATGTCGAGTCCCTTGGCTTCTATGCGGCGCACTACCTCACCTATCAGCCGCCGCCGAACGCCGTCGCCTTTTACGAGTATTAGGGTTTGCTCCACGGTTCCTACTTTCCTCTAGGGTTTGTTTGTTCGGGGTCTGTCCGCTCGGCTACGCGCTTTCCGGTCTTCTGGCTCGCCTGGCAGTACGGGCAGGTACCCCACTTCAGGTTCAACGGCCGCCGGCAGTTTACGCAGGGCTTCTTTAGCTCCTCGCCGCACTCCGGACAGAGTAGAAAATCTTTCTCGATGACCGAGCGGCAGTTGGGACAGAGCTGGACGTGCTCCCGAAGCTCGCGTTCCAGGACCGCCAGCTCAAGTTCGCGCTCGCGGTGATCCAACTCATACTCCGGCGGACGGACTATGAGCCAGACCAGCGTCCCGAAAAATGGGAAGAGCGCCGCGATAATTCCCCACAGGATCTTTAACGAACCCCGCCGCGAGGCGTCCGAGTAGGTCCAGTAGACCAGGGCGATGTAGAGGATCAGGACGAGCAGTCCGAGGAACTGTAGAGAGAGCCGCAGTATAGGACTGTTTAGAAAGTCCTCTATAAGCTGGAACGGGCTCGCGTCCTGCAAAAGCAGGAGGGCCGGGACCACTACTGCGTCCGGGAAGCTCATGCTACGTACCTCATGACCGTGAAATAACCCAGCGCAAAGAAAACCAGCGCGACGAGGAGGAGAGAGACCGCCACGGTCAAGACACGTTTACCCGTCACGGAGCCACCTCAAGACCGGTGCCGCCAGGTAGAAAGACCCCGCCACGAGCACGACTCCCCCCGATTCCTCTGTATCCTCCGCCGCCCGGTGAAGGGCTTCTGCCGGATCCTCGATCACCTGCACCCGTCTCCTTCCGCGGTCTTCCGACCGCAACTCGTGCTCCAGCCACCCGGGGTCTACGGCCCGAGGACCTTCCGGGCGGGTGAGGTAGAGCGCGTCGGCCGCTTTTTTTACCGTAGAGAGCATACCCGCGACGTCTTTGTCCCGCAAGCAGCCGAACACGACCGCGAGCGGACGCTCCCCGTAAAGCTTCCGCACACCTTCTATCGTCGCCCCAAGCCCGGGAGGGTTGTGCCCCCCGTCTACGACAACTGGCACCCCGGAGACCTCGCGAGCTTCAAACCGAGCCGGTAACCGCGCGGAACGCAGGATCCCTCCCTGCTCGCCAGGCTCGATATTCTCTCCGAGTAGTTCCTCGGCCGCCCGGATGCCGAGAAGCCCGTTACGGGTCACGTAGGGCGAAGAACCCCCAGAAATCTCCATGGCCTCACGCTCAACCGAAAGCTCAACCAGCCGGGCTCCGACTCTTGCGGATACCTGGCGGGCCTCGCCGACAACGGTGGCGTCCGGGGTGCCCAGGATCAGGGTCCCACCGGCCTGGACGCTCGCGAGCTTTTCCCGGGCTATCTCCACGACCGACGCGCCGAGATACTCCGTGTGGTCGAGGCCGACGTTCGTGAGCACCACCGCTTCGGGGCCGGCGGCTGACGTGGCGTCGTGGCGGGCGCCGAGCCCGGCTTCCAGGACCGCCCACCGGATACCGGCTTCCCGGAACATAAAAAGCGCCCCGGCGGTAAGGAGCTCGAACTGCGAGGCCGGTATCCCCTGCTCGTCCGCGACACTTATAACCGTCCCCATACCGGCGGCGAAGTCTCCGGTCGAGACCTGCCGGCCACGGAGCATTACCCGCTCGGTATATTCGAGGACGTGCGGCGAGAGGTAAGCTCCAGACGGGTAACTAGACGTCTCGAATGCCGCCGCGAGCGCCGCCGCGGTCGTGCCCTTCCCGTTGGTGCCGACGACCTGAACGGTGCGGAAGCTCCGCTCGGGGTTGCCGAGAGCGTCGAGCAACGCCCGGATACGCTCGAAGCCGAGGGTAATTTGTTGGCGGCGGTCTAGCTCCGCGCAGACGGCGTCGTAGGAGAGGCGGGTCGCCACCGGCGGCTACAGGTACTCTTGGAGGCGGTTCCGCAGGGTGGCGAGGATGTCGGCGTTGGAGGCGAGCTTCTCGCGCTCGGCAGAGACGACTTCGGCCGGCGCCCGCTCCACGAACTTCTGGTTTCCGAGCTTGCCCTCCGAGCGCTGCACCTCGGCCTCGACCCGTTTTATCTCACGCCCGAGCCGCTCTATTTCCCCGCGGCGCATTTCTTCAGAGAGCGCAACCTCGACGACCAGGTCCCCAGCCGGGAGAGCAGCTTTCGCCCCCCCGTCCAGGTCCTCGACCGGCTTTACCCTGGAGAGAGCGGTAAACACCTTCCGGTCGACGTCCTCCGGCACCCGACCGGCGAGCTCCCCTTCCACCCGGGACTCCGCTCTAAAAGACCGTACGGCCGAGACCGCCCGCCGGGTCCGGTCGAGAACTCTATCGGCCTCCTCGTCCACGAGATCCGCATTGAACCGCGGAAACTCCTGACGGACCAGTAGTCCCTCACCGCCCAGAAGCCGCCACATCTCCTCAGTGGCGAACGGCATTACCGGATGCAGGAGTTTCAGGATGCCGGCGAATACTTCCCGCAGAACGCCTGGGGTTTCGGACGAAGGCGCGGACTTGGAGATCTCGATGTACCAGTCGGCGAACTGGTGCCAGGCGAAGTCGTAGATGCGGCGCAGAGCTTCGGAGAACTCGCACTCTTCCAGCAAAGCGTCGTACTCGTCAGCTACCCGGTTGAACTCCGAGAGAATCCAGCGGTCCGAGTAGGACGGTCCCTCCGGTATATCTTCAGCCGCTCCGTAGTTGGATATAAAGCGGGTGGCGTTCCAGAGCTTGGTGACGAAACCCCGGCCTTGGGAGGCCCGCTCGTAGGAGTAGGAGAAGTCTTGGGTCGAGGACTGGTACAGGAGGCCGAAGCGGACCGCGTCGGTGCCGTACTCGTCGAAAAGGGAGAGCGGGTTTATGGTATTGCCCTTGGACTTGCTCATCTTTGTGCCGTCTTCGGCGAGCACGATGGAGTGGACATTCACCTTTTCAAACGGAACCTCGCCCCGGAATCGCAGGCCCGTCATGATCATGCGGGCCACCCAGAGGTACATGATCTCCCGCGCCGTACTGAGTAACTGCGTCGGGTAGAAGTATTCGAAGTCTTCAGTCTCTTCCGGCCACCCTAAAGTCGCGAACGGCCACAGCGCCGACGAAAACCAGGTGTCGAGCACGTCCGGGTCTTGAGTAAATCCTTCTCCAGGCGACTCTTTGGCCGCGACCACTTCATCGTCTGGGCCGTACCACACGGGGATGCGGTGGCCCCACCAGAGCTGGCGGGAGATGTTCCAGTCCTGGAGGTTTTCCAGCCAGCGGATGGTCTCCCGCCGCCAGGAGTCGGGGTAGACCGTGATCCTGTGGTCCCGGAGCGCCTCAAGGGCGGGCTCGGCCAACTCCCGCATCGAGACCCACCACTGCTCTGTCAGCCACGGTTCTATGACCGCCCCGCACCGGTCGCAGTGCCCGACCCTGTGCAGGTAGTCCTTGACTTCCCCGAGCAACCGCTGTTCCCGCATCCCCTCGACAACGGCTCCCCGCGCCTCCTCCCGGCTCAGGCCGGCGAAAGGCCCTCCGGCCTCGTTTACCCTACCGTCGGGCTCCAGAATATTTACCGGCGCGAGACCCAGGCGCTCGCCGATGTGGTAGTCGTTCGGGTCGTGGGCCGGGGTGACCTTCAGGACACCGGTTCCGAAGCTCGGGTCCACGTAGTCGTCGGCGAATACCTCTATCTCCCGGTCCACAAACGGTACCCGGAGCCTGCGGCCGACTATATCTTTGTAACGGGCATCGTCCGGGTTTACGACGACTGCCACGTCGCCGAGCATGGTTTCCGGGCGGGTGGTAAAAACCTGGACGTAGTCTTTGCCGTCGGGGCCGGGTCCTTTGCCGTCAACGAATGGGTAGCGGAGACCGTAGAGCTTGCCGTTAGTCTCTTCGTAGTTGACTTCGAGGTCGCTGATGGCCGAGCGGTCGCGGGGACACCAGTTGGTGATGCGGGTCCCGCGGTAGATCAGACCAGACTCGTATAACCGGATAAAGGCCGTGGATACAGCGTCGATGTATCCTTCGTCCATCGTGAAGCGGAGCCGCCGCCAATCGACCGACGCCCCGAGCCTGCGGAGCTGGCCGAGGATCTTACCCCGCGAGTCAAGCGCGAACTCCCAGCACCGCTCCAGAAACTCTTCCCGCCCGAGCTCCCACCGGGTAACACCTTCCTCGCGCCGCAGCTTGCGCTCGACGACGTTCTGCAAGGCGATGGAGGCGTGATCCGTGCCCGGTAGCCACAGAGCCTCGAAACCTTTCATCCGCGCCCGGCGGGTGAGCGTGTCCTGTATAGCGCCGTTTAGAGCGTGACCCATGTGTAACTCGCCGGTCACGTTCGGCGGCGGGATGACGATGCAGTACGGTTCCTTGTCCGGGTCCGGATCAGCCTCGAACGCGCCGGTTTTCTCCCACTCGGCGTAGAGCCTCGGCTCCACGGAGCGGGGATCGTAGATTTTTGGTATCTCGGGGGCCTGGCTCAAAAAGCGCCTCTCCGTGAGAATTTTTTAGGCGGTTTCTTCCTCATCGTAGGCGTACTTCGAGCGAGCGTTTTCCGAACCCGTAACGAACGTCGGCTGGACACCCTCGCGCACGGTATCGGCGTCGACCACGCACTTGGTGACGTCGGAGCGGCTCGGCAGGTCGTACATCGTCGGCAGGAGCGAGGTCTCCAGGATGCTCCTGAGCCCACGAGCCCCGGTACCGCGTTCGAGCGCTTGTTCGGCGACAGCGGCGAGCGCCTCGTCGGTGAACGTTAGGTCTACCTTGTCATAGCGGAAGAACTGCCGGTACTGGCGGATAAGGGCGTTCTTCGGCTCGGTGAGGATACGGATCAGGTCCTCCTCCTTGAGCATCCGCAACGTAGAGAGTATTGGCAACCGCCCGACGAACTCCGGTATCAGCCCGAACTTGAGCAAGTCCTCCGGCTGCACGTGCTGCAGCACCGCACTCTTCTCTTCGTCGACCCGACCGGAGACCTCGCTGCCGAAGCCGATGCTCTTTTTGCCGATCCGCTGCTGGATAACATCCTCCAAGCCGCCGAACGCCCCGCCGCAGATAAACAGGATATTCTTCGTGTCTATCTGCAAAAAGTCCTGGTGGGGATGCTTGCGTCCGCCCTGGGGCGGCACCGAGGCCACCGTGCCTTCGAGGATCTTGAGTAGCGCCTGCTGCACGCCCTCGCCCGAGACATCACGGGTGATGGACGGGTTATCCGACTTGCGGGCGACCTTGTCGATCTCGTCGATGTAGATAATGCCGGTCTCCGCCTTTTTCACGTCGAAGTCGGCAGCCTGTATGAGCTTCAAAAGGATGTTCTCGACGTCCTCACCGACGTAGCCGGCCTCCGTCAGCGCCGTGGCATCCGCTATGGCGAACGGGACATTCAGGATGCGGGCGAGCGTCTGGGCCAGAAGCGTCTTGCCCGAACCGGTCGGCCCTATGAGCATGATGTTCGACTTGGAGAGCTCGGTGCCGTCCGGGGAGTCGAGCGTCATGCCGACCCGCTTGTAGTGGTTGTAGACCGCGACAGCGAGTACCTTCTTCGCGTCTTCCTGCCCGATAACGTACTCGTTCAGAATGCGGTTGATCTCCCGGGGCTTTGGGAGGTCGTCGTCCTTCATGGTCTCCGGCCCGGAGAACTCCTCGTCTATGATCTCGTTGCAGAGTTCTATGCACTCGTCACAGATATAGACGCCGGGGCCGGCGATCAGCTTTTTAACCTGCCGCTGGCTCTTTCCGCAGAAAGAGCACTGCAACTGGTCCGACGGGTCCCTCATCTTACGGCCTCCCAAAGCTTTCGCTCTCCAGTATTGCTGCTCGCCATCCTTTTATAACCTAGTGCTGGCGGACGATGTTGTCGATAACCCCGTACTCGACGGACTCCTCCGGTCCCATGATGTAGTCGCGGTCAGTATCGCGCTCTATCTTCTCGTAGTCCTGTCCGGTGTTCTCTGCCAGGATCTCGTTTAGCCGCCGCTTGGTCCGGATTAGCTCTTCGGCGTGGATCTGTACGTCCGACGCCTGCCCGGCGAGACCGCCGACGCTCGGCTGGTGCAAGAGTACCCGCGTGTTCGGCAGGGAGTTGCGCTTACCTTTTGCACCGGCCGCCAGGAGGAATGCTCCCATGGAAGCCGCCATACCCAAAGCCGTCGTCGAGATGTCGGGCTGGACGAACTGCATGGTGTCGTAGATCGCGAGCCCCGCCGAGACGCTGCCGCCGGGGGAGTTTATGTACAGGTTGATGTCCTGCTCGGGGTCTTCACTTTCGAGGTGGAGTAGCTGCGCCATGATAGCGTTCGCTACCTGATCATCGACCGGCGTGCCGAGGAAGATGATCCGGTCCTTCAACAGCCGCGAGTAGATGTCCATGGCCCGCTCACCGCGCGGGCTCTGCTCTATTACGTAGGGAATTACACTCTGCGGGATATTCTCGTAAGCTCCGCCGCTCATCTCTGCACGTCTCCTTTGTCTGATCCTTCGCCGGCTTTAGCTTCGACCGTGGTCTCGACCGACGCCCCGCCGCTCTCCGGCGCAGCCTCTTCCGTGCCCGGCACCTTTTCGCCGCCGGATTCACCGGCGTTGGCCTCTTCTTCGGTAATAATCTCTGTTTCAGCCCCGCCCTCGGCGGCCGCCGCGACCTCTTCTTCGACGGTCTCTTCTTCGGGCGGCATTTCGACCGGGACGGCGTTCTCGGCGAGGAGGTTTAGCGCGTTCTGGCGGGCGACCTCTTCTTCGAGAAGGGTGTAGGTGCCATTCTTACGCATGGCCGTGATGATCTCCTCCGGCGAGCGGCCAGATTCCTCGGCGAGGTGCCCGATCTCATGCCGGACCGTGTCTTCATCGGCGGTAATACCCTCCGCGTTTACCACAGCGTCGAGTACGAGCTCTTTCTTTACCGTGTCCGAAGCTTCAGGCATGACCCGGGCCCGCATCTCGTTTACGTCGACACCGGCGATCTGGTAGTACTGCTCGGGCTCTATGCCCTGCGACCGGATGCTCCGCTCGAAGCTCTCGACCATCTCCCCGGCCTTCTCGGCGGCCATCACCTCGGGCACCGCTACCTCGGCCTGCTGGGCCACGGCGTCCAAGACCCGCGCGCGGAACTCGCCCTCGACCTGCTGGCGCAGCGTCGCCTCTAGCTGCTCGCGGACCGCCCCCCGTAGCTCGTCGAGCGTCTCAAACTCGCTCGCCTCCTTGGCGAACTCGTCGTCGAGCGGCGGCAGCTCGCGCTCCTTGATCTCCTTGGCGTGCACCCGGAAAAGTACCGACTGGCCGCGCAGCGACTCTTCCTCGTAGTCCATCGGGAACGTTACCCCGAACTGCTTGCGCTCCCCGGCGTTCATGCCGACCAGGTTATTCTCGAAGTCCGGCAAAAGCTCTCCCTTGCCGACCTCCAGCATGTAGTCCTCGGCCTCGCCACCCGGCAAGTCGCCGCCGCTCATCTTCTCACCCTTAAAGTCCAGGATCACGAAGTCGCCTTCCGCAACCGCGCGGTCCTCGACCGCCGCGAGCGTGGCGAACTGGTCCCGTAGCTCTCCTAGCTGGGACTCGACCCGCTCCCCGTCAACCTCGACCTCGCGCTTGGGGACTTCGAGGCCCTTGTACTCGCCCAGGGTAGCCTCCGGGCGGACCTCGACGGTCGCGGAGAACTTAAAGCCGGCCTCCTCGTCGAGGGACTCGTCGAAGTCTATTTCGGGCCGGTCTATGGGCCGCACGTCGCTCTCGACAACCGCCCGGGAGTACCAGACCGGCAACCGATCCTGGAGCGTCTCCATGTAGATGTAGTCCCGGCCGACCTGGTTCTCGATCATGCGCCGCGGCGCCTTACCCGGACGGAAACCCGGCACCCGCATCTGGCCTTTAAGCTCCTGGACTTTTGAGGCGACGCCTTCTTTCACCGCCTCGGGCGGAACCTCGACCTCGAGACGTATCTTGTTGTCTTCGAGCTTAGTTACGTTCGCCGTTATAGATTCCGTCATACGCTCCAACTCTTCCCGGTCTTCCTCGACTACCGATCCTCAACGCGGCCCGCCGGTGCGACACCGGCGCAACGCTAGTGCGAGAGGCGGGACTTGAACCCGCACGCCTTGCGGCACTAGATCCTAAATCTAGCGTGTCTACCGTTCCACCACTCTCGCTCTCAACGAACCTGCCAGGATTATAGCAGCACCCTAAAGGCCGCCCGGCTCGCGAACATGCTTTACGCTACGGGCGTACGCAAGCCCTCCCTACCGGCCGTCCGCCAGAGACCGGAAAGCTTCCCGCTGATCCGGAGTCCCGAGAAAACCGACCGTATCCCCGGGCTCCAGATTTACCTCGGGACCGGGATTAGCCAGTAGTTCCTCGCCCCGGACCACGGCGACCACAGACGCCCCGGACTCCGTGCGGACCTGTAAATCCCCGATACTCCGTCCGGCAAAGCGGCTCTCTTCGGGTAGCTCTATCCACTCGGTCTCGATCATCCGGGAGGTGCGCCGCAGCCTTTCTAGCAGGGAGTCGTCGGCGGTGCGGCCTGAGACCGGCGCGTAAAGCTCGCGGCGGACCTGGTCGGAGAACTGCTGGATCTCCCCGGCCCCGATACCCAGGTGCGACAATGCCTGCCGACCGAGCTCCAACCCTGCCTCGAACTCCGGCTGGACAGCCTCGTAGACCCCGAGACGGCTCAAGTCCTGTAGCTGGTCGGCGCTCGAGGAGCGGGCGACGATGTGCAGGTCGGGCTTGAGTGCCCGGATCCTGCTGACCACCAGCCGGGCGTCCATAGCATCCGGGATGGTAAGTATCACGAGCCGCGCGTTAACCGCCCCTGCCGCCTCCAAGACCGGCTCGGCCGACGCGTCGCCGTAGACCACCGGAAACCCCGTGTCCCGGGCGGCATCCGCCCGATTCGGGTTGTTGTCGACCACCACGAACCGCTGGTCGAGCCGCTGCAAAAGCTGGGCCACAAAGCCGCCGACCTGCCCGTGACCGGCTATAACCACGTGCTCTTTCAGGTCATTCTCCGGGAGGTTGTAGGTCCTCAAGGTGTCCCGCGGAAAGCGCTTGCGCCACCGGCCGTACAGCACGGGCGCGAGCCGTGTTGCAAACGGCGTCAGGGACATGGTGATCACGGCCGTCGTAAGCCCGATAGAAAAGGTCTCCTCGGAGATGGCCCCGACGCTTATTCCCTCCCGCGCGATCACAAACGAGAACTCCCCGACCTGAAACAGCCCCAACCCCACCGCAAACGGCGCTATGTTCCCGTACCCGAACACCCGCGAGAGCCCAGTGAATATGCTGCCCTTTATTATGAATACCGCCAGGACGACCAGTCCTATGGTAGCGGCGTTCTCCCACAGAAACGCCGGTTCCAGGAGCATCCCGACGGAGACGAAGAACAGCATGGCGAAGATGTCCCGCAGCGGCCCGATGTCGGCGAGCGCCTGATAACTGTAGTCTGACTGGGAAAGGACCATCCCGGCCACGAAAGCCCCGAAAGCGAAGGAGAGGCCGAAAAGGTAAGTCGCATATCCGACTCCGAGACCTATGGCGACCACGGCTAGCAGGAAAAGTTCTCTGGAGTTCCAGTTCGCGATCCGGGCCATAAACCAGGGAAATACCCGCGTGCCGAACAAAGCCATCCCCGCGATAAACAGCCCCGCCTCCAGCACCGCGATCCCGACCTCTGTAAGCCCCTGGCCGACGTTGTTCAGTTCCGGCAGCAGGATGATCATGGGCACCACCGCGAGGTCCTGGACGATAAGCATGCCCACTATTACCCGGCTCGCCAGAGTGTTTATGACGCCCTGTTCGGTCAGCGTCTTTAGTACCACCGCCGTGCTCGACAGGGAGATGATAGCCCCGAACCACAACGCTTCCTCCCAGCCGAGGCCGAGTAGCTGGCCCAGACCGTAGCCGAAAGCGATGGTGAGCGCGAGTTGAATCGGGGTGCCTATAAGGGCGATGCGTTTCACCGGGGCAAGTTCCCCGAGCGGGAAGTTCAGGCCGATAGTGAAGAGCAGTAGAGCTACCCCGATCTCGGCGAGAAGCTCGATCTCCTCTATCTCCCCGACCGTCGGCCCGATGGTATTCGGCCCAACCAGCACCCCGGCCAAGATATACCCCAGGATAAGCGGCAACCCGAGCTGCCGGGCGACCACCCCCCCGAGGAAAGCCGCAACCAGAATAAGCGCTATGTCACCCGCGATGCCCATACGACTTTAACTATAAAGCATGGACAAAAACCACGAATTAGCCGCCGACCACACCCGCGCTCCGCTCAGACCTCATCGAGTCCAACACCCACACCGCAGTAGCTACCCGGGAGCGGCCAGAGCGGACCTCCGGGAGACCGAAGACTCTCCCGGTAAACCCGGTAAATCGCACCCTTCTACAAGCGGTTAAGACCCCGCGGCCGGCTTGGACTTCGTCGTCCCGGCAATGCCCACAAAGACCGCTAACGCCGCGGCGAGGCCCGCTGCAACGATAAATGCCGTACCGAACCCGTAGGATGCGCCCACCGGCTGGCTTAGAAGTGGCGAGAGGAACTGGCCGAGGAAGATCGCAGCCGTCAATCCGCCGAGAGACCGGCCTCGAATGCTCTCCGGCGCGCCCGTGGAGATCCAGTTGTTAAGGTTCGGCAGTAGCAAGCCCACGCCACAGCCGCCGACCACCAGCCCTACCAGCGCGAGGGTCAGGTTGCCGGCGAGCCCGATAAGGACGTATCCGGCCCCGATCAGGACGAAGGTAACGATTCCCACGACGCGGTAACCGAGCCTCGCGCTAATGCTGCCATACGAGAGCGCGGCAAAGGACTGGAACAGGGAGAGTAGCGCTATAGCCAGCCCGCTCCCCGTGGCCCCGACGCCGAAGGAGTTCCCGAAGTAGAACGGTAGCTGGGTCGGGACGATATAGAAGACCACCATCCCCAGTATAGCCAGCGGATATACGACGGCCAGCAACCGGACTGCCCCTCCGTCCCGGCCGCCGGAGCCGCCGTCGTTTCTGGTGCCCACAGCTTCTTCCGGGTCTCTTGAAGGCTCGTGGAGCCGCAGCGCCACCAGCGGCGCCAGGAGAAGGGAGATCAGGTAAATCGCAAACGGACCCCGCCAGTCCACCCCGGCCAGGAACCCGCCGAAAGCCAGGAACCCCACGCCCCCAAAGCCCATGAACGCCGCCTGTATTCCGAGTATCCGGGAGCGCTCCTCGCCCGCGTAGTAGTCGGCTATAAGCGTCGTGGCGCTCGTCATTACCCCGGCCACCGCCACGCCGAGCAGCGCCCGGCCGACGAGGATAGCATACAGGTTGCCGAGTACCAATCCCGAGCCGCCGGCCACCCCATAGAGCACCACCGAATACAAGAGTACCGGCTTGCGTCCCAGGCGGTCCACCAGCGTGCCAGCCACCGGAGCGCACACCGCTATAAACAGGGCTGGCATGGTGAGGACCAGGCGGGTGAGAAGCTCGACGTTCGCCGTACCCGAGAACTGCTCCTGTATACCCGGCAGCGACGGGGAGATGGTCGCCCCGCTCATAATGGTCAGGGTGCTCGCGAGCAGTAGCGTCAGCAACACCAGCCGGGAGCGGGGATGATCGTCGCCCGGACCTTGCGCTTGCTGCTGCTCGATGGTCGCCACCGTCTAATCCTCCCGGCTGCGGGTACCGTCGGAGGCTCGCTTACCTTCGATGGGGAGTCCGGCCTTTACCCAGTCCTGTTTGCCGCCAGCATAGTGCCGGACGTTCTCGTAACCCTTCTCCGTGAGTTCCCGGACCTCTGCCCGGGACGACTCGCAGTCCTCGTTCATACAGTAGACTACTATGTCCGAGCTTTTATCCGGGAGCACCTTCTCCGCCTCGTCCACGAACTCGTAGGGGAGGTTTACCGCACCCGGAAGGTGCGAGGTCTCGTAGTGTCTTTCGGAGAGAGCTTCGACCAGGGTAAATTCGTCTTCCCGGTGGATCTTCTCCCTCAACTCTTCCCGCGTTATGTTCTCCACAAGCTCTCTTTCCTGTGCCGCCGTTTACACCAATACATTATCTATGTAGCAGTAGCGCCAGTCCTCTCCGGGCTCGAAGGAAACGACTATGGGATGCTCGGTAGTGTTGAAGTGCTTTGTGGCGTGTTTGTTCTTCGAGGAGTCGCAGCAGCCGACGTGGCCGCAGACCAGACACTCGCGCAGGTGTACCCAGGTGTCCCCCATTTGCAGGCACTCCTCGCAGCCCCGGGCTGAAGGTTCCACGTCTCTTATCTGGTCCAGGTGCGTACAGACTGAGCTGGTTTCCACGGGTGGTTCTCCTTTTCCTTAGCGGAAGTCGCGTTCAAGCTTCTTGTTTTTGAGGCGTATCCGAGCTTTCTTCCGGGCCTTCATCATCATCGCCATCCGGGTTCTTTTTGCGGATGATCAGGGCCGCCGCCCCGGCGCTAGCCAGAGCCAGACCCGCCGCCACCCACATTACGGTCCTAAAGCCCGCTGTAAAGGCGACCGCCACGGCCCGGTCTATCTCGGCGGCTGTTTGTCCGCTTACTCCTTCGGGGACCTGCGCAGCTCCTAAATCCACTTTCGCGGCTTCGAGTTGCTGGCGGGCTTCGGTGGACAGGTCGAGGTCGGCTATCCGGGAGTCGAGGGTGCTGGAGAATACGGCGAATACCAGCACGCCGAAGACCGCGACGCCGGCGTGCGACGAGGAGGCGGCGTCCGGCTTTTTAGACCGGATCGCACCTTCGTCACCGGGGTGATGTACTACATTCGCCACTATCTAGTCCTCCCTAGAGGTCGCCTTCCAAAGCCCCGTGGTTTCCCTCCGGCGGACCGGTTACGGACCGTTTACCGGGTACCTACCGAGGGCTCGACCTCCCCGAGCCGCTCCGACCACCCGAGCAGCGCCCCGAGAAAGCGGCGCATCCGCTCCCGAGTCTCTTCGTCGGTCAGGTTCCCGTTCTCGTCGAAGCGCCCGTAGGAGTTTGGGATGAGCATCTGCGGCTCGGGCATCACGTAGGCCGGTGCGTGCAGCAGGATCTGCCGGAGGACCATCTGGCCCCGCGCCGTACCCGCCCCGCCGGGAGAAGCCCCGACAATACCGACCGGCTTGTGTCGCAGCGGCGAGGGGGAACGCAAGGCCCAGTCCAGCGCCGTGGTCAGGACACCGGGGATGGCGTAGTCGTACTCGGGGGTGGCGATAAGCACCGCGTCGGCCTCCCGGATTTTCTCTTTGAGGTACCGCACGGGCTCGGGGTCTCCCTCGTTCTCTACGTCCTGGTTGAAAAAGGGGATCTCACCGAGCGTCTCGAACGGCTCGACCGCCACACCACCGGGTACCAGCTCGCCCGCTGCCCGTACGA
Source organism: Rubrobacteraceae bacterium (assembly GCA_965214435.1). Classification (GTDB taxonomy): domain Bacteria; phylum Actinomycetota; class Rubrobacteria; order Rubrobacterales; family Rubrobacteraceae; genus Rubrobacter_A. The sequence goes on from OZ243960.1 coordinate 2,877,705, forward strand.
GACCGCGGTGCAGCGAGCGGTGGCGGAGGCTACCCGCTATGCCTAGAATTTTGAAGTCTGTGCTCTGCAAAATTTCCTTCTTTCCGGGTTGGTTTCGTGACGGCGGGATCAGGCAGTCTCGGACGCCCTCTCCAGCGCCGCGAGCAGCGGGTCGAAGTCGTAGGACCCTTCGTGGAATGAACCGTTTATAAATAACGTAGGCGTGCCCGGTACGCCGCTCGCATCACCGCTCCGGGAGTCTTCCTCGACCCGGCCGATGTACCGGCGCTCGGCCAGGTCGGCCTGGAACCGCTGTACGTCGAGGCCGATAACCCTCGCGTGGCGCACGAGGTCTCTACCGCCTAGCTCTTGCTGGTGCTCGAACAACAGGTCGTGCATTTCCCAGAAACGGCCCTGGGCGGCCACGGCCTCGGCAGCTTCCGCGGCCTGGCGGGAGTGCGGGTGCGCCATCTCTATAGGATAGTTACGGAATGCGAAGCGCAGCCGGTCACCGAGATGCTCCTGAAGGCGCTTGACGATCCAATAGGCTCGGCCACAGTAGTTGCACTCGTAGTCGCCGTACTCGAGCAGGGTCAAGGAAGCCTCGGCTTCTCCCCGGACATGGTCCCTCTCCCCAACCGGCAGAGTCAGCCGGGTACTCAAGGATCCTGTCGCCAGCTCCCGTCCATACTTAATAGTCCGCCCCCAGAAGCCCTCCGAAGACCTTTTCAATGCAACCCTCCAATGCTTGAGGACTCGCGTCTGCCCTAAAACCGCCTTGAAGGTTAGCTTAGGTGCGTGACAGGTGCGTGACAAAGAGCGTGAAACGGACGGCGCGACTCCCGCGAGGTCCGTCCCTCGAACGCTCTAGGACTAGGTTCCCATTGGTCCCATCGACTCGTCCTCTACTAATGGGCGCAGAATCTCACCTATGTCGTCCCGGTCTACGTACGTCGCTCCGTGCAGCGGACAAACGCTGCGAACCGGCCTGTCGAACGTCCGCCACCGCTCCCGGAGCCCTCTGTCGGCTTCGGGGCTGGTGGCCGGTGGACGAACCAGCCGCGGCGGGTCGAGACCCTGCCGGGGACCGGGCGCCACGGCGCTGTCACCGGCTAGAACCACCCCGCCGTGACGCTCCGAGTAGAGCACTATCGAACCGTCCGTGTGACCCGGGAAATGGATCACCTCAAGCCCCGCGTCAGCCAGTACCTCGCTCTGCCGCGGGTCGCCGAATTCCACACCGGCTCGTCGAGACTCCCGGGCGTCCGCGTCGGCCGGGTGTAGCAGCACCGGCACCTCAAACTCCTCCGTTATCTCGGCAAAGGCGTCCCCGGAGCCCGCGACGTTGCTGTGCGAGAGCACCAGCGCGGCGGGTGGGTATCCTCTGTCTCGAAGCTCCCGCAGAGCGGGGATTACCCAACCGTAAGGAGCGTCGACCAGTATGGACTTCTCACCGGCCAGAACGGCGAACGAGTTTGGCGGGCGTCCGGTAGGCCCGGTCGAGGCTCCCTCCTGGGGCAAGAGCCAGAGGTCCTCGAAAAGCTCCTGGGTATCGGGACTGAAAAACTCGTGCATGGCTAAACCTTCTTTCTATACGCAAAGAACTGCAAGATCAGACAACCCCGCCACCGGCGCGGATGTTCTGGGCGGTGACCCACCGGGCCTCATCACTCACCAGGAAAGCAACCACGTCGGCGACATCCGCCGGCTGTCCCAGCCGTCCCAGCGGGGTCTGCTCTACGAGCTGCTCTTTCTGCTCTTCGGGAAGCACCAGCCCGTCCGTCTCCGTAACACCGGGCAACACCGTGTTCACCGTTATTCCGCGCCCGCCGAGCTCTTGGGCCAGCGCCATACTGAAGTGCTCGATGGAAGCCTTGCTACCAGCGTAAGTACCGCCGCCCGGAACACTCTGCACCGTACCGCCGGTCGAAAGGCTCACGATCTTGCCGCCATCCTCAAGAACCCTGGCCGCCTCCCGGAGCGCGAAGAACGTACCCCGGGTATTAAGCGCGAACACCCGGTCAAAGTCCTCCTCGCTGACCTCCGCGTGCGGCTTGAACACCGAGATGCCGGCGTTGTTAACCAGGATGTCCAGCTTGCCGAAACGCCGGAGCGCCTCCCCGAACAACCGCCCGATGTCCTCGACCTCGCTCACATCCGCCTGCACCGCCACGGCCTCGCCTCCCCCCTCCTCTATGGCCGAGACGACTTCCTGGGCTTTGTCAGCACTCCCGGCATAGTTGACCACGACCGAAGCACCATCTCCGGCCAGCCGCTCCGCCACGGCCCGCCCGATGCCCCGCGAAGCCCCGGTCACGACCGCCACCTTCCCGCTCAAATACCCCACGGTAACCCCTCCTCTACGTCTTTCCACAACACTTGTGGATAACTTTTTTACAAAGCCGGCTAACTAATTGACAAATGCACGAGCTCGCGACCTACATTTGGATCCTCCTCGCCTCGGTAACGTTGCCGTACACCTTCCACAACAAGCGTTGTAGCTCGCGCCTCTCTGCGGGGCTCAAGCCGGTTGTAACGTGCCCTTCGAGTTCCGCCCAGAACGCGTTTACGGGGGCCTTCGCCTCGCGTCCCCGGTCCGTAAGGAACACCTGGGAGGTCCGGGCGTCGGTCGGAGAAGGCCGCCGCTCTACAAAACCGGTCTTCTCCATGCGTCCGACCATCCTGGTTATGGTGGGCAGTTGAGCTTGCATATGCTCGGCCAACTCTGACTGGGAGAGACCGTCGGACCTCCACAACGCTTGCAGCAACCGATTCTGACCAAGGTGTAGTCCCGTAGGCGCCAGAAGCTCGCTGGCAAAGTCCCGGTAAACCCGGCTAACCCGTCCCAATACGTAGCTCAGCTTCCCTTCCAGCGCCTCTTCCGTCACGCACAACCCTCCGGTTCGCTAAAGTAGCCAGCCTCCGCCGCAAAACCTCGAAGCGGCCTCCCACAGAAACTTCCTGACAGTGAACAGTTCGACCTACTACCAGAGCAAGCTCACTTAACCGGCTAACTAAACTCTACTACCCGCACGCTAGCCGTGTCAAGGTCTCGGGTACACGGGCCTATCGGGGATGACCGTGCGGCCCGGTTGCGCGGAAGGATCAGCGCCGCGCAGCTTCCGGGAGGTGTGGGTTTTGGAGCGGTGGCGCGGGCTACGGGTTACGTTCGAGGTTATGACCACCGAACTGGTTGCGCAGGGCGGAGAGTAGTTTGTCGCCGAAATTCTCCGCGGCCTGGGAGCGGAACCGTTGTTGGAGGGCGGCCGTTATGACCGGTATGGCGCAACCGACTTCGATGGCTTCGGCCACCGTCCAGCGGCCCTCTCCGGAATCTGCGACGTGGGGTGAGATCTCTTTTAGAGTAGGGTCTTCGGCGAGGGCGTTGGCGGCGAGGTCCAGCAGCCAGGAACGCACCACGCTGCCGTACTGCCAGATCTCCGCTACCTGGTGCAGGTTCAGACCGAACTCCGCCTTCCGGCCCATCAGCTCGAAGCCCTCGGCGTAGGCCTGCATAAGCCCGTACTCGATACCGTTGTGGACCATCTTGGTAAAGTGCCCCGACCCGCTCGGTCCCACATGTCCCCATCCCCTGTCCGGCGCGGGAGCCAGCGTCTCGAAGACGGGCGTTAGCCGCCCGACCGCCTCCGCCTCACCGCCGACCATCATGCTGTAGCCCTCCGTTACACCCCAGATACCGCCGCTGGTGCCGACGTCCACAAAGCGCAGATCCTTTTCCGCCAGCGCCTCTGCACGCCGGACCGTGTCTTTGTAGTTGCTGTTGCCGCCGTCGATTATGACGTCGTCCTGCTCCAGGAGATCGGAAAGTTGCGCGATAGTTTGTTCGGTCGGGTCACCGGAAGGCACCATGACCCATACGGCTCTGGGGGTTGGGAGCCGGCTCGTCAGGTCTTCAAGAGATCCTGTGGGTATGGCTCCGGTGTCGGCGGCGGCGTCCACGGCTTCGGCGTTGCGGTCGTGGACCACCATCTTGTGTCCGCTCGCGAGCAGCCGCCGGGTCATGTTAGCGCCCATCTTACCGAGGCCGACCATGCCCAGTTCCATCGTCCCGTCCATTCGTTCGCTCACCTTACTTTCTTATCGAGGTCCCGATCGCAGGAAACCCGGGCGGTGTGCTTTGCCGCTCAAAGGTTTACAGGAAAAAGCTGACGACGAGCATTACCGAGAAGCCAACCAGGCCGATGATCGTCTCCATCACCGTCCACGACTGGAGCGTCTGCTTCTCGTTTATCCCGAGGTAGCGGCTTACCAGCCAGAACCCAGAGTCGTTGACGTGGGAGAGTACTGTGGCGCCGGAGGCCGTGGCGATGACGACCGCGCCGATCAGGGGCGCCGAGTAGCTGCCGGCCTCTATCACGGGGGCGACGACGCTGGCCGCCGTGACGATAGAGACGGTCGCGGAGCCGAGGGCTACCCGGACCAGCACGGCGGTGAGGAAGGCGAGCACTATAACGGGCATGTTCGCGGCCTGCATGAGTTGCTGGAGGCTGTCTCCGAGCCCGCTCTCGGAGAGCACCGCCCCGAACACACCACCCGCGCCGGTGACCAGCACGATCAGGCCGACCGGTTCGAGCGCCTTGGTCGCCATGCCCTGCACCTCGTCTCCGGAGTAACCGTGCCGGTAACCGATAAAGTAGAACGCGAGCAGCACCGCTATGGTCAGCGCAGAAAACGGGTGTCCTATCAGCGTGAGCGCGGTCTTCCAGGCGCTACCGTCCGGTAACACGATGTCGGAGAGAGTATTTACCAGGATGAGGAGCAGCGGGATCAGGATGATCGAGATGATGAGCAGGAACGAGGGCGTGGTCTTTCCACTGTCCTCCTCTTCCTCGGCTTCCTCTTCAGCTTGAAGGAAATACTCGGGGACACCGACGTTGATCCTGCCGCCTATGTACCTGCCGAAGAAGATACCGCCTATGATGACCGCCGGGATGCCGGCTATCGTGCCCCAAAGTATTACCCACCCGAGGTCCGCCCCCATTATCCCGGCGGCCGCAACCGGACCGGGGGTCGGAGGTATAAAACTGTGGGTTACAGCCAGACCGGCTATCAAGGGTATCGCGTAGTAGAGCAGCGACCGCCCAAAGCGCTCGGCCAGCGTGTAGACCAGCGGGATAATAATGATAAGCCCGACGTCGAAGAATACCGGTATGGCGACCAGGAAACCCGTGAGCCCGAGTGCCCACTGAATACGGTCCTCGCCGAAAGCGCCGACCAGCGTGCGGGCTATCCGGTCCGCGCCGCCGGTGACCCGCAGCACCTCCCCGAACATCGCCCCGAGACCGACCACGACGGCTATGTATCCCAGGGTGCTCCCCATGCCGTCCTGGATGGTCTGTATGATGTCGCCGGGCGCTATGCCGGCGGCCAGCGCGGTAAAGAAGCTGACGATAAGGAGTGCTACGAAGGCGTGGACTTTCATGACCAGGATCAGGAACAAAATTGCAGCAATGGCTACGACGATTAGGCCCAGCAGGGCGAACGGTGACACGGTAGATCTCCTTCCCTAACTAACTCTCTTTTCCGCTGCTTTGCTTGCTATCTTGCATGGAGCGCTGGATACTGGCTATCTCGCTGAACTCCGGCTCCAGCCGGTCGTAGAGGCGAGTAAAAATCTCCATGAGCTTGCTGTAGGTCCGCGCGTCGTCCTGGTCGGGGCAGTGGTGCGTCTCGACGCCGATCACGGATTTCACGACGTCGAGCGAGTCTATGATGCCCAGAGACTTCATGCCCAGAAGCGCCGCCCCGAAGCAGGAGCTTTGGTAGCTCTCGGGGAAGAGGATCTCCTTGCCGAACACGTCCGCCATGATCTGACGCCACAGTTCAGATTGGGAGAAACCACCCGTAGCCCGGACTTCCGTCGGTTCCCCGGCCACCGCTTCCAGGGATCGTGCGACACTGGTCATCTGATAGGTGACGCCCTCCAGGACGGCCCGTATGAGATGCTCCCGGCGGTGCTGCAAGGTCAGTCCGAAAAAGACACCCTTAACGTCGGCGTTCCAGTGCGGCGCCCGCTCTCCGGTAAGGTAGGGCAAGAAGATCAGCCCTCCAGAACCGGCCCCGACTGTTTCGGCCAACTCCTCCATTAGTTCGTACGGGTCTCGTCCCTTTTCTTCGGCGCTCTGCTTGAGGTCGTAGAAAACTTCGTCTAGCGCCCACTGGAGGGCCATCCCGCCGTTGTTGATCGGACCGCCTATAACCCACATTCCCTCCACGAGCGCGTAGCAGAAGGTACGCCCCTCCTCGTCCACCCCCGGCTCCCGGACCACCGTACGCACCGCCCCGCTGGTCCCTATGGAGCAGGCCACCACGCCGGGGTCTATGGCCCCGACCCCGAGGTTCGCCAGAACCCCGTCGTTGGCCCCCACGATAAAAGGCAGTTCCTCATCCAGACCGAGCCGCTCGGCGTACTCCGACCGTAAACCTCTCACCGCGTGGGTCGTCGGAACGGGACTGGAGAGCTTGTCCTTAGAAAGTCCTGCTATCTGGAGGGCGCCGTCATCCCAGTCCAGGTTCTCCAGGTTGAATAGCCCGGTAGCCGACGCTATGGAGTAGTCGACTACGAACTCGTCGAAGAGCTTGTAGAAGACGTACTCCTTTACGGAGACCCACCGGGCCGCCTCCTCAAAGGTGTCAGGTTCTTTTTCGCGGAACCAGAGTAGCTTCGCCAGGGGCGACATGGGGTGGATGGGAGTGCCCGTACGCTGGTGGACGGAGAGCCCGTCCAGCTCGTCCCGAATTCTCTCGGCTTGTTCCGAGGCCCGGTTGTCGGCGAAAGTGACGGAAGGTGTGAGAGGACGGCCGTCGGCGTCCAGAGCCAGCAGGCTGTGCATCGCCGCGCTGAACGCCACCCCGGAGGCCCGTTCTCCGGCCTTCTCCAGAGCACCGGCGACGCCGGAGAGACAGTCCAGTACAGCGTCGAAGATTTCGTCCGGGTCCTGCTCGGCATAACCGGCGACCGGTGAGCGAAGAGGATACTCTTTCTCCTCTTCGGCCAGAACCTGTCCGCCAGGATCAAAGGCAACCGCCTTGGTACTCGTCGTACCTATATCTACGCCAACGACAACCGCCGCCTCACCCATAAACGCACCTCCGCTTCCATCCAACCGCGCGTTCCCCGTCACGGACCCGGACAGCCCCTAACTACCCCGGTCAACCCAGAATACAAACACCTCGCATTCCCCTACACTCCCCTAGCTGGTGCAGAGTATCATCTTGACAATACCGATACCTTTTAGCCGGGTCAAATTCCCTATCTCCGATACACAACTTCATTTCATTTAGCCGCCGGAGATTTGCGGCGTTTGTGGTGAAAAGCGTGAGTATCCCTGCCCCCGCCATTCTTTACCGACATTCCACCCATCTCCGACATGGACGTTGGAGGGTTGTCGTTGATAGCGCCGCCGAGCACTAGCACGCTACCTTCAGGACGTGGTTTCGTCGAGTATCTCCGATCTACCTCGCTCACAACACACTCTTTATCTAAAGTTCAGACGGTCTCGGTTGCTTTTACCTTGACGTCAAAGTTCGACCGCCACCGCTACTCTCCGGGCTCCTTCCGTCTAGCTGGCTCTTACTACCGTACAGGGTAAGCGTGACAGGAACGTGACAAGAGGTGTGAAGCGTGGCACCGGAGATTTCGCGCTCCGGGTTCCTCCACTACGGCAGGAGATGCCCGCCAACAACCCTTATCGACCTGTAAATAACCTGTCAGAGTCAGACGATAGGCGTGTCCTGCAGGGAGACCACGCGCCAGTCCAGGAAGCAGCCGTAACTTCTCCGGTCGGCATACTCTGTCAACTCTCGGCTTACCCTTCCAGGTAACCTGTGTGGTAGTGGCCGGAGCGGAAAGCTTCGTCTTCCAGGAGTCGGAGGTGGAGAGGTATGGTGGTTTTGATACCCTCCAGGCGGTACTCGCGGAGGGCGCGGAGGCCACGGTCTATGGCTTCCTCGCGGGACAGACCCCAGACGATGAGCTTGCTAACGAGAGAGTCGTAGAACGGCGGGATCTCGTACCCCTGGTAGATAGCTGAATCAACGCGGACGCCGGGTCCGCCGGGAACTTCGAGGGAGGTGATCTCACCCGGCGAGGGCATGAAGTCCTGGTCGGGATCTTCGGCGTTGATCCGGAACTCTATCGCCCAGCCCTCGAACGGTACGTTTTCCTGCTTGAGGCTCAGCGGTTCTCCGGCGGCGACCCGTAGCTGCTCCTTTACGAGGTCCACGCCCGTGAGCATCTCCGTTATCGGGTGCTCGACCTGTATGCGGGTGTTCATCTCGATGAAGTAGAAGTTTTCGTCCTCGTCCACCAGGAACTCCACCGTACCGGCGTTGGTGTATCCGGCCTCTTTCGTCAGCCGGACGGCGGCTGCGGTGATCCCGTTGCGGGTCTCGGGGCTTATGCCGGGTGAGGGTGCTTCCTCTAATACTTTCTGCCGCCGGCGTTGCATGGAGCACTCCCGCTCGTAGAGATGTATGGCGTTGCCGTGGTGGTCGGCCATTACCTGGACCTCTATGTGGCGCGGGCTGACCAGCAGTTTCTCCAGGTAGAGCGAGCCGTCCCCGAAGGCTTTCTCGGCCTCTTGTTTGGCGACCTGCACGGCCTTGCGTAGCCCCTCTTCGTCGTTCGCCACCCGGATGCCCCGGCCACCGCCGCCGGCCGCCGCCTTGACCATGACCGGGTAGCCGATCTCCTCCGCCGTCTCCACCGCCGCCTCGGCTGAAGTAGTCTCTTCGGAGCCGGGGACTACCGGCACGCCGGCTTCCCGGGCGATTCGGCGGGCGGCGGATTTGTCGCCCATCTTCTCGATGGCCTCCGATGCCGGTCCGACGTACCGGATCTCGGCTTCCTCGCAGGCTGCTGCGAATTCCGCATTCTCCGACAAGAAACCATAGCCGGGGTGAACGGCGTCAGCGCCGGTGTCCTTCGCAGCGTCTATGAGGGCTTCGATGTTCAGGTAGCTCTTGCCGGCGGGTGGTGGGCCGATGCGGACGGCCTCGTCGGCGTGACGGACGTGGAGGGCTTCGGAGTCGGCGTCGGAGTAGACGGCTACCGCGGGTATTCCCATCTCCCGGCAAGCTCGGACGACGCGCAGTGCGATCTCACTCCGGTTGGCGACCAGAACCTTCTTCATGACCTCGCGTCCTCCCAACCGATTCCAGACAGGGACCACCATGATACTCCCACACCGGACGTTCGTGCTGCGTCCGCGGGGGGCTATGGCCGGAGCTACAGCGACCGCCACGAGCGGCAAAACACTCTAGCCAGCATCTCACAGCGCGGCTCGGGCAACAGTCCCGCCAGGGCTGCTACCGCAAAGACCTGCAACGTAGAGGGGACGGGGAAGAGCGGTATAACGACCTGGGCAACCACGGTCGTAACGGCGGCCATCGGCGCCGCTCGGGTTACCGCCAGGTTCGAGTCCGGGCCCCTCCCGCGTGCGAGAATCTTCCGGCGGTATCTTTTGGTGCTTATTGACCGGTGTTTCCCACCGCTATAGTATTGCGGCGAAGTGAAGGGGTTATAGAAAAAGCAAAGGGTGGGAGCGAGGTTGTGAGTAGCGTGGAGACTGGGCTTCCCGAGGTACGGTACAGCTACGGCGGGGACGAGTTCGTTTTCGCGGAGCTTGCAGAGGCGATGAGCCTGAAGATCAACTTCCGGGCGATGGCGATCACGAACCGGCTCAGGGAAGAGAGCATCGAGGGTATCGTGGACATCTGCCCGTCAAACGCTTCGTACATGATCCGGATAGACCCGGACGTTCTGCGCCCGGACGACCTGATCTCCCGCCTCAAGGAGATAGATGAGGAGGTCGGCGACGTCCAGGGCTTCGAGATCGAAACGAGGGTCGTAGACGTGCCGGTACTGATCGAAGACCCCTGGACCCACGAGACCCTGATGCGCTTCCGCGACCACCATCAGGACCCGGACGCCACCGACCTTGAGTACGGTGCCCGCATCAACGGCTACGACACGAAAGACGACTTTATCGAGGCCCTCCTGGCTTCGCCGTGGCTGGTAACCATGATCGGTTTCGTGCCGGGGTTGCCCTGGTGCTACCAGCTAGTCCCGCCCGAAGAGCAGATCGAGGTCCCCAAGTACGTCCGGCCCCGCACCTTTACCTCCGAGCGGGCGTTCGGCTTCGGCGGCGGCTTCGCGGTTGTCTACCCGGTGCAGGGCGCGGGCGGCTACCAGCTCTTCGGAACGGCCGCCGCTCCGGTTTTGGACCTCAGCCAGAGTCTCAAAGACTTCCAGGAGAACATAGTCTTCCCGAAACCTGGTGACATCTTCAAGTATCGCGGCGTGGACCGGGAGGAGTACGACGGGATACGGTCTACAGTCGAAGATGGGACGTTCGAGTACCGCAAGGCGGATTTCACCTTCCACGGAGACCGCGCGCTGGAGGACCCGCACGCTTACAACGAGGAGATCCTGGGGGTGCTCTATGGCGATTAAAGTCCGGCAGCCGGGCCTCCTCACTACCGTCCAGGATACGGGACGCTTCGGTCAATACGACATCGGGATGCCACCCTCGGGCGCGATGGACGTGTTCTCTTACCAGGTCGGTAACTACCTCGTCGGCAACGAAGAGGGCGCGGCGGGGCTGGAGATAACGTATTTTGGGCCGGAGATCGAGTTTACGCAGGACGCGGTCATCGCTATCACCGGCGCGGAGTTGCCGCCCAAGATCAACGGCGAAAGAGCCGCAACCTGGGAGACGCTCGCGGTAGAGGAGGGCGACGTGCTCTCCTTCGACTACCTGAAGAGCGGTGCCCGCTCGTACCTGGCGATAGCCGGCGGCATAGACGTGCCGGTCTTTATGCACAGCCGTTCGACGTACACCCTGATCGGGCTCGGCGGCCACGAGGGTCGCGCCCTCCAGGAAGGCGACGAACTCAAGGTCGGAGAGTCCAACGGCGCTTCGGATCGGGTCGGAAAGCGGGTGGAGGATAGAAACATCCCAGCGTACAGCGACGAGCCGGAATTGCGCGTGATCGTCGGCCTCGCCAGCTACCGGCTGACAGAAGAGAGCCTGGAGACGTTCCTGAGCACCGAGTGGACCGTGACCCCGGACGCGGACCGCATCGGCTACCGCTACCGGGGCGGCGAGCTGGAGTTCGTCGAGCGGGAGCAGCCGGCGGGCGCGGGCGCGGACCAGGCGAACGTCGTGGACTTCGGCTACCCGGTCGGCTCCATCCAAATTCCCGGCGGCGTCGAGCCCATCGTGCTAAACAACGATGCCGTGACCGGCGGCGGCTACGCCACCATCGGCACCGTCATAAGCGTGGACCGCGACACCCTCGCCCAGACCAAGACCAACGACAAGACCCGTTTCCGCTCGGTGAACCTTGAAGAAGCGATGGAGGCGCGCCATCAGCGGCGGCAGCAGATGCAGGAGATCCGCGAGGCTCTAAGCTAGGTAATCTCTAGGCGGGAAGGCAGGTGAGCACCGTGCAGATAGACTTCAATTGCGACATGGGAGAGAGCTTCGGCCCATACTCATTCGGCGCTGATGAGGAGTTGATGCGATACATATCGTCGGCCAACGTCGCGGCCGGTTTCCACGCCGGCGACCCGCACGTGATGCGCCAGACCGTGGCGCTGGCGAAGGAGCACGGAGTAGCGGTGGGTGTTCACAACGGCTACCAGGACCTGGTCGGGTTCGGGCGTCGGGAGATGAGCCTGTCCCCCGAAGAGATACACGACGAGTTGATCTACCAGCTCGGAGCTTTGCGCGAGTTCGCCCGCTACCACGACATGGAGGTCCAGCATGTAAAGCCCCACGCCTCGCTCTACATGGCCGCGGCCCGCGACGAGGAGATCTCCCGCGCCATGATCGAGGCGATCCAGAGCGTAGACCCGGCCCTCGTCATCTTCTGCATGCGGTCGTCGGCTACCTACGAGCTGGCGAAGAAGATGGACCAGCCGGTAGCCACCGAGTTCTTCGCCGACCGCGACTACAACGACGAGGGCCGGATCGTCTTTACCCGCAAGGTGACCGGGGAGCTAGAACCCGAAGAGGTCGCGGATAGGGTAGTGCGGGGCATAACCGAGGGCAAAGTAACCACCGTGAACGGCAACGACATAGATGTTCCTTCTGACTCGGTCTGCGTCCACAGCGACACACCGGGAGCCGTAAAGCTGGCGGAGGCCATAGCCCGCAAGCTAGGGGAGAACGACATCGAGATCCGCCCGTTTGGACGGGCGCAAAAGAGAGTCTCTTAGAGGAGGACTAGCGTTGGCCGAAAAGACCGTCAAAGCCCCGATGCCCGGCACTTTCTACCGCCGGCCCGACCCGGAGAGCGACGCCTACGTCGAAGAGGGAAGCAACGTCTCGGCTGGCGACGTTATTGGACTCGTCGAGGTTATGAAGTCGTTTCACGAGATCAAGGCCGAAGAAGCCGGCACGGTCTCGAAGTTCCTGGTCGGGGAGGAGGAAGCCGTCAGCGCCGGGCAAGACCTCATAGAGCTAGAGTAACCTGCAGGTCTCCCCCGGTTTGCATAAGTTCTCAAAAGAAAATGTGGTGTAAAGAGAGATAGACTGCCGGTTAAACCACAGCACAACTTCACTTGCCCGGGGTGCAAGAGATCTTCGCTCTCCTCCCACCGGAGTTGTATCTGTAGCAGAAAGGATAGTGCGGACCGCAAAGACCATGTAAAGCAGCGCGTTTTAGACCAGATTAGAGTCAAAAGACTCCGGCTCAGAAGCCAGAGGCTGTATTTTACCTGCAAATGAGGGGGTGACCGACGGGGCTCGAACCCGCGACCTTCGGAGCCACAATGGGATCACCCGTATATCTCCTAGTATCGCCCAGTGTCATAAAGTCCTGCAAATCGACTAAAAAAGTGAATCTGTAATTCGCCTGGTGTCGCTGAGTGTCGCCCGGGTTAGAGTCAGGGTTAGAGTCAAATCTACCGTGCTCTACCAGCCTGCCGAGATGATCTCGTTAGAAATTTCTACCTCTCCATCCAATTCTCTATCTCCAGTTCAGGCACTCGCTGGAAATGGTGCTCGTTGACGCCCGGTGTCGCGCTCACGCTCCACGTAGATCTCGTCGATCACCGCGTCCAGATCTTTCTCCTCCGCCTCACCCCACGCTCTCGCCAGGGCTATCGCACCCGACGGCTGGAAAGTGGCGGCGCTCCGCTGCTCCTTTTCCAGGCGCTCCAAATCCTCCACACCCACCAGTGCGGCGAGTGGTCTACCCCGCCACTCTATAACGAAGCGTTCTTCCCCATAACCAGCAAGCGCCATCAGCGCCGAGAGATGGGCCTTTGCCTCTGTTACTCTTACTTTTTCCGCTGTTGTTGCCTCCATCAAATTAAAAGAGTCGTTTTGACCAACTTAGCATTGATTCTTGCTGAGTAGTGGCTTACAGAAACACCCGTACTGATAACTGAGACGAGTCAAGCACGTACTTCCTAAGCGATAATGAGTTCCTATATTATCCGGGCATTTGTCTCATTACAGCCGCGAGATCGCCACCGTGCAACTTTATGTACTGTCTTGTCGCCTACATCAGTGGAGTAGATGGAATCAGCTATATTAACCACCTAGCCCTTTGTCAATTTTACGTTCCGCCTCTTTCAGGCGCGCATGTCCGGTCCACAACCTTGTCGCACCTCCGAGCCAGTAGGCCAGCACGGTAACCCAGAGCGGTGCGTAGACAAATAACCAGGGGTCAACGGCCGAGCGTTCGATAGGGACGTAGAGTGAGAGGACGGCCAAACTGGTCACCAACACGCCGACCACGATGAAGCTCCAAAGAGGCATGGCAGCCTTCAAGCCAAGCCACTGCGGGCGCACATTCTTCCACTCGTCCCGGGCCTCGAACAGGCTCAAGGAATTTTGGAAGGACCTAACCGATCCGTGCCAAGACTCGACTTGGCTGAAGAACAAGCTGCCCACAAAGCTTATGATCGCGAAGTAGAAGGCGATAAGCGAAAGTGTGTTACTCACCCTGACTTCCATGCAGTTGGGTATCAGCCTCATTCCCGAATACCTCAGTTAGAGCCTTGTGGTGGTTCGGTCCCATCTCGTAGCGCAAGCCCTCCAAAGTAGTTTCGCCACGTACGATGGACTCGAGCTTCCCCTGCGCAGCGAGGCCGCGTATCGTGCGGTCCATGAGATCCCGGATGCCAGGATCTACGACTACCACGCAACTGTTCCCATCATCTGACCATCGCCCTCCGTTGAGCGAGCTCAGAACTGCCTGTGCCTGCCGACGCCGCAGCAGACGTCCGTGACGATACGCGAGGTTTTGCATCACGTAGCGCGCCCGGCCCATAGGCAGCCCAAGCAACTCTCCCAGGCGCTCGGCAGAAGGTACTTCGTCGACCAGAACGCGGTCGTAGAGGTCGAATACACGGCGAGTCTCAAGCTCCGATATCGACATAGGACGGAAAGAGCCATCGAACCACGCTACCCACTCGGCAAAGGCCGCCTCTATCAAGTCCGGTGTGTCCGCCTCGGGAATAGACTCCGCAATGTTCTCCAGAAGATACTCGGGAATGTTTATCTCGATTCGCATCTCAAACCTCGACTCCTACATGCCGTGGATAATGTCTATGGCCTCACGTGAGCGTTTATACCGACGCCATCACGGCCAGCTTCTCACCCCTGACATTCTTCAGGAAGTCGCTGGCAGCGGCGAGCACGTTGGCTTGTTTTTCGGACAGCCCGCTCTTGGAGATACCGGGCTGCACCAAGACGACCTCGTAGCGTACGTTTTTCCGCTTGGCCCTTTCGAGAGTCTCCTCCAGCATGGACAAATCGCCTCTTACGAAGCGTGACCCGCCCCTCAGCCGTTTACGAAGCTTCTCCAGCACGTCGTCGGGACTCTTAAACCACACGATGGACTTCAGGACCTGGCCGCACACCTCGTAGACGTCGTCGACCCTGTCGCCGGGCTCGGGACCGCCGGAGCCCTTACAGTGATAGAAGCGGACCCTCACTTCCGACGGACACTCTTCTACGGCAACGAAGTCCGCGATCTCGCCGGTTCGGTGGTCGTATATAAGGATTGGCGTCTCCGGATCGTCGAGGTGGTTCTCAAGGAATTCATGGATGGTGAGTTTGCCGCCAAGGTCCTTCTTATCGGAAGGGAACTCGGCGGTGATCTCCACACCACTGTCTTTCCACTCGATCGGGAAGATCCGTTCCGGATCGAACCTCTCAATCCGGGAAGCATCGTAGGTAAATAACTCGTTGCCACGCAAAAGCGACAGGCGCGCAGAGTCGGAGAAGTGGAAGTTGAGGGGTCTCGAGTTCAGGTAACCAATCAGCATGATCTCCTCGCGACCCTTTGTGAGCGACACCTCCTGTTGGTCCTCAAAGGCTGGCTCGAAGAAGACGCTCGACGTCAGTGAGAAATCTACCGGCCAGTTGAGACCCTCGCCCCCTATCACGACGCGTATGGTTTCCTCCCCGCAGTTCTCACGATCGACCTCTAGATCTAGGTCGAGGAGGTCGCAGGTTACCGGTTCTCCGTTCTTGTTTACATAGGTCGCCCTTATTGGGCTCACGTACGCGCTCACGTCCCACTCGACGCTTAGAAGGCCCTCGGGTATCTCCCCTACCTCGCGGCCGACCGTGAGGAAATCGAGACCGGACTGCGTCGTCACCTGGCGGTCGCTTTCTATCTTGCTGGCTAGACTCTCGCGCCAGCGCAGCAGGTCGGGAATCTGGGAGTACCTGTGGCTCCACACTTTGGAGGCGCTGCTGTACCCTATTGTTTCTCCCTCATCCCCGTACCCGGACTTACCGTAGACGTGCCCCCGATGGTAGAGCAGACCATCTGTGCGATTCAGGACTTCCTGCGCCCGGGGTCCTGTGACAATCCGGTAGGAGGCGAGGTTGCTGTTCATCATTCGGTTCTTCATCCCTACGTTGAAAAACCGGGCATTCTCGAAATCTATGAGGACCTGATTTATGCGCGTCAACGAAAGAATCTTATGGGTACCTCCGCAGAACCGCTTGGCAAGCTCTTCGTAAAGGGAATCGCTGCGCTCCGACGCATTGATGAACAGAAGTCGGGATTCACGGTGGTAGATGACTACGAAGAGATCGTACTCTGAGCCATAGAACCGCTCCAAAGACGTCCAGCGGGGTTTGTGCAGCCTACGTGTCACAAACGTAGCCGCGGACAGCTCGTGGCTTGCCCTCTGAAAGATGACCTCGAAGCCGGGCGGAAACTCGATCTCCTGAGTAACGTCGACCTCCTGCTCTACCCTATAGATCTTTACGTGGGTGTACGGCTGCAGCGCGTATAGAGACAGGTTCTCGGTATCAGGAATGCTATGGACGAGATCTTCAAATTTGTCGAGGGCCTCCCTGACCTCTTGTTCCCGTTCGACGCGGCCCTCGCTCAAGTTTGGCACTATCTCCTGCCACACCGCATCGTCTTTGTACAGCTTTTCCTCCTCCACCCGTATCTCTGAGGGAACGGCCAAGAACTTCGCCCCACCGATGTTCTCGTCTCCAGTACGCGCAAAGCGGCCGATAAACTGGAGAGTCACGGCAAGCGATTTGTGCGGCGCGTGGACGGCGGCGATCTTCAGGTTCGGGAAGTCGAACCCCTCTCCTAGCATGTTCACGCAGATCACCCCATCGAGGTCTCCAGATTTGAGGTCCCTAATAGATTTCTCTATGCGAGAGTAGGAGTGCCCGCTGTGGATGACGCGCAGCCTTAATCCAGTGTGCCCGGCGTAGACCTCGGCGAGTTCGTTGGCCCGTGCCTTCGAGTCGGTTCGAACCATAAGAAAGTGGTCGAGTTCATTATCCTTGTCGACACGAAAGATGCGTTCGGCCTGCTCGGCAATCGCCACGTCATCGGAGATGCCGGGAACGGGCGAGACGGGCACGTACTCGATATCGCCGAATATGCCGTCGGCATAGGCCTTCTTCATGGGGTAGCCGTAGACTAACCGTCCCTCAATCTCGCGCCTGTCTTGACGGAACGGCGTCGCGGTGAAGAGCACGCGCTTGGCGCTCGGGAAGGAGGACAGCAGTTTGTTCCACGTAATAGCAGGGCTGTGGTGAGCCTCATCGACCAGGATTAGATCAAAGAGGTCGTCAGGAGGATCAGGCACGTCTTCTAGGGCAGGGCTAATGCTGCTCGGCGTGCCCACGACTACGTCGTACTCGCGCAGCTCCTCCCACCCTTCGGGCGAAGAGATCCTACGCTTAACGTCGGCGACACGAGGATCAACTACCGCTTCCTCGAGAACTCTGGCACGCTTAAGCACTGAGAGCGTCTCGAAGTTCTCCTTTATCTGGCTACGTACTAGGACGCTCGGCGTAACGACCAAGACCCGCTTCGCCCGTTCGACGAAGGCGCACATCATAAGGACAGCAGTTTTGCCCGATCCAGTGGGCATAACTACTATCGCAGGCTCTTCATCCCGAATAGTAAAGTGGGACGCTACCGCATGAATCGCACCAATCTGGCAACTCCGTAGGCCCTCGCTGTCCTCTCCACTTATCGGGTACTGAACGGCATCATAATATTGCTCGAAATACGTGCTCATGACCTAACCTGACATCTATCTCACTCTGAACTGGTGCTTTGGTACAGACATCCTGATCTCCCTACTTCTTCTCTGGCTTCCAGACCAATTCCCAGTCGGTCTTGAGGCGGCCGGCGTTGTGTTCCTTGTTCAGCGCTTTGTTGAGGGCGCTGCGGACTTTGCGGGTGAGCTTTTGGTGGCCTAGCTCGCGGGCGGCGTCTTGGAGCAGGTCTCCATGCTCGATTTTTTCCCCGTCGGGGAGGCAGGCGTGGAGGGCGAGAGTGGCTTCGTAGGGGTTGGGGGCCTCGGGCGTGGGGCGTTCAGCAGGAGCCTCGGCATCACTTTCATCCAACAGGTTTAGCTGCTGTTCTTCAGCCAGGGTGGGCTGATGGGCGCCTCGATGTTCGGGCGGGAGTTGCAAGAAGTCGGCATTCTTGAAGATGGCATCTACGAGCGTCTCTGCCTGGTTTCGCTCTAGGTCTCCGGTCTCTTGTTGCGGGTGCACGGTGTAGTCGCCCCTCTCCTCGGCGGCGATCTCCTGTGGCGGGGATGGCTCCGGCCCGGTGCGCGGACGGAGGGGCGTTACGGTAGCGGGGGCGGATTGGTCCATGGGGAGGTTGAGGTCCACGGGCGGCGGGTCGAGGGTAGTCTGGTAGGGCTGGCCGGTAGCTCCGCTGGCGGCGCGGGCCATTTGGTCGTAGATCTCCAGGATGACGCGCTTGGTGCGGTACTCGCCGTGGGTGGCCTCGTCCTTGCGCTTGACGATGCGGAAGGTCTCCATGATGTAGTCTATGTCTTCGCGCCTAATGCCATAGAGGTGGAAGAAGGCGGCGTCCAGCTCGCAGCGGAGCAGGAAGCGGCGCTCGGGATCCCAGCGGAACGGCGGGCCGTCGTAGCCGAGGTCACGGGCAAAGGGTTCCAGGTCCCAGGCGGTGTAGGTGAGTTCAAGAACGCGCGGAGAGATCCAGTCCCGTAGCTTCGCGAATTCGTCCTACGAGGTGGCTTCGTTGTATGCGTCGGGCGGGAGAACAGGGAGTTGGTTTGTGATAAATTGAGCCATGTTCGATCCACCTAGTTTCATACGGCTCATAAAGTCGAAAACATAGCTCGAAAACGACGCTGACAAACATAGAGATGCGAATGCGTGAACCTTTACAGGTAAGCCGAGGTATCCACTATTTGCGTATGCGACTCGCGGTATGAAGGTTGCGATAAAGGCACGCTCATCCGTACTTCTACAAATATTTCTCCATACAAGCATACCTCTGTACGGCCATTGCTTCGCGATTCGGCTCTCAACCTCTTTTTCTTCTATCCAGTATCGAGGCAGGGGTACGGCGCGTGGGTCCTCTAAGCGAATCGCCACCTTGCCTTGCGTATTCCATCGGTGGTTAAAATGGTGAATCATTTTAGATTCATACAATGGAAGGTAGTGTTTCCTCCCTTCCGAGAAGACGTTGCCTTTGAGTACATATCCTCCGCTTTCCAACTCCTCGCGAGTGCGGAAGAGCTCCGAGTCCTCTGCCATGTGGAAAAACCGCGAACGGATAACAATGCCCCAGGGGTTGCCGTCCTTTTTGTTCTCGTCTATGAGGACGGGGACGCGGCGGTAGATCTCTTTGGTGATCTCCGCGTCGCGGCGGGTGCGGAAGATCGGGCAGGTGCGGGTGTTGGGGTTGAGCAGGCGTATGTCCCCCGCCGTGAGCGGGAAGCGGCGCTCTGGGTCTTTGAGGTCGGCTACGTCCAGGGCGAAGAAAGCGTAGTTCGCCTCCGCAACAGGACGTTCTCGGCCCGTCATGGTGAGCAGGGTGAACTTCATACGGCCATCCACAGTAGGAAAGAGCTTGTTCCGATTCTCAAAGTCATAGAGGCTCGCGAGGGTCTTTGTAGTTACGAGGTCGCCGAAGAACTCCCTGGTGGTGTTGTCAGTAGCAATGCCGGAGGGGACGATGCAGCCGACACGCCCGGTCGGAGCAATGACCGAGCGATTGGTCTCAGCGAAGATGCTGTAGGTGTTTATGTCTCCCCTGCCACAGAGAGGGAATCTGTCGCTGCTGCGGATCAGGTGGCTCTCGCCATCAGCTTTCCGAAGGTCGTCGAGGAAGGCCGCGTGTAGCGCAGAATCCTCTACCTTTAGCGTAGAGATCATGCGCTTGCGAACGGCGGCACTAGAAGCGGCTGTAATTTTGGGCCTGCGGGCAGCGAACCATTCCTTCTCTTGTAGCTTGATCCTTTCCCACGGCGGGTTACCGAGCACGACGTCGAAGCCGCCGCTCCCATCGAAGACATGCGGGAAGGCGAGATGCCAGTGGAAGAAGTTGTACCCCTCCCCTATCCGCTCTACTTCCTCCCGGCTCTCGGGCGGCAGGGTGTTGGGGCTGTGGGTTAGGCTGGCGAATACCTCGTGGGTAATGGCCTCCGGTGCTCCCTCGCTCTTCGGCCACACGAAGGCGGCGCACCAGGAATCGTAGATGAGGCGGACATGTTCGAGGTCGGATGAGGACTCCAGGGCATCGTAGCGTTGGGCCTTCTTTCGTACCCCAGAGATAGACTCGTCCGGTACATCCTCGACCTCCTCATAGCCCTGCTCGATGGCCTCCTGCTCCCGAGCCAGGGTGCGTAGGGAGATCTTTAGCTGCCCGGCCTCCTCTTGCTTGCGCTCCTCGCGGTTACGCTTCTTGAGGGCGTTCGTGAGCTTCTTGTCGTCGCCCTCTATCGGCTTGAACGCATCGTTGGGGATGCCGTCGGCCACCAGCTCCGGGGTGGTGCCGAGCAGGCTGTTGCCGACCCGGATGTGGTGATCGAGGAAGGAGAGCGGCCGACCGGGGACGAGCGCCTCCATCCAGAGGCTCACCTTACACAGCTCGGCGGCCATCGGGTTGACGTCCACCCCGTAGAGACAACGTCCGATCACGTCGCGCAGCGCCTCGCGGTAGGAGTCAGGCGAGGGCTCGTCGTCCCCGGTGCGGACCGAAGCCAGCCGCCGGGCCATCCGGTGAGCGGCGGCGATCAGGAAGTGCCCGCTGCCGACCGCTGGGTCGCAGACCTTGAGGTCCAGAATCGCCTTCTCCGGGTCCGGCTTCCTCGCGGCCTCCTCCAGCACCGGGTCGAGCGCGGCGTCGAGCAGGCTGGTTACGAGGCTGTGGGGCGTGTAGTAGCTGCCGGTGGTCTTGCGCTCGTTGCCAGTAACGGCGCGGAGGATGAAGTTACCGGAGGTGGAGTCGAGTTCCGGCTGTAGCTCCAGCAGGGACTCGTAGACGCTGCCAAGCTCCTCGGCCCCCAGGTTCTTGTAGTCCACCGGACGGCGGAAGCCGTCGTAGTCCACCAGCGAGAGGGCGCGCACGGCGTCAAGCAGGTCGCGGTTGGAGATCTCCGCCCCGGCCAGGTCCGGCATCGCCTCCGGACCGAAGAGGAAGCCGCCCAAAGACGGCAGCCCGAGCTCCGGGCAGCCGTCCTCGTCGCCGAGCTTGCCCATGACGAGCGAGAGCGCCTTGTAGAGGTCGGAGTGGCGGGCGCCGACCCGCTTCTCGGCCATGTCCCGCATCTTGCGGGTGGAGTAGTAGCGAGTGTAGCGGTCCTTTGCGGCGTCGGCGGCTTCTGGGTACAGCAGGAGCCCCCGATCCTCGGCGACGAAGAGGAAGAGGAGACGGTAGACGAGCCGGAGGAGCTGGCGGTAGTAGTCCTGGGCTTCGAGGTCTCCCGAGCGGAGCCTGCTTTTCAGATCGTCGTTGGCCCGGTGGGAGAGGAAGCCGGAACCTAAAGAGTTGATCGCCTCCTCCACCCCGCCCCGGAGCCCTTCGAGGGCGCGAGTCCCCTGCTGGGAGGCGGCGTGGGACCACCGCTCCAGGTGGCATTCCTCGGGACGGTCGGCCTCGACGCGGGACTGGTGGCACAGGAGCCAGAGCAGGACGAAGTCCGGGCAGACCTCACCGTCCATCATCGCTTCCAGGTCAAACTCGACGTATGCCTGGCGGGTGAGGCTCGCGTTGTCGCGCAGGATGCGGAGCCTGAGACCGTCGGAGAGGAAAGCCCAGAGGTTATCCTCGGAGCGGTTGAGGAACTCCTGGACGAGGCCGTGCGGGCTGATCCTGGCCGCCCCCGCCACGCCGGGGGTGCGCTTGTCCAGGTCGGTGCGGAAGCCGACGAGGTGGATCGGGGCGTTCTGCCAACGGTGGGAGATCGGGTAGCTCTTCCCCTCTATCTCCCCGGCCCGCATCGTCTCCAGCCGCCCGTAGTCCAGCTCCCGGAACAGGGGCAGCAGCCACCGCTCGCGGGTCATCTGGGTCTCCGGCTGTCCCTCGGGCAGCTCCGCCCGCCGGTCCTTGAACGCGGCCCACGCGCCCTGCAACACGTTCCACGAGCGGCTTATGGCCTCGTTCAAGGTCTGGCCCGCGAGGTGGTAGGAGCTGGGGTCGAGACCATCAAGGTCTTTGTCCCGCTCGACGATACGGGCGAGCAGGTCGGGCGGGAGGATGGAGCCCTCGGTGGCGATCGTGGTGAAGCCTTCGCGGGACCGCGTCCTCATCCTACTCTCCTATCCCGCTTCGGGAGGTAGACGTAGACGCCGAGCACGTCCGGCGGGAGCTTGGGCTCTACCCGGTGGCGGACACCGGTCTGCCGGGACGCCTGCCGCACGCGCCGGTGGGCCTCCAGCAGCTCCTCCCCGCGCTCCTCCGCCGCGGCCCCGAGCCGCTCCTTTAGCGAGGCGCCCTCCGCTATCACCTGCTTGAGGAAATACTCCGCCCGGTCCGGTGGGACGTTGCCCTCGGCTTTCGCCTCCAGCAGCGCCTCGGCCTCCTCGCTGTCGAGCCACTGCGGGTCGCTGGCGGAGCCGGCGAAGGCGGCAAGCTGGCAGTCCTCGGCAAGAAGTGCCCGCTCCGCGCCGCTGGGGAAGCTGGTGAGGATGTGGTAGCGATAGCGGACGAGCAGTAGGGTCGTCCGGCGCTCCACGTAGGAGGTAGCGGTGACGCCGCAACGGCGGGCCTCGCTCTCGCCCAACGGGTCAAGGGCGGTGTCCATGACGTGGGAGGCGAGACCCTCGATGATCGGGTGGGTGCGGCTCAGGTATACTTCGCCGTCCTTTACCGGGAGCTCGAACTTCGCGGCGATGCGGTCCGTACCGTTCGCGCCGATGGCGTCCTTTACGGCTCGCGGGACATCGGAGAGGTCTATCTTGACGTTGCCGTTCTCGCTTACGTGCGCGCCATGGGCCTGGAAGGCAGCTTTGGCGAAGCGTTCGACCTCCTCGCCGCCGCCGATGGCGGAGCGGACGGCTTCTAGCTCTCGGGCGACCTCCTCGACCTTCACACTCTCCTGGGCGAACATGGTGCGGGATCGCTTCTCGCGGTCGCGGACTGACTCCCAGCGGCTGTAGAGGTCTTCCTTCTTGGGAGCGAAGAATTCGTCGAAGCCGGGGAGCCGGTCGGAGAGATCATTGCCGGACTCCTCGCGCAGGAGCAGGCCCTCGAAGATCGCCTCCACCACCTCCTCGGTGTCACCAGGGATCGGGACGGAGACGCCAAGAGAGGTCCGGATCTGCTTGTGCTTGCGGATCAGGACGTCCAGTACCACTCCGTCGATCTGGTTGTCTATCCCGTAGTAGGTGAGGGCGCGGACCGTGTCCTCGGGCTGGCCGTAGCGGTCAACCCGGCCCTCCCGCTGCTCGTGGCGGGTCAGGTTCCAGGAGAGGTCGTAGTGGAAGACGGCGTCGAAGTGCTCCTGCAGGTTGATCCCCTCGGAGAGGCAGTCCGTCGCCACCAGCACCCGCTTATCGTGGCGGCCGAGCCCTTCCACCCGCTCCTCGCGCTCCGACGGCGGCAGCGTTCCGGTAACGGCAGCCACCTCCACGCCCTTGAGCTTCTTCCTCAGCTCCTCCGCCACGTACTCGGCGGTCGGGATAAAGCGGCAGAATACGATGGGGTTGAAGCCGTCCTTTACGAGCTCCGAGATGAGCTTCACCGCGTTCTGGAGCTTGGCGTCCGGCTTGCCGTAGAGAACCTCGGCCTCGCGGGCCATCTCCTGCAGCCGGCGGCGCTCGCGCTGCTCCTCCCCCTCTTCCTCCTCGGTGAGGCCTCCGGGGGCCACGTCGTTGCTCTCCTGGGACTCGTCCTCCATCAGGTCGAGCACCGTACGGCGTCCCAGCTCGTCCGCCTCGGCGACGGTCTCCGATCCGGACGGGGCGGCCCGGTTGCGGAGGGTGGAGGCCGCGGCGGCGGGGCTTGAGGCGAGGGAGCGCAACAGGGCCAGGGCCGACCACCACCGGACCCGCTGGCGCACGCCGCCCCCGGTGTCGTCCCGGACCTTCTCGCGGGCGTAGCGGAGCACCCGGTCGAAGAGCCTGCGGTACTCCGGCGAGAGCGAGTAGCTTTCCTCCGCCTCCTCCCGGTCGGGGAAAGGCGTCTCGGCCCCCATCCAGTGCCGGATGTCCGCCCGGCGGCGCTGGACCAGGTGTTGGGCCAGACAGCGGCGGTGGCGCTCGTTGGCCGGGCCGGAGAGGTCGTCGGGGAGGTTCAGGAACGAAAGGTCGAGAAAGCCCAGCAGGGAGCGGAAGGCGTCCTCCTTGCCCGAGTGGGGCGTGGCGGTTACGAGGACCACATGCCTACCTTTGTCGGCGGCAAGGCCGGAGACGAGGCGGTGTCGCTGGTGGCGGGCGCTGCGGCCCTCGCCGGACTCCGCGCAGGTGTGGGCCTCATCCACTATGACGAGTTCCGGGCGGGCGCGTAGGAAGTCGTCGCGGCGCCGGTCAGACTTGACGAAGTCCGTCGAGACGATGACGTAAGGGTAGCGGTCGAAGATGGACTCCCCTGTTTTCAGGTGGCGCTCCAAGCGTTTGGCGGTGCTCGGAAGGACCTGCTCCGCCTCGAGGTGGAACTTCTCACGTAGCTCGGATTGCCACTGTCCCGCGAGCTGTGGCGGACAGAGGACGGCGAGCTGGTCGGCTTCGCCCCGATCGAGCAGTTCGCGGGCGATAAGGCCCGCCTCGACGGTCTTGCCAATACCGACATCGTCGGCGATCAGGACACGGACGGGGTCGAGCTTGAGCGCCATCAAGAGCGGGACAAGCTGGTAAGGTCTCGGCTCGACAGCTATCTTGGCAAAGGAGCGGAATGGTCCGGCGCTGGAGCGGAAGCCGAGCCGGACGGCGTCGCGCAACAGGCGGGAGGAGCGGTAATCTCCTCTACTCGTCGGGTCAGGCAGGTCGAAGGTGGCGGGCTCGACCGTCTCCAGAGGCAGGTAGACGCCGGCGACCTCGTCCTCGGTGCCGCCGAGTGGCCGGAGCACGAGCAAATCTTCTTCGGACTCTGGTAGTACAACCCACTCCCGGCCGCGGGCTTTTACCAGCGCGCCGACGGCGAAGCTCATGGGGTGTTCTCCGCCAGGGTTAAGACTTCCAGCTCGGAGAAGTGGGTGCGGTAGATACCGGTGTCGGAGGTGAGCAGCGCCCCGGCTCGTCGCAGGGCGTGTGCCCCGATAAGGAAGTCCGCGAGTATGCGCCGGGGACCGGAATCCCCTCTTTGCCGCCTCCGTGCCCGGGCGTACTCCCCGTAGCGTTCCCCGGCCACGCTCCACACGTCACGGTCGAGATCCCAGTCCACCCCGATGCCCTTCTCCGAGAGAAACCTCTCGACGAACGGCGCATCCCTGCCCGCTACGAGCTCCGCGTACACGGCGGGAGAGATCCCCAACGGCCCGCCGGCGCGGGCCTCCTCAAGGGCCTCCTGTGCTACGGACGAGGTCTTCTCGTCTCCAGAGAAGAGCGCGATAAAGACGTTGGTGTCCACCGCGGTCCTCAAGCCTCCTCGCCGTCGTCATGGCCCCGCAGGTCACGGACGTAGTCGTTCACCTCGTCCCAGTTCATCCCCTCTCCCTCTCGCCAGGCTCCGGCGTAGTCCGCGAAGCTCACCGGCTCTCTGGCGGCCCGTACCCGCACATCGTCACCCTCCACCTCAAAGAGCAGGCTGTCACCCTCCGTGATGCCCAGAGCCCGGCGTACGGCCTTTGGGATCGTTACCTGTCCCTTACTGGTTATCCTGGCCTTCTGTTCCATACTTTGGTTTCCTTACCCAAGACTCCTTACTTTGCCAGTGTACCGTACATAAAGGTTAAGATCATCCTTCGGTTCCGAAGACATAGGGATACTGGCTCACTACCTCCTCCCAGTCGCCCTGGTGGTGGAACCAGATCACCATGTATCCGAGGTCGTCCATAGCTTCTTGCTGAACCGCGTCTCTCTGCTGACGCTCGGGGTAGTCGTGGTGCGGGCCGTCTATGTAGATGGCTGCATCGTAGCCGTCCCCGTAAAAGAAGTCCGGGCGGGTGCCCGCCTCTTCGACAAGGTGCTGGGCCTGAGTGGGTAGCCGGTAGCCGTGATCCTGGATAAAGGCAAGCCACTTCTCCTCTAGAGTGGAGCCAGCCTGACGGGTAAGCTGTTCCAGGTGCTCGGCGCGGGTGCCGAGGTTCGGAGCGGCCTCAACCGTGGCCCCGGTGAGCTGCATGAGGAGTTCGTGGATGCTCTGGCGGTCGAGCATGGGGTGGTCCATCTGGTTGGTGTAGGTCATCAGGCAGTCGTAGCAGGCGGCCTCGCAGCCCTCGGCGGTGTCGGGCGCACTCCCTAGGTTCTCTCCCGTCTCCGGGTCGAAGTGACATATCCCCAGGGCCTCGGAAGCGATGTCCGCCAGGGCGCCCGGATCGTCGAGCAGGCGACGGAGGACTCCGGCCCCACCTTCGGCGGCTTCGTAGAAGAGGATCAGACGCCGCTCGTCGCGCGAGGGCAGGGGCTCGGCGGCCAGCTCGTTGTCCTCTAGCTGAAAGACGACCTGGATGGCGTTCTTGAGCGCCGACTGGAGCGAGGCGAGTACCTCTGGAGAGTGGTCCTCCTCAAGCCGGACCATCAGACAGTTCCTGCGGTCCTCCACGTATGGTATGACCCTGCAGGTGCTGGCGGACATCGGGTCCTCGGGGTCTTCGGCGCCCTCCTGCTCGCTCTTGGCCCAGTAGCCACGTTCGGTGTCCAGCACAAAGCCGAGCTGGTCCTTGTTCTTGCGCCTCGTCCAGCCGAGGTTTATGCGCCAGAGGGTCGCCGCATGCCCGTAGGTTAGGGTGGCGAACGTACCGCCGTCTTTCTCTACCGTAGCGGTCCGCGTAGAGAGGTCGCCGTTCACGCCGGCGAAGCGGACGCCGGTGCGGAGGTCGTAGCCGAGGCGTTGGCGCTCCTCCTCGTCGGAGTTGATCCGGTCCCGCCGGGCGGTCGAAACGTTTTGGAGCCTGAAGAGCTGGCGCATCTGGTCTCCCAAAGTGGCGCCGCAGTTCTCGCACAGATCCGGACCGTCATCCTCGCCCCTTATCGGGTGGAAGTAGCCGCAACTCTCGCACTGCTTGGCCCGGGTGGTAAGTATATCCTCGGTATCGCGCTCAAGGATCACGCGGTTAATTAGGTAGCGGGAGCCCTCGTGGTAGAGGTAGGAGCGCGGGCCAAACTCGGAGATCGCCAGAAAGCGCGGCCTCTGGAGAAACTCCTCCCGCTCACTGCGGCGCCCGGAGCCGGGGACGAAGGCGGAGATCGGCAGGCGGGGAAAGCTATAGCCGGGCAGGAAGCCCTCGCTCGCGAAGTACCGGTAGCTGTAGAAGTCCGAGGAGAATGCCGCCTCAGACTCTGAGGTGAGGAGCTGCATCTGGGTCTCGGCCTCCCGCCTGAGACGCTGGGCTTGATTCTTGTCCGCAATACTCCGGGAGGCGTCGCCGATAATCTTGTTCTGTACCTCGCGCTGCTTGATCGCCGCCCGGTACAGGACACGCCAACGTTCGCAAGCGTTATTAAAATTGTTCTGGACCCCGGCCAGCGTATTCTCCAGCCAGCCCTCAGCGTACCAGGGGGCCTCCGCGAGCTCCTCCTCGATACCGGAGAGAACCTTCTGAGCTCTCTGATGGGCCCGCCTCTTGGCCCCCTCGTCGGCCAGGCTATCGCGCACCCAGTCGCGGAGCTCCAGGGTCGGCTCCTCGCCTTCCACGTCCAGCACGTCCTTGAGAGAGCGCCCGAGGCTCTGGCCGGTCTCCGTAAGCCATATGGCCTGCACGTGGGCGCGGACAAGGTCCTCGTTGGCGAGGTCGAGCTGCGGGGGGCTCACGGCCCCGGCTACCATCCTCTCCGGATGCTTGAAGAAATACTGTCCAGGACTCATCGAAGAGTTGCTCCTGCCGGGCATCTTCCTCGCGCCGGCGCTCCTCTTCGCGCTCGCGGCGCTCCCGCTCCTCGGCCTCTTGTCGTCTCTGCTCCTCTGCCTCCCGCTCGCGCCTGTGTTGCTCTTCCCACTTTGTAAGAGGCGGGAGACTGGGGTGGTCGGCGCTGTAGAAGCGCAGGTTGAGGTGGTCAGTACGCTCTCGCTGGCGGCTCCTCGCGGCCACCACCTTGTTTGCCTCGGCTAGAGCCCGCTGGCGCTTCTTCTCTGAGAGGAAGTACCAGACTACTCCGTCCATCTCTCCCCCACTCTTTACGTAGTCATCTATGTACTCTTCCATTTCCCATCCCGACGACCCGTCCGGTATGTGGGTGCGGTGGCGGCCGGCGTACCTGCGGCAGGCGTCGTAGTAGCGCTGGGACTTTTTGCCGGAGACCTCCAGCTCTACCGCCCACCGCTCGCCGCCGGGTCCGATATACAACCCGTCCGGGACCCTCCCGATGCTCGCGCCCACCTTGAGGCGGCTACGGACCATGCGCTCCGGAATCCAGCCGTCGAGTTCGTAGTCGGTGAGTTCGAGCGCTAGATCCACCACCCGCAGGTCGTGCTCATAGTCTCTTTTATCCAGCCGGGCGGGCGAGATCTCCAGACCAGCCAGTTCCAGACCGGCCCTCGTCGCCCGGTAGATGCCGTGGTCGCCGTACCAGGTACGCTGGTGCTCCAGCAGTCCCGCCTCGCATAGCTTTTTGAGTCTCCTGTAGACAGCCTGCTCGGATACTGACCTCCACCATCCGGTCTCGTCCCAGCCCCCGAAAGCGAACAGCCTTATCTGAGGCATGGTCACGTAGCCATGGGTACCCGCCATCCAAACGGTGTTCAGGTCCCTGGGCTGCAGCCTGATACCCCTCCGCGCTGTCTCTTTACGCCGGGAGTCAGCGGCTTGATGCGGCGG
This sequence comes from Rubrobacteraceae bacterium, assembly GCA_965214435.1. GTDB lineage: Bacteria > Actinomycetota > Rubrobacteria > Rubrobacterales > Rubrobacteraceae > Rubrobacter_A. Next base: position 2,906,341 of record OZ243960.1, read on the forward strand.
CATCTCTCCCTCCTTCCGAGTAGGTGTAGTGTTCGTCGCGGACGTAACGCTTTGCGGATAGAAACAGTAGGTAGGGCGAGGGATATAGCGCGTGGACCGATTTCCCTTATTCTGCTTGTTCAAGCGGGATCTGCGGATTCTGGGGTGTTGACTGCGCTGTAGTCTCTTACTCAACGACCTGATCGCCGGCTACCCAAACGAGTCACAGAGCACACCGAGCAACCTCTCGTGAACCCGGTAAGTTTTCTACCAAGTCTCCTGTACTCCGGGGACGGACCCTGTAGCCAGCACTTTCCCGGTTCCTGCGGGTCTCCGCCGTATTGGCGCTCAGTATCCTCAACGTGCCTCTAGTTCCAGCACAGCTTCCGGATCTCCGGAGATCTCGCACCACGCCCGCGCGAGCCTCTCGCCCAACTCCGAGCGTGCCGCCTCGAAGGTCTTATCGTGGACCCGGGCCGATGTTCGGAGTCCAACGCAAAGCCTGGATCCGGAGAGCGCAACGTCTACGTACCAGGGGCGAAACCAGGGTGGCGCCTCTCCAGACTCGATTACAGAAGAGGTCACCTTTAGCCACGCTGCTTCGGCTTCCGAAACCTCTGACTGGTCAGTGCCATTTTGACTTTCTTTCTCTGAGTGATCTCTATGCGTACTCTCTGGATTAGCCGGTGGCTCGGACGCAGGCTTGCCGGGGATCTCTCCACACTCTTGTTCGAGAAGTTCCCGCGATCTTGTTTGCGTCTGTTTCCCATCCTTGACTGCGGGTTTTCCACAATCCGGGCTGGGCAATGGTGGAGCCGCGAGCTCAAAGAAACAACGCCAGTTGATCCGGTAATGCAGGCGGGCGGGAACCCCGCACCGCTTTTCCTCTACTACGCCCTTGCGGCGCAGGAGGCGACGCGCGCCTTCCTGCTCATAGCGCGTCATGGCCGTCTCCACTTCAAGCTCAGACTGAGTCTTCCAAATCCAGGCACCGTAGCCAGGCCCGGAGTCGACTTTCGTATTCGACCAGAAGGCTATCTGCTGGAAGAGTAGCGCAGCATTGATACCGCCCAGCAGCCTAGCGAGTTGAGGATGAAACGCAACCGGCCTGTCTGAGAGAAGATCCCGCATGCGCTCGTAAGATCGCATCGCCTAGCGGAGAGAATCCTCCCACGCCCTGCCTACCTCGTCTCGCTGCTCAGAGAGCCAGGCACTGAGATCACCGCGCCGCACAATTCGGTTGCGTCCCACACGATATGACACTATAGCTCCCGAATTTAGGAGTTCGTACGTCTTGGTGCGACCGTACCTCAGAAGCCGGCCAACCTCCTCCGGCGTAAGAAATTCATGCTCCTCCGCGCTCATGCTCATAAACTCCCTCTCGCTTATCTACGGAATCAAATACTATTACACAGTCTTGAGTAATGTAAACTGCTGCTTACAGGTGTATGGTGGCATTGTGCGGTACAGAAATTAGGCGACGGAAACGTTGAGAAACACAGGAGGTTATGGAAGAGCGAGACACCCAGCTACTGAAGGGGACACTGGACATCTGTTTGCTAGCGTTGATCGAGGAAGAGGATCGCTATGGATACGAGATGATCAACATTCTCCAGGAGGAGGGTTTCCCGTTGGCTAACGAGCGCAGTGTGTACCCTCTGCTGGGCCGGTTAGAGGTCGCCGAGCAGATCGAGGCATATCTCCGACCTTCGAAAGACGGTCCCGCCCGCAAGTATTACCGGATGCTCCCAGAGGGTAGCAAGCGCCTGCGCACGCGGGCACGAAGAAGCTTCGAAATATTCGAGATCACCAAGCGGATTGTTATGGAAAGGATAGATCTTGGCTGAGAGATTTCGGCATGACGAGAGTGCGAAGTACATCATCGAATGCACGGACCGTTGGTACCTGAAAGACCTGTCGCGGCGGCGCACCGAGTTGATCAAGACCGAGATGGAGCCGAGCGTCAGGGAAGCTAGGGACAACGGCCGTCTTCTCGAAGAGGTGTTCGGACCGGCATCGGAGTGGGCGGAGTGCTGGAGCGAAGTGTATCGCACGGAACAAGGACGCAGGCAGCGTCAGGTGTACAGGTTGTCGGGCATGGTGTTCCTCACCCTTCTAGTTAGCTCCCTTGTTATCTTGGCTCACTACCTTCTGTACTCGAGCTCGAATTTCTCGCTCGACCTCGGGACCTTTGTTCTGACAGCCTTTATGGCAGCTGCAGTCAACCTGTCAATGCCGTCCGGAGTCTTCTTCCGTTTCTTCGACCCGGTAAAGCGCATAGGGAGGTTCACGTACGGTTCGTGCCTGGTTTGTTTCGCAACCTCCCTCCTGGGCCTTTACGTACTCCTGCGCTCTGAGCGTGCAGCTTCAGCGGGCATTATAGAGTGGTCCAGGTCCTACAGTCTGTTGCTAGTCATCGCCACGGTAGTAGCTGGCGTGGTTTACCTCGGGCGGGATCGGTCGCGCACCTCGGAGGACAACGCGACCCTAAACCAATACCTGGGCCTTATTCCAACCGACGAAAACGCACTACGTCGTAGACGCAAGGCCGATCGAGCCGTGCTCGTCGCCGTCTTCACGTCCGTACTCGCCTTCGGGTCGGTCTGGGCACTCACTCCGCCTTCGGCATATCCCAACCTCGGCTTGTGGTTGTTCTTATCTGGGCTCTTTCTTGTAGCACATGTAGCCGACATGATCGGTAAAAGACGCGAGTACAGTAATGACAATAACGCCTGACTCAGATCTCGTTTTCATAGCTGGAGAACGGACTGTTTATTTAAGGTCTCAGAAGAAAATATCGGTGTAAAGACGAATAGACCGCCGGTTAAACCGGAGCACAACTTCACTTGCCGGGGGTGCAAAAGATCTTCCCTCTCCTCTTGCCGGAGATGTATCTATAGCATCAAAGATAGTGTAGACTACATTGTGTGTTTTTGATCTACATGGGGAAAGGTGTCGGATGAAGTTCGTGAGCTCCAGGGAGATCCGGGTAAACCCGAAGCCTGTCTTCGAGGCGGCGGAGAGTGGAGACGAGGTCGTGCTGACCTCCCGGGGGCAGCCGGTAGCGCTGCTCGTCGGCGTAAACGGCGAAGATCTCGAAGAGACGGTCCGGCTCGTCCGGCGGGCGAGGGCACAGGCTGCGGTCTCCAGGATGCGTAGGGACGCCGCGCGGCGTGGCCTGGACACGATGGGTCAGGAGGAGATAGAGGAAGAAGTGAGGGCCGCTCGTGCCGAGCGAGACGGGTAGTGCGGCTGGAGAGGGTGGTGCTGGACACCAACGTGCTTGTCTCCTCGCTCCTGAACAGCGTTGGGGCACCGGGGAGGGTCCTGGACCTGGTATTGTCCGGTGAGGTTACAGCGGTCTGTGACGACAGGCTTCTCGGCGAGTGGCGGGACGTGCTCTACCGGGAAAGGTTCGGGTTCGAGCCGAGGGACGTGGAGACGGTACTGGGCTTTATGGAAGCGGAGAGCCTCGGGGTCTCGGCACCTCCTTTAGGAGCGAAGTTGCCGGACCCCGACGACGTTCCGTTCCTTGAGGTGGCCCACGCCGCCGGAGCCGTCCTCGTCACGGGCAACCTCAAGCATTACCCGCCGGAGGAGCGCCGGGAGGTGGAGGTGATCGGCCCCTCCGAGTTCCTCCAGAGGTGGCTGTCCGGCTCTACGTAGGGACAGAAAGGGATTTGAGGACATGAGCAAACGCGGGAACAATGAGGGGTCGATCTCGAAACGCAAAGACGGGCGTTGGTGGGGCCGGTACACGCTCAACACCCCCGATGGTCCCAGGCAAATGGGCGTCTACGGAAAGACCCGCTCCGAGGTAGCGGAGAAGCTGCGCCGGATCATGGCGGACCTCGACCGGGGACTGGTTTTCGGCGCCGGTAACCTGAAGCTGGGCGAGCACCTCGACCGCTGGCTCTCGGACTGCCTCATGCCCCTGGTCGAGGCCGGCAAGCTGGAGTACAGCAGCTACGTCCGCTACGAAGGCGTGGTCAGGAACCACCTCAAACCATCCCTCGCCCACCGCAAGCTCAAGGACCTCAACCGGGTGGAGGTCAGGGCTCTCTACCGCAAGAAGGGCAAACACCTCTCGCCCCGAACCGTCGACTACATCCACGTTACCCTCCAGAAGGCTCTAAAGCAGGCGGTACGCGACGACCTTATCCCCCGCAACGTCGCTGAAGGCGAGAGGCCGCGGAGCAGCCGTAACCGGGAGGAAGCGAAGGCCTTCTCCGCGGCCCAGGTTCGCGACCTGCTCGCGGCCTCCAAAGGGACACGTAACCACCCGCTCTACGTCGTGGCGGTCCACACCGGACTGAGACAGGGAGAGCTCCTGGGCCTGAAATGGACGGACATCGACCTCGAAGGCTCTCCGGCAAGGCTTACCGTCCGGCGCTCTTTGAAGGTCGTCGCCGGCGGCCTGGGTTTCGGACCGCCAAAGAACAAGGCCAGCCGCCGCTCCGTACCCCTCAACAAGACCGCCGTGGCCGCCCTCAGAGAGCATCGCCTGAGTCAGAACGAGGAGCGGCTCCGCGCCACTCTCTGGCGGGACGAGAACCTCGTTTTCCCGAGCCGGACCGGCAGTCCCATGGACCACAACAACCTTTACACCAGAGAGTACAAAAAGCTGCTGGAGGAGTGCGGGCTGCAAGATGAGGGCTTCACCTTCCACACCCTGCGCCACACCTTCGCGACCGAACTCTTCAACCAGAAAAAGCGCCCGAAGGTCATACAGACGTTGCTGGGGCACGCCTCGATCATCCAGACCATGGACACCTACTCTCATCTACTGGACGACGTCGGAGACGACGAAGTCGAGGGACTCGACGACGCCTTCGGATAAAAGAGGATTCTCGGCCCCGGACAAGAAGAGACGAGTTGGCGACCGGGGTCAGGTCTAACAGCACCATCCCTGGATACCATCGCGGCTTCTACTATCTCCGCTTTCACTTCCCCCCGGTAGTTTCTATCTCAGGCCTCTTCGTGATGACGACCCCGAAACCATCCGACGTTTCCGGATTGCCTCTGAGCGAGGATAAGCAGCGAAGGCTGTACAAAATAGCCCGTTCTGAGCCGGGTTAGAGTCAGGTTAGAGTCAAAAGTTCCCGGCTTCTGAGCAAGGAACTGCGTTTTACCTGCAAATGAGGGGGTGACCGACGGGGCTCGAACCCGCGACCTTCGGAGCCACAATCCGATGCTCTGCCTACTGAGCTACGGCCACCATGTGGAGCACTGAGGATTCTACCAGTAGAAGGTACTGGTGCAAAACAGACTGCTATCTATCTAATACCGCTATTGAGGGCGCGCCCGGCAGGATTCGAACCTGCGACCTGAGGATTAGAAGTCCACTGCTCTATCCTACTGAGCTACGGGCGCTGGCCGCGCCATTCGGCGGGTTACACCGAACGGTGCGAGAGCGGGTGAGGGGAATCGAACCCCCATAACCAGCTTGGAAGGCTGGGGCTCTACCGTTGAGCTACACCCGCGAGCCTGCTACTAGTTGGCCTCTGGCGGACCACAACGTTGCCAGTCGGGGCGAGAGGATTTGAACCTCCGACCCCCTGCTCCCAAAGCAGGTGCGCTGCCAGACTGCGCCACGCCCCGTCAATCCTTTAGAGACCGACCGCAAGTATAACAAAGCCGGTCGCGCTTTAAATCATGGCGGTCGGGGAAACGGCTTTTATCTTTTCGTCCAAGAACTTGCCCCCGAGGACCCCGAACTCTTCCGGCCCCTCGCTACAGACAAAGGTCGAGCGGCCCTTATCCTCGGTGGTTTGCGGACGCCGGAGGTAACCCCGGCGGGAAAGAACACGCCCAACCTCCAGCGCCGTCTGGCCGGCGGAGGAGATCAGACGGACCTCCGGTCCTAAAATGCGGTTGATGCTGGCGGATATTAGCGGGTAGTGCGTACAACCCAGGATTACCGTGTCCACCCGCCGCTCCATGAGCGGTTCCAGGTAGCGCCGGGCTACCCCATCCAACTCCGGCCCTTCCGTGATGCCCCGCTCTATGAGCGGCACGAACTCCGGCGCGGCCTGCTCGCAGACTTCTATGCCGGCGTCTATATTGTGGACCGCCCTGGTATATGCCCGGCTATTCACCGTACCCTTTGTCGCCAAAACACCTACCCGGCGGCCTAAAGTCTCCAACACCGCCGCCCGCGCCCCAGGCTCTATAACCCCGATTATCGGGACGTCGAAGGCAGCCTGGTACAACTCAAGACCAACCGCCGTCGCCGTATTGCAGGCTATGACCACGAGCTTCACATTTATGTTGGTGAGGTAAGTAATGATCTCAAACGCAAACTTCCGCACTTCGGCGGGGTCGCGTGGCCCGTATGGGACTCGGGCCGTGTCCCCGAAATACACCGTGTGCTCATAGGGTAGCCGGTCCCGGATCTCCGCCAGCACCGTCAACCCACCTACCCCGGAATCAAAAACACCTATCGGTCGCGGATCACTCACGGCGCAGAATTATACATTGTTCATTACTTGTTCACCGGCCGTTCATTACTCGCTCACTCGTCCGGCACGACCGGCTGATTTTACGGGCTGGCTTCTGCGGTACAGTGTACGAGAGTTATACAGAACTTCGTATATGGAGGCAGGTTTAATGAAAGCGATAGTCATCAGCGAAGCCGGTGGTGAGGTTCGGGTCGAGGACCGCGAGCGTCCGGTTCCGGGTCCCGGCGAAGTCCTGATCCGGGTCCACGCCTGCGGCGTCTGTCACAGCGACCTGAACGTGCTCCAGGGAGCTTTCCCATTTGCCCAGTACCCGGTCGTACCCGGCCACGAGGTCGCCGGCGTCGTCGAGGAGGTCGGCGAGGGCGTACAGTGGCCGGCAGAGGGCGAGCGTGTCGGAATGCCCTGGCTCTACGACTCCTGCGGCCACTGCAAGCAGTGCACCAGCGGCGATGAGGTGCTTTGCCAGAACGTCCGGGTAACGGGTGTGGCGGTCGACGGAGGATACCAGGAGTACATGCTGGCTCCGGCAGCCTACGCCGTCCCGGTGCCGGACGCGCTAAGCTTCTCGGAAGCCGCCCCACTCATGTGCGCCGGCCTCACGGTCTACAACGGTCTACGCAACGCTCACTTTGAGCCGGGCCATAAGGTGGCCGTGATCGGGCTCGGCGGCCTCGGCCACCTGGCTGTCCTCTACGCCCGCAAAATGGGTGCCCGCGTCGCCGTACTCTCCGGCAGCCCGGACAAAGAGTCCGAAGCTAAAGAACTCGGCGCCGAGTTGTTCATCAACACCGGAGAGACCCCGGCGGCCGAAGCGCTCCAGGGGTGGGAAGGCGGCGCGGACATCATTCTCGCTACCGCCCCGAATACGCAGCCGATGACGGACGCGGTGCCGGGTCTTTCTCCCGGCGGCACCCTGGTCGTCCTGGGTGCTGCGCCCGGGGAAATCTCCGTCAGCCCGACGGACTTGATCATGGGCCGCCGCCACGTCATGGGCTCGCCCTCCGGCTCCCGCAAGGATGCCCGCTACGCCCTGCAATTCGCCGCCGAAAACGACATCCGTCCCCGCATCACCGAACGATCCCTCGAAGACGCTGCTGAAATATTGGACGACATGGAGCAAGGGCGGCTACGCAACCGAATAGTGCTGGTCCCGAGCTAGCTTACCCGGCAAAGAGGGACGAAAGAGCCCTGGTCAGGTGACCGGGGCTCTCTTTAGTGGAGGCGGCGGGAATCGAACCCGCGTCCGCGAGCGCGTCGCCCATGAGATTGTACGAGCGTTGCTCCCAGTTTAGCTTCGCCGATCACCGCGAACCGGGGCGTCGCAGTGTGGCTAGCCCATTAGATTTCCCTCAAGAGCCCCGGGACCAGGACTCAAAAGGTTAGCCTACTAGATGACACCGGTTTACCAGGCCGTAGGCCTCCTGGACCGATGAGCCACTTTTATTTAAGCGGCTAGAGCCATTTCATTGTTGGCGTGTATCTTTATTACCGGCGTTTTACGAGTCTCCAGTAAACTCGGCTCGTCTCACGCGGCGCTGACCACTCCCGTCGAAGCCAGTGCGCCCCCTTTGCTACGCCCCTATTCTACCACCGGGCCGGACCGGTGCAAGCTTGAAACCTGGCTTGAACCTCAGACTCGCGAGCGTTCCTTGATAGCGCGCTCGGCCTCGCGTTGGGAGGTTTTCCGGGCGATGTCCCGACGCTTGTCGTACTCGCGCTTGCGGCTGGCGACGGCTATTTCAAGCTTTATCTTGCCATTTTTCGGGTAGAGCCGGAGCGGGATCAGGGTTTTGCCGTCTTCCTGACTCTTGCCGACGAGCCGCGAGATCTCCGCCTTGTGAAGCAGCAGCTTGCGTTCGCGGGTCGGGCTCGGTGCGCCGTGGGTCGCGTTCTCATACGGGGAGATATGAGCCCCGATAAGCCAAGCTTCACCGTTCCGGACGCGGGCGTAGCTCTCCAGGAGGTTTGCCCGGCCCTCCCGGATCGACTTGACCTCCGGGCCGGTCAACTCTATACCGGCCTCGTAACGCTCCTCGATGCTGAAATCGTGGAAAGCCTTGCGGTTTCGGGAAAAGTCTCTCAAAGTCGTTTCACCACCCTAAGCTCGGCCCGCTGCGTGAGCGGGCGAACGTCCATAAGCTCGACCATTACCCGGTCGCCGACCCGGTACGAGGAGCCGATAGCGTCGTTGGAAAGCACGACGCCGCTCGCCTCAAGTTCCCACCAGCCGGGCAGCTTGCTCACGTGTACAAGCCCTGTAGCCCCGGTCTCAAGTTCGACGAATAACCCGAACGCCGCCGTGCTCACGACCGTGCCCTCCAGGTGATCTCCGACCCGGTCGCGCATCAGCCACATCAGGGTGTAGCTGTCGGCCGTCCGCTCGCACAAAGCGCTCTCGTACTCACGCCCGGATATCTGCTCCGCCGCCGCGCTCAGATCCGACCCAGCCTCATCCCCGAGGAGCGCCCGGTGAACCAGGACGTCGGCGTAGCGCCGGATCGGGGAGGTGAAGTGCGTGTAGTTTTCCAGGGCCAGCCCGTAGTGGCCGAGGTTCGTCGGACCGTAGAAGGCGCGGGGGATAGAACGCAGGATCAGGTAGTTCACCGCGTCCGACTTGGACTTCACGGAGATTTCCCCGAGGTTTTCCGGCGTCGGCTCCGCCTGCACGCCGACCGCCGCGAGCCGCTCTCCCAGAGTTTCTATAGATTCGAGGTCCGGTTGTTCGTGTACCCGGAACACGCCTCCGCCCTTTTTCCGGATTATTCCCGCGACGGCGACATTCGCGAGGATCATCAACTCCTCGATAAGCTCCCGGGCCGGGGTCGACCGACGGACCTTTGAACCGGTCGGCACTCCCCGCTCGTCCAGCTCATACTCCGGCTCCCGGCCACCGAGCTCTAGCTTGCCCCGCACGGCCGCCCGGGTCTTCAGCCGCCGCGAGAGGTTGTAGGCAGCCCGGATCAAATCCGGTTGCTCGACCGTTCCTTCTCCGCGCAGAAACTCGTCCACCCCATCATAGGTCAGGCGCGCGTCGCTCCGGATCATGCTCCGGTAAGCCCTCGCCGACTTCGTCTCCCCGGACTCGCTCACTTCCATCTCGACGGTAACCGCCAACCGCTCCACGTCCGGCTTTAGCGAACAAACGTCGTCGGAGAGCCGGGCCGGCAGCATCGGGGCCACGGTACCCGGCAGGTACACCGAGTTGCCGCGCCGCAGAGCCTCCCGATCAAGCGAACTACCGGGCTCCACATAGTGGGTCACGTCCGCGATGTGGACCCAGACCCGGTAGCCGCCTCCCTCAACTTCTTCCACCGATATGGCATCGTCGAAGTCTTTCGCGTCCGCCCCGTCGATGGTTACGCTCGGCAGATCCCTCAAGTCCTCCCGTCCAACAGAGTCCCCACTGCCCGGCCCCCGTCCGGCAGCCACCTCAGCGGCCTCCTCGACCTTTTTCGAGAACTTCCGCGAGGTCTCGATAGAAGCAAATAACGCCTCGTAGACATTGCGGGGGTCTTTGGCGGACCCTATAACCCGGGTGACTTCTCCCCGCAGCGATCGGGCCTTCTCGCGTACCCGCACGAGGACCAGGTCCCCGGCCTCGGCTCCCCGCCGGAGCTTGCGGGCGACGAGTACCGGCCGGCGTTCGGCGACGAACATCGGCTCCGCGACCGAGTATTTGCCCCGGCGCATCAACATCGCCGGCAGCGTAACGGTGTTACCGCGGCTTAACTTTTCTGGACCCCCGGAATGCATACGGGGAGTCTACCATGAGGCTGCCGGGGACAGCCCGCCGCCGGTGATACCTCCCACCCCTCCGCGGAAATAGCTCTTTAGAAGCGTCCGCCGGTCCGGTGCCGGGCCAGCGTGAGACCGGAGAGTACCGCCACCGTCCCGATAGCTACGGCGCCCGCAACCCTCGGGGCTGCCGCCCGCAGCATGCCCCGGCGCATCATCTTCGGAAAGCTTTTGCGGTCGTTGAGGCGCGGAAACGGCTCGTCGGGCACCTCGACGTCTAGAAAGTCGCACAAGGGCTCCCAACCCTGCGAAACCTCGTAGACCAGCAGCTTCTCTTCGGGAACCGTGCGCCGGACCTCGTCTATGTGGCTCTCGAAAACGTCGATGGCCGGCCCTTTCTCGTGAAAGCGACCGCCGAAGGTGCCTTCCAGGATGGTCTTCTGGATCATACCCGGAGCGTGCCGCATCGCCGGCATGAAAAGCCCCGCAAACCACAGCATCAACCTGCCGCCACCCGAATCCGGCGACGGCATCTGCCCGTCGGGTCCCCCGGCGATGGTCGCCTCCGCGCTCTCAAACCACCGCTCGGAGTCCCGGACCGTGAGCAGCACCTTTGCCTCCGGATAAGCTTCTATAAGCTCCCGCCAGAAAAAGCAGCCCGGCCAGTCCACGGTAGCCTCGTAGCCGGAGAATACTTTCTCGAAGTCTATAGCCTCGCCCCGCGCCTTAGCGTCCGCCGCCGCCTCCCAGAACGCCGCGTGCGCCGGCTTGTCGAAGACCTCCGTCATGTGGTAACAGGGACCGTAGCCCAGGGTTTCTAGCGCCGCCTTTAGCGAGAGCGTCCCCGTCCTGCCAAACCCTACACCCACAACTTCCATAGACAGACCTCCAATAATAACCGGACAACTGTCCGCTATTATAGCGGCCACGACGGGGCCTGGGGCATCGACCGACGGGGTTAGTCGAGGTAGAACTGGTCAATTCTGCCGGAGACGAACAGGCGTCCGTCCTGTATCTCTACGGCCGTGATCTCCCCGTCGAACGGCAGGTCTTTTGCGGGGTACGCGAAGTTCGCGTTCGCGAGCAGGCGGTCGGTTATCCGCTGCGGGACCCGAACCCCGAATGCCGCCACACTCCGCGGGTCGAAAACCACACCACCATCTTCCACCAGGAGCGAACCTTTTACAGAGAGCGGCACGTTAACGCCTAGAACCTGCGTCGCCGAGCGGACCCGCATCCGGTCTCTGGTAAACGATACGCCGTTTATTGGGATGCCGTCTATCCGCTCTTTGGCGACCCGGGCAACCTCCGCCTCGGATAGCTCGACTCGTAGGTTACCGGAGAGCGGACCATCCGCAACCAAGCGGCCATTAACGAGGCTCTGAAAGACATCGAGGTCAAAAGAGTTCAAGTCTATCGTTACCTCATCGGGGGTTACATCGCCGAGGTCCGGCTCCGGAACCGTCACCGTACCGCCCTCAAAGCGCCCTACCAGTATGTCTGGCGGCGGATCGCTTTCCAGAGTTACCTCCGGCTGGCCTTCTATCCCGGTGCGCTCTTTAATATCCTGCGCTACCAGTGACGCCAGGAGCGGCGGCAAGAAAGTGTAGCTGCCGATCAGCAACACAGCCCCTATGAGGAAAACCGCCGCGAACACCACCCTTAGCGGATATGGGCCCCGCTCATGGAAGCTTTTGCGTCCGGATCTTTCGGTTTTATTATCGGTGCGCCCGGTACTACCGGAGCCTGATGACCCGTCCGGCACGCCTCCCGGCCCTTAGGACGCCGCGCGGCTCTTGAGGTAAGCGTAGATAAAGTTCTCGATCTCCCCGTCGAGAACGGCGTCCACGTCCGAGGTCTGCTCGCCGGTACGCAAGTCCTTGACCTGCTTGTAGGGGTGGAAGACGTAGTTTCTTATCTGCGACCCCCACCCGATGTCCTTTTTCTCCCCGCTCTGGGCGGCTACCTCCTGCTCGCGCTTATCCTGCTCTAGCTCGAAAAGCCGCGCCCGCAAGACCCGCATCGCGACCTCCCGGTTCTGGTGCTGGCTCCGCTCGTTTTGACACTGCACCACGACCCCACTCGGCAGGTGCGTGATGCGGACCGCCGAGTCCGTCTTGTTGACGTGCTGGCCGCCAGCCCCAGATGCCCGGTAAGTGTCGATCTTCAGGTCCTTCTCGTCCACCTCGACCGCCGCCGTATCCCCGATCACCGGCGCGACCGCGACCGAGGCGAAGCTTGTGTGCCGCCGGCCGCCGGCGTCGAACGGGCTGATCCTGACCAGCCGGTGAATACCCCGCTCCGCCGAGAGCAACCCGAAGGCGTATTCCCCAGTAACCGTAAAGGTCGCGCTTTTTATCCCGGCTTCCTCGCCTTCGGTGTACTCGATGACTTGCAACCCGAACCCCCGGCGCTCGACCCACCGCCGGTACATCCTGGAGAGCACCTCCGCCCAGTCCTGGGAGTCAACCCCGCCGGAGCCGGACTTTATCGTGATGATCGCCGGTCCTGCGTCATACTCCCCGGAGAAAAGCCGCGCCACCTCCTGCTCCTCCAGCACCCGCTCTATCTGCTTCAACTCCTGCTCGACCTCGGAGAGTAGTTCCCGGTCTTCTTCCGCAAGCTCCAGCAACTCGTCAGAGTCCGATAGCCGCCCACGCAGATCTTCCAGGAGCCGCATCCGGCCCTCGACCCGCGCAAAGCGCGCCGAGACCTCCCGGGCCTCGTCCGGGTCGTTCCAGAAACCGGGGTCGCTCATCTCCTCCGAGAGCCGCTCCGACGTCTGGCGCAAACTTTCGACGTCGAAAAACGCCTCAAGCTCCGCCAGTCGCCCGCCAAGCTCCGATGTCCGGTCTCTAAGCTCCGACATGAACTAAGGTTACGCCGTCTGCTCTAGCGTCGGGCTACCCGGAGCGCCGTGGCACTTCTTGTACTTGCGGCCCGACCCGCACGGGCAGGGCTCGTTACGCCCGACCTTCTGCTCCGGATTGCGGCGCGGAGCTTTGGGTTGCGGGCTCGGCTCCTCCCCGCCGCCGCTGTACGAGAGGTTCTCTATCTCCTCGTGCTCCGGGAGCGCCACGTTCTCTATGCGGTAGATGTAGGTGACGTAGTCTTCCTTTAGGCCCCGCTCCATGTCCTGGAACATGTCGTAGCCCTCGCGCTTGTACTCGACCAGCGGGTCACGCTGCCCGAGACCGCGCCAGCCGATGCCCTCGCGCAGGTAGTCCATGTCGTAGAGGTGCTCCCGCCAGCGGGAATCGACTATGGAGAGCAGCGTCCGCCGCTCGGCATCCTCGAACGAGTCTACCCCGTCCGCCCGGATAAGCTCCCGCTCTTTCAGGACCTCCAGCCGCTCGTTCCACTCAGCCTTGCGCTCTTCGAGGCGCTCGCGGGCGTCGGCGAGGATCATACTCTGAAGGTCCTCACTCGTAAGCTCCTCGACCTTCAACTCTTTGAGGTCCAGACTACTCGGATATATCCGGTTCAGCTCCGCCGAAAGTGTGTCGAGGTCCCAGTCTTCAGGGTAGCTGTTCGGCACTATTTGCTGGCCGACCACATCCGAGATTACATCTTCCACATAGGTCTCGGTGTCTACGTTCTCGCCCATGAGGATGTCGCGCCGGAGGGCGTAAATAACCTCCCGCTGCTTGTTCAGGACGTCGTCGTACTCCAGGATGCGCTTCCGGGTCTGGAAGTTCCGGCTCTCGACCTGCTCCTGAGCGCGCCTGACGGAGCTGGAGATCATACCGGCCTCCATCGGCACGTCCTCCTCGATCCCGAACCTCTCGACGACATTCTGCATCCGCGGCCCCCCAAACAGCCGCAACAGCTCGTCCTCGAAGGACAGGTAGAACCGCGATTCCCCGGGGTCGCCCTGCCGCCCGGAACGCCCCCGGAGCTGGTTGTCTATCCGCCGGGACTCGTGGCGCTCGGTACCAAGCACGTACAGCCCGCCAAGCTCCTTTACCCCGTCGCCGAGCTTTATGTCCGTGCCGCGCCCGGCCATGTTCGTCGCGATGGTGACCGAGCCCCTCTCACCGGCCTCGATAATGGTGTCGGCTTCCCGCTCGTGGTTTTTGGCGTTCAAGACGTTGTGCTTTACTCCGCGCCGGGTCAGCATCTTCGAGAGCTGCTCGGAGACCTCGACCGAGACGGTACCGACGAGGACCGGCTGGCCTTTCTCGTGGCGCTCTACGAGGTCTTCTATCGTCGCCTCGTACTTGGCTTTCTTGGTCTTGTAGACCAGGTCGTCCTTGTCGTCCCGAACCATTTCTTCGTGCGTCGGTACGGAGACGACCTCCATCTTGTAGATGTGCATAAACTCGTCGGCCTCGGTCGCCGCCGTACCCGTCATACCCGAGAGCTTGTCGTAGCTCCGGAAGAAGTTCTGGATCGTCACCGTGGCGACGGTCTGGTTCTCCTCCCGGATGTCCACGCCCTCTTTAGCCTCTATCGCCTGGTGAAGTCCCTCGGAGTACCGCCGGCCCTCCAAAACACGGCCGGTAAACTCGTCCACGATAAACACCTGGCCGTCGCGGACCAGGTACTCGACGTCCTTGTGGAACAGCGTCTGGGCGCGCAGAGCCTGGTTCAGGTGGTTTACCAGGTTCCGGTTTACGTCGTCGTAGAGGTTCTCGACCCCGAGCGCGTTCTCTACCTTCTCGACCCCGCTCTCCGTCGGGGCGACCTGACGCTTTTTCTCGTCTACCTCATAGTCCTCGCCCTCTTTGAAGCGCGGCATTATGGCGGCAAATTGGTAGTAGGTGTCGGCCGCGCTCTCGGGCATACCGGAGATTATGAGCGGCGTTCGGGCTTCGTCTATCAGGATGGAGTCAACCTCGTCCACGATGGCGAAGGTGAGGTCCCGCTGCACCAGGTTCTCCGGCGAAGTGGTTATGTTGTCCCGCAGATAGTCGAAGCCGAACTGGGCATTGGTCCCGTAGGTCACGTCGGCGGCGTAGGCTTCCCGGCGTTCTTCAGGTCCCATGCCGTCCTGGATCAGACCGACGCTGAGACCGAGGAACTTGTACACCTCTCCCATCCACTCCGCGTCGCGACGGGCCAGGTAGTCGTTTACGGTAACGAGGTGTGCGCCCGCGCCAGAGAGCGCGTTCAGGTAGATAGGCATGGTCGCCGCGAGCGTCTTGCCCTCGCCGGTCTTCATCTCGGCGATGTTACCGCCGTGGAGCACTATGCCACCCATTACCTGAACGTCGAACGGCCGCATCCCTAAAGTGCGCCTGGAAGCCTCCCGCGCGACCGCGAACGCTTCCGGTAAGAGGTCGTCGAGGGACGCGCCTTCCTCGTAACGTGACCGGAACTCGTCAGTCTTTGCCCGCAGTTCGTCGTCGAAGAGCCGCTCAAATTCCGGTTCGAGCGCCGTTACGGTCTCGACTTGTCGCTGGAGGGCCTTTACCTTGCGGCCCTCTCCCATCCTTAAGATCTTGGTTAGCAGGTTTGCCAAAACTTTTTACCTCGCTGGCTCTATAAGCCCGTAATTTCCATCCCGTCGCCGGTATACCACATTTATATCGCCCGTATCCGCACTCGTAAAGACATAGAACGCATGATCCAGGAGATCCATCTGCAAAGCCGCTTCCTCCGGGCTCATCGGCTTCATCTGGAACTGTTTGGTCCGGACGATGCGGGTCTCTATGTCCTCCTCGGGCTCCGGAGTATCCGAGCGCTCTTCTTCGGCGAGTTCCGCCGGCTCGTTCGCCGCAGCACCTTTTTTCTGGCCTTGCCAGCGGGCAACCTGCCGTCCCCGGTAACGCTTGACTTGCCGTTCTAGCTTGTCGGTCATCCGGTCGATAGAGGCGTACATGTCTCCTGAAGCTTCCTGAGCCTTCAGGACGGTGCCGTTTATAAACATGGTCGCCTCCGCGACCTCGGGCTCGGGGTTTGAGGGGTTACGCTCGTGGGTCAACTCGACCTCGGCGCGACAGTCACTATTCTCTTCGTCAAAGAATTTGCTCACCCGCTCTACCTTCTCCAGCGCGTAACGCTCCAAAGCCTCGGTTACCGAGATATTCCGTCCCTTTACCAGTATGTCCATAGAGACCTCCTCTCGTACCGTATTGCCCGCCCTTTGGTTAGTTTAGTTATCTTAGCAGTCTCCGACATCAGTCTTTCGTAGATACTCAACAGGCCCGGCACAGACTGAGAGCGTGGACCTCCGCGGCTCCAGCTCGCGCGAGCGCCGCAGCGCAGGCGCTCATCGTGGCCCCGGTCGTCAGCACGTCGTCGATCAGCAATACCTTCCCGGCCACCGGAGCCCGCGCTCCGAAAGCACCCGCGACGTTTTCCCGCCGTCCGGCACCGGACAACTCGACCTGATCCCGAGTCTTCCGCAGCACCTCAAGGGCATCACGCACCGGCACTCCGATATCTCTAGACAAACTCTGGGCCATCAACTCTGCCTGGTTGAAGCCCCGCTTCCTGAAGCGTGAGCGGTGCAGCGGCACCGGTACCACGACATCGAACTCGCCGTCGAGCGCCTCCAGCATCAGCGGTACCATGACCCGATCTACGACCGGTCGGTACCCCCGGTACTTAAGGGAGTGGATGACCTCTTTGCCAACTCCCTCATAGCGCAGCGGCGCCCGAGCGGTCTCGAAACCAAAGTCGAGCCCCTTGCACTCTTCACAAACGAAAGCCTCAAACGCGGTCGGCGTCCCGCACCGCTGGCAGAACGGTGGCTCTATACGAGGCAACTCTTCGTAACAGCCGCGGCACAGAACATCACTCGCCCGGCTGTCGCAAGCGACACACCGCTGCGGGTAGAACAGGTCGGCCAGGGCGTCGAAGTAAGGTTTGTACACGGACTCGGGCTAGAAGCGGAGGCTCCTCGGCTGCAGGATGACGCCGGGGTTTATCCGAATACCCTGGTCGAGCACGTTGCCCTCGCCGACGACGCACCCGGCACCGAGAACCGAGAGCCCCCGGACTATCGCCTGCTGTCCGACCCGGGCACCAGGACCGATAATAGATCCCCGCACCACCGCCCCCGCCTCGACCTCGACCCCGTCGAGCAGCACGCTCCCCTCGACCGTCGCGCCCTCGCCGACCCGGCAGTTCTTCCCGATGGAGGAACGCCCGCCGATGGTCGAGTTCCGGCCGAAAGAGCATCCTTCGGCTACCGAGACTGGCGGTAGGATTTTGACACCCTTCTCGCTGCTGGTCGACGGGTGGACGTCGAGGTACTCGAAGTTCTCGCCCGCCCCGACAGCCCCGGAGAGCACGTCGTGGGAAGCAGCCAGGTAGCTCCGCGGCGTGCCGACGTCGCGCCAGTAGGAGCTTGAGACGTGAGCCCGCAGGTGCCCTTCGGCCTGGAGGCGGGGGAAGATCTCCCGTTCTATCGAGACTTCCTGGCCCTCGGGGATCATAGCCAGTATCTCCGGCTCCAGTACGTAGATACCGGCGTTGACCAGGTTCGTTGTCACCTCGTCGTAGGCCGGCTTCTCCAAAAACCGCCGCACCTGCATCTCGGCGTCGACCTCGACGAGGCCGTAGGCCGTTGGGTCCTCGACGCTGGTCAGCGTGATCGTCGCCAGCGACCCCGAAGCCTGATGGTTCTCTATCAGCCGGCGCAAATCAAGCCCGGTCAAAACGTCGCCGTTTACCACGATCAGCGGCCCGCCGTCGAGGTACGGTTCGGCGTTTTTGATCCCACCAGCCGTCCCGAGCGGCTCCTCTTCGACCGCGTAATCCAGCGTAAAGCCGTCAAGGTCTCGTCTGGCGAAGTACTCCTGTATCGGGTCCGGCAGATAACCCAGAGATAACACGACCCCGTCCAGGCCGCCACCTTTGAGGAAATCGACCATGTACCCCATAAAGGGCTCGTTCCGGAGCGGAACCAGAGCCTTCGGGATGTCATAGGTGATCGGCCGCAGCCGGCTCCCCTGCCCCCCAACGAGAATTACAGCTTTCATAGGAGCGTCAGTCTACAGCAAGCCGGAGGATGCGGCAAAGGCCGTCAGCGGACCAATAAACAGGAAGAACAGAACCGTCGAGATCGCGAGCGTGTAGACCGCGAAGCGCGCGCCCCCGACACCTTTAGGTTCTTCGTAGTCCCCGGTGGGTTCCTCGAAGAACATGTTGCGGATAATGCCGAAGTAGTACGGTACTGAGAGCACGCTATTTACGACCACGGCCCCGATCACAATAAACGTGGTTACCGTCCCGGCCTCGGCACCCGCGAAGATGATCCAGGCCTTCCCCCAGAATCCAGACAGCGGCGGTATGCCGACCAGCGCCGCCATAAAAACACCCATCGAGACCGCGACCGCCGGCCGCAGCCTGAAGAGCCCGTTGTAGCTCTTGGCGTCCTCCCCGACGAGGTCTATGACCAGGAAAGCCCCGAGGTTCATAACGGCGTAGGCGGCGGAGTAGATCATCACGGCCTCTATAGCCCGCTGCGTACCCCCGCCCTGTAGCGCCGCGAACGCCGCGAAGATGTACCCCGAGTGGGCCACGGAACTGTAAGCCAGCATCCGGCGCACGTTCCGCTGGCGCAGCGCGAAGATGTTACCGACGAACATCGTCAGAATGGAGAGGAACACCATGACCGCTGTCCAAGTCCCTGACGCGTCCGGCATACCCTCGACCAGTATGCGCAGGAGCACCGCGAACGTCGCGGCTTTAGGAGCCACGGAGAGGAAAGCCGCAGCGCTCGTCGGCGCACCCTGGTAGGCGTCCGGGGTCCAGAAGTGGAATGGGGCCGCGGAGACCTTGAACGCAAAGCCGGAGAGCAGCAGTACGAGCCCGAGCAGCGCTACCGGCGAGAGTTGGCCGGAGAACGTCTCGGCCACGGCGGAGAGCGCCGCGGAGCCGGTGACACCGTAGATCAGGACTATCCCGTACAGCAGGATCGAGGAGGCTATAACGCCCGTGATCAGATACTTCATCCCGCCCTCGGAGCTTTCACGCCGCCGCCGGTCAAAGGCGACCAGCGCATACGACGGTATCGTCGCGAGTTCCAGCGCCACGAAGATGCCGAACAGGTCCCGCATCGAGACCAGGAGCATCGCCCCGAGCGTGACCGAGAGGATAAGCGTCAGGTACTCCGGCATGTCCCCCGTCCGCTCGGCCCACCGCGCCGCCGCGAGGATCGCGAAGAAAGCCGACCCCGAGACTATGAGCTTGAAGTACAGTGCGAAGCCGTCGACAGCAAATCCGTCGCCGAAAAAGCTGCCGCTAAAGCCTGTGAGGAGCAGGACTACGGCACTGCCGAAGACCGCTACGGCCCCGAATGCGGCGATGCTGGCGACGAGGCCGGTAGCCCGTTCGGTAAACACGCCGACCATGAGGACGGCCACCAGGAAAAAGAAAGCCACAAACTCCGGTATCAGGCCGATAAACGTCCCAGCCGTAAACACGCTAGTTACCCCCTATCACGGTCAGAGCGACTTCCACCGCTGGCTCCTGGAGCCCGATCAGTAACCCCGGGAAGATTCCAAACAGTATTAATAGCGCCGCCAGCGGCACCACGGCGGCCAACTCGACCGGCCCGGTATCCTTGACCGTCTCGTACTCCTCATGCTCGACCGGCCCGAAGACCGTCCGGGCCAGCATGTACAAGAGGTACATCGCCGAGAGGACTATCCCGAGCGACGCCAGGATGCCGGCTACCGGGAAGGCCACGTACCCGCCCATGATGCTCATAAACTCCGAAACGAAGACCGCAAGCCCCGGCAGGCCCATCGCGGCCAAGGCGCCGAGCGACAGGAAACCTCCAGCCCACGGCATCCGGGCGGTGAGCCCGCCGAGTTCGGAGATCCGGCGGGTCCCGGTGCGGGCGTAGATCACCCCGACCAGGATAAATAAGAGCGCCGAGTACAGCCCGTGCGTCACCTGCTGCAAGACTGCCCCGTTGTAACCGACCACCGTCACCGACGCTGCCCCGAGCAGGATAAACCCTAGCGTGCCTATCGAAGAGTACGCGATCAGCGCCTTCAAGTCCGGCTGAGCGAACGCCACGAAAGCACCGTAGATGATGTTTATCACCCCGAAAGCCGCGACAAACGGCAGGTAAGGTTCTACGCCTTCGGGCAATAGCGGGACGGCGATGCTGAGTATCCCGTAGGTACCGAGCTTCGGCAGGATGCCGGAGAGCATAACGTTGGTTGAGATCGGGCTTGAGACGTACACGTCGAGCAGCCAACTGTGTAGCGGCACGGCGGGGACTTTGATCAGAAGCCCGAACAGTATCGGGGCGGCGAGAGCTATCTGAGCGGTCCGGCTCAAGCCCGCGCCGGAGTTCAGCGCATCTATAGAGAACGTCCCGGCCAGGATACCGAACGCCAGAAAGCCGGCGAGCATCACCGTGCTCCCGAGAAACGTGTAGATAAAGAACTTTATAGCCGCCGGCCGCCGGTTCTCATCCCCCCAGATCCCGACCAGCAGGTACATCGGTATGAGCGTGACCTCGAAGAAGATGTAGAACAACACCAGGTCCTGGGCGGCAAAGACCCCGAGCATCCCGAGTTCGGCGACGAAGATCATGGCGAAGTACTGCTTGAGGTTGTCCTGCACGTCCCAGGACGCGAGCACCGCTATTACTGTTAGCAGTGCCGAGAGCGCGAACATCCCAAAACCGAGGCCCCCGAGACCCACCCGGTAGCCGATGTCCAGAGAGGAGATCCAGGCCACATCCGTCGAGAGCGACGAGGTGGTCAGAAGGTCCCCGCCGAACGCGAAGTAGATAAACACGACCAGCGCGAGCGGCACAGCCGCCGCCCCGAGAGCCGCGGACCTTATTAGCCGCTCATTCTCCGGCAGCAGCAGCATCCCGATAGCGGCGAGCAGCGGAACAAAAATCGTGATCGTCGTGATCATAGTCTTACTCCCACCGCTACAGCAGCCACCGTAACCAGCGCGATCAGCGCGGCCATCAGAAACAGGAAGTCCGCGCCGACTATCGCCCCGATCACGAGTACGCTCAAGATTATGAACAGCGCGTAGTTCTGCACCCCGCCGCTCTGTAACGGTTTGATGCGCTCCCCAATCCCGGACACCCCGCGCCCGAACCCGGTAACAAAGCGCCCGAGAGCCTGCCGGTCGAACGCCCGCGTCGCCCGGGCCACAGCATCCGCCCCCCGGACAAAGATCGCGCCATACAACGCATCGAAGTACCAGCCTTTATCCAGAAACCGGTGTAGTCCCGAAAAGCGCCGCGCGAGGCTCGTCGCCCGCGACGGCTGCTGTACGTAGAGTACATAAGCCAATGCTATACCCCCAGCCGCCACGACGACCGAGAGCGCCGCCAGCCAGAAGCTAAAGTTGTGCGGTTCGAGCGCCAGCGTCTCGGTAGCGACGTCGCTCGGCGCAACGAACTCCGCGAAGTAGTCTCGGAGCGGCAACCCGAAGCCTTCCGGGATACCGACCCAGCCGCTAACCACCGAGAAGAACGCCAGGATCACCATCGGCCCCGTCATTATCCCGGGTGACTCGACCGCGGTCCGGGCCTCCTCGGAGCGCGGCTCGCCCAGGAAAGCTATAAAGATTGCCCGGAAAATGTAGAACGCCGTGAGCAGCACCGTGATAAGCGCCATCGCGAACAACACGTAGAAGTGCTCCTCGAACGCCGAGGCCACGATGGTGTCCTTCGACCAGAAGCCGCTAAGAGGAAATATCCCGGCGAGTGAGAGCCCGGCCACGACCATTGTCCAGAACGTGATCGGCATTCGTCGCCGCAGGCCACCCATGTTGTCCATGTTGTATGTATTCATCGCGTAGATAATGCTCCCCGCCCCTAAGAACAAGAGTGCCTTGAAAAAGGCGTGGTTAAAAAGGTGGAACATACCGGCGGAGTATGATCCTATCCCGAGCGCCAGCATCATGTACCCGAGCTGCGAGACCGTCGAGTAGGCCACGACCCGCTTTATGTCTTTCTTTACCAGCGCCATCGTGGCCGCCATGATCGCGGTAAACCCGCCGACGTACGCGACCGTCAGCATCGCCGTCTCGCTCTGCACAAAGATGTCGTAGGTCCGGGCGACCAGGTACACCCCCGCCGCGACCATCGTGGCCGCGTGGATCAAAGCGCTAACGGGCGTCGGGCCTTCCATGGCATCCGGCAGCCACACGTGCAGCGGGAACTGCGCGCTCTTGCCGATGGCTCCCACGAAAACGAGTACGACCGCCGCCGTAAATAGCGACCCCCCGATAAACCCGGCGCTCGCCGCCGCGGCTATCCCCTCGAACGAAGTTGTTCCGGTCTGGGACCAGAAGATGATGATCCCGATAAACAGCGCCGCATCCCCGACCCGCGTCACGATAAACGCCTTGCGCGCCGCTTTCGTGGCCGACGGCTTCTGGAACCAGTGCCCGATCAGGAGGTACGAACATACTCCCACAAGCTCCCAGAAGATATACAACTCGATAAAGTTCGGCGCCACGACCAGCCCGAGCATCGAGGCGGTAAACAGGTTCAGTACCGCGTAGTACCAGGAAAAACGCGAGTCGTCCTCCATAAAGGCCCCGGAGTAGAGCTGGACCATGAGGCTCACGAAAAGGACCACGATCAGCATCACCGCCGCGAGGCTGTCTATGTAGACACCCATCGGGAACGAGCCGCCGGCCCCGAGGTCTATCCACTGCACCGCGAAGCTTATGGGCTCCCCGGTCTGCGCCACGACATAGAGCGCGACCCCGGCGAAAACCAGCGCCGGCACGAGCCCGAATATCGCCACGTACTGGGAGTTCTGCTTGAGGATTCGCCCAAAAAGGGTGAGGATTACAAAGACCAGCGCCGGAAGAACCGGTATGGCCGCAAAGATCAACTGCCCGCCGAAGCTCTCGGCCATCTAGCTCCTCTCAAAGCGCGCAGCCGCGCCGGTCAGGCCGGTTACACCGGTAACCCCTACCATTTCATCAAATTCACTTCGTCCACGTTGACCGTCCGTCGCGAGCGGAACACGGCCAAGACTATCGCCAGCCCGACCGCGACCTCGGCGGCGGCCACCGCTATAACCAGCACCGCGTACCCGACACCCGTCCCGTTAGCAGCCGGCAGGTAGTCGGCGAACGCCACGAGCGAGAGGTTCACGCCGTTTATCATCAGCTCGATGCACATAAAGACCACCACGGCGTTGCGGCGCACCAGTGCCCCCCACGCCCCGAGGGCGAACATCAGCGCCCCGACCACCAGAAAGCCTTCGAGCGGTATCTCGGCGTTTAGCGTGCTCAGGAACTCCTGCACCTGTGACGGCACTAGCGGTTCTCCTCTTCCCCGGTCCGGCGGCGGCTTATGGAGATGGCCGCGATTATTGCGACCAGGAGCAGCACCGAGATCACCTCAAACAGCAGCGCGAAGATTTCCGGTGCCCCGCCGACGCCAAGCAGGTTCTCTCCGAGCGCCGCTACGTCCTGGGAGTTTTGGCCGGACCTGGCACCACCCCAGTCCTGGACCGAGAGCACGTAGGATATAAAAATCGCGATCCCTACAGCTACCAGCAGCCCCGGCCACTGCTGGCGCTGCAACACCGTACTAAATCGCCGCGCCGACGGCCTTTGGGTAAACATGATCCCGAACAGAATAACCACCGTTACCGCCCCGACGTAGATCAAGACCTGAAAAGCCGCGAGCGCCGGGGCGTTCAGCATCACGAAAAAACCCGCGACCCCGAGAAAAGACCCCGACATAAACAGCGCCGAATGCACCACCTGCCGGCTTATAACCACCCCGAACGCGCAGACCAATGTCATGGACGCCAGAAAGACGAACGCTACGGTCACGCCGCCTCGTCTCCCGTCGCAGCTTTCTTGGCGGGAGCTTTTTTGGCGGCCGGCTTCTTCTTTTTCACGGCGGGTTTCGGGTCTACGGTCGGATCTACCGGCCGCTCGCCGAACTGCCGGGCGAGTTCCAGACGGTTGTAAGCTTGGGCCTCGAACTCCTCGGTGTGGTAGATGCAGTTGACCGGGCAGACCTCGACGCACAGCGAGCAGTACATGCACCGCGAGTCGTCGATCACAAAACCGACCGCGTACGGTTTGGCTTTGCCCGAGCCATCCGCGTCACGCTTCTCCTGCTCGATGGAGATGCAGTGGTCCGGGCAGATCCTCATGCACTGCAGACACGCGATACACCGGTCCATATCCACCGTCAGCATCCCGCGCGTCCTCTCCGGCAGGTCCCGCTTGAACTCCGGGTACTGGCGCGTGATCTTCTTGCCGAAGAGGTGCTTGAGGGTGATCCCCATCCCCTTCAATATTCCCTGTCCTACCTGGGGCATACTCTTAAACTCCTCCTAAAACCTTAAAAGATCAGCATGACGCCAGCGGTCACAAACAACCATATGAGCGTTATCGGGACCAGGATCTTCCAGCCAAAGTCCATGAGCTGGTCCATCCTGAGGCGTGGCACGCTCCACCGGATCCACTGGAAAGTAAACATGATAAACGCCGTCTTCAAACCGAACCAGACCCAGTTAAACGCCCCGAGACTAAGGAGTTCGAACGGCGGCTGCCAGCCACCGAGGAACAAAGTCGTGGTGATCGCCGCCATAAGCCCCATCGAGGCGAACTCCGCAGCCTGTATCAGCGCCCACGTCATCCCGGAGTACTCGATCATGAAACCACCCACGATCTCGCTCTCCCCCTCCGGCAAGTCAAACGGCACCCGCTTGACCTCAGCTATCCCGGCTACGTAGAACACGATAAACATTGGTAGCTGCGGCAAGAAGTACCAGTGCCAGAACCCTCCGGCCTGAGCCGCGACCACGTCCACCAGCGAGAGGCTCCCGGTCAGCATAACCACGCCGAGCAGGCTCAGAATGAGCGGCACCTCGTAGGAGATCATCTGCGCCGCCCCGCGGAGTGCGCCTAAAAGTGAGAAAGTAGACCGGCTCCCGTAACCCGCCATGATTACCCCGAGAGCCCCGATGGACGTCATCGCGATAAAGAACAAAATAGCGATGTTCAAGTCCGTGACCACCGCGTCCGGCGCGAACGGTACTACGAGCCATACCGCGGCGGCCGGTAGGAACATCGCGACGGGCGCCGCCAGAAACACCCACATGTCT
Source organism: Rubrobacteraceae bacterium (assembly GCA_965214435.1). Lineage (GTDB taxonomy): Bacteria > Actinomycetota > Rubrobacteria > Rubrobacterales > Rubrobacteraceae > Rubrobacter_A. Next base: position 2,931,539 of record OZ243960.1, read on the forward strand.
GCCCGGTTGGGTGCCAGATTCTCTTTGGTAAACAGCTTGAAGACGTCGGCCGCCGGCTGTAATAGCCCGCGCGGGCCGACCCGGTTAGGGCCGAAGCGGAGCTGGATGTAACCCGCCGTCTTGCGCTCGGCCATCGTCAGGATCGCCGCTAGGTTCAAAACGAGGAATATTACCGCCCCGAACGCGAGTATAAAGCGTATGGGTTCCTGGTTTAGAAAGTCCAGCATCCTACTTGTCCCACCCGCCGGAGACCGGGTCCACGAGGCCCATTATCGGCATGATGTCCGGCAGGTAGTGCCCGGGAATTACCTCCTGTAAAAGCTGCATGTTGCAAAAGCTCGGGTCCCGGTAGTGGACCCGGTAAGGAGTATCCGACCCGTCCGAGACGACGTGCACGGAAAACTCGCCCCGCGCGCTCTCTATCCGGCCGAAACCTTCGCCCTCCGGAGGGCGGATCCGGCGTCCCATGTCCGCCATGACCTCGCCCTCCGGCAGCTTCTCCAGAACTTGCTTTATGATCTTGATGCTCTGCAAGCACTCCCCGATGCGGACCCGGTACGACGCCTCGACGTCCCCGGCATTATCGGTGATCACGTCGAATTCCACGTTCTCGTACCAGCTATACGGGTAATCCCGCCGGATATCAAAGTCCACGCCCGTGCACCGCAGCGGCGGCCCGGTCAGTCCCATCTCAAGTGCCTTCTCCGGCGCCATCTTACCGACCCCCCGTGTTCGGGAGATAAATATTTCATTGCCCTCTATCAGGTCCACGAAGTCCGACTTGAACCGCGACTCAAGCCCCTCTATGTAGTCCCAGATCTTCTGCGGTATGTCTTCCGGCAAGTCTGCCTTGACACCACCAAGCCGGACGTAGTGGAACATCATCCGCGCACCCGTGACAGCCTCAAAAATCGACTGTATCCGCTCCCGCTCCCGAAACGAGTACAGGATCGGCGTGAACGCCCCGAGCTCCAGCATCAGGAACCCTACCGACGGCAGGTGGCTCGCCAGCCGCATCAACTCGTCCATCAAGACCCGGATAGCCTCGGCCCGCGGCGGTATCTCGACATCCAACAGGTCCTCGACCGCCATGCAGTAGCCGTGCTCGTTGTGCATGTTCGCGAAGTAGTCGAGCCGGTCCGTGAGCGGTATGACCGCCGGATACATGCGATTCTCGGCGATCTTCTCCTGGCACCGGTGCAGGTAACCCATTACCGGGTCACACCGCACAACAGTCTCACCGTCAAGCTCAAGTATAAGCCTCAAGAGGCCGTGCATCGCCGGATGCTGCGGTCCCATGTTCATGTCCAGGGCTTCGAGCCCGAACTCGTCCCGGACGTCGGGCCTCGCCAGCCGCCCGCTCGCCCGTCCGCTAAGGGTGTTTTCCGACCGGTCTCGTGTCTCGCGCTCGCCAAGCATCTCTAACGCAACCCCTCAAATGTCCGCTTTGTACTGATCTCGAAGCTCTTTAGTAACGGGTGGTGATCGAAGTGGTCCTGCCACATATATGGTCTACGCAGATCCGGGTGTCCCGCGAAGGCGACCCCAAACATGTCGTACGCCTCCCGCTCGTGCCAGTTCGCCGTCGGGTAAATAGGTGTTACGGTACCTATTACGGGTTCCTCACCTTCTATGACAGCTTTAATCCTCGCACCACCACCCCGCAGGTCGATGAGTTCGTAGGTAATCTCGAAAGATCCCTGCCGGTCCACGACCGTGATAAACGACAGGTGGAGGATGTTAAGCTCTTCGCGGGCCGTGGTGAGCACGGGAGGCACCGCATCCGGTTTCACGAGTATCCGGACAGTATTGCTCGCAACCTCGGCTTCTTCGAGTTCGTGGCGGTTGCGGAAACCTTCGAGGTAGGACTCCAGCCGCTCCTGCAAGTCGCCCGTAGGCAGGTTGACGGCCATCCTAGGCTTCTTCCTTCTCTGCGGACCCGTCGTCGGCGGCGCTTTCGGCGGCGGCTTTCTCGGCCTTCTGGCGCTCCTTTATCTTTTTGCGCTCTTCCTTGGGGATCCAACCGACATCCGTCTGGGAGGCGGGCGGCATGCCCTTACGCTCGAATACGTAGGTGCGCTTCATCGGCTTTATACCCTCGAAGCGCGGGGCCTTGCCCTCGCTGATACCGGTGTACTCGCGCTCGGGCAGGTACTCTTGGATGTAGCCGTCATCGTCGACAAGCGCCGGGCGGGGCCGGTCGAAACCAACCTGCGAGTCACGCTCTATCTTCTTCTGCAACGTCAGGATGCCGAAAATGAGGGCTTCCGGGCGTGGCGGGCAGCCGGGCACGTAGACGTCGACCGGTATCACGCGGTCGGCGCCCATGAGGACCGAGTACCCGTCGAGGAACGGGCCGCCGGATATGGCGCAGGCGCCCATGGCTATTACCCACTTCGGCTCCGGCATCTGCTCGTAAAGGCGGGTCATCCGCTCGGCCATCTTGGTCGAAACCGTGCCCGAGACGATCATGACGTCGGCCTGCCGCGGTGAGCCCACGAAAAAACCGGCCCCGAAACGGTCGAGGTCGTTGTGGGCCATCCCGGTAGACATCATCTCTATGGCGCAGCACGCGAGCCCGAACTGCAGCGGCCACAGGGAATTCTTGCGCGCCCAGTTGAAAAGCTTGTCCGTGCTCGTCGTCAGAATATTCGGTTCGTTAAACTGCTGCATTACACCCACTTAAGGGCCCCCTTCTTCCAGGCGTAGACGAGGCCCACGCCCAATATGAAAACGAAAATAGCCATCTCTATAAAACCGTAGAGCCCCAGGCTCTCGTAGACTACGGCCCAGGGATATAAAAACGCCGCTTCGACGTCGAAGATCAGGAACAAAAGTGCAAAGACGTAGTACCGGACCGGGAACGGCCGCCACGGATCCGTTACGGTAGACTCTCCGGTCTCGTAGATGGCACCCTTCTCCCGCGAACTGCGGCGACTCGGGGCTATCAATCTAGCCAATACTAAGACCGCCGCCACGAATGCCGAAATTAGCAGGATAAAAATCCCGACATACACATACAGTGCGCCGTATGACAACCCGGATTGTAATATAGCAGGTGCTTCGGGGATCAAACTCCGCCTTTCTTCCCGTAGAAACTACCCGAAATATACCCGGATGATAAAAAACTTTCAAGTAGCTACTATCGGTAGCAAAACGCGATTAATTAACTTTTTACAGTTTTTGGGGCGCTCGGCGGCACCGGTTTAGCGGCAACGGTCGCGGGCCACGATCTGGACGAACTGCACGAGCATCTGCCGGTAGGTTTCAAGGGATGAGGAGACCACGTACTCGCGGGGACCGTGATGGCCGCCGCCGATCGGACCGAACTCGACGCCCGGTACGCCGACCCGCTGGAAATAGACGATATCCGAGGCGCCGTGACGTCCGACACCGACCGGGTTACCGTGGAAGTGGCGGGCGGCTACTTCGCGGAGGGTTTTCACGAAAGGGTTCGAGCGGGACACGTAGGTAGGTTCGCGGGTGAAAAGTATCTCGACCTCGGCGGGCGGTTCGACGGACTTTACCTGGCGGTAGATCTCCTCCGGGTCCTGCTCGGGTAGGTAGCGGATGTCGAGGTCGTAGGTGCAGCGGTCGGGAACCCGATTTATGACGTCCCCCCCGATTATGCGGGAGAGGTTGATGCTCGGGTACGGGTATAGCTCGCTGTGCTCGCTGGCGAACGGTTGCATCAGGAGACGCCGGTGGTGCTCGTAAGCTTGCAGGATGGCGTTTTTCCCGAGCCAGGGCCGGGAGCCGTGGGCACTCTTGCCGTGAAGGTTTACCCGGAAGTCGAGGACGCCCTTGGCTTGCACCCCGATGTGGAAGTCCGTCGGTTCGCCGGTAATAAGAAAATCCCCGACGTGACCGCTGCCGATCAAGACGTCCGCCCCGGTAAGACCGCCGTATTCCCGCTCCTCATCCGGTACGATCAGCAACTCGACCGTCGCGCCGCAGCCGAGCTTACTCAGGTCTTCGACGGCGTACATCATCGCCGCGAGAGCGCCCTTCATATCGTAGACGCCCCGGCCGTAGAGCTCGCCGTTCTCTTCAAAAGGCTCGAACTGCTCTTCCTCACCGGGGACCACGTCCACGTGGCCGTGGAGCAGTATCCGCGGAGTCCCCGAACCGACTCGGACCACGAGCGAGGTTAACTCGCCGTTCGGTCCGGCGCCTTTGTACCGGACCGTTTCCAGTCCCCGGGCCTCGAACCAGCCGTTTATAAAGTCCATGGCCGACTCTGCAGCAGCCGGCGTAAAGGAGCGGTACCGAACGAGCCTCCGGGTTAGAGACATTACCTCGGTACTTTCTACTCCAAGCGCCAGAAAAATTCTCCGTATCTAACCGGGTACTACAAGGGAGCGGACCACCGGCAGTCGGGCGTCCGCTAGGCGGCTATTCTATACGGTGGCGCTGCTTTTTGCCGGGTCTACCGCCAAAACTGCCAGGGCCGGCTTTAGATCGCCGCCCGCTCGCTGGCCGTCCGCTCGAAAGCCACGGTCGCACCGAGGCTCGAAAGCTTCTCCTCGAAAGCATCATAGCCCCGCAGGATGTGGCGCGCCCCATCGACGACGGTCGTTCCCCGGGCGACGAGTCCCGCCATCACGAGCGCCGCCCCGCCCCGCAGGTCCGGTGACTCCACGATAGCCCCCGACAGCCTCCGGGGACCCTTGACGAGCGCCCGGTGCCCCCCGAAAAGGTCAATGCTCGCTCCGAGCCGGTTGAGTTCCTCGGCGACCTGCAAGCGGTTTTCGTAGACGTTCTCCGTGATGATACCCGCCCCGGAAGACTGAGTCAGAAGAACCATCATCTGGGCCTGCAGGTCCGTGGCAAAGCCCGGAAACGGCAGGGTAGAGACATCGACCCCGGAGAGGTCGGCAGGGTCTCCAACCCGTACCCGGATGCCGTTCTCTACGGCCCGCACGTCAACGCCCATTTCGCGCAACTTCTCAAGTTCCATGTTCAGGTATTCCGGGACGGCGTTCAAAAGCGTTACGTCGCCCCCGGTTGCGGCGGTCGACATAATAAACGTACCGGCCTCGACCCGGTCCGGCACGACCTCAAAATCGACCGGCGAAAGCTCTTCCACGCCCTCTATTACCATCCTGGCGGTACCCGCTCCCTCGATGCAGGCTCCCATCTTGTTCAGGAAGTCAGCCAGGGAGACGACCTCCGGCTCGCGGGCACCGTTCTCGATCACCGTGGTCCCCGACGCCAGTACCGCGGCCATCATCACGTTCTCGGTCGCGGTGACGCTCGGATATGTAAAAGATACCTTCGCCCCCCGCAAACCACCCGGCGCGGTCGCCTTGATGAAACCGTGGTCGAGTTCTATCTCGGCGCCGAGCGCCCGCAATCCGTCGAGGTGGAAGTTGAACTTCCTTAACCCCAGGTTGCAGCCGCCAGGAGCCGAGACTTCAGCCTCGCCGAAGCGGGCCACGAGCGGCCCGAGGACCACGATGCTCGCCCGCATCTGGCGCACCAACTCGTAGGGCGCCGTGTAAGAGTCGAGGTCTGAGGCGTCGATGGTCAGCGTGCGGTTTGAGAAGTCCGACTCCACCCCGAGCCCGTCCAGAACAGCCTGCATCGTGTCCACGTCTTTTATGCGCGGTACGTTGCGCAGCGTGGTGCAGCCCGGTGCCAGGAGCGCCGCCGCTATCAGCTTGAGGGCCGCGTTTTTGGCACCAGAAATTTCTACCTCACCGTATAGCGGCCGTCCGCCCTCGACGAGGAACCTCTCTTTAGTCTCCATCATCCTCCCAGGAGTGTTTTCGGGCCATGTCCTATAACCCGGGGAGCCCGGCTATCCCTCGCCGTAGCTCCTTGCAACTCGCACCAGGTTCTCCGCCACCCGGCGGCGGCGGTCCTGGTCTTCGAGGGCGCTCTCCTCGGCTTCCGGGTCATCCTCCAACCCGGCTTCTTCCTTCTCTATCGCCTCTATGCGATCTTCGGCTGCGTCTACGTCTATTTCTTCGGCCGGCACGGCTTCTTCAACGAGCACCAGGACAAGGTTCTCCGAGACTTTAAAAAAGCCGTCGGAGGTCGCATAGACCAAGACCTCATCGCCCTGGTGAATCCGGACGTCTCCGATGGCGACCGTGGAGACCACGGGAGCGTGGTCTACGAGGACCCCGATCTCACCATCCGCTATCCGGGTTATAACCCGATCCGCCTCGCCGTCGAAGATCATGCGTTCCGGCGATATTATCCGGCAAAATAACTGGCGTCCGTCGTTGCTGCTACCGTCCACCCTAGGCGGCCTCGTCGTCGTCTTCGCTACCGCCTTGCTGGTTCATGCTCTCGGCCTTCTCGACCGCCTCCTCGATGTTACCCACGAGCAGGAACGCCTGCTCCGGCAGATGGTCGTACTGCCCCTCGGCGACCGCCTTAAAACTCCGGATGGTCTCGTCCAGGGTGACGAACTTGCCTTCGAGGCCGGTGAACTGCTCGGCCACAAAGAACGGCTGCGAGAGAAACCGCTGCAACCGCCGCGCCCGGCCGACGATGACCTTGTCTTCCTCGGAGAGTTCGTCGATGCCGAGGATGGCGATGATGTCCTGTAGCTCCCGGTAGCGCTGCAGGATGTTCTTGACCTGCTGGGCCACGTCGTAGTGCTCCTGGCCGACGATGGCCGGGTCCAGGATCGTGGACGAGGAGGTCAGCGGGTCTACCGCCGGGTAAATGCCCTGCTCGACGAGGCCGCGCGAGAGCTCGACGGTGGAGTCGAGGTGGGCGAACACCGTGAATGGGGCCGGGTCGGTAAAGTCGTCCGCCGGCACGTAGACCGCCTGAAAGCTCGTGATAGAGCCTTTTTTGGTAGAGGTGATCCGCTCCTGCAAACCGCCCATCTCCGTGGCGAGCGTCGGCTGGTAGCCGACCTCCGATGGCATCCGGCCCATCAGCGCCGAGACCTCGTTGCCGGCCTGGACAAAGCGGAAGATGTTGTCCAGGAAGAACAGCACATCCTGGCCGAGTTCGTCCCGGAAATACTCGGAGACCGTTACGCCCGTAAGCCCCACGCGGAACCGCGCACCGGGCGGCTCGTTCATCTGGCCGAAGATAAGCGCCGTGTTCGGGAGAACCCCGGCCTCCTCCATCTCGTTGTAGAGGTCGTTCCCCTCACGGGTCCGCTCCCCGACCCCGGCAAAGACGCTGGTTCCTTCGTACTGGAGCGCGATGTTGTTGATAAGCTCCGTGATAAGCACGGTTTTACCGACGCCCGCGCCGCCGAACAGGCCGGCCTTGCCGCCCCGGAGCACCGGACACAGGAGGTCGATAACCTTGATCCCGCTCTCAAACTGCTCGGCCTGGGTCGAGAGCTCGTCGAACTGCGGGGCATCGCGGTGTATGGACCAGGTGTCCGCTACGTCCTCGACCTCGCCCGCCTCATCTACGGGGCGGCCGAGCACGTCCAGCACCCGCCCGAGAACACCCCGGCCCACGGGTACGGCTATCGGACGGCCGGTGTCCGTTACTTCCAGACCCCGCTGAAGACCGTCCGAGGAGGACATGGCAACCGTCCGGACCACGTCATCCCCGAGTAGCTGCTGCACTTCCAGGACCAGTTCTGTAGTCTCGCTTTCAGACTCGAACTCGACCGTTAGGGCATTGTAGATCTCCGGTATCTCGCCTTCTTTAAAGCGGACGTCGACAACCGGACCTTTGATCTCTACTACCCGTCCGACACCGCCTGCTACCTGGCCGCCGTTGCGGGTCCCGTCCTCGGATGCCTGCGGCTCATTGGCGGTGTTCTGCACTCCCCCGTTTGTTTCATTACTATCGGTCATCTACCGCTCCTCTGCTCTAACTCTTTTAGCCGGTCGCCAGGGCGTCAGCCGCCGCGGCGATCTCGATGATCTCGCTGGTGATCTGGGCCTGGCGCGCTTTGTTCATCTGCAACGTCAGGTTCTGGGAAAGCTCGTTGGCGTTGTCCGTAGCGGCCTTCATCGCCGTCATGCGGGCGCCGTGCTCCCCGGCCGCACTCTCCAGGAGCGCCTGGAAGATCAAGGTCTCCACGTACCGGGGGATAAGACTGTTCAGGATCTCGTCCGTCCCCGGTATGTACTCAAAGGGGTTTTCCGAAGAGTCCCACGACTGCCCGTCGTCTTGCTGCTCGGCGTCGCCCGGCGCCGCGGGCAGCAGACGGACGGTCTGCGGCCTCTGGACGAGAGGGCTCTCGTAGCGGTTGTAGATCAGGTAAACCTCATCGGCCGTCTCTTCCTCGAAAAGTCCGGTGACGCGGCGGCCGATCTCCTGGGCCTTCTCGTAGCTCGGGCCGTCAGAGAACCCGGTATAGGCTTCTTCGAGCTTTATGTTCCGGAACCGGAACACCTCCACACCCTTCCGGCCGCACATGACCTGCACGACCTCCGTGTCCTGCTCGCGCCGGAACTCTAGCGTCTGGCGGATGACCTGCGCGTTGAACGCCCCGCAGAGCCCCCGGTCGGAGGTCAGCGTCACGACCGCTACGTTCCTCACCTGCTCGCGGCCCGCAAGGAGCGGGTTGTTGCTGGAAGACTTCTCGGCGATATCCCGCATCATCTCGTCGATGTTCTCCGAGTACGGGCGGGCGTACCGGACGCGCTGCTCGGCCTTGCGGAGCTTTACCCCGGAGACGGTCTGCAGCGCGTTGGTGACCTTCGCGGTGTTGTCGACCGACTGTATCTGGCGCTTTAAGTCCCTGAGAGACGCCACGCGCTAGCTGCTCTCCCCGGAACCATTTTCAGAACTGCTGTCTCCGGAGCCGTCCTCGGAGTCCTCCTCGACGCTAGCGGAGAGGTTCAGGTCGAGGCCCGTGTCCTGCGGCTCGTAGCTCTTGCTGAACTCCTGGATGGCGTTTTTGAGTTCCTCGGAGGTCTCGTCCGGAAGCTTCTGCTCGTCCCGGATGGTCTCCAGGATGTCACCGTGCCGGTCCTTTATGTAGTCGCGCATTTGGGTCTCGAAGTCCGGGATGTTTTCCGGCTCGACTTCGTCCATAAGGCCGTTGTTGACGGCGAAGAGGGCTACGACCTGCTCCTCGACCGGCAGCGGCTGCAATTCGCCCTGGCGCAGGACCGCCAGCGTCCGCTCGCCGCGGGCCAGGGTCCGCTGGGTCGCCTCGTCAAGGTCACTGCCGAACTGGGCGAAGCTTTGTAGCTCTCGGTACTGGGAAAGGTCGATTCGCAGGGTCCCGGCGACGTTCTTCATGGCTTTTATCTGAGCCGAGCCGCCGACGCGCGAGACCGAGTTACCGACGTCGATAGCCGGGCGCTGGTCCGAGTTAAACAGGTCGGCGTCCAGGAAGATCTGGCCGTCCGTGATCGAGATGACGTTGGTCGGGATGTACGAAGATATGTCCCCGGCCTTGGTCTCGATGACCGGCAGCGCCGTGAGCGACCCGCCGCCGTACGCGTCCGAGAGCTTCGCCGCCCGCTCCAGAAGGCGCGAGTGCAGGTAGAAGACGTCCCCCGGATACGCCTCGCGGCCCGGCGGACGCCGGAGCAGCAGCATCATCTGGCGGTAGGCCACGGCGTGCTTGGAGAGGTCGTCGTAGATCACGAGCGCATCCTCGCCGTTAAACATGAAGTACTCACCCAGGGCGCAACCGGCGTAGGGCGCGAGGTACTGCATCGTCGCCGACTGCCCCGCCGAGGCGTTGACGATGGTCGTGTACTCCATCGCGCCCCGCTCCTCCAGCTCGCGCACCACGCCCGCTATCGAGGAGTCTTTCTGGCCGATAGCGACGTAGACACACTTTATGTCCTGGTCGCGCTGGTTGAGGATAGTGTCTATCGCGATAGCGGTCTTGCCGGTCTTGCGGTCGCCGATAATAAGCTCGCGCTGGCCGCGGCCGATGGGAACCATCGCGTCGATGGCCTTGATGCCGGTCTGCACCGGCTGACTCACGGGCTGGCGGCGGATAATACCCGGAGCCTGAAACTCGACATCGCGCTGCTCTTCGTACTCGATCTCGCCCTTGCCGTCCATCGGGACACCGAGCGGGTTTACGACCCGGCCGAGAACGCCCGGGCCTGCTGGCAGACTTGCCAGACGCTCCGTGCGGCGGACGGTGCTCCCCTCCTGGATGTGGGTGTCGTCGCCCGCGACGATGACCCCGACGTTGTCCTCTTCGAGGTTGAGCGCGAGGCCGAGCACTCTGTTGCCCTGGGTGTCCTCGAACTCGACCATCTCCTGGTACATAACGTTCGAGAGCCCGTGGACCCGCGCGATACCGTCCCCGACCTCCAGAACCTGGCCGACCTCCTCGGTGCGGACCCGGTTCTCGTAGTCCGAAATAGCGCCTTTTAGGATGGAGGAGATCTCCTCCGGCCTCAACCTACCCATTGTTAGATACGCTCCTCTCGAGCATCGCGTCCCGCAGCCGGTCCATCTGCCCCCGGACGCTGCTGTTCACTAAATTCCCATCGAACCTGAAAATGGCGCCACCCAGTATGTCCGGGTCGACGCTGTCGTGCAAAATCACTTCCCTACCGCTCAATATCTTCTCTAGCCGCTCCCGGACCCTTTCTAGCGTGGAGCCGTCCAACTCGACCGCCGTTACCAGCTCTACCTCAACCCGGCCGAGGTGCTCCTCGACAAGGTCCGAGTAGTAGCGGACCACGTTGTCCAGCACCTCCGCCCGGTCATTATCTAGCAGCACTTTTAGAAAGTTCCTCGCCGAGAGATGCCACCCCTCGGTAAGACCGTCCATCGCCCGCCGCTTCTGGATTTCGGGGATGTGCTCGCTGTAGAAGAACAACCTTAGCTCTTCGTTCTCTTCCACGGACGCTGCGAAGTCTTCCAGCTCTTCCCGGACCTCTTCAAGCTCCCCGCGGTCGCGGGCGGCCCCGAAAAGCGCCTCGGCGTAGGTGGATGCCGCGCTCAACCGCTACTACCTCCCGTCCTTGGAAGCGGAGGCTCCGGAACCGGCGGTGACCTGGGAGTCGAGGTCGTCGAGGGCATCCTGGATAAGGCGCTCGTGCTCGTCGCGGTCCAGCGAGCGGCTGACGACCTGCTCGGAGGCCTGCATAACCATGTCCGCGACTTCCCGGCGCACCCCGCGTAGGGCGGAGTCCCGCTCGCGCTCTATCTCTAGGCGAGCCTGCTCGATGATCCGGTTGGTCTCCTCCCGAGCTTCAGTCTTGGCCCGCTCGATCTGGGCTTCAGCTTGCTTGCGGGACTCCTCGACAATCCGCCGTCCCTCACCGCGGGCCTCCTCGATCTGCCGTCGGTACTCGGTCAGAAGCTCTTGTGCCTCGCTGCGCGTCTTCTGAGCCTCATCTATCGCCTGCTCGATCTCCGACTGGCGCTGCTGGATGCGGTCCCGGATCGGCGGGTACACATACCGGTACAGCAGAAACAGCAGGATCGCGAAGGTTACAACTTCCCAGAAAACAAGGCTCGTGTTGAACAGGTCGAATATTCCTGATTCACCGCCCATATCCCCTCCTCTCTCGTCCTACCATCCGCTCCTCTATCCTAGAGGACGAAGGCAAAGAGTATGGCGAAGACCAGCGCGTACAGGGCGAATGCCTCTACGAGCCCAATGCCGAGGAACATCAGCGTCCGCGTCTGCTCAAAAGCCTCCGGCTGGCGGTGGATGCTAGAGATGGTCTGGGCGATTAGATACCCCATCCCGAGTCCCGGACCGATAACCCCCACACCGGCAGCAATGCCGGCCGCGAGGAACTTCAGTCCCTCAGAATTTCCTTGTAACAATGCTACCTGCAGTAGCGTCAACATTTCCACGTGTTTCTCCTCTCTGTTTTTCTTACCTTACCTGTAGACCTAGTGAGCCTCACCGGCGAACATCGCCTGCTCGATATACACCTGCGTGAGTATAGCGAAAATGTACGCCTGGATTACCGAAACAAAGATCTCAAATCCGTATATAGCCAGGGCCATGGGTACCGAAACGACCGCCACAAAAGACCCGAAGGTCAGTATGAGGCTCAGGAACACGAATATGAGTAGGTGCCCGGCCAGCATGTTGGCGTAGAGCCGCAGGCCTAGCGTGAGCGGTTTGGTGAACTCCTGTAGAAATTCGAGGGACCAGATGACCGGGACCATGACGACCGGCATCCCGGGTGGCGCGAAGCTCTTCATATACCGTCCGCCCCCGTTGCGACGGACACCTTGATACTGGGTTATGAAGAACGTGAGGAGGGCCAGCGTAAGGGTAAACGAGATGCTGCTGGTAACCGGGAAGCCGTTGGGTATCAGGCCTGTAAGGTTTAACGTCAGGATAAACACGAAGAGCGTGAGGGTGTAAGGGAACCACTTCTTGCCCTCTTCGCCCTGCTGGCCGCCGATGTGGTTACGCCCGAAACCGTAGATCTCCTCCACGATCACCTGGTAAGCCCCGGGCCGGTCCCGGAGGAGCCGGCTCCCGATGAACATTATGAGGAACGTAATCGCCGCACCGATAAACAGAAACCACACGGACTTGGTAATGGATATGTCTATCGGTCCGATGTGTATCGGGACTACCCAGCTATCGCTGGCCGCCTGCCAGGTGTGCAAGATTTTCTTTTGTACCTCGTCCTGGCTTAGTTGTAGTAACGCCAGCGAACCGTTCAAATCTCTGCCCTCCGTCCTATTGTTCTATTCGTATCCTCGATGTCAGCCCCGATGTTCGGGACGCTGAGGGCACTGGCCGCCAGCGGTAACAACACCACATTCTCCACCAGATAAACCAACGCAAAGCCTCCGAGCATGGCGACCGCCGGCCACGACCCGAGGTACGCCGGTACCCCGAGGGCTCCGGCAGCGAAAGCATACCGCGCCCCGAACGAAGCTACTCCGAGCATCATGCTCCCCATCGAAGAGGGTTTCGTTATAAGAGATACCGTAACCGCTGTGGACAGGGAACTCACGATACCCACGAGGGCACCATAACCGAAGGCCCCGGCCGTAGACGCACCGAAGAACAACCATATTATAACCGCGCCTAACGTCGCCATTGCCGCCACCCAGGCTGCATAGCGCCAGGCCAGAAGCCAGTGAGGACTCACCTGTTCTCCAACCTCTTGAGGATCAAGTACAAGTAGTATAAACCGCCGGCAAAGCCGACGAATATCCCGAGTATTAGAAATAAAGGTAAGGTCCCGAAAAGCTGGTCCAAAAAGAATCCGATTACCGCGGACCCCGCGGTAACCAGCAGGAACATGAAACCGACGCCGATATAACGGCCATAGTTGGCGGAACCTCCACCGTTCTTCCGGGAGTTGTTGTTTGTCATTAACCGGACTATACCTTACCGGTAATAACGTTGCAAAGAGTTTCAATCTCCGTTTCACACTCCCTAACCGCTTCAATCCTGTTCTCTCGAACGCCGGTGAGATAAGGGAATTTCTCCGCTATCCGGTTTGCCGGGAGACCAGGAAATCCCGGATAGAGCCGGATAGCTTCTCCGGCTGGTCCTCGGGGACAAAAGTGCGGGAGCCGGAGATGGTTTCCAGGACGGCGTCGGGGAAGTCTCTCTGGAGACGGCGGGCCAGGCGGGAGGAGAAAAAGATGTCGTCCTCTCCCCACGCGATAAGGACGGGTCCGCGGAAACTCCCGAAGCTTCGGGAGGCGTCCAGCGTGTAGCGGTTGGAGATGCCGGCCAGAAACTTCGACAGGTCCCGGCGGACCTCCGGGTTCTGGAGCAGGGGCGCGAAGTACGTGTCGAGCACCGCGGTCTCCATGCGGCGGGCGGCGACGGTCTGTAACAGCGCGCGTTGGGCGAAACGAGCCCGGAGCGTCCAGGAGAGCACGTCCACAAAACGTCGGCCGAAAAAGCGCGCGCCGTACTGGAGGGGCTTGAGGAGTGCCGGTAAGAAAGCTTCGTAGGCGTCGCAATTGTTCAGTACGAGGCGTGAGATGCTTCCCAGATGTCGGGAGAGCAGGATCTGGCATATGGCCCCGCCGGTGTCGTTGCCGACGAGCGTGACGTCTTGCAGGTCCAGAGCGTCCAGAAAGCCGGCTACTATCCGAGCCATCCCTGGCGGACTCAGGTCCGCGTCCGGACTCATCGGCACCGAGTGACCGCCGAGCGGCAAGTCGGGGACTATACATCGGTAGTCCCGGGCGAGGTGCGGTACTACTTCCCGCCAGAGCACGCCGTTCGCCAGGATACCGTGGACGAACACCAAGACCGGGCCGGTCCCCTGCTCCCGGTAACGGATTACACCCCCTTCCAGCCGCACTTCCTTTACTTCACCAAACGTTCTACTAACGTCCATAGCACCCTCCTTCCGGGTTCGTGTGCGCTTCATGCTCCACCCGTCTCTCCGAAGCCGAGCAATAGAGTCAGTTGGATAAGTCCCAGCAATGCTGCCGCGTAGATGATCGACCGCGAAAACAGCGAGCGGAACTCGTAGCGTTCGTGGTTCTCCAGCAGCTTGTGCAGCCCGGCATGTACGACGAGAAAGACCCCTAAAACGGTTCGGTACCAGAACTCGACGGTCTCCGACGGGTAGTTAGTAAGCCAGAACATAAGCATTAGCACCGGCACGTGCAGGACTGTAAATAGCTTAAAGCCAGCTTCATCTTTTAGCTCTTTGAGAACCGGCAGCAGCCTCCACTCGTGGCGCTCGACCGCGTCGATCTCATGGGTGATCAGGAACGCTAGCGCCGCGTAGAAGGTGAAGTCAGCGAGTATATGCAAGGCGGTCCTTTCTCGTAGTTGCAACCGTGCCTCCACCATAGGCTCAGGTTACTGCCACGGCCACGAAAAACGGTGCCAAGTGGTGCCAGTTTGGAAGAAATTAGTCCTCGGGCGGCTCACTTCGAGTCCGCAAATCCCGGGCGATGAGCTTTGCGGCGGTATTCTGCCAGTTATAGAGGGTGCGCTCGGGCACGGCGGTCCGGAACCACTCCAGGGCTTCGCGGGCCACGGGGTCTTTGGGGTACGTCCTCCTCCGGCTGCTGTAGGGCTTGAGACCGGCTACATAGGGGAAGTACAGGGCGTTGTAGTAGCGCCACTCGTCCGAGGTGCCGAAGTCAGCGGCCGTGCGGGGTTTGAGCCGGGTTATGCTTTCTGCGAGGACGGTCTTGAGTTCGGCGGCGCGTTCGAGATGGTCGTCACGGGCTTCACGCTCCACGAGGCGGCGCTGCACCAGTGGAAGGTTGATCAGGGGGCTCGAAGAAAGCCGCGGGAGGTCGCCGAAGTTACTGAGTGTCCGGCGGGTGAGCCGGGCGAATTCCGCGTCGTCCAGCTCAGACGGGTCGAGCGCCGGGTCCTGGCGCTGCAAAGCCCGGGCGGTCCCCCGCAGCTCCGAGCGGGCCTCCCGCACGCGGGGCATCCTGCTAAAAGCCAGCCGGTCGAGCACGGATGCCAGCCGGTCTGAGAGAGTCGAGGCGGCGACGGCGGTCCCGACCACCGTGAGGAGCAGCACTAGCGTGGGCCAGGTGATCCCGGTCGAAAAGCTGATCATCAGCGCTACCTGACCACCGAAGACGAGTGCGGCGAGCAGGGCGACGTCGAGCGAACGGACCATGTCCGGCATCAACGCCTCACCCCCTTCAAAAGCATCGAAGTAGGAGATCGCCAACCCCAGCGAGACCACATCTACCCCCATCGCGACTATGGTCCACGACCTCGGCAGAAGGCCGGAGGGGAAAAGTATCAGGACCGTACTGAGCGCGAAAAACAGTGTGAATACCGCCAGCACACCGGTGACCGGCGTATAGCTCGCTGCCCGGCGTCTCCGCAAACTCCGCCAGACCAAGTAACCGAGCGCCAGCATGGGTGCCAGCACAGCAATCCCAAACGTGGTGGGTAACGCGCCGCCGGACACCTTTCCGGCCGGAGAGACTATCAGACCCGTACCGAAGCTTACTGCCAGGATGAGCACCATCACCGCCGGCGCGGCGACGTTCCAGATCCGGGCTAGCCGGGTCCGGTACGAGGTCTCTTCCGGTAGTAACCAGACCAGCGTCCCGGTCCACAGCAGCGCGGGGAACAGGAGTAGCGGCCAGCGGGTCTGGACGAATACCGGCGCGAGGTGCTGCGGCGCGGCGTCTATCAGCAGGTCGCAGGCTACGGCGAGCGCGTAGGCTACCAACCCGAGGCCGGTGAATAGCAGTCGGGGGCTGCGGGGATCTCGCCCGATCAGGTACAGCCCGAGCCAGAGAGCGATGCCGTAAACGGAGACGAAAGCGGTAATGGTTCCCACGAACAAAACGGTATCGCCGCGCCAGGCTCCCGGCGCAACCGGCCTCCTTCCTCTTGTGCCAGCCCCCTACCGGCTTCCGCCAGCGGGAGACGCGGACCGGTCAGCCGCTCGCTTCTCCGGCGGTGAGCTGGACTATCTTCAGCCCGCCTTCAGCAGCCATCTCGACGGCGAGCGGGTCCGGGTATCCACCGGTGTAGTAGACCTCCTCAATACCGGCGTTCAGGATCATCTTCATACACAGCAGGCATGGCTGGTGGGTGCAGTAGATGGTTGCCCCCCGGACGGTAACCCCGTGGTAGGCGGCCTGAATAATAGCGTTCTGCTCGGCGTGCAGCGTGCGCTGGCAACTCTCGCGGCCGTCCACGACCCGGATCAAGCAGCCCACATCGTCGCAGTGCGGCATCCCGGACGGACTGCCGTTGTACCCGGTGGTTAAGATACGCCGGTCCCGGACGACCACGGCCCCAACCGCCAGCCGCGGACAGGTGGAGCGGGTCGCGACCTCCGTGGCTATCCGCATGAAATACTCGTCCCATGAGGGCCGGGGCGGTTTCTGCGGAGCCGCCGATTGGAACCCCCGGCCGTTCGGCTCTTCGGCGGGGTTTCTAGAGGGTTCCATACAGGCGGTCTCCGGCGTCTCCGAGGCCCGGCACGATAAACGCGTTATCGTCCAGGTCCGGGTCCAGGGCGGCGGTGTAGAAGTCGACCTCCGGATGTTGGGCGGTGACCCGCTCTACACCCGGCGCCGCGGCGACGGCGTGGATGCAGGAGACCCACTCCGCGCCGTGCTCCTTTAACTTGGTGAGCGTGGCCGATAGGCTGCCGCCGGTTGCCAGCATCGGGTCCAGCACGATCACGAAGTACTCCCCCAGGTTCCGCGGCAGGTTCACGTAGTACTCGACCGGCTCCGCGGTCTCCTCATCCCGCTGCAACCCCACGAAACCGACCGTGGCCGTCGGCAGCAGCGCCAGAGCACCGTCTAGCATGCCGAGACCGGCTCGCAAGACCGGTACCAGGCATACCGGCGCGGAGATCTTCTCTACCTCCGTCTCTTGTAGCGGGGTGCGGATGCGGGCCGTGCGCGTGGGCAGCCGGCTCGCGGCCTCGCCGACCAGGATCATGGCTAACTCCCGCATGACGCGCCGGAACTCCGGCAACCCGGTCTGCTCGTCGCGGAGCACCGCTATTTTTTGCCGGCTAAGTGGCTGGTTTACGACGTGGAAGTTCTTCGCCTCAAGCATACAGCGGGTAGGCTTCCGTGAGGTCTGATATCCGGTCCTTTGCATCTTCGGTCTCCCCGCGGGCGGCACGGGCTATGATGTCGGAGATCTCGCGCATCTCACCCTCGTCCATGCCGCGGGTCGTCATCGCCGCGGTCCCGAGCCGGACACCGCTGGTTACGGTCGGCGGCTCAGGATCGTTCGGGATCATGTTCTTGTTGCAGGTAATGCCGACCTCATCTAGAAGCTCCTCCAGCTCTTTACCAGTCGTGCCCGTCCCCCGCAAATCTACTAGCAAGAGGTGGTTGTCGGTGCCGCCGGAGACGAGGTTCAGTCCACCTTCGAGGAGGCCGTCGGCCATCGCCCGGGCGTTGTCCACTACCTTCTGGGCGTAGTCCTTGAAGTCCGGCTTTAGCGCTTCACCGAACGCCACGGCTTTACCCGCGATGGCGTGCATGAGCGGCCCACCCTGCATCCCGGGGAACACCCGGCTGTTGAGCTTCTTGGCGTACTCCTCGCGGCACAGGGCCATGCCACCGCGGGCGCCGCGAAGTGTCTTGTGGGTGGTCGTGGTGACCATCTCGCAGAAGGGTACCGGCGACGGGTGAACGCCGGTCGCCACGAGCCCGGCGATGTGGGCCATGTCGGTCAGGAAGTACGACCCGACCTCATCGGCTATCTCGCGGAACTTCTCGAAGTGGATCACGCGCGGGTACGCGCTGGCCCCGGCTATTATCAGCCGCGGCTTCTCGCGCAGTGCTATCTCCCGGACGTTGTCGTAGTCGATATATCCGTCCTCACCAACCCCGTAATGAGCGAAGTCGTAAGTCCGGCCGGAGAAGTTCAGCTTCATGCCGTGTGTAAGATGCCCGCCGTGAGCTAGGTCCATCGACAGCACTTTATCGCCCGGCTCCAGCAGCGTGGCGTAGGCGGCCTCGTTAGCCTGGCTACCAGAGTGCGGCTGGACATTGACGTGCTCGGCCTTGAATAGCTCTTTCGCCCGCTCGATGGCGAGAACTTCTACCTTATCGACCTCTTCGCAACCGCCGTAGTACCGCTTGCCCGGGTATCCTTCGGCATACTTGTTAGTCAGGACCGAGCCCTGGGCGGCGAGTACCGCCTGGGAGGCAAAATTCTCACTCGCTATGAGTTCTATCGTCGAGCGCTGGCGCGCGAGCTCACCGTCGAGCGCGTTCTGGACCTCCGAGTCAACCTCCGTATATGGACCTATCATCCGCCGCCTCCGTTCGTGTGACCAGCATACGTCACCGCGTAGTTGTTCTTTGCATCGAGAAACCTCGGTGGTGCAGCTTTAGATATTCCAAACCTTTCGAGCCGCTTTCAGTCCTTACTCGCTCTCGGCCCTGGATTATACCCCCCGCCCGAAATGGTCTCAAACAGCCGCTACGCCGCCGACATCCTCTACCGAACTTAACCGCCGGACAACCGCAGCAACGTCTTTTCGTCAAGCTCCCGCGTAGCCCGCAAGAGCCTTACCCGGCCACCAGACAGGTCCACAACGGCCGAAGCCTCCCCGCCGCCCGGCTCTCCCTCAACCGCGAAGTCCACGGCGTCCGATACCCGGCGGTCCACGCTGCCGAGCGTCGCGGGCGCAGGCTCCCCGGAGATGTTGGCGCTCGTCGCGTAGAACGGCTCTCCGTGGGCTTGCAATACCCCTCTCACCGTCGGGTGGTCGGGGACCCGCACCCCGACCGTACAACCACCGGGACGGTCAAAGACCAGGGTCAAGGGACCGGGCCAGAACTTCTCCGCAAGCTTTTCCGCAAGGGCCGGCGCTTTCTCCGCGGCCTCCAACGCCTCCGCCGTCGAGGCGCAGAGTAGGGCGACGGGTTTACCGGGGTCGCGGCTTTTGATCCCCCACAGCCGCGATAATCCTTTTTCTGCGGCAACGAGCCCGACGACCGTCTCGGTCGGTATAAGCCCGACCTCTCCCCGCCGCAGGCTTTCGGCCGCCTCCGCAGTAGACACTACGTTCAAGACGACCACCGCAGCAAGACGACCCGAACCGTTCCCGCAAGGTCCCGACGCGTCTCAAGCGGAGTGAAACCTTCTAGGCGGCCCAACTCCAGTACGTCTTCCGCCTGACCGTCTCCCACCTCCAAGACCACCTCCGCACCCTCCGCGAGCAGCGGCGGCGTCTCCGCAAAGATGCGCCGGTAGAAACTCAACCCGTCAGGCCCTCCGTCGAGCGCCGCCCAGGGGTCCCAGTCCCGTACCTCCGGAGCGAGCTTCCGTATCTGGTCGGTCGGCACGTAGGGCGGGTTTGAGACAAGCAAGTTTACAGAGCGCGTCAACTCTTCAAGACCGGCCGCGACATCAGCCCCGTGGAAACGAACCGGAGCCTTGACCTGACCGGCGTTTTCGCGGGCGACGGAGAGCGTGACTTCCGAAACGTCGGAGGCGTGGACTTCGCTGCCGGAGCTTTCCTCAGCAATGGATATGGCTATAGCCCCGGAGCCCGTCCCAAGGTCCAGCACCCGACGCGGGGCTCCGTAAAGGCCGATGCGCTCCAAGGCGGCTTCCACGACGCTTTCGGTGTCGGGACGCGGTATCAAAGAGCGTTCGTTAAGCCTTAACTTGAGGTTACGAAAGTAGGCATAACCGAGTATGCGCTGGACCGGCTCTCGACTTTTTCGGCGGGAGATCCAACCTCCGTACTGAGCTAGCTGTTTTTCGTCCAGCGATTCCCGGTGGAGTGGTATCTCGCCCCGGCCTATCCCGAGAAGTTCGGCCATAAGAAACTCGGCCGACGCGGCGGGCTCCGGTGTTCCCGACCGGTGGAGTTCCGCGGTCGCATCCCGGACTGCCTCGCGGGCGCTCGGGGCGGTTCTAGCCAGAGTTTCCGTTGCCGGATGTCCCGTTAGCGTTAGCTTCGGCGGCCAACTTCTCGGCCCGCTCCTTGGCCGAGAGCGCCTGGGTAAACTCTTCAAGGTCTCCACCCAGGGTGCCCTCCAGGTTGTGGGACGTCACGCCGACCCGGTGGTCCGTGATCCTACCCTGCGGGAAGTTGTACGTGCGGACTTTTGCAGAACGCTCGCCGGTACCGACCTGCGCCTGACGCATGGCGCCCTCGCGCTCCTGCTGCTCGCGCACCTGAATCTCCAAAAGCCGCGACCGGAGTATCCTCATGGCCTGCTCCTTGTTCTGGAGCTGGCTTTTCTCGTTCTGGCAGGTAACCACCAGCCCGGTCGGTTTGTGCGTGATCCGGACCGCCGAGTCCGTCGTATTTACGCTCTGCCCCCCCGGACCACTGGAACGGTAAACGTCTACCTCAAGGTCATTCTGAGCTATCTCGACCTCGACGGCTTCGGCTTCCGGCAGCACCGCTATAGTCGCGGTCGAGGTGTGGATGCGGCCCTGGCTCTCGGTCTTCGGGACCCGCTGGACCCGGTGGGTGCCGCCCTCGTGCTTAAAGACCGAGTAGGCCCGGTCTCCTTCGATCTCCAGGGAAACTTCCTTGTAGCCTCCGACTTCGGCCGCGCTGGAAGAGAGTATCTGGTGTTTGAAACCGAGGCGGTCGGCGTAGCGGCTGTACATCTCCAGAAGCTCCCCGGCGAAAAGGGCCGCCTCGTCGCCGCCGGTACCGGCCCGGATCTCCAGGATGACGTCCTTATCGTCGTTCGGGTCCCGGTCTATGAGCTCGGTCCGGATCTTCTCCGTAAGCTCCTCGATGCGCTCTTCGGCGTCCCCGGCCTCCGCCGCGTAGAACTCGCGTTCCTCAGCGTCTGCGGCGGTCGGCAGCAACTCCCGCGCCTCCCGAGCCTCCTGGATAGCGTCGAGTAGCTCCTGGCTCCATCCTGCGCCCCGCTTGAGACGCGCGTGCTCCTTGGCGATCTCCGCGTACCGGCGCTGGTCTGAGTATATATTCGGGTCCGAAAGCTCCTCGTTCAGCGCCTGCTGGCGCAAAAGGGTCTCTTCGGCGAGTTTTACTACCTGATTATCCATAAAGCTAAATCACCAGCTTGTTGGTCGCCTCATTCGGCGCTATCCGCGACTCCTCTTCCATCACGAGTACCTTTTTTAGCGAAGCCATCGCAACCTCGACCATGTCGTCCGACGGCTCCCGGGTCGTTAGCCGCTGTAGCTGAAGCCCCGGCCAGATCAGAACCTTTACTAGAGGGTTAGAGTGGTTGCGAGCGCTCCACATAATGAACTCAAAGGCTATCCCGGCGACGAGCGGTATCACGATAATGCGGCTGAGGATCATAAAGACCCAGCCGTGAGTCCCGAGCAGGCTGAAAATCAGGATGCTCAAGACCAACACGTAGAGCACGAAGCTCGTGCCACACCGGACGTGGGTCGTGTCGAGTCCGCGGGCGTTTTTCGGCACCAACTCTTTGTTGGCCTCGTGGACTTTTATCGCTTTGTGCTCCGCGCCGTGGTAGGCGAAAAAGCGTTTGATATCCCGGCTCGCCGCGGTGATTATCAGCAGGTAAGCGATAAAGATGGCGATCCGCAAAGCTCCCTCGACGAGGTTAAAGATTATCGGGTTCTCGATGGTCTCCCCGAGCAACGCACCGATGCCTTTTGTACCGAGAACGGGCGCCGCCAGGAACAGCAGCACCGCGAGCCCGAGACCGAACGCGATAGTGGCGGCTATCTCTTTCTTGGAAAGCTCCTCTTCCTCGCCGAGGGCCACGTTCGTGGACATGGTCAAAGCTTTCATCCCGAGCCAGAGGGTCTCACCGAGGGATAGGAAACCTCGGATCACCGGCAGCCGGAAAACACGGCTTTTCTTGGTTACCGACGAGAAGCGGTCAGCCCGGATGTCCAGGTCGCCAGAGGGCGTCCGGACCGCGGTTCCCCAGAAGTTGGGGGACCGCATGAGGACGCCTTCCATTATTGCCTGTCCCCCGACCCTCATGCTCCGGCTCCGCTACTTACGGTTGCGGGAGAGCCGGTTCTGGAACCGCTGTACCCGGCCGCCGGAGTCGACGATGCGCTGCTTGCCGGTGTAGAACGGGTGGCACACCGAGCAGACATCCACGTGAATGGACTCGCCCGCCGTCGAGCGGGTCTCGAACTCGTTGCCGCACGTGCACCTTACTATGGTCGTATCGTACTGCGGATGTATCTCCGTCTTCATTAAAAAACCTCCGTTTTATATACCGTGGCGTTAGGCCACACTATGAAGTTATAGCACTCCTGTCCAGGCAGGTTTTGCCGGGCGGGCGACGGTGCCCGGATACCACCGCCCGCTATTTTCCGGACAGGTTTTTCTAACCTCTCACGCGCTGCAGCTCGCGCAGGAACTCGGGGTTGGTCCGGGTCTCTTTGAGCTTGGCGATGAGCAACTCTATCTTGGCCGAGGAGTCGAGGGCGTTCAAGATGCTGCGGACCTGCCACACCCGCTGGGCCTCGCCGGACTCCATGAGCAACTCTTCCTTACGCGTGGAGGAGTCCTCGATGTTGATGGCCGGGTATACCCGCTTGTTGGCGAGCTTGCGGTCGAGGTGCAGCTCCATGTTGCCGGTACCCTTGAACTCCTCGTAGATCACCTCGTCCATCCGGCTGCCGGTGTCGACGAGCGCGCTGCCCAGGATGGTCAGAGAGCCACCGAACTCGATGTTCCGGGCGGCCCCGAAAAACTTCTTCGGCGGGTAGAGGGCGGCGGAGTCAACACCACCGGAGAGGATGCGCCCGGAAGCCGGGGCGGCGAGGTTGTAGGCCCGGGCGAGGCGGGTGATCGAGTCCAGAAGCACCACCACGTCTTCGCCTTCCTCGACGAGACGCTTTACCCGCTCCAGTACCAGCTCCGCGACGGCTATGTGGTTGTCGGCCGGCTGGTCAAAGGTCGAGGCTACGACCTCGGCCTCGGCGACGCTGCGCTCCCAGTCCGTGACCTCCTCCGGCCGCTCGTCGGCCAGGAGTACAAAGATCTTCGCTTCTGGGTAGTTGGCGACGATGCTCTGGGCTATCTGCTTGAGGATGGTCGTCTTACCCGCTTTTGGGGGAGAGACGATCAGGCCGCGCTGTCCCTTGCCGATCGGGGCGACGAGGTCGATGACCCGCGGGGCTATGTCATTCGGCTTCCACTCCAGCCGGAAACGCTCTTCGGGGTAGAGCGGGGTGAGGTCGTCGAAGTTCTGACGCCAGCGGCCCTTCTGCGGCTCGTTGCCGTTGACCGACTCGATGCGGACCATCGCCGGATACTTCTCTCCGTCCCGGGCCTGGCGGATCTGACCCACGATGTGGTCCCCCCGCCGCAGATTGAACCGCTTTACCTGCGAAGCCGAAACGTACACGTCCTTGTTGCTCTGGCTGTAACCGCCGGTCCTCAAGAAACCGAACCCGTCGGGAAGCACGTCGAGTATGCCGCTCTGTGACGACTCCTGACCCTGTCCCGAACCGTCGCGCTCCTGAGACTTGTCTTTTTTGCCACCCGGCTGCCGCTGTCGGCCGTCTTGACGACCGCCGCGCGTCTCGCGCTCTTCCGGCGGGCGCTGCGCGGGCGCTTCGGGCGCGACCGCCACGCCGTTGCCGTCACCGTTCGCGGTTTCGGTAACACCCGCGGAGCCGTTCTGGTGAGCGCCCTGGGGACCGTCTACAGCTTCTCTGGCCTGGCCGTTTGTACCGTTCGGCGTCTCCGCTTCCTGAGGGCGGGGGTCCTGGCGGACGTTCTGGGTTGAGGCTTGCTCGGTAGCCGCCTCGTAAATCCTCTGAGCCAACTCCGGCTTGCGGTACTTGCGGTACTGCTCGATGCCGAGCTGGGAGGCGATCTGGTGCAGGTCGCTCAGGCGCTTGCGTTCGAGCGTGGATAAATCTGTCATGCTCTTATCTACCTTTTTCCGTTTTGCGAACGAGAGTGTTGCTCATTGATTACTTCTAAAGCTGAAAGCCTCTAGAACCGGCGTCGGGCTCTAAAGCGTGGATGGTATCTACTAATCTTACCATACGTGGTCGGGTAGACATTACTATGGTGTGCGTCCGGCCGCCCCCCCGGAAATAGCGGACCCCGCGGAGGGTTTCTCCCTGGGTAACGCCGGTCGCGGAAAATATAACTTCCTCGCCTTTTACAAGGTCTTCCATCGTTAGCTTGCGTTCGGGATCTTCTAAACCATACTCCTTTAGCTTTTCAACCTGAGAACGCTGCGTCGGCCACATCTTCGCTTGGATCTCCCCTCCGAGACATTTTATGAGCGCGGCGGCGAGTATACCTTCCGGGGCTCCGCCCACCCCTATCACCGCGTGCAGGTCCGCGCCGCGGGCACCAACCGCTATCGCGGGCGTTAAATCGCCTTCAGCCCGCATCTGGATCCGGGCTCCGGTACCCCGGATTTCCTCTATGAGATCCTCGTGACGCTCCCGGTCCAGTACCGCAACGGTTATCTCCGACGGCTTGCGCTGAACGGCCTCGGCTATGGCCCCGATGTTCTCGGCTACCGGGGCGTCGATGTCGATATTGCCACTGGCGCGGGGACCGACGATCAACTTCCTCATGTACATGTCCGGCGTGCGGAGCATACTACCCCGGGGAGCCACGGCAACCGCCGCTATGGAACCGTCCTGGCCTTTGGTCAGAAGCTGTAACCCCTCGACCGGCTCGACCGCGAGGTCCACCTCGTCACCACCCCCGCCGAGGTCGTCTCCGACTCCGAGGATGCCCTGACGAACTTTTAGCGGCCGCATCTGTCCTCTCTCGTCCAGACGCTCCTCCCGCAGTATCGCTACCCGGCCGGATGCGGAGATACCGGCCAGCCCGTCGCGGAACGCTTCCGTTGCCAGGGTGTACGCCTCCTCGGGTTCTCCAGAGCCCTCCATACGAGCTACCGTTAGCGCTACCTGCTCGGTAACCGCCACGTACTCCATAGCCGTGGCTTCCGCAGCCATCGAACCGGGTTCGTTAGTGCTCAAGGTAGAAGCTCACCCAACCTCCCGAGACCGCCGGGAATGTGCATGCCAGAGCATACCTGCCGGACGGAACTCCTGTCGGAAAACTCAGAGTGGTAAACAGCCGCCGGAATTTTCTTTCTCTTCCTGGGCTGCTACACCTATATTATACACCAGCAGCCGGAGGTCAAGCAGTCTTTTGACCGCCGAACTCTTCTACCGCGGCCTGGGCCAGACCAGATAGCGCAGAGTCGAGCCCCGAACCCTCGGGGTCGTTGTCGCAGTAGACCACCGGCTTGCCCTCCTCAGACCCGCGGCGAGTCACCACGTCTACTGCGGCGGCTTTTATCTCCGTTACGTAAGCTTCGGCTCTCCGCATGCCGCGCAGATCCTCCTCCAACCGCTTCCGGTCCGAGAGGTTTCCGGAAGCCGCGACGACCTCGCAGCCGTAACGCTCCTCCAGGTGCCGCGACAACCGGTCCAGAACCGTCGGCGGCGCAGTCGAGACGTAGGCTATGCGGAGCCCTCTGATGCTCGACGCCGGACGGGGCCGGAAGACCGTCGGGATCACCCGCATCTCCGGCTTTACGGTATGTACGGCCTCGACGATGCGGCGGACCTTCTCTGCGGAGGCCATCGGCTCTTCGCTCATTGTGAGCAGCAGAAGGTCCGACACCATCAGCCGGTAGGCCCCGAGGAAGCCCGCGATGTACTCCTCATCCTGGTGCGCCCCGGCGACGAGCACCCGGCGGCCGACCGCCACCGGCGGCACCGCGGCCCCCGAGCCGTCGAACACCGTGATGCCGGTCGAAAGCGTGTTGGCGACCTCCGCCCCCTCCCGCACGTTCGACACGTAGGGCTCGCCGGCCAGCCCGCCGCCGCACCGGCGGCAGCCGACGGTGACTACCCGGCTGAGGGCGGCCGTCTCGTAGTAGTCACTCGCCGCGTGAGCCCCGCGGAGGAGCGCCTCCAGCAGAAACTCGCCACCGACCTCCATCTTGTGACCCTCGACCACCTGCGGCTCTGGCGGCCCGCCACGGCCCATCGAGACCACGCCCGGCGCAAAGCCCTCACGGTCCAGGAGGCGCGCCAGGTATCCGGATACCGCCGTTTTTCCGACCCTTTTGCCGGTCCCGATCACCGCGAGCGACGGCTTTGTGGAGACCTCAGGATATCCGGGCGGCCGGAACTCGAAGTCGCTCCCCACATACCGGGCGCCAGCCGCGAGCGCCAGAGACGCTATCCGCAGCCGCTCGCGGTAGCCGACGACCGGCTCGTCGGAGAGATCCACTACAACGTCTACCGCGTGCTCCGCGAGAGCCCGCTCGACGGTCGCTATCGGGTCGCGGTCCTTAACGACGGGCAGCCCGTAGTCCGTGCCCTCCCGAAGCTTCTCCGTCCCGCCCAGCAAAGCCGCGGCGACACCGGCCGCCCCCAAACTGGCACGAACCCGCTCTATGGCGTCGAGGACCACGGGAGGGTAGTGTTCGCCGTCTATCAGGAACAGCGCCCGTGGACGGTCCGGCGGGGCGTCCGGCAGCGGGACCTGCACGTGGTCTACCCGGCTCCGCTACTCGTTAGCCGGGGACCGGGGCAGCCCCGTGACCTCCGGGTCGTCCACCCGCCCCTCGAATCGCGCATATTCGTTGGTCCCGGCGTTAAAGTCCACCGCGAGCTCCCGCTCCTTGAACGGGTACTTGCGGAAGACCTTTACCCGGTCGTTCTCGATCTCGATAATGTTGTAGCAGGGTCGCGTGTTACCCCGGAGCCGGCTCGTCGAGGCGGTTCCGGCGTTTACGAGGAACATGTTCTCAAGCTTCCATGAGTAGGGTACGTGCTTGTGGCCGGAGAGGACCAGCTTTACGTCCATCTCGGTCAGAAGCTCCAGCACGTCCCCGGCATCAAAGATAATGTTCCGCTCGCGGCCGGTGCCCGGAATAGGCATCAGGTGGTGGTGGACCACAAAGATCTTTAGCCGGTCCCCGGCGTTATCGAAAGCCCCCCGGATAAACTCGTAGCGCTCGCGCCCGATCCGGCCGTCGTTCAGATCCGGCTCCGAAGAGTCGACCCCTACCATTATGGCTTCTTCAAAGTCGAGCACCGAGTACCGGTCTCCGAAAAGCCGCTCAAAGTGTATGTATCCGACGTTCCTAGAGTCGTGATTGCCCGGAATAACCATTACGTGATCGCAGCGGAAGCGCCGGACATACTCGGCCGAGGTCTCGAACTCCTGGCGGTAGCCGGCGTCCGTCAAGTCACCGGATACCACGACCGCCGTCGGGTCGAGTTCGTTGATCTCCAGTATCGAACGCTCCAGCAAGTCCGGCACGAAATATGGACTGCCGCAGTGGATGTCGCTGATCTGGCATATCGTCAAGCGTTCGTTGTTACCGCTCATGTAACTCCCAGCGCATACGAGGTGCCCGATCCTTCCGGCAGTATAGCAACCTATACACTAACGGGATACGGGAATACCGCTTTCTAAAACCACCTTCCGGTCCACAACCAGCGCGGGATGCCCAGGACGGCCCTCGCCGCCCGGCCGCCCAGGATAAGCGCCGCAACCACGAGAAGTCCACCGGCCGTCCCGAGAACCGCCCACCACCGCACCATCCAGGATTCCGCCCGGACCGCCAGGGTTTCGTCAGCGCCGATGTCATAGACGGCCACACCGCCCGACGTACGAGACGCGCCGGGAGCCGTAGACATCCGTCCGGGCATCACGAGCTTGTAGCTTACACCGCCCGTAAACCGGCGGCCTTGGGCGAGCGGGCCTTCCAACCTGTCCGAAAACTCAAAGTCGCGCCAGAAGAAATAGTCCGTGGTTTCCAGCGACATACCGCCGGAGGAGTCGTTAGGGTTATCGTCGGAGAGTTCATAGGACCGGCCAGCGGCCGCGCTACGGTCCGCCACGTCGACGCCCGCGATCAGCGACCACCTACGGGTCAGTTCGAGAGACGGCCCCGGCGGACTCGCATCGACGACTACCCGGCGCTCGGCGTTGCCGTCCGCCGCTACGTGAGCCTCGACCGCCGCCCGGGCCGGCGATGACACCTGGCCGCCGCTGCAACCCGCGGCCCCGGTCAGGATCAGAAGAAAGAGTAGAACAGATGTCCGTAGCCGGAAGCCAGGCTTCATCGGCGGTTACATCTTCTCGGGGGCGACCACTCCCAAGAGGTCCAGGCCGGAGCGCAACACGGACTTGGTCGCCGCGCAGAGCGCGAGCCGCCGCGTCCGGAGCGCCTCGTCGTCGACCAGCACCCGATGGACCGTGTAGAACTGGTGGTAGCGGGTGGCGAGCGTTTCTAGGTAGGTCGGCAGCGGGTGGACCTCCCGGCGGGCGGCGGCGTTCTCCAGCACCCTCGGGAAGTCCAGTAGCTCCAGGAGCAGCGCCCGCTCTTCCGGGGCGAACTCCCCGGACGGCACGCTCCGCAGGCTTTCCGGGCTTGTTTCGGCTCTCTCGAAGATGCGGCTGATGCGGGCGTGGGCGTACTGTACGTAGAAGACCGGGTTCTCGTCGGACTGCCGGATGGCGAGGTCCAGGTCGAAGTTCATCTCCGTCTGGTGCGAGGACCGGACGTAGAAGTACCGCGCCACGTCTTCCCCGACCTCGTCCAGTAGCTCATCGAAGGTGACGAAATTACCTGCCCGCTTGCTAACCTTTACCGGCTCGCCTTCGCGGACGAGCTTCACGAGCCGCACGAACTCCACGTCCAGTAGATCCTCCGGCAACCCGAGAGCCACGAGCCCGGCTCGGATGCGCGGCGGATAGCCGGCATGGTCCGCGCCGAGAATGTCGAGCGCCGTATGGAAGTTCCGCCGCCACTTGTCCCGGTGATACGCGAGGTCCGGGGCCATGTAGGTGTAGGAGCCGTCGCCCTTGACGAGTACCCGGTCTTTATCGTCACCGAGTTTAGAGGAGGCGAGCCACAGCGCCCCCTCACTCTCGTAGGCGTAACCCCGCTCTTTTAGTTCCTCGACCGTTTTCTCGACGGCCCCGGAGTCGTAGAGGCTGGTCTCGTTAAAGTATGTCTCGAACTCTACCCGGGCGCGTTCCAGGGTACCTTTAATTCCGTCCATGCACCACCGCCGGGCAAACGCGCCGATCTCACTCAGCGCCCGTTCCGGCTCTGTGTTTAGTAGTTCTTCTCCGCGCCCTTGCGCGAGGTCGCGGGCTATGTCCGCTATGTACTCGCCGCGATAGAGTTCCTCGGCATCGGAGACAGGCCACTGCCGGTCGTAGAGTTCGGCGTACCGGACGGCAACGGACTCGGCGAGCAGCCGGATCTGGTTTCCACCGTCGTTGAAGTAGTACTCCCGCGAGACGGGGCGGCCCGTAGCCTCGAAGATCCGGGCCAGCGAGTCTCCGTAAGCCGCGTGCCGGCCGTGAGCCACCGTGATCGGCCCCGTAGGGTTCGCGCTGACGAACTCCAGGACGGTCGCCGCCCCCGAAGGTTCCCTGCGACCATAGTCGTCGCCCGCCCGCAAAAGGTCTTCCAGACTGCCGTTCAAGGCTTCCGACGAAAGCCGGAGGTTTATAAACCCCGGTCCGGCTACAGTGACCTCTTCCGCAAACGGGGCATCGAGGGTCGAGGAGATCTTCTCGGCTACTTCCCGCGGGTTGCGCCGGAACGTACGGGCATTAGCCAGGGCCACGTTGGTCGCCAGGTCACCGTGTTCGGCGTCTTTCGGGCGCTCGACGTGGATGCCGTCTAGCTCTACCTCGTAGGCTTTCCACACCGCATCCCGGATAGCCCCGGCAAGCCGCTCTTCAAAGCTCATGAGGCACCATCCTTTCCGAGAAGCTCATCCATCAACCGCCGGTTCTTCGCAGAGCATCGTTCGCTCTCTTCCCGGTCGATCACCGGGCGAAACTCGATCACATCTCCCGGACGAACCTCCGGCGGCAGAAGCTCCCGCGGCACGTCAAAGCTGCGCCGCCCGAGAAGCAATACCGCCCACCCGCTGTCCTCAAACCTGTCCAACTGAACCTTCATCTTTCTATATTACCAACCAACTCAGTATCCAAAGCTTCTACCAGTGGTACTTCTCGCCCCGGAATATTTTTACGGAACGGTACAGTTGTTCGAGCAGTACGACCCTAGCGAGTGCGTGCGGGAGCGTCAAAAGACCGAACGACCAGGCTTCGTCCGCTCGCTCCAGGACTTCCGGCGCGAGACCCAGCGGCCCGCCGAGCACAAAGGCTACGTGGCTGCTACCGGACTGAGCCAGTGGTTCGAGCCGCCGCGCCAACTCCTCCGATGAACGCTGCTTACCGCGTTCCCGGTCCAGCACAACGACGTGCGCCCGGTCGGGGATCTTTTTGAGTATGCGCCCCGCCTCTGCGGAGAGCACCTCTTTTGGGGAGCGCCGGTTGAGGTCTTCTTCCGGTACCTCGACCACGCTAACGGGGAAGTAGCGCCGGAGGCGTCCCAGGTAGTCGTCACAACCATCCGCGGCCCAGCCTTTGACGCGGCCGACGGCGACAACGGTGGCGCGGCTCAACATCTGTCCCGGATCACTCCTCTACTCTATCTCAAAGAGTTGTCCGGTAACCTCTGCCCGGCTCTCGGAGGTGTAGCGGTAGAGGTATTCCGGGCTATCGAGCGGGTAGCCGACTTCTATCCAGGGCGTCGGCCGCCGGGCGAGAGCCGACCGGACCCGGAGGCCGTTGTACCCGGCCTCCCGCAACGCTTTGTGTACGACGCCGCACGCCCGGGCGGGCGAGTTATTCTTCTCCGAGAGGTGGGCGAGCACGAGGTCTTTGAGGCCGTGGGGGGCGAGGTCCAGCGCGACCTCCGCCGCCTGCTGGTTGGAAAGGTGACCCGTGGCCGAGGATACCCGGCGCTTAAGGTCCGCGGGGTACGGACCCCGCCACAGCCAGTCCGTATCGTGGTTGGCCTCTAGCACCACGGCGTCCGCGCCCCGCATCCGGCGCATCACCTCCGGGAGTACTTCCCCGAGGTCGGTCGCCACAACGCTTGCCCGCTCACCATCGGAAACGTGCAGCCCGTAGGTTGCGGTATCGTGGGGTACTTTAAAGAACATAGTGGAGAAGCCGCCGAGGTCCAGCGTCTCTCCCTCCTCTACAAGCCTGGCCCCCACACTCTCCGCTACTCCGGGCGCGGCAAAGACCGGTAGCCCGAACTGCCGGACCAGCGACCGGACGCCCGCGGTGTGGTCCCCGTGCCCATGAGTAAGGAATACCGCTTCGACATTCCCGAGGCTCCGGCCGAGGCTCGCCAGGTGTTTTTCCAGACGCCGGCAGGAGAGACCCGCGTCCACCAGAATACCGGTCTTGCCAGTTTCAGCTTCAGCTTCGACGTACGTGGCGTTACCGGAGCTACCACTCGATAACACACTCAACCTCAAAAAGATGGGTACCCTCTAGCTAGCTAACATTCGTCCGGACCAGGCCCCGGGTGTGCGAATATTAGCACCGGCCCCGCCTGTCCGCTCCGGTTACTTCCGCGAGCTAGGAGTCGCTCTGCTCGACCAGCTCTCCCTGGACGACGATGCGCTCCGCGTAGTCCGGCAGGGTGCAGGTCTGGAGGGAGACGATAGACTTTCCGGCTTCGGGGTTCATTATCTGGACGTTCTCCGGACCGACCACCACGTTTTTCGTCACCCGGTAAACGTACTCGGCGCCGTCCGCGTCACGCAAGGTTATCTCATCCCCTTCTACGACCTGATCCAGATCATAGAAAACGCGATACGAGCCCGTGCCAGCGTAGCCGATGCGGTGCCCGGCAATGTAAGTGTTCGACCCGTTCTGCCACGGGAAACCCGTCGCCGGGACGTGGACCGCAGAATCCTTGAGCTTGTCTTCCGAGACGGAGTCATAGACGGGTACGTCCTCTAGCCCGATCTTCGGTACCGTGACGTACAGCGTTTTGTCTTCCGGGCCGCCCGGGTCCCGCCCGAAGTTAAACGGCTGTACGGCGGGTATCGCCCCCACCGAAGAATCCGCGGTAGCCTGGATCACGGGGACGTCGCCGGTGGTGGAGTCCCATCCATCGAACTTGGGTACGCCGGTGCGTTCCTCTTCGGACAAGACCTGGTCCGGCGTTACAGCCCTGACGGTCGTTTCGCCGCCGGACTCCGGGGCGGTCGCACCGGCTGCTTGCTCGCCGGTGGACTGAGCTTGGTCGCCGGTACTCTCTCCCCCGCTCTCGGCCGCGGGTTGAGACCCGCAGGCGCTCAGAACCAGGCAAATAAAGAGGAGCAGGGCAAGCGCCCCGCTCCTTACAAAATCACGCTGTTGTTGCATCAGGTCCAGTCTGCTAGATAGCCCTTGCGGTGCCGCCACCCGACGGGCCGCCCGTGTCGGGCATCGCGCCCATACCGAGGAACGGTGCTACAGCCGCCAAGACCTGCTGGCGGGTCAGGGCCTCGGGGAACGCCGTGTTGGCCGGCGGCACCACGCCGAGGAGGTCGTTGATCGCGACGACGTGTTCGCCCTCGACACCGACGATACTCCCGGCCGCAGCCAGGAGGTCCGGGCTCTGGATTTCGGTCGCAGCGCCCAAGTAGGCCCCGACACCGACCGGCTCGAAGGTGATCGCCAGGTTGAGAATCGACGCGGTGCTAGAGAACGCGTCCGCCGGGAAGGTGAACTGCGGCTTCGCGACCGGCGTCGCCCCCTCACCCTGTAGATAAGCGATGATCGCGTCCACGTGCGCCTGCTCGTGGGCGGCGAGGTTCTGCACGACCGCCAGCGCCTCACCCGACAGCACGCCCGCATCCAGCGCCCGCTGGTAGAACTCGGCCTCCAGGTACTCCAGGGTCAGGGCGAAGTTACCGATGTCGGCGTCGCCGTCGAATTGCTGGGCGAAAGCCTTGCGCGAGAGCAAGGTCGTACCGACCGCCGTACCGACGCCGGCTACCGCCAGCGCCTTGAAGAAGTCCTTCCGGCTCCGCGGCTGCGCGATGGCCTCCGCGCCCGGAACGTTAATTACTTGCTTGTCCATAATCTAGCTAAATCCTCCTTAAACCCCGAAAGGTGCTACGGCCTGCTGTACCTGCTGCAGCGGCAAGGCTTCCTCGAACGTTACGTTGTTCGGCGGAACGATGCCCTGCAGGATCTTGATAGCGTTCCAGTGCTGGCACTCGGCGTTGTGAATGGAGAGCGCCGGCCCGAGGTACGGGTTGCCTATGAGCGCCGGAGCCGCTCCCTGGTACGCCCCGATCCCGACCGGCTCGAAAGTAGCCGCCAGGTTAAGGAATGCCGTGGCATCCGCGAAGACGCCGTCCGGGTACGTGAAGCTCGGGGTCGCCGGTACTGCTGCGCCGACCTCGTTCAAAATCCCCGCCAGAGCGTCCGCGTGCGCCATCTCGTGGTCCCGGATCTCGGCTATCTGCGTCAGCGCGTTGCCGGTTACGACACCCGCGTTGACACCCTCGGCGTAGAACGTGCCCTCCAGCAACTCTAGCTGGTAAGCAAACGCCACGATGTCCGCCGCACCAAGGCTCTGGTACGTCGTGTACGCAGGCGCCCCCTGGGCGTCAGCAAATTTCGTCGCGAAGCCGATACCTCCGATGCCGGCTGCCGCTAGCGCGGCCCCGACCCCGGCGGCCGTCTTCAGAAAGTTCCGTCGGCTAAAGTCCCGGTCTACCGCGACCGAGCCCGGACGGCTTTCTACTTCACTCATCCGTTCTCCCTTCAATGTGAGCCACAATGGCTCATCTGGGTTACTACTCAACTAGCTTCTACCCTACACTACGGTAACGATCAGCCCCTGGATCACCCCCACTCTTCGCTTCCGATCGTATATAGCTTACAATACTTATATACGTACTCGCAACCACGCTCTTCTTAATACACCTTAAATCGAGCTTAACTCAGTGTCGTTTCGCCGGCAATCCGGGGCAGAGGGCAGCACGTATCGTTCGCTAAACGCGCGATGATCCAGTGTTGCATGTTTCTCGTAGAATATGTGCGATGGGTAAACCTGAACAATACCTTCTACTGGCGGATGAGGACTTGATCTCGCTCATAGACAAGAGCGACGCCGGGGCTTTTGCGGGGCTCTACGACCGGCACGGACGGGCAGCCTACTCGTTGGCGTACCGTATGGTAGGTGATCGGCAGGCGGCGGAAGACCTGGTGCAGGAAGTGTTTCTGAAGGTTTGGAGGAGGGCCGGCAGTTACCGGCCGGAGCGCGGCAGCGTAAGGACCTGGATACTGTCCATAGTCCACAACCAGGGCATCGACCAGCTCCGGTCGATGGCGAGTCGCCGGAGGACCCACGAAAAGGTGGAATCCCAGGCCAACACCTCCCAGCCGAGCGAGGCGTTCGCCGAGAGTTGGCAGAACTCCCAGAGGGACCAGATCCGCGAGGCGTTAAAGACCCTACCCCCGGAGCAGTTGAAGATTCTAGAGCTGGCTTACTACTCCGGGTATACCCACGCGGAGATCGCCGAGCTACTGGGTCTGCCGCTCGGGACCGTTAAAGGCCGGATGCGGCTCGGCCTCAAAAAGGTGAAGTCGTTTTTCGACAGCCGGGGGATGGCGGTGTCCGGATGAGTCCGATGGACAGAGAATACTTTACGGACTTGCTGGAGTCTTACGCGCTGAACGCTCTCTCCACGGAAGAGCGGCGGGAGTTTGAAGACTTTTTAATCGCGCACCCCGAACGCCAGGCTCAGGTGGATGAGATCGTCGCTATTACCGGCCTGCTGGCGCTCGCCCCGGAGGAATACGAGCCTCCGGCCAGGCTGCGCGAAAACGTCCTGGGCCAGGTGAGAGATGAGTCGCAGCCGGCCGGGGCGAGCAACCGGCGGCCGCTCGCCGGTTTTAAGAAGTTCTTTACCGGCGGAAAGCTGGCGATTGGGGCGGCTGCCGCTGTTGCGGTTGCCCTTTTGTCATGGAACGTGCTGCTCCAGGGCGAGCTCCGGGAGCAGCAGTCGGAGCTACAAACTTTCAGGAACGATACCAGGATCGAGCAGGCTTACACCTTGAACGGTACCGGAGAAGGCATGGTACTCCGGTTCCGGGACCATGAGGCGGTCCTGATGGCCGACGACCTGCCGCCGGTACCCGACGACATGGAGTACCAGATCTGGTGCATAACCGGCGACAAAACCGTGCCGGCGGGTACGTTCCGCTCGGAAGATGGTCCGGTGGCCGCGAACATCAACAGCCCGGTCGTCAACGTCGAGACCGTGGCGGTTACCGTAGAGCCCGCGGGCGGTTCCCCAGAACCGACCAGCGATCCTTTCCTGGTCGCCAAGCTCTAGCAAAGTTTGCCTGGCTCCTCTGCCGGGTAGAGCCTATTCAGGTCAAAGGAGAAAGGAAGGATTCGTTATGTCCGTCGCTCGTGTTACCGAGATCAGCGCGACCTCACAGGAGAGTTTCGACGCCGCCGTTAAAGAAGCTATAAGCCGGGCTTCGCAGTCGCTCCGCGGCATCGAGGGTGCCTGGGTTAAAGACCAGAACGTACTGGTCGAGGACGGCAACATCACCGGCTACAAAGTGAACCTGGCCGTTACTTTCGTCCTGGAAGGTAGCCAGTAGAGCCTCACAGGCAAGTCACTAATCCCGCGGGGCGGCGGTATGATACTTTACCGCCGCCCCGTTTTTGATCCCGTAGAATCCCGGTATGGTACGCGTAGGATATGCAGCCCAGAACTTAACCCTGCCGGCGACCACGAACCGCACGCTCCGTCTAGCGGGGCTCTCCGACAAGGATAAGGTTCGGGGGATAGTCCGGGAGAATATAGGCGGACTGCGGGAGATACTATCTTGGAACGCGGATCACGGGGTTCAATTGTTCAGGATCGGGCAGAGCCTTGTACCCTTTGCTTCCCACCCGGACTTTCCGTACGACTGGAGAGCCGAACACGGCGAGGAGCTGCGGGAAGCCGGGGATCTCGCCAACTCTCTAGGCATCCGGCTCTCGGTGCACCCGGGCCAGTACATCCAGCCGTCGAGCCTGAGACCGGAGGTCGTCGAGCGGAGCCTGGCGGAACTCCGGTCGTCGGCGCGGGTCCTCTCCTTACTCGGCGGCGCGAGCGCCCACGACAGCGTGATGGTCTTGCATCTCGGCGGAAAAAACGGGGATAAGGCGGCGACCGCCGCGAGGTTCGTGGAGGTGTTGCGCCCGGAGACCGAGGTACTCTCGTACCTGGCGCTGGAAAATGACGAGCGGATCTGGAACGTCTCCGAAGTCGTCGAGACCGCCCGGAATCTCGGGATACCCGCGATCATCGACACCCTCCACCACGAACTAAACTCCGACGGACTGCACCTGCACGAGGCGCTCGACCTATCACTGCCGACCTGGGAGATCCGGGGAGCGCGGCCAAAGCTCCACATATCCAGCCAGGACCCGGAGAAACAGCCCGGAGCTCATGCCTGGACCCTTAGCTCCGCGGACTGGCAGAGCCTCCTCGCTGCGCTCGGCGGCCGGGACGCGGACGTCATGGTCGAAGCCAAGGGCAAGGAAGAAGCCCTTATACCCACCGGAATAAACCTGGAGATCCTGAAGGAGCGAAATGCACACTAACCCCCGCCCCGAAGAGATCCGGTCGCTGCTGGAGCGGTCAAACACCGTGGCGGTCGTCGGTCTTTCGGACAAGCCGCACCGCACGAGCCACGCCATCGCCCGCGCCTTGCAGCAGGCAGGATACAAAATATTTCCGGTAAACCCGACCTTGACGGAACCGGTACTCGGCGAAAAACCATACGCATCGGTAGAAGAGATCGGCGAGCCCGTCGACATCGTGAACGTCTTCCGCCGGAGCGAGAAGGTCGGGCCGGTCGCCGAAGACGCCGTGGCCGCCGGAGCCGGCGCGCTCTGGATGCAACTCGGTGTCGAGAACGAGGAAGCCGCCTCTCACGCCGAGGAAAACGGCCTCACCGTAGTCATGAACCGCTGCATAAAGGTAGACCACGCCGCGCTGCTCAGGGATTGACCGTAGCGGTTAGTCCCGGCTCTTCCAAATATCCGAGGAAACGGTTACATTGTGGGTTGGGAAAAGACTAGCGAGGAAAGGAGACTAACAATGCCTCGTATACAACCCGTAGACCCGGACAACGCTCCGGAGGAGTCCCGGCCGTACATTGAGCAGGGCAAGCAGATAACCGGTGGAGAGGTTATCAATTTCTTCAAGCAGATGGCCGTCTCCCCGACGTCCTTTAAGGGTTACATGGACCTTTCGGGTACGTTGCAGGGCGGCGCGCTCGACCGCCAGACGCAAGAAGCCATAGCGGTTTCGGTGTCCAACTACAACGGCTGCGTCTACTGACTCTCGGTACACTCCGCAGTTGCGGAGCAGGAGGGCATCAGCCAGGAAGAGCGGGAGCGCATACAGCGTTTTGAGGCCGAAGACCCGAAGCTCGCCGCGGCCCTGCAGTTCGCCGAGGAGGTCGTCGAGAGTCACGGGCACCCGTCCGACGAGGCGTTCAACGCGCCCCGGGAAGCCGGCTACACCGACGAGCAGATCATGGAGATGATCGCCAACGTCGCCCTCACGACGTACTCGAACTACATGAACGACTCCATACAGACCGAGGTCGATGTCCCGGTCGTGGAACCCGTGGGCGGCCGGTAAGCAACAACCGCCGTACCGGGGTGGCGGCTCCTGCCGTCACCCTTTTCTTCAGAAGACCGGGTTCGTCAAAAAGGCGGTGAGGCTCTACGTAAACAGGGAGCCGAATAGGGCACTGGCTATCACCAGCTCTACAAACGCCACGGCCCATATAATGGTAGTTGGCACGGACCAGACGAGTATCTGCTCCTTTACATCTTTGATACCGAGCAGACGGTTTACTACCCAGAACAGGCTATCGTTGAAGTAGGAGAACACTAAAGCTCCCAGGCAAGCGGCCTGCGCCGCGAGTACCAGGTTAACATCCAGCCCCGTGACTATGGGGGCGGAGATCGAGGCCCCGGTAATCATCGCTACGGTACCGCTACCTTGTATGAGCCTTACTATGCTGGCGATAACGAACGGGAGCAGTATGGCCGGCAGACCGGTGCCGGCGATTAACTCTCCCAGGTAGTCTCCGGCACCACTCTCGCGCAGGACGTTGCCCAGAGCACCACCGGCACCGGTGACCACGAGGATTATCCCCGCGGAGCGAAGGCCCTCCTCCATTGTATCCAGGGTGTTGCGGCGGCTCGCGTACCCGTAGAGCCCGTAGATAGCGATGATCAAACCTATACCCACGGCGATAACCGGGTTGCCAAAGAACTGAATGTAGCCGAATATCCCGTCTTCCAGTCCCACGGCCGAGAGCGTGGTGTTACCAAAGATTAGCAGTACAGGAACGAGGATAGGGGCCAACGACAGGGTGAGCGATGGCAGGTCCTGATCCGCCTCGGCGGTATCCGCGTCAGAGTAAGCCTGCTGCTCTTCGGGCCGGTACCAATCATCTTCGGAACCTTCCGACGCGGGCAACTGGTAGATGCGGCGGCCGATCCACTTGGCGTAGACCACGCCGGTAAGGACGAGAGGTATGCTCAAAACCAGACCGGCCAGGATCATCAAGCCCACGTCCACCCCGTAGATCCCGGCGACCGCTAGAGGTCCGGGGGTAGGAGGCACGGCGTGGTGGGTAGCCGAGAGGCCAACCCCGAGCGCTACGCCGAGCGCGATCACCGATTTACCCGTCCTGCCGGATAGAGCCCGGGCAAGGGGCGTCAGGATGACAAACGCGGAGTCCACGAAAACGGGTATGGACACCAGATACCCGGTGAACGCTAGTGACGCCTCTTCCCTGCGGCGGCCCAGCAATCGCAGAAAGCTGTAAGCCAGGCGCTCCGAGGCTCCGGCGGCCTCCAGGATCTTCCCGAGCATTACCGCGAACCCGATCACCAGCCCGATCACCGCGAGGGTGTTTCCGAACCCGGTGGTGATAGCCTCGGCGACCGCCGACGGGGCCAACCCGCCGGCAAGCCCTACTATAGAAGCCGCGATAATGAGCGCCGGAAAGGCGTGCACCTTTGTACGCACCACCAGAAAGATAAGAACCCCTACCCCGACGACCAGCCCGATTATCGCCTGAATATCGCTATTCACGGACGCACCACTCCTTTCCCGGAGCACCTCCGCCCCGACCTACCCTTCACCCAAACGGATACAGCGTCAAGACGTAATGAGGCTCTGGAGCGAGTGTAGTATTCGCCATCCGGTCCGGACAACGTACCCATGCCCATTCTTTCCCGCAAAAGCTTCCGTCCTTGACCCCACCCTGCCACGCGCATAATCTCACAAAGCACCAAAGTTTGTCGGTAACAGTTAATCGTGAGCAGAACTGTGCAAATAATTCTCGACGTACGGTTGTAAGAGGGGACGGCAGCGAGATGGAGCCGGCTGCGCTAGACCGCCCGCCGGTTGCCGTAGACCAGCACGTGTAGCTGCGGCAGAACGGTCGCCGTGTGCCACCCATCCGCCAAGACTCTGTCCGAGAGCCAGGCGTAGCGGCCGAGTAGTTTCGGCACGTCCGGTTCGGGTTCGGTGTCCAGGCTAGGCGGGTCGTCGTTGCCGACCTGAAGGTACATCGGGACGCCGGGGAAGCGGGAAGCGGCCTCACGGGCGTAGTCATAGTCTTCGTCGTCGAAAACTACTACCTTGAAAGTTGATACCGTTCGCTCTCCGGCCGCGGCGAGGCATCGCTCCAGTTTCGTCCAGTCCGTCCGCATCCCGGAGCTCGGTGGCTTCGGGGAGAGCG
Source organism: Rubrobacteraceae bacterium (assembly GCA_965214435.1). Taxonomy (GTDB): domain Bacteria; phylum Actinomycetota; class Rubrobacteria; order Rubrobacterales; family Rubrobacteraceae; genus Rubrobacter_A. The sequence goes on from OZ243960.1 coordinate 2,971,426, forward strand.
TGAGGTAGTCGAGCTTCGCAAACCAGTCCCGGGAGACTGTTCCCTGAGTCTCTATGGCGAACGTGTAACCTCCCGAGCGGCCGAGGTCTATGAGCTTTTCGAGCTGCTGTAGCGCCGGATTTCCGCCCGAGAGCGTCACGAGTATCGGTCCTGCGGAAAGCTCCCGGATATCGTCGAATATTTCTCCGGCGCTCATCTTCCGCCACTCGCCGCGGAACTCCGGCAGTACGGCGTACGGGCTGTCGCACCAGCTACAGCGGTAGTCACAGCCTCCGGTCCGGACAAAGACGGTAGGTTTACCGATAACCGCGCCCTCGCCCTGGATCACGGGTCCGTAGATCTCGGATATCGTGATGCGGTCTCTCATTACCGGCGCTCCGGCCGGTACTCGGCCCAGGTCTTCGGCGTCTCGCTAACCCTCACGGCCACGACCTCGGGCCACCGTCGGCTCGCGTACTCGTAGAGGAAAGAGGCCAGGTTCTCGGCACTCGTAACACCGTCCATAACGTCGTTGAGATGCCGGTGGTCGAGCTTCTCGTCTATAAAAGCTTTAAACGGCTCCAGTTCGCCGTAGTCCCGGACAAAGCCATCCCCGTTAAGCTCTGCGCTCTGAAGCACGAGCTCGGCGACGTAGTTGTGCCCGTGAAGCCTCCCGCAGGGGTGTCCTTCGGGTAGGTGGTCGAGTTGGTGGCTCGCCGAGAAGGCGTATTGCTTGGTTATCGTGTACGTGGCGCTACCCTCCGCAAAAGCCTGCCCTCAACGCTCCTCGCGAACGCGGGAAAATAACTTTAAACACTGCGCCCGGCGATTCTAACGCGCGGGGCGTGACCGTGGGCAGCCTATCCTCCTGTACCGACTTAATACTCGGGATATTTGGGGTCTTTGTACTCCGTCGGGTCTGGCACGCCGGCGTCTTTAAAGGCTTCTTTACGCTCTACGCAGGTCCCGCACCGCCCGCAGTGGATTTCGCCGCCCTCGTAGCAGCTCCAGGTGTCGGCGTACGGGACGCCGAGACGGGCACCGGTCTCTACTATCGCGGCTTTCGTGTGGTGCATGAACGGGGTGTACAGCGATAGCGAGTCTTTACCGAAGCCTTCGACGGCTTTCCGCTGCATACTCTCGAAAGCTTCTACGAACTCCGGGCGGCAGTCCGGGTAGACGTAGTGGTCTCCGGCGTGGACGGCGGCGGCTACCAGTTCCGCACCGTCGGCGACGGCCGCGCCGTAGGCTATGGAAAGCATTATGGCGTTGCGGTTCGGGACGACGGTCACGGCCATGTTAGAGGCGGCGTAGTGTCCGTGCGGAACGTCGAGGTCGTCGGTCAGGGCCGAGCCGCCGAGGAGACGCCCGACGCCGGAGATGTCGGCGACGTCGAAGCGGGCGCCGAGCCTTTCGGCGCAGAGCGCGGCGTAGTCTATCTCCTTGCGGTGGCGCTGGCCGTAGTCGATGGAGATCAGGTGCAAGTCGTAGCCCCCGGCGTCGAGCATATACGCCAGCGTAACCGAGTCCAGCCCACCACTAACAATGGCTACCGCCCGGCGCTCCGTCATGATGCTCCGCCCGAATATTCGGAAGTTGCTCCCGACAAGGTGTAACCGCCTTTCTCGATAAAACCAGGCTGTGTCTACGCCGCGATTCTAAGCTATCCTCCGGACGTGGGCGGCGGAGAGCCCGGAAAAGAAAGGCGGAGCTTGTTGCACCTGAACCTTTTTGTCTACGGCTCGCTCAAGCGCGGCTACGAGTACCACGACCGCTTCTGCGGCGGGGCCGTGAGCATTACGGAGGCGACGGTCCGCGGGCGGCTCTACGACATGCCGACCGGATATGCGGCCCTCGCCGTGCCCGGCGGCGCTATACACCTTACGGGTACTTCAGACCCGGTGACGGACGCGGAAGCCGCCGCAGACATAGAACCCGTTGCGGCCGAGGAGTCAGTGGACGACCGGGACGTGGTGCGCGGCGAGTTGTATGTGTTTGACGATCCTGGAGAGCGGCTACCCGGTATAGACCGCCTCGAAGGTTTCGACCCGGAAGGCGATAGCAACTACCTGCGGGTACTCATCCCGGTCGTGCCCGCTGGAGAAACGAGCCACCAGCTAGCCTGGACCTACGTCGCGGCCAGCGAGCCACAAGGTCTTGGCGTATATCTACCGGGCGGTTCCTGGCCGGCGCGGCGGGAAGGTTAACCCCGTTCCGGGGTTTCCCGCCTTCTAGTTCATTCCTCGCTGTAGGTCCGGTGAGTCTCAGGGTCTTCGGGGGCCGGGGGGTCCCCAGCGTTCAGGTACTCTGGGTTTTCCGGTGCGGGATCTTCCAAGCCCCGGTCGGCAAGAGGGACCTCGTAGGTTTCGAGGCCGAAGTAGCGGCGGACATCATCCTCGTAGGTGGTGGAGATCTCCGCCCCGTCGAAGTCCGGGGCGTTGCGGATCCTACCCTCCGAATCCGAGATTTCGAGTGTCTGTTCTCCGTGGTTTTTCCGGGTCATTTCCATCGGAATTAGAATCGTCCGGTTGCCGAGAAAACCTATACCCACGGATACGTACGCCTCCTGGCCGGCTCCGTCGGTAAACAGGGCATCTACCTTGCCGACCTTTCCACCCTCGTTGTCGAGCGCCCGGTAGCCACTGTACCGGCTCTCCGGGTTATCTAGTTTCTGCTCGTCTGACACGACGCTCCTCTGCTACGAAGTAAACCGCGGTAATTCTAGTAGCCCTGCGGACCGCGACAAAGCGGAAAGGTACGTAAAGCAAGAAAAGACCGCCCGGTTAGCCAGCCGGACGGTCTGAGTAGCTCGGGTAGAGGACTTTAGCGCTGATCCATGGGCACATAGTCGGTGTCGCGCGGTCCGGTGTAGATCTGGCGCGGCCGGGCGATGCGCATCTCGGGGTCGTTTAGCATCTCGGTCCACTGGGCCATCCAGCCGGAGGTCCGGGGGACGGCGAACATCACGGTGAACATGTCCGTCGGGATGTTCAGGGCCTCGTATATCAGACCGGAGTAGAAGTCTACGTTCGGGTAGAGCTTGCGGCTGGTGAAGTAGTCGTCGTCGAGCGCCCGATCCTCCAGCTCCCGAGCTATATCCAGCCACGGGCTTTCCTTGCTGGTAGCCTCCAGCACATCCTCGACGTGGCTCTTGATGATCTCCGCCCGCGGATCGAAGTTCTTGTAGACCCGGTGGCCGAAGCCCATGAGCCGCTCATTGCCCTGCTTTACGCCTTCGAGGAAGTCGGGGATGTTCTCCTTGGTGCCGATGCGCTGGAGCATCCGCAGCACCGCCACGTTCGCCCCACCGTGGAGCGGACCGTAGAGGCCGGCCACACCGGCGGCAACCGCTGAATAGGGATCAACCCGGGAAGACCCCACGACCCGGACCGCCGCCGCCGAGCAGTTCTGCTCGTGGTCGGCGTGGAGGATGAACAAAGCGTCCAGCGCCTTCTCCAGGCGCGGGTCGGGCTCGTATCTGGGCTCGGCCATCTTGAAGAGCATCGACAGGAAGTTCCCGGCGTAGGAGAGGTCGTTATCCGGGTAGACGTACGGCAGCCCGAGGCTCCGGCGGTAGGCGAACGCCGCGAGCGTCGGGACCTTGGCGACGAGCCGGACGGCCGCCATGTACCGCTCGCGCTCGTCGTCTATGTTATTGGCGTCCGGGTAGAACGTTGAGAGCGCCCCGACGGAGGAGAGCAGCGTGCCCATCGGGTGGGCGTCGTGCCAGAAGCTGTCCATCATGCTTTTTATGTTCTCGTGGACGTAGGTGTGGTGGGTGACGTCGTAGACCCACTGGTCGTACTCTTCTTTCTTTGGCAGGTGGCCGAAGATAAGGAGGTACGCCACCTCAAGGTACGTCGAGTGCTCAACTAGCTGGTCGATGGGTATGCCGCGGTGCTCTAGTATCCCGTTCTCGCCATCAATGTACGTCACCGAGCTGCGGACGCTGGCCGTATTCGTGTAGCCCGGGTCGTAGGTCATCAGCCCGAAGTCGTCCTCATCGACCTTGATCCCCCGGAAGTCCATCGCCCGGACGGTGCCGTCCGTTACCTCGACGTCGTAACTCTCACCGGTGCGGTTGTCCGTTACGGTGAGACTCTGAGCCTTATCGGCGGTGGAAGTACCATCCGCCTGCGCGTCCTGCGGTCTATCCGCCATCTTGCCGCCCCTTTCTGATCTGAACGGTCCCGGACCAACTGCTGGCCCTTTCCGGCACTTGCTTTTAGCCGGTATCTGCAAAGTGCAGATACCTAATTATTGCCCATGAAACCCAAAACGAAAAGAGTCCCCAGAAAACTCCGCTAGGTGATGTTGGAGAAGCCCGCGGAAGGGACAGAAGGAAGGTTGGGCGATACGGGCCTCTCCAACTACAGTAGTTATCGGACGCCCCTCGGAAAAACTTTAGCGATTTACCCGGTTTTCCCGAAAATTTCTCAAAATTTTTTACAAATCGGTAATGCAGCACCTCCTAGTTCCGTTTAAGCTAACAAAGCTACATTAGTCTCAATAACTTTTGATTTTGCTTGTCACCAAAATGCTCTTATTTTCCAGCTTCCTGATGCCTCCGGTAGTAGCTTGAGAAACTAGCATTATTTGTGCATAACCTTGCCGGTTGTTGCATACAATTCCTTGAAACATGGCCGATTGTGCGTATATACTGTTTATCTCAGCAGTCCTCGGAAGGGTTAGAGGACGACGTGTAAGCTTACGAAGGGATTATTCGGTGTTATGCGAGAGTATTTAAGGGAACACACCAACCCACCGGTGTTTATTATCTCTGCTGTAATGGTCGTAGGTTTTCTCTTGGCTGGCTGGCTCTTTACCGATGCTGTATCTACGGGGGCTACGGCGCTTCAGAACTTCATTACGACGTACTTCGGGTGGTTCTACATAATAGGGGTTAGTGCGTTCTTGATCTTTGTGATCGGGCTGCTCTTTACCCGGTATGGGAAAGTAAAGCTGGGACCGGACGATAGCCGTCCGGAGTTCAGCAACATGGCCTGGTTTGCGATGCTGTTTACCGCCGGTATGGGCATCGGTCTCGTGTACTTCTCCGTGACCGAGCCGGTCACCCACTTCACCAGCCCGCCGGTCGGCGACGGCGGTAGCCCGGCAGCGGCTGAAGAAGCGTTGAACCTGACTTTCTTCCACTGGGGCCTGCACCCGTGGGCCATATACATCACGCTCGGGCTGGCGCTGGCGTTCTTCGCCTTCCGGCGAGGGTTGCCGCTCAGGCCGTCGGCTGCGCTCTACCCGATAATAGGCGATCGGATACACGGGCCGATTGGTTATGCAGTGGATATCCTGGCCGTATTCGGCACCATATTCGGGCTGGCGACTTCGCTTGGTCTCGGGGCGCAGCAGGTAGCGTCGGGGCTCAACACGATCTTCGGGACGCCAAATACCACGTGGATGGCGGTACTGTTGATCGGGGGCATCACGCTCATCGCGGTGACCTCGGTCATGCTCGGCATCGACAAGGGGATTCGTAACCTGTCCCTGATCAACCTGTGGCTCGCGGCGGGGCTCGCGCTCCTGGTATTCATCGTGGGTCCGACGGTATTTATCCTCAACGGGCTGGCGGGGAACATCGGCTACTACGCCCAGAACCTCCTAGGCACCAGCTTTGAGATGTTCACCTTCGCCAACTCGGGCTCGGAGTGGCAGTCAACCTGGACTCTGTTCTACTGGGGCTGGTGGATCTCCTGGTCGCCGTTTGTCGGGATGTTCATAGCCCGCATCTCCTACGGCCGTACCCTGCGGCAGTTCATCGTGGGCGTGCTGCTCGCTCCGACGGGTGCGTCTTTCGTGTGGTTCACGGTCTTTGGGGACACCGCGATCCGGTACATCATGCAGGGCAACGGCGGCGGCCTCGCCGAAGCAAGTAGTTCCAACGCCCTGTTCGTGTTCCTGGAGCAGCTCCCGATGGGCGGCGCGCTCACCCTTGTGGCGTCCGTGATCGCAATAATCGTGGTGGTGCTGTTCTTCGCCACTTCCTCGGACTCGGGCTCATTGGTAGTGGACATACTCACCAACGGCGGCGACCCGAACCCGGTATGGCAGCAGCGGCTCTTCTGGGCGGTTACCGAGGGCGCCGTCGCCGCGATACTGCTGCTCGTGGGCGGGCTCTCGGCGCTCCAGACGGCCTCGATCACGGCCGGTCTGCCTTTCGGTATAGTCCTCATATTCGTGGCCTACGGCCTCATTAAAGGATTGCAGGAAGAGCGGTTGCCGAGCACGCAACCGGAGCCTGGCGTGGAGGGCGTACCTCCGGAACCGGGCCGGGCAGCAAGCCGTCCGCGGGGTGCTCCCGCGCCGCAGCAGATGAGCGCGGAGAATACCCCGGACAATACCGGGCGGCGGTAGTACACAACGGCCACGGTCTAGCTGTGCTGGACCGTGGCTGTGTAGACCTCTCGCGAGTGGTTATATAGACTCTCTGGGTGGGTGACCGCGGTTGCCCGCTCGATGTGTTCAGACGCGGATCGTAAGGTACAGGAAGGTTCTTTATGGACGAGAAGCAGGTACCAAGGTCTTGGGTGGACCAGGATGTCCTACTCGCCAGGAGCGGGGCTACGGCTTCGGAGCTTGCAGTTCTCAAGGACGTGAGCGAGACGGGGCTCGTATACGTTTACAAATCCGGCGAGGTTGAGGGGCAACCAATTTTTGTTCCCTGGACCGCTGTAAGTTGGATGCGGCCCGCAATCCCCGAGGACTCAGAGGACAGCGGCACGAGCGAATAGTGGCTCCGACCAGTCCTCCGGGCGCCGTTGTTTACAAGGTAAGCCACGGTGGAAAACTCTTAGGGCAACCTCATACAGGGAAGGGAGGACAGAATGGGTCGTAAAGGAAACCCGTTCCGGGGTTTCGTCGACACGGTGAGTGAAATAAACCGTTCGCAGCAGGAGTGGATGACCGGCGGAGGTGACAGTACCAACTCGCCGGAGAGCGAGCGTCGCAACCACGCTACGGCCTGGATCCCGGACATCGATGTGTTCGTCCGGGACGGGGACCTGGTAATCCGGGCTAACGTCTCCGGTGTAAGACGGGAAGATGTTGATGTGACGCTCTCCGACGGCACGCTGACCATCTCCGGAAACCGGGAGATAGACCAGAATCTAGATAACGACAGCTTCTTTATTCGGGAGCGTAGCTGGGGGAACTTTCGGCGGAGCATGACCCTACCAGAAGGTGTCGACGAGAGCAGCATTAGCGCTACCCTCGAAGACGGACTCCTAGAGGTCACGGTCAAGGGCGGCGCATACAACGCCGAACCCCGGAGTGTGCGTATAGATTAGGACCGTCGAAGCTACCGTGCGGCGGTCGCGCTCCGGTATCGCCTGGGAGGTATCATCTAAGAAGCCCGGCGGCTGAGGCCCAGCGCGTAGTCCGGCCACCAGACGCCGGCCGGAGGACCGCCGTTGCAGGTCCCATCCGACTCTCCGGGCGGTTTGATCCACAAGTAGGCGTCAACGACGTCTTTGGCGGTCTCCGTGGTGGGAGGCTCTCCGAGCGCCCGGCCCGTCGGGTTGCACCACTCGTCATCCGGCGACGCACCGAGGCCGTTGCGCGAAGTGTCTATCACGAAGTGCTTGCCGCCGGTAAGCGTAGACAAGTTCTCGCCGTACCGGACGTTCTCCATCGTACCGTCGAAGTTCGACACGTTTAGAGAAAAGCCCTCGGCCCTCGATATACCGGCTCTTTCGAGCCGCCGGGCCATCTCGGAGGGTTCCATCCAGTTCGAGTTGCCAGCGTCGACATATACCGAGACGTTCGGCTGCCCCTCCAGTACCTCTACCGCGTCCCGGATCAGGTCTACTCGGGACGAGCGCTGCGGCTCCGGCAGGCAATCGAGCAGCGCCAGGGCATCCGGTTCGAGGATTACCACCGCTTTGCGGTCGCCTATGCCTTCGGCGAGATCCCGGGTCCAGGCCCGGTACTCCACGGCGGACTCAGCCCCGTTCCCCTCGGAGTTCCCGCTGCAGTCCCGGTTCGGAATATTGTAGGCGACCAGGACCGGAAGATCTCCCACTTCTCGGGCCCGGGTTACATACTCGTCCACGACTTCCGTTACGCCCTCATCCTGGTCGAACCAGGCGGCTATCGGGCGGGTGGAGATTTTCCGCAGCAACTCCGCGTCGTCGGGCCTCATATCCCGCCACTCAGCGACCTGGCGGGCGGCGCTAGAGTCGGGGTTTACGTAAAGCTCCGCTCCCTGAAAGGGATCGTCTTCCCGCAAGTACAAGTACAGGACTACCAATCCTACCGTTATCAGCAGCGCTGCCAGGCAGAGTCCGTAAAGGGCGAGGCGGTTTTTTGTCACCCTCATCAGGTTAGTAGTCTTCCGGGCACTGGTAGACGCCGAGCAACCCAAAGCTGCGATCTCGGGTGATCTCACCCACGGAAATGTCCCGCGAAACCCCGAGGTTCACGGACCGTAAGGCGATAGCAACCGCACCGAAGAGAGCCGCCACCATGAATACCGCGACCCGCGACAGGTTGAGGTAAAACTTCTTACCCACTTCCCGGAAGATTTTGGCCGCGCCCGGCACGGACCCGGGATAGGATTCCGTCCCGCTCCGGGTATCTTTTCTCGGCAAGTTTCTTCGGGACTTCACGGCGGCTCCTCACAGTATTTTCTTCCGTCACGCTTAGCTGAGTATCTTGTGGTTTTATAACGTTTCTGGCGGACTATCCAATGTTACTCCAGGACCGATTACGGTTTCTCCGGCAAGTCGAGATCTAGTACGACAGACGTCGTTGAGTTCTCGGCAGAAGAACACCTCGCACAGATCTTGATTGCGCCGGAAGACGTCTTCTCGCACCAGTGCCAGGTAGGGGGCTACAAATACTATCCCTCATCGGAAACATCGCTTGGGTAAAGTTTTCTGTTCGACATTCCTTCATGCTACCGTGTCCAAGCTGAAGTTCATAACAGCCTCCAGGGCAGGCACTGGCGAAGATAACGGCCTACATCTATGTCTTCTACATTAATCGACTGTTGGATCGCCCCTCAAGAAAGGATCAAAGAACTATGGGCCTGACATCCTCGCAACACTAATATAAAAGTTTTATCTAACCCACAGCATCTACTCTCTGGTTCAATGCGGGATCTCCGGCTGTGTAACAGGGGCGTGAGAGTGTCGGCAAACTCGGCGGACTTGAAGTAGTATGTAATAAGGTTCAGACTACAGCGAGTTCTGATTGCGGACTGGTGTAGTTTAGTCCCAGTTAGGATTTTGTAGTGTGGGTGCAGGTTTCTTGCTCAGTAACGGTAGGCGGCAAGCAGGAGGATTATGGGTTTAGGGCGGCTGATCTATCTGGGGACATTCTCTATTGTGATGGCGGTGATGCTCGCCCTGACCGGTTGTGGAAACTCGTCCGCGCCATCCGAGTCTGAAACAACGCAGGGCGGCGGAGAAGAGACTAGCGCCTCAGCGGGCACGACCTCGAACCCCGAAACCTCAAACTCCGAGACCACGGGAGCCGGAGAAACTACGGAAGCCACTGGGGGATCCACAGGTCCGGTGGCGGGAACGACTTCCGAGGAGCCGACGGCTCAGGAGACGATGGCATCCTCGGAGAGCACTTCCGGAGAGGACACCTCCGAGCAGGCCGCCGCACAGAAGAAGCCCGCGGACGGGAACGCGGTAGCCGTGCCGGACACGCTAGCGCCGGGAGTGGGAGACGCGACCAACGGGCCGTTGGTCGACCACCGGCTGGTCAGTTACTACGGACATCCCTGGTCGGCGCAGATGGGGGTGCTCGGGGAGTATCAGGACCCGCAGCAGATGGTCGACGCGCTCAAGGAGCAGGCGGCAGCTTACACGGCGGCGGACCCGGACCTACCGGCGATCCCGACGATAGAGTTGATCGCCTCGGTCGCCCAGCCGACTCCCGGCCCGGACGGCCTGTACCTCAACCGCACTCCTCCGGAGGTGATCGAGGAGTACGCCCAACTCGCGAAAGCTAACGACGTGCTGCTGCTGCTCGACGTCCAGATAGGCTACAGCACCGTGGCCGCGGAGGTCGAGGCTCTGCGCCCGTTTTTGGAGCGGCCCTACGTACACCTGGCAATCGACCCGGAGTACGACATGGCTCCGGGCGAGGTACCGGGCCAGCAGTTCGGCAGCACCCCGGCGTGGGAGATAAAAGACGCCGCGGAGACCCTCTCGACGATAGTCCAGCAGAACGAGCTGCCGCCGAAGGTAATGGTGATACACCAGTTCCGCTACGACATGATCGAGAACAAGGCGGCGATAACCCCGACGCCGAACGTGCAGACCGTGCTCCACGCCGACGGCTTCGGTGCCCCGGCGACCAAGATCAACAAGTACAACCTGCTGGTCCGCGACGAACCCATCCAGTACGGAGGCTTTAAGCTCTTCTACAGCCAGGACGTCCCACTCATGTCGCCCGAAGAGGTTTTATCCCTGAACCCGCCACCGGCGGTTGTTAGCTACCAGTAGTTCCTAAAGAGCCTGTAGCCTTTCCGCAGAGTAGCCTAAGCTACAGGCTCTATGCAGCGCGGGTCGTCGTTTGAGGGTTTGTTGACCCACCGGTCAACCGGGTAGAACTCCAAATCATCTGCGGCGTAGGGCTGGAGGAGCGCCCGCAGGTCTTTTTCGCCAGCTTCGGAGTCCAGCCACCGTCCGTAATCTTCGCGGTCCAGTATCACCGGCATCCGGTGGTGCACTTCTTGCAACTCCTCATTGGCATCGGTGGTCAGTATGGCGCAGGAGCGAACCTTGCCGTCGCGCCAGTCCTCCCAGATGCCCGCGAAAGCAAAGGGCCGGCCGTCGCGGCGGCGGATGTGAAACGGCTGCTTCGGGCCTCCGTCGGCCCGCTGCCACTCGTAGAAGCCGTCGGCCGGTATCAGGCACCGGCGCTTGCGGAACGCGGCCCGGAAGGCTGGTTTATCGGGGGCGGTCTCGGCGCGGGCGTTGATCATGCGTTGTCCTATGCCGGGGTCGTCAGCCCAGAACGGCACCAGACCCCACCGCAGAAGCTCTAGACGCCGATATCCACCGTCCTCCCGCACGACGGCGACCTCCTCCGCCGGTGCGACGTTGAAGCTCGGCGCTAGCTCGGGCACCGGCCCGCCGACCCCGAACTCCTCCTCTAGAGCCTCGACCGGGGTTGCCAGCGTGTACCTGCCGCACATATCCTATCCTCCCGCCCGTTTCCACGAACTTCGTACCGCGGTCCTCCCTACGGCTACACCCTAAGCTTACCGGAAGCCGAAGTTTTTCCCTCCCCGAAACTTTCGTCCTGTATTAGCGGTTCAGACCGTCGCCACGGCTTTCTCTATGGCAGTATCTCCGGCGAGTAGCTCAAAGGTCTTGCGGTAAGTTTTCGGTTCTTCGAGGGCGGCGGCAAAGGTCTGGGCGACGTCTTCGCGAGTGACCTCTCCGTACCGGCCGAGCGACTCGGCCACGTCTACCGTGCCCGCCGCTTCGTCATCCGTGAGCCGTCCGGGACGGATTATGGTGTAGTCGAGGTCACTCGCTTGCAGGCGTTCGTCGGCCCGGGCCTTGGCGTAGAGGTAAGGCTGCATCTTCTCGGGGCCCTCTTCCGGGGCGTCGGCGCGCAGGGTGCTCAGCATCAGATACCGCCGGATACCACTCTTTTCGGCGGCCTCGATCAGCTTTACCGCCCCCTGGCGGTCGACGGTCTCTTTTTTCTCGGCGCCGCTCCCCGGTCCCCCGCCGGCGGCGAAGACGATGGCATCACAACATTCCACCGCGAGTCCGACCTCACCTTCGAGGTCCGCGAGCACCGGCTCGGCTCCGAGTTGCTCCAGCCCGGACATCTGGTCCTCGGCCCGGACCATCGCCCGAACCTCGTGACCCCGCTCGACCAGCAGCCGGACAAGACGCTTTCCCGTATTTCCGTTGGAACCAGCGACGAGTACCCTCATTTAGAACCTCCTCAAGCAACCGTAGAAAGAGAAAGACCCCGGGTTTCCGGGGTCTTTACAAGTTAGGAATATCTCCGGAGTAGACCGGCGATGTCCTCTAAGCCGCTATGTGCTGGAAAAAGCGGCCGTACTCGCCACTGCGCAGCCGCTGCTCGGCCTCTCGCTGTAGCTGGCGCACCCGCTCGCGGGAGATACCAAGCTCTTCGGAGAGAGCCCCGAGCGTGGCAGGCTCCTTCTCATCGAGGCCGTAGCGCCGTACCAGGACGTACCGCACCCGCTCCGGCAGCCGCTCGATGGCTTCTCCCAATTGGGAGGTCTCCATCTCCCGCATTACCGTCCCGGGGGTGTCGGAGGCCGCCTCGTCCTCGACGAACATGCCGACCTCGGAGGCGTCGTCCTCATTACCCAGCGGCTTATTCAGGCTGCCAGCGTCAGGCATCGCACTCTTGACTTCGAGCACCTCGCTAACCTGCCAGCCGAGCCGCCCGGCGACCTCTTCGTCGGTGGGCTCCCGCTCTAGCTCCGCCGATAGCTCGTTGTAGGAGCGGGCCATCTTCCGGATCTTCTCGGTCATGTGTACCGGTACCCGAATGGTCCGGCCCTTGTCCGCCACCGCCCGCTGTACCGCCTGCCTTATCCACCACGTCGCGTACGTAGAAAAGCGATACCCCCGGTCCGGGTCAAACTTCTCCACCGCCTTCATCAGCCCTATGTTCCCCTCCTGTATGAGGTCCTCAAACGGCAGCCCGTAGCCCCGGTACTTCTTTGCCACGCTGACCACGAGGCGAAGGTTCTTCTCTATGAGACGGGCCCGGGCGCGGGTGTCACCGGCCTTGGCGGCGTTGGAGAGCTCTATTTCTTCCTTGTGCGTGAGTAGCTGTCCCTTGTCTATGTGAGCGAAGTAGCTGGGCAGCAACTCCGGAGTATCCGTGTTCCGGGTGGTAGCGTATTCAGTGGTCTTTGTCGCCATTGTTCTGTTCCCTTCTCTATATAAAGGTCTCTCGTCAATACCGCCCCCGTCAAGTCCGTGCCGCATATCTCACGCAACACAGCCCCCGGCCGGTTTACTACCGGCTGGACATTCATCTCGTGCCTCGGGATGAACTTCGGATCGTGCAGATTAGCGGTTATGTACCTAAACTAACTCCGCACTGGACACCCTATTTTACACGCTAGAGGTCCATTGTCAAGTGAGTCGGGAGCGTTTTCTCTATGTTCAGGAATACACGTCCCGGGCGGCCCTCACTATATCTTCCCTGGAGTGTTGTCCGATACCCCGGCCCTGTCCATCTCGATTACGGTGTGCCCGCCCTAGTTCCTAACTCGAAGACGCCGTCTCGGCTCTGGTCATAGTACCCATCAGGCTGCGGTGATGCAGGAGCCCGGAGGCTTCGAGCTTTCCCATATCCATCGCCAAGTACTGGCTAACACCCCGCTGTCTCCTAGTCGCTGAACCTTACACTATCTGCACATAGCATATACCCTATTTTGGCTTTGTGTAAACCAGGCCCGCTCCGGAGAAAGTTTAAATTTCCGGGCGTTTCGGTAGTGCCTTTAGGTAGTCTAGAGTCTCTTTCACCGGTACGACGTCGCCGTACTTGGCGTCTATGTCGTAGAGGTTAGCTTCGTGGGCCTGCGGGTTACGGTCGCCGACGGCCTCCCGGGGGACGACGGGCCGGTAGCCGTACTGGAGGGCATCCACGGCGGTCGCCCGGACACAGCCAGAGGTAGATGCTCCGGTGACGATTAAAGTGTCCACGCCCGCCGCCGCGAGCGCGCTCGGGAGACCGGTCCCGTAGAAAGCCGAGGCGAAAAGTTTGTTCAGCACCGGCTCCGTCTCCCGCGGCGCTATCCGGGGGTCTATCTCCGCCCAGCGGCTACCGTCTTCCAAGGCCAGGAGCGCGGGCACCTTATCTATAAAAGCGGCGGCGGTCAGCTTGTCGGACTCGCGGTAGGCAACGGTGGTAAAGATCACCGGCACACCCGCGTCGCGGGCCGCGCCGAGCAGCTTTCGGATGTTCTGCACGGGTTCTTCGAGGTCGCAGGCGAGCGGGGAGTCGGGGTCGGTAAAGCCCAAGGTCATGTCTATAACCGCCAGGGCCGGCCGGGAGCCGGAACCTCCCCGCCCGCCGAAACCTCGTATATGCTCGTCCGGCATCAGGCGAAGATGTCGAGCGGGAGCAGCGCGCTGACCAGGAGGTTCGGCACGTCTACCGTCTGGCTGATGCGGAGGTCCACGGCGACGCTGCACAGCGCGTAGGCTTGCTGGCGGGTAAAGCCGCGGGTCCCGAGGTGCTCGATCATGTTCAGTAGCGCGTTGCGGGCCGCGAGGCTCAAATCCTCGCTCTCGTTCAAGCCGTCCCGGGTAACGCCGATACCCGTGGTGGCGAAAAAGCGCCGCGGGGCGGCCATTTCCGGGGAGGCGAAGTAGTCGTCCTGGAAGAATTGCAAATCCTTGATGCCCTTCTCCCGGGCCTCACCCTTCCGCACCCGGAAGCCGAGGTGCGTGCGGGAGCGCATCTCGATGGCCGTGCCGCAAGCCTCGCAGTCGCCCTGGGCAAAGTGAATGTCCCCGACCGAGACCATCCCGCCCTCGCGGTACACGGGGACGAGTAGCGTAGACCCCGGCGAGAGCTGCTTGATGTCCAGGTTGCCGCCGACCTCCCGCGGTGGGATGGTACGGATGCCCTCCTCGGCTACTCTGCCGGAAGGTACGGCCCCGGCAGGTTCGGGCGGCAGGGAGAAGCCGCCGCGGTCCGCAAGCTCGGTCTCGCGCTTCGTGGCGGTCTGCCGGAGATCGGTGCTCGGGGCGAGGCCTACAGAGGCCAGGTGCGGGTTGCAGGGGATGCGGACGCCGGGTAGCTCGTCGGACTCAGCATACTCGTTGCCCCGGAGCCGCCAGTGGACTATAAACGGCTCCTCGAACACGTCCCGTAGAAAGCCGAAGCCCGGCACCTCGACCGTGTAGCCCCAACCTTCCCAGGGATCGGCTTCTATCTCGTGGACCTGTATTTCCAAGAGGTCGCCCGGCTCCGCGCCCCGCACGTACACCGGCCCGGTCAGCGGATGCACGAGGTTCAGATCCAGGTTCGCCACGTCATCAGCCGTGGAGCCTGGTCCTAGCTGACCGTCAAAGGCGTCGCGCGTCTCGTAGATTACGGTGTCGCCCTCTTCCACCTCTAGCACGGGTTGCAGGTCCTCATGCCAGCGGTTGTGGCCGGTTTCGGGTTCCTCGGCCAGCGGCCGGGACGGGTCTATCTCGATAACGTGTTCTCTTGGCATCGTGTCTCCTTACCGGCCACCGAGTTCGCTGGAGAGCCACTCGTTAAACTCCCGCCGGGTCTCGGCAACCTTCGCGCGCTGCTCCTCAAGCGGCGGCAGCGGGCCGTGGTCAAAGCCGGATAGCTCGCCGCGCTCGCCCCGAAGTTCTTCGCGCCGGGACTCCGTAGCGCCCGGGTCCACGGCATCCGCGTTGTCCAGCACCACGCCGTATTCACTTTCGGCGGATTCCCGGGAGACGAGCTGCCAGCGGACGTCTCTGGCGACAGCCTCGGGGTCGCGGGCTAGCGGGTCGCCGACGCCCCCGGAACCTGCGGTGGAGAATACCAGCCGGTCGCCCTCATAGACGGGCACGCCGCTAACCTTGGAGGGCATCGGTATCTCTTCTCCGGAAGCCCGGATCAAGATTTTCTCCGACGGCGCACCCGGTTTGCCGCCCGCCACGCCATAAGGGTAGGTCGCAGCCCGGTCGTCCTGGTAGGTCACGCTGCCGTCGGCCAGGAAGCGGTACACCTTCTTGATGCCGCAGCCGCCCCGGAACTCGCCGGCCCCGCAGGAGTCCGGGCGGGCGGAGTACTCCTCGATCACCACCGGGTAGTAAGTCTCCATGTACTCCGCCGGCACCGCCATGAACTCCGGCCACCACGAATGCCCGTCGAGCCCGTCTTTGCCGGGGATGGCCGGGATGCCGCCATACAGAATCTCCATCGTCTGGAACGACTCGCCGTCTTTCTTCGCACCGGAGTAGACGAAGTTCGGGCTCGTCCCGTAGGAACCGGAAACGTTAAAGCCGATAGCTTTCGCGTAGACCGCCCCGAGAACGTCGAACAGCCGGGCCATGACCACCAGGCGGTTGGAGAGCGGTGCGGGAGCCTTCGGGCGGAGGACGGTGCCTTCGGGGATGTTCACCTTTATGATGTCGGCGTAACCGTCGTTAAACAGGATGGTCGGGTCAACGGCGGAGATCAAGAATACTCCCGCGAACATCTGGAACATCTCTTTGTTCAACAAGAAGTTGACCGGTCCGGGGACCTGCGCGTCGGTGCCTTCCCAGTCGAGGTGGAGGGTGTCGCCCTCGCGCCACATCGAGAGGTAGAGCTTTATCGGTCCGTTGCCGAGACCGTCGTCGTCGGTGTAGTCCTCGAACTCAAACCGCTCGCCCTCCGGGATGAGCTGCCGGATCAGGCCGATAATGCTCGTGCGCGTCCGGTCGAGAAGCGCGTCGCAGGCTTCGAGGTAAGTATCCTTGCCGAAACGGTCGCAGATGTCCTTGACCCGCTGCGCCCCGGCGGAGGTCCCGGCGGCTATAGCCATCACGTCGGCCTGCGTCTCGCGCGGAGTGCGGGAGTTGTGGCAGAAAAAGCGCAGGACTTCCTCGTTGAGTTTGCCGCCGTCGTAGAGCTTGACCGGCGGCATCCGGACGCCCTCTTCGTAGATGGAGCGGGCGTCGATGGGTATGGAGCCCGCGGACTTGCCGCCGACGTCCATCAGGTTGCCCCACTGCAGCGCGTACCCGATGTGCGCGTCGGAGTGGAAAATGGGACGTACCAGCAGGATGTCCGGGAGGTGGGAGGTCGAGCCCTCCATCATGTACGGGTCGTTTAAGGCTATGACGTCGCCGTCTTTGAGGTCTTCTACCTTGTAGGGAGAGTTTGCGAGGACGGTATCGACCGGGCTACCGAACTGGCCCACGATCATGCGCCCTTTTTTATCGGCGATCATGGGAAACTCGTCGGCCTGCTCCCGGATAATGGGGCTTACGGCGGTCGTGACGAGCACCCGGTCCATCTCGTCCCGGATGTTCTTCAAGGCGTTCTCGATGATGTCGAGCGTCACCTGGTCTATGTCGTGCTCCCGGACGAAATCCGGCGTCGTCTGCTCGTCGAGCATCTCTATACCCCCTCGATCAGGATGTTCCCGAACCGGTCTACGGAACCTTTGTAACCGGGCTCCAGAACAGTCGTCGTATCGTCCTGCTGGATAATGGCCGGTCCCTCAAGAACGTTACCCGCCCGGAGCAGGTTCCGGTCGTAGACCGGAGTCTCCGTCCAGCCGCCGAAAAAGACCTGTTCTTCGCGCATTACCGCCCCGGACGGGTCGGGACCGCCACCGTTCTCGCTTTCCACCAGGCTCACGCCTTTGATGGTGCCGCGCCCGATCACCCGTATAGTCGCTATCTCCAGCGGCGAGTCCGGCAGATCGAAGTTGTAGCGCTGATGGTGCGCCTCCTCAAACCGGCCCCGCAAAAACGTGCTGTCCTCGCCAACGACCTCGTCCAGCTCAAAGCGGCACGGTATCTGGATGTTTTGCAGGTGGTAGCGGCAGTCGGCGTAGAGGTCAAACCGCTTGTCCGCCTCCGCGACACCCTCACCGTCCAGCCACTCACCAGCCTGAGCTATCAGGTCCTCGATGCGAGCCTTTAAGTCCGGGGCGGGCGTTTCCTCCGCCAGCGCCAGGTACGTCTCCGGGAACTCGTTCTGGATGTCGGAGGACAGGAACCCGAAGGCGCTCATGACCCCCGGCGTCGGCGGAATGATGACGGAGCGCGTCCGGATCAAACGCCCGAGCGCGTTGGCGTGCATCGGACCCGCCCCACCGAACCCGATAAGACCAAACTCCCGCGGGTCGTGGCCGCGCTCGACGCTTACCACCCGCAGCGCGGCGTGCATGTTCTCGTTCACGATGTCCAGGATTGCCTCGGCAGCCTCCTCGACGCCCATGCCGAGCGGCTCCGCTATCTTCTCCACGGCATCCCGGGCCGCCGCCTCGTCAAGCTCCATCGAGCCGCCGAGGGCCACGCCCGGCGGAATGCGGTGCAAGACCACGTTCGCGTCGGTGACGGTCGGGGCTTCGCCGCCGACCCCGTAGCAGGCCGGTCCGGGGTCGGCGCCGGCGCTCGCCGGGCCGACCTGTAGCGCGCCGCTGGCCGACAGGAAAGCGATGGAGCCGCCGCCAGCCCCGACGCTGTGGACGTCGACCGCCGGGGCCTTGAACTGGTAGTAGCCGAGCTGTATCTCGCGCCGCGAGGGCGTCTCGCCGCCGAGGCAGAGCGAGACGTCCGTAGAGGTGCCGCCCATGTCGAAGGTCAGTACGTCGGGGACGTTTATCTCGCGCGCCAGGTACGCCGAGCCGGTGACACCGCCCGAAGGGCCGGAGAGTGCTATCCGGATCGGGCTTTCAGAGACGGCATCGGTGCTCATAGCGCCGCCGTCCGAGCGTACTATGGAGAGCGAACCGTTGAACTTCTTTTCAGCCACCGAGGACTCGAAGTTCCTCATGTAGCTCATCGTGCGCGGCTGGACGGCGGTGTTTACAACCGTGGTCAGGGTCCGTTCGTACTCACCGTACTCCTGGCCGATGTCCGAGGAGATCGAGACCGATAGGTCCGGGTACAGCTCGCGGGATATTTCGCGCACCCGCCGCTCGTGCTCCGGGTTGACGTAGGAGTTCAGGAAACCGATAGCCAAAGCTTCGACGCCCCGCTCCGCGAGGCCCCGGACCGCTTCTCGCACCGCTTCCTCATCCAACTCCGTGATGATGCTGCCGTCCGCGCCGATACGCTCGGGGATACCGACGGTGTCGGTCAGGGCTGCTGGCGGGTCGGGCTTTACGAGCGCCATCCAACCGTAGAGTGGGCCGGGGGTCCAGGCGCGGGCGAGGTGCAGGATCTGCTCGTGACCCTTCGTGGTAAGTAGCCCCACCCGGGAGCCGGTGTTCGTCAGGATCATGTTCGTCACCACGGTCGTCCCGTGAAACAGCAGGTTCAAGTCCTGAAAGGAGATCCCGACCTTCTCGCAAGCCTGCTCTATGCCGGTCACGACCCCCCGCGACGGGTCGTCCGGCGTCGAGAGCACCTTCCCCTCCGTCAACTCCCCGGACGCCTCATCAAAGACCAGTACGTCCGTGAACGTACCTCCCACGTCCACCGCAACGTTATATGCCATATGTCTCCCCCTCTTTCGCTAAAAAATCAGCTTGTCAGCACTTCAGTCTTTCAGCACTTCAGCTTTTTGAGGACCGAGTCGGCAACCGGGCGTTCATGACTGATTGCTCCGTCTCGATCCTGGATAAAGATCTGTTTCATTCCCCCACCTCCGCTTAGCTTTACACTCAACCTGACAAGCTGACCGGCTGACAAGCTGACCGGCTCTATCCCGAAACCGGTGCGAAGTCGCCGGCCTTGTACACCTGGCCCGGCAGTTCCTTGCCGAGCTTCTCCGAAAGCCACCCGGCCGCCTGCATTAGAGCTTCCAGGTCCACACCCGTTTCGTAGCCCATGCCGTGCAGCGTATAAACGAGGTCTTCCGTGGAAATATTTCCGGTAGCTCTCGGTGCGAACGGACATCCGCCGGTACCACCCACCGAAGCGTCGAGTACCGTCGCCCCGCTCTCCACCGCGGCCACGGCGTTCGCTATGCCGGTGTTGCGGGTGTCGTGGAAGTGGCAGCCGGTGGTAACGCCCATTTGACGCACACCCTCGACCAGTTCCCGTACCTGTTTGGGCACCCCGACCCCGATGGTGTCGGCGAGTACGAGTTCGTCTGGGGCCGGGTCGCTTACCCGCCGGGCTAACGCCAGCACGGTCTCCAGCGACACCTCCCCCTCGAACGGGCACCCGAACGCCGCCGAAAGCGTTATGGAGACCCGGACCCCGTCGAGCCGCGCCCGCTCGACGAGCCGGCCCGCGAGACCTACGGCGTCCGCCACGGTCGTATTCTGGTTGCGTTTCGCGAACGTCTCGGTGACCGGGAATGCGTAGCGGACCTCGTCCACTCCAGCTTCGACCGCCCGCTCGTAACCCTTCTCGTTCAGGACCAGGCCGGCGTAGTTCATACCGGACCGGCGGTATATTGCCGACAGAACCTCTTCGGCCCCGGCCATCTGTGGAACGAGTTTCGGGTTCACGAAGCTCGCGGCTTCCACGCGGGGTATTCCAGCGGCGGCCAGCCAGTCGCAGAGTTCGGCCCGAACTTCGGGCGGGAGAGTTTTATCCTCGTTCTGGAGGCCATCGCGGGGGCCGACGTCTACCAATTCTATCTTCATAGAATCCCCCGTTCCCGCAGACCGGCCCTCTCGTCTCCGCTCATCCCGAGAACCTTTCCGTACACCTCGTCGTTGTGCTCGCCGAGCGCCGGGCCGGTCCAGCGAACCTCTCCAGGGGTCTCGGTGAGGCGCGGGACCACGTTCTGCATCGGGATTTCCCCGATCTCCGCGTCCTCGACGCGTACGATGTTTTCCCGGGCGGCGTACTGCGGGTCCTCGACCATGTCCTCCGCCGTATAGACCTTCCCGGCCGGCACCCCGGCTTCCTCCATGGCTCCGAGTACCTGCCCGACGGTACGTTCCTCCGTCCAGGCGGAGATCTCCGCGTCCAGTTCACCCATGTTCTCACCGCGGGCGTGGTGGGTCGCGTACCGCTCGTCCTCCGCCCACTCCGGATGTCCTACCGCTCCGGCCAACCTAGAGAACACGTTGTCCTGATTTCCGGCTATCAGGACATAGTCGCCGTCGCGGGTCGGGTAGATGTTCGACGGCGCGACAAACGGTAGAACGGTACCCGTCCGGCCCCGGACCTGGCCGGTAAGCTCGTACTCGGGGATGGTACTCTCCATGAGCGCCAGTACGGCCTCGTAGATACCGACGTCCACCACCTGACCCCGGCCTCCCCCATTCGCCTCCCGGTGGTAAAGGGCCGTCAGTGCCCCGAGAGCCCCGAAGGTCGCCGCGAGCGAGTCACCGAGGCTGATGCCGGTGCGCGGCGGCGCTTCCTCCGGAAAACCTGTGACGTGCCGGATGCCGCCCATCGCCTCCCCGATGGCCCCGAAGCCGGCCCTCTCCCTATAGGGTCCCGTCTGCCCGTAGCCCGATACCCGCACCATGACGAGCCCCGGGTTCTCCTCACGCAAATCCTCGAAACCGAGGCCCCAGCGCTCCATCGTGCCGGGCCGGAAGTTCTCCACGAGGACGTCGGCCGTGGAAATGAGTTTCCGGGCTATCTCCTGGCCTTCTTCTTCGCGCAGATTAAGCGTCACGGATTTCTTGTTGCGGGCTATTACCGGCCACCAGAGGGTGCGGCCGTTTTTCTGGTGGCGGCCCCAGACGCGCATCGGGTCGCCCTTGCCCGGCGTCTCTATCTTTATTACTTCGGCGCCGAAGTCGGCGAGTAGCTGGCCGCAGAAAGGACCGGCGAGCAGGCTGCCCATTTCGACTACTCGGAGGCCCTCCAGCGGGCGTGACCCGTTTATGAGGCATCCTCCTCTAAAGCTTTTATAACAAAGTCCCGGCCCTCGTAGACGTGCTCGCGCATAATGATCTCCGCCCGCTCGCCGTCGCCAGCTTCCAGAGCGCCCAGGATCTGGCGGTGGTAATGGTTTGAAATGATCCGCTCGTGGGGCGTGTACCAGAAAAAGGCTTTAAAGACCAGCGGTATCTGGACGGTGCGCCGGAACATCTTCTCCAGCCGACCGTTTCGGGCGGCAGCCAGGATGCCGCCGTGAAACTCCCCATTGCGGGCGACAAGCCAGCGGATCTCCTCTTCGTGCTCGGAGAAACTCCCGGAGAGCTTCTCCATCTCCTCCGCGAGCGCCCACAGACCGGCAAGCTCCCCCTTCTCTATCCGCCCGGCGGCCCGCCGCGCCGCGTGGCCCTCCAGCACGGCCCGCAGGTCGTAGATCTCCCACACGTCCTCGACGCTGAAAGAGCACACCGTCGCCCCGCGGTTCGGCGCAATCTCCACAAGCCCCTCGGCCTCCAGCATGGTTAGAGCCTGCCGTATCGGAGTCCGGCTCACCCCGAGCCTCTCTGCTACCTGCTCCTCGATCAAGCGCTCCCGCGGCCCATACTCCCCAACTAGAATGAGCTGCCGCAACCGCTCGCTCACCTCAAAATGCCCCGGGTTCTTGCTACCTTCCCGCAATCCTACTCTCACGATAATCCCCTAGCCCCGGTTAAATAACCATCACCCTATAAACGTTTGAATTACCTGCTACAAAGTTTGTATACGAAAGTAGCAGCGCAAACGCTTTTTGTCAATAACCGATACAGAGAAAGATGTATTTATAAAATTTATAAAGAGTATTTGTATACAGCTTATATTGCACGCTGACTCGATGCGTAAAAGACAACTAGTGTAGGATTTAGCCAGGAGAAGGAGGAGAAAACGGGAGGTTCGGTTGCTAAAAGCATCAACCTCCGGGGCAGCCTACCATTGCAGGTCGCTCGCCGGGAGCGGTCGGATGTTCGCCGGTTCGGGCGCTATTTTTAGACGCTTCGTTAGACGCTTCGGCCGGCGTGCGGGCCACGGCTATTTTACGTTCGGATAGAGAGGAGGCAAGCGTGACGACGGTAGTCCTTTTGGGAACGTTCGACACAAAGGGGGTGGAGTACGGATATCTGCGTGACCGATTGCTGGAGCACGAGGTCGGGGTAGTCCTCGTCGACGCCGGCATAGTCGGCGAGCCTCGCATAGAGCCGGACGTCACCAACGAGGAGGTCGCCCGGGCCGCCGGCGAGGACTTGCGGAAGCTGGCAGATGCCGGGGACCGGGGGGCGGCGGTCGAGGCGATGGCCCGGGGAGCGGGCGAAGTTCTAAAGCAGCTCTATCGGGAAGGGCGGCTCGACGGGGTGCTCGGGTGCGGTGGTTCCGGTGGCTCAGCGCTCGTCACGCGGGCGATGCGGGAGCTTCCGGTCGGGGTTCCGAAGCTCATGGTCTCGACCGTCGCCTCGGGTGACACCCGGCCGTATGTCGGGACGGTGGACGTTACCATGATGTACTCGGTCGTGGACATAGCCGGCATCAACCACGTTTCAAGACGCATCCTCTCCAACGCCGCCGGAGCCATAGCCGGGATGGCGCAGGCCGCGGTCCCCGAAGAGCGCGAGGAGCGCCCGCTGGTCGGGGCCTCGATGTTCGGCGTAACCACCCCGGGGGTCGAGGCCGCCCGCGAGCGCCTCGAAGAGCTCGGCTACGAGGTTCTGGTCTTTCACGCCACCGGCACCGGCGGGCAGTCGATGGAAGCCCTGATGCGCGACGGCTTTGTAACCGGCGTCCTGGACCTCACGACCACCGAGCTGGCCGACGACCTGGTAGGCGGCGTCCTCTCCGCCGGTCCCGACCGCCTGGAAGCCGCAGGTGCTTTGGGTATCCCGCAGGTCGTTTCTTTGGGCGCTCTTGACATGGTCAACTTCGGCCCCCGGGATTCCGTGCCGCAGGAGTTTGAGGACCGGAACCTCTACGTGCACAACCCGACCATAACCCTCATGCGCACCACCCCCGAAGAGTGCGCCGAGCTCGGACGCCGCATAGCCCGCAAGCTAAACGCCGCCGCGGGTCCGGTGACGCTCTTTATCCCGCTCGGTGGCATCTCGCTCATTGCCACCGAGGGCCAACCCTTCCACGACCCCGAGGCCGACAAGGCCCTGCTCGACACTTTGCGGGAGAATCTGGACGATACCGTGGAAGTCCGGGAGATGGAGGAGGATATAAACGACTCCGGGTTTGCCCGGGCGATGGCCGACAGGCTCGACGAGCACTACAAAGCCTGGGCCGGATCCGAAGCTGAAGCCGGGAATACAAAGGAGGTGGGACGTTGAACCGCGACGCGGCGCTCTCCCGGTTAAGCGGCGAGGTCGAAAAAGGAAACCCTATTGTCGGGGCCGGGACCGGGACCGGGCTCTCGGCCAAGTGCGCCGAAGCCGGGGGCGTGGACCTCATAATCATCTACAACTCCGGCCGCTACCGGATGGCCGGTCGCGGTTCGCTCGCCGGGCTCCTCCCCTACGGCGACGCCAACGCCATCGTCGTGGACATGGCTTCCGAAGTATTGCCCATCGTAGAAGACACCCCGGTCCTGGCCGGCGTCTGCGGCACCGACCCGTTCCGCCTCATGCCGGTGTTCCTCAAACAGCTAAAAGAGATGGGGTTCTCCGGCATCCAGAACTTCCCGACCGTCGGCCTCTTCGACGGGAACTTCCGCCAGAACCTGGAAGAGACCGGCATGGGCTTCGGCCTGGAAGTGGAGTTGGTCCGCGAGGCCCTGAACCTGGACCTCCTGACTGCCCCGTACGTCTTTAACGAGGACGAAGCCCGCGCGATGGCCGAGGCCGGGGCCGATGTGCTCGTGCCGCACATGGGTCTTACCACCTCCGGGAGTATCGGGGCCCAGACCGCGCTATCCCTCGACGACTCGGTGGAGCGCGTACAGGCCCTGCACGACGCCGCCAAAAAAGAGAACCCTGATGTACTGGTGTTATGCCATGGTGGTCCAATAGCCAGCCCGGACGACGCGGCATACGTGCTGGAGAGGACGGATGGGGTGGTCGGTTTCTTCGGGGCGTCGAGCATGGAGCGGCTGCCGACGGAAGAGGCGATGACCGAGAACATGCGGCGGTTCAAGAAGATAGGGACGGGAGGAAGAGAATGAGTCTGGTAGATAAGGAGTCACAGGCGGTCCACACTTTCGGGTGGGGCCAGATCAAGTGGTTCATAACCCCCGACGCCACCGAAGGCTCGGACCTGACGTTCGGCGAGGTAATCTTGATGCCCGGCAAAGGCCATGACCGCCACAACCACCCCGACGCCGAGGAGATACTCTACGTCCTCTCCGGCTCCGGCGAGCAGATGCTAGACGACGGCGAGCCGTTCCCGATAAGTCCCGGAGACACTATCCACGTCCCGAAGGCGGTCTTTCACTCCACCACGAACACCGGCTGGTCCCCGATGCGCCTCCTCGCCCTCTACAGCCCCGGCGGCGCCGAAAAAGCTCTGACAGAGCTACCGGACTTTAAAGAAGTCCCTCCGGAAGAAAGCCCGGAGTGGGTCCGTCCTTAGCACCTGGGGTCCGGTAACCCAGTAGAACACCGGACCCTGCCAAACCCGCCGCCGACCTTTAACGATTCCTTAGCGGTCCGCGCTCATGGATTCGATCATCCACTGCGGGTAGAGCGCGGCCGGCTCGGTGGTACCCGAGAGGCGCTCCAGCTCCTCATCGGAGAGTTCTATGTCCGTGGCACCGAGGTTGTCCTCTAGCTGGGACATCTTGTTAGCACCCACGATCACCGACGTTACTCCCCGCTGATGGAGGAGCCAGGCCAGGGCGACCTGTGCGACCGAGGCGCCCTTTGACTCGGCGACCTCCTGCAAGGCGTCCACAGCGTCAAAGCCGCGGTCGTCCACCGGCGGGAAGTCGAAGTCGACGCGCCGCGAACCTTCCGGACTCTGGTTGTCACGGGTGTACTTGCCCGAGAGAAGCCCCCCGAGAGTGGCGACCAGGTCAGGACCCCGAGACCTTCTTCGCGGGTCAGCGGCAGAAGCTCGTGCTCCAGATCCCGGCCGACGAGCGAGTAGTAAGCCTGCAGCGAGGCAAACGTCTCCCAATCGTGGGCGCGGCAGATCTCCAGCGACTTCATGATGTGCCGGGCCGTCCAGTTCGAGCAACCGATGTAGCGCACCTTGCCCATCCGCACCAGGTCGTTCAGGGTGCGCAGCGTCTCTTCTATCGGGGTACTGGGGTCCCAGGCGTGCACCTGATACAGGTCTATATAGTCGGTTCCGAGACGCCTGAGGCTGGCATCACAGGCGGCCATGATGTGCTGGCGCGAGAGGCCCACGTTGTTTACGTCGCCCTCACCGCTGAACGCGGCCTCGCTCATAGCACCCCGCACCTTGGTCGCCAGTACCACGGACTCGCGCTCGACGCCGGCGTTCTTCAGCGAGCGGCCCAGGATCTCCTCCGACTCGCCGTAAGAGTCTATTCCCGTTATCGGCATCGATATAGCCGCCCGGTTCTTCGGCCTCGTCTCCGCCGGTCTGGTGTTTGCCGGGGTCGTCGCCGTCCTGTCCGGCATCTCCCTCGTCACCCTGCTCGCCCGGGCGAAACCTTGAGACCAGCCTGTCCGGTAAGTAGTGCGCACCGCCCGGTTTATAAGCCACCGCGGCCTAACCGGGCTTCTCTCCGCGGGGCCACAGGGTATAGCTGAAAGACCATACGAAGTCGATGAGTAGCAGGACTGTCCATCCTCCCGCGATACTGATCAGCGCCCCGGTCCGCCCAGGGTCTCCGACCAGCGCTACCCCGCCCAGGAGCAAAGCGCATCCGACGGCCCACGCGAGCAGGTGACGTCCCCACTGGCGGCGCTCGCGGCGGGCATGGTCGGAACCGGTCTTAGATGGGCGCGGAGGCGGCGAACCTCCAGCAAACCGGTAGACGAAGCGCGCGTCGGCCCAACGGACCATCGAGTGTCCCCAGGCCACGGAGACCCCGAGGTAGACCGCGGCCAGCCCGTGCGCGAAGTTGGCTCCACCCCCGCCGTAGCGCAGGTCGATCGCCGAAGCACTGAGTAAGACTAAATCCACCAGCGGCACGCAGACCAGAAGCGCCGCACCGAGCCGCGGACGACGCAGTAGATAACGAGCGGCGAGGCCAGCGAACAGCACGACCCAGAAACCAACCTCGCAAGCGACGATCAGGACGTAGATCATGGCGTCCACCTTTACAATACAGTTGTGCGGCAAAATCAATGGTAGCACGATTGTGCTATAAAGGAAAGATGCCGAAGGTGGTCGATATAGAGGCGCGCCGGAAGGAGTTGGCGGAGGCGGTGTGGCGGGTGATCCGGCACCAGGGACTGGAGCGGGCTTCGGTAAGGAACGTTGCCCGCGAAGCGGGGATGTCTATGGGTGCGCTCCGGCACTACTTCGGGACCCAGGAGGAGCTTCTGGCCTTCTCGATGAGGCTGGTCCTCGAGCGGGCGCGCCAGCGGGTAGAAGCGTTGGACCTTACGGCTTGCGGCCCCCGGGCAGCGGTCGAGGCGATACTGCGCGAGGTCTTGCCGCAGGACGCCGAGCGCAGGGCCGAGGCGGAGGTCTGGCTGGCTTTGACCGGCCGGGCGCTGGCGGACCCGGCACTGCGGGATTTAAGCCAGGAGTCCTACGATCTATTGCAGGGGCTGTGCCGGTACCTTATAGGCACGCTGGTCGAATCGGGGTTAGCCGCGCCCGGGCTAGATGTTGACCTCGAAGCCGAGCGGCTATACGCGATGGTCGACGGGCTCGCGGTGCACGCCGTGGTCCGGCCGGAGCGGGCGCCGAGCGACCTGGTAGCATCAGTGCTCACCCGGCACCTCGACAGCCTGTGCTACGACCTCCGGAACCGCCCTTGATGCCGCTCCGGGCTTTACCCGCGAGACCGGGTTTGCAGCTTGACTACGTTCTATCCGGGGAGGTATCCCAGTAGAGGCTGGTTACCCAATAACCGGTACCGTTCGTGGTACCCGCGCTGACCAGCCGCCATCCCCGGGAAGCACCCTCGTTGAGCGCTTGCTGAACGTTTCTCTGATGCGTCTTCTCCCCCAACTCGCCGGAGACGAGTTGAACCTGATAGCGTCCGGGCGGTGTGGCCGAACTCCCCGAGCCGAACATAGCGACCCCCTTCCCGAAGATATGTGCCTGCCAGTCTACTCTGGAGGCCACACTCTCGCAGAGACTATTCCTACCGGGGTCTACGCAGGTTAGTGGGAATTATCATGCCCTCTTAACCGGGCGGTAGCGCGTCTTTAGGACGGAGGGTCCTCGTCTACCACGGCCGGGTTCTCGCCGGTCGGGGGTTCGGCGCCCGGCGGGGGCGGCGGGGGATTCTCCTTACCCGAGCCTTCCTCTATCTGCCGTCGGATGCTCTCCAGGGTGGACGATATGCCCTCGGGGATCGGGTCCCGCTCCTCGGCCTGCTCCTGAATGTTGGGCTCCGCCGACCGCTCCCCGAAAGACAGGTGAACCGTTACCAGGCTATCTCCTCCGGACCCGTTGCCCTCGGAGACCGTGAGCCAGCCGGAGTAGTCCCGCTCTACCTCCGCCCCCCACTCCATGCGACGCTCGCCCTCGTTCACGGCCAGGTAGCCTTCGGCGGTGAAAGTGCCGTTCTCCTCGGCATTCTCTCCCCCGGGGTACTCTAGCGTGGTGCGGATCTTCTGTCCCGGGTTGTCGCCCTCCGAAGGGCCTTCGACGGAAGCTTCGATCACGGGCGGCAGGTAAGCCGGGAGGTTGCCCACATCGGACAGCCAGGAGAAGACCTCTCCCGGGGGCGCGTCTACGTTCTGCGTTTGTTCGTACTCGGCCACCTTACTCTCCTTTTCCAACCCCGACCGCTCGCCAGGGTGTCCCTAACCTTGGGCTCTCGTCTCGGAACCCCCACGTTCTTACCCATCCATCTCTACTTCTCTAACCTCGGCGAGCACCGCACCTCCGGGTACCGGGCTGCTTTCAGTGTAGGGTAGGGAACGCACGACGTCCATACGGCGCCGCGGTAGATCGCTCCGTCGCCTTTCTAGCGGGACTGGCTCCGGTCCAGGTACGAGTAGGCGAGCCCGGTGGCCGTAGCGTAGACGGTATGATGCAGCAGGTCCGTGGCGGTCGCCTTCCCGCCGTAGCGGAAGACCGGAGCCGAGACGTTCAGTGCCGGGAGAACGACCTGTTCAGCACCCCACACCAGCGCGAGGTGCGCTGCGGTACCCGTAAGCCCCGAGAGACCGACAGAGTCCAGCAACCCCCGCACACTACCCCAGCCCGTGCCATAGCCCCAGTGGACCAGCTCCGAGAACTGGGCTTCGGACTCTTCATCCTCCGGCTCGACCTCCAGCACCTTCTCGGCGGCCTCGTCCGGGGTCTGGCTCGCGCCCCGGCCGCTCAGCCTCATCTCCAGAGTGCTCGACACCGTCATCGCGGCTGTACCGGCCAGGCCCGCGAAAAGACCCTTGCCGACGTTTGCTGCTACATCTCCCAAAGTTGTGCTCAATTAACTTCTCCTTCGCTACCGGACGAGCTTATCCGGGGTGAGGGGTAGGTCCCGGACCCGAATGCCGGTGGCGTGGTAGACGGCGTTGGCGACGGCGGCGGCGGAGCCCACGATGCCGATCTCCCCTATCCCCTTGGAGCCCATCGGGTTGACGTACGGGTCGTCTTCGTCAACCCAGGCTACGTATATCTCACCCACGTCGGCGTTGGTCGGGATGTGGTACTCGGCGAAGTCGTGGTTTACTACGTGCCCGAAGCGCTCATCTATCAGGCTCTCCTCGTGGAGCGCCATTGAGAGCCCCATCGTCATACCGCCGATAAACTGCGAGCGGGCGGTCTTGGGGTTGATGATTTGCCCAACCGCGAATACCCCGGTCATGCGCGGGACCCGTACCTCTCCGGTATCCTCGTTTACCCGCGCCTCGACGAAGAACGCCCCGAAAGCGTGCATGGCGTAGTTCTCGGTCTCCGGATTGTCCGGCATCCCAGCTTCGACCGTATCGCCCTCGGAAGGTTCCTCTCCATGCTTCTCGCGGAACTCGCGGGCCGCCGCGAAGATGGTCGAGCCCCAGGTCGTGATGCCCGAGGACCCACCCTCGACAGCACCGAAGGGCAGATCCGTGTCCCCGATACGCAGGTCTATCGACTCGACGCTCACACCGAGCGCGTCGGCGGAGATCTGGGTTAGCGCCGTCCACGTCCCGGTGCCGATGTCCGTGGCCCCGGTCTCTACAGCGTACCGACCGTCGCCCTCGTAGCGGATACGCGCTGTCGAGCTCGGCATCCTGAAGACCGGATAGGTGGAACTGCTCATCCCGGTCCCTACGAGCCAGTTCCCCTCCCGGCGGGCGCGCGGCGTCGGGTCCCGGCCCTCCCACCCGAAGCGGCGCGCCCCTTCCCGGAAACAGGAGATCAGGTTACGGCTGGAGTACGGGAGCCCCGTCTCGGCGTCTATTTCGGGTTCGTTGCGGGTGCGGAACTCGATGGGGTCGAGGTCGCACTTTACGGCCATCTCGTCCATCGCCGATTCCAGGGCGTACATGCCGGGAGCTTCGCCGGGAGCCCGCATCCAGGACGGCACCGAAACGTCGAGGGCGGCGAGCCGGTGCGTGGTGCGGCGGCTTCCGGTGGCGTACAGCGTCCGGGTCGCAACGGCAGTCTGCTCGGCGAACTCTTTTATCTTCGCCGTCTGCTCCACGACGTCGTGGGAGATCGCCGTGAGGTGACCGTCCTCGTCGGCCCCGAGCCGTATCCGCTGCACCGTCGGGGTGCGGTAGCCGACGCAGGAGAACATCTGCTGGCGGGTCAGCGCGAACTTTACGGGCCGGCCCTCGACCATCTGGGCGGCCAGCGCCGCGAGGACGGTGTTGGCGTGGGGCAAACCTTTGGACCCGAAACCGCCGCCGACGTAGGGCGCCACGACCCGAACCCGGTCCTGGTCGAGCCCGAAGGTCGAGGAGATCGACGCCCTGGCGGCGTGCGCCCCTTGAGTAGACTCGTACAGCGTCAACTCTCCGCCCTCCCAGACGGCGATGGTGGTGTGCGGCTCCATCGGGTTGTTGTGCTCCATCGGCGTCGTGTACGTCTCGTCCAGCGTCACCGCCGCCGAAGAAAGCGCCTCGTCCACGTCGCCCTCTTCGGTATCCGTGGGGAAAGCCGGGTTGACGACCTCCGGGGCGTACAGGTCGTTCCGGTCCGCGGATAGTGCAGCGTCGTGCCCCTCATCGTCGTAGAAGACCTCGACGACTTGCGCGGCGTGGCGGGCCACCTCGAAGGTCTCGGCCAGGACCGCGCCTATGTACTGGCCGCGGAAAGCGACCTCGTCGGACTGCAGGATCGCAAGTTCTTTGTCGCTGGTGTCGGCCAGCCTTGGGGCGTTCTCGTGGGTAATGACGAGGACCACGCCGGGTAGCGCCTCGGCGGCGCTCGCGTCTATCCGGGAGACGCGGCCATGGGCGATGTCGCTCTGCAGCGGGTACAGATATAGTGGGTGCTCGACGGGGTACTCGTAGGCGTAGCGGGCGGTCCCGGTAACTTTCTGCGGTCCGTCGATACGGTCGAGCGGCGCGCCGATGGCTTTATCAGAGGTGCGGGTGGTGGTGCTCATCGTTCCTCCTCCGCGTCAGCGAGTTCGAGCAGCGTGCGGGTGATTATGTTGCGGGCGAGCGGGACTTTGAATGCGTTATCGCTCAGAGGTTCGGCGTCCTCCAGCTCGATGTCGGCGGCGGCGCGGAAGTTCGCCTCGGTTGCTGGCTCGTCTCGCAAGGCCTCCTCGGCTTTTGTGGCACGCCAGGGCTTGTGGGCGACCCCGCCGAGCGTGATACGGACATCGCGCACGATACCGTCCTCGACGTCGAGGGCCGCGGCGACGGAGACTAGGGCGAAGGCATAGGAGGCCCGCTCTCGCACCTTGCGGTACTTGGAGTTATATAAAAACTCCAGCGGCGGCAGGTCTATCGCGGTGATGAGTTCGCCGTGTTCGAGGACCGTGTCGTGCTCGGGTTCGTCGCCGGGCAGCCGGTGTAGTTCTTCTATGGGGATGCGGCGTTCGCCGTCCGGTCCCTGGACTACCACAAACGCGTCGAGCGCCGTCATAGCGACGGCCATGTCCGAGGGGTGGGTGGCGACGCAGTGTTCGGAAGCGCCGAGGATCGCATGGTTCTTGTTGTGGCCCCCGATGGCCGAGCAGCCCGTCCCCGGCTCGCGCTTGTTGCACGGTGTCGTGGTGTCGTAGAAGTAGACGCAGCGGGTGCGCTGGAGCAGGTTCCCGCCAGTCGTGGCGAGGTTCCTTAGCTGGCCCGAGGCTCCGGCGAGCAGAGCCTGGGAGAGTACCGGGTAGCGGGCGCGCACTGTCCGGTCAGCGGCGAGGTCGCTGTTGGGGACCGCGGCGCCGATACGCACGCCGCCGTCGGGAAGCTCCTCGACACTGTCGGAGGTCAGGCGACGGACGTCCACGAGCACGTCGGGGGTCATTACCTCAAGTTTCATCAGGTCCACGAGGTTCGTGCCACCGGCGAGGAACTTCGCGTTCGGTTGCCGGGCGAGTGCCGCGACCGCCCCGGAGATGCTTTCGGCGCGTTCGTAGTGGTAGGGTTTCACCGGTCCGCCCTCTTTTCGGCGACCTCTCTTATGGCCGGGACAATGTTCGCGTAGGCGGCGCAGCGGCAGAGGTTGCCGCTCATGCGCTCCCGGATTTCCGCGTCGTCGAGAACGACTTCCTCGGCGTTCAAGTCACCGGTAGCGGCGCTCGGGTGGTCCGCTTCGGCCTCTTCGAGCATCCCGACGGCGGAGACGATCTGGCCCGGCGTGCAGTACCCGCACTGGTAGCCATCATGCTCGATAAACGACCGCTGCATCGGGTGCAAGTCCCCGTTTTCGGCGAGCCCTTCAGCCGTGACGACCTCCGCCCCGTCGTGGGCGACGGCGAGCGCGAGACAACTATTCGCCCGCCGACCATCGAGAAGGACGGTGCAGGACCCGCACTGGCCGTGGTCGCAGCCCTTTTTCGGGCTGGTTATCCCGAGTCGTTCGCGTAGCGCGTCGAGCAACGACGTGCGGGTATCGACGGTGAGGCGGTGCTCCTCGCCGTCAACCTGGAGCGTTATTTCCGCTTCTTTCAACGTCCTTCCTTTCCCTGATCTCCTGCGTCTACCACCCCGACAGTTTACCCGGGTCTTTCCGCGTCGAAGGCTTTACCACCCCGGAAGGTTCTTGCGGACGCGTTCTACGCTGCTCCTACTCCGCGATGGTCTGACGGTCGGGGACTATCCACAACATCACCCGCTCGGTTTTTATGCTATCCGGATCGTAATCCCGGCCGTGGTACTTTTGGGAGAGTTGATCTATATGCTGGCGGGCCTCCTGACCCTTCACCGTCTCCACGACCCGGCCGCGGGCCTCGGCGTAGCGGTAGGGGTTCTGTTCGTCCCGGATGGTCAGCGTTATCCGCGAGTCGCGCTCTATGTTCTTGTACTTTTGGCGGTGGACTTCGGTGTTGACGACGAGGCGCTCTCCATCGGTGCCGACCCAGATCAAATGCGTCTGGAGATCTCCGGAGAGCAGTACGGTGGTAATAGAGCCGTAATTGGCTCCTCCTGCCAGTTCCACCGTGGTCGGGTGCAGTTCGGGACCATTCTTGGTATCCGACATCTCGTGGACCTCCTTGTTCGCGCTCCGCCGTCCGCGACCCTGGTTACCCTTTAACGCCGGGTCGCGGACGGCGGGTGTAATTTTAGCCGTAGATGGCTTTGTAGCTGCCGGAGACGATCTCCCCGTCCTGGACAACGATATGGTCCTGCTCCATTTCCTCGCCCTCGAAGTACGCCTCCAGGCAGCGCCTGGTATCTTCCGCGTAGCGCCGCTGGCCTTCGAGGGAGGTCCCGGAAATGTGCGGGGTCAGGGCATGGCGGGGCATGTGCCGCCACGGATGATCTTCAGGAGCGGGCTGGTAGTCCCACACGTCACCGGCGTACCCGCCGAGCTGCCCGCTTTCGAGCGCCTCGACCACGGCCTCCCTATCGGCTATCGCACCGCGGGCTATGTTGACGATGTACGAGCCACGCTTCATCTTGTTAATGTTCTCGCGGTTAAATAAGCCTCGGGTTTCGGGGGTCAGCGGAGAAGCTATACAGATGACGTCGCACTTCTCCAGCATCTCCTCCAGGCGCGCATACCTGAAACCCAGGGTGCTCTCTTCGGTCGTCTCCAGCCGGCTCCGCTTGTAGTAGAGCGTGTCCACGTCAAAGGGCTTGAGGCGCAGGGAGATGAGCTGCCCGATACGGCCCGCGCCGTAGATGCCGACGGTCTTATGCTCCAGGTCGTGGGAGCGGGCGGCGATCTCCCCGATGGACCAGCCGCCGTTTATGACGTTCTTGTAAGCCGGGATATAGTTCCGGACGAGGGCCAGTATCTGCATGACCGCATGCTCGGCGACGCTGACGGTGTTGGAGTCGGTCTGCTCGGCGACCGTTATGTTCCGTTCCGCCGCAGCCCCGAGGTCCACGTGGTCACTACCGACCCCGGCCGTGAGGATGAGCTTCAGTTCCGGAGCGCCGTCCAGCATCTCGTCGTCCACGTAGACCGGCCAGAACGGCGTCGTGATAAGCACCTCGGCGTCCTGGAGATGTCCCCGCAGTTCATCCCCCTCCCGGTCCGTGATGGAGACCAGCTCGTGTCCCCAATCCTCGACGAACTTCTGCAGGCCGAGCGCGTTCTCCGCACACCCGAGCAACTCCGGGTTGTCCGCAGCCTCACCGCCTGGATAGAGTACGGCTACTATCTTCATAGACTAACCTTTCGATCCACAAGTTATCTACCGGCCCGTCAGCCGGTTTATAAGCCCTTTGTCCTCTTCCCCGCCCTGTATACTCACTGTGTCGAGTTGCTGGAGAATGCCGAGCTCGTCCGAGGAGCCCCAACGCTCGACGAGCTTGCCGTCCTCGAAACGGGAGATCTGGCACCCGCGCACGGAGATGCTCTTGCCGGTGGGCTCCACCCCTTGGAACTCGCCCTGGTGAGTGCCGGTGACCGTGTAGGCGATTGCCACGTTTTCATCATCGGCAACCATCTGATCCACCGCAATCCCGAGGTCGGGAAAGGCGTTGCGCATCATCCCGAAGAAAGTTTTGAAGCCCTCCGGACCCCGCCCCTGGTCGGGTGCCGGGTCGTGGTCCACCGCGTCGGGCGCGACCACCTCGTCGAAGAGGTCGAAGTTTCCGGTATTCGCCGCCTGGCCGAACTTCTCCTGGGCTGCGATGTTCTCTTCTCTAGCCATAACCTTTGTCCTTTTGCTTGCTTCCAGACACCGCGGGCCTGAAGTACAGGCCCGCAGCTCTACCTGCTTGATTTATCTACTCGTTGCTTTCCGGCCGCTCGGAGCCTGGAGCCTGTACCTGGTCTTCCCCGGTTACGGTTTGAGGACGACTTTGGTATAGCCGTCTACGCGCTTGTCGAACTTGTCGTAGGCGTCGGGGGCTTCGTCGAGCGGCAGTTCGTGGGAGACGATCTGGCTCGGCACGGCGCGGCTGGCCACGATCAGGTCTCTCAGGTAACGGTTGTACTGCTTGACGTTGGCCTGTCCCATCCCGATGGTAAGACCCTTCATAAAGAAGGAACCCAGAGAGAACGGGTAGACGCCCTGCTGAGCCTCCTCGTTCTCGCCACCGGGGTCGCCCACGATAAAGACGCCGACGCAGCCGATCTTACCCGCCGGGTTCGTCACCCGAATGCAGCCTTCGAGCGCCATGGCGTGATACTCTTGGCCCTCGGTATTGTGGGCCTGGTAGCCGACAGCCTCGACGGACTTCTGAACCCCGTCGCCACCGCGCATCTGCCAGATCTGCTCCGCCGGGTCGCCCTGCGAGTAATCTACCGGGACAGCACCTATCTGCTCGGCGAGCTTGAGCCGCTCGGGGACCTTATCCACTACGTAAACCACGGAAGCGCCCCGGATCATGGCGCTGTAAGCCGCCATTATTCCTACCGGTCCCGCCCCAAAGACCGCCACGGTCTCGCCCGGCTTTACGTCAGCCATCTCGGTGCCGTGGTAGCCGGTCGGGAAGATGTCGGTGAGCATCGAGAAGTCGTTCTCGTGCTCGGTTCCCTCAGGCAACTCTAAACAGTTGAAGTCCGCGAACGGTACGCGCAGGTACTCGGCCTGCCCGCCCTGGTAGGGTCCCATACCGGCGTAGCCGTAGGCCCCGCCCGCCCCGTTGGGGTTAACCGTCAGGCAGAACGCCGTCTGGCCCCGCTCGCAGTTAAAGCAGAAGCCGCAGCCGATATTGAACGGCATGCTCACCCGGTCGCCGACCTTAACTTTGGCGCACCCCGCGCCGACCTCCTCGACGATGCCCTGGTTCTCGTGGCCGAAGATAAAGCCCGGCTCGGCCGGCGTGCGGCCCTCGTACATGTGCAGGTCGCTGCCGCAAATGTTGGTCGTGGTGATCCGGATGATCGCGTCGTTCGGAGCCTCTATCTGCGGGTCCGGCATCTCCTCCACAGTAACCTTGTACGGTTCTTGATAAACAACCGCCTTCACAAATCCTCCTTCAGAAACTCGCTTCTCTTTATATCGGTCCGCTCCCGGTCACTCCGCTCGCGAACTGGCCTCCTGAGTACCCTGATGAGAATGAAAAAACACCTTTCATCTATCTGTTTTGGAGTATTCTCAATCAAAAGGTGTAGGCGGATAAGGGCAAAACTGCGGGCTGTTTAGTCGGGTATACATGTAGGGTAAGCTCGCTAATCGCAGGTAATGAGTTGAAAGGAACCACAAATGGCTAACGAGTTGCAGGGGCGCAGGATCGCCCTTCTAATAGCTCCGGCGGGCACCGAGCAGGCCGAACTTGTCCAGCCGAGGAAGGCCGTCGAGGACGCCGGGGCCACGGTCGAGGTCATAAGCGACCAGACCGGAGAGGTCCAGACCGTCAACAACGATCTCGAACCGGGCGACACCTTT
This sequence comes from Rubrobacteraceae bacterium, assembly GCA_965214435.1. GTDB lineage: Bacteria > Actinomycetota > Rubrobacteria > Rubrobacterales > Rubrobacteraceae > Rubrobacter_A. The sequence goes on from OZ243960.1 coordinate 3,007,849, forward strand.
ACCGTCGAGAAGTCTTTCTCCGAGGTTTCCTCAGACGATTACGACGCCGTGATCGTACCGGGCGGGGCTGTTGGAGCGGACCAGCTACGGGGCAGCGAGGCGGCAGTAAACTTCGTGCGCGGTTTCTTCGAGCAGCAGAAGCCAGCCGGCGTTATCTGCCACGCGCCGTGGACGCTGGTCGAGGCCGACGTGGTGCGGGGCCGCCGGCTGACGTCTTACTGGACGCTACAGACCGACATCCGCAACGCGGGCGGCGAGTGGGTGGACGAAGAAGTGGTCACTGACCAGGGCCTGGTCACGAGCCGTTACCCTGGTGACCTCGAAGCGTTCTGCTCCAAGATAGTCGAGGAGTTCGCCGAGGGCAAACACGCTGAACAGTCGCGGAGCGCCTAAAATCTCAACTCCCCGGAACTAGGGCGGCGGGAGTACCCTAAACCGAGCGGGGGTTTCCTGCTCTCAGGATCTCTCTGCTCAAAACGTGCTCTAGTTCTAGAACCCGCGCTTCCTAGCCGCCGATCATTCTACGAGTTTATTTGGGGAGCGAAGATAACGACGTCCTCGTTCTCGAAAGCTTTTTCATAGAGGTCTGGCAGGTTCTCGAAAGCCGGACCATAGTCAGGGTCGGTAGTACGGTCGGGCATGTTCTTGTAGAGCACGATGTACCGGACGTCGTACTCTCGTAGAAGCCGTATTGAGCTTTCGGTTCCGGGGTATTGGATCATCTGCAGCACGTCGAGCAGCGGTTCGGGGCCTCCGGGCGGGAGGTCTCTGGGGTACTGGATCTGGCCGAGCGTAAATGACTGGTACGCTGAGTACCCACCCATCGCGAGCATCATACGGCTCGGCACCTGATTTGAGTAAGGGCTCACCAGGATGTTTCCGCCGTCGTTGTGCTCCCGGAGCCACTCCCCGGCGGCCGATATCTTGGCGTTGGTCGTTAGCTGTGGGCTCGGCGCCGCCGCTAACTCAAGTGTCTGCGCCGACTGCACCCCGACCCCTACCACCACCAGAACAGAGGCGAGCGCCGCCACCGATGCCGCCGCTACGGCCGGCGCGGACGTGAGGCTGGCCCGGCGGACCCACAGCGACCGCAGAACAGCGACCAGGGCAAAGGCGGCGAGCAGGGACAGTGGGACGCCGAGGTCGCGCCCGAAGCGCTGCGGAAAGCCACTGAGCGACGTAACACTGCCGGCGAGCAGCACGGAGACCCACAGCAGCACTGTCAGGTATGAGAGCGTCCGCGGTGCCTCCGTCCGGCTCAAGCCACCCACCAGAAGGGTGGCGCCGAGCAGCCCGAGCCAGACCACGGGCGTGGAGACGAGGTACAGGACCAACTGCTCCGGCGTGTAAGTTGCCTGGGTGCCGATAGCCATGCCGACCGCGTTGCCCGTACGGCTAGTCTCCGAGCTTTCAAAGAGCCCGGCGACTATCTGCGGCAGGTTGTACGTGTCCCAGGCGTAGACCACCGAGAGGCCGCCGAGCGCCGCGAAAGCGAGCAACAGCGCGAGGCTCCGGCGCCACTCGCCTCTGAGCAGCAGGTAAGGTATGAAAATCACCGAGACCAGCGCGAGTAGCAGCGCCAGATACAGACTCGATACCTGATGGTAGAGGACTACGGAGGAGCCGAGCAGCGCGACCGGCAGGCCGGTCCTGAGGGCCGGCAAACCGTAGAACCGGACGAGTGCCGCGATGGTCAGCACGAGCAGGAACTGTGAAGTAACCAGGTTCGGGTACATGGCGTCGTTAAAGTAGAGGTAAGTCCCGCCGGAGGCCAGACCGGCCAGGGCCGCGGCCGCAACACCGCAAGCGCCGCCGACCGGACCCCACAGCCGCCGGGCGAGCGCGTAGAGCGCCAGCGGCGGCAAGAGCAGCAGGAGCGGACCAAAGACCGGGAAAATCTCCAGCGGCCCGAGACCGGTCAGGCGGGAGAAAATGGCGGTCATGGTGTGGAAGCCGGGAGGGTAGATCAGGTACTCCTCACTGGTCCCCACGGAGAGCATGAGCTGCGTCATTACCGCGTGGGAGTAGTGGTCCACCCCCCGGATAAACGGCCAGTCAAACAGCACCGGCCCCGAATATCCCCTCACGAGCACCAACGCCAGTACCACCGTCAGGAGCAGCCCCGAGAGTGGCAACCCGCGAGACCCGGTACCGGTGGCAGTAGAGCTGCTAGCGCCGGTGGTGGCTCTACCGCCGTTCGCACCCGAGCGCCTCGTGAGGACCCCGGCGAAAATCCCGAGCACTCCGGCCGCGATCGCCAGCAGCCACCCGCTAGAAAAGCCGAGAGACGCCGCGAGCGCGAGCCCGGCGGCCACGACTATCAGGATCAGCGCGGTCGCCGGCAGGAGAGGTGGCGGGGGTGCGGCGGGCTTCTCCGGCGCTTTGGCGGCCCCGAAAGTGGCGTAGGCCGCAAAGCCGGAGATCAGCACGAAAAGCGTCGAGCCTATGGCGGCCGGTAGCGTAACCCCGAGACCGAAGGCGCGGGCCGGTATAAGCGTTATGGCCGGGACCAGGGCCATCGAGAGCGCGGTGCTGTAGATCAGCCGTTCGGCACGGTCCGCGGCGGGGAACAGGCACTTCGACCAGAAATAACCCGGTACTATCGCGGCGATAAAAACCGCGGAGAGGACCTGGATCAGATCCAGAATCACACCGGCTCTCCACCCTCGCCGGCCGCAACAAATTGTAATTTGTAACCTATTAAGTCAGTCGTTATTACTCTAAGCTCCATAATCGTTTATCCTATTGCATCGGGGACCGGTATTTCGAGTCCTCCGGCAAGGCGAGAAAATAGTCAACAAGTAGGAGGGAGCGCGATACATGAAGGTTTTGATCCTTGGGGGGGACGGCTACTGCGGCTGGCCGACTTCCCTCCACCTTTCCGACGCGGGGCACGAGGTCGTCATCGTGGACAACTTCGTCCGGCGTCAGATAGACCACGAGCTCGGAACCCAGAGCCTGACGCCCGTGGCGGATCTCCGGGAGCGCTTGCGCGCCTGGCACGAGGTTAGCGGCCGTGAGATAGGTGTCGAGGTCGGCGACCTGATGGACTGGGAGTTCCTCTCCGAGGTCGTCCGCCGCCACCGGCCGGACGCCGTGGTCCACTTCGCCGAGCAGCGCTCAGCACCATACTCGATGATCGACCGCCAGCACGCCGTCTACACCCAGCACACGAATGTGATCGGCAACCTGAACCTCCTTTTCGCGCTGCGGGACTACGCGCCGGAGTGCCACCTGATAAAGCTCGGAACAATGGGCGAGTACGGCACCCCGAACATCGACATCGAAGAAGGCTTTATCGAGATAGAGCACAACGGCCGCCGCGACGTGCTCCCGTTCCCGAAGCAGCCCGGCTCGTTCTACCACCTCTCTAAAGTCCACGACTCCCACAACATCCACTTCGCCTGCAAGATCTGGGGCCTCCGCTCCACGGACCTTAACCAGGGCATCGTCTACGGCACGGTCACCCCGCAGACGGAGAAGGACCCGAGGCTGGTCAACCGCTTTGACTACGACGAGGTGTTCGGCACCGTGCTGAACCGCTTCTGCGTGCAGGCAGCCATAGACCACCCGCTGACGGTTTACGGCCGGGGCGGCCAGACGCGGGGCTTTTTAGACATCCGGGATACGGTGCGGTGCGTGGAGCTCGCCCTCCTGAACGTCCCGAACCCCGGCGAGTTCCGGGTCTTTAACCAGTTCACCGAAGAGTTCGGCGTGGACCAGCTGGCCGACATGGTTATAGACGCCGCCGGAAAACTCGGCATCTCGGCGCGGGCGGAGTACGTCCCGAACCCGAGGACCGAGGCCGAGGGTCACTACTTCAACGCCAAGCACACCCGCCTGCTGGACATCGGTCTGGAGCCACACTACCTGAGCGGTAGCCTCCTGGACTCCCTGATGAACATAGCCCTCGAATACCGGGACAACGTCGATCCGTCCGTCGTCTACCCGCAGGTCGAGTGGCAGACGGGACGCCGGGAGCCAGAGGTCACCCCGACGCCCGTAGACACCTCGACAAACTCCGACGCGTCTCCGGCACCCCGCTCGGCGCTGTGATAGGCGGCCGGTTTGCGGTGAGGTACGGGTCGTGAACCGGCCGGAAAGGCAGGCTATTACTACCCTCGCTGTCCGGCAGTACGCCGAGCAGTACGCCACACCCGGGGAGGGAAACGGCCGGGGGAAGCTCTTGATCGTCATCCCGGCCTACGACGAGCAGGAGGGCTTGCGCGACATGCTCTCCCGGGTGCCGGAGGAAGTTCTCGGCTACGGGGTAAAAACGGTCGTGGTCGATGACGGTTCGGCGGACGGCACCGGGACCGTGGCGCTGGAGATGGGCTTTCCGGTCGCCACGCACTCGGTAAACCTCGGACAGGGGGACGCGCTGCGCACGGGCTTTGAGATAGCCCGGCTTGAAAAAGCGGACGTGGTCGTAAACCTCGACGCGGACGGCCAGTACCAGCCGGAGGAGTTGGACCGGCTTATATCCCCGATCCTGGACGACGAGGCGGACTTCGTGCTCGGCTCCCGCTTTACAGGTTTCTACGAAGAATCCGGGAGCGTCCGCCACGTCGGCGTGGTCTTTTTCTCCAAGCTGGTATCTCTTCTCACACGTACCCGGGTCACCGACTGCACAAACGGTTTCCGGGCCATACGGGTCTCACATTTGCACAAGCTCGACCTCCGCGAGGACCGGTTTAACGCGACGGAGATCATCCTAGAAGCCCTCCGCAACGGCCTACGCTACGGGGAAGTGCCGATCACCATGCTGCGCCGCTCGGAGGGCGAGACCAAGAAACCACCCCGGCTCGCCTATCCGCTCGGGGTCTTCCGGGTCATACTCCAGACGTGGCTGCGCTAGAAAGGTTGCCCAGCCCGGTAGATGGATAGGTGGCTGGCCCGGCCCGCCGTGAGAAACTTCCTGGCCGGGCAGCAGGGAGCACGGGCAGGCAGCACGTACATGGCCGTGTCGTTCGCCATCTCGGGCGTTCTGACCTACGTATTTCAAGGCGTCTCGGCGCGGGCGCTCGGGCCGGAGACGTACGGCGGCCTGGCGATCCTGTGGTCGGCAACCTTTCTGACCGTGCAGGTGCTGTGGGTCGGTATTACCCAAACGCTCGGCCGCTTTGTGGCCGAGAGGGAAGCCGCGGGCAAAGACTGGCGGCCGGTCGTCATCTCCGCCCGTCGGCTGCAACTGGTGCTGCTGGCGGTCTTCGTGACCGGTGGAATCCTGGCGAGCCCTTTTCTATCGAGTGGGTTATTCGAGGGTAGCTGGTTTCTGACGGCCGCTTTTATAGCCGCGGTCGCGGCCTACGCGCCGGAATACTTTAAGCGGGGAACGTTTGGCGGACGCCGGCAGTTTTCCCGGCTCGGCGCGCTGCACGTGGCGGAGTCCTCCAGCCGGGTGCTCATCGCCGTAGGTCTCTTGGTCGCGGGAGCCGGGGTAGCGGGGCCTGCGATAGCTATAGTGCTAGCCCCGCTCGTCGGGGTGCTGGCCGTGAGGTCCACGCCGGTGGACGCCCCCGGAGAGCCGGGCGGACCGTTTAGCAGCCAGAAAGCTTTCAGGTTTGCCGGGCCGGTCCTTCTGTGCGTGGCTTGCGCACAAACTTTGGCAAACGGAGGCCCGCTTCTGGTCAGCATTTTCGGAGGGCCGGACGCGCGGACCGAGGCCGGACTATTGCTGGCGGCCCTGATCCTGACCCGCGCCCCCCAGTACGTGCTTAGCCCGGCGATCGCGGGACTTCTACCACATGCCAGCCGTATCCTGGCTACGGAGGGCGGAGCGGGCCTGGACCGTTTCCTGGGCAGAGCGGTCGCCGCCGTGGGAGGCTTGGGAATTTTATTGGTCGGCAGCGTGTGGTTTTTCGGAGAATTTGCGATGTCCGTACTATACGGAGCCGGTTTCAACGTCGAACGGGAGTTGCTGGTGTCGCTGGCGCTTCTCGCGGCGTTTTACATGCTGTGCGAGGTCTTGAATCAGGCGCTCTTTGCCCGCAGTCTCGGGTGGCTCGCCGCCCTCGGGTGGGCGTCGGGCCTGCCGGTCACGGGGCTGGCGCTGGCGCTGTTAACCGGCGAGACGCTCCACAAAGTCTCTTACGCCCTGGCGCTCGGCGCTCTGGCGGCGGTAATGGCTCAGACGGCATTCTACCTGCTGGCTCGCCGCCCGCACTGGAGAACCGGACCCGCCTGACCGGCCACCGCGTGTCAGGAAGTTTCGGTAAACCAGCCTACCGTGCGCCGCAAACCTTCGGGAAGTCCGACCTCCGCCTTCCAGCCGAGCATCCTGGCGGCTTTCGAGACGTCGGCGTAGTTGCGCATCACGTCGCCCTGTCGCGGCTCTCCCTTGCGGACCTCGACGTCTTTTACACCGGCGGTAGCCAGCGCGGACAGTAGCTCGTCGACCAGTTCGAGCACCGTGGTCTCGGCGCTGGTGGCTATCTGGAAGGTCTCCCCGCCGACGCCCTCCACGGTGGAGGATAGGTAGACGGCCCGGATCAGGTCGTCAATATAGATGTAGTCCCGAGTCTGAGTACCGTCGCCGTAGATTTCCAGGTACTCCCCACGCACCGCCCGCTTTATAAACCGGGCGACCGCGCTGTTTTTGTGCCCGGAGCCCGGCCCGTAGACGTTACCGAAGCGCAAGGCCACAGTCTCGACCCCGAAAGTGCGGAAGTAAGCCGAGCAGTAACCTTCCCCGGCCAGCTTGCTAGCCCCGTAAGGGGAAGCCGGGTGAGAAGCCAGCTCCTCGTGCAGCGGCGGCTCTACCTCCCCGAGCGCCGCCCCGCTGGAGGCCGATACAAAGCGTCCGGTGCCCGCATGCCGGGCGGCTTCGAGATAATTTAAAGTCCCGATCACGTTCGCCAGACAATCCGCCCGTGGGTCCCGGACCGACGGCTCGACTCCCGTGTTCGCAGCGAGATGCAAGATAACGTCCGTCCCCCCCGCGGCCCGCAGCGCCAACTCCTCGTCGAGTATGTCCCCAACAACGAGCTCGACGGTTGGGCCGCCCTCGGAGGCCATCGGGGCGACGTCGGCGGAAGAGGTCTCGACAAAGTCGGCCACGGAAGACAAGTCTTCCCGCGTACCGACCGCCAGGTTGTCTACAATGCGAACTCTATGCCCGCCTTCTCCGAGGAGCATCCGGACAAAAGAGGTGCCGAGAAAACCGCAGCCGCCGGTTATCAGCCAGTTCACAGACGCTCCATATCCGGTAGAACTCTACGCGGGTTTACTTGACGGTAAATCTCTTCCCCCTTTGTGATCTGTGCCGAAATACAATGACTTATTGTAGTCAACTTTAAAGAAAACTTCCGGCGACCGCCGGACGCGTCTCTCCACTAAACCGGTAAAATATTCTCTATCTGTACAGGTGTCCGAGGACAATTCCTAGGAAAGAGGATTCTCGCGGTGGACACTTTGAGATCCGATACGGGTGTCGTGACCGGGGTAGCGTAGCCTTGTCCGGCCCCGTACTCACGCTCCGCGAACTGAACCGGGCAACCCTCGACCGGCAGATGATGCTGGACCGGAAAGAGTTTTCCGTCCTCGGCGCTGTCAGCCGTATAGTCGGCTTGCAGGCCCAGGTGCCGAACCCGCCGTACATCGGTCTCTGGACCCGGCTCCGGGATTTCCATCGCGCGGAACTCGAACGGCTTCTAGAAGAGCGACAGGTCGTGAGAGCGCCGTTTCTAAGGTCTACGCTGCACCTGGTAACAGCGGAGGACTACGCAGCTTTGCAGCCCGCTATCCGGCCGGCCCTCCAGCGAGCGTTGAGGTCCTTTTTCGGGCGGCGGATAGAAGGTGCCGACCTCGACCGGCTTCTCGCGGCAGCGCGGGCGTCTTTGAGAGAAAGACCGCGCTCGTTTGCCGAGTTGCGTGAGTTACTGTCCGCTGTCGAACCGGATAAACCACCGGAGGCCCTGGCTTACGCCGTGCGGTCGAACCTGCCGCTCGTACAGGTATATCCCGGTGGTTCGTGGGGCTCCGGCGGCAGCGTGGCCTACGCGCTGGCGGAACCGTGGCTCGGCGTGCCAGTCACCGGACCCGGGAGCCCGCGGCGACTGATCCTGCGTTACCTGGCGGCGTTCGGGCCGGCGTCGGTAAAGGACGTTCAGGCGTGGTCGGGAATGGTCCGTCTAAAGGATGCGATAGAAAACCTTAGACCGGAGTTAACCTGTTTTCAGGATGATCGGGGTAACGAGTTATTCGACCTCCCGGAATTGTCGCAGCCACAGGAGATAGCGGACGCTCCTTCGCCGCCGCGCTTTCTACCGGAGTACGATAACCTCTTGCTCTCCCACGCCGACCGCCGGCGAGTAATTCCGGACGAGTACCGCCCGAGAGTGTTTCTCTCCGCCGCCCGGGTCCGGGCGACGTTTCTGATAGACGGCTTTGTGCACGGCGCGTGGAGGATCGAAAAGAGTAAGGAGTTGGCGCGGTTGGTGATCGAACCGTTCGACCGTCTGCCGGACAAAGACCTCCCGGCACTCACCGCGGAGGCGGAAAAGCTCGTCCGGTTTATCGGAGACGACACTACAGAAGTTGAAGTCCGGCTTGAGGAGCCGGCTTCGCGGTAAGCCTCTTCCAAGATACGCTGCCAGTTGGTCTCAATCGTGGAACGATAATCACCGCCGGGTTCGAGAAGCTTTAGGAGCGTGGTTACTTTTTCACGGGTTTAATCGTATTTGTTTTATGGTATATGTGTTCTGGTAAAGCTAGGACTTTCCTACGATACACAGGAGGTTTCGTTATGGCGTTTTTAAAGGTCGGCGAAGAGAATAGTGCGCCGGTTGAGTTGTACTACGAGGACCACGGTTCCGGGAGGCCGGTGGTTTTGATCCACGGGTGGCCTCTAAGCGGGAGGTCTTGGGAGAACCAGGTGCCGGCGCTTGTCGACGCTGGTTACCGCGTCATTACCTACGACCGCCGCGGGTTCGGCAACTCTTCCCAGCCGTGGGACGGGTACAACTACAATACCTTCGCTGCGGACCTTGAGGCGTTGCTCATCCACCTCGAACTGAATGATGTTACGCTGGTCGGCTTCTCGATGGGTGGCGGCGAGGTGGCCCGGTACATCGGCCGTTACGGTAGCTCGCGGGTGGCCGGGGCTGTGCTGGCTTCCGCCGTGCCGCCCTATCTATACCAGAGTGACGACAACCCTGACGGCGGGCTGGACGACGCGACCATTCAGCAGTTCCAGGACGGTGTAAAGGGTGACCGCATCGCGTTCCTCGACCAGTTTACCAACGACTTCTTCACCGCGGGCGAGCGGTCGGACCTGGTCAGCGAGCCGAACCGGCTCTACCACCGCGAGATCGCCGCGTTCGCCTCGCCAAAGGCGACGCTGGAGTGCATAGACGCGTTCGGGCGCACCGACTTCCGGGACGACCTCGCCAAGTTCGACGTGCCCACCCTGATCATCCACGGCGACTCCGATGCGATCGTTCCGTTCGAGGTCAGCGGGCAGCGTTCGCACGAGGCTGTTAGCAACAGCTCGCTGGAGTTGATCGAAGGCGGCCCGCACGGCGTAAACGCAACCCACGCCGAGCAGTTCAACCGCGCCCTGATCGACTTTCTAAACTAGCGAGTATCTAGCGGATGCGGCGGTACATACCGCTGCATCCATTTTTGTAACTAAATATACATAAAATTTAGCTCTTCCGCTCTTGGCAACGAGTTGTCCGAGGCGTATCTCAATTCCACGACCTCTGGCATTCTTGCCTGTCGCTGCTCGCCCAACGCGGGGAGCCGATAAGAGACCTCCAGGCGCTCGCCGGACACGCATCCGCCGCCTTTACCCTACAGCGGTATACCCACCACTACGACTCTTCGGCAAGGCGCACCGCCGACACGATGAACCACATCCTTCCCAATGACATCTAGCGGGCATCGTCTTTCACGCGAAGGATCAATACTTGGTTAAAGGTTTCCATCATAAGGAAACGTTCTATCGTCTAACACGAGGAAGTTCGTAGGATTCTCCAAAAACCACTGTGTTCCTCTGTTGCGTAAACGTCCCCTGACACTCACTATCGCACCGACATCGTGCGCCGTAAGTGCATTGCTGTAGTCTGAACTTTCAAGATGTACGAGCACCTGGCGTTCTTTGTCGTCGACCTTCCCCTTGACCGCTACCCGCCCCGTCTCACGAAGCTTGTCCCTACGAAGACTTATTATCTCTCCTTGCAACAGGTAGTTCTCGTAGGGGTCTACCTCTCGAAGCACCGCAGCCGCTTCTCTGAGCACGGGGATGTACTCTGAGTCGAAATCGAACGTCTCCCCCTGCTGGTCATGCTGCCGCAACGTGTAGGCCCAGCGAAGATTTACATGTATTGCCTGCTCCCCCCCGCTTTCGTAGACATTCACTAGAGCTTCGCAGAGATTTGCGCTAACCCCACTATGAACAGCATTTACGAAAGCTCGGTAGGATGGATCATTCCGAGACTTTTCCGCCGCTTCTCGTGTCGAGCGCAGAGCTTTGTGCAGCATAGTAGTGACAGACCTTGAGAAGTGAACTTCGCTCTCGTAGCGTCTATCTTCAAACAGCTGAATATCGGGTTCCGTTTGCTGGGGGGACAGGGTAGCGACCGGAGATAATAAGTTGACTATATAGCTCCCGTGCTCGGTCTGCCCTACCCTTACCTTCTTCAGATATCGAGCAACCTCTCCAGGAGCACCACCCAAGAACAAGGGCCGGGCTTCCACAGCGGATCTTGCTGCTGCCACTAGCGCATCACGAGCGCTCTCGAAAAGCTTTACACCCTTTCTCAACGGGATTGTTCCATCACGGGCTGAGTCAACGTTTACGCGAAAACTAATCACGTCCATGTTGGCAGTTTGCAGATCCCTGATGACGTGCCAATCGGTACGTTCCTCCACTTGCGCAAGCGCGTGAACGAACTCGGACATCCTCAGTGCAAAATCCCCGGCTTCTGGTCGCAGGGGCAGAGTGGTGTGTCGTCCGCCACCCGACGATCTTCAATAGGATTCGATCTCTCGGAAACTATCTTCGTATACCCACCCGTAGGAACGAAGGTAATGCGCTGCCGAGGCGGGGTCTATCAGCTGTAACTCAGCTGCTCTGTCGGTAACCGCCTTCATGAAAATCTCCCGTTGCCGATTGTGTTCATCATGGACCGCACTGCCTCTACCGTGAACTGATTGTTTCGCGGAATCTCTACTACCTGTCGGGTGGAGTTGATTGTCACCGGAGCGTCTCTTAGAGACAACCAATACCCACAGTGTCTTACAACCAACTCCTCTTCAGAGTGCTGGAGCCACAATTCTACGGTATCGGGGACGTAAACAACTACCAGTATTCTGGCGTTGTCGTAACTCGCACCCTGCAACTTCTTATAGTTCTTTACTTCCAACGGATACTTGAGTGGGTAGTCGTCTTCGCTCTGGATTGTCCAGTCGATGCCAACCGCATCGCCGTTGTGCTTACTCGTGGTGCAGCCAGCAGCCGATGCTATGGCCTGGAGATAGGCGTCGCTGAAGTATTCTTTCTGATGATTAGGATCTATATCCCACTCACCCTCTGATCGTGATCCTCCCTTTGTCCTCTACCCAACTCCAACGTTAACACGAATTCAGTTGTCTCGTGGACACACTGCTTCACATCCACGACGGCTGCGATTCCCTCCTCAGCCTCCTCCAGTCAGCGCGAGTGAGGCGTTGAACCCCCAACCCTGCTCCGGATTGGGGTCAAAATAGCCTTGGTCCGATGCCAGAGCTTCCCTTTGTTCGCCGTATTCAGTTTACCTATGCGGACTCCTGGAGAGCCGACGAGCGGACTCGAACCGCTGACCTGCTCATTACGAGTGAGCTGCTCTACCTGCTGAGCTACGTCGGCTTGAAGTCGTGATTGTATCTCAAGCGAGGCTGGTTTCCAGCCGGACCGGTAGTCTAGCGTGGCTTGACTACACCGGGTAGGCGGGGAGACCTGGGATGCTTTCCGCGGCCTGGATCGCCCTTAGCGCGGCTTGTTCGGCCGCTCGTGCTCCCCAAGCGCCAATGAGGTCCGGGTGGGTTTGTATTTCCCCGGTCGCGGCGGCGAAGACGGTGTCGCCGTCGACGCTGGTATGTATCGGATAGACCGTCCGGGCCAGGCCGTCGTGGGCCATCCGGGCTACCCGGGTCACCTCGACTTTGGAGAGCCGGGCGTTTGTTGCGATTACAGCCAGAGTCGTATTCTCTCCGGCCCGACGACGCCGCAGGCGATCTATACTCTCCTCCAGCAGCTCTACGGTGTCGCCCGGCTTGCCGTTCGGCGTGCCGTCTTCGAGGCGAGGACCAGCAAGTACCATGCCTGTCCGAGGGTCGCGGACGTCCCCGAAAGCGTTTACAACGACGAGGGCAGCCACGATCAGGCCGCCGGATAGCTGGATGGATACGCTGCCGAGCCCACCCTTCATCGCCCTCTCTGGACCCAGAATTTTACCGACGGTGGCCCCGGTACCCACCCCGACGTTACCCTGGGGAAAGTCCCGGCTTTCCGCATCTCTAGCCGCCGCGTAACCCATCTCGGGACCGGGCCGCGCATCTGGCGAACCGGCGGCGAGGTCGAAGATAACCGCCGCCGGGACCAGCGGAATGCGGGCGACCCCCACATCGTAACCAACCCCGCGCTCTTCAAGGAGGGCCACGACCCCGCTGGCGGCCGAGAGGCCAAAAGCGCTGCCGCCGGTCAGCAAAATTCCGTGTATCTCCTCCACGTTGCCCAGGGGACCTAGAAGATCCGTCTCCCGGGTCCCCGGTGAAGCGCCCCGCACGTCGACACCAGCCACCGCCCGGTCGCCGAACAGGACGGCGGTACACCCCGTCAGGCCGTCCAGGTCCGTAGCGTGCCCGACCTGGACCCCCGATACATCGCACAGGTTGTTCAGAGGTCCGCTACCGGTTTCTGGTGTACGCGCCATGTTCTCCCCGTCGCTCACAGGCGACGCTCCTCTCTGTCGTACTTGTAGCCAAAACGTGGCTACGCTTCTAGCACCCGCTGCCGCGCCCGGGACAGCGTAACTTCCAGAATAGCTTCCGGGGCCACGTTGTACACCAGGGCGGGCCGGGCCTCGCCGACCTCGGACGCCGCTCCCGCCCAGTCAGCTTCCGGGTATTGCGCAACGCAGCGCTCTATCTCTTCTATCCGGTCGATGTTCGCCACGAGCCCCGTCACTCCCGTACCGACGACCGCGGCGTCCCGGTAGGCTAGGGACAGGAGATCCAGGGCCTCCCGCACCGCCCCGTCCCGGGCGGCTTTACCCACCCTTTTCGCGGCGTCCTTTGCCCGCCGGTCCGGCTCCTCGAAGCTTTGAAGATAAGCCGATTCCCGAGCGGCGCCGACGCTCTGCGCCTTCTCGACTATCCGGACCACCGTCCCGTGGCGGTCCTCAAAGTCTCCCGCTAGCAGGAACGCCGCTTCTAGTACCGCTTCCCGCAGCCCCTCCAGCTCGTCTTCCCCGGCGTACCGGAGCGCGAGCCCGAAGCTTCCGCGTCCGAGCTCCGCAAAGAGCTGGGCTTTCTCTTGTGGGATGCGGCGCTCGGTCAAGAACTCGGCGACCGTGGCTGCTGGCGCGGGACTGAAACGTACCTGCCGGGTTCGGGAGACTACCGTCTGCAGGACACTCCCTGAAGAGCTTGCGAGCAGGATAAAGACGGCTCCGGCCTCCGGTTCTTCGAGGGTCTTCAGGAGGGCATTTGCCGCCGGGGCGTTCAGGGTGTCGGCCTCCAGAATAAAAACGCGCCGCGCGCCCTCAAACGGCCTCCCGGCCGCGAGGCGTACTACGGACCGGATCTGGCCTATCGTCGTGAACCCTCCGTCCGGGGTTATTTCCTGAAGGTCGGGATGAAGACCTTTTATGGCTCGCTGTTCGGCGGCCCGGTCTCCATCCGCAACCAGCGCCGCCCCGAACCTACGGGCCACGGTGCGCTTACCCACGCCGGAAGGCCCGTGAAACAGATACGCGTGGGCAGCGGTGTTCCGCTCCAGGTCTCCCTCAAGAGAGCGCACCGCAGCCTCATTGCCGTAGATGCCGCGGAAGACTTCGTTGTGGTTGCCGATCACCGCGGTCCCTGCTTTGTACGAAACATGTCCCTCCCGGCGCCGGTTATCTATCTTCGGTTACTCCTGGCGCGCAAGAGTATAGTGTAGCCGCTCTATCTCCCGCCACACCTCGTCGGCGAGTTGCTCCGGCGGCCGGGTGGCGTCCAGCACCCGGATACGTTCCGGTTCGGCGGCGACCAGGGTTTCAAAGCCGCTTTCAACCCTTTCCAGAAAGTCGCTTCCGGAGCGTTCGATCCGGTCGGGCGCCGCCCCGCTTTCCCTGGCCCGCCGTCTGGCCCGCCGTTCCCGTTCCCCGGCGTCCAGCCTGAGGTAGAAGGTCCGGTCCGGGACCACGGTCCCGACGGCCCGCGCGTTGACCTCCCTTACCGCCTCCACGCCGAGTCCCCGCCCACTCCCCTGATACGCCACGCTGGAATCCAGGTACCGCTCGCAGAACACGCTTTCTCCGGTCTCCAGACGCGGGGTAATTTCCCGCCGCACGTGTTCCGCCCGGGCCGCCGCGTACAGGTACGCTTCGGTCCAGGGTTCCAGGTCGACGTCCGGGTCCAGGAGCAGAGCCCGGACTCTCTCCGCCGCCGGGGTCCCGCCCGGCTCCCGGGTAAAGTGCAGAGCGACGTCCGTGCCCGCCACCAGACTCTTCAAGTTCTCTACCAGCGTGGTTTTGCCAGAGAAGTCCAGCCCTTCGACCGTCACGAAAGCGCCCCGGCCGGGCGACGAGACCACCGCGATTCTCTAGGCTACAGCTCGGCGGAGGGCGTGCCGCTCGGCGGCGGCCACGTGGGCGGCAAACAGGTTGCGGTGAGCAGGGTCGGAGGCGCGCATGGCCTCGGCGTGCCACTGGACGCCCACGAGCCACCTCTCCGAGAAGTCGCGGCTCTCGGCGGCCTCTATCACCCCGTCGGCCGACCGGGCGCAGACGACGAGGCCGGGCGCCAATTCCTTTATGGCCTGGTGATGGTAAGAGTTGACCTGCATCTCCACGGAACCCGAGATACCACCCGTTACCGAAGAACCATCGAACGATATTCCGTGCTTCGGCGACCACTTCGGCGTGGTCTGGCGGTGGTCCAACCCCTCTCCGAACTGCGCCGGCAAGTCCTGGTACAGCGTGCCGCCCAGAAACACGTTTATTATTTGCAGACCCCGGCAGATCCCGAATACCGGCAGCCCCCGCGTCAGCGCGGCCTCCAAGAGCCGCATCTCGAACGCGTCCCGCTCCGGGATGGTAACGCCCAGTTCCGGGTGCGGCTCTTCATCGTAGTAGGAGGGATGCAGGTCGCTACCCCCGCTGAGCAGTAGACCGTCCATGCCCCGGACCATGGTCTCCGCCGCCTCGGGCGTCACCGGTGGCAGTACGAGCGGCACACCCCCAGCCTGGACTACGCCGTTTACGTAATCCAGGTCCGCCCTCACGAAAAGTCCCAGCGGCCGCGTGTCGGACACGTGAGTATCTTCTTTTAGAGTCGCCGTTACGCCGATTACCGGGGCCACCGTTACTACCTCTCCTCTATGTGCCTGCTGAACCTAGTATAGGATGGCAGAGTAGCACACTAGGCCCGCGACCGTAAACAAGAGCAGGTATCCGGCGGCCCGGACGCGGCGGGTAGAGCTGTGACTCCTCGACGCCGCGCCGGGAATACTCAGATCCAGCCGGTCTTCTATGTGGTGGACTTCTCCAGTGCCTTCGCAGCGGGTGTCTTCTTCGATGAGCCGTTTTTCGATGAGTCGCTTTTCGATGAGCCGTTGCTTTCTTCTTTAGTCTTCTCTTCTTCAGCCTTACCGGCGGCTTTCGCGGCTTTCTTCGCAGCGGCGGCCTCGCGTTCGGCCTGTTTCTTCGGGCAACTCATGTCGATGCAGGTGATCCAGGGCCGCCGGCCGCCGAGGACTTTTATCTCGGGCGAGCCGCACCCCTCACAGAGCGTACCAAGAGCGACGATCTCACCGCGCGGCGGCAGCGAGTAGGTCTGGTCGCACTCCGGGTAACCCTCGCAGCCGGCAAAGCGCTTGCCGCTCTTTTTCGCCTTGCGGATGGACAGGTTCTTGCCGCACTTCTTGCACGGCCCGAGAACCGAATCTTCCCGGATGCCGCCCCAGACGATATCCGCGAACTCGGTCTCGGCGCTTTCGAGGTGCTCGTAGACTTTTCGCAGAACGTCGCGGGACTCATCGACTACGGCGTCTTTACCCACTTTGCCCTCGGAGATTTCATCCATGCTCTTTTCGAGCTCGGCGGTCATCTCGTGGCTGGCTATCTCGGAGGCGTAGTCCTTCAAGGCTTGCACGACCGCGATGCCGGTCTCGGTCGGGATCAGGGGATCGTCGTGGACGTAGCCCCGGTCGTAGAGATTCTGGATAATTCCGGGCCTCGTGGCTTTCGTGCCGAGACCCAGGTCCTCCATTACCGTGATGAGCCGGCCCTGGCCGTAGCGGCCCGGCGGCTGGGTCTCTTTGGCGAGTACCTCCGAGCCTTTTACCTTTACTTCCTCGCCTTCGGAGAGCTGCGGGATCTCCTCGTCGGCCCGGCGGCTGTACGGGTAGACCCCGAGCCAGCCTTCGTAGGTGACGACGGTCCCGCCGGTCGTCAGAGGCTCCCCGCCGGACTCGAAGCGCAGCGTGGTCCGCAGCGTCTTGGCCGAATCCGAGAGTGTGGCGAGAAAGCGCCGGACGATTAGCTGGTAGATCTTCCACTGATCGTCGCGCAAAGCCTTTTTGGACGCATAGGCCGTCGGGTAGATCGGCGGGTGGTCCGTGGTCTGCTTTTTGCCCCGCGTCGGCGAGAGCTTGTCTTTTTCGAGCAGCTTTCCGGCGTACTCCCCGACACCCTCGACACGCTTCAGGTACCCGAGGGTCTCGCGCATATCGAGCGACACCGGGTAGACGGTGTTGTCCGTCCGGGGGTAGGAGACGTAGCCGTTGGTGTACAGGTCTTCGGCAAGCCGGGCCGCTCGCGAGGGACTTATGCCGAGGTTCGCCGCCGCCGATAAGAATGTCGTCGTATTGAACGGCGTTGGTGGCTGGCGGGTCGCGGACTTCTCCTTTACCTCTATGACCCGGGCGGTATCGGTCAGGTTCCCGTGGGCGGCGCGTACCGCTGTTTCGTCGGTGAAGCGGTCGGTCGCGTGGCGGACGGTAAACGGCTCGCCGTTTTCGAGGTACGCCTCAAGCTCCCAGTAGGGCTCGGGGACAAAGGCCCGCCGCTCGCGCTCGCGCTCGGCGATAAGGACCAGCGTCGGGGACTGAACCCGGCCGACGGAGAGAAAGGAGCTACCGTAGCGCTTCGTGGCGCGAGAGACCCAGCGGGTAAGGGTTGCGCCCCAGATCAAGTCTATATCCTGCCGCGCCTCCCCGGCCGCCGCAAGCTCCCGCGACACTTCCACGAGCTCGTCGAACGCTCGGTTTACCTCCTGCTTGGTGAGCGCTGAGAAGCGCGACCGCTCGACGTGGTCCACGAGATCCGGGTTAGCCTCGAACGCCAGGGACAGCGCCTCAACCCCTATAAGCTCCCCTTCGCGGTCGAAGTCGGTGGCTATCACGACCCGGTCGGCTTTCTTGGACAGAGCGCGGATCGCCTCGGCCACACCCTTTTCGGAGACGGCCTTGCGGATCTCCGCGTCTATCAGCGCCGAAGGCTCGACCTTCTGCCAGTTCGAGTACTCCTCCGGGTACTCGGGGTTCAGGACGTGGCCTTTTAAGCCGACCGAGACGCACTCCTCACCCTTCCACTGAAAGGTGTGGTGCGGCACGCTCCGGTGCTTGCCGTCCTTTACCGGGCCTTCCGCCAGAAACTGGGAAATTTTCTTTGCCGTATTTGCTTTTTCGGAGATTATTAATCGCATATCACGCCTTTATAGCATAACGTAGGTTAAGAATTTAAGGCATTTTACTGCCGGGATAGCGTTATTATACCGCACCTCAAGGCTTGGAAGAAGCCGACGCGGTTTCTTCCGAGGGGACTTCGGCCCCGATCATAAACCGCACGACGAACAGTCCGAGTATCCCGAGAACCGCCGCGAACCACAGAGTCGCGAGCCGGATAAGGAACGTAAGCGCCACGGCACTACCTCCCGAGAGTCCGGCCACGCTGCCGAACATCCCGGCAAGCCCGGCCTCGGCGACCCCGAGACCGCCGGGTACAAAGCTCAGAGCGCCCGCCAGCGAAGCTACCGCGAAGATAAAGACTATGACCAGGAACGGCACGGAGACCCCGAGAGCTACGGTACACAGGTAGACCGCCAGGATCTCCAACCCCCACGACGCGAACGAGAACGCCGTCCCGATAATGAGCGGGCGCATCCCGAGAAGCTCGTTCGAGGCCCCGTGAAAGTCCCCGACGTGCGGCGCGAGCCGGTGCACGACCGGCAGCTTGAGCATGACCCGCTCGGCCAGCAGCGAGAGCCTTTTGGAGCGCAGGACGGCGATGCCGGCGACCGTTGCGGCCAGAAATAGCAGTAGCGCCCCCGGACCGAAGCTGAACGCGAGAGCCCCGAGGAGCCCCCAGGCGACCATGCCGGTCCCGTCCGTCGCCCGCTCGGCGAATACCGCCGGCGCGGTGCGGGCAACCGGAGCACCGGAGACCTGGCGGATAAACAGACTCTTCAGAACCTCGCCGAGCTTGCCGGGGGAGATCGTCATGGAGAGCCCGGCGGTAAAGATGGCGGCGCTTATCCCGACCGGCATCGAGACGCCGAGAATCCTCAAGTAGTAGCTCCAGCGCCCGAAACGCACCACGTAGGAGAGCGCCACGAGACCCAGGATAGCCGGCACGAGCGGCCACCGGAAGTTCGCCAGAGCGGCTTCGAGATCTTCGAAGCCCGAGATAATAGCGAGTACCAGGTAAACGGCGATGCCGAGGCCGAGGGCCAGGATCAGGTTTCGTTTAAGGCGGTCCAAAGTCTATAACTAGTAGAGGTAGATCACGAACATCACGACCCCGAGCCAGAGTAGGAGCGTTACCTGAAGCGGCCGGTCCGCGAGCAGCAGGGTGTCCGGGTTTCCGCCCCCGTCGCGGTGGACGAGCAGCATATACCGGAAGACCCCGTACACCACAAACGGGATGCTCGACATCATCAACTGGTTCTCGTAAACGGTAAAGGTGTACAGCGAGTACGCGATAAGGGTCGCCGAGATCATTATGTTCATCATCTGGTCCAGCATCGGTACCGAGTACTCTCGCAGGTTCCTCCGGTGCCCGACAGCCCCTTCCCCCAGAGTAGCCAACTCGTGCCGCCGCTTAGAGAAGCCTAAAAACAGCGTCAGAAGCCCGGTACACACGATCAGCCACGGCGACACCGGACTCCCGACCGCGGCGACCCCCGCGAGCGCCCGCAGCACAAAGCCGCCCGAGATGCTCATCACGTCCAGCACGGCCAGGTGCTTGAGGACCGGCGTGTAAACCGCCTGTAGCGCCAGATACGCCAGGCCCGCGAGCCCGACACCCGCGTTGATAAAAAAGCCTAAAGACAGCCCGGCAACCGCGAGCAGGGCGGCATACGCAAAGGCCGCGCGAGGCGAGATCTCCCCGCTCGCCACCGGCCGCTGGCGCTTTAGCGGGTGCTTACGGTCCTCTTTGACGTCTAAAGCATCGTTCGCCGCGTACACCGCGCTCGACAGCGCACAGAACGCCACGAACGTCAGGAGCGCCGATAAGAGCGCCCCCGGCAACAACGCCTCTCCCGAAAACACGACTCCGGCCAGCACAAAGCCATTCTTGGTCCACTGCTTCGGGCGGCCGAGGCGCAGGTATGCTCCAGGAAAACCTATGGCACGACTCGCTTCCATGACAGCCGTTTCTACCACAAATGACGCATGAAATCCTCTACCATCTACAGCCGGTTTCAGAATTCTTTACGAAACCGAAAACACCGGGCCGGGAACCACGAAGAGTCCGGCGCGGTATGCTCCGCGCCGGACTCCTCCGAAAAATTTAGAGGCTAGTAATCCTCGTCGTCTTCGTCTCGGTAGTACGCTTCCCGGTCGTCGAGGGTGTCGGGGACCGCGGCCGGCGTCGGGTTGACGTACCGGGCTATGATAACGCTCGCCTCGTACATAACGTACATCGGCACGAGCATCAGGAGCATGCTGAACGGGTCCTGGCCCGGCGTTAGCACGGCGGCCAGTATCGCGCTGACGATGATCGCGTGCCGCCGGTACTGCCGGAGCAGCGGAGCGTCCACGAGCCCGAGCTTCGCCGCCACGAACGTCGCCGCCGGAAGCTCAAAGACTATCCCGAAAGCTAGCAGAAAGCGCGTAACAAACGACAGGTAATACTGGCCGGTGATGATCTCGTCAAACCGGTCGGGGGCGTAGTTGATCAGGAAGCTCAACCCTATCGGCAGGACCACGAAGTACCCGAACGCTACACCCGCGAGGAATAGCGAGGACGCGAGCCCGATCAGGATGTACGTAAACGCCCGGCCGACGTCCCCGACTGCCGGAGCGATAAAAGCCCACGTCTGGTAGATGGTGATCGGGATGGTCGCCACGAACGCCGAGTAGAGCGTCAGCTTGATGTCTGTAAATATCGGCTCTGTTACCGCAGTGAACTGTAGAGTGCCTCCGAGGGAGGGCGCGGGATCCAGTAGCGCATCAAAGATGAACTGCCTGAAAAACCATGCCACGACGACCGCGACGAAAAACGCGAGACCCACCTTGAAGATCCTGGACCGGAACTCTTCGAGGTGCTCTATTATGGTCATCCGCGCTTCGTCGCGCGGACGTGACGGGGACGGACGCAGGCGGCTCGCCATCTAGGCTTCTACGCCCTCTAGTTCCGCTGCTCGGACTGCTCCGACCACTGAGCTTTCTCTTCTTCCCGGGCCTCCTCGGCTTCTTCAGCCTTGCGGGAGTTGATCGTGTCGGAACCTGCCCCATTTTTCCCGGCGGAGAGCTCTTCCTCGGTCTTGTTCTCGCCTTCGACACTCTCGTTCTCGTCGCCGCCGGAAGTACCCTTACGGAACTCCCGCACGCCGGTCCCGAGCGACTTCGCGAGATCCGGGATCCGTTTGGCTCCAAAGAGCAGCAGGACCACGACTAGGATAATTATTAGCTCCGGCCCGCCTATGTTAGGTATCATCTTCCCTCCTCACCTCGGTGAACGTTCTCCACTTTACAAGTTCCTATAGTATATCTCTTTCTACGGACGCAGTGCTGCGCGGGATCACACCTTACTCCTGTGGTTGGGTAGCTTCACCACCCCCGGTAGTATCCTCGCCCTCCAACAACGCCGAGATACGCTCCCGGACCTGGTCGGCGGTCTCGCCCTCTGGCTGGAGGTCGAGGTAACCGTTCCAGTACTGGATCGCCTTTCCGGGTTGCCCGGCCTCGTCGTAAGCCACGCCGGCCGCCAGGAACAGGTCTGCTTCTTCTGGGTTGCGCTCCGTGGCGGTGGCTAGCGTGTCTCCGGCTTTGGCGTAGATTTCCTGCCGTTCGCCGTCCGGTGCAGCCTGGGCCTGCTGCAAGTACACCTGTCCCAGTATTGCCGGCAACTCTGCGTTGTCCGGGGCTACCTCGCGGCCGCGCTCCAGGGTCTCGACGGCTTTGTCTAGCTGGTTATCCTGCAGGTAGAGAGCCCCGAGCTGCTGGTAGGATTCAGAGTCTTCCGGATTATCCGAGAGATTCTGCTCGGCGTCCGAGATCGACTCGCTCAGATCTGTGGTCTGACCGGCCTGCTGTTGCTGCTGGTCGTTGTTCCCAAACACTTCGAGCAGGTTATAGCTACCGGTCGCGCTAAACCCGATGAGCACGGAAGATATTAGAAAGAGCGCGGCGAGGAAGATGGCTACAAACCTCACCCAAAAGTTCAAACGGTCGCGGTCGAGCATCATGGCGGTTCTCCTGGGTTATCCACCGGTAGTTCTACACCTGAAGACCGGCGCTGACCAGTCTCTTGTCTGTTCAGGTCTCGATCCGATTGTATACCATTCTTCCGCTTGCGACCGTCACACCGACGCCGCCCGCGGCCGCCGACTCCAGAACCTCCCGCTCGAGGTCTCCCCTATCTTCGATTTCGACGACTGCGAGGTCCGCCCACTTGCCGGTCTCCAGGCTGCCGATCTCACCTTCGAGCCCGAGCGCCCGCGCCCCGCCTAAAGTCGCGAGCGCCAGCCCCTGCCCTCCGTCAAAGCCGTGCAGCTTGACGGCGAACACGGTCTCCTCAAAGAGGTTCATGCTCGGGCTGCTCCACAAGCCGTCGGTTCCCATGCCGACCCGGATACCCCGAGAGAGCATCTCCGGCACCGGCGAGACGCCGCAACCCAGGAAAGCGTTCGACCTCGGACAGTGAGCCGCAGCCGTATCCGTCCGTCCGAGCGTCTCCAGATCCTCCCCAGAGACATCGGTCGCCAGGTGCGCGGCGATAGTGCCCGGCCCGAGAAGCTCTACCTCGTCCCCGTACTGGACCGGCGATATACCCCGTCCGCCCCAGTCGGCGGAGTCGAAGATCTTCGCCAGCGGCCCGGTCCCGTCCCGGACGAACTCTACCTCCTCCGGGCTCTCTGAGAGGTGAATAGCCAACCGGTCGCCGAGTTCCGGCTCCCGGCTCTTACGAGCCGCCAGCCGGGCGGACTCCGGGTCGACAGTATACGGGGCATGCACGCTTATGTACGCCCCGACCCGTGGCGGCAACCCCTCGCGCAGGGATAGAACTTTCTCCTCCATGAACTCCGCTACCTCTTCCGGAGACCCTATTTCGTGCGGGAAGAACTCCGCGTAGACCGCCCCGGCTATTCCGGACTCCGCGAGTTGCGGCAGACACTCTCCATAGGGCGAGGACTCGGCCATGTAGGTGGTTCCGGCCGCTATCGCCTCTTGCGCCGAGTCGCGGGCGGCCTCTGCCGTCCAGGCATCTTTATCGGGGAGACGTTCGATAAGCCCCTCCAGCCACCCACCGAAAGTCCCACCCTCCGGCTCGTCCCCGCGCCGGAACCCCAGGTGGGCGTGGGTATTAACGGCCCCGGGGATTATGGCATGGTGCGGAAAGTAGCGCACCTCCACTCCGGGGTTCGCGTGCCCGACCTCCGATAACGAGCCGACGGCGGTGATGCGCCCGTCCTCCACCAGCACGGCTCCCTGAGAGATGGTCGGTGCCGACACCGGCAGAACGAACTTTGCCGCGTAGATCTCCACGTTCCGTCTTCCGGTACCCACTTAAACGTTCGCGGCTGGCGTGAGCTTTACACGGACTTTAAGCATTTCTACCGACCACCTCGCTGGCTATAGCTTTCAGGATATCCCGCTCCGGCCCTTCGGGTAGCAAGGTGAGATCCTCGATGGCGTTCTCGACTTCTCCCCGGGCCCAGGCTTCTGTCTTCTCGACGCCCTCCGTCGCGAGAACGGCGTCTATGCCGGACTCTAGCAGCTTCGGGTCCGGGTTAGAAGCCGCCAGCACCCGCTGGATAAGCTCCGCGTCACCTTCCTCAAGCGCGAAGATCACCGGCAGGGTGATAGTCCCCTCCGCAAGGTCGGTGCCGACTCCTTTGCCCGTCACGCCCGGTTTCCCGACGAGGTCTATAACGTCGTCCGACATCTGGAAGGCAAGCCCCAACGCCTGTCCGTAAGTAGCCAGGGCGTCTACCTGCCGCAGCGACAGCCCCCCGAGGCTACCGCCAGCAACGCAGGCCGCCTTGAAAAGCCCGGCGGTCTTCATCCGGATATGGTCCAGGTACACCTCGACCCCGACCTGTTTCCCAGCCGACCTGTACTGCTCCAGCTCACCGGTCGCCAGGTTCTCCGACGCCTCGGCAAAGGTTCGTACGATCCTGGGGTCCCCCACCTGTGCCAGATCCATGAACGCCTCGGCAAAAAGGTAATCCCCCGCTGCCACGGCCATCTCACGCCCGTAGGTCGCCACCGTCGTCGGGCTCCCGCGCCGGCTCTCGGCCCGGTCCACGATGTCGTCGTGAACGAGCGTCGCGGTGTGGAGTACCTCTACAGCCGTAGAAGCTAGCAGGACTTTTTCTCGGTCCGCGTTACCCATCGCCGCGCTCAAGATCAGCAACAGCGGCCGCAGGCGTTTGCCGCCTCCGGTCAACGCCTCCAGCACCGGCTGAGCCAGCGTCCCCGGAGCCCGTCCGGCTACCTCAGCCAGTAGATCCTCGACCTCGTTCAAGGTCGCCGCAGCTTCTCCGGGTAAAGACGACCGGAGATTCCTGGCGCTCTCTTCTATGCTTCCCGCGATACCGGCGACGCTAGCCTCCACCGCGGGTTCCGCGGTGGAGCGTGATGATGCCGCCTGCGAGCTTCTGCCATTGAACGTCCTGTAATCCATTACGCCTCATTATGTCAGCTAACTCGTCGGGTGCTACAAACTCTTTCACCGACTTTGGGAGGTACGAATATGCCCACGTGTCCCCCGAGACCCGGGCTCCCAGCCAGGGTACGATTCTATCAAACCACAACCCGTAGAAGGCCGCCGGTAAGCGCTTCTCGGGACGGGCTATTTCCAAGCATACAACTTTCCCGCCCGGCTCTACCGCCCGAGCCATCTCGGCAAACAGTGCGTCGAGGTCCGGTATGTTCCGGGCCCCGTAGGCAATGGTCGCCGTATTGAACGTCCCGGGCTCCACGGCTTCTAGCTTGGTGGCATCCCCGAGCCGATACTCTACCTGCTCCACGGGCCGGTTCTCGGCCGCCCGCAACATTTCCTGGGAGAAGTCTACACCCAGCACATAACCTTGCGGGCCGACACGCTGCGCGAGATCCCGGGTCAGACTGCCGGTGCCGCACGCAAGGTCCAGAACCCGGTCCCCGCGCCTCACCCCCGCCGCTTCTAGTACCCGCCGGTTCCACACCCGGTTCAGGCCAGCGGTCATGAGCGTATTCAACAGTTCGTAGCGGGCGGCGATCCGGTCGAACATCTCCTGCACCAACGTCGCCCGCTCCGCCCCGCCGGGCAGACCACTCTTGCTACCAGCTCCCCTACTCATTGAACTGATACCCCGTCGCTTTAACCTCTACTTGAAACGTAGGTCTCTCCAAACTCTCCGCGATAAAGGCTAGACTCCTTTGCCAGCCTGTAGCTCTTCGACGGCGGTGTGGACCCGGTCTTTCGAGCTACCCTCATCTTCACCAGAGATTATCTGCAAAAGACCAGCGAGGTGCGGCATCCAGGACTCCAGAGCAACGTCCCCGCCGAGAGAGACCTGTCCGGTTCCGTCCCGGATTATGCGGCTCGCGACGGCCACGAAATCTGGTTCATCGAGTCGTGCTATGGTCTCTATGGCCCAGGCGTAGGAACTGTCCCCGAGCAGAATGTCCTCGTCTTCAGTGCTGCCCGACTGGTAGTGGACATCGAAGCCTTTCTGCAAGTAGCCGAGCGACTCTGCCACTACCCTGGCGCGGGCGTCTTTGTCCGGCAACCCTTCAGCAGCCTGCAGGAACACGGCCTGTATGGAAACCTCGGGCGTGCGTCGGGAGGTCTGCTCCACAGGGCTCATCAGACCTTCTCTGTCCGGCGAGCTTCCGCGAACCAGTCGTGGGCTGCCTCAAACGTGAGCTCAAGGTCCTCGTCCGAGTGGGCCGCGGATATAAACCCGGCTTCGTACTGGCTCGGCGCGAGATATATGCCGCGTTCCAGCAGGTGCCAGAAGAACTTCTTGAAAGAGTCCGTGTCCGACGTGGCCGCGGAAGAGAAATCCGTCACCGGCTCTCCGGTAAAGAAGATGCTGACCATCGAGCCGACCTGATTTATGGTGAACGGAACTTCACCGGCGGAGGCGGCTTCCTCCATACCCCGCCGCCAACGCTGGCCCCGATCCTCGAGCCAGCCGTAGAAGCCCGGCTCTCCCGTAGCTTTCAGCGTAGCCAGCCCGGCGGCCATCGCCAGCGGGTTGCCGGAGAGCGTGCCGGCCTGATAGACCGGCCCGGAAGGCGCGACCATCTCCATGATCTCCCGGCGACCGCCGTAGGCCCCGACAGGGAGTCCGCCACCGATGATCTTACCGAGACATGTCAGGTCCGGGACTACCCCGTAGCGCTCCTGAGCCCCGCCCCGCGCCAGCCGGAACCCGGTCATCACCTCGTCGAAGATGAGCACCGCTCCGTACTCCCGGGTAATCTTTCGGAGACCTTCCAGGTAACCCTCTACTGGAGGTACACATCCCATGTTCCCGCCGACAGGTTCCACGATAATCGCCGCGAACTCCTCTCCACGCTCCTCAAAGAGGTCACGCACCGCCCCGAGGTCATTGTAGGGCAGTACGGCGGTATCCTCCGCGGCCCTGCGGGTTACACCGGGGCTGTCAGGTAGCCCGAGGGTGGCGACCCCGGAACCTGCGGAGACGAGCAGCGCGTCGCCGTGACCGTGGTAGTTACCCTCGAACTTCAGGATCTTGTCCCGCCCCGTATATCCACGGGCCACCCGGACGGCGCTCATCGTCGCCTCCGTCCCGGAGTTGGTCATGCGCACCAGGTCTATCGAAGGCACGGCCTCGCAAACGGCTTCGGCCGCCTCGACCTCTATCCGGGTCGGCGCTCCAAAGGTGGTGCCCGCCCGGGCAGTATTCTCGACGGCTTCTATTACCTCCGGATGGGCGTGACCCAGGACTAGCGGGCCGTAACTCATTACGTAGTCCACATAGGAGTTGCCATCTACGTCGAAGATCCGGGAGCCCTCGCCCCGCTCCATGAAAAGCGGGCTGCCCCCGACAGAGCGGAAGGCCCGCACCGGGCTGTTTACCCCGCCCGGTATGCTCCGTACCGCCCGCTCCATAAGCCGGGCGGACCAGTCCATGACTAGCGCATTCCTGGCTTCTTCTTTATTGCTGCTTTCGCGCACTCGACTGCTCAGCCCCTTCTGTGACAGATACTCTAGTACATCTTATAGCGTATACACCGCCCAAAAGCCGTAACAACTCTTACTCAGAGCCCGCGAGCTTCCGCGGATAGTACGGGCGAAACTAGTCGGAAATCCACCGGGCAACGTCCGGGGCGTGGTAACTGATTATGATCTCCGCCCCAGCCCGCTTTACGCCGGTCAGCGCTTCGAGGACCGCCGCCCGCTCGTCGATCCAGCCCTTTTCAGCCGCGGCCTTTACCATCGAGAACTCGCCGCTCACGTTGTACGCCGCGACCGGCAGGTTGGTCGTCTGCCTTACCCGGTGAATTACGTCCAGGTATGGGAGCGCAGGCTTGACCATGACGATGTCGGCGCCCTCTTCGACGTCGAGCTCCGTTTCCAGAAGGGCTTCGCGGGCGTTCGCGGGGTCCATCTGGTACCCGCGCCGGTCGCCGAACTGCGGGGTGCTTTCGGCGGCTTCCCGGAAAGGTCCGTAGAAAGCGGATGCGTACTTGGAGGCGTAGGACATGATCGGGACATAGTCGTAGCTCTCGCGGTCGAGCTCGCTTCTTATAGCTGCCACACGACCATCCATCATGTCGGACGGGGCGACGATGTCGGCGCCCGCTTCTGCCTGGGAGACAGCGGTGCGGGCGAGAAGCTCCAAGGATACGTCGTTCAGAACCTCGCCACGCTCTTTATCCACTACGCCACAGTGACCATGGCTCATGTACTCGCACAGGCACACGTCCGTAACGACGAGCAAGTCCGGCAGGGCGTCTTTTATGGCCCGGGTTGCAAGTTGAACTATACCTTCAGGGTCGTAAGCGCCGCTCGCCGCCTCGTCTTTGCTATCCGGGATACCGAAGAGCAGCACACCCGGTATGCGGCGCGCGTAGGCCTCTTTCGCTTCGGCGACGGCGTGGTTTATGGAAAGCTGGAAGATACCGGGCATCGAGGGTATGGGGTTTCTTACGTCCTCTCCGGCGGTCACGAAGATCGGGTAGATAAAATCCTCCGGGGAGAGTTTTGTCTCGCGTACCAGGCCTCGCAAACCCGCCGTGCGTCGTGTCCTGCGTAACCGCTGTGTAGGGAAAGCCATCTATGTCACCCTTCTTTCTTTGCCGGTACGGCTTCGCTAAAAAGCTCGACGACCGCCGCGACCAGACCCGGAATCGTGTATTCGTCAGCCTCGGTATCGACCCTTATGCCACGCTTTCGGGCGGTGTCGGTAGTGATGGGGCCTATGCAGGCGACCCGTGTATCTTGCAGCAGGTTACCAGCATCCTCGCCGAGCGCTTCCACAAAGTTCTCGACCGTCGAGCTAGCGGTAAAGGTTAGGCAGTCGATCTCACCGTTTCGCAACCTCTCTGCCAAGGCCTCACGCCCCTCTCCAGAAGGCGCGGACTCGTAAGCCGGCGGCACGGTAACCTCGGCTCCGGCCTCCCGGAGCTTTTCAGGGAGTATTTCGCGGGCTACTTTCGCCCTTGGTATCAGAACTCGGCTGCCGGAGAGAGAAAAGCCGGATACCGCTTCCAGCAGCGACTCCGCCCGGTACTCTTCCGGCACCACGTCGACCCGCAGCCCGGCCTCTTCCAGCCGGTCCGCGGTCGCCGGACCTATGGCCGCGATGCGGGCACTCCGGGGTACGGCGCGCAGGTCCAGCCCGAGGTACCGGAGTCTCGCGAGAAACGCCTCTACGCCGTTGACGCTGGTAAAAACGATCCAACCATAACCGTCAAGCTCACGGATAGCTTTATCCAGCGGACCGAAGTCCTGCGGCGGTTGTATTTCTATGGTCGGGAACTCGACTACTTCAGCACCGAGGGCTTCCAGTTTGGTCGATAGCTCTCCGGCTTGGGCTCGGGCGCGGGTCACCACGATCCGCCGGCCGAACAGCGGGCGTTTCTCGAACCAGTCGAGGCTCTCGCGCAGACCGGCTACCTCTCCGACGACCGTGATCGCGGGCGGTGTCAACCCGGCTTTCTCTACTTCTTGGGCGATGTCCGACAGTTGTCCGGTGACGGTTCGCTGCTCGGGGCGGGTCCCCCACCGGATGCAGGCTACCGGCGTATCGGGGCTCCGGCCGGCCGAGATCAACTCTTTAGATATCTCCCGCAGCCGGCCGATTCCCATATACAAGACGAGCGTATCGGCCCCGTGAGCTACCCGGCTCCAGTCCACGTCCTGGCGGCCTTTTGTCGGGTCCTCATGCCCCGTAATAAACGCGACGCTCGTCGAGAGGTTACGGTGGGTTACCGGAATACCCGCGTAGGCCGGAACCGCGTAACCGCTCGATATGCCCGGAACAACCTCGAACGGTATGCCGGCCTCGACCAGATCCAAAGCTTCTTCGCCACCCCGGCCGAATATATACGGGTCTCCACCTTTCAGGCGGACCACGGTCTTCCCGGCGCGCCCCATCTCAACCAGCAGGGCATTTATGTCCTCCTGAGACATGGTGGGTTTACCGGGCTTTTTGCCGACGTAGACCTTCTCAGCTTCGGGACGGGAGTGGGCGAGCAGGCTTTCCGGCGCGAGCCGGTCGTAGACGACCGCGTCCGCTTCCTGGAGGCACCTGACACCTTTGAGGGTAAAAAGTCCCGGGTCTCCGGGGCCGGAGCCGACCAGGTAGATCACGACCTGACCTCCCGCACCTCCGCGAGCACCAACCCCGCGCCCTGCCCGAGGAGGTCCCGGGCAAGCCGCTCCCCAACCTCCTCCGGCTCCGTACCCCGGGCCTCACCCCGGTACACCAACGCTCCGTCCGGTGCGGCGACAAGACCCTCAAGGTAGACTTCACGGTCAATCTGCGCTGCGAGCCCGCCGACCGGCACCCGACAGCCACCTTCCAGCGTCCGGAGCATTGCCCGTTCGGCCCGTACACAGCGCTCTGTAGGCTCGTGATTCAGGGCCTGTTGTATGGAGTCCCGCAGTGGATGATCTTCGCGGGTAGCAACAGCCAGAGCGCCCTGGCCGACGGCGGACAACATGACCTCCGGCGGTATCTCCGTGTGCGGCACCTGCCCGTCGAGGCCGAGGCGGAGCAGCCCCGCGCGGGCCAGCACAACGGCATCGGCCTGTCCCTCGCGCATCTTGCGGATACGGGTATCCACGTTGCCGCGGATGTCCACGACCATAACGTCCGGGCGGCGGTGGAGTATCTGAGCCCTCCGCCGGAGACTTGAGGTAGCAACGACCGCACCGCGCGGCAGCCCATCGACGGTCCACCGCTCCTCGGAGACCAGAGCGTCAGAGGTGTCGTGGCGCTCCGTAATAGCCGCGAGCACTATACCTTCCGGCACCTCCGTCGGGATGTCTTTAAGAGAATGAACGGCGAGATCCAGCTCTCCGGAGAGCAGGGCTTCGTCGAGCTGACGGGTAAAAACGTCCCGCTGGTCTATAACGGAGAGCGGTACGTCCGGGTGATGCTCGCTGGTAGTTTTTACGATGCGGACCTCTACTCCGAGGCCCAACGCGCGTAATTGGCCGGCGCAGGTTTCGGCTTGAACCCGAGCAAGCTTCGAGCCTCGGGTACCGAGGATCAAGGTTTCAGGAGCGGTCACTGGCTGCTAGAGCGGTAGAGTTCTACGCCAAGACCTTCCAGGGCTAACGCCCGGCGGCGGACCTCGGTGCTTTCTACCGGGGAGCCAGACTCGGCGAGAGCTTTGATCTCGGCTATCGGTCCGTGCAGCAGCTTGTTGACCAGGGAGTGACTGAGACGCTCGACGGCGGCTTCTTCCTCGGTCGAGAGGTCTCCTTTTTTGAGCGTCCGGGCGACTTCGTGGCGACGGATACGCTCTGCTTCGCTGCGCAACTCCTTTATGAGTGGGACGACGTGCAACGTCGAGAGCCAACTCATGTACTCCAGAACTTCGGGGGAGATCATCGCTTCCCCCCTGGCGGCGGCCGCTTCTCTATCGTCCGCGTTACGCTCTACTACAGCTTGAAGGTCGTCTATGTCGTAGAGGTAGCAGTGCTCGAACGACTGCACCACCGGGTCAACGTCCCGGGGCACCGCTATATCTATAAAGAACAGCGGCGCGGTACGCTCTTCCAGCGCCCGGTATACGAGGTCGCTGCCGACCACCCAGTCACCGGAGCCGGTGGAACTGACCACGATGTCGACCTCCGGCAGTTCTCCTGCGAGGTACTCAAACTCAACCGGCCGGCCACCGACACGCTCGGCGAGTTCCCGGGCGCGCTCGGCGGTTCTGTTGGCGACCCGGATCTCACCTATCCCGGAGTCTTTCAGATGGTTTATGACGAGCCCGCTCATCTCGCCCGCCCCCAGGACCAGCGCCTTACGGCCGGAGAGTGTCCCGAAAACGTTCTCGGCGAGCTTTACCGCGACCCGCGGCACGGATAAGGAGTTATCCCCGATTCCGGTCTCTGTCCGCACGTCTTTGCCGACCCGCAGGGCATTGTGGAACAGCTTGTGCAGAACCGGTCCAGCGCAACGCTCCTCGGTAGATATCCGGTAAGCCTCTCGGACCTGACCCAGGATCTGGGCTTCGCCGAGAACCATCGAGTCCAGAGAGCTCGCGACCCGGTAGAGGTGGCGGACAGCATCAGCGTCGGTAAGCCAGTAGGCGTCCCGGTATAGAGACTCGACGGTTACGCCCCGGTCGGCGGCCAAAGACTCGAATACCTTTGTGCGGTCTTCTACACTCTCGGCGACAACGTAGACTTCCGTCCGATTGCAGGTTGAGATCAAGACAGCCTCGGCGACGGCACCTGATTCCTTGAGCTCTCGCAAGAACTTCCGGCCGGCACACGGAGAAAAGGAGATCCTCTCCCGCACCTCGACCGGAGCTGAACGGTGGTTCATCCCCGCAACTGCGACAAGCACTCCTGCACCATCCCCTCTAGCTTCTCGTCGGCCACCTGACCCTCTTTGCGCGCCCGTTCCAACTGCTCAACGACCCCGGCCCACTCCGGCCCGAAGTGGTGCTCCAGCTCCTGCCGGATGTCCCGGGCCAGAGACGGCGAAGCCCCTCCGGTAGACACCGAGACCTGCAACTTGCCCCGCCGCAGGGTGGAGGGTAGGGCGAAGTCGCCTTCCGCCGGTTTATCTACCACGTTGACCGGGATACCACACTCGTTGGCCTCCCGGGCGACCGCGGCGTTGACCTCCCGGACGTCCGTCGCCGCGAAAACCAGGGTAGCGCCTCTCAGGTCACCGGCTTTGTAGGGCCGGCGCACGACTTCCGTGGCGACGCTCTCTATCTCCGGCAGGACTTCCGGGGAGATTACGGTTACCCGCGCCCGCGCCTGGAGTAGCTTTCGGGCCTTACGTTCGGCGACCTTGCCGCCCCCGACGACCACGCATCGCTTTCCGTTGAGATCCAGGAATATCGGATAAAGAACAACATGCTCGCCCTCGATCTCCGTCTCCTAAACTTTCCCGTGGGCGGCTGACCCTGACGAGTCTAGCACAGCCGATTCAACGCTATCATTGACGAACAAAGTGTTGCATGGCTTTATCGCGGAAGCCGTATAAGTCTTCACCAGAGCCGGATAAAACCGGTAAGTAGCTCCTCTACAGAGCTTCTTTAGTCTTCTCGACGAGCGCTATATCCCCGATCACCATTTCCTTGTCCACGGCTTTGCACATGTCGTAGATAGTGAGGGCCGCGACGCTTACGGCGGTCAGGGCCTCCATCTCTACTCCCGTCCGGTCGGTTGCCCGAGCCGTTGCCCGGACGTTTACCCGCTCCTCGTCAACGATAAAGTCAACATCCACGGAGGTAAGTTCTATGCCGTGGCAGAGGGGGATCAAGCCCGGCGTCTGCTTGGCCGCCATGACACCCGCGATGCGCGCCGTATTTAACGCGTCACCTTTCGGCAGAGCTTTCTCCCGCAGCAGACTTACCGTCTCCCGTGACATCCTCACGCTGCCCGAGGCCACCGCCGTGCGCCGGATCACCGCCTTCTCTCCCACATCGACCATCCTGGCCGAGCCTTCTTTGTCCAGGTGTGAGAAATCCGTCATATCTATACCTCCAGTTCAACTTTAATCAAAAGGTGGTCGCTGAGACCTTTTTGTGTGGCGTAGCCGCTCTCGCGGAAGCCGCCACCAAAGAGTACATAGTCTACTTTGTGCCCGGTCTCGTGAGTGGGTTCGTCAGGACCGGCCGGCAGAAGGTTCCTCCCGAGCCACAGGTCTTTGAGCAACGGGTCTCCGGGTACGGCGTTCAGGTCACCGGCGAGTAGCGCCGGGCTGGAGTCTACAAGTCCGGCCAAAGGTTGCAGGCAGCGGTTTCTCAGACTCTCTTCGTAGGGTAGATGGGTGTTTATTACCTGGAACTCCTGCTCGTTCCACGATATTCGGGTTACCTGGGCAGCGCGGGGTTCCAGTCCGTCGCTCCAGCCGGAGTGACCGGCCTTGTACAGGGCGCGGGAGCGTCGCAGGGACCAGATGCTGGGTACCAGGCCGAGGCGTGAGTTGAGGTGGACGGTGCGTCGGGAGACGAAGCTCGCGCTCTCCGGCAGAACTAGGGCCAGGAACTGGACACCGTGTTTTACGGGCGAGACGTAAGCTTTTTTGCGGAAGCGGCGCTGTATCTCCCACGCCCGGCGCGGGCTTACTTCCTGCAGGCAACTTAGAGTTTGGCGGTCGGCGAGGAGCGCGGCGAGCGCCGCGTCGCGACCGTTACGTTCCTTGTAAACGTTGTAGGTGGCTACCTTGAGGCGGGTCATCGGGGACCGGCGAAAAAGCGGAATGCGGAGGAATCGAACCGCCACGGCCGCGATACGGCCGCAAACCGGTTTTGAAGACCGGCCGGGCCACCAGGCCCACGCATTCCAGAGTTGTGAATAGTATAAGCCCTTTCTAGCGGTAGCGGCGGGTCAGGATTCTTTTGTCACCCGTTCGGCGGGTGACGCCCGCGGTGTCAGCGTACTCCAGCCACGCCTGGGCATACTTGCGGCTCGTCTCCAGGCGGTCCCGGAAACCGGCCAGTGAGACCTCGCCTTCCGACCGGCAGATAGATTTTATCTCTTCCAGCACACGTTCTTCCGCCTCTTTGGCCGCGAAAAGCGCCGCTGAAAGCCGCACTACCCGTCCACGCTTTACGAGCAACCGGACTGCAGGCGTAGACTCCAGGCTCGGCGGCTCGGCTCCGGCGTTCCGGAGCTGCCGGAGGAGGTCTTCGGCCTCTTTTTCCAGCTCGGGCGGTACCTCTTCAGCGTCCGGCAGGCTAACCCCGGAGTCCGTGATCCTTACGGCAGCGCCTTTGGACTGAGCCATGTCCGCGAGTACCGCGTCCGCGAGACGAGTCGAGAGCCCGGTCGCGGTTCGAGCTTCGGCCACGGTGATTTCCGGGCTCTCAGGGCGCTGCTCGGCCCGCTGGCGCAGCACCTCCACTAGCCGCTTTCTGGCGGCCTCTACCCCGGCGGCGGGCGCGTAGAGATCGCCCAGTACGGCGATACCGGACAGACTCTCGGCAGTCCTTGCGACCTCTTCCGCCGGGGCGGCGGCGGAGAGCGAGATCTCCTCCGCCGTTGCCCCGTTCTCCGGGACTCTGGAAAGCGCGAGCGGAACGATCCTGGAAAGGTCGCCGCTCTCCAGGGCTTCGAGCCAGGACACGTCCGGCCGGCGGCCCTTCGGGCTGGCGTCAAGCACCGTGGCTCCGCCGACCGTGATCTGGGGGCTAAGAGCCCGCAATACGAGCCGGTCCCCAGCGAGCACGATCAAACTATCCGCGAGCACGAGCCGGGCGAGCGAGTCTTCCCCCGGACGTAATTCCCGGCGGTCGGACAGCCTCAAGCGGGCGTTCGCCGCGCGGGTCCCGTGATGGACCCTCAAACGCGTCCCGTGCTTCAAAGGAGCGGCATTCTCTAGAAGTCTAACTCTAACGTCCAGGTGACGGGTCGGAGAGACCGGCCGGGAGAGCAACACCTCGCCTGGCTCTAGCTGCGAGGCTTCCACGCCGGTCACGTCGAGCGCGGTCCGGGCTCCGGCGTAAGCAACCTCCGCCGGACGCCCGTGGTTCTGGACGCCCCGCACCCGGAGCTTCTCACCGGAACCGGTGTAGAGCGTGTCTCCGGGGCGGACGGCGCCCGACCACAGAGTTCCCGTCGCCACGAGCCCTATGCCTTTGAGCACAAAAGCGCGGTCCACGGGCAGCCGGGTGACCGGGCTACTCCCGGAGGTGCCACGCTCACCGGAGGCCAGGGTATCGAGCGTCCGGAGTAACTCGTCCACGCCCTCCCCGGTCACGCCGCTGACGCGAAAAAGCGGGGCGGAGAGCCCGACGGACTCTAGAAGCTCCTCGGCATCCAGTTCGGCGAGGGTCGCCATCTCCTCGTCCACGGCATCTATCTTGGTTAGCACCACCACTCCCCGCTCGACACCTAGCACCCGCAAGACGTCGAGGTGCTCCCGGGTCTGGGGCATAACACCGTCGTCGGCGGCGACCACCAGCATGAAAGCGTCTACGCCGGTTGCGCCCGCGACCATGTTCTTTACGAAACGTTCGTGGCCTGGCACGTCGACGAGGCTCGCCCGCCGGCCGCCGGGCAGCGTAAGCTCGGCATAGCCCGGCACTATGGAGATACCGCGCCGGTGCTCTTCCTCCAGGCGGTCGGTGTCCGTGCCGGTCATGTACCGGACCAGGGTGGTCTTGCCATGATCCACGTGTCCCGCGGTCCCGATGGTGAGCGCTATCGGGTTCTCCGATGCTTTTTCCCGGGCTTTACCTCTCTGGGTCATCGTTCCTCGCTGCTCCCGCTACCGCGTTGCGCACCGCCTTTTCGTCGCCCGGCAGCAACGTGCGGGCGTCGAGCCACAGCCGCCCTTCGTAGACCCGGCCGACCACCGGGGGGTCCGACGCCCGCAACCGCTGCGCGAGTTCCTCGGCGGAGCCCGCCGGGAAACCCTCTACCCCGAGCCTTACCGCGTAGGAGGGTATCTCGTAGATCGGCAGTGTGCCGCCCCCGCTCCGGGCCATCGAGGGCGCGACGTCTACCGGTAAGCCCGGGACCATCCGCGCCAGGTCTTCGGCCAGCTTTGCGGCCCGGTCTTCTACCTCGCTCGCCGGGGCATGGAGCATGTAAAGCGTCGGGAGGTCCTCGCGGGCCGTTCCTTCAAGGTAAGAACCGAGCGTAGCTTCGAGAGCCGCCAGACAGAGCTTGTCGGCCCGCACCGCCCGGGCCAGCGGGTGGCGCCGCATCTCCCCTACCCAGCGGGCTTCCCCGACCGTTATACCGGCTTGCGGACCACCGAGGAGCTTGTCGCCGGAGAAGATGGTCAGGGCCGCCCCGTCCCGGACGGCTTCCGTCACCCGGGGTTCATGGCTCACGGGCAGTAGCGCGCCGCTGCCGACGTCCGCGACGACCGGCGGTCCCAGAGTCGCGAGGTCCGCCACGCCGACCGACTCCGTAAAACCGACGGTTTCAAAGTTACTCGGGTGGACCCAGAGGATCGCGCGGGTGTGCTCGTTTATTGCCTTCTCATAGTCGGAGAGGCGGGTGCGGTTTGTGGTACCGACCTCCCACAGCCGGGCTCCCGAAAGCTCCAATACCTCCGGAATCCTGAATCCGCCCCCGATCTCGATGAGCTGGCCTCTGGACACTATAACTTCCGGCGTCCCCGGGGAGTCCGCAACGACGGCCGAGAGAGCGAGCAGGGTGGCCGCCGCGCAGTTGTTCACGACCAGGGCGTCCTCAGCCCCGGTCAGCGCCCGCAACAGCGGCACCGAGTGGTCGTAGCGCGACCCCCGGCTACCGGCGTCGAGGTCGTATTCCAGGTTCGAGTAGCCGGTCGCGGCCTCGTGAATGGCGGCGGCCGCCGTTTCCGAGAGCACGGAGCGGCCCAGGTTGGTGTGCAGGATAACACCGGTCGCGTTTACCACCCGCCGGAGGCCCCGGTTAGACAAGAGCCTTGCGGCCGACCGTACAACGGTCCCGGCGGTGGTCTCCGGCTCGGTCCCGGCAAGGACCTCCCGGCGCAGTCGTCCGAGCACCTCCCTCACGGCGGTGGCGAGCGCCGCCCGGCCGTGCTGGCCGGCGAGGACTTCGGCCGCCGGCTCCCGGAGCACCACATCGACCGCCGGCAGGTTCCGGAGCCGCTCATTTATTCCCTTCTCGGACGTTCCCTTCTCAGGCATTCCGGCTAGTATAAGCTCTGTAAAGAGGGCCTGTGCTACACTGGCCGCGGCGGATCTGAGTGCGTGAGAAAGAGCTTTCGAGTGGCCCGAGTTTCGACAAAACTAAAGCTGGTGGTCGGGACCATGCTCGGCGCGAGTTTCGCCGGTGGTTTCGCCACGGGGTTCTTTACTTCCACGCCCACGGCTCGCTCCGCCGGGCGCTCAATGCTGATGGGGCTCGGGATCTCGGCCCGCTTTCTCGCCCGGAGTACCATCCGGGTGATTGATGTGCTCGGTACGTTTTTAGAGTCTGGGTATACCCGGGTCCGGGGCCGGGAAGCTTATCTGGAGCGGGAAATACAAGAGCTGCGGGAGCAAATCACCCGCCTCGAACAGCGCGTCGAATAGTACCTTCGGGCTACAACCCGCTACCCGCGTCCGAACAACCTCTTGATCCAGTCCGGGAGGTTACCGGCGGCCCCGGCCTCGGTAGCTCTTTTGTAATCTTTGAGGTCTTCCGGGTGTACCGGGCTTCCAGCTTCACCGAGTATCGCCTGGGCGCTCTCCAGGCTGGACTCTGAAGCGTCTTCCGAAAAAGTGGCTTCCACCAGGTAGTTGCTGTTCCACCGGACGCGGTAGACCCGCAGCCCGAGCAACTCCCCTCTAGTGAAGCGGCGGTCGAGTTCGCGGGCGTAGAGTTGGGCCGCAGTCTCGGTCGGAAACTCGTAACCCAGAGAGCGATTTTCGCGGTCGCTCCGGTACTCCATGAGGAACCTTTCGCTAGCGTAGCTGGTCTACCAGAGGCTTACGGGGAACCGTCCATCCTCGTCATCCAGAGGCCCGGGTCCTGGACTTCGGTGAGAGTCGGGAGGTTCTCGGGGCGCTCCCAGACGCGATTCAGGCCCTCCATCCCCTGACGGCGGGCGACGGCGTCGGCGAAAGCCTCGCCGAGACGGTACTGTTCCAGTTTACGGTCTAAGCCCGTCAGCCGGAAAATCGCGGTCTCAAACGGCGGGCGGTGCATCCGGCTCTGGGCCATCCGATTGCTTATGTAATCGTAGTCCGGGACTATCTCCCGACCGACGTGGTGCATGACGTAGTCTGAGTATCCCTCTATAACGCTCATAGTGGCCTGCATCCGGTCAAAGGCTTCGTTCTGGCGGCGGCTCATTACGAGCTCCAGGGAACGTCCGCCCCTTCTCGCGTTGCCGACGAGCCGCTCTAGCAGCTCGCGGGGTCCGACCCGATCCGCGAGCGGGGCCATGAAACCTTCGAGCAGGTCCCCGAGGTGCCGCCGGAGCCAGGGGTGCCCCTCGAACTGCAGCGCGTGGGTCATCTCGTGCAGGACGATCCAGAACCGCAAGCCGTCGACCGGCACCCGGAGGCGGTTTGCCGCGGCGGCTATATTCCGGTCGAGAAAAAAGACCTTGCCGGGCTCTTCGGCGTCCTCCAGTTCTTCTTTGCGGACCAGGAGCGGCCCGGTATCGTACTGACCGAGGACCCTGGAAGAAAGAAAACCCAGGAGAAAGCCGATCTGGGCGGTCAGCGTCGCGCCGCCTATGGCCCAGGTAATGTCGCTCGTCCCGGCCGCGGCCCGCTTGAGCAGCGGCTCAAGAAGCCTCCCGAAACCTTCGACGTTAAAGTCTATCCACTCCGCCCGGTCCGCCACCCGGAGCTGCCGCTCGCCGGGCGCTCCACCGGGCAACTCGATGCCGGTGAACTGCGAGAGAGGGTCCAGGGCCCGCTCGACGGCAACCTGGTAGTCGAAATCGTCCGCCCCGGCCGGCACGGGAGGCTCCGTGCGCGTCGCGAGGATAACGGCTATCCTGCGGGCCGCACTCCAGGCTATCATGCGATCTTTATGTAAGTTAAGTCCATAAACGTGAGTATATACGCTGCTCTGTTCGAGTCACGGCCAATATTTTCCATTGTAAGCTCGCTCTCCACAAGTTATATTTAAGCCATGTTCGGCATGGGTCCATCCGAGTTGGTCATTATCGCGTTACTATTCCTGGTCATCTTCGGTCCCGACAAGATCGGCCCGATGGCCCGCGAGGTGGGCAAGTTCGTGGGTCAGGCCCGCGGTGCCATAGACGAGTTCAAGTCGGAAATTACCGCCGAAGACTCGTCTAAAGACCGTAAGTCGCGCGAGTCCCGCAATACCCCGAGCAAGCGTCCTACCGAGGCAGATAAGCCCCGTGAAAAGCCGCGCGAGAACTCGAAAGGCGACGACGCCCCGAAAGACGAAGAGTACGACCTGTAGTAGCCGTCGCGTCCTCGTGACTACCGCTGGCACCGGCTAGCCTCTTTCCCAAAGCCTCTCGAACACGTTTAAGTTTTCTCTACTCCCGTCCGATAAAAGCTGTACAGGGTTTTCAACAAGAAACTCGAAACACAAAACAGCTCTAAGGAGAGGGAAATGGTCACGGCAAACACCAGTCCGCCGGCAGCCGGTCGCCGGGTAGGACGGCGGGATTTCTTGAAGATCAGTGGAGCCGGTATAGCGAGCGCGGCGCTGCTCGGGGCGGTCGGGCCGAGCA
The DNA here is from genome assembly GCA_965214435.1 of Rubrobacteraceae bacterium. GTDB lineage: Bacteria > Actinomycetota > Rubrobacteria > Rubrobacterales > Rubrobacteraceae > Rubrobacter_A. Next base: position 3,047,311 of record OZ243960.1, read on the forward strand.
AGGTTCTCGCCGCAGAACCGGAGGACTCGCTCAAAGAGGAGTTCCGGGCGGCGGCCAGGGAGCACAAGGTCCCGATGGGGCTCCTCATGGCACTGGCCTACGTAAACACCCGGTGGGAGATGCCGCCGCCGGAGGCTAATGAGTACGAAAAGGGAGACCTCCATGGCTGGGGCAGCTACGGCATCATGGCGCTCGTCCAGAACCCGTCGGCGGATACGTTGGGCGAAGCTTCAAGGCTGACTGGCATACCGGAGGAAGAGTTAAAGACCGACCGTAAGGCGAACATCATGGGCGGGGCGGCGCTGCTCGCCAAGTCCCAGGGCAGCAAGCCCTCGGACGTCAAGTCCTGGCTCGGCGCGGTAGACGGTCGCGGCGGGCGCGGCCCGAAGATAAAAGCTGTGGCCGGTATAGGAGCCGGAGACACCTACGCCGAGCAGGTCCTGCAAACGTTGAGAAAGGGAGCTTCCGGTAAGCTGCACAGCGGCGAGCGGGTCTTTCTACCGGCACTGAGGGGGTCGCGCTAATGTCCGGGGAGTACCCGAAGTCTACGTGGTACGGGGCTAACTCGAACAACTACTCGGCGGCGAACCGGCCGGGCTCCCAGCCGATCAACAAGATCGTCATCCACGTGACTCAAGGCTCGTGGTCGAGCGCCATAAATTGGTTCAAGGACCCCAGAGCCGGGGTCTCGGCCCACTACACCGTGCGCTCCTCCGACGGGTTTATCGGGCAGTCGCTGCGCGAGAAGGACATTGGCTACCACGCCGGCAACTGGAACTACAACCAGACCAGCATCGGCATCGAGCACGAGGGGTATATCTCTAACCCCGCCTGGTTTACCGACGCGATGTACCGCTCGTCGGCCCAGCTATCAGCGTATCTGGTCAACAAGTACAAGATACCGATGGACCGCCGGCACATCTTCGGGCACGTCGAGGTCCCGTACGCCACCCACACCGACCCGGGCCGCTACTGGGACTGGAACAAGTACATGAACTACGTGAGAAGCTACGCCAGCCCGCGGTACAGTCAGATCGTTGACAATACCACCGCGGGCCGGTTCTACGCACCGGGGAGCTGGAAGTACAGTTCCTGGAGCGGACAGCGGTACGGCAAGAACTATGCCTACACGGCCCCGAAGGCGGTCTCGGAGTCCGCGCGGTACAAGCTCCGGATACCGGCGACCGGCAACTACACGGTCTACGCCCGGTGGCCGGCAAACTCCAGCTACAACAGCTCTACCCCGGTCGGGGTCAAGACCACCTCGGGCGTCAAGTGGGTCCGGGTGGACCAGCGCAAAAACGGCGGCCGGTGGTACGCTTTAGGTACGTTCCGTCTGCCAGCCGGGGACCGGAACACAGTCTTTTTCTCCCGCTGGACGGACACGAAAGGCTATGTGGTCGCCGATGCCGTAAGGGTCGTTAAGGCAGCGTAGCGGCGGGCGGGGATAGCAGGGACTGACTCCGGCTATCCCCCGTTGCGACTGTTCCGGGCTTTTTCCGGGGTTTCGGGCAGGTAGAGAGCGCGGCGCAGCGGGTTGTCGTGGTGGCTCCAGCCACCGGGGCTCACATTGCGGGTCGTTTCGAGGAACATGGCGGCCCGGGCATCGAGGTTGTCTATAAAGTGGATCAGGATCGCCTCGAAGGTCTTCGGCTCTTCGGGTGAACCGTACTCCAGAAAGCCCTGGTGCGAGAGTAGTATGTGGGAGATCTGCAAGGCCAACTCTTCCGGAAAACCCGGCAAACGCTCTATGTAAGAAGCCAGGATGCGGTCTCCCAGGACGACGTGTCCCTGCAGACGGCCTTTCGTGGTGTAAGAGAAGCCGCCGTTCTTCCAGGAGAGCTCTTTTATCTTCCCTACGTCGTGGAAGATGGCTCCGAAAAGCAGGAGGTCCCTGTCGACCGGGTAGACCTCCGCGAGTGCGCGGGCGAGCCTCTGGCAGTGAACCGCGTGCTCCAGCAACCCGCCGATGCGGGCGTGGTGCATACCTTTTGCCGCGGGTGCCGAGCAGAACGCCTCCCAGAAGTCCGCGTCAGAGACCATTAGCTCGAATAACTCTCTAAGGTGCTCGTTCCGGAGCTCCGCCCCGGCAAGCTCTAGCTCGGTGGAGAGTAACTCCCGATCTTTTTCGGTAGCCGGGATATAGTCCTCTTCCGAGACCTCGGACTTTGGCAGCAACCGCAGCCGCTCCACCTTTACCTGCAACATCCCCCGGTACTCGTGGGTGCTACCTTCAATGTCCACGTACTCGGGTCCGGGGAGACCTTTAAGTAGGAACTCCGGCAACCGCCACATCCGGGCTTCGACGGAACCCGTGCGGTCCACCAGCTTTAGCGAGAGGTAGGAGGCCCCTCGGCTATCGGTACGTACCGTAGCGTCCGTCGCCAGGAACGTGGAGTGCAGGTTTACGCCGGGCTCAAGATTCCCCGCCCAGAACTTCTCTTTGCTCATTTACGTCCCTCTAGATATCACCGGGCCAGCATACTAGCGGCCGGATCGTACAAACCTCGCCGGGTAATGAATCCGCAAGTGCCCGGCGTGCGCCATTTTGTGAATATGCTAACAGTTTTGCGGGAAGTCGCAATCCGTAGAGAGCTCATTTAGACGGTTTCAGCGCGGGAAGATCAGACCGGTCAAGGAGCGTCCGCCTCGTACAGCGGGTAGCTTTCCTTTACCTGCGTGATGCGCTCTACGGAGTCGTTAATGCATTCTCGCGGGATCTCGCCGGACTCTACGGCGGCGACCACGGCCTCGTAAGCATCCGCCAGCTCCTGCGGCGTACCGGATACTATCATGAGGTCCACCCCGGCTCTAACCGCTGCTACCGCCGCTCCCGGAACTCCTGACGGTCCGCCGGACGCTCCCCGCATATTCAAGTCATCGGTAATTACAACGCCGTCGAACCCGACATCTTCCCGCAGCAGTCGTATGGCCGCGGGCGAGAGGCTCGCCGGGCGCTCGGGGTCTATAGCCGGGTACACGAGGTGGCCGACCATCACCATCGGTACCCCGGCTGCGGCCGCCGCCCGGAACGGTGGAAGGTCGAGGCTTTGTACAGTATCCAGGTCGTGCTCAACGACCGGCAGCGCGAGGTGGGAGTCGGCGGTCGCCGGACCGTGGTTCGGGAAGTGTTTTGCCGCGGAGACCACCCCGGCATCCTGCAAGCCTTTGACGGCCGCGGTGCCCATCCGGGAGACGAGGCCGGGGTCGCTGCCGAAAGACCGAGAGCCGATGGCGGCCCCCGAGCCGGTGTCCACTACGGGTGCGAAGTCCGTGTTGATCCCGGCGGCGCGCAGCCCGCGGCCTATCGACGCGTAGACCGCGCGCACCTCCCGCGAGTCGCCGCGGTCCCCGAGAGCGGAAGCCGGTGGTTGAGCAGGAAGCCAGGGCACGGAAGCCACCTCGCCGCCTTCCTGGTCCACCGCCACGAACAGTGGTATCGCGGGCTCCGTTTCGAGCGAGAGACGCTGTAGCGAGCTTACGAGGGCTCTAGTCTGCGCCAGGCTCCTCATGTCGTAGCCGAAGAGCAGGACACCGCCGACGTTCCGCTCCCGGACCATCTTCTCTATGTAGTAGTCCGGCTCGGTCCCACTCATCCCGACGACGAACATCTGGCCCACCGCGTCCCGAACGCTCAAGCTCTCCTCCTCTGGATCTTTAACATCGGCCTCCGTGGCAGCCGCCGTACCCGGTGATTGCATCCGGGTTTCAGGCTTTGAGGGCTCTGTGGCCGCTGGTTTCTCCTGCTCCTCGCCCTCCGAGCTACTCCCGCCCGGTATATTACTGTTCTCCCCGGCGCAGCCACCGAGCATGGAAACCACCACGGTTAGCCAGAAAAACATCCGGACCAGGCGGCCCGGTTTATAGTGCCTGGTGTTTGGTGGTAAACGACACCTCTCTTCGGCGGTGTTCCGGGTTACTCCAGGACGGGTCCGCTTATAGTCTAGGGATTGCGTGAGGTTAAGGTATCCTTAACGGGAGTGATGGATCTTACCTACGAAGCGGGTACCCTGGTAGCGAGCGGGGCGGCGTCCGCGCCACCGGAGCCTTTTGTCTGGGACGGGCGCACTGAAGAGTGGCGGGCGCCCGCAAGCGCCTACCGTTCCCTGGTACTCGCCCTCCGAGAACAGGGCATTCACTATAAAGACCGGGCGGGCGACTTTGAGAAGCTCAACCTGGAGTCCCGGATTTCCATGGAGCCCCGACCCTACCAGCAAGAAGCTTTAAACGCCTGGCGGCGCTCGGACCTGCGCGGTGTCGTGGTGCTGCCGACCGGAGCCGGAAAGACCGCCGTGGCCGTCCGGGCGATAGAGCGGGTCGGGCGCAGCGCGCTCGTCGTCGTGCCGACGTTAGCACTCCTGAAGCAGTGGTACTCCGTGCTCTCGGACGCGTTCGGTGCTTCGGTTACAGTCGGCATTCTGGGCGGCGGCTACCACGAGGTTACGCCGCTGACCGTAACGACTTACGACTCGGCCTACATCCACGCCGAACGCTACGGCGACCGCTTCGCCCTCGCCATCTACGACGAGGTCCACCACCTGCCGGCCCCGAAAAACGCCGTTATACCGAAGATGCTCGTCGCCCCGTACGCTCTAGGGCTCACCGCGACGCCCGAGCGGCCCGACGGCGGCCACGAGCTTTTAGAAGAACTGGTAGGACCGGTCTGTTACCGGCGCTCGGCCAGAGACCTTTCGGGTACGTACCTGGCACCCTACGAGCTGGTGCGCATCCCGGTAGAGCTTACGGCCCACGAACGCTTTGAGTACGCCCAGGCCGACGCGGTGTACCGGGACTTTTTGAGCAAGCACCGACTCTCGATGCGCTCCCCGGAAGACTGGCAGCGGTTTATCATGGTCGCGGCGACCAGCCACTCCGGCGGGCGGGAGGCGCTTCTTGCGGCCCGGCGGCGGCGGGAGATACAGGCCAATGCTCTGCGCAAGGTGGTGACGCTGGAGACGCTTCTAAAGCGGCACTGGGAGGATAGGAGCATAATCTTTACCAAGAGTGTTGAGGAGGTATACGCGCTCAGCCGCCGGTTCTTGATCCCCGGCCTTACCTACGAGACGCCGGCCCGGGAACGGAAGGAGATCCTGGACCGTTTCCGGGAAGGAAAATACCGCGCGATCATCGCTTCCGACGTCCTCAACGAGGGCGTGGACGTCCCGGACGCGAACGTCGCCATCATCCTCGCCGGCAGCGCCTCCCAGCGTGAGTACGTCCAGCGCCTCGGGCGTATCCTCCGCCCCGGAGACCCGGCCGCCGGAAAGCAGGCCCTCCTCTACGAACTCGTCACCTCCGAGACCGGCGAAGAAGGCGCGGCCCGCCGCAGGAGAGGCTCAGTAGCCTAGGATGTTGCGCGGCGAACACGTTATGGCCCGCCACGCCCGGGGAGAGTTAGTCCCCCACCACCTGCCGCCGGGGAACGAGAAGGCGCTGGCGGTCGCCGGAGAGCTCTGCGACCTCTACGCCGCCCACGCGGAAGCTGGCTACCCGAGATCCCAGCTAGAAAAGTCACTCACGGCGGCCGAAGAGGAGTACGGTCCCCGGCTGGATCCTCGGCGAGGGTTCAAGATCGTGCGGTCGCTCGCCAAGCTACTCGAAGAGCGCTCCACGTGGGTCTCCCCCACCACCGCCGACCCGTACACCATCCGCACCCGCATCTTCGAGCTAGCCGCCGCCCGGCCGGAGCTACCGGTAGACATTCCCGGACTCCTCGACACCACGACCCGCGAGGACATACTCTCCCAGGTCTTCCGGGAGACGGGCCTGGGAGACCCAGCAGCCGCGATGTACGCCGACCGTCAGGGCGCGCAGCTACTCGGCGACTTTGAGAAGCCCTCGCCGCCGGAGTTGGTAGAGCGTTACAACGTCGCCCAGGTGCAGGGCGTACTGTACGGGGCGCGGGACCTGGTCGTGGACCTCGGACGTGAAGCCGATGCCCGGCTCGTCTTCCACTACGTGAAGCTTCTAGGTCTGATCTACGACCTAGAAACCACCGAGACCGGCGGCTACCGCATCCTCCTCGACGGCCCCCTATCCCTTTTCGGCAGCACCCGCAAGTACGGTCTCCGACTCGCCAAGTTCCTGCCCGGTCTACTCCTCACCCAACCCTGGAAGCTACAAGCCACGGTAGAGTGGCGGGGCCGCGACACGCTCCTGAAACTCGACTCGGAGTCTTCCGGTCTCTCAAGCCACTACGCGGGGCCAAAAGCGCTGCGCGAAGACGACGACGGCGTGCGCGAGGCTTTCCGGAGAGCCTGGCAGAAAAGCCGGGACACCGGCGGCTGGGAACTAGAGACCGGCAAGGACATACTCGCGATACCGCAGAAAAAGACCGCCCTCGTCCCGGACTTCACCTTTAGACATGCTCTCGGGGAGGTGGCGCACCTGGAAATTCTAGGTTTCTGGTCCGAGAAGAACCTCGTGGACCGCCTCGTCCTCGTCCGGGAAGCCGGACACCGCGGCCACCGCGTGATCGTCGCCGCCTCCGAAAAGCTCGGCACCTCGTCCGAGACGCTCTCCGAGGCCGCCGAAGGCGAAGTCGTGCCGTTCAAGTCCCGCCTCGACCCGAAGGCTGTGCTCGCAGCACTCGCCGCCCCGGTCGTGGAACCGACTGGCTGAGGCTGGTGGATGAACTTCTAGTTTTAGCTTATCAGTATCTAAGTCTTTACCCGGTTTGCTGCGTAGCTGACGAGCCACCGGAGACGGCGGGCTGACCGGCTGACTAACCTTCCGGACCAACGACTTCTATGTCCTCATCTTCGGCAAAGTCGAGCAGAAAGACCTCGCCGAGCGCATTGAAGTCGTAAGAGGAGCGCGGAAGCTTACCCTCTACTGAATCTTCAACCTCTATATCGGTGATGAGCTTTCCGCGCCCCTTGCAGCGCCGGCACTCCACCGGACGCCAAGACGCGCCATCGTCGCCCCGGCCGCCGCAGTTCGGGCAATCCCGGAAGCCCATGTACCGGATGGTGAGCCTTCTCGCCATCCGGTACCTCTGTTTACCGCCAGCTCTGCTGGTAGGAGATCTGGTCTTCGGTGAGCTTCTCGGGCTCGACGCCTAGAGTCGCCAGCTTGGTCCGGGCGACGAGGTCGTCTATCTCAGCCGGGATGGTGTGCAACCCGGCGGGTATGTCGGCGGCGTTTTTCGCGAGGTAGTGGGCGGCGAGCGCCTGCACTGCGAAGGTGAGGTCCATGATCTCGACCGGATGCCCGTCCCCACCGGCGAGGTTTACGAGCCGCCCGCGGGCTATGACGTGTATTCTCCGCCCGTCTTCCAGCTCGTACTCGGTGACATTGCGGCGTACCTCGCGCACGTTCACGGCCATCTCCTCCAGCGCGGCCACGTCCACCTCGTGATCGTAGTGCCCGGCGTTTGCGAGGATTGCGCCGTCCTTCATCCGCTCGAAGTGGTCGCTGTTCAAGACCCGCAAGTTCCCGGTACCGGTGATAAAGATGTCGCCGGCTTCGGCGGCGTCGAGCGAGTTCATTACCTCGTGGCCCTCGGCGTAGGCTTCAAGGAGCTTTACCGGGTCCGGCTCGCAGACGATTACCCGGGCCCCGAGACCGTGGGCGTACTTGGCGAGCCCGCGGGCGACCCACCCGAAGCCCATCACAACGACCCGCTTGCCCGAGATAAACAGGTTCGTGTTGTAGAGTACGCTCGCCAGCGAGGAATGTCCGGTACCGTAGCGGTTATCGAACAGGTGCTTCATGCGGGCGTCATTGGCGGCGAGGACCGGGAACGGCAGTACCTCTTCGGCGGCCATCGCTTTTAGCTTCAGGATGCCGGTCGTGGTCTCTTCGGAAGCCCCGATCACCCCGTCGAGGAGGTCCGGGCGCTTGTCGATCAGGCGCCCGACCAACTCGGCGCCGTCGTCCACAATGATCTCCGGCGCGGTCTCTATGGTCTGCTCCAGGTACCGCTCGAATTCCTCGTCCGAAGGGTCGTGGGTGGCGTAGACCCGCACGCCGCGCTCCGCGAGCGCCGCACACACGTCGTCCTGGGTCGAGAGCGGGTTGCTCCCGGAGACCGTCACGTCCGCCCCGGCCTCGTGCATCAAGATCGCCAGGTAAGCCGTCTTGGCTTCGAGGTGAATGGTCATAGCTACCTTGCGGCCGCTGAGCGCGCCGTCGGCTAGCTGGTTTTTGAAAAGGGTGTTCAAGACCGGGGCGTGCTGGGCAGCCCAGTCGATCTTGCGGTGCCCCTCCGGGGCGAGCGCGGGGTCCTTTATGACAGACTCTTTGATCATGGATCTCCGATCCTCTTGGTCGTCTACTCCGGCCAGTTCGTAATGTTCTCACAAATCACATAGGATTTACACCTTGTTGCGAGCGACTCTATGTTGAACAAGGTCTGCCCCGCTAGATCCGCTAGCGGGGCTCTCCTACCGGAAGGCGGTCCGGCGGCTCTGGAGCACTTCCTGGAGGACGTCGGGCCGGTCGGTCATTACGCTATCCACCCCGAGGTCCAGGAGGCGGTTCATCTCCGCGGACTCGTTTATCGTCCACACATCCACCCGGACCCCGCGGTCGTGGGCGGCTTCGACAAAGCGGCGGGTGACGAGCCGGGTATTCTCGTGGGACGGGGGAACCTGCAAAGCATCGTAGGGAGGGCGGACGAGGCGTTCGAGGCGCAGGCGGCTCGCGAGGTAGAAGACCGTTATCTCCCGCCGGGAAGCCGCCGTGCGGACCCGGCCGCCGGAGACCTCGCGGAAGCGGTCTATGACCGGCGTGCCCGTCGATACGACGATGGTCCGGTCGGCGGCTCCGGCCCTGTCTATAACCCCCAGCAAAGCTTTCTCGATACCGGTCTGGGACTCTTTTATCTCGATGTTGAGCGTCGCGGACGGGAACTCTTTGTAGACCTCGTCCAGCGTCGGCACCCGGACGCCCGTACCCCGGAACCGGTAGGTTTGTCCGCCGTCGGTAGTGAAGTCGTACCCGGCGTCGAGGGCTTGCAGTTCGGCGAGCGTTTTATCCCGGACCGGGCCGGAACCGTCCGTCGTGCGGTCCACCGTGTCATCGTGGATCACCACCAGACGGCCGTCCCGGGTAAGGTGAACGTCGAGTTCGAGGCCGCCGGCGCCAAGCTCTAGCGCTTCCCTGTAAGCTTCCAGAGTATTCTCCGGGGCGTAGGCCGAAGCTCCCCGGTGGGCGACGTTGACCGGCCAGTCTCTGTCTACCGCGCGGCTTGCCCCCTCTCGGAAGACCACAAGGCCGGACAGGCCGACGAAAACCGCTACCAGCGCCAGCAATACCCACCTCCGTCTCGCGGTCACGACCTTATGCCCTCGCATATAGCTTATTATAATTTGCTCTGTTTCAAGCAGGATAGACGGGTAGGTTTACGCTGGAGGGAACATCCAACCTCCGTCCGGGTAGAGAAGCAGCGGCCGCCTGATAGACTGGAAGTGCTATGGTTCGGTGGCTTTCTTACTTGCTGGTTTCTGTTTTGGGGTTGGCACTGCTCGCTTCTTGCGGCGAGGAGCGTCCGCCGGTGGCTTACGTCTCTCTGGGTGACTCGCTGGCGGTCGGGGTCGGGGCGTCGGACCCGGCCGAGAAGGGCTACGCGCCGCTGTACCGGGACGGCCTCGAAGCGGCGACCGGACGACCGGTCGAGCTTACGCAACTCGGGGTTAGCGGCGAGACGAGCGAGAGCTTTATCGGGGGCTACCCGGCGGACTCCCAGCTCTCCCGCGCCGAGGAAGCGCTGCGGGAGAATCCCGGTGCTACGGTTACGCTGTCCATCGGTGGCAACGACCTGCTCGATGTCGCGGGCGGTACCGACGCCGAGCGGGAAGCCGCGATCCAGAGTTACGGAGCGAACCTGGACTACATACTAAAAACCCTACAAGGAGCCTCGGACCCCGGACCGGAGATCTCGGTTCTGGCACTCTACAACCCGGCTCCGGGCAGCTTTACTGACTACTGGGCCGGACGGCTGAACGCCGAACTCCGGGCCGTGGCGAGCGAGAACGGTGTCGCCGTCGCCTCCGGGGACAAAGCATTTGCAGAGCGTAAAGGCCGCTACACGCACCACGACCGGTACCCGTGGGATATCCACCCGACCGACAAGGGCTACGAGGCGCTGGCGGTAGCTTTTACGGAGGCCTCCGCTACCACAAACCGCTAGCCGACATTCTCGGTCCCCGGTTCCGGGTGATAAGTCCCCCGGAAATGGTTACAATATACGTGCGAGGGTATCAAAGAATGTTTTATAGACTTGCAAGACTAAAAATGTCTTTTGGCAGGACGGTGTAAGTCTTACAGGCCGTACGGTAGACGGGGAGAGGCGTGTTATTCGGGGGAGGTATCGCTAAAGCTTTGGATAAGTTGCCAACACGGAAACCGTCCGTGGCGGGCTGCGGGCGGAGGATCGCCGGTGGGTCCGGGTTCGTTGACCAGTTATGGGGCGGCTCTGTGTCGGGTGTATGCTCGTAGGAGGCGGACACATTGGTAGCTTCTGGAGCAGGCGGCGGCTTTGCGCGGTTCGGAAGCCCGGCGGGGGCGATGGTCGGTAAGCTAAGCGGATGGACGCTTTCCAGGCCCGCCTTCCGGACCGCCGCGAACCGGGGCTACCGCGGAAGCGAGCCGCTCGTCCTAGTTAACGGGCTGGCCGAGCAGTCTGAGAGCTGGTTCGCCAACCGGGCGTATTGGCACCGCTACTTCGACGTTCACGCTCCGGAGCTCCTGGTCTACGATGGCGACCCGCTGCACCGGCACGTAAAGGCCGGCGGGGAGGTCGACGTAGACTACCTGACCGGGCGGCTGGCCTTTTATCTCGACGAGTTTGTTCAGAGGCCACCTTACAACCTGGTGGGGTCGAGCCTCGGCAGTCAGGTGGCGCTGACCTACGCGGTCCGCAACCCGGAGAAGGTCGCGCGTCTCGTCCTGATCTGCCCCTCGGGGCTGCGAGGTAATGAGAACCTGCCGGTGGTTGACGGCGTGCGGCGCAGCGAATACGGGGCGCTGGTCGAGTCCGTTTTCCACTCAAAGCAGTTCGCTACCCGGGAACTGGTCGAGACCGTCACCCAGAAACTGCAGAACCGCCGGTGGAAAAAAGGCGCGCTCCGGGCTTTGCGAGGGACCGTAGGCCACTCGGTCGCCGGGTTGCTGGAAGAGGTGGCGCACCCCTGCTTCGTTATTTGGGGCGCTGAGGATCGGGTGATTTCCGACGTTGCGGGGTCTATCCGGGAAGCCGAGCGGCTGCCCCACGGCCGGCAGGTAGTCATCTCCGGGTGCGGACACGCACCCCAGATCGAGAAGTCCCGGCTCGTCAACCAGCTCGTCCGGCGTTTCCTGCAAGACGAACTTAAAACCGTTCCGGCAGCCCTCGACCCCGCCCGCTTTCTCAAAAAAGGCTAGACGCCGCAGGTTAACCGCTAAATAGATACTCCCCGACCGGCTCCCACGGTCCACCGAGATACCGCCACAATAAAACCCCCTCGCCTCGGACGTCGAAAGGAGCGAACGTCTCTTCGAGACGCCCGTAGAGGGTCCGCGCTTTTTCGGGAGAGACCTTGTTCTGGACCGTAACGTGAGGCCTCAAACCCTGAAGGTCCTGGTTAGAGAGCCAGGGCCGCCACTTCTCGGCCAGTGTCTCGCGCACGGTTTCTAGCTCCGAGGCTTCCAGCCGGTAGGCCACGCCCTTGCCGAGAAACAAGAGCCGCTCTACCCGCAAGGCCAGAGGGCTATGATCCCGGCACACCTTTTCGATGTCGTCGACTATAGACTCCAGTCGGTCTCCGGGTAGCTGGTTAAACAGCGAGACGTGAGCCGGGATGAAGTTGCGTTCTTTCGGGAAGTAGCGCTCCCGCAGCCGGTTGAACAACGCCTGCGAAGCGTCGTCCATCTTGAGCGTCAGGATCAGCGGCCGTTCCGGCATCTACCCGTCCGAGGTCCGGGGCATTTGGGCCGCCCCCGTTTCTGGTTGTTCACAAAGACTTGGTAGCACGAGCTTATTCTAGTACGCGGTCTGGAATCTTGGAGACCTCGGGGAGCGCCGGTCTCCAGGGTCAGGAGCGGGGTTTCGAGGGCCAGAAACCGAACCTTCCCAGGAGGAGCGCCAGGGACGGCACCAGGAGAGTTCGGATCACGAACGCGTCCAGCAGTATGCCGATGGCTACGGCGATACCGACCTGGAAGAAGTCCTGGAGCGGTATCAGGGTGAGAAGGGCGAAGGACGAGGCCAGGGCTATCCCCGCGGCGCTGATGGTCGGGCCGGTGCGGGAGAGCGCCAGCGGCACGGCTTCGGCGAGCGGCTTCTCGCGGGCCTCCTCGCGGATGGCGGCCATGATAAAGATATTGTAGTCGCTACCGAGGGCTATCAGGAGTAGGAACAGCGCGAACGGCACGTAGTAGACGACGCCGCCCTGCCCGAGTACGTCCTGGAAGAGGATGGTCGCCACCCCGATGGTCGCCCCGAAAGAGAGGGCGGTCGCGAAGAGCAGGTAGACCGGGGCCACGAGGGTGCGGAGCAGCAGGGCGAGAACTATGTAGGAGGCGAGGAACACGAGGGGAGCCAGACTCCGGAGGTCGGAGCCGGAGGTGTCACGGGCGGCGGCGGCGAGCGCGGTCTGGCCGCCGACGGTCGCCCGGGCTTCCTCGAAGCCGGCGTTATCGAGCAGCTCGGGCAGGTTCTCCTGGAGGCGGGAGATCTGGTCCAGGGCTTCCGGCGTGTACGGGGCGTCGTAGAAGATGAGCAGGTACCGCACCGCCGTTCCATCCCCGGAGATAAACTGCAATCCCGGCAGCAGGCCGGAGTTTTGCGGACCTATGGCGGCGGCGAAACCTCCCGCCCCGAGGAGTTCACTCCGCAGCCGCCGGAGTTGCTGCGGCTGGTCCGCCAGACTTTGGCCGTTCTCGCTCTGGACCAGCACGTTAACCGGCGCGAGCAGACCGCCCGGAAAACCCTCGGTCAACATCTCGTAGCCTTCTACTGCGGGCGCGTCATCCGGAAGGTTCTCGACCTGATCAAAGCCCACCCGTAACCCGAGCGCCCCGGAAGCCAGGACCAGAAGCACCAGGCACAACGCACCGGCGGAAATCCCCGGACGCCGCAAAAGCGCGCCGTTCAACCTCTCCCGCCAGTTCCCGGAGCCGGTTACGGAGCCCGGGCTACCGGAGCTACGGGTCTCCGAGAGCCCGCCGAAGGCCGCCCGGCCGAAGATCGCCAACAGCGCCGGCACCAGCGTCAGGGTAACGGCGAACACGATCGCGAGCGCTATGCCGAGCCCGGGGCCAAGCGCCTGATACAACCCGAGGTCCGCAAAGACCAGCAGCCCGAAAGAGGCTATAAGTACCGCCACGGACGAGAGCAGCACACCCCCGACCCTCTCGACCGCGAGCCTGGCGGCTTCAACCTTACCGACCCCTTCGGAGAGCGCCCGCCGGGTGCGGGAAAGCAGGAATAGCGCGTAATCCGTCCCGACCCCGAACAGCAAGACGACGATTATAGGTTCTACCTGAGACGGCACCTCTTGACCTTGGGAGGCTGCCACCCGGGCCAGAATGCGTAAGGTCAAAAAGATAGCCAGCCCGATACTCGCCAGCGGGACGAGCGGTGTGAGCGGCGAGCGGTAGGTGAAAGCCACGATCAGGAATATCGCCAGCGCGGTCGCCAGCGTGACCAGCGGCAAGTTCTCAACGATGGAGAGCTCGTTCTCGTCCTGGATCGGCTGTACACCCGTTACCCCGGCGGATAAGCCTCCCGGCAGGTTCTGGACCGCCTCCCGGACCTCCGTAACGCCGGTTGTGGTACCAGTCGGGCTGATGCCGCGCTCAAAGAACAGCAATACCGGTAACGCGTTGCGCCCGACCACCCCGGAGACCGGGGAAGTATCCACCGGGTCCTGGATCACCAGCGGCACCGCCCGATCCAGCCGGTACGCTCCGTCCGGGCCGGTCAGAGACGCGAGGTTCTCCGCGATACGCCTCGTATCCGCGGCGCTAAAACCGTCCGGGTTTGAATACACCAGTATCGCCGGGGTCTCGACCGGCCCGGAGAGCCGGCTCGCGGTCTCAGCCTGAGCCTGGGCCGCCGGGGCCGAGTCCGGGACCAGGTCCGAAACACTCCCCGTCGTCTGCTCGTCCAGCGGCGGCAAGTAGATGTAGACCGCGACCGCGACCGCGGCCCAGAACACGACCACGGGCCAGCGGAGTCGCACCAGCAAGAGCCCCAGGTAACCAAAAAAGCCTCTAGGAGCACCCGTAGAAGTTGTTGAATTAATACGGCGCACCGCTTTAGAGTTTACACCGTTGAACCCTGGCGAAGCGTGCCATATACTCTCCGGGTCATCCTGTCGGAGTGGCGGAATAGGTAGACGCGCTAGGTTGAGGGCCTAGTCCTCGTTAAGAGGGTGGGGGTTCGAGTCCCCCCTCCGACACCACCGGAGTTCCTGCCCGGTCGAAGCTCCGTATACTGTTCAGTTCTCGACGAGGCGCACGCTCACGTGTAGCTCGCAGGTGTCTCTAGCTTCCAGGAACTTCAGGACGGAGAACAGGCCGTTCCACCGTTCGCCATCCTCACCGGGCACCTCCCAGGCACTCCACGCCAGCGGACCGTCCGAGCCTTCACCGGTGCGCGTCCATCCCGCGTCAGCGAGTTGCGCGGCGTAGTGGGCGGAGATCCCACCCGGAGCAAGGTCCGTCTCCAGCTCCGCGGTCGCATCCTCCGAGTCCGTTCCGCCCCCGCCACCGCCATCTACACTGTAGGCGCCGGGCGGCGGCGTGAGCAGGGGTATGATCGAGAACAAGTCGTGACCCCTGTGAGCTTCCGGCGCGCAGGGCGTGTGACGGCCCGCCGGAATAAGTATAAGCCTGACGTCGGTCGGCGTGTCCTCCCGGTCGTAAGCGCCTACAGTGATCGCCGGCCCACGACGGCTGCGGCAGAAGGTCACGTGCTCAATAACCGGCTGGAAGGCGAAACCTCCTTCCTCGTCCATGCGCCATACCTGCTCGGTCCACCCCTGTCCGGCCCACTCTTCCAAGCGCATCAAACTCCGGTAGGTCTCGATGACGGCTTCAGCGCGGACCGGCGCGTCTATCAAGACCTCCGTTTCGGGTTCGCCACGCCGGAGGCCGGAGCGGACGATACCGCCTACAACCGTCATTCCTTCCGGAATAGGAAGTTCGCTGGAAAGGTCTTCCGGTTGGTCGCCCGCAAACAAGCGCGACTCGTTCCGCCCTCCGGTTGGCCCATCTGTTGACAACCTCAGCGCCAACTCGCGCCAGGGGTTTCCCTCCTGCTGCTCTCCACTACCGGGATGCTCCGCCATTGCACCAACTCCTCACCCGGAGACTATGATCCACGCTCGTGGTACTCTGCGATACGCGGTCAAATATACAGTCTAATCGGTACGTCGCCGGAACCATGTACCGTATCGGATAAGCCTGTATAGGGTAGATAGAGTTCGACCAGGTCTTTACCGGGGTTTGACTCACCGCTAACCTTGTAGTGAGGGCGTGCAGTTCTAACGGAGGAGAAAGACTATGTGGGGAAAACGCGCGACGCTTCTCGTCGCTACTGTGGTGCTAGTGCTCGGCGTGGCGGCTTGCAGCAGCCAGCCGCAGGTACTGGAAGAGCGGCAACTACAGCAGGAGCAACAGACGCCGGACGGGCGGCAGGTACTCGTGGTTCAGCAGCAGCAGATAGAGCAGCTAGAGCAGCAGGTAGAGCAACTGCAGCAACAGGTAGCCGACCTGGAACAGCAACAGGACTCTGCTGGCGGCGGAATATTCGGTAACCAGCGAGGCTTCGGGAACGGCGGCGGAGATTCCGGAGACTCATCTTTCGGGGAGCGGGATCAGCGCCAGGTTATCGAAGAGCAGCAGCGGCGTCTGGACCAGCTAGAGCGACAGGTACAAGGCCGGTAGTAAGACCGAGCATAAGGTACAGTCCGGGGCGGACCGCTAGGCTGTAGGGTCTTCTCCCGCCTTTTCCTTCTCAGCCCACCGCTGGCGGCGGCTGGAGTAGTGCTCGTCGTCTCTGGCTAGCACGTACTTTTCGTAGAAGATGCGGGCCGCTTGGGCTTTCTCGCCGTCGAGAGCCTCGGCGTCCTGGCCTCTTACTTGGCCGGTGCCGCCTTTCTCGTACTTGCGTCCCGAGCGGTGGTTGGCGTAGCGCCGGGCGCGGGTAAAGCCCATTTGCAGAAACTTGCGGGCCATGTCCATACCGACAAAGTCATCAGCCTCCCGATACTCCAGGAACCGCTCGTAGATCTCCCGCGAAGACTCGCGGGCTATCTCGGAGGTCTTGAACCGCCAGTGGGGCAGCAACTCTGACTTGTAGGGCTCCACGAGCAATACCCCCTGCTCTCCCTTACCAGTTCTGTAGAGCTCCGGATTCTTCCGGAAGTCCGTATTCTTGAAATCCAGCCCGTAGTCAAACTCTCCCTGCACACCCATCGGCTACCACAGCCCTTTCTATGAAATAGTGCCTGCACGTAGTATAGGAAATCCCGGCTTTATGTTAGGTCGGAGGAAAGCTCCGAGGTAGACTTCAGATACAGTAGAACCGTAGGAATAGCATCAGGTACAGGAGGCGGTATGCCGGTAGATGTAATCGGGGCGGGGTTTGGTAGGACGGGCACCCTATCGCTCAAGGTCGCCCTTGAGGAGTTGGGTTTCGGGCCTTGCTACCACATGACCGAGGTCTTTGAGAACCCGGATCACCTACCGGTTTGGGAGACCGCCGCTGGGGGCGAGCCCGTAGAGTGGGAGGAAATCTTCTCAAATTACCGGGCGACGGTGGATTGGCCCGGGGCCGCTTTCTACGAGCGGCTGATGGAGCGCTACCCGGAGGCGAAGGTGATCCTCACCGTCCGGGACCCCGAGCGGTGGTACGAGAGCGTCTACAACACTATCTACAGCACCGAGAAGATGGCTTCCTCGCCCCTGTTCTCCCTGGCGGCCCTGTTCGTACCCCGGCTGAGGACCCTCCGCCGCGCCGCCTCAATGGTCGCGGATCTGGCCTGGAACCGGACCTTTGACGGGAGGTTCGAAGACCACGAGCACGCGATAGAGGTCTTTAACCGGCTCAACGAGGACGTTAGAGAGCGGGTCCCGGACGAGCGGCTGCTGGTATACCGGGTCTCGGAGGGCTGGGGACCGCTGTGCGAGTTTCTCGGGGTAGAGGCGCCGGAGGACGAGCCGTTTCCGCACCTCAACGACACGGAGTCGTTCCAGAAACCTATCAGGAGGGTCAAGGCTCTGGCGGCCGGGGTGCCGGTGGCGATCTCTGTGGTAGCCCTGATCCTGCTGTTTCTAAGCCGGGATTCGGTCCGGTCTATCCGCCAGAGCTAGCGGATGGCTTGACGAAGTTCATGGTGTAGGAGATAGAACCGCGGTAGAGACGCTCGAACCTGAAGCCCGACCGTTCGACCTCGCGGCGCACCCTCCTCCACCTCCGGTAATCGGGCTCCAGGGTCTCGGTGATAGATAACAGGCCGCCGGGCGTGAGTACCTCGTAGAGTTCTTTAAAAGCCTCGTTCCGCCAGCGGACCTCCCCGGTCACCATCGTCATCAGCACCCGGTCGAAAGGACCAGAGCCCGGACTCCGGCCGGAGACTTCACCAGCACCGAGCTCTCCCCCGAGCGGCACCACGTTCCCGATCCCGTCAGTCTCCAGGCGTGCCCTAAGCTTGTCTAGCATCGCCTCCTGGCGGTCGAGGGCGACCACGTACCCGTCCGGCA
Source organism: Rubrobacteraceae bacterium (assembly GCA_965214435.1). Classification (GTDB taxonomy): domain Bacteria; phylum Actinomycetota; class Rubrobacteria; order Rubrobacterales; family Rubrobacteraceae; genus Rubrobacter_A. The sequence continues at coordinate 3,065,005 of OZ243960.1, forward strand.
GTACCCGGCGGGCGGCGGGCAGGGTAACCCTTCCGGGACCGCAGCCGGCGTCCAGTATCCGCAGGTTGGGACCGACGCGGGCGCGGTCGAGGAGCAGCTCCGGCCCGACCACAGCCCGGGTGAGGCGGTTATCGAGCAGGAAAGCCAGGGCCGGCGGCATCGGCGTCGGACGTAGCCGCTGGCTGAGGCCCCACGCCCCGAGAGCCGCCCCGAACAGCGCCAGGACGACTATAAGCACAGACTTCGGAACAGACTGTACCCGCGCACCGGATCTTCCGCCAAGGGTCAAGTTTTTCGTCGGGCGAACAAGCAGGACCCGGCTGGTCACCGCCGGCAGTTTAGGGCTGGTCTTGGGTATACTTCGGCCCGTCACAAGGACATCGTCTCCCTTCGGCGGTCTCCCGGCTCTCTCACCCACGAGGTCATATAATGAGTCAGGGACGAGTATAGAGGAGGTATGCAGCGGTGGCACTACTGCTAGATCTTCTACTGGCTGCTGGCGAAGCTGTTGTAACTTTCGCCGTGGAGCGTCGCAGGAAGCGCAGAAAGAGCAGCGAAGAAAGATAGGAGAAAGACCGGGAGGCTAGAGCATGAGCGAGGAGCCTCCTGGCTCAAAAACCAGTTTCTAACGCTACCAGCCTCAGCAAACTTCGTACCCGGCGCGTCCGTCCACACCGGCATTCGTAAGGGGAGACTATGGAACATTTCGACGAGTTGCTGCTGGACAAACTCCGGGATCTCTGCGAGGCTCACGCCGTCTCCGGTTACGAAGCGACCCTGGCCTCCGAGGTGGTTAGAGAGACCGAGGGCTACGCGGCCGAGGTCCGCACCGACGCTCTGGGCAACGTCATAGCCCACATGCCCGGCGGCGGTCCCCGGGTAATGGTCGCCGCCCATCTGGACGAGATCGGGCTGATGATCCGCCACATCGACGAGAAGGGTTTCCTCTTTTTCTCCCTGGTCGGCGGCAACCGGCCGCAGAACCTCTTTGCCCGAGCCTGCACGATAAAAACGGACGACGGCAGGCTCGTGCCCGGCCTCGTAAACCACATCTACCCGGGCCGACCCCTGGGAGCGGAGGCCGTACCGGAGATAAAGGACTTCTTTATAGACGTCGGGGCCACGAGCCGGACCGAAGCCGCCGACCTGGGGCTGGAAATTGGCAACACGGTTTCTCTGGACTACGAGTTTCGCCGCCTGGGCCGCAACCGGCTAGCGGGCAAAGCACTCGACGACCGGGCGCTCGTCCTTATACAACTCGAAGCGATGCGCCGGATACACGAGAGCGGCGCGAACGCAGATAACCTGCCGGACCTCTACTTCGTATTCACCACCCAGGAGGAGGTCGGATGCCGGGGCGCAAAGACCGCAGCCTACGCCATAGACCCGGACTTTGCCGTGGCGCTCGACATTACGGTGGCTAACGACCTGCCGGGCACCCCGGAGCGCGACACCATCACCCAGCTGGACGCCGGTCCCGCCATAAAAGTCATGGACCGGCTGGCAACCGCCCCCCTGGGCCTTATCTCCGCGCCCGAGGTCGTGCGGGGGATGAAAGGGGTCGCCCGAAAGCACGGCATACCCTACCAGTTGGAAGTGTTTATGGCGGGCTCGACCGACGCGGCGACAATACACCTGGAACGCGCGGGCGTGGTCTCCGGGGCTCTGCTGCTCCCGACACGTTACGTCCACGCCCACGAGGTTATCTCCATGCCCGACGTTTCAGCAATGACCGAGCTTTTACTCCGCTACCTCGAAAGCCTCGGAACCGGCGGGGTATAGCGGGTTACTGCGCAGACAACCCTTATAAACAGCACCACTCGCAGCACAGGCCACCAACCAGATGTTTCGTTGGGTCAGCCCAGGCTCCTTGATAGCTCTAGTCTTCTCGTACTACGTAGGCGACTCAGGCTCTTTTGAGACTTGCGGCGCACTGGCCGGGGTCATTCTCATGCTCTACTTCTACTACTCCGCCACCGTCCTGATCAGCACGGAGATAAACTAGTTGGTAGAGGAGAACATATCCGGTGATAAGAATAAGGGAGAGTCGGATGCCCGACGATAGAAAGCCCCCGGAGTAACAGTCCGGTCAGGCGGAGCGACCACCGCTCTAGAGTTATTTGGGGCAGTTGAATTCTTGTAACGGAGCAGAAGCCTGACTTGTAAGTCTTTACACTCCCGACTATACGGTGCGGTGTATACTCTGCATGGAGTCGCCTGTTCTCCCCATCCTCCCCGGGCGACTCCTCTTTTTATGCTCTAGTCTTTGTGGTTCAGGATAAGAATATCAGGAGTATGCTGGTCACGGCGAAGAGCCCGATCACGATCAGCGTCAACCGCGTCAGGTTCTTTTCCATGACGGTCGTGCCGGAGAACGTGCCGCCCATGCCGCCCCCAAGAGATGACGAGAGACCGCCACCCTTACCGGAGTGCAACAGGATAAGCCCGATCAGGGCTATACAAAATATTGTGTGAAGGAAAGCTAGTACGTAAACCATGCTCGTAATTTACCACAGCCGGCCAGCCCGTTTCCACAGCCCCGATGTCAGGAGCCGGCCCAGCGGCGAACCACCTCGTGGTGGTCCGACCACGCCTCCCACACCGACCACGCCCACTCGCGCACGCGCTTGCGGTGCTCGTCCGGGTGTCGCGCCTCGCGGACGTGGAGAACGGTCAGGCTGCCCGTGGAAGCTGGTGGCTCCAGCCAGGTAAAATCCTGTTTCCGGCGCGTGGCCCACTGCATCGCCGCGTTGGCTTTCTCGGGACGTAAGTCACGTTCAAGCATGAGGTAGAGCCGGATGAGGTGAGCACCGACCGACCCGACGGAAGGCTTAGACGGTATTCCGGGGTGTTGCGCGGCGTAGGCATCCACGGAGAGCCGGTGGACCGGCGCGTAGCGTTCATAGTCACTGTACTCTCTCTGCAATACTTCCCCGTACACCGCCCAGCAGCCCGGCGAAGCACCAATGTACCGGTGTGCCGGCCCTTGAGCTTCCGGCACACGAGCACCACACCCCGGACACGGGTACAAAGACGCTTCCGTGTCCAACGGGCCGGGCAGTTTACGCGCTCTTTTCGGTTTCCCTCTGGGCAGCCGTAACGAGTTGGATAAAGGTGTCGGCGTCGAGGCTCGCGCCACCAACGAGGCCACCATCCACGTCAGGCTGAGACATGATGTCGTCAGAGTTTTCCGGCTTTACGGAGCCGCCGTAGAGTATGCGCACCTTTTCGGCAAAGTCTTCGCCCCGCAACTCGTTCAAGAGGCCCCGGATCTGGCCTATCGCGTCCTGAGCGTCTTCCGGGGAAGCGGTATCTCCCGTGCCGATAGCCCAGATAGGCTCGTAGGCGAATATGATGGCTTCTCCGTTTACCTCGTCCATCTCCTCCATCACCCGCCGCACCTGGCCGGAGATCTTGTCCCACATGCCGTTCTCGGAGGAGTCCCGCTCTTCTTTAGTCTCACCGACGCAGATGACCGGCAGGAGGCCGGCGGATACGGCACGGGCGGCTTTTTTGGCTACCGTATCGTCGGACTCGTCGAATACCTCGCGCCGCTCGGAGTGTCCCACGACCGCCGCCTCTATCCCGAGGTCGGTGAGCATCGGGGCTGACACCTCGCCAGTAAACGCCCCGGAGTCCTCGTAGTAGAAGTTCTGCGCCCCTACCAGTACGCCCGAGTCTTCAGCCATCCGCGTGGCCTGCGACAGCGCGGTGAACGGCACGAAGACCGCGACGTCCACGCCTTCCGCGTCGGCCACCCGCGGTAGGAGCTTTGCCATGTAGTCCTCCGCCTCGCGGACGGTCTTGTTCATCTTCCAGTTCGCGGCCATCATCGGCCGGCGGTTCCCCTGAGCCATATTTAACCTTCCTCCTTGTCCGGCAAAATCGCGACACCGGGCAGTTCCTTGCCCTCGACGTATTCGAGGGACGCTCCGCCGCCGGTCGAGATCCAGCTCATCGAGTCTTCCAGGCCAAGCTTGCTGACCGCCGCCACGGAGTCCCCCCCACCGATTATGCTGGTCGCTCCGCTCTCGGCGACGGCCTTTGCCACACCTTCTGTACCTTTAGCGAAGGGCTCCATCTCAAAGACCCCCATCGGACCGTTCCAGAAGATGGTGCGAGCGTTTGCGATGTATCCCCGGAAGAGCCCGACGGTCCCGAGGCTTATGTCGAGGCCCATCCAGCCTTCGGGTATCCGGTCTACCTCCACAGCCCGGGTGTCGGCGTCCTCGGACATCTGATCCGCGACCACCACGTCTACCGGCAAGACGAGCCGGTCTCCAGCCTTTTCCATGAGCCTACGAGCCTCGTCGAGATACTCGTCTTCGACCAGCGAGCCACCGACCTCGTAACCGCGGGCCTTAAAGAACGTAAAGCACATCGCGCCGCCGATCAGGAGCGCGTCCGCGACGTTCAAGAGGCTTTCTATCACCCCGATCTTGTCCGACACCTTCGCCCCACCGAGGATCGCGATAAACGGCCGCTCCGGGTCTTCTAGGGCGGCGTTGAGGTAATCCACCTCTTCCTGCAACAGTAGTCCCGCCGCCGCCGGCAGCCTTTCTGCCACCCCGACCGTCGTGGCGTGCGCCCGGTGGGCGGCCCCGAAGGCATCGTCCACATAGAGGTCGGCGAGCGCGGCCAATCCGTCGGCCAGTTCCGGGTCGTTCTTTGTCTCGCCGGGGTAGAACCGGGAGTTCTCCAGCAAGACGACGCCCTGGCCGTCCCAGTCTTCCAGTTGTTTCTCGACGTCGGAGCCGACGGCCCCATCGAGCTTCAGTACTTGCTGGCCTAGAAGCTCTCCGAGCTTGCGGGCCACGGGGTCCATCGCGTACTGCGGGTCCGGCTCGCCTTTCGGACGGCCGAGGTGGGAGATCAGGACCGGCCGCGCCCCCTCGGACTTGAGGTACCGGATGGTCGGCAACGCCCGCCTTATGCGGGTGTCGTCCGTGACGTGACCGTCTTTTACGGGCACGTTAAAGTCGACCCGCACGAGCACCCGCTTGCCCGAGAGGTCCAGGTCCTTGACGCTCCGTTTGTTCATCCGGCCTCCTCGGTTCTCGGAAAAAGAACGCAGCCCGGACGTTGCCCCCGCAAGCCCGGACCGCTCTGGTTACCGCTTTTTAGAGATGTTCGCCCATGTACTCGGCGAGGTCGACGGTCCGGCAGGAGTAGCCCCACTCGTTGTCGTACCAGCCGAGGATCTTGACCGTCTGACCGTTGGACATGGTGAGCGACGAGTCAAATATGCAGCTAGCCGGGTTGCCGACGATGTCGCTGGAGACCAGCGGCGCGTCGGCGTACTCCAGGATGTGCGACATCTCGCCGTCGGCGGCCTGCTGGAAGGCGGCGTTGATGTCCTCGATAGAGGCGTCGCTCGATACCTGGGCCACGAAGTCCGTTATAGAGCCGTCCCTGACCGGCACGCGGAGGGCCATACCGTCGATCTTACCCTGTAGTTCAGGGTAAATTACGCCGGCCGTCCTCGCCGCTCCGGTAGACGCCGGAATAATGTTATTCGGGGCCGAGCGGGCGCGCCGTGGGTCCTTGTGGGCCGCGTCCAGGAGGCTCTGGTCGTTGGTGTAGGCGTGGCAGGTCGTCATGTACCCGGACTCGATGCCGAAGGTATCCTGCAAGACTTTTACCATCGGGATGATGCAGTTCGTGGTGCAGCTAGCGTTCGAGACTACGTCCTGGCTGGAAGGGTCGTAGGACTTGTGGTTTACCTGGTAGACGAACGTCGCGTCGGCGTCGCCCGAGGGCGCGGAGATAACGACCTTCTTCGCCCCACCTTCGAGGTGCCCGGCGGCCGCATCCCGCTTGGTGAACGCGCCGCTGGACTCGATCACGATGTCGGCCCCGAGGTCGCCCCACGGTATGTTCTTCGGCTCCCGCTCGGAGAAGGTCTTTATCTCCCGGTCGCCAATATTCAGGACGTTGTCGCCCACGCTGACTTTTTCGGGCCAGATACCGTGGGTGGTATCCCGCTGGAATAGCAAGGCCAGGCTGTCTATCGGCATGAGGTCGTTAATACCGACGATCTCGACGTCCCCGCGCTGTATCGCGGCCTTTGCCGTCATCATCCCGATCCGGCCAAACCCGTTGATGCCTATACGAACCGCCACAACTTCCTCCTTCTTTCGGTACTTCGTCGCTTACCGCACCATTGTGCCCGAAAAGGGCAGTCATTAACAGCCCCGCTCAACGGGAGTCTACGTCTACACCCGAGATCTCGACGAGCCTCCGGAGCCGGTGGTTGGCAGCACTCTTGGTGATACCACCAAGCCGGGCGAGTTCCGAGAGTGAAGCGTCCGGGTGCTCCAGGCGCAACTCCAGCATCTCCTGGAGCGCGGCGGGGAGCCGCTCCGGATCTATAGACTGCAGAGCCGCGTGCTGGCGGGCGGCCGATCGGGCGGTGCGCCCGGCGTTCGCCGCGTCGAAGTTGGTCACCCGGTTTGCGTTGGCTTTGGCCTCCCCGATGACGGCCCGGGCCTCGTACTCCAGCACCGCCTCGTGCAACCCCATCTGGGACAATACGGTGGTCACCCCGTCGGCGCTTTTCGTGTAGGCGACCCAGCGGTTGCGGCGGTAGACGACCTTGAGGACGGCCCGCGAAATACCGCTCACTCGCCGGACGAACGTCTCGTCGGCGTGGACGAACTCCAGGTGGTGTCCCCGGCGGTAGCCGGGCCGGGTCACGGAACCCGCCCCCTGAAACGCGCCCCGGAGGTAAGCGTTGCGAACGGCGGAAGTACTTGCGGTACCGGCGGCGCTCGCCGCCGTGTTGCGGGCTATCTGGAGCTCTTCAGCGGCTTGCAACGCCCGGTTGCCCTCCGCACGCACCGCGTGGCGGCTGCGCCCGAATCGGTCCGGGAGCGCGTGGGCCGGGGAGAGACCGGCGTCGAGGCCGAACTCCGAGCGCCAGAGCCGCACCGCCGAGCGGGCGACCGCAATGCTTGAGGTAAAAAAGGTGACGCCGGTCTCATCCCAGAGACTGGAAGCGTCTACAAGGCCGGCGAGTTCCGCGACCCGCCCGGCGCTCGCGCTGCCGCCCGCTCCTTTTACCGTGGCCGCAGCGAGTTGACGCCGGACTTCAGCGGCGAACGAGGCCAGCTTCGCACACCTTCCGGGCAAGCTTCGACGGGTCGTGGCGCACACCGTAGCTCAGGCTTTCTTCGGCGAGGACGAGCGACGCCGCCCGCAGCCGGACGCCGCTGTTCTCGACCGCCTTCCGGTCGACCGTTACCAGCTCGGCGCCTTCTTCTTTGTAGCGGGAGATGGTCTCTTCCGGGAGCCCGCTGGAGTGGACGAGCACGTCCGTCACCACGTCTCCGGCGTGCGCGGCTATCGCCCGCAGGTGATCCGATAGCGCAAACCCGTCGGTCTCTCCCGGCTGGGTCATGACGTTCGCCACGTAGACCACCGGTCCCTCGAAGCCGGCCAGCGCCTCGCAGGTCCCGCCGCCGAGCAACGAGGGTATCGTGCTCGTAAAAAGGCTGCCGGAACTCAGTACCACGAGGTCGGCGCTTTCTATGGCTTCTATGACCCCCTCAGGGGCGGCGGCGCCTTCCGGTTCGACGGAGACCGCGGAGATCCTCTTTCCGGCCGACTTCGCCGCGGACTCGCCGCGCATCACCGTCCCGTCGGCGTACCGGACCACGAGCGTCAGGCTCTCGTTGGCCGCCGGGTAGATGCTGCCTTTTATCCGCAGGAACTGCCCGGCCTGCCGTACGCCCTCGGCAAAGCCGCCGCTGATGTCCGAGAGCGCCGCGATAATGATATTGCCGACCGTGTGGTCCGAGAGGTCTCCGGCCCCGAAACGGTAGTTAAAGACTTCGGCCAGGTTGCGGCGACCGGCGAGCGCCACGAGACAGTTGCGGACGTCCCCCGGCGGCGCCACCCCGAGTTCCTGGCGCAGCCGCCCGCTGGAACCGCCGTCGTCGGCAACGGTCACGACCGCCGTGAGTTCTCTCACCCGGTCCTTGAGCCCCCGGAGCAGCACCGGGAGACCGGTCCCCCCGCCGAACGCCACTACCCGCAAGTCTTCGATCCGCTTCATCTCGCAAGTATAACTACTCTTGTCGCCGCCCCGCACGGTCCGGCAGCCCGTATACTCAGGCAATCGGGAGACGGAGAGAAGGAGGTTGCGGCTGTGGCGGGTAGACTGGACGGCAAGACTGCGCTCGTTACGGGCGCTTCCAGCGGTATCGGGTGGGCAACGGCGGTCCGCCTCGGACGGGAGGGCGCGGCCGTCGGGGTCTGCTACCGCTCGGACGAAGATGGCGCTCAAGAAGCCCGCCACGCCATAGAAGAAGCTGGCGGAAGAGCGACCGTGATACAGGGAGACATCTCCGTGGAGGACGACGCCCGCCGGACGGTACGGGAGATGCTCGATACTTTCGGCCGGGTAGATATCTTGGTAAACAACGCCGGCATGGAGAACCAGCGGCCTTTTTTAGAGATGAGCCTCGACGACTGGGAGAAGGTCGTCTCGGTGAACCTGACCGGCGCTTTCCTGATGAGCCGTGAGGCCCTGCGGCACATGGTGGATAACGGTGGCGGCGTGGTCGTCAACATGTCGAGCGTCCACCAGCGTATTCCGTGGCCCGGGTATGCCCACTACGCCGCCGCCAAGGGCGGTCTCAAGCTCCTGACCGAGACCCTGGCCCTGGAGTTTGCCGGGCGCGGGGTGCGGGTGAACGCCGTAGCGCCGGGAGCTATCGCAACCCCGATCAACCGCGAAAAGCTAGAAGACCCGGACCTCCAGAAGACGGTTGACCGGCTCATCCCTCAGAACCGGATGGGCGAACCGGAGGAAGTCGCCTCTTGCGTAGCGTTTCTCGCCTCTGACGAGGCGGCCTACGTAACTGGGGCGACGCTGTTTGTCGACGGCGGGCTCTCGCTATATCCCTCGTTTGAAGAAGGTGGGATCTAACCTCTAAAAGCGGCCGCCGGTCTCGCCGAGGTCCCGGTGGCGGGTAAACAGAAGGATCTCCGGTTCGGTCCGGTCTTCTAACCTTCGGGCGAGCTCCTCGACTATTGCCACCGAGCGGTGCCGGCCGCCGGTACAACCTATTCCCAGGGTAAAGTACGTCTTACCCTCGGCCGCGTAGCGGGGTATCAGGAAAGAGAGCAACCCCTCCAACCGCTCTATAAACTCCCGGCCGTCGCCGGTGCCGAGCACCGCTTCGCTCACCGGATCGTCGTGACCGGTCAGCGGTCGCAACTCCGGGTCGTAGTGAGGGTTCGGCAGAAAGCGGACGTCGATCAGCATGTCCACGTCGAGCGGAGGACCGTGCTTGAAGCCGAAGGAGATCAAACTGACCGTCAGCGTCCCGGATAGGGCTTCGGAGTCCACGAGGCTCTTAAAGCGGGTCCGCACGTCCAGCGCCGAAAACCCGGAGGTGTCGACGACCACATCGGCCTTCTCCCTGAGACCCGCGAGATCCCGCCGCTCCTCCTCTATAGCGCCGAGCATGTCCCCGTCGCGGGCGGCCGGGTGCGGCCGGCGGCTCTCCTGGTACCTGCGGACGAGCGTCGGTACGTCAGCTTCCACAAAGACGATCTGGCGTTCCCACCCCTCCTCGCCCCGCACGGCCTCAAGGCTCTTCTCCAACTCCTCCCCGAAGTACCGCCGTCCCCGGATGTCCATGACGACGACCATCCCCTTGGAACCTTCCATACCCTGCCGGGCCGTGTCGAGTACCCCGTGGAGCATCCCCGGCGGCAGATTATCTATGCAATAGTATCCCGCGTCCTCAAACGCCCGGAGCGCGGTGGACTTGCCCGCGCCCGAAAGCCCGGTTACGACTACTATGCGTTTTCTTTCCGGAACCCGTTCGACATCCGGCAGCCCGGCGGCAAAGGTCTCTTCCTCAGTCACGACAAAAGCCCCTTCTGTCTTGTCGCGCGTGGTACATCTCGTGCCGCGAGCCTAGCATCGCATACCCCTGTCCGCAATAAGTCCTCGAAGATTTAAACCTCGTTTAACGGTGTAGCCGGGCGTGGAGGTCACGAGCTACCCTCCCGGGAAGACCGGGTACGGCTTCGAGGTCTTTCTGGGAGGCGGCGAAGAACGCCTCCGGGGTACCGAAGTGCTCTAGAATGCGCTTTTTGCGCGTCGGGCCGATACCGGGCAGGTCGTCGAGCGCCGAGGCGGTCATCTGGCGACCCCGCAGCTTGCGGTGGTAGGTGTTCGCGAAGCGGTGGGCCTCATCCCTGACCCTCTGAATCAGGTGCAGCTCCGGTGAATTACGTTCGAGGATCACGGGTTCGGGGCGTCCGGGCTCGAAGACTTCCTCGTCGCGCTTGGCCAGCGAGCGTACCGGGATGTCCGGCAGCTCAGAGCCGACGCCCAGCTCGTCGAGGACAGCGGCGACGGCGGATAGCTGGCCTTTGCCGCCGTCGATCAGCATCAGGTCCGGCGGCTGGGCGAACTTTTCGTCGCCTTCCTTGAGGCGTTCGAGGCGGCGCCGGATCACCTCTTCCATACTAGCGAAGTCGTCCGCCCCTTCGACGCTTTTTATCTTAAAGCGCCGGTACTCGCCCTTGGCCGGACGCCCGCCCTGAAATACCACCATCGACGCCACCGAGTTGGTGCCCATCGTGTTCGAGATGTCGTAGCACTCTATCCTGAGCGGCAACTTCGGCAGCGCGAGCTCCTCCATGAGCCCGTCCAGCGTCGAGGCGACCCGGTTTCGCCGGGCTTCATCTAACACCTGCTCGTGCGAGAGCCCGAGCTTCGCGTTGTTGTTCGCCATCTCCAGAATGCGGACCTTGTCGCCCCGCCGGGGCCGGCGTACCCCGACCCCCGCTCCCCGGCGCTCGGCGAGCAGCTCGGCCAGCGGGGCCAACTCTTCCTCCGGCGCGTCGGTATCCAGCAGCACTTCACGGGGCACGGCGGCGGTCTCGTAGTACTGGGGCACAAAGGAGAGCGCCACCCGGCCGGCCGGAGCCTCACCGTAGTTGTCCAGGAGAAACGAGTCGCGGCTCACGATCTGGCCTCCCCGCACCGCGAATACCTGCACGCCCGCCGTCTCACCCTCGGCATACGCCCCGAACGCGTCGAACGAGTCCTCCGAGCCGATGGTCGCCTGCTGCCGGTCCCGCACGTGCGACAGCGCCGACAACTCGTCCCGCAGCTTTGCCGCCCTCTCGAAGTCCATCTCCCGGGCCGCCTCCCGCATAGCCGACTCCCGCTCCCGGATAAGACCACTGACCTTACCCTCAAGGAAAGATATAACCTCGGAGATAACGGCGTCGTACTCCTCTTTGGTAACAGCCCCGATGCACGGAGCGGCGGAGCGGCCGATGTGGTAGTTCAGGCACGGGACCCCGCTGCGGCGGCCCGGCTCGGGTCCCCGGCACTTGCGGAACGGGAACGTCTTGTTCAGCACCTCCAGGGTGGCGTGCACCGCCCCGGCGCTCGGGAACGGTCCGAAGTAGCGGTGGCGCGGGTTGTGGGGGCCTCGGGATGCAAAGACCCGCGGGTACTCGTCGCCCAGAGTGACAACTATGTACGGGTAGCTCTTGTCGTCTTTAAGGGAGGCGTTAAAGCGCGGCCGGTTGCGCTTTATGAGGTTCGCTTCGAGAACCAGCGCCTCCATCTCGCTCTTTGTAGCTATAAAGTCAATCTGGGCGACGCGCTCGCGAAGCTCCCCGATTTTCGGCCGCCCATCACCGGACTTCGTGAAGTAGCTCGCCACCCGGCTGCGGATGTTTTTCGCTTTACCGACGTAGATAACGACTTCATCCGCGTCTTTGAAAATATAGACGCCGGGTGAGTTCGGGAGGTGCGAGCGATCCGGGTAACCATTCTGATACATCGGGTAAATTATACCGCGCCGGGCACCCGGTCTCGGGCGCTCATTCTGCCGGATCTACTTCCGGCCAGAGGACCCGCGCCGGACGATAGTAGCTCCCGGCGGGATCATCTCGTCTCCGCCGGCCCGGGCGTACCCGGCACCGCCGACCCAACCCGCGAGCGCCCCGGCGAGAGCGGAGATTACCGCCGAGACCGCACCAGCGCCGTTAAAGCTGAGCGTAATTACCATAAGGCCGCCGACACCGACGATAATACCCCCGATTAGCACCAGCGCCCGGCTCTGATCAAAATCAAGCCCCTTCGCGTAGAGTCCGTAGAAGACGAGGCCCGTTGCGACAAGTAGCGGTAGACCGAAGACAAAGAGCACGGCCCCGCCAAGCATGTCCAACTCGAAAAAGCGATCCCAGCCTACGATGAAAAACGAGCCTATCCAGTCCAGTATGAAAAAGCTCGTCCAGCCTATAATGGCCCCAACTCCCGCGCCCGCCCGCGTCCCCCGGCGGCGTTCGGCCCGGTACGTTCGTGCCCCGAGGACCGCGCCGAGGGCGAGCCCCGGTATGATCGTCAGTAACCCGAACAGGGTCAGGCGGAAGGGGACCGCCTCCGGGATGGTGCCGTCGCCGAAAAGGCGGAACGGCAGCGGCAGGATATACGCCAGGGCGAGAAAGACCAGCATGCCCATGTTTACCCAGGTCACGCAACCAAAGGCTCGCCGGTAGCGGGGGCGGATCGCGCCGTCTTCCCTCCCGGAACCCTCGCTTCTACGGCTGGAGCGTCCGTTAGCCGACACGGCGCTCCAAAAAGTCTTTTGTGGTTTCCGGCGCTGCTTCCACACCGAAGTGCTCCAGCAGGATCGGGGCGACGTCCGTGATCCTGCGCGGCGCGGGTACGCCGCTGGCTATCGAGAACACGTTCGAGTCGCTCGCGTGGAGCGAGGCGTGGTCGCTGGCCGTGTGGAAGCTGCCGGTGACCTCGCCAAAGGTGTAACCCGGCGTCGCCGAGAGTACCACGTCGCCGCTCCGGGGGGACTGCAGGCATCCCCAGAGCCTTTCCAGAGCATTCGGGTATTCACCGTACGACATCTCTCCCCCGGATAAACTCTCGCCGGAGACCGTTATCTCCAGGGCTTCCGGGTCTCCGTCGAGCCGCCAGTGGTTCCCGAACGTATCCCGCGGTCCGTCTCCGGGTCTGCCGGGCCGGAACCTGAGCCGGCGGCCGAGCCTGCCGACCACGGCCCAACCGTCCTCCCGCCAGGCGGCGAGGTCTATGCCCCGGCGGGAGACCAGGCGTCCGACCACCGACTCCGGCATGATACCGGCTCGGAGGTAGAGAAACGCCGACCGTCCGTTGGGCACCGCGAGTATGCGCGTATTCGGACCGAAGCGGGCGCGGGAGCTGATCTGGTCCGCCTCCGGCAGAATTTCCTCCAGGTCCACGTGCCGGTCTTTTGGCAACAGCGGCGTGTGCCCGTGGTCGGAGATCGCGATCACCGCGTAGTCCTCCAGCAGCCGGTCGATACCACCGGCCGCCGCGACCATCCGGGCCATATATCCATCGGCCTTCTCGACCCACTGCCGCTGGGCGCCGAGACCCTTGTGGTGGGCTATGGAGTCGCCCTTAAAGAAGTACACCAGGTTGAACGGCGCGATCTTCTCCGAGATCATCATCGCCCCGATGTCCGCGGCGTAGGAGTCGTTTATGCCGGCCGAGCGCAGCAGCCCCCCGCTTCCCCGGCGTCCGCTCCACTCGGTGTCCCGGCTGTAGAACAGGTCTCCCATGTAATATTCCTTCGGCCCGTATACCGAGGAGTCCAGGTACGCGCCGCGGTTCGCCAGGCGCTCGACCGCTTTCAGGCGTACCGGGTGACGGTACGGTCCGCGCCGGATCGGGAAGTGCACGCACGCCCCGTCTACGCCACGCTCGTCGAGCCGCTCGAAGATGGTCGGGGCTTGCAGGTGGTCGCGGTTCATCCGCCAGACGTTGTTGTGAAAAACCTTTACCGGTCCGCTGGAGATCACCGTTTCCCGCATGGCGCCGTAGACCACTATCCGGTTCTCGGACGGGTCGTACCACGAATGCCCGACGATACCGCTCTCCCCCGGAGTCTCTCCGGTCGCTATGGCCGCCGTCGCCGCGGGCGTTATGCTCGGAAAGACCGAGACCGCATCCCAAACCGCTTCTCCCCGCTCGGCGAGCGCGCCGAGGTTCGGAGCATCCCCCTCGTGGATGGCGGCCCGCAACACATCCGGCCGCAAGCCGTCGAGCACCAGTAACAAAGCAGGTTTTGGATGAGGGTCCATTAGGTCCAATTCATCGGGTTTTAGAGAGCACACAAACCCTAATTTTATACGGTAATCGGCATACCGGAGCGGGCTTTCTCACTTTCAGGCTCCCCGAGCGGGAAATAATAAACCGGAAAACTAAAGGTTTTCGCGTCACAGACCGACAATCCTTTGGAGCATCGAAACTCAATATAACTTCGCGGAGGTCACGAGCCAGAATGTCGCGCGGCGCGGTGGTGGGTACAGCCCCGAAAAAGAACGGTCGATGAGATCCGGTAAGACAGACCGGCCGCTTTCGCCACCCGGCAAGTTGCTCGAAAAGGCGCGCTGGACCTTCTTGCTCGCCAGCCTTGCCATGGCGGTCTTTATCGTACCCATAGTACTGACCAATGCCGAGAGGCCGTGGGGTCTCCGGGCGTTAGCCCTCGCCGGTCTGGTGGGGCTAAGCCTCCGCTGGTTTGACGGATACCGGCGCGAGAGGTTCGCGCCGGTCCTGAACCTGCCCGAGGGTCTCGCCGTATTCGGGGTATCTCTAGCAACCTACAGCCCCCTGACCGCGTTAGGCCTTGTATATAGCGGTCTTATGTTCCGTTCCTTGTACGGGCGATGGTCAACGCTCTTGCTAGCAGCGGCCGTTTACACCGGCGCGTTTCTGGCGGCGGTGGCCGTCTCACTCTCTACCACCGACTGGAACCTGCCTGTTTTCGAGATAATACCGAACGCCCTGGGGCTCGTAATAGTCTCGCTGATGGTACATCTGCTAGCCGGGACGCTCGGGCGTCACGAGCGGGCCGTATCCCGCGAGACCACGCTTCGGGAAGCCAGCGCGGCGCTGGTCGCGGCCCCGGACGCGGCCAGCATCCACGCCGCCGCCCTGCGGGCCGCAAAATCCCTGACCGGAGACCTCCCTGAAGTCTGGACCGCTATAGCCCTCGGAGGAGCCGGAAACCTTGTACTGGCCGATTCGGATGTACCCGAGTGCCGGGAACATTCTTTCGACCTCGACACGCTCCCCCGCGATGTACAGAGCGCCTTTTTGGAAGGCCGAGCGGCGCGGGTTACCGGGACCGCGGCGGAGCAGATAGGTTATATCGCCGGTGACCGCGAGGCCAGAGAAGTCCTTCTCGCCCCGCTCTCGGCGGGTTCGGAGCTTAGAGGAGCCTTGATCCTGGCCTCCTCCAGGGAACTTGCCGAATCCGCCGAAACGGCCAACAGCCTGGAAGTGCTCTGTCACCAGACAGCGCTCGTACTGGAGAGCACCGCCCTGGCGGAAGAGTTCCACCGGCGTCAGGGTGAAGCCCGGTTCCGCGCCCTGGTACAGGAAGGGTCGGACTTGATCCTGACCTTTGCGCCCGACGGAACCATCGGCTACCGGAGCCCATCCTTCGAGCTAACACTCGGCTACAGCCCCGACGAAGAATCCGATGAGAACATCGAGCACTTCCTATGCCCCGAAGACGTCTTAAAGGTCCGCAACCTGGTAGGCGAACTGCTCGGGGAGCCGGATAAAAAAGTCGTCGCCGAGATAGACATTACCCACTCCAGCGGGTCCTACCTGCGCCTGGAAGCCGCCTTTACCAACCTGCTCTCCAACCCGGACGTTGGCGAGATCGTCCTGAACGCCCGGGACATTACCCCGCGCAAGCAGGTAGAGGAGGCCCTGCGGCGCAGCGAAGAGCAGTTCGAGGTGGCGATCCGGGGCGCCAACGACGGCATCTGGGACTGGAACCTGCTGACCGACGAGGTGTACTTCTCTCCGCGCTGGAAGTCCATGATCGGCTACGAGGACCACGAACTCGAAAACACCTTTGAAACCTGGAGAGACCTGATGCACCCGGAGGACGTTCCGCGGATCATGAGCCTTATACAAGCCTACCTCGGGGGCGAGACAAACCATTACGAGCTCGAGCACCGCCTCCGCCACAAAGACGGTTCCTACCGCTGGATACTGGCGCGGGGAGCCCATCTCAGGGACAGTGACGGCACCCTGTACCGTATGGCAGGCTCCCACACGGACATAACCGGGCGTAAATCTCTCGAAGAGCAGCTAACACACCAGGCCTTCCACGACCCTCTCACGGGACTCCCGAACCGCTCGCTGTTTACCGACCGTGTCGGCCAGGCCCTCGCCCGCTCCAAACGCCGGGGCAGCAACGTCGCCGTCCTCCTTATAGACCTCGACAACTTCAAGTACGTCAACGACTCCCAGGGCCACGAGACCGGAGACCGGCTCCTCTCGGCCGCGGCCAGACGTATAGAGGGCTCGCTGCGTACCGAAGACACCGCCGCCCGCCTCAGCGGCGACGAGTTCGCGGTCCTGCTGGAAGGCGTACCCGACTCCGCGGGGGCGCTCCAGACCGCGAAGCGGATCGCGACTAGTTTCCACGGGGCCTTTGAGCTGGACGGCCGGGAAGCATTTATTAGCGTCAGCATCGGCGTGGCTCTAGGCCCCGCCAGCGATTACGACGCGGAGAAGCTGCTTAGAGACGCCGACGCCGCCATGTATGGCTCCAAGAGTAGCGGCAAAGACCAGTACAAGCTCTTTGATCCGTCGATGGACGTGGCAGCCCAGACCCGCCCCCGGCTGGAGTATGACCTCCGCCGGGCAGCCGAGGCCTCCGGAAAAAGGAGTTCTATCTCTGCTACCAGCCAAAGGTAATCCCCTCGACCAGCGAAGTCGTCGCTTTCGAGGCGCTCCTCCGGTGGCAGCACCCGGAGCGCGGCGTGGTCTCACCGGGAGAGTTTATCCCGTTGCGGAAGACACCCGGCTTATCGTGCCGATCGGGCGCTGGGTCCTGGAAGAAGCCTGCCGCCAGGCCCGAATCTGGCAGGAACAGCGCCCGGAAAAAAGACCCCTGGCAATAAGCGTTAACCTCTCAGCCCGGCAGTTCCAGGCCCCGGACCTCGTCGGGGACGTCTCGCGGGTACTCCAAAAAACCCGTCTGGACCCGCGGTGTCTGATCCTGGAGATCACGGAGAGCGTAATAATGGACGACGCCGAAAGCACCATCGAGATCTTTAATGAGTTGAGGTCTCTCGGAGTCCGGCTCGCCGTCGACGACTTCGGCACCGGCTACTCTTCGTTCTCGTACCTCCGCCGCTTCCCGGTCGACTACCTGAAAATGGACCGCTCTTTTATAGAAAAGCTGGACCAGAACTCTGAGAGCGTAGCCCTGGTATCCGCCATGATAGACCTCTCCCGCGCCCTCGGACTCCGCACGGTGGCCGAGGGTGTCGAGACTTCAGCCCAACTCTCCTGCCTGACGGAACTAGGCTGCGACCTGGCCCAGGGGTTTTACTTCGCAAAGCCGCTCCCGGAAAAAGACGCCGGCCGCCTGCTGCTGGCAGACTAACCGGCGTCCGAAACGAACAGCGGTGAAGTTCTGTGCAGTCGTGGTCTACAGGGACCCGGGCTTACCGGACCCGTCCGGAGCCACCGGAGTTTTCATTCTCCCTCCGGGCCGCCTGCATAAAGATCGTGACGAAGTAGACGAGCCCGCCCCACAATATACCGCCGCCGAGAATTAGCATGATCCAGGCTCCAAAGCTCACGCGGTCCTCCTTTCACTTTTCTCGCGGGTCTTGATCCGCTGGAAGATAAACGCCGACGACTATCGCCCCGACAGCCGCCCCGCCACCGAACGCGATAAGACCGCTCACCGGGTAGTCCTCGTACGCGGCAGAGAACTCGCCAACCAGGTTAAGGACGGTTACCACGGCCAACGCCACGGGAGTGAGTACCGAGAGTGCTAAGACCCACCAGCGCCCGACCCGGACGTAGGAACTCTCGTTGACGTGCTCCTGGAGAGCGCCTACCTGACGGACGACCCAGGCGACCAGGATGACCTCAAAGAATCCCGAGAGTAGCAGCCCGTAGGAGTTGATGTAGTGGTCTACAGTATCCAGGTAGTACAGGCCGCCGCGGGTGGTATAGAGCAGCCCGATCAGGGCCGCCAGCCCGCACACCCGGTTTACTGCCACAGTCCGGGCGAGGTCAAACTTCTCCCGCACCGCCGCGATGGCAACCTCGAAGATAGAGACCGCCGAGGTGAGTCCGGCGAAGAGCAGCGCCCCGAAGAACAGCATCACCAAAAAGGGAGTTTAGCGCCGGAAGCTCGTTTATGATCTGCGGTATTGCTATGAAAGCCAGCCCGATACCGGCCTGCTACGACATCGCCCACCGGCATCCGTGTTCTGCTGAACGGCCAAGAAACCCAGAACGCTGAAGATGCCTATGGCCGCAAAGAACTCGAAGCCGCTGTTCGCCAGCGCGGCTATAAAGCCACTGTTCGAGAGGTCTGTCCGGCGCGGCAGGTAGCTGGCGTAGGTGATCATAACCGTAAACCCGAGGCTCAGGGAGAAGAACACCTGCCCGTAGGCTGCGGCCCATACGTTGTGGGTCCAGTCAGTGCCCCGAAGTCCGGTGAGTCAGGAGGAGGTTGAGCCCCTGCGCAGCGCCCGGTAGCGTCAAACCCCGGATCACGATGACAAATATCATAATGACCAGCGTCGGGATCAGAGACCCGGCTGGCAAGCTCTATACCCCGGCTAACCCCGCGCCTCAATAGCCAGTACACGATGGCCCACGCCACCGCGAGCGCTAGAAACAGTCGCCACTGGATAAAGCCTATGTTCCAGAAGCTGTCCGAGACACCGAGGAACTGGCCCGTAAAGAAGCTCTCCGTATCAGAGCCCCACTGGTTGCCGAACGAGAAGTACGTGTAACTCAGCACCCACCCGATGATAATCATGTAGTACGTGCCGATGACAAACGACACGGCCACCTGCCACCAGCCGAGCCACTCCCACCGCCGCGACAGGCTCCTGTAGGAGAAAGGTCCGGCGGCCCGATACTTGTTGCCTAGAGCGTACTCCATGATCATAATCGGTATGCCGGCCGTCGCTAGGGCTATAAAGTACGGCAGCAGGAATGCTCCCCCACCGTTGTCGTACACCACGTAAGCGTACCGCCAGATGTTACCGAGCCCGATCGCCGAGCCGACTGCCGCGAGAATGAACCCCGCTTTACTACCAAACTGATCCCGCTGTTCGTCTTCTATCTCGCCCCTCCCATCCTAATCCTGCTCTACACCGGGTAAATGCCACCCAGCATACTCCGGTATCACCCTTTCCCGCAACAGCGAAATTCTTCCGGTTGGTTTGGTCGGACGGATGGTCCGGCAATACCAGAGGTTATTACTGAGAGCCGCCTTCCGCTCCCCCAGCTCCCGAACCGCCAGCTCCGCCGGCCCCGCCAGCCGGTTGCCCGGATCCCCCGCTGCCCGGGGTACCGGAACCACCGTCCGGTTGTTGAGAGGGGTTGGCTGGCTGGGAGGGTGTGCCGCCACCCGAGTCCTGCGCCCCGGAACCTGGGGCCGGTGCGCCGGAGTTGCCGGGAGACTGCTGCCCGCCCGGCTGCTGTGGCTGCTCGTTTCCGCCGGGAAGCGGAGAGTCCTGGTCTGCCCCGGAAGGCGTTTCTTGCCCGGACGGTGTCTCTTGCCCGAATGGCGCTTGCTGGTCGGTGCCGTCATCGGATGTCGCGGTCTGAGAACCGCCGCCGAGCAATGACGGCCGGGTACCCGCCGACTCCCCTGGAGTGCTGCCGGCCACGGACGTACTCGTACCGCACTCGTTCCAGATGCTGCACGACAGACTATTTCCGAGTCCGTATTCGATAGCCGTTACGAGGCCGATTCCCAGAACGACCGCGACCGCTCCTCCCGCGAGAGCCCTGCGGAGAATGGCACCCTGCCTGGAGGACGAGAGGTGGGAGAACCAGCGAAATGCTCCCGAGACGCGCTCCCCGAAACCTTGGCGGGTCTCGGGAGGCTCCTCCGGTGAGGTGTCTTCCTGCCTTACGTTCCGGGTAACTCGCTCCCGGACTTTCTTTGGCGCCGAGCGCGCCTTGCTCGAAGCTCTCTCTAGATAAGCCCGCAGTATCGCCGAACCGCCGGTAATGATCATGGCCGTCAGAGCCGCCCCGATAAGGGTCCCGGCGACGTTGAACGCCGAGGTTACGGTCGCGGCCCCGGTCGAAGCCAGGCCCGCGGCTACCACCGCGCTCGGGGTTATTACTGGTCCTGTACTATTGGCGCTCACAGTAAGCTAAATTACCAGCGCAACCGCCGGTTTCAAAGCCCCCCAGGTACTATTTATGGAAAATCTGTGAAAGGTTTTTCAGGGACGTTTGCGGGCGTCGAGCGCGAGCTACTGCTCCGCGCTGGCGAGGTGTCTCTGGGGCCGGACTACAAGCACCGGACAGGGCGCGTGGCGCACGATGCTATCGGAGTCGCTACCCAGGAAAGCCCGGCGCATGGTGCCGTAGCCGCGGCTGCCGACCACGATCATCTCTACTTCAAGCTCTTCCGCGAGCCCTATTATCTCCTCGTCGGCCCGGCGTCCCATGCGCAGGTGAGCCTGGGTGACGTCTCCCCCAGCGGCGGCTATTTTCTCCACCTCGGAGTCGAGCCGCTCCTGGGCTTCTTTTTTCCAGGTCTCGTACTGGTTGGCCGAAAGCGTGTCCGGCAGTACGTAAGGGGAGATCACACCTACATGCACCACGTGCAACTCGGAGTTGGTCCTGTTGACCATGTCGACCGCCGTCTGGATAGCGAGGGCCGCGTCACCCGAACCATCGACCGCCAGTAAAACCTTCATCGGAAATGTAGTCATCACGCCTCCTCTGTCGCTCCCGGACACCATTCTAGTTCCCGCTAGACTCTCACGCCACGAGTGTGGCACCCACCACCACGAACCAGACGCCGGAGAAGAGCACCTCACCCCCGCCGAGTTTTCCGGCCAAACCCTCGCCCATGAAGAACCTTTTCAGATGTTCAGCGCACGCTGCGGCCGGTCCTGCCCGGCTAACTAGCGGCGATCATCTCCGGTGAGTACTCCCGCAAGAATCGTCCGGTATGGGACATATCGACGCGGGCGACCTCTTCGGGGGTACCGGACGCTATGATCCGCCCGCCCCCGTCGCCGCCTTCCGGGCCGAGGTCTATGACGTGATCCGCCGAACGGACAACGTCCAGGTTGTGCTCGATGACGATGACCGTGTTACCCGCGTCCACGAGCCGGTGCAAGATGGATAGCAGCCGCTCGACGTCCGCGAAGTGCAGCCCCGTCGTCGGCTCGTCCAGGATGTACACCGTCTTGCCCGTGGCCCTCTTGCCAAGTTCGCTGGCAAGCTTTACCCGCTGGGCTTCGCCACCGGAGAGCGTCGTGGCCGGCTGACCGAGCCGGACGTACCCGAGCCCCACGTCGCGCAGGGTATTCAGCCTGCGGGCGATAGCCGGGACCGGCTCGAAGAACGTGCAGGCTTCGTCGACGGTCATCTCCAGGACGTCGGAGATGCTCTTGTCCTTGTAGGTAACCCGGAGGGTCTCGGCGTTGTACCGGCGACCCTTGCAGACCTCACAGGGCACGTAAACGTCCGGCAGGAAGTGCATCTCGATGCGGATCTGCCCGTCCCCCCGGCACGCCTCGCACCGCCCGCCCTTTACGTTAAACGAGAACCGCCCCGGCTTGTAGCCTCTTATTTTGGCCTCCGGCGTGGCTGCGAAGAGCTGGCGGATATGGTCAAAGACCTTGGTGTAGGTCGCCGGGTTCGAGCGCGGCGTCCGGCCGATGGGACTCTGGTCAATGTCTATGACCTTGTCCACGTCCTCGGTGCCCCGAAGGCCCGCGTGCCGCCCCGGACGGTGCTTACCCCGGCCTACCGCGTTCGCGAGCGCCTTGAACAGTATCTCGTTTACCAGCGTGCTCTTTCCGGACCCTGATACCCCGGTGACCGACGTAAACACCCCGAGCGGGAAGCTGGCGTCTACCTTCTTGAGGTTGTGCTCGTTCGCCCCGAGTAGCTCCACGGCTCCCGAAGGTTTCCGGCGCTCGGCGGGCGGCTCTATCCGCCGCCGCCCGGAGAGGTAGTCGCCGGTTATGGATTGCTCTTCAGCTTCGATGTCGGCCACGCCGCCGGCCGCGACGACCTGACCGCCGTGCACCCCGGCGCCGGGACCAACGTCCACAACGTAGTCCGCCGCCCGGATGGTTTCTTCGTCATGCTCGACGACTATAAGGGTGTTCCCGAGATCCCGGAGCTTGGTGAGCGTGTTGAGCAGCCGGCGGTTATCCCGCTGGTGAAGCCCGATGGATGGCTCGTCGAGAACGTACAGTACACCGACGAGACCGCTGCCGACCTGCGAGGCGAGCCGGATGCGCTGCGCCTCTCCGCCGGATAGGGTTCCGGCCGCCCGGTTTAGCGTCAGGTAGTTTAGACCGACGTCCACCAGGAAGCCGAGACGCTCCCGGATCTCCTTTACGACCCGCTCGGCGATCAACCACTCCCGCGCACTGAACTCTGCGCCCTCCAGGAACTTCTGCGCCTCGACGACGCTCATGCGGGCGAACTCGTCGATGTTCCGCTCCCCGACGGTGACCGCGAGCGCCTCGGGCCTGAGGCGCGCGCCTCCGCACCGCGGACACGGCACGTGGCCCATGTACTCCTCGATCTTCTCCCGCCGGTACTCGGAGTCGGTCTCGGCGTACCGGCGCTCCAGGTTCCCAACCACGCCGTCGAATTGAGTCATGTACTGCCGCCGACGCCCGTAACGGTTTTTGTACGAGACGTAGATCCGTCCGTCATCCGTACCGTGAAGTACAAGGTTACGGTGCTCCTCCGGCAGGTCGCGCCAGGAGACGTTGAGGTCGAGACCGTACTTCTCTACGAGCCCAGAGAGGATGCTGGCGTAGTACTCCGAGGAGGAGTCGGCCCACGGTACGATGGCACCCTCATTTATGCTCAGGTCCTCGTTCGGCACCACGAGCTCGGGGTCTATCTCCATCCGGCTTCCGAGACCGTCACATCCGGAGCAGGCCCCGTGCGGGCTGTTAAACGAGAACGTCCGGGGCTGTATCTCGGCTATCGAGGCCCCGCAGTTCGTGCACGTAAAGCTCTCCGAGAACAGCATCGGCTCCAAAGCCGTGGAACCGTCCCTCTCGACCGTTTCCACCAGCATAAGCCCCTCGGCCAGCTTTAACGCTGTCTCGACCGAGTCCGTAAGCCGGCGTTCTATACCTTCCCGGACCACCAGACGGTCTACCACTACTTCAATGTCGTGCTTGTAGTTACGGTCGAGGTTCAGGTCTACCGGTAGTTCGTGTACCTCGCCGTCCACCCGCACCCGGGCGTAGCCGTCTTCGGCCAGATCCTTGAAAAGCTTGCCGTATTCCCCCTTGCGGCCGCGGACCACGGGGGCCAGCACCATAAAGCGGGTCTTCTCCGGTAGAGCCAGGATCTTCTCGACCATCTGCTGGGAGGTCGAGGAGGCGACGGGCTGCCCGCAGACGTGACAGTGGGGCCGTCCGGCGCGGGCGTAGAGGAGCCGGAGGTAGTCGTAGACTTCCGTTACGGTGGCAACCGTCGAGCGCGGGTTGTTCGAAGTCGTCTTCTGGTCGATAGAGACCGCCGGCGAGAGGCCGTCGATGTGGTCCACGTCCGGCTTGTCCATCTGGCCGAGGAACTGCCGGGCATAGGCCGAAAGGCTCTCGACGTACCGGCGCTGGCCTTCGGCGTAGATCGTGTCGAACGCCAGTGACGACTTACCAGAACCAGAGAGGCCGGTGACCACGGCCATGACATCCCGCGGTATAGAGACGGTGATGTTCTGAAGGTTATGCTCGCGCGCCCCGTGGACGGCTATCTGATTCTCCGCTATGTTCTCCACCCCTTTACGGTTTAGCCACCGGTTTAGCCGCTGCGACCGCTTTCCGGAAATTATACGGCCTCCCTGACGGAGGCCAACGAGTCTTTTCTTTTGGTCTAGATTTTAACACCACTCAAGTATATGGCAGGTCTTTCCGGCAGACTGTCAGGCGGACCGAACGCCGGTTTAGACAGTCCCTTGTAACTCGTATATATTGAAAAGGTAATGGTTACTGTAGATAACATAGCTTTCTTGGGGGTTGGTGCGTGATCCTCGGCGACTTTACTCGCATTCTTGAAACAGACCTCGGGGCGATCCCGATTACCGAGGGCAACGCCCGGAGTTCTGTCGGGGGTCTGGCGGTGGATGAGGCTAGCCGCGGCTGGCTTGAACCCGGTGAGGCTGCGGTTACCACACGGGCAGAGCTAGAACCGGAGTTTCTCGACGAGGTGTGCGGCGCGGGGGCTCCGGTGGTCGTCTGGCGCCGCGGCGGGGATTCCGTACCGAAGGAGATCCTGGCTCGGGCGGAGAAACTCGGGCTCGGACTCTACCTGCTATCGCCTGAGGTACCTCTGCGGAGGCTGCTAGGCATCTTTTCCTGGGACAACGGCCTTTTGCTGCACTCTCATGGCTCTGTCCGGGCGCTGCTCGACAGCACGGGCGGGGAAACGTCGATCGTGGACCTCGCGGGGCGCATCTCGGGTCTCCTCGGCCGGGAGGTGGTCGTGGAGGACCCCGTCGGACGGCTGATAGCCGGCGGCCTCCCGGAGGACTTCGGCAATGGCACCGGGCAGAGCCGGCAAACCCTGGCCTCCCTCCTTGAAGAGCACGGCTTGCGGGCCTCACGCGGTTCGGGGATAGAAGAGACGCGCCGGGAGCGCCGGGACCGCTACGCCCGGCTCCCGGACGGTTTCCTCTCGATACCCGTAGAGCGGTGGCGGGTCGGGGACAACGAGTTTTTCTGGATGCCGGTCGGGAGCGGGGCCCCTGCGGGGTACCTGTGGCTGGACCTCGTGGAGCGTCCGATAGATCCAGAAGACGTGGTGCTCTTGCACTGGGCCCGGCACGTCATGGAAGCCGCGCTCGGCCGGGAGCGGGTCCGCCTGGAGACCGAGCTCGGCGTCCGGGGAGACTTTATAGACGATCTGATCACGGGTCACTTCGGTTCTCTGGAGCTGGTCTTGCAGCGGGCCCGGTACCTCGGCGCGGACCTCTCGCGGGGAGCCATGGCGATCATCGTGGACATCGACGACTTCGCCCGGTACCTGGAGCGCCGCAGGTTGAGCGAACCCGCGATCCAGGAGCTCAAACGCCGGCTGGCCGATGCGGTCCGGCTACAAGCCCGGCAAGTTTTTTCTAACTTTCTATCCGGTCCGCGCTCGGACAACGTCATACTGTTTGTAGGCCCCTCCGAAGCCGAGGCTTCGTCCGAACTCTCCGAAAAAGCGCGGCTTCTGGCAGCCCGGGTACAGCGCTACGTCAAGGGACTGCTGCCGGACCTCACCATCTCCATCGGCATCGGGCGTTACACCGCGGACCCCGCCCTGCTTCCGGACGCCTACTCCGAAGCCGAGGTCACGCTGGAGATAGGACACCGCATAAACGGCCCGGCTTCTATCTCCACGTTCGAGAATACCGGAACGTACAAGCTCCTTTTCCGGGTCCTCCAGGACAATCCCGAAGAACTCGAAGCTTTCTATAACGAGACTCTAGAGCCCGCCGTCGCCTACGACTCCCGCTACGGCACAGACCTCGTCCACACCCTACTGACCTACTTGCGCAACGACGCCAGCACCGTCAAGACCGCCGGTGAACTCTTTGCCCACCGGCACACCATCCGCTACCGGCTCGACCGGCTCCGGGAGCTTACGACCCTCGACGTCGACCGCAGCGAAGACCGGGAACGCATAACCCTCGGCATAAAAGCCATGCAACTTCTAGGTTACGCCCCAACCGAACACTCCAGCTTTAACGACCGCTAGCGTCGCCATTACCAAAACAAGTCCGAGTTTGTACAAGTAAATAACCCTGGACGTCGTACGGGACTTGATGTTTGTACATCTGGCTAAAGACGACTGGCACACAGTCGCTTATTCTGGGCGAAACATACGGACGTAAAGAACATTTACCAGTTGAGGAGGAAATTTTGCGTCGATTAGGACTCGTATTCGCCGGTGCTCTGCTCATAGCTCTAGCTTTGCCCTCGGTGGCTTTTGCCCAGGATGCGACGAGCCCGGAGGATCTGCAGTTCGTCGCTAATACCATCTGGGTAATGGTGGCGTTCGTGCTGGTGCTATTCATGCAAGCCGGGTTCGCCATGTTGGAGGTCGGCTTCTCCCGGATGAAGAACGTCGGAAGCGTTGTGGCGAAGATCTTGGCTAACATGGGGATCGGGGCGCTCGTCTTCTGGGCGGTCGGCTTCGGCCTCGCTTTTGGAGAAGGCAACGCGCTCTTCGGGGCCGAAGGCTTTTTCCTCACGGGCTTTGAAGACGATGGTATACCGTCCTCCCTGCTGTTCCTGTTCCAGACGGCGTTCGCGCTCGTCTCGCTGGCTATCGTGTGGGGCACGATGCTGGAGCGGACCAAGTTCCCCGTGTACCTGATCTTCGCGGTCGTCTTTGTCGGCCTTATCTACCCGGTAGTGGCGCACTGGATCTGGGGCGGCGGCTGGCTCAGCAACATTGGTAAGCAAGACTTCGCCGGTTCGACGGTCGTCCACCTCTCCGGCGCGATGGCGGCCCTGGCGGGCACCCTGATCCTCGGTCCGAGGCTCGGCAAGTACGACGATGACGGCAACCCGCAGACCATCGCCGGCCACAACATGCCGCTGGCGGTACTGGGCGTCCTGATCCTGTGGGTCGGCTGGCAGGGCTTTAACCCCGGCTCTACGCTGGGAGCCGTCCCGGAGATCGCCGACATCGCCCTGACGACCAACCTCGCGGCCGCGGCCGGCGTGGTCGGGGCGATTATCATGAGCTACGCTTACCGGCGCAACGTGGACGTCGGGATGGCCGGTAACGGGGCTATCGCGGCGCTCGTTGCCATTACCGCCTCGTGCGCCTTTGTAGCGCCGTGGGCGTCGGTGATCATCGGGTTTATCGCGGGCGTCATCATGTATGTGAGCCTCATATTCTTTGATAAAATCGGCGTTGACGACCCGGTGGGCGCTATCGCGGCTCACGGTATGGGCGGTATCTGGGGCACGCTCTCCTGCGGCTTCTTTACGACTCCCGCGCTGGCGGAGGCCAACGGCGGCAATCCGGGCCTGTTCTACGGCGGCGGCCTTACCCAGCTCGGCATCCAAGCCGTCGGCATAGTCGCGGCGGGCGGCTTTGTGTTTATCGCCTCGCTGGCGGTGTTCTCGCTCCTCAAGGCGACCATCGGCATCCGGGTCAAGCCGGACGAAGAGCTAAACGGTCTTGATATCAGCGAGCACGGTGGCTACGGCATGGCCGAAAGCCTCGTGGCGACCGACCCTTCTAACGGCAACGGCAGCAACGGCTATAAAGCTCAGCAGCCGCGGGAGAAAGCCCCGGAGACTAACGCTTAGGCAGTAACAGCACAGACCGCTGGCCGGACCGCAACTGGTCGGCGCCTTTCCCCACGGACCCTGGAGCCTTAGCCTCCGGGGTCCTCTTCTGCGGACAGCACCGGACCGGGTATAAACCCAGGTTATAAAGAGAACTTGTAAGAGACGAGGAGGAAAAGATTTGGAGCAGTCGATAGCACAAGCCGCCGGGAACCGTAACAACATTGTCAGGGTCTACGGCGATCGGGTAGAGTTCCTTAGCGGCTGGCAGGGTCAGAACAAGGAGACTGTTGACCTCCGGGACATCGAAGACGTCGATATAAAAGGCTGGGTAAACTGTACCCTGAGCATCAGGACCAACAAGGGCCGGGTACACCAGCTAGAACGCCTGGCACGGCCGGACGCCACCAGCATAAAAAGGACCGTGGAAAGCCAGAAGCAGAAAGCCGGACTGCAGAGCTAGGAGTCTTCTACTGTAGAAACCGGCGTACCCTTGACGAAACCTGCTGGGGCAGTAGCCTATTACGGTTACCCTAGAGACCGGAGGAGGCCCGGATCCAGCGTTCCAAACTCTCGTTTTCCGGTGCCCGCTCACCGTTCTACGGCTGGGCCGTGGTCGCCGCGGCCACGCTCGCCGCGTTCTGCTCGGGTCCCGGACAATCGTTTGTATTCTCGGTCTTTGTAGACCCGATACTGGCCGACACCGGGCTCTCCAGGGTCTATCTTTCGACACTCTACGCCCTCGGTACCGCGGTAAGCGCCGTCATGGTCGTGCTGGTCGCCCGCCTCGTAGACCGCTTCGGGGCTCGCATCATGCTCGCGGTTATAGCGCTATTCCTCGGCATAGCCTGCTTCGGGATGTCCTTTGCGGCGGGTCCGGTAGCGCTCTTTCTAGGCTTCGCCGCCCTGCGAGCCCTCGGCCAGGGCTCCCTGCCGGTAACCGCCACGATGCTCACCGCCCAGTGGTTCGTCAAGCGCCGGGGCCGGGCGATGTCCATAGTGATACTCGGCCTCGCCGCCTCAAACGCGCTGCTGCCGCCAGTAACCCAGGGCTTTATAAGCTCCTTCGGGTGGCGGGAGGCGTACATCGGCCTCGGAGTCATGGTCTGGGTGCTCTTGATACCGGCCGCCATCTTCGTGGTCCGCAGCCGCCCGGAGATGGTGGGCCTCCACCCCGACGGCTCCCTGGAGCCGGTCCAGGAACCCGGCTCGGAGGAAGACCCCGCCAGTACGGCGGGCCGCCGCCGGGTTGTCACCTCACTCAACTTCTGGCTGCTCGCGCTGCCGCTGGCGGCGGTTCCATTTGTCGTAACGGCGCTGGTGTTCCACCAGATCTCGATCCTCGGCCAGCAGGGTCTCGAAGCAGGCGTGGCGGCGGCGGTCTTCGTGGTCTTTGCTGCGGCTTCGGCCGCGTCCACGGCCTTCTCGGGCGTCCTGATCGAGAAGCTCGGCCCCCGCAAACCGCTAGGCATCAGCCTCGGCCTGCTGTTCGTGGGAATATTGAGCCTCCAGTTTGTTACGACGCCGCTGTTGGCGGCGGTTTACGCGGCGGTGCTCGGCGCGGCGGCGGGTATGCAGGGGGTGGTGAACGGCGTGATCTGGGCGCACTACTACGGCCGGCGCGGCCTCGGAGCGGTTCAGGGACCGGCGACGATGGTAGCCATCTCCGCCGCGGCCCTCGCTCCTCTCCCCCTCGCCGCCCTCCAGCAACCCTCCGGCAGCTACGCTCTGGGCCTCGCCTTTATGGCCGCCATCCCGGTAGCCTGCGCCGTCATGGCCTACCTCTTCGACCCCAAACGCTTTAACCGCGAGGTAGAGTCCGCCTGAGCCTGAAAACATAATCCGTGTTTAACCGGAGCGGCGGCTCTGCTATCTTACTCGGGCGACTTCGGTAGGAACCGAGCTCGCAATTCCCTGTAGCAGGCGAGTTCTCGGCGACTTTGAGGGTTACGCCGTAGACATCGACACCGGCGGCACAAACCCTTAATTGCCGTAGGAAGCTGCCAGCCCTACTCATGAAGTGTGGGCTCTGTCGGCATCTTGGTGAACCAAAGCGTCCTCTACCGAACTGCCGTTTCGGGCTGTGGTCTAGGTCGCCGTAACCCTTGCTCTCAGCAGCCTTACCTCCATGTTCTCTGGAAGAAGTCGGCTGGTTGCCGCCTGTGGATGCTCATGTACCGACTCCTTTGGCTATTTATGGTCTTTGTCTGTGCTACGGTGGCCGCCTGTGGTAGACCTGCGGTTTAGCAAACAGGATAAGGCCGGAGATCTGATCCTTCCGACCTCCGGCTCGCGAGTAAGTGACGCAGGTAGTGCTTTACCAATGACCCTGTGAAGCTGCGGTAGCCTTTCCTATGTACTCCATCAGTTTGCCCATGTGGGCGGTGTCCATACCACCGACGCTCTCCTCCTCTTGCCACACGTTACCGAGTGACCGGCGGATGCTGGGGTCCCCACCGGTAAACTCCTCGATGAGTTTCATCCAGCGCCGGGCAAGCTCCTGCACCCGCCCGTCCGCGGGGTCGGTTCCGGCTTCCATCTCCGCCTCGATCTGCTCGATAAGCCTGGGCCACTCAGCCTCGACCTCTCGAATCCTCTCCTGGCCGAGCTCCTGCCTGCGGCGGTCGAGTTTCTCCAACTGCTCGGCCGTGTAGTGCTTCTCTATGTTCTCCGACATCTTCGTCACCTCCATGACGGTCTCTACAAACCTCTGCGCGGATACCGCTCCACCAGAGTCTTTTCTAGCGCCGGCTCTAGTAGCCAAAAAAGCCACAACGCTTTCAAGGCGCTCGCAAAGCTTGCGCTCCGCCTCGATCCGCTCTTTGAGCCGCGCGATGTGCAGCCCGATCACCCTGGTAGACGAGTGGTCCTCCTCATCTAGAATTCCTCCGATCTCGTTCAGGGATAGGCCTAGAGCTCGTAGAGACGCTATTTGCTGGAGGCGCAGTACCTCCTCTTCAGAGTAGAGGCGATGACCCGCTTCGGTGCGCTCCGAAGGCACGAGCAGGCCGATCTTCTCGTAGTGGTGCAAGGCGCGCACCGAGAGGCCCGTACTGTCTGCCAACTCGCCGACCTTCCAGCGGCTCTCGCGCTGTGTCTTGCTCGTTTCTCTAAGCGGTCTCCTGGCATCCATAACTAGAAGAGTACGACCTCACCCTGCGTAAGGTTCAAGGGTAAAAGAAACAAATTCTCAGAAATTCTTCGAAATCTCAGATAGCGGCCGGGCTTTGCTTTATCAAGAGTCTGCCAGGACCCACACTTCATGAGTAGAGCTGAGCATAGACTAGAGGTTAGCGATGTACGCCGACGATGTGGACTCCATGCGGAAAGATTACGAGCGGCTACAGGAGACGGTGGGCTCCAATCCCGGAGACTGCTTTACTATCGAGAACGCTTATATGGCGTACTTCAACCCGGAGATCGTTCAGAGAAACCTCGACTACTCCCGCAAGATAGTGGCCGGCGTAGAGAGCACCGTAGTTGGGAATTGAGGAGAGTGTAAGCCGGGTAGAGGACGAGCTAGACGGTTTGCAGAAAGCGGTAAGGGCTGGCGAGAGTGGTGCCGGTGCTGCGTAGTGTCGTTTGAGGGACGTAGCTAGAAAGCGGTTCCGGCACCCGAGAGCAGATCGCCGCCGCTGAGAAGTCGGTAGAGAAGGGTAGATCTCGAGTAGAAGTTTTGAAGGGGAGGCGCAACTTTTCTAAAAGTTCGGTACTTATCTCTGCTCGCGTATCATCAAAACCTCCCCCGGCTTCGTTCAGCTTACAGGCTTCAGCCGCTGCGCTCTGGCGTACCCCGGTCAGGCCACCTCGACATCGTGGAAAACACTGTTCTATAAGGCAAAAACTCATATAGTTTTTCGTTCTGGTACAACTCCATACGGTAGATTTCCGAGAAGGCGTCTTCAAGGAGGCTTAACGAATGATCTGGTTCAGTTGCTACTCGTAGTCCGAGTCCCGTCCCACGTAATTCAGACAGGCGTGGTTCGCCACCGTCCAAGTTCGACTGTGCACCGAGCATCGCAAGTACCTCCTCGTTGACCTCGAGAATGATGTACTTAAGCGACCAACTCGCGAGGGCTTTTCAACCGCATTTCTAAAGAGTAGCTCTCAGGGTAGTCAGGATGGTTCCGGGTCCTGGACATCACTGGCCTATTCCTCACACCCGCCGCAAGCTCACCACGCAGGTTCTGCGGCGAGGATAATCGCTGCTTTTCGGGCATCGACCGGCGGCGAAAAATACGAGCCCTGAGCGTAGTCACAATCTATCTCGGATAGCACGCGCCTCTGCTCGGGAGTCTCGACGCCCGCGGCGATTACTTCCATACCAAGCTCGTGCGCCACGGTCAGGATAGTCCGCGCAACTTCTCGGCACTCTTTGTTCTCTATGCCTATACCCTTTATCTCTCCTATGCTGTGTAGGCCAAGTGCGAAGGATGGACCAATTTTAATGGTTTCCACCGGCAGCCGGTGCAGGAACCCTAAAGAAGAGTGCCAACTGCCAAACCCGCTTATTGACAGTTGCACTCCCAAGGCTTGGAGGCGTTTGAGGGTGGCGACCGCCGTCTCGGGCCTCTTTGCAATCGTCTCCTCGGCAAACCCGACCATCAAAGCGTGAGCGGGGAGTCCGGTTCCCTTGAGAGCGTACGCTATGTCGTTAGCGAGGTTTTCTTGAAGCAGAGCGTCCGGCGAGAAATCCACGCTAACCATTGGAGGAAAGTGTTCCGGGAAACCTTCTCGCCAGAGGGCGATCCTGTGGCAGGTCTCTGCGAGCAGGAACCGGTCCAGTTCGTAACCAAGGCCACTCTCCTGCGCCAGGGGCGCAAAGGCCTCGGGGGGTAGCAGACCTCGTTCGGGATGCGTCCAATGCAGGGAGGCTTCGAAACCTACCACCCCGCCGGTCGCGAGCCACACTACAGGCTCATAGTGGACGACGAACTCTCCACGCTCGACCGCCCGCCGGAGGTCGGTCTCGAGCCTGAGGTGGGAGGTCGCCTGCGCCCGCATCGAGGGTTCGAAGACGGCGGGGCGGGCCTTACCAGCCTCTTTAGCCTGAAACATCGCCGTGTCAGTATCCCTCAAGATCTCTTCGGGCGTCTCGTAGCCAGAGCAGTCGGGAAGGATGCCGATCGAGGCGGTAACGTAGAGCTCGTGGCCGTGGAGCTTCACAGGTCTCTTCAGGACCTCCTGGATACGAGCAGCCACAGCTTCTGACACCCTGGGATGAGCCTTACCGAGTACCAGGATGAACTCGTCACCGCCCAGGCGGGCGACCATATCGTCCTCTTGAGGACGGATGCAGGCCAGAAGGCGGCTCGCCACTACCTGCAGTAGTTCGTCTCCTATGTGGTGGCCCAAGGAGTCGTTGACGTACTTGAACCGGTCGAGGTCCAGAAAAAGCACGGCAAAAGAAGGAGCTAAGTCGCGTGTGGTACCGTGCGTGGCGTGGCTCGAAGCACCGTTCGAAGCTTTACATTCAGGAGGCGAGAGCCATCTGTAGAGTCGCTGCTCCAGGAGCGCACGATTGGGCAGGTCTGTCAGAGAGTCATGCGTGGCTTCGTAGCGGGCTTGCTCCTCGGCGCGACGGGTCTGCTCCAGGGCACCTACGAGGCGGGCACGGAACTGCCAGAGCACCAGCATCGCTAGCGCCACTGCCGCCGCCAGGGTAACGGCGCCAAAAATTAGGCTAAACAGGGACACCGGCTGCCCAGATGCCTGGGCCACCAGCAAAGGGCCTACCAACACCGCGGCGATGGCTGCGGTACAGGATGTAGCCATGAGTGCTCTTATAACTCGCTGTCCAGTGTAAGGGAGCGCAAGGGCCACGGCGAGCAGCGACGTGAGAGCCAACGTCGAATACAACGCTGGCAATACCACCAACACCGCCAAACAGGACAGGAGAATGGCCGCATATACGGAGACGGCCACCGTAAGCAAGTTATCGTGGCTCAGAAGCCTTTTCGCCACGACCGCCACAACGAAGAATATGAAGATCACGATACTGGAGAAGCCAACGTTAGAGTCTCTTACAAAGACGTATGTAGCGCCGCTAAAAAGCGCTAAAGCCAGAGCACACCACTGCATGACGCCAAGGACCCGCCTGAGGTGAAGGGTTCCAGTTGTAGGATAGTCAGCCGTATGTATATCGGGCGGAGCCTCCAAAGACACTCCGCCCGAGTCATTCTTCCTCTCTAATCTATCCGCCATTCAACCACTCCACTGCCACCTGCGTGCCCCGATGCCCTCTGTCGTATAGCCGATACGTTGGTACTGTTATATCGGATCAGATCGAATAAGACTTTAATGACCGGGTTCCGAAATTGCAAGGGCTTCTTGGTAGCGTGCTGCACAGACTTCTTGCCACTCGATCACGCCGCCCACCCGGTTGCGTAGCATACCGGCATACCACTCAGCGGGACGGGTCCAAGGGTCTCCAAGCGCTCGTACCTCCCGCTCCAGCTTGACAAACCTCTCAATCTCCTCGTGGATCATGCCCACCGACGCCTCAACCGCCTCGGAAAGCGAGTGGCATCCATGCTCGGGATTGTTATGGAGCACCAGGATCAGGTTGTGCACCTCGCCGCTCATAACCTCTTTATTCAAGGAGACCAGGTCGTTGTGCCAGCAGCAGACGTTGTGCGACACGTCCGTCAGGCGCCGAACCGCCGGATCGGCGAGGAGCCTCTTCGGGAGCCGGACACCATCCAAGGCGGCCAGAACGAACGTCAGGATGTCAAGGCCACCAGTAACCGACCTCATCTCTACGTACTCGGAAAGAGTAGGATAATCCCCACGACGCTGGTAAGCTGTCTCGCGGACGCTGGCGAAAAAGAATTCCTTCATCACCGACACCAGTCTCCGGTCTACCGGGTCCGGCACGCCCTCTCGTAGCGCCCGTTCCCGCAAGCGAGCACACAGATCCACCAGGGCCCCGTAGAGACCATCGTCCTCAGCGTTGTACGCGTCGCCGGCCGGGTGAGCCGGTGTCTGCCCAGGTTCCTGGCGCATAAGCCGCAGGTAGGCGCGGTCACGCCCAGCGAGACGCTCCCACTCCGCAGGATCCTCGGTGGCGTCCCAACGGTCATCCCTAAGAAGCAGCCAGGCGCACCAATCGGCGACCAGTTGCACATCACTGGTGCTAGAAGCCTCCGGATATAGCAGATTAGCCAGAGCCCCTATGTCCATCGCCGCAAAGCGCCGCCGCTCATCCCCGGAGCAGAAGACGTCGTGCTTCTCGGCCCATTCCATGTGCCTTCTCTGGACTCCTTCGGCATGCGCTCCTTTGTCCACCGGAAACGGAGCCCCAATCTTCGGGATCTCCACAAAGTCCAGGTTTCCATGTAGGTACATGGCTCATCTCCCTTCTCTCTGGTCGCTAGATTCCCAAGTACAACCCGCCTTTTCATAGGGTTGCAGCAAGCCTGGGACACAGGCGACAGACTTAGTTAGTGTCGTTGAAAAGTATGCTTCGGCAACCGCAGGTCTGCAATGAACTACACATTTTGCGTGAGTATACTTCTACGCTGGGTAATCTGGACTGCTGTTAGCAAATATCTGAACAGGACCGTACAGCCAGCACCAGGCTTTGCCACACTGCATCTCTTTAACGCTCCAGGGTGTTGCAGGATGGTCCGTGGCAGTGTGAAACGTGCGGCATAGCTAGCATGACCTCCCTGTCTCTCTTCTCGGAAGGCTGCACCGTCATGATGGGCGCCAAGGAGCGCGTTTTCTCCCCGCTATCTCGCAAGGTTACACTGGAAGACCTCGTACCTCAAGACAACCCTTACCGGCGTCTAGAGGCCGCATTGGACCTTTCATTCGTGAGGGAGCTGGTACGCCCACCGTATGCGAGGGGCGGTAGGCCGTCGGTAGACCCGGTGGTCTTCTTCAAGCTGCGGCTCGTAATGTTCTTCGAGGGAGTCCGCTCGGAGCGGGAGCTAATGCGCGTCGCGGCCGACCGGCTCTCTGAGCACTGGTACCTGGGCTACGATCTCCACAAGTTCCTGCCCGACCACTCCAACCTCAACCGAGCGCGCGAGCGCTTCGGGCTCCCCGTTTCCCACAGGTTCCTCGAGCGAGTCGTGGAGAAGTATACGGAGGCAGGGCTGGTCCGGGGAGATGAGGTGTTCTTCGACTCGACCAAGGACGAGGGCAACGCGGTCGTAGACTCGCCGGCCCCACGGTGGGCCGTGGAGGCGCACCTGGCCGGCCTCTTCGAGGAGGAACTCGCGGAAGACGACCCGTCCCTCGCGGAGGAAATCGACGATCTGCCCTCCGCGGGGGGGAACGAACCTCCGCAAGCCGAACGCGGCCCGGAAAGGTTGGAGCTCCTGCGACGGCGCTCAGGACCGTTCCTTCAGGGGTCCCTGGCGCGAGAGGACCTCAGATACGCGGGCTAGTAGGACAGATCGGACGCTACGTTCATGACCTGGGCTGCGTCCGGCAGGAGGCTCGGATACCAGGCCCACTACGTCGTGTACGGCGGTAAGGCGAGGGTCGTCCTCAACGTGCTCGTGGACTCGGCGGAGGTCACCGAGAACCGTCCCATGCTCGACCTCCGGCGGACACACCACGCGCCTTTTTCAACAGGCTACTCAGATTGGTACTGTATGAGGTCGAGGAGTATAGAACTCGGTAGCAAGGACTGGCGTAGGCTTACAGATCAGTTATGAGCTACACGCCCGAGATGTGAAAGTGTCCTGGCGAAGATCGGATCACTTTTCCGCCCGTACGGCGATCATACTATGACCCGGAACCGGCCGCGAAGGTTTCAGGGCCTCCTCCTGCCGGATCCGCAAACTCCTCTACGCTCTCTTGGCGAAAGTTCTTGTCTCTAGCCAGGACTTTCAGACTGCAGCTTCTTCATTTCGGTGTAGGTTCGAGCTTTACCTACGCTGGTCGGCCAACTGCCGCACCAACGCCGAAGCAAGAATAACTACGGGTATCCTCACTGCTGCCTGCATCGCGGCATCCATTACGTCCTCACGAAGACTCCTCTTTCCGGGTACCTCCTCAGGAAGGAGCCGTGCGCCCAACGGCCTTTTCACGGCCTCGAATATCGCCAGGGTGAATATGGACAAGAGCTGTGTTTGCGTTTTATCGCTCATTTACCTGCCTTTCTTCCAGAGTGTGT
This sequence comes from Rubrobacteraceae bacterium, assembly GCA_965214435.1. Taxonomy (GTDB): domain Bacteria; phylum Actinomycetota; class Rubrobacteria; order Rubrobacterales; family Rubrobacteraceae; genus Rubrobacter_A. Next base: position 3,101,471 of record OZ243960.1, read on the forward strand.
TCGCCCAGTCTACACGAACTGCCCGTCTCTAAGCGACGGCGCCTCTTCTCAGTCTAACCTCTTCGCACGTTGAAGGGCTGAGGTGCCCGAGCGCAGAGTATCGGCGTCTGGTGTTGTAGGAACCCTCGATGTACTCGAAGATCTCTATTCTGGCAGTCTGATGACCCGGCCGCGAGTGCCGGTGGAATTTGTGGCGTACCCCCACTTTGGCGGAACCACCGCGCGCCGACAGCCGGCGACACACCACAGGCTACTGCGGCATCTTCGCTTGGGTGCCCTCTGCGACTCTCGCCCAGAACAGCCGCTGAACATCGCGGCTTACGCCCGGACGTCCCGTCGAACGCATCGGTGCCCAGCCGGTCGTCGTCGAACCCCAACCCTTCGGCCTGCTCATACCAACACCTCCATATTCGAGGGTGTCGCGACGACCAGTTGGATCCACCTCGGCTGCCCCTGTCGGAGTGATGAATTAGCCTTGGCTGTGGCCGGCGAGTGTAGATCGCCATGTTCACAGCGTCGAGAACTAACTCCGTTTTGGGGTTGTTCGCCATGGACCAGCCGACGACCTGGACTTGACCCCTGCGGGAGGGCGGTCCCGTACCTGTTATAGCTCCAACCTATAGCGTTAATCCTCTATAGTAACTTCGTCAAAGGCATTTGGTCCGCCGGGCTCTCCGTCCGAAGGCCGGCTTTGTACGGTACCCTGGGTGACCAACGCGCCGGCCGCATCGTCAAGCTTGACCTCCTTCGTGTATCGAGCGGCCAGCACGCTCGGGTCGTCGGTCGTTTCAACCCGCTCGGAGGCAAACTTCTTGGCGGTCTCGTAATACAGTTGCAGCCCGGCCGAGTCTTGAACCAGATCGTCGGTGGTCAACGGCTGGTCAAACTTAAACAGCAGCCGGCCACCATCTCTGGTAACCGACATGAGGTCCGGGGTCTCCGTATTACCCTCGCTCCCCGAGACGCCCTCCGCCTGGGCGACGTTGGTAAGCTCATTCCCCTTACTGCTCGATGAAGCGATGTTCTTGTCGACGTAACCCCGGGCGAAGTCTTCTGGTTTTAGGTCTCCGGGAAACACGGCGGTTATGATGGTGTCACCCGCTACGTCCTTGTCCGGTACGATGTTCGTGGCGTCGAGAGCATCACCCCCTTTGGCCGGGGCCAGGTGGAAGCTTGAGCGGTTACCGCCGGTGAGGAAAGTCTTCTGGTCAAAGGTGAAGTCCACGCAAGTACGAGGCTCGCCCTGGTCCGTAACCGGACCTTGACGGAAGTTACCAACCGACATGAGGTCCGGCGCTCTGGTCGGTCCATTACTTCCGCCGCTCTTGCCGGTGTTCTTGACGGAACAGACTTCGGCTCCGGTGTCCTCTAACGGGACGACCTCGTCAAAGGCGTTGTCGGCTCCGGCGCTCGTTCCCTGGACGGCACCCTGGGTCACGAAAGCACCGACGGCATCCGAGAGGCTCATGCCCTCGGGTATCTGCTTGAAAGTGGCCCGGACCTCTTTGGGGTCGCCAGTCTTGTCCACGGCCGTGGCTCCCGTCTGCTTGGTGTTGGGGAAATAGAGTCTCAATCCGCCGGTATCCTGCACGACGTCGTCTTTGGTTAGGGGTTGATCGAACGTAAATAGGAACTGGTCGGCGTCTTTGGTTACCGAGACTAGGTCCGGCGTTTTAGTGGAATTGTTGTCGCCGATGTCCGCGGCCTGGCCTATGTTCGTGGGAGCGTTGCCCTTCTTGTCGGAGGAGAACGATTTTTTATCGACGTAGCCCCGGGCGAAGTCTTTTGGCTCCAGCTTACCGGGGAAGGTGGCGGTGATGATCGCATCTCCGTCCTTGTCGCTCCCGGGCTTGATGTCGGCGGCATCCAGGGCGTCGCCGCCATCCTTGGGCGCGAGGTGCAGGCTGGTCCGGTTGCTGCCGGACAGGTAGGCCCTCTGGTCAAAGGTGAAGTCTACACAGGTGGTCGGTGTGAACTGGGTGGTAAAGGGACCCCGGCGGAAGTTACCGACCGACGCGAGGTCCGGCGCTACGGTAGGTCCGTCGCCCTCGCCGCTCATGCCTGTAGTATCGGGGGCCGGGCAGACTTCGGCTCCCGTGTCTTCAAGGGGAGCGACCTCGTCAAAGGCGCTCTTGCCGTTGTTGCCGCCGCGCGAGCCTTTTGCAGCCTGAACCGCGCCCTGTTTGACGAGCCCGCCTACCGCATCGTCCAGCGTCTTGCCGCCGGGCAGGTCTCTGCCGAAGTAGGCCCGGAGCGTCGTGGCGTTCTTTCTCTTTACGGCGAGCGCGCCGGCTTGCTTTATGTTGCTGTCGTCCGTCTCCGGGAAGTAGAGTCGGAGGCCGCCCGTATTCTGCACGACGTCGTCTTTGGTGAGGGCCTCGTCGAACTTGTAGAGGACCTGATCCCCATCGCGCGTCACCGAGACGAGGTCTGGGTTCTTGGTCCCGCCTTTCTTACTGATGATCGCCGCCTGCTCTATGTTGAACGGGTTGCCGGCGTTCGCGCCGTTCTCCCGCGAAGTTACCACGCCACGGTCCACATATCCCCGAGGGAAGTTTTCCGGTTCTAGCTTGCCGGGGAAAGCCGCGCTAACCACGACGTCGCCTTCCTCGTCGCTGTCGGGGATGACATACGTCGCGTCCAGGGCATCGCTGCCGTCAGCCCTCGCGAGATGGAAGCTGGTATGGTTACCACCCTTCAGATAAGCCTTCTGGTCAAAGGTAAAGTCCACGCAGGTGCGAGGCTCGCCCTGGTCGGTGACCGGACCCCGGCGGAAGTTACCGACCGACATGAGATCCGGCGCTTTGGTGAGTCCATCACCTTTCCCACTCTTGCCGGCGGTCTCAGGAGCCGGGCAGACTCTGGCTCCTGTATCTCCTACCGAGGAGACCTCATCAAAGGCGTTGGGTAGACCGGCTTTCTCCTTACCCTGGCCCTGGACCGTGCCCTGTGTCGCGTAGCCACCGACCACGTCCCCCAGCCCGAGACCTTCGGGTATCTGTTTGAAAGTGGCCCGGATCTCCTTGGGGTCACCGGTTCTATCCACGGCGGTGGCTCCTGTTTGTTTGGTGTTGGGGAAGTAGAGCCGGAGGCCGCCCGTATTCTGCACAACGTCGTCTTCGGTGAGAGGTTGATCGAATTTAAAGAGGAACTGGTCCGCGTCTCTGGTTACCGAGACGAGGTCCGGGCCTTTGGTAGCGTTGCCCTCGCCGACATCCGCGACCTGTCCTATGTTCATGGGAGCGTTGCCCTGTTTACCGGAGGAGAGCACCTCTTTATCGACGTAGCCTCGGGCGAAGTTTTCGGGCTTGATCTCGCCGGGGAAGACGACAGAGATGACGGCGTCGCCCTCCCTGTCTTTTTGCGGGATGGCATCCGAGCCGTCAATCACCTTTCCATCGTTTTTCGGCACTAGATGGAAGCTGGTACGGTTGCCACCGGTAAGGAAAGTCTTCTGGTCGAACTTGAAATCTACCAGGGTACGGGCCTCGCCCTCGTCGTTCGGTGGGCCGGGCCGGAAGTTACCGACCGATTCCAGATCCGGGGCCACCGTCGGCCGGTCCAGGTTGTTTAGTTCGGCGTTAGTATCCCCCGACGCGCCGCTGGTCGGTTTGAGACCCGCGACCGTCGTTGACCGACTCTGGTTGCTTCGTTCAACCTTCGTCTGCCCGGACGAACCGTCCTTAGCGCCTTGATCCTTGGAGCTCTGGTCATTTCCACTGCAACCCGCGAGGGCCAGACCAAAAGCCATTACCAAAACCAACACCCTTGCTTTCGCGCCCATCTCCGTCCCTCCTCTTTAGAAAACTGTGTATTGTTATTTGTGTCCAACAAAACACGCGGTAATGAGTCGCCGATGAACCGGACAGGATGCCAGCCTCAATTTCTGGCACTTGCAAAGGGCTTTGGTACTCTCGAATGTAAACCCCGAGCGCGGTAAGCCTGGAAAGCCGTGACTCCACCGTAAAAGCCGAGGCCAGTTTGTATTGATCCTCGATCCGGAAATTTTTCTACCGCCGGTCAAAAAGAAATGTTCGGGGTCCTGCCGTTCACCAGGCGGATAGAATTACCGGGTTGCTGTAAAAACTCGTAGGAATCTCAACGGCGGTTTATGGACCGCTCGCCGATACTCTACGCCGGAAAATGGGGGCAGGTAGCGGAATGATCTTTCCCAATATTTCACCGGATAGTTTGGTGCATTACGGACAGTTTGTCCTGCCGCTGGCCCTGTTGATCGGCGCGCTCGGTGTACCACTTCCAAACACACTCCTGCTACTGACGTCCGGAGCTTTTATCCAAACCGGTACGCTAGGCGTAGTGCCGATAGTCCCGCTGGCCCTTATCGCCGTGGTGCTGGGCGACGCCATAGGTTATCTCGTGGGACGTTACGGTGGTTCGTTCGTGATAGGGCGGTTGTCGCGCGGCCGCTGGGCCGACGACACCTGGCATAAGTCGCGAGAGACGTTCAGGCGGTGGGGCGGCGGCGCGGTGTTCGTTACCCGCTTTCTACTAACGCCGCTCGCCGTACCGACAAACCTCGCTGCCGGCATGAGCAGGTACCCGTTCCGGCGTTTCCTCGCCTTCGATGCCGCAGGCGAAGTCGTGTGGGTTGGCCTTTTTATCGGGCTCGGCTACCTGTTCACCGGCAGCTTGAAGGTTTTGAGCACGGCCGCAAGCGACCTGGCGTGGATACTACTTGTAGCGACGGTCGTCGGGTTCGGGATCTACCGGTTCTACCGGCGCCGATCCGGGCGCACGCCTATGTAATTTTGGAGTCTACAAACCTCGGAGCCCAACCGGGCGGTCTATCGAGCGAGACACCAGTGCTTCCGATCCTGCGTTTTCTCGCACGACTCAACGCCGCCTGGTTCGCCGGTAATTTAAGTAGCTACCTCCTGTAGCTGACGCTCAAGGTCCTTGACTTCGTCGCGGAGCTTCGCAGCGTACTCGAACTTGAGGTCTTCGGCGGCTTCCTGCATCTCAGCCTGCAAGTCGGCTATGAGGCTCTGTAGCTCTGCCGGGTCTCGGGGAGCTTCCCGCGATGCGGCGGTCTTTTTGCCGGCCTTGTAAAGTCCCTTGGCCTCGGCGGCGATCAGGATGTCCGAGATGCCCTTTTTGATCGTCGTCGGCTGTATCCCGTGACGCTCGTTGTACTCCCGCTGGATCGTGCGCCGCCGCTCGGTCTCGCCGAGCGCCGCCCGCATAGCGTTTGTCTCTTTGTCAGCGTACATTATTACGCGTCCGTCCACGTTACGGGCGGAGCGTCCGATAGTCTGTATAAGGGCGCGCTCCCCACGCAGAAAGCCTTCCTTATCGGCGTCCAGGATGGCGACCAGGGTGACTTCCGGCAGGTCCAGGCCCTCGCGGAGGAGGTTTATGCCGACCAGCACGTCGAACTCGCCGGTCCGCAGGCCCCGGATAATCTGGATGCGGTCCAGCGTCTCGATGTTGGCGTGCATGTAGCGGGCTTTTACGCCGCTTTCGAGCAGGTAGTCCGTCAGGTCCTCGGACATCTTTATGGTGAGGGTGGTGATCAGCACCCGTTCTTCGCGCTCGGTGCGCTTGGCGACCTCGTTCAGGAGGTCGTCGATCTGGTTTTTCGTGGGCCGGACTTCTATCTCCGGGTCCACGAGGCCGGTCGGGCGGATGATCTGCTCCACTATCTGCCCGGAGTTCTCCAGCTCATAAGGCCCCGGCGTCGCCGATACGAAAACTAGCTGATTGGTCTTTAAGAGGAACTCTTCCCACTGCAAAGGCCGGTTGTCCAGCGCCGAGGGCAGCCGGAAACCAAAATCCACGAGCGTCGTCTTGCGGGAGCGGTCGCCCTTGTACATGCCCTGGATCTGGGGCAAGGTTATATGGGACTCGTCCACAAAGGTCACGTAGTCGTCCGGGAAGTAATCCAGCAGCGTAAACGGCGTCGAACCCGGCGGGCGACCGTCCAAGTGCCGGGAGTAGTTCTCGATGCCCGAGCAGTACCCGAGCTCCCGCATCATCTCTAAGTCGTACTGCGTCCGCTGCTTGAGGCGGTAGGCTTCGAGCACCTTCCCCTCCGCCTCCATCTGTGCGTACCGCTCTTCTAATTCCGTCTCGATGTTGGCTACCGCGGCGTTCAGGCGCTCGTCGCCGGTCACGAAGTGGCTCGCCGGGTAGACGGCCAGGACGTCGTGCTCCCGCAGCACCTCGCCGGTCACCGGGTCGGCCTCCGTCATTGACTCGACCTCATCCCCGAAGAATGACACCCGGTAGATGGTGTCCTGGTAAGCCGGGTGGACCTCCAGCACATCGCCCCGCACCCGGAACGAGCCGCGGGCTAGCTGGTAGTCGTTGCGGATATACTGGATGCGCACCAGGTCGCGCAGGATGTCGTCGAGGTCGTAGAAGCCGCCGCTTTCCAGAAGAACCATCTTCGAGCGGTACTCCTCCGGGCTACCGAGGCCGTAGATGGCCGAGACGCTGGCGACCACCACAACGTCGCTCCGGGTAAACAAGGAGCTCGTGGTCGAATGCCGCAGACGGTCGATGTCCTCGTTGATCTGGGCATCCTTCTCGATGAACGTATCCGTCCGGGGAACGTAAGCCTCCGGCTGGTAGTAGTCGTAGTAGGAGACGAAGTACTCGACGGCGTTGTTCGGGAAGAACTCCGCGAACTCGCTGGCGAGCTGGGCGGCGAGCGTCTTGTTGTGCGCAATAATGAGCGACGGTTTGCCGACCTTCTCGATGGTCCGGGCCATGGTGTGCGTCTTGCCGCTGCCGGTAACCCCGAGCAGGGTCTGTGCCCGCAACCCGGAATTCAACCCCGCGGATAGCTGCTCTATGGCTTTTGGCTGGTCGCCGGCCGGCAGGTACTCGCTGTTAACCCGGAAGCCGCTCTGGATGTTTTCGACGCTCGACAGGGTCGCCCTCCCTCTCTGTTACTCGCAACCTTAGTATACGACAGGCTCGCCACTTCTCATCGGTTTTCTAGGGCTCAACACTCGCATTCCATGCCTGATATGTGCATAATGCGGAGACGTTGGGTTAAGGACGTACAAGCAGTAGGTACGGGGGTATAAATGAACGCGCTGAATAGTTTTCTCAAGAGAAAGCCGGTATCCCGGGTAGCGGTGGTGGTAGGTTTAATCTTCGTTCTACTCGGGGTGATCAGCTCTTCCGCCATCCTGAACTCTCTGGGGTGGGCGGTGATCCTGGCCGCCGCCGTACTCGGCGCTTTTACCGAGGTATAGCCACCTCTAGCCCGGGTTGCGCCTCAGATTCTCTCCGTAGAGGCTGCGGTAGGTTTCCCGAGCTTCTAAAACCCGCTCGACGTGGTTCCGGGTCTCTGAGTACGGGATATCCTCTTCGATGTCGAAGCCTTCCTGGGCCCGCCAGCTATTGACCGTACCCTCTCCGGAGTTGTAGGCGGCGATCACCAACCGTTCGTCGCCGTCATACTTCCGCGAGAGGTAGCTCAGGTACCAGGTCCCCATCCGGATGTTGGTCCTCGGTTCCCGGTAATCTCCCTCGATACCGCTGCGCCTTGATATAAACCTAGCCGTTTCCGGCAGTAACTGCATGAGACCGTAAGCTGTCTGCGAAGACTCGGCTTCCGGCCGAAACCGGCTCTCGGCGTATATCATCCCGGCGACGAACGTTGGCTCGACCCCGTATTCCTCGGCCGCCGACCGGATGGTTCCCTCATATTCCAGAGGATAGATCGCCTGCTCGACCCGGTTTGGAGCGTCTCGCAGGAGCAGGACCGCCCCTCCGAGAACCAGGACGCCGAGCAGCGCCACCAGTACCCTGGCGCGGCGTCCCCGCGACGAACCGCTACTCTTTTTCTTTTTCTGAGCCGCCGGAACCCCTCTCGCCGAGTAGCCGGTTTCTAAGACTCACCGCCTGCTGCTGGAGTTTACCGAGATCCCCGTCATTTTTCACTACTATGTCTGCCCGGCGGGCTTTTTCCTCACCCGAAAGCTGGCGGTCTTCTATAGCCCGGCGCTGCCCCTCGTCCACGCCCCGCTCCCCGGCCCACTCCCGGCGCCGCTCTTCAGGAGACGTTACAGCCACCGTAAAGTCGAAAGTCCCGTCCGAGGGAGTTCCTCCCTCAAAGAGCAACGGAATCTCGGCGACGAATAGCTCCGCCCCGGACTCCTCCGCCCGCCGCCCGGTCTCCTGGCGCACGAGCGGGTGCAGGATTCCCTCCAGATCCGTGAGCGCTTCCGCGTCACCGAATACCTTCCGGCCGAGCGCCCGGCGGTCAATACCTTTTTCGCCCCGCACCTCTTCCCCGAAACGCTCCGCAACCCGGGAGATCGTGCGCTCGTCCCCGGCAAGCAGGCCGTGGACTACTTCATCGGCCGAAACGGTCTCGGTCCCAAGCTCGCCAAGCATCTTCACGAAAGTGCTTTTACCACCAGCAAAAGGGCCGGTGACCGCTATGGTCACCGGCCCCTCTTTGCTGCCGCCCGGTTGAGGGCTGACGGTTACCTTTCTCCGAGGTCCAGCTCGGAGAGCTTGTCGAAGGCACCGGTTCGGAGGCCACTGCCCTCGTTCGACCGCGAGCGATCCCGGTCGCGGCCCCGGTCGCTACCACGATCTCCGCGGTCGCCACGATCGCGGGACTCGGTCTCGCGCCGGGGCTCCCGGCGGGGACGCTCTTCCCGCTCCTCACGCTCTTCCTTCTTCGGGCGCAGCGAGAGCGAGAGCCGCCGCCGCTTGGCATCGACGTCGATGATCCGGGCTTCCACTTCGTCACCGGAGCGGATGATCTCATCCGGCGTTTCAACGTGGTGGTCGGCAAGCTCAGAGATGTGGATTAGACCCTCGACCCCCTCGGCGACCTCTACGAAAGCCCCGAAGGAGACCAGCTTGGTCACGCGGCCCGTGATCTGGCCGCCGACCTCGACCTGCTCGACGATCTCCTGCCAGGGGTCCTTGCGGGTCTGCTTGAGGCCGAGCGAGATGCGCTCCCGGTCCCGGTCTACCTCCAGCACCTTGACCTCTACGTCTTCCCCGACCTCTACGACCTCGCTCGGATGGTCTACGTGGTTCCACGAAAGCTCGGAGATGTGTATAAGCCCGTCTATACCTTCGAGGTCCACAAACGCCCCGAAGTCAACCAGGTTAGAAACCGTACCCTGAACAATGTCGCCCTCTTGCAGCGAGGTCAGGATACGCTCGCGCTCTTCCTTGCGCTCCTCTTCCAGGACCGCCCGGCGCGAGAGCACCACGTTATTCCGGCTCCGGTTAAGCTCTATGACCTTACACTCCAGGCGCTGGCCCATAAACGATTCCAGGTTCCTCACGCGCCGGATGTCTACCAGGCTCGCCGGCAAAAAGCCCCGCAAACCGATGTCTATTATAAGGCCGCCCTTTACGACCTCGATGACCGGTCCCTCGACCGTCCGCTGCTCGGTGTGGGCTTCCTCGATGCGGTTCCAGGCCTTCTCGAAAGCCGCCCGCTTGGCAGACAGGATCAGCCGCCCGTCCGCGTCTTCTTTCTGCAAGACCAGCGCCTCGACCTGTTGTCCAAGCTCGACCAGGTCGTGCGGGTCAGCTCCCTTGCGTATGGAGAGCTCATTGGAGGGTATAAGCCCCTCCGACTTGTAGCCGATGTCGACCAGGACTTCTTCCTTGTCGATCCGGACTACCTCGCCCTCGACGATGTCGCCGTCCTTGAAATCTATAAGAACTGACGCGTCGACCGGGACGATTTCCCCGTTCTCCTCGCGGAAAAAGTCCTTCATAGTCATCGCGCGGGACGGGTTTTGAGTAGTGTTCGCCATGTACCGGTAAGTTTCCTTCTCTGTTCGCTTCCTGGGGGGATTATACAAAAACTTCTTGGACGCCTTATTGCCAACGGCTAACGTCCGCGCGGCCCTTCTGCAGTTTACCTCATTATTCTACACCATCCACGCCGATCTAGCCGCCATAGGGCTCCACCGCCCCCCAACGTTCCCCGATCTTTACCTCCACCTCCAGCGGCGGATCGAGCTCGTACGCCGAGACCATGCTCCCGGCCGCGAGGCGCGCCACTTCGTCTACCCGCTCCTCGTCCACATCGAACACCAGCTCGTCGTGGACCTGCATCAACATGTCGGCCCCGAAGTCCGGCAACCGGCCCTGGATATCGGCCATCGCCACCTTGATAATGTCCGCCGCCGTACCCTGGACCCGCGCGTTAAAGGCGTAGCGCTCCCCGAGCTTGCGAACGTTCTTGTTCGTATTTTGAAGCTCCGGCACGTACCGCCGCCGGCCATAGAGCGTCGCCGCGTACCCGAGATCCTCGGCCTCCACGAGACTCCGCTGCATAAAGTCCGTGACCTTCGGGTACCGCTCCAGGTACCGCTTGATGTACCGATCGGCCTCCGCCGGATGCACGTTCCCGAGTCGCATAGCCAGCCCGAAACCTGATATGCCGTACAGGATGCCGAAGTTGACCATCTTGGCCCGCCGCCTCAGTTCCGGGGTGACGCTGTCGAGGCGCACGTCAAAGACCTCCGCCGCGGTGCGGGTGTGGACATCCTCCCCGTTCTTGAAAGACTCCAGTAGCGCCGGCTCCCGGGTCATGTGGGCCAGGATGCGCAGCTCTATCTGCGAGTAGTCGGCCACGACGAGTTTGCGTCCCGGTGAGGCGGTAAACGCGTCCCGGATGCGGGTACCGAGCGGCGTCCGGATCGGGATGTTCTGCAAGTTCGGGGCCTCGCTGGAGATGCGGCCCGTGGAGGTCGCCGTCTGGTTTAGCGTTGTGTGGATGCGGCCGTCGGGCCTTATGAGGTTGGATAAGCCTTCGACATACGTACCCTTGAGCTTCGCGAGTTCCCGGTACTCGATGATCTTCTCCGCTATCGGGTACTCGATGGCTAGCTGACCTAATACTTTGGCGTCCGTCGAGTATCCGGTCTTGGTCTTACGTAGGGGCTTAATCCCTATCCTCTCGAACAATACCTCGCCGAGCTGCTTTGGGGAACTTATGTTGAACTCAATCCCGGCCGCCTCGAAGATGTCGGCTTCTAGCTCCCCGATACGCCCTTCTATCTCCCGACCGACCTCTTCGAGAGCGCCCAGGTCTACCGGCATACCGACGTCCTCCATCGCCCGCAGTACCCCGGCGAGCGGCAACTCGACCTCGTAGTACAGCCGCGAGAGACCCATCTCCTCTAACTCCTCGCCGAGCACCGGCTCCGGCTCTCCGGAACCAAGCGCCGCGGCCCGCTCCTCGTCAAGCTCCGTGAGACGCTCGTCGAGCACCGGGGATAGCGCGTAGGCCAGCGCCGTCCGGCGGGCGGCGGTCTCTATTTCGAGGCTCATATCTCCATTTTTCGCGACGATTTCCCGTCCGGCCAGGCCGAACTCGGCGGCCAGAGGCTCAAGCTCGTAGCTGCCGGTACCGGGCTGTATGAGGTATGCGGCGAGGAATGTGTCGAACGCGAGCGCAGGGCCGGTAACGCCGAGCTTTTTGGCGTCGTGGACGTGGAGCGGACGCTCCGGCAGTTCATCCACGAGCCGGACGTCGTCCTCGCTCACGGCCACGCACCAGCGTTCGCCGTCCAGCGTGCCGGCGCTCCCGACCGGGGCCACCGCGACCGGCTCGTCTCCGGGCTCAACAGGCTCTTCCGAAAAGCGGACCGTGACTTTATCCGGCTCGGGCAGCTCCTCGCCCCCGACTACCGGCAGGGTCTCGAAGCGCGGTTCGAGGCTACGGAACTCGTAGCGCCGGATCACCTCCCGGCTCTGGGGCGAGATGCCCTCGAACTTGAGGCTCTCCGCATCCAACTCTACCGGTACGTCAAAGCGCATCCGGGCCAGCTCCAGCGACATGAACGCGCTCTCCCGGCCGTCTTCGAGCTTTTTGCGGGTTCCCTTCGGGGTTACGTCGTCCAGGTTCTCGTACAACTCCTCGATGGTCGCGTACTCCTTGAGGAGGTTTGCGGCGCCTTTAGGCCCGATGCCCCGGACGCCGGGGATGTTATCCGAAGAGTCGCCGACGAGGGCTTTGTAAGCCGGGATCTGCTCCGGCGTGACCCCGTACTCTTCCACGACCTCGTCCCGGCCATAGATCTTTGTCTCCGATACCCCGCGCGTCGTGCGCATTACCTTTACGGAGCCGTCGACAAGCTGCATAGCATCCTGGTCGCCCGTCACTATCCTGAGCTCCGACCCCTCGGGGACCTGCCGCGACATCGTGGCTAACACGTCATCCGCCTCAAAGCCCTCGACCCGCACGACCGGAACGTTCATCGCCGACAATATCTCCGCGAGGTGCTCTTCCTGAGCCTTGAGGTCGTCCGGCATCGCCGTCCGTCCCGCCTTATACTCCGGGTAGATGTCCATCCGGTAAGCCGGCTTCCCCCCGTCCCACACGACCCCGATGCCGAACTCTTCTTGCTCGTCGAGAAGCTTCAGGACCATGCTCGTGAACCCGTAGAGGGCGTTGGTCAGCAGCCCGCTAGTGGTGGATATGCTCTGCGGCAGCGCGTAGAACGCCCGGTAGAGAAGAGAGTAGCCGTCGATCAGGTAGATGCGCATCTACAAGCGATTATACAGGACGTCCGCCCGAGTCCGGCGACAGGATTTACTGCAGCGCCGCGTGTCGTATAATCCACCCGTCGCTTTGCCGGAGTGGCGGAATAGGTAGACGCGCCGGACTCAAAATCCGGTTCCCCGAAAGGGGAGTGTCGGTTCGAGCCCGACCTCCGGTACTTTTTCTAAAGGTCTTTTTCTAAAAGTCTTCTTCAACGCTCGTCATCACGATGCCGTTACCCTCCCGGATTATGTTCTCCTGTTGCTCGGCTGAGTAGCCGAAGGTCCGGCACGCGGCCTCGCGGGTGTTGAATACATAGGCCGTCCCGGTGCTCTGGCGACGCCCTCCGGTATCTGTGTAGAAACTTACGGATAGGGCGTTGTGATCCCGGTTTCTAGCCCTCAACTCTTCGGCGATGAGCCGGAGGTCCGCCCGGCTGGCAGCGGATGTAACGACCTGTAGTTGCAACCCGTACCCGGACCCGCTCGCGCCGGTCACCTCGTAAGCCGGAACCTCTGGTGGACGCTGTATGCTCACCCCGGCCTCACCCCGCCTCTCGGCCTCCTCCAGACACCGCCCGGAGACCGTGTTTTCGGGTCCGTATTGCCCGGTCGCAGTAGACCTTGCTCCACTCTGCTCGACCGCCGACCGCTCCACGGCGGTCTGCCGGCTGACGGACGTCCCCGGTGCGGTAGACCCGGAAGTTGGCGGTAAATCCCCGGTAGGTCCGCCGCACCCGGCCGCCAGGACGCAAACGATCATCAACGCGCTTCTAAATTTCCATCCGCGCACGGCTAATCTCTCGTTACTTTTAGCATGGATTGTAATTTTACATGTATCGACTTTTTCTTGCAAAGTTACTTTTACTGGCGGCGGGCGAGGTAGACGCCGATCAGGATGACGGCTCCGCCGAGGATCTTGCTGATACCGAAGCTTTCGCCAAAGAAAACCACGCCGGAGACGACACCGGTCAGCGTGATCAGGTACTGGTACACGAGCACCCGGTTGGTGCCGAGACGGCTGATACCCCGCTGCCAGGCGGCGAACGTAAACGCGGTGGCGAATACGGCGGCGAATATAACCGCCGCCCAGACCCCGGCTCCTATATTCGCCGGGTCCACATCCGGCAAGTACGGAACAGAGACTAGCAGCACCGCCGGGATAGCAAAGACCATCGGATAGGCGGCTACCGCGAGCGGCGTATGACGCTCGAGTATGGACATCGAGAATACGGTGTAGGAACCGACGCTTACAGCGGCGAGGAGCACCAGCAGGTCTCCGGCAAGGCTCGAACTTTCGGAGCCGAACCCCTGGTAGAAGACTACCGCGATACCGGAGATGGAAAGCGCGACCCCGAGGACACCTCTCAAGGTCGGACGCTCTAGCCCGAGGCCGAAGCCGAGCAAGAGGCCCCACACGGGGGCTGTCGCAAAGACCAACCCGGTGTTCGAGGCACTGGTCAGGCTTACGCCGAAGGTAAAAGCCGTCTGGGCAACCGCCATCCCAAAGCAGCCGAGCCCAACCATCGGAAGAACATCTTGGTGCCCGAGGCGGCTCCGCGGTTCCAGCAAACGCAGCACTCCCAGAAGCAGCAGCCCGCCCACGGTAAACCGGAACGCCACGATCAGCGGCGGAGCCAGGGATACCGCGGCAAACTTCGTGGCTGCGTAGTTCAATCCCCAGAAAAGAGCGGCCAGTATCAGGGAGACTTCTGTTAGCGCCGCGGCTCTACCCTGCTCCTTGATCATGGCAGGATTCTACAGACTTTGTCAGACCCACCGGGACTAGTTGGCCTACAGTCCTGTTTCCATACGTTACGGCTCTTCCTGTGCCACAACATGAGGAGATAGCGCACATGGACCGGGAGGCGCTGAGGTTCTCTTAGCAACACGTTATACTTGCTCGGGTGACGGATGGTAGGCACAGCGACGATAGCTCTAACCAGCCGATAGGTTTCGCCGTCGAGGACTGGAGCCCACCGCCGCTTCCTCCGCGTACTCCAATAGCAGGGCACTTCTGTCGGGTGGAGCCACTCGACCCCGCTCGCCACGCGGCCGACCTTTACGAATCGAACGCGCTAGACGCGGAAGGTGGGAGCTGGACCTACCTGCCATATGGTCCCTTTGAGACCTTCGATGATTACCTCGGTTGGCTCAACGACCATTCTTGGAGCGATGATCCGCTATTTCACGCGGTAGTCGACAATTCTACGGGTAAAGCAGTCGGCGTAGCGAGCTACCTGCGGATCAACCCCGCTAGCGGATCGATCGAGGTTGGACACATTAACTTCTCACCCCTCTTACAGCGGACCCCGGCAGCAACCGAAGCGATGTACCTGATGATGAAGCGGGCATTCGAGCTTGGCTACCGGCGGTATGAGTGGAAGTGCGACGCGCTCAACGCGAAGTCCCGCGCGGCCGCTCAACGTCTCGGGCTGTCGTTCGAGGGGGTATTCCGCCAGGCCACTGTTTACAAGGGCCGCAACCGCGATACTGCATGGTACGCGGCGATTGACCAGGAGTGGCCCGAACTCGAAGCCGCTTTTCTGCGCTGGCTCGACCCGGTGAACTTCGACCAAAACGGTAAGCAAACGACAACGTTAAGAGAGATGACAGCCCCCATCCTCAAACACCGCGGCTAACCGAAGGTGCCGCCAATCTCGCCAAAAAGCCGACACAAAGAGGAGAATACGATGACCGAACTTGCGAGCAAGACTTGCGTACCCTGCACGGGCGACACACCGCGGCTGGAGGACCGGAGGGTGGCGGAACTCCGGGCGAAGGTACCGGAGTGGGAAGTCGTCGAAAATCACCACCTGAGCCGGGCTTTCCGTTTCAAGAACTTCCGGGAAGCTCTGGACTTCGTTAACCGTATCGGGGAGGTTGCCGAAGAAGAAGGGCATCACCCGGACATCGGCCTGGGTTGGGGCCGGGTCGAGGTTACCGTGCTGACCCACGCTATTGACGGCCTTTCGGAGAACGACTTTATACTCGCCGCGAAGATAAGCCAGATCTAATATTCCTCGTTTCTCGGGTCTCTAGTTTGAACTTGCGGCCAGCGGGTAGAAGCACTGACTGGAGTGAGATGATTGCGGTATAGATAGGAGGACGAATGGCGGACGACACCCAGCAGACGATTCAAGTCCGGCAGATCACGGACTACCAGGCGTCCTGGACCGAAGAGGGACGTGGCCAGCCGGGAGCTTTTACTTTCCAGCTCATCCTAGACGACGGCGCCCAGGAGTACGTACTGCGGCCGGAGGTCAGCGACGCGAAGATAATCCGGAAGATCCTGGACAAGAGCGGCTTTCTGGCCTTTGACCTGACGAACAAGGTCCTTGTCGCCAACACCTTGCCACTGGGCCGGAGTTAGCCGGGGCGCCGGAGATCCGCAGGGTAAACCAACACACGAAAGACAGGAGATTATGTCAGATTTAGAGCAGAACCCGCAGCAAGCGATAAAGGTCCGTCAGGTAACCCAGATCCACGCCAACTGGAACGAAGAGACCCGCGGCGAAGAGGGTAAGTTCTCTTTCCAGCTTATCCTGGACAACGGCGCCGAGGAGTACGTCATCCGCCCGACGAATGAGGACGCCGACGTAATCACTGACATGATAGAGCAGACCGGCACCCTGTACTTCGATACCGAGCGTCACGTCCTGATCTTCGGGGACATCTCTACCCGCTAGAGCTAAACCCCGCCCGGTAAACCGGTCTTGAAAAGGAAGCCCCGGACCAGCTCCACGGTCCGGGGCTTTTTCATGGTGTTACAGCGGTTTGTCTTAAAACTCTATTACGATGCGCGACTTCCGGGGCTGACGCCGGCGGCGGCTCAGTAGTACGAAGAGTAGTACGAGGATTATAGACAGCAGGCCCGCCGTTGACGTCAGGGCCGCGGCCAGGCCGCTCTGCAGGTTCGCGGCAGAAGGACGCTGCCGGATCTCCTCCGGCGTGGCCCGGCCTTCCATTATCTCCTTGAAGTTCTGCAGGTCCTGGTCCATTAGCACCTGCGGGTTAGCCACGAAGCGAGAGACGATCTCACCCGCCCGCCCGCCGGTCATGTCCCCGTAGTCCATGGTTACTTCTATCCGGCTACGCTCGTCCCCGAGGTCGTGGAACTTCACCTGCCCCGAGCTTTCCACGTCCCCGCCGACGGTGCTCCAGGCGATCTCCTCGTTCTCCTGGTTACGGGTGGTATCCGCCTCGAACTCTACCTTTACGCCGAGCGGACCTTTGATCCTCCAGTAAGTCCTCCCGGAGCCGGTGGCCGTGATCTCCTCTACGTTGGACATGAAGTTCGGCAAGTTCTCCAGAGTCTTCCAGTAATCGTAGACCTGCCGTACCGGGGCTTCTATAACCACGCTGGATTCAACCCGCTGCGTCATTACTTTCCTCCTGTAATCCGTCGCCAAAAGATGCAAGATAGTTGTCTACCCATCTACCGCTACCGTAAACCCGCTGTTAAACGTCCGAATGGGGAGTGTGCCAGGTTAGAAGCTCGGAGGCCGGGTACGCTCAAGGACGTTCCGCACTCACGAGCCGCCTTCCGCTCCCGCAGACGACCGGCAGCCGCCGCCGATGTCGTTTCCCCGGTCCGCGAGTTTGCAAAGATCCGCCTCCGGAAGGCTCCATATGCCCCGCTCCCTCTCCCGCGCCTCCCGCTGGGCCCTCCGGAATTCCTCCAGGTGACGCACGTTCGGCGGGAAGGTGGCGACTTGAGCGTAACCTCTTTCGAGCAGCGTGACGTTGGTCATCGGGCCGTCTTGCGGGTAGACGTAAGCCAGGAGCCTGCCGTAGTCGTCTACCTTCTCCTCGTCGAACCGGAGCGTTACCCGACGGCCCTCCAGCCTTTTCTCGGTAAATTCCGAGGCTTCGGCGCCGTAAGGTTGCGCCCCCCGCGGGGCGCCTCCCGTCTCAGGAGTATCCACCCCGATGAGCCGCACATCCTCTATACCGTTTACCTCCGGAGAGACTTCTATAGTGTCGCCGTCGATTACCCGCGAGACTTCGACTACGGACTCGCCGTCCGGGGAGTCCTGTCCACCGCCCGCCGCACAGCCGGAGAGAAATAAGAAGAACAGCGGGACCGCGGTTAGCGCGACGAACGCGGCCGGTGTCCTGCCCGGCACCCTACGTCCTTTTCCAGAGACCCTGGCGGTAGTCCATAAAAGACACGACCACGACGTGCGGCAGGGTGAGGACGGAGATCAAAACCAGGTACACGCCGAGCAGTCCGGATAACCCTCCCGCAGAACCCGGAATCGTAAAGAATAGCCCGACGAGCAGCGCGAGCGCGGCTACGGTCAGCGGCGCGGCATCCCGGACAAACCGTCCAACCGCCGGCCAGATACGTCTCTGTTCCAGGGCTCTGGCGGAGCCTTTGTCGAGCAGCATCAGGCGGGCAACATGCCGGGAGGCGTGCCACAAGCAGAAGTAGAGCCCGACCGCGAGCACCGGCGGCACGAGAGAGAAGTAGAGACCGAGGAGCACGACTTCTGCTGCCTCGGCGCGCCAGTAGGGAACGGACTTCCGGTACCCGAGGTAGGTTGAGAGCAGGACCGCAGCAGCGAACGCCCCGCCCGCCGCGAGCCGGAACCCAGGCTCGAAAACCGGGGCCAGGTCATCCGGTCCTCTGGAGCCGAAGACCCCGGTAGTGCTGGCGGCGACCTCGCGGTACACCTCCGGGAAGGCGAGTAGCGGGACGAGCATCGGCAACCCGCCCCGGACAAATACGGTGAGCACCCGCGAGAACCGCGGTACCCGCCGTCCCCGCCGTTCGGCGCCTAACAGGGCCACGAGCGCATGCAGGTCACCCCCTCCCCAGTGAAACCAGGTGATGAGTATAAACATCGCGAATCCCGCCGCGGGAAAAGAAAACCAGAGGGCGAGATAGAAGGCCATCAGTATCAGGTAGAGCCCACTGACCCCGACTATGGACTGCCAGAGCGACCGGCCAGAGAGCCGCCAGGGGACCAGGTGGTCGACGGCCCCGTGCGGTAGCCCGAGGAGGATCAGGCTGAGCGCAAACGGCAGGTACTGGACCCAGCCGGGTACTCTGAGGCCGAGCGCGAAAAGTCCGGTCAACACCAGGACACAGACCCAAGACGGCAGGATCACGCTCCAGATGAGGGTCCGGCGGGCGGCGGGAGCCGGCACGAGCGCCGCGGCGTTCTCCGCCGGGGGGTCCGGCTCGAAACGCGGAAGCTTTGCGGTAGCCACGGCGGCTACCGGCCGGTCCGCTCCAGGAGCGTCCGGCCGGCAAGCTTTATAAAGGGCGTCTTCGGGAGCGCGTAGACAAGCCGCGCTTCGTCCGCGGGCGAACTCTTCTCGGTTAGAAAGCGAACCAGAGGCTCCGGCGGGACGCCCTCGAACATGAGCCGGTACACCTCCGGGCACCGCTCCGGATACTCTTGCATAAAGCCCAGGAACAGCCCGTCGAGCGTCTCGTAGCGCCGGGCGTCCACCCGCCGGGGCGGCGTGACACCCCGGACTACACACGCGGCCAGTCGACGACAGTAGCGCTGGATGCGCAAAAACGTGTACCCGGTCGAGGGCCGGGACTCGCCGCCGAGCATCCCTATGGAGTAGGCTCGTTCTCCGAGCCGCCGCGGAAAGCGGTAGTCGGTCATCGGTATGTAACCCTGCTCCTCGCCGAGCACCTCGTATCCGGTCTCCGGTAGACCGTAAGCCTCCGACAGGTAGCCGGAGATCTCCGCCCGGAAAGTATCCGCGGAAGCTTCAGCCTCTGAGAGGTAGACGCTCTCGACCAGGGCTTCCTGCTCGCTGAACGGCAGGACGTACATAAAACGCAGTCCCCACGATTGATCCACGTCGAAATCCATTAGCGTGCAACGGCCGGGATCAAAAACCGCGGCTTCCGTTTTTATTCGCTGCCCGACAAACCGCTGCGGCACCCAACGCGCCTCCCGCCGCGCCTCCTCAAAGACCGGAGAACCGGGCGCAAGACCCCTCCCGTCAAACACACAGCGAGACTCGTAGACGCCCTCCGCGGTCTCTACCCGCACGCTGTTGCCGGACTCCCGGTATCCGCGGACGTCCTCCCCAAGCTTTACCGTGACGTTCCCGTGGTCGGCGAGCTCGTTCAGGGCGTACTCGTAGAAGTCCGCGCCGGTTATGCACAGGTAGGGGTAGCGTTCGCTGGTCTGGGTCACGTTCCGTCCGCCGGCATGGAGGGTCCAGGAGTCCCATTGGTGGACGGCCAGGTGGGTAAAAGGCGTGGGTTCCACGTCCCAGAAACACCAGGTGCGGTCGTCCTTAAAGGCGGGTTTCTTGTCCAGGATCAGGATTTCTTCCTGGACGCCAAGCTCCAGAAGGTAGTAACAGAGGCTGAGGCCCGCGCATCCGGCGCCCAGGATCACGTACCCGTACCGGCTAGGCGTCCTACCGCCCGCTCTACCGGGACTGAGGTCCGGGAATTGCAGCGGCCGGCCCCACCGGTCCAGGGTAGTAGCAGACGCTGCCCTCTGTTCTCCAGTCTTTATAGCCAAAGTCCCTCGATGATAGCTGATACACCCCGACCCTACAGCGCCGAGGTTCGCGAAAAGCCTGGAGAGGCAGGCTAACTACCTCTCCAGGCTTTTGGTCCCGGCTTCGGGAACTGTGCGGGCTGCATTCCTGGTTTAGGAAGCAGCCATATTTAGCTCTACCTTCATCCAGCCCGACTCGCGGCGGTCGAAAACCTCGTAGGCTTCGATAGCGTCCGACACTTCCTCGCTGGTGGAGATAAAGTTCTTTGTATCCACGGCGCCGGCGGCGACCAGTTCGACCAGGTACGGCAGGTAGGCCCGATGGTTGCAGTTACCTCCCTTGACCGTCAGGTTACGCTGCTGGAGCGCGCCTATCGGGAAGTTCGTGGCGTAGGGCGGGAACACTCCGATAATGCCGACGGTGCCACCCTTGGCGACCGCCTGCATCGACCAGAAAAGCGACTGGGACGGCGAGTTGCCCGGGTGCCAGTTCTCGCCCTGCGGGTTCTCGATGCCGCCGGTGATCCCTTCGACCTCCTGGCGGTCCTGCTCTTCTTGCTGCTCGTCAGCGGCGACCGGTCCGGAGTGGGCGTGCTGGGCGTCGATGCCGACGGCCTCTATCACCCGGTCTACCCCGATACCGCCGGTGAGCCGGAAGATCGCCTCTATCGGGTCCTCTTCCTCGAAGTTGATAACCTCAGCCCCCTGGGCACGGGCGGCCTCCAGCCGGGAAGGCTCTTTGTCCACCGCTATTACCCGGCCGGCTCCCCGCAGCTTGGCGCTTAAAGCGGCGAACTGCCCGACGGCCCCGAGCCCGAAGACGGCGACCGTATCGGAGTTACCGACCTCGGCGATGTCCGCGCCGAAGTACCCGGTCGGGAAGATGTCGGAGACCAGGATCGCATCCTCGTCGGAGACGTTGTCCGGCAGGCGTACCGGCCCGACGTTGGCGTACGGTATGCGGGCGTACTCGGCCTGCAGCCCGTCGAACGGTCCCGTAGCCTGCGGACCGCCGAAGAACGAGGTCCCGGACTGCGGGCCGTTCGGGTTCGCGTTGTCGCACTGGGCGTAGTAGCCAGCCCGGCAATACGAGCAGTAACCGCAGCCGATGGTCGAGGGGATCACAACCCGGTCACCGACGCGCAGGTTGCGCACGTCGCGGCCGACCTCTTCCACAACCCCGACACCCTCGTGGCCGAGGATCGTACCCGGTACCATCGGGGCCATCGTACCGCGCACGAAATGCAGGTCCGTCCCGCAAATGGCGCTAGAAGTTAGCCGGATTATGGCGTCGGTGGGCTCCTGTATTTTCGGGTCGTCTACATTATCTACCCGGATGTCTCCTACGTCGTGGAATACCACGGCTTTCATGAATTAAATCTCCTTGGGTCCGGTTCTGGGAAAAGTAAACCCCGCTTTTCAGCGGGGCTACTCTACAATTCGCTTTCTATACCCTACGCGCTGCGGGCCTGCTCCCGGTGCTTGCCCTCACCGATCTCCTCGATCACCTTGTCGCAAAATGCATCGAGGTCGCTCGGCTTGCGGCTAGTCACGAAGCCCTGATCGGTGACGACCTCCTCGTCTACCCAGGTAGCGCCCGCGTTGCGCAGGTCGGTCTGGAGGCTCGGGAACGAGGTCATCGTCCGGCCCCGCACAACATCGGCCTCTATTAAGGTCCACGGCGCGTGACAGATAGCCCCAACCGGCTTGGCCTGCTCGAAGAAACCCCGGGCGAAACTGACCGCGCTCTCATCCATCCGGAGGTTGTCCGGGTTGGCTACCCCGCCCGGCAACACCAGCGCGTCGTAGTCGTCGGCGCTGACCTCGGAAGCTACCTTATCTACCTGGAAGGTGTCGGCCTTATCGAGGTGGTTGAAACCTTGTATCTCACCGGACTGGGTAGATACCAGCTCGACCTCCGCACCAGCGTTCTTTAAAGCTTCCCAAGGCTGGGTTAGCTCTACTTGTTCGGTGCCCTCCGGTGCCGCCAGAAAAGCAACTTTCCGTCCCTGCAATTCGTTAGCCATAAATTCACTCCTTCTACTAAGGCCTATAATAGGAACTTACCCGGCTCCGGGGAGATCCTAAACTTCTCCGACAGTCGAATTTGCCCTTCGATTACTATGGTTGTAGACCGTTGCGCCGTACTACTTCGCGGTACCAGCCGGCGCTTTTCTTCGGAGTGCGGCGCTGGGTCGGGTAGTCCACGTGCACGAGGCCGAACCGCTTGGAGTAACCCTCGGCCCACTCGAAGTTGTCGAGCAGGGACCAGGCGAAGTATCCCTGGAGGTTCACGCCCTGCTCTACGGCCTCGCCCGCGGCCCGCAGGTGGGCGTCGAGGAACGAGATGCGCTCCTCGTCGTTTACCTCACCCTCGGGGTCGGCGTAGTCGTCGAACGCGGCTCCGTTCTCGGTGATGTAAGTGGGGAGTTTCGTGTACTCCCGGTCGAGGCGGACCAGGAGTTCGGTCAACCCGTCGGGTTCTATGGCCCAGCCCATCGCGGTCCGCTCGGCGGCGTGCGGGATAAGGGTCCTCGCCTTCAGGCCCGGGAAGCGCATGCCCGAGGCGCGGGCGCTATCGCCGGACTTCACGGTGTGGCGCATGTAGTAGTTCACGCCGAGGAAGTCTATGGGGCGCGAGATCTCCTCCAGGTCCCCGTCCTCTATAAAGGAGAAGTCGGTCTCCGACGTGTAGTACTTCAGTATGTCTTCCGGATAGCTCCCCTTAAATACCGGGTCCAAATACAGCCGGTTGGCCTGGCCGTCCACCCGCCAGGCGGCTTCCGCGTCGGATGAGCTGTCGGATGCCGGGCTAACGGGCGAGAGGTTCAGGGTGATCCCGATGCGGTCTTCAGGACGTCCGAGGGACCGCAGCCTTTCTACAGCCAGTCCGTGACCGAGCAGGAGGTGGTGGGTAGCGGAGAGTGCTTTTTCGGTTTCGGCGTGGCCGGGGGCGTGGATCCCGAGTCCGTAGCCGAGCCAGGATGCGACCCAGGGTTCGTTCAGCGTGATCCAGGCCGTCACTCCGTCCGAGAGCGCCTCGTAGACTAACCCTGCATACTCCGCGAAACGCTCGCTGGTCTCCCGGCTCGTCCACCCGCCCCGGTCCTCTAACGCCTGCGGCAGGTCCCAGTGGTACAGCGTCGAGACCGGCTCGATGGACCGCTCCCGCAACCCGGCTACGAGCCTGCGGTAGAAGTCCAAGCCCTTCTGGTTAGCGGTGCCCATACCCTCCGGCTGCACCCGCGGCCAGGCGACCGAGAAGCGGTACGCCCCGACCCCGAGGCTCGACATCAGGTCCAGGTCTTCTTCGAGGCGGTGGTAGTGGTCGCAGGCTATATCGCCGGTGTCGCCGTGGAGCACGTTGCCGGGCGTGTGCGAAAAGGTGTCCCAGATGGACGATCCTCTCCCATCTTCGTCTACCGCCCCCTCGACCTGGTAGGCGGCCGTCGCCGTACCCCATAGAAAACCTTCGGGGAAGTTCAAAGCTATATCCTTTCCGACTCTATCGCGTCTCCGAGCAGGGCGGCCGCTCTTGTAAGGCCCTCTTCCGCGCCTACCAGCGGATCTTCGTGCTCGATGGATACCGCACCGTCATAACCAGCGCGGCGCAGTTCGTCTATCAAAGTCTGCCAGAAATCGGGGCCGTGACCGTCGCCCACGGTGCGAAAACCCCAGGAACGCTCCGAGTCTCTTGAGTAGTCTTTCGTGTCGAGGACGCCGGTTATCTCCGTGTTCGAGCGGTTGATGTGGGTATCCTTGGCGTGGGCGTGGAAAATGTGTGGTCCAAGTTCCCGGACGCAGACCAGCGGGTCCATCTGCTGCCAAAACAGGTGTGAAGGGTCGAAGTTGAGACCTACCGTCTCGCCCCCGATCTCCCGCAGCCGCCGAAAGGAGTCGGTGTTGTACACGACAAATCCCGGGTGCGGCTCGATAGCGACCCTCACCCCACGCTCACCGGCAAAGTCTGCCGCTTCCTCCCAGTAGGGTGCGACCTTTTCAATCCACTGCCACTCAAGTATTTCCTGAAAATCCGGCGGCCAGGGACAGGTCACCCAGTTGGGCTTCTTTGAACCTTCGGAGTCGCCGGGACAGCCGGAGAACGTAATCACGGTCTCTACCCCGAGTCTCTCGGCGAGCCTGACCGTCGCCTGGAAATCCCGGTCGTGGGCGTCGGCTATCCGGGCGTCCGGGTGTAGCGGGTTTCCGTGGCAGGAGAGGGCGCTGATTTCGAGCCCGCTATCTTTCACAGTATTCCGGAACTCGGAGAGGGCGGAAGCGTCTTCGAGGAGTCGGTGCGGGTCGCAGTGGACGTTGCCCGGGTAACCGCCGCACCCGAGCTCCACCGCCCCGCAACCAGCCTCCGAGATGCGGTCCAGCGCGTCTCCGAGCGGCAATTCAGAGAACAGCACCGCGAAGGCTCCTACCCGCATCGTCGGCTCCGGTCTTTGCTTCCTATGGGTTCTCGCGCTGGAAGGTCTCTATCCTCTCCACTTCCTCGTCGGAGAGTTGGAACTCCACGGCTCCCACGACGCCGTCTACCTGGTCCGGGCGGCGGCCGCCGACGATGGCGGCGGTCACGGCCGGGTGGCGCAGGGTCCAGGCTATAGCTACCTCGGCCGGGGCCTTGTCGTGCGCCTCACCGATGTCGCGCAGGATGTCTACCAGCTCCAGGTTGCGCGAGAGCCGGGGTTCGTTGAAGTCTTCGTTGTTGCGCCGCCAGTCGTCGGAGGGCATGTTCTGGATACGCTCGGGGGTCATCTTGCCGGTCAGGAGGCCGTTACGCATCGGGGAGTAGACGATCACGCCTATGTTGTTCTCGCCGCAGTACGGTAGTATCTCGTCCTCCACACCCCGGACGAGCATGCTGTAGGGCGGCTGCAGCGTCTCGACCGGGGCTACCTCCTTTATCCGCTCTATCTGCTCGACGTTGAAGTTCGAGACCCCGATATGCCGGACCTTGCCCTCTTCCTTGAGCTCGGCCATCGCCTCCCAGCCCTCCTCGATCTGCTCGTCGGGGATCGGCCAGTGGACCTGGTAAAGATCTATGACGTCAGTCTGCAACCGCCGCAGACTGTCCTCGCACTCCTTCTTAACGGAGTCTTTCTTGAGGACGTTCGAGATGTCGCCGTTCTCGTCCCACACCAGCGAGCACTTGGTAAACACATAGGGCCGGTCGGCCTCCGGGAAGTTCTTGAGGGCCCGGGCGACGAGCTCCTCGGAGTGCCCGAGCCCGTACACGGCGGCCGTATCCACCCAGTTAATGCCCTGCTCGACGGCCCGCTGTATGGCGCCGACGGCCTCCTCGTCGTCCTGCGGACCCCAGGCCGCGGCCCAGCCGCTACCACCGATGGCCCAGCTACCAAAACCTATCTTGGTTATATCCAACCCTGTAGTACCGAACTGTACTTTCTGCAAAAGAGCCTCCTCAAAACGCTTTATCCCGTTCCAGCCTCCGAGTCTATCCGATAAGGCAATCTCCGTAAGCCGCAGCCTCTGGGACGGCGAACATTTATACTGCAAGCGTTAGAAAGGGTGACAGGCATAGAAATGGAAAGGAACCTGCGATGCAAGAAAAGGTCTACCGTTCGGAGCTTACCCCGCTAAGCTTTCTGGAGCGCAGCGCGTACATGTTCCCCGACAAGACCGCCGTGGTCCACGGCGAGCGGCACTACACCTACAAGGAGTTCCAAGAGCGGGTCCACCGCCTGGCCTCGCGCCTCAAGGGGGCCGGTTTTCAGAAAGGGGATCGGGTAGCTTTCCTCTGCCCGAACATCCCGCCGATGCTGGAAGGGACTTTCGCCGTCCCCGCGGCCGGGCTGGTGATGGTCGCTATAAACACCCGCCTCAGCGCGAGCGAGGTCGAGTACATCGTCGAGCATTCGAAGGCCAGAATGGTCTTTGCCGACCACGAGCTAGAGAACCTTCTAGACGGCGTCGAGGGTGTGGAGATCGTGCGGATAGACGACACCGGGGAGACGGGCGACCCTTACGAGGAATATCTGGCCGAAGGTTCTCCGGAGCCGGTCGAGAGCGTGCTGGAGGATGAGGAAGAGACCATCTCCGTAAACTACACCTCGGGGACTACGGGGCGTCCGAAGGGTGTGATGTACACGTACCGGGGAGCCTACCTCTCTGCGCTCGGGAATGTGATCGAGGCCGGCATGGGCTACGAGACGAAGTACCTCTGGACGCTGCCGATGTTCCACTGCAACGGCTGGACCTACCCGTGGGCGGTAACGTCCGTCGCCGGGACGCACGTGTGTCTGCGGAAGGTCGAGGCCGCGAGAATTTGGGACCTCTTCGAGTCCGAAGGCATCACCCACTACTCAGCCGCCCCCACTGTCCAGGTGCCGGTCTCCAACCACGAGAAGGCCCACGAATTGGAGAATCCCATTACCGCCGTTATCGCCGGATACGTCCCGTCGCCGACGCTGCTGGAAAGGCTTATGGACTGGAACATCAAGCCGCTCCACACCTACGGGCTGACGGAGACTTACGGCCCGATGACCACGAGCGCCCCTCGCAAAGAGTGGGAGGATAAAGACCCCGAGGAGCACGCGCGGTTACTTTCGCGCCAGGGTCAGGGTTACGTCACGGCGGACCTGGTGCGGGTCGTGGACGAGAATATGAACGACGTGCCGCTCGACGGGGAAACGATGGGTGAGATCGTCATGCACGGCAACATGGTAATGAAAGGCTACCTCGACAACGAAGAAGCCACCGAAGAAGCCTTCGCCGGCGGCTGGTACCACTCCGGGGACGTGGCCGCCTGGCACCCGGACGGGTACGTGGAGATAAGGGACCGCGACAAGGACGTGATCATCTCCGGCGGCGAGAACATCTCCTCCATAGAAGTCGAGCAGGTCATAGACCAGCACCCGGCCGTAATGGAGGTCGCCGTGACCGCCATGCCCGACGAGCAGTGGGGCGAGAGGCCCAAAGCGTTCGTCGTCCTGCAAGAAGGCCAGGAAGCGACCGAACAGGAGCTTATAGACTTCGTCAAGGAGCGCATCGCCCGCTTCAAAGCCCCGGCGGCCGTCGAGTTCAGCGAGCTGCCAAAGACCGCCACCGGAAAGGTCCAGAAGTACATTCTCCGCAACCAGGAGTGGGAAGGTAGCGACGGGAAGTAAACTAGGAGCGTAAAAACTAGAGGAGAAGCCAATGATCGAAGCCAAAAGCCAGACCTACGAGAACGTCCTCTTCGAGAGGGACGGTGCGGTAGCCTACGTGACGATGAACCGCCCGGATAAGCGCAACGCCCTCTCGCTGGAGCACATGCGGGAGCTTACCCATTGCCTGAAGTCTATCGGGGAGAGCCGGGAAGCCTCGGTGGTCGTGCTGGCCGGCGAGGGCAAGGCTTTCTGCGCGGGGCACGACCTCTCGGAGATGGTCGGCCGCGACCCGGCGTTCTACCGGCACCTGTTCGACGCCTGCACGGAGCTTATGGAGACTATCCAGGCGATACCGCAGCCGGTGATAGGCCGGGTACACGGGGTGGCGACTGCCGCCGGCTGCCAACTCGCGGCGACCTGCGACCTCATCGTAGCTTCCGAAGATGCCAAATTTGCTACACCGGGAGTCAAGATCGGGCTGTTCTGCTCGACCCCGATGGTCGCCCTCTCCCGCGCCGTCGGCCAGAAAAAGGCTATGGAGATGCTACTCACCGGCGACTTCATATCTGCCGATGAAGCTTTGGCCGAAGGTCTGGTAAATAAGGTAGTCTCGGCGGATGAGTTGGACGGTGCCGTCCGGGCTCTGGTGGACAAAATCACTGAGGCGAGCCCGCTCGTGGTCGGCGTCGGTAAGGGTGCTTTCTACCGCCAGCTAGAAATGCCTACCGGACAAGCTTACGCCTACACTAAAGAGGTCATGTCGTTCAACGCCTCCTTCGCCGATGCCCAGGAAGGCATCTGCGCTTTCCTTGAGAAACGTAAGCCGGAGTGGACAGGTAAGTGACGAGCACTGTAGCGAAACCGCGGGAAAAGCAGCGGAATAAAGTTCAGGGGCTACCGCCCTACAATGTGGTGCTGCTTGATGACGACGATCACAGCTACGAGTACGTGATCCGGCTGCTCTGGAAGGTATTCGGGCATTCCCCGGAGAAGGGCTACAAGCTGGCCCAGGAGGTCGATGCTACCGGCCGGGTCGTCGTGGCGACCACGAACCTGGAGCACGCGGAGCTAAAGCGGGACCAGGTACACGCCTTCGGGCCGGACCCCCTGATCCCGCGTTGCAAAGGCTCCATGTCCGCGACCGTAGAACCGGCCAGTAGCTGAGGGTTAGCTCTCCGCCGGGGCTAGCCGGATTATGCGGTCGTCCTCGGGGCCGGGCGAGCCGCGGCCGTCGCGGTTGTTGGTAAAGATCCACAGCGAGCCGTCCGGGGCCTGGGCGACGTGCCGGAGCCTGCCAGCCTCGTCCTTGAGCAACTCTTCGCGGCCGGTAACCGAGCCGTCAGGGGCCAACTCCAGACGCCATAGACGCTCGCCGCGCAGCGCCGCCATAAAGAAGTCGCCGTCCCACTGCGGGATCGCGCTGTTCTTCGGGATCTCCGCCCCGCTCGGCGACGCCTCGGAGGTCGGGAACTCGGCTACCGGGTCACGGTACTCCGGCTCGCCGCCCTTACCCTCAACGATGGGCCAGCCGTAGTTGCCACCGGCCACTATCCGGTTTACCTCATCGTAGGCATTCTGGCCGAACTCGCTGGCGAAAAGTTGTCCCTCCTCGTCCCAGGCAAGGCCCTGCACGTTACGGTGGCCGTAGGAGTAGACCGGGTTGTTCTGGAACGGGTTATCCTCCGGCACCGTACCGTCAGGGTTTACACGCAGGATCTTCCCGGATAACGAATCGAGGTCCTGGGCGTTCTGCGGGTTTCCGGCATCGCCGGTCGCCACGTACAGCAGGCCGTCGGGACCGAAGGAGATGCGGCCCCCGTCGTGGTAGGTGTTCACCGGGATGCCGGTGAGTACAGGCTCTAGCTCTCCGCCAAGCTGGAAGCGGACCACCCGGTTCTCCTGTCCGGTCGAGTAGTAAGCGTAGAGGTAGCCATCTTGCTCGTAGTTCGGGGAGGGTGCGAGGCCGAGCAGCCCGCCCTCGCCGGAACCGCTCTCGGGTAGCTGCTGGACCTCTTCGATATCACCGGAGTCGTCGATCGCGAGCAGTTGTCCGGTGTCGCGTTCCCCGACCAGCGCCCGGCCGTCCGGGAGAAACGCCAGACCCCACGGCGCTTCGAGGTTACTAGCGATAACACTCGCCTCGACCTCGACCGGCTCGGTCGTACCGTCCTCAACGGCAACGGAAGCTTCACTGTTCCGGTCGGTCTCGCCGGTCGACCCGGTGGTTCGCAACGTGGTCTGGGAACCTTGCTCCTGCACCTGGAGGTTGTCATCCGACTGCTCCCCGGTAGACGAGCCGCAAGCGGAAATAGATACCGCAGTCACTGCGAGTAGCGCGACCCACGCCGCTCGGGATAAAAACTTTCGCATCATTACTCTCTTAATTCTTTCGTTGACTACCAATTGTTGTGACTATACCTTGAAGATACGATTCACGTGGAGCGTGAGATCACACCAGCTTGACACGCTCCCGCTCCTCACTCATCTACCGTTCGTGTGGATGCCGCGCTGCGGCCCGGGAGAGTATGCCTTCGACGACTTCGGTCTTGGCTTCGGCATAGTGTTGCATGCTCGGCCACTTTCCGGATGCGAGATCCCGCTTTGTCCGGGCGTAAAGCTCGCGGTCCTCCGCATCCTCGCGCAGGTGGTCGCGGAGCAGCAAGTACCGCCTGATCTCCGGCGATCCCGGCGAGTAAACGTGCACGTGCACATCCTTCTCCGGAGTCCGGAGCATCCGGTGCTCGTAGAAGTCCTTCTCCCGCACCCGCAAGACATACCCCGCGTTCTCCAGGGCCGACACGTAAGCAGCCTCGTCGCCGGAGTCCTCGACCACGAGCAGGATGTCTATGATCGGCTTGGCGGCGAGCCCAGGCACCGAAGTGGACCCGATATGCTCGACCGCCAGGGCTGCGTCACCGAGCGCGCCCCAAATCTTCATGGCTTCCCGACGGAAGCGTTCGGGCCAGGCTGGGTCGTAGTCCGCGACCACGATGTCCGGAGCCTCGACCTCTCCGATGATAGCCTCCCGGACGCGCTCTCCGATAGGGTCGTCCATTTAGACCTTTCTACGAGCCCGCCCGGTAGTAGACCAGCCCGTCCTCGATACGCTCCGCTCTACCTTCCAGTCCCAGGTGCTCAAGGTGGGCCAGGGTCTCGGCGAGGGCGAAGCACTGCTCGTAGAGCGACAGGTCCCCCCGAAAGACCTCCTGAGATACCTCAAACGGGGTCTTCCGTCCACCGGTAATGACGGAGAGCATGAGGTCCAGGCGTTCGGCGTGATGGTCCGTTAGCTCCTGTATCCGGCCGTCCAGGTCGTGAAATACCGGTCCGTGGCCGGGCAGTATTAGCTCCGCGTCGAGGCCGCGTATGCTCTCCAGCGACTCCAGGTATCGGGGGAGCGGGCGGGGTTTCGACTCGGGCCAGAGGCCGATGTTCGGGGTTATCTTGAGTAGTACATGATCGGCGGCGTAGAGTATCCTGCGCCGCTCGTCGTGGAGCATTACTTGGTACTCGGCGTGTCCCGGCGCGTGCACCACCCTCGCCACCCCGTCCCCCACCTCAAGCTTCTCCCCGGCCCGCAGCGGACGCATCTCCTCCGGCAGCGTCAGGCTCGACTGGGTCCCGGCGGCGGCTTTCTCCGCGAGGCCCCGCTCCAGGCCGTTACGGACCAGTTCCTCGACGAACGGTTCGATATTCGCCCCGCCGCCCCAGAACTCGCGGCAGTGAAGGATCTCCTCGTCCAGCATGTACACTGGGGCCCCGGTCCACTCCTGCAACCACCGCGCCGCCCCGAGATGGTCCGGATGGAAGTGCGTGACCACTATCCGGAGCACGTCCCTACCCAGGTCGCATCCGACACTCGCCGCCCCCACATCCCAGGCTTCGCGCGCCGGAGGGTAGTCGTAACCGGCGTCGATCAAGGTCCACCCATCATTACCCTGTATCAGATACGCGGAGATAAACCGCAGCGGGAAAGGCACCGGCAACTTCAACTGGAATACGCCGTCCGCGACCCGCGCCGCCTCCCCGACCGGCTGCGTAGCGAGCTTAGAGGGCGCTACGCCCTCAGCCATCGTTTACTGAGTCCAGGCTCAAAAGATAGGTTCCCTTCCACAAAAAGCCGGCCAGCCGCCAACGTTCCGCTGACGGCCTGACCGGCTGAAATGCTGACTAGCTGACCGGCTGAAAAGCTAGTTCTGCAGGTTTTCGAAGATACCGGCGGCACCCATGCCGCCGCCGATGCACATGGTGGACATGCCGTACTTCGAGCCCCGGCGCTTCATCTCGTGGATAAGCTGGATGGTCAGCTTGGTGCCGGTCGCGCCCATCGGGTGGCCGAGGGCTATGGCTCCACCGTTCACGTTTGTCTTTTCGAGGTCCATGCCTACTTCCCGGATCACGGCCAGAGCCTGCGCGGCGAACGCCTCGTTGAACTCTATAAGGTCGATCTCGTCTATCGAGAGCCCCGTGAGCTTCAAGACTTTCGGGATGGCGAACATCGGCCCGATACCCATGACCTCCGGCCGCACCCCGGCGACCGCGAACCCGACAAACCGGGCGAGCGGCGTGAGCCCCAGTTCCTCGGCCCGCTCCCGCTCCATCACGATGACCGCCGCAGCTCCGTCGCTCCGCTGGCTGGAGTTGCCGGCGGTTACGGTGCCGTCCTGCTGGAAGACGGTCGGGAGCTTCTGTAGCTTCTCCATCGAGGTGTCGCGCGGACCCTCGTCCCGCTTGAAGGTCGTCTCGTAGCGGCGGACCTCGCCGCCCTCGACGTAGTCGAACTCGACGTCCACCGGCACTATCTCCTCGTCAAAGACGCCGTTCTGTACGGCTTTACCGGCCAGGGTGTGGCTGCGGAGGGCGAACTCATCCTGGTCGTCGCGGGAGACGTTGAATTCGCGGGAGACCTGCTCGGCGGTCAGGCCCATTCCCATGTAAACAGCGGGGTTGATTTCCAGCAGCTTCGGGCTCGGGGCGAAGTTCGGCATCTCAAGCGTAGTGGACATGTGCTCGGTGCCGCCCGCGAGGATGGTCGTGGCCTGGCCGGTCATTATCCGCTCGGCGGCGTTGACGATGGTCTGGAGCCCCGAGGAGCAGAACCGGTTCACGGTCTGGGCCGGGACCCCGTTCGAGAGACCCGCCCGGATAGAGGCCAGCCGCGCTACGTTGTAGCCCTGCGTCCCCTCGGGCATTGCACACCCGATAATTACGTCCTCGATCTCGTCCGGGTCGAGACCTTCGGCCCGGTTTACAGCCTCGCTGATGGCCGCGGCGGTCATATCCACCGGATGGGTCGCCCGCAGCGTTCCCTTCGGTGCCCGTCCAACGGCGGTCCGGGCTCCCGAAACGATTACGGCTTCTTTCATTGGTTTTCTCCTTTACTCCAGTTTTGTCGATCTATATTTCTAGTACAACCACTGATCGAACTCGATCAGGGTACCGGCAGGATCTCTTATCCAGCAGTTCTTCACTCCAGCAGGCTCTACCACGGTTGGCTCCACAACCAACTCGACTCCGCGCCTTTTTAGCTCTTCTGCCGTGGCGTCCACATCGTCCACCAGCAGCCCTACATGTTTCGACCCTTGTACGAGCAAAGCTCCAAAAGGATCTTGACCAATATCAGGTCCGGCGGCCGATCCGTCACGCTCAAAGATCTCGATCCTCAGCCCATCGCCATTTGTGAGATGTACGACTTCAGTCCCAAGGTCTGGAAACCCAAACTCCCTCTCGACCTCGAAGTCCAGTTTTTCCTGATACCAGCGACTCGCTTCATCGAGGTTGGGAACAACTATGGCGTAGTGATGCACCCTGAGAGACATCTGACTAGCGGAGCCGTTGCTCATGCTTCCTACCCTAATTCCTTACCGGCTTGCCAGTCTTGAGCATGCCCTCTATACGCTCGTGGGTCTTCTCGTTTTTGAGGAGGTCCATAAAGGACTCTTTCTCTAGCTCCAGTATGTAGTCCTCCGGGACCCACTGCGGCAGCGAGAGGTTTCCGCCGGTGAGGATACGGGCGACGTGGCCGGCGATGACCCCGTCGTACTCACTCGCGTACCGGCCCCACTGCAACGAGCGCACCCCGACTTCGAGTGCGGCGCGGGTGGCGCGTCCGGCGGCGTAGACGTTGCCGTTTCGGACCGGCGGGTTGTAGCCGTCGGCCAGGTCCAGGACTTCACGCTTGGCGGCGGAGATCAGATGCTCACCGTTCATTACAACCCGGTCGTCCTCGTCGAACAAGCCCATCTCCTGAGCTTCCAGTGCGCTGGTCGCTACTTTGGCGAGGGCTATGGTCTCGAATGCCTTCTGCACGAACGGCAGCGACGGGGTGTTCGGGGCGGTGTGGAGCGCCGGGGATACCATCCGGCGGGCTAGCTCCTTGGTCCCACCGCCGCCGGGGATAAGGCCGACCCCGGTCTCGACCAGCCCGGCGTAGGTCTCTCCGGCGGCCACGACGCGGTCGGAGTGCAGGCAGATCTCCAGTCCCCCGCCGAGCGTCTGGCCGTGCGGTGCGGAAACTACCGGCTTTGAAGCAAACCGGAAGCCCATGAGGAGCTCGTGCAAAGCGTCGATGCGCTGCCCTATCTCGTCGAACTGACCGGCCTGGGCCGCCTGAGCCACCTCGTAGAGGTTAGCCCCGACGCAGAAGTTCCGGCCCTCGTTCGCTATGACGAGCCCGGCCCACTCACCTTCTTCGAGCTCCATAAGAGCCCGGCTGCCCATCTCCAGTACGCCGCCGTCTATGGAGTTGCCTCTGGAGTGAATCTCGAAGCACAGCACCCCGTCGCCGAGGTCGAGCAGGCTCGCCGAGTCGTTGCGGGCGATCTCCTTGTCCTCCTCGCGGAGCTTGTCCAGCGAGATCACCATCGGGTCTTCCCGGACCGGCTCGTAGCCCTTCTCTAGCGGGCTGTAAACCATCTCCCGGCCGTCTTCTTCCTTGTAGAAGCTCTCATTGCCGGCTTCGAGCATCTCCCGGACCCAGGAGGCGACCTCTATGCCGAGGCTCTCCATCTGGTCCGCGGTCTGCTCCACACCGAGTAGGTCCCAGGTGCGGAACGGGCCGGCCTCGTGGCCGAAGCCCCACTCCATCGCGTGATCTGCGTCTTCTAAGGTGTCGGAGATCTCCGGTATCCGGCGGGCGGAGTAGGCCAGGTACGGTAGTAGGGTATCCCGCAGGTAGCGGGCGTGCCGGTCGTCCTCGGCTTTGTCCATGAGGAAGCGCAGCCGGGAAGCGAGGTCTCCCTGCTGCTGGGCTTCTTCGGCTATCGGGATCTCGGGCTCTTCCGGCGGGTGGTGCTCGAAGGTGTCGAGGTCTATGACGTCGAAGACGGTCTGACCGTCGCGCTTGTTGCGCTTGTAGAACCCGGCTCCGGTCTTGTTGCCGAGCAGGTTCCGCTCCTGCATCTCCTTTAGCTTCTCGGGCGGCTTTAGCTCCTCGCGCGACTCGTCTTCGGGGACGGCTTCGTAGAGGTTCTCGGCCACACCCACGGCGATGTCGAGGCCGACCTGATCGTTCAGGCGGAAAGTGGCGGTTTTCGGGTGACCTATCAGGGGTCCTGTTATGGTGTCCACCTCTTCGACGCCGTAGCCATTCTCAAACGCGTAGCGCACGGCCTGCATCCCGGTAAAGCTCCCGAGCCGGTTCGCGATAAAGTTCGGCGTGTCCTTGGCGACGACCCCGCCCTTGCCGAGGACCCGCTCCCCGAACTCCCGGACGAACTCGATAACATCCTCGCCCGTGTCTTCGGTCGGGATGATCTCCAGCAGCTTCAGATACCGCGGCGGGTTGAAGAAGTGCGTCCCCAGAAAGCGCCGCCGGAAGCTCTCCGAACGACCGTCCGCGACCTCGTGCAGCGGTATGCCGGAAGTGTTTGAGGAGATAACGGCGTCTTCACGGGCGATCTCCTCGACCCGGGCCATAAGCTCCTGCTTGGGCTCCAGCTTCTCGATGATGGCTTCGAGGATCCAGTCGGCGTCGGCAACGCGCCCGAGGTCGTCGTCGAAGTTACCGATGCGGATGCGATTGGCGACCTCTTTGCTCATGAGCGCGGCGGGCCGGGCCTTTTTCATGGCGTCGAAGCCGCGCTTTACGACGGCGTTTTTGTCGTCACCGGCTTCGCCTTGGGGGACGATATCGAGCAGGTCTACGTCGAGACCCGAGTTCGCCGCGTGGGCAGCTATGGCAGCGCCCATCGTCCCGGCACCGAGTACCGCTACCCTGCGTATTTGACGTGTCATTGAACCTCCTGAATCCTTTCCCTTATATCCCAAATACCACTGATCGTGCTAGCCGTAGATCTCCTTTTGCAAAGACTCTATGGCTTCTTTTACCCGGATCAGGTGTTCCTCGAAAAGTACCTTTATCTCCTCGTACTTCTTCTCGCCCTCGGGAGTAATACTGTAGAATCTCCGGGTCCGGACGTCCTCGTTCTCCCACTCCCCGACGATGTATCCTTTCTCCTCCAACCGCCGCAGCAGCGGGTAGATGCTGTTCGGCGAGACGCTCATCACCCCGGCGCTCATCTCTTTTACGCCCTTGATAATGCTGTTGCCGTACTCCGGCTCTTTGCTAACCAGATGCAGGATGAGCAGCGGGAACACGTTCCTCGACTTTACCTCTCCGAGAAAAATATCCTTGGGTGTCATAGCAGTCTTCTCGATAGATCCCTCTCCCGTCTTATCAAACTCTCCCGACGTGCGGAGTCTACCAACCGCCTACTCTCGCCGCCTGTACCACTACTCGTAGAGCTTCTCTATAACCTCTCCGTAACGCTCTTTTACAGGCCCGAGCCGGACCTTGAGAGTCGGCGTAAGCTCCCCGGCCTCCTGGTTTAGCTCCCGAGGGAGCAGAGCGAACCGCTTCGGCCGCTCGTAGGAGACGAACTCCTCCGTGGCAGCTTCTATGTCCTCTTGCACCAGCTCCCGCACCCGGTCGTCTTCCGCAAGCTCTTCGTCCGGCGCGTCGGTGGCGAGAGTTTTGCGGACCGTCTCGTAGTCCGGGACAACAAGCGCGGAGACGTACTTGCGGCCGTCGCCGAGCAGGACGGCCTGAGAGATGTGCTGTGCGGCGGCCAGGGCTACCTCTATTGGTTGCGGGGCCACGTTCTTGCCGGTGGAGAGCACCATGAGGTTCTTTGCCCGGTCGGTAACCCTGAGGTATCCGGCTTCGTCGAACTCGCCGATGTCTCCGGTCCGGAAAAAACCCTCCTCCGTAAAGACCTCGGCGGTCGCTTCCTCGTTATCCAGATAGCCCCGCATAACACCCGGGCCGCGGACCAGAATCTCGCCGTCCCCGGAGATCCTGACCTCGACGTTGCCGAGCGGTGGACCGACGGTCCCGAAGCGCATTTTCTCTAGGCGGTTGCAGGAGATGGTAGGTGAGGTCTCCGTCAGCCCGTAGCCCTCAACAATCTTGATCCCTGCGGCATGGAAGAACTGCCCGATATCGGCGTTGAGCTTCGCCCCGCCGGCCACGAAGAACCGCACCCGGCCGCCGACGGCCTCCCGGAGCTTACCGAATACGAGCCGGTCCCAGAGCTTGAGCCGCGTCTCCAGCACCCGCCCGACCTTCCCGCCTTTTTTCTCGATCTCGTACCGACGCTTGCCATCGGCGATGGCGCTCCAGAATAACCGCCGCCTCAAGGCCGGGCCGGAAGAGACCTGCTGTGTTACCCGGTCGTAAACTTTTTCGTAGAGCCGCGGCACGCTGAGCATGAGCGTCGGCTTTACTTCCCGCAGGTTCTCCGGCACCTTTTCTATGGACTCAGCGTAGTAGGTCGTCGCCCCGAGGCTCAGCGCCAGAAACTGCCCGCTCGTCCGCTCAAAGACGTGCGAGAGGGGCAGAAACGACAGAAAAGTGTCGTCCCCGCGCACCGGCAACGACTCCAACGTCCCTTCCACGTTGGAGAGTAGGTTCCCCTGAGTGAGCACCACGCCCTTCGGCAACCCGGTCGTCCCCGACGTGTAGATGATCGTGGCTACATCCTCGCGGGAGATCCCCCGCCACCCGGCTTCCCAGCCCTCTAACGGGCTCTCCTCTCCGGCCGTCTCCACGCCCCCGAAGCGGAGCACGCCCTCCTCCACGTCCGTAAAGCTGTCGTCCATGACGATGGTGCTCCGCAACTCCGGCACCGCATCCCGCACGCTCCTCACGCGCTCCAGTAGCTCCGCATCCTCGACTATCAGTATCCGGGAACCGGAGTCTTTCAGGATGTGCGCCACCTGCCCCGGCTCCAGCGTCGGATAGACCGGCACCAGCGCCGCCCTGAGGCTCTGAACCGCGAAGTCGGATATGGCCCACTTGGGACGGTTCTTCGACATCAGCGCGACCCGCGAACCCTCGCCGACCCCGAGACCTGCAAGACCCGCCGCAAACCGCTCCACCCTCGCGTACAACTCCGCGTAAGAAAGGGTCCGCCACTTCCCCCCGGACTTCTTGACCAGCGCCGTTTTGCCCGGAAAGCGCTCCACGTTCCGGTGCAGCGCCTCGACCAGGCTGCTCGACGCTCCTACTACCGGGCTATCCGGGACCCGCGATACTTCCTGCTGCACGATACCCCTTTCCAGAAGTAATATTGTCAATATTGACAATTATCTTTATAATAACATGTGAAAAGGCTGTGGATACGGTCCCGACGTGTTAGCGGGGGCCGTGCTAGAGTGCGGGAAACGGGTGCCGCGGAGAAGGGTGACTCCAAGCCCGGCGGCGTAGAGAAGGAGGAGTTAATGATCGCTGACGTAACCACGTCTCTCGGGACGGATTACTACCAGTTGGACGAATTTTTCACCGACGAGGAACGCGAGATCCGGGACAAAGTCCGGGCGTTCGCCGACCGGGAAATCATACCGGTCATAAACGACTACTGGGACAAGGCGGAGTTCCCGTTCGAGTTGGTACCGAAGCTCGCCGAGCTAAACATCGCCGGCTCGACGATAGAGGGTTACGACTGTCCGGGGATGAGCCACGTGGCCGCCGGGCTCGTGGCTATAGAGTTGGCCCGGGGCGACGGTAGTCTAAACACCTTCTTCGGGGTACATTCGGGGCTCGCGATGGGGACTATCGAGATCTGCGGCACCGAGGAGCAGAAACAGAAGTGGCTACCGCCGATGGCCCGGATGGAGAAGATCGGGGCCTTCGGACTTACAGAGGCCAAGCACGGCTCGGACTCCGTGATGCTGGAGACCAGCGCCCGCAAAGAAGGCGACGAGTACGTCCTTAACGGTGAGAAGCGCTGGATCGGCAACGCCACCTTCGCCGACGTGGTCATCGTCTGGGCCCGCGACGAGGAGGACGGCCAGGTAAAAGGCTTCCTGGTCGAGAAGGGCATGGAAGGATTCTCCACTGAGCTGATTACCGGCAAGATGGGTAAGCGGGCCGTCTGGCAGCCGGACGTGACGCTGGAGAACGTGCGCGTGCCGGCCGAGAACAAGCTCGGCGGGGCGAACAGCTTCAAGGACACTAACAAGGTGCTCACCGCCACGAGGGCCGGGGTGGCCTGGGAGGCAATCGGGCACGCGGTGGCGTCGTATGAGGCGGCCGTGCAGTATACCCAGCAGCGGGTGCAATTCGGCAAGCCGATAGCGAGCTTCCAGATCATCCAGAACAAGCTGGCGAACATGCTCGCGGAGATCACCACTATGCAGCTTCTGTGCTACCGGCTCTCCCAGCTACAGGAGGCCGGCAAGATGACCGGCGCGATGGCGTCGCTCGCCAAGATGAACAACGCCAAAAAAGCCAAGCAGGTCTGCGCCGACGCCCGGGACTGCATGGGCGGCAACGGGGTGCTGCTGGAGTACCACGTTGCGCGGCACCTCTCCGATATGGAGATCGTCTACACCTACGAGGGCACCGACACCATCCAGTCGCTCATCGTAGGCCGCGACATCACCGGCATCTCCGCGTTTGTGTAGAGAGCCGGTCAGCACTTCAGCCGGTCAGCATTTCAGGTAAAAGCTCTCGGTCACGGCCCGTCGTGTTAGGAACACCTAAACGCGGCGGGCCTTACCGCGTCTCCGAAAGCACAGGACGGTCATCCGTAATAAGCTGACAGGCTGAATGACTGACTAGCTGAAAAGCTTCCGAAAAAGGGAGAACCACATGAAGGCGATCCGGCTGCACGAACTCGGCGGACCAGACAACCTCACCTATGAGGATGTCCCCGAACCCGAACCCGGTAACGGCGAGGTTGTTGTAAAGCTCCGGGCTGCGGCCCTGAACCGCCGCGACGTGTTCGTGACCTACGGTCAGTATCCCGGCGCGAAGCCCGAGGCCCTGCCGGTGATCCCCGGTTCCGACGGCTCCGGAGAAGTTGCGGCCATCGGGGACGGGGTGGACCCCCAAGATGTGCCGCCGGAGGGTAGCGACGTGGTCATAAACCCGGCGCTGTACTGGGGTGACGACCCGCGGAAGCCGGGAAGCGACTACCGCATCCTGGGGTTGCCGGACGATGGTACCTACGCTCAGATGGTCTCCGTACCGGCCGCGAACGTGTTCCGCAAGCCATCCCACCTGCTCCACAACGAGGCGGCGGCCATCCCGCTCGCGGCGCTTACCGCCTACCGGGCGCTGGTTACGCGGGGGAACATCCAGACCGGCGACACGGTCCTCATACCGGGGGCCGGCGGCGGGGTGGCGACGTTCCTGGTGCAGCTCGCCTCCGCGCTCGGCGGCCGGGTCTTCGTGACCTCCGGCAGCGACGAGAAGATAGAGACCGCGAAGGAGTTCGGGGCCGAGGGCGGGGTTAACTACCACTCGGAGGGTTGGGTTAAAGAGCTGAAGGGCATGACCGACGGTGGCGTTGACCTGTCGGTGGACAGCATCGGCGGGGAGGTCTTCGACGCTTTAGTGACGCTCGCCAAGCCCGCGAGCCGTATCATCTCTTTCGGGGCTACGGCTGGTCCGGTGGAGAAGCTGGTCTTGCCGAAGATATTCTTAAAGCAGCTAGACATCTTCGGGACCGCGATGGGCACGAACTCGGAGTTCGAGGACATGCTCGGCTTCTACGAGAACCGGGGCCTCAAACCGGCCATCAACGCGACATTTCCGCTCGAAGAAGTCGCCGCCGCCCAGCACCACATGGAAGAGGGCGCGGGGATGGGTAAGATCATCCTGGAAATACCAGAGTAAGTCCTTTACGGAGCAGGCTCCGGCTAGTAGAAGACGTTGTGCTTTAGCTTGTAGTACGCCCGGTAGTAGAGTGGTTCGAGTTCGTACCACACGGCGGCGAGGCGTGGACGCAATCGGAGGTCCAGGCATCCCGGGAAGTCCACGGCCTCGCCGCCGAAGCCGGTCTTGAACTTGTAGACGCCGTAGTAGGGGTTGTCCGGTGTGCGGTCCTCGTGCTTTGGCGCACCGACGAAATCGCAGTAGGTCATGCCGTGTTGTTTGGCCCAGCGCATGATCTCCCACTGCAGGAGGTAGTTTCCCTGCAGCTTGCGGTCCCCGGGGCCGGACGCCCCGTGCATAAACCAGAACTTCTTGCCGAAGTTGAAGATGTACGCCCCGGAGAGCGGCCGGCCTTCGTGGACCGCGAAGAAGAAGCGGCCCTGTCCGGCGTCGCTCATCCGGCGCATCATGTCGTAGAAGTACTGGCGCGGACGCCGGTTCGAGAAACCCTCTTTATTTTCGGCGAGACCCTGGATCCAGTTGTACAAAGTCTCGAACGCCCGGTCGAACTCCTCCAGCCTCGAAACGTCCGGCTCGTGAACCTCCACACCCTTTCTCCGCGCGAGGTTAATATTGTAGCGGGTAGTCTTGCCTTTCTTGCCCTTGCCGCTCATACGGTCCAGCAACTCATCTTCGGAAGGCGAGAGGTCCATGACGACGGTGGTGCTGAAGTTCAGATCGTAGCGCGCTTTCTGGAAACCGAGGTAGTCCAGCAGGATCTTTACGTCGGAGCGTTCGTCCGGGACTTCGGGCTCTATCTTGACGGTGTGCGCTCCCTGATTACGGGCGACGGCGGATACACCCTCGAAGAATACTCTCACAGCCGCCGCGTCGTCCCAGGGTAGCCAGGGGCCTTTCGTGCAGTACATGAGTTTGCCCGGGACCGGCAGCGTGTTGTAGGAGAGGAACTGGCCGGTCCCGATCATCTCCTCGTCCCTCTCCAGTACGAGGCGCACAGGTCTCCAACCCCGGTCACGCTTGAACTCTCCCCAGGAGTAGCTCTGCAAGACGTGACCGCCGCCCGGAGAGCTTCGTACCCAATCATCCCACGTCTCGCGGGAGACATCGCGGACCTCTCTGACTGTGTAACCGGCGCTGGTACCTGGTCTATTTTCCATGGGGCGACTTCTCATAGGGCGGCTGCTTTCTACTCCGGGGACAGGAATTGCGGGCTGCCACTTTTATACGGACCGTTATACGGACCGGCAGACCCTCGCGTTCAACCAGCCTACCGGCTAACGAATCCAGAACGTCGCCTCCCCGTCGCCGACGTTGTAGGACCAGTTGTCGAGGTTTCGCCCGAGATCGTGCAATCTTCCGTCCGCGAACCTGACCAGCAGGCTGTTGGTCCTTCCCTTGCGGTGAAAGAACCCCAGCCGCCGCAGGTCGCCGGACCGGGGCGAGGTCGGGGACTCCAGGTAGCGGTAGCGGATGATCTCTACTCCCTCCGCCCTGAAATAACGCACCGACTCCCGCAGCAGCGCCCGGGACACGTCCGGGTGACCCGGCAATGACATTAAATCTAGTATGTAGCCGTCCTGTCCTTTCGAGGTAGCTTTGAGCACCGCGTACCCGAGCAAACGTCCGTTCCTCCGGACCCCGAGGATCTTTACCGGGTACTGGGGAGAATCTGGGCCGTAGCGCCACGTGAGAAATGCCGCGTCTTTCTCCGGCATGCACGGGACGGCGGCAGCCACCTCTTCGAACAAAACGTCGAAGGACTCGTCGAACGTCTCTACCTCCTCCACTTCCAGACCACCGCCGGAAATGCGGCCCAACGCTTTGTCTACGGACCGCAGGCCACCGTTCAAAAGCGCCTTGAGCGGCGCGGGGATCGGGGCGCGGGGACGGGGCGGGAGCACCGCGGGCGGCTGTTCACCGGGTCCGCCGCTGCCCTCACCGGCTCCTCCGTAGCCCCTCGCAGAAGTGAACCGCCGCGGGAAGCCGAGCATCCGCCTCACCGGCTCCGGCACGGAAGGTACGGGCAGCCGGGAGACGTTCAGTAGTTTTGCCGCGTAGCGCAGGTCTCCGGCCACTTCGGCCCCGAGTCGGGTCTCGATGCCGATCACCGCGGGCACCATGTCGCAGGCTACACAGTTCTCGGTGGCTTTGAAGAAAGCCCGCATCAGAGAAAATGCCTGGAAACTGTAGCCCGGCAGCACCATGTAGTCACCCGGGGTGTGGGCGATCAGGCGTTCCCCACCGACGCGGTAGAACTGCGGCAGCGCGGACAGATGACCCACCACCTCACCCTCCTCCGAAACCGCGACCCACCGATACATCCGGTCCGCCGCCGGGTGAGAGTAGTGCCAGCGGTACAAAGCCGCGTAGTACTCCAGGTCGTGGACCTCCTCGAAGTCCGGGAACGTCTTTATACGCAGCTTCGAGACGTTGTCTTCAGGCTCGTCATCCCCCAGCCGCCGAACCATTGCCCGCAAGGTACCTCCTGTCTCGTACAAGCTCCGCGTGACCGCCGGACCGCGGATTTCTAACACATCCAGCGGATAAGCATAGCTCTTTTTACCATCGTTAGCATAATATGGCTTATAGCGAGCACCCCGGACTCCGGTTTCGTCCGGCTTACAATAGGGGTAAGCTCGTCGGAGAAAATTTAGCTTTAAAACAGATTTCAGACGGAGGTAGATAACGTGGCGAACGACAATACCGTAGCCGTACTCGGCACCGGTCTCATGGGCGCTGCAATGGCCCGCAACCTGGCGGCGGCTGGTATGGAGGTCCGGGCCTGGAACCGCTCGCGCGAGAAAGCCGAGCCACTCGCCGACGACGGCATAAAAGTGGCCGACAGCCCGGCCGAAGCCGCCGGAGACGCGGACTTCCTGCTCACCATGCTTGCGGACGCGGACGTAATATCGGGTGTGGTAGAAGGTAACGGCGAAAGCCCGCTGTCCAACCTCTCGGAGAACGGCATCTGGCTGCAGATGAGCACCATCGGCCTTGAAGGCAACGACCGGCTCACGAAGATAGCCGCCGACAGCGGTGTGACCTACGTCGACGCCCCGGTCCTCGGCACCAAACAGCCCGCCGAGCAGGGCCAGCTAATAATGCTCGCCTCCGGTCCTGAAGAAGTAAAGGAGCGGTGCGCCGCGCCGTTTGACGCGATGGGTTCCAAAACCGTCTGGCTTGGGGAGGCCGGAGCCGGCAGCCGCATGAAGCTCGTCGCCAACAGTTGGATCGTCGGTCTCCTGGGCGCTCTCGGGGAAACGATAGCCCTCTCCCAGGCCCTCGGCGCAGACCCCGCCCAGTTCCTCGACGTCATCGACGGCGGCCCGTTGAACCTCCCCTACGCCCAGATGAAGGGCCAGATGATGATAAACGAGGACTTCCCGACTAGCTTCGCCGCCAAACTCGCCCGCAAGGACGCCGGCCTCGTCCTCGATGCCGCCCGAGCTGAGGGCCTGCACCTGGCGCTGGCCGAAGCCGTCGCCGACCGCTTCGACAAAGCCATAGAAGCCGGTTACGGCGAAGACGACATGGCAGCCATCTACGAGGGCGTCAAGGCCGCCCGCGAGTAGCGCGGTAAAGGGGCCGGAACTTTCTCCGGCCCCCTTACCTAAAAGTCACTTTTTACCCGGCGGTTACTTTACGAACTGCTCGTTCTCGGTGGAGCCGGGGAGGCCCGTGTGGTGGTCTTCCTTGGTATTGAACTGGGCTTCCTCGGTCGAGCCGGTGAGTGCCGTGGTCGAGGCCATGCCACCGGCGACGACCTGGGCGACCTGATCGAAGTACCCCGCCCCGACCTCGCGCTGGTGTTTAGTCGCGGTGTAGCCGTCCTTCTCGGCGTCGAACTCCCTCTGCTGTAACTTGGAGTAGGCGGCCATCCCGGCGTCCTTGTAGCCGTTGGCGAGCTCGAACATGCTGTAGTTCAGGGTGTGGAAGCCGGCGAGGGTTATGAACTGGAACTTGTAGCCCATTTCGCCTAGCTGGTCCTGGAACGTGCGGATGTCCTCGTCTGAAAGCTTGGCTTTCCAGTTAAAGGACGGCGAGCAGTTGTAGGCGAGTGGCTTGCCGGGGAACTCGGCGTGTATGGCCTCGGCGAACTGCTTCGCCTGCTCGATGTTCGGCTCGGAGGTCTCGCACCACACGAGGTCGGCGTACGGCGCGTAGGAGAGGCCGCGAGCGATAGCTTGCTCGATGCCGGCCTTTACCCGGTAGAAGCCTTCCATGGTGCGCTCGCCAGTCAGAAAGTCGGCGTCAGTCGGGTCCACGTCGCTGGTGATCAGGTTGGCGGCGTCGGCGTCGGTGCGGGCCACGATAACCGTCGGGACGCCCATGACGTCGGCGGCGAGGCGGGCGGAGATCAAGTTCCGTACGGCCTGGGCCGTCGGCAGGAGGACCTTGCCGCCCATGTGCCCGCACTTCTTCTCGCTGGCGAGCTGGTCCTCGAAGTGGACGCCGGCGGCACCGGCCTCGATCATGGCTTTCGTCAACTCGAAGACGTTTAGCGC
This sequence comes from Rubrobacteraceae bacterium, assembly GCA_965214435.1. Taxonomy (GTDB): domain Bacteria; phylum Actinomycetota; class Rubrobacteria; order Rubrobacterales; family Rubrobacteraceae; genus Rubrobacter_A. The sequence continues at coordinate 3,146,205 of OZ243960.1, forward strand.
GCCGCCGAAACCGGCCTCGGCGTCCGCGACTATCGGGGCGAACCAGTTGGTACCATTCTGCCCTTCGGAGTGGTGGATCTGGTCCGCCCGCTGCAATGCCTGGTTGATCCTCTTGACCACGTGCGGCACGCTGTCCGCCGGATACAGACTCTGGTCCGGGTACATCTGCCCCGCCAGGTTCGCATCCGCCGCGACCTGCCAGCCGGAGAGGTATATCGCCTCAAGCCCCGCCTTGACCTGCTGTACGGCCTGGTTACCCGTCAACGCCCCGAGCGCCCGGACATACTTCCGCTCGTGAAGCAGGTCCCACAACCGCTCGGCCCCGAGACGGGCCAGCGTGTGCTCCACCTGCACCGAACCCCGCAACCGCGCCACGTCCTCCGCCGTGTACGGCCGCTCTATCCCGGCCCACCGCTCGGAGTTCCAGCTTTCCTGTATCGCCGAAACCGCTCCATTACCGTTCTCCACCGCTGATCCTTTCCCTAAAAACTTTCTCTTGCTCGCTCTTCGCATCTATATGCCGCATATATGTGCAGTATAGAGCCGCTAATATTCCGCGCCGGGTGTTGTTGGGGAGCCCCGGGGGAGCGGGCGGCCCGGGATGTGGGCCGCTCGCTCGTTGTTGTTTGGGTAAGGAGAGATCTAGTTTCCTTCTAGTCCAGGTACCGGTAGCCGGGGATGGTCAGGAACGAGACGAACTCATCTTGGGTGGAGAGCCGGTCGAAAAGCTCGGCGGCTTTGCCGAACTCGTCCTTCTCGTAGCGGTCGGGGCCGACGATGTCGTTCTTGATCTTCTCCTGCTCTTCGGCCATCAGCTCCCGGAAAAGCTCGACGGTTACCTCGCGGCCATCATCCAAGACACCGCTGTCGTTGTGGATCCACTGCCACACCTGGGCGCGCGAGATCTCCGCGGTCGCCGCGTCTTCCATCAGGTTAAACACCGGAACCGCCCCGCGTCCGGCGAGCCAGGCACCAAGATACTGCAACCCGACGCTGATGTTGTTCCGTAACCCCGTCTCGGTGATGTCCCCGTCCGGCTTCTCGATAAGGTCATCCGGACTCGGGTTAACATCCATCTGCTTGTCGCTGTCTATCTGATTTGCCTGCGGCATCCCGTTGTCGAAGGCTTCCTTGGCGAGCGCGACCATGCCGGGGTGGGCGACCCACGTGCCGTCGTGGCCGTCCTCGACCTCGCGCTCCTTGTCGGCCCGGACCTTGTCGAAGGCTTCCTGGTTCTTCTCGGGGTCGTTCGGAACCGGTATCTGGGCCGCCATGCCCCCGATGGCGTGCGCCCCGTGCTGGTGGCAGGTCTTTATGGTCAGGAGCGAGTACGCCCGCATGAACGGGACCGTCATCGTCACCTCGGCCCGGTCGGGCAGGAGAAAGTCCTTGTCGCGGAACTTCTTTATGTAGGAGAAGATGTAGTCCCACCGGCCGCAGTTCAGGCCCGCCGAATGCTCACGCAGTTCGTAGAGGATCTCGTGCATCTCGAAGGTCGCCAGGATGGTCTCTATAAGGACCGTAGCTTTTATAGTCCCCTGCGGCAGCCCGATCTCATTTTGGGCCATCACGAAGATGTCGTTCCAGAGGCGGGCTTCGAGGTGGCTCTCCATCTTCGGCAGGTAGAAGTATGGTCCGGAGCCCCGGCCGAGAAGCTCGCGGGCGTTGTGGAAGAAGTACAGTCCGAAGTCGAAGATGCCCGCCGGTACCTCGCGGCCGTCGACCGTCATGTGCTTCTCGAAGAGGTGCCAGCCGCGCGGGCGGGCTATAAGGACCGCGGTCTCGTCGTTGAGTTCGTAGTGCTTGCCGGTTTCGGGGTCGTCGAAGGCGATGTCGCGCCGGGCGGCGTCGCGAAGGTTGATCTGGCTGTCCATCATGTTCTGCCACGTCGGGCAGTTAGCGTCCTCGAAGTCCGTCATGTACGTAGACGCCCCGCAATTCAGGGCGTTTATCGCCATCTTCCGGTCCGGGGGACCCGTAATTTCAACCCGCCGGTCCTGCAGGTCGTCCGGTATCGGCGCTATCTTCCAGTCGCCGTTCCGGATCTCCTCCGTCTCCGGCAGAAAGTCCGGCATCTCCCCGGCGAATAACCGCTCCTGACGCTCCTCGCGCTTGCGGAGTATGTCGTCCACCCGCCCGGTAAACTCCCGGGCCAGTTTCGCGACGAACTCCACGGCGTCCGGCGAAAGTATCTCCGCCGTAGTGCCAGCGACGGGCGCCTGTACCTCTACCCCGTCTCCGTACCGCTGTTTCTGCTGCATGGTCTCGGGCTCCTTTCGGTCTACTGCTATTGTTACCCGAACGGAGGCTACTTTAGCAAGCCGCTATTGCTCGCGCTCGGAGCCCAGGAAACCCTATGCCGCAGCGTGGGCCTCCTGCCGCACACTCCGCACGTAGACCACGCAGCACGACGGGTTGCACCGCCACCGGTAGAGCACCCGGCACTCGCCGAAACCGTCGATCACGACGCTCTGGCCTATCTCCGGCGCCGACGCCTCGTAGCGGCGGTCCAGAACCTCTTCAGTCTCCGGGTCCCTGTACTGTATCGGCATCATGTCGGTCTCTCCTCTCGTCTGACTTCGACCTGGAAAAAAGCGTACCAACGCCCTTGCCATTAGTCCAATTGTTTGCTTGAATCGTTTCCATAAAAGAAATTTATTGCGATAGCTTTGGAGGCGGCGGTGCTTTTCAGGCAGCTTGAGTGTTTTCTGGCGGTGGCGCGGCTCGGGAACGTAAGCCGGGCGGCGGAGGAGATGTTCCTGACGCAGCCGACGTTGACAGCGCGGTTAAAGGGATTGGAAGAGGAGGTTGGGGACCAGTTATTCGTGCGGACGAGCCGGGGGGTGCGGCTAACGGAGGCCGGCCGGGAGTTTCTGCCGTACGCGGAGCGGGTGGTCGGGAGCTTTGCGGAGGGCAAGCGGCACTTGCGGGACGTTCGGGAGGCTTCGGGTGGACGGCTGGCGCTCGGGGCGTCGCCGGGGGTTGGGACGTATGCGCTGCCGGGGTTGTTGGAGCGTTTTTCGGGGGCTTATCCGGGGGTCGCGCTCTCAGTGCGCACCGGGCATACGGAGGAGGTCCTGGACATGGTCTTGAAGGAGGAGGCCCAGGTCGGGCTTACGCAGGCTATGGACCACCCGGAGGTTGAGACCCTGCCGCTCTACGAGGACGAGTTGGTGCTGGTGGTGGATCCGCAGCACCGCTTTACGGAAGGTGGTTCGGCGGAGCTTTCGGAGGTCGGACGGGAACACGTGATCCTCTTTAATCACGACTCCAGCTACTACGAGGAGACCCAGGCTCTTTTCCGCAACGCCGGTATCCGAGAGCTAAAGACCATAGAGCTCGATAATATCGAGGCCGCCAAAAGGATGGTCGAGCACCGGCTAGGGGTAGCGTTCCTGCCCCGGACGGCGATCGTGCGTTCGGTGGCCGCCGGCAACCTCTGCCTCGTGGATATAGAAGACAGCCCGGAATTGCACCGCTCCATCGTCGCCCTCAAACGCCGGGACGTCCCGGCTACAAAGAACGTCGAGGCGTTTTTAGAGCTTGCGGCCCGGATGGGAGAGACCCAGGACCGGGCGCACCTCTCCCCTACCCTCGCCGCCGAGTTCGAGAACCTGCAGCTTATAGACCTGTTTACCTAGAAGTTTGACTTCACAGAGCTTTTAGGCCAGTCAGCACTTCAGCCGGTCAACGGCCCATCTTTTTGTTTTCTCCTGAAAGGCTGACGAGTCGCCGGAGGCGGCGGACTGACTCGCTGACTAGCTCGACGAAGACAGCGGGCCAGGTACTCGGCCGGGTGCAGGGCCGTCTCGCTGGTGCCGCCCAGGATCTGCTCCCGGCAAGACGTCCCCGGGGCTACCACGACCCGCCCTTCCGGAGAAGCCTCCCGGACCGCCGGAAACAGCCGCCTCTCGCCCATCTTCATCGAGACCTCGTAGTGACCTTTTTCATATCCGAAGAGCCCGGCCATCCCGCAGCAACCAGAGTCCACGGTCGAGACGTCGGCGGCAAACCCGAGCACCTTCTCCGTCGGGCCGAGGCCGACGAGCGCCTTCTGGTGGCAGTGGCCGTGTAACAGGACCGGCGGTCCCTCGCGCAGCGCAGGCGGGGTCTCAAGCTCCAGCAGAGCCTCCTCGAAGAGCCGGGTGGCTTCGGCGAGCTTCTCGACCCGCTCGTCGCCGGGCAGCAGCTTCTTGTAGTCGTCGCGCATGGTCAGGATGCAACTCGGCTCCAGGCCGACCAGCGGGATGCCCTTTTCTATAAGGGGCGTCAGCAGGTCCAGATTGCGCCGGGCGTTCTTGCGGGCTTCCTCGATAAGGCCCTCCGAGAGCATCGGCCGCCCGCAGCACACGACGTCCGGCAGGTGGACCCGGACACCGGCGGCGGCGAAGAGGCGTACCATCCCCTCCCCGACCTCCGGGCGCTGGTACTCGTTCCAGGTGTCGTTAAAGAGCGCGACCTCCACCGGTCCCGCTCCTTGCGGTAGCGCGGGGAACCGTTTCGAGAAGGTTTTATTGGTGACTTTCGGGAGCGGCCGGCGGGGGTCTATGCCGGCGAGTCCCGCTGCTTGGCGGGCGAGAGCGGTGCCGGCTACGGCGTTGTAGATAGCCGGTACGCGGGCGGCCAGCGCTAGCTGCGAGCGGATGTGACCGGCGGCCTTCTGGCGCAGGGAGAAGCCGTGCTCCTTGCCCGTCTGGTAGAGGACCTCGGTCTTCATGCTGGCTACATCTACCTGGGAGGGGCACTCGGTCTTGCAGGCTTTGCAGCTTACGCAGAGGTCCATGACGTCCTTCATGCGCTGGCCGGTAAGCTCTGAGGGCGATAGGGTGCCGTCGAGGACGGAGCGGAGCATGTTCGCCCGGGCACGGGTCGAGTCCTCCTCATCCAGGGTGACCATGTAGGAGGGACACATGGTGCCGCTGGTCTTTTTGCGGCAGAAGCCGGAACCGTTACACAGCTCGACGGCGGCGGCGAACCCGCCCTGGTCCGAGAAGTCGAGGCCGGTCTGGAGGCGGCGGCGTTTATGGCCGGGGCCGATGCGCAGGCTGGTGTCCATAGGTTTCGGGGACAGGATCACACCCGGGTTGAGTAGGTTGTCCGGGTCGAAGGCTTGCTTGACCTCGGAGAAGGCGCGCAGGATGTCGGGACCGTACAGGCGGTCTAGGAACTCCGAGCGCGAGAGCCCGTCGCCATGTTCGCCGGAGATGGAGCCGCCAAGCTCTATGACCAGGTCGGCGACCTCGGAGGCTATCCGGCGCATCCGGGTGACGCCTTCCGGGTCGGCGGTATCCAGAGCTGGCCGGACGTGGAGTGTGCCGACGCTCGCGTGCCCGTAGAAGCAAGCCCAGGTGCCGTTCTCCTCGATAATCTCCTCAAATCGCGTGACGAACTCTTCCAGGTTGTCCGGCGGTACGGCGGCGTCCTCGACGAACGCTACCGGCTTGGCCTTCTCAGCCGTGCCGAGCAGCAGCGGCAGGGTGGACTTGCGGAGCTTTACGGTCTGGGCCTGCTCTTCTTTGCTCCAGAGCGGCGTGACGACCCTCGCTCCGACCTCTGAGGCGAGGTCTTCAAGGTTCGAGAAGCGTTCTTCCAGTTCTTCCTCGGTCCCACTCCACTCGACGAGCAAGAGCGCCTTCGGGTCGCCTTTGACGAAGCCGGTCGAGCCCCGGTAGGCAGGGGTGTCCCGGGCGCGGCCGATGGCTACGTCGTCGAGTAGCTCTACGGCGGACGGCTCTTCTTTTAAGAGGGCGACCGTCGCCCGCGCCGCTTCGGGCAGCGAGCTGAACTCGAAGGAGGCGAGCGCCCGGGCCTCGGGTAGCTCGTGCAGTCGCAGCTCGGCCTTTGTGACGACCGCGAGCGTGCCTTCCGAGCCGCAGACCAGGCGGGTGAGGTCTACCGTGTCGGGGTCTATGAGGGCATCGAGGCCGTAGCCGGAGACTCGACGGATCATCTTCGGAAAGCGCTTCTTTATCTCGTCCCGGTAACGCTCCCCAATATCGAGCGCGCTCCGCAGCAGCCGTCCCTCGACCCCACCGTTCTTTGCCCGGCGCTCGGCTTCGGCTCGCGACAGCGGGCGTAGCTCGACCGTCTCGCCGGAAGGGAGGATGCAGCGGAGGGATAGGATCTGATCGGCCGTAGTCCCGAAGACCAGCGAGCGCATCCCGGCTGAATTGTTGCCGATCATACCTCCGAGCGTCGCCACCTCCGAAGTAGAAGTATCCGCCCCGAATACCAGCCCATCTGGCTCTACCATCGCGTTAAGTTCGCCCTGCACCAGCCCCGGCTCGACCATGCACCGGCGGCCTTCGAGGTCTATCTCCAGCGCCCGGTTCATCTCCGAAACGTCGAGGGCGAGCCCCGGAGCGGTCGCCTGCCCGGCCAGTGATGTGCCGGTTCCGCGGGGCGTTACCACGAGACCTTCGCGCCGGGCGGCGGCGAACGTCCGGCGCACGTCTTCCTCAGAGCGGGCGACCACGACCCCTTCGGGGCGGCGGAGGTAGATGGAGGCGTCCGTGGACCACAGCGCCCGGGACGCCGGGTCGGTCCGCAGGTCGCCGTCCAGGTTGGCGCCTAGGGTACGGTGCAGGTTACTCTCCACGGTGCTTTCCATTTACGCACACTTCCTTCCCTCGGGCTCCGGGCGGGTGGAGGTCCAGCTTTTTCTCAAGACCTTATTTTAAGCCCCGTTACCGGAAGCTGTCACGTATCAGCACCTCGGAGTTAGTAAGCTTTGTTGGTGCACGTTTTCTTCGACGCTCCGCAGGACTTCGAGCACGTCGGTGTGATCTCGCGGACGCTGGAGACGCTCGGTGTCGAGCGGTGCTCGGTATACGACCCGAACCGCTTGATCCGGGCTTCCTACGGAAAGAGCCGGACCCGCCGGCTAAATAAGGTCTCCGCTGGCGCTTTCTTTCGCGTTAACTTTGAACGGGTCGAGGAGCCGGAGACGTTCCTGGCCTCCTTACCGGGACGCAAGGTCGCGACCGTTCTGGACCAGCAGGCTACCCCGCTGACGGAATTCCGCTTCCGCCCGGACGACGTAATACTATTCGGCTCCGAAGGTCGGGGGATTAGACCGGGACTGCTAGAACTCTGCGAGATGCAGATCACCGTCCCTCAGCAGGGAGTAACCCAGAGCCTGAACCTCGGGGTTGCTGTAGGGATCGTCCTGTTCGAGTTCCTCCGTCAGGACGTCGTTCTGGAGAACGATGGTCCGTGACAGTCTCCATAACGAGGTGATCCAACCCGGCCGGAGACTCCCGGCGGACGCGTATACTACGGTGGTTAGCCAAGGTCATTATTAAACTGCTTGAGAGGTGTTTTATGGAGAAGAGAACCATCGCGGTGCTGGAGGGAGACCAGACGGGCCAGGAACTGTTGGAGGAGTCTCTGCGGGTTCTGGACCCGGACGTGACCCGGCTGGAGCTGGACTTCCAGCACTTTGACCTGTCGCTGGAGAATCGGCAGGAGACGGACAACGAGGTGGTCAACGAGGCGGCGGCCGCGATGCGGGAGCACGGCTGCGGCATAAAGGCTGCGACCGTAACGCCAGAGAAGCCGGGGGACGTGGGTTCGCCGAACGCCATCTTGCGCAAGGGCATCGACGGGACCGTGATCGTGCGTACCGGCCGGCGTATCCCGGGCGTGAACCCGATGAGCGGGGTGCACGCGCCTATCTCCGTGGTCCGCATGGCCGTGGACGACGCCTACGGGGCCGAGGAGTGGCGCACCGGCGAAGGGCTAGACGAAGAAGCGTTCCGGACGGAGAGGATCACGCGCCGCACCTGCCGCGGCGTCTCGGAGTTCTCCTTTATCCAGGCCCGCAAGATGCGCGCCAAAGTCTTTGGCGGCCCGAAATACACCGTCTCCCCGACCTACGAGGGCCTGCTAAAAGAAGAGATGGACCGGGCGGCCGAGAACAACCGGGACATCAGCTACGACCCGCAGCTCATAGACGCCACCTACGCACTCCTTCTGGGGACCTATGGCGAGCCGCTGGTCATCCCGACACTAAACCGCGACGGCGACTGCATGTCGGACATGGTGCTCCAGATGTTCGGCTCCATAGCCGGGGCCGAGTCGCTCTTAATTTCGCTAGATGACGAGTTTAACGCCGGAACCGTGATGGCTGAGGCCCCGCACGGCACCGCTCCGGGGCTCGCCGGGAAGAACGTCGCCAACCCGATGGCGATGATCCTGGCCGGTGCTGCACTTCTAGGTTTCTTCGACGACGAGCAGGCCCGCCGGGTATCCCGCGCGATCTACGAGTCCACCTTCGAAGCCATAATGAACGGCATCCGCACCGCAGATTTAGGCGGCTCGACTGGCACCCGCGAGTTCACCGACGAGGTCATCCGCTACGTGAAAAACAAGCTCGAAGTCTGGAGCGCGCTCGCGTAGCGCCCCCGCGTAGCCGCTAAAACCCGAAGCGGTCCAGGGTACGCTGCACAGAGCCCAGGTACCCGCCGCCGAAGAAGTAGACGTGGACCAGGAGCGGGTAGAGGTTATAAAGGTCGCGGCGGGCCTCGAAAAAGCCTTCCCGGATAGGCCGGATCTCCTCGTACCGCTCGAAGAACGCGCCGCCGAAGGAGTTAAAGAGGGAGATGTAAGCCAGCTCTATCTCGGGGTCGGCGTGGTAGATCGCCGGGTCCAGAAAAGCGGTGATCCTGTTTCCTTTCGCGAGCACGTTCGCGCTCCAAGAGTCCCCGTGTATGAGGGCCGGAGGGTTGGGCTCCCCGATCAAACCTTCCAGGTTCTCCGCCAGCCGGTAGACTCGGGACAGGTCCTTTTCCGGCAGACGTCCCGTTTCGTGCGCTATCTTCGCCAGGTATATCAGGCGCTGCTCCCGGAAGAAGTCTACCCAGCTTTCGGTCCAGGGGTTCGGTTGTTCGAGGCTGCCGATCAAAGTGTCCCGTTCATGACCGTAAGCGTCTGCTGTAACTCCGTGCAACTCCGCCAAAAGCTCCGCCGCGTGGTGCTCGGCTCCATCCGAGAAGCGGCTGCTCCCCTCCACGAACTCCATCAACAGTAGTTCCTCGGAGGCGTGGTAGACCTCCGGCACCGGAAGCTCGCTGTTGGCCGTCAGGTAGCGCAGCATGTATCCCTCGCGCTCCAGGTGCGCCTCCCGCGCCCGGTCCACCTTTGCGACCACCGTCGAGCCGTCGGAGAGTTCCGCCTTATATACTTCCCCGATGCAGCCGCCGCCCAGCGGACGGGCGCTTCTAAGCCGCTCTCCAAGAGAGACCTCGATCCCCTGGGACATTATCTCCTCAGACACGGTTCGCCAGATCACGCCGGAGGATATCGTCGAGCAGTCCTTGGGAAGCGGCCTCGGCAAGCTCCAGGGTGCGCTCGAAGCCCTCCGCGCCGCCGAAGTAAGGATCGGGGATCTCTTGCTCCGGCCATTTTGGAGCGTAGTCCAGGAACAGCCGCACCTCCGCCCGCGAGCCTCCGCAAAGCGGCTCTATCCACGAGTAGTTCTCATGGTCCATCGCGAGCACGTAGTCAAATCTCTCGCAGTCCCCGCGTTCTATCCGCCGGGCGCGCTGGCCGCCGAGGTCGAGGCCGCGCTTCGCAGCACTACTCTGTGCCCGCGGGTCCGGTGGTTCGCCAGCGTGGTAGGCGTGGGTACCGGCCGAGTCCACCTCGACCTCACCCGAGAGCCCCTCCCGTTCCAGGAAGTTCTCGAAGACGCCCTGGGCTACCGGGGAGCGGCAGATATTTCCGGCGCACACGAACAGAACCCTGATCAAGCTACCTCCCGGCCAGCCGTTACGGTCGAGGCCGGATTCTCTACTGAAAAAGGCTGGCGGTCAACCAGGACCCGGGGCACTACTACCGGCTCAGGATCACCCACAGGGCGTGAATGATCCCCGGGATGAACCCTAGAATAGTCAGTATGACGTTCAGCCAGAAGTGGAACCCGAGGCCCACCTGCAAAAAGACGCCCAGCGGCGGAAGGATGATCGCCGCTATGATGCGTAAAATATCCATATATAGTATTCTCTTCCATCTAACGAAGCCAGTTTAACCTGTCATGGACTGTATACCCCTAGATGGAAGCCTTTACGCCAACCAGCCCCGTACGGAGACCTTTCTACTGGAACCTCAGAGCGTTCAGGATCTCCTTGGGCGAAGAATACTCGCCTTCCGGCAGCCTCTTACCGAGCTGCTTTACCACCAGCCCCGGCGCTCCGTTCTCCTGCAGCCTGCTCAAGAGCTGCTCTTTGCCAATAGGAACTCTACGCCCTGGAGGTAGCCCTCCACGCGCTGATATACGTCACCGGGCAAGTACTTGCGGATAAAGTCCATAAAGCTTTTCCTTCTCGCAACCGTGGTCTGTATATGGAATATCCGGCCGAGGTCTCTATCTATAGAACAAGATTGCAACGCTCAGCCCATTAGCCCGCCATGTACGTCCGGCTGGACCTCTCTACGCTTACAGCCGCTACGGATGCTAGATGGCGCTGCTACTGCTATCGGGGCTCCGACTTCACCCGCCTCAGCAAGCTGGTGAACATGATGGCAGTGAGGGTGACGGTCTGGTGGTCAACCGGAAGACCTCGTTCTAATAAAAAACTAACCAGATCATCCAGAGATCCAGCAGCCCGTAGGCCGACCAGGCGAGCGTCCGGACAGTTACTCTTCAGCAAAAATTCGTAAGCCCGCCGGTTAAATCCTCCGCTGAGCTTCGCGTGCTGTGGCGCCTGAAAGAGCGCTGTGGAAACCGAAATTACTCCGAATAGTATGAGACCGGCGACCGCCCCAGCCAGCGGTGCCTGCTCCGGCCGCACGAACAACAGCAGCACGCCGGTCACCAGGGTTAGTAGAACGCCCGGCCCCGCTACCCGGAAGAAGAGCCGGTTGTGGTCTGTTTCGTACTGTGGAAAGGCGTCGGCCCCGACCCGGTCGAGTAATGGATAGTGGACGAGCTGCATCGTCCAAATAAAGCCCGCCATGAACAGCACCGCCGCGGCGTTCAGCAATAAGATAAGCATCTTCTACTCTCCGGCTCTAGCGGCGGCTCCCGGCGGCCGCCTTGCGTCTCCGGACCAGCGCCAGGAAAGCGGCTCCGAGCATCCCGAACCCGGCGGCTGTGGCAGTCTTTTTGGCGGCTCCGGCGTACATCTGGCGTAGCTGGGAGAGGGTGTCGGACTGCTGGACGCGCTCGACGATCCTGCCGTCTTCTATCCGGGCGTAGTCGAACATGTTTACCTCGTAGGCGCGGCCCGTGGCCGGTATGCCGTAGAAACTGCCCGCGTTCGTGCCGGTTACCGTCAGGCGGGCGTACACCTTATCGTCCTCGGTAATGCAGTCGTCGATGCGGGCGGTGAGGTCCGGGATGCCGACTACGACCTGCTTTAAGGAGGTTACCGCTTCGGGGAGGTCCACCCATCCCGGGGTAAAACCGACGCAGATCTCCCTATACTTTTCGGGGTCCACGACTTCCTCTAAAGAGTCGTACTCCTGAGCGTTTAGCAGTTCGATATAGCGCGCGTACACCTGTTTATTATTGTCTTTCTCTTCTGGCATCGTCCCTCACTCGCTCGCTTGTAGCAAATATGTTCCATTGTCCCAGAAAGGACCGCGTATGTACCCGGACAAACGGGTTGGTTCCTAACGGGTTATGCGGCGGGCCGGGGGTGGATAGGGTTTGCTAGACTTGGGTAGAAGCTCGGAAGCCGGAGATTATCAGGAGGTAGGAGATTATGGCCGAGGTACGCAGGGTTGGGATGTTGACGGGCGGCGGGGACGCACCGGGGCTGAACGGCGTGATCCGGGCGGTCACCATGAAGTCCATCGAGGACTACGGCTACGAAGTCTCCGGCATTAAACGCGGCTGGCTCGGCCTCCTCGACCCCCAGGGCGACAGCATCCAGGAGCTTACCTCCGACCGCGTGCGCTACATCATAGAAGAGGGCGGCACGATGCTCGGCTCCTCCCGCACAAACCCTTATAAAAATGAGGGCGACGCCGAAAAGGTCGTCAACAACATGAAAGAGCTCGGCATCGACGCCCTGGTAGCCATCGGCGGCGACGATACTCTAGGGGTTGCGAAGAGGCTCTACGACGACTTCGGGGTGCAGGTCGTCGGGTGCCCGAAGACCATCGACAATGACCTCTCGGCCACGGATACCACCTTCGGCTACGATACCGCCGTTTCCATCGCGACCGACGCTATAGACAAGCTAAGGACCACGGCCAAAAGTCACGAGCGGGTCGTGGTCGTCGAGGTCATGGGGCGGCACGCCGGGTGGATCACCTGGGGAGCCGGCCTCGCTTCCGGCGCGAACGTCACCCTGATCCCCGAGGTCGAGCCGGACCTCGACTACATCGAGAACCTTTTTAAAGCCCGCGCCGAAAAAGGCGAGAAGTGGGGCCTCGTCGCCGTCTCGGAAGGCGTCACCTTGCAGGAAGACTTCGTTACCCAAACCGCTGAACGTGACGAGTTCGGCCACGTCCAGCTTGGCGGTATCGGCGAGTCGCTCGCCAAAGAGATAGAGTCGAGGACCGGCATCGAGACCCGCCACGTCGTCCTCGGTCACCTCCAGCGCGGCGGAACCCCGACGGCCAACGACCGCATCCTCTCCACCCGCTATGGCCTCCGGGCCGCCGAAGCCGTCAAGAACGGCGAGTGGGGCCAGATGGTCGCCCTCCGCGGCAACGAGGTCGTCACCGTCTCTCTAGCCGAAGCCACCGACGAGACAAAGACCGTCCCCGAAGACCTCTACAAAGCCGCCGAGACCTTTTTCGGTTAAACCGGCAGGGGCTGGAAAAAGCCAGATTCCAGCACAGAAAAACGGTAGGTTGCGCTCCCCGGCCTGGATAGTGGCTTACACGGTGGTCTTGGCTCTGCTCGGCGCTACCTACGCGACGCTGGTATTCGTAGGCTCTGGAGTGGCGCTGATCTTCGCGCTGGCAGCGTTGGCTGCCATGCTGGTAGCGCTCGCGCTGATGATCTTCCGCTGAGAGTCAGTCCCCGGCTACGCCGGCCAACCAACGACCGTGCCCGCCACGGAGATAGATCAGACCTTTGCCAGCACCCCGAGCCAGGAGGCTCCCGCGTGTTGGCTCCCCGTCAGCCGGTTTCCGCACCGGCGCCTGTACGCAGCGTTTCGAGCAGTTTTGACTATAAAGTGACAAGACGTGTAAACTTGACTGATGGAATCCACCGACGCGCACCAGCCAGGCGAGACCGGCGAGCTTGCCCGCTACCGTCCGGGGGCGAGAGAGGTCGTGGTTTTCATTGCCCTGGTCGTGATTGGACTTCTGGTATGGTTCGTAGACTCCCCCGGTTTGACCGAGGGGTTACTCGGCGCGAGATCACCCTTCTGGGATTCCGTTTCCCTGGCTTTGGATCTTTACTTAAACCCAATAATTTACAGCGTGTTAGCCCTGATCAGCGGTTTCGTGTTCCCTAGAGGATTCTACCTCTGGGGCATCGCTCTACCCCTGCACGCACCTTTCACGGAGGCGCTAACCGCCGCGATGATGGAACAACAGGGCTTGCAACTGGTCGGCGGGACCCAACAACTTATAAGCTACGCCGTTATCTCACTCGTGATCCTGGTTTTTACAATGGTGGTCTACACGGTGTTTTCAGCCGCGGGGATGGGACTACGGTACCTGGTAAGCACCACGCTCTCCCGCTAGGAGCCGCGGTTACGGCAGTTCGCCGCGGGAGATGTGGGTTCCTATGCGCCGGTAGCGCTCGTAGCGGGTCTTGACCAGAGCTTCCGGAGAAAGCTCCGACAGGCTGAAGAGAGCTTCTTCCAGCGCCTCCCCGACGGCTTCCACGGCGACCCCGGGTTCCCGGTGAGCGCCGCCTAGAGGTTCCGGCACGACTTCGTCCACTATCCCGTGGGCTTCGAGGTCGCGGGCGGTGATCTTCATGGCTTCGGCGGCCTCGGCGGCCCTCGATGAGTCCCGGAAGATTATGGAGGCGCAGGCTTCGGGGGCTATTACGGAGAGGTAGGAGTTCTCCAGCATCCCGACGTAGTCGGCGACGCACATCGCAAGAGCCCCGCCAGACCCGCCCTCCCCGATCACGACCGCCACCACCGGCACCGATGCCCGCGACAACGCCATGAGGTCTGCGGATATGGCCCACGCCTGTCCCTCCTCCTCGGCGCTCCGCCCGGCGAAAGCCCCCGGCGTGTCCACGAACGCCACAATCGGCAGGGAGAACCGCTCTGCAAGGTCGTAGAGCCTCTTTACCTTCCGGTACCCCTCCGGGTGGGCCATGCCGAAGTTACTCCGGACGCGGCTCTCGACGTCCGCACCCTTGTCGTGACCCAATATAACGACGTTGCGCGAGCCACCGCGCAGCCGGGCGAAGCCGCCGCGCACCGCCGGGTCGTCGCCGCCGGTGCGGTCGCCGCAGAGTTCGTAGAAGTCGTCGGTCAGGGCGTCGCGGTAGGAGCGGAAGTTCGGGCGCTCGGGGTGGCGGGCGACCTGCACCCGCTGGTAAGGCGTCAGGTTAGAGTAGATACGCTCTTTCGCCTTTTCCAGCGCTTCTTCGAGGCGGGAGATCTCCTCGCGCAACTCGCTGCTCTCGCCGGCCAGCCGGCGCAACTCCGAGACCCGGTCCTCAAGCTCTTTTACCGGCCGCTCGAACTCCAGTATCACCGCACGGTCCTCACGCCACGAACCCCAACAGCCGCTCCAAATCGTTGCGCAACGAGAGCCGGTGCACGATACGGTCTACCATCCCCCGCTCCCGCTGGAACTCCGCCGTCTGGAACCCTTCCGGTAACTTCTCCTTCGTAGTCTGCTCGATGACCCGCGCCCCGGCAAAGCCGATACGAGCTCCCGGCTCCGCGATAATCACGTCCGCCGCCGTAGCGAACGACGCCGTAACTCCCCCGAACGTCGGGTCGGTCAGGATAGAGATGAACGGCCACGACCCTTGCATGTACCGCGAGAGCGCCACGCTAGTCTTCGCCATCTGCATCAGCGAGTAGACCCCCTCGAACATCCGCGCGCCCCCTGACGCCGACACCACGACAAGCGGCATCTGCTCATCGTAAGCCGTTTCCACCGTGCGGGCGACCCGCTCGCCGACCACGCTCCCCATCGACCCCCCGATAAACCGGAAGTCCATCGCCGCAATTGCTACGGGCCGCCCCCCGATACACCCAACCCCGCTCACTATGGCGTCGTCCAGCCCGGTCTTCTTGCGGGCCTTCTCGACCCGCTCCTCGTAACCCTCAAAGCCTAGCGGGTCTCCCGGACCCATCCCGGCGTCCTTTTCCTCGAAGCTACCGGCGTCGGTCAGGAGCCGGATGCGCTCCGGGGCCGAAAGCGGGAAGTGAAACTCGCAGTGCGGACAGACGCTAAAGCGGGCCACGAGGTCCTTCTCGTAGATCGGCTGGTGACACCGCTCGCACTTGGTAAAAACCCCGTCTATGTGCCCGAGACCGCTCTCGGTCTCCGGTGTGGTGCGGGAATACTCCCGCCGCTTACTGAGCCAGTTCCGGATCTCTCCCCACCCCCGTGTTTGCCCCAGCGCCCGCCTTCGCATGAGGCACTTCCGACACCGCCTCCCAGACCTCCGAAAGCCACGCCCCGACCGCCTCCGGTCCACCCTCCTCGACGAGCTGCATGAGCTTGCTCCCTATAATTACGCCGTCAGCCTCGCCAGCGGCCTCCACTGCCGCCCCGACGGACCCTATCCCGAACCCTAGAGCAACCGGAGCCTCGACCCGCGATTTCACCCGCCGCAAAAGCGCCGTAGCCCCCGGCGGCAACGACTCCCGCACCCCCGTCACGCCCGCAACCGAGACGCAGTAAACGAACCCGGATACCAACTCCCCGATCCGCCCGAGCCGCTCCTCGGTAGAAGTCGGGGCCGCCAGCGGACACAAAGCTACACCGTTTTCGGACGCCACCTCCGCGAACTCCCGAACTTCGTCCACCGGAAGGTCCGGTATCACGAGTCCTCCAACCCCGGCATCCGCCGCTTCCTCCAGAAACCGCTCCGTGTCCCGAGTAAATATACTATTGTAATACACTAATAGTACAATCGGCGCTTTACCGGAAAGGTCGGAGGCGAGGGTCAGGCAGTAGTCGAGGTTCGCGCCGTTCCTGAGAGCTTGAGTAGTAGTGCCTTGTATAGTCGGACCGTCGGCGAGTGGGTCGGAGAAGGGAACCCCGATCTCGACGATGTCGGCTCCGGCTTCGAGGTACGCACGTCCGACTTCGCGGGCACCGTCCAGCGTCGGGTAGCCGGCGGTGAGGTACGGGATCAGGGCCACCCGGTCTTCCGGGAAAGCTCCGCGTACCGGCAGGATGCCGTTCTTAGCCGACACCCAGGGCCTCAGATGCTACTTCCACGTCCTTGTCGCCCCGGCCGGAGAGGTTTATCACCAAGTTCTTGCCGGGGCCTAGTTCCTTAGCTACTGACTCGGCGTGAGAGATGGCGTGGGCGGTTTCGAGCGCCGGAATGATACCTTCGGAGCGGGAAGTCAGGGTGAAGGCTTCGAGGGCGTCCTCGTCGGTCACGCTCGCGTACTCGGCTATCTCGGAGTCTCGGAGGTAGGAGTGTTCGGGGCCGACGGCCGGGTAGTCGAGGCCGGCGGAGATAGAGTGGGCCTCCTGGATCTGACCGTCTTCGGTCTGGAGCACGTAGCACAGCGCCCCATGCAAGATGCCGAGCTTACCGGCCGCCAACGACGCCCCGTGCTCGCCGGACGGTATCCCACGCCCGGCAGCTTCCACGCCGACGAGCCGTACCCCCTCATGGCCGACGAACGGCCGGAAAGCGCCGATGGCGTTCGAGCCCGCGCCGACGCAGGCGACCACGGCGTCCGGGTCACTGCCGAAGCGTTCGCGCGACTGAAGCTCGATCTCCCGGCCTATGACGGCCTGGAGGTCTCCGACGATGCGGGGGTACGGGCTCGGGCCGACGACGCTCCCTATTATGTAGTGGGTGTCCTCGACGTTCGCGACCCAGTCCCGGATCGCCTCGTTCACCGCGTCCTTTAGGGTCTTGGAGCCGCTCGTGACGGGCACGACCTCGGCCCCGAGGAGCTTCATCCGGGTAACGTTCAGGCGCTGGCGGCGGGTGTCCTCCTCGCCCATGTAGACTACGCACTCCTTGCCGTAGAGGGCTGCGACCGTGGCGGTCGCGACCCCGTGCTGGCCGGCCCCGGTCTCGGCGATAATGCGCTGTTTGCCCATCCGGTCGGCGAGCAGTATCTGGCCCAGGGTATTGTTTATTTTGTGCGCACCGGTATGGGCCAAATCTTCGCGCTTGAAGTACACGTTCGCCCCGCCCCACTTACGGGTCAGGCGCTCGGCGAACATCAGCGGGGTCGGGCGGCCGACGAAGTCCCGAGCTAGGCCGTCGAGTTCCTCGACGAACTCCGGGTCGTCCTTGTAGCGTTTGTAGGCGGCTTCCAGTTCTTCGAGGGCGTGGATCAGGATCTCCGGGACGTAGCGTCCCCCGAACTCCCCGAAGTAGCCGGCTTTACTCTCCTTTTGCTGCACTCACGAACCTCCGAACCCGCTCGCCGTTTTTTATGCCGGGCGTGTCTTCAAGAGAGCTTGAAGCATCCACGCCGTACGGCTCGAAATATCTGATGGCCTCGCGCACGTTCTCCGGCGCGAGCCCCCCGGAAACGAAGATGTTAGCACACCCCCGCAGCGCCTTCGCCACCCCCCAATCAAACCTCTCCCCCGTCCCGCCCCGCGCCTTTGCGCTGTAGGCGTCGAGCAGGAAATAATCTGCTTCGTAATCCCCGATAGCGTCCAGGGATCCGGCATCCCTCACTCGCAACGCTTTTATGACCCGGAGGCCACCCTCCCTGACGGCGGCCACCGTCTCCGGCGGCTCCTCACCGTGTAACTGGGCGAAGTCCAGGCCGACCTCGTCGGCCACGGCCAGTACCTCCCCGGGGTCGGCGTCCACGAACACCCCGACCTTCGACACACCGTCCGGCACGGCGTCGGAGACCTTTCGGGCGGCCTCGACGGTGACGCTCCGGGGGCTGGTGGCGAAGACGAGCCCGAGGGCGTCCGCCCCGGAACCGGCGGCGGCGCAGGCGTCTTCTACGCTGGTTATCCCACAGACTTTTACTCGTACCATAAGTCCGTCGATTGTACCGTTTCTGCGGCGGGAACTTTCGTTAGTTCTCGTCCGGAGTTTAGTGGATAGAGGAGAGCTTCGCCACGAAGGCCGGGTCCCGCATCGCAGCTTCCCCGACGAGGACCGCATCAGCCCCAGCGTCCCGCAGGCGCCGGGCGTCTTCCAAGGACTTGACGCCGCTCTCGGCGACGAGCGTCGCGCCTCTGAGACGGTCGGCCAGACGCTCGAAGTTGCCCAAGTCTACGCTGAAGTCCTTGAGGTTGCGGTTGTTTACACCGATTATTTCGGCCCCGGCCTCGACCGCCATCTCCGCCTCCGGCTCGTCGTGGACTTCGACTACCGGGGAAAGGCCGACTTCCGTGGAGAGCGCGATGTAGCGGGCCAGGGTAGTCGGGTCGAAAAGTGAGGCGATCAGGAGTACAGCGTCGGCCCGCGTGGCGGCTTCTATAACCTGGACCTCATCCACGGTAAAGTCTTTCCGGAGGACCGGAAGCGCCGCGCCCTCGCGGGCGGCGTCCAGGTCTTCGAGGCTTCCCTTGAACCACTCCGGCTCGGTCAGGATGGAGAGGCAGCGAGCGCCCCGCTCCTCGTAACCCGCGCCCCAGGCCGCCGGGTCCACCTCCCGGATAAAGCCGGCCGACGGCGAGGCCCGTTTTATCTCGGAGACTACCGACAGACCGGGTGCGGCCAGAGCGTCGGCGAACGGCCGCTTCTCGAAGCGGGTGGCCCGCTCGTAGAGGTCGTCGAGATCCGTAGTCGCTTTTAGCTCGTCGGCCCGTAGGCGGGCGGCGGCGGCGAGTTCGTCGAGGATGGTCTGCTGACTCATCCGGCCTCCCCGGATAACCGGCGGGTGGCGCGCACGAAGTCCTCCAGGGCTTTTTCCGCGGCTCCGCTTCCTATGGACTTCGCGGCGAGGCCGACGCCTTCTTCCAGAGAGGAAGCTTCTCCGGAGACGTATATCGCGGCCCCGGCGTTCAGGAGTATGACGTCGCGGGCGGCCCCGTCGTTTTCGCCGGAGAGCACACCGCGCAGGGTACGGGCGTTGTCGCGGGCGTCGCCGCCGAGTAGACCGCCCATACCGTGGCGCGGGAGGCCGAAGTCCTCCGGTGTTAGCTCGCGTTCCTTTATCTCACCGTCATGGACTTCGGCGGTAAACGTGGTGTCGGTGACCGTGATCTCGTCCATCCCGTCCCGGCCGTGGACGACGAGCGCCCTCTCCGCCCCAAGCTCTCCCAGAGCTTCGGCGACCGGGCGGACGTAATCCGCGTGAAATACCCCGACTAGCTGCCGGCGGGCGCCGGCCGGGTTGGTCAGCGGCCCGAGGAGGTTAAAGACCGTCCGGAACGGCAGCTCCGCCCGAACCGGGGCCACGAAACGCATCGCCGGGTGGTGGTTGCGGGCGAACATAAAGCCGACGCCCGTCTCGGCGATGCACTCCGAGACCTCCATAGGGCCGAGGTCTATCCGGGCTCCGAGGGCTTCGAGCACGTCCGCCGAACCCGCCCGGCTCGTGGCCGCCCGGTTGCCATGCTTGGCTACTGTGACCCCGGCCCCCCGCGCCACGAAAGCCGCAGCGGTCGAGATATTCAGCGTGCCCTTGGCGTCGCCGCCGGTGCCGCAGGTATCCACCACGCCCTCGGGAGCCTCGACTTTCTCGGCGAAGCGGCGCATCGCGCGGGCGAAACCGACTATCTCCCCGACCGACTCGCCCCGGATGCGGAGCGCCGTAAGGAGTGCGGCGGTCGCCGCGGCCGGCACGGTCCCCTCCATGATGTTCTCCAGCGCCCGCTCAGCCTCTTCGGGCGAGAGCGGCTCCCCGGCCGCGGCCTTCTGCAACGACTCCCGGAGCACGGTTACTCCCCGGAGTCCGAAGTGCCGGAGCCCCGGTTCTCCGGGCCGAGGAAGTTCTTCAAGATCTTCATGCCGCTGGCGGTGAGCACACTTTCGGGGTGGAACTGCACGCCTTCTATTGGAAGGCTCTTGTGCCGGACGCCCATTATTACGCCGTCGGTGGTCTCCGAGGTAATGACGAGGCACTCCGGCAGGGAGTCCGGCTCGATGACGAGCGAGTGGTAGCGGGTCGCCTCAAATCCCTGGTCCAGTCCCCTGTAGACGCCCGCGCCGTCGTGCAAAATGTTCGCCGTCTTGCCATGGACCGGCTCGCCGCGCACGACGTCCGCGCCGTAAGCCTGCCCGATGGACTGGTGACCGAGGCAGACCCCTAAGAGCGGCACCGCTTCGGGGCTTTCGGAGAGCTTCTGTATAAGTTCTAGCGAGACTCCGGCCTCGTTCGGGGTGCAGGGGCCCGGGGAGATCACTATCCTGTCCGGTTGGAGGGCGAGCAGTTCTTCGGGCGAAAGCTCGTCGTTACGCCGGACCAGCACT
Organism: Rubrobacteraceae bacterium; assembly: GCA_965214435.1. Lineage (GTDB taxonomy): Bacteria > Actinomycetota > Rubrobacteria > Rubrobacterales > Rubrobacteraceae > Rubrobacter_A. The sequence continues at coordinate 3,166,678 of OZ243960.1, forward strand.
TCGGCACCAAGCTCCCCGAGGTACTGCACCAGGTTATAAGTAAAGGAGTCGTAGTTGTCTATAACCAGAATCCGCATAACACGGCAGATTCTAGCTTACACTGGACGCTTCTACAGAGGTTCCTACAGGAGGTAGACGAGATGACCCTGATACTCACCGAGCGTGAGGTTGAGGAACTGCTCGACATGGGCACCACCATAGAAGCCGTCGAGCGCGCGATGGGAGATCTGGCCGAAGGCCGGGCCACCAACCGCGCCCGCCGCCGGGTCACGCTGCCGGACGCGGGCCTGCACGTCATGTTCGCCGGTGCTCCCGAGCTAGGTTTGATGGGCCTGAAAGCCTATTCGGTAGCCTCCGCGGGAGCCAGGTTTTATACCATGATCTTCGACTCCGAGGGCGGCGAACTATTAGCCATTATCCGCTCCAATAAGCTAGGCCAGCTCCGCACGGGCGCTGCGACCGGCGTCGGGGTAAAGCACCTCGCCCGCGAGGACGCCTCCACTGTCGGGATGTACGGCACCGGCTGGCAGGCCGAGAGCCAGCTAGAGGCGGTGGTCTCGGTCATGGGTTCTAGTTTAGAGCGCGTGATCGTCTACAGCCGCCGCGAGGAGTCCCGCAAGGAGTTCGCCGACGTGATGAGCGCCCGGCTTGGGATAGACGTGGAGACTACGAACCAGCAAGAAGAACCCGCCGCCCAAGACGTCGTGGTAACGGTGACCTCTTCTCCCCAGCCGGTACTAAAAGGAGAGTGGCTCAGGCCCGGGGCGCACGTCACCGCCGCCGGCTCGAACATGCTCATAAAAAGCGAGGTAGACCGTGACGTGGTCCGGCGGGCCAGCTTCGTCTGCGTAGACTCCCGCGAAGAGCTCGGCCTCGAAGCCGGCGACCTCCTCCAACCACTGGAGACCGGCATCGTCCTCCCCGAAGAAGTCTACGAGCTCGGGCAGGTAGTAGCCGGCCAGGTAAAAGGCCGCCGCGGTCCAGACGATATAACGTTCTTCGCCAGCCAGGGGTTAGCACTACAGGACCTGGCCGCCGCCCGCATCGTCTACGACCGGGCGATAGAGCAGGACGCCGGCCGCGACATCGAGTTCTAATCTGCTACTTTCCAGCTAACAAGCAGAGGCGGCAAAGGTACGACACGGAATGTTGGTTGTAGCAACTCTCGCCGCCGGGCGGGGAGAGACTGTCTCGGCGCTCGAAGATCAGGAACTGATAAGATGGTCCCGCTTATGGGATTGGAACGTTCGTGGTGGCAAACGGGTGTTATCTACCAGATCTACCCCCGCAGCTTCGCCGATACGGACGGTGACGGAGTAGGCGACCTTCGCGGGATCACCTCTAAACTAGACTACCTGCGGTGGCTCGGCGTAGACGCCGTCTGGCTCTCCCCGTTCTACCCCTCTCCGATGGCCGACTTCGGCTACGACGTCTCCGACTACTGCGGCGTAGACCCCATGTTCGGTACCCTACAAGACTTCGACGAGTTGGTAGAAAGGTCTCGTCAGCGCGGCATAAAGGTGATCATCGACTACGTCCCCAACCACACCTCAAACGAGCATCCCTGGTTCGTGGAGTCCCGCTCTTGCCGGGACAACCCGAAGCGGGACTGGTACGTATGGCGGGACCCCGCCCCCGGCGGCGGGCCGCCGAACAACTGGGAGAGTGTCCACAGCAGCGGCAGCGCCTGGGAGTGGGACCAAGAAACGGGGCAGTACTACCTGCACACGTTCCAGGTCGAGCAGCCCGACCTGAACTGGCACAACGTGCAGGTAAGGGAGGCGATGTACGGCGTTCTGCGCTTCTGGCTGGAGCGGGGCGTAGCCGGTTTCAGGATCGACGCGCTGCCCCACGTAGCTAGGGACGAGCGGTTCCGCGACAACCCTTCTAATCCCGACTGGAAGCCCGTAGACCCGCCGTGGAAACGCCAGAGGAGAACCTACTCCCAGGACCAGCCGGAGATCCTGGAGATAGTGCGAGAGATGCGCGCCGTGGCCGACGAATACGACGGCGAGCGGGTCCTGATCGGGGAGGTCTACCTACCTCTAGAGCGCCTGATGGAGTACTACGGCGCCGAGCGCGACGGACTGCACCTGCCGTTCAACTTCGGTCTTCTGGAGTTGGCGGACTGGGAGCCGGAAGCCGTCGGGGCGCTCACCGAGACTTACGAAGCGGCGCTACCGGAAGGGGCGTGGCCGAACTGGGTGTTAGGAAACCACGACAACCCGAGGATCACAAGCCGCGTCGGACCCGAGCGGACCAGAGCGGCCCAGATGCTCCTGCTCACCCTCCGGGGGACGCCGACCTGCTACTACGGGGACGAGATCGGGATGCACGACGTACAGATACCGCCGGAGAGGGTCCGGGACCCGCAAGGCTTACACGACCCCGCACTAAACCGCGACCCGGCTCGCACCCCGATGCACTGGGACGCCTCCCCGAACGCCGGCTTCTGTCTGGAGGGCATAGAATCCTGGCTACCCGTCGCCGAGGATCACAAGGCAGTCAACGTCGAGGCGCAGCAAGACGATCCGTACTCGGCGCTGTCCCTGTTCCGACGCCTGATCGAGCTGCGGCGGGAGCTGCCGACGCTAACTATCGGCTCGTACCAGCCGTTAGACGCCGGTAACGCCTCCATACACGCCTACCTGCGCGAGTACGAGGGGCAGCGGGTGCTCGTGGCGCTCAACTTCGGCTCCGAAGCACAAACACTCGACCTCTCGGATACCGGAGACAAGGGCGAGGTGCTCTGCTCGACATACCTTGACCGGACTGGCAGCCTCTACCTCAAGGAACTCGGCCTGCGGCCCGGCGAAGGTCTCCTCCTGTCTTTAGGATAGGGCCAGTGGAAATCCGGCCCGGGAACGGCGCTTACACGAAGAAAGAGCCGACCGCGGGGACACCGGTTGGAAGCCCGAGGCACATCGACAACCCGAAACAGACAAAGAAGAATATCTCCTGCGCTTTGGAGTACGCGCCGAGGCGCTTGAAGTGGAGCGCGAGCACAAGCGAACTGACGCAGATACCGGCAAAGATCCCGGCCGTCACCCTCAAGGGGAGCAGGACGTCCGAGAGTTCGGGGTTGAAGCGTTCGGCTGCCGACAGGGGTTGAAAAACAAAGTGAATGGCCGCGCCCGCTATGGACAAGGCGAATACCGCGAACAGCACCGCCGCCGCCCAGACAACCGGCCTGGGTAGTCCTTCGCTCATTTCCAGGTCTGACCTATCCTTTCCGGCGAGCCAACGTTCTCCGATCCTGCAGTCCACGGTCCCGGCTGCGGCGGTAGCTGGAGAACAGCAGGGGGTTCCTGGTCGCGACCAGGAACCCCCTTGTTGGTAATGCTTTGTCGCGACTTACAACCTTTACCCTTTGACGGCTCCGGAGGTCAGGCCGGAGACGATCCGGCGCTGGAACAGGAACACCAGGATTACGACTGGTACGGTTACCACTATGGCGGCGGCGGCCTGAGCCCCGTAGTTAATGGTGAAGATGCCGGCGAAGCTCGGGATGATCACCGTGGTCGGCTGGATGTTGCTGTCGAAGGAGAACGTGGTAGCGAAGAGGAACTCGTTCCAGGCGAAGATGAACGTCAGGATCGCCGTCGTGAACACTCCCGGAGCCGAGAGCGGTACGATCACCTTCCAGAACGCCTGCAGCGTCGAGGCTCCGTCAACCTTCGCGGCTTCCTCAAGGTCGAATGGCAGTTCTTTAAAGAAAGCCACCAGCAGCCACACGGTCAGCGGGAGGGCGAACACCACGTCCGGGATGATTATCGCCGCGTAGGTGTTGACCAGGTTAATGCTGCTGAAAATCAGGAACAGCGGACCGATGATCGCCACCGGCGGAAAGAACGCCAGCGCCAGGATCAGGGTCAGGAAAGAACTCTTGAACCGGAACCGCAGACGCGCTATAGCGTAAGCCGCCAGGGAGCCTAAAGAGAGGCAGATTACGGTCGTTACTCCGGATATTATGACGCTGTTCAAGATCGACCTCAGGAAGGTCGGGTCGGTGAAGATCGTCCGGTAGTGCTCCAGGGTCGGCGTCTGCGGTATAAGCGTTGGGGTCGAGGCGGTGATCTCGCCGTTGGTTATGATGCTCATCCTGAATATCCAGATAATCGGCCCGAGTGCCAGCAATACGAACAGAGCGACGAACAGGTAGAAACCTATCCTGTTCCAGTTCACTCCAGAGGAACCGTCTTTTCCCATTATCTACCTCCCGGAGTAGTCTGCATCCCGAAGCCCTTGATAAAGATCAAGGCTATTATCAGGCCGGTCACAAAGACGAACACCGCCGCGGCGTTGCCCACGTTAAAGAGGATCTGGCTGAGCGCCACCGTCTTGTACGCGTAAGTCGAAAGCGACTCTAACTGCCGGTCGCTCATGCCCCAGAACAGGTCGAAAATGCGCCAGGCGTCGAGCGTCCGGAAAAGGAGCGCCACCAGGATCGCGCCCTTTAACATCGGCAGCGTGATCCGGAAGAACGACTGTATCCGGCTCGCCCCGTCCACCTTCGCGGCCTCGTACACGTCGCCGGGAATGGTCTGCAAGCCCGCCAGGATCAGCAGCGCCATAAACGGCGTGGTCTTCCACACGTCCGAGAGGACGGCCCCGAATAGCAGCAGGGTGCCGTCGGTGAGTATCGGTGTATTGAGCGGCCCCCATACCACGGCCAGGTAGTTCAGCACACCTCCCTCGGGCAGGTACATCAGCCGCCACATAACGGCCGAAACGATCAGGGGGAAAGCCCACGGCACCAAAATACCGGCCCGCACCGCGCCGCGGCCCTTGAACGCCCGGTTGATGGCGAGGGCTATCGCCAGCCCGAGCATGAACTCGATGGATACGCTGATCACGACAAAGATGGACGTATTGAAGATCGCCGACTGGAAAGCGCTGTCCTGGAACAGTACGGCGTAGTTCCTGAAACCGGCCCACGTGCCGGAGTCCCCGCCGGGCAGGTCCAGGCGGAAGCTGTAGTAGATCGAAGCCAGTACCGGGTAGAACGCTATCACCAGGATCACCAGCAGGGTCGGTACGACCAGGTAGTAGGCGGTCCGGCGCTCCTGTTCCTTGAATTCCCGGCTCAATCCACTGAGTATTCCCCCTTTCTTCTCCGGTGTTTGTTGCGAACTGGTTGCCATCTGCTGGCTACCTCCTTTCCCGGAGAAGGCGCTTTTTCTGTGCGCCTTCTCTTACCTTTCCCGACGACTCTTTCAGGTGACCAACCGCTCTCCGAGGTCTACGATGTTGCGTATCTCCGTCTGCAGGTTCCGCGCGGCCCGCTCGGGCGGGGCGTTTCCTTGCAGAGACCGGGAGAACTGCGCGGCCATGACGAGGGATATATCCGAATAGAAGGGGCTCACCGGCCGCGTCCGCGCGGTAGTGAGCGCGTCCTGGGCAAACCGGGTCACCGGTACGTTGTCCCGGATCTCCGGGTCCCCGTAGAGATCGACCAGCGGCGGGAGGAAACCCCCTTCGAGCGCCCGGAATTTCTCGGTCTCCGGGGTGATGGCGAACTTTATGAACTCCCAGGCGGCGTCCATCGTCTCCTGGGGAGCATCCTTGATGTAGAAGTTCCAGCCCCCGAGACCACCGGCGCTCTGCTGGCCCGGAGCGTGGGGTACCGTGGTGACCCCTATCTGTTCCACATCTATCTGGGAGAGCGCGGGGTCGGAGGCCAGCCCGTACATGTACGGCCAGTTGCGGGCAAAGACGGCGTTGCCGTTGAGGAAGCTCGCGTGCGTCTCCGGCTCTTTGTAGATGGTAACGGGCACCGGAGAAACGTTGTCCTCGATCATGCTCCGCTCCGTCCTGAGACCGGCGATAGCGTCGGGGTCGTCGACGACTACCTCCTGGTCTTCAGTCATAACCGCACCACCGTGGGTCCAGATGTACTCCAGGGCGTCCACGACGTGGCCCTCGTACTCGGCCCCCTGGAAGACGAAAGCGTTTTCGGTGCCGGTCCTGTCTCTGGTCTCCACGGCCATCTGCTTTAATTCGTCCCAGGTCTCTGGCGGGTTGGAGAAGCCGGCTTCTTCGATAAGGTCCTTACGGTAGTACAGCAGCCCGACGTCCGTAAAGAACGGCACGGCCCAGAAGTCGCCTTCGTACTGGGCGGACTGCAGCGGAGCACTCACGAACTGCTCCCGCATCTGGGACGTAAAGCGGTCGGAGAGGTTCGTGATCCAGCCGTTCGCCGCAAGCTGGGCGGTCCAGGTCAGGTCTCCTATTATCAGGTCTATGGGCGAACTTCCGGCTTGTAGCTCGGTACGCAACTGGTTGAAGTACGACCCGGTATCGTTGGGCATCGTCCGCAACTCGAACTGGATCTCACCCTGGTACTCCCGGTTGAAACGGGCGACGACCTCATCCAGGCTCCCGGAGTTGTCCGGGCCGGAAGAGACGACCAGGCTCATGGCGCCCCCGGTCTGGTCCCCGCCGCCCCCGCCGCAACCAGCGGTACCGAGCAGAGCCGCCCCCGCGAGCCCCGCACCGCTCAACTTCAGGAAGTCCCGGCGGCTCAGACGGTTTCTACCGGGGGCCGGACTTCCTCTACCCCCGGTTCCTGTTATCCTCACGACTCACACGCCTCCTTTCCCAAACTGCCGGATCAGCCCTCTTGCCTAGAGAATCGCCTTTTCCGACTCGCCGTCAAAGAGCTGTACCTTGCCGGAGTCTATGAACAGCCTCACCTCTCTGCCCTCTTTGGCCCCGGTCTCCGGGGAGACCCGCGCCACGAGAAGCTCGTCGCTGTTGTCGTCAACGCCGACCGCTTCCTCAGCCTCGCTGACGCTCAGGCTGCGGGCGGTCTTCCCGTCTTTGGGCAGCTCGAAGTAGATGTACTTCTCGTTGCCCATGCTTTCTATGACCTGCGGCTCCACGTCGAGGGTCGTAAAGTCTTCCGGGTTATCCGCGGTCTCCGCGTCCTCGAAGTGTTCCGGGCGGATGCCGAGCACGACCTCCTTGTTTACGTACCGGTCGAGGTTTCTGGCCTCTCCCGCCCGCTCCCGGGGGATCGGGACGCGGGTCTCGCCGAAGACGGCCGTCAGGTTTCCGTTGTCTCTTTCGAGGTGAGCCTGGACGAAGTTCATCGCCGGAGACCCGATAAAGCCCGCAACAAAGACGTTGTTCGGATGGTCGTACATCTCCTGGGGCGGCGCTACCTGCTGCACGACGCCGTCCTTGAGCAGCACTATCCTGTCGGCCATCGTCATGGCCTCGGTCTGGTCGTGGGTGACGTAGATCGTGGTTACGCCGATGCGGTTGTGGAGCTTGGAGATCTCCGTTCGCATGTTGACCCGGAGCTTGGCGTCGAGGTTAGAGAGCGGCTCGTCCATGAGGAACGCCTTTGGGTCCCGCACTATCGCCCGCCCGAGAGCTACCCGCTGGCGCTGGCCGCCGGAGAGCGCCTTCGGCTTGCGGTCGAGAAATTCTTCGAGGCCCAGGATCTTCGCCGCCTCCTCAACCCGCCGGTTTATATTGTCTTTTTCTACCTTGCGGAGCCTGAGGGCGAACGCCATGTTCTCCCGGACGTTCATGTGCGGATACAAGGCGTAGTTCTGGAAGACCATAGCTATGTCGCGCTCGCGAGGCGGCATGTCGTTTACTACCTCGTCCGCGATAAATAGTTTGCCGTCCGTTATGTCTTCCAGGCCAGCGACCATGCGTAGGGCCGTTGACTTTCCACACCCGCTAGGTCCCACAAAGACAACGAACTCGCCGTCCGGGATGTCCAGGCTCATGTCCTGGATCGCCATTATGTCTTCCCCGTATACTTTCTTGATCCCGTCGAATGTTATCTCAGCCATTTACATGCAACTCCTTTCCCTGCCACGCACTCTCCGCGTCCCGCTACCTCCCAAAACCGCCACATTTCCCCCGGTGGCCGTTGCCCCGCATTGTAAACTATCTTACTTGACTCTGTAAACGAATACCTGTAAACGAAGCAATCTATGCAACCGGAGCACTGACATCTAACACGCGCAATGGGCCGAGAGGTTTTTCTGAGCAAGCCGGGCCGCCCGTAACGGTGCCGGTCGCCGGGCTCGGCGGGACGACCTCCGCCGCGTTGCGTACTTTCCAGGACGGTCCTATACTCGCAGGCTGAAGACAGACAAGGCTGAGGTTTCCAGAAAATTTGGGGCGCAGTCGCGGGTTCTACGGAAGGAGACGCTTTGACCGACACCTATGAGGCTCCACCGGACGCCCGCGGAGACTACGAGCCGCTCGGCGCGGCAGAACTTGTAAACCACGACGGCAACAGCGTCCGCCTGCGGGCTGGTAGTGCGACGGTCGAGGTGACGGCGCTGGCCCCGGACCTTTTCCGGGTCGGGATGTTCCCGGCGGGCCGCCCGGTAAGCTACGCTTCCGAGGCTATCGCCAAGCACGACTGGGAGGCGGTAGAGACCTCGATGTCCGGGGAGCAGGAAGTCTCTCTGGCGACCGCGGAAGCGACCGCCCACCTGCAACTAGACCCGCTGCGGTTGAGCTTTGCGGACTCTTCCGGCACCACCTTTGCCGCCGACGACCCGGAGCGCGGGATGGGTGTCGTCAAGCAGCCGTCGGCTGGCGGTATCATGGAGGCCATCGGGGACCCGGTCCGGCTGTACAAGCGCCGGGAAGAGGGCGAGCGCTTTTTCGGCTGCGGAGAGCGGACGAGCGGGCTGGATAAGACCGGTTCCTACCAGATCTTCTACAACATAGACCCGCCCGCCGGCCACACCGCGGCCTACAGCAACCTGTACGCTTCGATCCCGTTCTACCTCTCGATCCGGGACGGCCGGGCGCACGGCGTCTTTTTCGACAACACCCACCGGGTCGAACTGGACCTTGCCAACGAGAACGAGGAGCGGTCGTACTTCGGGGCCAATGGCGGGGACGTCGTGTACTACGTCTTTACGGGGCCGACGCCGGGGGCGGTGCTCGACCGCTACACCGAGCTTACCGGCCGCACCCCGATGCCGCCGCTGTGGGCTTTAGGAAACCAGCAGTCCCGCTGGAGCTACGAGACCGAAAAGGAAATACGGGAGATCACCAGCCGGTTCCGCGAGCGTGACATCCCCTGCGATACCATCTACTTCGACATCGACTACATGGACGCCTTTAAAGTCTTTACCTGGAATAAAGAAAGCTTCCCCGAGCCGGAGAAGCTCATCTCGGACCTTAAAGAGCAGGGCTTTAACGTGATAACCATCGTAGACCCCGGCGTAAAGGTTGAAGAAGGCTACCACGTATACGAGGAGGGCGTGGAGCACGACTTCTACTGCAAGACCCTGGAGAACGAGGACTACCACAACGTCGTCTGGCCGGGACTCTGCGCCTTCCCGGACTTCACGAGCCCCGAAGCGCGGGCCTGGTGGGGAGAGAAGCACCGGGTACTGCTCGACGCGGGCGTGGCCGGCATCTGGTGCGACATGAACGAGCCTTCCTTGTTCGTCCCGCCGCAGTCCTCGTTTCCGGATGACGTGGTCCACCCCGGAGGTTCCAGCGGGGAGGCGAAGCTAAACGCCCAGGTCCACAACACCTACGGTTCGCTCATGTCCCGGGCCGTGCGGGAAGGACTGTTAAAGATCCAACCGGACAAACGGCCGTTCGTTATAACCCGTTCCGGGTACGCCGGGCTCCAGCGCCACGCCCTGCAGTGGACCGGGGATAACTCGTCTTGGTGGGAGCACCTGTGGATGAGCATGCCGCAGCTACAGAACATGGGGCTATCGGGGGTCGCGTGGGCCGGGGTGGATGTCGGGGGGTTTTTCGGGGACACCGACGGAGAGCTACTCACGCGCTTTACGGAGTTCGGCATATTTCAGCCGTTCTGCCGCAACCACTCGGCAGAGGGTACCCGCCACCAGGAGCCGTGGGTCTTCGGCGAGCCCTACGAGGGCGCAATCCGCAAGATGCTAAAGCTCCGCCAGCGGCTCTTGCCGTACCTCTACAGTCTTTTCGAGGAGTGCAACCGTAACGGGGCCCCGATCCTGCGCCCTCTCCTTTTCGAGTACCCCGGCGACGAGATAACTTACACCGCCGACGACGAGTTCCTGTTCGGAGGCGCGATGCTCGTCGCTCCCATCACCCGTCCCGGAAAAGCCAACGAGCACCGCCACGTCTACCTGCCGGAAGGCGACTGGTTCCACTACTGGACCGGTGAAAGCTTTACAGGACCGACGCATATACTGGCCCACGCCCCGCTCGGGGAACCACCGATCTACGTGAGAGCGAACGTGCCCGTCCCGCTCGGCCCCGAGATGAACCACGTCGGCGAGAAGCCTCTCGACCCGCTGACGGTGCTGGCCTACCCGGCAGAGGGCTCCGGGGAGTCCATGCTCTACGAGGACTCCGGGGAGGGCTACGACTACCGGACCGGCGAGTACGCCCGGCGCAGCCTCTCCTGCGAGCGGGCGGGCGGCCACATCTCCGTCCGGCTCGGCGAACGCGAGGGGAACTTCTCCCCCGAACGCGAGCGCGTGGTGCTCGAACTCCGCGGCGTCGAGAGCCGCCCACAGAGCGTGCGGACCGGTGGCGAAGAGCCGGAGTGGAGCTACGAAGACGGCGTCCTGCAAGTCTCCTTGCAGGAAGGTTCTTCGGAGGTAACAGCGGAGATAGAACTGTAGAGGCGTGACCCGGCTCCGGAGACGCCCGCAGAAACGCCGGAGAAAGGGCCGTACCTTCCTCCGGCCCCTGATCTGGCTGCTAGCCGTAATCCTGCTCCTCGCGGCGGCCTACCTCGGGGTCGGGTTACTGGTAGCCACCCGGCTAACAGCCGCGGATACCGGGCCTATGGACCGGACGCCGGACGCGGTCGGGCTCGACTACCGGGAGGTCCGGCTACAGAGCACGGACGGCGTAAGGCTCTCCGGGTGGTGGGTCTCCCGATCGGCTTCCGGGGCGCGGCGGGCGGCGGTCCTGGTCCACGGCTGGGGCGGGAACAAGTCCAACGATCAGGTACTGGAGACCGCCCGCATCTATGCCGACGAGGGGTTCTCGGTGCTCATGATCGACCTCCGGGGACACGGCGAGTCCGAGGCCGTCCGCCGCACTCTAGGCTACAAAGAGACGCGCGACGTGCGCGGGGCGCTCGACTGGCTGGAAGAAAGAGGCTTTGCTTCTGAAGACGTCATCCTCCACGGTTGGTCGATGGGAGCCGCGACGGTCGTCCGGAGCGCGCCGGAGGTCAGGCCGGACGTAGCGGGGGTAATCGAGGAAGCGGGGTACGCGGACCTGCCGCTACTGTTAGAGGATCAGCTACCGGAGCGGAGCCCGCTGCCGGCGCTTTTTAACTTCGGTACTTTTCTATCAGCGAAGCTGTTTTTGGGCTTTGACCCGTGGGCGGTGGTGCCGGACGAGTCCGCGGCGCGGTTGTCCGAGAGCGGGACGCCCTTGTTCGTGATCCACTCTACTACCGACGAGGTCGTGCCCTTTACCCACGCTGGCCTGATGATGACGACCTATCCGGAGGCCACCTTCTGGCCGCTCTCCGGCTACGACCACGTCACGGCTTACACCCACCCCGAGTACCGGCAGTGGCTACTCGACTTTCTTGACGGGGTATACGGAGAGCAACCAGCAGACCAGGCCGCCTGAGCTTTAACTACTGTCGTGGAGCAGAATCTCCAACTCAGGGTCGGTGAAGTCCTGAACGATAAGGTAAGCGCCGCCTTTCCTCAACTCTTCCGGCTCGTGGGTGGAAGCTATACCCACGGTCGGTATTTTGGCGGCCATGGCGGAAGCGAGGCCGGAGGGCGAGTCTTCAAAGGTTACGGTGTCCGGGGCCGGGAGGTCTAGCCGCCGCAGGGCTTCCAGGTAGGGAGCCGGGTCCGGTTTGCCGGCACCGACCTCCTCGGCCAGAACTACGGGATCAAAAGCCTCGTAGAGGCCGAGAGCCTGCAGGATCGCCCGGACGTTCTCTTCCGGGGCGTTGGTGACGAGCACCGCTGGGAGTCCTTTTTCCCGGATACGCCCGACGAAGTCCAGTAGTCCGGGGAGTGGTTCAAGTTCGCCGGTCTTTTCGCGGAACCGGGCTTCTTTGTCGTCCGCGAGTTGTCGGGCTTTGTCCGGGGAGAGGTCCGGGAGCAGTTCTTCCACGATGTCCCGGTTTACGCGGCCGCCGATCCTCCGCTGGTAGAAGTCGCGGGTTACCTCGATGCCGTAGGGTTCCAACGTTTCGACCCACGCCGGGTAGTGTAGAGAGCCCGTCTCGGCCAGCGTGCCGTCGAGGTCAAAGAGCAAAGCCTTAGCCATCAATCCTCCCCTTTTGTGGCCTAGCTGCGGAAATCCGTTATTGGATAGTTCAGACTACGGATTGTAGTAGAGAACCATGTTCAGGGCGCGGGTGGCGATGAGGAGCGCCCCGATAAACAGCAGGATGAACAGGTGTCCGCGCTCGCGGCCTTTTCGCAGAGGACTCGTCTTGTACTCGGCCATACCGATGAGGATGGCGACCGCGCAGACCCCCCACACGAAGTAGAGCGCAAAGTACCGCAGGGCGTCGCCGGGAGACGGGTCGATAGTGGCCCAGGCAAAGGTAACGGTGACAAAGGCTGCCAGCGATAAGGAGATAACGAACAGTATCTTGTTCGATAGGCTCCGCCGCTTCCAGGCGAGCCAGTCCACGAACGCCGTGCGGAGAAACGCTAGCACCCTGGAAGATAAATTTGCCACGGCTAGATATTAACAAGCGGTCCGGTTTGCGCCGTGATCCTGGTCTCAGCCTTCTGAGTTAGCGGGGTTAGAATCGAGGCTATGCGCCGTCTTCTAGCACTCGCCTGCGCCATCGTATTTATCGACACCGTGTTCTACGCGGCGCTCGTGCCCCTTATCCCCTACTACGCCGGGGAGTTCGGCTTATCAAAGTTCGGGGCGGGTTTGTTGAACGGGGCCTTTGGCGGCGGGATAATCGTCGGGGCCGCGCCGGGAGCGTACCTGGCGTCCAGGATCGGGGTGAAACCGACGGCGCTTTTCGGGCTCGGGCTCCTTTCGGTGACGAGCCTCGCGTTCGGCTTTGCGGATCAGGCGTGGCTCCTGGTGATGCTCCGGCTCGGCGAAGGTTTCGGGAGTGCGTTCTCGTGGATAGCGGCTTTCACCTGGATCACTGCCACGGCATCCGAGGAACGCCGCGGGCAGATGATAGGGACCCTGATCAGCGCCGCCGTGGTAGGCTCCCTTCTCGGTCCTCTGCTAGGAGCCGCAGCCGACCGCTTCGGTATCGCCCCGACTTTCGCCACCGTCGCCGGAGCCGGAGCCCTGGTGTTCGTCTGGGCTTCTACCCAACCGGCGTCCCGACCGGCCGAGCAGCCCTCGTTCCGGGCGCTAAAGGAAGTCCTGCGTCCCCGACTGGCGACCGGCATAGCCCTGATCTCCATTTCTCCCCTGCTCTTTAGCGTGCTCTCCGTGCTCGCGCCTCTGGAGTTCTCCCGCTTTGGCTGGGGCGCATTCGCCATCGGGGCGGTACTGCTCGCCGGAGCGCTGTTCGAGACGACCATCCATCCGGTCCTCGGGCGCTGGTCGGACAGGACCGGCTACCGGCGGCCGGTCACGTTCGGGCTCGTGGCATCGGTTCTGCTGCTTCTACTACTGCCCTGGGCACCGAACGCCTGGCTGCTAGCTCTGCTCGTCGTGCTCGCCGCCGGCATCTTCAACTCCCCGCTCACGCCCGGTACCGCGCTGTTCACCGCGGGCGCGGATAAAGTCGGCATCGGGCAGGCTCTGGGCTTCGGCGTCACGAATGTGGCGTGGGCCTCGGGGTATGGGATCGGGGCTCCACTGGGCGGGGCCCTGGCCGACCTCGGCGGTGATCTAGTCTCCTACTCCGCCCTGGCCGCGGTGTGCCTCCTCACCCTATTCGTCATGCGGCGGGTGGTCTGAGGGTTACTTAAAACCCTTTACGTTTTCAGGCGGTAGCCCGTCTTGAAGATCCACCACACCGCCGTCAGACACAGGGCGAGAAAGACGAGGGTCATGGTCAGGCTGAGGCCGACGCTCACGTCGGCGACACCGTAGAAGCTCCAGCGGAAGACGCTTATCAGGTAGACGACCGGGTTAAAGAGGGTCACCGTCTGCCAGACCGGGGGGAGCATATCGACGGAGTAGAAGCTGCCGCCGAGGAATATGAGGGGGGTCACGATGAGGAACGGGACGAGTTGCAGCTTCTCGAAGCCGTCGGCCCAGATGCCGAGCACAAATCCGAAGAGGCTGAAGGTAACGGCCGTGAGTAGCAGGAACATGAGCATCCATACGGGGTGGGCTATCTCCAGCGGCACGAACAGGCTCGCGGTGGAGAGGATTATCAGGCCGAGTACTACCGACTTGGTCGCCGCCGCCCCGACGTAGCCGAGCACGATCTCGACGTAGGACACGGGAGCGGACAATACCTCGTAGATAGTGCCCGTAAACTTCGGGAAAAAGATGCCGAACGCCGCGTTGGTGATGCTCTGGGTCAGCAGGGAGAGCATGATCAGGCCGGGCACTATAAACGCGCCGTAGCTGATGCCGTCGATGTTCTCTATGCGCGAACCTATCGCCGCGCCGAAGACCACGAAGTACAGCGACGTAGAGATAACCGGCGAGACGATGCTCTGTAGAATCGTGCGCAGGGTACGGGCCATCTCGAATTTGTAGATCGCCCGGATCGCGTACAGGTTCACTTCTCCTCTTCCACAAGCTCCACGAAGATCTCCTCCAGCGAACTCTGATGGGTCTGCAAGTCCTTGAACCTGATACCCACGCCGCTGAGGTCTGCGAGGAGGTCTGGAATGTCTCCGCGCCCGGCTTCGCCAGCGTCGTAGGTGTAGGTCAACTCGGTGCCATCCGGAGAAAGTTCCAGTTGGTAGCCGGCTAGCTCGTCCGGTATCTCGTCCAGCACTTCGGGTAGTTGGAGTGTCAGTTGTTTCTTGCCGAGTTTGCGCATAAGTTCGGTTTTATCTTCGACGAGGACGATCTCGCCGTCGTCTATCACCCCGACCCGGTCGGCCATCTCTTCGGCCTCGCTGATGTAGTGGGTGGTCAGGATAATGGTTACCCCGTCCTCGCGCAGCCGGCGCACCATCCGCCACATCTCCCGGCGTAACTCGACGTCCACACCGGCGGTCGGCTCGTCGAGAAAGAGTATCCGAGGCTCGTGGGAGAGCGCCTTGGCGATCATGACCCGCCGCTTCATCCCTCCCGAAAGGGTCACGATCTTATCGTCCCGCTTGTTCCACAGCGAGAGGTCCCTCAGCACCTTCTCGATGTAGGCGGGGTTGGCCTTTTTGCCGAACAACCCCCGGCTAAAGCTGACGGTGGCCCGGACGGTCTCGAAAGAGTCGGTGACGAGTTCCTGCGGGACCAGCCCGATAATGGACCTCGCCGCCCGGTACTCGGAGATGATGTTGTGACCGTCGGCCAGTACCTTACCGCCGGACGGGTTGACGATACCGCAGATGATGTTAATCAGGGTGCTCTTACCAGCCCCGTTCGGTCCCAACAGAGCGAAGATCTCCCCGCGCTCGATGTCCAGGTCGATGTCCTTGAGCGCCCGGAAACCCGAGTCATAAGTCTTCGAGAGCCCGGCTACGGAAACCATCGGACCCAAGCTCAAACGCCCAGACCGGTAAGAGCAGCCGTGCGGCTGAGAGAACCACCCGCCCCGGAAACAAAAACCGCGCCCATCTTCTCCTCTAGTATGTGCCGCGTCCGCATCAACACATAGTTTATTCGGTATATCTCAAGTTCCCAGGGATTTCTTTACTCTGCCGATACTAGCGTTGCCACTGTACCGATGCGGACGCCCGGTCAGCCTTTTACTGCTGAAGCGCTGACTAACTGTCAGATACGGATGCAGATCTTGCCGAAGTGCGCCCCGCTCTCCATGTGACGCAGGGCGTCGGGTGCTTCCTCAAAGTCGAACACCCGGTCCACGACCGGCTTTAGCCCGTGCAGGGATATAGCCCGGTTCATAGCCTCGAACATCGTGCGGCTGCCGACGTAGATGCCCTGTATCCGGATGCTCTTGCGCAGGATGGACGCCGTTGTTATCTCCCCGCCACCGCCGGTCAAAACCCCGATCATGGCTACATACCCGCCCATCCTCACCGCCAAGAGCGAGCGGTTCAGCGTACCCGGCCCGCCGACCTCGACGACATAGTCCACGCCCCGCCCGCCGGTAAGCTCCAGAACTTTCTCGTCCCACTCCGGCGTCTCCCGGTAGTTGATGCCGTCCGAAGCACCAAGAGAGTACGCCCTCTCCAGCTTCTCGTCGCTGCTCGACGTAACTATGGCCCGCGCCCCGAACATGTTGGCAATCTGCAACGCAAAGATGGACACGCCGCCGGTCCCCTGCAACAGCACCGTCTCTCCGGCCGAGAGTCCGCCCTGCGTCACCAGCGCGTTCCAGGCGGTCACCGCCGCGCAGGGAAGTGTGGCGGCCTCCTCGTAGGAGAGGTGCTCTGGGATAGCTACCAGTCCGGACTCGTTCAGCACGGCGTACTCCCGGAGCATACCGTCGATGCGCCCGCCGAGCGCCGAGGCCGCCTTCTCCGGCGTGACGCCGCCCTCGACCCACTCCTGCATAAAGATACCCGCTACCCGGTCGCCGACCTCGAAGCGAGTGACACCCTCGCCGACGGCCACGACCTCCCCGGCCCCGTCAGAGAACGGGATACGGGGCAGCGGCATCTTCGGATCGTACTGGCCTTTCACTACTTGCAAGTCCCGGTAGTTCAGCGATACCGCCCGCACCCGGACGGCGACCTGTCCCGGTCCCGGCTCCGGTTCCGGCTTCTCGGTGATCGTCAGCGACTCGATGCCGAAGCTATCCCTTATCTCCCACGCTCTCATCTACCGCCCCCTTCTACTCGTTAACTTCGACCATGAACAAGGGTGGTAGGTGCATGTACGTAGTGCTCGGGCTCGGGCCCACGGTGTCCTTCGCCAGCTCTATGGCGTCCGCGATTGAATCTGCCCGCTTGTAGCCCATCCGCTGGGTGGTCATCGGGTCGCCGCCGACGAATATTACGTCCCCGAGGTAGTCGAGGGCGTGCGCGCCCCAGTACCACATGTAGAACGGGTGGACGCCGTGGTAGGCGTAGGAGTTGCGGTAGAGCGTCCGGTACCACGGGTCGTGGGCGTACTTCTTCTCGAAGTTTCGCGCCATCTCGTCCGGGTCCGTAGTCTCGGGCAGCACCTCGTTAAAGAAGTCGATGTACGAGGGGTGGTGGACCGCGTTCCAGTCGTCGTGGACCGGGTGGGTGGCTATAAGCACCCCGCCCTCGCGCACCAGCGGCCGGTTTTTATACAGGTTGAACTGGTAGCCGAGCAGCATGCAGTGGACCAGGATCGGGTTCATTATGGAGTTCACGTTATACGGCCCGAGGTACGGGATGCCCATGAGCACGATGTCCGACTGGCCTTCCACGGACACCAATTGCTGCTTGTGGACGTGCTTCAGCGTCTCCCGGTGTACGGGGTCCGTGGCCCCGGCCTGCACGCTGGTCATCCTCGCCGGGCCGGAGATGTTTTGGAACACGCGCCGGGCCACCCCTCGCGGCATGAGTTGCGTAGCTTTGTGGTTTGCTAGGAAGTTTGTCCGGGTGAGGGTGTCCCACTCCTGCTCCGGATAGGCCATGAAGTTGAAGACCGACGGGAAAGCCTGGTTGTTCAGGGTGGTCTCGATGTGGAAGACCTTGAGGTTCTCGTCCAGGATGCGGCCCATGCGGTTCAGGGAGCCGTGGAGGGCGGAGTTCTCGGGGTCCATGAGCGAGCGGGTGTTGCGGAGGGAGTCCGGGTTGTGGTTGTGGCGGATGGAGCGGTAGGGTGAGATGCCGGTGTGGATGGACTTGTGGCCGCCGTCCATCGGGACGAAGTTGATGTTCACGTAGACTACCAGGTCACTCTCGGCGGCACGCCGGGAAATTTCGACATCCTCGCCCTTTTCCGTCTCCCCGATCTTCTTGTTGCCCGCCTCGTCCTCGGCGTCGTAGTTATAGAGCCGGTCGGGGTAGAAGGTGTCCACTATCTTCTTACCAAGCTCCCAGGTAAGCTCCGCCTTCGTCATCCGGCGGTGGAGGCCGAGCGCGGCTATGAGGTGTATGTCTTCTACACCTTTGGCGTAGGCTTTTTCGAGAACTTTCTCGATGACCATCTGGCGGATGTCGGGGCGTTGCATCGGCGGCAGCGGTAGCGAGAGGTCATCGAAGACGATGGTCAGCTTCATGCCGGGGTAGAGCAGCTCGTGCAGGGGCTCCATGTCCATCGGTTCGAGTAGGGCTCGCTCGATGGCGACGTAGGGATCCGGGAGGGCTTCGACCGGGTCTTTCGGGTAGATCACGCGGGTCCCCGCCGGCAGCTTCTCGTAGTGAAAGCCGTCCCCCGCGTTGAACATCATCGGCGGGCTCGTGCTATCTAAAGTTATAACTTCTTCGGAATGACTCAAAGCTCTCCTCCTCGTGTCTAAACGAAGAGCCATTGTACAAGTCATGCTCCGACAAAACTCTTACGCCCCTGCTTCATGGTCCGAGGTAGAAGATCTCCCCGTCATACGTCCGCCTCAGCGCCTCCACGAGCCGCTCCGGGCTCTCGGTCCCGGCCACGTAACTCTCGGCGCCGGAGATCTGGTAGCAAAGCTTTCCTCCGTCCGGGCGCTCCGCTATGTCATTCTTCCAATCACCGTAGAGGACTATCCGGGGGGCGTTGGGGAGGTCCTTTATGTCCCGGCAGAGCAAGACCGCAGCCTCGTCCTCAACGATCCCGAGTGCCAGGACGACGAGGTCTGGGGGAACTCTCTTCCACAAGCCCGACAGTCTTTTCGGAGACTCCCGCCTCGCAGACGACCCGTATACCGGAGCCGAACTTCTCGACGATGCGGCGCAGTCCGAGCCGCCTCACGGGCTGAGCATCCGCCAGCAAACACTAATTTCCATCCTGGCCGCCTTACATCCTCCACGGTCGTTACGTGCCCCGGCGGCTACCACGCGCGGCCGGGGCCCGTGGCTATTTACTCGTCGCCTACCGCAGCTCAGGAGGAGACTTTCTGGTTTGCCATCAGGTCTTATAGTCGGCGGTCATCTCGGGCGGGGGTGGGCTGACCTCTACCGGCGTGCCGAAGTCGTAGAGCTCCTCTACGACGGTGACCTGCGCCTCGGTGACCGGTCCCCCGGTAGACTCCTGGACATTACCCTGTGAAGCGGGGTCTTCCGGCACCGGTACGGACAAACTCATCTGAAACCGGCGAACCCGGTCCTGAGCGTCCAGCCAAAGTTCTACCGGGACATTTCCGGTAGCAGCTCTCCCGTAGGTCTGTTCGTAAGCTTGTTTTAGTTGCGGGGTATCCAGGGATTTAGACAGGTCGATCTCCGCCCGGTAATGAGTAGTCTCTGTACCCCGGACTTCCTCGACACCTAGCTTGTCCACGGACTCCCGAACACCTTTAAGGTACTCGAGTTGCCCGACCGGGCTGCCGGTCGTTCCACCCTGTAGTTCCGACAAACTCTCCCCGTACTGCTCGCGGTACAACGTGTTGAGGTCGATCTTCACCCACGGTTTCCCTCCCGGCATCTCCGAGCGGAAGTCCTCCGGAAACTTCTGATACATAACGTTACCGACCTGCCGTACCTCAAAGGCCCCGAACATCGACAGGTCCATGGTGTACGCTGCCTCCTCGTTGGCGAAGTCGACCACTCCCTGGGAGGTGGTACGGAAGCTGCCGGGGTCCTGCTCCCCGGGGGCGGCGTACGGGTCCGGCAGTCCCGAGACCGTGCTGCTGTAGAACATTTCCGCGGTCTGAGCCTCCTGCGTGCTCCTGTAGGCGAGCCTTCCCACCTCGACGGTCTGCTCCCGACTCGTCGCCCCGGCACTCTGTCCTCTTTCGGGTGATGAAGCTTCCGGCGCTGACGCTCCTCCCTGTTCCCTGCTCTCCGGCGACCCATCCAACGCCCCGCACCCCGCCGCCAGGACCACCCCGGCGAGGACCGTTGCGATTAGAAGTACCATCCGCTCCACATGAGCGGACCATCTATAGTTCATTAAGAGATCCTCCTTTCTCCACCACCACACCCGTCTCTCAGCAAGCATCTTTTGAGCGTCTTAACCCGACCGCACTTTCCCGTCTGAGGTGTGGCTTCTATTAGTAAACTTGATACCGACCGTTGCCCCCTACCTCGTCCGACACTCCTGCTCCGGCTCTTCCGAGCGAGACGGGAAGAAACTTAGATTGAGAAACGCGCCGATACGCGGCAACACCTTACCCACCCCTTCAATAACACCTTAAAGACTGCTCTATTTTAAAGTAAAAGTGTTAATAATTTCAATATAGAATGTTTCATAAATAGAAACCTACTCTCGGGTCCGCGCCTTGTAGCGAAAGGGTTATCGGGTGGTAGTAGATGTAGCAGGAACTTTAGTAGTCGCGTTTGAGGTTGACAGATCTTTTAGCGCGAAGCTTTACCGACTACGAGCCTCGTGTTTCCGACGCTCCGTCCTGCTCATAACGCCACCGGAGAAGACTATGTAAAGGTATATCGCGCCTGAAGCAAGAAGATAGAGAAATAAGAGAGCCGCTAAGATCAAAGCGTAGCTTACTATCTCCATGTTGGATGAATCAGAAGCTAGAATCCACATTACACTTCCTATGACCCCGGAAAGCAAGAAGGGACCGGCGACCTTTCCAACCTTCAGCACCGCCCACCAAGCCACTTCCCAACGGTTGAAGAAGCGCCGAGGGTTACCCGAACCGTCCGTCTTATAAGCCCACACTTTCACCTTCCGAATTATCGTACTTTAGGTAGTTTATGCCAAGTATTATGTAAGAAGTTTTGTGTACAGCTAAAATTTACTACTCCCAGCTCTTCTTTATTGAGGGCTGGCCGCGAGTCTTCTACAAGTCTGCGAGGCGCTTCTCAAGCTGTTTGCGCCAGGAATTAGCGAGTTCGGGGACGGAGAGCAGGCGTTCGATGCCTGCTTTATCCTGCTTGTTGTGGTGCATTACCCGGTTCGCTTCTGCCACGCTTAATCCGTGATCCGGACGTTCGACCAGAGTAAAGTTATCCCCGGCGCTCACCTCTCCGGGCTCCAGACACCGCAGGTAGAAACCCGTAAAGCCGGTCTCCTCAACCCACAGCGCAAGCTCTTTTGTCCCGTGGCGGGCGGCGAGCTTGTAGCACGGCTGCCGCGGCTGATTGACCTGCACGGTCGCACTCCCGACCCGGTAGACATCTCCTATGCATACTTCGGACTCCGTAAAACCCGTCGTGGAGAAGTTCTCCCCGAAGGCTGCTTCGGGTAGCTCCGAGCCGAGCCGCTTTTCCCAGTAGGGGTAGTGCTCCAGCGCGTAGACGCAGACGGCTTTGTCCGGCCCGCCGTGATTCTTTTTATCGGCCTGCTCGTCACCGTCGAGACCGTTGTGGCCGAGCCACAGTGGACTCTGGATAGAGGCTTTTACGAAGCCGGTCTCTACCTGCCGGTCCCGGTGCGGCAGAGGAGCCGGGCGGCCGGTGTTCAAGGATACGAGGCGGGCATTTGTGGCGACGGTCATGCCTGGACCTCGCGATGGTCGAAGGCGACCTTTACGTGACCGCTGCGGCCCGCCCGGCGGGCAGTGGATATGGCGTTGCGGTAGTCTCCGAGGCGGAAGAGCGGCCCGACCATGCTTTCGAGGTCTATCCGCGGGGCGAGCTGCAGCGCAAGCTCAAAGCTTTTTAGCGTGCGGCCGTCGTACTCCTCGTAGCCGTAGGCGTAGGTCCCGGAGAGGTTTACCTCCCCGTGCCACAGCGGGGTGAGGTCCAACGCGCTGCGGGCGCCCGGCATGCCGACAAAGGCCACGGTGCCGCCGGGACGGCACAGCCGGATGCCGTCTTCTATGGTCCCCGGCGAGCCGATGCACTCGAATACGGCGTCCGCCCCGCCGGGCACGACGGGTTTACCAAGCTCCGGCTTGTGGCTATCCGTTCCGAGCATCTCCGGCAGTGCGCCGTACATTTCTTTCGGGGAGACGACCGCGTCCGCGCCGAGACGTAAGGCTTCTTTGCGCTGCCGGTCGTGCTTGGCGACACAGATCAAGCGTCCCACCCGGGTAAGCTTCCGGAGAGCGCCCACCACGAACAGCCCGACGCTCCCGGCCCCGAGGACGAGCGCGGTGTCCTCCGGCCCCGGCTCGACCTTGAGCGCGGCGTGGACGGCGCAGGCCAGCGGCTCAATGGCGACGGCGGCCTCATCCGGCATCCCGTCCGGTACCCGGTGAAGCTGCGAAGAGTGGGCGACCAGGGTCCCCTCCGACCAGCCGCCACCGGTGTCGCGGCAGAAGCCGGTCTGGATGCCGGCCGAAATACTACCTTTCCCGGTCACGTTCAGGCACCGGGCGTAGAAGCCGGCGGCGCACATCCGGCACGGTGGATCTATGCCGCGGACCGCACATCCTAGAGCTGGTTCTACCACTACCCGCTCCCCGGCCCGGAAGCCGCCGCTATCCTGGGTGACAGCCCCGACGACCTCGTGGCCCATAACGAACGGCGGTGAGGTTACCGGCGAGAAGTACGGCGAGCTTTCTGAGGAGAGGGTGGCGAGGTCCGAGCCGCAGATGCCGGAGAGTAGCGGCTGGACCCGGACCCATTCCGGCGCGGGCAGCGGCGGCTCCGGGAGGTGTGCTAGTTGCAGCGGGGCGAAGCGGCTCGTCTCCAGACGCTCGACCCGGTGGGCACCGAGGCGCATGAGGAGGTAACGGGGTACGGACTTGCTGTAGCGGAGAGCCCGGATGCTACCCCGCTTCCTCTATCTCGCCGACCTCCCCGGAGCCGTCGGTTCCCCACGTCCGGATCTCCCAGCCCCGGCTCTCGGCTGCGGCGGCGAGCCGGCCGTCGGGGTTGACGGCGACCGGGTTCCCGACGGCTTCCATCATCGGCAGGTCCGAGATCGCATCGGCGTAGGCGTAGGAACGGGAGAGGTCCAGACCCCGCTTGCGGGCAAAGGATGCCAGCATCCGGGCCCGGGCATCCCCGGCTACCGGCGCCCCGGATAACTCACCAGTAAACACGCCGTCTTTCTCCTCCAGGTGCGCGCAAACTATGTCGTCGGCCAGGTCTCCGAGCGGTTCGAGCACAAAGTCCAGCGCGCCCGAGAGCAGGACCACCCGGTGACCGGCTTCTTTGTGGCTCCGCAAGCGGGTGAGGGCGGAAGGGTAGATCCTGCTCAAGAGGTACCCCGAAAAGCTCTCCCGGCTCAGTTGGCGGGCGCGGGACGGCTTCCATCCAGCGTAGTTTTTGTAGAAGGCGCGGTTGAAGTGCGCCCGGCTGAGCTTGTCCAGCACGAAGTAGTACGGGATCTTCGGCAGAAACGAAACCGCCCACAAGGGCCGCAACCACGCCGGTAGCTCTTGCATCCGGAGCCAGGCGTAGTAGGAGACGACGTTCGAGGCGACGAGCGTACCGTCGACGTCGAAGATGGCCGCCACTTCTCCCGGGGACTCCGGGGTCTGCCGGCGCTTTTTGCGGTTCGGGCGGGTCGTGAGCGCCGGCAGGTGGGTCTCCTGCATCCAACGCTTCCAATCGACCTCTGCGATGTCGAAGGGGAACTCCTCTCTATCCTCCGGCGGAAGCTCCTTGTAGAGAGCCGCCGTGCAGGTGGCGGAGAACGTCGAGGTCATGCTGCTGTAGGCGCCGTAGATGCGGCTGTAGTACAGGTTCATCCGGGCTCGCTTCTCGGACCGGGCGACCCGGCCGCGCACGTCCCGGGCGAGGTGGCCTTCCGGTAGCCGGGCCGCCAGGAAGTCCCCGGCTTTGAGGCCGGTTAGCAGAGCTTTTAGCTGGCACTCGACCGACCGGCGGCCGGGGAAGCTCCACTCCGGGACGGGTATCGGCCGCCCGCCGGAGTCGCGCGCCGGGTGTTCGAGGAAATACTCCCGCACGTACTCGTAGAACTGCCGGTAGCGCAGCGGGTTACGCTCGCCGGACGCCACCTGAAAGACCTCCGGCGAGGCCGGACGCCGGACGGCTGACGCGAGAACCGCGTTTACCACGTGGTCTACCGGCACTACGTCAATAAGGCTCTCGGGGTCGCCGGGGAACTCCTGCAAGAGGCCCTTTGAGTAGGCCACGATGATCGGGTCCGCCATACGGGAACCCTGGATCCAACCCGGATAAGGCTCCCGAAAGCTGCTCTCGATAATCGCCGGCCGCAAGATCACCAGCGGCAGGTTTCCTTTTTCCGCCACGACCCGCCGCTCGGCGAGCGACTTGGTAAAGGTGTACACGTCGTGCCAGCCCAACTCCCGCGCCCGGCCGGTCCCCCGCTCCACGAGCCGCTCCCGCACCCACTCCTGGCGCAACTCCTCAGCCTTCTCCGGGGAACTGTCGCCGAAGCTCCTGGCTTTTGAAGCCTCCTCAACCTCTTCGAAAGCCTGCTCCAGCCTCTCTATCTCTTCGCGGGCGTCTATCCGGGTGCCGTTCGGTGTCTCCGCTCCCGGCGGCTCCTCCGCAATGAGGCCGCCCCGGACCCCCGAGACATAAGCCGTCGAGATGTGCATGAAAAGAGGTTCCTTGTCCCAGCCGCGGGCCAACTCCAGTAGTCCGAGCGTCCCGTGAACGTTCGAGTCAACCGCGGCGTCCAGCGGCGCATCGAAAACGACCGAGGCTGCGGAGTGGATCACGGCGTCCACCTCCCGCGAAAGCTCCGCGAGGTCGTCATCGCCCAGCCCGAGGTTCGGAGTGTGTACGTCGCCTTCTAATATCCGCACCTTCTCCGAGACTCGCTTGGAAAACTCGTCACCGAGCTCCCGGCGCAAGTTATTGAAAGCCGCCGAGACTAGCACGTCGTTCTCGAACCTCTCCGCGGCCGACTTACCCGAGGAGGAACGTACGATCAGGTACAGACGGTTTATCTCCGGGAGGCTCCGCAGTATCTTCTCGACCAGCGCAGTCCCGAGAAAGCCGGTCCCCCCGGTAAGGAGTATCGACTTATCCCGGTAAGCTTCTTTAAGCACGCCCGTCACCCTTCTCAGTCTTTTGCCCGACCTTCCGCTCCGTACCTGCTACTAGCGCCCGCGCGTTCTCCCGGTGCCGCCAGAGGACTATAGCGCCCCCGACGATCGTGTATAACACGTAAGGCGCGGGCTGCCCGGTCAGCAGAAAGACTACCGGGCTCACGGCCATCACGGCTATCGCCCCTAATGATGTGTACCGGAAGGCGAAGACCACCCCCCACCAGAATACAAACAACCCGAGGCCCACGAGCGGGGCCAGCGCGATGCTAGTACCCGCGCCCGTAGCCACCCCCTTACCGCCCTTAAAACGCAGAAACATCGGCCAGCAGTGTCCGACGACCGCCGCGAGCGCCACGCCGGCCGTGACCCAGTCGTTTCCGGTAAGGACCCTCGCGGCTACAACCGGGACGAAGCCCTTCATCATATCCCCGAAGAGCGTCATTACCGCCGCCCCCTTGCCCGCGGCCCGCAGCACGTTTGCCGTGCCGACGTTCCCGCTGCCGACTTTGCGGATGTCCACCCCATAAGCCCGCGTGACCAGCACGCCGGTCGATACCGAGGCGAGGAGGTAGGCGAATAGTACGAGAGCGGCGGCGAGCATAGTGGCCCGAATTATAGCTGAGAGCCTCTACGTTATCCGGCGCGGATAGTCGAGGCATCGAGGTCCCCGGTCGAAACCTCCTCGATACTATCCCCGGCCCGGCGGGCTAATAGACGGTCCCCTCTTCCCTCCGTCAACCGGCAGCCCGCTGCCCTGCCGGACCTCCCCGCCCGTCGGGTCCCAGACCCCGAGGTGTCCGCGTTTGTGCCGCCGCTTCCTGCGCTTTTTCATATCCCGCCGAGTTTACCCCGAGAGAGGTGTTAGCATTACTCTCTGACCTTTGGAATCCGGCAAACGCGAGGAGGAAAACGATGGCTCAGGAGCACACCGTAATCGTCTACACCCAGCCTGGCTGAGGAGCCTGCCACCAGGAGGTAGAGTTTCTATCTCAGAACAACGTAGAGTTCACCGAAAAGAACATTCGCACGGACGCCGAGGCGATCCAGGAGATGATCGAGATGAACTCCCAGTCCACCCCGACGACCGTTATCGACGGTGAATCCATTATCGGCTTTGACCGGCAGTGGATCTCTGAAAAACTCGGTCTCTAGTACTCGACGTGGACCAGCAGACCGCGTGGAACGAACTCCGCGACCGGACGCTCCAAACCTTGGGTGAGGGCGCGGTTTTTGGCGAAGGACCGCTCGACGCCGGGCTCGCCGTTATCGGGGAGGCACCGGGCCGCCAGGAAGCCGAAAGAGGCCATCCCTTTGTCGGACAGGCCGGGAAGCTACTCGACGGACTTTTCAAAGAGGCGGGCGTAGACCGCTCACAGGTCTACATGACCAACACCGTGAAGTTCCGGCCCACCATCGAGAAAAACGGGCGTCTCAGTAACCGCCCGCCCCGGGCGGCCGAGGTCCGTGAAGGTGTAGGAATCTTGCTCTCCGAGCTAGAAATAGTCGCACCCCGCGCGCTTGTCCTCCTCGGCACCACACCCGCGAAAGCCTTGATAAGCCGCTCGTTTACGATGGGCTCCGGTCGGGGCGTATGGTACGCCTCCGGAGCTAACGTGCCGGCACTCGCCACCTACCACCCCGCCTATCTCCTGCGTCAGACCGGCGAGGCCCTCGACCGGGCGCGGGAGTTCGTAATTGAAGACCTCGCGGTGGCGCGAGAAGCCCTAGATAAACCGCCCGAAGCCCGGCAGTTCGACCGCTAGCAACGGTTTGACCCGGCGCTCGCCGGGGTAGATGAACCATCCTCGCGCAAATATGACAGGAGAAAGATGCCGGACAACACAGGTATACAAGCCCCGGAGGGCAGGCTCGGAGTCCTGATACCCGGCATGGGCGCGGTCGCCACGACCCTTGTAGCCGGCGTCGAGCTCATAAAAAAGAGGCTCGCCGAGCCCGTCGGCTCTCTGTCCCAGATGGGCACCGTCCGGCTCGGCAAGCGCACCGAAGATCGCACACCGAAGATAAACGAACTCGTTCCTCTCTCTAACCTCGATAACCTGGTTTTCGGCGGCTGGGACCCCTTCCCCGACGACGCCTACGAAGCCGCCGTAACCGCCGGTGTACTGAGCAAGGAGCACCTCGGCGCGGTGGTAGACGAGCTACGCTCCGTACAGCCCATGCCGGCGGTCTTCGACCCCCGCTACGTCTCCCGCATAGACGCCCCCCACGTGAAAAGTGGGGCCTCGTCCTTTATGGAAGCCGCCGAGATGGTGCGGGAAGATATTCGCTCCTTTAAGGCGGCTAACGATCTGGACCGGGTCGTGATGGTCTCCTGCGCCTCTACGGAAGCGTATGCTCAACCTCGGGAAGCCCACTACTCGGTAGAAGCGTTCGAGGCGGCGCTAAAAAGCTCGGACCCTGCTATCTCACCGGCCATGATCTACGCCTACGCTGCGATCCAGGAGGGCGTCCCCTACGCCAACGGCGCGCCGTCGCTCGCCGTGGACATACCGGCCCTCACGCAACTAGCAGCCGAGAAGAACGTGCCCGTCGCCGGCAAGGACTTCAAGACCGGTCAGACCCTGATGAAGACTATCCTGGCACCGGGTTTGAAAGCCCGGATGCTGGGCCTCGAAGGCTGGTACTCGACCAACATCCTCGGTAACCGCGACGGCGAAGTGCTCGACGACGCCGAAAACCTCAAAAGCAAAGAGGTTAGCAAGCTCTCCGTCTTGGGCCAGATACTTCAGCCGGACCTCTACCCCGAACTCTACGAGGACGTCCACCACGTCGTAAAGATCGACTACTATCCACCGCGCGGCGACGCCAAAGAAGGCTGGGATAACATAGACCTCTACGGCTGGCTCGGCTACCCGATGCAGATCAAGATAAACTTCCTCGCCCGCGACTCCATCCTCGCCGCCCCCATCGTCCTCGACCTCGCGCTGTTCCTCGACCTCGCGCAGCGGGCCGGGATGGGCGGCATCCAGGAGTGGCTCTCGTTCTACTTCAAAAGCCCGATGACCCTCCCCGAACTCTACCCCGAGCACGACCTGTTCATTCAGCTAATGAAGCTCAAGAACACTTTACGCTCGATGGCCGGGGAAGAACTTATAACCCACCTCGGCCTCGACTACTACGAGTAGCTTGTACACCCTAGAGAAAGCGCGCCGGTGAAGGTCCTGGTAACTGGCGGGGCCGGCTACATCGGGAGCGTCGTCGCCGCCCAACTGCTTTCCGCCGGCCACGAGACCACCGTCCTCGACAACCTAACAACCGGCGACCGCCGCGCCGTTCCCGAGGGCGCGCGCCTCGTAGAAAAAGACCTCCTCGACAAGGACGAGTTGATGAAGACCCTGGCCGAGGGCTTCGACGGGGTCATGCACCTCGCCGCCCGCTCCCGGGTCGAGGAGTCGGTCGCGGAGCCCGTCTTGTACTACCGGTCGAACCTCTGCGGTACGCTCAACCTGCTCGACGCGATGAAGCAACATAATGCTAGTCGCATAGTTTTCTCCTCCACCGCCGCCGTCTACGGCGAGCCGGAGAAAGTGCCGGTAGAGGAGACCACCCCAGCTCAGCCCGCAAACCCCTACGGCAGCTCCAAGCTGACCGCCGACACGGTGCTCTCTTACGAAGCTTCCGCCACCGGGCTTTCGGCCACAAGCCTGCGGTACTTCAACGTCGCCGGGGCCACCGCAGAGGCCCGCTACGGGGCCTCTCGGGAGACCACGACCCAGCTTATACCTGTGGTGCTACAGACCGCCGCCGGACGCCGGGAAGCCGTGCGCGTCTACGGCACCGACTACCCGACCCCCGACGGCACCGCTATACGGGACTTTATCCACGTCGAGGACATAGCCCGGGCGCACCTCTTAGCACTCGACGCGACGGAACCCGGACAACACGTGGTCTACAACCTCGGCAGCGGCGCGGGCTTCTCGGTCCGCCAGGTAATAGAAGCCGCCCGGCGTATTACCGGAAAAGACATAAAGACCGTAGACGACCCGCGGCGCGCCGGAGATCCCTCGGCGGTCGTGGCTTCCAGCGGCAAGATCCGGGACGCTCTAGGTTGGAAACCCGAGAAACCGGACCTCGAAGACATGATCTCCGACAACTGGGCATGGATGCAGCCCTGAAACGGTTACCCCGCGGCTACAGCCAGAGCTCGCGGCTCCGGGCGACCTCCAGGGCCCGGGCTATGGCCCGAGCTTTGTTGCGGGTCTCCTCGTACTCTAGCTTCGGTACCGAGTCGGCCACGACGCCGCCCCCGGCCTGGAAAAACGTCGTGCCGTCTTTGAGGAGTGCCGTTCGTAGCGTTATGCAGGTGTCGAGCCGGCCGTCCACGCCGTAGTAGCCGGTCGCGCCCGCGTAGGGGCCGCGGCGGGTAGGCTCCAGCTCGTCGATGATCTCCATCGCCCGCACCTTAGGGGCGCCCGAGACGGTCCCGGCCGGAAACGCCGCCGCCAGAGCATCCAGAGCCGTAAGCTCCGCTCGCAGGTCCCCCTCGACGGTCGAGACGATGTGCATCACGTGCGAGTAACGCTCGACCTCCATAAAGCTTTCTAGCTCCACGCTGCCGACCCGGCTTACGCGCCCGAGGTCGTTGCGCCCGAGATCCACCAGCATCACGTGCTCTGCCCGCTCTTTCACGTCCGCGAGCAACTCTACAGCAAGCTCCGCGTCCTCCTCCGGCGTCGCCCCCCGCGGGCGGGTCCCGGCCACTGGCCGCGTCATCGCCCTACGTCCCTCTACCCGCACCAGCGGTTCCGGAGACGCCCCGACGAGCGCCAGGTCTCCGAGCTTCAGGTACGTCATATACGGTGAGGGGTTCACGGTCCGGAGGCCTCGGTACAGTAGCAGCGGGTCCAACTCCCCGACCTCCGCTTGAAACCGCTGCGACGGCACCACCTGGAATGCGTCTCCCGCCCGGATGTACTCCTTGGCCCTCTCCACGGCCTTTACATACCCGGCTTCGGTGAAGTTGGAGGAGATCTCCAATCCTCCGCTACCCGGAGGTAGAGTATTGCGCGAGAGGGGAGCGGCGAGCTTCTCGGACACCCGCCGGATATCGTCCGCCGCCCGGCGGTACGCTGCGGCAAAGCCTTCGCCGTCCGGGTTTTGAAGCCGTCCGGCATCGACCAGCGAGATCACCAAGACCTTGTGCCGCAGGTGGTCGAAGACGACCAGCGTGTCCGTAACGGCGAAGTAAGCCTCCGGGACGCCGAGGTCGTCCACCGGCGTACCGGGCAGCTTCTCCAGGTACCGCACCGCGTCGTAGGAGAAAAAGCCGACCGCACCCCCGACGAACGCCGGCAGGTTCGGCAAGGGTGCCACGGTCTTTTTGCCGACAATCTCCGCCAACCCCCGGAACGGGTCAGCGGCGGGGACCTCCCGAGCTCCGTCGGCGTCCACGACCGTGTACACCCCGTTGCGGTAGGAGAGCGTGCGTTTCGGATCGAAGCCCAGGAACGAGTACCGCCCGAACCGCTCGGCGGCCTCGGCACTCTCCAGCAGGAATACGTTCTCCTCGTCCGAGAACTTCAGGACCGCGGATATAGGGGTTTCAAGATCCCCGATAAACTCCGCGTAGACCGGCACCACCTCGTAGCCCCGAGCCAGGCGGCGAGCCTCCCCGAGCGAGGGCGTCAGGTTTCTAGCGGTGGCGCTCACGCAGCACCCCGCCGACGTCCTCCAAACTCACGCCGCGCTCTTCGAGCAGTACCAGCAGATGGTAAAGGAGGTCCGCCGATTCCTCGGCGAGCCGCTCGTCCGAGAGGGCCGCTATCACGACCTCTACGGCCTCTTCGCCGACCTTCTGGGCGACGCGTTCGGGGCCGCGGCGGATCAAACGCGCCGTGTAAGACTCCTCCGGCATGTCCCGGTGCCTTCCAGCTATCGTGGCGGCGAGATGGTCGATCATCGCCCCAGCGCTCTGCTCCGCCCGGTAACCGGCCTCCACACCCGCCGCGACCCCAACCCCTTCTCCGGCCACCGTCGTAAAGAAGCAGCTCCGCTCCCCGGTGTGACACGCCGGACCGTTCGGGACAACCTTGTACAGCACGGCGTCCCCGTCGCAATCGAGCCGGACCTCTACTACCTTCTGGGTGTTGCCGCTTGTCGCACCTTTACGCCACAACTCTTTGCGGGAACGCGAGTAGTAGAAAGCCTCACCGTTTTCGAGAGTATTCTCTACGGCTTCGCGGTTCGCATAGGCCAGCGTCAGGACCTCGCCGGTCGCCGCGTCCTGGGTCACCACTGGTACGAGACCGTTCTCGTCGAACCGGACTTCTTCTATCCCACTCACCTTACCGGAACCCCCGCCTTCTCAAGCTCTTTCTTTACTCCCGCCACACTCCACTCCCCGAAGTGAAAGATGCTCGCCGCGAGCACCGCTCCGGCTCCGGCCCTGACGGCGGAGAGCATGTGATCCGGGTGTCCGGCCCCGCCGGAAGCTATGACCGGCACGCCCGTCTTCTCGGCCACCGCGGATATAAGCTCCAGGTCGTAGCCGGTCTCGGTACCGTCGGAGTCCATGCTATTCAGCACAAACTCCCCGGCCCCCCGCTTCTCGCCCTCGACAAGCCAGGAGATAGCGTCCTTCTCGGTATTCAGCCGGCCACCGTTCAAGTAGACTTCCCAGCCGGGCTTGCTGTCTCCCCGGCGCTTGACGTCCACGCTCAGGACTACGCACTGGCTCCCGAAACGTTCGGCCCCCTCGTCTATAAGGTCCGGGCTCCTTACGGCGGCGCTGTTTATAGAGACTTTATCGGCCCCGGCCCGGAGCATGGCACGCATGTCGTCCGCACTCCGGACCCCGCCACCGATGGTGTAGGGGATGAATACCTCTTCTGCGGCCCGGCGGGCGAGCGCGGTCGCGGTGTTCCGTTCCTCGTGGGAGGCGGTTATGTCGTAGAAGACTATTTCATCGGCTCCTTCGGCGTCGTAGAAGGCGGCGAGTTCGACCGGGTCCCCGGCGTCCCGGAGATTCTTGAACTGCGTGCCCTTCACGACCCTCCCAGCGTCCACGTCGAGGCACGGGATGATCCGGACTAAAAGTCCCATGCTAGACGTATGGTATGCCGGCGGTCCGGCATTCCTCGGCGAGCCGGTCCTGTAGCGGCTGCGGAACCGGCAGGAGCACCGCCCCTTCGTAGCCAGTCCCGACCACGATAGACCCGTCCCGGCCCTTCCAGTGGCGGTGCACCGTGTAGGCCGCGAGCGTCGCCTCGACGAGGCCGACCACCCGGTCGAGCTCCGCGTGCGAGAGTTCGGAGGTAACGTCCAGCTTCGAGAGGTCCACGTTCTCCGAAGAGGTGAGGTCCGCGGAGAGGTTACCGGTCCGCAACCGGAGTCCTGGTGTGTTCCACAGCACGTCCACCGCCTCCCGGAGGGCCGCCGCCCGCGACTCCTTATTGCCCTTGCGGAACTTCAGGTCCTCCAGATTACGGAGCCTCTGGACCGGGTCGGTATCCCGGTTGCCGTCGCGGCCGTTTCCCCGTCCGCGCTCGCCACTGCGCTCGCTACTGCGCTCGCCGCCCCGGTCCCGCTGTCCACGCTCGAAGAGCAGAACTTTCAGGGTTGCCGCGGTATCCACCTCTACTACGGTGCGCTGGCCCCGCTCCCGGCGGAACGGGTAATCGGTGTACTCGATGCCGGCTTCTTCCAGCGCGGCGAGTAGGTCTTCGGCGTAGGTCGTCGGCCGGTCGCCGAACATTTTACGGCTCGCCGAGTACGCTGGAAGCGCGACTTTGGAGAGGACCCGCTCTATCCGGCGGGTGCCGCGGGCGTTCGGGACCGAGAGCGGGGCGTCGACACCTACCACGACCCCCCGGCGCTCGGCCGAGTAGCCTTCGATGTAACCGACGATCTGCTCTATGCTGGCGGCCATCGAGTTTGCGATGATACTCCCTCGCTCGTCGAGCACCGTCAGACACGATGTCCGGTCGTTCGCCTCGCCCGGCCTCCAGGCCAGCGCGCAACCTATAAACCTCAAAACCTCTAAACCTCCACTCCGGCTTTTTCGACGGCCCCGGCGACCTCCTCGCAGACTTCCCGGCACGTATCTTCGTTCGCGTGCTCGACCATCACCCGCACTACAGGCTCCGTCCCGCTCGGCCGGAGCAGTATGCGGCCTTCATCCCCGAGTCTTTTCTCCGCGGCCGACACTTCACGCTCGACCGTTTCGGCGGCTGCGACGGTTTTCGCCGGCACACCCTCTCTGACGGGAACGTTGATCAGGGCCTGCGGATATTTCTCCATTACGCCCGCAAGCTCCGAGAGCGGCTTCCCGCTGCGGGCCATCACGTCCAGGACGGCCAGGGCCGTCACGAGGCCGTCCCCGGTCGTAACGTACTCCGAGAGGATAACATGCCCGGACTGCTCCCCGCCCAGAGCCGCCCCGCGCCGGCCTATCGCCTCGGCCACGTGCCGGTCACCGACCGGGGTGACCTCGTACTCTATACCAAACTCTTCCATAGCCTTGAAGAAACCGAGGTTGCTCATCACCGTAACCACGACACCCCCGGCGAGGCCGTCGCGTTCCTTGAGGTCCCGGGCGAGAAGGGCGAGGATCCGGTCCCCGTCGACCACGCTCCCGGTCTCGTCGACGGCCAGCACCCGGTCGGCGTCCCCGTCAAAGGCGAAAGCGACGTCGTGGCCCGAGATGTCCAGGCTTTCGATGTGGGTCGAGCCGCACCCGGCGTTTATATTCGTGCCGTCCGGCTCGTCTCCCACGACCGAGACCTCGGCGCCGACCTCCGAGAAGGCGAGCGGTGCGGAGCGGTAGGCGGCCCCGTTGGCGCAGTCGAGGAGTACCTTTATGCCGGTAGCCCTGGGACGCAAGCTCTCTAGTACGGCATCCACATAGCGTTCGGCCGGGTCGTCGAGCCGCGAAATGGTCCCGACACCGGTCCCGGTAGGCCGCGGGGCCTCCAGCTCCCGGGTCAGACGCTCGAGCTCGCGTTCGGTGTCCGTGGAGAGCTTGCGTCCCTCCCCGGAAAAGAACTTTATGCCGTTGTCCGGGTAAGGGTTGTGGGAGGCGCTCACGACCACGGCCGCCGCAGCCCCGAACCTCGGAGCCAGGGCTGCTACTCCGGGGGTCGGCAGCACGCCGACGTCGACCATTTCAGCCCCGCCGCTCGCGACCCCGGCGGCGACCGCCATGGAGAGCATCCCGCCCGAGAGGCGGGTGTCGCGTCCGATCAGGATCGGCCCGCCGAAGAGCCGCGCCCCGGCGTACCCGAGCTTTAGCGCGTCCTCCGGCAGTAATCCTTTGTTCGCGACCCCCCGCACCCCGTCGGTGCCGAAAGAGATCAACCGTTCCTCCACAAACCCTCCTGTCTTTCTCTAACGTCCAACGAAAACGGGTCTCTCCCGAGAGGAAGAAACCCGTTCTGGACCCGCACCTGTAGGGTTGGCTGCTGCTTCGCTGCTGCTTCGGCTACCGCTTGGAGAACTGCGGACGCTTGCGGGCCTTTTTAAGACCGTACTTCTTGCGCTCCACGGCCCGGGCGTCGCGGGTGAGCATGCCCGCCGCCTTTAGCTGACCGCGCGAGTCCTGGGACTCCTCGGCGAGCGCCCGCGCGATGCCGTGGCGCACGGCGTCCGCCTGCCCGGTCAGACCGCCGCCCTTGACCTCGGCGACGACGTCGTAGCGGTCGCCGACCTCCAGCAGTTGGAGCGGGGCGTTGACCGTGATCTGGTACGCCGGCCGCGGGAAGAACTCCTTGAAGTCCCGGCCGTTGACCGTGATCCTGCCGTCTCCCGGAAGCAACCTTACCCGGGCAACCGCCGTCTTGCGCCGTCCGGTACCTCTGTACAGTGCCTGTGCCATTCTTTACCTCACCTCGTAGGGCGCGGGCTTCTGCGCCTCGTGCGGATGCCCGGGTCCCGCGTAAACTTTCAACTTCTTTAGCTGCTGGCGTCCGAGCCGCGTTTTAGGCATCATACCCGCAACAGCCTTGCGCAGAATCTCCGCCGGCTTGCGGGCCATCATTACCTCGTAGCTGGTCTCCTTGAGGCCGCCCGGATAACCCGTGTGCCGCCGGTAGACTTTCTGCTCGGCCCGCCGGCCCGTAACGACTACCCTGTCGGCGTTTACCACGACCACAAAATCGCCCGTATCCACGTGCGGCGTATACTGTGGTTTAGTCTTGCCGCGCAGTAGGCGTGCTATCTCCGTCGACAGACGTCCGAGCGTCTGTCCCTCGGCATCCACGACGTACCACTTACGCTCGACCTCCAGGGGCCGCGCCATGTAACTTTTCATCATCCTCCGGAGTTCATACTAATTTCAAACGCACCAAATACTAGCATACGAGCCGGCAGCCTACGAGCCCGGTACAATAGCTGCGTGTCAGGTCCTGGCCCGCTGGCACCGCGGTGTGACGTCGGCCTTAGGAATAAGGTCTATGTATATAAGGCTTCATTGGGATCAGCTTTAGGAGAAGTATGAATTTTCTCTCCACGCCCTACACGGTGCTGCTGTTGCTCAGCGGCGTGGTTTCTATCGGCCTCGCGGCGGCTGCCTGGTACCGGCGTCCCTCGCCGGGTGCCGAAAGCCTGGCGGTTATGATGGTCGCCGGGGCCTTCTGGGGACTGGCCTACGCGTGCGAGCTTTCCAGCAGCGATCCCGGAGCCCGGATGTTCTGGGGAGAGCTTAAGTACCTCGGCGTCGTCGTGGTGCCCTACGCGTGGCTGGTCTTCGCGCTGCGCTACACGGGCTGGGACGGGTGGTTTACGACCCGGGCGTTCGCGCTCCTGGCTCTGATCCCCACCGCTACCGCGGGGCTCGCCCTGACCAACGGAACCCACCACCTGATACGGCGCTACGAGGAGTTGCCCGAGCCCGGTGTGCCGCCGGAAGTAGAGCACGGCGCGTGGTTCTGGGTACACGCCGGTTACTCTTACCTGCTCCTGGCCGCCGGCACGCTGCTGCTGCTCTCGGCGCTGTTCCGGCAGGGTAGACCTTACCGGGGTCAGGGAGTCGCCGTGGCGGTAGGGGCGCTGGTACCCTGGGCGGCCAACGTGGCGTACGTGCTGGATGAGGAGCTAGTCAGGGACCTAGATCCCACGCCGTTCGCCTTTACTGTCACCGGCGCGGTGCTTCTGTGGGCCTGTTTCCGTTTCCGGCTCCTGGACCTCACCCCGATAGCCCGAGAGGCGGTTCTAGAGGAGATGGAGGACGGCCTTGTCGTCGCGGACGGGCGGGGCCGGGTGCTCGACACTAACCGGGCGGCCCGTCGCGCCCTCGGTCTCCCGGAGCCTGGCGCTCCCGGGAGGGACCTGGCCGGGCTCTTGCCGGCCCTTTTCGCCCGCCAGCGAGTAGGAGAGCCGACGCCGGAGCCCAGAGAAATGTACCTCGGAGAAGGACAGAACCGCGGCTTCTACGAGGTGAAGGTCTCGCCGCTCGACACTGGCGGCGGCGTTCCGGTGGAGGGTATCGTCGTCGTCCTGCGAGACATAACGGAGCGTAAAAAAAGCGAAGAGGCACTCCGGGAGAGCCGGGATCACCTCTCCTACCAGGCGCTACACGATCCACTTACCGGGTTGCCAAACCGTTACCTGCTAGAAAGCCGGCTTGAAGAAAGTACCCCAGGACCGCCCGGCAGCGGGAGTTACACGGCTATCTTGTTTGTGGACCTCGATGGTTTTAAGGAGGTCAACGACTCTTTAGGTCACCTGGCCGGGGACGCGGTGCTCCGGGCGGTCGCCGAACGTCTCGAAGCCGGCGTGCGGTCCCCGGACACCGCCGCGCGTTTCGGGGGCGACGAGTTCTGTGTACTGCTTGCAAAGGTATCGGGTGTCCCCGAAGCGGTGCGGGTAGCCGAGCGCCTCGGGAACTCTCTCAGAGAACCCTTCTCGGTCGGCGGCTCGGCGGATACGGTGCACATCACCGCCAGTATAGGGGTTGCCGTAAGGCCCCCGGAGATCAGCCACCGCCCACCGGAAGAGGTGTTGCGGGAAGCTGACGCCGCCATGTACCGGGCCAAGAGCAGGGGCGGTGCGTTCTACGAAGTGGTAGTGCTCGGTAGAAACTAGAGGTCGCCCTGCGAGCCTCGTACCCGGGCTATGGTAAGGCCGTCCACCCGCGCCTTGAAAAACGGCAGGATAGTGGCCGAGAGACGCTCGTTTTCCGAGACCATCCGGTTGTACTCACGGACGCTCCGCGAGGAGCCATCTTCCGGGGCCAGTACACCGCCGCCCCGGA
This sequence comes from Rubrobacteraceae bacterium, assembly GCA_965214435.1. Taxonomy (GTDB): domain Bacteria; phylum Actinomycetota; class Rubrobacteria; order Rubrobacterales; family Rubrobacteraceae; genus Rubrobacter_A. The sequence goes on from OZ243960.1 coordinate 3,203,826, forward strand.
TAGTATTATCCGCGAGAATGAGCGACCCGGTACGCGAGAGCCGCAACGCCTCCTCCAGATATTTCGGGTAGCCCTCCTTGTCAGCGTCGATAAACACCAGGTCGAACGGCTCGTCCGCTGGCAGAGCGCGCAGCAGTTCCCCGGCGTCGCCGACCCGGACCTCGATCTTCTGCGATAGTCCGGCCCGCTCTACGTTCTTGCGGGCGACTTCGGCGTGTCGGTCGTTTATCTCCAGAGAGATCAGGACTCCATCTGCCGGCAGCGCCCGAGCGAGGTGGATGGCACTGTAGCCGCCGAGCGTCCCGATCTCCAGTATCCTCCGGGCTCCGGTTATCTCCGCGAGCAACCCGAGCAGCCGGCCCTGGTTCGGGGTGATCTGGATCCCCGGCAACCCCGCCCGCCGGGACTCTTCGAGCGCCGCCGCGAGCGCCTCTCCTACCGACTCCTCCGGGGCGAATAACTCCTCGATGTACGCGTCAACGGCTTCCAGCAACTCCCGCGAAACGTCTTCTTTCACCAGCGCCTCCCTTACAGGTCAAGCTCCTCGTACCCGACACCGATCAGTGTGAGTCCCCGGCTCGGGACCGCGGGGCCGGCCTCGCTGCGTACCCCGCCCGACAACAACCTCTCGAAGTCCGAAAGCTCCCGCCGGCCGGCCGCCACCTCCAGCATGGTGCCGACCAGCGAGCGGACCATGTTATACAGAAAGGAATTAGCGGTTATCCGGTAGGTTAGCAGGTCACCGCGCACCCCCCACCAGGATTCCGTTACCTCCCGCTCAAAGCGGACGTGGTAACTCTTTGCCGGTGTAAAAGCCCGGAAGTCGTGCGTTCCGCGGACGAGCTTTGCCGCCGCCAGCAACGAGTCGAGGTCGAGTTGTTTCGCGACGTAGCTCGCGCGGTGGCGCGCCAGCGGCGAGCGGGTAGGTCCGTTGACCACCCGGTACTCGTAGCTCCGGCTCCGGGCCTGCCGGCGGGCGTCGAAGTCTCTACCGGCGGCAACGCAGCGGCGGAGTGCCAGATCCGCCGGCAGAATAGCGGTCGTTTTGTAAGCCACCGACGGCGGGTCCAGTTCCGTCTCCGCCTCAAAGGAGATGACCTGCCCGCTGGCGTGTACCCCGGCGTCGGTCCGGCCGGCGACGGAGAGCTTCACCGGCCGGCGGAGCACGGTCTCCAGCGCCTCACACAACGTCCCCTCGACCGTCCGGAGGCCCGGTTGCCGCGCCCAACCGTAGAAGTCCGTGCCGTCGTACTCCACGAGCCCGGCCAGCTTCACAGGAGTACCGCCAGCGCGAGTACGGCGACTACCAGACCGGGCGCGAGCGCATCCCGGAACCGGAACCGCAGTTCCCGGTAGCGGGTCCGGCCCTCGCCACCCTTGTAGCCGCGGCTCTCCATAGCCTCGGCAAGCTCGTCGGCCCGCCGGAATACGCCTACCGTAATGGGTACCAGGACCGGCACGATCGCCCGTCCGCGCTGCAAGAGGCTTCCTTCAGAGAAATCCGCCCCGCGGGTTGCCTGAGCTTTTATTACTTTTTCGGCTTCATCGTGCAGGGTAGGAATAAAGCGTAGCGCTATGGTCGTCATCATCGCTACCTCGTGCACCGGAAACCGCAGGCGTCGCAGCGGGGAGAGCAGGTCTTCAAGGCCGTCGGCCAGCGACAGAGACGGGGTTGTGGCTGCGAGCAAGCCCGCGGCACACACGAGCAGGAGTATCCGCAGCGCGATAAAGAGCCCGAGGCGCACCCCGCCTTCGTGAACCTCGATCACGCCCCACTCAAAGAGCAGTGCTCCCCGCCGCACAAAGAGCACCTGGAACAGCGCCGCAAACGCCACGATAAATATTACCGGCCGCAAGAGCCGCAGAAAGGTGCGAAACGGTATGTGGCTAGCTACCACAAGCGCCGCGAGCGCAACCCCGACCACAAGAAATCCCCTGTACGAGTCGACCAGGAGCAACCCGGCTACCGTGAGTCCCGTGGATACTATCTTCGAGCGGGGATCCAGGCTGTGCACGGACGACGAGACCGGATAAAACTGTCCTATGCTCCGGCTACCCATCGGCTACCGGCTAGCCTTTTAGCGCGGACCTTAGGGCGGCCAGCGTCTCCTTGTAGGTTACCGGGCGTCCTATGTCCGGACAGAACTCCCGGACGAGCGCCGCCACCCGGACCGTCGTCGGGGCGCTGGAGAGGTCTTTGTAAAACACCTCCGCCGGTGTACCCACGGCCCGCACCCGGCCGTCTTCGAGCAGACAGACCCGGTCGGCGACCTCTGCGACCTCGTCCAGGTCGTGGGAGACGATGACGACCGCCGTGCCCCGCGCTTTGAGGTCTTGTATAACCCCGAGGAGATCCCGCCTCGCGAGCGGGTCGAGGCCCGCGGTCGGCTCATCTAACACCAGCACCTCCGGCCTCATCGCCAGAACCCCGGAGATCGCCACCCGCCGCGCCTCCCCCCCGGAGAGCGTATACGGAGCCCGGTGCGTCAGATGCTCTACCCCGAGCGTCCCGAGCGACTCGCGGACCCTTTCTCGCACCTCGGATTCCCCGAGCCCGAACCTCCGCGGGCCAAACGCCACGTCCTCCTCCACCCTCCCGGCAAAGAGCGCCTGCTCCGGAAACTGAAAGACGAGGCCGACCCGCTGCCGGAGCCCGCTTTTTCTTAGTTTCGTGGCGTCCACACCGTCTACGGTTACCGTACCACCCGTCGGCGTGAGCAGCAGGTTCAGGTGCTGGACGAGCGTGCTCTTCCCAGAGCCCGTGCCGCCGACTACTCCGAGTACCTCCTCGGGCTCTACGGATAGCGAGACCCCGCGCAGCGCCACCTTTTCGAAAGCGGTTCCCGGGGAGTAGACGTGCGTCACCTCGTGCAGCTTTATCTTCACGGAGCATTCACTCCCAAGCGTTCCGCAAGGGCTTCCGCGAGCTCTTCCGGCGTCCAGCAGCCACCGAGACCGAGGTCGGCCGCGAGCCGGAGCCCGGGCGGCAGGACGAGCCGATTCCGTTGCATAAACTCGGCATCGGAGAGCAGGGCTCCGGGGTCGCCGTCGGCCACGAGCTTTCCGCCGTTCAGTACGAAAAGCCGGTCGGCGTCAAAGACTTCGTCCAGGTGGTGGGTCACGTGTAAGATGGTCTTCTCTCCCCTGAACGCCCGCACCCGGTCGAGCACCTCCCGCCGGCCGGCGGGCTCCAGCATCGAGGTCGGTTCGTCTAACACCAAAATCTCGGGGTTCACGGCTAGGAGTCCGGCGAGCGCCACCCGCTGTTTTTCGCCACCGGAGAGGCTGCCCGGCTCCCGGCGCTCATAGCCCGTGAGTCCGACGGCTTCTATGGCCGCCGCCACCCGCTCCCGCATCTCCTCCCGAGATACCCCGAGGTTCTCCAACCCGAACGCCACATCATCTTCGACAAAAGGAGCTACAAGCCCGTTCTCCGGGTTCTGAAAAAGGACTCCGACTTTTTTCCGTACTTCATAAGGCTCTTGCGCCGGGTCCCGCCCCGCCACGGATACCGCCCCTTCATCCGTTTGAAGGAGACCGTCTAAAAGCCGGACGAGCGTGGACTTACCGCCGCCGTTAGGCCCGACGACGCCCGCGTACTCCCCGGACTGGAGGCTAAAGCTTACGTCCGACAGCGCCGGCTCTTCCGCCCCGGGATACGAGTACGTCAGATTTTGGCACAGAACGATCGGGGGTCCGCCGCGGCGGACCCCCAGAGTAGTGCTATCTTTCCGGGGGGTTACAGGCTACTTCCCGTCGAGCTCGTAGTTGACCAGTTCCAGGTAAGCCGTTTCGGCCCCGTCACCGAGGCGCGGCCCGATCCGGATGATCCTGGTGTACCCCGAGTTGCGGTCGTCGAGGTCCGGGGCGACGTCCTCAAAGAGCTTGCGGACAACGGTTTTGTCCTTGACGACTTTTACCGCCTGCCGTCTCGCGTGCAGGTCGTCCTTTTTCGCCGTGGTTATGAGCTTGTCCACGACGCTGCGGACTTCCTTGGCCTTGGGGACGGTGGTCTTTATGCGGCCGTGCCGGATTACCTGTCCGGCCATGGTACCGAGCATGAGCTTCCGGTGCTGGGCCTCGCGGCCGAGTTTCCGACCCCTTCTAGCGTGCCTCATATTCACCACCCTCGCTTTCTAGCTGATACCCGTACTCGGTGAGCTTCGAGCGGATCTCGTCCACGCTCTTCATCCCGAGGTTCCGGATGTTCATCAACTCTTCCTCGGTCATGGTCGCGAGCTGGCCGATAGTATCTACCCCCTCGCGCTTGAGGCAGTTATATGAACGGACCGTTAGCTCCAGATCCTCTACCGCCCGCTCGTCGTTTATTACGGTCCGGTTGACTCTCCCGCGGGTTTCGGTTTTCACACCTTCGTACCCGTCCATGAAAAGCCCGAGTATGTCCGTGAGTTGCCGCGAAGCTTCCTGCAGCGCCTGCCGGGGCTCGATGCGCCCGTCGGTGAATACCTCCATGGAAAGCGAGTCGAGGTCCGTCCGCGAACCCGCCCGGGTCTCGGAGACCGTGTAGTTAACCCGCTGAACCGGCGAGAACAGCGAGTCTATGGCGATCACACCTATAGGGTCCGCATCGCTCTTGTTCTGCTCGGCCCGCACGTAGCCCTGTCCTTTTTCGACGGTCAGACGCATCTCCAAGCGTCCGCCCTCCGAAACGCTGGCGATGTACGTGTCGGGGTCTATGACCTCCACGTCCGCCTTGAGCTCGATGTCGGCGGCCGTCACTTGCGCCGGGCCGTCCTTGGAAATCTCAAGCTCTATCGGCTCTTCGCGCTCCAACTGGAACTTGAGCTCTTTTATGTTGAGGATGAGATCCACTACATCCTCTTTGACCCCTGGGACGGTCGAGAACTCGTGCGACACGCCCTCGACCCGGATCTTGGTCGCCGCAGCCCCCGGAAGCCCCGAGAGCATTACCCGCCGCAAGGAGTTACCTAAAGTGTGCCCGAGTCCCCGCGGCAACGGCTCGGCCACGAATACTGCCCGCCGCTCGTCTTCTTGCTCCACCCTGAACCTGGGCGGGGCGATATCTAGCATCGTCAAAGCTACCACCTGCTGTGTCTAATAATTACTGTGTATAGGATTCCCGGGTTCGCCTACCGGCTGTAGAACTCGATAATGAGTTGCTCTTCGACCGGAGTGTCGATCTCGTCCCGGCTCGGCGTGTGCAACAGCCTTCCGGTAAAGTTCTCGTGGTCGGCCTCCAGCCACGGCGGAACCGCCACGACCTGCTCGGCGGCCTCGTTTATCGGCTCCAACCTCCGGGACTTCTCCCGGACCGTAAGTACGTCTCCCGGCTTTAGTATCGCCGACGGTATATCGTGCTTGCGCCCGTTTAGCTGGAAGTGCCCGTGCCCGACGAGCTGCCGTGCCTGCGGCCGGCTGGTCGCAAAGCCCATCCGGTAGACTACATTGTCCATCCTGAGCTCCATGAGCCGCAGAAGGTTCTCACCGGTAACGCCCTGCATCCGGGTTGCCCGCTCGTACGCCCGTGCGAACTGTTTCTCAGATACCCCGTAGTACCACCGGGCCTTCTGCTTTTCGAGAAGCCGGACGCCGTACTCCGTCTGGCGCTGCCGGCCCCGGCCATGTTCTCCCGGCGGATACGGCTTGCGCTCCAGCGGGTTTTTCCGCATCGAGGAGAGCATCACCCCCGCTCGCCGGTCCCGCCGACCTCTCGGTCCCAAATAACGTGCCACTAATACTCCTCTCTCGATACTAACTACCCATAACCGGGGGGCTAGCTTAGACTACCCCCGGCGGCGCTTCGGCGGCCTTACCCCGTTGTGCGGCTGGCCGGTCACGTCCCGGATGCCGAGCACCTCTATTCCCATCGCCTGGAACGTACGGGCGGCCATGTCCCGGCCCGAGCCGTGGCCCTTGACCTCGATGTCGACCCGCCGGACGCCCTGGTCCATCGCCTTGTTCGCGACGCTCTCGGCGGTCATCTGGGCGGCGTACGGCGTGCTCTTGCGGCTCCCCCGGAAACCCAGAGCGCCCGCCGACTCCCAGGCTATGACGTTGCCTTCCTGGTCGGAGACCGACACGATGGTGTTGTTGAAGGAGCTTTTTATGTGCACCACGCCGGTCGTTACGTTCTTGCGGACCTTCCGGCGGCTCCTCGACCCTCCCCGGGTACGCTGTTGCTGGCGTTGACGACCCATCTACTTCTTCCTCCCGCCTATGGACGGCTTCGGACCCTTGCGCTGCCGGGCGTTGGTCTTCGTGCGCTGCCCGCGCACCGGAAGTCCCCGCCGGTGACGGATGCCCCGGTAAGAGCCGATCTCGATTAGCCGCCGGATGTTCTGGTTTGTCTCGCGCCGGAGGTCACCCTCAACCTGTACGTTCTGGTCGATGTAGGTCCTGATCGACCCGACTTCGCCCTCGGCCAGGTCCCGGATCTTCGTGTTCCGGTCTATACCGGTCTCCCGCACAATCTTACGCGCCGTCGAGTGGCCGATACCGAAGATATAGGTCAGTCCTATCTCAACCCGCTTCTCCCTCGGGAGGTCTATTCCCGCTATCCGCGCCATACTATCCCTGCCTCTGCTTGTGCCGGGGGTTCGTGCAGATTACCCGCACCACACCCCGGCGTTTTATTACCTTGCACCGCTCGCATATCGGCTTTACGCTCGCCCGTACTTTCATATCGCTGGATCCTCACTCCTCGTGTTCGTTAAATCCCGCTAGGTCCTGAACCTGTAAGTTACCCGCCCCCGGCTGAGGTCATACGGGCTCAACTCGACTTTTACCCGGTCACCCGGCAGTATCCGGATGTAGTTCATCCGCATCTTACCCGAGATGTGCGCCAGCACATTATGACCGTTCTCAAGTTCCACCCGGAACTGCGTATTCGGCAAAGCCTCCGTAACCGTGCCTTCTACTTCTATAACGTCTTCTTTAGCCAAAGGCTCCCTGACTCCTTACGGTTCTCTCGATAGCGCGGCGGGCTCTGCCGCCGTCAGGACCGACCGATTATCATACCATACGACCACACATTTTCCAGGGCGTTCATTCCTCCGTGAGCACCCACGGCCCGTTTTCCGTGACGGCGACGGTATGCTCGTAGTGCGCGGCGAGCGAGCCGTCTACGGTGTAAATGGACCAGCCATCGGAGTCATCCATCCAGATTTCGTAGTCTCCGAGCGTGATCATGGGTTCTATGGCGAACGTCATACCGGGCAGCAACCTCGTCCCGGTACCGGGACGGCCGTAGTTCGGGATTTGCGGGTCCTCGTGCATATTACGCCCGACCCCGTGAGACACCAGGTCCCGGATCACCCCGTAGCCCCGGGACTCTGCCAGACTTTGTATGGCGTATCCGATATCCCCGAGCCTCTTGCCCATCCGGGCCTGGTCCAACGCCTCCGAAAGACACTGCTGAGTCGTGTCGAGAAGCCCTTCAACGTCCTCCGCGACGTCCCCAACCCGGACGGTGGTCGCGCTGTCGGTAACAAAGCCCTCGAAGCGTGTGCCCACGTCGATCGAGATAATATCGCCGTCTTTCAGACGGTCGGCGCTCGGGATGCCGTGCACGATCATCGCGTTCGGCGAGGCGCAGATAGAAGCCGGGAAGTTTGGAGCGCCCGGAGACCCTGGAAAACCCTTGAACTCCGGCTTACCGCCCCGCTCCCGGATATATTCCTCGGCCATCCGGTCCAACTCCGAAGTCTTAACCCCGTCCCGGACGTTTTCGGATAGCATCTTCAGGCAGCCAGCCGTAATGCGGCCACCCTCCCGCATGACCTCCAATTCGCCGCGGCTCTTACGGACGATCACGGTTACTTCTCTCCCAACGCCTGCAATACCTCTTCGGTAATCTCCTGGATTCCCCGGTTCGCATCCACGGTGACGAGGAGGTCTCTATCTCCGTAGTAATCTTTCAGCGGCTCTGTGTGCTCGTGGTAGATTTCCAACCGGCGGCGAATAGCGTCTTCCTGGTCATCCTCGCGCTGGATAAACGGCCCTTCGTCCTCACCGTCTTCCGGCGGCGGATCGTGTTCGACGTGGTAGATATTGCCGGTAGACTCGCTCTGACGGCGGCCGGAGAGCCTTTCCACGAGCGCGTCGTCCGGTGCTTCCAGGGCCACCGCTGCGTCTAGCTTGATCCCGGATTCTCCGAGCGCCTCGTCGAGCGCCTTGGCCTGAGCCTCGTTGCGGGGAAAGCCGTCCAGTAGCCAGTCATCGTTCTGCTCCAGGTACGGACGGGTCATCTCGATGATGATCTCGTCCGGAACCAACTCACCCCGGTCGTTATAGTCCTTTATCTGCCGGCCAAGCTCGGTATCCTCGCTGATCTCAGCTCGTACCAAGTCGCCGGTAGCGATGTGCTCCGCCCCGGTCTCTTTGGAGATTCTCTGTGCCTGCGTCCCTTTTCCGGCCCCCTGCGGACCGAGCAGTACGACTCTCATTTCTTTTTCAAGAACCCTTCGTAGTTGCGCATCATAAGCTGGCTTTCAAGCTGGCGAACCGTGTCCAGCGACACGCCGACCACGATCAGTATCGAGGTACCACCGAGAAAGATGTTCGTGTTCAGCGCCCCGGTGATCAGGTACGGCACCACCGCGATGGCCGCCAGGAAAAACGCGCCGAAGAGGGTGATCCTGGTCAAAACTCCGTTCAGGTACACCGCTGTCGGCTGCCCCGGACGGATGCCCGGCACGTAGCCGCCACTCTTTTTGAGGTTGTCGGCGTGCTCTATCGGGTTGAATTGCACCGCCGTGTAGAAGTACGTGAACATGATAATCAGCGCGCCGAACAGGATCAGGTACGGCGGTTGTCCGGGCTCGAAAAAGCCTGCGATGCTCGCGAGTATACCTTCCTCACCCCCGGCCATCTGCCCGAGAACCACCGGGAAGAGTAGCAGCGAGGAGGCGAAGATGATCGGGATCACCCCGGCCATGTTCACCTTGAGCGGCAGGTACGTCGTCCCGCCCTGGCTCATCCGGCGGCCGACCTGACGCTTGGCGTAGGTGATCGGGATGCGCCGCTGTCCCTCGTTCACAAAGACTATCGCCGTGACGATGAGCAGCGCCAGGATGGCTAGGATCACCATAAGCAGGATGTCGCCCCCCTCGATAAGCGACCGAATGGCGTTCGGGGCTTGCGAGATAATAGCGGCGGAGATTATCAGCGAGATGCCATTTCCCAAGCCCCGCTGGGTTATAAGCTCCCCAAGCCACATGATCAGCATCACGCCCGTGGTTAGCGTGAGGACTATGAGGAACACGTCCACCGCCGTCGAGCCGGAAAGTACGGCTCCGGTCGCCCCCGAGCGCAGGTAGATCACCAGCGCTATCGACTGCACGAACGCGAGCGTCAGCGTGAAGTACCGGGTGTACTGAGTTATCTTCTGTTGTCCGGTCTCGCCTTCTTTAGAGAGTTCCTGCAACCGCGGTATCGCCACCGTCATTAGCTGCATCACGATGGCCGCCGTGATGTACGGCATGATCCCTAGCGCGAACACGGACAGGTTGTTAAACGCCCCGCCGGTAAATGCCGAAAACAGACCCGTGATCGCGTTGTCCCCAACCCCGGCGCCCTGGGCGAGCACCTCCCGGTTTACACCGGGCAGCGGCACAAACGCCCCGAGCCGGTACAGCGCGATCATGGCCGCCGTGAACATGAGCTTTGCCCGCAGTTCGGGTATCCGCCAGGCGTTTCCTAGGGCTCCTAACATATGTTTAGCGCTCCAATATCTCGACGCTCCCGCCGGCTGCCTCTATCTTCTGCCGGGCCGGTCCGGAGAACGCGTGGACCTTTACCGTAACCGCGCGGTCAATCTCCCCGTCCCCGAGGATCTTGACCATCACGTCCTTTTTCCCAACGAGCCCCGCGGCCCGCAACTCCTCGACTCCTATGTTATCACCCGGGACTTCAGCTAGCTCCCAGACGTTTACCGGTTCGTAGACCTTTGGCCGGGCTACGGTGTGCCGCCCCCGAGCCTCGCCCTTGAGCCGCGGCAGCCGGCGCTGGATCGGCATCTGCCCGCCCTCGTAGTTCGGGTTCGCGCCGGTCCCCGAGCGGGCACCGGCGCCCTTGTGTCCCCGGCCGGAAGTCTTTCCGGTCCCGGAGCCTTTACCCCGGCCGATCCGCTTGCGCTCTTTGTTCGAGCCGGGGGCCGGCGATAGTTCGTTCAGCCTCACTGCCCTTCAACCTCCTCGACCTTTACCAGGTGCTGCACTTTGTTGACCATGCCGCGCACCTGCGGCGTGTCCTCGTGCACCCGCGAGTCCCGAATGCGCTTGAGCCCGAGAGCCCGCACCGTCCGCTTGTGCCCTTCGAGGGAGCCTATCGTGCTCCTGACCTGCGTAACTTTTATGGGTGTCATAGCGTTATCTTCGTATCCCGTAGTTTCTCGATGTCTGCCTTGGACCGCAGGCTCCGCAAGCCTTGCTCCGTAGCCCGGACCAGGTTGACCGGCGTCGTCGAGCCGAGTGCTTTGGTCAGTATGTCCCTGACCCCCGCAAGCTCCAGGACTGCCCGCACGCCACCGCCCGCGATAACCCCGGTACCCTCGGAAGCCGGCTTCAAGAGCACCTCGGAGCTCTCGAACTTGCCGATGATCTCGTGCGGCACCGTGGTGTTCCGCATCGGTACGTCGAACATGTTGCCTTTGGCCCGGTCCTGACCTTTGGCGATAGCCGCCGGGACCGTGTTCGCCTTCCCAAGCCCTACGCCAACCCGGCCCTTGCCGTCGCCGACGACCACGAGCGCGCTGAAGTTAAAGCGCCGGCCGCCCTTTACGACCTTCGAGACCCGCCGGATCTCGACCACCCGGTCCTGAAGGTCCGAACCATCCCGGTTCCGGCCACCCTGACCCCGCTCCCGGGGCCGGGGACGGTCTCCCCGGGGGTTTCCGCCCTGGCTGTACCCGCCGCCCCGGCCGCCGCCGCGGTTATCCATACCCCCGCCGCGGCTCGAGCCCGAAGGACCCTGTCCGCTGGTGCCGCCTGCTTTACGTCCCAAGTTCTTTCTCCTCTAACTGTTAAAAGTTCAGTCCGCCGGAGCGTGCGCCCTCGGCGAGTGCTGCGACCCGTCCGTGATACGCGTTACCTCCGCGGTCGAAGACGACGTCTTCGAGATCCGCCTCCCGCGCCCGCTGCGCCAGAAGTTCCCCGACCTTTCGCGACACCTCTATCCGGCTCTCACCGTCGGTGTCGGTTAGCTCGCGGGAGTCGGCGGCCGCCAGCGTGTTGCCCCGGTCGTCGTCTATGACCTGGGCGTAGATGTTCACGTTCGAGCGGTATACCGACAAGCGCGGCTTCTCTGCCGTCCCGAAGACCTTTCTCCGGACCCGCGACCGCCGCTTGTTCTTGAGGCCCCGCTTTGCCTCTTTTAGCGCCATAAAAACTCCTTATCTTCCGCGCTAGCCGGCCTTGCCGACCTTGCGCCGGATCTGCTCGTCGCTGTAGCGGATACCCTTACCCTTATATGGCTCGGGCGGCCTCGCGCTCCGGACCTCCGCCGCCGTCTGTCCGACCTTCTGCTTGTCGATGCCGCGCACCACTATAGTCGTCGGCGCCGGAACCTCAAAGCTTATGCCCTCGCGCGGGCTCATCAGCACCGGATGCGAGTACCCGACCTGCAAGTTCAGGTTCTCTCCCTGAAGCGCCGCCCGGTAACCGACGCCCGCTATCTGCAACGTCCGGGTAAAGCCGTCCGTAACGCCCGTAACGGCGTTCTGTAAGAGCGCCCGCGTCAACCCGTGCATCGCCTTGTGGTCCGGCGACTCCGTTGCCCGCTCCACATGCAGCGTGCCGTCCTCCTGACGCACCGAAGCTCCCTGGCCGATGGGTACGGTCAACTCACCTTTCGGCCCGGTGACCTTTATGGTGCGTCCCGAGATATTTACTTCTACGCCACCCGGCACTTCGACCGGGGCTACACCTATCCTCGACACTATCTACTCACCTCTCCTTGGTGCCTTAGTAAACGAAGCAGAGGACTTCGCCGCCGATACCGGCCCGCCGGGCCGCGTGGTCGGTAAGTACGCCCCGCGAGGTCGAGAGGATCGCGATGCCAAGCCCGTCGAGGACCCGCGGGATGTTCGTCTGCTTGCGGTACACCCGCCGCCCGGGACGGCTCATCCGCCGGAGGCCCGAGATCGCGCGCTGCCCGTCCGGCCCGTACTTGAGCTCTACGGTCAGCGCCGCCTCAGCACCCACGCCGTGCTCGCGGTAGTCGTTTATGTAGCCCTCCTCCTTGAGGATGCGGGCCACTTCTTTCTTGAGCTTCGAGGCTGGCATCGAGACTGTATCTTTCTTAGCCAACCCGGCGTTCCGGATGCGGGTCAGAAAATCCGCTATAGGGTCATTAACCGACATAACTACCTACCAACTCGCTTTCGTAACGCCCGGGATCTTACCCTGATGCGCGAGGTCCCGGAGGCAGATTCTGCACAGCCCGAACTTGCGGTAGTACCCCTGCGCCCGGCCACACCGCTGGCACCGGTTGTACTCCCGCACGCGGAACTTCTGCGGCTTCTGCTGTTTTACCCTGAGTGCTTTTCTCGTCATAAACTTCCCGTCCCTAGCTCGTCCTGAAGGGCATGCCGAGGAGCCGCAATAACTCCCGGCCTTCCTCGTCGGTCTCCGCCGTCGTCACGACCGCAACGTCCATCCCGCGGGTCGCGTCTACCTGGTCGTAAGATATTTCCGGGAATATAAGCTGCTCCCGGAGCCCGAGCGCGAAATTCCCCCGCCCGTCGAACGACCGGTCGCTGATCCCCCGGAAGTCCCTTACCCGCGGCAGGGCCACGGATATTAGGCGGTCCAGGAACTCCCACATCCGCTCGCCGCGCAGCGTAACCCGCGCCCCGACCGGCATGCCCTCCCGGATTTTGAACCCGGCGATGCTCTTGCGCGCCCGGCGCATTTGCGGCTTCTGGCCGGTGATCTGTGAGAGGTCGTTCATCGCGCCGTCGAGCGCCCGGCTGTTCGCGACAGCCTCCCCGACGCCCATGTTGACCACGACCTTCGTGATCTTCGGGACCTGCATTGGGTTCTCGTAGCCGAACCTCTCCCGCAGCGCCGGAGCTATTTCCTCCCGGTAACGCTCTTTCATCCTAGCCATCTATGTCCCTCCCGGTCTTCTTGCTCACCCGGAGCTTCTCGCCCGCGTCCGTAAACCGGTGCCCGACCCGCGTCGGCTCCCCGGAACCCGGGTCCACCAGCATCACATTCGAGACGTGTATCGGAGCCTCGAAGGTGTACAAACCCTGCTGGTTGTTCTGGCTCGGCCGGGCGTGACGGGTACGGACGTTGATCCCTTGCACGACCACCCGGTTTTTATCCGGTATGACGCGCTTGATTTCGCCCCGCTTGCCTTTTTCCTTGCCGGAGATCACCACTACCGTGTCCCCGCGCTTTACTTTTAATCCCATACCTACAGTACCTCCGGCGCCAGCGATATTATCCGCGTGTAGCCCTTGTCCCGGAGCTCCCGGGCGACCGGTCCGAATATGCGGGTTCCTCGCGGCGCGCCGTCGTTGTTGATAACCACGCCCGCGTTTTCTCCAAAGCGGATGTAGGACCCGTCGTCCCGGCGGGTCTCCTTTTTCGCCCGCACGACGACCGCCCTTACCACGTCGCCCTTGCGGACCGCGCTGTTCGGGGTAGCTTCCTTGACCGCGGCCACGACAACATCCCCGACCCCGGCGGTCCTCCGGCGGCTGCCGCCGAGAATTCGGATGCAGAGCAAGCTCCGCGCCCCGGAGTTGTCAGCCACTCGTAATCTGGTCTCGTTCTGGATCATGGTTACTCGGCCCTCGATACAATGGTCGTGAGCCGCCACCGCTTGCGGGCGGATAGTGGCCGGGTCTCAATGATTCGGACCGTATCTCCCTCGCGGGCGGCGTTCTCCTCATCGTGCACCATAAACCGCTTCGAGCTTCGCACCCGCTTCTTGTAGCGCGGGTGGCGCACCAGGCTCTCGACCGATACCGTGATGGTCTTCTCCGGCTTATCGGAGACCACCATTCCGACCCGCTCCTTGCGGCTGCCCCGCTCGGACCCCGGCGTCTGTACCGGACCCGGGTCCTGGTCGAGACTCGGGCCGCTCGCCGCTCCGGGGCCGAGCTCGCCGACGCCCTGCGCCTCGGCGAGTTCCGCGTTTCTCCTATCTTCTGACACCGTCGTTCTCCTGCTTTTTCTGGGTCAGCACCGTGAGAAGCCGGGCGATGTTCCGCTTGACTTCCGCTAGCTGCCCCGTGTTTTCCAACTGTCCCGTAGCGTGCTGGAACCTGAGGTTAAAGAGTTCCCGCCGGGTCTCTGCGACGCGGCGCTCCAACTCTTCAACGTTCAACTCTCTGACTTCCGCGGCTTTCACTGCTGGCTACCTCCCCGCACGAGAAAGCGGGTCTTTACCGGGAGCTTCTGGGCAGCGAGGTTCATCGCCTCCCGCGCCAGGTCCTCGCTGACACCGCTCATCTCAAACATTACCCTGCCGGGCTTCACGACCGCGACGAAACCTTCCGGACTGCCCTTGCCGCTGCCCATCCGGGTCTCGGCCGCTTTCTTGGTCACGGACTTGTGGGGGAAGATGTTGATCCAGACCTTCCCTCCGCGCTTGATCTTCCGCGTCATGGCGATCCGGGCGGCTTCTATCTGGCGGTTGGTGATCCAACCCGGGTCCAACGTCTGCAACCCGAAATCCCCGAACTGCACCTCGGTGCCGCCTTTGGCCTGCCCCCGCGTTCGACCGCGGTGCGGCTTGCGGTACTTGAGTTTTCTCGGTACTAGCATTCTCTACGGCCTGCCTTCCAGGTCATCGTCGTGGATACCGTGGTTGAGCCAGACTTTTACCCCGATCTGACCCATCTGCGTCTTGGCCTCCCGGAAGCCGTAATCTATGTCGGCGTCCAGCGTGTGCAGCGGCACCCGGCCCTCGGAGATGGTCTCCGTCCGGCTCATCTCGATGCCGCCGAGCCTCCCGGAGCACTGTATCCGCACTCCCTCGGATCCGCTGCGCCGCGCGCTCGTGAGCGCCCGCTTCATGGTCCGCCGGAACGCCGCCCGGCCTTCTAGCTGCTCAGCGATGGACTCGGCCACTAGCTGAGCGTTCAACTCCGGACGGGAGACTTCCCGCACGTTGACCTGTACCTTTTTCTTGGTGAGCCGCTCAAGCTCGCCGCGTAGAGCATCTACCTCGCTACCGCCCTTGCCGATCACGATTCCAGGACGGGCGGTGTGGATGTCAACGGCGACCTCGCCCTGCTCGGCGGCCTTGCGGATCTTCACGTCCGCGATGCCGGCCCGCCGCAGCTTCTTCTCGATGTGATCCCGGATCTTAAGGTCCTCGCCTAAAAGCTCGGCGAAGTCCCTATCCGAGTACCAACTGCTCTTGAAGTCTACGGTCTCGCCCTTGCGCCGGACTCCGAGCCTGAACCCTTCCGGATGTATTTTCTGACCCATCTACTCCTCCTCGTCTCCGGGCGTGTCTACCCTGGCGGACACGGCGGCCAGAGCGTCTTCGGTACCGCCGAGTTGCACGGTAATGTGGCTGGTCCGCTTGCGGATCATGGTCGCCCGACCCATCGCCCGCGGCTGGTAGCGCTTTATAGTCGGGCCTTCATCCACCCGGATCTCCCGGATGAACAGCTCGTCGGTGTCGGCTTCGGCATTGTGCTCGGCGTTGGCAGCGGCGCTATCCACGACGACGCCGATGATCTGGGCCGCCCGCTTGTTGGTGAAGCGCAGCAGGGCCGCAGCCTCCGGGTAGCTCTTGCCCCGAACCTCATCCGCCACCAGGCGCGCCTTGCGCGGCGCTATCCGGACGTACTTCGCAACGGCCCGCATTAGCGACGCCTCGCGGTCCGGTCGTTTTTCTGGTGGGTCCGGAAGGTCCGGGTCGGGGCGAACTCCCCGAGCTTGTGGCCGACCATCGACTCCGAGACGTAGACGGGTACGTGCTTGCGCCCGTCGTGTACGGCGATGGTGTGACCGACGAACTCCGGGTAGATGACACTCGCCCGGCTCCAGGTCTTGAGCATCCGCCGCTCGTTATTTTCGTTCATCCGGAGGATGCGCTCCATAAGGCGCTCCTCCACAAACGGATCTTTTTTCGAGGACCGCGTCACTAGCGCCGCCTCCTTCCTTTACGCCGCCGCCGGACGATCATGGCGTCCGACTGCTTGTGCTTTTTACGCGTCGGTGACCCTTGCGTGATCTTGCCCCACGGCGTGACCGGGGCCCGGCCCGGCGTGGACTTGCCCTCGCCACCGCCGTGCGGATGGTCCACCGGGTTCATTACCGTACCGCGGACCGTCGGGCGCTTGCCCAAATGCCGCCTACGACCGGCCTTGCCCCACCGGATGTTCTGGTGCGACTGGTTACCGACCACGCCGACCGTAGCCCGGCACCCGCTGCGTACCCGCCGCCGCTCACCACTCGGGAGCCGCAACGTTACCAACGCCCCCTCGCGGGCCACGAGCTGCGCGCTCGTCCCGGCGCTCCGGGCCATCTGCGCCCCGCGCCCCGGCTCCATCTCCACGTTGTGCACCACGGTGCCGACCGGTATCCGGTTTAGCGGCAGCGCGTTGCCTACGTCCACCTCAGCGTCCGGCCCGCTCTCGACTATGGAGCCGACGGACAGGTTCCGCGGAGCTAGGATGTAACGCTTCTCGCCGTCGTGGTAGTGGAGCAGCGCTATGTTCGCCGAGCGGTTCGGGTCATACTCGATGGTCGCCACCGTCGCCGGCACGCCGTCCTTGTTCCGCTTGAAGTCTATAAGGCGGAAACGGCGCTTATGACCGCCGCCCTGGTGGCGCGTGGTGATGCGCCCCTGGTTGTTGCGACCGCCGTTTTTGTTTAGTTTCCGCAAAAGCTTCTTCTGCGGCTCCTCGCGGGTTACAGAGTCCCGGGTCAAGACCGAGGAGTTCCGCCTACCCGCGGTAACCGGTTTATAACGTCTCGCTGGCATCTATTAAACTCCCTCGAAAAGCTCGATGCGGTCGCCCGGCGCCAGCGTGACGATGGCCTTTTTCCAGGTTGCTGTCCGGCCCCGCGTGAGGCCCTGGCGCTTTGGCTTGCTCTTCACGTTTACCGTGTTGACCCGGGCTACCTTTACGTCAAAAGCTTCTTGTACAGCCTGCTTGATCTGGTTCTTATTCGACCGCTTATCCACATGGAAGGTGTACTGCCCGTCGACTTCGACGAGGTTGTAGCTCTTCTCGCTGATAACTGGCCTGACTACTACCTGATGTGGGTCCATACCTACCCAGCCTCCACGTTCTCTTCAACGTTCGTTCCGGTGAGATCCTCGTAAGCTGCCCGCGAGAACACCACTTCTCTAGCTCTCAAGAGCTCGTAAACCCCATAATCCCGGGAGTCGATGACTGTTACCTGCGGCAGGTTCCGGAACGAGAGCGCCGCGGTCTCGTCGGCCTCCGTTAGAACCAGCAGTACCGGTCCCCGGAGTTCCAGGCTCTCTACGAGCCGCCGCGCCTCTTTCGTCGAGGGCGTCTCGGAGCTCAACGAGTCGAGCACGTACAACTCGCCATCGGTAGCCTTTGTCGATAGCGCCCCGTAAAAGGCGGCTTTAGCTTCTTTGCGGTTGATCCGCTTTCCGTAGCGGCCCGGCTTGGGCTTAGGCCCGCCCCAGGTTCCGCCTCCGACGCGGTTTGGCGGCTTTATGTCGCCGGCCCGCGCCCGGCCCGTTCCCTTCTGCCGGTACAGCTTGCGCCCCGAGCCGGTAATGTCGCTGCGGCCCTTGGTCGAGGCCGTATAGCGCCGCCGGGAGTCGAGCTCCGCGACGACGGCCCGGTGTATGACGTGCTCCCGGGGCTCGGTCGTAAACTGCGGCCCCGAGAGGTCCAGCGTCGAACGCTCGCCGCTCCGGGCGTCAAATACCTGCGCCTGAGCCACTTTACTCACCAACCTTCCGCACGGTCACGACCGCGCCCTTACCACCGGGCACCCCGCCGCGAACCCAGAGTTCGCCGTTTTCGGCGTCCACGTTGACCACTTCCAGGTTACGCACCGTAACGCCTTTGTTGCCCATCTGTCCGGGCATCTTCTGGCCCTTGAAGATCCGGGCCGGGTCCGCAGAAGCTCCCACGGAGCCCACCTGCCGGACGTTGTGCGAACCGTGGCTCGTCGGGCCGCGGTTAAAGTTGTGACGCTTGATCGTCCCCTGGAAACCTTTGCCCTTGGCGGTCGCCGTTACGTGTACCCGGTCGCCGCTGGAGAACACGTCCGCGCCGATAGTCCCTCCGGCTTCACCGGACACGCCGCGCAGTTCTTTTAAGTGACGGCGCGGCGGTACGTCGTGCTTGGCGAAGGTGCCGGCGTGCGCCTTGGTAACCTTGTTCGCCGAGGTCTGGCCGAAGCCGACCTGGACCGCCTCATAGCCGTCGGTCTCCCGGCTTCTTACAGCGGTGATAACGTTCGGCTCGACCTCTATCACGGTCACGCTCACGAGCGTGCCGTCGTCCTGGAACGCCTGGGTCATATACTTTTTGCGTCCGTAGAGTGCTGTCGCCATAACCTAAGTAGCCCTGATCTCGATGCTCACGCCGGCCGGGAGGTCGAGCCTTTGGAGGGAATCAACCGTCCGCGGCGTCGGCTGCTGGATGTCTATAAGCCTTTTGTGCGTCTGCAACTGGAAGTGTTCCCGAGAGTCCTTGTCCTTGAACGGACCCCGGATCACCGTGTAGACGCTCTTTTTAGTCGGCAGCGGGACGGGGCCGAATACAAAGGCCCCGGTCCGCTCCGCCGTGTCTACTATGGACTTTGCCGTCTTGTCTATGACCTCGTGGTCGTAGGCTTTGAGCCGGATGCGTATTTTCGATACAGCCACCAGCAGCCCCTACTCGGTAATTTCTGTAACGACACCGGCGCCCACGGTACGTCCGCCCTCGCGTATGGCGAAGTTAAGACCCTCGTCCATCGCGATCGCGCTGATGAGCTCCACGTTCATCACCGTGTTGTCTCCGGGCATCACCATCTCTACTCCCTCTTCGAGCGAGATCTCACCCGTCACGTCCGTCGTCCTAAAGTAGAACTGCGGCCGGTAGTTAGAGAAGAACGGCGTGTGACGCCCACCCTCTTCCTTTGAGAGCACGTACACCTCAGCCTTGAACTTCGTGTGCGGCGTTATGCTACCCGGCTTCGCCAGTACCTGGCCCCGCTCTATGTCGTCCCGGCGGACACCTCTTAAGAGTGCCCCGATGTTGTCCCCGGCCTGGGCCGAGTCCATCGACTTGTTGAACATCTCTACACCCGTCACCACCGTCTTGCGTGTCGGGCGGATACCAATTACCTCTATCTCCTGAGAGAGCCGCACCTCACCCTGCTCCACACGACCGGTAGCCACCGTACCCCGGCCCTGGATCGTGAAGACGTCCTCTACGGCCAAGAGGAACGGCCGGTCCACCGCCCGCTCGGGCTCCGGTACGTAGGAGTCAACGGCCTCCATGAGGCGCATGATCGCCTCCTCGCCGTACTCACCCTCATCACCGTCTAGCGCCTGCAAGGCACTACCTACCACTACCGGTATGTCGTCCCCCGGGAAGTCGTACTCGGTAAGAAGCTCCCTCACCTCTAGCTCTACCAGCTCTAGTAGCTCCTCATCGTCTACCATGTCCGCCTTGTTCAAGAACACCACTATGGACGGCACCCCCACCTGCCGGGCCAGGAGGATGTGCTCCCGCGTCTGGGGCATCGGGCCGTCGGCGGCACTCACTACAAGTATTGCCCCGTCCATCTGCGCAGCACCCGTGATCATGTTCTTCACGTAGTCAGCGTGCCCCGGGCAGTCCACGTGAGCGTAGTGGCGATTCTCCGTGGCGTACTCCTGGTGAGAAGTAGCTATCGTGATGCCCCGCTGGCGCTCCTCGGGGGCGTTATCTATCTGGTCAAAGGCCACGATGCGGTTAGCCTTATCGTTTGGTACCCGCTTGCTCAAGACCCTTGTGATGGCTGCGGTCAGCGTCGTCTTGCCGTGGTCGACGTGGCCTATGGTGCCCACGTTGAGGTGCGGCTTGGTCCTCTCGTACTTGCCTCTCGACATTCTCGCTCCTGTCCCTTCTCTGCGCTTACTGCTCGGCTATCGCCGCGGCGATGCTCTTCGGCACCTCGGCGTAGCTGTTGAACTGCATGGTGAACGTGGCCCGTCCCTGGGTCTTGCTGCGGACGGTGGTCGCGTAACCGAACATCTCGGAGAGCGGCACCAGCGCTCGGATAACCTGCCCGCCGCCACGGGAGTCCATACCCTGGATCTGTCCGCGCCGCGCCGAGAGGTCGCCCATGACATCGCCCATAAACTCCTCGGGCACGACGACCTCGACGTCCATCATCGGCTCCAGCAAGACCGGGTTGGCTCGCTTGAGGGCTTCCTTGGCGGCCATGCTGCCCGCTATCTGGAACGCCATCTCCGAAGAGTCCACGTCGTGGTAGGAACCGTCAACCAGTTCCACCTTTACGTCCACGACCGGATAACCGGCCACCGGACCGTCGTCGAGCGCGCCCTGGATGCCCTTGTCGACCGACGGGATGTACTCCCGCGGGATAACGCCACCGACGATCTTGTTGTCGAAGGTGTAGTTATCCTCGTCGTTGTACTCCAGATTGATAACCGCGTGCCCGAACTGACCGCGCCCACCGGTCTGACGTACGAAACGTCCCTCGATGTTCTCGACCCGCTTGCGCACGGTCTCCCGGTAGGCGACCTGCGGCTTGCCGATGTTCGCATCCACCCGGAACTCCCGCAGGAGCCGGTCGAGGATGATCTCCAGGTGCAACTCGCCCATACCGCTGATGATCGTCTGCCCGGTCTCCTCGTCGCCCCGCACGGAGAACGTCGGGTCCTCTTCGGCGAGCTTCTGGAGCGCCTGGGTCAGCTTCTCCTGGTCAACCTTGGTCTTGGGCTCGATGGCCTGCGCGATGACCGGCTCCGGGAACACCATCTGCTCCAGGACCGGCTGATCCGGGTCGTCCACGCTGACCAGCGTATCGCCGGTACCCGTGTCCGAAAGTCCGATAGCCGCCACTAACTCCCCGGCGTACACTTCCTCGCGCTGCTCACGGGAGTTGGCGTGTAGCTGCAAAAGGCGGCCAACACGCTCGCGGCGGCCCTTGGTCGTGTTCATTACATACGAGCCGCTCTTGAGCGTACCGGAGTACACCCGCATGTAGGTCAGCTTCCCGACGTGCGGGTCGGACTGCACCTTGAAGGCGAGCGCCGCCAGCGGACCGTTCTCGTCGGCCTCGCGGGTGATCTCCTCGCCGTCCTGGGACATGCCCTGTACCGGCGGCACGTCCAGCGGGCTCGGCAGGTAGTCGATAACCCCGTCGAGGAGCGGCTGAACGCCCTTGTTCTTGAACGCCGACCCGCAGAAGACCGGGGTCATCTGGATGCTCAGGGTAGCCGCGCGGATAGCAGCCCGCAGCATGTCGTCGTCGATCTCCTCGCCGTCGAGGTAGAGCATCATTAGCTCTTCGTCCTGGTCAGAGACCGCTTCGAGCAACTGCTCCCGGTACTCCTCGGCGAGCGTCCGCATATCCTCGGGGATTTCGGTCTCTTCCCACTGGGTGCCCATCTCGTCGTTGTAGACGATCGCGTTCATCTCAACGAGGTCGATAATGCCCTTGAGGTCCGACTCAGCCCCTATCGGCAACTGCACCGGAATAGCGTTCGCCTGTAGCCGGTCCCGCATCGTGTCGACGGCCTTGTAGAAATCCGCCCCGATGCGGTCCATCTTGTTGACAAACGCTATCCGCGGAACCCCATACTTGTCCGCCTGACGCCACACCGTCTCCGACTGTGGCTCAACCCCCGCCACGGAGTCAAAAAGGGCGATAGAGCCGTCCAGAACCCGCAGGCTCCGCTCGACCTCTACCGTAAAGTCCACGTGCCCGGGCGTGTCTATAATGTTGACGCGGTGCTGCTCGGGGATGCGGCTGCTAACGACGTCGTTAGCCTTGCTCTTGCCGTTCTTGCCCGCACCAGTTTCTAGGCCACCCCAGAATACGGTGGTCGCGGCGCTCGTTATGGTAATGCCGCGCTCGCGCTCCTGGGCCATCCAGTCCATAACGGCGTTACCGTCGTGGACCTCACCCAGCTTGTGGGTCAGGCCGGCGTAGAGCAGGATGCGCTCGGTCGTCGTCGTCTTGCCCGCGTCGATGTGGGCCATAATTCCAATATTACGTACCCGCCGGAGCGGGATCTTCTTAGCAACAGATACAGCCATAATGTTTCCTTATCACCACCTGTAGTGTGCAAATGCCCGGTTGGCTTCGGCCATCCGGTGTGTATCGTCCTTGCGCTTGACGCTCGTGCCCGTGTTGTCTTTGGCGTCGAGGATCTCCCCGGCCAGCCTCTGACCCATCGTCTTCTCCCGACGGCCCCTAGCATAGCCAACGAGCCACCGCAGCCCGAGCGTGTTGGCCCGCCGCGGGTTTACCTCGATCGGCACCTGGTACGTAGCGCCACCGACCCGGCGGCTACGAACCTCCAGGCGCGGCCGGACGTTGTCCATGGCGTTGGTGAGCACCGTAACCGGGCTCGTGCCGGTCCGCTCCTCGACCATCGAGAGGGCGTCGTAGACTATCCTCTCCGCCGTGCTCTTCTTGCCGTCCAGCATGATCTTGTTGGTCAACTGCTGTACCAGCACACTCCCGTAAACCGGGTCCGACGGTACTACCTTTTTTGGCGGCGCTGCTCTGCGCGGCATCTTCTACCTTCCTACCTATTTATCTAGCGGGGCTTCTTCGTACCGTACTTCGAGCGACTCGACTTACGGTTGTTTACACCTAAAGTGTCCAGAGCCCCCCGCACTACCTTGTACCGCACGCCCGGCAGGTCCTTGACCCGCCCGCCACGCACCAGAACCACGGAGTGCTCCTGCAAGTTGTGGCCTTCGCCCGGCACGTAAGCCGTGACCTCCATACCGTTCGTTAGCCGAACACGGGCTATTTTACGGAGAGCCGAGTTGGGCTTTTTCGGTGTGGTCGTCGATACGCGGGTACACACTCCCCGGCGCTGGGGCGAGCCGAGCAGAGCCGGTGTCGCCGTTTTCTTTGTCTGGCGCTCACGCTCCTTGCGCACGAGCTGGTTCGTCGTCGGCATAGCCACGCCCCTCTTTCTAGTCTTGGAATAGGAACAACGTACAAACGCGCCGCGGCCTAGGCGAAGCTATCCAAAGATAACCGCCCTTAACCACGACGCGTTATTTTAGGCTTATGAAGCCGCTATGTCAAGCTCATCCACACTCTGGGACTCGTATCCCTCGACAGTCACCCTGAGCTGACGGTACTGCGGCAGCCCGGTAGCGGCCGGAATGAGCTTCCCGATAATAACGTTCTCCTTGAGCCCCGCGAGGTTGTCCACCTTACCTTCAATGGCCGCGTCGGTCAGCACCCGGGCGGTCTCCTGGAAGGAGGCTGCTGATAAGAAGCTGTCGGTCGCAAGCGAGGCCTTGGTTATACCCATGAGGACGGTGTGGGCCGTTGCCGGCTGCCCGCCTTCCTCCTCGACCCGCTCGTTCTCCGCGCGGAGCGTAAAGCGGTCGGCGACCTGCTCGGGCAGCAGGGTCGTGTCACCCGGATCGTCCACGATGACCTTGCGGAGCATCTGGCGGACGATGACCTCGATGTGCTTGTCGTGGATGTCCACGCCCTGAGCCCGGTAGACCCTCTGCACCTCGCCGACGAGGTAGCGCTCGGTCTGGGTTGTGCCCCGGTTGTAGCGCAGGTCGTTCTCCAGGATGGCGTGCGGGTAGACCGAACCCTCCGTGACCGGGGTGTTCGCCCGGATCTCCGCCCCTTCCTGGACCTCGCTCCGCAAGAGCTGACGCTCGACGCGGTACTCCCGGCTCTCCGTACCGTCCGAAGAGGTAAGGACGACCTTTATTATGCGGTCGGAGTCGGTTTCTTCGAGGGTTACGTGGCCGTCGATCTCGGCTATCGTCGCCTCCGCCTTCGGATGCCGGGCCTCGAAAAGCTCGACTACCCGCGGCAGACCGGCTGTGATGTCCTCCCCGGCGATACCGCCGGTGTGGAAGGTCCGCATCGTAAGCTGCGTGCCCGGCTCGCCAATGGACTGCGCCGCGATAATGCCGACGGCCTCGCCCACGTCCACATGCCGGTAGGTCGAGAGCGACCGTCCGTAGCAGTTCTGGCAGACCCCGAGGGAGTTCTCGCACTTGGACGGCGTCCGCACCGGGATCATGGTCTCGCGGGACAGCGTCCGCTGCCACTCGGCCGCTACTTTCGGCGTTATGTCCACGCCAGCCTCGGCCATGAACTCGCCGGTCTCCGGGTTTACGAGGTCCCGGGCCAGGTAGCGGGCAGCGATGGAGTGGTTGGCGTCACCCCGTCCCCCGTCGAGGAACAGCGGGAGGTCGATGTAGCCCTCGGTGCCGCAGTCCTCGCCATGAACGACGACGTCCTGGGAGACATCGACGAGCCTACGCGTCAGGTAGCCGGAGTCGGCGGTCCGGAGCGCAGTGTCGGCCTGACCCTTCCGGGCGCCGTGGGTCGAGGTGAAGTACTCTAGGACCGAGAGGCCCTCCATGAAGTTAGACTTCACGGGCTCCTCGATGATCTCACCCTTCGTGTTGGTCATAAGGCCCCGCATACCGGCGAGCTGGGTGATCTGGGAGTAGTTACCCCGGGCGCCGGAGTTTGCCATCATGGTGATCGGGTTCAGGCGGTACAGGTTGTTCTTCATGGCCGTTTCGACCTCGTTTTTGGCCGTGGTCCACAGCCCTATGACCCGCTCCAGCCGCTCGTCGTCGGAGATAAAGCCCTGGTCCCACTGGTCCTCGACCTCATCGACCGTGTCCTGATAACGCTCCAGGATCTCGGCTTTCTGCTCCGGCACCACGATGTCGTTCTTGCCGACCGAGACCCCGGCCCGGGTAGCCGTGTGGAAGCCAACCCTCTTGAGGGTATCGAGCAACTGGCTGACGAGCTCCGTCGGGTAGCGGTCGACGTACTCCGCAACGAGGTCTTTGACCTCTCCCTTTTTCAAGAGGTGGTTCAGGAACTCATACTGTTCGGGCTTGTAGGCGTCGCCGAGGTAGCTCCGCAGCGCCCCTTCGATATTCTCGTTGAAGATCACCCGCCCGAGGCTGGTCTCGATCCGCTCGCTGTCTATCCCCTTCCGGCGGAAGAGAACCTTGTCGTGGAGCTTGAGCGAGCCTTCTTTGTAAGCAGCCTCCGCCTCATCGTAGGAGGAGATGTAAGCTTTCGGGCTCTCTTCCTCGAAGCCGTCGTCGGTGTAGGTTATGTAGTACAGCCCGAGCACCATGTCCTGCGAGGGAACCGCTATCGGGAACCCGTTCGACGGCTGCAGGATGTTCTGGGTCGAGAGCATGAGGATGCGGGCCTCGGCCTGAGCTTCCGGCGAGAGCGGCACGTGTACCGCCATCTGGTCGCCGTCGAAGTCCGCGTTGAACGCGGCGCACACGAGCGGGTGTACCTGGACCGCCTTGCCCTCGACGAGAACCGGCTCAAATGCCTGGATGCCGAGGCGGTGGAGCGTGGGGGCGCGGTTAAGGAGCACGGGGTGCTCCTGGATCACGTCCTCCAGTACGTCCCAAACCTCGGGCCGCAACCGCTCGACCATCTGCTTGGCACTCCGGATGTTCGGCGCGAGCGCCCGGTCAACGAGCACCTTCATCACGAACGGCTTGAAGAGTTCGACCGCCATAAGGCGCGGCAGCCCGCACTGGTGCATCTTCAGGCTAGGGCCGACCACGATGACCGAGCGTCCGGAGTAGTCGACGCGCTTGCCGAGCAGGTTCTGCCGGAAGCGCCCCTGCTTACCCTTGAGCATGTCAGAGAGCGACTTGAGCGCCCGGTTTCCGGCGCCGGTTACGGCGCGGCCGCGGCGGCCGTTGTCAAAGAGGGCATCTACCGCTTCCTGGAGCATCCGCTTCTCGTTGTTCACGATCACGTCCGGCGCGCCAAGGTCTAGCAGGCGGCGCAGCCGGTTGTTGCGGTTTATTACCCGGCGGTAGAGGTCGTTGAGGTCTGATGTGGCAAAGCGGCCGCCGTCTAGCTGGACCATCGGCCTGAGGTCCGGCGGTAGAACGGGCACGCTCTCCATGATCATCCACTCCGGCTTGTTGCCGCTGGTCCGGAACGCGTCAACGACTTTCAGGCGCTTTATGGCCTTCTGACGCTTCTGTCCCTTGGACTCGCGCACGATGTCCCGGAGGTCCTGGGCCTCTTCTACGAGGTCTACCTGGCGGATAAGGTCCCGGACGGCCTCAGCGCCCATGCCGCCGCGGAAGTACACGCCGTAGCCGTACTCGTCGCCGAAGCGGTCCTTCATCTCCCGGAAGAGTTCCTCGTCGTCCACAATCTCCCGGGGCTCCAGAGTCTGGAAGTTCTCCCAGGCCCGGCGGGTAAGCGCGATCTGATCGTCCACCGACCGCTGAACGTCGGCGATGGTCTCCTCGGCTTCCCGGTGTACCCTGGCGATGGCCTGCTCCCGGTCCTCTTCCGGGATGTCGGCGTACTCCTCGGTCAGCTCGTCCGGGGAACTTTCGCCCTTGATAACGCTCTCCCGCTTGGTCCGCAGCGCCTGGGTAGCGGTGATCTCCTCGTCCCGCTCGTCCCCGAGCGTGCGGATCTCCTCCTCCACCTGCTCGCGCAGACTGTCGATGTCGTTGGCCCGCTCCTCCCGGTCTACCCAGGTAACGATGGAGCTTGCGAAGTACAGCACCCGGTCGAGGTCCTTCGGGCTTATGTCGAGCAGATAACCCATCCGGCTCGGCACGCCCTTGACGAACCACACGTGGGCTATCGGGGCGGCGAGCTCTACGTGGCCCATCCGGTCCCGCCGCACGCGGGCGCGGGTTACTTCAACTCCGCACCGCTCACAGATAATGCCCTTGAAACGTATCCTCTTGTACTTCCCGCAGTAGCACTCCCAGTCCTTTGAGGGACCGAAGATACGCTCGCAGAAAAGTCCATCTTTCTCTGGCCGGAGGGTACGGTAGTTGATGGTCTCTGGCTTGGTTACCTCGCCTCGGGACCACTCCCGGATCTCATCGGCCGAGGTTAGGCCGATCGAGATCTGCTCCAGCTTGTTTATGTCTATATCGCGCTCTAAACCCTGCAACGCTTACATCCCTCCTGTGGCGAAGGTATCCGGTGTCTCGTCCAAACTGCCCGTCGGCTCCTCGCGGCTGAGGTTGATCCCGAGTGCTCTTGCGGCCTCGTCCCAATCCCGGCGGTCCTGGTCTTCGGCCGCAGCCTCCGAGTTGTAGACCGGCTTGACCGAGAGCCCGAGCGACTGCATCTCTTTGAGCAGCACCTTGAAGCTCGCCGGTACACCAGGCTCCGGTATGTTCTCGCCCTTTACTATGGACTCGTAGCTCTTTACCCGGCCGACCCTATCGTCGCTCTTTATCGTCAGTAGCTCCTGTAGCGTGTGCGCCGCGCCGTAGGCTTCGAGCGCCCACACCTCCATCTCCCCGAAGCGCTGGCCGCCGAACTGCGCCTTACCGCCTAAGGGCTGCTGGGTTACCAGCGAGTAAGGTCCGGTTGACCGCGCGTGGATCTTGTCGTCCACGAGGTGGAGGAGCTTCAGTATGTACATGTAGCCGATCGTGATCCGACCGTCGAACGGCTCGCCGGTCCGCCCGTCGTACAGGGTGACCTTGCCGCCGCGGCCCATGCCGACCTTGCGGCCGCCGTCCTGGTTTACGTGCTCTATGGCCTGGTTTATGTCCTCGACTTCGGCCCCCGAGAAAACGGGTGTCGAGACAAAGACCGGCTCGCCGCCGTTCTCGCCGAGACCCTGGCTCGCGGCCCACCCGAGGTGGGTTTCGAGGATCTGGCCGATGTTCATTCGGCTCGGTACGCCGAGCGGCGAGAGTATTACGTCCACCGGCGTCCCGTCCTCCATGAACGGCATGTCCTCTTCGGGAACGATCTTCGAGATGACGCCCTTGTTGCCGTGGCGTCCGGCGAGCTTGTCGCCCTCGGCGATCTTGCGCTTTTTGGCTACAAAGACCCGAACCATCTCGTTGACGCCGGGCTGCAACTCGTCGCCGTCTTCCCGGCCGAAACGCTTGACGTCTATGACGACGCCGCCCTCGCCGTGAGGGACCTTGAGCGAAGAGTCTTTTACCTCCCGCGCCTTCTCGCCGAAGATGGCCCGCAAGAGCTTCTCCTCCGGGGTCGGCTCGGACTCGCCCTTCGGCGTGACCTTGCCTACGAGCACGTCGCCCGAGTTGACCTCGGCGCCGATGCGGATGATGCCGTCGGAGTCTAGGTTCATCAGGACGTCGTCGGAGGCGTTCGGGATGTCCCGCGTGATCTCCTCCGGCCCGAGCTTGGTGTCCCGCGCCTGGACCTCGTACTCCTCGATGTGGATCGAGGTCATCGTGTCGTCTTTGACGAGCTTCTCGGAGATGATGATCGCGTCCTCGAAGTTGTACCCCTCCCACGGCATGAACGCCACGCAAAGGTTCTTTCCAAGCGCGAGCTCTCCCTGGTCGGTCGAAGACCCGTCAGCCAGTACCGACCCGGCCCCGACGGAATCACCCTCGCTTACGAGTGGTCGCTGGTTTACACAGGTGCCCTGGTTGGAGCGGGCGAACTTCCGGAGGCGGTACTCGTCCACCTCGCCGTCCTCGCGGCGGACCGAGATTTTACCGGCCGTTACCCGCTCGACGGTGCCGCCGTTGCGGGCGAGCGTTACGTCGCCGGTGTCGGTCGCCGCCCGGAACTCCATGCCAGTCCCAACGTACGGAGCCTCGCTCCTGAGTAGCGGCACGGCCTGCCGCTGCATGTTGGCGCCCATCAAGGCCCGGTTGGCGTCGTCGTGCTCCAAAAACGGTATGAGCGCCGTACCGACAGATACGGTCTGCAACGAGGCGACGTCCATGTAGTCGACTTCTCCCGGGGAGACGGTCGCCACGTCGGCACCCTGCGTCCGGGCGAGGACCTGATCCTCTATTATCCGGCCGGTCCCTTCCTCTAGCTCGGTGCTCGCCTGGGCTATGGTAAAGCCTTCCTCCTCGTCAGCCGAGAGGAAGTCGATCTCATCGGTAGCAACCCCGTCGCGCACCCGCCGGTACGGCGTCTGCACGAAACCGTAATTGTCCACGGTCGCGAACGTCGAGAGCTGCCCGATAAGCCCGATGTTTGGACCCTCCGGAGTCTCGATAGGACACATCCGCCCGTAGTGGGTCGGGTGCACGTCACGCACCTCTATCGGGGCCCGCTCGCGGCTAAGACCACCGGCCCCCATCGCTGAAAGCCGCCGCCGGTGCGAAAGCCCGGAGAGCGTATTCGTCTGATCCATGAACTGTGAGAGCTGCGAGGAGCCGAAGAACTCTTTTATGGCGCTGGCGACCGGCTTGGTGTTGACCACACTCTGCGGCGTTATGGTGTCCGCGTCCTGGGTCGTCATCCGCTCCCGGATAACCCGCTCCATACGGTACATCCCGATCCGGAACGCCTCCTGAACGAGCTCTCCCACGGTCCGCAGACGCCGGTTGCCGAAGTGCTCGTACTCGTCGAGCAGGTGCCGATGGCGCTCGTAGTTGATCCGCCCGAACTCCTCCTCGTCGGAGAGCCCTTCCGAGATCTCAAGCAGCCGCTTTAGGAGCCCTTCGATGTCCTCGATGGTCAGCGTCATGGTCTCACTGTCGACGTCGACCTTGAGCTTCTTGTTTACCTTGTACCGCCCGACCTCCGAGAGGTCGTAGCGCTTCGGGTCAAAGAACAGCCCGTCAACCATGTTCTGCGCGTTCTCCAGGTTGACCGGCTCACCCGGCCGCTGCCGCCGGAAGACCTCCAGAAGCGCGCTGTCGCGGTCCGGCGTGTCGTCCCGCTCTAGCGTGTTGCGGATCAACCACGAGTCATTGAAGCGAGACAGGAGCTCTTCCGGACCGCCCATGTCGAGCGCCTTCAGGAGCACCGTAACCGGCAGCTTCCGCTTGCGGTCGATGCGCACCGATACGAAACCCTTGGTCTCGACCTCGAACTCCAGCCACGAGCCACGCGCCGGCATCAGGCTGGCCGTAAGGACCTGCTTTACAGCGTCTTTCGGCTCCATAATGTACGCGCCCGGTGACCGCACGAGCTGCGTAACCACAACCCGCTCGGTCCCGTTAATAATAAAAGTACCTGACTCCGTCATGAGCGGGAAGTCGCCCATGAAGACGTCCTGCTCCCGAAGCTCCCCGGTCTCTTTCACAATAAACCGAACCTTCACAAACAGGGAAGCAGCGTAGGTCTTATCCTTTGTTATGCACTCCTCGACGCTGAACGGCGGCTCGTCAAAGTACGAGTCCCGAAACTCAACGGCGTAAGAACCCGTGTAGTCCTCTATAGGCGATATTTCTTCGAGGGTTCGCCTTATACCCCCCTCAATAAACTTATCAAATGAAGAAAGCTGGATCTCCGTAAGAGACGGCAGCTCAAAGTCCTTCTGCATCCGGGCATAAGTGTGCCGCTCCCGGCGCATGATAGGGGTCGCCAAATTAGCTCTCCTTCAGGATAATCGTTGAAGAACGGCCAGACACGCAATAGAATATCTTACCCCCTAGACAAGGATAAGTCAAGGCCGCTCGGTGGTGAAAGATTAAATTAACTAACCGCCAGCTTTCGGAGCTGACGCGGCGAAGTCTAGCACAGAGTTCGCCCGGTAGCCAAGCGTAGTCCGGACAACCGTGACAAACGGCGTCCCCCGAGGGTTCCGGGAAGACGCCGCTGTCGGTGATTCCGGCTCTGGCCGGGCTCTACTTGAGGGCTACCGTGGCGCCGGCTTCCTCTAGCTGGGTCTTGAGCGCCTCGGCGTCCTCACGGGAGAGGGCTTCCTTGACGTTGTTCGGGGCATCGTCGACGAGCGCCTTGGCCTCCTTGAGACCGAGGCCCGTCACGCTGCGGACCACCTTGATGACCTGTATCTTCTTCTCCCCACCGGACTGTAGCTCGACGTCGAACTCCGTCTGCTCCTCTTCTTCCGGAGCCTCGGTGGCCGCGCCGCCGCCGCCAGCCGGGGCAACCGCCGTGGCCGACACGCCGAAGCGGTCTTCCAGGGCCTTTACAAGCTCGGACAGTTCGAGAACCGTCATATTCTCGATGGTCTCCATCAACTCCTGCTGATCTACCGCCATTTCAAGTCCTCCTGACTCTACTGATTAACTAACTACTAAACTTACTCGGACGCCGATTCTGATACAGCGGCCGCCGGCTGCGAGCCTTCCGCGTTCTGCTTCTTTTCGGCGATCTGGCCGAGCGCCACGACCAGGCCGGACACCGTGTTGTTCAGGACGGTCACAAAGCTCGTGAGAGGTGCCGCGACGCCGCCGACAACCTGGGCGATCAACTCTTCCCGGCCCGGTAGCCGCGAGAGGGCTGCCACCCGGGAGGCGTCCAGTACCTCGCCGCCGCTTAGCAAACCGCCCTTGAGCTCGAAAGCCTCGATCTGCTCCGCAAACTCGGCCATCAGCTTCGCGCTGGCTACCGGGTCCTCTGAGAACGCGATAGCCGTCGGTCCTATAAAGAACTCCGAGATCCCATCCACCCCGGCGCTGTCCGCCGCCCGGCGGGCCAGTGTGTTCTTCGCGACCACGAACTCAACCCCGGACTCCCGGCTCCGGCGCCGGAGCTGGTCGCTCTGGGCCACGTTGATGCCCTGGAAGTCCACGACCATCGCAGAATCCTGGCGCAGCCGCTGGGTGAGGTTCTCGATCACCTGCGCTTTCTCTTCCCTGTTCATCTGCCTTTCTCCTCTACGCGTAAAACCCCGGGCCGCAGGCACCCGGGGCTTTGTATCCCGTAGATTACTCTGCGACCTCGGCCGGGAACTTCTGTTTTTAAGCTCTTTCGGAGCCCCGGCTGTCTCTGGTCTCTAAGTTTTCTGTTTAAAGTCCGCCAGTGATACTAATCCCTATCGACGTTGGGGTCAACCTTGATCGAGGGTCCCATCGTGCTCGACAACGCCACCGACTTGAAGTACCGGCCCTTGACCGGAGCCGGGCGCACCCGCTGCAACTCCTCCCGGAGCGCGAAGTAGTTCTCGACCAGACTATCGAGGTCGAAGGACTTCTTACCGAGCAGGCTGTGGATAATGCCGTACCGGTCTACCCGGTACTCGATCTTGCCGCGCTTGAACTCCTCTACCGCCCGGCCAACGTCCATAGTGACCGTGCCACTCTTCGGGTTCGGCATGAGCCCCCGCGGACCGAGCAACTGCCCGAGCCGCCCGACGACGCTCATCTGGTCCGGCGTAGCCACCGCGACGTCGAACTCCATGAAACCCTGCTCCCGCACGCGGGCCGCGAGGTCCTCAGCGCCTACCACGTCAGCCCCGGCCTCCTCAGCCTCCCGAGCTTTGTCCCCGACGGCGAATACCGCTACCCGGCGGCTCCGGCCGGTACCGTTCGGCAACATGAGCGTGCCACGGACCATCTGGTCCGCCCGGCGCGGGTCGACGTTCAGGTTAACGTGCGCCTCGATGCTCTCGTCGAACTTCGCGCCGTCGAGCGCCTGTAATAGCTCCAGCGCTTCCCGCGGCGAGTACAGCCGCTCCTTGTCGATGCGCTGTTTCTGGTCTAAAAGTCTTCTACCCATCTACTGTAATCCCCATGCTCCTGGCTGTACCCTCGACTATCCTGCTCGCCCCGTCCAGGTCGGCGGCGTTGAGGTCCGGCATCTTGGTCCGGGCTATCTCTTCGACCTGGCTCCGGCTTACGGCCCCGACCTTTGCCCGGTGCGGCTCGCCACTACCCTTGTCTACCCCGGCAGCCTGGCGCAGCAGGAACGCCGCCGGCGGCGTCTTGGTCACGAAGGTAAACGAGCGGTCCTCGAAAACCGTAATCTCCACCGGGATGATCTGACCCATCTGGTCCCGCGTGGCGTCGTTGAACTGCCGCACGAACTCCCCGATGTTTACCTGCGCCTGTCCGAGCGCCGGGCCGACCGGCGGGGCCGGGTTTGCCTGCCCACCGGTTATCTGCAACTTCAGTTTTCTCGCTACCCGCCGTCCGCGGCCGCGTCCTCTACCCATGAAACTACCTCTCGTTAGTTAAAGCTTTGCTACCTGGCTGAAGGAAAGCTCGACCGGCGTCTCCCGGCCAAAGATCGAGACCAGCACTTTCAGCCGCGACTGGTCCACGTTTATGTCCGAGATCGCCCCGGTAAAGTCCGCCAGCGGCCCGGCTATGACCCGCACCGTCTCCCCGACGGTGTAATCGACGGTCGTCTTGACCTTCTCCCGCGTCTCGGCTTCGCCCGGATGCAACAGCCGCTCGACCTCCGCCCGCGAGAGCGGCATCGGCTTATCTCCGGCCCCGACGATCTGGGTTACCCCCGGTGTCTGGCGCACCAGCCGCCAAGTATCGTCGTTCAAGTTCATGTTTACCAGAATGTACCCCGGAAACTGCCGCTGAACCGTCGGTACCTTTTTGCCGTCCTTGATCTCGATAACGCTCTCCGTAGGGATGCTGATGTCCCCGAAATGCCGGTCAAGCGCTAGAGACTCGATCCGCCGCTCAAGCGTCGTCCGGACCTTGTTCTCGTGCCCGGAATATGTGTTTACTACGTACCACTTCTTCAAAACTCTACGCTCCTACTACGGCAGAAAGATTAGACGCGACAGCGTCCGGAAGACGAAATCCCAGGCCGACACGTAGACCCCGAGCGTCACCACGATGATCAGCACCACAGCCGTGCTCTGCCGGAGTTGCTCCCGGTCCGGCCAGCTTACCTTGCGCAATTCATTGCGGACCCCGCGTACGAAATCCACAGCCCCGCCGCCAAAGCGGCGCCGGCCTGTATCTTGTCTTCTAGCTCCTCTTGCCTGAGTGGAACCGCGCCTGCTACCCATCACTTCCTCATCTTGCCGTTGTCTGTCGAGCTTTGCTGAGCAGGGCAGGAGGGACTCGAACCCACGACCTGCGGTTTTGGAGACCGCTGCTCTTCCAACTGAGCTACTGCCCTATGGTCTACCGGCCTACTACGTCTCGCAAGCTGCCGGTACTATCTGGTTTCCCGGTGGACGGTGTGGCGCCGATCCCACGGGCAATACTTTTTTAGCTGGATGCGATCCGGTGTGTTGCGCCGATTCTTACGGGTGTGGTAATTCCGGCGCTTGCACTCCTCGCAAGCCAACGTTACTAATTGTCGCACAGCACTCCTTCCACGTACAGGGGGCGAACCAGAAAAGTTCGCCCCCGAGAACTGGTTGCTAAAGGGTGTAAACCCCTACTCGGTAATTTCTGTAACGACACCGGCGCCCACGGTACGTCCGCCCTCGCGTATGGCGAAGTTAAGACCCTCGTCCATCGCGATCGCGCTGATGAGCTCCACGTTCATCACCGTGTTGTCTCCGGGCATCACCATCTCTACTCCCTCTTCGAGCGAGATCTCACCCGTCACGTCCGTCGTCCTAAAGTAGAACTGCGGCCGGTAGTTAGAGAAGAACGGCGTGTGACGCCCACCCTCTTCCTTTGAGAGCACGTACACCTCAGCCTTGAACTTCGTGTGCGGCGTTATGCTACCCGGCTTCGCCAGTACCTGGCCCCGCTCTATGTCGTCCCGGCGGACACCTCTTAAGAGTGCCCCGATGTTGTCCCCGGCCTGGGCCGAGTCCATCGACTTGTTGAACATCTCTACACCCGTCACCACCGTCTTGCGTGTCGGGCGGATACCAATTACCTCTATCTCCTGAGAGAGCCGCACCTCACCCTGCTCCACACGACCGGTAGCCACCGTACCCCGGCCCTGGATCGTGAAGACGTCCTCTACGGCCAAGAGGAACGGCCGGTCCACCGCCCGCTCGGGCTCCGGTACGTAGGAGTCAACGGCCTCCATGAGGCGCATGATCGCCTCCTCGCCGTACTCACCCTCATCACCGTCTAGCGCCTGCAAGGCACTACCTACCACTACCGGTATGTCGTCCCCCGGGAAGTCGTACTCGGTAAGAAGCTCCCTCACCTCTAGCTCTACCAGCTCTAGTAGCTCCTCATCGTCTACCATGTCCGCCTTGTTCAAGAACACCACTATGGACGGCACCCCCACCTGCCGGGCCAGGAGGATGTGCTCCCGCGTCTGGGGCATCGGGCCGTCGGCGGCACTCACTACAAGTATTGCCCCGTCCATCTGCGCAGCACCCGTGATCATGTTCTTCACGTAGTCAGCGTGCCCCGGGCAGTCCACGTGAGCGTAGTGGCGATTCTCCGTGGCGTACTCCTGGTGAGAAGTAGCTATCGTGATGCCCCGCTGGCGCTCCTCGGGGGCGTTATCTATCTGGTCAAAGGCCACGATGCGGTTAGCCTTATCGTTTGGTACCCGCTTGCTCAAGACCCTTGTGATGGCTGCGGTCAGCGTCGTCTTGCCGTGGTCGACGTGGCCTATGGTGCCCACGTTGAGGTGCGGCTTGGTCCTCTCGTACTTGCCTCTCGACATTCTCGCTCCTTCGCTTTTCTACCCGGCTTACAACGCCTGCAGTAGCGGTGGCAGGACTCGAACCTGCGACACGCGGATTATGATTCCGCTGCTCTAACCGACTGAGCTACACCGCCACGCCTGCTCTATGGACTGTAGCCTGGACTTCAAAGAAGCTCCAGCTTTATCCAAGAGCCCCCGATCGGATTTGAACCGATGACCCCTTCCTTACCATGGAAGTGCTCTGCCACTGAGCTACAGGGGCGTATTCTGTTGGTGGGGGCGGGAGGATTCGAACCTCCGTAGGCTGAGCCGGCAGGTTTACAGCCTGCTCCCTTTGGCCACTCGGGCACACCCCCACGGGCACGCTTACGCAGTCTACGTCCAGCGCCCGGATATACTAACAAAAGCCGTCGGCTTTTCAACGAAATTCGAGGGCCGCAGCTTGCCCCAACTACGTCACATACGATAGCCGTTCAGATAGGAATTTAGAAGCAGCGCTCCGAGGCTCATCAGCAGCAGGGCCGCGAGCGAGAAAAGGAGGATCCTCCCCGCCCGGTTCTCATTCCACTCCCGCCTCCGCTTTGATGTCTCACTCTCGGTAAAAGGCTCTGGCAGGACGATCATTAATGCAAAGAAGACGCCTAGCCCGATAGCACTTCCGACAGACGACGGCCCAAAAAGCTCGCCTTCTATAAAATAATGGACAACGGCCGATACGGGCAGCATTATGGCTAGGGTCACGACTGCTTGTACCCGGACTTTAGTCTTTTCGTCCACCTCTCCGGTCCCTGGTTACTTGCGAAGAGCCCGGGAAGGGATTTGAACCCCCGACCTGCCGCTTACAAGGCGGCTGCTCTGCCACTGAGCTACCCGGGCTATCAGCTAGTCAGCATTTCAGGCTGTCAGCCTGTCAGCTTTGTCAGACTAGCATCGGACCGTATTCTAGCAGGAGCTTGGTTGCCGAAGTGTTTTGAAAAGGGAACTTCATGACTTCAGAGACAGCTTTGTTGCTGACAAGCTGACCGACTGACTAGCCGACTAGCTAACAAGGCCGACTAGCTCTGACGGCGGCGGCGCACCTCTTCGAGGGCGCGGCGGGTCTCGGCGGAGAGGTGGTCGAAGATGCGGGTGCGGCGCGGGACCTCGGGGGCTCGGGAGACCGCCGGTAGCTCATCCAGCAGCTCGGCGAACTCTTTGGGGGTGGCGCGGGCGGCCCCGCGGGCCAGGGCGGTCCGCTGGAGGGCGAAGTCCGCGGTACAGACGGTGCGCGGGCCATCGAGTTCCCCGGCGAGGCGCTCTATCACGTCGTCGGCTGACTCGCCGGAGGCGCTGTAGACCACCCGCACCGCTCCCCCGGCCCGCGGCTCGGTACGCTCGGGGTCGGGGCTCCGGGGGGCGTCAAAGACGACTATCACGGTCCGTCCGGTCCAGCCAGCGGCTTTTAGCGCGTCGTTTACCAGGAGGTCCCGCGAGGCGTCGGAGCCGCCGGAGTTCTCTTCGCGGTAGCGATCGAGAGCCCGGATCACGTTGTACCCGTCTACGATCAGGTACGAGGCCACCGGCCTAGCCTCTCCTCTGCCGGGCGGCTTCGTAGAGCAGGACCGCCGCCGCCACGGAGACGTTCAACGAAGAGACGGCCCCGGCCATCGGGACGGAGACCGTCCCGTCGCAAGCCTCCCGCACGAGCCGCCGGACGCCCCGGCCCTCGCTCCCGAAGACCAGCCCGACCGGACCTGCAAGGTCCAGGCCGGTGTAAACGTCCCTACCTCCGCCTTCGGCGGCGTACACCCATAAGCCAGCCTTTTTCATGCGCTCGATAGCCCGCCGGAGGTTGGTTTCCCGCACCACCCGGACCCGCTCGCTGGCCCCGGCGCTCGCCTTTACCGCCACCGCCGTTACGCCGGCAGCCCGGTCTTTCGGGAGGACCACCCCGCTCGCCCCCGCCCCGTCGGCGACCCGCAAGACCGCGCCCAGGTTACGCGGGTCCGTTACCCCGTCGAGGACCACGACCAGCGGCGTCTCGGCCGCCAGAAGCTCATCGAGCCCCGAGTACGGGTAGGAGCCGACGCGGGCCGCAACACCCTGGTGTACGCCGCCGGAGGCCAACTCCTCAACTTTCTCGCGCGGGACGCTTTTCACCGCTACCCCGCGCTCCCCGGCCGCGGAGGCGACCTCCCGGCTCTCTCCCGCTACGAGAACCTCGCGAACCTCGCGCCGGCGGCTCTTGAGAGCCTCGATCACCGGCCGCACCCCGTAAACTACCTCGCCTTTCACGGGGCGCAACCCTGGCTACCGGCGGCGGACAAAAGGACCTTCGGAAGAATCTTCGATGCTCCAACCCTCGGCGGCAAGCTCGTCCCGCAGACGGTCGGCCTGAGGCCAGTCCCTCTTCTGGCGCGCGAGGTCCCTTTCCGCGACCCGGCTGAGGACCGCTTCGCCAGGGTCCTCCTCGTACCGGACCCGAACTCCGCCAACCTCGGTAGAAGATTCCGTAGGGAGATCAAACCCAAGCGTCGTCAGAACCTCGCCGAGCACCTCCGCCAGCGAAGCAAAACCAGCATCCTCCGTCGGGCGTTCGGACACCTCCTGAGCCGCGCGCCCGGCGGTCCCGAAAGC
Organism: Rubrobacteraceae bacterium; assembly: GCA_965214435.1. Classification (GTDB taxonomy): domain Bacteria; phylum Actinomycetota; class Rubrobacteria; order Rubrobacterales; family Rubrobacteraceae; genus Rubrobacter_A. The sequence continues at coordinate 3,241,817 of OZ243960.1, forward strand.
GGCGGCTATAACCTCCGGGGTATTGAGGTCGTCCTGCATGGCGGCGTCGAACCGCTCGCGCAACCCGACGGCCAGTTCGTCCGAGAGCGGGGAAGAAGTTTCCGATGCCGCAAGCTGGCGGTAGAGCCGGAGCAGACGCTCGTAAGAGCGCTTTTTCTCGGCCAGGATATCTTTGGAGTAGTCTATCGGCTGCGAGTAGTGGCTCTGGAGGAACCACATCCGCAGGGCGTTGCGGCCGTAGCGTTCGACCGCCTCCCCCACACCTACGACGTTGCCCAGAGACTTCGACATCTTGTCACCGGCCCCGTCTAAAACGAAGTTGACCATCCCGTGGTGGGCCCAGGCCCGGACGAAAGTATTCTCCGGGTGGGCACCGGCGCTCTGGGCGAGCTCGTTCTCGTGGTGCGGAAAGCGCAGGTCGGTGCCGCCGCCGTGGATGTCGGCCCCGCCGGGCAGATGCTTCTCGACCATCGCCGAGCACTCGATGTGCCACCCCGGCCGCCCCGGCCCCCACGGGCTCTTCCACGAGGGCTCGCCGGGCTTGGACGCCTTCCACAGCGTAAAGTCCAGCGGGCTCTCCTTACCCCCGGAAGCCCCCTTCTCGGTGTCGCGCATCTCCTTTGGGCGCTGGCGGCTCAGGCGTCCGTACTCCGGGAAGCTCTCGACGCGGTAGTAGACGTCGCTGTGGCCGGGCTCGCCACCGGCGTAGGCGTGGCCCTGGTAGATCAGGTCTTGTATGAGCGATACCATCTCCGGTATGTGCTCCGTCGCCCGCGGCTCGACGTCCGGCAGGTTTACCCCGAGCAGGGCGAGCTTCTCGTGGAAAGAGTCCGTGTAGCGCCGGACGACCTCTTTCCAGGAGACGCCCTCTTCGTTGGAGCGGGCGATGATCTTGTCTTCAATATCCGTTATGTTCTGCACAAAAGTCACGCCGTAGCCCCGGTTCTTTAGGTACCGCGCCACCACGTCCCAGAAAAGCGGCGCCCGCGCGTTACCGATGTGGATGTCGTTGTAGACCGTAGGTCCACAGACGTAGAGCCCGACGCTCCCGTCAGCCCCGACCTCGACGTTCTCTCCACTCAACGTGTCGTGTACCCGTACGCTCATGCCCCTAGTCTAGCCGCTCTCCACCACTCTGTCCGTCCGAAATTTGCGTAGATCCGGCCTCTAAAAGTAGTATGAGGCACGAGAGGTACGGGTACATCGAAAGGAGCTAGGATGGACCTGCTAAAGAACTTCCTGCACAACATACGGGGTGCTCAGCCCCGGAAGACCACCGTCCCGGACGAAGAGCGGCCGGAGCCTGTCTGGAAGCGGGTTCTCCAGTTCGTACCAGGAATAAGCTTTATCCTGGTTGTGGCGCTGGTCGTCAACCGCTGGTTCGGTCTTGTAGAGGTACCCGGCTGGCTAGATGGGGCGACATTTGTCCTGGCTATCGCCGGGGTGTTTATTCAGTTGCTGCTCCACGAGAACGGAGAGAAAGAAGGCCCAGATAAAGACTGGGAAGGCCGCAGGGAGCGGGTCCACGCCCGCGCGGAACGTAAGCATCGGGAGAAGGAAGCCCCCGATGACCTCCTCACCTACGGCTCTGACGACTACCGAAAAGACGACGGTGAACCACGATAGCTAGCGTAGAGTTTCTACAGCCCGTTGTATCCGGCGGCGGCTCTCTTCCGGGCCGAGAACCGCGAAGAGGTAGGCCATCTCCGGTCCCCGGTCGCGGCCGGTAAGCGCCAGCCGCAGCGGGTGGAGCAGGTCGCGGGTCTTTATACCCACGTCCTTCGCCCACGAGCGCAGCTCCCGGATCAACTCGCGGGCATCTTCTAGGTCGCGCACTTCCTTTTCTGCGAGAAGGTATACGGTATGCTCGTAGACCTTTGTGCTCGACCCCGGAAGCTCGGATGTAAACGTGGCGGGCTCTACGGGAGCGGTAATTCGGCGTAAGAGCGCTGGCGCATCGGCTAGCGTCCGCAACTCGTCTCGGATAGCCTCTACCGCGACGAGTTCCCGGCCTTCCGGCAAAGGTTCCTCCAGAAAAGGTTCCAGGCGTCGGCGCAACTCTTCCGCCGGCAGCCCGCGGATACGCCGGGCGTTGGTGTAGAGGAGGCGGTCGGGGTCGAACGTCGCGGGGCTCGCGCCGAGCCGCGACGGGTTCCACCCGGCGGCGAGTTCCTCTAAAGAGGCGAAGTCTTCCCGGCCTTCCGGGTGCGACCAGCCGAGCAGGGCCAGGTACTCGGTCAGCGCCTCCGGTAGATATCCTTCCTCGCGGTAAGCCCCGACGCTCTCCGCGCCGTGGCGCTTGGAGAGCTTGCCGCCGTCCGGGCCGAGTATGAGCCCGAGGTGTAGAAAAGCCGGCTCCGGTAACCCGAGCGCCTCGTAGAGCAGTGTCTGGCGGGCCGTGTTTGAGAGATGCTCCTCACCCCGGATTACGTGCGTAATGCCCATCGCCGCGTCGTCTACCACGGCGGCGAAGTTGTACGACGGGCTTCCGTCGGACTTCAAGATCACAAAGTCCTCGACCTGTCCGAAAGAAACCTCTCCCCGCAACTCATCCTGGAAACTACCGCTCCTCGCGGCCGGACGGAGATACAGTGCCCTCCGTCCGGCCTCGTCGGTGGCCTCGTATGCGGAGCCGTCGGCGATTAAGCGCTCCGCCGCCCTTTCGTAGAACGCCGTCCGCTGGCTCTGGCGGTACGGTCCCTCATCGAAGGGGATGCCGAGCCAGGCCAGGTCTGCTAGTTGAGAGTCCTCAAAGTCGCGGGTGCTCCGCGACTGGTCGGTGTCTTCTATCCTCAGGATCAGGCTGCCGCCGGAGTACCGGGCGTAGAGGTAATTGAACAGCGCGGTACGGGCACCGCCGAGGTGCAGACGCCCGGTAGGGCTCGGCGCAAAGCGCACCCGGACCTCTCGCCTAACCATCGCTCCTTGCAGCCTCCAATAGACATACCGCCTGGGCGGCGATCCCCTCCCCACGGCCGGGAAAGCCCAGACGCTCGGTCGTGGTACCCCGCACGCCGACCTTTGAAGCTTCGACCCCGAGAGCCCGCGCCAGGTTCTCCCGCATACCGCCGCGGTGGTCCCGGATCTTCGGCCGCTCGCAGATAACGACCGCGTCCACGTTCGACACCTCCCACGTCGTGCCCAACAGTTTCCGGGCTTCCCGCAGCAACTCTATAGAGTCCGCATCTTTATAGCGCTCATCGGTGTCGGGGAAGTAGTGGCCTATATCCTCCAGGCCCGCAGCCCCGAGCAAGGCGTCGGTCACGGCGTGGGCTAGAACGTCGGCGTCTGAGTGGCCGGCCAGCCCCCGGTCAGAAGGGATCTCCATCCCACCGAGGACGAGCCGGCGGCTCTCGCCAACCGCGGCGAACGCGTGGGCGTCGACGCCCAACCCTACTCGGAAGGCTCCGCCAGTGGGACTAATCTCTAGCTCCCGTTTCTAGTAGCAAAACCCGAAAAACCTGGCTTCAAGAGTCGAAGTAGCGGTCTTTGCGGACCTTGAGTATGGCTTCGGCAAAAAAGAGGTCTTCCGGCGAGGTCAGCTTGATGTTGGTCTTTTCACCGGCCACCGTCTTTACCTCGCCGCCGGAACGTTCGACCAGAAAGGCGTCGTCGGTCGCGCCCTCGAAAAGGGCTTCGCTGGTGTAGAGCTTCTGTAACACTTCGAGGCGGAAAGCTTGCGGGGTCTGGGTAGCGTGTAGTTGGGTGCGGTCCAGAGTCTTCTGTACGGCGGAGTCTTCACCCACGACCTTTATCGTGTCGGAGACCGGCAGGGTCGGTACGACGCCGTCGGGTACGGTCCCTTCACGGGCGGCCGAGATCACGCGGCGGATCAAGTCCGGAGAAGTCAGGCAACGGGAACCGTCGTGGATCAGGACCAGCGTTTCCGGGGCTTCGTCCAGAATACGAAGCCCGCTCATGGTCGAGTGCGAGCGGGTCTCTCCGGGCTCGGCGCACCCGGCGTACTTACTTATCTTCAGGTCGTGAGCGAGCGTCCGGATCCTCTTCTGATCGCCGACGGTGTAGATGCGCCGGATCTCCGGCGCGGCCTCAAAAGCCCGCAGGGTGTAACCGAGTGCCGGGGTCCCGAGCAGTTCTATAAACTGCTTTGGACGGCCCATCCGGCTCCCCATGCCGCCGGCCAGTACAAGTGCTACGGCCGGGGCGGTTATTCGTGGTCCTTCCCGCCGTCGAGGCTACCGTCGGGACTGAGAGCGCCGTCTACGAGCGACTCGGCTTCGGAGGCTCCTATCGCCTTGACTATCGCCACCTCGGAGACCAGGATCTGGCGGGCTTTCAAGAGCATCGTGCGTTCCCCGGTCGAGAGGCCGTGGTCGGTGTTGTAGATATTCAGGTTACGCACCACCTCGGCGACCTGCACGATCTCACCGCTCCGGATCTTCTCCCGGTTGTGCTTTAGACGGTGGTTCCAGTTGCTCGGCATCTCCGTGGCCCCGTCTCCGAGCACGTCGAGAGCACCCAGGATATGCTCTTCATCGACGCAGGCCCGGAGCCCGGACGAGGTCACCGCCGGAACGCTCAAAGTAAGACCAGTGTCCGGAAGATCGACGATGTAGTAGCGGCGCATCTCGCCGAGAACCTCACGCTCCTCGGTGCCGCAGATACAACCCGCCCCGTGGCTCGGGTAGACCACGTGGTCACCCTCGCCGAAGCTCAGCACCTCGGGCGCTTCTTTAGCGGAACCGTTCTCGCGCGCGCCATCTTCATTCTCACTCATATCTACATAGTCTCCTCGGAGGTTTCCAGATTTCCCTGACGCTCAAGGCTGCGGTGAATCGCCCGCGCCCGGGCCTGCCCGACGCCGTCAACGTCGTCGAGGTCTTCTTCGGAGGCGTCGAGCAGCCCTTCGAGCGACCCGAACTCCCGGATAAGGCGCTCAGCCACCCGCCGCGGCAGCCGTGGTACCCGCACGAGTTGGCGGTAGCCCCGGGGCTTTACCAGGATCTCCTGCGTCTGGCCGACCGACCCGTAGCCGAGAAGCTGGGTGATCTCCATGGTGTTAGAGAGTTGCTCGGGGGTAAAGTCACTGAGACGCTCCTTGACTTCCCGGTAGTCCACCTCCTCGTCGACGTAGTCCCGCAGGAGCGCGTCGTACTGCTCCGGGACGTTGTAGAAAGCCTGCTCCAGTTGCATCCGGACCAGACGTCCCTCACTACCAAGCTCCCGAACGTAGGCGGAAATCTCCTCCGCTATCCGCACGGAGTACTCGAACGTACTCACCGCCGCCACGACCTCCCGGAGCGCCACTACCCCCTCGTACTCGTGCAAAGTCAGTACCCGGGCTTCATCCCGCAGCCTCCGGGTAAACTTCTCCAGCGTGGCGAGCGCCGAGTTCGCCTTTGACAGCACCACCCCGATGTCTTCGAGGACGTGCGGCCCGTAAGGACCCTGGTACAGACTAACGACCCGTCGCCGCTCCGAGACCGCTATGACGAGGTCTCCGGTCTGCTGGGCGGTGCGGTGGGCCGTGAGGTGCCGCATGCCGGTCTCGGTCGACTCTAAGTCCGGGTCCGGGTTGAGCTGCACGTTTGCGTAGTGGATAACGGATATATCCGGGGAGACGACGAGCGCCCCGTCCATCTTGGCAAGCTCGTAGAGGCGCATCGAAGTAAAATCGACCCCGATCCTCATGCCACCAGAGATCAACCGCAGACGCTCTAGCTTCTGCGGGTTAGCGACCACGATCAACGCCCCGTTCTGAGCCCGGATGACGTTGTCTATGCCGTTGCGTAGGCCCGTACCCGGTGCGACGAGCGCCAGCGCGTCAGCAAGGTCCGCCGGCAGGTTTCGGCGCTGAGGGCTCACAGAATGGCTGTCTCCACAGCCTCCGCGAGCGTTTTTACCTCGACCACCTCAACCTCCTTCCCGGCCCCGCCGTTTGCGGCGTTACCGGCTTTTGCACCGTTAGCGTTCACTGTAGTTTTACCACCCTGGGAGCCTCGGGACTTTCGAGACCCGCGCCGCGGCGCGCCCTCGGGGCCTACCACCCGGTCGAAACCCATCTTCGAAAGCTCCCCGACCCGCCGCGTGGCACCCGACACGTACCGCAGGTCGCCGGTCAGCCCCACCTCCCCAAAGCACGCCGTGCCGCCCCCCACGGGCCGGTCCCGGAAAGCGGAGGCGATGGCGAGCGCGACCCCGAGGTCCGCCGCGGGTTCTTCTATCCTGACGCCGCCGGTTACGTTAACGTACACGTCGTGGTCCCCGAGCGAGAGCCCCGCCCTCCGGGAGAGCACGGCGCACAGCATATTCACCCGTCCGGTATCCACCCCGTTCGCCACCCGGCGCGGGACCGAGAGCGGGCTCGGCGAAACCAGGCTCTCGACCTCCACGAGCATCGGCCGCGTCCCCTCCAGCAAACACACGGTGACGACCCCAGGTGGGATCCCACCCTCCCGGTTCGAGAGAAAGAATGCCGACGGGTCCTCGACCTCGACCATCCCCCCTCCGGTCATCTCAAAGACGCCGACCTCGTTGGTCGAGCCGAACCGGTTTTTGAGCGCCCTCAAGACCCGGAAGGTCTGAAAACGGTCGCCCTCGAACTGCAACACCGTGTCCACCATGTGCTCCAATACCCGCGGTCCGGCTATGGACCCCTCTTTTGTAACGTGCCCGACAAGCACCACGGCGATACCCTCGGCTTTAGCCAGCCGCATCAGGCGCGCAGCGCTCTCTCTGACCTGCCCCACGCTGCCCGGAGCCCCGGACAACTCTGGGGAGTAGAGTGTCTGTATAGAATCGACCACCGCAACCCGCGGTTGCTCGGCCAGGATCGTCGCCTCTATTACGTCAACGTCTGTCTCCGATAGTACCCGGAACCCAGCTTTTTCAACCCCGAGCCTGCGGGCGCTCAGGGCGACCTGCCGCGGCGACTCCTCCCCGGAGACCATAAGGCACTCTCCCCCGAGGTGTCCCATGACCTGCAAGAGCAGCGTGCTCTTCCCAATACCAGGTTCCCCGCCGACGAGCGCCAGAGACCCCGGCACGATGCCGCCCCCCAGAACCCGGTTTAACTCCCCGACCCCGGTATCCAGCCGGCGCTCATCGTCGGTCGGTACCTCGCTTAGAGTCGTCGCGGCTCCCGCGGCGCGCTTGGGCCGTGAGGCCCGCTCGGCAAAGCCGGTAGCCTTTTTAACTTCCCCCCGGGCTTCTTCGACAAAGGTGCTCCACTCCCCGCACCCCGGACACCGCCCGAGCCACTTGGCCTCCGTATTGCCGCAGTTTGAACATACATAAACAGTTTTCGTAGCCATGAATTAATTGTACGGCACAAAAAGGAAAAGCCGGGACGCTCATAGCGCCCCGGCTCCGTTGGTCAGTTTTGTGCCAGCTTATTCCGCGGGCACGACCTCCTTAGGCTGAGAGACCTTGATGTCTACGATGGAGCCTCGCTCATCGACGTCGTCGGCCTCTATGTCGTTCGGCTCTATGAAGACCTTCGAGCCTTGCGGTATCTCGCCCTTTAAGAACATCTCGCTCATCGGGTCTTCGACCATGCGCTGTATCACCCGCCGCAGGGGCCGCGCTCCGTAGGCCGGGTCGTAACCCGCGTCCGAGAGCTTGTCCAGGGCTTCGCGGCTGAACTCCAGGGAGATGTCCCGGTCGACGAGCTGCTTGCGCAGACGCTTGACCTGGATCTCGATGATGTGCCGCATGTCCTCGCGCTGGAGCTTGTGGAAGACGATGGTCTCGTCGATCCGGTTCAGAAGCTCCGGACGGAAGATCTTGCGCAGCTCGGTCGTAACCCGACCCTTCATCTCCTTATAGGAGAGACCCTCATCGTCGCCACCGAAGCCCAAGGACCTGGTTTTGTTGATGGTCTGAGCACCGACGTTGGACGTCATGATGAGGACCGCGTTCTTGAAGTTCACGACCCTGCCCTGCGCGTCGGTGAGCTGCCCGTCTTCCAGAACCTGGAGAAGCGTGTTGTGCACGTCCGGATGGGCCTTCTCGATCTCGTCAAAGAGGACCACGCTGTACGGCTTGCGCCGGACCTGCTCGGTGAGCTGTCCGCCCTCGTCGTAGCCGACGTATCCCGGCGGGCTCCCGACGAGCCGCGAGACCGTATGCCGCTCCATGTATTCCGACATGTCGAGCCGGATCATGGCGTCCTGGTCACCGAAGAGGTACTCGGCGAGCGTCCGGGCAAGCTCCGTCTTACCGACACCCGTGGGCCCGAGAAACACGAATGAGCCGCTCGGACGGTTCGGGTCCTGGAGCCCGGCCATCGTCCGCCGGATGGAGCGGGAGACGGCCTTTATAGCCTCGTCCTGTCCGACGACGCGACCGTGGAGAGCCTCTTCCATGTGCAGGAGCCGCTCGGATTCCTCCTCAGTCAGCTTCCGGACCGGGATACCAGTCCACAGCGAGACGATCTCGGCGATCTCGTTCTCCCCGATGGAGGCCCGCTGCTCACCGTCGCCACCCTCGCGCCAGGTCTTCTCAAGCTCCCGGCGCTGGACGGCCAGCTTCCGCTCGTCGTCCCTGAGGCGCGCGGCCTTCTCAAACTCCTGACCGTCGATGGCGGCTTCCTTGCGGGAGCGCACCTCGGAGAGCTCGTCGTCGACTTCCTTGTAATACGGCGGCTGCGACATCGTCTTGATCCGCAGCTTGCTCGCCGCCTCGTCCACGAGGTCTATGGCCTTGTCCGGCATAAAGCGGTCGGAGATGTAGCGGTCGCCAAGCTCGGAGGCTGCCTTTAGCGCCTCGTCGGTTATCTGGATCTTGTGGTGCGACTCGTACTTCTCGCGCAAGCCCCGCAGGATCTGCTCGGTCTCCTCGACCGTCGGCTCGCCGACCTGGATGGTCTGAAAGCGCCGCTCCAGCGCCTTGTCCTTCTCGACGTACTTGCGGTACTCATCTATCGTGGTAGCGCCCACGACCTGCAACTCACCCCGCGCCAGCGCCGGCTTCAGGATAGAAGCCGCGTCGATGGCGCCCTCGGCGGCTCCGGCTCCGACGAGGTTGTGGATCTCATCGATAAACAGGATTATGTCGCCGTGGTCGGTGATCTCCTTCATTATCTTCTTGAGGCGCTCCTCGAACTCGCCGCGGTACTTGGAGCCCGCGACCAGAGCCCCGAGGTCCAGCGTATAGACCTCCTTGCCCGCCAGGATGTCCGGCACCCGGTCGGCGGCTATCTCCTCCGCCAGCCCCTCGACGATGGCGGTCTTGCCGACGCCGGGCTCCCCGATAATTACCGGGTTGTTCTTTGTCCGGCGGACCAGGATCTGCATGATCCGCTCTATCTCTTTGCTCCGGCCGATTACCGGGTCGAGCTTGTCCTCTTCGGCGAACGCCGTGAGGTTCCGCCCGTACTGGTCGAGCTGGCGGGTCTTGGGCCGCTTGGCTTCCACGCTGCCCTTGCCGGCACCCTGCTCGCTACCGCCGCCGCTGCGGCCCCGCTGTCCCCGGCCGCCGCCGAGCATCCGGACGACCTCCCGGCGCACCTTATCCGGATCAACATCCAGGTTGGAGAGCACCCGGGCGGCCACGCCCTCACTCTCCCTCACCAGCCCGAGCAGGATGTGCTCCGTGCCGATGTAGTTGTGCCCGAGCTGCAACGCTTCTCTCAGCGCCAGCTCCAAGACCTTCTTCGAGCGCGGCGTGAACGGCGCCTGTCCACCGGTGCCCTCCTCGCCGTAGCCGACGATGCTCTCTACCTGCTCCCGCACCTCATCCAGGGTGACGTTGAGCGAGGTGAGCGCCCTTGCGGCAACACCCTCGTCCTCGCGGAGTAGACCGAGAAGCAAGTGCTCGGTGCCAATGTAGTTGTGGTTAAAGTGCCGGGCCTCTTCCTGGGCCAGGACTACTACTTTACGGGCTCTTTCGGTAAACCTCTCAAACATTGCTGGGAGCCTCCCATACTCTGAGGGTTTCTATTATTTCGGGGATTATCACTGTCCTACTCTTTATTATACGGTTTCCTGAATGCACTGGATTAACTCTCAAAACTTTGCTTTCTCCAAAAACACCGGTGATCTCCTTGCGACGGGTGTACCTTCGCTGTCTAGAAGTATACAAAGGTTTTGCCCAAGTTTGCTCTATCCTAGCTGTTTACGCTTAAAGCGTTCACAAAGACAACCGCCGAAAGCGTTTTCCGGTACCCGTGGACTAACAAGTCCGAAGTTTATTCGCCCCGCCCGATAGATGGGGTGTCTTGCATTACACCGGCGAACCGCGCCCGAACCGCGTCTACCGGCAGGGATGCCACGAAAGGTCCGGCCTTGGGTCCCTGATTTCTTCCCAGGAGCACGGTGTAGACCGCCGTAAAAGCTTTCTTTGGCTTGACCCCCGTCTCCTTTGTAGCCGAGTACAGGAGGTCTTGCATCGCGTCGCCGTCCAGCCCAGTCTCCAGCTTCGCTGCGACAGTGGCGAGGTAGCGAAGCTGGTCGTCGTCGAGTCCGGCTGCCCGCGCGGCCGCCTCCGCCGGTTCGAGAATCTGCAGCCGCATCGACTCCGGGGCCCACTCCGCCGCCCAGTTACGGGCGTAGAAAAGGTTCCGGGAAAGCTTTCCGGGGTCTTCGGCCGCGGCTTCGTAACCACCCCGGCGGAGCATCCCGGCGGCCGTTTCCACGTCATCGCCGACGGTCTGAGCGACGGTAACGAGGTGAGTAAAGGGCACGAAGGGGTCTCCCTTCTCTGCGCGGTACTCGTCCATAAAACGGGGGAAACCGCCTTCGAGGTCGAGGTCCAGGGCCCGGGCGGGGTCACGGCCGAGCATCATCTTTCTGAGGGCGTCGGGCGGCATGATGTGGAGCAGGTCTTCCGGCAAGAGCACGATGCCTTTCGAGGAGCTCATAGCGCCCCGCCCTTTTATCGAGATCCACTCGTACTCGTAGCGCCCCGGCACCGGATATTCAAATACTTCCCGAGCCATGCGGTCCGCCGTGTCCGTGGAACCGCCGCGGCTAGTGTGGTCCTTGCCGAATGGCTCGAACGTTACCCCGAGCGCCTTCCACCGCGCCGCAAGCTCCACCCGCCAGCCGAGCTTACCTTCACCCTTTGTGTAATCAGCGACGCCCTCCGAACCTTCCCGGTCAACGAACGCCACCGCAGTATCTTGCGGCCAGTGCTCCACGACGCGGTTGCCGGTGAGGTCGCCGGAGACGGCCCGCGGCTGGTAGGGTGACCAACCTTCCGGCATCCCGCGCCCGCTGACCTCCTGTAGTATCCGCCGCAAGTCCGGTGTACGCTCTAGGGACTCGTGCGTAACCTCCGAGTAGACGCCGGCCTCGTAGAGCTCGTGGGACCGGAGCACCTCGACCTCCATATCCATCTCAAGGAGCGCCCTTTCAAAAGGCGCGAGAAAATGCTCGGCGTAGGAGTCGTGGCAGCCTTCGGGGTCCGGGACGCGCGAGAGGCTGTATCCGATAAACCGCTCATAGCTCTCTGGGATACTGGGAGCTATCTTCCGCAGCGGGTCTATGGTGTCCGCGTGGAAGATAAAGCGCGCCTCGTGGCCGAGGTCTTTGAGCGCCCGATAGACGGCCTCGGCGACCAGAACCTCGCGCAGGTTACCGGCGTGGATGTTGCCCGAGGGACTTATACCGCTGACGACCATGTGCGGCCCGTTGCCGAGGATTCCAGCGGCCTTGCGGGCCCAGTCGGGTATAGAGGTGTGCGGATCGCTCAAGGGGTACTCCGTAGAAGTTAGAGAAACCGGAGTCCGGTGTAAGCCCGGACCCGGCGTAGAGCGTTCTAGCTGGCTAGCTCGACGTTGACGATCTCGTACTCCGTGGCGCCCCTGGGGGTGGAGACCGTAACTTTCTCGCCGACGCGACGTTTGAGGACGGCCCGGCCCACGGGAGAGGAGTGCGAGAGCTTCCCGCTCGTCGGATCGGACTCGTTCGCGCCGACTATTTCAAAAGTCCGTTCGTCGTCCTTGTCGATTCTCCGGAGGGTTACCTTCGTGCCGAGGTCCACGGCGTTAGCCTCGATCTCGGCCGGGTTTACTACCCTGGCGCTCCGGAGACGCCGCTGCAGTTCGCTGATCCGGCGTTCCAACATGTACTGTTCGTTTTTGGCGTCGTCATACTCGGAGTTCTCGGAGATGTCCCCGAACTCCCGCGCCTGGCGGATGCGGTCCGCAACCTCCCGGCGCCGGTTTTCCGTGAGGTACTGAAACTCCTCCTGGAGCTTCTCCAGACCCTCTTGCGTGACGAGCTCTTCATTCCTATCAGTCATAAGCTGGCAGAGTATACGTAAGGGTGCCGGAAGTGTCAATAAGTTATTTTAAATGCGGCTACCGGGACCTCGCCGGGTGGTTTAGTTCGTAGAGTACCTGAAGTCCTTTCAGGGTCAGGTCCGGGTCGAGGATTTCTATCTCGCGGCAGTGGCGCACGATCGCCGAGGCCGGGCCTCCGGTGGCGATTATCTGGAAATCGCCGGGTGCGTCGGGGGTCGCACCCAACTCTTCTTTGAAGCGCCGGATCAGGGCGTCCACCGCCCCTGCGTAGCCGTAGATAAAGCCGCTGCGTATAGAGTCCGGGGTGTTGGTCGCTATGGCTTTCGGCATCCGCTCTTCTAAGTCGACGTCCGCCAGCTTGGCCGCCCGGGAAGCGAGGGCGTCCAGAGATATGTAGATGCCGGGCATGAGCGCCCCACCCCGGTAATTTGCCTCCGCATCGACGGCCTCGACGCTGGTAGCCGTACCGAAATCCACGATGATCGCCGGCAGGCCGTAGAAATGGCTCGCCGCCACCGAGTTGACTATCCTGTCCGAGCCGACCTGCTCCGGGTTGTCGTACCAGTTCGCGAGTCCGGTTTTGATCCCCGGTCCCACGGAAAAGAAAGGAACCTCCAGAAGCTCCTCCGCAAGCCTCCGGTAAGAGCGGATGAGCAGCGGAACGTCGCTAGAAATAAAAACCGCCGTTACATCTTGGAGGTGTAAATCGCGCAGGGCAAACAGCGAAGCGCACGTGCTCCCGACTTCGTCCGCCGTCCGGTGAGGCTCGGTCGCCATCCGCCACCGCGCCCGGAGGGCCGTGCCCTCAAACAGCCCGAGCACCGTCTGGGTATTCCCAACGTCCGCCACCATCAGCACAGTCTCCGTACCTCCAACGCCCGCACCCCGCGAAACTCCGCCGGAGAAGCCTCCCGGAGCAGCCCGCCGACAACACCAAAGCCCGGAATATATAGGTCCGGGGCCAGGTCCGCGAGCCCGACCAGGTTAAACGCCCGCAATACCCCCGGGTGCGGTACCGCAAGCTCCGGACTTTCAACGACCTCCTCACCAAAGACCAGGATGTCGATGTCGACCGTCCGCGGGGCCTTCTCACCCTTCCTTTCGCGCCCGAGAGCCGCCTCGATCCCCTGACAGTAGCGCAGAAGTTCGGCCGGCGGCAGCCCGCACTCAGCTTCGACCACGCAGTTCAGGTACTCCGGCTGCTCCCCCTCGACCTCGACCGGCTCCGTCTCGTAGACCTTCGAGCTTCCCGAGACTTCCATACCCGCTCCCCGGCCGAGAGCTTCGGTAGCCGCTTGGAGGTAGCCGAGCCGGTCCCCGAGGTTGCTCCCGAGACCGAGGAACACCCGGCTCACCGGGTAAACGTACCTTCCACGGAGACCTCCGGCACCTTACGGCCGGTATCCCGCGCCGGGCGGGTAAGGGTAACTTTCACCTCGACCGTATGCGGCAACGAGTTGAGCACGAGCCAGCCGACCCGGTTCGCCGCTTCTTCGAGGTGGTCAATCCTGCCATATTGGAGTACCGCCACGACCTCTTCCAGAGCGGTTTCCAGGTCTATACCTGGCTTGTCCGCTCTGGATAAAATCCCCTGTTCTTCGGCCTCCATAATCCTCCCGGCCTGCTCCATAAAACTTTCGCCGGAAGTCAGATAACTGACCTCAAGGCTGACCAAGAGCTTCTCCCGCTCGTCTTTCTCTACTCCTGACCCACCACCGTAGAAAGCGTATGCCTCCAGGCCGGTCACTCGAGCGCGGTAAGCGACAGGTGATGGCACATCTTCAACGTTTCCACTGCCAGGCTCCAAAAGGTTCCCGAACCTCCGGCGAACCTCTTGCCGAACGTTCCGACGGGAAGACTCTTCTGCAGACGGGTTGTGGAGATTCCGCTGGCCCGGCCCGGTGCCGAGCGTCCGTGTTACTTCCCGGCGTACCTTGTTCGGGTTAACGTCCAGGTTTTCGAGTATCCGGGCGGCGACCCCCTCATTTTCTCGTACCAGCCCGAGCAGGAGGTGTTCGGTGCCGATATAGTCATGACCAAGTTGCGACGCCTCTCTGAGTGCTAACTCTAGTATCTTCTTTGCGCGCGGCGTGAACGGTGCCTGGCCGCCCGTGCCCTCCTCACCATAACCAACGATGTTCTCTAACTGCTTACGAGCTTCGTCCAGGGTGACATTCAGCGAGGTGAGAGCTTTTGCGGCAACGCCCTCGTCCTCACGCAGCAAGCCGAGCAAGAGGTGCTCGGTGCCGATGTAGTTGTGCTCCATACGCCGGGCTTCTTCTTGGGCCAGCACCACAACTTTGCGGGATCTTTCCGTAAACTTCTCGAACACCCGCGTACTCCTCTGCTATCTTGCAACCGCAAATACAGTTTAAACCCGGAGGAGAGGTTACGCTTGACGGACGGCTTCAGCGACGGCGAGGGCTTCGCGGTTCTCCCGGATGTCGTGGACCCGGAAGATACTCGCGCCGCGTTCGTAGGCGAGCAGGTTGGCGGCGACCGTACCGGAGAGGCGTTCGGCGGCGGTGTCCGGGGACCCGGCACCGGGGATCTTGCCGAACATGCTCTTGCGCGAGGCCCCGAAAAGTATCGGGAATCCGAGGTCCGCTATCTCACCGAGGGATTTTATGAGCGTCAGGTTGTGTTCCAGAGTCTTGCCGAAGCCGATACCGGGGTCGAGGATAATGTTCTGCGGCTCTATACCGGCCGCGACGGCGGACTCTACCCTCTCGGCGAGGAAGTCTTTGACCTCCCGCACCACGTCGTCGTAGTGGGGGTCTTTCTGCATGCTCTTTGGCTCGCCCTTCATGTGCATCAGAACTACCTGGCAACCAGCACTCGCGACGACATCCGCCATCCGGGAGTCGCCGGCCAGTGCTGTTACGTCGTTGACGATGCCGGCCCCGGACTCTAGAGCGGCCTCTGCGGTCGAGGCCCGGTAGGTGTCGATGGAGACGGTAGCCTCCGGTCGGGCGTCCAGTAGACCCCGGATCACCGGCAGCACCCGGCGGCGTTCCTCCTCCGGAGAGACGGGGTCCGCGCCCGGGCGGGTAGACTCCCCACCAATGTCGATAATCCCAGCTCCCTCGTCGAGCATCCCGGTTGCCCGGGCGACTGCCGGGGACGGTTCGAGAAACTTCCCGCCGTCGGAGAAAGAGTCCGGTGTTACGTTGAGGATACCCATGACAACGGGGCGGGAGCCGTGAAACTGGCTCCCGCCCCGGAGGTTGTGACGGATTTCTTCCGCAGATTGGTCTTCTAGGGGCTGCAACTACTCGTGGCCGTTGCGGTGCGGGCCTTTGGGGCCTACCCGGTCAACCGCGTGCTCTTCTATGAGACGCTTGAGATGGGCGGCGTCCACGGTCTCGTACTCGATCAGGTCCTGCGAGAGCCGCTCCAGCAGTTCGCGGTTCCTTACTAGGAGGTCTTCGGCGGTATCGTAAGACTCGTCGATTATCCGCCGGATCTCCTTGTCTATCTGGAACGCTATCTCGTCGGAGTAGTCCTGCTGGTTACCAAAATCCCGGCCCATAAAGACCTGGCCCTGGCTCTGGCCGAGCGTCAGCGGGCCGAGCTTGTCGCTCATGCCGTAGCGGGTCACCATCTGCCGGGCCGTCGAGGTCACCCTTTCGAGGTCGTTGGAGGCGCCGGTCGTGATCTCCTCGAAGGTCACGCTCTCCGCTGCCCGGCCGCCGAGCATCATCGCGAGCTGGGACATTAGCTGCCCGCGGCTCATCATAAAGCGGTCCTCGGTCGGGAGGCTCATGGTTATGCCCAAGGCCTGTCCGCGGGGGATAATGGTGATCTTGTGCACCGGGTCAGCCTCGGGCAGGAGCGCCCCCACTATGGCGTGACCAGCCTCGTGATAGGCGGTTATCTCCTTCTCTTTCTCAGAGATAAGCCGCGTCTTGCGCTCGGGACCGGCTATCACCCGGTCGACGGCCTCCTCCATCTCTTCCATGGAGATCTCATCCTTGTTGTACCGGGCGGCCAGGAGCGCCGCCTCGTTCACTAGGTTGGCGAGGTCGGCCCCGGTAAAGCCCGGCGTGCCCCGCGCGATGGTCGCAACGTCGATGTCGTCGCCCAATGGCTTGCCCCGGGTATGGACCGAGAGGATCTTCTCCCGCCCCGGAAGATCCGGCCGGTCGACTACTATCTGCCGGTCGAAACGACCAGGCCGCAGAAGCGCCGGGTCGAGGATGTCCGCCCGGTTGGTCGCGGCGATCATGATAATGCCGCTCTTGGCGTCAAAGCCGTCCATCTCGACGAGCAACTGGTTTAGCGTCTGCTCCCGCTCGTCGTGGCCGCCACCCATGCCGGCCCCCCGCTGCCGACCGACGGCGTCGATCTCGTCCATAAAGATGATGCACGGGGAGTTCTGCTTGGCCTGCTCGAAGAGGTCCCGGACCCGGCTCGCGCCGACGCCGACGAACATCTCCACAAAGTCCGAACCGGAGATGCTGAAGAACGGCACCCCGGCTTCCCCGGCGACCGCCCTGGCGAGCAGCGTCTTACCGGTACCCGGAGGTCCTACGAGCAGAGCACCTTTCGGGATACGGGCACCGAGCTTCTGGAACTTCTGGGGGTTCTCCAGAAACTCCTTGATCTCGGTTAGCTCTTGGACAGCCTCGTGGACTCCGGCCACGTCGGAGAAGGTGACCTTCGGCTGGTCCTTGGTCATCTTCTTTGCCCGGCTCTTACCAAAGCTCATCACCCGGTTGCCGCCGCCCTGCATCGAGCTGAACAGGAACAGGAACAGGAGAACTATCAGGAAGATCGGGCCTAGCGTGAACAAGAGCGTCGTCCAGAAGCCCTGGTTCTGCGGATCGGTCTCAAACGGTATCTGAGCGTCGTTAAAGGCGGCCGCGATGTCGAACTGCTGCGGGTAGGAGTATTCGAACTCCTCGGTGCCGCCGTTATTGGTGTTCAGCAGCCCGGTGACGGTCTGGTCCTCATCCTTGACCGTGAGATTCTGGTCCGGCTGATCTTCCGGTACATCCGTAACGAAGGAATTGTTGTCTACAGCCCGTTGAAACTGCTGGGAGTTCAACTCTCTAGTCTCCGGGTTATTGGAGGTTAAAAGCTGTATAAGGAGGAACGCGAAAATAATCAGAACGATAAAGTACAGAAGTCCGCCGCTTCTTAAAAATCTGCCCAACTGTTCTTACCTCTCGTGAGATACTTCTAGGACATAGAGCATTATACTACCTGAGAGGTGCTTCGAGGTATGAGGGTTTACGTTGCCGCGGAGTTCCGCAAAGCGCCGGAAATGGTTAGCCGTCGGGGTTTTCCGGATCCACGATACCGATGTCGGGAAGGTTCCGGTACGCCCCGGCATAGTCGAGGCCATAACCCACGACAAACTCGTCGGGTATTTCGAAGCCCAGGTACTTTACATCTATCTCGACCCTCCGACGGGCGGGCTTTGAAAGCAGCGCGCAGATCTCCAGACTCGCCGGCCGGCGGGCGATAAGGGACCGCCGGAGGTAAGAGAGCGTTAGCCCGCTATCTATTATGTCCTCGACGATAATGACGTGCCGGCCGGTTATGTCTTCTTCCAGGTCTTTTAAGATGCGGACGACCCCGCTGCTGCTCGTGCCCGCGCCGTAGCTGCTGATGTCCATAAAGTCTATCTCGCACGCGAGGTCTATCCGGCGCATAAGGTCCGAAAGGACAACCACCGCGCCGCGCAGGATGCAGACCAGGATCGGCTTTTCCCCCCGGTAATCCTCGGTGATGCGGTCGCCGATCTCGCGCACCTTCTCCTGGATCTCCGCCGAAGATATGAGCACCTTTGTCACGTCGGGGATCTTACTAAACATCCTCCCGATTTTCTTCTACCGCTATCCGCACCACCGCCCGCGCCCCGTCTCCTACCTTAAACTCTTCCCCGAGTTCCCCCATGAATACCCACGCCACCCTCTCCTCCTCATCCACCACGACCGGGGTCCGCCACCGCAGGTCCTTTGGCACTTTACGGTCCATCATGGCCCGCAGCACCTTTTTCTCTCCCCCGAGCCCTAGAGGCCGGACCGTATCCCCCTCCCGCACCATCCGCACCCGGTAAGGGCCTCTGCCGGCGTCGAGGTAAGCGACTTCCGGACGGGCGGCATCCGCCGCATCGAACCCTACAACCTCCTGGACCTCGACGGTCCAACCTCCAAAGCGCCACCGGCCGGGACGGACCCGGGCAGGCTCCTTGCCCGCGGCTCCATCTTGAATTTCCCGAGGGTAGAAGGCCAGTTCGCCGGTCGTCCGGCCGGCCGCGACGATATTACCCGGCAGATCCAGCAGCCTCGTACCTCGCCCGTTCGCGGCAATATCGAGAACCGCTTCTACGGCGGTGGCGTCCAGCCCGGACGCGTCGGGAAGCAGGGCGGCGTAGGCCCGGCGGACCGCGTGCCGCCGGAGGGGAACGGGTAGAGAGTCAAGATCGTCGAACGGTATGTAAACCTCGTGCTCGCGGTAGCGCAGGGCTTTTGCGGCGAGGTCTTCTAGGACCCGGAGGTCCTCCCGGAGCAACAGGGCGCCCCGGGCGATGTTGCTGCCCGCGCCGGGGTACAACTCTTCCAGGACCGGCAGCGCCTCCAACCGCACCCGGTTGCGGGCGTACTTTCCGGTCAGGTTGGTTCTATCCGTACGATAGGGCTGGCCGAGAAGCTCCAGGTAACCGAGAACGTCGGTCCTGCGGCAGCGGATCAAAGGCCGCACCACCTTTCCGCTGACCGGCGGTATCCCGGAGATGCCCCGCATCCCAGCCCCGCGCGCGAGGTTCATCAAGACCGTCTCCGCCACATCATCCGCCGTATGCCCGGTAACCACACCGGACAAACCACGTGCTTCCACTACTTCGTCGGCAGAGCGGTACCGCGCCCGCCGGGCCTCTTCTTGAACGTTAGAAGCACTCTGAAAGTCCAAGAGCCGTACCTCGTAGTCCAGGCCCAACGTTCCGCAAAGCTCCTCTACAAATTCCGCATCCGCACGGGATTCCGCACCCCGCAACCCGTGGTCGACGTGCAACACGACCGGCCAGTGTCCGAGTTCGACCAGCACCCTCAAAAGCGCGACCGAGTCCGGGCCGCCGGAGACCAGCGCTAGTGATTGCGTGAGGTCCATGCCGTAGAAAGCCGCCGTCCGTTCGACTATATCCGGTAGGTACTCTGGGTTCATACTCTTATTTTAAGGTAGGAAACAGAGCCGGTGAGACCGGCGATCTGGAGACAAAACAAAGGCCCTGACGATTGTCAGGGCCGGTAGTAGCGGGGATAGGATTTGAACCTATGACCTTCGGGTTATGAGCCCGTTTAACCAACTGTTACTACCGCAATCGGCCTATTTCTACCCTGTAAATACAGGCGTTGCCAGTACCCGTTGCAGTACGGTTGCAGTCAACCGACCTATTACACAGCCCCCGCTAACCACGCATCTACCGCCGGATCAACTTCTGGTACTTCGTAGCGTTCCCGCCGCTGTACTTCGGGCCGGTAGCTGCCGGTCCTGTTCTTACGGGCGTAGTTGGTTAGGGCTTTGGCCGGATCATCCGTACCCGCTGCCCATTCGCATATGGCGATTGCTGCCCGCTGTGGGCTGCCGATCAAAGCCTTGTGAATTGTGTAGGCCGATATGCCGAAGTCCTGTTCTAGCAGACCGGCGAACCGATAATCCACGCGGATCTGCCGCGTGCTGTATTCTTCCATTTGGCAAAACCCCCTAATGGTTTTGTCCGGGGCCGGGGTGCTACCAACACCGCTGGCCCGCTTTTGTAGTATCCGCTACTTAGGTGGCTAACCCCGCCCCGGCTAGGTCCGTCCGGGTCGGTCCGCTTGACCGTTTCGCTACTGATTGTCAACTAACTGGCCTTAGCCTTTAGCTTGACCATACCTATATCTTACCGCGTAGATGTAACATTGTCAAGTTATTGTCTGTTTATTTGTGGTAGAATATCCGCGTAAGCAACGGAAAGGCTGTGATGGAAGTGAACGGTACAAGGCTTAGGGAATTGCGGGAAGCGCGGGTACTTAGTATGCAGGACCTTGCGTTAGCCGCTGCCCTGGACAGACAGACGATCTACGCGCTGGAAAACGGCCGCAGAAGAAACGCCCACCCTAAGACCATCCGCAAGCTTGCGGCAGCGTTGGACGTCGAAGCACAGGAATTGGTAAACGTTAAACCGTAGGTTTAGGGATCACATATACCGCCAAAGTTACAATGTAATTAGTAGCTCGTAAGTAAAGAAGATTCGCGGGGTATCTACCCAGATACGACCCCGCGAAAACGAAAGGTTAATACATGAGTTCTACCATAACCCCTGCAATAAACCCGAATTTGCCTATAGAACTTACTAAACATCCTTATTGGGTATTCTGGAAGTGGGACCAGCGTAACGGCGACTGGACTAAGGTACCCTACGACCCCCACACGGGGGGTATGGGAAGTTCTACGGACCCTAGCAAGTGGGCTAGCTACGATCAAGCCGTAACCGCGATGCACGAATACAAGGGTAGCGGCGTGGGCGTAGTCATGTCCGAAGACACGCTACTAGCCGGTATCGACCTTGACGGATGCATAGATCAGGATACCGGGAAAATCGACCCCGCTGCACAGGCCATAGTAGACGAGTGCCCGACGTACTGGGAAACCAGCCCTAGCGGTACGGGTCTTAGGGGCGTCTTGTATGGTCTTAGGCCGGGCTTAGAAGAAAATACGGATATCACGCCGGGGGGCGGTAAGCTTGAAATGTATGACGGTCGTAGCAGCAGGTTTCTAACCATCACCGGCGATCATCTAGCGGATACCCCGCACGAAGTGTGTACCCGACCTAAAGAATTCGCGGATATATACAGCCGTTTTCTAAGCCACAAGGATACCGCCCCCCGCGTGGATATTAGCGATGTACCCACGCCCCCAATAGGTACGACCGTGGGCGATGTTGTCGGGAAGCTTAGTAAGGAACGGGATACCGCGAAGTTCGATAAGCTGTTCTGGGACGGGGATACAAGCGATTACGATAACGACGAATCTAGGGCAGACGGCGCGCTTATAAGAAAGGTCGTCTTTTACACGGGGGGCGACGTTGATCTTGCCGAACAGGTCATGCGGCGATCTAAACTAGCGCGGCCTAAATGGGACGAAAAGCGGGGCGATACGACATGGTTACGGAAGGATATACAAAACGGTATCCAATCCACAACGGAATTCTACGGGGCATTTGATTTAAACCAATATAGTACCCCCCATGAAAAAAAAGAAATGAATGGGGATGGATCATTTCTTTTAAACCATCGGGGGGGCTTAATGGTACAAAAGAAATCCGGTTTCTAAGTCTTGACGAGCTTCTACAAGAATCCGGCGACAAACCCGACTTCGTAGCAGCGCCGTACTTCGCCCGTGGGGGCTTAACCGATCTGTCCGGCCCGGCTAAAAGGTCCGGCAAGACGACCTTCACGCTTCACCTGATAAAAGCAATCCTTGACGGCGTACCGTTCCTAGATGAAGATACGCAGGCTACAAAGGTCCTATACCTAACCGAACAGGGCGAGAACTTCGTTCAAGCTGCGTTAGCGGTAGGGCTTGATCCGAAGCATCCCAACCTGAAAATCTTGCAGTGGCATCAAACCAGGGGCCATAGCTGGCCTGAAATAGTCCAGGCTGTACGGGACTACGCTAAGGAATTCGACGCGGGCTTTGTGGTCGTGGATACCCTTAACCGCTTTGCCGGTTTGAAGGGCGACGAAGAAAACAGCGCGGGCGCTGTGGGTGAAGCCATGAATCCGCTGCTGGAAACAGCGCAAGGGGATCATCTTTGTGTACTGTCGATTCGACACGCGAACAAAGAAGGTCGCGCCCGTGGATCAACACAGTTTGACCAC
Source organism: Rubrobacteraceae bacterium (assembly GCA_965214435.1). Classification (GTDB taxonomy): domain Bacteria; phylum Actinomycetota; class Rubrobacteria; order Rubrobacterales; family Rubrobacteraceae; genus Rubrobacter_A. The sequence continues at coordinate 3,263,894 of OZ243960.1, forward strand.
GACGTAGACCAGATACTTACCCTAAAACGGCCCGAAGCCGGATACGGCGATAACGTCCGCGAACTTGACAGCATAGGCCGGTATCACAATGGGGCGATGCTGATAGAACTTTCCGAAGACGGTTACAAGGCTTTGGGGACCGGGACGAACGTCCGGTTTACGCAAGCTTTACGGGGGATCAATGAATTTGTGTCAGACGATCAAGATAATCCTACCCGTAAACCGATCATCGCCAGCTACTTAAAAGAAAACTACGATGTGTCCAACAGTACCGCTACCCGCGCTTTGAAATTTCTGGTCGAATCGGGCGACCTTGTACAGATAAACGTCAAGGAAAAAGGCGCACCTTTGGCCTTCTACAAAGCACCATTCGACGTGTCAGAAATCCCCGCAGCTTAGGAAAGGAACCTAGCAATGCAGCTTACTAACCTTAAAAAGATCCGTACCGCCCGTGGGTGTAGCCGTAGGGCGCTGGCCGAAAAGACCGGCCTTAGCCCACAGGCAATCTATTACTTAGAAAAGGGAACGAACAGCGCTCGTCCTTCAACCGCCAAACTATTAGCCCTGGTCCTGGATACGAACGTGGCCGATCTTTGCGGCGAGCCTGCAAAGGTACCGGCATGAACCACAGATTGCCGCTGTACAGCGCCGCGCGGGATAGCCCCGGCGACCTGTGCGTGAAAGACAGCCTTATAGAAGCTTGTTTGGATCATAGCGACGCGCTGGATAGGCTGGCCGAACTTGATCCCCTCGACCCGACGTACCCCTATCACTATAGCGCGGTACGCAGGTTTGAAAAACGGGCCGACGACCGTATCCGGGAATTGTGGAAACGACTAGGAAGGACTACATGAATGACACAGATTTACTGGCAGCGATGAAAACCCACAATGACCAGCTAGACGACCAGCTTGCAAGCCTGGATAAAGAAATAGCCCGGCTTGAAGCCCGCTGTTTCGATCTGACTATCCCGAAAAAAGACCGGACGGCAGCCGCTATCCGGCATGGCAAACTTACCAATGATAGGTACGCGCTACGCGCGTTGTACCTGTAACCCCGAAAGGATTATTACTATGACCGTTGAAGAAATGAACCAGCGCCTTGCCGATCTTCCCACCGAACTTAAGCAGGCCGAAAAAGACGCTCGCCGCGAACACGGACGCGCGGCGTTTGAAGGTAACCAGCCCGACCCGGCTGTGGTTAACCGCCCGGCTGAACTGAAAGCCGAACTAGAAAACCTGCCGTGGGACATCTATAAGCAGCGTGCCGCCGGCCAGCATCGGCAGCTTGATAGCTTGCGTACCACGCTACAGGAAACGGTCGATGCCTTGCCCGCTGCTAAGGACCGGCTGGCACAGGCACAGGCTGCTAAGGAACTGGCAGACGCCGAATATGAAGCCGCCTATAGGGAACAGGACGGCCTGAAGGCCCGTGGCCGGGGTATTGACGAAAAAATCCGGTTGAAGCAAGCCTTCCTGAACTACCTTTTTGATGTCGGGGTAGATGCCAACCTAACAGAAACCGACCTGTTCCGTAGCCCGACCGGACTTAACCAGTATTTCCCGAAACGTGACACGCCGCGTAGCCTTATGTAAGGTCCTACCCCCTTACCCACATCCCCGCAGGCCGTCACGCGCCAACGTCGTACGCCTGTGTAGCCCTGATCCCGGCCTTACAGCCGGGGTTGGGGCTTTTTTGTTACGGATTGTACGAATAGGACGGTTTTTGTTCAAATACCCCCCGTGGGTATACAACCCACAGGCGGCCACACATTCCCAAAACGCCGTATAGACAGGGATTCGGGGCTAGCATGGTCGTATGAAAGTTGGAAGGTGGGGGTACGAAAGTTGGAAGGTTGCGAACGCAAGAAAGCCCCGGCCCTACACCGTTGGACCGGGGCTTTCTTCTAACTACTTACGACGGTTACGCAATACTTCCCTAATCTTCAGCCAAACCAGCGCACAGCTTAGAACAGCCAGCACTAGTTGCGCCGCTGTTGTAATATCGCCCATACACCCCCTTTCGGGTGTTCCCGGCGGCCGGGGATAGTCCGGTCAAAGATTTGTCCCCGCCGCCCTTTTTCACTGCACACTAATCATAACTACTTATTTCCGGCTTAGTAATAGGTCCTGTGGATGTGTGGGTAACTTACTAAAAACCCCATAGCTATGCTGAAAAGTCGCTGTAACGCCTGTGGACAAAATTGTGGATAACTAGCGAAAACCTGCGGACAAATTGTGGGTTATCCACAAAAACTTGCGGCTAGATTTTGGTGGGTGACGTTGCGGCTTAGTTTGGTACGGAACATCCTTAGCCCGGCGACAGAAAAACCGGGGCTTTTCCTGGGGCGGCCTGAAAGCTTCCAGAATAAGCTATAAGCGTCCCCTAGCCCCGGTCCTGGGGTATAGCCGGGGCTATGTCCAAAAGCTTGAACAGACGATCTAGGGCCGGTTAGGATAGCGCATCGTCCATCGCATCCGTAGCCGGTCCCTGCATATCGGCCAGTACATGACTGTAAGTATCCAGGGTTACGGATATGTTGGCGTGGCCTAACATGTTCTGAACGATCTTCGGATGAACGTTGGCGGCTAGTAGCAGCGTGGCCGCTGTGTGGCGTAGATCATGGAACCGGATAGGCGGTAGGTCGGCCCGTTTTAGTAGCTGGTTAAAGCCCCGACGCCGCAAGTTGGCCGGGTCTAACGGTCCACCGCTGGCGCTGGTAAATACCAGACCGTCGCCATCCCCGGCCTTACCCCGGTGTGCCTGCAAAGCCTGTAGTGCCCGCCGGGTAAGTGATATGCTGCGGCGGCTGCTTTTTGTCTTAGGCTTTTCAAACGTCTGGGAACCGCTGCCCGTAACCAGCGTCTGGTTTATCCGCACTACCCGCCGCTGGAAGTCTACATCCCGCCATCTTAGGCCCAACAATTCGCCTTGCCGCATCCCGGTACTTATTGCCAGAATCCACAGGGCTTCTAAGCGGTCCCCAGAAGCCGCGTAGACGAACCGGCGGGCTTCTTCCGGGGTAAGGGGCCGCATTTCGGGGCTGTCCCTTCTAGGGACCGTTACGGCTTCACAGACGTTACGCTGTATAAGTTTCCACCGCACAGCCTGTTTCAAAGCTTTGTACAGCGTGGTGTGCAGGTGCTGCACTGTAGTAGGGGACAGCCCGCCGTCCAGCTTGGCGCGGTACAGGCGCTGGACATGTGGCGGGGTAAGCTTAGCAAGCTTCACGCTACCCACAGCGGGCTTTAAATGCCGGGCTACTATGGAAGCGTACCCTTCATAGGTCCGGCGCTTCACAGATCCCTTGACGCTATCGTTAAGCCAGCGGTCCAGGTAGTCCCCCACCGTCAAACTACCCGCGTCGAATACTAACCCCCGGTCCCGGTCGGCTACGGCCTGTGTCAGCTTCTTAGCGACTGTTTCCCGGTCCTTGCCGTAGATGGTACGGCGCTTTTGGCCGTTTTCTGTCTGGATTGTGTATTGTCCTACCCAGCGCCCATCCTTGCGCTGGTAGATGCTACCTTCCCCGTTCGCCCTTTTACCCAAGTCAAACCCCTTTGTAGGGGCCGGTTGCAGTAGGGTTGCAGTCAAAAGCCCCCAACGGGGCGCGTCAGCGCCACCGTAGGGGGCAGGGTCATAACCAGTAAAAGCCGCAAAGGAAAAGGCCCTGACGATAGTCAGGACCGGTAGTAGCGGGGATAGGATTTGAACCTATGACCTTCGGGTTATGAGCCCGACGAGCTACCAGACTGCTCCACCCCGCGGCGTGCCGAGAGTCTAGCACCACAGCGCGGTTTGTAAAGGTTTTCAAGCGGTGCTACGGTACAAAAATGAACTTCGTTTTACTCGTCATTCTCGTCGTCGGCAGCCTCATTGTGCTCGTTGCGGCCATCGTCGCCCTGCGCGCCTGGTTGAGCCTCGCCAGGTCCCGGGCCGCGCTGCAAAGCCGCTTCGGGGACGAGGTTCAGGGTCTCGCCGGACGCACCCAGAAGCTCGAAGCCCGGCTGAACACCCTCGACGCCCGGGCTCAAGAGTTGCCACCGCGGGTCGCTCACCTACAGGAGAACCTGGAGACGCTGCGCGTTCTGACCGTAGCCCTCGGCACCACGCTCCGCCAGAGCCAGAACATACTCTCGTACTCGGGTTTCAAGACTTCGGGGACCGCCCGGATAGCCGACACTTTGAGAAGCCGTTTCAGATAAGGCGGTGTCTAAGCCCCGGCCCGGCCGTATACTTTAGATATGGGAACTATGGAAAACGGATCCACACAGACCGGAGAGCTTCGGGAACTGCGGGTAGAGCCGGTGGAGGCGGCGATCGTGGAGTGCGAGGTCTGCGGCACGCGGATGTACGACCTGCACTGCAAGATCTCCTGTCCAAACTGCGGCTACCGGCGCGACTGCTCGGACCCTTAAGTAGAACCCGCAGCGGCTCCTGACCAACAACCCGGCCCCGGAGCCCATCGCTTGAACTCCAGGCTCCGGCTGGTAGGATAGCCTTTGTTCCAGGGCCCGTAGCTCAGTTGGGAGAGCGCTGCCTTCGCATGGCAGAGGCCACGAGTTCGAGTCTCGTCGGGTCCACCCTTTCTATCTCTTTATTACACGGTACCGAGGCCTGTACAATCGGAGGCGTGATGCGCGTCCGGGAGATAGTAGAAGCCGTGGAGCGAGTTGCCCCGCCCGCGCTGGCCGAGGAGTGGGATAACTCGGGGCTGCAGGTGGGTAGTAAGGACCGGGAAGCCGGACAGGTTCTGGTCGCGCTAACGCCGCTGCCGGAAGTCTTTGACGAGGCGGAAGAGCTGGGAGCGGACTTTTTACTCTTTCACCACCCTTTGATCTTCCGCCCCCTGAAATCTATAGACGCCGGCTCCTATCCGGGAGACCTTATCCTGCGGGCGCTAGAGTCGGGGACGACCGTTTTCGCGGCCCACACGAGCTACGATGCCGCCCCAAACGGCGTCTCGGTCGCCCTGGCCGAAGCTTTAGGGATGCAGGAGGATCTCACCGTCCCCTCCCCCCGCGGTAGCCTGAGGAAACTCGTAATATTCGTCCCCGAAGAAGCCGTGGACGCGGTCGCCGAAGCTTTGAGCAACGCCGGAGCCGGCACTATCGGTGGTTACACGCACTGCACCTTCCGCACGCCGGGCATGGGCACCTTTCTCGGCGGCGCGTCCACGGACCCTTACATCGGAGAGAAGGGCCGACTGGAAAGGGTCTCCGAGATAAAACTAGAGACCGTGGTCCCGGCCCACGCCGCGGAGCGGGCGGCCGCTGCCGCCGTTTCCGCCCACCCTTACGAAGAAGCCGCTTTTGACGTCTACCCGGTCGACGGCGTTCCGGAGGGCTGCGGCTTCGGGAGGGTGGGACGCCTGCCGCAACCCCGGACGGCCCGAGAACTGACCGAGCACGTCTCACGCTCTCTAGGCTTTCCCGCCCGCCTCGTCTCCGAGCCTTATCCGGAACGCCGGGTGGAGCGGGTCGCCGTCCTCGGCGGCTCGGGAGGATCTTTTATAGGAGAAGCCGCCGCTTCCGGCGCCGGTGCCTACGTGACCGGAGACCTCAGCTACCACGACGCGCTTTTGGCGGAGTCTCTAGGTCTTGCCGCCATAGACGCCGGACACGCCGCGACCGAGCTACCGTCCCTCGAACCACTCGCCCGGCGACTCGCCGGAATGGTCGATGTGCCGGTCGAGGTTAGCCGGGTCCGACGCTAGCAAGAACTCCTGTGCTCTGCGACCTAGATTTATGCTTTGCCGTCTAACATTTTGACCAGCTCGTCTTCCGTAGGGAGCGCCCGCATCGCTCCGTAGTCCGTACAGGCGAGCGCTCCGGCAGCCGTACCCCGCCGGACCGCCTCTCGCACCCGCTCCTCGTCGTCGAGGGAACCGTCGGCGAGGTGAGAGAGTGCGGCGGCCAGAAACGCGTCCCCGGCCCCGGTCGGGTCCACGACCTCAACCTCGAACGAGGGAACGCGGCCGCTGAAGTCGGAAGTCGCGTAGAACGCCCCGCTCTCACCCTCGCTCACGAGGACCATCGGGACCCCGCGGTCGAGAAGCCTGGACGCGGCCTCTTCGGTATCCTTGACTTCTAGTAGAGGCTCCAGTTCGTCGTCCGAGAGCTTTACGATGGTCGCAACCTCTATTAGGGGGTCGACGGTCTCCCGGGCTTTCTCCAGGCTCTCCCACAGGTGCGGCCGGAAGTTTACGTCGAACGCCACCCGCACACCGAGGTTAGCGGCTTCTTCTGCAGCCGTCCGGACCGCCGAGCGCGACGGCTCCTTGAGTAGCGGTATGCTCCCGAAGTTCATAAACGAGGCCCCGGCTAGAACCTCGCGGGATACGTTCTCATCCGAGAGTAGCTCGTCGGCCGCCGGGTCCGAGCGGTAGAAGGTAAAGGAGCGGTCGCCGTCTTGAAGCTCCACGAAAGCTATCGAGGTCCGGGTCGGAGGTTCGCACCGGCGCACGGCGGAGATATCGACACCCTCCGTCTCCAGGGTGCGCATTATGAAATCTCCAAAGAGGTCTTGGCCGACGCTCCCGACAAAGGCGGCCTCCGCGCCCAACCGGGCGGCGGCGACCGCCACGTTCGCCGGGGCGCCGCCGGGACGGGCGGTAAAACCCATCTCGACCCCGGAGGGGTCCTTTTCCCGGTAGATGTCGGCCACGATCTCACCGAGCCCGATGATCTTGCTCACGTGCTCCTCCTATCTCAAACTCCATCGTTCTCTAAAGTGGTATCTCCCCGAGCGCCCGGATTTCCGTCTCCGAATACCCGAGTTCCCGCAGCGGCGAAACGACGTCCCGCGCGAGGTCCGGCACGTAACAGACCACGAGGCTCGCTGCTCCCGGGCCATCCGGCACCACCCGCACCTCTCCGATACCCGCCGGCAGCACACACGACTCGCCGCGCGCCAGCGACGCCTCACCGCCCCCGTACTCCAGACGCACCGGTCCTCCAACGCTCGAAAGCGTCCGGCAGCACGCCGGGTGGGCGGACTCCACGTGCGGCTCCGATAACGTCCAGCGTTCCAGCGCGAAGTACGGTCCCGCACAGCCTAAGATACGGTGGTTCGGTCCGTCCTGCAGCACGAGCCCCGGGTTTGGGCGCGGGTGGAAGTCCGTTCGCAGTTCGTCGAGGGCGGCATTTATATTCGCCTCCCAGGTTGCATCGTCCAGCCGATTGCCATAGAGGTCGTCCGGGGTTACGAACTGGCCGAGGTCCGAGGTTTGCTGCACCTCGAACACCAGAGCGCCGGGTCCGAAAGCGTGGATCACACCTCCCGGCACGTACACCGTGTCGCCCGCGCTTATCGGGTAACGGTACATCACGGCGTCGTGGTCCTGCTCCCTGAACGCCGCGAAAAGCTCGTCCCGCCCCAGACCGGGCTTTGTCCCGGCCAGGATACTGGCGTCTTCCGCCGCCCAGAGTATGTGCCAGGCTTCGGTCTTGCCGTGCGGCTCACCGTGTTTCTGGCGGGCGACCTCGTCGTTGGCGTGCAGGTGCACCGGGAGCATGTTCGAGGCGTCGATAAACTTTTCCAGGAGTGGGAAGTGTGGCCCGCGCCAGCCCTCGCCCACCAGTTCGTCGGGGAACTCCTCGACTAGACTGTGCAGCGTACGCCCGGCGTAGGAGCCGTTCGTGATGGTGCCGGTCGTCTCGCGGTAGTCGCTGACTTCCCAGGTCTCGGCCACGGTACCTTCCGGCACGTCATCCTTACCGAGAAGTTCGGGGATCAGACGTTCCCCGAAGGCGTAGGCCCGAGTGTGGTAGGTCAGTTTGATCGGGTAGGAGTCCATAGTGCCGCCCCCGTTTCTCGACCGGCATCTCTACCGGCCGCTTCTTTTCCCCAGAATAGTATTTCACATCTACACGGACGGCGCTCAAGCAACCATCCGTAGCAATACAAAATTCGCAATACATGCTTAATGAGAACAAATGTCGCACGCGACACCAGTAGAGGTGTACAAATGACCATAAAGCGGGTACGTAACGTTTTGGGGGAAGGAAGCTAGAGATCAGGAGGTTGTTTAGAGTGTTTTCGTCGTTAGCGGGCTACAACAGGTTTGTATACATTTCTGCGGCGATCGCCGCGCTGGGTGGACTACTCTTCGGCTTTGACACGGGCATTATTTCGGGTGCTCTGCTGTTTATTCGGGAAGATTTGGAGCTTTCCGAGTTTTTGCAGAGCGCGGTGGTAAGCGCGATCCTGGTCGGTACGATCGTCGGGGCCGGGGGGACCGGGCCTCTGGCCGACCGCTTCGGGAGACGCAAGATGGCTATTGTGTCAGCCGTGATCTTTATAGTGGGAGCGCTCGGCTCGGCGTTCGCGCCTAACGTGGAAACTTTGATCGGCGCGCGGGTCGTGCTCGGGCTCGCTGTCGGGGCGTCCACCGTTATCGTGCCGATGTACATAGCGGAGATTGCGCCGTCCCAGATCCGGGGTACCCTGGCCGGCCTCTTCCAGTTGGCGATAACCCTCGGGATCGTGCTCGCATACCTGGTCAACTACGCGCTGGCCGCGGCCGAAGCCTGGCGCTGGATGCTGGGCCTGGGAGCGGTTCCGGCCCTGATCCTAGGCGCCGGGATGATACTCCTGCCGGACAGTCCCCGCTGGCTCGTCGGCCAGAACCGCAACGACGAGGCGCGCGCCGTCCTCCAGCGCGCCCGCGACTCCGAAGAAGAGATAAACACCGAGATGGAGGAAATGCAGGAGGCCGAACGCCGGCAGGAGGCCGGCTTCGGAGAGTTGGCGAAGCCCTGGGTCCGGCCGATGCTGGTAGTCGGTATCGGTCTCGCCATGCTCCAGCAGTTGGTCGGTATCAACACCATTATCTACTACGCGCCAACGATCATGGAGGCTACGGGCCTCGGCGCTGCGGTTTCTATCCTGGCTACGCTGGGCATCGGTATCGCGAACGTAATCTTTACTGCTATATCGCTCCTGATTATAGACCGGGTCGGGCGCAAGCCGCTTCTCATGGTTGGGCTCACCGGCATAATCTTCGCTCTAGCACTCTTGGGCTTTGCTTACCTACTACCGGGCCTCTCCGGCGTGGTCGCCTACGTCACGTTCGCCGGTCTGCTCATATACATAGCCTCCTTCGCGGTCAGCTTCGGCGTGGTCCTCTGGGTAGTCTTGCCGGAGATATTCCCCTTGAAGGTCCGCGGCTCGGCGATGAGCGTGTGCACCATCCTGCACTGGAGCTCCAACCTCCTCGTCTCGCTCACGTTCCTGCCCCTTATAGCCGCCGTCGGGGAGACCGCCGTGTTCTGGGGCTACGGCGTTATCTCCATCGGCGCGTTCGCCTTTATCTACTTCCTGATGCCGGAGACGAAAGGCCGCACCCTGGAGGAGATAGAGTCCGACCTGCGCGGTAGGACCGGCTCCGCCTCCGAACAGCCCAGCGAGGTTGCCGGTTAGACCTGAAGCTAACTCCGTTCGACAAGCCGGCCACGCGAGGAGTAACATCCTCGCGTGGCCGCCATTTTGAAAAGTATTCTGTCGATGTCGGTGGCGACCACGCTGTCGCGGTTGACGGGTTTCGCCCGGTGGGCGGTCCAGGCCACGGTGCTCGGCACGGGGATGGTGGCAAACGCCTACACGCTCTCGAACACTCTGCCGAACCAGATCTACGAGCTTTTCATGGGCGGGCTGCTCTCCTCGATCTTTATACCCCTACTCGTGGAGCGACTCTCTAAATACGGCAACGAGGACGCCCGCCGCCTGACAAACGCCCTGCTCACGATCATCGTCCCGCTACTCTCGGTCGTCGCGGTCCTCGGTATTATCTTCGCCGGTCCACTGGTCGCCCTCACGACCGCCTGGGGAAGCTCCTCGGAGCTTTCACCGCAGGAAGCCCAGGAGACCACGGCGCTCGCGGTGCTCTTGTTCCGGGTATTCGCGCTCCAGATACTGTTCTACGGCATCGGGACGTTGATGATCGGCATCCTGAACTCCCACCGCTACTTCTTTCTGCCGACCTTTGCCCCGGTCCTGAACAACCTGGTCGTTATAGCTTCATTCGGGGGCTACTGGTGGCTGGTTGCCGAAAGCCCGGTCGCGGCGATCTACACGCTCGCTGGCGGTACCACGCTCGGGGTGGCGGTAATGTCGTTTATTCTCTTGCCAAGCGTCCTCCGTCTCGGCTACCGGCCCCGCCTCCAACTCGGACACCCGGCGCTCGGGGCCGCAGCCCGGCTGGCCGCTCCGATGCTGGTCTTTGTGGCTTCGGCGGTCGGGGTACAACTCTTCGCCTACTACCTCGGCACCGGCTTTAACGGGGTGCCGCAGCTACTCTACGCGTTCGTGGTCTTCCAGCTACCCTACGGTATATTCGCCGTCGCCATAGCGACCGCCTTGATGCCGGAGCTTTCGGAGAGCTACGCCAACGAAGACACCGACGGTTACCGGGACACGCTTTCCTTCGGTCTGCGGACAATGGCGTTTATCGCGGTACCGGCAACGGTCGGGCTCGTGGCGTTCGCCACCCCGATAGTCGGACTGCTCTACGAGCGCGGCGAGTTCGACCCGCAGGCCACGGAGACGGTAGCCACGCTGCTCTCCGCCTACGGCATAGGGCTGCTCGGGTATGCGGGGTACCTGATCCTGGTCCGCGCGTTCTACTCCCGCCAGAACACCAAAACGCCCGCGGCTCTGAACGTCGGACTGCTCATCTTGTACGGCGGCCTCGCCTACGGCCTCTCGCGCACGGACCTCGGCCTTGCCGGTATAGCCCTGGCTTTCTCCGTAGCCTACACCGGGCTTTTCCTCGTTCTACTGGCGGCGATGCGGCGGGACCTCCGGCGGATCGACGGCCGTCGCCTTCTAATATCGTTTTCAAAGATCCTTGTAGCCGGAGCCGCGATGTACGGGGTAGCCTGGCTGGGAACCGCGGTCTCCGGGGACGGCACCGGTCCACTGGAGCGGGTCGTGATCCTTGCCGGCATCGGAGGCGTCTCGCTGGCAGCCTACACCGGAGCGGCGTACCTACTGCGGGTCGAAGAGCTAACCTCCGCCGTCTCGCTACTCCGCCGCCGATCGGTAAAGGCCGCCAAAAAGCAGTAAATACCGACAATAACTGTCCGGCAAACTGTAAGTTTAGTACCGGTGATCCAGCCCCTTTATTACCTTCCCCACTCATATACCCCTCACGGAGCACCGGTGACACGCTTATGTCCACAGTGCAAGTAAGTTAAACATCAAAGACCGCCGATATTACTCTTCTTCAGGTTCCTCTTCTATAGCCGCCGCGGAGGTCGCCCGGAAGATCATAACCTTCCCCCGCTCCGGGTAATCGACTATCTCGACGTCCCCGGTAATGGCTACCGGGTCGCCCACGAAGTCTTCCACCCCTTCTATAGCCGACGTGTCGACCTCGACCTCCAAGACATAGCCGGTATGCTCCGTCCCGGCTCCGGACTCGGCTCCGGCTTCATCGGCCCTCCGCAACAAACCTTCCAGATACGGCACTCTTTTCACCTTTCCAGCGGATACACGACACCGCGGTTCATGGTAGCGGAAAGCCGGTGGTATTTATCCAGTGTGGAGAGAAGCGGGCCTGGAAGGATTTGAACCTCCGACACCTGGTACCGGAACTCGTCCTTGGCCTCAAAAAAGCTTAGATATGCGATTCTGAGCCCCTTTTCGAGTCTGATCTATGGGCTACTTTCACTTGGTTGGTGTAGATAAACTGTACTATACACTGTCACTAATCACGGCTTCGTCAGGCCTCCTGAACACCCTTCTATTCCTACAATTCTCCTCCACAATAAGCAATGAATTGCCAAGATAAACAGGCAGTGTCGCTATGGTATCCGAGGTGATCGAAGTTCAAGCCAGCAGGGTGTACTTTGCAGTAGTGTGCGACCCTCACCACAGTTGCTCTGAGCAGACGCACAATGGCCTGAGAGCCCTCTATACGCTTCTCTGAGAGTCTCCGTGGCCGGAATAGACCCAGGCTACCCCACACCTCTCTTGGGACCTTACAACGGCTACAGTATTCTATTGGTATCGAAAAGATCTTGTTTAAGCTACCCTGATTGATCGACCACTCAGGAAAGGCACGATCTATGGGCTACGTTCTAAATATACTCAGCCAAATGCTCCAGATTGCAGGGGCTCTAGCCATCCTTGCTGCGACTTATACCTACGTCGTTCACCGCAAGCAACTCAACTTTGATGTGATTAGAGGGTGCAGTGAGAAATTCCAGAAGGTAATGGTCGATATGAGGTCCTCGGACCCGCATACCGCAGAACAGGCCGAGCGGCAGTACGTGGACCTCTGCAACGAACAACTATTTTATTTCGGTGCGAGGTATCTTCCGGATGCCGTGGTTGACGAGTGGCTGGAAGGGATGATCGACTACCTACCGCAGTTAAAAGCCGTAGGATCTTCAGTAGGTGAAGCTCCTTCTCCCCACACAGAGAACTTCCGCAACAAGGAAGCTGTGAGTCCGAAGCTTTTGGCCGGGTATCCGAGGATCTCCGAAGCGTTCCTCGTTAGCAACGGGAACTCTGAAGCCAGACCGTATGATCTAGACAACCCAGAAGAAAGACTGCAACTCATCCAACACGTAAAGGGGCGGGTAAACCGGGAGGATGACCTCCTCGACTACTTGGCGGACATCCTGAAGCGAGCGGAGCACAGGGTACTCACCCTCGCTAAGGAGAGAAAGAATCGTGGCGCGTATAGCCGCTCAGAAGATCCCCGCTGACACACTTCGCTGCAGACAGAGTCGAAGCAGAAGGTACATTTATCGGGCGCTCTATGGAAGCTTTTGGGAAGCCCTTATTTACTCTGGTGCGCTGGTTTTGAACGTCTACCCCTCCCCGATCAAAAATCCGGCTAGGGTGAGAAGGGGGTCCCATTAGTCAAGGGAAGTTATGGCGATCTTTTAACGCGGAGGTTTTCGAGAGACTTGTATTATATCAAGGTCGATTTACGCTACTGCTCACTATTCCTCGTCCCTTACTCGACAGCCGGGCTATTCTGAGCCACCGGTTTTCGTAATCATGGACCATAAGCTCTTGAGGTCTTCTGAACTAACTCTCCGAAAGAAATGGTCAAAGAAGGTCCCGCGCACTCAAGAACGCACTGGTTGTGCTTAGCGGCTCGCAGCTTTGGCTGCCTGTTCTACCCAACTGCTGAAGTTATCAAAGCCTCCATCTCTCACCCAATCGTAGGTACGGTATGATCTGGACAAAGGTACAAATTCGAAGGGACTCGGACCTTTTACGCCAAGCTTCTGATCCAGGTTTCTTAGACCATGGACGTATACTCCCAAGATTCCCTTTCCTTCCTCCTCACTCCTCTGAATTTCGTACTTCACGTATTTGCGCTGATACGTATATTGCCCTATCAGTACTACCGTAACGCTACTGTACTTCAAACCCTCATCAATCCAGGACTTGATGGCCTTCTCACCCTGGCGCTTGACCGTCTCCCACCTGTCACGAGGCAGAAACAGCCTAACGTTGTTTTCACTACCCGCAACCCGCCTGAATTGACCGCTCTTCCTCACGTTCCACATGCGCGACCAGTCTTCTTGGTAATGAAAGCTAAAGAACACCGTTCTAGCCACAGCTTGTCTCCTATATATCTCCTGAGTACGACGATCACAGTTGCAATAATGCAATTAATGCTACTACTATGATTATTACTATGTGAAACGGAAGAACGCTTCTAGACCATACCGAGTGCCACCATCCTTTCCAACCACTCTGATAGCTGTAAGGGTCCATGGACAAGACTGCAATTTCTCCGGCCATCGCGTCTTTGTGAAGGTCACGAAAATGTTTCTCCTGAGTTAGATAAAATGCATCTAAGCTCCAGAAGACCAGTGAGGGGAGGATAGCGATCAGTACCGAGTAAACGCCAGGGTTATTAGCAGACAAAGCGAGTATCGCGGCCACCAACGTTACCGACCAACCTTTCAGCAAGAAAGAATTTTGAGCTAGTCTTGCTATGACCCCCTGCACAAACTCTAAGTGCTTGAGTTCGGCTTCCCCGAAATCTTCGGATTTTCTACTACTGGTCATTTTGAGATTTTACTTACTATTTGGCAAATTTCACTCCCTCCAAAGTCTCAAATCAGGTAATCTAAAATCTAGTTTGAGCCTGACGGTGAGGTTGCTAGTCAATTAGGAAGCAGGAGGGGTACCTTGGTAGCCAGAAGAGATTCGCTGAACGTCTCTACTCTAGAAGGCTGGCTCTGGGACGCGGCCTGCCGAATCAGGGGACCGGTGGATGCGCCGAAGTTCAAGGATTACATACTCCCCCTCGTGTTCCTCAAGAGGTTATCCGATGTCTTTGAGGATGAGGTCGAGAGCCTGGCCCAGGAGTTCGGGGACAGAGAGCTTGCCACAGACCTTGTAGAGCAGGACAGGACGATGGTCAGGTTCTATATCCCGGAGGTTGCCCGGTGGTCAGCTATAAGGCAGAGGACCACGGGGCTGGGAGAGTACCTCACGGATGCGGTAAGGGCGGTAGCCAGGGAAAACCCCAGGCTACAGGGTGTCGTTGACATCCAGGACTTCAACGCGAGTGCTGCAGGACAGCCTATAGTTGACGATGCTCGGTTGGCTAAAGTGGTACAGATCCTCAGTCAATACAGGTTGGGTCTTTATGATGTGGAGCCCGACATCCTGGGTAGGGCTTACGAGTACCTTTTGAGGAAGTTCGCGGAGGGACAGGGCCAGAGCGCCGGGGAGTTCTACACTCCAAGGGAGGTAGCGGTTCTAATGTCCCGCATCCTCGATCCGGAGCCTGGAATGAAGGTCTACGATCCTTGCGCCGGGTCTGCCGGTCTCCTTATAAAGTGTCATCTGCATCTTCTGGAAACTCACGGAGAGCAAAAGAACGGGCACAGGAAGTTACCTTCTCAGGTCGCTCCACTGAAGCTCTACGGGCAGGAGATCAACCCCTCCACTTTTGCGATGGCAAAGATGAACGCCTTTGTCCACGACATGGGCGCGGAGGTGGCACTCGGGGACACCATGAACCGCCCGGCCTTCTCCGAGGACGGGAGGCTGAGCAGGTTCGACATTCTGACAGCCAACCCGATGTGGAACCAGAAGTTCTCCACGGAAGTCTACGAGCATGATCCTTACGAGAGGTTTGATTACGGTGTCCCTCCCGGGCAGAGTGCTGATTGGGGTTGGATACAGCACATGGCGAACTCCCTCGAAGAAGGGGGCCGGATGGCCGTGGTGCTCGACACGGGGGCTGTTAGTAGAGGTAGCGGCAACACGGGGTCGAACAAAGAGCGAGACATCAGGAAAGCCTTTGTTGAGGGAAATCTGGTGAACAGAGGGGATTTGATAGAGGCAGTGGTTCTCCTGCCCGAGAACCTCTTCTACAACACCACCGCGCCTGGGATCATCCTGGTCATCAACAAGGCCAAGGCTCATCCGGAGGAGATCCTGCTCATAAACGGCTCGAAGCTCTTCTCCAAGGGTAGACCTAAGAACTACATGACCGATGAGCACGTTGGGCAGATAGCTTCTATCTATAGAGATTGGAGAGAAGAAGAGGGCATCTCTTCCATCGTCTCCAGGGAGAAGGTTGTCAAGAACGACTACAACCTCTCCCCTAGTAGATACGTGGCTGGCACAGAGGAGGAAGAGGTTTTGCCGTTGGAGGAAGCCGTAGTGCTACTCCAAGAGGCCGAAGAGGAGAAAGAAGAGGCTGACAGGGAACTTGATGAGGTCCTGAGCAGGTTGGGCCTGGAGGTGCGTCAAGTTGGGTGAATTGAGTGGTCAGCCACAAGCAAGCGTAGAAACCAGTATAGCCCGAGAGCAGAAAGCAACAGAGAACGGCTCTACGCTGAAAAATTGGACGATGGCGCGTCTAGACAGTCTAGCTCAACTGAGGAGCGAAGGGATGAATCCTGAAGACGCACCACATCTTCCATACGTAGGTCTTGAACATATAGACCCTGGTAACACGAGATTGAGCAGATGGGGTCAGACTTCTAGTGTGAGGAGTAGTAAGAGCCACTTTTACGCTAATGATGTTCTCTACGGAAAACTTCGACCATACCTAGATAAGGCTGTGCTGTCAGAGCGAGAAGGTATATGCTCAACCGATATACTAGTTCTTAGTCCTAAAGCTCAAGTAGATCCCGCATTCCTGTCATACTTACTACATCTCCGATATTTTGTTAACCATGCGATAGCGACAACAACAGGAGTTAATCACCCTCGCACTTCTTGGGCATCTATACGGGAGTTCGAGACCCAGCTTCCTCCATTAAAGGAGCAGGAAGCCATCGCCCACGTCCTCAGTACCGTCCAGAAGGCCATAGAGACCACAGAGCAGGTCACAGAAGCTACCAGAGAGCTAAAGCGGAGCCTGATGAACCATCTCTTTACCTATGGTCCGGTGCCCGTGGACGAGGCAGAGCAGGTGCCGCTGAAGGAGACCGAGATCGGGCCGGTGCCGGAGCAGTGGGAGACCGTAAACCTCGGAACACTCATTGCTGAAGGTCCTCAGAACGGTATCTACAAACCTCAGTCTCTGTATGGAGCAGGTACCCTAATTGTTCGCATTGACGATTTTAGCAACGAAGGTGGCACTATTGACTCTGCTTCTAATAGTGTTCGACTATCAGCAGAAGAACTTGATAAGTATGGCTTGAATCCCTATGACATCCTGGTAAACAGAGTCAATAGTCTATCTCATCTAGGCAAGACCACGATGGTGGGAGAATTCTGTGCACCTGCTGTATTCGAGTCCAATATGATGCGGTTTACCGTTGACGAAGATCTAGTGTATCCAGAGTACGTAGCTCGATTTCTAAGCTCATCCATTGCCAGAGAGCAAATGAGAGGAAGGGCAAAACGGGCCGTAGCTCAGTCAAGTATTAATCAAGGTGATGTTAGATCCATATTTACCCCTCTCCCACCACTCGCTGATCAGGAAGGGATTCTTCATATTGTGAGGAGTGTGGATAGCAAGACAGTTGCAGAGGAAAGCCGCAAACAAAGTTTGGAGGTTCTCTTTAAAACCCTCCTCCACAACCTCATGACCGGCAAGGTGAGGGCCAAAGACTTTGATCTCTCCGAAGTAGAGCAAGTGGTTTAAAGATGGTCCTCGGTGGAGAAAGAGCGGCGGTCCAGAACCCCCTCCTCCGTTAC
Organism: Rubrobacteraceae bacterium; assembly: GCA_965214435.1. Taxonomy (GTDB): domain Bacteria; phylum Actinomycetota; class Rubrobacteria; order Rubrobacterales; family Rubrobacteraceae; genus Rubrobacter_A. Next base: position 3,281,033 of record OZ243960.1, read on the forward strand.
GCCGAAGAAGCGGGATGGGAACGGCTTTCTCCAGAAGAAGCTCTCCGCTTGAGGGGAGGGAAGACAGGTATCTTTCTGCGCGAGGTGTTGGTAGACCAACTCCAGAGGCTCAATCCCGGCGTGGTAGATCACCAGGATGCCGGGGAGGTCATTAAACGTCTCCAGAGGGTCGCTCCGACCAGAGAGGGAAACCTCGATGCCTGGGAGTACCTGAAGGGCGTAAAGACCATCTTCGTCCATTCCGAGAACCGGGAGAGAAACATAAAGCTCCTAGACCCTGCAAACATCAGGGCCAACACCTTCCACGTTACGGACGAGCTTTCTTTCACCAACGGCACCCACACTATAAGGGCCGATGTGGTCTTCTTCATAAACGGTATCCCGGTGATCTTGGTGGAGGCCAAGGCAGCGACCAAGATAGGGGGAATTTCGGAAGCCCTGGAACAGGTCCGCAGGTACCATCGGGAGGGACCGGAGCTTCTGGCTATGCTCCAGATCTTCAACCTCACCAACCTCCCCCACTTTTTCTACGGGGCTACCTGGAGCCTCTCAAGGAAGGCTCTCTTTAACTGGAGGGCTGAGCAAGCCGGGGACTTCGAGACCCTGGTAAAGAGCTTCGTGGTTCCCCAGAGGGTCCTGCGGGTCATAAACGACTTCATTCTCTTCACCCGCAAGGATCAGGAGCTTCAGAAAGTGGTGCTGAGGCCCCACCAGATGAGGGCCGTGGAGAGGGTGCAGAGGAGAGCCAGGGACAGAGAGAAGCGCCGGGGTCTTATCTGGCACACTCAAGGCAGCGGCAAGACCTACACCATGATTACGGTCGCAAAGAAACTCATCGAGGAACCTTCCCTCGGGAACCCGACGGTCCTGATGATAGTGGACCGCAACGAGCTTGAATCCCAACTGTTTCAGAACCTGGAGGGTCTGGGATTCGGTCACGTGGAGCCTGCGCGTAGTAAGAGGGATCTAGCGAAGCTTTTGAGAAACGATCAGAGGGGTCTCATCGTCTCCATGATCCACAAATTCGATGACATCCCCGAGAAGATCAATGAGCGGGACAATATCTTTGTCCTGGTAGACGAGGCTCATAGAACTACCGGAGGGGAGTTGGGTAACTACCTGATGGGTGCGCTTCCCAACGCCACCTACCTGGGCTTTACCGGGACACCGATAGACAAGACCGCCCAGGGCCGGGGAACGTTCAAGACCTTCGGCAGCGAGGACGAGCAGGGGTATCTGGACAAGTACTCCATAAGGGAATCTATCGAGGATGGAACCACGGTCCCCCTCCACTACACCCTGGCCCCAAATGATTTGCTCGTGGACAGAGAGACGCTCGAACAGGAATTTCTCAGCCTTTCTGAGGCCGAGGGGGTTAGCGACGTAGAAGAGCTAAACAGGGTCCTTGAGAAAGCCACCACCCTCAAGAACATGCTAAAGAACCCCGAGAGGGTCTCCAAGGTCACCTCCTTCGTGGCCGAGCACTTCAGGAGCACCATAGAACCTACGGGCTACAAGGCTTTTCTCGTAGCGGCGGACAGGGAAGCCTGCACCCTCTACAAGAGGGAGTTGGATAAACACCTTCCTCCGGAATACTCGAAAGTGGTAATGAGCCGGGGTCATAACGACCCGCCCGAGTTGGCGGAGTTTCATCTTTCGGATGACGAGGAGCAGAGGATAAGAAAAGCTTTCAGAAATCCTGAAGAGCTACCGAAGATCCTCATAGTTACGGAGAAGCTCCTTACCGGCTACGACGCGCCGATACTCTACTGCATGTACCTCGACAAACCCATGAGGGATCACGTACTTCTCCAGGCGATAGCCAGGGTAAACCGGCCATACGAGGATGCAGAGGGCCGGAGAAAACCTTCGGGGTTTATCCTCGACTTCGTGGGCATCTTCGACAGGCTGGAGAGTGCCCTGTCCTTTGACTCAGATGAGGTCTCCGGGGTGGTCGAGGGGATAGACGTACTCCAGAGGAGGTTTGAGGACCTCATAGACACCGGCAGAGAGGACTACCTACCCCTCTGGGTGGGTCTTACCGGGGACAAGGCTGCTGAGGCTGTTCTGGAGTACTTTAGGGACGAGGAGAAGCGGGAGGAGTACTACAAGTATTTCAGGGAGCTAGAGGAGATCTACGAGATACTCTCCCCGGACCCCTTCCTGAGACCGTTCCTAGAAGACTACGAAGAGCTTACCCGTATCTACCAGTTACTTAGAGCAGCCTACGAACCTCATGTAACGGTGGACAAGAGCTTCCTGAGAAAGACCGCGCAACTGGTCCAGGAGCACACCAGTACCCCTCTGATCCGGGGTCCCGAGCAGGAGTACGAGCTTACCCCACAGGCTCTAAAGAGCTTGGCCGAGCAGGATACGCCCGATACGGTAAAGGTCTTCAACCTGCTCATGGCCGTGAGGAAGATCGTAGAAGAGAAGAGCACCCAAATGCCCTACCTCGTCTCCATAGGTGAGCGGGCGGAGACAATAGCCCAGGCATTTGAAGAGAGGCTCTCCACGACCCAGGAAGCCCTACAAGACCTGATCAGGACCATAGAGGACTTGAACCAGGCTGGGGAGCTTAGAAAGCAGTCAGATCTCTCTAACGAAGCCTTCTCGGTACAGGTCCTCCTGCAGGGCAGCGACATCGGGAGAGCAGAGGAGATAGCCAGAGAAACCTCTAGGGCATTAGAGGATAATCCTCACTGGAATGAGAGCATCGAGCAGGAAAAGCGGGTGAGAATATCTCTCTACAAGTCACTAGGGGGGACGGAGCGCGAGAAGATGTTCGACGTAGTGGACAGGATCATGACGATGCTGAAAAGAGGCTCAAAGTAGAGAAGACCCTGCCCGTACCTCTGGAGGAGACAGTCCCCTCAGACCTTTTCAAGTCGGAGGTCAGAGCCTGGGCCAAGAGGATCGGGGTAGAGCCCAAAGAGGTCCACTTGCGCCCGATGAGCAGGAAGTGGGCAAGCTGCTCTTCCCTAGGGAGACTCACCTTCAACACCGAGCTTCTCTACGAGACCGCGTCGTTCAGGAGAGAGGTCATCGTTCACGAGTTGCTGCATCTCAAGATCCCCAACCACGGCAAGGTTTTCAAAGCTTTATTGAGAGCATATTTAGCAAAGCCGGGGGAAGTTTCCTGAAGTCCACGATTACTCCGCCGCTCACGCTATTGAACGGTAGCGCTCTTGTGTATAGGAGGAAGGAGGTGAGAGCGAGTCTCTTTACTTAGCGCAGACTCGCGCCACCACATATGGCGATTTCACCCAAAGAACCAGACCCGAGAATTATTCAGTATTTTATATTTTGTCATCGTAGAAGAGATGGAGTGCCAGATACAGAAACTTGTCGTGAACTCGGCTTCGGATCAAAAGAGGCTCTCTACCGGCGATTGGCTAACGATGGATTCCCGGTGTGCGTAAGTTGCGGCGCAACTCCTGAGAAGCCTAACCATTGTGAGGCTCGAAAGCAGCGTAAGGATCAAAAGCAGCGTAAGGCTCGAAGTTCAGGGGACCCGGTCGAGTTACCCCCTGCCGATAGAGCCAAGGATCTTTTCCGTAAAGATGTCGAGGAATTAGTCGAGAATATAGACGAGTTGCATAATCTGAGAGAAACCCTTCAAGCAGAGCGCTTTGTATCTTCTGTACGGATAGACGATGATTGGGAATGGTTCTACCGGAAGGATTTCTCAGAGGAAGAGTGGAGAAAGCTCTGCGAGACGGGAGGAGCAGACCCAGACCTAGAAGAAGTTTTTCTACGACTTGACACCAGTTTTCATCCCTCTGGTGTACGAAAGCAACCTTACAGAGTACTTACCTACTTGATCGCTTTGCACGTACTCATGGGAGGCTCTGTAAATCCTCTACTTGAGGCGCTCCATCCCGCGACTGAGGAGCTTGACTGGGAAGAGATGAGAAAAGAGTTGTATGGCGAGCGCGGCGTAGTGACTACGTTGAAAAACTCTGCCAATCAGCTAGCTACGGTAGTGCGGGGTGGTAAGGTGCGCCGAGGTCCTCCTCCGGGAGAGGTGTCCCGTAAAGAGCAGTGGATAGCTTGGTACCTAATACGTCCACTCGCTGACAGAGAGTACACGAACGAGCAGATTCTCACGGAGCTTGTAGACGAAGGTTATCTTGAGGAGGGCGAAGACACCGAGGAAGAGATAGCTCGTCTGAGGCATCTCAACTTGCCGTTTCCTGAATAAATTCTGCACCAGGTCCTCCAAAGGCAAAAAACAAACTACCAATCTAATTCCGGAAATTGCATCCTATCCTCATGAGCATGAGAGTTTTGGAGGAATACACACGGTACCCCCTCTTTGGATTCCAAGGAGACTTCCGGTCATTCCTTATTAACCGTCTAGTACTAGAGGAATCTAAAGTAGTCGAAGATACCTCCTGTATCTAACGAACAGAAAGGAATTAGAAAGACCTCAGTTAAAGAAAACGGATCTCCCCTATCCCATTAAGAAGAGATCCAAGAACAATAAATCTCAGTACATACGCGCAATAGTACGTGTGAGAAAGGTACATATGACTATACACAAGAACACCGGAGAAAGTGCGATACGAGACTCGCTGCTCCCATTTACTAGTTGGCTGAGGAGAAAGCGACCGCTAACTCTCTCCATTTCGATACTTTTCAATTTCAGCTTAGGGGAGGCTACTAATGAGTCCCTTTAGCATAGATAAAGGCTCGGACGTTACTAGTTATGCGGGAGAGTACATAGATAACGGTTTCTGTCCCATCCCGATTACTTTTGGAAGTAAGCGTCCGACTCTCGGGGGATGGCCCGATCTCCGCATAGAACGGGAACGAGTATCCCACCACTTTAGCGGGAAGAACAAAAACATCGGCCTTCTACTAGGAAAGCCTTCTGGTTGGCGCGTAAACGTTGACCTTGACATTCCGGAGGCTCGGCGGATAGCCGGTAGATTCCTTACCCCAACGCTTACCAGCGGTAGATGCAGTGCTCCCAATTCCCACTGGTGGTATGTAGCCCTTGAAACCAAGACTGAAAAGTGGAAAGACACCGGTGGCGAGATGCTCCTCGAACTCCGCTCGACTGGACACCAGACGCTCGTGGAACCTTCCGTGCATCCTTCCGGGGAAAGCTATAGCTGGAACCGGGATAGCGGCCCCGAAATGTCGGAGATAACCGTCGATGATCTTGTGAGGCGTTGCAGGGAACTTGCCACTGCAACACTGATAGCTCGCCACCTACCTGCAGCCGGTCTTCACGACCACTACGCCTTGCCCTTGGCCGGGTACTTGCTGAAACAAGGACGTTTAGACGAGGAAACCACGGCAAGGATACTGCTCGCCGCATGGCATGCTGGTAACAGGGATAGTGCCGAGGCTTGCAGGGACCTTGAGGGGATCGTGAGAACTACCGCGAAGAAGCTAACCGCAGGAGAAAAGGTACGAGGAGGGAGAATCCTTGAAGAAAATGCACCCGGGATACCTCATCTCTTGGCTCGTTGGTGGGGCTGGACGGTAGGAAATACTCCAGGAAGCTCCCACAACGACAAGAAGACCCCGACTCACGACGAGTTGCGGGATCGGTGGCTGGAAGCAGCCCCCCCTACAGCGTATGGTCTAGGTAGCTGGCAGCGCTACAAAAGCGGAATATGGTCCCCTGTACAGAGTCTCTCCATCCAGAACGAGATATGCAGAGTGCTAGAAGAAGCAAAGCCTGAGGGCGTAAAGCCTACATCTACGATAATTAATAGCGTCGAGAGTTTGAGTCGAGCAAATACAGCGGTTCCAGACGAGACCTGGGACTCTAACAAAGACATACTCGTGTGTGCCAACGGCACTTTAGACATTTCGTCTGGAACTCTCCGTGAACATCGGCAGAAGGATTACGCGAGCAGCGCCGTTCCTTATGCGTACGACTCTGATGCTGCCGCTCCCACGTGGATCTCGTACCTCAACTCAACTGTACCGGACGCGCAGTGGCTCCTTCAAGAGTTTGCTGGCTATTGCCTTACCTCCGACACAAGCCACGAAGTAGCCGTGTGGCTGTACGGACCTCCGGGCAGCGGGAAATCCACTTTCATAGAAGGTCTTACAACTATGATGGGAGCCCGCGCGGGAGTACTGGGACTTGCCGATGTCCAGCAATCTCGCTTCGCTTTAGGTAATTTGCCGGGTAAGACCTTACTCCACGCCACTGAGCAGCCCTCCGACTACGTTCGATCTACTCATATCTTGAACTCCGTCATTTCCGGCGAAGCCATATCTGTAGAGCAGAAGTTCAAAGACCCTTTCACCGTAGTACCAAGGGCAAAAGTCTGCTGGGCTATGAACGAACTTCCAAGGGTAGGTGAGACTAACAGTGGTCTCTTCCGGAGAGTAAAAGTCATCGCCTTCCCGAAGCTCAAAAACAAACGGGCTCCCGAGATCAAAAAGCAGATCAAGGAAGAGGGCGCTGGGATACTGGTTTGGGCTTTGGAAGGGTTGTACAGGCTGCGAGAACGCGGGCACTTTGAGATCCCCGATAGTGTCAAAAGTGCAACGGAGGAGTTCCGGCAGACCAACGATATACCTGGTCTCTTTGTAAGTGAGGCTTGCACATGTACTGACACTAACAGAACTCAAGCTGGGCACCTTTACGAAGCTTATAAAACTTGGTGCCACGTCAATGGTCACAAGCCGTTGTCTTCCACCGCCATCGCTAAAGACTGGGTACGGCTAGGATTCCAGAAGAAGCGGATTAACGGTAGACACTACTATCAGGGAATAGGTCTCGATACCGAGTGGTCGTACGAGCACGCTCCCGGAGTCTCGCTTTGTGCGAGACAGGATGTACCTCCGGGGGAGTCGAGTATAGACGAGGATGAAGAATGCGAGCGGTGGAGTCGAGTATAGAAGAGAACGAAGAATGCGAGTAGTGAGGGTGGGTTGAGAGACGGGTGAGGGTTGAGGTGATGCTCTAGTTACTACGTTTCCCTATAGACGCGGCTTACGTGTTTTTCTCTGGTGAGGGTGGTGAGGGTTGTGTCTATTAATAAGAAGAGTAGTAGGTACCGGTAAAAAAACTAGAACTAATGTGTCTTAGCTGCGTGAGGGAGTATATAGGCGATCCCTCACCACCCTCACTAGGGATGACCAAAACCGTATATAAAGGACAAGACCTACACTCTGTGAATAGAAATTTTCACAAATTCGCTAAGTCTACAGTGATTTTCAGAGTAGTTGACCCCCACGCCATACTGCGTACACAGCCTCCAGTTGGGAGCTTCACTTATCCGCTCGTTGGTGCACAGCGTAAGCTGGTCAATAGCTTTGAAATCCGCCGTAATATATTTTTGCGGGTTTATGTGCGAGGCACCTCCAAGTGCGTAGAGCCGCGAGTGCAGCGCAAGCTTTTCAAGAATAGTTAATGAGCATAATTAGGAGATCCGATGTTTGGTTACTATGAGCACAATAGTCAGATACAGATACTGGAAGAGATAAGAAAAGAAGGACTTATATGGATTATTGACACTCTACAGTGGGACGGTGTAGAACAAGCTCGATACGAGCTTAAGGAGAGCGTGTCGTGGGTGGATGACTACGATCACTTCGTTCTTGGCTATGAAATTCCAGAGCAACACAAGAGCCAAGAGTGGGAGGTTGGCATAATGATAGAGGAGATCATCCTTGAGGCTCTCAAGCAGCTACTCACCGAACAAGAGCACATTGTAGCAGAAGCTTTGAACAAATGGTTCGAGGACTCCCACGGCACAGAATAGACTAATACTCTCTCCACACCACTTCCGCGCAGCACACAAGTATCTTCAGTTCTTTTTCGCTCTAGCCTTTTTCACTGCACGGTGCCTGTTACGCTGCTCCCATTCTCCTCTACGAATTCCTCAAAAGAAAGCTCTGGCATGGAAAGGTTAATTTCCTCTTGGGAAAAACGGCATAGCAACTCCCTATCCTCCGGTACCCAATAGGTAATACTAAGTCATGTTCACCCGGTGGTCTCACTACTGCTTTTGCACGGGGCTCCTCGGAGCTAGAGATTGCATCTAGCTCTGTAGAAAATGGGCGCGGATGGCCGAAAGAGCACCCGCACGAGCGGGACGGAGCTTGCTACACACGTTAGCAGCTAGCCGGGCTGCAAGTCGGTTTTGCAAATGGGGTTGACTTCTAGTCTTGTAGTCGATTAGCCTAACCTTACTTGGGGAGAAGGTGGTGCAGGCGCTCTCCAAGGCACAGCTAACGAAGAAGGGGGAAGAAAATGAAGCGACTGCTTTACGCGGCTACGCTAGCCATGCTCGCTATGTTGGTTCTCGCGCCTGCTGCTTTGGCACAGGAGAGCGAGAGATTCACTGAGGAAAACATACCCATTGTTCAGGACCCGGAGGAATGTCCTCCTTTGTTCACCGGAACACCGACCGGAGAAGGTAGTTTTGCTTGTATTCCACCGTGCGAAGGGATAATTTCGCAGGCGGATTTTGAGCAGTGTGCGGCTGAGCAGGAAGCTGTAGAGGCACAGTTCGCGGCTCAGGCTGCTGCTAGCCAGGCCCCGGCACAGCAGACACAAGCTCCGTCTACTACACAGCAAACTCCCGTCACCACCAACGATACGCAGTTGCAAGAGATGCCCGACACCGGCGGTCCTGGTCTTTTGACTCCCGTAGCTGCACTGTTTATCGGCTCCGGCATTCTGGGACTGGCCTGGTCCCAGCGACGTAGCTTGTAAATACTCCCTATCGGTAGGAGCCTGCACCTCTTATCACCAAGCTGGGGCTCTCCTTGAGCCCCGGCCTTCTATATCCCCAATCACGGCAAGGTTTTTAAAGCTCTACAGAAAGCCTATCTAGCGGAGCCGCAGGCTCGTGCACACCAGGTCCGGGCTGCAAGGTGGAGCGCGTCGCGATGCGTAGCCGGGACCATATTAGTGAATTCTACTCAAGCACCGCAGCAGAGGAACTTGAAGAGGGTATCGCTTCCAGTTCCCTACTAAAAAGGTCGTGGCTACTAGAAACCTTAGAGTATCCGCCTTTACCTCGTACCCAATCACTTCTACCTCTCGACCCGAGGTCTCCACGGTGTTTATTGTATTGCTCCGTTCGCCTCCACAAATTCCTCAAAAGATAGCTCCGGCATGAAAAGGTCGATCTCCTCCTGGGAGAAACGATGCAGCCACTCCCCATCCTCCAGTACCCAGTAGGTAGTACGGGTAAAGGACGAACCATCTTCACCGATCAGCCTCACCGCCACTTCTATAAGAGGCTCCTCGGAGCTAGAGACCATTTTGACAGAAAGTATGTCGTAGGTAGTATCGCTCTGGTTCCAGTACCACTGGTTCTTCTGCGCCCATTCCTCCTCTGTGAACATGCTCTGCGTCTCTGAATCTAGATGTTCATAAGTGTAGTCCCAGTCCTCAAATTCTGCTGCCTGATAGTAATCTCTTGCTGCTCCTTCTGCCTCGGCTATAGAGTCGTTGTCGAGGGGAGCGGTGGAGCCAGAGTTAGTTGGTCCGGAGAAGTCCTCTGTAGATTCCCCAGCTACCACAACACTGTTCAGGTACGTGACCTCGTCTTCGGTCAGGTAACGTTCCGGTTCACGCTCTTCCCCTGCCTCCAGAGCCATAGGTAGCGAAACCCTCATTCCTTTTTCTGTGCCATCTTCATAGTCAAGGATGACCGTGACGGGGCCATCCGCCACCCCTTCGTCGCGCTCCACAGTGACTGACTCTAGAGGAGAAGTAGATCCTTCGGATTCCTGAATAGCCCGCTGCTTCTCGACCCACTCCTCTTCAGTGAATTCCTCCTGAGATTTTTCACCCAGCATAGAGTACGTCTGCTCCCAGTCCTCGTTCCGCGCGGCTTCATCGTATTCACGACCGAACTGCTTGTAGAGTCTATCCTCGCTGGCTTCAAGGTCTTCGGCGGATTCCCGAGACTGGTCTACTATATCTTCTTCGCTAGTTGTTTCAGGTACGGTGTACGAACCGTCTCCGCCATCGGCCAATTCTCCCCGGAAAGGATTCGGAAGGATCTCAGTACGGTCTTCAAAGCTTCTTGGCAGGGTGGAGAGGTCGGTCTCTCCATCACGCTCGTCGGTGCTGATGTCTTCTACGAACTGAACCACGTCTTCTATGTCAGCAGAGTACTGTTCAGCGATCTCTCTATGTACCTCTTCACGAGCTTCGGGTACGAAGGCGTTACGCTCCTCGGTAAGCGGATTGTCGGGGTTTTCAGAAGCCTCCTCGGAGAGTTGCATGTTACTACCAGTACGCGAGTGGACGATACTTCTGTCCAATTCTTCAATACAAAGAGAAAGGAGGAAGCCAGAGGAGTAATTTGGGTACTCTGCTGCTACTCCGTCATCTTCCCACCCCCAAGGGGACGCAGTGGAGAGGTAGCTCAGTTCCCAAGTCGCGTCACGACCGGCCACGGTAGCTTGGCCTTGGTCCACAATCCCCCGCACGAAAAGAACCCTATCGTAACCACCTCTAACAGGTAGTATATCGTCATCCACGACACCGGCTTCTGTCGGTGTACACGACTCGTTATAGCTAATCATGCTAGTTTGGTCCGGAAGTTCGTTATACGAGCTAGCCTCAGCATACTCTTGAGGAATCAGGTGGTCTCCAGCGAGATCCCACTGCTTCAAAATGTACCCCTCTGGTGTTTTGGAGTAAACACCGGGCGCGAGTTCAATCCTTTCCCGGTTCGGTGAAACAACAGACCACACGCCAAAGCCCACCACTAGCAAGAGCAACGCTCCCCCCGCCACCATGCCCGGTAGGAGGAGACGGTTCCAACCGAAGGATCTTCTAACACGAGGAGTCCTAGAAGACCCGGACGTGTTCTGGCCTGACAAGTTATCCTGAGGAGATTGTGAGACTTGTGTCCCGCATACTCCGCAGAACCTGTCACCCTCCGAAAGATTGTTGCCACACTGACTACAAATCATGTGCGGTCACCACAAATGTTCCCGTCATAATAACCTGTCCACTTTCTATGCCGAGGAATATAGTTCCCTCACTAGGATTTCCTTCTCACCAATCGAGGCGCTTCATTATTTTTAGTTACTCTGACTACGAGGCTCGATTAAGTAGTCACCTTCCGGGATGTCTGTAATAAAAGTACCGTCTGGAGTGTGAGCTATACTTATACCAGCACCGCTATACATTCCGGCCCCTTGGTACAAACCTCCTTCGGCAGAGTTCTGATGGCTCTCCAAGCTGCGAATTACGTCCATTTCGACAGCATCGTATTGTGTAGACATAGAAGCTACATATTGAGCCATGGAGTGGAGGTCTTCTTCGTACAAAGAGTCAGCAGAGCCTCCTAATACCAATAAGCTACTACCCCCCACGGACATGTCATAGGCAGTTTCAACCTCAAAGTTAGCTGGCCCTGGAGCCAGAGTTTCCCATTCTTCAGGGCTTACGTTGGACTCTGTACTTGCGCTGGAGGAAGGAGTGCCGTTCGTGGAGCTTCCGCCTTGCTCCCTAGAACCTTCTTCTACTGATGAGCTACCGCCTGAATCGAGGAAAGTAAAGGTTACTGTAACGATACTGACTAACAACAACACTGGCCCGGCTACCAGAGCGGAAGTGAGTAAGGTCTTCTTACTAAGGGCACGAGTACCTCGCACCCTTTCATGAGCCGGAGAGGGAACTTTGGGTTCTCCGCAATGAGCGCAGAAGGCGTTACCCGGCCTAATCTGGCCTCCACAGTTCCGGCAGTATTTCTGCGGCTGAGATGTATCGCTCATCATTAGACCTCTCTTCGATCTCTAGTACAGGCTCCGGACGTAAGCTCTCTAGCTTTCAATCTGCGCTCCGCCGCACCTCCACCATCGTGGAAAGGGCCTGCTTTATCTCTTCTCTGTCGTAGTCATCCATTTCAAATGTGTAGGTGTAGCCGTTCTTAGCGAACGTCCCTTCCCAGCGAGGCCCGTACATGGCCCCTTCCACCGAAGGCTCCATGTAGCTAAGTTTGGCTTCGGTACCGTCCGAAAGCTCTACATCTTCGGTAGAGGTTGCCTCGAAACCCTGAACCGGTTCGTACTCCGAGGTGGGAACCGCCTGTAAGCGACCTACAGTCTCATAGTTAGCCCATGTACCCGTTAGATCATCTGGAGGGGCGGTCAGGAACGTTAAGCCGTACCGGTCTCCTTCCATATCTTCGTTGACCCCTACGTTCTCGAACTCGTTGGGCAGCTCGGCTGGGAGCATGATCGGGGCGGTGGTTCGACTTTCTAGGGGAGGCAAGAGCAGATCAAACGCAGGGTCAGGAGATTCTGGGCCTCCGAACAGGTTGGGGCCTAACCCTAAACTAACAGAAGCCCATATACCCCCGCCCACCATTAGTGCGAGCAGGATGCCCACCGCGCCTGCTATCAAAAATACCCTGTTACTACGAGCAGGAGTAGCCTGCGCCGCTGCTGGCCTAGAGATTACCTGGGGGTCTTCTGGAGTAACGGGCGCTACTCTAGCTCCGCATACACCACAGAACCTGTCTCCTGACTGCACAGGGTTTCCGCACTGCCTACAGTAACCAGGGGAGCCTATGTTCTCAGCCACTACAAGGCTCTATCTGACTTGTATTTTTCCGCGAAAGCAACAGTATTTAACCCCTAAACTAATCAGTACTCTATTGGTTGGTCTCCACAAAGAGCGCAGAAAGCATCGCTCGACCTTTCCCGCCTCCACGATTTCGAAAATACCTTTGTAACTAAGATGTATCATTTATTATCTTTCTCTTCAGTGCCCACGGCACAAGCTAGACGTAAGCTCTAGTTTCGGACACGATATTACGTTAAGCATTTCTTAGAAAGAATAAATGCACCTATTATTTTCGTGTCTTCTAGCTTTATCTTCCTCCTTGGTACTGTTTACGGTTTTGGATCTGGTACGGATCTCTCTTTCTGGTAACTCGTCAGGGGTGTTTTCCCCGCACCTTCTTCAGACAGCTTACGGTAAAGCTTTGGTCGTACTACCAAGGTCTCGGGCCTGGTAGCCGTGACCTGTGACTCCCCTATAGCTCAACAACTCTTTTCACTATCAGGGGAGGAACCCCTATCACTCGGCTACTCCTTCTTTCTCGAAAACGGAGTCCATCGCCTTTACAGCCTCACCCTGCATATCCGGGAGGACGTGACTGTAGGTATCGAGGGTTATTGAGATCGAGGAGTGTCCCAGAAGTTCCTGGACTATTTTCGGATGCACACCCTTGGTGAGGAGCAGCGTGGCGCAGGTGTGCCGCAAGTCGTGGAACCTCGTTGTAAGCGGAAGATCTGCTGCCTTGAGAAGGGGCTTCCAGGATCGGTTGTGCAGATTGTGGGCGCTGATAGAGGTGCCAACGCTGGTGCAGAAGACCCACTCGCTGGTCCTGGCGTGGTTTTTCAGGGCCGCAAGAGCAGACCTCGAAAGCTTGATGCTCCTCCTGCTTTTGGGAGTCTTGGGTGCGTTTACCTGTCCGTTGAATACGGTCCGGTTCACTCGGAGAATTCCGGTTCGGAAGTCCATATCCTGCCATTTGAGCCCGAGGAGTTCACCAGAGCGCATACCTGTAGTAATGGCGAGGACGTAAAGAGCTTCCAGGCTGTTCCCTTCGGCAGCCTTGAGGAGCTTTCTGACCTGCACCTCGGTGAGGGGCTTAATCTCTTTCTTGCTGGCTCTTGGAGTATCTACAGACTCTGCGACGTTCCTGGGGATCAGTTGCCATCTCACGGCTTGCTTGAGGGCCTTGTACAGTGTGGCATGGACTATCTGAACGCCTCTTGGGGAAAGTCCCGAGTCGAGCTTCATTCGGTAAAGCGACTGTATCTGCAAGGCATTCAGCTTGTCGAGCTTAACCGTTTCCAGATAAGGTTTCAGGTGGACCCGTACAACCACCTCGTATCTGATCCAGGTGCGCTCTCTCAGGGCATTCCTGATGGACTCCAACCACTTATCCAGGTACTCCCCCAAATTCAAAGAACCCGCGTCGAACACCATACCGGCGTTCCTATCCGCTATGGCTTTGGTCAGCTTGGTAGCTACTTCTTTGCGGGTCTTCCCGTAGATATATTTGGTTTTTTTACCGGAAAGATCGGTTTGTACGGCGTACTGTCCTACCCACCGCCCGTCCTTCCTCTGGTAAATACTGCCTTCTCCCCTACCTCTTCTTTTGCCCCCGTTCACAAACTCCTCCTTTATTCACGCTGTCAACTAAACTGTCAAAGGCGAGTAAAGTAGTGGAGGTCCCCTTGGCATTACCCCTTCTAAGGGCCTGTAGCTCAGGGGATAGAACACTGGGTTTCGGTACAAAAATGTCGTTTTTACAGGGAAATTAGTAGAGCCCGGTTGATAAGGCACAACCGGATAGACCGGCGGGGAAAGAAGCGGGCCTGGAAGGATTTGAACCTCCGACACCTGGTACCGGAAACCAGTGCTCTATCCCCTGAGCTACAGGCCCGTAGTAAAAGGGAATCAGCCCGTATACTAGCCCACAAATACCGCACCTTCAACGCGGATCGCCGAAAGGCTTTGTAGATCGGCCATATAATGGTTAAACTACCCTGCACCCAACTATGTACGCCGTCATCTCGGACATCCACGGAAATCTGGAAGCTCTCGAAGCGGTGCTCGCCGACATGCCGGGGGGCCTGGAGCGGATCTTCTGCCTCGGTGACGTCGTGGGGTACGGGGCGAGCCCGAACGAGTGCTGCGACCTGGTCCGCGGAGCCGGGATGCTGGTGATCTCCGGTAACCACGACCTCGCGGTTACGGACCTCGACACGAACCTCGCGTGGTTTAACCCGGTCGCCGCAGCCGCCGTCCGGTGGACCCGCGAACAGCTCACCGAAGACAACGCGCGGTTCCTGCTATCGAGGCCGCGCAAGATACAAACGGAGGATGCTTTGTTCGTGCACGGCTCGGTCCGGGACCCGGACGAGTACATAGTCGACGCCACCACGGCCCGGGAGAACCTGGCGCTCCTGAACTCCGAGTACCCCGGTATCCCCGTGTGCTATTTCGGCCACACCCACGTAAAAGCTGTGGCTCCTTCCCCGGCTTCAAACGAAGGCCAGGGTGTTTTCGATCTCGGCTCTGACGGTCCGTACCTCGTAAACCCCGGTTCCGTTGGACAGCCACGGGACGGCGACACCTTCGCTTCTTACGTAATCGCCGGAGGACCTGACGGAGACCCTGAAAACGGCGGCCCGGCCAGTAATATCGTCTTTCGCTTTGTCGAATACGACATAGAAAAGGCGCAGGGCAAGATCCGGTCCGCCGGGCTGCCGCAGATGCTCGCCGACCGGCTCGCCCGGGGCCGCTGAAAGAGCGTCCCGGTGGAACATCCCTTTGAGAAACTTTTTACCGTGGAAGAAGCGAACGCGCTTCTTCCAGAACTACAAGAACTTCTCCGCCAGATGGCGACCCACCGGGACTCCATGCGGGATAAAGCCCCCGAGGTGGAGCCGATACTCCGGTCGGCAGCCGCGAACGGTGGCGGCCGGGTAGGCTCCGAGTACGGCGTAGAGGCATACAAGCTGTACCTGGTCATCGAGCGTATCCGGGAGCACGGCGTGCTCCTTAAAGACTTCGACGTAGGGCTGCTCGACTTCCCCCACGAGCGGGACGGGCAGGTAGTATTTCTGTGCTGGCACCCGCCGGAAGACCGGGTCATGTACTGGCACGAGGTAGAAACCGGCTACCCGGGCCGCAAACCTCTCTAGCGGACGCTGCCATGCGGATAGTCCTCCAGCGGGTAAAAAACGCCTCCGTTACGGTCGGCGGAGAGCGTATCTCCGAGATAGGCGCCGGTCTACTCCTCCTCGTCGGCGTGGCCTCCGGTGACGGCGAGCCGGCGGCTGACTGGCTCGCGGAGAAGGTCGCCGGGCTCCGGGTGTTCGCCGACGACTCCGGCCGGATGAACCTCGGGGTCCGGGAGACCGGCGGTGAAGTACTCGCCGTCTCCCAGTTCACCCTCCTCGCCGATACCCGCAAGGGACGCCGCCCGAGCTTCGTGGAAGCCGCCCCGCCGGAAGAGGCCGAGCCACTCTTCGACTATTTCTGTGAGCGCCTGCGAGTGGCGGGCGTGGAAACGGTTCGTACCGGCCGCTTCGGCGCCATGATGGATGTCGCCCTGACCAACGACGGGCCGGTCACGATAATCCTTGAAAGATAAAACTTACCCGGGCGCTACCAGCCCCTCGATGTAGACCGTAGCCGGACGGGTATAGCCTTCGCGCCGCACCTTTTCCCGGAACGCCACATACCGCTCGCGGAGGTCGTCGCCGGTGAACCTCGCGGGGTCTTCGTCGAGGACGAGCCGGTCGAGGTGCCGAACGTTGTGCGGGGGCAACACTTTCCAACGCACGCCCGTCAGCAGGGATTCGTGGAGGGCAACCAGACGCTCCGGCGGGCCTATCCCGTAGAAGTCCGCCCCGGAGGTTTCTTTCTCCAGCTCTTTTTGCAGCGCCTCGTCCTCCAGTTGGACGGCCGGCACGGTGTCCACGAAGTCGCCGGTCGCCACCCGGCCGCCGGGTCGGACAACGCCCGCCAGGACCGCCAGGGCTTCCTCCGCCGTCCGGTGGCGGACGTCCAGCTCGTGGAACAATCCGGCGGAGTAGACGAGGTCGAAGGTCTCCGGGGTGACCGGCGGCTCGAATACGTTTCCGGCGAGCAAGCTCACCGGGGCAGTGAGGTCCGCTTCTCCGAGTAGCTCGCGGGCGTGTTCGATACTTTCCTCGTCGGCGTCGAGGGCAGTGAGGCTTCCGGTTTCTCCGAGGCGCTGGCTCAGGCCCTCCAGCCAGAGCAGGGACGAGCCACCGGCGTACAGGAAGTTGCAACCCCGGATGTCTCCGAGCAGGTCTAGTTCCCGGTCGCAGAAGCTTATAAGGTCCGTTCCGAGTTCAGCCCGCTCCTCGGGTGTTAGTGCCGTTTTTCTACGTGCGTCCGGCATAGAGCCAGTATAATCTGCCGGGATGAAAGTTCTTATTGCGCGGGATCTGGTCAAATACCATGGCGGTTATCTTCAGGTGCTCTCCGGTGCCGGGTTGTCGGTCGAAGCCGGCGAGAAGCTCGGCCTCGTCGGACGCAACGGCGTCGGCAAGACCACCCTCCTGAATGTGCTTTCCGGCGAGTCCGAGCCGGACGAAGGTATAGTCGAGCGCGTCGGCGGCTCAAAGGTCGGCGTCACCTCCCAGAGTCTGTACGCCGGTCCGCGGGGCCGGGTATCGGTGGAAGGTGAGATCTACGGCGCTTTTGAAGGACTTATCGCCCGCGAAAAGGAACTAGAAGAGTTAGAAGCAAAGCTATCTGGCAACCCCTCGAACGCCGTCCTGGAACGCTACGGGGCACTCCAGAGCGAGTTCGAGCGCGACGGCGGCTACGAGTACCGCGCCCGCGTGGCCTCGACACTTTCCTCTTTAGGCTTTGCGCCCGAGGACTGGAAGCGGCCGGTCGGGTCCTTCTCCGGCGGCGAGCAGAGCCGGGTGGCGCTCGCCCGCCTCTTGCTGGAGGAACCGGATCTCATACTCCTCGACGAGCCGACAAACCATCTCGACCTCCGGGCGATAGAGTGGCTGGAGGGCTTTGTAAAGAACACGAAGTCCGCGGTGCTCGTCGTCTCCCACGACCGGTACTTCCTGGACGCGGTCTCGGACTCTATCCTGGAGCTTGAGAACGGCCGCCTCGCGCGCTACCCCGGCAACTACAGCAAGTACGTCGAACAGAAAAAGGCCCGCGACGAGCAACTCACCCGCAAGGCCAAGGCCAACGCCGACCGCCGGGAGCAACTAGAGCGGTTTATCGAGAAAAACCGGGCGAAAGCCAATAAAGCTACCCAGGCCAAGAGCAAGCAGAAGTTGCTCGACCGCATGGAGAAGGTCGAGGCTCCGGCAGGGCGGGCAAAGAGCATGAAGCTAGACCTCGGAGACACCTCCCGGGCCGGGAGGATCGTCCTGGAGCTTGAGGGCGTTCGCTACGCTTACGAGGACTCTGGCGAACCGCTGCTCGACGACCTCGGCCTTACCGTCGAGCGCGGCGAGCGGGTCGCGCTCCTGGGCCCAAACGGTACGGGCAAGAGCACCATCATGCGCCTGGCGACCGGCGAGGTCTCTCCGCAGTCCGGAAACGTCCGGCTCGGCCACAACGTCACGCCCGCCTACCAGGACCAGCAGCTCGCCGGTCTCGACGACGCAAAGACTGTGCTGGAAGAAGCGATGGACGCCACCGGCCTCGACGCCCCGGGCACCCGGGAGTTGCTCGGCTCGTTCCTGTTCTCCGGAGATGACGTTTTCAAAAAGGTCTCTTCGCTCTCCGGCGGCGAAAAGAGCCGGTTGTCGCTGGCGGAAATCGTCGCCAGCGACGCGAACCTCCTCCTGCTCGACGAGCCGACGAACAACCTGGACATCCCGGCCCGCGAAGCCCTGGAAGACGCCCTGCTCCGGTACCGGGGCACGCTGTTCTTTATCTCCCACGACCGGTACTTTCTCCGCAAGCTCGCCCGCCGCATCGTCGAGTTGGAGGACAAAAAGCTAACGAACTACCTCGGCGGCTACGACTACTACCGCGCCCACCGGCGGCTGGATGCCGGGAGCGGCAAGCGCAAGCCCCGCCGCCGGGTCCGTCCGGGGATGAGCAAGGACGAGAGCGTGATCGCCAGCCGGCTCGTAGCCGTCGAAGGTGAGATCGACGCCACCGAACGCCGCGTATCCCGCCTCGAAAAAGACCTCGCCACCGCCGAGGTCTACGCCGACGGTGAACGCTCCCGCAAGGTAGTCCTGGAGCACCGCAAGCTCAAGAGTACCCTCGACGGACTCTATAACGACTGGGGCGAACTACTTGCCGAAGCCGAAGAAGCCGGGTTGTGACAGCGCCGGGCAAAAGGCTCCAGCCTTACGCCCGACAAGCCACCAGCATCTCAACTTGTCGGCAGTTCAGCAGAAACAAAAGATGCCGGCTAACAGCGTGGAAGGTCAACACTTCCGCGACCCGCCGTGAGACGTAGCCGGGCCGCCCTCCACGGGGCCGCTCTGCTGCTCGCGCTCCTTGCCACAGCCGGGCTGCTAGCCTCCTGCGGTCCCGGCAACGCCTCGGCTGTGGAGCTTGAACGCAAGCTCGACTCTCCGGCCGTCTACCGGGTGAGTACGAACGCCGAGAGCCGGTTCTCCGGTCCCGTCTCCGACCTACGGGGCGCGACAAAGGTCACCGCGGCTTTCGAGGCCTTCCCCGTCTCCGGGTCGGCGGCGGAGGTCGAGATACTCTACCTCGCGGCCAGCGTTCGGGACGCTAACGGGGATTTTGTTGCCCTCGACCTCGGGGACCTCTCCGGTAAGAAAGCCCGCGTGGAGTTCGGACCGCCGGGCGTGGTATCCGGGGTAACCGGCGAAGAGGCGCTTCTCGACGCCGGCATACCGCTAATATTGGTAGAAGACCTCATAGCCTCCCTCTTTCCCCCGCTACCCCAGGAGTCGATGCGGAGGGAAGATACCTGGACCGGTAACGCGCCCGTGCCCTTCTCAAATCTCCAGAACGGCCCCGACGTCCGCATGCGCTACCTGCTCTCCGGGGTGGATCCCGGCACCGCGACGGTCGAGGGCTACGAGTTGTCCACCGGCCCCCGGTCTTTTACCGAGGAGTTAGCCGGCGGGGAAGTGACCGGCCGCGGGGAGTTGGACGTAACGTTCAACGGAGAGTACGACGACCGGGAAGGTTACACGACGGCGGAGAGCACCGCTGAGTTTGAATCAAACTTCATCCGGCTACCCGGCGGCTCGCGCTACGCCAACGGTAACCTGCGCCTGGGGCGCACTACGACCGTGGAAAGCTTGAACCCGGCGGAGCAGTTCGGCCTCGACCCGGACGGCAGTTCTTTAGAGTAACTTCGGGGGATGATAAAAGTTCATCCGCGAAAGTCGGGACGAGAGGATTTGAACCTCCGACCTCCTCGTCCCGAACGAGGCGCGCTGCCAGGCTGCGCTACGTCCCGACTTCGGGGCTATTATAGCAGCCGTACCCTGGTTGTCAGGGCGGGACCACCCTTAACCTTCTGTTTAACGGCTAACCGGCGGCTATGAAAGAACTGTCCCGGCCAGCGTAAAGCTCAAGAGCCCCGGCGACGGCTTCGGCGACGGTTACCGGGTAGTAGGGATCCGAGGCTATCTCTAACTCCACAGGGTTCGTGAGGTGCAGGGGTTCTACCATGACCGCCGGGATGTTGGTCTCCCGGAGGATGTCGTAGGAGCGGCCGAACTCCCCGATATCCGCGGTACCTAAAGCCCGGGTAATCCCTTTCTGAACATACGCTGCGGCCATCCGGCCCCGGTGCGAGCGGTAGCCGAGCCGCTCGAAGTAGAACGTGGCCGTGCCGGCCGCCCTCGGTGAGCGGTAGGCGGCGTGGTGGATGCAAACGACCATCTTGGCCCCCGAAGAGTTCGCGAGAAACGCCCGGTCGGAGTCCGATACCGTCTCGTCGGTGCTGCGGGTGAGCAGCACCTCCCGGGCCGGCAGTATCTGGGCGAGCTCCGTGGCAACGGCCAGGTTGAGTTCGGCTTCCGACAGACCGGTCGGGGCGCTATAACCCGTATCCCGGCCGCCGTGGGCGGCGTCGACGACCAGGGTCCCGTCGAATAGGTCGTCGGCGAAGTAACCGCCGTGTTTGTCCGGCAGCGGATGGGTGCCCAAGGTCTGGGCGGCGTAGGTATCGAGGACCTTGAATAATCCTTCGTCGACGATACCGTCCGCGGAGAGGCCGGCGTTTCTCTGGAAGTCCCGCACGGCCCGGTCCGTCCGGCCGTCCAGAACCCCGTTTACGGCGCCGGGATCGAAACCGAGGTCGTTTAGCATGCGTTGCAGGCCCACCACATCAGCACCCCGGAAAGGCTCTTGACGCAGGTAGAGCATACGGCTCCCGGGCCGGTAGCCACTCTCGTAGATGTCCCGCCAGGTCTGGGAGTCCACGAGACCGTCAGCCAGAATGCCGACGTTCTGCTGGAAAGCCCGGACGGCGAGTTCCGTTCGGGGACCGAATACCTCGTCTATACCCCGGTTGCCAAGGTCGTAGCCCAGCGCATTCAACCGGGTCTGCAAGTCTACGACTTCCCGGCCCCGGTCGCCGGGCCGTAGAGTACGACCCCCCGGACGTGGCGCGTACCCGTTTAACTCTATTTCCATAAATTCATCCTGTAGCGGGCCGGTAAAAGAGAGACAAGAGTCGTCGTGGCACCAGAAAAGCGCCGGGCTTTTTATGAAAGAGTCCGGCGCTCAGAGATATTCTGGTGTCTTCTCAGTTTAAACTAGTCCTCGACGACGCCCAGGATATCTTCGGCGTCCAGGATCATGTAGTCGTCGCCGTTGAGCCGGATCTCGGTCCCGGAGTACTTGGCGAAGACGATCACGTCCCCCTCGCTGACCTTGACCTCCTCGGACTCACCGACCGCGACCACCTCGGCCGTCTGCGGCTTTTCCTTGGCGGTATCGGGCAGCACGATGCCGGACTCGGTCTGCTGCTCGCGCTCGATCATCTTTACCAGCGCCCGCTCGCCTAGCGGTTTGAATTTCATATCAACTACCTCCTCTAAACTACTGTGAACTTTTTACTGCTGAACCCTCCAGTTTCCCCGCATCCGGGACTCTGGAAAATTCCGTTCGCGATTGTAACTTCCCGGGTTGCAAACCGCAATCGCATTTCCGCGATTACGAATTTATATTTACGCCTCCGGCCGCGGCTCGTCGGCGAGCCCGAGTTGGGCGGAGAGCTGCTGCTTGGGCAAGGCTCCGACGGCCCGCTGGACGATCTCGCCGTTCTCGAAGCGGATGATCGTCGGTATGCTGGAGATGCTGTAGCTCATGGCCGTAGAGGGGTTATCGTCGACGTTGACCTTTACAAAAGCAACGTCGTCCCGGCTCTCGGACATTTCGTCGAGTATCGGGGAAATTCTCTTGCACGGACCACACCACGGCGCCCAAAAATCTACTATTACCGGCTTTTCGGCTCGCAGGACATCGCTGTTAAAGCTTGAGTCCGTTACCTCGCTAACCGCCATATAACTCTACCTCCGTCACTCTATCTGGAGTACGACGCCGAGATTCTAGCACGCTGTGGCGGCCGTTCCGGACGCCGGAGACCCGGTAAACTCACGGCTCCTACCCGCCGTCTCCCAGGGTACTGCCGGAAAGCGTTTCGATGCGTACAGACTCCGCGAGCTCCTCGGCCCGCCGGGCCTCAAACGCTCCCGCTCCGAGGGTCTCGGCATTTGCCGCGGCGCAACCGGCCGCGAGCCGCATCGCCTCGACGGGCGGCAGTTTGCGGTGCGTCAGGCCGGAGAGAAGCCCGGCCAGGTAAGCGTCTCCGCTCCCGATAGTAGACAGCGCCTCGACCTGCGGAGCCCGGGCGGCTATTATGCCGGCGTCACCGCCGGAGCCGGTCTCCAGGTAGGAGTATCCTTCGGGGGAGGTTATACACGCCGCCTCGGCCCCGAACTCGACGAGCCGGTCGAGGCCCCGCGAAAAATCTTCCTCCTCTATAAAGTCGAAGCCCACGACGCTCTCGGCTTCGCTCTGGTTCGGGCTTACGAGCGAGGGCTCCGCCTTGAGCGCGGCCCGCACGACCGTTGGGGTGGCGTCCACGACCGTGTAGAGTCCGAGCTCGCGCGAGCGGTAGACCAGGTCCGCCAGGAAACTCTCCTCGACGTCTTCCGGTAGGCTGCCGGCGAATACCACGACCGTCGCGTACTCCATCAGGAACTCCAGCCGGCGCGAGAACTCGGTCCTGGCGGCGGCGCTCACGGGCGGGCCGTACTCGTTGATCTCGGTCTGCGTGCCCGTGGTCGTATCTATAAGCGCGGTAGAGGTCCGGGACGAGCCGGCTATCTCCACAAAGTCGAACGGTATCGCCGACTCGGATAAGCCGTCCCGGATGGCGTCCCCGTTACGCCCGCCGACAAAGCCCGTCGCCAGCACCGGGGTACCCAGTTCTCTGAGCCCGCGGGCCACGTTTATACCTTTCCCACCGGCCAGGGTCACGCTCTCCGGCGCCCGGTGCCGCTGTCCTAGAGCCAGGCTGGGCACCACCAGGGTTCGGGCGACCGCTGCGTTAAGGGTAACGGTCAGGATCACGACTTCTCCGTTCTTTGACCAAATACTCCACCCACCGTATACCGTACTCTATCCCACAACGACGCCTCCGTGTAACCCTCCCGGGTTACAAGCGGGCTCTCCCCGACCTTCTCGCCGCCGACGGTCGCTACCACCCGGCCAAGCTCCGTGCCGGGCTCCGCGGCGTCGGGCAACTCCTTTTCTACCGTCACGCTGCGCTCCAAAGTGGCACCCTTCTCTGCAAGGTCCGAGACGCTTTTCTCGGCGACGAGTCGCACGCTCCTCTCCTCTCGGTAGGGCATCGGGACTTCGGCGTACCGGGCGCCTTTTTCCACGACTTCCCGCCGGTCGTAGGCGTCAAAGCCATACTTGAAAGCTTCTTCCGTCTCCCCGAAACGGTCCGCGGCGTTTAGCACGACCGCCAGGTAAGCTTCGTCCCCGGCGGCGGCTGAAGCGACGAGGCTCTTCCCGGCGGCGGGGGTCGTGCCGGTTTTTACCCCGTTTGCCGGCGGGTAGTAGAAGAGCAGCTCGTTTGTGTTCTGGAGCGGTATCTCGCGGCCCTCTTGCGTATCCACGGTTGCCCGGGTAGTATCCACGATCTCTCTGAATACCGGCGACTCTAGGGCCGATTGCGCGAGGGAGGTGAGATCCCGGGCCGTGGAGTAGTGTCCCGGCGCATCGAAACCGACCGGGTTTTCAAAGTGCGTATTGTCGAGCCCTAGCTTTTCGGCTTTGCGGTTCATCTTCTCTACAAAGCGTCCGACGCTGCCGTCCCCGAACTCCTCGGCCAGCGCGTAGGCCGCGTCGTTCCCCGAGGCGAGCATCGACGCCAGAAGCAACTCCCGGACCGTAATCCGGTCGCCGGCCCGCAAACCGACATTGCTGTAAGCCGGGCTTGCGTAAGCCGCTGCACCAGCGGAGACCACGACCGGCCTTTCGAGGTCTCCGGCCTCATCCAAAACCACGAGGGCGGTCATGATCTTGGTCGTAGAAGCTATCGGCAGCCGCGCCCCCGCGTTCTCCCCGGCCAGATACTCACCGGTCGCCCCGTCCGCTAGAACCCAGGCCCGGGCCGAGACTTCCGGCTCCTCTACCCCGTCCTGAGCACCCGCTGCAGGGATTACCAGAAAAAACAGTCCGCAGGCGCAAATGCAGGCGCAGGTAAAGGCGTAGACGCGAACGGACTTCAG
>CBDCCC010000001.1:0-22874 GCA_965214435.1 Rubrobacteraceae bacterium
CCACCTCTCCCGAAGACGAGTACCGGGTACTGCCCGCACCTCCGGGCTACAAACCAGACTCGAGCGCGAAGCCTATCATCGTACCGGGAGAGAACGGCCAGCAGACCGTAATACAGCCTTCAGCACCCCCGCTGGCGGAGCAGCAGCCGTCCGCACCACCATCATCTGCACCGCCACCGTCTTCTACAGCTACCCCCGGCGCTGGTAGTAGCGGACAACGGTCCCCGGCGGCACCTCAGACTCCTGCTCCTCAGCCCGCTACGCCGACGCCCGCCGTACCGTCTCCATCTGCCGCACCCGGCGGTAGTGGTGGTCAGCAGCCCGCCGCTACACCGGCGCCTCAACCCGCCTTTCCGCAGCAATCCCCGCAGCAACCGGCTTCTTCCCGGAGACAGTTACCGCCGGGTTCCGAGACGCCGGCTTCCGGCTCGCCGAGTTCTGGGACGCCGAGTTCTGCTCCGGGCCGAAATGCCTCGAATACTCCCGGCAACAATTAACGTCAGGTAGGGCGGTTCTCGTCCAGGGTCTTGACCAGAGTCTGGAGTACCTCGTCGTGCACGAGGCCGTTGCTGGCTATCATGCCGCTGGATTCGTAGCTCCAGGTCTCTCCGGAGAGGTCGGTAACGGTGCCTCCGGCCTCGGAGACCAGTAGGGCCGTAGGCGCGTAGTCCCAAGCCGTATTGCGGGTGCCGACCGAGACGTCGATGTAACCGGCGGCGAGCCAGGCCCCCGCGTATACCGGCGCTGCCCAGAGCGCGGAGTTGCCAGCTACGGGCGAAAACTTCCAGCAGACCGGCGCTCTCGGGCTTGTTGCCCTGTCTTATAAACCCCACGTCAGCCCCGGTAAAAGCGTACTCCAGTTGCTCCGTGGCGCTTACGGTTAGCCTCTGGCTTTGACCGCCCGAATCCCGGTAAGCTCCGCCTCCGAGACGGGCGTGGTAGAGGTCACCGAGGCGGGGGGCGGCAACGGCGGCGTGGGTGATGCGGTCGTTCTCGGCCACCGAGACGCAGCAGCAGAACATCGGGTTCGCCCGAGAGAAGTTCGCCGTCCCGTCCAGCGGGTCGAGCAGCCAGCTACGGCCGGAGGAGGATGTTTCGCCCGCCCCGCTCTTCGGAGAGGATGTTATCGTCTGGGTAGCGTTCTTGTATCCGCGAGATGAGTAGTTCCTCACAAAGAAAGTCTACCTCAGTAACCAGGTCTTTCGGTGCTTTCTCCTGAATTTCTCCCGGACGCTCGTAGCGGGAGAGTTGTAGCTCTCCCGCTTGAAGCGCCAGGTCGCAGACAAAGCGGTGTAGTTCCTCGGAGGTGGGCTCCTGGTTACCCCTCGGGGTATCCGCCACTACTTGAGGTACTCGCGCAGGTTCTGGGTGCGCCGCTGCTCGCGGAGGAGGTTCAGGGTCTTCATCTGGATCTGGCGTACCCGCTCGCGGGTGATGTCGAACTCGCGGCCGACTTCCTCAAGGGTGCGAGGCCTATCATCTTTCATCCCAAACCTGAGCTCGATGATCTGGCGTTCCCGCTCTGGAAGCTCGTTTAGCGCCTCGCGCAGGTGAGACTTTAGCAGGGACTCCGAGACGGCATCTGTCGGGGTAACCGACGAGGCGTCTTCCAGGAAATCCCCGAGGTGGGAGGAATCCTCCTCACCGACCGGGGTTTCGAGGCTGATCGCGCGCTGGCTGATCTCCTGCAAGCGCAGTATCTCCTCGACGGTGATCTCAAGCTCCCGGGCGATTTCCTCGTCGATGGGCTCGCGTCCGAGGGTCTGGGTCATCCGGCGGTGGGTGCGGTGGAACTTGTTGACCTTCTCCACCATGTGCACCGGGATGCGGATGGTCCGGCCCTTGTCCGCGATCGCGCGGGTTATGGCCTGACGTATCCACCACGTGGCGTAGGTCGAGAACTTGTAGCCCTTTGTGTGGTCGAACTTCTCGGCGGCCCGGATAAGCCCCAGGTTACCCTCCTGAATGAGGTCCAGGAACGAGACGCCGCGGTTGCGGTACTTTTTGGCGATAGAGACCACGAGCCGGAGGTTCGCCTCCACGAGGCGGTCTTTGGAGCGCTTGCAGCCGCGGGCGATGCCTTTGGCGAGCCGGATCTCATCGGCGTGCGTTAGTAACCTGACACGCCCGATCTCCGCGAGGTACATCCTGATCGAATCTCCGGTAGCCACGGCGTGGGCTAGCTGAAGCGCGGGCACTTCCGGTAGCTGCGGGGCGGGAATCGTCGCGGCGACGGTGGTGACCGTCCCGACATCCGCCGACTCGGCGTCGACGACGTTGATCTCCTCTTCTTCGAGGGTGGCGTAGAACTCCTCTACCTCGGCGGCGGATAACTCACCGTCCTGAAGGAGCTCGGCCACCTCCTCGGTACTGACAAATCCTTGACTGCGTCCGCGGTTCAGAAGTTCATCCGTCCGCTCTGTCAGGATCAAGGCGCTCTCGCTCGACATCCATCTCCTCTCGTGGTCGAGGACTCTACCGGCACATCATGCCCGTAATCGGTCTCTATCCAGCCCCCCGCCGGATATCCCGGGCTTGCCTACCGCAAGTCTACGAAACGTCTGTAAATTAAATTTCTGTAAACCGCTTTCAACAACGCGAGTAGACTAACACACGCTTTTAGAATTGTGTGACCTCATTTACGTTTTTTCTGGATAGAAATAGGCATTTCGCCTCTTCGGGACGGAAGAGAAGCACTGTTTTACTCTTGTTACACTACCCGATGTGGGACTAAACATCGAGCGGCTGGAGAGAGTACTCGGGACCAGTGTCCGGGGCTGCCTGACGGGTGACGGGGTGACGTCGGTTGCTTACGATTCCCGCCTCGTGGGACCGGGGACGGCTTTCGTGGCGGTTCCGGGCTTTAAGCGTGACGGGATGGAGTTTGTCCCGGAGGCGCTGCGGCGCGGGGCGGCCCTGATCGTGGCTGAGCGGGACCCCGGCATTTCCACCGAAACTCTATCCAGAACGCCGGTCGCCGTCGTACCCGATGCCCGGGCCGCGCTCGCGGCGCTCGCCTGCACCGTGTCCGGTGATCCTTCGGAAGAGTTTGAGGTCTACGGCGTTACCGGTACAAACGGGAAGACCACGACCTCTTACGCGCTACACGCCATATTTGCCGAAGACTCCGGAGCGGAGCGGAGCGGGTTGATGGGTACGGCAGGTACGATATCCGCCGGTATCTACCGGCCGGCGGTCCGCACGAGTCCGGAGGCGGTCGAGGTGCAGGGTACGCTGGCCGAGATGCTCCGGGACGGTGTCCGGCGGGTGGTTATGGAGGTCTCCTCGCACGGTATCGCCCTCCACCGGGTATCCGGGACCCGTTTTGCCGGGGCGATGTTTACAAACCTGTCCAGGGATCACCTCGACCTTCACGGCACGATGGAGGAGTATTACAAGACCAAGCGGAAGCTCTTCTACCGCGCCTCGGGACCCAAGATCGCCAACGCCGACGACGCCTGGGGCCGCCGGCTCGCGGGCGAGGTTCGGGACGTGAGAACCTTCGGCGTCGCGGAGGACGCAGACTACCGGATAAAGAACGTGCAGGCCCTGCGCCTGGGGACAGCCTTTAGTCTGGAGCGCAGAGGGGCGGCGGACCTGGCGCTCGAAACGCCACTGCTCGGCGGGTACAACGTCTCTAACGTGGCGGGGGCCGCGGCGCTCGCGCTCGCGGCGGGGGTGGGGGAGGAGACGCTCCAGAGAGCCGTGCGCAACATGCCACAGGTTCCGGGCCGCTTTGAGCGGGTCGCGACGGCGGCCCGGGAAGATTTCGAGGTTATAGTGGACTACGCCCACACCGACGTCGGGCTGGAGGCCGCCCTGGACGTAGCCCGCGAGGTCGCAGAGACCTCCCGTAGCGAGCGTGGTAGCCACGAACGCGGCCGCGTTATCTGCGTTTTCGGGGCCGCCGGGGAGCGGGACGGGGCCAAGCGTCCCATAATGGGCCGGGTGGCGGCCCGGCTCTCGGACCTCGCGATCGTCACCACGGATGACGCCTACACCGAAGATCCGGGAGAAATAGCCCGCGAGGTCGCCGGTGGGGCCGGTGGCCCGAAACGTTGTGAGATCATCCTGGACCGTCGGGCGGCGATCCGGCGGGCCTTGGAGAGCGCGGAGCCGGGCGATGTGGTGCTGGTGGCCGGAAAGGGCCACGAGACGGTCCAGCACCTGCCGGACGGAGACGTGCCGTTCCACGACGCGAGCGTGGTGACCGAACTTCTGGAGGAACTCGCGGCCGGTCCCGGAGATAGAAAGGCAAAAGGTTTTGCGTAAGGAAGCGAAGAGCGAGGTCTTGAGGCGTCTCAAGAGCGTTGAGGGCCACGTCCGGGGGGTTGCGAAAATGGTCGATGAGGGGGACGTCTCCTACGCCGAGGTCGTCCAGCAGACCAACGCCATATTCTCGGCGATCCGGCGGGTCAATACGGTGCTCCTGAAAGATTTCGTCGAGGAGCGGGCGGAAGCAGACGGGGTCTCCGAGGAGACCGTAAACGACCTCGTAAAAGCTATCGACCGGGTGGTGAAGTAGACCGGATGGGCCGGACTCCGCCCCTGACGCTCCTAATCGTACTGGTCGCGGTCGTCCCGCTCGGGGTCGGGGTCGCCGGGCTCGCCTCTTTTCTGCTGCTGCGAGCCGGGTACGGCATCCTGGTGTGGGCCGGGTTGCCGTTCCTCGTCCTTATCCTGGCCGCCGCGGGTCTTGGAATCTTGCTGGGCCGGGCGGCGAGTAGGCGTCGCGGGGAGCCGGAAGACCGCTCCCGGGATAAAGATAATGTATAGTCCGGAGCTTATGGAGGAGAGAGAAGATCAACTCGCCGCGCCCGAGAATCTGGAGGAGCGAGTCTCGGAACTTGAAGGTCTCGTCAACGCTCTCCACCACGCCCCGGACGGCGACCTCGCCCGGATACTCGGCCGTGCGGTCGGGCTGCTGGAGGAGATCAACACGGGTCTGGAGGCCAGCTTGTCGTCCGCTAGAGAGGGCTCCGAAAACCTTGGGGACCTTTTGGAGCGGACGGATTTCGGGCCTTTCGACGCCGCGCTAGAAGACCTCGA
Source organism: Rubrobacteraceae bacterium (assembly GCA_965214435.1). Classification (GTDB taxonomy): domain Bacteria; phylum Actinomycetota; class Rubrobacteria; order Rubrobacterales; family Rubrobacteraceae; genus Rubrobacter_A. The sequence continues at coordinate 5,050 of CBDCCC010000001.1, forward strand.
ACGCGGAGACTCCGGCAGCCCGGAGCGGGCTTAGAGGTTGACTAACGACCTGGCCCGGCGGGTGCGGGAGGCGGCGTTGCTAGAGGGTGACTTCGTGCTCTCTAGCGGGGCGCGGAGCCGGTTCTACGTGGACAAGTACCGGTTCTCGACCGAGCCGGGCCTGCTCCGGGACATCGCCGCCGGGCTCTCCGGCCGGTTGCCGGAAGGTGTGGACCGGCTCGCGGGCGTGGAGCTTGGCGCGGTTCCACTGGTGGTTGCCCTGGCGCTAGAGACCGGCCTGCCGTACGTCATAGTCCGCAAGGCCGCGAAAGAGTACGGGACCGGGCGCGCAATAGAGGGTGGGCTGCGGGACGGCGAGCGGGTCGTGCTCGTGGAAGACGTCGTTACCACCGGGGCTCAGGTCACGCAAGCCGCGCGGGGCCTGCGGGAAGCCGGGGCCGACGTCCGCCGGATACTCGCGGTGCTCGACCGCCGGGAGGCGTCGCCAGGAGACGGCCTCGGTGGCATACCTTTCGACAGCCTGCTGAAGATGAAAGATTTAGGTCTGGACCAGCAGGGCTAGAAATTGAGGCCGCAAAATGCCTCTGCTATAGTCTTCCGAACGTGATCGGGGAGGTTGTTCGTGGAAGAGACAGGAGGTCGAGAGCATTGAATAAGACCGAGGTTATCCAGAAGATAGCGGATGAGACCGGGGCACCGAAGAGCGAGGCTCAGAGGTTCTTCGACGCGTTCACGGAAGTGGTGACCCAGGCGCTCAAGGGCGACGACAGCGTTCAGATCACCGGCTTCGGCAAGTTCTACGTTCAGAGGCGCGAGGCCCGGGAGGGTATCAACCCGCAGACAAAGAACAAGATCAACATCCCCGCTTCAAAGGTCCCGAAGTTTACCGCCGGCAACGCCCTTAAAGACGCGATCAAGTAGCCGGGTAACCGCTGCCTGGTGGAGGCCCTGCTCCGCTCCGCCCGCCGGCGCGCCAGCGTGGCGGTAGCCGGGCTCGACCCGGACCCGGACCGCCTGCCGCCGGAGCTTTATGAGACCGGACTCCCCGCAGCCGGGGCGGTCCGCAGGTTCTGCCTCGGTATCCTCGAAGCCGTCGAGCCTGAAGTCGCCGCCGTAAAACTTCAATCCGCCTACTTTGAGCGCCTGGGTCCAGCCGGCATGGAAATTTACGCGGAAATTATCCGGGAGGCCGCGGCGCTGGACCTGCCGGTTATAGCCGACGTAAAGCGGGGCGACATCGGGCCCGTCGCAGCCGCCTACGCCGAAGCCCACCTCAGGGTCTACGGCGCTACGTGCGTAACCGTTAACCCGTACATGGGCGCGGACGCCGTCACACCGTTCCTGGAGGAGGTGCGGCGTCTGGGTCAGGGCGGGGGCGCGTTCGTTCTGGTGGCGACCTCAAACCCTTCGGCCGGGACGCTGCAGGCGCACGGGGAGCCACCGCTTCTGGAAGTGTCGGCCGGACTCGTGGCGCGTCTCGGGGAAACCGGGAGTCCGGATGGCTACCCGGACACCGGAGCGGTTGTCGGGGCGACGCGCCCGGAGGTCGGGGCTCGGGTCCGCGGTATACTGCCGGATCACCTGTTCCTCGTTCCGGGCTACGGGGCTCAGGGTGGCACGGCGTCCGGAGTCCGGGCACTACTCGACAGCCACGGGAGCGGGGTGCTCGTCAATAGCAGCCGGAGTATCCTGTACGCCCACGAAAAAGGACCGGAAGACGACTACCGGACTGCGGCCCGGGCGGCAGCCCACCGGACCCGGCAGGAATTAGCTTCCGCCGGAGCCCGGCCGTAAGTTGCGGTCTACTTGTGGAGAGCCTTAGTGGGTGAAAACGAAGATCAGGCCGAATATGGTCACCAGAATAGTGCCCAGAGTGACCGCTACACCTAAAAGCTGTACCAAATTTTCGCGTCTCATAACTTCTTTCTGTGGTAGGTTCCGTGGAAGTTTACAGGTGGTTTGTAGAAAAGTTTCTGTGCCGGCATCAGGTTTTCTCGGAGATTATTTCTTGCAACGCCTCCCGGAGTTTCTGCGCGTTTTCTTTGTAGAAGCCGTTTTGTACCAACACTATGCGTCCGTCGTGGATAAGGAACGTCCTCGGGACCCGGTTCACGTTGTAGAGCGAGGTTAGATTTCCGGTAGAGTCCTGGACCACCGTGTATGGGGCGCCTTCACGGTCGGCCCTGGTCACGTTGCTAACGTATACCGCCACAAAGGTTGCTTCTTTATCCGGGTAGGCTTTTGCTAGGTCGGCAAGCTCGTCGTGAGAGCGGGCCGAACCTCGGTTGAGCCGGCTCCAGAAGGTCAGCACGTAGGTGCCCTCGTCTAAGAGTCGGAACTCCCCGCTATCGAGAGACTCCGTGGTAAAGTTCGGCGCTGCTTCGCCCGCGTTCGGAGCTGGCTGGGGTAGCGTCAGGGTGCCCGTACCGGTCTCTGGAGAGCCCTGGGTCCGCCACCCGACCGCCGCGACCAGAACCAGAACCACGACCAGTATGAGCCGCCGGTATCTCAAGGGTTTATTGTAGCGTCTCCGACCATTACGCCGCTATTGTATCCTCCATGAGACACCTTGTTCTGCGGCGACGCCTTCTGTAAGCTCCGCACTACGCTTTGAATGCCAAACATCAAAAATTCATCGTCTCCGGCGGCGTACGGTGCTGAAGTCCGTTCGCGTCTACGCCTTTACCTGCGCCTGCATTTGCGCCTGCGGACTGTTTTTTCTGGTAATCCCTGCAGCGGGTGCTCAGGACGGGGTAGAGGAGCCGGAAGTCTCGGCCCGGGCCTGGGTTCTAGCGGACGGGGCGACCGGTGAGTATCTGGCCGGGGAGAACGCGGGGGCGCGGCTGCCGATAGCTTCTACGACCAAGATCATGACCGCCCTCGTGGTTTTGGATGAGGCCGGAGACCTCGAAAGGCCGGTCGTGGTCTCCGCTGGTGCAGCGGCTTACGCAAGCCCGGCTTACAGCAATGTCGGTTTGCGGGCCGGCGACCGGATTACGGTCCGGGAGTTGCTTCTGGCGTCGATGCTCGCCTCGGGGAACGACGCGGCCTACGCGCTGGCCGAGGAGTTCGGGGACGGCAGCGTCGGACGCTTTGTAGAGAAGATGAACCGCAAAGCCGAAAAGCTAGGGCTCGACAATACGCACTTTGAAAACCCGGTCGGTTTCGATGCGCCGGGACACTACTCCACGGCCCGGGATCTCACCTCCCTCGCGCAATCGGCCCTAGAGTCGCCGGTATTCAGAGAGATCGTGGATACTACCCGGGCAACCGTGGATACGCAAGAGGGCCGCGAGATACCGCTCCAGAACACAAACGAGCTGCTCTTCTACTACCCGCCGGCAAACGGGGTAAAAACCGGCACGACCCCCGCCGCCGGGAAGAGCCTCGTCGCTTCAGCCGCCGCCGGGGACGAAGCTTACCTGGCGGTCGTGCTAAACGCCGCGGACCGTTTCGGGGAGACGGAAGAAGCTTTCAAGTATGGCTTTGACGCCTACGACCGGCGGGAAGTCGTGGAAAAAGGCGCCCGGTACGCCGAAGTCCCGATGCCCTACCGAGAGGAGAGGAGCGTGCGACTCGTCGCCGAGAAAAGCGTCTCGGACCTTGCAGAGAAGGGTGCCACTTTGGAGCGCAGCGTGACGGTAGAAAAGGAGTTGCCCGACGCCGCGGAGCCCGGCACGGAGCTTGGCCGGGTGGTAGCGACCGTCGGCGGCGAGAAGGTCGGGGAGAGCCCGCTTGTAACCCGGGAGGGTTACACGGAGGCGTCGTTGTGGGATAGAGTACGGTATACGGTGGGTGGAGTATTTGGTCAAAGAACGGAGAAGTCGTGATCCTGACCGTTACCCTTAACGCAGCGGTCGCCCGAACCCTGGTGGTGCCCAGCCTGGCTCTAGGACAGCGGCACCGGGCGCCGGAGAGCGTGACCCTGGCCGGTGGGAAAGGTATAAACGTGGCCCGCGGGCTCAGAGAACTGGGTACCCCGGTGCTGGCGACGGGCTTTGTCGGCGGGCGTAACGGGGACGCCATCCGGGACGGCTTATCCGAGTCGGCGATACCGTTCGACTTTGTGGAGATAGCCGGCTCGTCCCGGACCTCTACCGCGCTTATAGATACGACCACGGGCACGCAGACCGAGATCAACGAGTACGGCCCGCCCGTGAGCGCCGCCGCCAGGACCGAGTTCTCGCGCCGGCTGGAGTTCCTGATGGAGTACGCGACGGTCGTGGTATTCGCCGGCAGCCTACCGGAAGACGTCGAGGAGAGTTTCCTGGCGGACCTGGTCTACCGCTCGCGCGAGCTCGGACTCTACACGGTCGTGGACGCCACCCCAACGGTCGTGCGGGCCGCGCTCAAGGCGGAGCCCTCGCTCGTAAGCCCGAACCAGAGCGAAGCCGAGAGCGTCGTGGGCTTCGACTTTATAGAGGAGGAAGATTTTTCGCGGGGCCTCGACCGGCTCGTCGAGTTCGGGGCCGAGGCGGCGTGTATAACCTCCCCCGAAGGATACTCCTACCTGGAGACCGGCTCCGGCGGTGACGCCGGCATAATAGCCGCCCGGGCTCCGCAGGTCGAGGCGCTGTCTACTATCGGGAGCGGAGACGCTTACCTGGCCGGGCTTCTCTCCGGCCTGACGCACCGCAAACTGCCGCCCGTCGAGGCGATGCGGCTCGCGGCCGGTTGCGCCGCGGCAAATGCCGAGACCCTCGGAGCGGGAGCGTTTGAGGCCCGGCGGGCCGAGGAGCTCGCGGAGTCTGTACGCATCGAAACGCTTTCCGGCAGTACCCTGGGAGACGGCGGGTAGGAGCCGTGAGTTTACCGGGTCTCCGGCGTCCGGAACGGCCGCCACAGCGTGCTAGAATCTCGGCGTCGTACTCCAGATAGAGTGACGGAGGTAGAGTTATATGGCGGTTAGCGAGGTAACGGACTCAAGCTTTAACAGCGATGTCCTGCGAGCCGAAAAGCCGGTAATAGTAGATTTTTGGGCGCCGTGGTGTGGTCCGTGCAAGAGAATTTCCCCGATACTCGACGAAATGTCCGAGAGCCGGGACGACGTTGCTTTTGTAAAGGTCAACGTCGACGATAACCCCTCTACGGCCATGAGCTACAGCATCTCCAGCATACCGACGATCATCCGCTTCGAGAACGGCGAGATCGTCCAGCGGGCCGTCGGAGCCTTGCCCAAGCAGCAGCTCTCCGCCCAACTCGGGCTCGCCGACGAGCCGCGGCCGGAGGCGTAAATATAAATTCGTAATCGCGGAAATGCGATTGCGGTTTGCAACCCGGGAAGTTACAATCGCGAACGGAATTTTCCAGAGTCCCGGATGCGGGGAAACTGGAGGGTTCAGCAGTAAAAAGTTCACAGTAGTTTAGAGGAGGTAGTTGATATGAAATTCAAACCGCTAGGCGAGCGGGCGCTGGTAAAGATGATCGAGCGCGAGCAGCAGACCGAGTCCGGCATCGTGCTGCCCGATACCGCCAAGGAAAAGCCGCAGACGGCCGAGGTGGTCGCGGTCGGTGAGTCCGAGGAGGTCAAGGTCAGCGAGGGGGACGTGATCGTCTTCGCCAAGTACTCCGGGACCGAGATCCGGCTCAACGGCGACGACTACATGATCCTGGACGCCGAAGATATCCTGGGCGTCGTCGAGGACTAGTTTAAACTGAGAAGACACCAGAATATCTCTGAGCGCCGGACTCTTTCATAAAAAGCCCGGCGCTTTTCTGGTGCCACGACGACTCTTGTCTCTCTTTTACCGGCCCGCTACAGGATGAATTTATGGAAATAGAGTTAAACGGGTACGCGCCACGTCCGGGGGGTCGTACTCTACGGCCCGGCGACCGGGGCCGGGAAGTCGTAGACTTGCAGACCCGGTTGAATGCGCTGGGCTACGACCTTGGCAACCGGGGTATAGACGAGGTATTCGGTCCCCGAACGGAACTCGCCGTCCGGGCTTTCCAGCAGAACGTCGGCATTCTGGCTGACGGTCTCGTGGACTCCCAGACCTGGCGGGACATCTACGAGAGTGGCTACCGGCCCGGGAGCCGTATGCTCTACCTGCGTCAAGAGCCTTTCCGGGGTGCTGATGTGGTGGGCCTGCAACGCATGCTAAACGACCTCGGTTTCGATCCCGGCGCCGTAAACGGGGTTCTGGACGGCCGGACGGACCGGGCCGTGCGGGACTTCCAGAGAAACGCCGGCCTCTCCGCGGACGGTATCGTCGACGAAGGATTATTCAAGGTCCTCGATACCTACGCCGCCCAGACCTTGGGCACCCATCCGCTGCCGGACAAACACGGCGGTTACTTCGCCGACGACCTATTCGACGGGACCCTGGTCGTCGACGCCGCCCACGGCGGCCGGGATACGGGTTATAGCGCCCCGACCGGTCTGTCGGAAGCCGAACTCAACCTGGCCGTTGCCACGGAGCTCGCCCAGATACTGCCGGCCCGGGAGGTGCTGCTCACCCGCAGCACCGACGAGACGGTATCGGACTCCGACCGGGCGTTTCTCGCGAACTCTTCGGGGGCCAAGATGGTCGTTTGCATCCACCACGCCGCCTACCGCTCACCGAGGGCGGCCGGCACGGCCACGTTCTACTTCGAGCGGCTCGGCTACCGCTCGCACCGGGGCCGGATGGCCGCAGCGTATGTTCAGAAAGGGATTACCCGGGCTTTAGGTACCGCGGATATCGGGGAGTTCGGCCGCTCCTACGACATCCTCCGGGAGACCAACATCCCGGCGGTCATGGTAGAACCCCTGCACCTCACGAACCCTGTGGAGTTAGAGATAGCCTCGGATCCCTACTACCCGGTAACCGTCGCCGAAGCCGTCGCCGGGGCTCTTGAGCTTTACGCTGGCCGGGACAGTTCTTTCATAGCCGCCGGTTAGCCGTTAAACAGAAGGTTAAGGGTGGTCCCGCCCTGACAACCAGGGTACGGCTGCTATAATAGCCCCGAAGTCGGGACGTAGCGCAGCCTGGCAGCGCGCCTCGTTCGGGACGAGGAGGTCGGAGGTTCAAATCCTCTCGTCCCGACTTTCGCGGATGAACTTTTATCATCCCCCGAAGTTACTCTAAAGAACTGCCGTCCGGGTCGAGGCCGAACTGCTCCGCCGGGTTCAAGCTTTCCACGGTCGTAGTGCGCCCCAGGCGCAGGTTACCGTTGGCGTAGCGCGAGCCGCCGGGTAGCCGGATGAAGTTTGATTCAAACTCAGCGGTGCTCTCCGCCGTCGTGTAACCTTCCCGGTCGTCGTACTCTCCGTTGAACGTTACGTCCAACTCCCCGCGGCCGGTCACTTCCCCGCCGGCTAACTCCTCGGTAAAAGACCGGGGGCCGGTGGACAACTCGTAGCCCTCGACCGTCGCGGTGCCGGGATCCACCCCGGAGAGCAGGTAGCGCATGCGGACGTCGGGGCCGTTCTGGAGATTTGAGAAGGGCACGGGCGCGTTACCGGTCCAGGTATCTTCCCTCCGCATCGACTCCTGGGGTAGCGGGGGAAAGAGGGAGGCTATGAGGTCTTCTACCAATATTAGCGGTATGCCGGCGTCGAGAAGCGCCTCTTCGCCGGTTACCCCGGATACCACGCCCGGCGGTCCGAACTCCACGCGGGCTTTCTTTACCGGAGAGGTCCCCGAGGTCGAGGGCAACAAAATCCCCGTTAGCGTCCCGAACGCTGGCCGCGAGGTAGAGTACCTCGACCTCCGCCGCCGACCCGGAGACGGGGAAGGCCTCGAAAGCCGCGGTGACCTTTGTCGCGCCCCGCAGGTCGGAGACGGGACCGGAGAACCGGCTCTCGGCGTTCGTACTCACCCGGTAGACGGCCGGAGAGTCGAGCTTGCGTTCAAGCTCCACAGCCGAGGCGTTGCCGGGACCGCAGGAGGCTAGCAGCCCGGTCGTGGTAAGGAGCGCGAGCAGTAGAGCGGCCCCGTGGAGGGCAGCCCGGCTACGTCTCACGGCGGGTCGCGGAAGTGTTGACCTTCCACGCTGTTAGCCGGCATCTTTTGTTTCTGCTGAACTGCCGACAAGTTGAGATGCTGGTGGCTTGTCGGGCGTAAGGCTGGAGCCTTTTGCCCGGCGCTGTCACAACCCGGCTTCTTCGGCTTCGGCGAGTAGTTCGCCCCAGTCGTTATAGAGTCCGTCGAGGGTACTCTTGAGCTTGCGGTGCTCCAGGACTACCTTGCGGGAGCGTTCACCGTCGGCGTAGACCTCGGCGGTGGCGAGGTCTTTTTCGAGGCGGGATACGCGGCGTTCGGTGGCGTCGATCTCACCTTCGACGGCTACGAGCCGGCTGGCGATCACGCTCTCGTCCTTGCTCATCCCCGGACGGACCCGGCGGCGGGGCTTGCGCTTGCCGCTCCCAGCATCCAGCCGCCGGTGGGCGCGATAGTAGTCGTAGCCGCCGAGGTAGTTCGTTAGCTTTTTGTCCTCCAACTCGACGATGCGGCGGGCGAGCTTGCGGAGAAAGTACCGGTCGTGGGAGATAAAGAACAGGGTCCCCCGGTACCGGAGCAGTGCGTCTTCCAGGGCTTCGCGGGCCGGGATGTCCAGGTTGTTCGTCGGCTCGTCGAGCAGGAGGAGGTTCGCGTCGCTGGCGACGATTTCCGCCAGCGACAACCGGCTCTTTTCGCCGCCGGAGAGCGAAGAGACCTTTTTGAAAACGTCGTCTCCGGAGAACAGGAACGAGCCGAGTAGCTCCCGGGTGTCCGGGGCGTCGAGGCCGGTGGCGTCCATCGCTTCTTCCAGTACGGTCTTTGCGTCGTCGAGACCGGCGAGCTGCTGGTCCTGGTAGGCGGGCGTGACGTTGTGGCCGAGCCGGATGTTTCCGGACTGCGGAGAGACCTCGCCGGTCGCCAGGCGCATGATGGTGCTCTTACCGGTACCGTTTGGGCCCAGGAGCGCGACCCGCTCGCCGCGCTCGACGGTAAGGCCGAGGTCGTCGAGCAGCGGTTCGCCAGAGTCCTCGTAAGCGTAGCGGACGCCCTCAAGCTCCAGGACGATCCTCCCGGCCCGGGAGGTGTCTCCGAGGTCTAGCTTCATGCTCTTTGCCCGCCCTGCCGGAGCCTCGACCTTCTCCATGCGGTCGAGCAGCTTCTGCTTGCTCTTGGCCTGGGTGGCTTTATTGGCTTTCGCCCGGTTTTTCTCGATAAACCGCTCTAGTTGCTCCCGGCGGTCGGCGTTGGCCTTGGCCTTGCGGGTGAGTTGCTCGTCGCGGGCCTTTTTCTGTTCGACGTACTTGCTGTAGTTGCCGGGGTAGCGCGCGAGGCGGCCGTTCTCAAGCTCCAGTATAGAGTCCGAGACCGCGTCCAGGAAATACCGGTCGTGGGAGACGACGAGCACCGCGGACTTCGTGTTCTTTACAAAGCCTTCCAGCCACTCTATCGCCCGGAGGTCGAGATGGTTTGTCGGCTCGTCGAGGAGTATGAGGTCCGGTTCCTCCAGCAAGAGGCGGGCGAGCGCCACCCGGCTCTGCTCGCCGCCGGAGAAAGACCCGACCGGCCGCTTCCAGTCCTCGGGCGCAAAGCCTAAAGAGGAAAGTGTCGAGGCCACGCGGGCGCGGTACTCGTAGCCGCCGTCGCGCTCGAACTCGCTCTGGAGCGCCCCGTAGCGTTCCAGGACGGCGTTCGAGGGGTTGCCAGATAGCTTTGCTTCTAACTCTTCAAGTTCCTTTTCGCGGGCTATGAGGTTCTCAAAAGCGCCGTATATTTCCCCTTCCACCGATACCCGGCCCCGCGGACCGGCGTATAGGCTCTGGGAGGTGACGCCGACCTTTGAGCCGCCGACGCGCTCGACTACACCTTCGTCCGGCTCGGACTCGCCGGAAAGCACATTCAGGAGGGTGGTCTTGCCGACGCCGTTGCGTCCGACGAGGCCGAGCTTCTCGCCGGCTTCGACCGACAACCCGGCACCGGAGAGCACCTGAAGATAACCGCCATGGTATTTGACCAGATCCCGCGCGATAAGAATTTTCATCCCGGCAGATTATACTGGCTCTATGCCGGACGCACGTAGAAAAACGGCACTAACGCCGGAGGAGCGGGCCGAACTCGGAACGGACCTCATAAGCTTCTGCGACCGGGAACTAGACCTGTTCGGAGACATCCGGGGTTGCAACTTCCTGTACGCTGGCGGCTCGTCCCTGCTCTGGCTGGAGGGCTTGAGCCAGCGCCTCGGAGAAACCGGAAGCCTCACTGCCCTCGACGCCGACGAGGAAAGTATCGAATACGCCCGCGAGCTACTCGGAGAAGCGGACCTCGCCGCCCCGGTGAACTTGCTCGCCGGAAACGTATTCGAGCCACCGGTCGCCCCGGAAACCTTTGACCTCGTCTACTCCGCCGGATTGTTCCATGAGCTGGACGTCCGCCACCGGACGGCGGAGGGAGCCCTGGCGGCCCTGGCGGGCGTTGTCCGACCCGGCGGCCGGGTGGCGACCGGCGACTTCGTGGACACCGTGCCGGCCGTCCAACTGGAGGACGAGGCTCTGCAAAAAGAGCTGGAGAAAGAAACCTCCGGGGCGGACTTCTATGGTATAGGCCCGCCGGAACGTCTGGTTGCCCTCCACGAATCCCTGCTGACGGGCGTGCATTGGAAAGTGTTGCTCCCGCACAACGTTCGGCACCTCGACCGGCTCGTCCTCGACGAAGACCCCGCGAGGTTCACCGGCGACGACCTCCGCGAGCGGTATGTGGCGTTCCGGGAAAAGGTGCGGCGCGAAGGCTATACCCGTCCGGCTACGGTCTACATCGAGGGGCTGGTAGCGCCCGGGTAAGTTTTATCTTTCAAGGATTATCGTGACCGGCCCGTCGTTGGTCAGGGCGACATCCATCATGGCGCCGAAGCGGCCGGTACGAACCGTTTCCACGCCCGCCACTCGCAGGCGCTCACAGAAATAGTCGAAGAGTGGCTCGGCCTCTTCCGGCGGGACGGCTTCCACAAAACTCGGGCGGCGTCCCTTGCGGGTATCGGCGAGGAGGGTGAACTGGGAGACGGCGAGTACTTCACCGCCGGTCTCCCGGACTCCGAGGTTCATCCGGCCGGAGTCGTCGGCGAACACCCGGAGCCCGGCGACCTTCTCCGCGAGCCAGTCAGCCGCCGGCTCGCCGTCACCGGAGGCCACGCCGACAAGGAGCAGAAGACCGGGACCTATCTCGGAGATACGCTCTCCGCCGACCGTAACGGAGGCGTTTTTTACCCGCTGGAGGACTATCCGCACGGCAGCGCCCGCTAGAGAGGTTTGCGGCCCGGGTAGCCGGTTTCTACCTCGTGCCAGTACATGACCCGGTCTTCCGGCGGGTGCCAGCACAGAAATACTACCTGCCCGTCCCGCTCGTGGGGGAAGTCGAGCAGCCCTACGTCGAAGTCTTTAAGGAGCACGCCGTGCTCCCGGATACGCTCGATGACCAGGTACAGCTTGTATGCCTCTACGCCGTACTCGGAGCCTACCCGGCCGCCGCCGTTCGCGGCCGCCGACCGGAGTATCGGCTCCACCTCGGGGGCTTTATACCGCATGGAGTCCCGGTGGGTCGCCATCTGGCGGAGAAGTTCTTGTAGTTCTGGAAGAAGCGCGTTCGCTTCTTCCACGGTAAAAAGTTTCTCAAAGGGATGTTCCACCGGGACGCTCTTTCAGCGGCCCCGGGCGAGCCGGTCGGCGAGCATCTGCGGCAGCCCGGCGGACCGGATCTTGCCCTGCGCCTTTTCTATGTCGTATTCGACAAAGCGGAAGATGATGTTACTGGCCGGGCCGCCGTTTCCGGGGTCTCCATCAGGTCCTCCGGCGATTACGTAAGAAGCGAAGGTGTCACCGTCTCGCGGCTGTCCAACGGAACCGGGGTTTACGAGGTACGGACCGTCGGAGCCGAGGTCGAAAACACCCTGGCCGTCGTTTGAAGCCGGGGAGGGAGCCACGGCTTTTACGTGGGTATGGCCGAAATAGCACACGGGGATACCGGGGTACTCGGAGTTCAGGAGCGCCAGGTTCTCCCGGGCCGTGGTGGCGTCGACTATGTACTCGTCCGGGTCCCGGACCGAGCCGTGCACGAACAAAGCATCCTCCGTCTGTATCTTGCGCGGCCTCGATAGCAGGAACCGCGCGTTGTCTTCGGTGAGCTGTTCGCGGGTCCACCGGACGGCGGCTGCGGCGACCGGGTTAAACCACGCGAGGTTCGTGTCGAGGTCCGTAACCGCGAGATCGTGGTTACCGGAGATCACCGGCATCCCGGCTTCGCGGACCAGGTCGCAGCACTCGTTCGGGCTCGCCCCGTACCCCACGACGTCGCCGAGGCAGAAAATCCGCTCCAGGCCCTCCGGCATGTCGGCGAGCACCGCTTCGAGAGCTTCCAGGTTTCCGTGGATGTCCGAGATGACGGCGTACATAGTTGGGTGCAGGGTAGTTTAACCATTATATGGCCGATCTACAAAGCCTTTCGGCGATCCGCGTTGAAGGTGCGGTACTTGTAGGCTAGTATACGGGCTGATTCCCTTTTACTACGGGCCTGTAGCTCAGGGGATAGAGCACTGGTTTCCGGTACCAGGTGTCGGAGGTTCAAATCCTTCCAGGCCCGCTTCTTTACTGATCGGACCTGCGCTATCCCGGTTCTGTCTTCAACCCATCTGCTTTACTCTAGCGATCACTCGGACTTGAGTGTTTTCTTAAAATGGCTGTGCATTAGAATAAAGATCATGAACGCAATTATAGTCAACGACCTTAGTGAACTTGAAATTGAGAAGGTACTCTTTCTGGAAGAAGGACACTTCGCAGATATTAAGGCTGTAGACATTAAGCCAGGTAAAATCACCAACACTTTAGCTGCCTTCTCAAACGCTGAAGGTGGTGAAGTCTATATAGGCATCGATGAAGACAAGCAAACAGGCAAGAGACACTGGAGAGGGTTTGAGAATCCAGAAGCGGCCAACGGTCATGTTCAAATCTTCGAAAAGCTGTTTCCTTTAGGTAGAGACTACTCGTACGACTTTTTGAGAAATCCTCTGAGTACAGGATTAGTACTCAAGATCGAAGTGAAAAAGACTCGGGACATCAAGAAATCGTCTAACGATAAGATCTATGTCCGTCGAGGCGCTATGAACTTGCCAGTTGACTCCGAAGAGGAGCGTGAAAGGTTACGACACAACAAGGGGATTACTTCTTTTGAAACTGAACCTCTCAATGTTAGTGCTGACTTTATAACTAACTCCGAGGTCGTTATCGAATTTATGTTGGAAGTTGTTCCAAATGCGGAACCGGACGAGTGGCTTAGGAAGCAACAACTTCTTATCAACGATAATCCTACAGTAGCCGGCACGGTACTGTACGCGGACGAGCCTCAAGCTCTATTGCCTAAGAGGTGCGGTATAAAGTTGTACCGGTATAAGACAAAAGATTTAGAAGGCTCACGAGAAGCTCTAGATTTTGATCCAATATCTATTGAAGGAGGCGCTTATAACCAAATCCGCGATGCAGTTGCTCAAACGACAGAAGTAATCGAATCTATTCGAGTTAGCACTTCAGAGGGGCTTGAGCAAGTTAAGTACCCTTCCACAGCTTTGCACGAAATTATCACTAATGCGGTGTTGCACCGCGACTACAGTGTAGCTGATGATATTCATGTAAAGATTTTTGACAACCGTATCGAAGTAGCTAGTCCAGGCACTCTCCCTGGACATGTAACTCCTGAAAATATTCTGAGAGAACGCTTCGCTCGTAACGGGGTGATTGTACGCTTAATCAACAAGTTTCCAGACCCTCCCAATAAGGATGTAGGAGAAGGTTTGAACACGGCTTTTTCTGCGATGCGAACTATGAATTTGAAAGAGCCCCATAGTTACCCAGGAAGAGGGTTATGTAACGGTTACCCTAAAACACGAGCCTCTTGCAACTCCCGAGGAGTTGATCATCGAGTTTTTGCGAAAGCACGAGAAGATTACAAATAAGGAAGCCAGAGAGATCTGTTATATCGGGTCAGAAAACAAGATGAAGAGAATTTTTCAGAAGATGATGAACCGAAATATCATAGAAAGAGTGCCTGGTACAACGCGGTATACAGCTGCATACCAGCAGAAGACGACAGAAGTTTAGATGACGCGCTCTTCTAAAGACGTAGCCTCTAGCTTGCTCCTCAAAGCTGTTACTAACTATCTCACGGAAGAGGAAGGTGTAGTCACAATCTTCGGATATGTATCTGACAGCGCTTCTCCGGAAAGATGGTAGTTTCCCTTCGACTGAAGAGACACACTTTCCGCTACCATGAACCGCGGTGTCGTGTATCCGCTGGAAAGGTGAAAAGAGTGCCGTATCTGGAAGGTTTGTTGCGGAGGGCCGATGAAGCCGGAGCCGAGTCCGGAGCCGGGACGGAGCATACTGGCTACGTCCTAGAGGTCGAGGTCGACACGTCGGCTATAGAAGGGGTGGAAGACTTCGTGGGCGACCCAGTAGCCATTACCGGGGACGTCGAGATAGTCGATTACCCGGAGCGGGGGAAGGTTATGATCTTCCGGGCGACCTCCGCGGCGGCTATAGAAGAGGAACCTGAAGAAGAATAATATCGGCGGTCTTTGATGTTTAACTTACTTACACTGTGTACATAAGCGTGTCACCGGTGCTCCATGAGGAGTATATGAGTGGGGAAAGGTCATAAAGAGGCTGGATCACCGGTACTAAACTTTCAGCTTGCCGGACGGTTCTTACCGATATTTACTGCTTTCTGGCGGCCTTTACCGATCGGCGGCGGAGCAGCGAAACGGCGGAGGTTAGCTCTTCGACCCGCAGCAGATACGCCGCTCCGGCGTAGGCCGCCAGCGAGACGCCCCCGACACCGGCAAGGATCACGACCCGCTCCAGTGGACCGCTCCCGTCCCCGGAGACCGCGGTTCCCAGCCAGGCTATTCCGTACATCGCGGCTCCTGCTACAAGGATCTTCGAGAACGATACTAAGAGGCGACGGCCGTCGATCCGCCGGAGGTCCCGTCTCATCGCCGCCAGTAAAACGAGGAAAAGTCCGGTGTAGGATACGGAGAAAGCCAGGGCTATACCGGCAAGGCCGAGATCCGTGCGCGAGAGGCCGTAGGCGAGGCCGCCGTACAAGATGAGGAGTCCGACGTTTAGAGCCGCGGGCGTTTTCGTGTTCTGGCGGGAGTAGAACGCGCGGACCAGGATCAGGTACCCTGCATACCCGAGCAGCCCTATGCCGTAGGCGGAGAGCAGCGCGGCTACCGTCTCCGTAGCCTGCGGGTCGAACTCGCCGCGCTCGTAGAGCAGCCCGACTATCGGGGTCGAGAACGAGATCAGGCCGACCGCCGCCGGCACCGCGATAAACGCCATTGTCCGCAGACCGAAGGAAAGCGTGTCCCGGTAACCGTCGGTGTCTTCGTTGGCGTAGCTCTCCGAAAGCTCTGGCATCAAGGCGGTCGCTATGGCGACGGCGAAGATCCCGTAGGGTAGCTGGAAGACCACGAACGCGTAGAGTAGCTGCGGCACCCCGTTAAAGCCGGTGCCGAGGTAGTAGGCGAAGAGCTGCACCCCGACCGCCGAAGCCACAAAGACCAGCATCGGAGCGGCCAGCCGGGCGGCGGCCCCGAGCGCCGGGTGTCCGAGTTGGAGGCGGGGTCGGTAGCCGAGACGGAGGACGCTCGGCAAGAGAATAAACGACATTACCGCCACCCCGAGCGTGGTACCGCCAGCGAGCGTGTAGATCGCCGCGACCGGGCTTTCGGCAACCAGCCACCAGTAGCCCCCGAATGAAGCTATAACGACCAGGTTGTTCAGGACCGGGGCAAAGGTCGGCAGAAAAAAGTAGCGGTGGGAGTTCAGGATGCCGATCATCAACGTCCCGATACCATAGAACAGTATCTGGAGCGCGAACACCCGGAAGAGCAGCACCGCGAGCGCCGTGGTCTCCTGGGCTTCCTGCGGTGAAAGCTCCGAGGAGCTTCCCCAGGCGGTCGTGAGGGCGACCAGTGGACTGGCAAAGACAATACCGAGGACCGCGACGACCGAGAGTAGCGGGACGATGATCGTGAGCAGGGCGTTTGTCAGGCGGCGGGCGTCCTCGTCGCCGTACTTAGAAAGCCGTTCTACGAGCAGTGGGATAAAGATCGAGGACAGCAGCCCGCCCATGAAAAGCTCGTAGATCTGGTTCGGCAGAGTGTTCGAGAGCGTGTAGGCGTTTGCCACCATCCCCGTGCCGAGCACCGTGGCCTGGACCGCCCACCGGGCGAAACCCGTTAACCGCGACAGCGTGGTCGCCACCGACATCGACAGAACACTTTTCAAAATGGCGGCCACGCGAGGATGTTACTCCTCGCGTGGCCGGCTTGTCTAACGCGGAGTTAGCTTCAGGTCTAGCCGGCAACCTCGCTGGGCTGTTCGGAGGCGGAGCCGGTCCTACCGCGCAGGTCGGACTCTATCTCCTCCAGGGTGCGGCCTTTCGTCTCCGGCATCAGGAAGTAGATAAAGGCGAACGCGCCGATGGAGATAACGCCGTAGCCCCAGAACACGGCGGTCTCCCCGACGGCGGCTATAAGGGGCAGGAACGTGAGCGAGACGAGGAGGTTGGAGCTCCAGTGCAGGATGGTGCACACGCTCATCGCCGAGCCGCGGACCTTCAAGGGGAATATCTCCGGCAAGACTACCCAGAGGACCACGCCGAAGCTGACCGCGAAGGAGGCTATGTATATGAGCAGACCGGCGAACGTGACGTAGGCGACCACGCCGGAGAGGCCCGGTAGTAGGTAAGCAAAGCCCAAGAGTGCTAGAGCGAAGATTATGCCGGTGAGCCCAACCATGAGAAGCGGCTTGCGCCCGACCCGGTCTATAATTAGGAGCGATATAGCAGTAAAGATTACGTTCGCGATACCGATGCCCAGCGTAGCCAGGATAGAAACCGCAGCGCCGAGGCCCGTAGCCTCCATGATCGTTGGCGCGTAGTAGATAATGGTGTTGATACCGACCAACTGCTGGAGCATGGCGAGACCGATACCGACTACCAGCATCGGCCGGACCCAGGGCTTCGCCAACTCTCCGAAGCCGGCCTCCTGCCGGCGTTCGGCCTCCTGCATTTCCTCCATCTCGGTGTTTATCTCTTCTTCGGAGTCGCGGGCGCGCTGGAGGACGGCGCGCGCCTCGTCGTTGCGGTTCTGGCCGACGAGCCAGCGGGGACTGTCCGGCAGGAGTATCATCCCGGCGCCTAGGATCAGGGCCGGGACGGCCCCGAGACCCAGCATCCAGCGCCAGGCTTCGGCCCCGGACAGCGCGTAGTTGACCAGGTAAGCGAGCACGATCCCGAGGGTTATCGCCAACTGGAAGAGGCCGGCCAGGGTACCCCGTATCTGGGACGGTGCTATCTCCGCTATATACATCGGCACGATAACGGTGGACGCCCCGACAGCGAGCCCCAGTACGACCCGCGCGCCGATCAGGGTCTCAACGTTCGGTGCGAACGCCGAGCCGAGCGCTCCTATAATGAAAATCACGGCGGAGACGATAGCCATCTTGCGCCGCCCCGAAGCGGTCAGCCAGAGGCCCGGTCCCCCCGGCGCCAACGATCGTACCGACCAGGATCGCGCTTACCACGGCGCTCTGTAGAAACTCGGAAAGCTGGAGGTCTTCCCGGATAAATAGCAGCGCCCCCGAGATAATGCCCGTGTCAAAGCCGAACAGCAGCCCGCCGAGCGCGGCGATCGCCGCAGAAATATATACAAACCTGTTGTAGCCCGCTAACGACGAAAACACTCTAAACAACCTCCTGATCTCTAGCTTCCTTCCCCCAAAACGTTACGTACCCGCTTTATGGTCATTTGTACACCTTTGCCGGCGTCTCATGCGACGTTTGTTCTCGCTAAGC